>NZ_FQVA01000016.1 GCF_900129095.1 Microbulbifer donghaiensis
CAGCTACAGCCTGGCACCTTCGAATTCACCCTCCATCACCTGATCGACGATCATATCGACCTCTCCGTTTTCTACGATAAGTACCAAAATGATGCCGGCGGCCGCTCAGCCTACGACCCGGCCATTCTGCTGAAGATCATTTTGTTCGCTTATTCAAAAGGCATAACTTCCAGTAGAGAGATTCGATGGCAGTGCGAGCACAACATTATTTTCAAGGCGCTGTCCTGTGACAGTGTGCCGCACTTCACCAGCATTGCCAGCTTCGTCAGCAGCTATCCGGATGCCATTGAGTCCATCTTCGAACAGGTATTGATGGTCTGCGACCAGCAGGGGTTGCTTGGCAACGAACTCTTTGCCATTGATGGCTGCAAGATGCCCTCCAATGCCAGCAAAGAGCACTCTGGTACCTTCAAAGAGCTGCAACAGAAGCAGGCCAAGATTCGCAAGAAAATACGCCACTGCCTCAAGGAGCACAAAAAGCTCGATGGCCGCAAGCCAAAAGAGAGGGAGCGCAAGCAGGCACTAGCACAGGCCACTGAAACCTTGCAAAAGCACTTTGAAAAGATTGATCAGTTCCTAAAGACAGCAGCCCCAAGGATGGGGCAAGGCAAAAAACCGAAAGAAGTCAAAAGTAATATTACCGACAACGAGTCGGCGAAGATGACCACCAGCAAGGGGACCATTCAGGGCTACAACGGCATAGCCGCAGTTGATAAGAAACATCAGATCATTGTTGAAGCCCAAGCCTTCGGTGAGGGCCAGGAACACCATACGTTAAAGCCTGTGCTCGATGGCCTTACCGCCCGCTACCGGAAAGCCGGTATCCATGATGACATACTCACCGAGCAGGTTGTCGTCACCGCAGACACCGGATTCTCCAATGAATCAAATAATGCATACCTAAAAGAAGAAGGTATCAACGCCTATATACCCGACAACCAGTTCCGCTCCAGAGATAAAGCTTTCGCCAAGCAAAAAGAGAAGCACGGCAAGCGTCACCGGGATACGCTTGTTGGTGTGAAACAGGTTATCCCGGCCAGAGAATTCCAGTTCGACAAGCGCCGCAAGCGCTGTATCTGCCCTGCCGGTAAAGAGTTGCTTCTATATGGAGAGGAGCGAGT
>NZ_FQVA01000013.1 GCF_900129095.1 Microbulbifer donghaiensis
TGCCCCGATCGCCATGGAAGAAGGCCTGCGCTTCGCGATCCGCGAAGGTGGCCGTACCGTTGGCGCCGGCGTTGTTGCCAAGATCATCGAGTAATCGTTGGTCGTCGCGCTACTGAAATTCTTCGGTAGCGCATTTTGCGAAATGTGGGGGAGGGTGATAATATCCGCCCCTTCATTTTCGGGTGCCACGGTGCCCGTGCTGTTCCAGGCCAGTAGTTCAATTGGTAGAGCACCGGTCTCCAAAACCGGCTGTTGGGGGTTCGAGTCCCTCCTGGCCTGCCAAATTTCAATCGCCCCGCCCCTTTTGTTGATGGTTGAGGGGGTGCCTGAGGGCGTCGCAACTCCCTGATTTTATTGGGGTTGTGTTTGTAAGCGCTAAGGGCTTATCTATAGTGCGCTAAGGGCTTCTTTTGTATGAATGCTAAGGTAGAAGCGAAAACCTTTCGTCTTGACGGCCTGAAGTGGCTGCTGGTGGTGCTGTTGGTTGGCGCCGCTGTTGCTGGCAACTCCTATTACGCCGAATTCCCCCTCCTTTACCGTGTGCTGGCGATCGTGGCGATCTGCCTGGTGGCGCTGGTTGTGGCAGTTAATACCGCCAAGGGTAATGCTTTCTGGACTCTGCTGCGCGAGGCGCAGGCAGAGGTGCGGCGCGTAGTCTGGCCGACCCGGCAGGAAGCGACTCAAACCACGCTGATCGTGGTTGTGTTCGTGTTGATTATGGCGCTGATTCTGTGGGCACTGGATTCCGCCCTCGGTTGGGCGGCCTCCAAGGTTATCGGCTAAAGGTTGATACATGTCTAAGCATTGGTACGTTGTCCAGGCTTACTCCGGCTATGAGAAGCGCGTCGCCGCTTCTTTGAAGGAGCGCATCGAGCTGCACGAAATGGATCACCTGTTTGGTGAGGTGTTGGTTCCCACCGAAGAAGTGGTGGAAATGCGTGCCGGTCAGAAGCGCAAGAGTGAGCGCAAGTTCTTCCCCGGTTACGTGCTGGTGGAGATGGAGCTGAACGACGATACCTGGCACCTGGTCAAAGAGACCCCGCGTGTGCTCGGTTTTATCGGTGGCAAGGCGGACAAGCCGGCGCCGATTACCGATCGCGAGGCCCAGGCTATTCTGAATCGTATCGATGACTCCGTTGATAAACCGAAACCCAAGACCCTGTTTGAGCCGGGTGAGATGGTTCGCGTTATCGATGGTCCGTTTAACGATTTCAATGGTGTCGTGGAAGAGGTCAACTACGAAAAGAGCCGCCTGCGTGTCGCGGTGTTGATCTTCGGTCGTTCCACCCCTGTGGAGCTGGAGTTTGGTCAGGTAGAGAAGACCTGACGCCGAGATGAAATTTTTGGCCCTCTTCTGCCGCTTGGCGGAAGAGGGCTTTCGCGTCCCCGGAAATTGCAATCTGCCATTTTTGGGGCAATCGGGGAGCCGAGCGTTGCAACCCTTGGGGTTGCCCAGCGCAGGCGTTACCACCCAACAAGAGGAGAGCTGTAATGGCTAAGAAAGTCGAAGCTTATATCAAGCTGCAAGTAAAGGCCGGTCAGGCCAACCCGAGCCCGCCCGTCGGCCCTGCACTGGGTCAGCACGGTGTGAACATCATGGAGTTCTGTAAAGCGTTCAACGCCCAGACCCAGAGCCTGGAGCCGGGCCTGCCGGTACCCGTAGTGATCTCTGTATACAGCGATCGCTCCTTCACCTTCATCATGAAGTCGCCGCCCGCCGCGGTACTGCTGCGCAAGGCTGCCAAGATCAAGAGCGGTTCCGGTCGTCCGAACACCGACAAAGTCGGCAAGGTGACCCGCGCCCAGATCGAAGAGATCGTAGAAATGAAGAAGGCAGACCTGACTGCATCTGACCTGGATGCAGCCGTGCGCACCATCGCTGGTTCTGCGCGCAGTGCCGGTATCGAAGTGGAGGGTCTGTAAGTGGCTAAATTGAGCAAGCGTCAGCGCGCTATCGCTGAGAAAGTTGAAGCGGGCAAAGCCTACGGTATCGACGAAGCCGTCGCCCTGCTGAAAGAGCTGTCCAATGTGAAGTTTGCCGAGACTGTGGACGCGTCCATCAATCTGGGCATCGATCCGCGTAAGTCCGACCAGGCTGTTCGTGGCGCCACTACCCTGCCGCACGGCACCGGTAAAGATGTGCGCGTAGCTGTATTCACCCAGGGTGCCAACGCCGACGCGGCGAAAGAGGCTGGCGCTGATCTGGTGGGTATGGACGAGCTGGCGGCCGAAGTTAAGGCCGGTAAGATGGATTTCGACGTGGTAATCGCCTCTCCGGACGCGATGCGCGTTGTTGGCCAGCTGGGTCAGATCCTGGGCCCGCGCGGCCTGATGCCGAACCCGAAAACCGGCACCGTAACTCCGGACGTGGTTACTGCTGTAAAAAATGCCAAGGCCGGTCAGGTGCGTTTCCGCGCCGACAAAGGCGGCATCATCCACGGCGGTATCGGCAAGGTCGGCTTCGAACTGAACGCGCTGAAAGAAAACCTGGAAGCGCTGGTTGCTGACCTGAAAAAGGCCAAGCCGGCTTCCGCCAAGGGCGTATACCTGAAGAAGATCACCCTGAGCACCACCATGGGCCCGGGTCTGATCATCGATCAGTCGTCCCTGACCATTTAATTATGTCTGCGGCATTCGTAAGCGGTGCCGCAGCAAACCGAACTTTGGGGTCCGCTCAACCGCCTCGGCGGGAAAGCGGGCCGTCAAAGACCGTAGGCGTCGGTCGCGTTTGAGGTTTAGCGCGACGGACTTAATCCGGACTTTAGCCGGGTGGCCATCCGAGGCTGGCCACTCAAGAAGTTCGAGCCTACGCAGACGGTGTCGCCCAAACCAGTATTTTTACTGGATTTGAGCTCGAAGCACCGGAACGGATCGGGGGCAGTGTTCCCGGTCTTTTTTCAAATCCAGGAGTGACACTATGGCTATTGGACTCGAAGACAAGAAAGCGATTGTCGCAGAAGTCCAGCAAGCTGCTAAGGGTGCTCTGTCGGCGGTTATCGCGGATTCCCGCGGTGTAACCGTGAACGATATGACTGCCCTGCGCAAAGAGGCTCGCGAGAACGGCGTTTGGTTGAAGGTCGTCCGCAACACTCTGGCGCGTCGCGCTCTGGCAGGTACCGACTACGAATGTCTCACCGAGACATTCGTCGGTCCCAGCATCATTGCTTTTTCCAACGAACATCCGGGTGCCGGCGCGCGCATCCTGAAAGAGTTCGCGAAAAAGAATGACAAGCTGGAACTGAAAGGTGCTGCCTTCGAAGGCGCGATCACCGACGTCGCACTGTTGGCAAGCCTGCCGACATACGACGAGGCGATCGCCAAGCTGATGAGCGTGTTGAAAGAAGCATCTGCTGGCAAGCTGGTTCGCACTATTGCGGCCATTCGCGACCAAAAAGAGCAGGAAGCTGCCTAATTTCTTCGCTAAGCGAAGTGGCAGTTTTTAATGAATTGACGAGCAGTTTTCTGCTCACACAAATCAGGTAATGACTCATGTCTCTGACTAAAGAAGATATCATCAACGCTGTTGCCGAAATGTCCGTTAAGGACGTTGTCGAGCTGATCGAAGCGATGGAAGAGAAGTTCGGTGTAACTGCAGCTGCTGCAGTTATGGCTGGCCCGGCTGGCGGCGAAGCTGCTGCTGAAGAGAAGGACTCTTTCGACGTGGTCCTGACTTCTGCTGGCGAGAAGAAAGTGAACGTGATCAAGGTTGTTCGCGGTATCACTGGCCTGGGCCTGAAAGAAGCCAAGGCACTGGTAGACGGCGCTCCGAGCCCGCTGAAAGAAGGCGCTACCAAAGACGAAGCCGAAGCAGCCAAGAAAGAGCTGGAAGAAGCTGGCGCAACTGTAGAACTGAAGTAATTCGGTTGTTGCGACTCTCCGCTGTCAGTCGGTTTGACCGGCCGGCAGCGGCAAGGCTGGTGGACTTTGTCCGCCGGCCTTTTTGCCGTTTGCGGCATCGAGGTTTTTGTGGCTCCTCGGCCAAGGGAATTGACCGGCCGGACCGCGAATACACCTTAACGCAATCGGCGCGTCGCTGAAAAGCGGCAGTGGGAGAGGTTTCCGGTCAGCGTTGCGGTGCTGCGTTGACCAGAGGCTTCTCGCCCGGAGGAGCTCCTTTTCGCCGACACTGGCGGGAGCACCACGAAGTCTTGTCACTGATCAAGCTGGGGAATATGAATGGCTTACTCATACACTGAGAAAAAACGTATCCGCAAGGATTTTGGCAAACTGCCTAAGGTCATGGATGTACCTTTCCTGCTTGCGATACAGCTGGATTCTTATCGCAATTTCACACAGGCCGACAAACGCCCCGACGAGCGTCTCGATGTCGGTCTGCAAGCGGCGTTCAAGTCCGTATTTCCGATTGTCAGCTATTCCGGCAATGCCGCCCTGGAGTACGTGAGCTACACCCTGGGCAAGCCGGCTTTCGACGTTAAAGAGTGTACGCTGCGCGGCGTCACCTACGCCTGCCCGCTGCGCGTACGCGTGCGTCTGATCATCTACGATAAAGAGTCTGCCAGTAAGTCCATCAAGGACATCAAGGAGCAGGAAGTGTACATGGGCGAAATCCCGCTCATGACCGATAACGGTACCTTCGTGATCAACGGTACCGAGCGTGTGATCGTGTCCCAGCTGCACCGTTCCCCGGGTGTATTTTTCGATCATGACAAAGGCAAGACCCACTCTTCCGGTAAGCTGCTTTACGCCGCGCGCGTAATCCCCTACCGCGGCTCCTGGCTGGACTTCGAGTTCGACCCGAAAGACCTGGTCTACGTGCGTATCGACCGTCGCCGCAAGCTGCCGGCGACCATTCTGCTGCGCGCCCTGGGTTATTCCTCCCAGGAAATGCTGGAGATGTTCTTCGATACCAGCCTGTTCGAGCTGCATGAAGATCACGTCAGCCTGGACCTGATCCCGTCGCGCCTGCGCGGTGACGTCGCCTCTTT
Organism: Microbulbifer donghaiensis; assembly: GCF_900129095.1. GTDB lineage: Bacteria > Pseudomonadota > Gammaproteobacteria > Pseudomonadales > Cellvibrionaceae > Microbulbifer > Microbulbifer donghaiensis. Next base: position 4,947 of record NZ_FQVA01000013.1, read on the forward strand.
CGATATCAAGGACGGAAAGGGCAAAGTAATCGTCGAGGACGGCCGTCGCATCACCCCGCGCCACATCCGCCAGCTGGAAAAGGCGGGCGTCGAGCGCCTCGAAGCGCCGATCGACTACGTTTTCGGTCGCATACTCGCCCACGACGTTATTGACGAGACTACCGGTGAAGTGGCGGTCGAATGTAACAGCGAAATCACCGAGGAGGTGATCGCCAAGCTGCGCGCGCTGAACGTCAAGAAATTCGAGACCCTGTACACCAACGACCTGGATCGCGGTCCATTTGTTTCCGACACCCTGCGCGCAGATCCGTCGCGCACCCAGTTGGAAGCACTGGTGGAAATCTATCGCATGATGCGCCCGGGCGAGCCGCCGACCAAGGAGTCCGCGGAGTCCCTGTTCGAAAACCTGTTCTTCACCGACGAGCGCTACGACCTGTCTGCCGTGGGCCGCATGAAGTTCAACCGCCGCCTGGGTCGTGATGACGAAACCGGATCGGGTACCCTGAGCAAAGAAGATATCGTCGAAGTGCTGAAGACGCTGATCGATATCCGTAACGGTCAGGGTATGGTCGACGACATCGATCACCTGGGTAACCGTCGCGTGCGTTCCGTGGGCGAAATGGCCGAAAACCAGTTCCGCGTGGGCCTGGTGCGCGTAGAGCGCGCGGTAAAAGAGCGCCTGTCCATGGCTGAGTCCGAAGGCCTGATGCCGCAGGACCTGATCAACGCCAAGCCGGTGGCCGCTGCCGTGAAGGAATTCTTCGGTTCCTCGCAGCTGTCCCAGTTTATGGACCAGAACAACCCGCTGTCGGAAGTAACCCACAAGCGCCGCGTGTCCGCACTCGGCCCGGGCGGTCTGACCCGCGAGCGCGCCGGCTTTGAGGTGCGCGACGTACACCCGACGCATTACGGCCGTGTGTGTCCGATCGAGACTCCGGAAGGTCCGAACATCGGTCTGATCAACTCGCTGGCCGCATACGCCCGCGCCAACCATTACGGCTTCCTCGAGAGCCCGTACCGAAAGGTTGTCGACGGCCAGGTGACCGACGAGATTGAATATCTGTCCGCGATCAACGAAGCCAACTACGTGATCGCCCAGGCCTCCGCTGCCGTGGATGAAAATGGCCGCTTCACCGACGACCTGGTCAGCGTGCGTCACCACAACGAATTTACCCTGAAGACGTCGGACGAGATCCAGTACATGGACGTGTCCGCGAAGCAGGTGGTGTCCGTGGCAGCGGCGATGATTCCGTTCCTCGAGCACGATGACGCCAACCGCGCCCTGATGGGCTCGAACATGCAACGTCAGGCGGTTCCGACCCTGCGCGCCGAGAAGCCGCTGGTGGGTACCGGCATGGAGCGCACCGTGGCGCGCGACTCCGGCGTCTGTGTGGTGGCCAAGCGCGGCGGTGTAATCGAGCGTGTCGACGCCAGCCGAGTGGTTGTGCGCGTAGCCGATGCCGAGGTGGAAGCCGGTGAAGCGGGTGTGGATATCTACAACCTGACCAAGTACACCCGCTCCAACCAGAATACCTGCATCAACCAGCGCCCGATCGTTAAGACCGGCGACGTGGTTGAGCGTGGCGATATCCTCGCCGACGGCCCGTCCGTGGACCTGGGCGAGCTAGCCCTGGGCCAGAACATGCGCATCGCGTTCATGCCCTGGAACGGCTACAACTTCGAGGACTCCATCCTGATCAGTGAGCGCGTGGTGCAGGAAGATCGCTTCACCACCATCCACATCCAGGAGCTGACCTGTATTGCCCGCGACACCAAGCTGGGCAGTGAGGAAATCACTGCGGATATCCCCAACGTGGGCGAGTCTGCACTGAACAAGCTGGACGAGTCCGGCATCGTCTATATCGGTGCCGAAGTGGGCGCGGGTGACATCCTGGTAGGCAAGGTAACGCCGAAAGGTGAAGCCCAGCTGACGCCGGAAGAGAAGCTGCTGCGGGCCATCTTCGGTGAGAAGGCGTCCGACGTTAAGGACACCTCCCTGCGTGCGCCGAGTGGCACCCGCGGTACCGTGATCGACGTTCAGGTGTTCACCCGCGACGGCCTGCAGAAAGACCAGCGCTCCATCGATATCGAGAAGGCGCAGCTGGACGAAGTCCGCAAGGACCTGAACGAAGAATACCGCATCGTCGAAGGCGCCACTTTCGAGCGTCTGCAGGCGGCTCTGGAAGGCCAGAAGGTTGCCGGTGGCAAGGGCGTCAAGAAGGGCGACGTGCTGTCTGCAGACGTTCTCGCCAACCTGCCGCGCGAAGACTGGTTCAAGCTGCGCATGGCCGAAGAGAGCCTGAACGAACAGCTCGAGAAGGCCGAAGCGCAGCTGAAAGAGCGCCGCAAGCTGCTCGACGAAGTCTTCGAAGACAAGAAGAAAAAACTGGAATCCGGCGACGACCTGGCGCCGGGCGTGCTGAAAATCGTCAAGGTTTACCTGGCGATCAAGCGCCGCATCCAGCCCGGCGACAAGATGGCCGGTCGCCACGGTAACAAGGGTGTGATCTCCGTGATCAAGCCGGTCGAGGACATGCCCTACGACCAGAACGGCGAGCCGGTGGATATCGTTCTGAACCCACTGGGCGTGCCGTCCCGTATGAACGTGGGTCAGGTACTGGAAATGCACCTGGGTATGGCCGCCAAGGGTCTCGGTGTGAAGATCGATCGCATGGTCAAGGAGCAGCAGGAAGTCGCCAAGGTGCGCGGCTTCCTGGAAGAGGTGTACAACTCCACCGGCGGTCGCGTCGAAGAGCTGGATTCCCTGACTGACGAGGAAGTCCTCGCGATGGCCGAGAATCTGCGCCGCGGTGTACCGATGGCCACTCCGGTCTTCGACGGTGCCGACGAAAGCGAGATCAAGCAGCTACTGCGCCTCGCCGACGTGCCGGACTCCGGTCAGATCACCCTGCACGACGGCCGCACCGGCGATGCCTTCGAGCGTCCGGTGACCGTCGGTTACATGTACATGCTGAAGCTGAACCACCTGGTGGACGACAAGATGCACGCGCGTTCCACCGGTTCCTACAGCCTGGTTACCCAGCAGCCGTTGGGTGGTAAGGCCCAGTTCGGTGGTCAGCGATTCGGTGAGATGGAGGTCTGGGCGCTGGAAGCCTACGGCGCCGCCTACACCCTGCAGGAAATGCTCACGGTCAAATCCGACGACGTGGAAGGCCGGACCAAGATGTACAAGAACATCGTGGACTCCGACCATCGCATGGAGCCCGGTATGCCGGAATCCTTCAACGTACTGGTCAAGGAAATTCGCTCCCTCGGCATGAATTTCGAGCTGGAGCACGACTAAGACCGTTTTTGGTGTAGGAGCCTGTTTACAGGCGAACTGAGATGAGAGCCGGTGACCCCGAGAGTAATTGGGTCGCCGGCCCACCCGGCACAAAGTGATGTAGGTCGGGTTGACTACCCCCTAGTGGAGGAAAGGCCTTGAAAGATTTGTTAAACCTGGTGAAAGACCGGGAACAGCTGGAAGAATTTGACGCCATCCGTATCGGTCTGGCGTCTCCTGACATGATCCGCTCCTGGTCCTACGGCGAAGTGAAAAAGCCCGAGACCATCAACTACCGTACCTTCAAGCCCGAGCGCGAAGGCCTGTTCTGCGCCAAGATCTTCGGTCCGGTGAAGGACTACGAGTGTCTGTGCGGCAAGTACAAGCGCATGAAGCATCGCGGCATCATCTGCGAGAAGTGCGGCGTTGAAGTGACCAAGGCGAAAGTGCGCCGCGAGCGCATGGGCCACATCGAGCTGGCCAGCCCGGTTGCACACATCTGGTTCCTGAAGTCGCTGCCGTCCCGTATCGGCCTGCTGCTGGACATGACCCTGCGCGATATCGAGCGCGTGCTCTACTTCGAATCCTACGTGGTGACCGATCCGGGTATGACCACCCTGGAGCGCGGCCAGCTGCTGAACGACGAGCAGTACTTCGAGGCGATGGAAGAGTTTGCCGACGAGTTCGAAGCCAAGATGGGCGCCGAGGCGATCCAGGAGCTGATGCGCGACATCGACCTGCCGTCTGAAATCCAGCGCCTGCGCGAAGAGATCCCGGCGACCAATTCCGAGACCAAGATCAAGAAGCTGTCCAAGCGCCTGAAGCTGCTGGAAGCCTTCTACAAGTCCGGTAACAACCCGGAGTGGATGATCATGCAGGCGCTGCCGGTTCTGCCGCCGGATCTGCGTCCGTTGGTACCGCTGGACGGCGGCCGCTTTGCGACCTCCGACCTGAATGACCTGTACCGTCGCGTGATTAACCGCAACAACCGCCTGAAGCGCCTGCTCGAGCTGAACGCGCCGGACATCATCGTGCGCAACGAAAAGCGCATGCTGCAGGAATCCGTGGACGCACTGCTGGACAACGGCCGCCGCGGCCGCGCCATTACCGGTTCCAACAAGCGCCCGCTGAAGTCCCTGGCCGACATGATCAAGGGTAAGCAGGGTCGCTTCCGTCAGAACCTGCTGGGCAAGCGCGTCGACTACTCCGGTCGTTCCGTGATCGTGGTTGGCCCGACCCTGCGACTGCACCAGTGTGGTCTGCCGAAGAAAATGGCTCTGGAGCTGTTCAAGCCGTTTATTTTCGGCAAGCTGGAAGCCCGCGGCATGGCCACCACCATCAAGGCGGCCAAGAAAATGGTCGAGCGTGAAGAAGCCATCGTATGGGATATCCTCGACGAGGTGATCCGCGAGCACCCGGTGCTGCTGAACCGCGCCCCGACCCTGCACCGTCTGGGTATTCAGGCGTTCGAGCCGGTACTGATCGAAGGTAAGGCGATCCAGCTGCACCCGCTGGTGTGTGCTGCGTACAACGCCGACTTCGACGGTGACCAGATGGCGGTACACGTACCGCTGACCATCGAAGCGCAGCTGGAATCCCGCGCGCTGATGATGTCCACCAACAACATTCTGTCCCCGGCCAACGGCGAGCCGATCATCGTGCCGTCCCAGGACGTGGTATTGGGTCTGTACTGGATGACCCGTGAGCGCGTCAACGCCAGGGGCGAGGGCATGTTCTTCGCCGATATCAAAGAGGTGAGCCGCGCCTATTACGCCAAGCAGGTCGGCCTGCAGGCGCGTGTGAAAGTGCGTATCGATGAAGCCGTTGTCGGTGAAGATGGCGAGAAGCATCCTTCCCGCAAGGTCTACGACACGACGGTCGGCCGTGCGTTGCTGTGGAACATCGTACCGGAAGGCCTGCCTTTCGATATGGTCAACCAGCCGATGAAGAAGAAGGCCATCTCGCGCATTCTGAACGAGTGCTACCGCAAGGTGGGCTTGAAGGCGACCGTCATCTTCGCTGACCAGCTGATGTATACCGGTTTCGATTTCTCCACCAAGTCCGGTTCCTCTATCGGTGTGAACGACTTCGAGATCCCGGCCGCCAAGGCGGATCTGATCGCCGCCGCGGAAGCGGAAGTGAAGGAGATCGAGGCTCAGTTTGCCTCCGGTCTGGTAACTGCCGGTGAGAAATACAACAAGGTGATCGACGTCTGGTCCCGCACCAACGACAAGGTCACCCAGGCGATGATGGCCGGTATCAAGAAAGAGCCGGTGGTCGATCGCGAAGGCAACAAGACCGAGCAGGACTCCTTCAACTCCGTGTACATGTACGCCGACTCCGGCGCACGGGGCTCCGAAGCGCAGATCCGCCAGCTGGCCGGTATGCGTGGCCTGATGGCGCGTCCGGATGGCTCCATTATCGAGAACGCGATTACCGCGAACTTCCGTGAGGGCCTGAGCGTACTGCAGTACTTTATCTCGACCCACGGTGCCCGTAAGGGTCTCGCGGATACCGCACTGAAGACCGCGAACTCAGGTTACCTGACCCGCCGTCTGGTAGACGTGGCGCAGGACGTGGTAATCACCGAGATTGACTGTGGCACCGACGACGGTCTGACCATGGCGCCGGTCATCGAAGGCGGTGATGTGATCGAGTCCCTGGGTGACCGTATCCTCGGTCGCGTCGTGGCTCGCGATGTGCTCAAGCCAGGCAGCGACGAGATCGCGGTTTCCGCCGGCACCATGATCGATGAGAAGTGGGTCGAGCGTATCGAAGCCCTGGGTATCGACGAGGTAATCGTACGTTCGCCGATCACCTGTGAGACTGCGCACGGTATCTGCGCCCAGTGTTACGGCCGTGACCTGGCCCGTGGCCACCGCGCCAACCCGGGTGAGTCTGTGGGCGTTGTTGCGGCACAGTCCATCGGTGAGCCGGGTACCCAGCTGACCATGCGGACCTTCCACATCGGTGGTGCGGCGAGCCGTGCCTCCGCTGCCGACAGCATCCAGGTTAAGCAGGGCGGTACTGTACGTCTGCACAATGTGAAGACGGTGAAAACCGACCAGGGCAACCTGGTAGCGGTCTCCCGCTCCGGTGAGCTGGCCGTTGCTGACAGTGCCGGCCGCGAGCGCGAGCGCTACAAGCTGCCGTACGGTGCCGTGATCAGTGTCGCGGAGGGTGCCGAGGTCGACGGTGGCCAGGTAGTGGCCAAGTGGGACCCGCACACCCACCCGATCATTACCGAGGTGGCCGGCTGGGTGAAGTTGTCCGGCATGGAAGAAGGTCTGTCTATTCGCAAGCAGACCGACGAAATTACCGGCCTTTCCTCCATTGAGATCATCGACCCGGCTGAGCGCCCGGCCGCTGGTAAGGACCTGCGTCCGGCGGTGACTCTGGTGGATGAAAACGGCGAGGAACTGACCCTGGCCAACAGCAACGCGCCGGCGCACTACGCGCTGCCGCCGCGCGCTATCCTGAGCCTGAAGGATGGCGACAAGGTGAATGTCGGTGACGTTATCGCCCGTATTCCGCAGGAATCCGGCGGTACCAAGGACATCACCGGTGGTCTGCCGCGGGTTGCCGACCTGTTCGAAGCGCGCAAGCCGAAAGAGCCGTCCATCCTGGCGGAGATCTCCGGTACCGTGTCCTTCGGCAAGGAAACCAAGGGCAAGGTACGCCTGCAGATCACCCCGACCGACGGCAAGCCGTTGGCTAACGGCAAGGATCACTACGAAGTGCTGATCCCGAAACACCGTCAGCTGACCGTGTTCGAGGGTGAGACCGTGGAGAAGGGCGAAGTCATCTCCGATGGCCCGTCCAACCCGCACGACATCCTGCGCCTGAAGGGCGTTGAGGAACTGGCACGCTACATCACCAACGAGATTCAGGAGGTTTACCGCCTCCAGGGTGTGGGCATCAACGACAAGCACATTGAAACCATCGTGCGTCAGATGCTGCGTAAAGTCGAAATTCTCGAGATGGGTGACTCCGAGTTCATCAAGGGTGAGCAGGTCGAGTACCAGCGGGTCATCGAAGAGAACGAGCGCCTGCGCGCCGAAAGCAAGCAGCCGGCTCAGTTCGAGCGCCTGTTGCTGGGTATTACCAAGGCGTCCCTGGCGACCGAGTCCTTCCTGTCTGCGGCCTCCTTCCAGGAGACTACCCGCGTACTGACCGAAGCGGCAGTAACCGGCAAGGAAGACAGCCTGCGCGGCCTGAAGGAAAACGTTGTAGTTGGCCGTCTGATCCCGGCGGGTACCGGTCTGGCCTATCACACCGAGCGCAAGCGCAAGCGCAGCCTGCAAATGGAAGAGGGCTTCGGTGAAGGCCCGTCCGCTGCCGAAGTGGAAGCGGCTCTGACCGAGGCCCTGAAGTCCTCCGGAGAGTAACTCCTTACTCCCCCCTCTCCCGCAAGCGGGAGAGGGGGTGAGGGTGCTGGAATTAGGCACCGTAGCGGCCCTGCTACCGGTGCCTTTCCGCCAGACACGGGCTGGGCGCCGCCCCATGAATACATCCCTGTAGGCTTGTCGGCCGGGTCCCTCCGGCCGACAGTCTGGCGAAAAGGCCCCGTTATCAGGCCCTTCGCATCGGGCTTCGTGTGTTCGTTCAGGCTGAGACTGGCTGGCGGCAATGCAGGTTAGTGCTTACTTCCATTGCCGATTGACTAGGCGGGCCGCCGCCTATAGAATGCGGCCCCCGCTTATGTGGGGTGTTCTGCCCGGCTTCTATTTGTCATGGCCGGCAGGACACACAGACGACTGGGCCCCCGCTTTTACGGTGGGGGCGTTTTATTTTTGGAGTGATTTTTAATGGCAACGATCAACCAGTTGGTTCGTAAGCCGAGAAAACGCAAAGTCGAAAAAAGCGACGTTCCCGCTCTGCAGGCCAGCCCGCAGCGTCGTGGAGTTTGCACTCGTGTGTACACCACTACACCGAAAAAGCCGAACTCTGCACTGCGCAAGGTTTGCCGTGTGCGCCTGACCAACGGTTACGAAGTAACTTCGTACATCGGTGGTGAAGGTCACAACCTGCAGGAGCACAGCGTGGTACTGATTCGCGGCGGTCGTGTAAAAGACCTGCCGGGTGTGCGCTACCACACTGTACGCGGTGCACTGGACTGTGCCGGCGTAAACGATCGCAAGCAGGGCCGTTCCAAATACGGCGCCAAGCGTCCTAAAGGTTAATCCCTTTAACGATTTGCGTTTCGGTTTCCAACCGGAGTAAGGCTGAGCTCGCCGAGTTGTAAGTGTTTACGGCGGCGTCTCAGAGTAACCCTGAAGAGAGGCAATTCTCATGCCAAGAAGACGAGTAGTCGCCAAGCGCGAAGTACTGCCCGATCCTAAATTCGGGAATGTCACCCTGGCCAAGTTCATGAACCACGTCATGATCAGCGGCAAGAAATCTGTGGCAGAGCGCATCGTATACGGTGCTCTGGACATGGTTTCAGAAAAACTTAACAAAGACCCTATCGAAGTTTTCGAAGAGTCCCTGGAAAATATCGCGCCGATGGTGGAAGTGAAATCCCGCCGTGTGGGTGGTGCGACTTACCAGGTGCCGGTAGAAGTGCGCCCCTCGCGCCGCATGGCACTGGCAATGCGTTGGCTCGTAGAGTTCTCCCGCAAGCGCGGTGAGAAGTCCATGGCTCAGCGTCTGGCCAACGAAATGATCGACGCATCCCAGAACAAGGGCGGCGCGGTCAAGAAGCGTGAAGACGTGCACCGTATGGCGGAAGCCAACAAGGCGTTCTCTCACTACCGCTTCTAAGTCTGATGAATACCACCATCGGAAATTAATACCGAAAGGCAGCACGAATTTTTCGAGCTGCCTTTTGCCGTTATATCGAGGATACAACTGTGGCACGTAAAACGCCTATCGAACGCTACCGTAATATCGGGATCTGCGCCCACGTAGATGCCGGTAAGACCACTACTACCGAGCGCGTACTCTTCTACACCGGCCTGTCCCACAAAATCGGTGAGGTGCACGAAGGTGCCGCCACCATGGACTGGATGGAACAGGAGCAGGAGCGTGGTATCACCATTACTTCTGCAGCGACCACCTGCTTCTGGGCCGGTATGCAGCAGCAGTTCCCGCAGCACCGCGTCAACATTATCGACACCCCCGGACACGTTGACTTCACCATCGAAGTAGAGCGCTCCCTGCGTGTACTCGACGGCGCTGTGGTTGTGCTGTGTGGTTCTTCCGGTGTGCAGCCGCAGACCGAGACCGTTTGGCGCCAGGCCAACAAATACCACGTGCCGCGCATGGTATTCGTGAACAAGATGGACCGTGCCGGTGCGGACTTCCGCAAGGTTGTCGGCCAGCTGAAGACCCGTCTGAACGCCAACGCCGTACCGCTGCAGATGACCATCGGTTCCGAAGACGAGTTCAAAGGTGTTGTCGACCTGGTCAAGATGAAGGCCATCCTGTGGAACGAAGACGACATGGGCATGACTTTCGAATATGGCGACATCCCCGCTGATATGCAGGACGAGTGCGAAGAAATGCGCGAGTTCCTGGTGGAAGCCGCTGCGGAAGCCAACGAAGAGCTGATGGAAAAATACCTGGAAGAAGGCGAGCTGTCCGAAGAAGAGATCAAGGCAGCCATCCGTCAGCGCACCCTGGCCAACGAAATCGTGCCGGTTCTGGGCGGTTCAGCGTTCAAGAACAAGGGTGTACAGGCGGTACTGGACGCGGTTATCGAATACCTGCCGGCGCCGACTGAAGTTAAGGCCATCGAAGGTACCCTGGAAGACGGCGAGACCGTTGAAACCCGCGAAGCCGACGACGACGCTCCGTTCGCCGCTCTGGCGTTCAAAATCGCCACCGACCCCTTCGTTGGTACTCTGACTTTCTTCCGCGTTTACTCCGGTAAGCTGGAGAGCGGTACCGCGGTGTACAACTCCGTGAAAATGAAGAAAGAACGCGTCGGCCGTATGGTGCAGATGCACTCCAACGATCGTAAAGAGATCAAGGAAGTACTGGCCGGTGACATCGCCGCGGCGATCGGCCTGAAGGACGTGACCACCGGTGACACCCTGTGTGCCGAAAACGCCAAGATCGTTCTCGAGCGCATGGAATTCCCGGAGCCGGTAATCTCCGTAGCGGTTGAGCCGAAGTCCAAGCCAGACCAGGAAAAAATGGGTATCGCGCTGGGCAAGCTGGCCCAGGAAGACCCGTCTTTCCGTGTCAAGACTGACGAAGAAACCGGCCAGACCATCATCTCCGGTATGGGTGAGCTGCACCTGGACATCATCGTCGACCGCATGCGTCGCGAGTTCAACGTGGAAGCCAACATCGGTAAGCCGCAGGTTGCCTACCGCGAAACCATCCGCAACACCTCTGAGATCGAAGGTAAGTTCGTTCGCCAGTCTGGTGGTCGCGGTCAGTACGGTCACGTATGGATCAAGTTTGAGCCGGCGGAAGACGAGTCTCAGGAAGGCTTGGAATTCGTTAACGAGATCGTGGGTGGTGTGGTACCGAAGGAATACATTCCGGCGGTACAAAAGGGTATCGAAGAGCAGATGCAGAACGGTGTTCTGGCCGGCTACCCGCTGCTGGGCCTGAAAGCCACCGTCTACGACGGTTCTTACCACGATGTGGACTCCAACGAGATGGCGTTTAAAATCGCTGCCTCCATGGCGACCAAGCAGCTGGCCCAGAAGGGCGGTGCGGTGCTGCTGGAGCCGATCATGAAAGTGGAAGTGGTTACTCCTGAAGAGAACATGGGTGACGTGGTTGGTGACCTGAACCGCCGTCGCGGCCTGATCCAGGGTATGGATGAGAGCGCGTCCGGTAAGGTGATCAACGCGGAAGTGCCGCTGGCCGAGATGTTCGGTTACGCCACTGACCTGCGTTCTGCTACTCAGGGTCGCGCCACTTACACCATGGAGTTCCTGAAGTACGCGGAAGCGCCGAAGAACGTTGCCGATGAGATCATCGCAAAGAACAAGGCTTAATTCACTTTGACTTAAAGGGCTTCGGCGTCTCGCCGGAGTCTCTTTAGCAAACTTTTAGCTAGAGGATCCTGAAAATGGGAAAAGAAAAGTTTGAACGTTCCAAGCCCCACGTAAACGTGGGCACCATCGGTCACGTTGACCACGGTAAAACCACCCTGACTGCTGCTCTGACTC
>NZ_FQVA01000012.1 GCF_900129095.1 Microbulbifer donghaiensis
CTCTGACATCAATTCATGTGCATTCTGTAGGAGCCTGCTTGCAGGCGAAAAATGGTGGGCACTGCTCCAACCGCTGTTCGCCTGCAAGCAGGCTCCTACATGGGGAATCAACCACCCATTTTCGCCGCACGCGCCGCGTGCAGTTTTTTATAGCTGTCGATCAGGCGCAGGTGCTTATCCAGGCCTTCCAGCTGCATATTGGTCGGCGTCAGGCCGTGGAAGCGCACGCTGCCGTTTACCGAGCCGACCACCGCAGCCATGACTTCCTCGCCGAACATGCGCTGCAGGTTGGCTAGATAATCTTCCAGCTCGAGTTCGTCATCGAGGGCGATTTCCAGTACCGCATTCACCGCCTGGTAGAAGAGCCCGCGCTCGACCGTGTTGTCGTTGTACTGCAGGAAGGTTTCCACAAGTTCCAGCGCTTCCTCGTGGCGCTGCAGCGCCAGATAGATCAGCAACTTCAGCTCGAGGATGGTTAACTGGCCCCACACGGTGTTCTCATCAAACTCGACACCGATCAGGTTGATGATCGTCTCGTAATTATCGAGCTGGCTCTCTTCCAGACGCTCCGCCAGATCTTCCAGCGCGTCGTCGCCGAGGGAATGCAGGTTGAGGATATCCTCGCGGAAACCCAGCGCCTTGTTGGTGTTGTCCCAGATCAGGTCCTCCACCGGGTACACCTCGGAATAGCCGGGCACCAGGATACGGCAGGCCGCCGCGCCCAGGTCTTCGTACACGGCCATGTACACCTCTTCGCCCATCTCCTCGAGGATATCGAACAGGTGGGTGGCCTCGGTGGCGTTGGTGTCTTTGTGCTCGCCGGAGAAATCCCACTCGACGAAGTCGTAGTCCGGCTTGGCGCTGAAGAAGCGCCAGGAAACCACGCCGGTGGAATCGATAAAGTGCTCGACAAAGTTTTGCGGCTCGGTCACCGCCAGGCTGTTGAATGTCGGCGGCGGCACATCGTTCAGGCCCTCGAAGCTGCGGCCCTGCATCAGTTCGGTCAGGCTGCGCTCCAGCGCCACATGGAAACTCGGGTGCGCGCCGAAGGAGGCGAACACACCGCCGGTGCGCGGGTTCATCAGCGTCACGCACATCACCGGAAACTGGCCGCCCAAGGACGCATCCTTGACCAGGATCGGGAAGCCCTGTTTTTCCAGCTCGACGATGGCCTCACAGATATCGGGATACTGTTCCAGTACCTCACGCGGCACATCCGGCAGTGCGATTTCCTGTTCGATAATTTCCTTCTTCACCGCGCGCTCGAAGATTTCCGACAGGCACTGCACCTGCGCCTCGGCGAGCGTATTGCCGGCACTCATGCCGTTGCTGAGGAACAGGTTCTCGATCAGGTTCGAAGGGAAATACACCACCTCGCCGTCGGATTTGCGCACAAACGGCAGCGAGCAGATGCCGCGGTCCGCGCGGCCGGAGTTGGTGTCGATCAGGTTGGAGCCGGCCAGCTCGCCGTCCGGGTTGTAAATTGCGAGCGTATAGTCATCGAGGATGCCGTCCGGCAATTCGTCGTCCGGCCCCGGCACAAACCATTTCTCGTTCGGGTAATGCACGAACTCGCTGTTGGCGATTTCCTCGCCGAAAAACTGGTCGTTGTAGAAGAAGTTGCAGTTCAGGCGCTCGATAAACTCGCCCAGCGCCGAACACAGCGCGGCCTCCTTGGTGGCGCCCTTGCCGTTGGTAAAGCACATGGGCGAGGCGGCATCGCGGATGTGCAGCGACCACACGTGCGGCACGATATTGCGCCAGGAGGCGATCTCGATCTTCATGCCGAGGTCCGCCAAGATCTTCGTCATATTGGCGATGGTCTGCTCCAGCGGCAGGTCCTTGCCCTCGATAAAGGTGCGGTGCTCGGCGTCCGGCTGGACCATCAATAGCGCCTGGGCGTCCTCGGCGAGGTTCTCCACCGTCTCGATCTGGAACTCGGGGCCGGTCTGCACCACCTTCTTGACCGTGCAACGGTCGATGGAGCGCAGTATGCCCTGGCGGTCTTTCTCGGAGATATCCTCTGGCAGCTCCACCTGGATCTTGAAGATCTGGTTGTAGCGGTTTTCCGGATCGACAATATTGTTCTGCGACAGGCGGATATTGTGGGTCGGGATATCGCGCGACAGGCAGTAAACGCGAACAAAGTAAGCCGCACACAGCGCAGAGGACGCCAGGAAGTAGTCGAACGGGCTCGGCGCCGAACCGTCGCCCTTGTAGCGGATCGGCTGGTCGGTGATGACGGTGAAGTCATCAAACTTGGCTTCGAGCCGGAGGTTATCGAGAAAGTTGACGTTAATTTCCATTGCGGACTACCGGGGCTGGAGGCTGTGGCGAGCCATAAAATTGAGGCGCGCATTATCCAGTTTTAGCCCCACTCCGTCTCCCCATCCCGGAATAAACCTCTCCCGTCACTCCGGCGACTCGCTAAAGCAGCGAATCCCACGCCCGACCCCAGGAAAAGCCCACACCGGAACAAACCACTGTCGTCACTCCGGCGCAGGCCGGAGTCCAGCAAAAGCCCAGAGATGGCAGGATCCAGCGCCACCCCGTAGGATGGGCAAAGCACAGCGCGCCCACCAACCCACCTAAAAACTCCCTTTCTGCAGCGCAATCATCCTCTCAAACGGCCTCAACATCCCCGAAAAATCCCCCTCCGGCTCCAACTGCCCCATAGCCACCACAATACTCTCCAACGTCGACAAACTATTGGCCAACGAGGAATGACGAACCTGGTAATTGGACTGCAACTCCCCCTCAAAACTAACCCGCGGCAACCGCTGCAACACCGGATGCAGATGCAACATCTTCTTGGACTTGCGCCAGGTAGCATCAATCACCACCAACTGCTCCAGCTCCCGGGCCTGCGGCGTGCCGGCCTCCACCTGCTCCACCGCCGGCAGCCATTCCAGCGACGGGTAGAGCAAAGCCGAACGCGGCGCCAGCAACCGCGCCAGCTCCACCTCAGGCAAACTCTCCGCCACCACCAACTCACTATTCTCCAGGCACAGGTGCGCCATGCGCCCGGTGTTGAACGGGTGCTTCTGTTCCAGGGGGTGCTGTATGATCAGGACCTTGATCCGATTGGCGATATGGACCAGTGCGCGGCAGTAACAGACCTTCAGCGGGCGTTGGCAGGTTGGGCAGATTTGGCGCGGCATAGATGAGTGACAATCAGAAGTTTTCGGCGCACTGGCTCTCCGACGCAGAGATACCACTGGCCAACAAATTTTACCGCACGCATAAATTCCGCGGCAAAGCACGGCGCCATGATCCCTGCATGGTGATCAGGGACGAGCAAAACCAGATCATTGCTTGCGGTTGCCTAAGGCAGTTAACGGAGTGCCAATTGCTGGCCGGGGTGGCCGTTGTGGAGGATTACCGTGGCCAGGGCGTCGCCCGCATGCTGCTACACAGCATGGCGGAGGCTTTTGGCGATAACACCTTCACATTCCCCTATAAAAACTTGGTGCCATTTTACCGGTCGCTGGGATTTGCTGAGGTAGATAAGCATGGGCAGCCTTCAGCAATCCTTGATCGGTTCAATACCTACCAAAAACAAGGGCGCGATATTGTATTGATGCGCTATTCATACAGCTAAGTGTGCAGCCTCGCATTCACGATCAATTAGCTGCTTCAGAGCTCGACCGGCAACCTGTTCAAACATCACTCTTTTTGCCTGCAATTCATCCAGCCAACATACCCCCTCAGGCCAGCGTGAACCCCTTCACAATCCACTGTAGAATCGATGGATTAAGCGAACGCGCCCCATAACAAGACTGCATCCGCCCAGCGGCACCGAACAAAAGCAGCCTTCCAAATGCGCCATCTGCACAGAATTTAAAAGGGCCCTCTGCCCTGGTATGCGAGAAGTAACCAGATGAACGACAAGATCAATCAGGACAGCATCAATAAAGCACTGTGGAATGCCTGCGATACCTTCCGCGGCACCATCAGCGCCGACACCTACAAAGACTTTATCCTCACCATGCTGTTCCTCAAGTACATCTCCGATGTCTGGCAGGATCACTATGAGGCCTATCAGGCCGAGTACGGCGACGAGCCGGAGCTGCTCGAAGAGATGATGAAAAACGAGCGCTTTGTGCTGCCGAAGAGTGCCAGCTTCTACGCCCTGTGGGAGCGCCGCCACGAGCCCGGCAACGGCGAGCGCATCGACCAGGCGCTGCACGCGATCGAGGAGGCCAACGGCACCAAGCTGAAGGATGCCGGCAAGAGCGTATTCCAGGATATCTCCTTCAACACCGACAGGCTCGGTGAGGAGAAGCAGAAGAACACCATCCTGCGCCACCTGCTGGAAGACTTCGCCAAACCCGAGCTCAACCTCAAGCCCAGCCGCGTCGGCAGCCTGGATGTGATCGGCAACGGCTACGAATACCTGATCAAGAACTTCGCCGCCAGCGGCGGCCAGAAGGCCGGCGAGTTCTACACCCCACCGGAAGTGTCCGACCTGATTGCTGAACTGCTGGACCCGCAGCCGGGCGACAGTATCTGCGACCCCGCCTGTGGTTCCGGCTCGCTGTTGATGAAATGCGGCCGAAAGGTAGTGGACAAGCACAACAGTAAGCAGTACGCCCTCTACGGCCAGGAGGCCATCGGCTCCACCTGGTCGCTGGCGAAGATGAATATGTTCCTGCACGGCGAGGACAACCACAAGATTGAGTGGGGCGACACCATCCGCAACCCCAAGCTGCTGGACAAGAACGGCGACCTGATGCTGTTCGATATCGTCACCGCCAATCCGCCCTTCTCCCTGGACAAATGGGGCCATGACGAAGCCGAGCACGACAAGTTCGGCCGCTTCCGCCGCGGCGTGCCGCCGAAAACCAAGGGTGACTACGCGTTTATCCTGCATATGATCGAGACCCTGAAACCGAAGAGCGGGCGCATGGGTGTGGTGGTGCCCCACGGTGTACTGTTCCGCGGCAGCAGTGAGGGCAAGATCCGCAAGCAGCTGATCGAGGAAAACCTGCTGGACACGGTGATCGGCCTACCGGAAAAGCTCTTCTACGGCACCGGCATTCCCGCCGCCATCCTGATCTTCAGCCGCAACAAGGCCGACGACTCGGTGATGTTTATCGACGCCAGCCGCGAATTCAAGGCCGGTAAGAACCAGAACCTGCTGACCGAGGACAATATCCGCAAGATCGTCGCCACCTATGAGACCGGCGCCGACGTGGACAAGTATGCCTATGTGGCCGATCTCGACGAGATCCGCGAAAACGAATACAACCTGAATATTCCACGCTATGTGGATACCTTTGAGGAAGAGGAGGAGATCGACCTCTTGGCAGTGCGCGCCGAGCGCGAGCGGCTAAGGGCCCAACTCAACGAGCTGGAAGGGGAAATGACCAAGTTTTTAGAGGAGCTTGGTTATGGTGCCTAATGGTTGGGAGCGAAAGCCCCTTTGTGATGTTGCAGAGATTCGCACAGGCGTTGCAAAGGGAAAGAGTAACCTTAAAGATCCTATTGAGGTGCCATATCTCCGTGTTGCGAATGTCCAGGATGGTCATATAGATCTAACCCAAGTTAAGACCATACAAATAGAACGATCGCAACTTGAGCGTTACTCACTCAAGGCCGGTGATGTTTTGATGACAGAAGGTGGCGATTTTGACAAGTTGGGACGGGGAGATGTCTGGCGCGGTCAAATTAATCCTTGCCTAAACCAAAACCATGTTTTCGCAGTACGAGTTAAAACGTCAAAACTCATTCCATATTATCTCGCGTCACTTTCTGGAAGCCATTATGGAAAAAGTTATTTTTTGAGTTGTGCTAAGAAAAGTACGAACCTGGCCAGCATAAACTCTACGCAGCTAAAAGAGTTTCCTGTTCTTATACCACCAATCGAAGAACAAAATAAAATATCTCAAATTCTCTCCACTTGGGACAAGGCGATCGCCGCTACCGAACAACTACTTACTAACAGTCTGCGTCAGAAAAAAGCGCTGATGCAGAATCTGCTGACCGGAAAAGAGCGGCTTCCTGATTTCCAGGAGAAGTGGAGAAAGGTAGCTTTAGGAGAGGTATTTAATCGTGTAACGAAAAAAAATACCCAACACAATACAAATGTTGTGACCATCTCTGGACAGCATGGATTGATTCGCCAAGAAGAATTTTTTAAGAAAACAGTAGCTTCTGAAACACTCGATGGTTACTTCTTACTAAAAAATGGCCAATTCGCTTATAACAAAAGCTATTCGAATGGCTATCCGATGGGCGCGATTAAGCGCCTAAATCGCTATGACTACGGTGTAGTAACTACGCTGTACATTTGTTTCGAATTGAAAGATAACTCACCCGCGGACAGCGACTACTTTGAGCACTTCTTTGAATCCGGAATATTGAACCGCGGATTGACTCAAATCGCCCACGAGGGTGGCCGTGCTCATGGACTGCTCAACGTCAAGCCAGCAGATTTTTTCGGGTTGAAAATTGATCTTCCACCAATAAAAGAACAACAAAAAATAGCTTCGATACTTAATTTGGCCGACCAAGAAGTACGAACCCTGCAAATAAAAGTGGATTGCCTGAAGCGGGAAAAGAAGGCTCTGATGCAGCAATTGCTAACAGGTAAGCGGAGAGTGCAAATTGCAACGGACTTCGAGCATGGATGAAATAATAAGTTTTGATGATGCCATCTTAGACTCCGCGAGATTTTCTAAGCGTCACTTACTGTTAGGCAATGGGTTTAGCATTGCCTGCCGCGCAGATATATTTCATTACGCATCACTTTTTGGACAAGCAGATTTTTCTGCGATCCCCGAAGCCAAGTTAGTGTTTGAGGCGCTCAATACACAAGACTTCGAAGAAGCCATCAAAGCACTGGAGAATGGCGCCAAAATTCTGCCAATATACACATCGGATGAAGCAGCAGGCGGAGAAAAAATGGCAGCGCATGCTGCCGCCTTAAAAGATCTACTGGTAACCACCATAGCCGGAGCCCACCCAGCCTCACCGAATGACATAGATGAAAATAAATTTTGGTCTTGTCGCACGTTCCTAAACTATTTCATAGGCGCAGACGCCCACAAAGGCGGATATGTATTCACCTTAAACTACGACCTTCTTTTGTATTGGACTCTCATGAACGAGGGGAACCCCTTCGATGAGGATCGAATAAAGTTGAAGAGAAATGATAGTTTCGGAAATGACGAAGACCTACCAGAAGCTGATTATGTTGTATGGCAGGGCGAAACAGCCGCGCATAGCGCAAACATATTTTTCCTTCATGGCGCTCTACATCTTTTTGATTCAGGGTCTGAGCTTCAGAAATATACCTGGATTCGTAGTGGGGAGCGCTTGGTAGATCAAGCACGACGAGCGATCAGCGACGATAAATACCCGCTCTTTGTTGCTGAAGGCACAAGCACCCAGAAAAAGAACAAGATTCGACACAATGCATACCTTTACCAGGGGTTTAAGGTACTTACCGCTAATGCCCAGACAATCGCACATTGCTTTTTCATTTTCGGCCATTCATTAGCTGAAAATGACGACCATATTCTTACCAGGTTGGCAAGAGGCAGATTCCGGAAACTTTATGTTGGAATTTTCGGCGATCCAAACAGCACAATTAATAAATCAATAATGCAAAGAGCTAAAGAATTAGCCGCTATGAGGCACACAAGATATCCGCTAGACGTCACTTTCTTTGACTCAGAAACTGCAAGGGTATGGGATAGATAACAGCCCTTCTAATCAGCAACAAAAATAAGAAGTTCGACAAGGGTAATTTCACATGGAATTAGATTTTAAATCTGAAGTATTTTCTCGCCTCGGCGAGATCGTCAAGACTGGCGGCTTATACGAAAAGAGAACAGGAAATAACGAAACCTATAAAAATTTTATCGAGCAATTTCCCGCTGAAGAAATCCGTAACTTGACGCTCGACCAATACTGCATGGGCAAGAATTCCATACAGGGCAATTTCTGCTGGTGGCTGGAACGGGGCCTGGAAAAGACTCTGGGTCGTTATTCCCCGGGTAACGCCCGTGGCCATGTCCTTTATAAAGACAAGAGCGGCGGTATTTTTACCCATCGCACCTTGACGCACCTGGGGCCGGAAGGCGCGCTGCAATATACGATGAAACTGCACAGCGTTATCGCCAACGCCGACGCCAGGAGCGACTACAGCTGGCTCGATAATGCAGATGAGATTTTTTCCAAGGCGAACGTCGAACCCCTGCACATCATGGGTGCCGGCCGCAAACTCAGAATACTTGCTGTGTACCATCCGGACGATGTTATTCCGATTTCATCCAGTAATCATTTGGGTATTTTCCTGGAAGCTCTGGGATATCCGAAAAACGATATCCCCAAGGAAAATCAGCCATTTGCCCGTATGCGCCTGTTAACCCAGTACTATGAACAGGCAAAACAGCAATTCAACGCTGAACTCACGCCGTTTGGCTTTATGGAGGCGCTGTACAGCGAGGAGCTAGGAATCAACCCCGGTAACGACGCAGTAAAGCCGAGAAAAGATAATGACGATGACGATGTTGAGGAAATCGTTGCGGTCAACCGCATGCCGCTTAACCAGATCCTCTACGGCCCGCCGGGCACCGGCAAGACCTATAGCACCACTAACTTGGCCGTAAAAATTGCCGACCCTGAGTGGTATCAGGAACAGTCCGATGAGCAGGACGGCATTCCCTCCCACAGTGCGCTCAAGCAGCGCTATGACGAGCTGGTAGCGGACAATCGTATTGTCTTCACTACTTTCCATCAGAGCTTCTCTTATGAAGACTTTATAGAGGGAATCCGGGCTTCAACGGAAAAGGATGACAATAACATCCGTTACAAAGTAGAAAGCGGCGTTTTCAAAAGGATATGCACAGAGGCTGATCGTTCAATAAAATCCGGAGGTGCAATTGGATTAGCAACGGCGCCCACCATCTGGAAGATTTCCATTGGCCGCCGTCATGAAGTCGAAATGCGGCAGCGCTATTTCAACAATGGCGAAGCGCGTATCGGATGGAATTCCACTGGCGATTTGACGGTGGACTACGAAGATCGAACAGACGATGAGCAAGCTTACTGGGATCAACAAAAAAGTAAGAACAGGAGCACCATCCGCAATTTCTCCGAAAGAATGAAAGTAGGTGACGTACTGCTCTGTCTGAAAGACGCAGAAACAGTACAAGCTATCGGCATAGTGACCTCTGACTATTGGTTTGACGATGCCGCCAATCGAGATGATGAGGTCGAATATGCACATGTCAGAAATGTAAACTGGATTCTGCGAGACATAAACTTCCACATCTTGCCCATAAATGGCAATAGGCGATTGGTTCAACAGACCGTTTATGAACTCGACAGGATCAGTTGGGATGACTTAAAGGTAGAGCTGAAAAAGCAAGACTACTCTCTCCCTACCGATGACTCTATTGAGCCAGCAACACTTATCGATTGGCCACCAACTGATAGGCCACATGATACCGAGAAGAAGCCTAACTATGTCTTTATTATCGATGAGATCAATCGCGGCAATATTTCCAGAATTTTTGGCGAGTTAATTACTTTGCTGGAACCTGGAAAGCGCAAGGGTGCGGAAGATGCACGAAAAGTGGTCCTCCCCTACTCCAAAGAAACATTTTCCGTACCAGAAAACGTCTATGTAATCGGCACGATGAATACGGCCGACAAATCGCTGGCACAGCTGGACCTCGCCCTGCGCCGCCGTTTCAGCTTCAAAGAAATGCCACCCGAGCCGCAGCTTCTTGAAGGCGTCAAGGTGCATGGAGTCGATATCGGTGAAATGCTTTCGGTAATTAACCAGCGCATTGAAGTACTTTTAGATAGAGATCATCTAATCGGTCACAGTTACTTCTTTCCGCTACTCAAAATGACAAGCGCTAAGGAACGTGAAGCGGGCTTAACGCGAATTTTTGAAAAACAGATCATACCGCTATTGCAGGAGTACTTCTTCGACGACTGGGAGCGTATCAGCTGGGTCTTGAACGATCCCGCCAAACCAAAGACGCAACGCTTTATACTCGATGGCGGCGAACGTAGCTTGGATAAGCTGTTCCATACGAGTATTAGGGAGCAGATCAGCGAACGTCGCTTCTATGTGAACGGCGAGGCGTTAAGCCAGCCCGATGCTTACCGTGGCATCTTGGTGAGCACGCGAAATCCTATAGAAGCAGGTGCAACTCATGAGGAAGCAACCGTAGATGCGGAATCATGATCCAGATTCGTGAATATGCCATCCTGACCAGTAAGCGCGGCTACACGCCCAGTATGGATCTGGGCTTGGTGTCCGAAGTGACACTGCGCTGGCTGCAGGAGCTGCAGCAAAGTCAGAAAGGCAAACTGCTGCACGAGAGCGGGCGGCACAGTGTCAAACTTGGCAGCTATGTGGGCTACTTGCAGAGCCCTAGCGGCGAGAGTATTGAGGTACTGCCGAAAACCCATCGACAGTTGCCGTCCGCGCCTCAGATACGTGAGAACCGGCAGCTGCTGCGGGACATGCTCGCCACCAGTATGCAACTCAAGCCCCGGGAAGCGGGGCCGGCCATCCTGCAACGCCTGCAGACGCCGCTGCACGAGTGGATCTTCAGGCAATTTCTCGATCACCTCAGCCAGCTTGTGCGCCGTGGGCTTCGTTTCGACTACCAGCGGGTGGAGGAAGAGAGCCGCTTTATCCGCGGGCGCCTGGACCAGACACGGCAGTGCCGCCAGACTCCGGACAGGGCCACCTGGTTTCATATCCAACACGATATCTACAGCCCGCAGCGCATTGAAAACCGACTGTTGAGAACCGCACTCGACTGTGTGCTCAAACTGACCCGCAACCCGGACAACTGGCGGCTGGCCAATGAGCTGGCCCACCAGCTGGCAGTGATAACACCATGTCGCAACCCACTGTCTGAGCTGCCCAAGTGGCAGTCGGGCAAGCTGATGCAGACCTATGACGGCGTAAAGCCCTGGTGTCATCTAGTACTGGAAAAGCTCAATCCAAGCTTCCAGCAGGGCAGCCACCGCGGTATCGCATTACTATTCCCGATGGAGCGCCTGTTTGAGAACTACGTGGCGCACTGGCTGGGGGCGGAGCTGGCGCCAAACACCCGTCTGCGCACCCAGGCCTGCGACAAGTATCTGCTGAAGCACCAACCTGCCGGGGCGCACGGTGAATGCAACTGGTTCCAGTTGAAGCCAGACTTGCTGCTAGAAACACGTATACCGCCGTCAAGGAACCCGCTTACTGCGGTGATGGACACCAAGTGGAAGCTGTTGGATAGCCAGCAGGCCAGTGGAGACGCCAAGTACAACTTGAGCCAAGCGGATATCTACCAACTCTACGCCTACGGTCTTCAATATATGGACGGTACGGGCCATATGGCCCTGATCTATCCCGCGCATGCAGACTTCCAGTCTGCCCTGCCCCGTTTCAGTTTTTCCCGTGACCTGCACCTATGGGCGGTGCCGTTCAACTTAAAAACACGGCAGCTGGTGACGGGCGAGTGGCTGAATAACTTTCCCGGCTTGCGTGGCTGCTTGATGCAAGAAACGATATAACGGCTGCAACTTTTTGATCTGATCGCAGGAGATAACGGCGCCAATGGATTACACGGCAACGCCCAAATTCCAGGAAGAGTACAGTGCGAAGCTTCCGGCGCTGACCTTATTGAGCGGCCTGGGTTGGACCTTCCTCCCACCTAACCAAGCTCTAGCAGCGCGTGGTGGCAAATACGATCAAGTCGTGCTGCGCGACATTTTGCGCACTGAGCTGGCAAAGCGCCGCTTCTTATTTGCCGGTGCCGAACACTCGCTATCTGCCAAGACTGTCGACAATCTCATTGCGGAAGTGTGCAGCCCGGCGCTCAACGAAGGGCTGGGGCTTGCCAACGAACGGCTGTACAACCACTTGTTGTACGGAATTTCCGTGACCGAGTTTGTCGACGGCAAGAAGGCCAACCCCACGGTCGCTCTGATCGACTGGCACAATCCAGCCAATAACAGTTATGTGTTTACCGAGGAGTTTACCGTCACCCGGTCCGGCGGTATCGAGAACCGCAGGCCGGATATCGTCTGTTTCGTTAACGGCATCCCGCTGGCAGTCATCGAGGCTAAGCGCCCAGACGGCAACGCCAAGAAAGGCCCGACGATTGACGAAGGTATTTCTCAGAGCCTGCGCAACCAACGTCCCGACGAAATCCCGCTGCTGTTCGCCTACAGCCAGTTGCTGTTATCCATCAACGGCGTCGAAGGTCGCTACGGCACTTGCGGCACTCCGGCCAAGTTCTGGGCCGCCTGGCGCGAGGAGGACATCTCCGACGCCGAGATGCTGGCGATTAAAAATACGAAGCTGACGGACGGGCACATTTCCGCGCTGTTCGATCACCGCAACGCCCGTGATCTCGACTGGTATCAGACCTTAATCGCCGGTGGTGATCTCGCCGTTACCGGCCAGGATCAGCTGTTGATCAGCCTGCTGCAGCCGCCGCGTCTATTGGAGATGATCCGCTTTTTTACCCTATTCGATAAAAAGGCCGGCAAGATTGTCGCCCGCTATCAACAAGTATTCGGTATTAAGCGGCTAATCGAACGGATCAACACGAAGCGTCCGGATGGTGGTCGTGAGGGTGGCGTCATCTGGCATACCACCGGCTCCGGTAAGTCCTTTACGATGGTTTTCCTGAGCAAGGCACTGATACTGCACGATAGCTTGAAGCAGAGCCGCATCCTGGTGGTCACCGATCGTGTCGATTTGGAAACCCAGCTCAGCAATACCTTTGCTTCCGGCGGCGAGTTGGCGGGCAAAAAGGACAAGGAAGCGGCCATGGCCACTTCCGGTAGGCGCCTGGCAGAGCAGATCGGCAAGGGCTCGGAACGGATTATCTTCTCACTGATTCAGAAGTTTAATTCGGCTACCAAGCAACCCGAATGCGTCAACACCAGCGCCAACATTATCGTGCTGATTGACGAGGGGCATCGCAGCCAGGGCGGCGAAAACCATATCCGTATGAAACAGGCACTGCCGAATGCCGCTTTTTTGGCCTTTACCGGGACGCCGCTACTCAAAGACGACAAGACTAGAAGTAAATTTGGCCCAATCGTTCATGCCTACACCATGCAGCGCGCGGTGGAGGATCGGGCGGTAACCCCATTGCTGTACGAAGAGCGCATCCCGGATCTCGACGTGAATGAGCGCGCAATCGACAGCTGGTTCGAACGCATCACCGAGGGACTGACCGACGAACAGCGAACAGACCTGAAGCGCAAGTTCGCCAAAAAAGGCCAAGTTTACAGCGCCGATGACCGTATCCGCCTAATAGCACTGGATATCGCCAATCATTTTGTCAAGAACATCGACGAGGGCCTAAAAGGCCAGCTGGCCTGCGACAGCAAGGCCTCCGCCATCAAATACAAGAAGTATTTGGACGAGGCCGGCTTATTCGAGTCGGCAGTAGTGATGAGTCCACCGGATACCCGGGAGGGAAATACCGATGTGGATGAAGCGACAATGCCGGAAGTACAAAAATGGTGGAAGGAGAACGTTGGCTCCAGCGATGAGCAGGCGTACACCAAGGCACTGATTGAGCGTTTTGAGCAAGACGAGTCACTCAAGATACTAATCGTGGTCGACAAATTGCTCACCGGCTTCGACGAACCCAAGAACACCGTGCTCTATATCGATAAGCCACTGAAAGAGCACAACCTGATCCAGGCGATTGCGCGAGTCAACCGCCTACATCCGCAGAAGAAGTTTGGATTACTAATCGACTATCGCGGCATTCTGTCCGAGCTGGACATCACCATTGCCAAGTATCAGGATCTCGCGTCCCGAACTCAGGGCGGCTACGATCTTGACGATATCGCCGGCCTCTACAGTCAGATGAGCACCGAGTACAAACGGTTGCCGCGGCTGTACCAAGAACTCTGGGCGATATTCAGCGAGGTAAAGAACAAAAACGATATAGAACAGCTGCGTCAGGTTCTAGTGCCCAAAATGCAGGAGCGCAATGGCGAGCTGGTGGATATCAATTTAAAGGTGCGGGAAGACTTCTACGAAGCTCTAACCGAATTCGCCAGCTGCCTAAAAATAGCGTTGCAATCGGCCACTTTCTTTGAGGACAAGAGCTTCACAGAGGCCGACCGCAGGCACTACAAGGAAACCGTCAAACAATTCTCCAGCCTGCGCCAGCTGGTAAGGCAGGATGCCGGTGAGACCATCAATTACGACCAATATGCTGAACAGGTAAAGAAGCTGCTGGACAAGCATGTGGTGGGTGTGGACGTAAAGGAACCGGATGGGGTTTACGAAGTCGGTAAGATGGGGCAAAAGCAAGAGCCAGAGGAGTGGAGCGAAGAGAAGACCCGCAACGAGACGGACATTATCACGACGCGCGTCACCAAAATGATCGAGCACGAACTGCGGGATGATCCCTACGCACAAGAGGCCTTTTCCAAGCTGCTGCGCCAAGCGATCGAGGAGACGGAGAAACTGTTCGATCATCCGCTCAAGCAATACATGCTGTTCCGCGAGTTTGAAGAACAGGTGCGGGAGCGTCGTCTCGACGACATCCCCGATATCTTTGCTGGCAATCGGCACGCACAAGCCTACTTCGGTGTATTCAAGAAGACACTGCCCGAAGCATTTTCGGTCGGCGACCCACAAGTTCAGGATAAGTGGGCAAAGCTGGCATTTGTGGTAGATGAGGTTGTGGAAAGATCCGTCGCGGAGAACTCAATTAACCCGCAACACATTGAAGCCGATATTCGCAAGCAGTTGCTGCCGATGATGTTCAAAGAGTGCAAAGCGATTGGCGGCGGCATGAACCAGGCCAAAGCGATTGTTGAATGGGTGGTACAGATCACCCGCGTTGGTTTAAGTGGTATTTAAGCCCTATGAGCGTTGCTATTCATAAGAAAATAAATTCCGGCCGTAAACTTAGCTTCAACTATGGCGACGAACGAATTTATTTCGAGCGGCTAGCGCGCACAGAAAATGTGCGCCGATTGTTAATCAAAGTGCATCCGGATTGTCGTATACAAGTCGCCGCACCGGTACAGACTGACGATGCTGAAGTGCTAGCTGCCGTTAAAAAACGCGGACGCTGGATCTATAAGCAGCTCCGCGACTTCCGCACGCGCTTGGAACATCTGACGCCCCGCCAGTATGTCAGCGGTGAAAGCCACTACTACCTCGGCAGGCAGTATCTGCTCAAAGTTGGCGAAGCACCCAACCAGGTTCAGGGGGTAAAACTGTTGCGCGGCAAGTTGGAAGTGACTATCCGACAAAAGAGTAGCGAGAAGGTACAGCGGCTGCTCAGCGACTGGTACAAGGCGCGTGCGAAAGAGATCTTCGCCAAGCGCCTCGACGCCATGCTCGATCAGGCCCTGTGGGTAAACGAACGCCCGCCCCTGCGTATTTTGACCATGCAAACTCAGTGGGGTAGCTGTTCACCCAACGGCCGCTTGACACTCAATCCGCATCTGGTCAAAGCTCCGCGAGAATGTATCGACTACGTGATACTTCACGAGCTCTGTCATATCGCCGAGCATAACCACAGTGAGCGCTTCTACCGACTGATGCAGCAGGTAATGCCACAGTGGGAAAAAACTAAACGGCGGTTAGATGATATGGCGCAGAAGATCATTGGGGACGCACCGCTTCCTTGAGCGCGCCCCGTTTATACATTAAGACTTCCCGGGGCGCCGAAGATTCCGGCACCCCGGACAGTCAATTTTCCCCGGCCCAGGCTTCGATCCGGGCTTCACATTCGTGATCAGGTAAACGAGCTCCGCAATCACGTATCGCCTGCAAAGATTCGGCGAGGTGCTGGCTATCTATCAAATTACGCTCAAAAAGCTGATCCATCAGCCAGAGCGTTCCTCGAACATCCAGCTTTGCCGCTTTTCCGGATTTGCGCAGCGCGCCATCGCCTGTCAATAGGGTCCAACCCTGCTTATCGGCTACGTAATAACAAGACACATCGGCTAGCGACGAGTTACCTAACTTTCCCTTCAAGGCATAGAGCCCGGCGACTTCCTGGCCACTCAATTCCACAACTTGAAGCCCCAGGTTGACAAGGTCCGCACCTGGCGGTTGGCGCAGCTCATTCTGAACGAAGTCAGTCGTTACAAATTCAAAAGGCAACTGAAAAACCAGCTCCAGCAGGCCTCCGTGGTGTAAATCAATCCAGATATTGGTATCAGAGACCAGAACCTTCGTCGACATCCTGGTCTCCGTCATCTGGCCCTACATTGGCAATTACTTTTTCTATTTCTTCCAAATCGGTATTCAACAGCTCCGCAGCCCGGGATGGAGTTACCAGCTCCTCCGCCAATGCGCGGTATACCAGCTGCCGCAATCTAAATGATTCTTCACTAGCAAGGGGCTGCGGCTCGCTCCTCCGCCAGCCACGACTCGACCAGAATCGGAAAGTGGACTGATAAACGGCCTGAGAGACGATGTTCAGATCGTAAAGCCGGCGCAGAATGGCCTGAATAGAAATACCCCATTCCCGCTTGGCCAACAGGAACTCATCAATAAAAATCCGGCCGCGGTGCTCCCCGAATGCCTCAATCACCTGATCCCCTGGAAACAGGAATGCGCCAGCGAAACGGTGGCACAGCTTTTCTTCGATATCGGTGCCGTGAATTTCTTCTGGAAAGCGCATAACTAAGTGGCCGAGCTCGTGGGCCAGATTGAACCGCTGCCGTTCTCCGGGCCTTTCCAGGTTGGATACGATGGCGGCATCTCTACCGTTGTTGATCTCGGTGCAGAGACCATCGAACCGCTCGTGCGCCTTCAAGCCAATGACCTTGACCCCATGTTCTTCCAGGGCTTCGGTCAGGTTGGCAATAGGGTTGGTGCCCAGATTCCATCGCTGGCGTATGGTTTCGGCGGCTTTTTCCGCCTCTTCCGGGGATTCTACATCTATAGAATGCAGCCACACGCGGGCCCCTAACCCCTCCGGCTCCAGCTCAAATAGTGACTCTGCAGCCAGGTAGCGCTCCAGGTGCTCCCGCACTTGTTCCTTTACCGAATCCTGCTGGCGTTTGCCAAAAGTAGAGTGTTTCCGGAAGTCCACACTTCCAAGTACCACCTCACTCTGGCGGAAAAAGTACTCGGGCTTTACCCCCAGAACATCAGCCAGCCTGATCAAACGGGTGGAATTCGGGGCATCTTTTCCTTTTTCGTACTTGGAAAGAGCCTGCTTGGTGATATCCCCCAGCGCATCCGCCACCTGCTGGAGAGAGAGCCCTTTGAGGATGCGCGCACGCTTTATACGCTCATGCAACATACCTACCTCCCAAAGTGACAACTGTCATTTCATTGTAGTTATAATCAACTTCAGGTTGACGATTTTACAGTTAAGTTGATTTTCGTCAACTTGATGGGTAAGCTGATCCCATATAGCTGATAGGACTATGTGGTCTAGCTAACAGAATTAGGAAGAAATAGTGGGCTGGAGGCCCGAAGGATTCCCGACTCGGGTTGCAGCCCGAGCCGGGAGGTGCGCAAAAGAGGTGGACTCACCATGGCGGCCCACCCCTCTCTGACGCTTGCAATCTTGCCATTGCAGGGCGAACTCTAGTCTTCGCCCCGCAATTATTCAAGCTGGAGTTTCCAAGGCCATGCTGCGGAGATTGAGCCCATGGCACGTAAAGACGCTGACTATGAAATCATTTTCCGCCCTTACATCCGGAAAAACGGCAAGATCATTCGCCCCAAAAAGGGCAAGGTCTTCCCGATCCGGGTGCCTAAGCGGCGGCGTTAAAACCTAGGCGGAGGGCTCGCCCCTCCACCTACTTTCTCATTATTAGGCCTTTCCAATCCGGGAGACACTGTCTCTCCAGTCGTACTGGGTCGACCTCATCGGCTGCGAGGCTCGAAGATCTGACAGCCTCCATCGACTGGCGCTCATGATTTCTGAGCCTGATCGATAAACCGCTCCATTTGCTCTTCCAGCATCTCCATCGGCAAAGCCCCATTCGCCAACACCGCATCGTGGAACTCGCGCAAATCAAACTGACCCCCAAGCGCCTCCTCAGCCTTCTCTCTCAATTCGCGAATTTTGATCTCCCCCATCTTGTAAGAAAGCGCCTGCCCCGGCCAGGAGATATAGCGGTCTACCTCGGCGCGCACGTTGGCATCTGACAGGGAGGTGTTGTCGGAGAGGAAGTCCAGTGCCTGCTGGCGGGCCCAGCCCTGGGAGTGGATGCCGGTGTCGATCACCAGGCGGGCGGCGCGCCACATTTCGTAGCTGAGGCGGCCGAAGTGTTCGTAGGGGGTGGTGTAGATATCGTCCATCTCCTTGCCGAGGCGTTCGGAGTAGAGGCCCCAGCCCTCGCCGAAGGCGCTGAGGTAGAGGTTGCGGCGGAAGTCGGGGACGTTTTCCAGTTCCTGGCTCAGCGCGCCCTGCAGGTGGTGGCCGGGCACGCCTTCGTGCAGGGACAGGGCCGGCAGTTCGTACAGCGGGCGCTGGTCCAGGGCGTAGGTGTTCAACCAGTAGGCGCCGCCGCGCGTGGCGGGATTTCATGGGGCGGTCGTATGGGACACCAGCGCGGCGGTGACTGGTGGACTGAGGAGCGTTCTGAAAATGAGTTAACTACCAGCGGAAATACAACATATACGTTGTACATCGGCTTCAAAAATCTACCATATAGGGAATTACAACTTATTAGTTGTATTTTGCTATTTGAACAACTAAAAAGCTGTATATAGACTCCAAACAACCTAACTATTGTTTCTCCGGGCAACGATCTTGAAATTGATCTCGCAAATTAAACAGCGCCGCCTCGCACTGGGCTTGCAGCAGAAGGATATGAAGCTGCGTATCGGCATGAAGCAGCAGCAGTATCAGCGGATAGAAGCTGGAGGGAACCCGCGTCTGGACACGCTGGAGCTGGTGGCGGAGGGACTGGATGCGGAGCTGGTATTGGTGCCAAAGGAGAAGCTGCGCGCGGTCAGAGAACTCTTGCGGGCAGGGAGCCCCGATAGCAAAGCCGGCAAGAAAGGCGCTAAAGCGGATGAGGACCCTTGGTCCGACATTCTGGAATAGCGGCAAGGTTAGCAAGGGGAAAGGGAATTGGAGACAGAAGCCGTTGAGGTACTGAAGCTTTCATTACACGGCGCCACAGTTGGCCATCTGGCGGGATATCAGGGCGGCAAAAATGTGCTCGTGTTTGATCCGGACTATGTCGCCAATCCCCAGCGGCCAACCCTGACGCTGTCGGGTATCGCCGAGCACCCGGCGAGCAAGAGCCTATTCGCAACGCCCTGGATGAAACAGCAGCGCCTGCACCCGGTGCTGTCCAACTTACTGCCGGAAGGGGCCCTGCGAGATTGGTTTGCGCAGATGCTCAAGGTGCATAGGGACAATGAATTCCCGCTATTTGCCCAGCTCGCCGCAGACCTGCCCGGCGCCCTGATGGCGGAGCCGGTAGCGCCAGAGGAGATTCCAACGGGGGTATTGAATCACCGCACGCGCATAGAGCCTGTGCCGCGTATGGTGCTGGATGGCAGGCCGCACTTTTCCCTGGCGGGAGTGCAAATGAAGTTCTCGATGTTCGAGGCCGATGGCCGCTTTAATGTGTCGCAACCGGACCGACTCGGCGAATGGATTGTAAAAACGCCCTCCACCCGCCACAAAGATGTCCCCCTCAACGAGTATACGGCGATGAAATTGGCGGAACTTGCCGGAGTCGAAATACCTGAGGTGAGACTGGTAACACTGGACCAGTTGCAGGACCTGCCCCCGATCAACCTACCCAATGAAACCCACGCATACGCTATTCGCCGCTTCGACCGCGATGCACAGCGACAGCGAATCCACACGGAAGACTTTGCGCAAGTCTTATTCAAGTACGCCCACGAAAAATACGGCGCCGCAAATTTCGAACAAATTGGCCGAGTGCTCTATCAATTTAGCGGCCGCCGGCTGGCCAATGTCCAGCAGCTGGCGCGGCGTTTGCTGGTAAATATTTTGCTAGGCAACGGTGACGCGCACCTGAAGAACTGGAGCCTGCTGTACCCCGACCATATTACCGCCGAGCTCGCCCCCGCCTACGATATTGTCTACACCCAGGCGTATATTCCGGATGAAAGCCAGATTTCACTCAACCTGGCGGACAGCAAAGACTGGTACCGAATGCAGCTGGGTCATTTTGAGACATGGGCAAAATCTGTCGGCCTACCCTGGAGGGCAATAAAGCCGCAGCTGGAAGACACATTGGAAAAAGCACGGAATCTTTGGCCGAAATTTCTCCAACAGGCGCCGATGAATCCAGAGCACAAAACTATGCTGGAAGGTCACTGGCGTCGACTGGAGAGGGATCTTAGAATCTTCTGACCGGATCGATCTTCAACAAAATCCGTCCAAATATGGCGAGCGTTACATTTAGGCATTAAGACTTCTTTTGCTCGGCAGCAATCAGCTTAGTCACGCAGGATGATGTCACCGGTCCTCTGGCTGCGTCCGGCACGCGAACCGCCGAAACCAGAATGAAGTGTCACCAAGCAGGTGACAACTTAAATTTCGCATCCCATCCGAAGCGCAATAATTTACACTGACCCTGTTCTTCAAGCGCGTTGAATGCGCATCGTCTGCCACTAACTTTTGATATCGCCCATGTAGATGGAGCTAAGACGACAGAACTGTGCAACTGCTGGCGGTAGTTGAAGATGCACCAGCAAGTTTATGGTATGTGCCGCATAAGGAATTCTGAAACCAAGTCTCGTTAATGAGGCTTTTTTGATTATGATGTTTTATTGCTAAATATTGCGCCAAGCCATTGCCCCGATAATTGGCGCCGCTGTAGCATTATCCCTTCTTCACGGATGGGAGAAAGGAATCAATGCTAGCAACACATATCGACGCTGAAATGCGCTACGAACATATTAGGGAGATGGTACTAGCCGCCACCCAAAAGTATCTAAAGAGCGACCACCCGAACTTGATATTAACGACCATAAATCAATCCGTTTTAAGGGCCGTCGATTCTTGGTCTGGGCACCCGGAGCGCCAGGTTAATTGGAACTGGGCAGGCAGCTACCCGGATCTTAAATTCCGATATCCCAAGCGCTTTGAGTGTGCCGTATGGAACAAGGGGCAACTCAACGCCTTGTCATTTGGTCGCCCCACTTATAACTGTGGAAGTTTGCGGCTGGACTTCATTGAGGCAAGCCCAGAGGATCGAGAAATCGCAGTCTTTGATATCATCATCGTGGCCATGCGGACTTATGCTGACATGCTTGGCGCTAAGGAATTACGCATAATGAACCCGATCAATGGGCGGGTGAAAGAGTACTACGAATATCATGGGTTTGTTTACGTGCGAGACGGAGACTACCTGTTTAGGAGAGTTTGATCATGGCTAAAGTTACAGATATTAGGGACAAAAAGCCCAGAAAGCCGATTTCCGTAGAAGACTCCGTGAAGCGAGCGCACCGAGAGCACTTTAAAAAAACTCCTATAGAGAAAGAGCCAAAGGACTTAGCTTCCGGCAAGACTAGAGAAGACGGAAAAATGGTTGCAGATGAGGATGACGAAGATGGGCAATAGCAAAGATGAAAAGCACTTGAATTCAGCCGAGAAGCAGAAAACTCCGCTCTCGACTGAAGTTGAGCCAAAGGAATTAGCGACGAAGGTAGAGCAAGCCGTATTTCGTCATGGGACGGATATTAAAAATAAGCCTTTTAGAAAGTAATTTTCTATCTTGTAGGGCTACCGCGGCTCTTATCTTTTATTGTCCAAAAATTTTGGTGAAATGAACATTAAATCCAGAATAATATTCTGTATATTGATCACAATTTCTGCCTGCACACCCATGAGTGATCAGGTCGCAAGCCAAGAAAATAGAAATTTCGAAATATTTTGTGAACAATTCGCAAATCTCGTAAAAGCAGAAAGCTACCCCACAATGACTGCACAGGAACGTGCAGAGAAACTGGATTCCCTGCTCATCGAAAGAATTCCAGTGTCAAGCAACGCCTATCAGGCGTGGGCCGCCATTCGCAATGCTGCACCGTCGCAACGCTCCAGCCTCTATGAAAGCGCGACTATCAGTGTCGGCATCAAAGACTGGAACTGCCCGGCGGTAGAGGAACGCAGCAGCCAAGTTGGCTCGAATTGAGCGCTTCTCACTGATTGCGCGCCTCGGCAACAAATCGCTCCAGCTGCGCTTCCAGCATTTCCATCGGCAAAGCCCCATTTGCCAACACCGCATCGTGGAATTTGCGCAGATCAAACTTATCCCCAAGCTCCTTCTCGGCTTTCTCGCGTAGCTCGCGAATCTTGATCTCCCCCATCTTGTAAGACAGCGCCTGTCCCGGCCAGGAGATATAGCGGTCTACCTCCGCGCGCACGTTGGCGTCTGACAGGGAGGTGTTGTCGGAGAGGAAGTCCAGCGCCTGCTGGCGGTTCCAGCCCTGGGAGTGGATGCCGGTGTCGATCACCAGGCGGGCGGCGCGCCACATTTCGTAGCTGAGGCGGCCGAAGTGTTCGTAGGGGGTGGTGTAGATATCATCCATTTCCTTGCCGAGACGCTCCGAGTAGAGGCCCCAGCCCTCGCCGAAGGCGCTGAGGTAGAGGTTGCGGCGGAAATCGGGCACGTTTTCCAGTTCCTGGCTCAGGGCGTTCTGTAGGTGGTGGCCGGGCACGCCTTCGTGCAGGGACAGGGCCGGCAGTTCGTACAGGGGGCGCTGGTCCAGGGCGTAGGTGTTCAACCAGTAGGCGCCGCCGCGAGTGCCGCCGATGGCGGCGTTATTGTAGGAGGCGGTGGTGTAGTTGGGGGCTATCTCGTCCGGCACCGGCACCACACCGTAGGGCATGCGCGGCAGCCTGCCGAAGAATTCCGGCAGCTGGTAGTCGATCTTCTTGGCGATATAGGAAGCTTCCTTGAGTAGGTCCTTCGGCGTCTTGGCGTAGAACTGGGGGTCAGTACGCAGGAACTCGGTGAATTCCTCGAAGTTGCCCTTGAAGCCGGAGTCCTTGATCAGCTGGTCCATTTCCGCGCGGATGCGCTTCACTTCACCGAGGCCGATCTTGTGGATTTCCGCCGGGTCCATATCCAGCGTCACGTAGGTTTTGATCGCGTGGCGGTAGTAGTCCTTGCCGCCGGGCAGCTCCTCGATGGCGATGGAGTCGGTGGCGGCCTTCATGTAGTCACCCTCGAGCAGGTCAGCTACGCGGGCGAAGGCGGGAATCGCGCTCGCTTTAATCGCTCGCTCGCCGCGGGCGCGCAGGCGCTGCTGTTCCTTCACTGAAATGGACGCGGGCATATTCTCGAAGGGCTCGTAGAGCTTGCTCTGCTTCGGGTCTTCTTTCACCTGCGCCCGCACGGTCGGCGCCACGCCCTCGACGACGATCTTCGGCTGCACGAAGCCATCCTTGATGCCCTGGCGCATATTGGCGATGTTCTCGTCGAAGTAGCGGCCGAAATCCTTGATGCGCGCGATGTAGTCCTCGTAGTCCTGCACCTTGGTCATCGCCAGGCCGTCGTTGGCCTCGAGCGCGGCGGCCCAGAAGCTGTAGAAGGTATTGAACGGAATGCGGTCGACAAAGAGCTGGTTGCCCTCAGTGGAATTGCGCAGCACCCAGGTGAGCAGCTCTTGGTTGACCCGCTCGGCTTCGCTGAGCTGGCCCGCGTCGATCTGCTTGAGGCGCGCGAGGAATGCTTTCTCGGCCTTCAGGCGCCGCGCGTGGTCTTCACGAGAGACACCCGGCAGGCGGTCGTTGTAATCCGGCACGCCCATGCGGCCCGCCATGATCGGGTCTTCCTTGAGGCTGTACTGCCAGTGGTCGTCGATGACGCTCTGCAGCTGCTCGGTGGCGGTGGCGGCCCAGACCAGCGGAGTTAGCAGCCATAGGAATGCGAAAGTGGTAAGAAACTGGGGGGGCCTCGACGCCATCTCGGGTCTCCATGGTCATGGTTCTTATATAACCGTCAACGATACCACGGCACAGCGGCGGATGCGCTTGGCGGTTATCCGCCCGACGGTTACGACATAGGTGCAGGCGAATTCGCCCTGAGGCTTTCTCTCGCTTTTTTCGCCTGCAGGCAGGCTCCCACATGGGGTTCGCCTTAAATCCGTGCAATGGAGTCAAATCTAGCTTGGCGTTTTTTCGGCCACGCTGCCCACTTGGTGGCCAAAGGGGCGGCCGATTTTGTTGAGGATTTTTAGGGACGGATTGCCGGCGTCGCGCTCGATTTCGGCCAGAGTCCTCGGGGAGATGCCGACAATTTTCTGTGCGCAATCTTTCTGGTTCATGCCGGTGATCTTGCATATCCGGTGCAAGGCCTGGTCGAGGGTTAGTTCGCCCGTTTCTATGCCCTGTTTCAGCAGGTGCCTCTATTCCCTAATCTGTTCCGGGGTTCGTTTCATTTCTGTTCGCTCAGCTTTTGAGCTGATTAGATTAGGTGAACCTCGACTGGCAGCGCATTGGACCACTGTAGTGAACCAGAAGAAGCCTGATATCAGGCTAATGGATCACGATAGTGACCCAAGTCCCTATGCGATAGCCATAGCTCCATGCGCAACTCATAAGTTGTTGTTCCATTCGGGCCAACTACGAGTGGGCAGAAACAGCATATATGATGTAAATTCAGCATTGCACAACATATAAGTTGTAATTATGCTCTGAACAACTTATGTGATGTTTGATGGGGGCTTCCAATGGAACTGACTTCGCAGATCAAGAAGCGCCGCCTGCAACTGGGTCTTCAACAGAAGGACATGAATCTGCGCATTGGCATGAGCCAGCAGCAATTCCAGCGCATCGAAGCCGGCGGCAACCCTCGGTTGAGCTCTCTGGAGCTGATTGCCGAGGGCCTGGAGGCGGAACTGATGCTGGTACCTAGGGAGAAGATCCGCGCCGTAAAAGCGCTGCTCAGTAACGACGGCTCTTCAGGGAAAAGCGGTAGCAAAACCAGTGTGGACGAGGATCCCTGGGCAGACATTTTAGATTGATGCGGGAGCAGCTGCCCTCTCCACCCACCTACTATCTCGGTTTCTTGTCGAGACTTATTTTGTCTTTGTTCCCTGGCGTTACATCATTCGGGGCAACCACTTTTTTCTCGGACTTCAGAACGGCTGCTATTCTAGCCTTGGCCTCGTTAAGATTTTTTACTTCTATCCTGTTTTTCATCTGAATCCTCTCCAGTGTCGCTGTCAATTTCGTTGTCTTGCTTCCTGATCAGATCGGGAGATCCTGATCGCGTAACGTCCTCGGGAAATTCCGATTCCAGAAGGCCCTTGTTTTTTTCAATGGACCTTTTCATCTTTTTAAGTCTTTCCTGATAAGAGCCTTTGTCTTTCATAATTTCTTTACACAGTAGTCTGGAAAGTATTTAGCGCCTTTTGACGGTACATATGTATAACCGCGCGAAACATAGTAGTTTTTAACACTCTCGTTGATCGGCTCCATGATTCTGATCTCTTCTGCACCCAGCAAACTGGCATATGCGATCAACGAAAGTTCGGTTATAAGGAATACCCGCCCTTTCAAGTAACTATGCCCGGCAATCCGTTCCACAAGTTCCAGGCGAACTCTCGATCCATTGTAGGAAGGTCGCCCTAGGGCTAGCGACTCCAGCCTGTTCTGGTACCAGATAGCAAGCTCAAAGCGCTTGGGATACCGCTTGCGATAGAGCTGGCAATCACGCTCCCAGTTGAAATCAACCTCTCTTCCCGGGATGGTCGCCCAGAGCCTCGCTTGAGCCAATGCCCTTTGGTTAATATCCGCCAAGGTTATGAGATGGGAGTCAGAATAAGTCAGAGTTTCTTTTACATGTTTGAAAACTTCCGACCTGTATGCGCTATATCTGCGCTCCGCATCCATGTGCGTTGCTAACATAGTCACTCCTTTGACTTTGGTTAACGTCAATAAAATTCGATTATTTGAGCTGCAAGTTGCGCCGCCAGAGTCTATAAATCAGCGGCCAGCAGGAGTTGCTCACAGTATCCCAAGATCCGTTGAGTCGCAATTGAGATAGATAACTGCTACTGAGCGATAGAGAGGAAGTTAAGAAGTGGCCGATGTATTTCTGGCGCACCTGACCGGAGGCGGAGACAGTTTGATCAGGAATTCCGGCGGATCGGCAAAGCCAGCGGATAGTGCTCGGCTACATAGCGATTTTCTGCTCCGATAACCCACCGAATTTTCACGAGGGCACCTATAAAAGGTCCGTTTCTCGTCGCCCCCACGACTCGCCAAAAGTGGTGAAGCTTACGGGGAATCCATAGGCCGTGGGGTTTCTGGATTCCCGCTTTCGCGGGAATGACAATTTTTAGAGATGACCCCATAAAACGCGGACCTGGGCCCGCGTTCTGATTCGACAGCTTTGAGATGCTCAACCTAAGTCAGGCGCTCGCCGGCACCGGCTGATCGCGCAGCTCGCGCCGCAGGATCTTGCCGACGGTCGATTTCGGCAGCTCCTTATGCACGATCACATGCTTGGGCACCTTGTAGGCGGTCAGTTCCTGGCGGCAGTAGTCGACGATTTCCCGCTCGCTGATATCGCCCGCCAGCACCAGGTGCGCGACGACGGCCTCGCCAGTTTTGTCGTCCTCGGTGCCGGTAACCGCGGCCTCGACAACCTGCGGGTGGCGCGTCAGCACGTCCTCGACTTCGTTCGGGTACACATTGAAGCCGGACACGATAATCATGTCTTTCAGGCGGTCGACGATCTTGATATTGCCGTTGGCCTGCACCATGCCCATATCGCCGGTGCGGAAGAAACCGTTGTGCATCACCTTGGCGGTCTCTTCCGGGCGCTGCCAGTAGCCCAGCATCACCTGCGGGCCGCTGATCACCAGCTCGCCCACTTCACCGACCGGCAACGCGTTGCCGTCCTCGTCCCAGGCTTCCACCTTGGTCTGGATCAGCGGGGAGCCCACGGTGCCGATCTCCTCGGCGCCGAAGGTGTTCAGCGTGGCGACCGGCGAGGTTTCCGACAAGCCATAGCCCTCGGTCACCGGGCAGCCGGTAACGGAATGCCACAGATCGGCCGCCGCGCTGGTCAGCGCGCTGCCGCCGGAGAAGGTGACCTTGAGGCTGGAGAAATCCAGGGCCTGGAAACCCGGGTGACGGCACAGGCCGACAAACAGCGTATTGATGCCGGCGAGGCCGGTGAACTCGAACGGTTGAATGGTTTTGACAAAGCCGTCCAGGTCGCGCGGATTCGGAATCAGGACATTCATCGCGCCCAGGCTGAACAGCGCCATCATGTTCACGGTAAACGCGTAGATGTGATACAGCGGCAGCGGGCAGACAAAAATCTCCTCGCCCTCGCTGCAGCGCTGGCTGATGCGGTCGAGCATCTGCGCGGCGTTGGCGAGAATATTTTCGTGGGTCAGCGCCGCGCCTTTGGCGACGCCGGTGGTGCCGCCGGTGTATTGCAGCACGGCGATATCTTCGCGGGTGGCGGTCAGCGGTTGCAGTTCCGGCAGCGCGGTGCCCTGCTCCATCGCGGCGACAAAGTCGCAATAGCCGTGGCTTTTATCTTGCGGCGGCGCGATCAGGTCGGCGGCGCCGGTCACCAGCACGTGTTCGATACCGGTATCGGCTTTGATCTCTTCGAACTTCGGCAGCATGTCCGCCAGGATCACCAGTGCGCGGGCGCCGGCGTCAGTGAACTGGTGCTTCATTTCCCGCGGCGTGTACAGCGGGTTGGTGTTGACCACCACCAGGCCGGCGCGCAGCGCGGCGTAGGCGGCAATCGGGTATTGGGTGATGTTGGGCAGCTGGATGGCGATGCGATCACCGGCTTGCAGGCCACACTCGTACTGCAGCCACTTGGCGAGGCTGCGGGACTTTTCTTCCAGCTCGGCGAAGGTCAGCGTCTGCCCGAGGCAGTGGTAGGCCGGCTTGTCGGAAAACTTGTTGCAGTGGAATTCAATAAACTCCGCGGCGTTGCGGAACTGCGGATATAACTTCTGATCGCTCATTATTATGTTCTTACCTCTCTCACCAAGCGTTGTGTGCGCCAGCGGCACCGGGGTCAATAGTGCCCGAGGGCTCTATTGGCTTTTTGCGTCACGTCTGTATCCGCTTGCGGGGGAGTACAGTGCGGGCAGTATCCATTGTGCCGCCAGCTTCATCGCGCGAACTGTCAAATTGTTTACGTTCTCCCGCGCTAAACCTGACTGGTTTACACAATACGGTCCAGGTTTGCCGGAGGCGACAGCTAAACTGAATCTGCACTTCTCCCACGGAAATGGGAGCGACGACGCAGAGGAGGCGCCGGAGTGACTGCAAATGTTTCCCTATCCCGGCCGGCGGGTGCCGCTACCTGCGCGGCGGTACTGGCCGGTGCGCTAGCCCTGCTGCCGGCGTCGATGGCCAATGCCACCGAGGGCGGCATCGGCTACTACGTGCCGGGCACCATGGCCACGCTGATCGACCGGGCGCCGGTGCAGCCCGGCTGGGTGATCAAACCGCAATACATGCATTACAGCGGCGACTTCGGTGCCAGCACCGACACGCCCATCGCCGGCGTGGTGGCGCTGGGGCTGGATGTCGATGTCGATGCTTTTGCGCCCGGTGTTATCTATACCTTCGAACAACCGGTGCTGGGCGCCAACTACAGCCTCGGCGCTTTTCCGTCGTGGGTAGACGTGACGGTTTCCGGTGCGGTCGAGACCAGCTTCGGCAACGTCAGCCGAAAGGATTCCGTCTCGGGACTGGGGGATACCACGCTGATCCCGGCGCTGATGGCCTGGGTGGACGATTGCTGGCAATACAACTTCCTGGTTGCCGCGCACGCACCCACCGGCGACTATGAAGTCGGCCGGCTGGCCAACGAGGGGCTCAACTACTGGGCGCTGGACGTGACCGCGGGCGCTGCCTATTCGAATCTGGCGGCGGGTTTCAATTTCTCGGCGTTTGCCGGTGTCATGTTCAATGACGAGAATTCGGACACGGACTACCGCAGCGGCCGGCTGTTCCACCTGGATGCCAGCATCCAGCAGATGATCAAGGCCGGCAGCGGTTTCGTTACCCTGGGCCTGAACGGCTTCTGGGCAGAGCAGCTGAGCCCGGACCGCAAGCCGGGAGTAATCATCACCGGTGACTTCGAGCAGCGCTCGGCGGGAATCGGGCCGGTATTCGGCTATTTATTGCCGATGGGCAGTGACAACTTCCTGGTGGAACTTAGCTGGCTGCCTGAAATGGATACCGAGAACACACCGGAAGGCGACTACTTCTGGCTCAAGGTGGTGTACCAGTTCCAACCGGGTAAATAGTTCCGGCTTGCGGAGATATTTTGGAATCAGCCAACAGGGATTGAGAGAAGGAAAAGAATGAAAAATATCTGTGTCTACTGTGGAGCCAACACCGGGCGACGCGCGGAGTACACTGCAGCGGCCGATGCGCTGGCGGCGGAGCTGGTCGCGCGGGATATCGGCCTGGTATTCGGCGGGGGCAGTATTGGCATTATGGGTGCCGTGGCCGATGCGGTGCTGGCGCGGGGCGGCCGTGTGACGGGAATTATTCCGGAGGCGCTGGCGGTAAGGGAGGTGCCGCACCGCGGCCTTACGAAAATGCACGTGGTGGGTTCCATGCACGAGCGCAAGGCGCTGATGGCGGATCTGTCCGATGGTTTTATAGCCCTGCCCGGTGGACTCGGCACCATCGAGGAACTGTTTGAAATTCTCACCTGGTCGCAGCTGGGTTTTCACGCAAAACCCTGCGGGCTGTTGAACGTGGCCGGCTATTACCGGCACCTAATCGCCTTCCTCGATCACAGCGTGGCCGAGGAACTGCTGCTCCCACAGTACCGGCATATGTTGCTGGAAGCGGACGACCCGGCGCACTT
Source organism: Microbulbifer donghaiensis (assembly GCF_900129095.1). GTDB lineage: Bacteria > Pseudomonadota > Gammaproteobacteria > Pseudomonadales > Cellvibrionaceae > Microbulbifer > Microbulbifer donghaiensis. The sequence continues at coordinate 29,794 of NZ_FQVA01000012.1, forward strand.
GCTCAGGCAGATGCAGGACTACCAGGCGCCGGCGATGGACCATCGTATCAGCCGCGAACAACTCTAGCGGCTGTCCGGCTCAATGTGACACTGCGGTTACTCACACATTACTTGGATAGATCTGTGAATAACTTTGGAGTATCTGACGCGAGCCGCGTAACTACTGGCGTCGGCGGCGGCGGGTGAAAATGCAGCGTTTTTTCTACGACTTGTTCGGACTGCTGAGAGGAAAGCCGAACAGGGCGGCGAGATCCAGGCCGTCGGCGTAACGGTCAAGGGCGAGCCCTACAAGAACCTCGAGGCCGAGGCGAAACGCTTGATGAAGCAGCAGTAACGGGACAGCACGCGATTCTTACTAGCGCTGAAACTGTACATCCGTAGGAGCCTGCTTGCAGGCGAACAGGGACGGAGCTCCGTAGCTTTTCGCCTGCAAGCAGGCTCCTACAGCGACGTGCCCATCACTCAGGCCCTGATGGGCACGCTTCGCTTTGCCCATCCTACAGATTCTTTGTCCCGTCCTGAAATACGTTGACGGTTTTCAATTAAGCCAGCTTCTGATCGGAGCTGGCTTTTTTGTGCACAGATTCTGGCGTTTCCATGCCGAGGCTCAAGTGCGGCCGTAGGTGATTGTAGGCGTAGATCGACTCAGTGAGGAGCGCCTGTAGTTCCGCAAATGTGCGACAGCGGACCGTGAGGAACTCCTGTTTCAGGATGCCATTGACGCGCTCAGCCAGTGCATTTTGATAGCAATCGTACCCGTCGGTCATCGATGGCTGAATGCCGCTTTTCCTCAGTTCCTTTTGGTACAGCGCCGAACAGTATTGAACCCCTCGATCTGAGTGGTGGATCATTGGCGTTGATG
>NZ_FQVA01000004.1 GCF_900129095.1 Microbulbifer donghaiensis
CGAAACGCTGTGAATACATCCCTGTAAGCTCCGGCGGCGACGTCCTGTCGCCGACGGTTCGAAACACTCGTCCTAGCACTTTGCCTTAAATTTTGACTACGTGACTTTGTCAGCAAACTGAAAATCCCCGCGAATGCGGGGATTTTTTGATTTGGGTCGCCGGACATCAACCGCGATATTTTTCCCGGTAGGCCCCCGGTGCCAGGCCGGTCCATTTCTTGAAGGCGCGGTTGAAGGCGCTGGGTTCGGAGAAGCCGAGGCGCTCGGCGATTTCCGCCACCGCGGTTTCCTGCTGCTTGAGCTGATACACCGCCATGTCGCGGCGCACCGAATCCTTGATGTCCTGCCAGCTGTTGCCCTCTTCCTTCAGGCGCCGGCGCAGTGTCTGCGGCGAGGTGTAGAGGCGCGCGGCCACGTCGTCGAGGGACAGGTTCTCAATGGCGTTCTGCTGCTGCAGCATGCGGCGGATGCGGCCGGTGTGGCTGTGGTCGGATTTGTACTGGGTCAGCAGGCACTCGGGGGCGCGGGCCAGGAAGTCGGCCAGCTGCTGCTCGTCGCGCACCAGCGGCATCTGCAGGTAGCGGGTGCTGAATACCAGGCAGGTCTCACGCTGGTAGAAGTAGTGCCGGCAGGGGAACATATCGCTGTAGTCTTCGTTGTAGTCCGGCGGCGGGAAGGCCAGGTGCACCCGCTCCAGCAAAATGGTGCGGTCGATCAGCCAGCTGAACAGGCGCAGCCAGATCAGCGCCAGCGATTCGACGAACATCTGGTTCGGCAGGCCCTTGTCATTGCTGTGGTGAAACAGCAGTCGCGCCTCCTCGCCGTCCTCCACCAGTTTGATGTGTATATCGTCGCTGACCATGGACACGAAGCGGCCGGAGCGCAGCAGCGCGCGGCGCAGGTTCGGGCAGCTGATGCAGGCGTGGCACATCATCGCAAAGGTGCCGGGCTTCCAGGGGCGGGTGAGGTAGCCGCCGGCCTCGTCGTGCAACAGGTCCCACTCGCGGCGCAGCAGGCTCGCCATCTGTTCGCGGCTGATACGGCTGTCCGGCTCGTCGAGCAGCGCGGGGTCGATGCCGCTGTCCCGCAGCAGCTGATGGCAGTCCACGCCGGCGGCTTCGGCGCCGGCCAGCTGTGCGCGCACGACCGCGGTGAGGATGCCGGATTCTGTCTCGCGGAGCTTGGTGATCCCGCCTTCCTGGTTGTCGCTTTCCACAGTCTCAGCCCTCCAGTGCCCTGTTACATTGAGTGCGAGGCAGGGTACTCATTATTCTGTTTTCAGCGTGTATTCGCTGATGTGGAAGCCGGATTATGCGCAATGCGGCGGAGAAAGTCAGGGCCGAGCCGCACGTTAACAGCGCATCGCGCTGTGTGCGGCTCGGCGACCCGCCAGGGATGGCGGGGCCGGGGCTGGATCGATGGCACCAAGGCTGCGCCAGGGATGGCAGGTTTGTCGCCTGCCGGGACACGGGGAGGACCATGTGCTACAAATAGGGTTTTTATACCGACAGGAGGAGCAGAGTGGCAACCGATCTGCACGGACAGCTCAACCCGACCATCTGCCGGCGCATGCTGATCGCCCACCTGATCGAGCAGCTGCCGAAGCCCAATAATCCCGCGCTGGAGGAAGCCACCGGCTGGCCGCGGCGCACGGTGCAGGACATCATCGCCAAAGGGCTGCCCGGACACGGTACCCAGGTGGATTTCATTCAGCAGGGGGTGCGCAACAACGATGGCTATTATGAGCTGCGGGACTGGGGCTCGTTCGACCGCGATTGGGTGCGGGAGCACCTGCCGGTCATCTGTAAGGTGCTGAATGTGGCCCTCGACGGAGGGGATTGAGGGGGGAATCCGCTGGCGCAGCCCGGGCGCTTTTAACCGGACTGCGACGAAGCGGATTATTACTGCTGTGGCACCTGCCCCTGCTGCAGCAGTTTGTTGACTCTTTCAAGTAGCGCCGGATCCGAACGGAGGCTGTTCGCTATCTGCTGGTATTCGTCTTTTGACAGGCCCGCCTGTTCAATGGCCGCGATCATCTTTCCCTGTGCTTCCCGATTGAGCGCTTCGGCTTCCTGGATATCGGCGGCGGCCTTGAGGCGGGGAGCGTATTCGCGGCTGAGGATGACAATAGAGCGATAGGCTTCGGCGAACTTTTGCAGCTGGGGATCGCTGTATGAAACTGTCTGTACGGTGACCTGCGCGGCATCGTTTTGCGCCTGGGCCATTGGTAGAGCCAGTAACAGTGCGAGCACGGCGAGACAGATGGCTGGTGTTTTCATTGTGCACCTCGAGTGGTCGGAGGATGCTGCCGATCCGGCGAGCGAGCGCCCAGCATCCCAATTGGGTTACCAACGACAGACTTTTGCCGGCGCCACCGATACAAAAGTGAGGGGTTGTCAGCTCAGGGTAGTCAGTTTCCGCGGCGCGTTGCGCCATTTGCCGCCAGTCGTGTGAATTTTTGTTGGCGGCAATCGAGAGATTTAGAAAAGCCCGAGGAATTTCTTGCGTCGCTTCAGTGAACTCTCACAGCTGTTCAGCTGTTGCTGGTAGCGCTGTGCGCGGGCGGATACCTTTTTCGATACCTGCTTCAGCCAGGCTTTATTTCTAAATGTGCGCCGGTTAAAGCCACCGTGTCCCTCGTGATAGGCGAGGTATAGGTGATAGGTATCGTTCGACTTGATGCGGCACTGGCGCGCGCTGGTGTTGTTGTACCAGCCGACGAAATCGATGGCATCGCCGAAGTCGTCGCGGTCGGCACCGTAGTTGAACGAGGAGCGCTCGTAGGTGCGCCAGGTGGTGCCCAGTGCCTGCGGGTAACCGTAGGCGTCGGACGGGCGCGGCCCCGGGATAAAGCCGAGGATCTTGGTGCGCGGCGGGCGCGCATCGTGCACAAAGCGGGATTCCTGATGGATGAACGCCATCATCGTGGCCACCGGCGAGCCCCATTTCTCTTCCGCGTCCTTGGCCTCGCCGTACCAGCCCTTCTTCTCGCGGAAGATCGAGCAGATATCGTCGGTGTTGCTCGGCGGGCTGGTGGCACAGCCCGCGGTCAGTAGGGCGCCGCAGGCGAGCAGGGCGGCGATCAGTCGGTTGTTATTGTTTTTCGTCATGGCAACAGCAGTTTACTCGGCGGAAATGGCTTTTTATCGGGCGCTAAGGGCTATCTATTGAGCGCTTAAGGCTATCTATTGAGCGCTTAAGGCTATCTATTGGGCGCTAAAGGTTTTGACTCCGGCAGTCGTGCCCAGCAGCATCAGGTCCGCCGGGCGCAGGGCGAAAATGCCGTTGGTGACGACGCCGGTGATATTGTTGATGGCCTCTTCCAGTGCCCTGGGCTCGGTAATCTTCAGATTGTGCACATCGAGAATGACATTGCCATTGTCGGTGGTCACACCCTGGCGATAAACCGGGTCTCCGCCCAGTTTGACCAGTTCGCGCGCGACGAACGAGCGCGCCATCGGGATCACCTCTACCGGCAGCGGGAACTCGCCGAGAATCGGCACCCATTTGCTCTCATCGGCGATGCAGACAAATTCATCGGAACAGGCCGCGACGATCTTTTCCCGGGTCAGCGCGGCGCCGCCGCCCTTGATCAGCTGCAGCGCCGGATTGGCCTCATCGGCGCCGTCGATATAGAACTGGATACCGTCGACGCTGTTCAGGTCGTAGACCGGGATGCCGTGGGCCTTGAGGCGCTCCGCAGAAGCTTCGGAACTGGCCACGGTGCCGTCGAACAGGCCCTTGATCTCCGCCAGGTAGTCGATAAAGAAGTTGGCGGTGGAGCCGGTGCCGACGCCGACGATCGAATCGGCCTCCAGTTTGGGGGTGATGTAGTCCACGGCGGCGCGGGCTGTGGCCCGCTTCAATTCGTCCTGAGTCATACTGTGGAAAGTTTCCTTTGCAATTATTTGTGCCGAATTGCCATGTTGGCGATAAAATTTCGCGCGCAGGCGGTATATCGGTAGTAAAGATGCTGGCAGAGGATTAGACTGGCGTCCGGTGTCGCGCATCCTGCCGGCTTCACTGATCCGTTCAGTGAGCCACTATTACAGGGTGCCGCGCACAGAAATTAACCGCCGCTTTCAATCGCTACCGCTACGGCCACCGAAGTACGCCATGCCCAAGTCCTATATCAAGCGCATTTTAGACGCGCGCATTTACGATGTCGCCACCGAGACGCCGCTGGAGCCGATGCGCCAGCTGTCACACCGCTTCAACAACCGCATTCTGCTCAAGCGCGAGGACCTGCAGCCGGTCTTCTCGTTCAAGGTGCGCGGTGCCTATAACAAGTTACTGCAACTGCCGGCGGAACAGCGCGCCCGCGGTGTGATCGCCGCCTCGGCGGGCAATCACGCCCAGGGACTGGCCCTGGGTGCGGCGCAGCTGGGGGTGCGCGCGACCATCGTCATGCCGACGACCACGCCGCAGATCAAGGTCAATGCGGTGCGTATGCGCGGCGCCGAAGTAGTGCTGCACGGTGATACCTTCGACGAGGCGGCGGCGCGGGCGCGGGAACTGGTAGAGGAGCGCGGGCTGGTGTTCGTGCACCCCTACGACGACCCGGACGTGATCGCCGGCCAGGGCACCGTGGCAATGGAATTGCTGCGACAGTACTCCGGCAATCTCGATGCGGTGTTTATCCCGGTGGGTGGTGGCGGATTGGCCGCCGGCATGGCGGCCTACATCAAGTACGTGCGTCCGCAGATCAAGGTCTACGCGGTGGAGCCGGAGGACGCGGCCTGCCTGAAGGCGGCGCTGGACAGCGGCGAGCGGGTGCGGCTGCCGCAGGTGGGACTGTTTGCCGACGGCGTTGCCGTGGCGCAGATCGGCGAGGAGACTTACCGGGTGTTGCGCGAGACGGTGGACGGTGTTCTTACCGTGACCACCGACGAGATCTGCGCGGCGATCAAGGATATCTTCGAGGATACGCGCTCGATCGCCGAACCCGCCGGTGCCGTCGGCCTGGCGGGACTGAAGAAATACGTGGAGCAGACGGACAGCCGCAACGCCACCCTGGCGACGGTGTGCAGCGGCGCCAATACCAACTTTGACCGCTTGCGTTATATCAGCGAGCGCACCGAGATCGGCGAGAAGCGCGAGGCGGTGCTGGCGGTGACCATCCCCGAGCGCGCCGGCAGCTATCTGCAGTTCTGCCGCGACCTGGGCGACCGCGCCATCACCGAGTTCAACTATCGTTACGCCGACGGCGGCGAGGCGCACATCTTTGTCGGGCTGCAGGTGACGGCTGATGCGGATCGCCGCCAGCTGGTCGAGAAGCTGCAGGCCGGCGGCTACAGCGTGACGGACCTGACCGACAACGAGATGGCCAAACTGCATATCCGCCACCTGGTCGGCGGCCGCGCGCCGGGGCTGAGCGACGAGGTGATCTATCGCTTCGAGTTTCCCGAGCGGCCCGGCGCGTTGCGCAAGTTCCTGGAGCATCTGGCGGGGCGCTGGAACATCACCCTGTTCCACTACCGCAACCACGGCGCCGCTTATGGCCGCGTGCTGGCCGGCCTGCAGGTGGCACCCGGGGAGCGGGAGCAGCTGCGGGAGATGCTGGACCAGCTGCAGTTCCCCTTCTGGGATGAGACGGACAATCCCGCCTACCGCTTCTTCCTCGCCAGCTGAGGTGGCTGTGCGAGGAGCTCCGGCAGCTTAGTCCGTCCTGACCGGATGTTCTCGTTGCCGCGTAGACCAGCGCGGCGAACCTGTCGATTTTTTTTGCACAAAAATGCGACAAGTTTCGCAAAAAACACTCGTTAAGCGATTACTATTTCACCGATTCTAAAGTATCTTCTCTGCGGTGGAACTTTTGCGTTGGAGCGAGTCTAACGCGGGGCGAAACGCACATAACAAGAACATCGATCTACAGGATGGTCCCAATGAAACCCGATGCACTGACAATCGCCGTGGTTGTCTTTGTTGCGGGCGTACTGCTGAGCAGCACCGGTCTGACCGAGGTTTTCGCCTCGGAGCCAGAACCGCCGGCGGCTCTGCAGCAGGGAGTGGTGACCCGATAGGCAATTTGCCTGGTGCGCCGCTCTGTCCGCGAGCAAACGAAAAAGGCCGAACGCTGCTGCGTTCGGCCTTTTTTCGTTTCTGGATACGGAGTCTGCCGGGGAACTCAGCGGCAGCGATAGATGCGCGTCTCGGTCACCACCGCATCCAGCGGTATATCCCAGCTTTCGGTGGGCAGATGCGCCACGCACTGCAGTTGGTGGGCCGCGCCGATCAGGGCGGGGCCGGCGCCGCGGAACAGCCGCTTGAGCGCAAAGGTGCGGTCGTAGAAACCCGCGCCCATCCCCAGACGCGCGCCGCTCGGGTCGAATGCCACCAGTGGCACCAGCACCACATCCAGCTGCGCTGGCGGCAGCGTATGACCGCGCAGCGGCTCGGGGATACGGAAGCGGTTGCGATAGCTCAGTGGGCCGCCGTGCCAGCGACGGAAGCGCAGGTGCGGGTGCGGCTCCGCCGGCAGTACCGGCAGGTAGAAGTGTTTGTCGGCGAAACGCTGGAACAACCAGCGCACATCCAGTTCCCCATCCATTGGCCAGTAGATGCCCACGTGCTTGGCCCGCTGCATGTGCGGGTCGCGGCTCAGGTGAATGGCGGCGGCGCGACCGTGCAGACGCTGCTGGTAAACACTGAGCTGACGTCGGGCGGTGCGCATACGGCGGCGCAACTCAGCCTTTTCAGTTCGGGCTTTGCTTGCGGTCATGGGTTGGAAAGACTGGAGAGAAATTAGGAACCCCGAGTGTGCGGCTGCAGACGTAGCCTTGAACCGTAAAGTTCAAGGTGGCGGTCTCCGGAATACATAAGGCTTTCCGCTACGCGGCGGACATGCACACCAGCATCCGCTGGAAACCACCAGGGTCAGATTATCGGCTCGAGGACATAGTCAACTGGCCAACACCCCAGGGCAAGAAAATTATAACTCGCGGGCCGGAAAAAGGCTAAGTGAGGTTGCTGTGGAAATTTGCTCGAGACGGATCTGTCAAGTTTGTCGGTGGGAATTGCGGCGCTCGGGCAATGCAAATTAATTTGTGTTTTGCTCAGTCCTCGGCAGGGTCAGTTTTGCCGAGTGCGGATTGAACCTTTTCCTTCAGGCGGTCGAGCATTTCCTGTTCCAGCGGTACGCGACTCAGTTCCGCCTTGGCCTGTATCAGTTCGTGGGCGATGTTCAGGGCGGCCATCACCGCGATGCGCTCCAGGCCGATCACCGAGCCGCTGGCGCGAATACGCGACATGCGCTCATGCAGCAGGCGCGCAGAGGCCTGCAATTCGGCGCGCTCGTCTTCCGCGCACGCGACGCGGTACTCCTTGTCGAGTATGGAGACGGTTACGGTTTTGGCGGTTGCTGCTGAGTCACCCATCAGGATTCTTGCGCTAGCCCCTTGAGGCGGTTGATCATGGCTTCGACCCGCGAGCGGGCGGCCTCATTGTTTTTAATCAGGCGCTGGCGCTCGCGCTGCCAGTCGGCTTCTAGCCGACGCAGTTCGCGGTTGTCATCGGCCAGCTGCTGGCAGCGGGCGATCAGCGAATCCACAGTGCTTTCTAGCGCTTGCAGCTTATCCATAATTCCTGCGTATAAGATCAAAGACCCGGTTCGCAACACGACAGACTGCGAGGGATTCCGCTACTATATTGCCGGTGTATGGGTGGGTCAATCGCCCCGCCCGCGCGGGCAATCACAATTTTGCCAGTTAGTCTGGGGCCGCCGAACGCCGTTGGGGCTTTCTGAATAAACTCTGACCACTTTGCAAGGATACTGAGCAGTAATCATGACTTCAGCAGCCAATCGATTTGACTCCCTGGCCAACGCCATTCTCGCTGCCGGCGGACAGACCAGTCCGAGCGAGCTGCACGGATTTGCCAGCGGAATTTTGGCGGCAGGTGCCAAGCCGGACAAGAAGCGCTGGCAGAGGGAGCTGGCCGAGCTGCTGGAACTGGACGCCGTGCCCGCGGACCTGAACCGGGAATTTCTGCAGCTGGCGCAAGACTGCCAGCAGCAGCTCGGCGACAGCAATTTTGATTTTCAGCTGCTGCTTACTGATGAGCAGGATATTACCGCGCGCGCCCTGACCCTCGGTCACTGGTGCCAGGGTTTTTTACACGGTTTCGGCATCGGCGCCTTCAAGGGCAAATTATTGCCCACGAGCGAAGAGGCGCTGCAGGATATCGGGGCCATTGCGCAGGTGGATGCCGATGAGGTGGAGGCGACCGAAGAGGCGGAAAGCCAGTTGCTGGAACTGCAGGAGTATGTGCGCATGGCGGCGCTGAATATTTTTACCGAAGTTCGCGGCGATAAATCCGGCAAAGGCCCCACGGTACACTGATGAGCGCGACGATGACCGCGACCAAGACGGCACCGCCGGGAATTGCCAAGGCGGAATACGCCCGCCGTCGCGCGCGCCTGGTCGCCAGTATGGAGCCGGGCAGCCTTGCGATTGTGCCCGCGGCTCGCGAACAGCTGCGCTCGCGGGATACCTATTTCCCGTTCCGCCAGGACAGCGATTTTCTCTACCTGAGCGGATTCAACGAGCCCGAGGCGCTGCTGGTCCTGGTGCCGGGACGCACCCAGGGCGAGGCACTGCTTTTCTGCCGGGAGCGGGATGCGGAAAAAGAGATGTGGGACGGTCCGCGACTGGGGCCGGAGCGCGCGGCAGAGCAGTGTGGTCTGTGCGATGCTTTTCCGATCTGCGACCTCGATGACATTCTGCCGGGGCTGATCGAGGGTCGCGAGCGTATCTATTTTACGATGGGACACTTCCCGCAGCTCGACCGGCGGCTGCAGAGCTACCTGCAGGCCATTGATGCGGCGCCCGGCAGCGCCGGTGCGCCGGAAATGGTCGGATTGGATCACCTGCTGCACGATCTGCGGCTGTACAAGAGTGCCCAGGAATTGCGCCTGATGGCACACGCGGCGGAGATCAGCGCCGCGGCGCACCGCCGCGCCATGGCGCGCTGCCGCCCCGGCCTGTACGAGTACCACCTGGAAGCCGAAATACTGCATGGTTTTGTCGCCGCCGGTGCGCGGGAACCCGCCTATCCGACGATTGTTGGCGGCGGCAGGAATGCGCTGGTCATGCACTACTGCAGCAATAGCGCAGCGCTGCGAAGCGGTGATCTGGTGTTGGTGGATGCCGGCTGTGAATACCGCGGCTACGCCGCCGACGTGACCCGCACCTACCCGGTCAACGGGCGCTTCAGCGGGGAGCAGAAGGCGCTGTATGAGATTGTGCTGGCCGGGCAGGCCGCGGCCATCGAGCAGATCCGCATCGGCAATCACTGGGACCAACCCCACGCGGCGAGTGTGGCAGTCATCACCCAGGGCCTGGTGGATCTGGGCCTGCTGCGCGGCGAGGTCAGCGGCCTGATCGAGTCCGGCGCCTATCGCCGTTTCTATATGCACCGCGCCGGTCACTGGCTGGGCATGGACGTGCACGATGCCGGCGACTACCGCGTGCACGGACAGTGGCGCCAGTTGGAGTCCGGCATGGCCATGACGGTGGAACCGGGTATCTACGTTGCCGTGGATGACGATACAGTACCGGAAAAATTCCGCGGTATCGGCATTCGTATCGAGGACGATGTGGCGCTGACCAAAGAAGGCCCGCAGGTGCTGTCTGCGGCGGCGCCGAAAACCGTGGCGGACATCGAATACACCATGCGCCAGGGACAGGATCTGGTGCAGGAGGAACTGTGGTGAGTGAGCAATTACATACGGTGGATGTCGCCATTGTCGGCGGCGGTATGGCCGGCGCCAGCCTGGCGCTGATGCTGGCCCGGTACTGCCCGCAATTGTCGGTAGCGCTGCTGGAGCAGCGGGCCCTGCCGGATGCGGGCGCCAGCGTGCAGTTGCCCAGTTTCGATACCCGCGCCACCGCAATCTCTGCGGGCAGCCTGCAAGTCTTCTCCGAACTGGGGCTCTGGCCGCGGTTGCGCGACTACAGCGCGCCAATCCGACGCATACAGGTCAGCGACCGCGGTCACGCGCTCGGGGTCTCCCTGTGCGCGGAGCGGCAAGAGCGCGCCAGCTTCCAGGGTATGCTCGGCGCAGTGATTGAAAATGCCGCGCTGGGCCCGGTTCTGCACGACGCGCTGGCGGGCACGCCGGTGCGGCTGTTGGCGCCGGCACAGGTGACCGCGGTGCAGATGGGTGTCGATGGCGCACAGCTGCGCTGGCGCGCCGCGGACGACTGCGCAGAGCGCGAATTACGGGCGTCGCTGCTGGTGGTGGCGGACGGCGTTAATTCGCCGCTGTGCCGACAGCTGGGTATCGAAACCGAAACGGTGCAGTACCGGCAGCGGGCGCTGGTCACTACAGTTGGACTGCAGCGGGATCACGGCGGCGTCGCTTACGAGCGTTTTACCGACGCGGGGCCCATGGCGCTGCTGCCATTGCCCAAACGCAACGGCCAGCACCGCATGGCGCTGGTGTGGACCTGCGCGGAAGCGGAGGCCGGGTCGCTGGCCGAGTTGAGCGAGGACGCGTTTGTCGAGCGGCTACAGCGCGCCTTCGGCTGGCGCGCCGGTCGGATTCAGCGGGCCGGCAGCCTGCACAGCTATCCGCTTAGCCTGTCGCTGGCGCGGGAGCAGTGGCGCCGCCACCTGGTGCTGGTTGGCAACTGCGCACATTTTCTGCACCCGGTGGCGGGGCAGGGCTTCAATCTGACGCTGCGCGACTGTTACGGTCTCGTGCAGGCGCTGGCCGGTGCGGGTGCGGCGCAAATTTCAACGGGTCAGCTAGACTTGTTGGAGGAGTATGGTCGGGGTCGGCAGCTGGACCAGCAACTGACGATTGGTTTCAGCGACCGGATCCCATCCCTCTTTGCCTCCTCCAGCCTGTTGATTCAGGGTTTGCGCCAGGCGGGTATGCTTGGGTTGGCCCTGGCGCCGCCGCTGCGCGCGAGTTTCGCCGGTCAGGCAGCGGGTTTTGGGCTTTAATTGTGCCCACCGGTCGGTTTGATATCGATCGGCTCACATCAGCGGAATAGGCAACTTATGATCAGACACCGTTTGGATATCGCCATCGTCGGCGCCGGTATGGTGGGCCTGGCCCAGGCCGCGCTGTTGGCGGTGCGCCATCCGCAACTGCGTGTGGCGCTGCTGGAGGCTTCTACCGAGGTGCCGCAGATATCCGCGGATCACTACGACCCCCGCGTGGTCGCCCTGACCCAGGCCTCCTGCGAACTGCTCGAGGAGATTGGCGCCTGGGAGGAAATCGGTGACCGCCGCGCCTGTCCCTACACCGAGATGCGTGTCTGGGACGCGGAGGGAACCGGGTCTGTGCGCTTCAACAGCCGCGATGTGCAGATGCCAAACCTCGGCCACATCGTTGAGAACAATGTGGTGGTGGCGGCGCTGCGCGCGCACATCGAGGCCCTGCCGAATGTCGAGCTGGTCAGTGGTTTCCGCCTGGAAAGCTGGTGGCGCGACTGCGGCCTCTGGCACTTGCAGCCGCGCAGCGAGCGCACGAACCTCGTCGAAGGTCTCGAGGAGAGTGCGGAGACCTTGCGCACGCGCCTGCTGATCGGTGCCGACGGCGCACGCTCCAAGGTGCGCGACCTGCTGCACATCCGCTCGCGGGATACGGACTATCACCAGACGGCACTGGTGTGCGTGGCGCGCAGTGAAAAGCCCCATCAACACACCGCCTGGCAGCGTTTTCTGAAAACCGGGCCGCTGGCATTTCTGCCCCTGGCCGGGCTCGGCGACGAGCATCACTGTGCGGTGGTCTGGTCTGCCGACGAGGATCTGGCGCGCGAACTGGTGATGCTGGATGACCAGGCTTTTTGTCTGAACCTGGAAAAGGCCTTCGAAAGCCGTCTCGGCCGCGTGGAATCGGTCAGCGAGCGTTTCTCCTTCCCCCTGCGCGCGCGCCACGCAGAATCTTACTGTGGACCGGGCGCGGTCCTGATCGGCGACGCGGCCCACAGCATCCACCCGCTGGCGGGGCAGGGCGTAAACCTGGGCTTACAGGACGTGCGCGTTCTCAGCGATGAAATCGGCCGCGCGCTCAAACGCGGCCTGGAACCCGCAGATTCCTCGGTGCTCGAGCGCTACCAGCGCCGCCGCCGCGGTGACAACGCGGCCACCCTGAAAGCCATGAGCACCTTTAAATCCCTGTTCGGTGCCGGCGACCTGCACTGGCGCTGGCTGCGCAATACCGGATTGAGTATGGTGGACGCCAGCCCGCTGCTGAAGAAACGCATTATTCTGCGCGCAATGGCGGTGTAGCGCCTCGGTGCGAGCTTGGCCCGACTCCAGCGGGCCGCTCCCACCACTGCCGACAGAGAATTCATAAAAAAGGCCCCTCACTCTTGAGCCACTGGAACGCCGTTTATCAGTTTCCCATCGACAAGGATCTCAGCGAACTGGCACAGTTTATTCAGCGCTATCGCCTGCCGCTGCGCATCGCTGAGGAAAACAATCACCAGATTCTTTCCAGTCTCGATCCGCGCCTGAGCGAGCTGCTGTTGCCGCTGTTGCAGCGCTGGGATGCCGGTGAAATCCGCTTTGCCGATGTGCATCTGGAGCAGGCCCCCGCCGAGGAGCCGGGCGCGGATGCGGCGACGGAGGAGCCGGCGGACTTTGAAGCGGGTGCGGGTGCCGCTGCCCGGCAGGACGAAGAGGAAAACAGGAAACTTGCCGTCGCCTCGCCGCTGCCGACCTGGCCCTGGCGAAAAACACCGCTCAGCCTGACCCTGATCGCGCTGAGTTTTCTCGGTTGGTTTTTGCTCGCCAACAACCTGGTGGATGCACTGTTGATCTATCCCGATCGCGCTGGTGACTTCCAGTTGGGTAATTCCACCCTGGCCTGGCATTTGGCGCACGGCGAATACTGGCGCTTGTGGACGCCGGCGCTGGTGCATTTTTCCCTGCCCCACGCGCTGTTCAATGCACTGGGGATCTGGATTCTCGGCCGGCCGCTGGAAGCGCGCGCCGGCACCTTGCCGTTTGCCGCGCTGGTGCTGTTGAGTGCGGCGGCCTCCAATCTGACCCAGTATTACTGGTCGCCACGGGTTGTCTTCGGCGGAATGTCCGGCGTCGTCTATGCACTGGTCGGCTGTGTTTTCGTGCTGCAACGCTGGCAACCGGGCTGGCGCGATGTGCCGGCCGGTTTAGTACCGCTGGCGGTCGGCTGGTTGCTATTCTGCGCGGCCGGGCTGATGACCCTGTTCTTTGGTGTCGGCGTAGCCAATGCCGCCCATATCGGCGGATTTGTCGCCGGCATTTTACTGGCGTTGATATATTGTCGGGTCGGCGGCGCGCGAAATTTTTCCCCCGATAGCGGGGCAGCCTGAGGCCTATGATTTTACTGATTGTCTACGTGCTGATAGCACTCGGCTTTTCTTTTCTGTGTTCCATTGCCGAGTCAGTTATTCTCAGTGTCACCAGGCCCTATGTCAGCCTGCTCGAGCGCGACGGCAGCCGGGCCGGCCGTTTGCTGCGCAAGCTCAAGGACGATATCAACGCGCCCCTGGCCGCAATTCTGACGCTGAATACGATTGCCCACACCGCCGGAGCTGCTGGGGCCGGCGCCCAGGCGGCCAGCGTTTTCGGTAATCAGTATCTCGGTCTGGCGTCGGCGGTGCTGACTCTGCTGATTCTCGTTTTTTCCGAAATTATTCCGAAAACCCTCGGTGCCCTCTACTGGCGACAGCTGGCACCGGTAACCGCTTACGCACTGCGTTTCCTGGTGTGGCTGTTGTATCCCTTTGTGAAAATGTCCGAATGGTTGACGCGCGGTATGTCCCGCGGGCCAACGCTGACCGGATTCAGTCGCGATGAATTTGCGGTGATGGCGGAGATTGGCGAGGCCGAGGGCCAGCTGGAACGCCGCGAGTCGAGTATTTTGCGCAATCTGTTTTTTACCTTGCGCGATTACTCCGTGCGCGAAGTCATGACACCGCGCACGGTGGTCTATTCCCTGTCCCAGGATGCGAGCGTGACGGAGTCGTACGAGGATGTGGAGAAGAGCCGTTTTTCCCGCATCCCCGTGTACGAGCAGGGCGATCCGGATTGCGTGGTCGGTTTCGTGTTGAAGCAGGAGTTGTTGCTCGCCTTTGCCAAGGGCGAGCGGGACAGGAAACTGGCGGAATTTCGCCGCGATATGTTGATGCTGCCGGAAACTGCCACAATTTATCAGGCCTTCCAGAAAATGCTTTCGCGGCGCGTGCAGATCAGTGCGGTGCTGGATGAGTACGGCGGCCTCGAGGGCCTGGTGACGCTCGAGGATCTGCTGGAAAGCCTGTTGGGCGAAGAGATCGTGGACGAGGCGGACAAGACACCGGACCGCCAGGAAGTGGCGAAACGCCTGTGGCGATTGCGCGCGAAAAGGCACGGCTTAAAGGTAGACGAAGCCGCGCAACAGGAGCAAGATAGCAAAGAGATTGATGACAGGGCCGACAGGGAACGCGATTGATCCGGTGGTTGAAATTGCGGAACCCGCTCCCCATCTTTTAGTCTCAAGGTAAGCTTCGCCGATTTTATGGCCTTCTTTTTCAGGCGCTTCATGTGATCGGCACCCGCAAAGGCAACGAGGTTTTCTGAGGCCGACATAGTGCGAATCGGGATTCTCTATCTAGTCCTTCAGGCAGTATTGTTGTGCGCAACAGTACAGGCCGCGCCCGTCGCCGCCGACGCATTTGCGCCCGATGTTGCCAGCCTGTTGCAGGCGCCAGGCTGTGGTGGCGGTGTCGCGGCCGAAGACAACGATGCCGATGACGACCTGCACACTGTCGCCGTCCCCATTCTGCGGCCAGGCGCGGAGATTGCGCCGCTCTTTTCCACTGTTGGGCTTTTGCCCCTGCCCAGGCCTCGCGAAGGCCATGCCATTCGCGCGCCCCCCTCACTGACGTAACTCTCCATTTTTTGTTTCAAACAACTGCTTAGCGTCCGCTGTATTTCTGCGGAGGCAGCGTTATCGAGTTAGTTTGTGTCCCTCGCTTTGCCGGGCACAAGAACCAGTGAGTTACGATTATGAAAAACCTGAATGTTCTACAGCTGCACGAATTCGACAAGCTCGTTTTTCCCGATGAATTCAGTGAACTTAGCCTCGATTCTCCGGCGCTCAGTTTTATGTCGGATTTCAAGAGCCACCACCCCGCCTTGCTGACCCGCTCAGTTTCCGCCCTGGATGCTGCCCAGGTGATGCAGGCGGGCCATTTGAGCGCCTTGCTGGTGCTCGACCGGGAGGGCGTATTTACCGGCCTGCTGACCGCGGACGATATTTCCTACCAGCGCGTTATGCAGCGCGTGGCCGAAGGCGTGCCGCGACAGGAACTGACGGTGGGCGACCTGATGCGCGCGCGCAGTGAACTCAAGATCCTGAGTTACCAGCAGGTGGAGAAAAGCAGCATCCGTGACGTGCTGGAGGCGATGCGCCGTCAGGGTCAGCGAGACTGTCTGGTGGTCGATCTGCACAACCATCACGTGCGTGGGCTGATCTGTGCCTCTGAGGTGGGCAAACGACTGCACGCAGATATCCAGATAAACGCCGTGCCGACTTTTGCCGATATCCAGCGCGCCGTGTCGCCGGCGCACTAGGTGACATACCGCGGCCACCGGCGGCCTGGCTGCCGGTGGTCGCCATTCCCTTCCCTTCCCTCAGAGTGCCGGGTCGATACTGTCGCCGAGACTGTTATTGACCCGGAACCAGCCGGTGACGCTGTAGCGCGGCCGGTTGACCGTCAGTACCTCGTGGGGAAAATCCTCACTGAGAAAAATCACCATTTGCCCGAAGCGCGGCGCCACTTTCAGGAAGGGGTCGGCCGATGGCGCGTCGTTCGTTTCCGGTGGATATATGGCCAGCTCGCCACCGTCGCGCGGCTGCCAGTTCGGCGTCAGGTAGAGCACGGTACTCAACACCCGGTTGGTACTGCCCTTGAAGGCGTCCAGGTGTTTCTTGTAGAAGGTGCCGCGGTCGTAGTAGGCGTAGTGGCACTCGTAATCGAACAGTCCCAGAAACAAGCGGCGGTTCAGTCCCAGTCGCAGCGTTTCCATCCAGCTCAGATAGGCGGTCACCGCCGGGTTGGAGCTGTCCAGCCAGAATATTTCGTCGCTGCGCACGAAGCGGTTCAGCTGGTGCTCCTCCTCGCGGCCGATGCCGGCGCGCCTGAAACGCTCGCGGTCGATGGACCTGAAGTGGCGCAGCAGTCCCGCCAGCATCGCCGGCGGCAGCGGTGCCGGCAGTACGATATAGCCGTCCTTGCGCAGGGCAGCGGCGATCAGGTCCATGGGGTCGCCGTCGTCTGGACCGAAGCGGCGGTCCTCCGCGAGGGCAGAAATAGCGGCGTTCAATCGGGGAGCTCCGGAAATGCGGACAGCGGCGGGATGCCGCCCGTGGGGGTGCGTTCTTATACACGCAAAACCCGACAGGGCAAAGCAATATTGACGCGCCGCGATTCGCGGCCCCGGCTGGGGCGGCGGCCACAGATATCGGGGCCTGCCAGCCGCCGCGGCCGGACGGGCAATTTCGCTAAAGAGCGCCGCCGAATCTTTGGCGGTAACGGCGGCACTCGGCAGGTTTTAGTCCCAGTGCCTGCTAGGCTTGCAGATCATATACGTATTAGATGTGGGCCGACTGGTCACGCCAGCGGCCGAGCCGCTAGAATACGCCGCTTTCTTAACCTGCTGAATTGAGAACAAAAGATGGGAAACAGAACGCCTCTGTATGACACGCATGTCGCCATGGGCGGCAAAATGGTGGATTTCGGTGGATGGGACATGCCGCTGCACTACGGATCTCAGCTGGAAGAGCACAACAAAGTGCGTACCGATGCGGGCATGTTCGATGTCTCCCATATGACCGTGGTCGATGTGGACGGCGACGGCGCCCGCGACTACCTGCGCTACCTGCTGGCCAATGACGTGGCCAAGCTGGATGGCTCGCCGGGCAAGGCGCTCTACACCGGCATGCTGAACGAACAGGGCGGTGTGATCGACGACCTGATCGTCTACCTGCGCGATCCGGGCTACCGGGTGGTGGTGAACTGTGCCACCCGCGAGAAGGATCTGGCGTGGATGAACAAGCAGGCAGAAGGCTTCGACGTGACCCTGAGCGAGCGCCCGCACCTGGCCATGGTGGCTATCCAGGGTCCGAACGCGCTGGCCAAGGCCAAGGACGTGCTGGGTATCGACTGGATCTCTTCCATCGACAGCCTCAAGCCGTTCCAGAGCGTGGCCCGCGGCGAATGGTTCGTGGCCCGCACCGGCTATACCGGCGAAGACGGCCTGGAAATCATGCTGGCCGGTGAGGATGCACCGGGCTTCTGGCGCGCGCTGGCAGACGCCGGTGTGGCGCCCTGCGGCCTCGGCGCCCGCGACACCCTGCGCCTCGAAGCGGGGATGAACCTGTACGGCCACGAAATGGATGAGGAGACCTCGCCGCTGGTAGCGAACATGGCCTGGACCGTTGCCTGGCAGCCGGAGGATCGCAACTTTATCGGCCGCAAGCCGCTGGAGCAGGAAAAGGCAGCCGGCGTAAAAGAGAAACTGGTGGGCCTGGTGCTGGAAGAACGCGGTGTACTGCGCGCTGATCAGCCGGTGGTAGTGGACGGCAGCGAAGACCGCGGTATCATCACCAGCGGTACATTTTCTCCGACCCTGGGCTACTCTATCGCGCTCGCGCGGGTACCGGCGACCGTAGGGGACAGTGCCCAGGTGGAAATACGCAAGAAGCTGGTGCCGGTCAAGGTCGTGAAGCCTTGCTTTGTGCGTAACGGCAAATCGGTAATCTGACGGCTTTCTGGCGGCGGGCGAGCCCCTTCGCGGGCTTCCCGTAGCGGCTTGATAATATTTACAGATGCTTAATCGAGGGATCACAGCATGAGCGAAATTCGCAGCGAATTGAAATACCTGGCCAGCCACGAGTGGGCGCGGCTGGAAGAAGACGGCACCGTCACCGTCGGTATCAGCGACCACGCCCAGGATGCACTGGGCGACGTGGTCTACGTCGAAACCCCGGAAGTGGGCAGCACTCTGGCAGCCGGTGATGAAGCCGGTGTGGTCGAGTCGGTAAAAGCGGCCAGCGACATCTACTCGCCGATTTCCGGCGAGGTGATCGCGGTCAACGAGGCGCTGGAAGATGCCCCGGAAACCGTCAACTCCTCCCCCTATGACGACGGCTGGTTCTTCCGCGTGAAGCCCAGCGATGTGAGCGAGCTGGAAAAAATGCTGGATGCGGACGCCTATCGCGCCGAGTCCGCGGAGTAATCCCGGTCGGTGACCAGAAGCAAAAAAGCCGCTGCGATGTCGCAGCGGCTTTTTTGTATGTGTCCCGCCCTGAAGTGGGTTTACGGGTTTCAGGACGGGACAGAATCTGGTTATGGCGATCAGTCGAACGACATGACCTGGCGGACTTCGCTGTCGTTCACAATCTGATCCAGCTGGGCCTTGTAGGCCAGCAGGACATTGTTCTGTGGTGACTGGCTCGCCTGTTCGTCGACAACGTCGCGTTCCTTGATGTTTTTCGCCAACAGTTTTCCATTCTGCAGGTCGTAGACCAGGATGTTGGTGTCGGTGTCAAAATTGAAGGCCGATACCCAGTTCAGATTGAGGCTGAAATACCACTCGTTCAGTACCAGGCTGATCATTTTGTTGGCGTTGTTCTGTTCCATCAGTTGCTTGACCGCATCTTCCTGTGGAACTTCCGCCAAATCTACGGCTGTGGCATTCCAGCCGGACGAGTTCAGCCCGTGTACCAATCGGCTTTGCAGGAATTGCGCCAGATCTTTTTCCTTGTCACCCGGCTCGGTGGCGAGGACCTGCTTAACATGCCAGTCGACGGGAATGCCGAATGACGCATGGGCCTTGCCGACAAAGGTCTTGTCTTTCCCTTCCTTGACGCGCTGGCGTTGATCGATAACGGAGATCAATACCGACTCCTTTACCTGATACTCAGGAGCGGCGGACTGTTCCTGCAGTGAGACAGGAGATACACAGGCTGTAACCAGCATGGCCATGGCCAGCAGTGTGATTTTCTTTAGCATGTTTTTTTTGCCTTTTTATACCGGATGTTTTAACCCCTAAATCGGAACCCGCCTTGGCTTTAATTTCGACAAGCGGGACCGCGACGGAATTGTAACACCGGTATACGGGCAGAACGGTTTGGCGCAATTACACGCGATTACAGTGTGATTAGCGTTAACTTCGAAGGAAAAGAGTGAGAGGTGGAATGCACGGCAGTAGAGGGCGCTACTGCCCCGCCTACTGCCCCGCCGGCTGCAACAGCGCCTTGAGTCCGATCCTTTTCAGGTAGGCCCGCACCGTCTGTTCAATTTCCTCCGGGTACTGCTGGCCAAGCACCTGTTGTAACAGCTTCTCCGTGTCCGCCTTGCGCACCGCGCGCAGTGTCGCCTTGACCCGCGGCAGGTTGGTGGCGTTCATCGACAGCACATCGTAACCCATCGCCAGCAGCAGCAGCGCGCCGCCGGGATCCCCGGCCAGCTCGCCACAGATGCCCACCTTGGTATTGGCGGCGTGGCCGACCCTGACAATTTCCTGCAGGGCGTGCAGCACTGCCGGATGGAGTGCATGGTAAATGCTGGCTACGCGACTGTTGTTGCGATCCACTGCCAGCAGGTACTGGGTCAAATCGTTGCTGCCGACGGAGATGAAGTCTGCGTGCTCGGCCAGTTCCCGCACCTGGTATACCGCCGAGGGTACCTCGATCATGATGCCGAGGGGCGGCATGGCGATGTCGTAACCCTCTTCAACCAGTTCCCGGTAGGCGCGCTCCACCAGCTTGCGGGCGGCTTCCAGCTCCCCGAGCCCGCTGATCATCGGCAGCATGATGCGCAGGTTGTCGAGGCCGACACTGGCCTTCATCATCGCACGAACCTGGGCCAGGAAGATTTCCGGGTGATCGAGCGTCACGCGGATACCGCGCCAGCCGAGGAAGGGATTGGTCTCCTCAATGGGGAAATAGGCCAGGGCCTTGTCTCCGCCGATATCCAGGGTGCGCATGGTGACCGGGCGCGGAGCGAAGGCCTGCAACTGCTCGCGGTAGATCTCGCGCTGTTCCTCCTCAGACGGGAAGCGGTCGCGCAGCAGGAAGGGCACCTCGGTGCGGTAGAGGCCGACGCCCTCGGCACCGCGCTCGAGCGAACGCACCACGTCCGCCATGAGTCCGGTGTTGACCCACAGGCGCACCCGGTGGCCATCGGCAGTTTCCGCGGGCAGGCCCGCCAGGTGGTCGAGGTTGCGCGCCAGCTCGCGCTCCTCGGCAACGATGCTGTCGTAGCGGCGCTTGAGTTCCGGTCCGGGGTGCACATGCAGCTCGCCGCGGTAGCCGTCGACGACAATTTCGGCGCCGTCGATGGTTTCGTAGGGCAGGTCCTGCACGCCCATGACCGCCGGCAGTCCCATGGCGCGGGCGATGATTGCCACGTGGCTGTTGGCGGAACCCTTTACGGAAACGGCGCCGATCAGCTTTTCCCGCGGCACTTCCGCCAGCACTGCGGCGGTGAGCTCCTCGCCGATCAGGATGGTATTTTCGGAATAGTCCCGCCGGCTCTGTTGCTGCTGGCGCAGGTGCATCAGGACCCGCGCGCCCAGGTCGCGCACGTCGGCGGCGCGATCGCGGAAATAGGAGTCGGACATCGCCTCGAAGCGGCGCACGTGTTCGAGCATCACCTCGGCCCAGGCGCGGGGCGCGCTGACCTGCTGGCGGATGCGGTCGCACACCTCGACGGCGAGGGAGTTGTCGTCGAGCATGCTGATATAGGCGTCGAAGAGGGCGCGTTCCTCGCGGTTCAGTTCGCCCTTCAGGCGTTCGCCGGCGTCGCGTATTTCCGTGCGCGCACTGGCCAGGGCCTGATGAAACAGCTCCAGCTCGGCGTCCACGTCGATACAGCAGCTGTAGGGCACCGTGGCCAGGTTGGCCTGCGGTGCGACGATATGCACGCGGCCGATGGCGACGCCGGGGGAGGCGGCGATACCGCTGAACTTGGCTTCGCGCCGCTGCTGGCCGATAGTCGCCAGGGCGCCAGTCGCCTCGGCGTGGGCAATCACACCGGCGAGCTGGGCAGACAGGGTGACCAGGAAGGCTTCCTCGCCCTCGTCGAAGCGGCGCTTCTCCGCCTGCTGCACGACCAACACGCCGAGCACGGTACGGTGGTGAATAATCGGTGTGCCGAGAAACGCGCTGAAGCGCTCCTCGCCGGTGGCGGGGAAGTACTGGTAGGCGGGGTGGGCCTCGGCCTGCTCAAGGTTGATAGGCTCTTCGCGGGTGACCACGTTGCCCACCAGGCCCTCTCCGGGCGCCAGGTGCACCTGGCCGACGGCGTCCTGATTGAGCCCGCGCGTGGCCATCAGGACATAGTTGCCGGACTGCTTGTCGCGCAGATAGACGGAACAGACGCGGGTGTGCATCACCTCGCGCACCCGGCGCACGATAATCTCCAGCACCGCGGGCAGGTCCCGAGCCGCGTTGACTTCCTGAACGATACTGCGCAGAGATCCGAGCAAAGGCCTGTCCTCGCCATTTAACGGAGTAATCTAGCTGGCCAAAAGCAAACTTAGCGCTTTTCTATCAATCCGCGAGAAATGATAGTTTCCGGCCGCAGCAATGCCGGCTGCGAGTACCAGGGCTAGCCCTGATCGCGCAGCCAGCGTCTTTCCAATTGTATTTGCTGCGGGGCCAGTTCGGTCAGCGCGCGTCGGTACACCTCGCGCTTGAAGGTCACCACTTTACTGAGTGGGTGCCAGTAGCTCACCCAGCGCCAGTGATCGAATTCGGGTTTGTAGCCATTGTTAAAGCTGATCGCACTCTCCTCTGTTTCGAGCTTCAGCAGATACCACTTCTGCTTCTGGCCGATACACAGAGGCTCCGAGCGCCGGCGAATCAGGCGCTGCGGCAGCCGATAGCGCAGCCAGCCGCGGGTGCACGCGATCAGGCTGACCTGCTCGCGGGTCAGGCCGATCTCCTCATACAGCTCCCGATAGAGCGCCTGCTCCGCGGTTTCACCCGGGTTGATGCCCCCTTGGGGAAACTGCCAGGCGTCCTTGCCGCCCACCCGCCTCGCCCACAGCGCCTGGCCGCGGGCATTCAGCACAATGATGCCGACATTGGGGCGAAAGCCCTCGGCGTCGATATTGCTGCTGTTGTCGTCGCCGCGCCGCCGGTTTTTGCGGTTGTTGCCGGGGTTGTCGGCGCGGTTGGACTGTCTGGCGGATTTGCGGCGGTTTTTTCGCCCAGCTTGCGCTGGCTTGCCGTCGCCCAAAATACCGTCCTCAATTCTGTTGCGCGCGGCCAGTCGCCGCGCTTGCTTGCTCCGCATTGTTCCACAGCGGGGGGCATTACGGCAATTAGGGAGAATTGGTCGGTGTGCAGTGTCCGCTGGCGAGGTAAAATTGCCCGCCGCGGCGCGCAGTGCGCGTTTGGCGGCGAAATTGGCGTGGGGAATCTATAGTTACGGGGGAGACCGCGGTGCATCTGGCAATTTTCGATCTCGACAACACATTGATTGGCGGCGACAGCGATCACGCCTGGGGCGAGTTCCTGGTGGAGCGCGAACACGTCGACGTCGACCGCTACCGCTCTGCCAACGACCGTTTCTATCAGGACTACCAGCGCGGCGAGCTGGATATCTTCGCCTACCTGGAATTCGCCCTGGAACCGCTGGCACAGCTTTCCCGCGGTCAATTGGAAAACCTGCAGCAAGAGTTCATGCGGGAGGTGATCAGCGAAATCTGGTTGCCGCGCGCGGAAGAGTTAATCAGTCGGCATCGTCGCGACGGCCATCATATTATGATCATCACTGCCACCAACCGCTTTGTGGTGGAGCCCATTGCCGCGCGCCTGGGGGTGGATACGCTGCTGGCGACAGAGCCGGAGGAGGTGCGGGGGCAGTTTACCGGTCGGGTAACGGGCGAACCCTGCTATCAGGGCGGCAAGGTCGTGCGCCTGCACCAATGGCTGGCCCACAACCCCGAATTCGGTAGCAGCGAAAAGTGGTTTTATAGTGATTCCATCAACGACCTGCCCCTGTTGCAGCAGGTGGAGCACCCGGTAGCGGTAGACCCGGACGCGCGGTTGCGCGCCGAGGCCGAAGCGCGCGGCTGGCCGGTGATCAGTCTGCGCGAAAGCCAATAGAGCGACAGAAGTCGTCGAGAATTGAGTGATTTGGGGAATTTTGTGAGCGGAAGAATGCATCGGCGCGGAAAATTAGTACTGCTTTTTGCACTTTTGGCGGGGCTGTCAGCCTGTGAACAGAAGCGCGTCGAGCAACCGCCGGCGGAACAGAAGGCGGAATCCCGGATATTCAACGAGAAGGCGGCGGAAGCGCTGACCCTGGAGATCTGGCAGGCGGGCGAGGCCCAGCTGGCGGATACGCGCGGCGCAGTTGAGGCGCTGGAGCGCGCAGTCGCGACCCTGCTCGAGCAACCCAGCGAGGACCATCTCGAGGCCGCCAAACTGGCCTGGCTGCAGGCGCACCGGGAGTTCGCCGCGACCATGCCCTACATCGAACTGGCGTTCGCACCGGTGGAACTCCGCGGCCAGGGGCGGCAGTTGCTGCTCGCCCTGGACAGCTGGCCGGTACAGCCCGGCTACCTGGACACTGTGCCGGGATACTCCGACAGCGGCATCGTCAACGACACCGCGATAGAACTCACCCTGGTCAACCTGCGCAAACAGCACCGCCTGACGGCGCACGAGGAGGCGAGTACCGGCTTTCACGCGCTGGAGATCATGCTGTGGGGACCCACCAGCGAGCGCTCTGCGGAGCAGTTTCAGCAGGTCACAGAAGGGGAGAAGCCCGAAGCCCTGGCGGCCAACCGCCGGCGCGAGCTGACCCGACTGATCGGTCGCGGTATTGCGGAGGACGTAGAGGGATTGGCCCGGCGCTGGCCCACGAGTGCCAATGACCTGTCGCGCCACTATCTCGCCCTGAGCCCCGCGTCCCGCCTGCAGCAGATCCGCGCCGCGCACACGCGGGTGCTGGATGAAGAGTTGCTGCGCCGCCTGCCGGAGAGTTCCGAAAGCGATGTGGAAAGCGGTCGCGCGGCTGATTCCAAGCTGGCGCTGCTGGAAATACTCGATACCCTGCAGTCGAATTGGGTGCCGGGTGAGGGGCACGGGCTCGCCGAGCTGCTGCTGGACCGCCACCAGGTCGCAGCCCTGACCCAGACGTTCTCGGAAGTCGAAGAACTGTTGCTGAAGATGGAGGATCCGGTCGAGCTGGCGGAACTGGGACAGTTGGCACAGGCCCGGGAACTGCTGGAGCAGATGGCCGGGCTGATGGCCGGGACGGCACAGGTGCCGGTGGCGGCAGAGGATATGACGCCGGTGGCGCTGCCGCTGGACGGGGAGTGATTGCCGGCAGCGATCGGTTACTGAATCGTTTGCCATAAACGACAAACCCCGGCCGAGGCCGGGGTTTGTGTTTTCAGCTGCCGCTGATGCGGTGGCTGCGGTTGTTACCAGCGGCGAACCGGGCCGGTATCAACGTGGACGAAGTTGCTCTTCGGATAGTAACCCACACCACCTGCGCGCAGATCCAGGGCTGCCTGGCGCAGCTTGGACAGCGGGACGCCCGGCATGCGGATGTCCAGTGCCATACCGCGCGTGTGGTAACTGCGCTTGGCGACACCGCGGCCAGCTGCGCGCAGCTTGGCGTTGGTCTTCGGTGAACGATAACCGGAGATAATCTCGACCTCGCCGTTATAGTTCAGTTTTTCCTTCAGCTTGTAGACGATGTCAAACAGCTTCGGGTCCATACGCGTTGATTCGTTGGCGCGGTGGTCACGCAGCAGTCGGTTGAACTGCTTCAGGCCAGCGCTGTCATAATCACTGCCTGACCAGTAGGCGGTATTCAGCCTTTCCCCGGTGTGCAGGTTACGCATCTTCAAAGTACGGCCATTGCCTACTTTTGCAAAAGTCGGTCCGGCGGCGACAGTAGCAGCTGCTGCGCCAGTCACAGCCAGGAATCGACGTCTGTTAATACCCTGTTTCATACCCTATCTCCGCCTCGTCATTTGTGTCTCGTTGCTGCCCTGGAGCCGTTTGGCGTCACTGGGCACGGGAAGAAATGTACAAAAAATAACCACCTGTTACAAACCTATCTCTGGTAATTCGCAATTAATCCAATAGATCCACTGGTACTTTGTTTCTCCGTGTACTACGCAAAGGACCGAGTTGCGGGGATCTGTGGGAAAAGCCGGGCTAAAAATGGCGACAGCGTTGTCATTACGGGGGCGATACTAAAAAAAAATTTTTCCGTGACTGCCTGGTTCTAAATTGGGGGAGAAGGCCGGTTTTGGGCCTCGGAAGCGGGATGACCGGGGTTGGCAGGGCGCAGGATGGGCATCTGGGGCCTTGATGCGGTGGTGACTCAGCTAGTCGGCCGCTTCCTGCTCGGTGTCGCGGTGGTAGATATCGCGGCGGAAGTGGGGGCGCCCATGGTTGTCCATCCAGGCGGTGATATAGGTAATAAAGAGGCGGGGCGGGCGATCGACCTTGATGTTGAGTGTTTCATCCCCGGTGGTTGCCTGCGCGACGCGGGTTCTGTCCCAGCCCTGCGGGCGCAGCAGGGCATAGGCCAGCTCTTCAGGTTGCTCCAGGCGGATACAGCCGTGGCTGAAGGCGCGCTCCTGCAGATCGAACAGGCTCTGCGCCTGGGTGTCGTGCAGATAGATCGCCTGGCGATTCGGCATCACGAATTTCACCCGGCCCAGGGTGTTACCCGGCCCGCTGACCTGGCGCAGGGTGGCATCACCGCCGGCCGCACGGATCAGGCCGTCGGCGGAGATGGGGACAGTATTGCTGCTGCCGTAGTTGACGACGCGATAGCCGCGCTTGTGCATGGCCTCGGGATTGTTGCGGGCCTTCGGCAACATTTCTGTCAGCAGGATGCTGCGCGGCACTGTCCAGGTGGGATTGAACACGACATTGGTAACCCGGGTGCGGAGTGTCGGTGTGCGGCTGCTGGTTTTCCCGACTACCGTTTTCATCCTCAGTGTCACCGTGCCCTTCTCGACCAGCTGCAAATGGTATTCCGGGACATTGACAAACAGGTAGCGCCCTTCCTTGGGCAGTGACAGTTTCTTCCAGCGCTTGGCATTCAGCTCCAGCTGGCGCGCGCGCTCAGTGGGCGGCACTGCCAGTTCCGCCAGCGTATCGGCTGCGACCGTGCCGCTCGGCTGCAGCCCGTGGCGCCGCTGGTAGCGTTCCACCGCCCGCTGCAGCGCGCTGTCGAAACGCTGTGGATCGGCGGCGGCGACGGTCACCGGGCCGGGCAACCCGGTGTAGTCACCGTAGAGTTTCAGCAGCCTGCGCAGCTGCACCACCCGCTCGTCCCTGTCGCCGGCCTGCAGTGGCTCGGCGCCGGTCATCGGCTGCCAGTCTTTGGCCAGCTCTCGGTAGCGCTCGGCCGCACTGGCTAATTGCGCACTGGTAGCGGCGGGGTCGAGAGCCGGCACCGCTTGCGGCGCACGCGCTGAGCCGACCAGCGGCGGCATAGCCGCTAGTGCCAGGGCCAGCAGTACTGCCAGCCAGCGGCCGGCTTTGGCACCGGTGCTGTATCTGGCATTGCGGCGTGCCATGACTCACTCCGTTTCCCGGCTGTCGTTTTGTGTTGTGGCATCTGCTGCCGCTTCGGGGTCGTCGCGGCCGTAGATGTCCGGGCGGAACTGCAACAGTCCTTCGTCGTCGACCCAGGCGGTCCAGTAGGCGATATAAACCGGGATCGGGTTTTCCAGTTCGATACCCTGGGTGCGGCTGCTGAGCATGGCGCGCTCGATCCGCGCTTCGCTCCAGTTGTTTTGCTCCGCCAACATCATGCGGGCGAACTCCAGCGGTTTTTCCAGGCGGATACAGCCGTGGCTGAAAGCGCGCTGGCCGCGCTTGAAGAGGTGCTTGCTGTTGGTGTCGTGCAGGAAGATGGCCTCGCGGTTGGGGATGACGAACTTGACCCGCCCCAGCGCATTGCCGGGGCCGCCTTTCTGTTGCAGCGTCACTTTGCCGCGCCGCACGCCGGCGACGTTGCGCCGGGTAAACGGCACCGCCCTGCCGCTGTGATTGACGAGTCGGTAACCGTCGGCGGTGAGGTGGGCACTGCCTTTCGGCAGCAGTTCGCGCAGGGCGATGTTGGGCGGTACCCGCCAGATCGGATTGAACACTACGCGGGTCATGCGGGTGGTGAGTTGCGGTGTCTCGTGTTTGGGCTTGCCTACCACGACTCGCATTTGAAACTGTTCCTGCTCATGATCGATCAGGCGCAGGCTGTAATCCGGGATGTTCACGATTATGTAGCGCGGCCCCAGGTCCTTCGGCAGCTGTTGCCAGCGCTCGAGGTTGGCGGCCAGGGTCTGAGCGCGTTCTGCCGGGTTGGTGTTCAGGCGCGCCCGGGTGCGCTCGTCGACCAGTGCGTCTTCCTTCAGGCCGTGGCGGCGCTGGAAACGGCGCACGGCCTCCTGCAGCTGTTCGTCGTATTCGTCAGCGTCTCGGTTTGCCGCGGCGTGGTCGTCCAGGCGGTAGTCGCCGTACTGCATCAACAGGCCGCGCAACTGCGCTACGCGGGGATCGCGCATGCCCGGCGCCAGCGTCTGGCCCGGGCCGAGAGGTCGCCAGTTATCGTCCTCGGCCAGGGCGCTGTAGCGCGCGAGTTCCTCTCGCATCAATGCGTATTGGCGGCCATAAGGCGTGAATGCGTCAGCGCTGCCGACTTCGCTCGCGGCAGCGGCCAACTGCGATTCGGCGCTGGCCGGCGGCAGTTCGACAGCGAGAGACAGCGCGAGGGCCAGGGCCAGTGCACTGCAGTGGTGGGAAGCGTGGCGGCCGCAAGGACAGTCGCGCAGTAATTGGAGTTGGTTGCCAACACCCATAAGTCACCCCTGTGAGCCGGAATTCATCAGCCAGGCTGATTGCCCTGCTCACATTGGTAACTTGTGACCGGTTGGCCCCTAATACTTTTGGGGAATGCGCCGCATTGCCGTGCGGGAGAAAATGGAATATGCCGCGGAATATGGGGGGTGACCCAGGGATCACCCCCGCTGTCGTCAGAACTGATTGGCCTCGAGCCCGTCCTTGCCGTAGATATCCGGGCGGAAATTGAGTTGGCCGTCGCCATCCACCCAGGCGGTCCAGTAAGTGACGTAAACCTTGACCCTTTTGGTCAGGTCCACCTCGGTGGTCTCATCGCCAGTGGTCAGCTGGTCGATGCGCCACTGGTCCCAGTTGCCCTCGGGGCGCAGCAGGGCTTCGGCCAGGTGGCGCGGTTTCTCC
This sequence comes from Microbulbifer donghaiensis, assembly GCF_900129095.1. Lineage (GTDB taxonomy): Bacteria > Pseudomonadota > Gammaproteobacteria > Pseudomonadales > Cellvibrionaceae > Microbulbifer > Microbulbifer donghaiensis. The sequence continues at coordinate 28,235 of NZ_FQVA01000004.1, forward strand.
AGGCGAATGCAGCCGTGGCTGTAATCGCGGTCGGTCAGCGCAAACAATTTGCGCGCGCGGGTGTCGTGCAGGTAGACATCGTGCTTGTTCGGGATCTCGAACTTTACCCGGCCGAGAATATTGTCCTCACCGCCCAGCTGGCGCATCAGGTAGGAGCCGGCGCCTGCCGCGGACAGGTTCTTGGCCGTAAGTGGCAGGTGTTCGCCGCTGCCGCTGACCACCCGGTAGCCTATGTTTTCCATGCCGGCGGGATTGGCCCGGGCCTTGGGCAATATCTCGTTGACCAGGATGCTGCGCGGTACCGTCCAGGTCGGGTTGAACACGACTTTGCTGACGCGGGTGGTGATCTCCGGGGTGGCGTGTTTTTTCTTGCCCACCACCACGTTCATCGACAGCTTGACCCAGTCGCCCTCCACGTAATGCAGCTTGTACTCGGGCACATTGACCTGGATAAAGCGGTCGCCGAGATCTGCCGGCAGTGACTCGCGGCGGCGCATGTTGATTTCGACGATCTGGGCACGCGCTGCCGGCGACAGGTTCAGGCGCTTGCGGGTTTCGCGGCCGACAATGCCGTCTGGCTTGAGGCCGTGGCGTTTCTGGAAGCGCAGTACGGCTTCGTTCAGGCCGCGGTCGAATGTATTGCGGTCCGCGGCGCTATAACCACCGTACCCGTAGTAACTGCGGTAGTCGCCGTACAGCGCAAGCATGTCGCGCAGCAGGCCCACATGGGGGTGGCGTGCGCCAATGGTCATCGCGGGTCCGGGCGGCAGTGGGCGCCAGCGCCCGCTGGCGGAAAGGTTCCGCAACCGCGACAGTTCACTGCGCATTGCATAGAGATCGCCGCCGTAGGGCGAGTTTTCCTCGATATACGGGCCTTCGCTATTCTCCGACAGGGCGCCAGCAGTCGCTGGATTGCCCTGGTTGTAGTAGATACGGCCGTAATTGCTGCCGCTGTAAGTGCGGTTGTTGTAACCGCCGCTGTTGTAGCTGCGGCTGTTGTAGTTGCGGTTGCCCCACGTCGAATAGTGGCGCGAGCGGTAGGCGTCGTTTTCGCGCGTGTAATAGCGGCTGTTGGTGTTTGCGCTGTCACTGGAGCGGTTGTAGCCGCGAAAGTATTTGCTGCCACTGGATGTCTGCTGGCGGGTCGATGTCAGTCCGACCAGCTGGAAGCCGCCTTCGCTGTGGTAAACGGGGGTGATGTCCCGGGGCGGGCGACTCTTCGGGCTGATCTTGTCGAGCCGGGTGTCCTGGGCGTAGGACACGAAGGCATCGGTCAGCAACACGTCGAGTACGGCGGCCATCTGCAGCCGCTGGGGCGTATCGCGCAGGGTGCGGTCGAAATATCCGAGGTGGTAGCGGTAGTCCACCATGCTGCTCGGATTGCCGGAGCTGGCCGCCGTAAGTTGCTTCAGCAGGTCATTGGCGGTGTCGCTGAGGCTGTAGTTGTCAAACCACAGCAGGCGGTAGTCAGTGCGCTGGTAGATGCGGCGCACCGCGGCGGGATTAAAGATCGGATCCTGCGCCGGCCAGGCGTCAGGGTTCTCCTCCAGCCACCGCACCAGGTGCGGGCGCACGGCATTTTCCGGCAATACCGGCACCGTTTTCTGGTTGGCGGCAAAGGCGTAATAAAGGGCAAATACACACAGGCTGCCGAGAGTCAGCAGCGGTAGTAGTGATTTGCGTTTGCGGCGCTCTGGGTTGAAATACGACATGGTACCTCAGCGATACTGCAGGGGCCCGGTGTTGTCTTGATGAAATGCCGGGCGCCAGATCGTTCATACCTTCCCAACCTGCGGCGAGCCGGTCCTGTTGTTCGTCGATGTTTACCGACGACTCGCCTTTGTCATGCGTCCCGCGCGACCTTCCTTTTATATAGACTGGTGTCGGTGTCCCGCTTGCGCGTATATCAACCAAATCCAGCCTGTGAAAATAAGTATGGCAATAAATGCGGAATTTGCTTGGCGTTTCTTTCCTCACACATTACGTTCTGAGGAAAATTGCTGACTGCAAAGTCTGGCAATTCGGGCCGGGCGCTGCCATCCCACAGCGGGCTGGCGGCCGGAATTCGGTCGGTCGGGGATCGCTCAGTCGAGGATATTCAGTCGAGGATATTCAGTCGAGGATATAGTGGCGCAGGGGTTCGACCGCCGCGCCGGCAATATAGCTTCTCTCCCACAGCTGGCTGACGCCGCGGTGATCGATCGCGATCAGCGTGCTCGCGCGGGTGCCGTAGCCGCCGGTGTCGCCGCCCGCGGGCGGCACCGGAAAGTCAGCAGTTTCTATCTGTACAAACAGCGGCGACAGCGCCAGCTCCAGCGCTTCGCCGACTCCGGTATCTGGCAGCTGCGCCGGCGGGGCTGTGTTCCTGTCCTGCAGCAGTTGCAGCGCCGGCCGCACGAAATTGTCCTCGGTGACCCGGCCGTCAATACCGGCGACTAGCCGTGCCAGGCCCGCCTTGCCTTTCTCTACTTTCGGCCAGGGGGCGTCCGGTGCGCCGTTGGAGATGCCGTGTATACCATCGATGAAGGCGAAGGGGGTGTGGCGGTTGCCGGCGCAGATCAGCTCGATTTCGGCGCCGTGCTGGAACAGCAGCGCATTGAAGCCGCGGTAGCGGGACCCGGACAGCGCTTCGGCGAATGGCTGTGGATCCGTGCTCCCGAGGAGGAAATTGCGCGGAATGTCGCCCCGCGAAAGCGGCGCGGGCGGCGCCGGCCGGCCCGGCTCGCGGATATTGGTCACCGCCGCCACCCGGCCGCGGGCCATGCCGGCCCAGGTGCCGCCGGCCTCGAGGTCGCGTCCGGCAATCAGTTTGCCGTCCGCCCAGGGGCCGGCCGGAGTGCTGGGTCTGCCGTAGAACTCGTCGCGGTTGGCCAGCAGTAACAGCGGGTATTGCGGGTGGCAGCGGTAGGCAAATAGCAACAGACACATAGTATTTTCACGGTGAGCCGGTCGGAGGCGCCCCTTTCGCTGCGGGGCGCTTTGCGACCATAATACGCGCTTCGCCAATAATCTCGATTCACCCATGCTGACTTATCCCGAAATCGACCCGGTAGCCGTGGCTATTGGCCCGCTGAAAGTGCACTGGTACGGACTCATGTACCTGGTCGGCTTTATCGCCGCCTGGTGGCTGGCGCTGCGCCGCAGCACCAAACCCTGGTCGCCGGTAATCAAATCCGAAGTCGAAGACCTGATCCTCTACTGTGCCATCGGCGTCGTGGTCGGCGGGCGGCTCGGTTACATGTTTTTCTACAACCTGCCTGAGCTGCTGGATCATCCGCTGTCGCTGTTGCGGGTGTGGGAAGGCGGCATGAGCTTTCACGGCGGCCTGGTCGGCGTGATGCTGGCCACCACCCTCTACGCGCGCAAGATCGGCACCACCTTCCCGGCGCTGATCGACTTCGTTGCGCCGCTCGTACCCATCGGACTGGGACTCGGCCGAATCGGTAATTTTATCGGCCAGGAACTTTGGGGACGCCCCACCGATGTGCCCTGGGGCATGGTGTTCCCGCGTGATCCCGAGCTGCTGGTGCGTCACCCGTCGCAGCTGTACCAGGCCTTTCTCGAGGGGTTGGTGCTGTTCGCGGTGCTGTGGTGGTTCTCGAGCAAGCCGCGTCCGCGCCTGGCCGTCGGCGGTCTGTTTGTCACCCTCTACGGCGTCTTCCGTTTCCTGGTCGAGTTCGTGCGCGAGCCGGATGGTCATATCGGGTATGACCTGTTCGGCTGGATGACCCGTGGCCAGTTGTTGAGTCTGCCGATGATCGTGGCCGGTATCGTGTTGCTGGTGTGGAGTTACCGCACCCAGCCACTGCCCGAGGGGCGCGCAGGCAAGGGCGGAAATAAAGCGGGGCGCACCCAGGTAAAAGACGGAGCACAGTAATAGATGAAGCAGTATCTCGATCTGATGCGCCACGTGCGCGACAACGGCACCCACAAGAGCGATCGCACCGGTACCGGGACGCTGAGCGTATTCGGCTACCAGATGCGCTTCGACCTGGCCGCAGGGTTCCCGCTGATCACCACCAAGAAGTGCCACCTGCGCTCGATTATCCACGAGCTGCTGTGGTTTCTGCGCGGCGACACCAATATCGCCTATCTGCAGGAAAACGGCGTGCGCATCTGGGACGAGTGGGCCGCGGAGGATGGCGACCTTGGGCCCGTTTATGGTCACCAGTGGCGTTCCTGGCCGGCGCCGGACGGTCGCCGTATTGACCAGATAGAGCAGCTGCTGGAGCAGCTGAAAAACCGCCCGGATTCCCGCCGCCTGTTGGTCAGTGCCTGGAACCCCGCCGATCTGCCGGATGAAGGTGTATCGCCGGCAGATAATGCGCGCGCCGGGCGCATGGCGCTGGCGCCCTGCCACGCGCTGTTCCAGTTTTACGTGGCGGACGGCAAGTTGTCCTGTCAGCTGTACCAGCGCAGCGCGGATATCTTCCTCGGCGTACCGTTCAATATCGCCTCCTACAGCCTGTTGACTCTGATGCTGGCCCAGGTCTGTGGTCTCAAGCCGGGTGAATTTATTCATACCTTCGGCGACGCCCACCTCTACTCGAATCACCTCGAGCAGGTGGAGGAGCAGCTCGGTCGCCAGCCACTGCCGCTGCCGCAGATGCACCTCAACCCGGATGTATCCGACCTGTTCGCATTCCGCTTCGAGGACTTCGAGCTGCGTGGCTACGAGGCGCATCCGCATATTCCGGCGCCTGTGGCGGTATAGGCAGTCACCGATGAAAGAGATACCTATCGCCCTGATCGCCGCTGTCGCGCGCAACGGCGCCATCGGACGCGACAACGAGCTGCCCTGGCGCCTGTCCGGCGATCTGCAGTTCTTCAAGCGCACCACCCTCGGCAAGCCGGTGGTGATGGGGCGCAAGACTTTTGAGTCCATCGGCCGGCCGTTGCCGGGTCGCGTCAATATTGTGATCACTCGCAACCCCGACTGGTGTGCAGATGGCGTAGAGTGCGTCCCCTCGCTCGAGTTGGCGCTGCAGCGGGCGCAGCAGTGCGCTGCCGAGGCGGCAGCCGCCGAAGTCATGGTGATTGGCGGGGCGCAGATTTACCGGCAGGCTCTGCCTTTGGCCGGGCGTCTCTATGTGACCGAGGTGGATGCCGAGATTGCGGGGGATGCGTTTTTTCCGGAGCTGGATGACTGTTGGGGTGAGACCAGTCGCAACTGTTACCCGGCGTCGGACAGGGATGAATATAGCTACTGCTTAGTTCAGTACGACAGGTTGAAATAAAAACAGATTGATTGATTAGTGATCGATCTGTTAAGTTTCGACGCTGCATAAACAGGGAACGTCGCCGCAATTGTGTGCATGTGACCCGGGATTGTTACCCGTTTGTTACCTTGCTACCCATGCGGGTCGATACTGTCAATCGGCATTTGAATAATCAAATCGGCTGTTTACAATGTGCGGCTCTTAGCTGTCTTCACACCACTGTTTTTAAGACAAAAGGACACCGCGTTGTGGCAGCTAACTCATCGCGACCATGTTGTGAAATATTGAACCCACTGGGGGGTCTAATGAAAACCAAGCGATTCATGGCTGTGGCGCTGACCACTGCGCTGTCTGCCGGCGCGCTCTACGGCAGCGTAGCCACTGCGGATACTCTCGATAACGTACTTGCCGTAGAGCAGCAGAAAACCACTGCCGCCCAGGCTTCGCAAAAGCGTATCGACAAGATTGCCGAAGAAACCAGCAGCCTGCTGCAGGATTTCAAGGTCGTAAACAAGGAGATCGATGGTCTGCGTGTTTACAACCGTCAGCTGGAAAAGCAGCTGGCCAACCAGCTCGCCGTTATGAAAGAGCTGGACGAGTCCATCGAAAACGTCACCGTGATCGAACGTCAGATCCAGCCGCTGATCCTGCGCATGCTGGAAGGCCTGGAGCAGTTCGTTCAGCTGGACGCGCCCTTCAAGATCGAAGAGCGTGTGGCCAACCTCGAGAACGTTAGGAACAATATGGACCGCTCCGATATCACCGTGGCGGAGAAATTCCGTCAGGTTCTGGAGCTGTACAACTTCGAAGCGGAATACGCCCGCAAGATCGACAGCTATAGCGATAGCCTGAACGTGAACGGTCAGGAGCGCGAAGTAAACGTGCTGCAGATCGGTCGTATTGCTCTGCTGGCGCAAACCACTGACTCCAAGATCTCCCTGGCTTATGACAAGGATCAGAAGGCTTGGGTTGAGATCGATGCCGGCGAATACCGCCGCGCCCTCATGAACGGCCTGAAGATCGCCAAGAAACAGGCCACTATCGATATCATGACCATGCCGATTCCGGCTCCGGAGGCAGCGCAATGAAAACCTCTATCGCCAAACGCGTATTAGTAGCAGCTGCGGCTGGCCTGATCAGTTTCTCCGCCGTTGCCCAGGACAAGGCTACTTCTCTGGATCAGCTGCTGAAGATGGTTCAGCAGTCCAAGATCGCCGAGTCCAAGGAGCATCAGCAGCGCGAAGCTGACTTCCGTCGCCAGAAGGCCAACCAGCAATCCCTGCTGACTCAGGCGCAGAACACCCGCGCTTCTGAAGAAGCTCGCTCCGAGCGCCTGGAACAGAAGTACCAGGAGCAGGAAGTACTGGTGCAGCAGAAGCGCCAGCAGCTGGACGAGCGTCTGGGCTCTCTGAAAGAACTGTTTGGTCACCTGACCTCTACCGCTGGCGACCTGCGCGCTAACCTGGACAGCTCCATCGTGTCTGCGCAGTACCCCGGCCGCACTGAGTTCGTCGACACTCTGATCGACAAAATGAACTCCGCCACCAAGCTGCCGACCATCGAGGAAATCGAGCGTCTGTGGTACGAGCTGCAGCGTGAGACCGTTGAGTCCGGCAAGGTGGTCAAGTTCACCGGTACCGTGATCAAGCCGGATGGCGAGCAGGTTGAACAGGAAGTTGTCCGCGTAGGTAACTTCAACCTGGTTTCCGACGGCAAGTACCTGGAAATGAGCGACGCTCACAAAATGGCCGAGCTGATCCGTCAGCCCGACGGCAAGTACCTGAGCATGGCTGCAGACCTGCAGGCGGCTACTTCCGGCTTCAACCCGTTCGGTGTTGACCCGACTGGCCCGACCGGTGGTTCCTTCCTGAAGGCCATGATCAACAGCCCGAGCATTGTTGAGCGCTGGCACCAGGGTGGTCCGGTTGGTTACATCATCACTGCGGTGGGCGTCTTCGCCATGCTGCTGGCTGTATGGCGTCTGATCGTGCTGTCCGGCCTGAGTGCCAAGGTTAACGCCCAGCTGCGTTCCTCTACGCCGAACACCAACAACCCGCTGGGTCGCGTTCTGGCTGTTGCCGAAGAGAACAAAGGTATCGACGGCGAGACTCTGGAACTGAAGATGGAAGAGGCGGTACTGAAAGAGCGCCCGGCCATCGAGTCCGGCCTGAACCTGCTGAAGATCATCGCCATGGTTGCCCCGCTGCTGGGTCTGCTGGGTACCGTTACCGGTATGATCATCACCTTCCAGGCGATCACCATCTTCGGTGCCGGCGATCCGAAAGCAATGGCTGGCGGTATTTCCTCCGCACTGGTAACCACCGTTCTGGGTCTGTGTGTCGCTATCCCGACTGTACTGATGCACACCATCGTGAACGGCCGCGCCAAGCGTATCCTGCACATCCTGGACGAGCAGAGTGCTGGTATCGTGGCGGAAAACGCCGAGCGTAAATAAGAGGAGGCGGCAACATGCACGCATTAAATGACGCATGGGCCGCCGTCAACGCCTTTATGGCGTCGGGCGGGCCAGTACTGTTCCTGATCGCCGGCCTGACCTTCTTTATGTGGACGCTGATTTTTGAACGTGTCTTCTACTTTAATAAAGGGTTGAAGAGCGACGTTCAGGGTGCGGTGGACCAGTGGGAAGAGCGCCCCGAGCGCAAATCCTGGAGTGCTCACCGCATCCGTGAGGCGCTGATCTCCCGGGTATCCGAGAAGATTCAGGACAATATGGACATGATTCAGGCCTGTGTGGCCCTGGCACCCCTGTTCGGGCTGCTGGGTACGGTCTGGGGCATGATCAACGTGTTCGAAGTTCTCGCGGTTACCGGTGGTGGTGATGCCAAGCAGATGGCCAGTGGTGTATCCATGGCAACCATTCCTACCATGGCAGGTATGGTTGCGGCCCTCTCCGGGGTATTTGCCAACACCTACCTCACCCGTAAATCAGAGCGCGAAACCCAGCTGCTGGAAGACCATCTGACGATGGATCACTAAGGCACCACATAAGGCGAATAGGCGAGCTTATTTGCTGTGAAGGTTTAGCCAAGCCAGATATTTTCGCCGGGGGGCTCCTCGAGGGCTCCTCGCCGGAAACGTTCGCTAAGAGAGTTGCTATGAGCAAAAGACAAAATACGGCAGAAGAAGAAGCAGGAGCGATCGACCTCACGCCCATGCTGGACGTGGTGTTCATCATGCTGATCTTCTTTATCGTCACCGCGACCTTTATCAAGGAGCCGGGTGCCGATGTCATCAAGCCGGAAGCGACGACCGCTGAACTCAAGGCCGCCTCTATTTTGGTAGCGATCAACGACAACAACGAGATCTGGATTGCCAAGGAAAAAGTGGATGAGCGTCAGGTGAAACTCACCTTGGAGCGCCTCTACGCAGAAAACCCGAAAGGGTGGTTGGTAATTCAGCCCGATAAAAAAGCGAGTATCGAGAAGATCGCCCTGATTGCGGAAGCTGCCAGAAAGATCGGCATCGAGAAAGTTTCGGTCGCGACAGAAAAGAGTTAACAGCTTATGAATCCGGTAAGACTACTTGGGGCGGGTGTACTGGCGGTAGCCACCACTTTTGCCCTGATCTTCACCATGCATCAGCTGATTGAAGCAAACATGAAGGCTCCCGAAGACGAGGAGCAGATCAAGGTTGCTGACGTCGTGATGCCTGAACAGAAGATCGAAACTCAGTACGATACCAGCAAACCGGAAAAGCCCGACGAGCCGGAAACTCCGCCGCCGGAAATGCCGGAACCTGAGTACGACGAGCCGAACCTCGATGACACCATCAACATGTCAGCGCCGCGCGCGAATGCGGACCTGAAGGTGGGTGGAATCGGCGGTTTTGCCCAAGAGGGTGACTACCTGCCAATCGTGAAGGTTCAGCCTCAGTATCCGCGTCGTGCCCTGCAGCGTGGTATCGAAGGATGGGTGATCGTTGAGTACACCGTAACCAAGAACGGTTCCGTACGTGATCCGCGCGTGGTGGAAGCCTTCACTTTGGACGGCAACCCCACCACTATCTTCAACAGTGCCGCGCTCAAGTCGGCGTTGAAGTACAAGTACAAGCCGCGGGTGGTCGACGGAGAGCCGATCGAAGTACCTGGTGTAAAAACCAAGATCAGCTTTAACCTGGCCAAGAACTAAAGGGGAAGCACTATGAAGTTGACGACCATGACGAAAGGTTTGTCCAAGTTCGTCTTGCGCACGTCCGTCGCGCTGCCCCTGGTATTGGCACCGGCGGTAAGTGTCACCGTGCTTGAGGCTGTGGGCATTTCCGCTTCCTTTGCGCAGGCGGAAGCCGCAGAGCAGAAGACACGTAAAGTACCGGCGATGCGGGAAAACGTGTTTAAAAAGCTCGGTAAAGTGCAGGAAGCTGCGGACGCGAGTAACTGGCCGGCGGCCCTGGCCGCGCTGCGGGATATGGAAGCGGGTAAGAGTGGTTACAACGGCTATGAAATAGCGCAGATGTACTACTTCTACGGCTTCGTTTACTACAGCATGGAGCGTTACAAAGACGCGATTGCCGCCTACCAGAAAGTGCTGGCTCAGGGTGCAGAAAACCTGCCCGAAGCCCTCGAAGTGGGTACTTTGCTGACGATCGCCCAGCTGTACTTCGTGCAAGAGAACTACGATCAGGCGTTGAACTACCTGAACAAGTGGTTCAAGGTTGCCCCGAACATCAACGCGGACTCCTACGCACTGCGCGCTCAGGCCTATTACCAGAAAGGTGATGAAGCCAAGGCGCTGTCTGACGTCAACACTGCGGTGTCGATGTATGAAAAAGAGGGCAAGGTGCCGAAGGAGAACTGGTTCGGCCTGCAGCGTTTTCTCTATTACGAGAAGAACGACTACAAGAAGGTCACCAACATTCTCGAGAAGCTGGTCAAGCACTACCCGAAAGGGGAGTACTACAAGCAGCTGGCGGGCATGTACGGCGAGCTGAAGCGCGACCAGGATCAGCTGCACATGATGGAAGCGGCGTACCTTGCCGGCGCATTGCAGAAAGAGAAAGAGCTGCTGAACATGGGCTATCTCTTTATGGGCAATGAAATGCCCTACAAAGGCGCCAAGGTGATCGACAAGGGCATCAAGGAGAAGAAGATCAAGCGCACCTCCAAGAATCTGGAAACCCTGGCTCAGGCGTACCAGATGGCTCAGGAGCTGCAGAAGTCGATCCCCGAGCTGGAAGCTGCAGCGCAGATGTCTGACAAGGGCGATATCTATTCCCGTCTGGCCAGTATCTACCTGGACCTGGACAAGAATGAGAAAGCCATCGAAGTCGGCAACAAGGCGCTGAAGAAGGGCGGTATCAAGCGCCCGGACCAGTTGTACATCGTTATGGGTATGGCTAACGCCAACATGAAGAAGTACGACGATGCGCTCGCCAGCCTCAAGAAGGCCCTGAAAGACGAACGTTCCAAGAAGTTCGCCGAGCAGTGGATTACCTTCGTCGAGAGCGAGAAGAAGCGCGAGGAGCAGCTGGCAATCTGATTGCCTCTACTTCCGTCGAAAAAGCCGCACAGCAATGTGCGGCTTTTTTTATGTCTCGCGACTGAGCTTGTATAAAAAATAGACTTGCAATTGGGAATTATTTGCAATTTCGCGTAAATCGACTAATTGGTAAGGGTAGCTGATCAGCTTTTTCCAAATCCCCCAGTCCCGTTAAGGATTGGGTTGCCGATTCAACACCGAGAATAATCAGGAGAGGTGTTATGGATAGAGCTATGTTGCTGACTTCCAACCCCGTTGTTTTGTCTTTTCACTCGCTGGCGCGGTACGCCCGTCATCTCGTCTTTGCCGCTGCGGTTACGTTGCTGTTGATTTTGGTTATGGGCCAATTGATCGCGACGGAATACAGGGAGCCGGTGGGCGATATGTATCCGCCGATCAAGCCGATTCATCTGCCGGAAATGAAGATCATCGTTGAACGGTCGGAGCCTCCAGTAAGGCCCATGGACCCGCCGTCGCAGCCGGTTACGCATAAGGTCGAGCGGAATGTCGAGACGGTATTGCCGCCCATCAGCTTCGGTCCGCCGGCACCGGGCGGCAGTGAAGTTGATCCGAGTGTCGTTTCCAGGGATCCACTGCCGGTGTTCAAGCCGGCGCCGCGCTACCCATCGGCGGCACTGCGCCGCGGCGTCGAGGGCTATGTGGTAGTGGAATTCACCATTACAGAGACTGGTGGTGTGCGCGATGCGCGCGCGGTGGCGGGTTATGACAGTGCCGGTAACCCGACGGATATCTTTAATCGCTCCGCGGTGGCCGCGGCTGCGAGGTTCAAGTACCAGCCGCAGCTGGAAGACGGTGTACCGGTTGAGCGCCACGGCGTGCGCAATCGCATCACCTATAAAATCGCGCAGTAGCGGAAAGAGGGAGCGGCTTCTGGCCGCTCCCATACGTAGCTGACAAAGTTATGTGGTCAAAATTTAAGGCAAAGTGCTAGGGCGAGCATTTCGAACCGTCGGCGACAGGACGTCGCCGACGGAGCTTACAGGGATGTATTCACAGCGTTTCGAAATGCTCGTCCTAGTGCTTGGCCGCCACTGCACCAGCTCAGAACGGAATGCGGGGTTCATCAACATTCTGAGGGAGCGATTTCTGGCCGCTTCCATTCTTAACGCAGGTTGTATTAGTCGATCTCCCGTACCGCTCCCCGGTCGGCGCTGGTGGCCAGCAGCGCATAGGCCTTTAACGCCTTGCTGACCTTGCGCGGTCGCTGCTCTACGGGTTTCCACGCGACTTTTCCCTTTGCATCCATTGCGTCGCGGCGGCGCCGCAGTTCCGCCTCGGACAGGACCACCTCGATCTTACGCGCCGGAATGTCGATGCGAATCGTATCCCCGTTTTCGATCAGGCCGATGGTGCCGCCGGCCGCGGCTTCCGGTGAGACATGACCGATCGACAGGCCGGAAGTGCCGCCGGAGAAGCGGCCATCGGTAATCAGCGCGCAGGATTGACCCAGGCCCTTGGATTTCAGGTAGCTGGTCGGGTAGAGCATTTCCTGCATGCCCGGGCCGCCCTTGGGGCCCTCATAGCGCACGATGACCGCCTCGCCGGCCACTACCTTGCCGTCGAGAATATGCTGCACCGCCGTCTCCTGGCTCTCGACGATATGCGCCGGCCCCTCGAACTGCCACAGTTCCTCGTCGACCCCCGATGTCTTCACCACGCAGCCGTCCGGGGCCAGATTGCCGAACAGCACCGCCAGGCCGCCCTCGGCGGAATAGGCGTGTTCCGCCGAGCGGATACAGCCGTTCTGGCGGTCGCCGTCGAGACTCGACCAGCGGCAATCCTGGCTGAAGGCCGTCTGGGTCGGGATGCCGGCGGGTCCCGCGCGGTAAAAGTCGTGCACCGCTTTGTTATCGGTGCGGCGGATATCCCAGGAATTCAGAGCCTCGGCGAGCGACTCGCTGTGCACCGTGGGCAGGGAGGCGTCCAGCAGCCCGGCCGCTTCGAGTTCGCCGAGAATGGCCATGACCCCGCCGGCGCGGTGGACGTCTTCGATATGATATTTCTGGGTGTTCGGCGCCACTTTGCACAGCTGCGGAATCACGCGTGACAAGCGGTCTATATCTGCCAGCGTGAAATCGACCTCGCCTTCCTGCGCCGCGGCGAGCAGGTGCAGGATGGTATTGGTCGATCCGCCCATGGCGATATCGAGGGCCATGGCGTTGGCGAAGGCGGCGCGGTTGGCAATGTTGCGCGGCAGCGCGCGCTCATCGTCCTGTTCGTAATAGCGTTTGGTCAGCGCGACGATTTCGCGGCCGGCGCGCAGGAACAGTGCCTCGCGGTCCGCATGGGTGGCCAGCAGGGTGCCGTTACCGGGCAGTGACAACCCGAGCGCCTCGGTCAGGCAGTTCATCGAGTTGGCGGTGAACATTCCGGAACAGGAGCCGCAGGTCGGGCAGGCGGAGCGCTCGTATTCCGCCACCATTTCGTCCGAGGCCGAGTCGGTCGCGGCGATGACCATCGCGTCCACCAGGTCGAGCTTGTGCTCGGCGAGCTTCGTCTTGCCGGCCTCCATCGGGCCGCCGGAGACAAAGATCACCGGAATGTTCAGCCGCAATGCGGCCATCAGCATCCCCGGCGTAATCTTGTCACAGTTGGAGATGCACACCAGTGCGTCGGCGCAGTGGGCGTTCACCATGTATTCCACCGAATCGGCGATGATCTCGCGGCTCGGCAGGCTGTACAGCATGCCGTCGTGGCCCATGGCGATGCCGTCATCCACGGCGATGGTGTTGAATTCCTTGGCGACGCCACCGGCTTTCTCGATCTCCCGTGCTACCAGCTGACCCATGTCCTTCAGGTGCACATGACCCGGCACGAACTGGGTGAAGGAGTTGGCGACGGCAATAATCGGTTTGTGGAAGTCGTCGTCCTTCATACCGGTAGCGCGCCACAGGGCGCGTGCGCCGGCCATATTGCGGCCGGCAGTGGAGGTGCGGGAGCGGTACTCAGGCATGGTAAGAATCCGGCTGTACAAATAGGGAGCGACAGCTTAGCAAAAAATGATTGGAGCAGGGATGGTTTCGCGCAGACCAGGTGGTCCGCGCGATTTATTAGGATAAGTGTTTCGGTGCTGGCGGTTAGTTAAGAGGCTTGTTGCGGGCTGAGGGATTTTCGCAAGACCCGTGAATTGCGCTGGATGTTGTACAGCGATTGCCGCGATGCCGGCAGGTCCTGCACGCTCACCTGGGTAAAACCCTGTTCGATAAACCAGTGCTCTGTCTGGGTGGTGAGGACATAGAGTTCGTCGATACCCAGCACGCCGGCCTGGCGTTCCAGGTGATGCATCAGCTTGGCACCGCGGCGGCCGCCGCGAAACTCCGGATGTATCGCCACGCAGGCAATTTCCGCAGCGACGGTCTCGCCGGACTGCTCCCGTATTGGGTAGAGTGCCGCGCAGGCGACCGGAGTGCCATCCACTTCCACCAGGGTGAAATGTTCGATCTCCGCCTCGAGCTTTTCCCGCGAGCGGCGTACCAGTACGCCCTGCTTCTCCAGCGGCCGGATCAGGCCGAGGATACCGCCGACGTCGGTAATGCGCGCGCGGCGGATCACTTCGTAGCTGTCCCGGTAGATCATGGTGCCGGCGCCCTCGCGGCGGAACAGCTCCTGTACCAGTGCGCCATCCTGGCTGTAACTGAGCAGATGGGTGCGCGGCGTGCCGGCATTGCAGGCGCGGATCGCGCAGCTCAGGGCTTCGCTTTGAACCTGCGATGCTGCCTGCTCCGCCTGCACGATACTGAGCTCGTGAACTTCCTGCCCGTTGATCAGCAGCTGCGGCGCCTCGCGAAACAGCACCAGTTTTTCCGCCTGCAGCGCGCGTGCCGCTTCAGCGGCCAGGTCGAGATAGTTCAGGTTGAACAGCTCGCCGGTGAGTGAGGTGCCCAGTGGAGACAGCAACACCAGTGCGCCCTGTTCCAGCGCATGCTCGATGGTTTTCACTTCCATGCGCCGCACTGTGCCGGTCCAGCGCAGGTCCATGCCGTCGAGAACGCCAATCGGGCGCGCGGTGACAAAGTTGCCGGAAATCACCTTCAGGGCCGAGCGTGCCATCGGTGAATCCGGTAATCCCTGGGAGAACGCCGCTTCGATGTCGAAACGCAACTTGCCCACCGCGGCTTTGATCACTTCGAGCGTCTCGCGATCGGTCACGCGGGTGTTGCCGTGAAACTGGTTTTCGAGTCCGCACTCGGCGAGGGCGCGATTCACCTGCGCGCGCGCACCGTGGACCACAACCAGGCGCACGCCCAGGCTGACCAGCAGGGCCAGGTCGTGGACCAGGTTGCGGAAGTTCGCGTGTTCCAGTGCATCGCCGGGAATACCAATGACCAGCGTGCGGCCGCGCAGATCGTTGATATAGGGTGCGGCGTGGCGAAACCAGTTCAGGGAGGCGTTGTTGTCGCTCACTAACTTTGTATTCCGTGTGTTATTGGACTCTGGTGAATATACCGTAATTCGCTCTTGTTGGAGCGACCCATGGTCGAGGTCGGGCTTCCGGGAATTGTGCTTCGTAAGGGAGTGCAAGGCGGCCCCGATACCGGTGGCCGTTTACGGGACACGAGCTAGGCGCCCCCCATAAATACATCCCTGGACCCAAAGCACTCGCTGCGCTCGCGGGGCCGGCCCTACGCTCTCCACGGCCATCCATGGCCGTGAAAGGTCCCGCAAACGGCCACCGGTATCGGGTCGTTCGCATCTGACTTCTATATTCTTATCGGCGGAAATTACAGGCAGAATTTCGCGATCAGTCCGCGCAGTACTTCTACCATCGGTTCGATCCGCTCGAGGCCGAGATACTCGTCCGGTTGGTGCGCCTGGTCGATATCACCGGGACCGAGCACGACGGTATCCATTCCCATGCTCTTGAAAAAGGGAGCCTCGGTCGTGAATGCAACGGATTCGGCACTGTGGCCAGTGAGCCTTTCCGCAGTCTTTATCAGCTCGGAATTGGTATCCTGCTCGAAGGCGTCGACGCCGAGAAACAGTGGTACATGTTCCAGGCGAATTTTTTCATTTTCTACACAGGCCTGCAGGCGCCGATCCAGTTCACTGCGCAATTCGTCGACCGGCATACCCGGCAGTACCCGAACGTCGAACTGCAGTTCGGCAAAACCGCAGATGCGGTTGGGATTGTCGCCGCCGTGAACACAGCCGAGATTCAGGGTCGGTGTCGGTACGTCAAATCCAGGATTGTTGTAGCGGCTCTGCCATTCCCCGCGCAGTTTCAGCAATTCGCCGATGGCCGCGTGCATCGCCTCCAGGGCATTGGCGCCCAGGGCGGGGTTGGACGAGTGGCCGGACTGCCCGGTGATGCGGACAGCCTCCATCAATATACCCTTGTGCATATGGATCGGCTTGAGACCGGTGGGCTCGCCGATGACGGCGTAGCGCGCGTGCGGCCGGCCCGCCTTTACCAATGCACGCGCACCGGACATCGAGGATTCCTCGTCGGCGGTGGCGAGAATGATCAGCGGTTGTTGCAGCGGTTTGTCGATAAACGATTTGGCCGCTTCAATGGCGATGGGGAAAAATCCCTTCATGTCGGTGGTGCCCAGCCCGTAGAAGCGATTGTCCCGCTCCTGCAGCTTGAACGGATCTGACTGCCAGCGCCCCGCATCGAAGGGTACGGTATCCGTGTGTCCGGCCAGCACCAGGCCGCCGTCGCCGCTGCCGCGACCGGCGAGCGTGGCGATCATATTGGCTTTGTCCGGCTGTCCCTCGATCGGCATAAGCTCGACGGCGAATCCCAGCGTTTCCAGCCAGGCTGCGAGCAGTTCCACAACGCCGCGGTTGCCCATATCCAGCTTTGGATCGGTCGCGCTGACACTGGGGCAGGCAACTAGCTGCTGCAGTTGCTGTTTCAGGTCCGGTAGCGCGATAGTTGCCATAACTAAATTCCCTGTTGCTTGTTGCGCCATTCGTTGACGATAACCGCCGCGGCAATGAGGGTGCCGCCCAACGCGAGCCTGGCGAGATTCGCATCGCGGTTCCAGATTAACAGATTCACCAGTAACCCGGCTGGAATCAGTGCGTTGTTCATGGCAGCGAGAGTGCCGGCGGATACCTGGGTGGCACCCTTATTCCACAGGAAGTAGCCCAGGCCCGAAGCCACCAGCCCCAGCCACAGCAGTACGCCCCACTGCAGCGCAGTTTGCGGATACTGCGGCTTGCCAAAGGCCAGCCAGGCCACTGTGGCCACCAGCGCCGCGCCGAGAAAAAACCAGCCGAATGTCTGCCGCGCCGGCAGTGCCTGCTCGCGGGTCATAAACTGTTTGTAGGCCACCTGGCCGATCGCGAAGCAGAGGTTGGCCCCCTGGACAACGGCGAAGCCGAGCCAGTAGCTGCCATCCAGACTGTCCCAGCGGATGATCGCCGCGCCGAATACCGCCAGCGCGGCAATGAACAGGTTCCATGGCGAGAAGCGCCCGGCCAGCAGATCGTACAGCAGCGAGATATACACCGGCGTGAAAATGGTGAACAGCAGCACTTCCGGCACGCTGAGCAGCAGAAACGACTGGTAGTAGAAGAGGTACATCAGCCCCAGCTGGATCGCGCCGATGGCCATCAGTGACAGGGCGGTGCGCGGGTCGCAGCGGCGCCACTGCAGCAGCGGCAGGAAGACCAGTGCCGCCAGTAGCACGCGCGTCAGCACGGAAAAATAGCTGTCCACCTGGCCTGCCAGGTAGACTCCGATCAGGCTGAAAGAAAAGGCCCAGAGGATGGTGGTAAATATCAGTAACGGCATTGATACAGTGGTTGTTTAGTGACAGATAATCATTCGACGGCGCTGGCGCAGCTGTGGCAGCGGCTCGCCAGGGTTAGGGAATTCAGTTTTACCGCCAGCAATGGCCCCGGCTCCGCCACTGACTGGCGTGGCCACGCCCGTGGCGACGTCGAGGTGGTCGCTGGCGAACAGCAGGTGCTGTTCCTCGAGTCCGCGCATTTTACGCACAGCGATGGCCGCCAGATGGACATGCGCAACCGCTATCGCTGGACGCTGCTGCCGGAATCCGTGCGCCTAGAGCACCTGCGGCGGGCCGAGCCGGTGTTGCTGTTCGAGTTGCAGCCGGTGACGGCGCACGGCTTTCGCCAGGTCGCCCCGCATATCTGCGGGGCCGACGAGTACACCGCCGAACTGCTGCTGCACGACAACGAGATCGAACTGATCTGGCAGATTCACGGGCCGCGCAAGAACGAACGGCTGCACTACCACTACTGGTGATTACTACAGCGTGATTTGCCCGCGCAGATAAGTGACGGCGCGACCGCGCATCAGTACTCGCTCACCGACCAATTCACATTCCAGCTCGCCGCCGCGCGCGGAAATCTGCCGCGCACGAAGACAGGTCTTGTCCAGTTCTGTCGCCCAGAAAGGTGTCAGCAGCGTGTGGGCGGAGCCAGTTACCGGATCCTCGTCGATGCCGATGGCCGGTGCGAAAAATCGGCTGACGAAATCGCAGTCGAAGTCGCCGCCGGCCGCAGTGCAGATGACGCCGCGGTAGGGCAGCGCGGCCACGGCGCGAAAGTCCGGCTGCAGTGCGGCCACCTGCGCGGCGTCGGCGAATTCCAGCACCACCATGTCGCGATTGCCCGCGGCGGCCAGGGCGCGCTGCGGCTCCGCGCCGAGTGCGGCGCGGTATTCGGGCCCCAGTGGAAGTGCCGCCGGCGGCTGCGCCGGAAAATCCATCTGGATCAGGTCGCCGGCGCGGCGCACCCGCAGCTCGCCGCTCCTGGTGAAGAAGCGGATCATCTCGGACTGGTAACCCAGTTCCGTCCACAGCAGGTGCGCGCTGGCGAGTGTGGCGTGGCCGCACAGTGGCACTTCCGCCGCGGGGGTAAACCAGCGCAGCTCGAAACCGTCCGTAGCCGGTACGGTAAAAGCGGTCTCGGCGAGGTTGTTTTCCGCGGCGATGGACTGCAGCAGGTCGTCTGCCAGCCATTGCTGCAGCGGTACCAGGGCGGCGGGGTTGCCGGCGAACAATATCGAAGTGAAGGCGTCGGCCTGATAGATCGGCAGTTGCATGGAAAATCCTTTTCTCTGGGGCAATCGTCGGGCAATAAAAAAGGGGAAGCGCTGAACGCTTCCCCTTTGTATCAGAGCGATCGCCTGGCGGCTAGCCGACTCTTAACCAAAAACGCCCTTGAAGAAAAAGAAGAACACTATCGCGAGTCCGGCGCCGGCGGGCAGGGTGACGACCCAGGACGCGGCAATGGTGGTGATCATGCGCAGGTTCAGCGCGCCGATGCCGCGCGCCAGGCCCACGCCCAGCACTGCCCCTACGAGGGTGTGGGTGGTGGAAATGGGCAGGCCGGTGCCCGACGCCAGCACTACCGTAGCGGCGGCACCCAGTTCGGCGGCGAAGCCGCGGCTCGGCGTCAGCTCGGTAATCTTTCTGCCGATGGTGGCCATCACCTTGAAGCCGTAGGTGGCGAGACCGACGACGATACCCAGGCCCCCGAGCAGCAGGATCCAGGATGGCATGGTGGCCTTGGCGACCACGGCGCCGCTCTGGATGGTATTGACCACCGCTGCCAGCGGGCCCACCGCGTTGGCCACATCGTTGGAACCGTGGGCGAAGGCCATGGCACAGGCGGTGAAGATCATCAGGATCGCGAATACCCGCTCGACATTGGCAAAGCGGTTTTCCTTCTCGCGCTCCGGGTCGCGCTTGATGCGCTTCAGCATCGCCATGCCGACCGCCATCACCACCAGGCCCGCCAGTGCGGCGATGCCCGCGTCCTGCAGGAAGTTCAGCTTGATGTCCGCATCCTTCAATACGTGCTTGAGGCCCTTGGTCAGGGTGACCATGGCGATCATCCAGCCCACCGCAAACATATAGAAGGGGATGTAGCGCTTGGCGTTGGTGAACGGGTCTTCCGTATTCAGGATCAGTCGCTGCACGCTGCGGAACAGCAGGAACGAGATGGTGCCGG
The DNA here is from genome assembly GCF_900129095.1 of Microbulbifer donghaiensis. Classification (GTDB taxonomy): domain Bacteria; phylum Pseudomonadota; class Gammaproteobacteria; order Pseudomonadales; family Cellvibrionaceae; genus Microbulbifer; species Microbulbifer donghaiensis. The sequence goes on from NZ_FQVA01000004.1 coordinate 47,901, forward strand.
CGAGCACCGGGGATACCACCCAGCTGGCGACGATGCTGCCGACCTTGCCCCAGGACACCGCGTCCACGGAGATGCCCACGGCGGAGAAGCCGACGATGGCGCCGACGATGGAGTGGGTGGTGGAGACCGGCCAGCCGAGGATGCTGGCGATCATCAGCCAGGTGCCGGCGGCCAGCAGCGCCGACAGCATGCCGTACACCAACAACTGTGGCTGATCGACGAACAGTTCCGAATCGATGATGCCCTTGCGGATCGTCGCGGTCACTTCGCCGCCGGCCAGGTAGGCACCGGCGAACTCGAAGATCATGGCGATCAGAATCGCCTGCTTGATCGTCAGTGCACGTGAGCCCACCGACGTGCCCATGGCATTGGCGACATCGTTGGCGCCCACGCCCCAGGCCATAAAGAAGCCGAACACACAGGCCAGGATCAGCAGGATAGTGCCGTATTGACTGAGGATTTCCACGGTGCGCCCCCTTAGCGTGCCAGCAACAGCTGTAAGCGGTTGCCCACGCTGTGGGCGCGGTCGGCCAGATCGCCAACCCATTCAATGATGCGGTAGAGGAACATCACGTCCACCGGCGGCAGGTCTTTCTCGATCGCGAACAGCGCCGCGCGTATCTCGACCTCAAGCTTGTCGGACTTGCGCTCCAGGTCGTCCAGCTCCTCGGTCATGCGCTTGGCGATATCCACCTCGCGACCGGCGAAGCCGCTCTCCAGCAGCTCGTCCAGCTCGTTGATTGCGTTCAGAGCCTGCGCCGAGGCGGCCACGGCGCTGGCGACAAATGTCTTCATCAGCGGCTGCAGAGACTCCGGAATCTGCATCTTGCGGCCAGTTGCCAGCCCGGCGATATCCTGGGCCGTGTTGGCCACTTCGTCCTGGGCGCGCAGCAGTTCCAGCAGGTCTGTACGGGAAACCGGCATAAACAGGCTGTCCGGCAGGTGCAGGCGCAGGTCCTTTTTGATGTCGTCGGCGCGGTTCTCGCTGGCGGAGATGCGCAGCTGAATCTTTTCCGCCTCCACAAGATCACCTTGCATCAGGGTATCGAAAAAGGGGATCAGGTCGGCTGAGGCCTCGTGAGCCGTAGCCATATGCTTCTCGATCGGTTTGATCGGCGAGCGGCCAAACAGGTTGGCGATATTGGTCAGGGGCATGGTTAGCTCCGTTGCTCTGGATGCAAAATCGGCGGCATGGTACCCCAAGTTGCCGCAAATTCGGTAATTGGGCGGGAAGAGTGCGCTGTCGCCGCGCGCCGATAGAGCTACAATGCGCCGTCGACACCAAAAGAATAGATGATGGGGTTGCCCGATGGCAGTGAGCAAAATGGCGGACAGATTGCTGGATCTACCCGGAATACTGGAGGATCTGGTCGCACAGGGCTACGTCAGCCGTATGGACGCCAACCGCCTGATCGGCACCCCGCGCACGGCCGAGCAGGCGCAGATGCACCCGCTCACCTACATCGCCAGTTGCGAGCTGGATAACCTCAAGCGCCCGGGCAAGTTGCTGGATACCGATACCCTGGCCCAGTGGCTGGCGGATACCTCTTCCCACGGCCTCTACCATATCGACCCGCTGAAGGTGAATGTGGCCGCGGTGACCGAGGTGATGAGCTTCCAGTTCGCCAAGCGCCACCAGATCCTGTGTGTGGAGGCGAACAAGGACATGCTGCTGGTGGCCACGGCCCAGCCGTATACCAGCGGTTGGGAGGAGCAACTGGAGCATACCAGTGGTCGCGCCGTGCAGCGGGTGGTGGCGGATCCGGCGGATATCCAGCGTTACTGCGTCGAGTTCTATTCCCTGGCCAACTCCATTTCCGGCGCCAGCGGTCTGAAGGGCAGTTCCGCGGCGGGCAACTTCGAGCAGTTGTTGGAGCTGGGCAAGCTCAAGGACCCGGACGCGGACGACCAGCACATCGTCAACATCGTCGACTGGCTGCTGCAGCATGCCTTCGACCAGCGCGCCAGCGATATCCATATCGAGCCCCGCCGCAACGTCGGGCGCATCCGTTTCCGTATCGACGGTGTGTTGCACCCGATCCACGAACTGCCGGACCAGGTCAACGCCGCGGTGACCAGCCGCCTGAAGATCCTCGGCCGCATGAATGTGGCGGAAAAGCGCAAACCCCAGGACGGCCGCATCAAGACCAAGCGCCCGGATGGCAGCGAGGTGGAGCTGCGCCTGTCGACGCTGCCGACCGCCTTCGGCGAGAAACTGGTGATGCGGATCTTCGATCCCGAGGTGCTGGCGCGCTCCTACAGCGACCTGGGCCTCGGCGGCGACGACCTGGCGCGCTGGCAGACGATGCTGGCGCGCCCCAACGGCATAGTGCTGGTCACCGGGCCCACCGGTTCCGGTAAGACCACCACCCTGTACACCGGTCTCAAGCAGCTGGCCACCAGCGAAGTCAATGTGTCCACCATCGAGGATCCGATCGAGATGGTGGAGGAGAGCTTCAACCAGACCCAGGTGCACCACGCCATCGGGCTCAATTTTGCCGCCGGTATCCGCACGCTGATGCGCCAGGATCCGGACATCATCATGGTGGGCGAGATCCGCGACCTGGAGACCGCGCAGATGGCGGTGCAGGCCGCTCTGACCGGCCACCTGGTGATCTCCACGCTGCACACCAACGATGCGCCGACCGCGGTGACCCGCCTGCTGGACCTGGGCCTGCCTCACTATCTGCTTAAATCCACGGTGCTGGGGGTGATGGCGCAGCGCCTGGTGCGCACCCTGTGCCCGGCGTGCAAGCGCAAGGACAAGGTCAGCGAGGAGGATTGGCAGGCGCTGGTGCGCCCGTGGAAGGCGCCGCTGCCGGAAACCGTCTACCGCCCGGAGGGTTGCCTGGAATGCCGCAACACCGGCTACCGCGGCCGCCAGGGCATCTACGAGATACTGCCGTTCACCGAGTCGATCCAGGCACTGGTCACCGCCGACTGCGACCTGCAGCAGCTGCGCCGCCAGGCTATGCGCGAGGGCATGAACAGCCTGCGCCTGTCCGGCGCCAAGAAAGTGGCCGCCGGCATCACGACCGTGGCCGAAGTGCTGCGCGTGGCGCCGCCGCCGGATATAGCCTTCTAGTGGCGTCCGGGGACCAATTAGAAATCCCGGTGGCGGCCCTGCTGCCGGTGGCCGTTTGCTCAACAGCCTGATCGGCAATCGTTTCACAAACGCCCCCCGGCATCAGGGCCTTCGCATTGAGCTCCGCTATTCTTTGCCACTGATTCTTTGCCCGTATAGGAGCGGCCGATGGCCGCGATAGGAAGTCGAAAATGCCGCTATTCAAAAGCTGCCCTGCCGAATTTATTTCACAGCTTGGAGACCGCTGGAGCCACTGGTGCGACTCCGCGGGCGAGGAGCAGGTCGCAACAGCCGAAGCGCTGTTGCAGGATGACTCCTTACAGCTGGCACTGGCGCGCAGTTTCATCGGCTCCGATTTTCTCTACCAGCAGTGCTGCCGCCAGCCGCAGCTGTTGCCGGATCTGCTGCAAAGCGCCGATCTGGGCCTGGTGGCGATCGATATCGACGCGCTGGAAGACGAAGGGGCACTTGACCGTCACTTGCGCCTGTTGCGCAACCGCGTCACCGCCGAGGTGATCTGGCGTGACTTCGCCGGCCAGTGGGATATTCCGCGGGTCTGTCTGCGGCTGACAGAACTGGCCGAGCAGTGCATACAGGCGGCGCAGGTGTGGCACCACCGCCAGCTGGTGGCGCGCTACGGCGTACCGCGCGATCGCGACGGCAATGCCCAGTCGCTGGTGGTGCTGGGGATGGGCAAGCTGGGTGCCTGCGAACTGAATCTGTCATCGGATATCGATCTGATATTCGCCTACCCGGAACCGGGTGAGACCGACGGCGAGCAGAGCATCGAAAACCAGAAATTCTTCCAGCGCCTCGGCCAGCGCCTGATTAAATCCCTGGACGCACTCACCGCCGACGGTTTTGTGTTCCGCGTCGATATGCGCCTGCGGCCCTACGGCGACAGCGGCCCGCTGGTCAGCCACTTTGCCGCACTGGAGGACTACTACCAGACCCAGGGGCGCGAGTGGGAGCGCTACGCGATGGTCAAGGCGCGGCCGGTGGCCGGCGACGAGGCGGTGGCGGCGGAACTGATGGAACTGCTGCGCCCCTTCACCTACCGCCGCTATATCGACTTCAGTGCCATCGACGCGCTGCGCGAAATGAAGGCGCTGATCCAGCGCCAGGTGCGCGCCCGCGGCCTGACCGACAACATCAAGCTCGGCCGCGGCGGCATCCGCGAGGTGGAGTTTATCGCCCAGGCCTTTCAGCTGATTCGCGGCGGTCGCGAACCGGCGCTGCGCGAGCGCAACCTGTTGAAGCTGTTGCCGCTGCTGGAGCAGGACGGCCACCTGGAATCCGGCTCGGCCGCACGGCTGTCTGCGGCCTATCTGCTGCTGCGCCGGGTGGAACACGCCCTGCAGGCGGAGCGGGATCAGCAGACGCAGACATTGCCGGCCGATGAGGAGCGCCGGCACCGTCTGGCGTTCGCGCTGGGTCGCGACGGCTGGCAACAGTTGCAGGAAGCGCTGACTGAAGCGCGGGTGGTAGTGGAGCGCGAGTTCGATGCGGTCATAGCGCCGCCGGAGGAGATCGCCGAACCCAGCGCGGCGGAGGAGTGGGAGGGGCTCTGGCTCAGCTGTGCCGATGACGCCAGTGCAGCGGCCAATCTGCGCTCGCTCGAGGAGGGCGGTTATGGGGCGCCGCGCGAGGCGCTGGATCTGCTGGCGGATCTGCGTGGGTCGCCCATGGTCGCCGCGCTGCCCGCGGCGTCACGCGCGCGCCTGGATCAGACGATGCCGCTGCTGCTGGCCGCAGCCGCGCAGGAGCAGGAACCGCTGCTGGCGCTGTCGCGGGTACTGCCGCTGATTCGTTCCGTATTGCGCCGCAGCGCCTACCTGGTGCTGATCAATGAGAACCCGCCGGTACTCAGCCAGCTGCTGCGCCTGTGCAGCGCCAGTCCCTGGATCGCCGAGCAGCTGGCGCGCCACCCGATACTGCTGGACGAGCTGCTGGATTCCCGCCGGCTGCTGGCGCCTTCCTCCGCGGCGGATATCGCCGATGAGCTGCGCCGCGAGATGCTGCGCGTCGATCCCGCCGACCTGGAGGCGCAGATGGAAGCGCTGCGCCACTACAATCAGAGCCAGAGCCTGCGCACTGCCGCGCAGGAAGTCAGCGGCGTGCTGCCGCTGATGAAGGTCAGCGACGCCCTGACCTGGCTGGCGGAGGCGATACTGCAGCAATCACTGGAGCTGGCCTGGGGGCAGATGGCGGAGAAACACGGGGTGCCGCCCGGGACTTCGGCGGAGGATACGCGCTTCGCCATCATCGCCTACGGCAAGCTCGGCGGCCTGGAGCTCGGGCACGGTTCGGATCTGGATATTGTCTTCGTGCACGACGCCGATCCACAGCAGTACACCGACGGTGCCAGCAGTATCGACAACCTGCGCTTCTACACCCGTCTGGCGCAGCGGCTGATTCACATCCTGCAGACCCGCACCCTGAGTGGCCCCCTGTACGAGGTGGACACGCGGCTGCGCCCGTCCGGCAATTCCGGCCTGCTGGTGACATCCATGACGGCCTTCGAAAAATACCAGCGCGAGAGCGCCTGGACCTGGGAGCACCAGGCGCTGGTGCGCGCGCGGCCGGTGGCCGGCAGTGCGCGGCTCTGTGCGGACTTCGAACGGCTGCGCCTGCAATTGCTTTGCGAGGCGCGGGACGAGAATAAATTGCGCGAAGAAGTGGTCGCGATGCGCGATAAAATGCGTGCGCACCTGGATAAGAGCAATGATAAAAACTTCGATCTGAAGCAGGGGCCGGGCGGTATTGTCGATATCGAGTTTTTGGTTCAATATGCTGCACTGGCCTGGGCGCAACGAGCGCCGTCGATAGTGCGCTATACCGACAATATCCGCATTCTCGAGAGTCTCATTGACGCGGGCCTGATGCCGGCCCACCAAGCCGAGCATCTGATCGACGCCTACAAAGCCTACCGATCTGAAGGTCATCGCCTGGCATTACAACAATTGCCGGGAGTAGTTAACGGTGACCAATTCACAGCGGAAAGAAAGACCGTTCAGAAAAACTGGCAGCAATTGTTCGGCTGAATCACCGATTCGCCGACGCGTCTTCTGCCATGCGATTAAACTGTTTTTCAGGATCTGTAGGAGTTTTCCATGTCTTTTGCCGACCGCGACGGCGTTATCTGGTTTGACGGCGAGTTGGTTCCCTGGCGCGACGCGCGCGTGCACGTCCTCACTCATACCCTGCACTACGGCATGGGGGTCTTCGAGGGCGTGAGGGCCTACGAGACAGAGAGTGGTACCAGCATCTTCCGCCTGCAGGATCACACCCGGCGACTGTTCCGCTCCGCCAAAATCATGAACATGTCCATGCCCTTCGATGCCGAACAGCTCAACGAGGCGCATAAGCTGGTGGTGCGCGAGAACAATCTGCACGAAGCCTACCTGCGGCCGATGGTCTTCTACGGCTCCGAGGGTATGGGTTTGCGTGCCGACGCCCTGCAGTCCCACGTGATCGTTGCCGCCTGGGAGTGGCCCAGCTATATGTCGCCGGAGGCGCGCGAGCTGGGTATCAAGGTGAATACCTCCTCCTATACCCGCCATCACGTCAATATCAGCATGTGCAAGGCGAAAGCCAACGGCAACTACATCAATTCCATGCTGGCGCTGCAGGAGGCCATCCGCAACGGCTGCGAAGAGGCGCTGCTGCTGGACCCGGAGGGTTATGTGGCGGAAGGCAGTGGCGAGAATATCTTTATCGTCAGCGACGGTGTGCTCTATACGCCGGAGCTCACCTCCTGCCTGGACGGTATCACCCGCAACACCGTGATCGAGCTGGCGCGGGAGTGCGGCTACCAGGTGGTGGAAAAGCGCATCACCCGCGATGAGGTCTATATCGCCGACGAGGCTTTCTTTACCGGCACGGCGGCGGAGGTACTGCCGATCCGCATGCTCGACGGCCGCACCATCGGCGCCGGTCGCCGCGGGCCCATCACCAAGCGCCTGCAGGGGCTGTATTTCGATGTGGTACAGGGTCGCAGCCAGGCCCACCTCGGCTGGCTGAGCGATGTTTCAGACTCCGGCCTCGGCGAGACGGGCCGGCTGGCGGCAGTCTAGGTCGCGATTTTCGCGGCCCGCCGCCTCGCGTCCGGGCACCGGTGTGCGATCGCTCACACCGGTGCCGGTCTTCGCTAGAGCCTTGGCGCAACTTTTCGTAGAATAGCCATCCCTCGACTGTGCAGCAGGCGACAGTCGGGCGATGGTTTTTTCGTTTGTCACTGCCTGCATGCTGCGAACACCCAGCGGGCGCGGAGCGGTTTGTGACGGCGCAGACTTCAGGGAGGAGTGTCGGATTATCAGCGGGCGAGTCCTGCCGCCACATCAACTATGACGGTTGTGCAGCGGGGCCGATATATGCCCATAAGGCGGTCGGCGCAGTGCCCGGCCTGTCAGCGACTTCGCATTACGGGAGCGGGTTTTGTTTTCTCTAGGTAGTGTTTCGGGAAGGCTGCTCAGCGCCGAGCGCCCAATCTGGCAGCAGAACCGCTTGCTGGATGTCTCCCCCTCTCTGCAACTGTTCGGTTGCCTGGTCATACTGCTCAGCGCTTTTATCTGGCCGCTCGCCGACGATCAGGTGGGCCCTCTCAAGATACTGCTGGTACTGGTCACCGGCTGGGCCGTGTTTCGCCACGGCCGCCAGTTGCTCCGCTCGCCGGTGGCCTGGCTGTTCGGCGCCTCTGTCCTGATCCAGATTCTGACCTGGGTGGCGATACTGCAGGAGCACCCGGAATTCGCCGAGTCCTCGCCCAAGTTGCACCGCTTCGGCAATTGGTTTGCCTTCGCCGCCATCGCCTGCTGGCTCGGGGGCAGCGTCCGCAATACGCTGCTGCTGTGGTCGGTGGCGCTGGTGGCGCTGCTGCTCGCGCCCTGGGTGGTCGGCGGTGGCTTCGCCGAGTGGGCGGCCGGCGCCACCGGCCAGCGTATCGATTTCGGCCTGCACAATGCCCAGCACACGGCCCTGCTGTTCGGTACCGCGCTGCTCGGGCTTATCGTACTGGCCCCGCGACTGTTCCGCGCGGTGAAGCCGCTTTCGGTCTTTGGCTTCCTGTGGCTCGTGGCGGTCGCTATCTGCTTACTGGCGGTGCTCTATTCCCAGACCCGCGGGGTTTGGCTGGGGCTCAGCCTGGCGGTGCTGTTTCTCGGCATTGCCGCTCTGCGTGCGGCGTTTATCCGCTGGGGGGCGAAGAGCTGGCCGCGACTGGCGGTGATCAGTGTCCTTTCCGTCGCCGCGCTGGTCGCTGTCGGGGCCAAGTTTGGCGGCATCATTGTCGAGCGGCTCGACTATGAGAGAGAGACTATCGACGCGGTGATGGCGGGGGATTTCGACAGTGCGCCGTTTACCAGTACCGGTATCCGTTTGCATACCTGGATGGAGGCGCTGCCCTGGATACAGGAGCGGCCGCTGCTCGGCTGGGGTGGCAAGGGGCGCAGCCTGGTGATCGAGCAGTCGGCGACCATGCCGCAGCATCTCAAGGACTCCTTCGGGCACCTGCACAACAGTTATCTGGATCTGCAGGTGAACAACGGCCTGCTGGGCAGCCTGCTGCTGCTGGCGTTGGTCGGCTGGCTATTGATAGGCAGTGTGAAGACCTGGCGGCGCGGTGAGTTGCCGGGAGACCTGCTGCTGTTTTTCCTGTGCTTTACCCTGTTCTGGCTGGTGATCAACTGTTTCGAGTCGTATCTGTTTTTTGCCAGCGGCAGCTATGTCTTCGGGCTGGTCTGTGCGGGTATCGCGACCCAGATACTGCGGGCGGATTTTCCCCGACAATCAGCTGAATAATTGTATTCAGCAATAAAAAAGGGGCGCCGTTGGCGCCCCTTTTTTATTGCTGAGCAATTAGCTGTCCGGCTTATACGTGCGGGCGGCCGACACAGTAATAGTCGATACCGGCACGGGCCAGCTGCTTCGGTTCGTACAGGTTGCGACCGTCGAAAATCACCGGTGCTTTCAGGCCGCCGGTCACCGCCTTGATGTCGATCGCCTTGAACTGCTGCCACTCGGTGGCGATGATCAGCGCCTCGGCGCCAGCCAGTGCGCTCTCCTTTGTACCGCACAATTGCAGGTCGTCGCGCACACCGTAAATGCGCTGGCACTCTTCCATCGCCTGCGGATCGAACGCCTGCACCTTTGCCCCGCGCGCCCACAGCTGTTCCATCAGCACGCGGCTCGGCGCTTCGCGCATATCGTCGGTATTGGGTTTGAAGGCGAGGCCCCACAGCGCGAAGGTCTTGCCGCTCAGGTCTTCGCCGAAGCGCGCGGTGATCTTGTCCACGAGGTAGTGTTTTTGCCGCTGGTTGCGCTCTTCCACTGAGGTCAGGATGCCCGGGGCGATGCCCAGCTTGCCGGCGGTGGTGATCAGCGCCTTGACGTCTTTCGGGAAACAGGAACCGCCGTAGCCGATGCCGGCGTAAATGAATTGATAGCCGATGCGCGGATCCGAGCCGATACCCTGGCGCACCTGCTCGATATCGGCGCCGACCAGATCGGCGATTTCCGCCATCTCGTTCATAAAGCTGATCTTGGTTGCCAGCATACAGTTGGCCGCGTACTTCGCCAGCTCGGCGCTGCGCACGTCCATGGCCATGATTTTTTCGTGATTGCGGTTGAAGGGCGCGTACAGCAGGCGCAGGGCTTCTTCCGCCTCCTTGCTGTCGGTGCCGACGATGATGCGATCCGGACGCATGCAGTCGGCGACGGCGGAGCCCTCCTTCAGGAATTCCGGATTGGAAACCACGTTGAAAGTCAGGTCACTGGCGCCGCGCTTGTCGAGCTCGCCTCGGATGGTTTCCTGCACCTTGTCGGCGGTGCCGACGGGTACCGTCGACTTGTTGATGACGATTTTCGGCTCGCTCATATGTTCGGCGATGGTCCTGGCAACCGTCAGCACATGGCGCAGGTCCGCGGAGCCGTCCTCGTCGGGCGGCGTGCCCACAGCGATAAAGATAATTTCACCGTGCTCGACGCCGGTCTTGGCATCGGTGGTGAATTGCAGGTTCTCAGTGGCGAGGTTGCGCTCGACCAGCGGTTCCAGGCCCGGTTCGTAAATCGGTACCTGGCCCTGTTTCAGCGCCTCGATCTTGGCCTCATCGATATCGATACAAAAGACTTTGTGGCCGGCTTCGGCCAGCACCGCTGCTTGAACCAGGCCGACATAGCCGGTGCCAAATACACTTACATTCATTCGCGAGTCTCAACTTCTGTCGATAAGGATAGGGGCGATCGGCCTGACACCGCGGCAAGGCCGCCGGCATTGTACCCGATAATAGTGCAGTGACTGGGATGGGAACTGTTCATCGGTGGCAGGACTATAGTGTCGCAGCGCCGGCGCCCCGAGCTTGCGCGGCAATTTCGCCGGGGCGGGCATTATACTGTGCCGGCCCGGCCCTTCAACAGCGAGGCTAAGCTGGGCTATGCTTCCCACCCTTTCCAATAGTTAGAGGCTATTTCCCTTGCAATTGACGGTCTGGCGCTTCCTCGACGGGAATCGAGCCCACGAGAAACAGAGCGCGGCGCTGCTGGAGGGGCTGCGCAGCACTTTTGCCGGGGCCGTGAAAGGCTTCGATATTCCCAGTTCGGTTTCGGCAGCGCAGCTGTGGCGCGGCGAGCCGCAGGAACTGCGCGACCTGCCAAAACCGGATCTGCTGATTGGCACCGGCCGCCGCAGTCGGCTGCCGATGCTGGCCGCCCGCCGCCATTTCGGCGGCCGCGCGGTGGCGATCAACCTGCCGCTGTTGCCGTTTCGCTGGTTTGATTTCGCCATAGTGCCGGAGCACGATCGGCCGCCGCCGTTGCAAAACGTTATCCTGAGCCAGGGAGCGCTGACCGAGCCGCTGCCGCAGGACAAGATGCAACCGGGACGGGGACTGATCCTGCTGGGCGGGCCCAGCAAGCACTTCGAGTGGGACGCGCCGTCCATTCGGCAACAGGTTCAGCGGTTGCTGGATGCACCGCTGGAGTGGCAAATATCGGACAGCCGGCGCACGCCGGCGGGCACGCTCGAGCAGTTTGCCGCGGCCAACGCACAGGTCGTCGACTGGCGCGATTGCCCGCCGGGCTGGGTGCAGGAGCAGATGGCCGCGGCGGAGCAGATCTGGGTCAGCGAGGACAGCATTTCCATGGTGTTCGAATCCCTGCAGAGCCGGGCGCGGGTCGGCATTATCCGCACCTCCAGCAGGGGGCGCGCAAACAAGGTGCGCGCCGCCGTACAGCGGTTGGTGGATCAGGGGGTGGTCACCGACCGGGTGGAGGATGTGGTCGCACCCTTGGAGCGCTCACGCGAGCCGCTCAACCAGTACCTGGTCTGTGCGCGCGCGCTGCTGCACCGCTGCGGCCTGCCGGTTACCTGACTCAGGGAGCTCATCCCCCGCTTTTGTATCGCGCAAAGTAAATCAGCGCTGACGCTTCAGTCCGCGCGCTTCGAACTTGCGCCAGGGAATTTTTTTGTCGGAAATTTCCCAGTCCACACGCAGCCACATGCGCTCGATCCGTCGCTGGATATAGCGCTCGGCAAAAAAGTCGGAAACTTCCGGCAGTGGCAGGAAGGCGGCGCTGCCGAGGCCGTCGATCAGATAGAGTTCCAGCTGTCCGCGTTCCTCGCGCAACACCAGGTTGTGGGCAATCAGGTTTTTGGTCAGCACTCCGTATTGCAGCAGCCAATCCGCGAAGCGCTGCAATGCCGCACGCACCTCGGTATCCAGGCCGTGCTTGTTCAGGTACTGGCGCAGGGTGGGGGCCGGCGCGCCGGTCTCATCCAGAATCATATCGGTGACCGCCGCGGGGCCGAGGCTCGTTTCCTGTATGCCATACCAGCGCGGCAGGTGCTGCCACAATCCCGCGGTATCGCGCTGCAGCGCACGCTGCGAATAGCCTTCCAGTTCGCGCAGGTTGTCGTCGAAATATTCCTCGCCGCGCCAGCGCTTGTACCAGGGGGCGCGGCCGAGCAGTTCTGCTGTGCGCCCCGGGCGCATCACTTTGACACAGAGCTGTGGATTTTCCGGGTGGCGGTAACAGAAGCGGTTGCCGCCGCTGGCGAACGGCTCGCCGTGGCTCAGATCAATCACGCGCATTCTCTCCCGCGCCGCCTTCGGCCAGCAGTGACTGGTAGATCTCGATGGTGTGCTGCGCCTGTTTTTCCAGGGTAAATTCCGCAGTCAGACTGGATCTCGCCGCCGGGGCGTCGAGCAGCGCGCAGACTTTTTGGAAAAGGGCTTCCTGGTTAGATTTTTCGACCAGCCCCTGGGGAAAGCAGGCGCGCAGGGACTCCGCCGGGCCGCCAATATCGTAACCGACCAGCGGCGTGCCGATCGCGGCGGCCTCGATGACCGTGCGGCCGAAGGGTTCGGGCCGCTTCGACAGGTTGAAGACCATGGCCGACTGCTTGTACCAGTAGCGGATATCCGCGCGGTGGCCGACAAAACTTACGCGATCCTCGATGCCGCGATCGCGCACGCGCTGTTTCAACTCTTCCTCGTAGTGCGCCTTGTTCGGTTCGCTGCCGCCGAGAATGACGCCGTGAACATCGCCGTAGTCTCGCGAGAGACGCGCCATCAGGTCGATAAAATCCTCCTGGCCTTTCCAGCGCGTCAGGCGCCCGGGCAGCAGCAGCCAGCGCTTGTCGCGCAGCTGTGGAAAATCCTTGCAGGTGTTTTCCAGCCAGCCGGCCGGCAGCTGCAGTTCGGGATAAAATTCCTGCGTGTCCACACCGCGATAGACGATCTGCGGTGGGCGCTGCAAATCCTGCGGGTAATTCTGCAGCAGGTAGTCGCACACGCACTCGGAGATGGCGATCACCTGCTCGGTTTTTGCCATGATGGCGCTGTAGCGGTTGATCGAATAGAGTCCGTGCGCGGTGCTGACCAGCCTCGGGCGGCTGGCGGCGGGCATTTTTTTCCAGGCCAGGTAGGTGAGCCAGGCGGGCACACGGGAGCGCACATGCAGAATGTCCGCATCCAGTTCCATCAGCAGTTTGCGCAGTGGGCGAACCTGCCACAGGCTGGACAGGGATTTCTTGTGGATCGGCATCACAATATGCCGCGTGCCTTCGCGCTGCAGCTGTTCGACCATGCGGCCGCCACTGGAAATGACGATGGACTCGTGTCCGGCGGCTACCAGGGCGCGGGCAAAATCCACGGTGCCGCGCTCAACCCCGCCCGAATTCAAGGCGGGCAGCAGTTGCACTACCTTCAAAGGCTCAACTCCGATTGCAGAAGAGGAAATTTTCCCGTCGGTGATATGATGGGCCCGGACTCGGGCGGCCGGACAGGGCGCCCATTATAGGCAGCGGAGCCGCATCCCGTACAGGCGGCGGCTCTGCCATTAACTGATTGAGTTTTAGTCATACCCGTCGATGCGCACACTGTATACCTGGTTATTTCGAGCCGCTATTCCCCTGGTCCTGCTGCGCCTCTGGTGGCGCGGCCGGGTGCAGCCGGAATACCGTGAGCGGTGGCGCGAGCGCATCGGTCGCGTGCCGGCGCGCGCCAGCCGCGCGCCGCTGGTGTGGGTGCACTCGGTTTCCGTCGGCGAGACGCTGGCGGCGGTACCGGTAATCGAGCAGCTGGCGGCGCGGCACCCGCACTGGCAGTGGCTGGTAACCACCACCACACCGACCGGCTCCGAGCGCGTGCGCGCGGCACTGCGGCCGTTGCTCGGCGGCAGGCTGTTGCACTACTACCTGCCCTACGACCTGCCCGAGTGCCTGGCGCCCTTCCTCGACGCGCTGCGACCGGACATGCTGGTAATCATCGAGACGGAGCTGTGGCCGAATCTGCTCGCGGCCTGCAAGGCGCGCAATATTCCCACGCTGCTGGCCAATGCGCGGCTCAGTGAGAAATCTGCGCGGGGTTACGGGCGTTTTTCGCGGCTGACCCGCGCCATGCTCGACAATCTGACCCGGGTCGTGGCCCAGTATTCCGCGGATGCCCAGCGTTTCGTGGCACTCGGCCTGCCACCGGAGCGCGTGGCTGCCAGCGGCAATATCAAGTTCGACCTGAATATCGATCTGGGGCTCGAGAGTGAAGCCCAGGCGCTGGCGCACCAGTGGCGCGGCCGGACGGGGCGCAAAGTCTGGCTGGCGGCCAGTACCCACGCCGGCGAGGAAGAAATCGTCCTCGACGCCTTCGCGGAGTTGCGCAAGGATTTCGGCGATTTACTGCTGGTTCTCGTGCCCCGTCACCCACAGCGTTTCGACGGTATCGCGCGCTTGTGCCGCGAGCGCGGATACAAACTGCTGCGCCGCAGCGACGGCGGCCTGCCGGGGCCGGAACACCAGATATTGCTCGGCGACACCATGGGCGAACTGCTGCGCTTCTACGGCGCCTGCGACACGGCATTTGTCGGTGGCAGCCTGGTGCCGGTGGGCGGGCATAACATGATCGAACCGGCCGCCTGGGGTGTGCCGGTTGTTTGCGGCCCGCACCTGCACAATTTTGCCACGGTGGCGGAGCTGCTGCGCGCCGCGGGCGGTATGGCGGTGGTGAGTGACGCCGAGCAGCTGGCATCACAGCTCAAGGAGTGGCTCGGCAATGACAGCCGGCGGCGGCGTGTCGGCGAGTGCGGCCGTGCGGTGGCGGAGGAGAACAGCGGTGCCCTGCAGCGCCTGCTGAGTGAGATTGAGGAATTGGGCGAAGGGTTGTGAGGGGTATCGGCAGGCGGGTCGATGACCCACCTGCCGTCGCGGTCGTTACTTGGACGCCGGTGCGACGAGGGCTTCGGCGACCCGGGCGATCGGCTGTGCCGGATTCAGCTTGGCTTCCAGCTGCTGCAGATCGTCCGGTGCCAGCAATCCTGCCACCCGCTTGAGGTTCAGGGTGTTGAGGATGTAGTCGTAAAGGGCGTTGGCGAAGTCAGTCTGGGACTGGAACAGCGTGCGCTGGGCCAGCAGTACGTCGACGATATTGCGCGTGCCCACCTCGTAGCCGGCCTGGGTGGCGGCCAGGGCGCTCTGGGCGGATATCACCGCCTGCTGGCGCGCCTCCACGCGGGAAACATCGGTGACCACCGCGCGGTGCAGGGTGCGCGTGTTCTGCACGGTATTGCGCTCCGCCAGGTTGCGCAGGTCCTCGGCCTGGAAGGCGAGGTTGCGCGCCTCGCGGCGGCTGGCGCTGAGGCGGCCGCCGGAATAGATCGGCACATTCAGAGTCAGCGCGGCGATTTTGGTTTCGCGATCTGTATCGATGGGCAGGGTGACCGGCGCCTCGCCCGGCACCGAGGTGTCGGCGTCGCCATCCTGGTAGTACTTCTGATAGCTCAGCGAACCGCTCAGGGTCGGCAAATGCTCGCTGGCGGCGGCGCGGGCGCCATAGCGGGCCGCATCGGCGGCCAGGCGCGCGGCCTTGAGGTCGAAATTGTTGGCCAGCGCGAAGTCGACCCAGGCGCTGCGCTCCACCGGCTCCGGTGGTGCCACATTGAAGTTTTCCGCTAGCGATGCGACGGAATCGTGGTACGTGCCCGTGAGTACAGACAGCGCATCGAAATTGCTCAGCAGGTTGTCCTGCGCGGTCAGCCGTCGCGCCACGGAGTTGTCGTAGGCCGCCTGGGAATCGTAGACGTCGGTGATGGCGGTAAGTCCCACCTCGAAGCGCTGCTGGGTCTGTTCCAGCTGCTTGGCCAGGGCTTCCTCTTCGGCGCGGGCGGCTTCCAGTACGTCGTAGGCGCGCAGTACGTCGAAGTAGGCAGTGGCCACACGCAGCATCATTTCCTGCTGGTTGGCGCTGAATTCAGCCACGGCCTGGTCCGTTGCCTTTTTGCCCTGCTGGTAGCCAAACCAGGCCGGCAGGTCGAAGATGGCCTGGTCGAGGCGCGCGGAGTAGACGCGCTCATCCGTATCGGAGTCCGTACGGTTGGGCGTGGCAATGACCTGATCCGCAATGAAGGTGTAGCTGAACTGCGTTGCATCGGAACGGGTACGGCTGGCTTCGGCACTGCCGTTGATCTGTGGCAACAGCGCCGAGCGACCGAGGTTCTTGGCTTCCAGGCCGGCATGGTAGGCGGCGCGGTCGGCGGCCAGCTGCTGGTCGTTGTCCAGCGCCTGCAGATAGATTTCCCACAGGGTATCGGCCTGGGCTTGCATGGCGCCCAGACCCAGCACGGCGGCGGCGAGTGGCGCCTTCAGCGCGGCGAGGATATGAGTCTTCAGCGGGCGCCGGTGGCTGCCTCGCGTTTCGGTGCAATCACTTCTTTTCATCTGTTTCAACTTCCTGTGGCGGGTGCGGTCTTAAAGCTTCTACTTTGGAGTTCGGGGTGACAGCCCAGTCGGGCTGGATAGCGAAGAGGCCCCCCATTTGAACTCTTATTGTGAGTAGTGCTGCCAGTCTCCCCATAAGCAGTGGCGAGAGTGTACCCGTGGCCAGCGGGAGCGTCGAGGCGACGGTCGCGGCTTTTTGGTATATCTTCGTTAAACCGACGCGAATGTGCGGTTACTGGCTTGGGTCTGTTCACACGAAATTCGATTGCCGCGACGGAAGCCGTTTTTCCGCAAGGCAAGGCGCAGTGAGCGCCGTGTGGCTCGCCACATAAGCGAGCTGCAACGCAGCGTTGCGGGAAAACGGCCCCGTCCCTTCGGGTTGCGCCCCAAAACGGGCCAAGCGGCGTTGCTCGTCGCTTATTTAGCACGCTAAACCACGCTCCTCGCGCCTTGCCTGGCCCGTTTTGGGGCGGCAACGCGGCTATCGAATTTCGTGTGAACAGACCCTGTACTCGGCAATTACGCCGCGGCTATTAATAGAGCCGCCGCGCAACATTTCAATAGACGCGCCCGCAGCCTTTTTGGATGCGGCAAACATCGTGCAGAAACAGGCAAGGATCTCCGCACAAATGCAACACGGGCGAGACAAGACGCCGACGCACTGGCAGCGCGCCTGCCATGAATGCGATCTGCTGCTGACGGGGCGGCTGGCACCGCCCGGTCAGAAACTGTTGTGCCCGCGCTGCAACGCCACCCTGCACCGCAATGCCAAAAACAGTATTCGCTATACGGCGGCCCTGAGCCTGACGGGCCTTGTGCTGTTTATCCCCACGGCGAGCCTGCCGCTGCTGCATTTTTCCATTTTTGCTTTCGGTGCCGAAAACACGCTGGTAAACGGCGTTCTGTCCCTGTTCGACGCCGGTTATATCTGGCTATCCACACTGGTGCTGTTCTGCAGTGTGTTGGCGCCGCTGGGAAAATTCCTGCTGTTGGCCTTTATCTGCTGGGGTAGCGGCTGGGCTTTCCTCGACCGTCCGGTGGGTGCGGCAGTGCGCTGGTATCAGCACCTGAAAGAGTGGGGCATGCTGGATGTCTATATGCTCGGCATCCTGGTGGCGCTGATCAAGATGAGCGATTTGGGCAAGATGGAAGTGGAGCCCGGGCTCTACTGTTTTGTCGCGATGATGCTGGTGGCGAACCTGACCACCCTGAGTTTTGATCCGCAGGCGGTCTGGGACCGCATGGGGCGCCGTCGCGAGCGGCGACTGCGGGCCGCCGGCGCGGGGGAATCGTCGTGAATCGCCCGCAGAGAGCGCTCCAGCATGGGCTAGCCACTTGCCTCTGTTGCCACCAGTTGGTCGAGCTGCCCGCGGGCGGTCGCTGCCAGTGCCCGCGCTGTGGCGCCCGCGTCCACGGCCGTATCGACGGCAGCCTGATGCTGACCTGGGCGCTCACTATCACCGGTGCGCTGTTGCTGCTGCCGGCCAATATTCTACCGGTCATGACGGTCATCTACCTGGCCTCAGGTGAACCCAGCACAATCATCAGCGGTGTGATGCAGCTGTATCACGCCGGCCTCTGGGGCATCGCACTGATTGTCTTCGTCGCCAGTATTGCTGTGCCGGTGATGAAACTGGTGGGGCTGGCGCTGCTGCTGGTGCAGATACAGTTTCGCCTGCCGCTGATCCCGCGGCAGGCGATGAAGCTCTACCGGGTGGTGTCGGGTATCGGCCGCTGGTCGCTACTGGATCTGTTTATGATCTCGATCCTGGTGGCGCTGGTCGATATGGGAGCCATCGCCCAGGTGGCGGCTGGTCCGGGCAGTACCGCTTTCGCCACCGTGGTGGTGGTGACGATGCTGGCGGCGCGCAGCTTCGACCCGCGCCTCATCTGGGATGTGTACGATCAGCGCCAAAGCGTGAATACCGAAAACGACAAAAAGGGAGTTGCGGGGAATGGCTGACGATTTTCCCCCGGACAACAGCTCTCGGGATTCGAGTTTCAGCAACGATGGACCGCAGCGCGGTGTGGTGCGCAGCAGCCGCGGCCTGCCGCTGGTGTGGTTGTTGCCGTTGATTGCCGCACTGATCGCCGTGTGGCTGTTGTACCGGGATGTCACCGAGGGGGACATAAAGGCCACCATCCTGTTTCACTCCGGAGACGGCCTTGTTGCGGGCAAGACGGTGGTGAAGTACTCCGGCGTCGATATCGGCGTGGTGCGGGATTTTCGCCTGGCGCCGAAGGCCCCGGAGCTGGACGGCGCCGATGGCGTGCTGGCCGAGGTTGACTTCAATCGCAGTGCCGAGCACCTGTTGGTGGCGGGCACCGATTTCTGGGTGGTGAAACCGGAGTTTTCCATTACCGGTGTGCGCGGTCTGGAAACCCTGGTGTCCGGCAACTATATCGCCGTCGAGCCGGGCAGCGGCGGTCGCAAGCGCAAGTTTGTCGCTCTGGACCGGCCGCCGGCGTTCGTGCGCGGCGACGGTCTCCGCGTCGTGCTCAAGTCGGCGCGCCTGGGGTCGCTGAACCGGGGCTCGCCCGTTTACTACCGGCAGCTGCGGGTCGGCCAGGTGGAGGACTACCACCTGGACCAGGATGACAGCGAGGTGGAAATCGACCTGTTTATCCGCCGTGAATTCGCCCACCTGGTACATAGGGGCAGCCGTTTCTGGAACAGCTCCGGCATCTCTGTGGAGGGCGGTATCGGCGGTCTCACCGTCAATCTGGAGTCGCTGGCGGCACTGGTGGCCGGCGGCGTCAGTTTCCATACCCCCGAGGCGCAGCAGCAGTCGCCGTTGGCGGTCAACGGCACAGAGTTCAAGTTGTACAACAGTTTCGCCGCTGCCGATGCCGGCATCTCGGTCACGCTGAACTTCGATCGCGGCGTCAATGTCACGCCCGGCAGCACCCTGGTGTACTACCAGGGCATACAGGTGGGCAAGGTGAGCGCGGTCAAGGCCAGCCGCAATATCGACGGCATGGAAGTGCGCCTGTTGATGGATCCGATCACCGACGACCTGCTGAGTGAAAATACCATTTTCTGGCTGGCACCGCCGACACTCGACTTTGCCGGCGGCCTCAACGACCTGCTCAAGGGCAATCGTATCGAAGTGGATTTGCGCCGCGGTCAGCGCTCCCTGCGCACATTCCAGGCGCGTTCGTCGGCACCGCCGATGGACCCGCGCGCGCCCGGCCTGCACTTGCGCCTGACGGCGCGCAATCCCGGCTCCCTGCAGCGCGGTGCGTCCGTTTACTACCGGCGTATCGAAGTGGGCAAGGTGCAGGGCATGGAGCTGCGCAAGGGCGGCGACGGAGTAGAAGTCTACGTGGTGATCGAGCCGCGCTATGCAAACCTCGTCAACGACGAGAGCCGTTTCTGGAATATCAGTGGGCTGCGTGCCACTGCCAGCCTGAACGGTATCGAGGTGGAAGCGGATTCGCTGCTGTCCATGGTCAGGGGTGGCATCGCCTTCGGCAGCCCGCCGCGCGCGCGGGAGAATGCCGCCGCGGCGAAAAATGGTGACCGCTTTCCCCTGTACAGCAGTCGCGAGGCGGCGCTGGAAGAGGGCGTGGCGATTCAGATCAGGCTGCCCGACGCCGAGGGACTCAAGGAGGGAGCGCCGTTGCGCTACCGGGGCATCCAGGTGGGCGAGATCACCCGCATGCGGCTCGAGCCCGATCTCGGCTCGGTTCGCGCCACGGCCAAACTGTTTCATCGCGGCGAGCATTTTGCCCGCGACGGCACGCGCATCTGGGTGGTGTCACCGCAGATCGGCATCAGCAAAGTGGCGAATCTGGACACCCTGATCACCGGCCGGTATCTGGCGCTGGAGCCCGGTGGCGGCGCGCTGCAGACAGAATTCACCGCGCTGCCCGAGCCGCCGCGCGAGGACCTGGCGGAAACCATGAGCCGCCCCGGGCTGGCGGTCATTCTCGACGCGTCGCGCCGGGGCTCGCTGGTGGCGGGTAGCCCCGTTTACTACCGGCAGGTCCAGGTCGGCGAAGTCACCGGTTTTGCCCTTGGGGAACTGGCGGACCGAGTTTACATCTATGTACATATCGAGCCTTGCTATCGCGCGCTCGTGCGCGAACATACGGTGTTCTGGAACGCCAGCGGCGTGGAAGTGAATTTCGGCCTGAAGACGGGGCTGCAGATCAATACCGAGTCCACCCAGGCACTGCTGGCCGGCGGTGTTGCCTTCGCAACGCCCGAGCCGCCGCAGATGGGGCTGGAAGTGGAGTCGGGCAGTCACTATCCGCTCTACCCCGAGTCGCAGCCCGAGTGGTTCACCTGGAGTCCTAAAATTGAAATATGCGGAGCCGTCGAGCCGGCCAAATAAAGCAAAGGAAGAAGGGAAGTCGTTATGCGCAAGACACTGATTGGCCTGTTCGCAACGTTGATGTTGGCTGGCTGCCAGGACATACAGGTGGAGCGCGTCGAACCGCGCGTGGCGCCGGTGGCATTCTCCACTTATGCCTGGGGTGAGGCGGCGCTCAGTGAAGCGCCGGAAGCCTCCGCACAGCTAGTGGAACTGGATGAGGAAATGCGCGCGGCGGTGGCCGGCGAGATGCGCGCGCGCGGTTATCGGGAGGTGAACGAGGCCGCACGCGCCGATATGTTGATTGACTACCAGGTGGCGGTCGTCGAAGAGCAGTTTTCCGGCGATCCGACGGATCCCACCTGGGATGCCCAGTTCGACAGCAACGCCACCGCAGGGGTGGTTGAATTGCCCGCGCGCACCGGCGCGCCGCGGGTCATCCTGAGCCTGGGTATCGGCCGCGCCGGCGACGCGCCTATTTGGGGTGGCAGCGCCACCAAGCTGCTGACCCGGCCTGAGAGCGAAGCGGAGCGCCAGCGCATTATCGGTGCCGCGGTGCGCGAGCTGTTGCGGGATCTGCCGGCGGCTTACTGATGATTCGCACATTCCGGCGCCGTGCTATAAGCTCGCCGCAAAATGCCCGGCCTGATGCCATCCGCGCCGGGTAACATCTCATTCGGATAAATGTTCATATCGGTACGGATGCCGATTCTTCAGCAATTGTGCAGTAGGAGAAAGGCATGCTTGCCATCTTGCGGGCTCTCGCTTCGCGTTTACGATTTTTGGCCCTGACCGTTTTAATGCTGGCCGGGTGCGCCTCTGTGCCGCCAATCGCGGTGGATTACGACCCCCAGGCGGATTTCACCAGCCTGCAGACCTACTATCTGCTCGATCCCCTCGCTACCGGTCCCGTTTCACCGCTGGAAATAAAGCGCGCAACACAGGCGCTGGAAGGACTGTTGCGCATGCGCTATCAACCGGCACAGAGCGCCGACAGTGCGGATTTCCTGGTGCGGTTACAGCTGAACTCGGTGGAGAAGGTTGCGGTCTACGACGACAGCTTCGCGCTCTACGGCGGCTATCACTACTGGGGTTTTGGTTGGCGGGCACCGCTCGAGGTCAGGCCGTACCGGGAAAACTATCTGGTGCTGGATGTGCTGTCGCCGCAGAGTTCACCCCTGTGGCGCGCCAGCACGCCGTCCGCGGCGGCCCGCCACGCCGATCCGGCGCAGAGTCAGCAGCAGCTGCGTGAGGAACTGGCGCTGATGCTCAACCGCTTCCCGCCCTATTGAGTTTGAGTTCGCGGGCGGGCGAACAGGGACTGTCCGCGCCCGCTGCAGTGCATCGAATCGACTCAGCCGCGCTTTGCCATCAGCTGCTGATACAGTTCGACATAGGAGTCGACGATGTGCTTTCTTGAGTAACCCTTCGCATACACTTCCGTCGCGCCCTCGATCAGGCTCTGGCGCAAATCCGCGTTGTCCAGTACCGATTTAATGGCCCTGGCCAGTGCGTCGGCGTCGTCAATGGGCGTGATCAGGCCGCTCTCTCCGTCGGTAATGGCCTCGCCCGGTCCCTGGGAGTTGGTCGCCACGATCGGGCAGCCGTGGGCCCAGGATTCCATCACGATAGAACCGAGCCCCTCGTGCCGCGACGGGCATACGAACAGGTCTGCGGTGCGCATCAGCGCGGTGACATCGGTGCGCCAGCCGAGAAAGCGCACCCGCTCGTCGAGACCGAGCTTGTGGCACAGGGCCTTGAGCTTTTTCTCTTCCGGCCCGGTGCCGGCGAGCCACAAAACCGCATCTGGGATCTGCGCCAGGGAGTGCAGCAGCACATCGAACGCCTTGTTCACATGCAGGCGGCCGGCCGCGAGGATCAGCGGCTTGTCTTCCGGCGTGTTGAAACTGTCCCTGGGAAGCGCTTCCACCGGTGTTTCATCGGCGAAGTTGGGGATATGGAAAATCCGCTCTTTCGGGATGCCGCCGTCGATCATGTGCTGGCAGATACCCTTGCTGATACCGATCCAGTAATCCGCGTGGCGGTAGTACTTCAGGTTGTAGTAGTGCCCCAGCCGGCTGACCAGCAGGTAGTCGCTGGAATTGGGGGTGATGATGGTGGCGCGGCCCATCCAGGTCATGACGATGTCCGGTTGGTACTCTTTGAGTGCCTGTCGGTAGATCTTGCGACCGCGGAAATCCAGCTTGCCGCCGAATTTAAAACCCTCGGTTTCCACGCCGTTGTTGCGCAGTGCCTGCACGCGATGATCGTGATTGCGGATAAAGGCTTTCTCGAGCAGTTGCGGGCGCTCGTTGAGGCCGCTGACCAGACGCACAAAAAAGTTTTCCGCACCGCCGTGTTCCGCGCCGGCCAGAACCTGTGCCACTCGAATTGGCTTGTTACTCATAAGCAATAATATTCAGTGTCTATAGCCCGGGGCACGCTACCTGAGCGAGCCGTCCAGATTGATATCGCGCGCCCAGACGTAGTCGTGGCTGAAGGGCTGCATCGTCGTGGCTTCGACGATGTACTGCGCGTAGAGTTTCGAATTCATTTCCGTCTGGAAGAAATCCCGCGCACGCGCGGCCCAGGCGCGGCGCTTGGCGTCGTCGCCGTGGAATTCGCGAATTTTTTCCAGCAGGTCCTGCTCTTCATTGAAGTAGACCACGCTTTCCGGCGGCAACAGTTCGTCGAAATTCAGTTTGTCACTGGTGAACTGCAGAATACCGTTGCCGGCGAGCTGCGCCATGCGCGCGGACGAATACCAGTAGTGCGTGTCCTGGCGATTGAAGTTCAGCCCCATCTTGGTCTGCGCCAGGGCGCGGTCGTAGTCGCGCCCCCACACCGGTGCCTCGCCGAAGCTGCCGTAGGTTTTGAAATTCAGTGAGTCGCCGAGTGCATCCTTCAGGTTTTTGACCATCTGCAGGCGCTTGGTGAAATTGTTGCTGTTGCTGCAGAACAGCAAATCGATGGACAGGTCGCTACGCTGGGAGTTGTCCAGGTTCTCGATCGACGGATCGACCGGATTGGGCATGTGGTAGACGCGTGCCCCGAAGCCTTCAAAGATGTTCAGTTCGCGGCGACCGGTGGACACGAACACGGCATCGGCAACTTCGGCGCGGTACTTGATGCGCTCGACGTTGCTGGGTACGAACAGCGGATCGTTGTTGCAGTGGGCGATCACGCAGTGCGGCTGCCGCTGTTTGATCTCTTTCAGAGTCTCGTTACTGATCATGTCGCAGTGACCGGCGATCACCAGGTCGGGCTCGAATGCCTCGACGGTTTCCAGCAGGCGCCGATTGGCCTTTTTTACCCCGAGATCGCGAATACCGAGCGGCGCTTCGAAGGCGGCCACGTCGCGATCGCTGAAAACCTGAGTATAGTGATCGTTCTTGATCAGTCCGAAGGTCAGCTTCTGTGCCCAGCTGACCCGAGTCTTGCCGTAGCGCCGCAGTTGCTGGTATGCGATGTTGAGCACTCTCATAACGGTGCGTTCTCTGGATATCCTGGGGGAAGGTGATTGTGTGGCCGCTGAGTCAGGGGCGATTTCAGTGGGCGCAGAGTATAACAGCTGCCCGGCAGCGATATAGCCCCGCAAATGGGAGGGCGCCGCGGCGTCGCCCCGCTGAAGAGATGCGATAATGGAAACGGACGAAAGTAAAAACGATTTGTCCCCGATGTTTACCCGCGGTGCGGTGGACGTTATATCCCGCACGGCGGTTTTCCGGGGGTTTTTCACCATGCTGCGCCTGCGCCTGCGTCACCGGCTGTTTCGCGGTGGCTGGAGCGGAGAGTTCGAGCGCGAACTCTTC
Organism: Microbulbifer donghaiensis; assembly: GCF_900129095.1. Lineage (GTDB taxonomy): Bacteria > Pseudomonadota > Gammaproteobacteria > Pseudomonadales > Cellvibrionaceae > Microbulbifer > Microbulbifer donghaiensis. Next base: position 72,321 of record NZ_FQVA01000004.1, read on the forward strand.
GTGCGCGGTCCGGCGGTGGGCGTGCTGCTGTATGACCCCGAGCGGGATCTGGTGGGGCTCACCGAGCAGTTCCGGGTCGGTGCGCTCGAGCGACCCGGTGGCCCCTGGTGCCTGGAGGTGGTCGCGGGTATGGTGGAAGAGGGTGAGCCCCTGGAGGAAGTGGCCAGGCGCGAAGTGCTGGAAGAGGCCGGTGTGGCGGTGGGGGCGCTGCACTTCGTTCGCAGTTATATGCCCAGCCCCGGCGGCAGTTCGGAGCGATTGCACCTCTACTGCGCCCAGGTGGACCTGAGTGCGGCCGAGGGCCATTTCGGGCTGGAGCACGAAAACGAGGATATTCGCCTGCGTGTGTTCCCGCGCTCGAAGGTACTGCAGGCGATGGCGGAGAGCGGCCCGGATGGCTGTCCGATCGACAATGCGGCGACCATCATTTGCATGCAGTGGCTGCAGTTGAATCGTGAACAGCTGGTGACTGGAACGTCGGAGGTCTAACCAGTCACCGTAGAATTCGTTCATTTGCCCGCTCGGCGCGCAAACTGAGATCTAAGTCACGGCGACAATAGAATTGGAGTGTCGATAATGGCCCTACTGACCGAGACCGGGGCAAAGGCGCGCAGTGGTGCGGGTCTGTCGCGAAAAGACAAGCGCAATTCGACTTATCGAGTCGATTTGCCGTCCTATCACGCCGACTGCGATGCCAACTATCTGCGCCTGTGCAAGTTGCTGCCAGAGCTGGCCAGCAGGCAGCACTGGCGCTACAGGATGCCCCACGGTTACCTGGAGCTGTCGGTAGTGGAGCGCTCCAGGTACACCACCGAGGTGTGCCTGAGTGCCGCGGCCGACGACAGCGAACGCCGCTGGTTGGCCCCGCCACAGATCAGGGTGCGGCTCTACCACGATGCGCGAATGGCGGAGGTGGTCGCCGTGGATGGCCGCGGGCCGGTGGGTGGCAATGGAGTTGATCACGCCTACCCGAACCCGCGTATGCAGCCGGCAGATGAACGAGAGCAGGCCAATCGGTTTCTCGGCGAATGGCTGGGCCACTGTCTCGCGAACGGTCAGGTGGAATTTGAATTAGTGCTGGATGGCCGGCGATTTTAGCGATGCCGGGTCGCACAGGGATGTGATTACAAGGTGAACAAGTGAGTCGCGAGCGCAAAGAGTCAATCGGGTCCGTACGGCGCCTGGTTCAGTTTACCGACCCCCATATCGGCGGTCGGCCTGACTACCAGTTGCTGGGGCTGGACACTGGCCACACCCTGGATGAGGTGCTGCGGGCGATCGGTGCCCAGCAGCCGGGTGCAGATTTGCTGGTCGCCACCGGTGATATCAGCGCGAACGGCTCCGAGGCCGCGTACCGCCGCTTCCTGCAGAAAATGCAGCCCGTGCGCACGCCCTGGTACTGGCTGCCGGGCAACCACGACGACGCTGCGCGCATGCGGCAGTTTGCCCCGGGCCGCTGTGCGGAATTGGTCGCGCTCGGCAATTGGCGCTTGCTGCTGCTCGACACCAGTCTGGAAGGTCAAATTTGCGGCGGGCTGAGCGACGAGCAGCTCGAGCGCCTGCAGCAGCTGCTGGCGGAGTGTCGCGAACACCCGGTGATGATCCTGATGCATCACCAGCCGGTGCCGGTGGGCAGTGACTGGATCGACGGCCATATGCTGCGCCAGGGTGGCGAGCGCTTTCTGCAGCTGGTCGGCGATGCACCGCAAGTGAAGGCGCTGGTGTGGGGCCATGTGCACCAGCAGTTCGACAGCCAGCTCGGCCGCCCCGGCCTTGGAAGTGTGGGCCTGCACGCGACACCCTCGACCTCGGTGCAGTTTACGCCGGGCAGCGGGCCCTTCGCCGTCGATGAAGAAATGCCGGGCTATCGCTGGTTCGAGCTGCGCGATGACGGCAGCTACGAAACCGGTGTTGAGCGGGTTATCGTCTCCGAATACAGCGTGGATCTGGCCTCCGCGGGCTACTAGTTATCGATCTTTTCCCGTGAATATCTGGTCAGCGCAAGTCCGCCGCTGGCTCATCTCCTCTTTTTGACCTGTCTTTGCTGGCAGCCGGCCTTACAATGAATGTTGAAGCTGGTGACAGGAAGTGGTGTCGAAATGAGTAGAAGTCCTCTGCCGGTAATCCTGAGCATTGCCTTATTGTTTTTGCCTGCGTGCACTCAGCAGCCGCGGAGTTCAGGCAGTGCATTGTCCGCGAGCGGCGCCGGTGCCCACGCTGCGATTCGCTCTGAGGCCGGCGGGGAGGGCCTGGTGCCGCGCCGCAGCGGCCTGGATGCAGTGGCGGCCGCGCCGGCCCTGAACCTCAGCGGTGCCTCCGTGTACGTGGCGCCACTCGAAATCGACTACCGCAGCCAGGATGCCTCCAGTATCCAGCCACTGGGATTTCGCAACCGCACACTGAATGACAGTGAGCGCGCCCGCCTGCAACAAACGATGGCGCAGGCGTTTGCCGAAAACTTTCTCGCACCGCGGGGCGGCCGGCTGGCTGCCAGTAGCGGTGCCGCCGACTACACGCTGAGGCTGCGTCTGGACAACTTTTACCTTCCCGCCCCACTGGAGCAGACAACCCGGCTGCGACAGGTGTTCTCCGAGAGTGTTGCCTACGGCACCCTGGCCGGTACCCTTTATGACCGCAGGGGCAAGGCCGTGCTGCAGTTCCGCGATCGCCGCGAGTTCGGAGATACCTTTACCGGCTCCGGCGGCGAGCGCCTGCAGCGCTTCTCACCGCCGGCATTCTGGGGGGACATGCGCATGGACCTGCGCCGCGCGTTTAGTAGCCTGGATAGATCCCTGCGCTAGGAAGAACTGCTGAGGCGGCGCCCCGTAAATAGGGGATCCGCCGGCGGTTACCGCCATAACTCGCCAATCCCGCCGCTGTGGGCGTTATAATTCCCGCCCATGTCTGCAATCGAACACAATAAGCGGCCGTTGCTGATCTACCTGCACGGCTTTCTGTCCTCGCCGCAATCCTACAAGTGCCAGCTGATGCGCGAGCGCGTTGCCGCCGAACACCCGCGTATCGTCTTCTGTGCGCCACAGGTTTCGCCCTATCCGGCCATCGCGCAACAGTCTCTGGTCGCGCTGGTGGAACGCTTCCTGAACAGCGGCGAGTGCGGCCCCATCGGGCTGGTGGGCAGCTCCATGGGCGGTTTCTGGTCCAGTTACCTGGCAGAGCGCTACGGGCTGCCGGCGGTGCTGGTGAACCCGGCGGTGCACCCGTCGCGTTTTATGCCGACCTACGTCGGGCAGGTACTGAAGCCCTACAGCGGTGAGCCGCAGGAGTATCGCCTAACCCAGGCAGACGTTGATACCATGTGCCAACTGGACTCGGAGCTGCGACAGCCATTGCGGGGCCGTTACTGGCTGCTGGCGCAGCGCGGCGACGAGACGCTCGATTACCGCGAAGCGGAAGCGTTCTACCGCGGACAGCGCCAGACCATCGAGGACGGGGGCGATCACGGCTTCCAGGGCTTCGCGCGCTACTGCGCGCCCATTGTCGAATTTCTTTTTAACCTGTAGGAGCCTGCTTGCAGGCGAAGTCTGCGGATTTTGTTAACGAGTAGTAAATAAGAATATGGCCAACTATTCCGCCGAAGATATCGAGGTACTCACGGGGCTGGATCCGGTGCGCAAGCGCCCGGGCATGTACACGGATACCGCGCGCCCCAACCACCTGGCGCAGGAGGTGATCGACAACAGTGTCGACGAGGCCCTCGCCGGCCACGCCAAGAAGATCGAAGTGGTGCTGCACAAGGATCACTCGCTGTCGGTCAGCGACGACGGCCGCGGCATGCCGGTGGACATCCACCCGGAGCAGGGCCGCCCCGGGGTGGAAGTAATCCTGTCCACGCTGCACGCCGGCGGCAAGTTTTCCAACAAGAACTACCAGTTCTCCGGCGGCCTGCACGGTGTCGGTGTATCGGTGGTGAACGCCCTGTCCAAGGTGCTGGAAGTCACTATCCAGCGCGACGGGCATGTGCACCGTATCGGCTTCCAGAACGGTGACAAGGCCTCGGACCTGGAAGTGATCGGCGACTGCGCCAAGCGCACCACCGGCACCAGTGTGCGCTTTATGCCGGATCCGAAATACTTCGACTCCGCCAAGTTCTCCGTGCCGCGCCTGCGTCACCTGTTGCGTGCCAAGGCCGTACTCTGCCCCGGCCTGACCGTGACCTTTATCAACGAGCAGGACGGCGAATCCGATCAGTGGTTCTATGAAGATGGCCTGAAGGACTATCTGGCGGCCGCCAACCAGGGCTGGGAAGTGCTGCCGGCCGAGCCGTTTGTCGGCAGCTTCTCCGCGCAGACCGAAGCCGCCGACTGGGCGGTGCAGTGGCTGCCGGAGGGCGGTGAGATCACCGCCGAATCCTACGTGAACCTGATTCCGACCGCGCAGGGCGGCACCCACGTCAACGGCCTGCGCTCCGGCCTGCTGGAGGCGATGCGCGACTACTGCGAAATCCGCAACCTGCTGCCGCGCGGTATCAAGCTCGGGCCGGAGGATATCTGGGTTCAGTGTTCCTACGTGCTGTCGGCCAAGCTGGCCGATCCGCAGTTCTCCGGCCAGACCAAGGAGCGGCTGTCCTCCCGCGAGGCCACCGCATTTATTTCCGGCGTGGCCAAGGATGCGTTCAGCCTGTGGCTGAACCAGCACACGGAAGAGGGCGATCGCCTCGCGGAATTGTGTATCAGCAATGCGCAGAAGCGCGTGCGCTCGGCGAAAAAAGTCGCGCGCAAGAAAGTCACCCAGGGGCCGGCGCTGCCGGGCAAACTGGCGGACTGTTCCAGCGGCGACACGTCCCGTTCCGAACTCTTCCTGGTGGAAGGGGATTCTGCCGGCGGCTCCGCCAAACAGGCCCGCGACCGCGAATTTCAGGCCATCATGCCACTGCGCGGCAAGATCCTGAACACCTGGGAGGTGGACTCGGCCGAGATTCTCGCCAGCCAGGAAGTGCACGATATTGCCGTGGCTCTCGGCGTTGATCCGGGCAGCGACAACCTGGAGGGGCTGCGCTACAACAAGATCTGCATCCTCGCCGACGCCGACTCCGACGGCCTGCACATCGCCACCCTGCTGTGCGCGCTGTTCCTGCGCCACTTCCGCCCGCTAGTCACCAACGGCCACGTCTACGTCGCCATGCCGCCGCTGTTCCGTATCGATATCGGCAAGGATGTCTACTACGCGCTGGATGAGGCGGAAAAACAGGGCATCCTCGACCGCATCACCGCGGAGAAGAAAAAGGGCAAGGTGCAGGTCACCCGCTTTAAGGGCCTCGGCGAAATGAACCCGCTGCAGCTGCGCGAGACCACCATGGATCCGGATGCGCGCAGGTTGGTGCAGCTCTACATCGATGCCGGCGACGACAGCAACCAGCTGCTGGATATGCTGCTGGCGAAGAAGCGCGCCGGTGATCGCAAGCAGTGGCTGGAGAGTAAAGGCAATCTGGCGGAAGTCGGATAACAGCCCGAACTCAACAAAGAGCCCCGCAATCGCGGGGCTTTTTTTTGTTTTGCCCGATTCGTTTCAGGCATGATTTAGATTGATCTTCATTGTTTAGTAAATTTGTTAGAAGCTTTGGCCAGTATTTTCTGCAAGGCTTATGAGCTTTCACTCTCGCTAAGCAGTTTCTGGATACTGGAAAAATCCAGCTCCTCGTTCCCCACCAAACTGTGTAAGTCGTACAGATTGCGTGCCAGAGAATCCATGGGTGTGTAAGACCGCTTGGCAGTTGTAATCGCTGAAGAGCGGACGATAAACGCTGAGCGACAGGGCAGTCGAGAACCCCGCAACCATCGGTCGGGGTTCTCGACTGCCCTGTCTACCGGGAATCACTTAGTAACTATAGCCATCGTGACTGTTTACCAGTGAATAGAAAGTTACCTGCACATAGTCGCTATCGTTACCAGTGTTATTCTGGTTGTACACGCCGGCTTTAAAGTAGTGATACTGATCGCTGACGTCGTAGCCGCTGTTACTCATATCCACTGACTGAACTACATCCGGTTTGCCGTCACGCGAGATAGTGACGGTGAGAGTATTGCCTACTACCTTGATCTCATAGTCGAACACTTCGTTCAAGACGATGCCGTCGGCCGGGTCGGAGGCCGTGTTTGAGCGGCTACCGATCATTTCATACCAGCTGTCGCTACCTCCGTTTGGCTCGTGGGCGATGTAGATGGAGCCTTTACTGTTGCCGGGCAGTTTGCGGTAGTAGAGGCGCAGTGGTTCGTCGTTGTTGGCGTGAATCTGGCCGACAATGACGCGCCCTACCTGACTGCTGTCACCGGTAGTGGTGACGTGGTTTACCGCAAGCGTCGCGCGCAGCACACCATCTACGCCGCCGGCGGCTTCGCGTGCAGAAGCGGGCGCGGAACCGAATACCCAGTTGTTTTTGTTCACACCCTGGGTGCTGATGCTGGTGTCGCCGCGACGCAGCATTTCACGCAGCTCGGTGCGGGTATAGGAAGTGCCGGAAGATGTCTTGTAGCCGTCGATGGGGCAGCGGAACACCATGCCACCGTCACCAGCGGTATAGAAGTAGCTGCTGTTGGCGTAGCCGCTGTTCAACTCCGCTTCCTTGATGTCGTCCGCTTTGCCGTTACCGTCGTTGTCACTGGGTACACTCAGGTACCAGTCGGCGAGGTCGAAGTTGCTGGACGGGGGCAGGCCTGGGTCGAGGTCGCCGCCGGAGCTGCCGCCGGAACTAGAACCACCGGAGCTGGAACTGCCTGAACTGCTGGAGCCGCCGGAGCCGGAACCGCCGCTGGAGCCGGAAGAGCTGTCGCCGTCATCACAACCGATTACATCGATTTCCAGGATGCTGTTCCAGTTATTGGCAGAATTGCCACTGCCGGTCACGCGCACATAGCGTGCATCCGAATCGGTAACGTCGTAGCGCTCCAAGTCCGCGGAATTGCCGCTGGACTCACCGTCGCTCAGTACCGTGATCCAGTTGCTGCTATCCGCGGAGGATTCGATGGTGAAAAAACTGCTGCGCTGATCGCCTTTGTACCAGGCGATGTCGACGCCTTTTACCGGCTGTATACTGCCGAGGTCCAGGGTGATCCATTTGACACCCTGGGACGACCAGCGGGATTCGTCAGCCAGGCTGCCATCGAGTACATTGCCCGGGCCGTGGCCATCGTTGCTGCCGTCGTCGGAGGCTGAAGCTACCGACAGGTTGCTGTCGGGAGTGCAGGCGCTGCCGCCGGAACTTGAAGAGCCGCCGGAGGAACTGCCGGAGCCGGAGCCCAGGTTTTCCAGCGCGAAACTGTCGAAGCGCCCTTCGTCGCCGTTGTAGGCACCAAACACGGTGATGCTGCTGGCGCTGCCGGAATTGAATTCAACAGATACCTGCTGCCAGTCGGAACTTTCCGCACTGGCGTTAATGGTGCTATCACCCACCTGCGCACCCAAGGTGCCGGCACCGCGCACGTAGGCAGTGAGTCGATAATTGGTATCGGCGTTCACAGATACCTGCTGTTCCACGCGGCTGCCGCTTCCGGAAATCTTCGCGGACTTGCTGCCGCTGTGGGCAACGCCGGAAATGGCCGAGGGATCGGTGTCATTCCAGCTGTCCCAGTCGCTTTCGAAACCGGGGTTTTGAATGGCCGCGCTGGCACTGGCCATGCAGGCAGACAATGCTGCCGCGCAACTGATTTTCATCGCTAAAGTCTTCATCGAACGTTTCATTGGACCCTCATTTTTTTGTCGGGTTGTAGGTCATGGGGGGGCAGCGAACGCTGACTGCTGCTTTTGCGTGAAAACGCTGCCCGCGACTGGGTCGCGGGAATATCCGGAGCTATCCGTACTGCTGGAAAAAGAAAGAAAAAATGAGCGGGCGCCGGATTGGAGAACCGGCGGTGCAACACCGCCGGCTCTCCCGGTGTGGATCAGAACTTGGCGCGCACGCCCATTACAAAGCGACGGTCGTTTTCCATGATCTGGAAGGCGGTGCCGTTGGTGCCGGTATTGATGGTGGGCTCTGCGGTCAGGTTGGTGACGTTGGCAATGACGGTAATGTCTTCGGTCACGTCGTAGCTGGCAGAGAGGTCCAGTTGCGCCAGATCTTCGCGGTAGTCGTTCCCCAGTGTCGGATCGTCGGAACCGGCACCTTCCACCAGCTCGCCCAGCGGGAGTACACGCTTTGTTTCCGCCTCGTCCAGGAAGCGATCGCGGAAGGTGTACGCCAGGCGAATGCCGAAACCCTCGTACTCGTAGTACAGCTGAGTGTTAAAGGTGTTTTTGGAGATATCTACCATCGGCACGCCATCGGGTGTCGTACTGTCCGCGTAGGTGTAATTGGCGCTGATACCCAGGCCAGACCAGCGGCCCGGTAGGAAGTCGAAGGCCTGCTGGTAACCCAGTTCGAGCCCCTGAACCTTGCCGTCTTCGCCGTTGGTAACCCTGTCGGTCAATATTCCCATGGCAGAAGTCGGCGTGCTGGCGTTGGCGTACTGAATGCCATTCGCCTGCCACAGGCAGATCTTGTCGAAATCTGAGGTGTTGGTTAGTGTGCCGACGATCTCAGGCAGATTCTCACACTCGTAGGTGCGCTCCGTGAAAGAGGCTACATCCTTGTAGAAGAGGGTGGCGGAAACCATATTGCCGTCCCAGTAGTGCTCGGCGGAAATGTCGTACTGGGTGGCGCGGTAGGGTTCCAGCTCCGGGTTGCCGCGGCTGGCGGCGATGTAGGCATCGCGGAATGCGTACGCCGGACTCAGCTCGGAGAAGTCGGCGCGGCGCATTACCTTGGCCGCGGCGAAGCGCATCAGGGTGTCTTCGGTTACATCCCAGGTCACATTCAGGCTGGGCAGAAAGTCGTTGTAACTGGTGTCGGCGCTCACTTTTTCGTAAACACCATCCACGCTCTGGTAGGCGCTGGTTTCCAGATCGGTTGACACATAGCGACCACCCACTACGGCGCGCACATTGCCGAAGTCCAGGTTGGCCTGCAGATACATGGCAGAGGTGTCTTCACCAATTGCGGAGTATGCGCCTTCCTGATACTCGAGGTTGTCGCTGAGGCTTCCGTCGACCTGCATATTGGTGCCGGCAAGCAGCTGCTTGACGATGTCAAAGGTCGCCTGCTGGTTTTGCAGCAGGCCGACATCGTAACCAGTAACTTTCGCCAGATCGTAAGCACCGCTCATGCCGGTGTGCTCAAACCCATCGCCGGAGAAGTCGTACTCGGTAATCGCATTCGGAAACTGAGCGGCAATATCTTCCATCCAGATAATGTCCGGGTTGCCGTCGGCATCGGTGAGGTTTTTGAAGATATTGGTGATGCGGAACTGGTACTGATTCTGCTCGTACTCACGGCTGGTTACGCGTACGCCGGTCTTGACCGCGGATAACCACTCCAGCCCGAAGGGCTCGGCGTATTCCAGGTCAAAACGCAGAGCGTCTTCTTGGTTGACGATGTAGGTGCGGGTATCTTCGTAACGGCGGAATGCCTGGTTTTGCTGGTCGGTAAACACATAGCCATCGGCAAAGTCGACGACCGGCGCACCGCTGTTGCTGTTTACAAATCTAACCGGGATCAGCCACTTGTTTTCGTCCGCATGACCGTCGCCTTCGAGTGCGCGATCGGTACCGCGGAAGCGGAATTCGGAGAAGGGCGTATAGCTGTCGGATTCCGCTGTGGAATATTCGCCGCTAACGGTCAGCTTATCGGTGAAGTTCCATTCGCCGCCGAATGCGTGGCTGTAGGCTTCGGTATTGCGGAAGCTGGAACCTGCGGTTTGTAGCGGCTGAATGGAATCGTAGGTGAAGTTCTGCAGCTGACCATTGCCGTCTTCGTAGGTCACTCCCGGTGTGGCTACCGGTGTGCCGCCTACGTGCAGCAGTGAGAAGGTTCCCTGGCTGCCGCTGCGCTCGGTGGCGTTCAGGTCCAGGTAGAACTGGCCCTGTTCGGAAGCTGGTGCCCACTGGAAGGAAACGTTAAACGCGGTGCGCTCACGTTCTTCAGTGCGTGGGTTATAGGTGTGCTCGCGGCCGTATACATAGTTGCCGCTCGGCGTGTTCTTGGCATTGTCGGCGGCATCAATGGTGCCGTCGTTGTTGAAGTCCACCGGGCCTACTTGAAGCTGAACCAGCGATTCATCGCGGCGCAGTGTGCGGTCCTGGTAGGACAGGGATGCCATGGCGCCGAAGGTACCGGCTTCACCCAGGTCCCAACTATCGCCCACAGATGAGCTGATGATCGGCGCCCAGTTGTCCGCTTTATCCGCGTACTCGCCCTGGACGGAAATGGACGCTAGCGGCGCATTCAGGTCCAGCGGGCGAGCGGTAACCAGGCTGATGGTGCCGCCGAGGGCGCCTTCGATCATTTCCGGCGTCGGTGACTTGATGACTTCTACTTTGGACAGGAAGTCTGCGGGGAAGTCCTGGAAGTTAACCCCATTGCGGCCATCACCCAGGGTGGAGCGGCCATTCACTTCTACGCGGTTCTGCGGGAGACCGCGGATGGATACCTCGGAGCCGACACCAAAATCGCGGTTGATGGAAACACCGGTAACGCGCTGCAGGGCTTCGGCGATGTTGTTGTCAGGCAATTTGCCAATATCTTCCGCTACTACCGCGTCGACGACACGTGCGTCATCGCGCTTGGCATCAGCGGCGGCTTCGAGGCTGTGGCGAATTCCGATCGCGACCACTTCCTCCATCTGCTCGGAGCTGCTCTGGGCCAGAATTGTGGGTGCTAGCAGAGTTGCGGACGCGGAAAGCATCAATACACCAAGATCCCTCATCGCATACTGCCGGGTGAATTTCTTTTTGTTGTTCATCGGCTAGGTTTCCTCTCATCGTAAGAATGATTTTGTTTTTATTGGTAAAAGCACACGGAGTTAAACCAATCCCGGAAAAGCTGTCAACAATACTGGTTAATCAACTGGTAAGATAGGTTTGGAGCATCCTAATAAGTTGTTGTTTTTAAAGGTTTATTCTTGGTTAATATTTTGGCGGCTATTTCAACTGACGGTATATTTTTGCGCTTTTATTCGTGCTATCGAAAATTGGTAAATTATATTGGTATGACACTGTGCGCTGCCATGCCGGGCGGGTGTGGGCTAGGTGTCGTGATCAGAGATGTGGGGAGCCGGCGATGAAGTGCAGGACGCGAATTGAAAAACATGCCGTGAACTTCCACGGGACGTGACAGGGGAAAGTGGAGGTAGAAGCAAGCAGCCGGCCTGCTTTCTCTAGAAGCTACCGGCATCGAATAGGAAATTAGCTAAAGCTCCGAGGATTAGTTTGAAGCTTCCCGCGCGGGCATCGCGGTGCGCGGAATAATGGCTCCCCGGTGCTGGATGACAGCAGCTGCCAATTGATGTCCCTCCACCGCTGCCTGCTCCAGGGAATCGCCGGCTAGTTTGCTGGCGAGGAAGCCCGCATTGAATGAGTCGCCTGCCGCAGTAGTATCCACCGGCGTCACTTGGTGTGATGGAATCAGTTTTGGATCGCTGTTCCTGGCCGCCACAAGGCAGCCGTCCGCACCCATTTTGAGTACCACCTCGGCTACGCCCCAGTGCTGTAGCCGCTCGATAATCTTATCCGCGGCAACACTGTCGTCGTCGGCTTCGCTTCCGAATAGTGCCAGCTCGTCCTCCAGCGTGGGCAGCGCGATATCCGTGAGGCTGTAGACCTTTTCGTACGCTATGCGGGTCAGTGTTTCACTTCCCCATAGCCGTGGACGGTAGTTGCCATCGAAGATGACCTTCCCCCCGGTACGACGATACTCTGCCAGGAAGTTGAACAGACACTCCCGCGCATAGGGAGAGAAAATGGCGAGGGATATACCCGAAAGGTAGATCGCTTGCACTTCCCGTAACTTCTCGAACAGCTCGTGCGCCACAGACGCGTTATCCAATAGCCGGCGTGCCGGCGAGCGATCACGCCAGTAGTGGAAGGTGCGCTCGCCACTGTCATCGGTTTCGATCAGGTAAAGTCCAGGGGTTGAATTTTCCACGCGCATTACGAGATCGCAACCGATTCCTTCGGCCTTCCACTGGCGAATCATCCAGTCGCTCAGATGGTCATTGCCCAGTGCCGTCACATAGTCGACCTCCGCTCCGAGGCGCGACATATAAAGTGCCGTGTTCAGCGTGTCGCCCCCGAACGACAGTCCCGCCGCGAGGCGGGGTTCGTCGTGGTGATTGCGATAGTCGCTGTCCAGGTTCATTTCCAGCATACATTCGCCAATAATTGCGATGCGCTCGTGCATGGTGATCCGCCTTTCTACCTCGGGATTTTCCTGATGATCAGGAGAAAAACAGGCCGCCGTTGATATCGATGTTGGTACCGGTAATAAAAGACGCTTCATCAGAAGCCAGGTAGGCAACAGCTTCCGCTACTTCACAGGCCTTACCCTCGCGCTTCAGCGGGGTGGCGTTGGCCACATTCTCACGCACTGCGTCTTTGGTAAATACATCGTGGAAAGTGGTGCTGATCATACCCGGACACAGGGAGTTCACGCGGATATTCTGCGGGCCAAGCTCTTTCGCCATGGCACGGGTAAAGGTCATCACTGCACCTTTCGAAGTGGCGTAGGCGGACGCGCCCGGGCCGCCGCCGTCACGACCGGCCTGGGATGCCAGGTTTACGATGGCACCGCCGTCCATATACGGTACGACGGCCTTGGTCAGCAGGAAGGTGCTGTTCAGGTTCAGGGCGATTACTTGGTTGAAGAAATTTTCATCCATTTCAGCAAGTGTTTTGCGCTCAACCAGGCCCCCAGCAACGTTGACCAGAATATCAATGGTGGACCCGTAAGCTTTCTGGGCTGCAGCCACGACGCGGTCAACGTCCGCCTGCTTGGTCATATCTCCCTGAACGATGATGGCTTCGCCACCGGCAGCTTCTATTTCCGCCAGCGTTTCATCCGCAGTCTGGATATTGCTGTAGTAGTTCACTACCACTTTTGCGCCTTCCGCCGCCAGTTTCAGAGATACCGCCTTGCCGATATCCCGTGCCCCACCGCTGACGATTGCTACTTTATTTGCCAGTTTCATATTGACTCCAAACTATATTTTTAAAATCGAATTGTTATCGAGGTATCTTCTGAAGTTTTACGAGTTTGCCGCTTCAGCGAATTGCTTTTTTTCCCGCTTGCTGCGCACCGGTGCGATACGCCCCCCAACAAACAGGACCGAGATCAACATCAACGGCACCAGGGAAGCACCGAGAATGAAGAAGGGTGGGTAATAGGTGCCATCATTAGTAATGACGGGAACCAGCTGGATGGCGGTAATGACGCTGATAACTCCGACGGCGCCACTGATACCCGCCAGGCTGGCCACACTCTTGCCCGAGAAATAGTCACTGGGCAGGGTCTGGATATTGTTGATGGCCGCCTGGAAGCCGAACAGGATCACGGTAATCAACGCCAGCGCCGTCGCCGGTGTTGCTGCCACGGTCGTTGCCAGTAGCGCGGGTAACATACAGGCTCCGCCTAAGACTACGGCAAACTTTCGGGATTTATTGACGCTCCAGCCACTGCTGATCAGCTTACCGGACAGCCAGCCACCGAACAGGGCGCCCGCCGCGGCGCCGCAGTACGGGATCCAAGCGGATGCGCCAATCGCCTTTACGTCGAAGCCGAATTTGTCATTGAGATACAGCGGCAGCCAGGCCACAAACAACCACCAGATAGGCTCGATAAAGAAGCGTGCACAAATGACGCTCCAGCTCTGGCGGTGGGAAAGCAGTTCCGGCAGGGAGGGGACATATTCGTCTTCATCTTTTTCGGCGGTAATCTGCCCGGAAAGGATCAGCTCACGCTCTTCCGGAGTAATCCACGGATGTGCGTCCGGACCACTTTTGTAAATGATCAGCCAGGGTACCAGCCAGATAAATCCGAGCAGCGCAATCACAACGAAAGTCGCCTGCCAGCCCAGGAATGCATAGAGAAAGGCCACGAGCGGCGGCGCGATGATGCTGCCCGCGGAGGCGCCGGCGCCAAAGATTCCCTGCGCCAGGGCACGTTCTTTGGCCGGAAACCATTCCGCATTCGCCTTGGTGGCGCCGGGCCAGTTACCCGCCTCGCCGAATCCCAGCAGGGTACGGAAAATGCTGAAACTCGCCACGGACGTTGCCAGGGAGTGCATCGCGATGGAGATCGACCAGACCACAATAGACAACATAAAGCCGATACGAGTGCCGATCGCATCGAAAATTCGCCCGAACACCGCCTGGCCAATAGCATAGGCGATCAGGAAAACACTCATGATGTCGGCGTAGTCGCGGCTGTCCATGCCGAGATCATCGGCAATGCCCGGCCACATCACTGAAAGTGCAGTTCGGTCGATGTAGTTGATAATGGTGGCCAGCGCCACCAGGGACACAATGGTCCAACGTAAATTTCTCATTATTATTATCCTGCTCAGGCTTCTAGAAAATCTTCCCGGTATGGGCTGAAAGTGTCGATCAATACGCCGGACTTTTTGCACACAGCACCGTGCTCTACATGCGGTGCTATGTAAAAGCTATCTCCCGCTTTAAGTAGTTTTTTGCGGTTGCCTACCTGCACTTCGAACTCGCCGCTTTCCACGTAACTTACCTGGGTGTGCCGGTGTTGGTGCACATAGCCGATACTGCCTTCTTCAAACCACACACGAACAACCATCAGGTTGTCATCGTGGCCGAGGATCTGGCGTTTTATGCCGCCGCCGAGATCCTCGACCTCGATATCATGGGACTGCACAAAAGCATCGGTTGCAGGCATGAATTACTCCACAGAATCAATTAATTGGTAATTAGAAAAAGTTTGGCCCGGCCGCTAAAGGCGTAGTTAATGCCGCGGTATTCGAACGAACTTTCTGTCGATGCTGAGGCAACTGGATTGCGGTTGAATGCCAGCAGTTGCGTGGCACCAGCGTTGCTTTCGATCGCCACCAGTTCGATATCGCCAATCTTTTTGTGGTCCAGCTCGCGCACCTTACTTTCCGCCTCAAGTGTGAATTCCTGTGCGGGGTTGTACTCGCCGTGGGGCTCCAAGACACTGACAAAGGTGTGCTCGCGCACCTTGTTGCGTCGGGCGATAAAGGATTTCTCTGCGCGCAGGTTGAAGTGGGGGTCGTTGGCGCCGAGTTCAGTAAACAGAATTTCGGTGTTGCCATCTACCAGGCTGGACTGGGTGTAGAAGCGGCCGTTGTCATTGAGCCAGGTAATCTGGGTAAGACCGGAATCCGGTTTGCTGCGTGCCTTTAGCCACAGGTGCTGGTAGCCGTTGCCTTTGCCCAGGGCGGAAATACTGTCGGTAAATCCGCGCAGGTCAAAACTGGTGTCTACCAGTTGCCCGTTATAGTGTACCGGCAGGTCCAGTTGGTGTGGTTTTTCTGACTTAACATCAAACAGGTCAATGGCAAAAGTGCTGCCATCGCCCGGACTGTTAACCAGTGCCATGGTGCGGGTCAGGGTTACGCCGGGGTAGGCGGAATCAATGTTCGCCGCACTGATTTTCACCTGGTTATCAGCGTGGAAAAACTGCAGTTTCGGGTGATGCCTGTTGGCGGACTTCAAATCGTTGTCGAAGTGAGAGGTCTCATCGACCACTACCGTGTTATGCGCTACCGTCTGTTTTGCCCAGGTCTCGTTTTCCGGCAGATAACGGCCACCGTTCTTGGATTCAACGTTCAGGAATCGCGCGGCGCCGTAGTCGGTAACGATCTCTGCACCGCGGTCGTAAAACTGCCAGCTGAGTTTGTCGAAATGGCCGTGCCCCATGCCCTGGGCGGCGGGCTTGAATATCAGAGCCTGGTCGCCATCCAGCTGCTGTCGCATGACCACAAGCGCACCTTCATTGCCGTCCTTGCCGTCGCGGAAGGCCATGGACTTGAACTGATACGGCTGCTGTTTGCCGGCGTCCAGGTCCTGGGCCACTTTCAGACCGTCGCCTGTCAGCAGAATCCGGTCCTGCTGTGCCGCGATTTCCAGCAGCTGGGCATTTCCCGACTCCCCGTAGGCAGTGGCGACACCCAGAACCAACTCCGAGGTATCGATGCCCTTGCTCTTTATTGCGTCATTGATCGGGAAGAACAGACCGTTGTAGCTGAGCTGGATGGTGGTATCGATGGCCTTCATCACTATGCTATCGCGGTACTCGAAAATCCCCCGCTCCGGCTCGTTATTGTCGATGGCCTTGGCAAAGGTCACAAAGGGCATCAGCGCGTAGCGCTGGTAATAGGGGCCTTCATTGTAATAACCGTCCGGGGAGAACAGCGTGCTCAACTGGCGCAGGAAACCGCCCCTGCCGGATTTATCCAGATCCAGCAGCGCCTGCTCCACCCACTCCGGCTCGTCCAGCACGTAACCGGCCATACCCACGCCGGCGGTGAGCCAGGTGCCGTGGTTGTGTACCTTGTTGAAGGTCTCCGGAGATTCAACGGAGAGAAACTTCACCACCGGACGCAGCGCGCCCCGCTCAATTTTTTCCGCTTCCGCATCAGTCAGTGAGGGGCGGATCAGATCGTAGGCTTGAATGGTGTAGACCAGCCATACTGCCTCGTTCAGGCTTTGCCAGAACAATTTTCCGGGGTTTTTGGCTCCCGGGCGGCGCTTGGGATGCAGTGGCAGGGTGGGATATAAATCTGCATAGGCCAGCAGCATATCCCGCACCCGTTCGGCGTACTTCGGATTTTCGGTAATTTGATAAAGCACGCCGGCGTTGTACATCAGCTGGTAGTTTTTCTTATGCTGTTCGTGCGTGTAGCCGCCACCCGCATCCGCGGGTACGGGAACTGCAATCGGCGCCTGTAATGCCAGATCCACGGAGGATTGTGTGGACAGGAATGCTGCGCGAAACCGCCCGGGTTTTTCTACCGCTCCCTGCATAGCGTCGATATCTGCCGCACTGATCACCAGATTGGGGTGTTCTGCGGCGAATACAGACAGCGGCTTCACGGTCAGGGCGGCGGCCGATACGCCGGCCGCCAGCGCTATACATGTCGCGAGTGCGCTGCGTTTTTGGGGGACAGGATTGCCGAACATGATAATGGTTCTACGTTTTTATCAGTTTTTGACTTCGTTGTTGGCAAGCACCGCGGTGTGCGGGCCTTCGGCTACCAGCTCCTTGACGCCCGGAAGCGGCGTCTTGAAAAACTGATTCCTGGCGATACGGGTAATCGGCTCGCCGACGGTATGCACCACCACGATGCCTGCGCTGTTTTCGATCCGATTGTCTCGGATATCGGTCACCTGTACACCGTGCAGCTTGATCAGCGCCTGCGCCTTGTTGCGCTTGCCTTCGCCGGACGCATGTACACTGTTGTGGCTGAATTCAAGATGCGGGCCGAAAGTGCTTTCATCGGTGCCGCCCCGGTAAAGATCCACCAGTGCACCCTGCACCTTGTTGAAGCTATTTCCGGAGACGGTCACGTACTCCGCGTTGTAGATACCCAGGTCATCCTGCTCTTTATTGAGGCGCAGGAAATCGCCGGTGATATTTTCAAAAGTATTGCTTTTGATCGTGATGTCGTCGGCGAACGCACGGTTGCCGGAATCAAAAAAGTGGTAGGAGTGATTGGTATCCAGGTTTTCCACGCGGCTGTTCGTCATGGAAAAACGGTAGTTTTTCAGCATGCCCCATACCGCGGTACGGATCAGGGTGTTGCCCGCGTTGTCCGGGCTGTTGGCCCCGGAAATCACCAGGCCATCCAGGGACAGGCTGCCGCCATCCACAATTTCGAACATCACCGGGCGCTCACCGGTCAGGGTAACCTGGCCCGCTTTTTTCGCCTTGATGGTCAGGGTTTTGTCGATTTGCAGGCGCTTGCGCGCGTTGTAGGTACCCTTCTCCAGAACCAGGGTATCGCCATCGGAAGCGCTGGCGATGGCGTCGAACAGGGCGTCTTCACCAGGCCGCACGTTTATGGTTTCGCCGCTATTGAACGGAGTTGTGAGTTCGGACTTGGGATACCAGGAAACGCCAGTCATTTCCTTAGTGGTTACACGCAAATCCTTGCTTGCGCCTTTTTTCGCCGCCGCTTTATCGACCGGGTAGAGCAGGCCGTTCTCGGCGCGGCGCAGCTTTCCGATACCCTCGTCGATTCCGTCGTGGATCTTCCGATCCACAAACCCATTGGACAGGTTGCCTTTGAAGGTAATACCGGAAATATCGTCGAACACGGAAAAGGGAGACTGGCCGTTCTCGGTATAGAAAATATTACCGGAAACGATGGAGTCTTGTGGTACGGCACTGCGCTCCTGGTCACTACCGGCGGCCAGGTGGATATGGTCCACATTAATAAAACTATTGTTGTCGATTCTCGCATTCACCACCCGGTGGTAGCGATTGATGGGAGAGTTGGGGACACCATTCATTACGGTGAACCCGCTCCCAAATCGATAGCCTGTGAGACCTTCGAGATAGTTATTGCGCACGATCTGGTCTGCGTTGATCACGCGGATACCGCCGGTGTGATCCACACCGTTGCCCAGAAATACGTTGCCTTCAATCAGATTGCCGTTGCCGTGACGCAGAGTCAGGGTGCCGCGGGACTCATAGAAAGTGTTATTGCGCAGGATATTCTTGCCGGACTTGACGGAAATGATTTCCACTTCACCGTCGCGGCGATCGAAGAAGTTGTTTTCGACCACGGTCATGGAATCGGTCAGGGAATAATGGCTGGTGCCGATACGCAGTGATTCGCCACCGTTGGAACCCAGTGTTGGGCGCGGACCGAAATAGTTGTGATCGATGCGGTGGTGATTTTCGCGGCTTTCCTCGCTGTCCAGGCGAACGGCGAGGGTCACACCCTTGTTGCGCTTGCCGGACAGATGGCTGTGATCGAAGCGGTTGTTCTTGCCGTAAATGCCCACCCAGTAGTCGGACTCCATACGTTCGGGCTTGCTGAAGTCCTCGATAACAATTTCGGTCACTCGGGAATTGTTGGCCAGATGCTGTTTGTTGCGGCGGAAGGCCACCACCTCGCTACTGGGCGAGTAACCATCTTTGAATACCAGTCCGGAAACGATCAGATACTCTCCGGCGAGCCGCAGGTTTGACTGGCCGGACAGAATCACTTTGCCTTTGTCCTGCGCTTTCAGCGTGATTGGGTTTTCTTTTTCCCCTTTTCCAGCGAACAAAATTTCAAAGTCGCGCCACACCCCGTTGGCCAGCACCACCGTATCCCCAGCCTCGAGACTTTTCGCCACCTCGGCGTATTCCTTTTGGTCTCCGACCAGGTATTCCTCGGCCATGGCCTGGGTACAGAAAATGGAGGCCTGCCCGCATGTGAGCAGAGTTGCGGCCAGTAGGCGGTGGATTCCTGAAGCTCTCATGATCACTTGGACTGTTCTCGCTGGGATTTTTTGTGCCGCGGCTTGTGCAACTCAAAGCACCAAAAAGGCGCATATAAGGTGCCGAGGATTTATTGTAGGGGCAGCGTAAATTGGTAAAAAGGCTGTGTCAACCAATTTGACTAACCAGTTGTCGTGAAAGATGTTCCAATTTGGTGCAAAAAGGGGGTTGGCTTGCGGTGATGCACAAAAAGTGATCAGGGGTCAGTCCAAAATGTGAAGATTTTCTGAAAATTGGTTGACTGTATGGTTGGTGGGTGAGAGTTTGTGCTGGCCAGATCGCGGGCAGCCGGCCAATTCGGTTGTCACTGGTCAAATAGCTGATAAGAAAAACCGCGATGTGAGAAAAGAAAGGTGCGCCACAAGGGGGTGCGCCTTGTTAATATCAATATGCGCAGACTTCCTTGGGGGTAATCATGCGTAATAATAATAAAGGCGTAGATGTAATGGCGTTGGAGAGAAGCTCTAAAGAGGGTGGCTTTGCCGAAAAAGGCTTCAAAAAGTCACTTCTGGTAAGTGCGATAGCGGCGGTGTCATATATGGGTGTCGCGCATGCACAGGAAACGGGCGGCAACGAAGCTGCAGGGGGGGTGGAAGAGGTCGTTGTTACCGGTACCCGCGCCACCATTCAATCCACCATCGATATCAAGCGTAATTCCGTTACCATCGTCGACGGCCTTTCCGCCAGCGAAATTGGTGAGCTGCCGGCGCTGTCCATCGGTGAAGCCTTGGAGTCCGTCACCGGTGCCTCATCCCATCGCGAAAATGGCGGTGCTACCGAAATCTCCATCCGCGGCATGGGTCCCTACCTGAGCGCAACCACTTTTAATGGTCGTTCCGCCACCAACGGTAGTGGCGACCGCTCGGTAAACTTCTCCCAGTTCCCCTCCGAGCTGATGAACAAGGTCGCTATCCGCAAGACTCAGGACGCCAGCCTGATTGAAGGAGGTGTGGCCGGTTTGATCGAGCTGGAGACCCTGAAGCCGCTGGAGTATGGCCAGCAGCGCATCCAGATTGATACCAAGGCCAACTTCAACCCGAACCAGTCTAATATCGACGATCCCATGGCCGGTGATCTCGGTTTCCGTGGCACAGCCAGCTATGTGGACCAGTTTGAGTTTGATAATGGCATGGCGTTCGGTGTCTCCCTGGGTTACCAGAAGAGCGACATCTCCCAGCCGGAATCCGAGATGCGTTCCTCCAGCCCCAGTGGCACTTCCCTCTACGCGTGTTTGAATGATCCGAGCAATACCAATGAAGGTTTTTACCGCGGTTCCAGCGGTGATTGTGAGGATCAGATCGATGGCTCCAGCAATCAGGGTTACATCACAAGCGTAGATCCCGATACTGGAAAAGCAGTTAGTGATGGCACCGCCTTTGCGTTTGCGCCTAGCTCCAATGGCTATCGCCAGAACGACACTTCCGACGAGCGCGATTCCATATTCGTGGCGCTGCAATTCCAGCCCAACGACAGGACCGATATCAATTTCGACCTGCAGCAGTCCGAGCGTGTGCAGGCGGAGCAGCGCCACGATCTGAACTTCGCCAATATGAAGCGCGTGACCCCGGGTGTTACCGCTGAATCCTTGGTGGTGTCCGACACCGGTACCGTACTGAACTGGGCTGGTGAGACCGCGATCGAATCCAACAGTGAGTTGTATTCCCGCACAGAGGACTATCTGGGCTACGGGTTGAATGTTTCCTACGCTTTCACCGACAACCTGACCGTTTCCGCGGACTACTCTTTCTCTGAGACGACACGCGAAGAGCTGCAGATTTCAGTGCGTACTCAGTCTGACAACGACGATATTTTCGGTGAGGATTCCAACTACCGTCCCATGGTTCAGTGGGATATGGACTCCGGAATCCGCCAGTACACGGTTGCCGATTTTGACGTAACCGATCGCACCCTGTTCTCCGACTCTTACCGTACTCGTATCGATAACGATGTAGATCGTCGCAATAGCAATGAAGCTTTCCGCACCGATTTCGATCTGCGCCTGGACGGCGACTTGATTACCGCCGTTCGCGGTGGTCTGCGTTTCTCCGAGCTGGAATACGTAGATCTGGGTGCGGCACGTGATGAATTCAGCATCAGCCGTGGTTCCGAGGCGGGTGCTGCTGCTATTGCCGAAATCAACAACAGTTGTGCGGTTGCTTTCCCGGAAAGCGATTTCATGAGCGCCGAGAGCAGCGGTAGCCTCGTCACCATGGTGGACGAGAATGGTAACGTGACCGGCAGAACTAACGAGTGGGCCACCTTCGATACCCAGTGTGTAACCGACATGATCCTGGCTTATGCGGGAGAAGGTTTTGCATATCCGGAACTGGAAGACGTGAGTGCAGGCGTCACGGATGTGACCGAAACCACCACAGCTGCCTATGTAATGGCGGACTTCGACAGCTCCCTGGCTGGTACCCCGGTACACGGTAATGTTGGTGTGCGCGTGGTGCAGACCGAAGTGGAGTCCGTGGGCTACCGTACGCCCTACACCATCACCACCAACGATGATGGCACTTACTCCATGGATGAGATCGAAGGTGCGGATCTTGAGCGTGTAACTGCCGGCGGTGACTACACCGAAGTACTGCCGAGTTTGAACCTGGTCGCCGATGTGGCGGAAGACGTATTGGTGCGCGGCGCAGTCTATCGCGGCCTGTCCCGCCCGGATCCGTCTGACCTGGGCTACAAGCGCGCATTCGACACCAATGGCTCCGACGATATCGTCGATATCGCCGATCTGCTGGATGGTGTGGATGGTGACGGCAACCCAAACATGCAGCCGCTGACTTCATGGAACTTCGATACCGCCATCGAGTGGTACCCGAATGACGACACCATGCTGGCGTTTGGCGTGTACCACAAGCGCTTCCAGGGTGGCTTCGAAACCGCGCTGGTTACCGAGACTTTCCAGGTAGACGGCCAAACCATTCCGGCTGATTTTGCCATCACGCGCACCGATGATGATACTAGCAAGTTGACCGGCTTTGAAGTAACTGGCACCCACCGTTTCTCCTATCTGCCGGGTTACCTGAGCGGCCTGGGTGTGAAAGCGAGCTACAACTACGCCGACTCGGACTTCGAGTTTGAAGACAGCCTGTACGGCGACTCTGTAGTGCTGGATGAAAGCGGTAATGCGGTGTCCGAGAAAATCGGCATCATTGCTCCGGGCAATATCCCCGGCTTTTCCGAGAATGTATTCTCCGGTCAACTGTATTACCAGATCGGCGATCTCGACACGAGCCTGATCTACAAGTACCGCAGCGAGTACTTCCAGCCCTACACCGGCAATGGCACCCGCCTGCGCTACGTGGGTGACGTAGGTGTCTGGGAAGCGCGCGCATCCTACCAGCTCACCGACAATGTGAAGTTGAGTCTCGAAGCTATCAATCTGTTTGACGAGCCTAAGAAGCAGTACTTTTTTACCCGCGATAACCTGGGTGAGCTGAACAGCTACGGTCCGCGCGTCTTCCTGGGGCTAAAAGCGAAGTTCTAAACAGCGTCTGCCTGGTTGTTGAAGCGTACTGCCCGTCAGTGCGTTTCAACAGGGGAGGGGCGTTGTATGCAATCCCCTCCCCACAATGAATGCGGGCCTAAGCGAGTTTGCAAAGGCCTGCCAGCTCAGTTTGTTTGATTGTCTCTTCTCCAGAGATGGGCTTCCCCGCCCGAAACTTTATGCCCGCCCCATGCGGGCTTTTTTGCGTCGGTGTGTTGTGGTGAGGGCAATAAAAAAACCATCGGGCTGTATTTGTAAAAACAGCCGGATGGTCTTTTAGGGGGCGGACTGGAGATTAAATGCCGGCGCCTTCTCCCAGACGGTCGATGGAAAAGCGCTTGCGCCGCTCGGAAACTTCCTTGCGTACGACCTCAACGGCCTTTGCCTCGGAAGCATCGTGCAGGGCGTTTAGTGATCGGCTGAAGTGCAGGCGCATAGCGCGGCGCGCCGCACAGGCGTCGCGATTTTCCAGCGCCTGCAAAATGGCCTTGTGTTCGGCGAGGCGTTTCTGGCCATCTTTTTTGCACACGGACTTGTGCACTGACTGAATATCCGGAGAGTGTTCTTGAATATCCCAGAGCCTGTTGATAGAGCTCATCAGAACTCGATTGTTGGTCGCGCGGGATATCACTTCGTGAAACTTCCGGTCCGCGCGCTCGGAGGTCAGGTTGCCCTCCTCGTTTTCGCGCACCATATCCCGGTAGGCATTGCGCAGGTCTTCCAGCTGCTCCTCGGTGATCATGGTGGCGGCCAGCGCGGCCGCTTCACCTTCTACCAGCACGCGGGCTTCGGTGAGTTCGAACGGGCTGAAATCTTTGCTGTCTGCATAGGCGTTAACCGGCTCGATGACGTAAACACCGGACCCGGTTCGCACGGCTACCCTTCCCATTACTTCAAGGGCGATGATTGCTTCGCGGATGCTCGGGCGGCTCACTTCGAACATTTCCGACAGCTCACGCTCAGAGGGCAATCTTACACCGGGCGGGAACTCACCTCGATCCAGCAATGCCAGCATCTTTTCCACAACCTGCTGGTATATACGGCGGCCACTAGGCGTATGGTCGAGCTTCATTAAATCTCTCCGGCTACGAGATATAGGCCTCCAGAAGTCTATTATTCCGGACTTCCATGAAGTCGCAGGAATACCTGTCGGAAGCCCGAACTTGCAATGGGGGATGGTATCACAATTGGTCTTACAGGCAATAGGTATTGGTATGATGGCTGGGGCTGATGGGTTCCGGGGTTAGAGGGGCCTTTATCGTCCGGGAAGCCTGCTGGATCGGGCGAATCGCAAGCCGGGGGCTGTGCCTGGCCGGGGCCGCACGCTGATGGTCGCCCCGCCTATTTGCCGATCAGTTTCTGGATACTGGAAAAATCCAGCTCCTCATTTCCCGCCAAACTGTGCAAGCCGTACAGATTGCGTGCCAGAGAACCCAGGGGCGTGTAAGACCTGCTTGCGGTCGCCGCCTGCTGCGCCAGCCCCAGATCCTTGCACATCAGCTTCACCATAAAGCCGCCTTCATAGTTGTTACT
This sequence comes from Microbulbifer donghaiensis, assembly GCF_900129095.1. Lineage (GTDB taxonomy): Bacteria > Pseudomonadota > Gammaproteobacteria > Pseudomonadales > Cellvibrionaceae > Microbulbifer > Microbulbifer donghaiensis. The sequence goes on from NZ_FQVA01000004.1 coordinate 96,650, forward strand.
GGCTGGCACACTCTCCATGACGCCTGGATAGGGATTGTATTTCTCCAGGGACCAGTTGGCGCCGGAGCTTTTCAGCATGATTTCCGACAGCACTTTCGGGTCGAGGCCGTTGTCGACGCCCAGCTGCAGTGCCTCGGCGGTGCCGATCATGTGGATGGCGAGCAGCATATTGTTGCACATCTTTGCGGTCTGGCCGGCGCCGGCTGGGCCGGCGTGGAAGACATTGCTGCCCATATGCTGCAGCACTTCCCGCGCGCGCTCGACATTGGCGGCGTCGCCACCGCACATAAAACTGAGCGTGCCGGCGGCAGCGCCGGCGACGCCGCCGGACACCGGTGCCTCGATGGCGTTCAGCCCGCGCAGCTGCGCCTCTGTGATCAGGCGCCTGGAGCTGCTGGCGGCGACGGTGGAACAGTCGATGACCAGTGTCGTGTCGGCGATATGGTCGAGCAGTTTTTCCCGGTCGATATACAGCGCTTCGACATCTTCACCATTCGGCAGCATGCTCAATACGTAGTCCGCGCCGGCTACGGCTTCGACGGGTGAGGATGCCTTGCCGATCCCGCGGCTGGTAGCGATATCCTGCAATGCGGCCACCGGATCGAAGCCCTTTACCTTAAAGCCCGCCTTGACCAGGTTGGCGGCCATGGGTCCCCCCATATGGCCGAGGCCGAAGAATGCGACTGTCTTGCTCATATCTTTTTCCCGCCTTCAAGCCGTAGGATGGGCAAAGGAGCGCAGCGACGTGCCCATCTTCCACGGAGTTGATGGGCACGCTTCGCTTTGCCCATCCTACATGGATATCCAGCTGCGATTTATTTCAGGTGAATGGTCATGTTCGGGTGTTCCGCGTGTTCGATATCCGCATCGAACCAGCGCGCGGTGATCGTCTTGGTTTCGGTATAGAAGCGCACCGCCTGTTTGCCGTAGGCGTGCTGGTCGCCGTAGAAGGAGGCGCGCCAGCCGGTAAAGCTGAAGAACGGCAGCGGCACCGGAATGGGGACGTTGATGCCCACCTGGCCGACTAAAATGTCGTGCTGGTATTTGCGCGCCGCGGCACCGCTCGAGGTAAAGATCGAGGTGCCGTTGCCGTAGGGGCAGTCGTTGATCAGTTGGATGGCATCGTCGAGTGTGTCGGCGTTCACCAGGCACAAAACCGGCCCAAAGATTTCGTCCGTATAGATCGACATCTCAGGCGTGACGTCGGCAAACAGCGTCGGGCCCAGCCAGTTGCCATCGGGATAGCCGTCCACGGTTACCGCTGAGCCGTCCAGCAGGCAGTTGGCGCCCTCGGCCTTGCCCTTGGCGATATAGCTCTGCACCCGCTCGCGCGCGGCGGGCGAAATCAGCGGGCCGAAGTCCGCCTTCGGATCCTTCCACACGCCGGGGCGTACCTTCGCCATGGTGTCGCGAATCTCCGGAATCCACTGCTGCGCCTCGCCCACCAGCACCACCACGGAGATGGCCATGCAGCGCTGTCCGGCGGCGCCGACCGAGGAGCCGACGACGTTGTTTAGCACGGCCTGCTTGTTGGCGTCCGGCATCACCACCATATGATTCTTGGCGCCGGCAAATGCCTGAACCCGTTTCAGGTGGTCGGTGCCGGTGCGGTAAATATGCTGGCCCACCGGTACCGAGCCGACAAAGGAAATGGTCTTGATGTCCGGGTGCTTGAGCAGGAAGTCCACCTGGTCCCTGCCGCCGTGCACCACCTGTAGCAGGCCCTTGGGCGCTCCGGCTTCCTCGAACAGTTCCGCCAGCTTGCAGGGTGTAATCGGGTCCTGTTCGGAGGGCTTCAGCACAAAGGTATTGCCGCAGGCGATTGCCATCGGAAACATCCACAGCGGAATCATCGCCGGGAAGTTGAATGGGGTAATGCCGGCGCAGACACCCAGCGGCTGCAGATACGAATAGCAGTCGATGGCGGTTGCCACATTCTCCACCGTCTCGCCCATCATCAGCGCGGCGATATTGGCCGCCTGCTCCACCACTTCGATGCCGCGCCAGATATCGCCCTTGGCATCCTCGAAGGTCTTGCCGGTCTCTTCACAGAGAATCTGCGCCAGTTCCTCCTGGTGCTGCTTCAGCAGCTCCTGGTACCTGAGCATCAGTCGCGCGCGGGCCGGCACCGGCGTCTGGCGCCAGCTCTGGAAGGCCTCACTCGCCGAGTCGATGGCGCGCTGCAGTTCGTCTTCGGTGGTATAGGGCGCCTGCGTCAGCACTTCACCGGTGGCGGGGTTGGTTACATCCAGCCATTCGTGACTGTGGGATTGCACCCAGCTGCCGTGCAGGTAAAGCGGCAGCTTGGCGGGAATTGTTTTGTCCATGCGGTTCACCCGGATAGCGATGCATGAACAGTTTAGGTGCAGGTGGCAATCGGGCTAGCAAAGTGGCGCGCCTGTTTTCGCAGGCGCGCCGCGAGTAGCCTCCCTGGAGTTAGTGCCGCTGTACGCGCCCGGTTAATGGGCGCGGGCGGCGACCCTCTGCGCTGCGGCCTTGGTCGGTCCGAAAGCCGGCCGCTGCAGGTCGAGTGTATAAGTCAGCAGCGTGTAGTCGCGCGGATCCGCCTTGCACGTAAAGCCCATGGATTTGGCGAAGCTCTTCACGCGCACGTTATCGGCGGATTCGATGGAGTAGATCCGTTCGAGATGATGCTCGCGTGCGGAGTCGATCAACCGCTCCAGCATCAGGCTGCCAAGGCCCAGTCCCTGCCAGTCATCGCTGACGACCACCGCACATTCACAGCCGTGTCCATCGTCATCCCGTGCATAGTGGGCTACCGCTACTGCCCGCTGCGAATGGTTGCTGTTGGCCACCGCAATAAAAGCCTCATGTCGCTGGTGATCGTTGTCGGTCAACAGTTCGATCAGCTGTTCGCTGGCCTTACAGCTACCGCCAATAAAACGGTCTCGGCGCGTCTCGGGTGACAACCCCTCAATCAAATCTTTTTCAAGCTGGCCGTCATTCCGGCACACAGGACGGATTAGTACCCTGCGTCCGTTGCCCAAGGTTACCGTTTCCGCTTCGTAATTTTTGCAGATACTGTTGTAGGTAGACATATTCATCTACCTCCTGACTGCTTTTCGCAGTTGTTTCTTTAAAGTTCCTCAACAGAAATTTAATTTCCACAGAGCCCGCGATCGCTTGTGCAACCGTATTGCTATGCTACGGTGACTGACTGTGGATCCCAATGCGGTGCCGGTCATTGATGTAATTCGTTTAACAGGTGGCCTCACTAGAACGGAATCGCATCTGCAAAATAAAACTATACAGTCAGAAACCTTGTGTTATAGTGCCGCCGCTGATCCTTATCAGCTGCGTCATCTGTAGGCCGGTCGATTGCCGGCAGCCTCCCCGGAATTTTTTCCCAGAATTCTTCCCGGAACCCTCTACTGAATGCCGCGCCATACCGGTGTTGTTTCCCGGTTACTTGACGGCTGTGCAAACCGAGCGTCCTAGCGCGGGTTTACCCACTCCGATTTTTTTTCTTCGTCCACAACGGGCGAACGTATTTCGATTGTGCCCGAGGCTCAATCTGAGGTTTTTCTATGTTGTTTGAAGATCTGGGCCTGGCCCAGGAAATTGCCCGCGCCGTGGCGGAACAGGGCTACAGCCAACCCACGCCGATCCAGGCGCAGGCGATTCCCGCCGTGATGAAAGGCGGCGATATTATGGCGGCCGCGCAGACCGGCACCGGCAAGACCGCCGGCTTTACCCTGCCGCTGCTGCACCGTCTGTCCCAGGGCGAGCGCGCGCGCAACAACCAGGTGCGCGCACTGGTATTGACGCCGACCCGCGAGCTGGCGGCGCAGGTATTCGACAATGTGCAGGGTTACAGCAAATACCTGCCGCTGCGTCACTCCGTGGTGTTTGGCGGAGTCAAAATCAATCCGCAGATGATGCGCCTGCGCGGCGGTGCGGACATTCTGGTGGCGACTCCCGGTCGCCTGCTGGATCTCTACAACCAGCGTGCCATCCGCTTCGACAAACTGGAGGCACTGGTACTGGATGAAGCCGACCGCATGCTGGACATGGGCTTTATCCACGATATCAAGCGCATCCTGAAAGTCCTGCCGGCACGGCGCCAGAACCTGCTGTTCTCGGCAACCTTCTCGCCGGAGATCCGCGCCCTCGCCAAGGGGCTGGTCAAGGATCCGCTGGAGATCGATGTCAGCCCGCGCAACACCACCACGGAAACCGTGCTCCAGAAGCTGCACCCGGTGGACAAGGCACGCAAGCAGAAGCTGCTGAGCCACCTGATCCGCGAGAACGACTGGCACCAGGCACTGGTTTTCAGCCGCACTAAGCACGGCGCCAACAAACTGGTGAAGCAGCTGGAGGCGGATAAGATCCGCGCGGCGGCGATTCACGGCAACAAGAGCCAGAACGCGCGCACAAAAGCTTTGGCAGATTTCAAGAACGGCAAGGTACAGATACTGGTGGCAACGGATATCGCCGCGCGCGGTATCGATATCGACCAGCTGCCGCAGGTGGTGAATTTCGATTTGCCCAATGTGCCGGAAGACTATGTGCACCGCATCGGCCGCACCGGCCGCGCCGGCGCCCGCGGCCAGGCGGTGTCACTGGTAAGTGCGGACGAGATCAAACAACTGCGGGATATCGAACGGCTGATCAAGAAGCCGGTACCGCGGGAAGAGATTGAGGGATTTGAGCCCGAACACCAGCTGCCGGAATCCGGCGGCCAGTCGCGCGGCTTGCAGACCCGCCGCGGTGAAGGCCAGAAGCCGAGCGGTAATTCCCGCGGAAACAGTCAGCGTCGCGGTGGCCAGGGCAACGGTCAGGGAAGCAGCGGCCAGAGTCGGAATGGCCAGACTCGCAATGGACAGCCTCGCGGGGAAGGCCGCGGCGATCAGGCCCCGCGCAGTGACGCGCAGCGTCCGCGCCGCCGCAGACGTCCGGCGCGCAGCACCGAAACTGCCTGACTTTCTGCGTAAATGCTGTTGGCCATTCCGGCTTGCGCCGGGATGGCGAATGGAAAGGGCGATCATTACGATCGCCCTTTTTCGTTTCGATCAGTTTTTGGGATTGTTGGCCATGTAGTCCAGCGTCAGCTGGGTAATGGCCTCGGTACCCACTTTCAGCGCGCTCTCGTCCACGTAGAAGCGCGGCGAGTGGTTGCTGGCGGCCGTTGCCGGGTCTTTGCTCTTCGGAGTTACACCGAGGAAATAGTAAAAGCCGGGTACTTCGTTGGCGAAGTAGGAGAAGTCCTCGGCACCGGTGATCTTCGGTACGACGATGACGTTCTTGTCGCCGGCGACCGCCTTCATCACCGGTATGACCTTATCCGTCAGCGCCGGGTTGTTCACGGTGACCGGGTAACCCTCGATGATCTCCACCTTGGCCTTGGCACCGGCGCTCTCGGCGATCAGTTCCGCGGTGGTCTTCAGCTTGGCGAAGATCTGCTGGCGGTTGTCCATATCGAAATTGCGGATGGTGCCGTTCATAAACACGCTGTCCGGAATGATATTGTTGCGCACGCCGCCGTCGATCTTGCCGAAAGACACCACCGCCGGTTCCTTGGTGATGTCGATCTGGCGGCTGACGATGGTCTGGGTGCCGAGCACTATCTGTGCGGCCGCGGTGATCGGATCCACGCCGCCCCAGGGGCGCGAGCCGTGGGTCTGGCGACCATCCACGGTAATGCGGAATTCGTCGGAGCTGGCCATCAGTGGGCCCGAGCGGTAACCGATCACGCCGACGGGCAGGGTGGAGGTCACGTGCTGACCGAAGGCCACATCCGGCTTGTATTTCTTGAACAGTCCCTCCTTCAGCATCAGCTCGGCACCGCCTTCCTCGCCATCCGGCGCGCCCTCTTCGGCGGGCTGGAAGATAAACAGCACATTGCCGGCCAGCTCGTCGCGCATGCCGGCCAGCACTTCCGCGGCGCCCATCAGCATGGCTACGTGGGTGTCGTGACCACAGGCGTGCATCACGCCCACATCCTTGCCCTGGTAGGTGGTTTTCACCTTGGAAGCGAACGGCAGGTCCATCTGCTCGGTGACCGGCAGTGCGTCCATATCCGCGCGCAGCGCCACGGTCGGGCCCGGCTTGCCGCCCTTCAGCAGGCCGATCACGCCGGTGTGGGCCACACCGGTCTCCACCTGTATGCCGAGGGCTTTCAGGTGCTGTTCAATATATTTGGCCGTTTCGAATTCGCGGTTGCCCAGCTCCGGGTTCTGGTGCAGGTGGCGGCGCCACTCGATTACTTTGGATTCGGTGTTCTTCAGCAGCTGGTCCGGGTCGGCGGCAGTGGCCGGGTTGGCGCCAAGCGGAATGCCGCCCAACAGCGTTGCGCCTATGGCGAGGGGCAGGAATAATCGTTTCACGGCTGATTTCCTTTGTTTGTCGTTATCGTCGGCCGATTCTAACGCGTGCCCGCCGGAGACTCCCATGACCAATCCGATCATCGCCCGCCTGCGCGCCCAGCTGGATCAGGGGCGGGATTCGCCGCTGCTGCGTTTCGGTCTCGGCAGTGCATTGTTTAATGAAAAATCCTACGGAGAGGCGGCCGAGCACCTGCAGCTGTGCGTCGAGCAGATGCCGGATCACTCCGCGGCCTGGAAACTGCTCGGCCGCAGCCTACTGGCGCTGGGCGACTACGACGGCGCGCGCCGGGCCTTTGCCAGCGGCTTGGAGGTGGCCCGCGCCAGGGGTGACAAGCAGGTGGAGCGGGAGATAGAGGTCTTCCTCAAGAAGCTCGACAAGCTGGCAGGCAATTGATCTTTCGGGGTTGATCAATTATTGTTCGATTCTTGTTCGCCTACGCCCTGCGCGGGGCTGATGTCCGCGCGCCGGGGGCTGAGCGAGAATGCCAGGCTGCCCGACTCCACCCCTACAGTGGTGCGGATAATAACAAGATTGCCAAGTAGTGCGTCGATGACAGAAGCCAGCCGAACCTGTTCGCCCGGCGCCAGCAATGACCAAGGGTGCCGCCGTGGCCAGCATTGAATTCAAGCGAGTAGAGAAGCGCTACGCCGACAGCCCGCCCACCGTGCCGGGGCTCGATCTGCATATCCGCGACGGCGAGTTCATGGTGCTGGTGGGCCCGTCCGGCTGTGGCAAATCCACCACGCTGCGCATGATCGCCGGGCTGGAATCGGTGACCAGCGGCGAGCTGTGGATCGGCGACCGCCTGGTCAATGACCTGCCGCCGGCGGCCCGCGACGTGGCGATGGTGTTCCAGAATTACGCCCTCTACCCGCACATGACCGTATTCGACAACATGGCGTTTGGGCTGCGGGTGCGCAAGCAGCCGGAATCCCTGATCAAATCCAAGGTGGAACAGGCGGCGGAGACCCTCGGTCTCGCCGATCTGCTCGGGCGCAAGCCTGGCCAGCTGTCCGGCGGCCAGTGCCAGCGGGTGGCGCTGGGGCGCGCGATAGTGCGTGACCCGCAGGTATTCCTGTTCGACGAACCTCTCTCCAATCTGGACGCGGAATTGCGCGTGCAGATGCGCGGCAATATCGGCCGCCTGCACCGCGAATTCGCCACCACTTCCGTCTACGTAACTCACGACCAGGTCGAGGCCATGACCCTGGGTGCGCGCATCGCGATCCTGAACCGCGGCGAGCTGATGCAGGTGGGCACGCCGATGGAGCTGTACAACGATCCCGACAATGTGTTCGTGGCCGGCTTTATGGGTTCGCCACCGATGAACATAGTGCCGGTGCAGAACCGAGGAGTGGGCCTGAAGAACTCTCTCCTCGATCTGCCGCGCACCGACCTCGATGGGCTGGCCGGCGAGCTGTTGCTCGGTATCCGCCCGGAGAAGCTGTGCCCCGCGGTCGGCGCGCCCGATCACTGGCCGCGTCTGCGCGCCGCCGTCGAAATGGTCGAGACCCTCGGCGCCGAGATGCTGGTACACCTGGGCGACGGCCGCGAGCGCATGATTGCGCGGCTGCCGGGTTTGCAACTGCTCACTCCAGGGCAGACCCTCGAGCTGGCGCTGGATCCGGACGCGATCTACCTGTTCGACACACAGAACCAGCGACGCATTCGCGCCGTGCAACCCATTGCGGTGGCGGAGCCGTGTTAAGAACCTCACCCTGTAGGAGCCTGCTTGCAGGCGAACAGCGGGATTGCCGTCGAGCTCTGTGGTTTTCGCCTGCAAGCAGGCTCCTACAGGGTGTCCTTTTTCTGCTGTTGTGCCTCGGCGCGGCCAGGTCCTTCGCGGCGGAAGAGCTGCTGCTGTGGCACGGCTACCGCGGCGCAGAGCGCCAGGCTTTGGAGTGGCTGCTGGACGATTACAACCGCAGCCAGGATCAGGTGCGTGTGCGTGCGCTGGCGGTGCCGTTCGGCAGCTATGCCGACAAGTTGTCCGCGGCACTGCCGCGCGGGCAGGGCCCGGACCTGTTTATCTTCGCCCACGATCGCATCGGCGGCTGGGCCAGTGCCGGTCACACCATCGCACCGATCGACGAATTCGTGCGGCCGCAGGTGTTGAGCCGTTTCCCGCACAACCTGCTGAGTGCCATGCGCTATCATGGCAGCCTCTACGGTCTGCCGTTCAACTTCAAAAGCACCGCACTGATCTTCAACCGCGCCCTGGTCGATACACCTCCGCATAGCGCCGAGGAAATGATCGCGCTGGCCCGGGCGCACACCGATCGGCAACACGGCCGCTTCGGCCTCGCCTACAGCTACACGGAACCCTTTTTTCACGGTGCCCTGATGAACGCCTGGGGCAGCGGCCCTTTCGATACCCAGAACCGCCTGGCGCTGGACAGCGATGCCAATATCCAGTCCGTGCAGTTGCTGGTGGACTGGGTCAGAAAGGATGGGGTGCTGCCGGAGGAGCCCAACAGCACCCTGGTCACCAACCTGTTCAACCAGGGCCGCGCGGCAATGGTGATCAGCGGGCCCTGGATGCTCGGTGAAATAGATCCGCAGATCGATTATGCCGTGGCGCCGCTGCCGCGTTTAAACGCCTCGGGCAAACCGCTGTCCCCCTGGGTGGCGGTGGAGGGGCTGTTCCTGTCGCCCTGGTCGAAGCGCAAGACCGCTGCCTATGGGCTGATGGAGTATCTGACCGCGCGGGAATCCGCCGAGCAGATGGCCATCGCCGGCGGCCAGCTGCCGGCCAACCTGGCCGCCTTCGAGCACCCGCAGATCGCGACCAACGATGTCGCCATGGCCTTCCGCGAGCAGCTGGAGACCGCGGTGCCGATTCCGAACCTGCCGGAAATGACGCTGCTGTGGAAACCGCTGGAAATCACCCTGAAAAAAGTGGTGAAGGGTGCTGCACAGCCGGCGGCGGCCTTGCAGCGCCTGCAGCGCGACCTGCAGCGGGATATCGCCGCATTGCAGGCGTCGCGGAGCCGGGATGCCGCACCGACACAGATACCGGCCTGGCTGTGGGGCCTGGCGCTGTTGCTGGTGCTGGCCGCCGCGACGGCGCTGCTGAGGATGCGCCGGCGTATCGCCGCAACCTGGCGCGACAACAGAACCGCGTACCTGTATATCCTGCCGGCGATGCTCGGCATGCTGCTGCTGGTGTTCTTCCCGCTGCTGTACGGATTGCTGCTGTCCTTTACCGATACGACCCTGCTGAACGAGAACACGCCGCTGGCGTCCCGCTGGCTGGGGCTCGACAACTATGTCGGCATTCTCGGCGACTGGAATCTCTGGTACGGCGAGGGCGTCGAGCGCAGCATCAACTTCGACAACTTCTACTGGACGCTGCTGGTCACCGTTTGCTGGACCGCCAGCAATGTGCTGCTCGCCGTCGGCCTGGCGCTGCTGCTGGCACTGGCACTGAACAAGCCGATCTTCGGTCGCGCCTGGTTCCGGGTGCTGCTGATACTGCCGTGGGCGATCCCCAACTACATCACCGCGCTGGTGTGGAAGGGCATGTTTCACCCGCAGTTCGGCGTGATCAACCAGGCGCTGCAGATCTTCGGTTTTGCGCCGGTGGCCTGGTTCGATTCGGTCGGGGCGAGTTTCTTTACCGGCCTGGTCACCAATGTGTGGCTGTCGATCCCGTTCATGATGGTGGTGATCCTCGGCGGCCTGCAGTCGATACCGCGCGAATTGTACGAGGCGGCCCGGGTCGAGGGCGCCGGGCGCTGGTTCCAGTTCCGCGCCATCACCCTGCCGCTGCTGAAGCCGGTGCTGATCCCGGCCATCATCCTGTCGGTGGTCTGGACCTTCAATATGTTCAATGTGATCTACCTGGTCAGCGGCGGTGCGCCGGCGGGGGCCAACGATATCCTGATCACCAAGGCTTTCCGCATCGGCTTCGAGAAATACCAGTACGCCTACGCCGCCGCCTACTCGGTGGTGATCCTGGCGCTGCTGTTCTGCTACGCGCTGTTGCAGACGCGAATCTCCAGAACCATGGAGGCAGCGCGATGAGAGGGGCTCAAATGATGGGCACGCTGCGCTTTGACTCGCGCCGTCCATGGCGCTCACCCGCTTCGCGGGCGCCTTCGGCGTCCAAATCGGTAGTCCTGCCGATTTGTGCCCATCCTACGCAAAGGGTGACGCCATGAATGCCATCGTAGGATGGGCAAAGCGCAGCGTGCCCATCAGGCCCACCCGTGTCGGCAGAATACTGCGGGATATCTGCAGCTGGCGCTTCGCGCTGTTGCTGTTTGCCGGCCTGATTGTGATTTACCCGCTGCTGTGGGTCGTCAGCCTGGCCTTTTCCGGCCAGCAGGCGCTGCAGCTGGTTGAACTGCCGGAGGGCGCGGGTTTCTGGCAGCAGTTGGCCGCACTGGTACCGCTGCCGCAGCAGTGGTCGCTGGACAACTTCCGCGCGGTGCTCACCGAGCAGCCGTTTATGCGCTGGCTGTTTAACAGCCTGGTGGTCGCGCTCAGCACTACGGTGGTGGGGTTGGGCCTGTCCTGCACCGCCGCCTACGCCTTCTCGCGCTTCAAGTTCCCCGGGCGCGAGCGCGGCCTGATGCTGTTCCTGATCTCGCAGATGTTCCCGGCGGTACTGATGCTGATCCCGCTGTACGTGATCGTCGTGCAGTGGCTGGGGCTCGGCAATACCTGGCTGGGGCTGGTGCTGGTGTATGCGATCACCGCGTTGCCGTTCTGTGTGTGGATGTTGAAGGGTTACTTCGACACGTTGCCTTACGAGATCGAAGAGTCCGCGCTGCTGGAGGGCGCCTCGCGCTTTACCATCTTCTACAAAATCATCCTGCCACTGGCGCGCCCGGCCATCGCCGTGACCGGGCTCTTCTCGTTTATGACTGCCTGGAATGAATTCATACTCGCCTCCATCTTTATGGACGATGAATCCAGGTACACGGTGCCGGTGGGGCTGCGCTTCTTCGTCAGTGACTACGCGTCGGAGTGGGGCTTCTTCGCCGCCGGTTCGATACTGGTTTCCATTCCGGTGATACTGCTGTTCCTCGCGCTGCAGCGCTTCCTGGTCTCCGGCCTGTCGGCCGGGGCGGTCAAGGGCTGAGGCCATCCCTGGCCGACGGCGTTAGAAGGTGTAGTTCACCCCGGCGTTGACCGTGGTTCCGAGCCCCATGCTGTGATAGGCGCCGCCGCTGTACGTGAAGGCCTGGGCGCGGGCCGAGAAGTATTCCTCGTTCAGCAGGTTCTCGATACCGGCGAAGAAGCGCCAGTTGTCCATGGCGTAATTGCCGCTGAGGTTGACCACATCGTAGGCGCTGACCGGGGCATAGGCGCCGCTCCAGTTGCCGTCCGCGTCCGGTTCGAAGCGCTTCCTGTCCCCCACGTGGTAGTAGGTCAGTGCCAGGCTGGCGTTGTCCAGTGGGCGCCAGTCCAGCTGGGCGACGAACTTGGGCGGCGAGATGATGCGCGCATCCAGGTACTCGCCCGTGTCCTCGTCCTCGCCCTCCACCCAGCTGTAGTTGGCACCGGCGCTGAGGCGGTCGGAGAAGCGGTATGTGAGCGCGGCCTCGTAGCCCCACATTTTGTGCGGCGAGCGCACCGGCTCGTAGATGCCGGTGTCCGGGTTGTAGGCGTTGGCGGTGCCCAGCTCCGAAGTGCTCTCGAAGGCGGCGATGCTGAAGTCGAAGTCGTCGAAGTGGGTATCGAGGCCGATTTCGTAGCTGTCGACAATGGATGCCTCTGTCTGGATCAACCCGATATCGTTTACCGTGGCGGTGCGCAGCAGGCGCCCCATGTCGGAGATGTCAGCGCCCTGCGAGTAGTTGGCAAAGGGGCTGAAATGGTCGTTGATATGGTAGCGCAGTGCCAGGTTGTAGGTGGTGGCCTCGTAGCTGAGCTCATCCCCCTTCACATCCATCGGCACCGAACAGGTGTCGGCGTCGCGGCACAGTTTCAGGGTGCGGTAGTCGTCCACCAGCAGGTCGATGCTTTCGTGGCGCACGCCGGCCTTGAGTATCCAGTCGTTGCCGATGATCCACTTGCTCTGCAGGTAGCCGGCCAGGCTGTCCATATCCATCTCCGGCACCCACATGCGGCCGTCCAGCAGTGGCTGGGAGGTGACGTCGTTGAGCGCATCCAGGCCGTAAGTCAGGGTGGCGTCGACATCTTCCCAGTCCAGTTGGGTGTTGAAGTTGAAGCGCAGGCCGCGCTTCTCGGATTTGATCATCGACTGGCCGCCGTCGTAACCCTCCTCAGGATTCGACAGGGTGGGGGAGAAGAAAAACACGTTCTCGATTACCTGGCCGTAGGCGTCGACGGTCATCGCGGTGTTGTCGGTCAGGCTGTTGTCCACATACTTCAGCATAAAATTGTGGTTGCCCCGCGGGCCCTGGGGATCGCCGTGTCCGCTATCGCCGTCATCCTTCACCGCGTAAGTCTTGGTGCCGTCGTTGACCGAGCCAAGCACATCCACCAGGTCGGCGTTCTGCTGGCCTTCGAAGTAGTTGTAGGTGAACTGCAGGGACTTATCCCCGTCCAGTCGGTAGCCCAGCTTGGTGAAAAAGTTCTGGGTCACGCTCTCGGACAGGCCGTAGATGGTGCCCATGATGTCGCCCTCCGCGTCCCGCTCCACGCCCCGCTCGTCGCGGGAGGCGCCGGCGACAAAGCTGAACTGGTCGCGGGTGCCGCTGACCGAGCCCTGGGTGCGGACGCCGGCGCTGTCCTCGAATTTGACCGCGCTGAAGCGGCTCGACACAGAGGCCTGGCCGGCAAACTCGCTGTCCGCCGCGCTCTTGGTGATGTAGTTGATGATGCCGCCGGCGGCGCCATTGCCATAGATGGAGGTGGCTCCCTTGACCACTTCGATGCGCTCGATCACGTCCGGATCCAGGCTGCGCATACCCAGGCCGCCGTTGCGCAGGGGGGTGGACTGGGGCACGCCGTCGATCATCACCAGCGGAGCGCGGCCGCGCAGGGTGGTGCCGAAGTTGCTGGTGGAACCGTTGCCAGTGGCCAGTCCGGGCACCTGGATGGCCAACAGGTTCTGCAGTTCGGCGCTGACCTGCAGCTGCCGCTCGATAGTCTCCCGGTCGATGACGGTGACCGAGACGGGAACTTCGTCGATGCTTTCGACAAAGCGGCTGCCGGTGACGATCACCTGCTCCATTTCCCGGTTGTCCGTTTCCTGGGCCTGGGCGGCGGTGCAGGCGACCGCGGCCACGGCCAGTGCCAGTGAGCGCATTTCCATGGTTTTCTTCCGATTGATAGTGAAAGGGAGTTTTCGAGTGCAGGGCGAGGTGCCGCGCGCGGCGCGAATAATAACGATTATCGTTAAGTTTTGTAAATGGTGTTGGCTGCGGTCTTACCGCTATTTGCTCCAATTTCCGTGAAACCAACCCGGGATCGGGCTACTTCCGCCGGTTCTCAATGTGGAGCAGGGCCCGCCGGCCGCGCCATGGCGTAATGAGTGGGCGGCAAATGGCACCATCCTGTCCGGCTTCCGCAGAGTTGACGTCTCCCGCAGCAAGGAAGCTGATGTGGTGGAGGGGGAGAGGGTTCCACCGGCAATCAAATTGGGATTGGGGAGGAACTCCAGGGCTGCGGTCCGACAGACCTGTTCGGCGCGAGTAAGCCGGATGTCATGAGCTTCAAGCGGCTGCCATGCGCGGCGTCGGCGCTTTGTCCTCCCCTCGGCGCGGGGCGGGGACGATTGGGAAGTGGTAGAGGACTGGTTTTATTTTGCTCAACACCTTACCTTATACCGCCGTTTTTTGGGGTATGTAACAGGGACAAAGATGACAAGTATCGTAGCGGATATCGGCGGCACCAATGCGCGCTTCGCCATTGCCAGGCCGGTGGCGGGCGGTTACAAGCTGGAATCGCTGAAGGTGGTCGACTGCAAACGCTTTGATGGATTCGAGGCGGCGCTGCAGCACTGGCTGGAGGGGCTGGATCAGCCGCGGCCGGAGAAAGTGTGTATCGCCGCGGCCGGCCCGCTGGAGAAAACTGCTATGGGCGGGCGTGTCTATATGACCAACCTGGGCTGGACCATTACCACCGAGTCGCTGCGCAAAGAGTTCGCTTTCCCCAGGCTGGAACTGATCAACGACTTCGCCGCGCTGGCGCTGTCGCTGCCGCGGCTTTCTGAGGACGATTACCAGGTATTGCGCGATGCGCCGCGTACTCCGGATGCCGCCATGGCGGTGCTCGGCCCGGGCACCGGCCTGGGGGTGGCGGGGCTCGCCGTGGACAACGGCCGCTACCACGTGCTGGCCGGCGAGGGTGGCCACGCCAACCTGGCCGCGGCAACCGAGCGCGAGCTGGACCTGCTGCGAATACTGATCAAGACCCGCCAGCCGGTGTTCAACGAGTGGGTATTGTCCGGCAGCGGGCTGGTCAACCTCTACCGCGCGGTGTGCGAACTGAACGGCCGCCAGCCGGAAGACCTGACCCCACCGGATGTCAGCGCCCGCGGACTGGAGGGCTCGGATCCCATGTGCCGCGAGACGTTGCTGGATTTCCTTAATTTCCTCGGCAGCGCCGCCGGCGATGCGGCCCTTTATCTCGGGGCGCGCGGCGGAGTTTTCCTCGGTGGTGGTATACTGCCACGCATTGCGGAGCTGCTGCCGGAAAGTGAATTCGAACAGCGCTTCCTCAACAAGGGCAGGGTGGAGACGTGGATGGAGACGGTTCCGCTCTACGCCCTCAACGCCGGCTATCAGGCCCTGATCGGTGCCGCGGCGCATCTGGAAAGCTGAGTCGGTCCGCGAAAAAATTTAAGTAAAACAAAGAGTTAAGGTGTTTTACGGTGCCCCCTCACAGGGCGCCACGGATTCTCCCGCCTCCTCCCCCCTCGGGGGAGGATGTTATGGATGAGGGGCAGGCCTAGGATGCAAGGTCTCACCATAACGATAAGTCCAGGGAGAAGATGATGAGTCTATCCAACAAAGGTAAAGGGGCCTTTAAGCCCACTTTGCTGTCAGCTGCCATCGCGGCTTCTGTGACCGCCTCTTTTGGGGTGTACGCGCAGGAGCAGGAGGCACTGGAAGAGGTAACCGTTACCGGCATCCGCACCAGTGTGCTGGATTCCGTAGAAGCCAAGCGCAACGCCGACGTCGTTGCCGACGTGGTTGACGCCGGTGCCCTGGCATCGCTGCCCGACCAGTCCATCGCCGACGCCCTGGGCCGACTGCCCGGCGTAACCACCGTGCGCGATTCCGGTCAGTCCTCACAGCTGAATATCCGCGGTATGAACGGCGATTTCCTGCAGACCACCCTGAATGGTCGCGAGCAGGCGTCCACCGCCGGCTACACCGAGAGCACCCGCTGGATCTCCTTCGACCAGTACCCGGCCGAGCTGATCAGCCAGGCGGCAGTGTACAAATCACCGAAGGCTTCCCATATCGAGGGTGGCGTTGCCGGCTCTGTCGAGCTGAAGACCGCTAATCCGCTGGACGCAGCCAACCCGCACAATTTCAACGCCAACGTGCGCATGTCCTATAACGACGGCGCACAAGACGTCGGTGCCGACGAATTCGGCCAGCGCGTGACCCTGTCCTACATGGGCAAGTTCATGGACGACAAACTGGGCGTATCTCTCGGCTACTCCAACCTGGAGCAGCCCAACAGCTTCACCAAGAACCGCGCCGGCGCTGACGGCCAGATCGGCTACGACAACACTGCCGATATCAATGGCGACGGTTCCAGCGATGCCCGCGCGCGCGCTTTCCAGTGGCAGGCCGGTAACGGCACCGATACCCGCAACGGCTACCTGGCCAGCGTGGTGTTCCAGCCCACCGACAACCTGAAGGCGCAGCTGGACTACTTCAAGTCCGATTTCGAGCGCATCGACACCCGCCACGGCATCACCGTGGGTGGTCTTCAGAATACCGGCAGCTTTGCCCTGTCCGATGCCACTGTAAACGGCGGCGTGGTCACCGGCGCAACCGTCGGCATCACCGATCCGAAGACCGAGTGGGATTCCAGCCCCTGGTTCGAAGCCCGTACCGAAGACCAGTCCACTCAGGCAGACACCGACAGCATCGGCCTGAACCTCGAGTGGAATATCAACGACCGCAACACCCTGGTATTCGACTACTCCACCAGTGAAGGCACCAAGACCCGCAAGGACCAGATCGCGTCCATGCACGCCTACGACCTGACGACTGATGCCAATGGCAACCTGGTCGCCTGGGAAGAGGCCGCCGGTCAGAGCTTCACCTACTCCGCCAATGGCGACGGTATTGCGAATGCGATGTTCGACGGTGTGGATTTCACCGATCTGAGCAACATGCGCCTGTCCCGCTACGAGGAGTACCCGCACAAGTACACCGACGAAGTGGAAGCCTTCAAGGTTGACTAC
The DNA here is from genome assembly GCF_900129095.1 of Microbulbifer donghaiensis. GTDB lineage: Bacteria > Pseudomonadota > Gammaproteobacteria > Pseudomonadales > Cellvibrionaceae > Microbulbifer > Microbulbifer donghaiensis. The sequence continues at coordinate 113,343 of NZ_FQVA01000004.1, forward strand.
AAGTTCGACCTGGAATGGGGTGCAATCGCCTCCATCGAAGCCGGTTTCCGTTCTTCCGAGCGCACCTTCGATTCCGACCGCGGAACCTTCCTGTACGGCAGCCGCGACGGCCAGTACAACGGTTACTGCGCTGACAACCTGTCCGATATCGAGTGTATGCCGCAGGAACTGGATGGTTTCGTCAAGGTTGGTTCTGTTGACGGGGCGCCGGATCACTTCGTGATTACCGATATGGACGCCCTGGCCACCAGCATTTTCGGTGCCGGCAACTATAACGGTAAGAAAGTATTCAGCCGCGACTGGACCTTTGTTGAGTCCGGTTCTGTGACCGAAGACGTGTTCGCCTACTACCTGATGGCCAACATCGACACCCAGCTGGGCGGCATTCCGGTCACCGGTAACTTCGGCGTGCGCGTTGTCGAAACCGACATCAAGGCCAGTGGCCTGCAGAACGTCGGCAGCGGCAACGGTATCTCGATCACCGATGACGTGGGTATGACCCAGGACAATTACGACTACGTAACCTACGGCCCTGAGTTCACCGATACCCTGCCGTCCCTGAACCTGAACTTTGAGCTGACCGAGCAGGATTACATCCGCTTCGCCGCCGCCAAGGTCCTGGGTCGCCCGCCGGTCGGCCAGCTGAAAGGCGGTGCCGGTTCCTGGAACAGCGTGAACTCCGACGGCAACGACGAGTACAACGTATGGACCAAGGGCTCTCCGTACCTGGATCCGTTCCGCGCGAACCAGATCGATCTGGCCTATGAGCACTATTTCGAAGACGGTGGTGCGGTTACCGCGGCGCTGTTCTGGAAGGACATCGAAAGCCTGGTCGAGAAGCAGTACATCTACCTCGACACCCAGGCCGAGCGTACCGCGCTGTTTGACCAGCTGGGTATCGAACTGCCGGCAGGCCTGGAGGCCGGTGCCTTCGAGACCTACGTCAACAACGACAAGGGTGGCTACATCCGCGGTATCGAACTGGCCGGCACCAAGACTTTCGACCAGCTGCCGGGCATCTTTGCCGGCCTGGGCCTGACTGCCAGCTACTCCTATACCGAGAGTGAGACCGAAGTAACCGGCGGCAACCTGTACGGTCAAAGCCTGCCGCTGCCGGGCCTGTCCGAGAACGTGTGGAGTACCACCGCATTCTGGGATATCGGTAACTTCAGCTCCCATATCAACGTCCGCTATCGCGATGAGTTCATCCTGAACATGCCGATTCCGGGCAGCTCCACGCCGGTTATGGCGCAGGACTACACCACGGTTGATGCCCAGGTTTCCTACGGCTTCGACAACGGTATCGACGTAGTCTTCTCCGCCAACAACCTGACGGACGAGGGCGACGTAAAAGCCTATGGTGTCGATGGCACCCTGGGCGAATACACCGAGTTCGGCCGCCAGTACTACCTGGGCGTGAACTACAAGTACTAAGCGTCAGTGATTTTCCCCGGGGCTCCCCGGGGTCTCACAGGGAACCGCCCGCCGAGCTCCGCTTGCCGGGCGGTTTTTTTTGATGCACAAATATTTTGGCTGGGATTTCCGGCCTGCAGACATGTTGCGAGGTGCCATGAACGATCATAAGAAACGCGTTGTTATCCTCGGCGGCGGCACCGCCGGCTGGATCACCGCCAACCTGATGGCCACCCATTGGAAGGACAAAGGCTTCGATATCACCCTGGTGGAATCGCCGGACATCGGCATCATCGGTGTCGGTGAGGGCTCCACACCGCCGCTGAAGGGCTTTATGGATGTGATCGGCGTTAAAGAATCCGAGTGGATGCCCGAATGTAACGCCACCTACAAAGTGGGTATCACCTTCAAGGACTGGTCTACCAAGCCGGGCTTTACCGAGTACGTCCACCCGTTCCTGGCGCAGCCGGACCAGTTCACCGCGCCGGCGTTCTTCCACAACAGTTTCCTGCGGCGCAAGGGTGTCGATCTCGAGGGACACCCGGATCATTTCTTTCTCGCCACCGAAATGATTCGCCAGAAACTGGCGCCGGTAACACCGGAGAACTTCCCGTTTGAAATTGCCTACGGCTACCACTTCGATTCCGGCCTGCTGGGGAAATTCCTCGCGCGCGTCGCGGAAAAGAAAGGGGTCAAGTACAAGAGCGCGACGGTAACCGACGTTCTCCTCGATACGCAGGGCAATATCGACTGCCTGAAAACCGCCGAGGGTGAAACGCTCAAGGCCGATCTGTACGTGGACAGCTCCGGCTTCCGCGGCCAGCTGATTCAGCAGGCATTGAAAGTGCCGTTCCAGAGTTGCGCCGAGAGCCTGTTCAACGACTCCGCGGTGGTGTTCGCCACCGAGCAGGAGGAGAGCTACGCGCCGCACACCATCTCCACTGCGCTGAAATACGGCTGGGCCTGGAAGATCCCTCTAACCAATCGCAACGGCAACGGTTATGTATACAGCTCCCGCTTCGTCGATGACGATAAGGCCGAGACCGAGTTCCGTCAGCACCTGGGGCTGCTCGACAGCGATGTCGAGGCGCGTCGCCTGAAGTTCAAGGTCGGTCGCGTCGAACAGCACTGGGCCAAAAATTGCCTGGCGGTGGGCCTGTCGCAGGGGTTTATCGAGCCGCTCGAGGCCACGGCCCTGGATATGGTGCAGGAAACCGTAACGCGCTTTATCGAGGCGTATAACAACGGCAACTACACCGATAAATACCGCAAGGAGTTCAACGACCGTATCAGTGGCCGCTTCGATGCGGTGCGCGACTACATTGTCTGTCACTACCGTATCACCTCTCGCTCGGATAGCGATTATTGGATCGCTAATGGCAGTAACGAGAAAATATCCCCGTCGCTGCGCGCGATATTGATGTCGTGGATGGCCGGCAAGAATATTACCGATGAACTGCTGGACCAGAAACTGGATGTCTACTTCCCCAATGTGTCCTGGAACTGCCTGCTGACCGGCAAGGGCATCTACCCGCCGCAGGAACAGCTGCGCCCGGGTAACGAGCTGGCCAACAAGTACAAGATGGAAGACATTCACGAGTTTATCCGTCGCTGCGCACTGAATTTCAAGTCGCACCAGGAGCAACTGCAGTTGCTGCGCCAGTGAAGCGGTGATCGCGGTGACTGAACTTTTTCGGGCTGACAGTGAGGATCCGCGGCAGTTTTTTCTGCACTACTTACTGCAATTGAGCGGACTGGTGGAGCGCGCCGTTGCCTGCGGAGAGTCGTCCGGTAACGGCGGCGATGCGCTGATGGATGCCCGCCTGGCACCGGATATGTTTTCCTTTTCTCAGCAGGTCAGCACGGCGGCAGGGTTTTCACTGCGCGCCCTGTTACCGCTCGCCGGGCTGGAGGTGCCGAAGCTGGTTCAGGTGCAGAGCGGCGCAGAGCTGTTGGAGTTGATCCGCTGGGTCAGCGGTGTCGTGGAAGAAATTCCGAAAGAAAAATTGCAGGGCTTCGAAAGCAGGGAAATAAATACTGCAGCAGGGTTTGCTGAACAGTGTTTCAGCGGCTGGGAGTATCTGCAGTTCTACACCATACCCAACTTTCTCTTTCACCTGTCAATGGCCTACGGGATATTGAGAAGCCACGGCGTGCCATTGGGCAAGGCGGATTTTGACGGTTTCCACGCATACCCGCCAGGTTTCAGGTTTTCCGGATAATAAAAAACCACGGGATAAACCGCGGTTTTTTATTACCTTTCCGCACACCGGCGGATTTGCTCAATCGGCGCTGTCCTGATTGTTTTCCTGTACCGGTATCTGTTCCAGCTGGGTTTTCAACTCCCCGAGTTTTTCCTTGACCCGCGCCGCATTGTCCGGCCCCATTCGAATCATCAGCTTGTGCAGGCCCGGCAGCTTCTCCAGTTTCGGATCGGCGAACTTGTAATAGACCGACGGGCGCACCAGCTTAATGGGGCCGTCGACCTCCGGTGCGGCGAGCACCTGGTCAATGGTTTCCAGCATTTCCTGGTGAAAATTCTTGTTGCGGATCCCCAGCTCGCCATAGGCCTGGGCCAGGCGCGGGTACCAGTAGCGATAGAGGGCCACGGCGGCGTCGGTATCCATCAGCGCGAACAGTCGTACCGGCTGGTCGTAGCGGTGGTAATTGTCGGGGGAAAGCACCATGCCGGTGGCGCCATCTTCGGCAACGATGATGGGACCCTTGATGGTTTTCAGCGGGCGGTGCTTGTGGATCAGCTCACCGCGGGAGCCAGCGTTGACGGCGGCGACCCACTTGCGCACCACTTCGTCGGGCACCAGCCACTTCGCCAGGGCGCCGTCCGGCGCCAGGCTCATCAGGTCCTTCAGCGCGGCTTCGTCGCTTTCGTTCAGCGGCGGGGGCGGTCCTCTCTCGGGCTCGGTGACGGGGGCGGGTTCGGCGGGCGGTGGCGCCGCGACTTCCGGCAGGGGTTCGGGCTCGGCTTCCGGGGCGGGTTCCTCTACGACAGGTGGTGCGAGTTCCTTGGCTTTGTCGGCGGACAGATACCAGTAGGCCACCGCCGCCAGTACGACGACCACGACGACGCCGATGATCCAAGCCTGGCTGGATTCATGCTCCCTCATTCCCTGCCTCCTGTTGTTGCGCTTTCGGAATTGGACCGCGACTGCGCCGAGCGGTTTCGTCGCGGCCCGAAACCGCTACCTTACTCCCCGACAGTTTGGGCCGCAAAGTTTTCCCGTTGAAACAACCATAGAAGGGCGTCGGCCAGTTCGCCGCGCCAGAATTTCTCGTTGTGTTCGCCATCGGCGGCCAACTTCGCCTGCCAGCTGCCGGCGGGCAGGCTGCGCGACAGTATTTCCCCCATCCGCTCGAAGTTCTGCACCATCTCATCGCCTTCGCGACCGCCCATCAGCAGGTATAGGCGGGCATCCTGCGGCGCTGCCTGCTCCGCCATCGGCAGTATCTGCGGGCCGACCCAGTAGGCGGGTGAAAAGATCCCGGCCTTGCTGAAAACCTGCGGGTAGCGATTGATGGCGTAGTGGGAGATCAGGCCGCCCATGGAGCTGCCCATAATGGCGGTGTTGTCGCGGTCGGGCAGGGTGCGGTAGTCGCGGTCGATCTGCGGCTTCAGCTGTTCGACGACAAACCGCAGATAGGCTGCGCCCTCACCGGCGCCAAATTTCTCGTGATCGTAGGGGTTCAGCTCGGTCATGCGCTGGTCGCCGCCGTGATCGATGCCGACGACGATCACTTCGAGGCCGTGGGAGGCGGCCAGGCCATTCAGCGTTTCATCCACGCCCCATTCGCCGACGAAGGAGGTGGCATCGTCGAACAGGTTCTGGCCGTCGTGCATATACAGTACCGGATAGCGTTGCTCTGACGAGTCGTAGGAGGGCGGCAGGTAGATGCGGACGGTGCGCTGGCGCTGCAGGGCCTCCATCGTCAGCGGTGACAGGGTGGTCACGTTGGCCTGGGCGGTGGAGGTGGCAGTACTGTTATCGCTGCCGTCGCAGGCGATCAGCAAGAGGGCAAGCAAGCCAGTGAACAGGCCGAGCCTAAAGACTCTCGGCGCGCGCCCGAGGATTCGGCCGGCTTTTCTGCCGCGGGTGGAATTTATTGTGGTGATCATGCCGGCATCCTCGCGGATTGATAGTGGGGGCTTCAATACTATGCGCGGCGCGGCCTGCCGCGCCTACGCCCCCGGGACGGGAGGATGCGCGAAATGCCGTGCGCATTACAGTAGTCTGGCCATTTTCTGAGCGATGACTCCAGAGACAGAACAATGAAAAAACTCACCAGCCTCCTGGCGGCGCTGCTCCTGTGCGGAGCGCAGGTTGCCGGCGCGACCAGTCAACCGGACCCTTTCTGGCGCAATGCCACCGTCTATTTCATGCTGACGGACCGCTTTCACAACGGCAATCCGGACAACGACCTGGCCTACGGGCGCAAGGGCGATGCCGACCAGTTGCGCGGCTTTCACGGTGGCGACCTGCAGGGCGTCATCGACAAGCTGAACCAGGGTTATTTCAACGCGCTGGGCGTGGATGCGCTGTGGATGTCCCCGGTGTACGAACAGATACACGGCGCCACCGACGAGGGCACCGGGCGCACCTACGCCTACCACGGTTACTGGCCCAAGGACTGGACCAGCGTGGACCGCAACTTCGGCAGCGAGGGCCTGCTGGCGGAGCTGATCGAGACGGCGCACCGCCGGGGTATTCGGGTACTGCTGGATGTGATCGTGAACCACACCGGCCCGGTGACCGGGCAGGATCCCGTGTGGCCGGAGGAGTGGAGTCGCACCGAATCCGTGTGCGACTGGTCTGGTTTTGCCGGTACCGTCAGCTGCATGCTGGTCGACAACCTGCCGGATATCCGCACCGAGAGCGAACAGCCGGTCGAGTTGCCGCCGCAGCTGGTCGCCAAATGGAAGCGCGAAGGGCGCCTCGACCAAGAGCAGGCCGAGCTGGATGCATTCTTCGCGCGCACCGGCTACCCGCGCGCGCCGAAATACTACCTGGTGAAGTGGGCCACCGACTGGGTGCGGGAATACGGCGTGGACGGATTCCGCGTGGACACGGTCAAGCATGTCGAGCCGGAAGTCTGGCGGGCACTCAAAAAGGAAGCGAGCATCGCCCTGGCCGAGTGGAAAGCAAAACACCAGGATAAGAAACTCGACGACCGCGAGTTCTTTATGGTCGGTGAGGCCTATGGCTACGGCGTCAGCGGTGGGCGCGATTTCGATTTCGGTGATCGTCGCGTGGATTTCTTCGACTACGGCTTCGACAGCCTGATCAACTTCGATATCGCCGCGCGTGCCGGCCGGGAAGATATGGAGTCGATCTTTTCCCGCTACTCGGGGCTTCTGCATGGCGGCCCGCTGGAGGGCGTGGGTGTACTCAACTACCTGACGTCCCACGACGATATGAATTCCTTTGATCGCGAGCGCAAGCGCGTGCGCGAAGCTGCGCTCAAGCTGATGCTCGCACCGGGTGCGGCGCAGATCTACTACGGCGATGAGCTGGCCCGGCCGCTCACCGCGCCCGAAGCCCGGGGTGATGCCCAGCTGCGCAGCCCGATGAACTGGGGCGATCTGGAAAAGGCGGAAACCCGCGAATTACTGACTCTCTGGCAGAAGCTCGGCCAGTTCCGCCAGGCTCATCCGGCAGTGGGTGCCGGAGTACACAGGAAGCTGGCGGACAAGCCCTATACCTTTGCCCGTACTCTGGACGGCGAACAATCGGTGCTGGTGGCATTCGATATCGAGCGCGGCAAAAAACGCATATCCGTAGCAGGTATTTTTGCCGATGGCGCCGTGCTGCAGGACTATTACTCCGGTCAGCGGCTAACCGTGCGCAACGGCGAGGTGCGCTTCGACAGCGAATACGATCTGGTGTTGCTCGCGCCTGCAAAAAAGCAGGGCTGATAGCGTCAGTAACTCGTGCAGTAGGTACCGGCGGTGCTTCAGATTAACACCGCCGGCATTGCCACTTTAGTTTGCGTCGGTCTCGGTGGTGGTGAACTGGTTACACACCATCACATCCACATCCAACTGGCCGATCACCCGCTCGGCAGTGTTGCCGCGCAGCAGGGAACCGGTGGCACCGTACTGGTTGAGTGTGCCCATGACCACCACATCGGCGTCGATTTCCCGCGCTACTTCCTCCACCACGTCACTGGTATAGCCCCGCTTTACGTGAATGCGATGGGTCGGCACGCCGGTTTTGTCTGCCAGCTTGGCCAGCGCGCCGCGATCCGGATAGCGCATGGAATCCAGGAAGGCATTCACCAGGTGCAGTTCGGCATCGTAGTTCGCGGCAATGTACTTGGCGCGCTCGCTAATCTGGCGATTGAGCTGGCGCTGCTCGTGGGTCTTGGCCTGGTAGTTGACGGTTGCCAGCACCACCTTGCGGCGGTCCTTGGCGCCGGGGCGGATCAGTACCACTGGGCAGCGGGCGGTTTTCAGTACCTGCCATTTGGATTCGGCAAAGGTAAAGCGGCGGCTGCTCTTGGCGTGCACCGGCAGGTAGATCATTTCGGCATTGCAGCGTTTAGACTCCTGCACGATGGCGGCCTGCCAGTCACTGGACCAGCACACGGTAATCTGACACTCGAGCCCGGCCGCGGCGATCGGTTCGCGAATCTGTTCGCGAAACCAGGATTCGTCGCGGAACAGGTGATCGTTGACCGCGCGGGTATCGACGGCCTCACCGTCCACGGCCACGAACACCGCCAGCCGCGGCTGCGGGTTGCGCATCTGCGCCGTGGTCAGCGCGCGCTCCAGTGCCACATGTTGTTCATCATTGGGATCCACGACTACGAATAGAGTGGTCTGCTGCTCCATCTTTCCTCCTGCTTGCCGGGGATATCTCCGGCTTTTCATCGCTGTTTGACTTGGCGGTCTAATCTATCACGGCGCGCCAATGAACCGGTGATTTTGCCGGCGATGAATGTGTATTGACGCGCCAGATTCAGCGCTCATGATGGAGGATACTGAGAGGCATGAATTGAGCTAGATCAAGACCGCGTCGCACGCCGGGCCTCGGACCGGTATAGCGGGGCCAGCTGGGGCTGAGGGCGACAGGCGTGAGGCAGGTTGGGTGGGTTGCAGGGCTTGCCGGCGAGCGTCAGGATCGGACCTGGCGGCCTTTGTTCGACTGCGATAGTGGTCCCGACGCTAAAGCTCGCCATGCCGGCGCGGGCCGGCATCCGGAGGGGTAGATTGCGGCCTGCGCCGCAATGACGAGCTAGAGGCTAGTTGTTTACACGGAAAATATGGCTGGCGAACGGCGCCAGTTGCAGGGCAATTTTTCCGTTGCCGTCGCGCACCAGCAATTCGCCTTCTGTCTGGCCGAGCTGATCCGCAACCGTGTGGCTTCCCTCTGCCAGGTTCCACTGCTGCAGCAGTTCTTCGGGCAACTGCAGTTCCACTTCCCGCACTTCCTTGTCGAAATTCGCAACCACCAGCAAACGCTCGTCACCGGCCCAGCGTGCAAACGCAAACAGCTTGTCATCGTAGCCCTGCGCGCGTTCGCTGTTGTAGTTGTGCAGATCCAAGTACTCGCCGCGCAGGGCCGCGCTGCTGGTGGAGAAACTCAGCAGGCGCTGATAGAAATCGCGCAGCGCTTTTTCATCCTCGCTCAGCTGGGCGGTATTCCACTGGCCGTCGTTATTCCAGCGGCGCACAGTGGGGACGGACCAGTAGTCAAAGATGGTCGTGCGGCTCGCCTTGCCGAAACCGGCATCCGCACCGGCAGCTTCCCCCAGTTCCTGGCCGAAGTACACCAGCGTGGGTGCCGCTGTCACTGTGGCGGAGACCAGCATGGCCGGCTTGCCGGCTTCCGCATTGCCGGCAAATTCGGGACTGGCGATACGCTGTTCGTCGTGGTTTTCCATAAAGTGCAGCATATGCGGGGCGATATCCTGCAGCTCTGCCTGGATTTCCGCGACCTTATTGGTGCTGCCTTTGCCTTGCATCACTGCGCGGATGGCATCGTAGGTGCCGACCTTGTCATAGAGGTAGTCCATCTTGCCGACGTGAATGTAGTCGCGGTAGCGCTCCGGAGTGTAGATCTCGGCGAGCAGCAGCGTGTCCGGCTTCTTCATCTTGATGGACGAGTTCAGGTAGCTCCAGAATTCCACCGGTACCATGCCGGCCATATCGTAACGAAAGCCGTCCACGCCGAAGTCCAGCCAGTAATGGGCGATATCGCGGAATTTCTGCCAGGAATCCGGCACTTCCTTATCGGCCCAGAATGCCGCATGGGCGGCGTAGTCTTTCTGGGCAAATTCCGCGGACAGCTCCGGGAAATCCTTGCTGCCGTCCGGGCGCACGCCGAAATTGATCTTGACCGTCTCGTACCAGTCGTCGATGGCGGGCTGCGGACTGCGCGCACCGTTACCGGTCCACTTGGCCGGGCTCTCGGCAAACTGGTCGTCGACCAGCGGATTGGCTTCGCCATTCAGCGGGCGGTAGCCGGCATCGGAAACCGGCACGCGGAATTCTTCGCCGGTAACGTAATAGAAGTTGTTGTCGCGCGCATAGGTCACCGACGTATCGTCATCGGCACCGAAGTCGCGCACGCCGTCGGGCTTGTCCAGGGACTGGTAGGCTCGTGCTACATGATTGGGCACGATGTCGATAATGACTTTCAACTCCTGCTCGTGGCTGCGATCGATCAGCGCGCGGAATTCCTGCAGCCGCTCCGCGGGATTTTCGGCGAGGTCAGGGTTTACGCTGTAGTAGTCCTTGATCGCGTAGGGAGAGCCGGCGCGGCCCTTGACCACGTCCGGGTCGTCGTTGCTGATGCCGTAGTCGGTGTAGTCGCCCACCAGCGCGTGGTGCAGGGAGCCGGTATACCAGATATGGGTGGCGCCGAGATCGTGGATCTCCTGCAGAACCTTGGGCGTAAAGTCATTGAATTTGCCGACGCCATTCTCTTCGATGGTACCCCAGGGCTTGTTGGTGGGGTTGGTGTTGCCGAACAGGCGCGGCAGCACCTGGTAGATCACCGGCTTTTCCACGGATTGGGTTTCGGCTTCGACAACCTGTTCGGATTTTTCCGCGCAGCCGCTCGCGGTGGCGAGCAGGGCGGCGGCAAAGAGTGTTTGGAATTTCTTCATCGGTTTGTGTGCTCCCGCATCTGTCTATCGGTGTAGGAGCCTGCTTTCAGGCGAAGAGAACGGCACTCCGTAGCCATTCGCCTGCAAGCAGGCTCCTACAGGGAGAGTTCAGTAGGATGGGCAAAGCGCAGGCAGAAAAATGCTCCGTGCGTTTTCTGCATCCCCGCTGGGCGGCACCCCGCCATCCATGGCGGGCTCGTGCCCATCAGTTTCCGAGCGATGGGCACGTCGCTGCGCTCCTTTGCCCATCCTACGCTTAGTTCTTGACGGCCAATTGCAGCGGCTGCTTGCCCCAGGTGAACTTCACCAGCAGCTGATCGTTGCGCTTGTCATACCAGGCACCCTGTGGCGCAGCGGCAAAGTCTTTCTCGCGCTGGAACAGGGTTAGCGCATCGCCGTCGGCTTCGATGCTGGCGGGTGACTGCTGCCAGTTGTGGATGTTCAGGGTGATCGTCCGCGCTTCCGGCATGCCCTTGTAGCCATCGCCTTCGCGGTCGAAGGCGAAGTCGATACCGCCGTCGCTGCGGTTGGCTGTGAAGGTCAGTTTCTCGTAGTGACCGCGGTCGAAGGCATCCACCGTGGTACCGTCATCCTCGTAGATGTAAGCGCTGGATTGCGGCGCCGACTCGTGCGCGTAGTAGTCCAGCGTCAGTGCCTTGCTGGAGTAGTCGCGGGTGGTGGCGATGTCGTCGATGGTGGGGATAAAGGCTCCGGCGCGCACCAGCACCGGGATAGTTTCCAGGTCCACGTCCACCTGTGCCAGGTCACCGCTGTACTGGTCGTCATTCCAGTAATCGAACCAGACGCCGCCAGGCAGTTTCACGCTAACTTCGTCGACGTCAGCTTCGGTCACCGGTGCCACCAGGAAATCGTCACCCCACAGGTAGGCATCTTTGTAGTCGATCAGTGCCGAGTCGCTTTCATTTTCAAAGAACAGTGGGCGCATCAGCGGCATGCCGGTCTGGCTGTTCTCGAATGCCAGCGTGTAGTTGTAGGGCAGCAGGCGGTAGCGCAGTTTGACGAATTCACGCGTGATGTTCCTGGTGCGGCGGTCGTGGAACACCGGCTCGGAGGCGATGTGCTCCTGCGCGTGCGGGCGGTACACCGGCTGGAAGACACCGTACTGCAGCCAGCGGATGTAGAGTTCGCGATCGAACTTCTCGCCGCCGGCAAAACCGCCCAGGTCCGAATGGGTGTAGCCGAAACCGAGCAGGCTCATGCTCAGTGCCAGTTCCACCTGTGGCTGCAGGCCGCCCCATTCGCGGGCCACGTCGCCGGTCCAGGGGATCATGCCGTAGCGCTGGGAACCGGCGAAGCCGGCGCGCATCATGATAAAAGGGCGTCGCTCCGGGTATTGCGCCGTCTGCTTGTCGTGCAGCAGCTGGGCCCATTTGTGGCCGTAGGCGTTGTGTATCTCGTCCGCCATGCCGATCGCATGTACCGTGTCGGACGGGTGCACTTCCGGCTCGCCCAGGTCGCCCCACCAGCCGGCCACGCCCTGCTGCAGCAGGCCGTCGTAGATATTCCAGAACCAGTCGCCGGCCTCTTCAGAAAAGACATCGATCAGACCGGTGTTGCCGAAGTAGAAGTCGAAGCGCTTCGGCTGGCCGGCGAGATTTTTCGCCAGCGCGTTGTTGGCGACCGCCTCGTCCCAGCGCTCGGAGGTGGACAGGATAAACGGCTCGGTAACCAGGATGGTGTTGATGCCGCGCTCGTTGAAGTCGGCCATCATCTTTTCCGGCCGCGGAAAGGCGTTTTTGTCCCAGGCCAGGTTGCCCATATGGCCCTTGATATCGGGGCCGAACCAGTAGAGATCCAGCACCACCGCATCCAGCGGGAAATCCTCTTCGGCGAACTTATCCACGGTCGCGCGCACTTCCTGCTCGGTGCGGTAGCCGAAGCGGGAGGCGAAGTTGCCCAGCGCCCAGCGCGGCGGCAGCGGCTGTTTGCCGGTGACGGCCACATAGTTTTCGATCAGCTGCGGATAGGTATCGCCGGCGACGATGATGTAGGAGGTGCGGCCGCCGACGGCCTCGAACTGCAGTACGTCCTCTTCGCTCGCCCCCAGGTCCAGGTTGCCGGTGGCGGAGTTGTCGAACAGCAGTATGTACTTGTTGCTGGACATGACCGCCGGCAGCGAGAAATACATCTGGCTGGATTCGGTCGTATAGCCGTAGTGGGCGCGATTGTAGAGCGGCAGGCGCTGGCCGCGGCGGTCCATGCCCAGCACGCGCTCGCCGCCGCCGAGGAGTTTCTCCTGCGGAGCCAGCGCAAAGCGGAAGCCGCGCATCGTCTCGTTGGCGAAGAAGCCGAGCTCCTCACCGATCAGCGGCTGCTGGTTGCGCAGGTAGTCGATACGGAAAGGGGACTTGTGAATGACGGCGGTAAGGCCGTCGGTGCGGTAAACCAGCCTGTCCTTCTCTTCGTCTAGCGTCGCCTTCGGCGCACGTTCGCTGCTGCTGTCGATCGCGAAGGAGGGCAGCTGCTTGAGGCCGTCGCGCTGGTAATGCACTTCCAGTGCGGCTGTGCCCAGCGGGCTGAGGGTTACGCTGCCGTCGCTGGTCTCGATGGTGAGTGAGTGTTCACCGAGACGGTGACTGCGATAGTCTCTGTGGTCGGCAGACTGCACCTGGACCGCGACGCAGAGTGCGGCAAGGCCGAGCAGGCCCCTGAAAGAGTGGCGTAGAAGAGAGAATTTCCGGATCATCGCGCAACTTCATCTGATTATTGTGGGATCTCGGCGCCGCGCAGGCGCACGGTGCCTGAGCCTATGCTAGAGCCGTGACCGCCGCCCGCATCCTCCCCCGCGGGGGCTGATGGCCGCCGCTGGCCCCCGTGCCAGAATCGCCGCATAACCATAATCAGTGATCAGCGGTGACTCCTATGTCTCAAACATCCGGCGCGACGGTGCAGCCAGTGAAACAGCCCAAACTGCCGTTCTGGCAGGTGTGGAATGTCAGCCTCGGTTTCCTCGGCGTGCAGTTCGGCTTTGCGCTGCAGAACGCCAATGCCAGCCGCATCCTGTCGGACCTGGGTGCAGACCTGCATTCGCTGTCGCTGTTCTGGATAGTCGCACCGCTGATGGGCCTGATCGTGCAGCCGATCGTCGGCTCCGCCTCCGACCGCACCTGGAACCGTTTCGGCCGCCGCAACCCCTATATCCTGTTCGGTGCCATCGCCGCCGCCCTGGGAATGGCGTTTATGCCGAACGCGGGCATCGTGGTAGCCTTTATCGCGCCGATTCTGTTCGGCGGGGTGATGCTGGCGCTGATGGATGCGGCCTTCAATGTGACCATGCAGCCGTTCCGCGCCCTGGTCTCCGATATGGTGCCGTCCGAGCAGCGCACACTGGGCTACTCGATCCAGTCACTGCTGATCAATATCGGTGCCGTGTTCGGCTCCATGCTGCCGTTTATCCTGACTAACGTGATCGGCCTGGAGAACACCGCGCAGGCCGGTGAGGTGGCGCCGTCGGTCATCTGGGCTTTCTATATCGGCGCCTCGGTACTGCTCGGCAGCGTGCTGTGGACCGTGTTTCGCACCAGGGAATACGCCCCCAAAGAGTACAACGCCTACAAGGGCATCGATGCGGACCAGCTGGCGCGTGAGCGCGCCGAGCGCAAGTCCCTGCCGCAGCGCCTCGGCGGCTTCTTCCAGCTGCTATTCACCATGCCGAAGACCATGCGCCAGCTGGCGCTGGTGCAGTTCTTCTCCTGGTTTGCGCTGTTCATCATGTGGGTCTACACCACGCCGGCCATTACCCAGCATGTCTGGGGGGTGGAGGCCAAGTGGTTCGACCCGCACTATCTGGAAAGTGTGGGTCAGGTTCCCGCACATATTGCCGCGGCCAAGGGTGCTGCCGGTGACTGGGTAGGGATTATCTTCGCCGCTTATTCGCTGTTTGCGGCACTCTTCTCCATCGTGCTGGCGCGCATCGCCAATACCTTCGGCCGCAAGCCGACCTACGCGCTGTCGCTGTTGCTGGGTGGTCTCGGCTATATCAGCTTCCTGCTGTTCCAGGGTGGCGAAGCGACCCAGGTGAATCTGCTGATTACTGAGGTGACCGTGCCCAGCGGCGCGCTCGGCCTGCTGCTGCCGATGGTCGGCGTCGGTATCGCCTGGGCGGCGATCCTGGCCATGCCCTACGCGATCCTGTCCGACTCGCTGCCGGCCAGCAAGACCGGCGTCTATATGGGCATCTTCAATTTCACCATCGCCGCGCCGCAGATTATTTCCGCACTGGTGGCCGGTGCGATTTTGAAGGGTATCTTCGACAACCAGGCGATCTACATCATCGTGCTGGCCGGGGTGTTTATGATCCTCGGCGCCGTCTCGGTATCCTTTGTCCGCGAGGAGCGCGCCGAACAGGGCGGCGCGGTAGAGGAAGCGGTTACCGCCTGATACATGAAAGAGCCCCTCGATGAGGGGCTTCTTTATTCCCCGAGTATCTTCTCCGGCCGCTTCAATAGCGCACGTTTTTGACAAGTCACCGCGGCCCTCCATAGACTGCTTGGCTACCAGAACAATCGCCAAGAAAACATGTCATTTCTACAGTCCATCGATTCCGCCCTCGCCGCATTTGCCAATTTTGTCTGGGGCACGCCGCTGCTCGTATTACTGGTCGGCGGCGGCCTGGCGCTGCTGATCTATTCCCGCGGCCGCCCGTATCGCCATATCGGTCACAGCATCGACCTGCTGCGCGGCAAGTACGACGATCCGAATGATCCCGGCCAGGTGCCGCACCGGCAGGCGCTGTCGACCGCGCTGTCCGGCACGCTGGGACTCGGCAATATCGCCGGCGTGGCCATCGCCATCAGCACCGGCGGGCCGGGTGCGATTTTCTGGATGTGGGTGACCGCACTGGTGGGGGTGGCGACCAAGTTCTACACCGCGACTCTGGCGGTCATGTTCCGCGGTCGCGATTCCGCCGGTGAGCTGCAGGGCGGCCCCATGTATGTGATCCGCGAGGGGCTGGGCAAGCGGTGGATGCCGCTGGCATTGCTGTTCGCCGTGGCGGGCCTGTGCGGCATGCTGCCGGTGTTCCAGTCCAACCAGACGGTGCAGTTGCTGCGGGAATCTTTTGCGGTGCCGCTAGGCTGGGTGCCGGCGGAAGGCTCACTGATGTTCGATTTTGCCACCGGCCTGGTGCTGGCCATTGCCGCGGCGGTGGTGATTGCCGGGCGCATTCAGCGTATCGGCAAGTTCGCCGTGCGCGTCGTGCCGGGCATGGTGCTGTTCTACCTGGCGCTGACGCTGATCGTGATCGGCTATTTCTGGCAACAGGTGCCGGCCGCTTTCGCGCTGATTATCAGCGATGCGTTCAGCGGCCAGGCCGTGGCCGGCGGCGCGCTGGGTGCGGTGATCACTACCGGTATCAGCCGCGGCGCCTTCTCCAATGAGGCCGGTATCGGTACCGAATCCCTCGCCCATGGCGCAGCCAAAACCCGCGAGCCGATTCGCGAGGGCGTGGTGGCGATGCTGGGGCCGATTATCGATACGCTGATTATCTGCACCTGTACCGCACTGGTGATTCTGCTGACCGGGGTTTGGCAGCACGCGGAAGGCATCGCCGGCGTTACACTGACGGCGAACGCATTCTCCGAGGTGTTCGGGCACTTCGGCCCGATCCTGCTGCTGTTGATGGTGCTGCCGCTGGCGTTCAGTACCATCGTCACTTTCTGGTATTACGGCGTTAAGTGTTTTGTCTTTCTGTTCGGCAGCCGCTTCCAGGGGCTCTATACGGGCATGTATATCCTGTTGATCGTGATCGGTGCGGTGGCATCGCTGAACGCGGTGAACAGCATCATTATCGGCATGTACGCGATCATGGCGATCCCGACCATGACGTCGACACTTATGCTGGCGAAGCATGTTAACCGCGCCGCGCACGATTATTTTGTGCGGCTGAAGGCCAATGAACGGGCCAGCCTGAAAGATCCGGTATAACGCAAAAAGGGCGAACAGAAGTTCGCCCTTTTTGCGTGCTGGTGCCGGTTTGTTACGGTACGACAGAAACCTTGGTGCCCACGGTAGCGTTGCTGAAGAAGATCTTTGCCATATGCCAGGGCAGGCGGATACAGCCGTGAGAGGCCGGGTAGCCCGGCACATAGCCCGCGTGCATGGTGACAGCACCGTTGATCCGCATCATAAAGTCCATCGAGGCGCCGCGAAATACTGAACCGGGGGGGCGGCGGTGGCGACGCACATCCACATTACTTCTCAGTACATAACCGTTTCTGCTTACGTAATGCCCGTAGAGGTTGGAGCGGTGATTGTACTTCATCTCCGAAATGCGGAAATTGCCGGTGGGCGTTTTGTGCCCGGCCTTGCCGGTGGATACCGGCGAGACACCGGCCAGGTTGCCGCCTTTGTAAAAATAGGCCGTCTGTTCGCTGAGATCGATCACAATGCGGGGTGTGCCGCCGATAACATCGGGACGCCACCAGGACCTGCCGGTGTACTGCTGGGCACCGCTACCCGCATAGGGTGATCTGCTGTAGTAGCGCGAATTGTAGGTCTGCCGGCTGTACGGGTTGTACTGGTTGTACTGGCTACGCGAGTTGTTGTAGTAGCTGCGCACGTGCGGAGGGAGATTGTTTGGATCGCGATAATCGGCGCCCTCAGCTTCTTGCGTTACCAGCGAAGCGCTACCGAGTACCAGCAACGCGGCAAGTGACGATCCTTTAAACAGTGAAAAACGGCTTTGCATTGCGCACCTCTCTATTGCAAATGGGCTTTGCAAACAACAGCGATTTGCGAGTGCCACCCGCTGCGCGCGTCTTTACGGGACAAAGACTCCCGAACGCCTCGACGACGCGACAGCAGATTGTGATTTCCCCAAAGCGGTGTACCGGTATCTTCCGGCATGCGCCGCAGAATGGGCGAGCAGCGGCATTTACCACAGCAAGTGGGAACGATGGTAGGGTGGCCAGACAGGCGCAGTTACATCAAAAAGTAATGATGACCGATTCGGTTAGAGCGGTTACTGATGACCGATTTGCCGGGCTGGTCGCCGCCTTCGGGTGGGGCCTCGCCAGCGCATGCGCCAGATACTCCGCCCCAAAGCCCTCCTCCAGATCGCGCTTATGAAGCGTCGGTACCCATTCGATTTGTAACCGCAAAGGGGCAGCGCCATACTGGCCTGTCGAAGCCCAGCTTACCAAGTCCAATGCTCAAGAATTGGCGATAAAAGAATATGATGGCGTTCAGCGCAGCTTTTGCGTGTCAACGGACACATTGCGCTGCGAGCTCAATTATTCGAATTATGCATCCACCTGGGCCTTGCCAATCTCGTCGGGCCTGCGCTTCTTTTGAAATCGGATGAAGCCCCGCATCCAGCCGCAATAAGACTTTTTCATCCTATACGCCAGCTGCCGCCCACGCATAAAAGCACGAAGCCTGTCCATAAAACGAGCCGGCCGCGCCGGAAATGGTACGGGTATATCATCCATAAGCACTCCCGCGCCAAAACGCTGGTTGTTTACACAGCAAAACTAACCAATGACCAATATCTCCCTAGCATTACAGTCGTCACGACTGTGATTTCCAAGGCAGCGCTTCGATACGCCGAAAACTGATTCAATATCAATCAGTTACCGAGAGGGGGAGATACCTGGGATAGTGGTCGTGGAGGCCGTTTTACCCTGCCCGTTAAGGAAGTGTGACCTTGCGGAACCCTTGACGAATCAAGGGGCCGGCGTCATTGTGACGGAAAATCAATTTTGAGATATGAGTCGGCGGGTTATCGGTCCTGACGACTATGATACAAATGTTAAGTTTTTCGCATGAACTGGAAAGCATTAGTACAATTCGGAGGCCGAAAGCAGTCAAAACAGCCTCCATTAATAAATTTGGTAATCGGTCTGGGGTTGCTGTTCGGTCTCATTCCTTGGCTACTGCTGGATGGAAAATTTCTTCTAACGAAAGGAGATTTCAGGCAGGAAGAAATTCTCCTGGTGGTCAAAGAGCAGCCTGTGTTTTTCTGGGTTCTCGCGTTTTTTTCTGTAATTTGTAGTGTTATTTGCTTAGCCTCAGCTATTGGTGACTATCGAAACAATGTGCGAGCCCAAAAACTTAACAAGCGCAAGCAGTAAGCTAGGAACCTAACCCGCTTTTGCACACACCTCCATCTAACTGATCTGGAGGTGTCCTATGGGACGAAGAACGCGTTACAACCGTTACGACGACGATTTCAAGGCAACAGCAGTCTCGCTAACTGAGATTCCTGGTGTTCTAGCCAAGCATGTGGCTGAAGCTCTCGATATCCATGAAGTGATGCTTTATCGTTGGCGCATGGAGATGCGGCGGGGGCAGATCATGGCCAAGAAGAAAGACATACAGATAGATCCTGAGATTAAATCCGAGCTGAAACGTCTCAGGAAGCTGGAGCGGGAACACAACCTGCTCCAGGAAGAGCATGCCCTTTTAAAAAAAGCCATCCAATTCTCTTTACAACAAAAAGGGAAATCTTCGAGTTCATAGATCAAAACAGGGAGAGGCACAGCATTGCTATGATGTGCCGGATCTATGGTGTCACCCGAGATGGTTACAATTCCTGGCGTCGCCGAGGTGTATGTGAGCGTCGGCATGAAGATAGTGAGCTGTTTGTACACATAAGATCGATTTTTAACCGGCACGATGGCTGCTATGGCAGCCCTAAAATTACCCAAGAACTGAAAAAGAAGGGGATTAACGTCGGTCAGAAGCGAGTTGCCAGAATCATGCGAAATCACGGCCTCAGGGCAGTAAAATCGAGGATTTACACGGCTCGGCCCGGCACGTACAGACATGTCTATGGGATTAAATGCAAGATAGAGGGCATCAAGTTGACACGCCCTAATCAGCTCTGGGTGGGTGACGTTACATATATAAAACTCGGGGACGGTAGCTGGCAGTATCTATCGGTAGTCATGGATCGTTACAGCAGGAAGGTTGTCTCTTGGTCACTGAGTGATCGTAGGGATGTCTCGCTGACGTTGTCCAGTATCGACAGGGCTGTACGAAACCGTGGGCACCACCGAGAGCTCATATTTCACTCTGATCGCGGCAGCGAGTACTTGTCGGGTCAGTACCGTGAGCGGCTGCGGCGCTACGGAATTACTCAAAGTATGAATCGAGTAAAGAACATGAATGACAATGCGTTCATGGAGTCATTCTTTCACCAGTTCAAGACTGAGAGAATTAAGCGACAGGCGATCGATACCGCAAAACAGCTCAGATCGACAGTGACTGAATATATGCGCTACTACAATACCCAGAGGTCGCACTCGTCTATTGGGTATGTATCACCGCATGAATTCGAGTATAAAATCAATTGCTAACAACATGGTGTGTGCAAAAGCGGGTTAAGTCCCGCCCGGCAAAGAGCGCCGGGTCGGACGGCCTACACGCCGCTTCGCTCTATTTCGGCCGCCCGTGTGCTGGGCGTTAAGTGTTCTAGAGCAATGAGGAAAAAATGAAAAATTCTTATGCTGCGATAATTGTCGGATCTGCTCTTGCTTTCTTTTTAGAGGTGGTTGTCGGCTACACTAGCGCTATCGAAATCCCAAAAATAATTGTTGAAAACCTAGGCCCTGAAAATGGACTCCTTCTAGTTGGCATATTCACGGTGACTATCCCATATTTCTTAGTCTCTATTCTGGTTATTCCATTCTTGGCCTATTTCGCTAGATCTAAAACGCCAGCATATAGCATTGTTACCATGATGACCCTTGCAGGAATTATTGCCTGGAAATCAAATGGAAATTCCTCTCTCATTAGCCACTACTGGTCCTCAATACCCGTCGCCTTGGGTCTCCTATCTATATTGCTAGCGGCATGGCTAGTTACAAAGCATAAAGTCCACACTTAACAAACGGCTGTTATCGCCCGTTCGGGGCTGGGACGGCCTTTCCGCCGCTTTGCGGCCCCAAGTCCGCCCCAAAGCCGGGCGTTAGGCGACACAAAAACCAACGGCGCATTCCTATGGACCACGAACATCCTCCACTACCGCTGCGCGGTTCATGCCACTGCGGCTCGGTCCGCCTCACTCTACCGGCGGCGCCCGAAACGGCGACGAGTTGCAACTGCTCATTTTGCCGGCGCACGGGCGGTATATGGGCCTACTACGAACTTGGCACTGTCTTAGTCCAAGGCCACCCCGAGAACACCGAAAGCTACATCTGGGGTGACCGGACCCTGAAGAACTTTCGGTGCAAGACCTGCGGGATCGCCACCCATTGGGAGCCGCTTGAACCCGTGCCCGGCGCTCGTCATGGAGTGAACCTGAGGAACTTCGAACCCGGGCTCCTGGAGTCGGTCGTGGTCAGGCGACTCGATGGGGCAGATACATGGAAATTCCTAGATTGAGCACTTACCGCTTCTTGCATTCGGCGCTCAGAATCTCACAGGTGCTGCCTAACAAGTCGCCCAAGCCGATGCTGATCCCCACCCGCTTTAACGGACACCAGAATCTAGCGAAAGATGAGAGATGATTCATATTTTGGGCGGCTAATCATAGTGTTTATGTTCGGCCCACCGATGGTGGCAGTAAATCTTCTCTCGGAGAAAGAAGTAGTCCTGTCCTTGGTGATTTTTGCGGGTTGGCTTTGTCTTAGCGTGTATGCCATAAGCTACCTGAGTAAAAAACGTATAGTTAGAAAGTGGCTTTCAGTCCCTATAACCATTGCAATAGCTGCTTTCTACTTGAGCTTTTATGCGAGTCTCGGAGCTTAGCAAGCGGCTGTTGTCGCCCCTGCGGGGCTGGGACGGCCTTTCCACTGCTTTGCAGCTTCGAGTCCGCTCCAAAGCCGGACGTTAAGCATAAGACTTACCCACGAATAGTAGACACCCTGTATAGCTAGGTTTCAGCCAAACACGGAGGTGTACCATGGGTAAGAAGAGAGCTCAGGCGCATACTGCGCGGCGGTCAGCCTCGGCGGCGGGAGTCGGGTGCGGCGGCGATGCAAACCGAACTGTGAGGTAATGGCTTCGCGCCGGTGGCGATGCTAAGAAACACCTGTCGGCCTGAACAGGGGAAACACCGTGCGCCCATTTACCTTCTCTACGACCAGAACCATCGTCAATGAACCGGGGTCCGCCGCGCGGTTGGCACAGATCTGCGCGGACCAGGGGGTGAGATCGGTACTGCTGGTCACCGATCCGGGCATAGTACAAGCGGGACTGCTGGATCGAGTGCTGCCCAACTTCGACAGCGCCGGCATTACTCTCGGGAGTTTTGCTCGCGTCGAGGCGGATCCATCGGCAGAAAATGTCTTGGCCGCGGTCGCCAGTGCACGCGAAATGTCCGCCGAGCTGATCATCGGTTTCGGCGGCGGCAGCTCGATGGACGTGGCCAAGCTCGTCGCGGTGCTGGCCCATCCGGATTGCGGCCAATCCCTGGAGCAGCTCTACGGCGTCGGCAACGTGCGCGGGCCGCGACTGCCGCTGGTACAAGTACCGACCACCGCCGGTACCGGCTCCGAGGTCACGCCGATTGCCATTGTCACCACCGGGGAGGCCACCAAGGCCGGGGTGGTGTCGCCGGCGCTGCAACCGGATATCGCGCTGCTGGACGCGGAGCTGACGGTGGGCCTACCACCCCATGTCACAGCTGCCACAGGTATCGATGCGATGGTTCACGCGATCGAGGCTTACACCAGCGCCCTCAAAAAGAACCCGTTGTCGGACATGCTGGCGCGCGAGGCGCTGCGGCTGCTGGCGTCTAACATCGTCACGGCCGTACACAGCGGTGACAATCTCGAGGCGCGCGGCAATATGCTGCTGGGTGCGCTGCTCGCCGGCCAGGCCTTTGCCAACGCGCCGGTGGCGGCGGTACACGCGCTGGCCTACCCCCTCGGCGGCCACTTCCATATTCCCCACGGCCTGAGCAACTCGCTGGTATTGCCACAGGTGATGCGTTTCAATGCCCCGACCTGCACGCACCTCTACGCCGAGCTGGCCCCGCTAATCATGGGATCGGACTTCACCCCCGGTAGCGACGGCGAAGTCAGCGGAAAACTGATCGACTGGCTCGAACAGCTGATCGAAAAAGTCGGCCTGCCCCGGCGCCTGCGCGACTGCGGCGTGCCGCAGGATGCTATAGCGCGCCTGGCCGCCGATGCGATGGAGCAGCAGCGCCTGCTGGTCAACAACCCGCGCCCGCTGACCGAGGCGGACGCCGCGGCAATCTATAGTGCCGTCTATTAACTGCAAGCCGAGACCGCCATGTCTGAAGCAACCGACGTATCGCGCAGCGATTATCCAATCTTTTACCCGATCACAACCCGCTGGATGGACAACGATATCTATGGCCACGTGAACAACGTGACCTACTATTCCTATTTCGACAGCGCGGTAAACCGCTATCTGATCGAGGAGGGGGGACTGGATATCCACAGTGCGCCAGTGGTCGGCTTTGTGGTGAATTCCAGCTGCGACTACCGCATGCCCATCGCCTATCCGGACGAAATAGAAGCGGGGCTGCGCGTCGAGCGACTTGGAAATTCTTCGGTTACCTACGGTGTGGGGATCTTCAGGCGCGGGGAGGAATCTGCCTGTGCAGTGGGCAGTTTCACCCATGTGTTTGTCGATCGGGCGGCAAACCGGCCGGTGCCTATTCCGGCGCAGATCCGCAACGCGCTGGCAGCGATTTCCCGATAGCCCGACCGGCGGCAGCCCGCTGCCTTCTGATCCCGTAATCGGCACCTTAACCTCATGGTGGTGAGCCAGCAGCCGCGGGAGAAGCGAGATGCGTTCGGAACAGATTTCCAGGGTTGAGGCGCTGTGCCGCAATTATCTCAGCGCGCTTGAGGGCGGCGACCTGGAGGCGCTGCTGGCGAACTTTACCGATGATGCGGTTGCCATATCACCGATTTCCGGGCGACAGCCGGCCCGGGATTTCTACACCTACGTCATGCGGATAACCAGCGCGCGCAAAACGGTACTCAGGGATATCTTTATCGGCGTGTCGGATCCGACCCGGGCGGCAGTGCATTTTTCCTATACGCGCACCGTCGGCAGCGGCGAGCCCGCCACTATCGAGGGAGTAGACGTATTTGAACTGACCGAGGATTGCCGCAGGATCGCGTCAGTGACGATCATCTATGACACCGCGCCGGTCCGCGCCGACTTTGCCGGTCCGACGTCTGACCGCACTGGCTAGCTACGGCTGGCGTTTATTCCGCGACAGGTATTATCGCCGCTGTGCTTGCGGTCATCGACACCTTCCGGTCAAATGCCCACCTATTTCCTGGCGCTTCCTGGAAGGGAGCTGGCAGCCCTGTCGGTCAGCTGCCACAACCCGGGGGCGGCTAGCGGTAATGTACATAGTTATTGGAGAGTTGAGTTGCGCGAGTACTGTCCGCCAACAGAGCCGTTTCTTTCGGTCGTCTACAGCGATGATGCGCTGCTGGTGCTGGACAAGCCCAGCGGCCTGCTCAGCGTGCCCGGCCGTGATCCGGCCCATCGCGACAGCCTCGCCAGCCGCGCGCAGGAACGCTTTCCGGATGCACTGATCGTGCACCGGCTCGATATGGATACTTCAGGGCTGGTGATCATGGCGCGCAGCCCCGAGGTGCACCGGAAACTGAGCACCTTGTTCCAGAACCGGCAGGTGGAAAAAATCTACTGCGCGAAAGTGTGGGGAGAGCCGGGGGACGATACGGGAGAGATCGATTTGCCGCTGATATGCGACTGGCCGAACCGGCCCCGCCAGAAGGTGGATTTCGAGGTGGGCAAGCCGTCACTGACGCGCTGGGAAAAAATCTCGGCGACTGACGGCTGCAGCCTGATCAGGCTGAAGCCGGTGACCGGCCGCTCACACCAGCTGCGCGTACACCTGCAGGCGATCGGCCACCCGATTCTGGGCGATCCCTTCTACGCGCACCCGCAGGCACTGGCGGCCGCACCGCGGCTGCTGCTGCACGCGACGGAGCTGGCGCTCGCGCATCCTGAAACCGGGGAGTGGCTGCACTTCTCCAGCAAACCCGAGCGGGAATGGTTCCAATAAAAAGGGCGATCTGTTGATCGCCCTTTTTATTGTTACTTCTTGTTTTTATTCATCGCCGCGGCGAGCAGGTCACCCATGCTGCCGCGGCCATTGCCCTGGCCGCCCTGTTGCTGGCGGTTGCGGTTGTTGTGCCTCTGCGCCTGGCGGCTCTCGCGGTGGTCGCCCTTCTTGACGCCGCCGCTGCCCTGTTCGCCGGGCTCATCGGACATGCGCATGGACAGGCCGATGCGCTTGCGCGCCACGTCCACTTCCATGACCTTGACCTTGACGATGTCACCGGCCTTGACCACTTCGTGCGGATCCTTGACGAACTTCTCCGACAGCGCGGAGATATGCACCAGGCCGTCCTGGTGCACGCCGATATCGACAAAGGCGCCGAAGTTGGTGACGTTGGTGACGGTGCCCTCGAGCACCATGGCCGGGCGCAGGTCTTTGATTTCTTCGACACCCTCTTCGAACTTCGCGGTGCGGAATTCCGGGCGCGGGTCGCGGCCGGGTTTTTCCAGTTCGGCGATGATGTCGGTGACCGTCGGCACACCGAATTTCTCGTCGGTGTAGTCCGCCGGGTTCAGCCTGCGCAGGAAGGCGGAGTCGCCGATCAGGCTGTTGATCTCGCGACCGTTCTTCTCGGCGATGCGTTTCACCACCACGTAGGATTCCGGGTGCACGCCGGACTTGTCCAGCGGGTTTTCACCGCTGTTGATGCGCAGGAAGCCGGCTGCCTGTTCGAACGCCTTGGGACCGAGGCGCGGTACTTCCTTCAGCTGCTCGCGGTTCTTGAAGGCGCCGTGCTGGTCGCGATAGCTGACGATATTGGCGGCGATGGACGCGGTCAGACCGGAAACCCGCGAGAGCAGCGGCGCGGAGGCGGAGTTCAGTTCGGCGCCAACGCCGTTCACACAGTCTTCCACCACGGCGTCGAGGGAGCGCGCCAGCTGGGTCTGGGACACGTCGTGCTGGTACTGACCGACACCGATGGATTTCGGTTCGATCTTCACCAGTTCGGCGAGCGGATCCTGCAGGCGGCGCGCAATGGAGATGGCGCCGCGGATGGTCACGTCCAGGTCCGGGAATTCCCGCGCGGCAAATTCGGAGGCGGAGTACACGGAGGCGCCTGCCTCGTTCACCATCACCTTCTGCGCCGGCAGCTTGTAGTGCTTGAGGGTCTCGCCGACGAACTTGTCGGTCTCGCGGCTGGCGGTGCCGTTGCCGATCGCAATCAGGCCGACATCGTATTTGGTGCACAGGGCGGCGATCACCGCGGCGGATTCCTGGATGCGGTTCTGCGGTGGGTTGGGGAAGATGGCGGTGTGATCCAGCATCTTGCCGGTGGCATCGACGACGGCCACCTTGACCCCGGTGCGCAGACCCGGGTCCAGGCCGATGGTGGCCTTGTGACCGGCGGGTGCCGCCAGCAGCAGGTCTTTCAGGTTGCGGGAGAAGACCTTGATCGCCTCCTCTTCCGCCTTCTCGCGCAGCTCGCCCATCAGGTCGGTTTCGAGGCTGGTCAGCAGCTTGATGCGCCAGGTCCAGCGCACTACCTCGCCCAGCCATTTGTCCGCCGGGCGGCCCTGGTCTTCGACGCCGACATGCCTGGCGATCATGGTCTCACAGGGGTGGCCGGCGGTAGCGGGGCGCTCTTCATCGTCGTCGAGGCCAATACTGATTGCCAGAATGCCCTCGTTGCGGCCGCGGAAGATCGCCAGCGCGCGGTGGGACGGCACCTTGGACCAGTCTTCCGCGTACTCGAAGTAATCGCGGAACTTGGCCCCTTCCTCTTCCTTGCCGTCCAGCAGTTTGGACTTCACCTGGCCGTCGCGCTTGAGGAAATCCCGCAGCTTGCCGAGCAGTTCGGCATCCTCGGCGAAACGCTCCATCAGGATAAATTTGGCACCGTCGAGAGCGGCCTTGATGTCTTTCACATGCAGGGCGGCGTCCTCGTTGTCGGTGTTCAGGTATTGCTGCGCCTCTTCCTCCGGGTTCAGCGACGGATCGTTGAACAGCGCATCGGCCAGCGGTTCGAGGCCGGCTTCGATGGCGATCTGGCCCTTGGTGCGGCGCTTGGGTTTGTAGGGCAGGTAGAGGTCTTCGAGGCGGTTCTTGGTGTCGGCGGCATTGATCTGCTGCGCCAGCTCCGGCGTAAGTTTGCCCTGCTCGTCGATGCTCTTGAGGATGGTGGCGCGGCGCTCTTCCAGTTCGCGCAGGTAGCGCAGGCGCTCTTCCAGGTTGCGCAGCTGGGTGTCATCCAGGGCGCCGGTGACCTCCTTCCGGTAGCGGGAGATAAACGGCACCGTCGCGCCCTCGTCCAGTAGTGCCACGGCGGCGGCTACCTGTTGCGGGCGTACATTGAGTTCTTCGGCAATTCGAACGTTGATATCCAACATCTTATTTTTACATCCGTTCTGCGGGAGGCTTTTTACGTCTCGGCGTGGCGATCAGTCGAGGGCTGACTCGCCGGTTTCCGTGGCGCCGGTCGGGCCAGCGGTCACTCCGGAGACGACAAATTCGGGCGGGCATTATGCGTCACGTGGCCGCGACGAGAAAGGTTTGCGGTTAACGCGCAACCCTGTGCGGTGGTCTGCATCTAAAACGGCATCTTTCGTCGTCGAACTCCAGTAGAATGCGCAACTAGTCAAATTTTGATCAACTCGGGTTGATATTGGATAGAGGGTGTCCGTGAAAATTTCCAAGAAGAACAAGATCCTCGGGATTGTTATTCTCGCAGGTGTCGCTGTCATTGGTTTGACGTTGGGCCTTGCCCCCAAACCTGAGGAAAAAGTTGCAGAGGCGGCGGTGCCGCCGGTGGCCGATGTTCTCTACGCCGAGCCGGGCCGCAAGACCCTGCTGGTACCGAGCCAGGGCACTGTGCACGCGCGCCACGAGATCGAAGTGGTGGCCCGCGTCGGCGGTGTGATCGAGCAGGTCAACGACGCCTTCGTGCCCGGCGGCTTCTTCGATTCCGGTGCATCACTGGTGCAGATCGAGTCCGCGGATTACGCCCACCAGCTGACCCGCGCGGAAGCGCAGCTGGCCAATGCCCTGTCTACCCTGGCCCAGGAGCAGGGCCGCGCCAAGCAGGCCAAGCGCGAGTGGCGCGATCTGGGTTCCGATGCTGCCAACGCACTTTTCCTGCGCAAGCCACAGCTGTCCGCCGCCGAGGCCGCCGTGGCCGCGGCGCGCGCCGACCGCGATCAGGCCAAATTGGACCTGGAGCGCACCCGGGTGAAGGCGCCGTTCGCCGGCCGCGTGGTGGAGACCCTGGTCGATCTGGGGCAGTACGTTACTCCCGGCACTCGCCTGGCGAAAATTCACAGCACCGGCATTGCCGAAGTGCGCCTGCCGTTGACCGATCGCCAGCTGGCCCTGGTGGATCTGCCCCTGGGGCAGTCGATCGAGAATGGTCCCGCGGTGCGCCTGAGTGCGCGTATTGCCGGCCAGCAGCGCGAGTGGCGCGGCACCATAGTGCGCACCGAAGCCAGCATCGATCCGAACAGTCGCTTCGTCTACGCGGTGGCCCAGGTGCAGAACCCCTACCAGGGTGAGGCGCCGCTGGTGAACGGTCTGTTTGTCGAGGCGGATATCGCCGGCAAGACCTTCGACAACATTACCCGCCTGCCGCGCCAGGCCCTGCACGAGGGCGATCACCTGCTGGTGCTGGACGCGGAAAACAAGCTGGTGTTCAAGAACGTGCAGCTGCTGCAGGCGGTGGAAGAGGATGTCTGGGTGCGCGGCGATATCGCCCCGGGTGAGCGCGTGATTGTATCCAGCCTCGGCTATTCCCGCGAGGGCATGGTGATCACCGCCAACCCCCTGAATGAAAAGCCCACGGGCATGCTGCTCGGCGATGAGAGCGAGTCCACGGCGGCTGGCGATGCCGTTGCCGATACCGCCAGCGGCGGTGACCTCGATGCGGCCGCCGGCGCTGTACAGGGAGCGCGCTGATCATGCAGGGCATCATCGGATGGTTCGTACGCAACAGTAAGGCCGCCAACCTGCTGATGATCATGATCATCATCGGCGGCGTGTTTGGTATCAGCCATATCGGTCGCGAGGTGTTCCCGGCGATCAACCCGGGCATCGTGCGCGTCGATATCAGCTACCCGGGCGCCGGCCCGGCGGAAGTGGAGCAGCAGGTCACCCAGCGGGTGGAGCAGGCCATTTCCGAGGTGAAGGGTATCAAGGAGGTGAACTCCTGGTCCCGCCGCAGCCACAGCACCGTGGAAGTCAAGGCGGTGGACGGCTACGACGAGCTGCGCCTGCTGAACGACATCAAGGTGCAGGTGGACAGTGTCAACACCTTCCCCTCCGATATCGAGCGCCCGGTTGTCGCGCTGCAGGAGTGGGAGCAGGAGATCATGATGATCGCCATCGGCGGTCCCGTCTCCCCGCATGTGCTCAAAGATACGGCGATGGACCTGCGCGACAAGATGATGCTGCTGCCCGGTGTGCGCCGGGTGGACGTCTGGGGTGAGCGCGCCGACGAGGTGTCGATCGAGGTTTCCGAGCTGGATTTGCGCCGCTACAACCTGAGTTTCGACGACGTTTCCAATGCGGTGCGCCGCTCCTCCCTGGATCTGCCCGCCGGCATGGTGCGTTCCGATCGCGGCGACATCCAGGTGCAGACCCGCGGCCAGGCCTATACCGCCGATGACTTCGCCCGTATTCCGTTGATCAGCCGCGCCGACGGCACCCAGCTGCTGCTGGGCGAGGTGGCGGATATCGAGGACGGCTTCGAGGAAGAGGGCTCGGTGATCCGCTTCAACGGCAAGCCGGCAATGAACCTGCGCGTGATGCAGGGTGAACCGCTGGACGTGGTCGCGACCGCGGATGCGATCAAGGCGTTTATGGCGGAGGCCCGCGAACAGCTGCCGCCGGGCATGCAGTTCGAGATCTGGTTCGATTTCTCCGATGCCTATGAAGGTCGTATGAGCATGCTGCTGGGGAATGCCATCGGCGGCCTGGCGATGGTGTTCATCCTGTTGATGCTGTTCCTGCGCCCGGCGCTGGCCGTCTGGGTTACCGTGGGCATCGCCACCGCATTTATGGGCGCCTTCTGGCTGCTGCCGGTTACCGGCGTGACGCTGAACATGCTGTCGCTGTTCGCCTTCCTGATGATCCTGGGGATCGTGGTCGACGATGCGATTATCGTCGGGGAAGCGGTGCACGCCGCCCACGACCGCGGTGTGACCGGGCTGGCCGCCGCCGAAGCGGGCGTGAAACAGGTCTCCGCACCGGTGATCTTTGCCGTGGTTTCCACCATGGTGTTCTTCGTGCCGATGCTGTTCTTGCCGGGCTACACGTCGCAGATGATGCTGTCGCTGCCGGTGGTGGTGCTGCTGGCGCTGTCTTTCTCCCTGATCGAATCACTGCTGATCCTGCCGGCGCACCTGGTGAACCTGAAGCCGGAGCGGCAGGCCACGTCTGGCCTGGGGCTCCAGCTGCAGAAGCTGCGCGCGAAGTTTGCCGGCGGCATGAAGGTCGCCTGTGACAAGTACTATATGCCGCTGCTGGAGAAGTCACTGAGCAATAGCCGCACGACGGTGATGGCCTTCCTGATGGCGCTGCTGCTGTCCTTCGCCGTGTTCGGCGGCGGCTATATCGGCTCCGCCTTCTCCCCGTCGGTGCCCTCGGACCTGCTGCAACTGCGCACCACCATGGCGCCGGGCGAATCCTTCGAGGAAACCAAGCGGGTCATGGAGCAGTTCGAGCGCGCCGCCGTCAAAGTCGGCGACGATCCCGAAATGCTGGCGTTGAATGGCGGCAAGCCGTTTGTCGAGAACACCATGGCGTTCCTGTGGCGCGGCAATGTCACCGTGCTGCTGCAGCTGGCCGAAGGCGAGCAGCGCGACGTGACTTCCGAAGCGCTGGCACTGCGCTGGCGCGAATATGTGGGCGAACTACCCGCCAGCGTCGAGGAGATGCGTATTCACCACACGCTCAATGACGGTGGTGCCGGCATGTCCCTGAACCTGAGCACCTCCTCCGGTGACATGGACGAGCTGCGCAGGGCCGCCGATGCGGTGAAAGCCGCGCTGAACAATTACGCCGGTGTCTATGACGTGCGCGACAACTTGATCAGCGCGCGCCGGGATATCGAGATCCAGTTGAAACCCCACGCCACCAATATGGGTATCGGCCTCGCCGACGTCGCCAAGCAGGTGCGCCAGGGTTTCTACGGCGAGGAAGTGCAGCGCATTCCCCGCGGCCGCGAGGACGTCCGCGTAATGGTGCGCTATCCGCAAGAAGAGCGCGCCAGCGAAGAGCAGATCGACCGCATTCGCATTCGCACCGGCAACGGCGAGATCCCGTTCAGTGCGGTGGCCGAAGCGGTTTACGTGCCCGGCTATACCACCATCCGCCGCAATGATCGCGAGCGCACGGTGCGTATTACCGCGGAACTGACCCCGGGGGCGGCCTCGGCCCACGAGATACTGCAGCAGATGCGGGAAAAGGACGTGCCCAAGTGGGAGAAGCAGTTCAGCGGCTTCAGCCTGAAGACCGCCGGTGAAATGCAGGAGGAGGAAGAGTTCAGCTCGGCGATTCTGGCCTTCTTCGTGCTGTCGCTGTTTACGATCTACGCACTGCTGGCGATCGCCTTCCGCTCCTATTCGCAGCCGCTGCTGATCCTGACTGCGGTGCCCTTCGGTTTCTTCGGCGCGATTCTGGGCCACCTGCTGTTGGGTTACGACATCAGCATCATGTCCATGCTCGGCTTCCTCGCCGCCGCGGGCGTGGTGGTGAACGACAACCTGGTACTGATGGATCGTATCAACCAGCTGCGCGCCGAGGGTATGGCGATTATGGATGCGGTGGTGCAGGCCGGTCGCGACCGCTTCCGCCCGATCATCCTGACGTCGATCACTACCTTCGTGGGGCTGGTGCCGATCATGTTCGAGCGCTCCATTCAGGCACAGTTCCTGATCCCGATGGTAGTCAGCCTCGCCTTCGGTGTTCTCTGCGCCACCGCGGTGACGTTGGTCCTGGTGCCGAACCTGTACAAGGTCATCGAGGTGCTGCGCCTGAAAGTGCAGCGCAAGCGCGGCCGCGGCGAGGAGCTGCCGGCTTCCCTCGAGAATGTCTGATCCCGCCGCTCCCCTTTGCCGTTGACGAAAAGGGGAGCGTTGCGAAGGGGCGCACTCAACGCCTAAACTATTCGCCAGCGAAATGCCGACTCTGTGTCGGCTTTTTCATATCTGCCTCACAGGAAGAGTCTGCTCATGCGCATTCCGCGTATTTATTCCCCCGAATCTCTGGCCGGACAGACTGAACTGGAACTGGAGGAGGCGGCCTCACGCCACCTGGTGAAGGTGCTGCGCCTCGGCGTCGGCCGTCCGGTGGTGCTGTTTGATGGCAGCGGCGGCGAATACAGTGCGGAGATGATCGAAACCGGCAAGAAGGCGCGGGTGCGTCTGAACGAGTTTTCCGCGGACAATCGCCAGTCGCCGCTGGCACTGACACTGGCGATCGGCATCTCCCGCGGCGAGCGCTTCGACTGGGTAGTGCAGAAAGCCACCGAACTGGGGGTGTCCGCCATTCAACCGCTGTTTACCGAGCGCTGCGAGGTCAAGCTGAGCGGCGAACGCCTGCAGAAAAAGCTCGGTCACTGGCGCCAGATTGCCGCCAGCGCCTGCGAACAGTGCGAGCGCAATATACTGCCGGCCATTGCCGAACCGCTGAAGCTGGCGCAGTATCTGCAAGGTCCGGGTAAGGACAGTGAATTCGATGTAAGGCTGGTGCTGCACCACCGCACCGAGCTGGACCTGCGCCAGCTGGAAGCGGAACGGGGCAAGCCGGAATCGGCGCTGTTGCTGGTGGGGCCGGAGGGCGGCCTGTCACAGGTGGAAATCGACGCGGCGCTGGCGCGGGGGTTTATGCCGCTGCGACTCGGTCCGCGCGTATTGCGCACCGAGACGGCGCCGGTGGCGGCGCTGTCCGTACTGCAGTTCCAGTGGGGCGATCTGTAACCGATCGGATTATTCTTGTAGCTATCAATCTGGTAATTAAACAGCTCGCCGTGTCCTGTTTGATTGCCGCCCGCAAAATGCTGGCGCAGATGCGTGGAATCGACTGCATTTTGCGGACTCGCGCTGGCCCGTGGCCAGCGGCGGCACATCCTTGTGCCGCAATGTAAACCACTCAGGGAGAGAACGATGGTTAAACTGATTTTGTGGGTACTGGGGCTGACAATTGTTGTCCTGTCCCTCGCTATCATCGTGCAGCCACAGCTGGCGCGATCGATCAGCGAGCGTCTGAATGAAACCGGCTATGCGGTTTCCGCCTGGGCGCGTATTGTCATCGGCCTGATTCTTCTGTTGATCGCCGACACGCGGGCCTGGAATGTGCTGTTCAATGCGCTCGGTGTGCTGGTGGTGCTGGCCGGTGCCTATATGCTGCATATCGGGTTTGAGCGCAGCAAGGCGCTGGCCATAAAAATTTCAGAGGGCAACGAAACTTTCCTGCGGATCAGTGGCGCCATCGGCGTACTGTTGGGTCTGATGCTGCTCTCGGCAAGTTAAGGAGAGTCCCGCACCAATGTTTGCCACTGAACTGGTAATTTTCGACTGCGACGGCGTGCTCGTGGACAGCGAGAGTATCGTCTGCCGCATCCTCGCCGAAGAGATGAACAAGCTCGGTATGGAAACCACGGCCGAGGAGCTGGACGAACAGTTCAGCGGCCGCCCGGCCCGGGACTGCCTGCTGGAAATCGAGACCCGCTTCGGCGGCCCGCTGCCGGATCACTATTTCGGCAATACCGAGCGGCGCATTCGCGAGGCATTTCACGCTGAACTGGAACCGGTGGCCGGTATCGAGGACCTGCTCGACCATCTGCTGCAGGTCAATCTGCGCAGCTGCGTGGCCTCCTCTGGGTCCCATGAAAAAATGCGCCTGACCCTGAACAAGACCGGACTCTACGATTATTTCGACGGCCGTATTTTCAGTGCCGACGATGTGCCGCGCGGCAAGCCCTGGCCCGACCTGTTCCTGCACGCTGCGCAGTCGATGGGCGTGGAGCCGCAACACTGTCTGGTGGTGGAGGATTCCATCGCCGGCGTGAAGGCGGCGGTCGCCGCCGGCATGCCGGTGGTCGGTTACAGCGCCCACCCGGTACGCGCGCCGCAGCTGGAAAATGCCGGTGCGCGGGTGGTCGGCGACCTGATGGCGGTGCTGGAATTTCTTTAGGGAATCTCTGAATGGATCCGCGAGACTTCTGGTTTTCAGCGGTTTCCTAACGCCGCAGGTTCACCGTGACGGAAGCGCTGCGCTGCCGTTTTTTCTCATCGGTAAAGGTGCGGCTGTATTGCAGCTGCTCTATGCCATCCGCGAGTAGTCTCGCCACCAACCCCGGTGGCAGTTGCACCACTTCGGTGATGCGCTGCTGGCCATCGCTGATCAGCGACTGCTCGACGGTGTACACCACCTGGTCGCCGCGCAGGAAGTAGCCGCTGTCCGAGACGGCGCGCACTTCGCCAAGACCGCTGCTCCGAAAGTCCCACTTCAGCATCATCTGGCGGGAATTCCCCGTCAGCGTCTGCTGTGCCGGCGAAGCGTTGAGTGAGGCGAGGCGCGCACTGAAGCGCAGGTCGATGGCGACGCGGTTGGACAGGCTGCCGGCGGCACCACTGAAGGTGCGTCGATAGCCGAGTCGGCGTACACCGGCACCGTACCAGCGACGCGCCTGGGCAGTGGAAATCGTCAACTGCTCACTGACGGTGCCGGAATTGCCACTGACTTCCAGTGGTACGGCCCTGGTTTCCAATACCCGGTTGTTGTCCAGATTGACGAACTCGGCCCGAACGGAGCCGGCGCCGCCGCGGCTGGCGACACGCCAGGTCAGGGTCTGGCGCACCCCTCTTTCACCGTCCACACGAATTTGACCTGGACTCACCGTCACCAGTTGCTGGGCGCTGGCTGCCTGTATACCCAGGAGCAGCGCCAGGGTCAGGCAGTATGTGGTTCGCAACATGAAGTTCAAGCGTGAATAACTCCGTTCAGCCGATACTTACAGACGCTGAATGCTAGTGTCCGCCGTCCGGCTCCGGTAGCACAGGGTGGCAATGGCGCCAGTTACACTACAATGATTCTGACGCCAGCAAATCCGGAGTCCGCTCATGGCGAGGATACGCTCGTCCGTTTACTGTTTTCCCCTGTTGGCCACATTGGCCATTGGTGGCTGCTACGATCCCCATAAAAAGTACACACTGGATCCACTCGCCGAGGTACAGGCCGGTGAGAGTGAGCAGGTCGCCCGCAGGGCTGCGCCTTTTGCCGACGACCTGGTCCGTTATCTACGCGGTGCCCCCCGCGAAGGTGGCGATGTTTTTGCCCTGCGGCTGGAATTCGAACCCGGCGGTTTTGCGCCACTGATGGACACCATCGCCGATCTGGAGGCGCTGCTGGTAATCATGCGCGATTTCCCGGCGCTGCGTGTTGCCGTTGAAGGCCACACCGACAATGAAGGTGACAGCGAAAAAAATCTGAAACTTTCCCAGTGGCGGGCTGACTGGGTGCGGCGCTTCCTGCTCGAGCGCGGTATAGCCGCGGACAGGGTGCAGGCCCATGGGTTTGGCGATACGGACCCCATCGCCGATAACAGCACCGCCGCCGGGCAGCAGCAGAACCGCCGCCTGGTAATACGTATCCTGAATTTCGATCGCCAGTCCGCGGCTGTGCCCTCGTCGCGTTAATTGCCGTCATCATCGGCGCAATTCCCCTTTTTCCAACACTTTTATCTGCTGGCGGCTGGGCACGGGGCAGCCGCTTGCGCAGCGAAAAATAATTTTTTAACGCTGTCGAAATGGTATGTCCTACCACGACTAATCCATGATGAGTTCGCCGCGAAGGGGCTGTGGTGAAATATCTGTGCCTGGTATATCAACGACCGACAGACCGGCGACGCAGCAGCGAGCCTGGCCTGCCGCTGGCCCAGGCGACATTCATCCGCGCGCGCGACTTGAATCTGGCCATTCGCCGGGCGGAGTCGTTATTGGACAACAGGAGTGCCGCCGTCCTGTGGCGCATAGAACATGAAAAATTCATTAACAGTGAGATCAGCATGAAATATTTATGCCTTGTATACAGCGAAGAAGAAAAACTGCACTCCCTGCCGGACAGCCCGGAAGATTCGGAGTGCCAGGCCTACGCCGAGTCGGTCGCCGGCAGCGGCCGCATGCTGGCTGCCGAAGCGCTGGAGCCGGTGAGCAGCGCCACCACCGTGCGTCTGCGCGGCGGCAAGATGACCATCACCGATGGGCCCTTTGCCGAAACCAAGGAGCAGTTGGCGGGGTTCTATCTGCTGGATGCGCAAAATCTCGATGAGGCTTTGGAGATCGCCGCCGGTATTCCCGCCGCCCGTGTTGGCAGCGTGGAAGTGCGCCCGGTGCGTGAACTGCAGGTTTAACAGCTCCCAATCTCAAATTCAGTGTGTAGGAGCCCGCTTGCAGGCGAATATTCCCGCGCCCACCCAGAACGGCAATTCGCCTGCAAGCGGGCTCCTACAAAAAGGCATAACCACTCAATGAGGATGCATATCCATGAACTTTTTCCCTTACCTGAATTTCAACGGTAACTGCAAAGAGGCTTTCGAGTTTTACGCCCGGGTACTCGGCGGCGAGATTATCGTGCTTTCGACCTTCGCCGAGGCGCCTGAAGAGGCTGGCATGCCCGCCGAGGTCGGCGATCAGGTGATGCACGCGCAACTGAAAGTCGGTAACCAGATCTTTATGGCCTCCGACGCGCCGAAGAATTTCCAGC
The DNA here is from genome assembly GCF_900129095.1 of Microbulbifer donghaiensis. Classification (GTDB taxonomy): domain Bacteria; phylum Pseudomonadota; class Gammaproteobacteria; order Pseudomonadales; family Cellvibrionaceae; genus Microbulbifer; species Microbulbifer donghaiensis. The sequence goes on from NZ_FQVA01000004.1 coordinate 149,620, forward strand.
CTGCGCAGGGTTTTAACATCTCCATCGGCGTGGATACACCCGAGGACGCTGAGCGTATCTACAGGGCTCTGTCCGAGGGCGGCGAGGTCACTATGCCGTTGACAGAGACTTTCTGGGCGCAGCGATTTGCGGTGTTTACCGACCGCTTCGGTATTCCCTGGATGGTGAATTGTGACAAGCCGGGACAATAGCGTTGCGAAAGTAGCGGCCAAGGCGCGGTAGTGGAATTTCTTCGGATTGTGCCGGCCGCGCCATCCGCTTCCTGTCCGTGGATTGCCGATTAATCGCTGTTTTTTACCGACTTTCGGTGCTTGAATAGCTGCCCTGTTTTTCAGGGAAATAAGGCGGGCAGCGGATGTCACCAGAAGTTGGCCTGGTGCAGCGTAAACTGGACGAAATCTATCGCGTGGAATCGCGTCGGGTACTGGCCACTTTGATTCGTCTGCTGGGGGATTTCGAGCTGGCCGAGGAGGCCCTGCAGGATGCCTTTGCCGCGGCACTGAAGCAGTGGCCGGACGAGGGAATGCCGGATAACCCGCGCGCCTGGCTGGTATCCGCCGGGCGTTTCAAGGCCATAGACCGCCTGCGCCGCCAGTCGCGCCAGGATCCGCTCACCGAGGAAATGGCGCAGCAACTCGAGTCGACAAGTGGCGATCCTGCCGACTGGGCGGAAGACCGGGTGGGTGATGACCATCTGCGCTTGATTTTCACTTGCTGCCACCCGGCCCTGTCTATGGATGCCCGGGTGGCGCTGACCCTGCGGGAGGTCTGCGGACTTACGACGGAGGAAATTGCCCGCGCGTTTATCAGTTCGCCCGCCACCCTCGCCCAGCGCATCGTCCGCGCCAAGAACAAAATTCGCAGCGCCGCTATCCCCTACCAGATTCCGGCGCGACGCGACCTGCCTGAGCGGCTGGATGGCGTGCTGCGGGTCATTTACCTGGTGTTCAATGAAGGCTACTCAGCCTCCAGCGGTGAGAGCCTGACCCGCGCCGATCTCAGCGGCGAGGCCATCCGCCTGGGGCGTCAGCTCAACCAGCTGTTGCCGGATGCGGAGGTGCAGGGACTGCTGGCGCTGATGCTGTTGAATGAGTCCCGGCGCAGGGCGCGCACGGATGACGCCGGTGCACTGGTGTTGCTGGAACAGCAGGACCGCAGTCTGTGGGACAGGCAGATGATCGCCGAAGGCGTCGAGCTGGTGCAGCGGGCGCTGCGCAGCCGGGACTTCGGCCCCTACAGCCTGCAGGCGGCGATCGCCGCGGTGCATGCCGAAGCCGGGCGTGCCGAGGAGACGGACTGGCGGGAGATCGTCGGCCTCTACGATGTACTGCTGCGCCTGGCGCCATCTCCGGTGGTGGAGCTGAACCGGGCGGTGGCGGTATCCATGCGCGATGGCCCCGAGGCGGGGCTGGCCCTGATAGAGGCATTGCTCGCGCGCGGCGAGCTGGAAGATTACCACCTGGCGCATGCCGCCCACGCGGACCTGTATCGGCGCCTCGGTATGTGCAAGCAGGCGATCGCTGCCTATGAAAAAGCCCTGTCTCTCACTCGCCAGGCAGCGGAACGGCAGTTTCTGCAGCGGCGGCTACAGGAGCTGACGAGCTGAGCCTATGGTTCAGGACCTTGTGTCACGCCGGGCCGGCTTCAGCTTTTCCTGGCCAGATACCAGTAGGCAAACAGCAGCCCGGCCAGTCCGAGCCAGGGGGCAGCGGCCAGATCACGCAGGAACGGAATCTTCCCTGGCAGGGTGACTGCCAGAATAGCGACCAGCACGCCCATCAGCGCCTCGCCGGTAATCAGGCCGGAAGCCAGCAGCAGACCCTTGCCTTCACTCTCTACACCGCCACTTTTTTTCCGCTGCCAGTGGGCCAGCAATCCGCCAAGAAAAATAGGCACCGACAGGCCGAGAGGCAGATAGACACCCACCGCCACCGCGAGAACAGGAAAGCGGAAACTGGAGCCGCGATTCTTTTGGACCTGATCCAGAACGATCAACACCACCGCCAGCGCAAAGCCGATGAAAATATAGGCCCACTCGATACCGGCGCCGAAAATGCCGGTGGAAAGATCGCGCATCAGGCTCGCCTGCGGGGCAGACAGTGGTGTGGCCTCGGGATTGAGCGGGCTGACCCGGCCGATGCCGTAGCCGCGATCGAGCACGCTCAGCACCAGGGGGATGGCGCCGGCGGCGGCGACGACACCGACAATCTGAAATATCTGCTGGCGCCAGGGGGTGGCGCCGAGAATATGGCCGCACTTCAGGTCCTGCATATTGTCGCCGGCGATGGCCGCCGCCGAGCAGATCATACCGGCCAGGTACATCACGGCGATGGGGCCGAGCTTGGCCGCCATCCCTTCATTGCCCATCAGCTGCAATAGGATCAGTGCGGAAACGATGACCGTGGCGATGGTGACGCCGCTGATGGGGTTATTGCTCGAGCCGACGAGGCCGGCCATATAACCGGCCACCGACGCAAACATAAACCCCAGCACTATCATCAGCAGCGACATCACCGCGGCGATCGAGAACTTCGCCGGGTAGCCGTCGAGGGCATAGAGAAAAACCAGGTACAGCGGCACGATCGACAGCAGCACCAGCAGGCTCACATAGGGGATGGGCATGTCGTGCTCGGTGCGCAGCGCACGCCCCTCTGCCGTCTTGGACACGTGGTGTGCGTGCAGTGAGGCCTTGACCCCGTCCACCAGCGGTCGCGCCAGTGAGATCAGCGACCAGACGCCGCCGACCATCATCGCGCCGACACCGATACGCCGGCACTGCTGCCAGGAGGCGCCGGCCAGGCTTTCCCAATCCTGTGCGCTCCAGTCGGCCATGCTGCCACTGACACCGGCGAGCCGCATCAGCTCGTCGCCATTCACAAGCCAGTTGATCGGTACGCCGATCAGGGTGCCGATAACGCCGCCCATAAAAACCAGGCAGGCCACATTCAGGCCGACGATATAGCCCACACCGAGCAGTGCCGGGCTCAGGGTGATATCACCGGTAAACAGCCAGCGGCCGCCGAGAAAACTTTTCGTTGCGGCGATACCGCCGGCGAGCAGGCCGATGCCGGACTCCAGCAACTTGATGGTGCCGCCGATAGCCGCGGCCTGCAGCAGCATCCTGAATCCGCGCTTGGCTTCGGCGTCGGGACGGTACTCCGGGTGATCCTTGTCGGTCTCGATGCCACCGGTCTTCAGCACCTGCGCGGTGGCCTGGCCTTCGGGAAAGGCGAGGTCGGTCTCGACGATCAGGGCGCGGCGCAGCGGTATCGTGAACGCCACGCCGAGCAGACCGCCGAGTATGCCGATCACCGTCATGGTGCCCCAGTGATAGCCGCTCCAGGCGTGCATCATCACCAGCGCCGGCAACGTGAAGATGATACCCGCGGCCAGCGACTCACCGGCGGAAGCGGCGGTCTGCACCATATTGTTTTCCAGGATGGTGGAGCGCCGAAACAGGCGCAGGATTCCCATCGAGGTGGCCGCCGCGGGAATGGACGCGGAAACGGTGAGGCCTACAAGTAGGCCGATATAGGCGTTGGCGGCGGCGAGCACAGCAGAAAGAAGGGCGCCCAGGATCAGGGCCTTGACGGTAAGCTCGCGAAGATTGCGCTCTGGTGGGACAAGAGGTTGATCGGCCATGTGCGGTCTCGCACGGTTTATTGTGTTTTCACTTATAGCAAATCGTATTGAGTTTTATCTGTAGGGGGTGCGCGCAACAACAGCGCAGAATTAGTGGTTTATCTTCAATTGGGCGAGCTGATATCGGAAGTATTTACAGGCCATTTTTTATATCCAGCTTTCTTCGGCTTGTGTTCTGCTGTTTCAGGTGAGGCTTGCCATAAGAAATAAAGTATTCGAATTAATTTTAATAAAGTTCCGTTTATGGCTCAGATCTATCGCTAATTTTTTCTCAGATATCGGCTGATTAGTCGAATATTTTTGTTTAGTAGGTGAGGGTTGGCGAATGACTTTTATAAGTCCGCTATCAAAAAGCATTTTGAATTTCGTCTCGATAATAAAGTTGCGACAAATAATTCAAAGATTCGTAACAAATGTAATTGGTTTGGCGTGAAATACATCCAAAAAAAGATGGTTCTTTCAATTTTCAAGATTTTCCCGCAAGTGCTCGAGTGACAACTTAGTTCTCGTTATTATCGAATCGCTCTATAGGGAAATGGGCGGTAAGGAAACGTACCTGTAGGGCATGAATCAAAACAGGTAAAAAATAATAATCCTTGGAGGGTTACATGGAGCTGAAGTTCAAAAGGAACTTTCTTAGTGCGGCGATTATCTTCGCGACCGCCGGTGCTTCAAGCGCTTTCGCACAAAGTGTTGAAGAAAACACCGATTCCGCAGTCAACGATCCGCAGTCGCTGGAAGAGGTTGTCGTTACCGGGTCGCGTATCTCCCGCCCGGGCGCCGTCAGTCCTACACCGGTTACGTCCCTGACTGCTGAAGATATCAGCCTGAGCGGCGAGCCCAATCTGGGCGACTTCCTCAACGATCTGCCGGCACTGCGTTCCACTTACTCCGGCAACAATTCCGGCCGCTTTATCGGCACAGTGGGCCTGAACCTGCTGGACCTGCGCGGTCTGGGCACCGCCCGCACCCTGGTATTGCAGGACGGCCGCCGCCATATTTCTTCCTCCATCGGCACCGCTGCGGTGGACGTGAACACCATCCCGGAAGACCTGGTTGAGCGCGTCGATGTGATCACCGGCGGCGCTTCCGCCATTTACGGTGCCGACGCGGTGACCGGTGTAGTCAACTTCATCATGATGGACGACTTCGAGGGCGTGAAGATCAGCGCCTTGGGCAGCGACACCGAAAACGGTGGCGCCGAGACCACCGAGCTCTCTGTGACTTTCGGTCAGAATCTGTTTGACGGCCGCGCCAACATCGCCGGCAGCATCGCGCACACCAGCCGCGACGACGTCTACGGTACCGACCGCGAGTGGATCAAAAGAGGCTGGGGCACCATACGCAACCCCGAAAACACTGGTCCCGAGGACGGCATTGCCGACCGCATCTGGGTCGAAAACTATACCGCGCCGATTCTGAGCGACACCGGTGTGCTTCATGGCTACGGCGCCTCGGGTCTGGTACCGGTATTTCACACATTCGACCCCGATGGTAGTTCCCGCCCCTCAGTTTTCGGCGATTGTGACGCTACCCTGCGCTGCGCCGGCGGTGACGGCTACCGGTGGATCGGCCAGTACCAGATGTACCCGCGCATGGAGACCAGCAACCTGTTCCTGAAGGGCCACTACGACATTTCGGATTCCATGCAGCTGTTCGGTGAGGCTAAGTACGTTGCGCACGAAGCGGAAAGCTGGGGCCAGGCGAGCTTCGGCCTGGATGTCGTAGCTCCAGACAACCCCTTCCTGGATGCTGAAGCCAAGGCGGTCGCCGAAGATCTATTGGCCAACGGCATGCTGCCGGTGGTGTATCGCATGAACTCCGACCTGGGTTACCGCGGCGACCTGACCGAGCGCGAGACCCAGCGCTATGTGCTCGGCCTGAAGGGCGATATCGGCGGCAACTGGAATTACGAGGCGAGTCTGGTATACGGCGAGTACAGCGCCGACATTACCTATATCAACAACCGTCACGAAGAGCGTTTCGCCCAGGCCATCGACGCCGTCGAACTCGACGGACAGATCGTCTGCCGGGATGCGGAGGCCCGTGACAACGGCTGTCTGCCGCTGAACATCTTCGGATACGGCCTCAGCTCTCAGGAAGCTATCGACTGGGTGATGCTGGACAATACCGGCTCGGATGAAGAAATGACCCAGCTGGTGGCATCAGCCTTTATCGGTGGCGACGTTGTCGAGCTGCCTGCAGGACCGCTGTCCGTGGCTGCAGGCGTCGAGTATCGCGAGGAGACCAGCGCGGTCGACTACGATGAAATCATCAAGAATGAAGAGACCTTCATGAACGCGCTGGCGGCAACTGACGGCGAGTACGATGTCAGTGAAGCTTATGTTGAGTTGTCCGCGCCGCTGCTGGCCAACCTGCCCGGTATCCAGAGCCTGGTGTTCGATGCCGCCTACCGCGCGTCCGACTACTCCACCGTCGGCAGCACCGGTGCCTGGAAAACCGGCGTGGACTGGACCATCACAGACGACGTGCGCTTCCGCGCAACCGCTTCTGAAGCCGTGCGCGCACCGAACATCGACGAGCTGTTCGCGCCCCTGGGGCAGAACTTCTTCAATATCGATGACCCCTGTGATGCCGACGAGCTGGCCTACGCGCCCGATCCCGCCCAGCGCGCGTCCAACTGCGCCGCACTGGGCCTCGGCGCCGACTACCAGTCCCCGTGGAACGAGGGGTCGACCCTGCCCGGATTTAGCGGCGGCAACGTCGATCTGAAGGAAGAGACCGCACAGACCTTTACCTACGGCCTCGTCTTCACCCCGCGCTTTGCCGAGGGTCTGACCGTGACCGTAGATTACTGGGACATGGAAATCGAAGATGCGATCTCCTATTACGACGGCCAGACCGTTCTGGACAAGTGTGTTGACGCGTCCTCCATCGACAACCAGTTCTGCGGCAACATCGTGCGCGGTGCCAACGGCGACCTGGTCTCCCTGACTAGCCAGGCGCTGAACGCCTCCAAGCTCACCGCCCGCGGCGTCGACTACGAAGTGCGCTACGAAATGGATCTGGCTGACCTGTTCAAATCCGACCTGGGCGGCGTTACCTTCGCCCTGCAGGGTACCCGGCTGCTGGAGCGTGACGACTACTCCTTCCAGAACGAGCCGGACAGCGCCGACCGCGAAGATGGTGAGATGGGTGATCCAATCGATGCCTATAACCTGAACGTGACCTACCGTCTCGGCAATCTGGCGGTGAACTGGCGCCATCAGTTCCTGGATGATATGGCACTTTACGAGCTGGACGATGAGCGGCCGGAAAGTGTAGCTATCAGCAATACCGGCAAAGTGCGCTACAACAGCTTGCGTACCAGCTACCTGTTCCAGGAAAGCCTGGAGGTCTACGGCGGTATCAACAATATCGAGGACCGGGAACCCCCGGCCCACCAGACCGGCACAGGTGAAGACTCCGGTATCTACGATACGCTGGGAAGGTCCTTCTACTTGGGAGCCAATTACACCTTCTAAGCCTTCAGAGCGGGAGCCCCTGTGGCTCCCATACGAAGAAGCCGCATCCTGGATGCGGCTTTTTTTGAAATGAGAGAGATATTTTTTTCAGTCTGTCATCGTTTGAGGGACTGTCTCTCCAAGCACAGGACTAATTACCGATTCCCAGGTTTTGCAGAATAGTGGTGTTGGGCTCCACCTGGTTCATCGTATAGAAATGCAGCCCTGGTGCACCACCCTCTAGCAGCGTCTCGCAAAGATCCGTAACCACCTCAAGCCCTAGCTTCTTGATATCTTCGGGATTCTGGTAGCTCTCCATCCGATGGCGCAGCCAGCGCGGAATCTCCGCACCGCAGTTGCGCGAGAAGCGAGCCAAGTTGGCGAAATTGATGATCGGCATGATGCCCGGGTAAATGGGCGCGTCGATGCCGGCCTTTTCGCACTGATCAATAAAGTAAAAATACGCATCCGGGTTGAAGAAATACTGGGTCAGCGCGCTGTTGGCGCCGGCCTCGAATTTTCCTTTCAGGTAGCGGATGTCGTCGTCGTAGCTCTCTGCCTCCGGGTGTATTTCCGGATAGGCGGCCACTTCCAAGTGGAATTGATCGCCGGTGTGGCGGCGGATAAAAGCAACCAGCTCATTCGCATACACCAGCTGTGCCACTGCGCCCATACCGGACGGCATGTCGCCGCGCAGGGCGACGATACGATCGACACCGGCGTCCCGGTACTGGTTCAGCAGATCGAGGATTATCTCCTCGTTGTCGCCGCCGAAAGACAGGTGTGGTGCTATGGAAATTCCATCGCGGCGCAGGCCGGTAACGATATTCGCCGTGGTATCGCGGGTGGTGCCGCCGGCGCCGTAGGTGACGGAGAAGAATTCCGGCTGGAATTCCTGCAGCGCCTCGCGGGTCTTGTACAGTTTGTCCCGACCCTCGGGGGTTTTGGGCGGGAAAAATTCAAAGCTGATACGAATTGAGTCGGTCATGATGTAACTTCCATTCCCCGGGTTTCTGGATTCTGGCTTTCGCCGGAATGACGATCGTAGAGTTCGTCATGCCGGCGCAGGCCGGCATCCAGTCCGGGGTAGATTAATACTTGTAACTTTCCGGCTTGTAGGGCCCTTCGACAGACACGCCGATATATTTCGCCTGGGTTTCGGTCATGCGCGTGATCACGCCGTCGAAGCCCTGCACCATGTAGCGGGCGACTTCCTCGTCGAGTTGCTTCGGCAGTACCCGCACGTACAGCGCGGAAACCTTCTGGTCTGCCGGCAGGTCGGCGAACTTCTCTTTGTACAGGTGGATCTGTGCCAGCACCTGGTTGGCGAAGGAGCCGTCCATGATGCGGCTGGGGTGGCCGGTGGCGTTGCCCAGATTCACCAGGCGGCCCTCGGACAACAGCAGCAGGTGGTCGTTGGTGTCCGCGTTGCGGATTACCTTGTGTACCTGCGGCTTCACTTCCTGCCACTGCCAGTTTTTGCGCATGTAAGCGGTATCGATTTCGTTATCGAAGTGACCGATGTTGCACACCACCGCGCCGCTCTTCAGCGCGGACAGCATGTGCGCATCGCAGACGTTGGTGTTGCCGGTAGTGGTCACGATCAGGTCGGTGCTTGCCAGCAGCTCCTTGTTAATGCCGTCGGCGGTGCCGGTGTTGATACCGTTAATGTACGGAGAAACCAGTTCGAAGCCATCCATACACGCCTGCATCGCGCAGATCGGATCCACTTCGGAAACTTTTACGATCATGCCTTCCTGGCGCAGGGAGGCGGCGGAACCCTTGCCCACGTCACCGTAGCCGATGACCAATGCTTTTTTGCCGGCCAGCAGGTGGTCGGTGGCGCGCTTGATGGCATCGTTCAGGCTGTGGCGGCAGCCGTACTTGTTGTCGTTCTTGCTCTTGGTCACGGCGTCGTTGACGTTGATTGCCGGCACTTTCAGTGTGCCCTCGCGCAGCATTTCCTGCAGGCGGTGCACGCCGGTGGTGGTCTCCTCGCTGATGCCGTGGCATTTGTCGAGGATGTGCGGGTATTCGCGGTGCAGCAGTTCGGTCAGGTCGCCGCCGTCGTCGAGAATCATGTTCGGCTGCCAGCCGGCCACGTCCGCGCCCACGGTGCGTTCCAGGCACCACTCGTATTCCTCTTCGGTTTCACCCTTCCAGGCAAATACCGGAATACCGCTGGCGGCGATGGCTGCGGCGGCGTGGTCCTGGGTGGAGAAAATGTTGCACGACGACCAGCGCACTTCCGCACCCAGGGCCACCAGGGTTTCGATCAGTACCGCGGTCTGAATCGTCATGTGAATACAGCCCATGATGCGCGCGTCTTTTAACGGCTGCTCGGCCTTGTACTTTTCGCGCAGTGTCATCAGTGCCGGCATTTCGCCCTCGGCGATTTCGATTTCACGGCGACCCCAGTCGGCGAGTGTTATGTCGGCTACTTTGAAGTCTTTGAATTCGGTGCTCATCTGATTCATCTTTTTTCCAATTAACTCAATCTTTTCTTGTAGGAGCCTGCTTGCAGGCGAAAGAGGCGTAACGCCGCAACCATTCGCCTGCAAGCAGACTCCTACCGCACAATCGCGCGGATTTCTTATTTACAAACCTGCCTGTTCGCGCAGTGCGGCCGCCTTGTCGGTCTTCTCCCACGGGAAGGCGGTGAAAGTCTCGCTGCGCTCCTCGCCATTGCTATCCACCCAGTTGTAGGTGTGGGTGAACGGCTCGCGGCCGAAGTGGCCGTAGGCGGCAGTCAGCTGGTACATCGGGTGCAGCAGGTCCAGCGCCTTGGAGATGGCGTAGGGACGCAGGTCGAAGTTCTCGCGCACCAGCTCAATCAGTTTGTCCTCACTCACCGCCCCGGTACCGAAGGTATTGATGGATACCGAGGTGGGCTCGGCCACGCCGATCGCGTAGGACACCTGGATTTCGCAGCGCTTGGCCAGGCCGGCGGCAACGATATTTTTTGCCACGTAGCGGCCGGCGTAAGCGGCAGAGCGGTCCACCTTGGACGGATCCTTGCCGGAGAAGGCACCGCCGCCGTGACGGGCGGAGCCGCCGTAGGTGTCGACAATGATCTTGCGCCCGGTCAGACCACAGTCACCGACCGGACCGCCGATGACGAACTTGCCGGTGGGGTTGATATGGTACTTGGTGTCCTCGTGCAGCCACTCCGCCGGCAGCACGTGGTGCACGATCAACTCCAGCACCGCCTCGCGCAGGTCATCCTGGCTGACGTCCGGGTTGTGCTGGGTGGACAGAACCACCGCGTCGATGGCGCAGGGCTTGCCGTGCTCGTCGTAGCGGAAGGTCACCTGGCTCTTGGCATCCGGGCGCAGCCACGGCAGCAGGCCGGACTTGCGCACTTCCGCCTGGCGCTCCACCAGGCGGTGGGCGTAGTAGACCGGCGCCGGCATAAAGGTCGGGGTCTCGTCGGTGGCATAGCCGAACATCAGGCCCTGGTCGCCGGCACCCTGGTCTTCCGGCTTGGCGCGGTCGACGCCCTGGGCGATATCCACGGACTGCTTGCCGATCACGTTGATCACGCCGCAGGTCTCGCCGTCGTAGCCGACGTCGGAAGAGGTGTAGCCGATCTCGGTGATTACCTTGCGCACCAGGTCTTCCAGGTCGACCCAGGCGGTGGTGGAGATCTCGCCGGCGATGACCGCGATACCGGTCTTCACCAGGGTTTCACAGGCCACGCGCGCCTGCTTGTCGCGCGCCAGCAGCGCATCCAGTACCGCGTCGGAAATCTGGTCGGCAATCTTGTCCGGGTGCCCTTCGGATACGGACTCCGAGGTAAACAGTCTGTATTCACTCATGTGATGGTCTCCGTTGATAGCGCTGCTTTGCGCTCCATTTATTCCGCCGCGGGCGGTTATTTCAATATTCCGGCTCTGACGGTGCCCCGTCAGGGTTTGATAAATTCTCGAATCTGGATCTGGAAGCCATTGCGCAATGCACTGTAGACGCTGCGCCCGTTGACCAGTCCGGCATACTCAGCCCAGTCGGTCAGCTGCTCCGGGGTAAATCCGAGCCACAGGTCGCCACAGGCTTCCCGCGCCCAGTCCTGGCGGTGGTCTTGCAGTTCCGCCACCAGCAGCTGGCCGCCGTCTTTCAGCGCCGTGTGCAGATCGCGGAAGATCTGCGCCGGCTCCGGAGTGTGGTGCAGCACCATGTTCACGACGATGCTGTCGGCACTGCCCGGGCGCGCAGCCGCAGCGCGGGTATCACTGCAGACAAACTCGATATTGCGGAGCCCCTCTTCGTCGGCGAAGGCCTGCGCGCGCTCCAGCATAGTGGACGAAAGGTCCAGGGCGGTGACGGTGCTGAACCGAGAAGTCAGCTCCTCGAGGAACTCGCCCTCGCCGGGGCCCACCTCAATGGCGTGACGGCCCGGCTTCAGCAGCTGTGCCACCTGGGGGCCGTAAACGCTATAACTGGCGATCAGTTCCTGCTGTTCGCGGAAACGGTTGCCGTAGTCGGCGAAGAAGCGCCGCGACGCCTCGCCGCGCTCTTCGGCGATCCGCGCCACCGATAGCGCCCGCTCGGCGGACAGCGGCAGCTGGTCCAGGCTGGCGAATAGCTGCAGCAGCAGCGGGCTGTTACCGGCGCGGCGGTAAAAGAGGCTGTTGCCCTCGCGGCGCTTGCTCACCAGCCCCGCCTGAGCCAGAACCTTCAGGTGGTGGCTGAGTGCCGGCTGGCGCAGGTCGAAGATGCGGCACAGCTCCAGCACACTGTAGGAGTCCTGGCTCAGCAGGCGCAGAATCTCGAGCCGCAGCGGGTCGCCGGCGGCCTTTAGGGTCGCCGCCAGCAGCGGGATCTCGGCGCCGGGGCTGGATTCCGCTGTGCTATTAGGGGTGCTATTGGACTCGGGCATGGCCGCGAGTCTAGCAGTCATGTTCAGCTATATCAAAATATTTTGATATAGCTGCATAAAATTATTTTGATGCAGTTGTGCGGAGCATGCAGTTGAGTGCCGGGTTAGGAGAATGTTGTCGCCACGAGGCAGAAATCGATCCTGCGGCCTTTGCGCCCGCCCGGCGATTACGGGAAAATACGCCCCCATTTTCGTCGTTGCGGACTCTCTGGTTCTTCGGGACCATCAAGAGCCAGTCCGCGGCCCATCTGAGAACCAGAGAGCTCCCCTATGTCTTCTACTCCGTCTCGCACAGAAAAGGCCAACGCCATCCGCGCCCTGTCCATGGATGCGGTCCAGAAAGCCAATAGCGGCCACCCCGGTGCGCCCATGGGCATGGCGGATATCGCCGAAGTGCTGTGGAATGACTACCTGAAACACAACCCGGCCAACCCCGACTGGGCCGACCGCGACCGCTTTGTGCTCTCCAACGGTCACGGTTCCATGCTGCTGTATTCCCTGCTGCACCTGTCCGGCTACGAGCTGCCGATCGACGAGCTGAAGAACTTCCGCCAGCTGCACTCCAAGACCCCGGGTCACCCGGAATACGGCTACGCGCCGGGGGTCGAGACCACCACCGGTCCACTGGGGCAGGGCATCACCAACGCGGTGGGCATGGCGCTCGCAGAGAAGGTGATGGCGGCGCAGTTCAACCGCCCCGGCTACGAGCTGATCGACCACCACACCTATGTGTTCATGGGCGATGGTTGCCTGATGGAGGGGATCTCCCACGAGGCCTGCTCCCTGGCCGGCACCCTGGGCCTGGGCAAGCTGATCGCCTTCTACGATGACAACGGCATCTCCATCGACGGTGAGGTCGAGGGCTGGTTCACCGACGACACACCCAAGCGCTTTGAATCCTACGGCTGGCACGTGATTCCGGGCGTCGACGGCCACGACCCCGCAGCCATCAAGGCGGCGATTGAAGAAGCGCGTGCGGAAACAGGCAAGCCCACCATTATCTGCTGCAAGACCGTGATCGGCTTCGGCTCGCCGAACAAGCAGGGTCGCGAGGAGTGTCACGGCGCGCCACTGGGCGACGACGAGATCGCGCTGGTACGCGAAACCATCAACTGGCCATATGCGCCGTTCGAAGTCCCGGAAGCCATTGCCGAATCCTGGAATGCGCGCGGCAAGGGTGAAGCTCAGGAAGATGAGTGGAAAGACATTCTCGCCGACTACCGCGAGGAGTTTCCGGATCTGGCGGCGGAATTCGAGCGCCGCATGAGTGGCGAGCTGCCGGCAGACTTCCTGCTGAAAGCCGACGAGTACATTAAGCAGTGCCAGCAGGGCGCCGAGAAGATCGCCTCCCGCAAGGCGAGCCAGAATGCGCTCAATGCCTACGGCCCGCTGCTGCCGGAATTCCTCGGCGGCTCCGCCGACCTGGCCGGCTCCAACCTCACCATCTGGTCCGACTCCAAGGGCGTGACCGCCGACGACGCGTCCGGCAACTACGTTTACTACGGCGTGCGCGAGTTCGGCATGAGCGCGATCATGAACGGTATCGCCCTGCACGGCGGCTTCGTGCCCTACGGTGCGACCTTCCTGATGTTTATGGAATACGCCCGCAATGCGGTGCGCATGGCGGCGCTGATGAAGCAGCGTGTGATTTTTGTCTATACCCACGATTCCATCGGCCTCGGCGAAGACGGCCCCACTCACCAGCCGGTGGAACAGCTGACCGCACTGCGCGCCACGCCGAACCTGCACACCTGGCGCCCCTGCGACGCCACCGAATCCGCGGTGAGCTGGAAAGCGGCCGTGGCCCGCAAGGACGGCCCCAGCGCGCTGATCTTCAGCCGCCAGGGCCTGGCGCCGCAGCAGCGCGACGACGTGCAGCTGGCGCAGATCGAGAAGGGCGGTTATGTCCTGGCCGACTGTGACGGCACACCGGATGCGATCATCATCGCCACAGGTTCCGAAGTGGAACTTGCGATGGCGGCGAAGGAAAAGCTGGGCGATAAAAAGGTTCGCGTGGTCTCCATGCCGTGTGCCGAGCTGTTTATGGAACAGGACGAGTCCTACCGCGAGTCGGTACTGCCGTCCGCGGTGCGCGCGCGCGTCGCGGTCGAAGCAGGTCACAAGGACTACTGGTACAAGTTCGTCGGCTTCGACGGAGCTATTATCGGCATGAGTTCCTTTGGCGAATCTGCGCCGGCCGGTGACTTGATGAAGTACTTCGGCTTTACTGTCGACAAGGTCGCGGAAGCTGTGGACAAACTGCTGAAGTAATTGCTTCTAGTACATCTGGATGCCGGCAGTCGTCGGCATGACGCCCAATATTGATTGGAGCCGTCATTCCGGCGCAGGCCGGAATCCAGATTGCACCGGAGTCTGTATCCCATGCCAATACCGGCTACTGCCCCATGACTGTCCGACTCGCCATTAATGGCTACGGCCGCATCGGCCGCTCCGTACTGCGTGCGCTCTATGAGTCCGGCAGCCGCGATCGTATGCAAATAGTGGCCATCAACGAACTGGCCGACTGCGCCACCATTGCCCACCTGACCAAATACGATTCCGTACACGGCCGCTTCCTCGGCGACGTATCGGTTGAGGCGGATGTCCTGATCGTCAACGGCGACCGTATCGCGGTGACCCACTGCGAGCGGCTGGAAGACCTGGACTGGTCAACAGAGGGTGTGGATATTGTGCTGGAGTGCACCGGCAGCTTCAGCGAGCGCGAACGCGCCGAGCTGCACCTGACAGCCGGTGCGAAGAAAGTGCTGTTTTCACAGCCCGCCAGTCGCGACGTGGATGCGACCATCGTTTACGGTGTCAACGACACCAGCCTGACCGGCGATGAGAAAATTATTTCCGCCGCGTCCTGCACCACCAATTGCAGTGTGCCGGTGATCGCCGCACTGGATAAGGCGTTCGGTATCGACGCCGGTGTAATTACTACCATTCACTCGGCGATGAACGATCAGCCGGTGAGCGATGCCTACCATCACACCGATCTGCGCAAGACCCGCTCCGCCGTGACTTCCATCATTCCAGTCGATACCGGGCTTGCGCGGGGTATCGAGCGTATTCTG
Organism: Microbulbifer donghaiensis; assembly: GCF_900129095.1. GTDB lineage: Bacteria > Pseudomonadota > Gammaproteobacteria > Pseudomonadales > Cellvibrionaceae > Microbulbifer > Microbulbifer donghaiensis. Next base: position 164,679 of record NZ_FQVA01000004.1, read on the forward strand.
CCGCACCTGGCCGACCGGTTCGAAGCCCAGGCTATGCGCGTACCCACGGTCAACGTCTCGGCCATTGACCTTTCCGTACAGCTGCACAAGTCGGTCACCCAGGCCGAGGTCAACGATCTGCTCAGATCCGCCGCGCAAAACGAATTTGCCGGCGTGCTCGGCTACACCGAAGAACCCCTCGCTTCCTGCGACTTCAATCACGATGCCCGCTCAGGCATCGTCGATGCCAGCCAGACTCGCGTGGCCGGTGGCAAGCTGGTGAAGATCCTGATCTGGTTTGATAACGAGTGGGGGTTTGCGAATCGAATGTTGGATGTGGCTCAACGATTGGCCAAATTCGCCTCGTAGTGCGGGCCTTAAAAAAAGGCCGCCCTGGGGCGGCCGACCACTTGCTTGGGGGGTAGGGTCAACTATCTAATCGCGACGAAATCGTAGGGTGCCAGGGCGGGAATGGTTTGTTGCAGTTCGCTCTCGATACGGTCGATGGCCTCGAGCTGCTGGCACAGTCCCGCGGCGCGCATTTCCAGGCCCTCGGCCCGCTGCTCCACCTCTTGCTCAATCTCTTCCGCCATCTGCTCGGCTTCGTGCTCGATACTGCGACCGCCGGTGAATACCGCTTTTAAGGCATGCCAGGCAATGGTGCCGGCTGATTCCATCGCCAGCTTTTCGATTTTCGGCTCGAATTCCTCTTCGACTGCCTGCTCGATAAAGGCATCGATATCCGGGTCGCCAAGCGTATAGATCTCGCCCTCGCGGTTCAGGCGCTCTTCGGCGCGGCGCAGGATCTCGTCAGAGGTCTGTTTCAGTTCGATATTGTCCGGGTGGTCCTTGCCGGCGAGTACGGTGATTGCCGCAGACATGCCGTTCAGCGCGATATCCACGGCCTCCAGGGAGATCAGCAGTATCTCTCGCCCGGTACCGTGCAGTCGCTGCTGGTAATCCCGTACCAGCTGTTGCTGCTGTTCATTGAGTTGCACTGTCTCGCCGTCGACAACCAGTTCTGTTGGAGACTGGTAGCGGACCATTACCGCGGCGTCGCCCTTGTCCTTGCGCGCCTCGAAGAAGTCTGGCCCGACCCGGACTGAGTAGTTCAGTTCGGCGTTGCACTGTTCCTCATCCGAGATATTGAGGTGAATGTCCCCGGCGTGTGCCGCGGCACTCGTGGCGATCAGGGTTGAGATGGCCAGTGGCTTCCACATGAACTTGGTCTCCGGATTTTCCTTATTACCTGATGGACGATGTGGGGTGCAGATTCGGATGCAGTAGCGGATGCATTTTTTTGCTCCCCCTTTCTTATGGACGGTCAGGCGGGGCATGCCACCAATGGCAGATTAAATGTTAACCTACCGGACTACCCGAATGCCCCCCCTGGTTCAGGCCGGGGCTCTCCTAGAAATCTAATAAGTTGGGGACAGCATATGTCGATACGCAGGATGATCTTCGCGGCATGCCTGGCACTGCTCAGCCTGGCCACCCAGGCCAAAACCATCACCGAGTACACCGCCGGTATGGAAAAGCATGCCGGCTACCAGGACTTCTACTGGGATGACGATTCCGGCCGCATATTACTGGAGATCGCCGACTTCGATCGCGAGTTCCTGCTGCTGACCGGCCTGGCCCAGGGGCTGGGTTCCAATCCGGTGGGGCTGGACCGCAACCAGGTGGGGGACAACCGTCTGGTGAAGTTCGAGCGGTCGGGCAACAAGGTGCTGCTGCACCAGCTGAACCTGAAGTACCGCGCCCAGTCGGACAATGCCGCCGAGCGGCGCGCGGTGGCGGAGGCGTTTGCGTCGTCGGTACTCTGGGGCTTCGAGGCGCTGGCACTGGACGACGAGCGTGTGCTGGTGGATTTCACCCCCTTCCTGCTGAGTGATCAGCACGGTATCGCCGCGCGCCTGAAGCAGACCGAGCAGGGCGCCTACAGCGTCGATCCGTCCAAGTCCGCGATCTACCTGCCGCGCACGAAGAACTTCCCCAACAACAGTGAATTCGAGGCGCAGCTGACCTTTGCCGGCAGCCAGCCGGGCAAGTACCTGCAGGAGGTGGTGCCGACGCCGACACTGGTGTCTCTGCGCCAGCATATCTCCCTGGTCGAGCTGCCGGACGATGCGTATCAGCCGCGTCGCTTCCACAGCCGCAGCGGTTACTTCCCGTTCGAGTACCGGGACTACGCCACCGCGATCGATCAGCCGCTGGACCAGCGCTTGATCTACCGGCACCGCCTGGAGAAGAAAACCGGCAGTGACGAAGCGGTGGAGCCGATTGTCTACTACGTGGATTCCGGCGTGCCGGAGCCGGTGCGCAGCGCACTGGTAGAGGGGGCCAGCTGGTGGAATCAGGCCTTCGAGGCCGCCGGCTACAAGAATGCCTACCGGGTGGAAATACTGCCGGAGGATGTCGATCCGCTGGATGTGCGCTACAACGTCATCAATTGGGTACACCGCTCCACCCGCGGCTGGTCCTACGGTTACTCGATCGCCGATCCGCGTACCGGCGAGATCATCAAGGGCAACGTCACCCTCGGATCGCTGCGGGTACGCCAGGACTTCCTGATCGCCCAGGGCCTGCTGCAACCGTACGGCAACGAAAGTGCCGATACCGCGGCACTGAAGGCAATGGCGCTGGCGCGCATCCGCCAGCTCTCGGCCCACGAGGTCGGCCACACGCTGGGACTGGCCCACAACTTCGCCGCCAGCATCGATGCGCGCGCCTCGGTGATGGACTACCCGGCGCCGCTGGTATCGCTGCAGGGGGATAAGCTGGAACTGGCCGAGGCCTACGCCAGTGGTATCGGCGCCTGGGACAAGCTGGCGATTCGCTATGGTTATGGAGAGAGTGGCTACGGCAATGGCGCCGACGAACAGAAGTACCTCGCGGGCGTGATTGCCGAAGCGGAGGCGCAGAAGCTACGTTTCATCTCCGATCCGGATTCCCGCGCGATCAACAACGCGCACGCGGTTTCCCACCTGTGGGATAACGGCCAGGAGCCGCTGGCGGAATTCGCGCGTATGGTCGAGCTGCGCCGCCACGCGCTGGACAACTTCTCCACTGCGGCCAACCCACAGGATGCACCGCGCTCCTCCCTCGAGGAGACACTGGTACCCGTCTATTACGGGCACCGTTACCAGGCGGAAGCCGTCGGCAAACTGATCGGTGGCCTTGACTATGACTATCTGTACAACAGCGCCGATCAGAACAGCTATACGCTGGTGCCGGCAGAGCGGCAGCAGCAGGCGATAGACGCGCTGCTCAATACCCTGAACCCTGAATTCCTGACGTTGCCGGAACGAGTGCTGCAATTGTTGCCACCCAAGTCCTATGGCTTCGCGCGCACCGACGAGAGCTTCCCGTCCTACACCGGTGTCGCCTTCGATGCGGTGGCCATGAGTGAGGCCGCTGCCGGTCACACCCTCGCGATCCTGCTCGATCCACAGCGCGCTGCGCGCATGGGCCAGCAACACGCGCGCAGCAGTGAAATTCCCGGGTTTGATTTTCTGCTCGACAAGTTGACCGGGCTGGCACTGGATTCGGGCAAATACTCCGGGCTGCAGGCGACTATCCATCAGCGCGTCAATCACGTGTATATCCAGCGCCTGATGTTGCTGGCGAGCGACAAGAAAGCGTCCGAATCCGTGCGCGCCAAGGCGAGCCTGCAGCTGGCGAAATTCCAGCAGGCCATGGGGCGGATGAAATTGTTTGGTGACGATCCGCAGGGTTACAGCGCGCACTACTACTACCAGGCGCAGCGCATCGGTGCCTTTATGGATGGCGAATTAAAAGTGGAAGCCGGAGACCTGAAGGCAATGCCGCCGGGCTCGCCTATTTAATGGAAGGCGAGAAGAGCTGGTAGGAGCCTGCTTGCAGGCGAATGGAAGGCCAGGGAGGCTTTGCGAATATTCGCCTGCAAACAGCCTCCTACAAATGGGCGGGCATCAGCTGCGGATAAACTGCGATTTCTTGATCCAGTGGCTGCCGCGATATTTCCGCGTCGGGCCGGAATCCTTTTTGGCCCAGAAAAAATTGCGGTTGAACTGAAATTCCGCTTCATAGCCCTCGGCCAGTTCCGCCAGCGGCATGGCCTGCCAGCTGGACTGGCGCCGCTTGCTGGTGGCTTCCAGCAGGTATTCCTTGTTGTCCACGATCGCCACTACCCAGGCGTGCCCCTGGCCGTTGTGGGTTCCCAGCGCCACCCGCGCATCGACCCCCAGTTCAATCAGCCAGTCCGCCAGCAGTATCGCGTGATCCTCACAGTCGCCGCGCTTCTGGTAAAACGCCTGGCGCGAGGTCTGCCAGATATCGGAAAGACCGGCGTACTGCAGGTGGTCGTACTGGTACTCCTTGCGGATCGCCAGGGTATAGAGCGGTACCCACAGCTGACTGGTCTTGAATGGGCGGAAGCCCACCAGATAGCTGTTGGCGAAGTGGTGCTTGCTGTCGAGGCCGCGCGCGGAGGCGGTCACCATGGGGATGCCCTGCCAGTTCCAGACAGATACATAGGCGCTCTGTTCGGTGCTGCGCTTGGCGACAATCTGTTGAATGGTTTCTTCCGGCAGCGGCTGGCTGGTACCGGTTACGCGTACCACGCCGTGCTGGCGGTCCCGGTAGTTCTCCGTTGAGGTCGAGTCGCTTCCAAAGTCGCGGTGTATTTCGCCTTCTATCTGTTGTGTCGGCGCGCGGCTTTCCCGCGGCTGTTCTGCGGCATTGCGCAGCAGTTCCGGCAGTAGCAGCGCGACGCCCAACAAACAGGGAACGATCCAGTGGCGCACGCCGTTAACCTTTCAGCCCGAATGAAATAATGATCGCGACAAAAATCAGAATCGTCGAGGCAAATATCGACACCGCAATATTGCCGTTTTTCAGTTCACCCTCGATATCGACATGCTTCAGCAGCTTCTTGTCGATCGCGATCAGCGCGACTATGCCGATAAACAGGGCGAGCAATGTGTACAGCAGGTTGATGCCCAGGTTGAACAGGGTGGCGGTAAGGAATTCCAGTTGCATAGTGTTGTTCGGTAGAAAATTCGGCCGGCTATTAAACCATATCCGCTGCATTGCCGGTGATTATCGCGTCGGAGCGAGCAGGGAAAAGAATTGAAAAAGGGGCCCGAGGGCCCCTTAAGTTTCTGCTTTTTATTTCAGCAGGAAATGGTTAGCGGTTCTTGGGCTTGCCGCCCCCTTTGCCACCGCCGCCATTGCCGCCGCCACCGGTGCCGCCGCCGTCACCGGGGTTGGTGCCGGTACAGGCGTTGGCGCCCAGGTAGTTAACGGCGTCCATGGCCTGTACCAGACCGTTGCCGTAGGCGTTATCGCGGCCGGCTGCACCGAGGTCCTCGGCGGTCGCGTTCAGGGCCGCGCGGATCTCGCCCGGCGCGCAGTTGGGGTAGTGGCTCCACACCAGAGCCGCCACGCCGGCCACGTGCGGTGTCGCCATGGAGGTGCCGTTGAAGTAGGCGTAGTCACTCGCCTCGATGGCGAGTGTGGTGCTGGCGCCGAGTTGGTTCAGCAGCGCCGCACCATCGGTGTCGGAGATGCCGGCGGAGGGGATGCTGGTGACAGTCTCGCCCAGTGTGCCGTTGAGCATGCCCGGCTCATTGTTGTAGACCACCGCAGCGATACCGCCACCGGCCTCACAGTTGAGCACCTTGTCGGCAAAGCTGATATTGCCGCGCTGGATCAGGCACACCTTGCCGGCGGCGCTGGTGCAGGCGGACTCGCCGGTGCCGCAGTCTTCGAGGGCGCCGGTCGCGGAGCCCATCGGGCTGCCTTCCATGCCGGTGGCTTCAATATCGCCGCCGCCGACGGTCAGCGTCGTGGACAGGCCCATGCCTACTGGCACAGAGGACAGTACATCGACGCCGGGACCGGCCATTTCGACCTGGTCTGTCTGCTGGGAGAAGTCCGCAATTACCTTGTTGCTGTCGATGGCCGCAACGGAAACCACGGAGTCGTAGGAGGCCGGGTAGGAGTGGCGGGTATTGCCGTCGTTGCCGGCGGCGGCAATGGAGAGGACGCCGTTGTTGGCGTAGATGTCGGCGAAGGCGCGTTCTTCGGTCTTGGAGGCGCGGTCACCACCGAGGCTCATGTTGATCACATTGGCGCCGTTGCTGACACAGGCGTCTGCGGCTGCCACCAGCGAGGACGAGTAGCCCCAGCCGTCGGCATTGAACACCTTGACGATATGCAGGTTGATATTGCTGTTCGGCAGTACGCCGACGACGCCGACACCGTTATTCATCGCGGCGATGGTGCCCGCCACGTGGGTGCCGTGGCTGTTCTGGTCTTCGTACCAGTTGCCGGTGCCTGAATCGTTACTGCCGGAAACGGCGTTGCCGGACAGATCTTCGTGGGAAATGTCATAACCGGAGTCGATGATACAGACGGTGCGGTTGCCGGCTACGCCGTCGCTGACCTGGTCCGCTTGTACCATCGGAATGCCGAAGGGAACTTCCTGGGACAGCAGGTAGCGCTTCACGTCCTCTTCGACGTATTCGACGTTGGGATTGTTCTGTAGCGCCTGCAGCGCTTTTTGCGGCAGGTGCGCGGCGAACGCATTGTGCTTGTCCAGCGCCAGGGCCGAACGGCCACCGTTTTGCTGCATTTGCGCTTTGACGGCAGCGCCTTTGCCATTTTTGAATTTGATGATGTAACGCTCGTCTGCCGCGTTTACTTGCGCAGATACGGCCAGCGCAATTGCGCCAGCGGCAAATATCGACAAGGTGTTTCTCATTAGAAAAGCTCCAGAATAGGCCTGAATTTCTATCGTTATTGATGTTGTGGCCACCCGGCGACCTTTTTTCCCTAAAGGGTCATTGGGAGCAACGGTGCCGACTGCAGGTGGAGGAAATCGAAAAATAGCAACTTGCGGGCTTTCGCCAACTAGAAAATCTAGCAGTCGTGACGGGGTTGGCAAACTTAGAATGTGGTGGAATTTTGGCGCCTGTTTTGCTGAGGAACAGATCGTTAGTATCGTCGAACTTATCGGGGTCTCGGATAAGTTTGGTACATTTGTACATCCTGATACCAGCCGGTTCTGGTTTACCCCGGTGTCACTTCAAAAATAAAAAACGGCCCATGGCCGCACGGTCGTCCGCAGTAAAAAACCGCTTTCGACCGCCGCCACGGGCCGCTGCTGTAAGAAGTTTAATTCGATGCCAGGCTGGGAACCTGCTTGCCGTCTGCATCCAGCTCCACGATCGGGCCGATATTCAGATCGCGAACACCTGCCTCGATTTTTGCCTTATCGCCGACGATGACCCAGATAAACTGCTCCGGCTTGATCGTCTTTCGCGCCAGCGCGTGGATGTTGTCGAGATTTGCGCCGCGAATCTGCTCCGCGTAGCCATCCATATAATTCAGTGGGCGCTCGTAGGTGATCATGTCTGAAACTGCACCGGATACCGCCGCGATAGTTTCGAAGCGCCCGGGCAGTTCGTTGATGCGCTTGTCTTTTACCTTCTGCAGCTCTGCGGCCATTGCCGGCTTATCGCCGATGTAGGCCCGTAGCTCCTTCTGCAGTTCCGCCAGGGACTCACTGGTCTTGTCGGTCTGCACCGGTGCGTAGACCAGCAGTGGCTGCTGCCCCTTGGCGCCGGTCATGAACGAGTAGGCACCGTAGGCCCAGTGCTTCTCCTCGCGCAGGTTCATATTGATGCGCGCGGTGAAGGTGCCGCCGAGGATATCGTTCATCATATGCAGCGCCTCGCGCTCGGCGATCTTCTCCGAGGGCGCGAGCAGGCCGCCGATAATGATGGACTGCTCGGAGTCCGGCTTGTCGATCAGGTAGACACTGGCCTGCTGCGGGTGCGCGACTTTTGCCAGGTTCTTCTGCGGCAGGGCGGCTTCGGGCGCACGCCAGTCGGCAAAATGGTTTTCCAGTTTCTGCACCAGTCCATCCATGGTGATATCACCCACCGCGACCAGCGTGGCGTTGTCCGGGCGCATCCATGTCTGGTGGTAGTTGAGCAGGTCCTCGCGGGTCAGCGACCCGATGGAGGCTTCGGTGCCGCTGCCGGTAAAGGGCACGCCGTAGGCATGGTCCGCCCCGTACAGCAGCGGTGGCAGGCTGCGCAGCGCCATCTGCACCGGCTTGGTTTTTTCCTGCTGAATGCCCGCGATCCAACGGCTGCGCTTGCGCTCTATTTCCTCGTTGGCGAAGGCCGGGCGCAGCACTATATCGGCGTACAGCGCCATGGAATCATCCAGGTTGCCGGTCAGCGCATTCAGGCTCACTGTCGCAGTGTCGATATCGGCACCTGTGCCAATACGCGCACCGAGCATTTCTTCTTTGGCGCTGATCTCCAGCGCACTCAGCCTGGCGGTGCCCTCTTTTAGCATCGACATGGCGTAACTGGAGGTGCCCAGCTTCTGTCCCTGGTCGGCGGCGTAGCCGGCGTCAAAGATCAGGCGCATGTCCACCACCGGTACGGAGTTGCGCTCCGCCAGAATCACCTTGAGGCCGTTGGAGAGCTCCGCGGTCTGCAGCTCGGGGAAGGGCACCGACGGAAACTCACCGGTGTCCGGCAGTTTGGATCTATCGGCGCCGCTGTCCGCGACCTTGTACTCGGGGAAGGGGTGCACTTCCAGGTTGTAGTCGCCGCTGGACAGCCACTCCTGCGCGGCGCCCTGCACCTGCTGTGGGGTCAGCTGCTGCTTTTCGGCGATGGCATCCAGGTAACCGTTGGGGTTGTTCAGGTAGAGCTCGCCGCGGGCCAGGATCACACCCTTGCCGCTCCAGCCGCCCACCTGTTCCAGGTCGCGCGCGTAAGCCGCGTACTCGCTCATGTTGACCCGCGCCAGTTCCTCGGCGGTCGGGCCTTCTTCGAGGAATCTCTGCAGCTCCTCCTCGATGGCCGCTTCCACTTTGGCCAGCTCGACGCCGGGCTTGGCATCGGCGATGACCTGGAAGATGGACGACAACTCGAACTCGTACAGGGCGACGTTGACGCTGGTGGCTATCTGGTCCTTGTACACCAGGCGCTCGTAGAGGCGCGAGTTCTTGCCGTCGCCCAGTACCGCGGCCGCCAGGGCCATGGCGTTGGCGTCCTCGTGACCCAGGTTCGGGGCGTTCCAGACCTTGTAGATGCGCGACTGGGCGACTCGGTCGAACATCTGGTCGCGGCTGGATTGGTCGCGCTTGGCGATCCAGGCCTTTTTCTTGATCAGCGGCGGGCCCGCGGGAATATCCGCAAAGTATTTGCCCACCTTTTCCTTTGCGGTTTCCACATCGATATCACCGGCCAGTACCAGCACGGTATTGGCGGCGCCGTAGTAGGTCTTGAACCACTCGTGTACGTCTTCCAGTGCAGCCGAGTCCAGGTCTTCCATGGAGCCAATGGTGGTCCAGGAATAGGGGTGACCCTCGGGGAAAATGGCGGCCTGCATTTTTTCCCAGACCTTGCCGTAGGGCTGGTTCTGTCCCTGACGCTTCTCGTTCTGCACCACGCCGCGCTGCTCGTCGAGCTTCTCCTGGGTGATAACGCCGAGCAGGTGGCCCATGCGGTCCGACTCCATCCACAGCGCCATATCCAGAGCATTGCTGGGCACGGTTTCGAAATAGTTGGTGCGGTCCAGCCATGTTGTCCCGTTCATGCCGGTGGCGCCGGCTTGTTCAAACGGCTTGAAGAATTCGTCGTCGTAATTTTCCGAACCATTGAACATCAGGTGCTCGAACAGGTGGGCGAAGCCGGTGCGCCCGGGTTTCTCATCCTTGGAGCCGACGTGGTACCAGACACCCACGGAGACGATCGGCGCCTTGCGGTCCTCGTGCACGATGACGCGCAGACCGTTGGGCAGGGTGAATTTTTCGTGGGGGATATGCAGCGCGTCGGCGACTTCTGCGGCACTGGTTGCCGCAGTCGGTGCGGGCAGCGATTCAATATTGGTGGTTTTGTTACCTTGCGGTGCCTCTCCGCAGGCGGCTATCGCCAGCGACAGCGTCAGGGGTATCCAGTACGGACGTACGGTTTTCATGGCGGTTTCCTTACTTATTTTTTGATCCTGAAGCCGCCGTCCCGGATGGGCTTCGGAGACCGCTGACGAGTAAGGGGGCAGAAAACCGATTGCTCTGCTCATTGTCGTTCTGCACCGGTAACACTGGCCGGTGGCGGCACATCCGTGAGCCAATAGAAACGCCATTGCTGCGCTGCTTGCAAACACCTGGGCGGCGACTTCCGTGCGGACTTTATACCGGGCCGGTCCACCGCTGGCAAACCGGTTTCAGGCAGGCCGAGCGAAATAAAGGGCCGCTGAAAAGTTTTTTTCAGGCAGATCAGTAGGCGTCGCGGATCAGTTCGATACCCGGCAGGATGGCGCGGCGCCATGCCGACTCCACCTCAGCGGAAAATTCCCCGTCGTGCTGGCGCAGTGTGTCCAGCAGGGCGTCGAGCCACAGGCGGTACCACTCCGGGCGAATGTTGTAACCATTGCGCGAGTGGCTCTGCCCCAGGGCACGCAGTTTGCTGTCCGGCATACCGCGGGCATGCATTACCAGTTGCATGATGCCGTTGCGCAACAGGTGGCGCTGTTGCTTCATGTCGGTATCGACAAACAGCGCGCGGACTTCGTCGGAGCTGCCCATAAAGCGGTCGTAAAAGTCGACAAAAAACTGCTCGTTGTTGCAACAGCGCCCATAGCTCTGAAAGACGATATCGCTATCCGCGGTTCCCATTGGCAAAACTCCCTGTAGGTACGGCCCTGGCGGTTCAATGCCAGGGGTGAAAAGACTTAGATTTTGTGTGGGTTTGGCGCGCGGATTCTAGCGGGCGGGGAAATCGGCGGGAAGGTCTTTATCGGCAAATCGCTCGGCGGGCTTCAGGTTTCATTCTCGTGCTGCAGGCGGACATCCAGGGAGCCGTCTGCGTTTTCCGTCAAGCGGATGACGATCGGCCGGCAGCATACCGAGCAGTCCTCGATATAGGTCTGTGTACCCGCAGAGAAATCCACCAGCAGCGTGATGACTTCGCCGCAGTATGGGCAGGGCGCGCTGCATTCCTCCAGATAGTCCACCGGCGCCACCTCCGCGGCTAGGCGTTGAATGCTCGGGACAATTGTACCGCGGCGTCAGGGGGATGAAATGACAGCGTTATCAGGGCGCCGCGACCGCCCTGTGGTAATTCAACTACAGAACGGCTTGATATACTCCGCGCGGGCTGCCGCCCGGCAGGCGGTGGCGATATAATCCGCGCCCACTTTATCTACAGCGAGCTACGGGGGATTGGCGAATGGCGGTTAAATTGATGACGGATCTGGACCTGGCGGGCAAGCGGGTACTGATCCGCGAAGATCTGAATGTCCCGGTAAAAGACGGGGCTGTCACCTCGGATGCGCGCATTCGCGCTGCGCTCCCCACCATCCGGGCCGCCATCGATGCCGGCGCCAAGGTGCTGCTGATGTCCCATCTGGGCCGCCCCACCGAGGGCGAGTACGCGGAAGAGTTCTCCCTGGCACCGGTGGCCGCGCACCTTGGCAAGCTGCTCGGCAGCGATGTCGCGCTGATCAAGGAGTGGCGCGACGGTGTCCAGCTGGCCGATGGCGAAGTGGCTCTGCTGGAAAACGTGCGTTTCAATCCGGGTGAAAAGAAGGACGACGATGCGCTGGCCAAGGCCTACGCCGGCTTGTGCGACATCTTCGTCATGGACGCCTTCGGCACCGCGCACCGCGCCCAGGCCTCGACCCACGGTGTGGCCAAGTTCGCGCCGGTGGCCTGTGCCGGCCCCCTGCTGGCGGCAGAACTCGATGCGCTGGAGAAGGCCCTGGCCGAGCCGGCGCGCCCGATGGTGGCGATCGTCGGCGGTTCCAAGGTGTCGACCAAGCTGACCGTGCTGGAAACCCTCGCCGACAAGGTGGACCAGCTGATCGTCGGCGGCGGCATCGCCAACACCTTCCTCGCCGCCTGCGGCAAGCCGGTGGGCAAGTCCCTGTGCGAGCACGATCTGGTGGATACCGCCAAGTCGCTGATGCAGCAGTGCGATATCCCGCTGCCGGTGGACGTGGTGACCGGCAAGGAATTCAGCGAGTCCGCCGCCGCCGAGACCAAGTCCGCCGACCAGGTGACCGCCGACGACATGATCTTCGATATCGGTCCGCAGTCCTCGGCCCAACTCGCGGAGATTCTCAAAGAGGCGAAGACCATTATCTGGAACGGCCCGGTGGGGGTGTTCGAATTCGACCAGTTCGGTGGCGGCACCGAGCGCCTGTCCCAGGCGATCGCCGACAGCGACGCCTTCTCCATTGCCGGCGGCGGTGACACCCTGGCTGCGGTGGACAAGTACGGCATCGCCGACAAAGTCTCCTATATTTCCACCGGCGGTGGCGCCTTCCTCGAATACGTAGAGGGCAAGACCCTGCCCGCGGTGGCGATGCTGGAAAGTCGCGCCAACGGATAAAGGCCCGCGCCGACGATTAACTAACACACCGTCATTCCGGCATGCGCCGGGATGACGAAATAAAAATACAAAAGAAAGATTTTAAATTCAGACGAGAAAGGAAAGTTTCATGGCCCTTATCAGCTTGCGCCAAATGCTGGATCACGCCGCCGAGCACGGCTACGGCGTGCCCGCATTCAACGTCAACAACCTGGAGCAGATGCGCGCGATCATGGAAGCGGCGCGGCAGACCGACTCCCCGGTGATCGTGCAGGCCTCCGCCGGCGCACGCAAATACGCCGGCGCGCCCTTCCTGCGCCACCTGATCCTCGCCGCCATCGAGGAGTTCCCGGAAATTCCGGTGGTGATGCACCAGGATCACGGCACCAGCCCGGCGGTGTGCCAGCGCTCCATCCAGCTGGGCTTCAGCTCGGTGATGATGGACGGCTCCCTGCAGGAGGACGGCAAGACCCCGGCCTCCTACGAATACAACATCGACGTGACCAAGCGCGCGGTGGAGATGTCCCACGCCTGTGGCGTTTCCGTCGAGGGTGAGCTGGGCTGCCTGGGTTCCCTGGAAACCGGCATGGCCGGCGAGGAAGACGGTGTCGGTGCCGAGGGTGTGTTGTCCCACGACCAGCTGCTGACCGACCCGGAAGAGGCTGCGGATTTCGTACAGAAGACCAAGGTGGACGCCCTGGCGATCGCCTGCGGCACCAGCCACGGCGCCTACAAGTTTACCCGCCCGCCCACCGGCGACATCCTCGCGATCGACCGCATCAAGGAGATCCACGCGCGCATTCCCGGCACCCACCTGGTGATGCACGGCTCTTCCTCGGTACCGCAGGAGTGGCTGGCAGTGATCAACGAGTTCGGCGGTGAGATTCCGGAAACCTACGGCGTGCCGGTCGAGCAGATCTGCGAGGGCATCAAGCACGGCGTGCGCAAGGTCAACATAGATACCGACCTGCGCCTGGCTTCCACCGGTGCGACCCGCCGCTTCCTGGCGCAGAACCCGTCAGAGTTCGATCCGCGCAAATTCTACAAGGTGGCGCTGGATGCGATGAAGGATATCTGCGTGGCCCGTTACGAGGCCTTCGGCACTGCCGGTAACGCCAGCAAGATCCGCCCGATCAGCCTGGACGCCATGAGCCAGCGCTACGTCGCCGGTGAACTGGAGCCGCAGATCAAGTAAAGGTTGATTTGTCGTCGTTCCGGCGCAGGCCGGAACCCAGGTGCCACTAAACTGGATGCCGGCCTGCGCCGGCATGACGACATCCTCTAAATGGTTGGAGCGGGCGTCCACCCATTTCGTATCCGGCGCAACAGCCAGTCGATTCCCCCGCCGTGAAAATGCAGTACCATTGACTCAATGGATCTACTGCAAGACATCACCACCGTCGAACACAGCCCGGTACTCAAGCGGCCGGATTACTCGGCGTTGCGTCAGCAATTAGCGGAACTGGATTTCAGCGCCAACGATGAAGGCCCGCTGCTGCCGGCGCTGCAGGAATACCGCAACTACTACGACCTGCAGTTTCCGCGCGCGAGCAAAACCGGCGTCGGCACTTTCACCGCCTGCGGCTTCGAACTGGTGGCCCAGTACTGGCTGGTGGACAAGCCGCGCGGCACCCTGTTTATCTGCCACGGCTATTTCGACCACACCGGCATCTACGGCGCCGCCGTGCGCTTTGGTCTCGAACGCGACCTGAACGTGGTGATTTTCGATTTCCCCGGCCACGGCCTCTCCAGCGGTGAGCCGGTGGCCATCGATACCTTCCTGCAGTATCGCCAGGTGCTGGATGCACTGCTGCAGAGAGCCCGCGACAAACTGCCGGGCCCCTGGCACGCGCTGGGGCAGAGCACCGGCGGTGCTGCACTGCTGGCCTATCTGCAGTACAGCAGCTGGCAGCCATTCGACAAGGTATTCCTGCTGGCGCCGCTGGTGCGCCCGGCGCGCTGGCATGTGCGCAAGTGGATGTACTACCTGGGCCGCTTCTTCCTGGTCGCACCCAATCGCGGTTTCAATATCAACACCCACGATGCAGAGTTCGTGCGTCGCCAGGCGCACCGGGATCCGCTGCAGTCGCCGGTGATGTCGATGCGCTGGCTCGGCGCCATGGTGGACTGGCTGAAGATCTTCCCGAAAACCGCGAAAAACCCCAAGCCCATCTTGGTCGTGCAGGGCACCGGTGACGAGACGGTGTCCTGGCGCTACAACATGCGCGCCATCCGCGACCGCTTCCCCAACAGCAAGCGGGTGATCATTCGCGGTGCCCGCCACCAGATGATCAACGAGACCCAGCCATTCCGGCACCAGATACTGAAGGCGCTGGACGACTGGCTGAATGCTTAATTTGAATTGCGCTCCTCAGCGAGGAGGGCGCCGCTGCGCCTGTTCCTCGAAGGAATCAGGCCGCAGTTAAACCACTGCCTTCTGCTGTAACTGCAGTTTCCGCCGCTGCGCCAGTGCATCCACCGAATAGAGCAGCAGTCCCAGCCACACGAAGGTAAAGGTCATCAGTGTGTCGTGGTCAAACGGCTCGTGGAACAGCATGACCGCGACCAGCAGCTGCAGTGTCGGCGCGATGTACTGCAAGAATCCCACCGTCGACAGGTTCAGCCGCCGCGCGGCGATATTGAACAGCAGCAGGGGCGTCAGCGTGATGGGGCCGGCGAGCAGCAGCAGGCCATTCAACTGCCAGCTGTTGTTCAGTGGATTGCTGCTGGGGCTAGTGCTCCAGACCAGGTAGGCCAGAGCGAGTGGCAGCATAAAGAGGGTCTCCACGGCGAGACCGGTCAGGCTGTCCACCGGCGCGCGCTTGCGTACCAGGCCGTAGAAGCCGAACGTCAGTGCCAGAAAAAGCCCGACCAGCGGTAACCGCCCGAACTGCAACAGGTACCAGCCGATGCCGACTGCCGCCAGGCCGACGGCGACCCACTGCAATCGGCGCAGCCTTTCTCCCAGCACCAGCACGCCCAGCAACACGCTGATCAGCGGGTTGACGTAATAGCCGAGGCTGGCGTCCAGCAGGTGCTGGTTGGTGATGGCCCAGATGAACACCAGCCAGTTGCTGCCGATCAGCAGCGCGGACAGCGCGAGTGTGCGCATTTTTCTATGGTCGCGCAGCGTTGCGCGGAAATCCCCCAGCTTACCGATCAATACGAGGATGATCAGCGCCAGCACCAGCGCCCAGATACTCCGGTGTGCAAGTATTTCCGTGGAGGGAATACCTTCGAGCAGCTTGAAGTACAGCGGCGCCAGTCCCCAGAAGAGAAAGGCGGCAATACCGGCGAGCAGGCCGGTCGCGGCGGAGTCGTCTCTGTTGTGCACGGTAACTCGCAGATTGGGCCGATGGGCCGAAGGGGAGAGAATCTGGCGGGCGGCTGGAATGCCGCCCGCCATTTTGTAGCGCGGATTCTACAGGGAAAGTTGCAGGAAAGTCAGGTGCGTGCCGCGTTAGAACAGCACGCGGCAGCGCAGGGTATTCGGCACATTCTTCAGCTTCTCCATCGCCAGGTCCGAGTACTCGGCATCCACGTCGATCACCACGTAGCCGAGAGTCTCATTGGTTTGCAGGAACTGTGCGGAAATGTTGATCTTGTTGTCCGAGAATACCTGGTTGATGGCACTCAGCACGCCGGGCACGTTTTTGTGGATGTGCAGCAGGCGGTGGGCACCCACATGGCCGGGCAGGGCCACTTCCGGGAAGTTGACGGAGCTGGTGGTGGTGCCGTTGTCGGAATAGTGGGCCAGCTTTTCCGCGACCTCGGTGCCGATATTTTCCTGCGCCTCCATGGTGGAACCGCCCACGTGTGGCGTCAGCAGCGCATTGTCGATACCGCGCAGTGGCGATACGAACTCGTCTTCATTGCCGCGCGGCTCCACCGGGAATACGTCGATGGCCGCGCCGGCCAGGTGGCCGCTCTTCAGTGCTTCCGCCAGCGCCTCGATCTCCACGACAGTGCCGCGGGACGCGTTCAGCAGGATAGCGCCGGGTTTCATCTGCGCAATCTGCTTGGCGCCGATCATCATCTTGGTAGATGGCAGCTCCGGCACGTGCAGGGACACCACGTCCGCCTCGGCCAGCAGCTCGTCGAGGGAGTGGATCTGGGTGGCGTTGCCCAGCGGCAGCTTAGTGATCACATCGAAAAAGACCACGCGCATGCCCATGGCCTCCGCCATCACGGATACCTGGGAGCCGATGGCGCCGTAGCCGACAATGCCCAGGGTCTTGCCGCGCGCCTCGTAGGAGCCGGTCGCCGACTTGAGCCAGCCGCCGCGGTGGCACACCGCATTTTTCTCGGGAATGCCGCGCAGCATGAAAATGGTCTCAGCGATAATCAGCTCGGCCACGCTGCGGGTATTGGAATAGGGCGCGTTGAACACTGCGATGCCCAGCTCCGTCGCCGCCTGCAGGTCCACCTGGTTGGTGCCGATGCAGAAGCAGCCGATAGCGATCAGTTTGTGCGCATTCTCCAGTACCTTGCGGGTCAGCTGGGTGCGGGAGCGGATACCGATAAAGTGGGCGTCGGCAATCTTCTCGATCAACTGCTCTTCCGGCAGCGAGGTCTTGAGGAACTCGATATTGGTGTAGCCGCGAGACGCCAGCAGGTCGATGGCGGACTGGTGCACGCCCTCCAGCAGCAGAATGCGGATTTTGTCTTTTTGCAGAGACTCTTTTTGATCGAAATTGGGCAGAGCCATAAACACTCTCTTGACGATGGGCGACTGGAAAAAAGTTACACTACGCCGGAGCCGGCGAGGGCGCGATCATACCACAAGCGGCCTGCAGCGCTTTATTCGAAATACCTATCCTAACTATCTAAATCAATTATGTACCGACATCAATTTACCTGCGGCACCGATACCTCCCTTCCCCTCGGCAAAATCGTCTGTGTGGGCCGCAACTACGCCGACCACGCCGCCGAGCTGAACAACCCGGTGCCGGAGGCGCCGCTGCTGTTTATCAAGCCGGCTACTGCCGCGGTGCCGATGGCCGAACCCATTCACCTGCCGGCGGGGCGCGGCAGCTGTCACTTCGAGGGCGAACTGGCACTGCTGATCGGCGATTCCCTGACCGACGCCAATGCGGCAGAAGTGCCCGCGGCCATCGCCGGCCTCGGCCTGGCGCTGGACCTGACCCTGCGCGACCTGCAGGCGCAGCTGAAAAAGGATGGTCATCCGTGGGAGAAGGCCAAGGGTTACGACGGCAGCTGCCCGCTGTCGCCCTTTGTGAAGCTGGACTGGCTGCCGGACTGGGACAAACTCAGCTATTCCCTGTGGCTGAACGACGAGCTGCGCCAGCGCGGCAAGACGGCGCACATGCTGACGCCGATCCTGGATCTGGTGGCCTATATCAGCAGCTACTTCACCCTGCAGCCCGGCGACGTGGTGCTGACCGGCACCCCTGCCGGCGTCGGCGAGCTGCTGCACGGCGACAGGATTGCGATGCAGCTTGAAGACGACTGGCTGCGGGTGGAGACCCGCGTCGCCTGACCGACCCCTAGCCCTGGGGCTGGCACCATGGCGGGTCCTGGTGCCGGTAGCCCCTCGGGAAATAGTTACCGATCAGGTTTTTTCACGGACAGCCAGCGGCGGCGGGATCGGGTGGAGACTGGGGGTTGTCTGACCGCTCCGGGCGTAAAGGTCCTACCCCTCCCTGCAATGTCAGGTCCTGTAGCGGGTAGCCGGTTGGGAAATATTTACCGATCAGGTTTTTTCCCTGCCGGCTACCCGCTGCAGGACCGATCGGAGCCATCAACGAAGCGGCTGGACTAATATTGTCGCAGTCCGCCCAACACCGCCCCGGAGACGCGATGACCGATCTCAACCCGACCACCACCATTCGCATTCTGACCACCGGCGCCACCACCGAGAAGAGTTACTGCGAGGCCGAGGGCACGCTGAAGAACCGCGCCTCGATTATCCGCGACGGCCTGATCGCCAGCCTGCGCCTGCCCTACACGCGGCTGGAACTGGAGAGCGTGCTGAACAAGGACTCGCTGGAAATGGATGACAGCGACCGCCAGCTGATCGCCGATGCGGTGGTCCGCACCGCCGAGCTGGGCGAGCCGATCGTGGTGTTGCACGGCACCGATACCATGGCCGACACCGCCGAGTACTGCTTCCGCAAGCTGGGCACGCCGAAGGTCGCGGTGGTCTTCACCGGCGCCATGAAGCCGATGGGCTTTATCGATTCCGACGCGCGCCAGAATGTCACCGAGGCCCTGCTGGCCGCGCGGCTGATGTCGCCGGGTTTCTATATCGCCTTCCACAACCGGGTGTTCCCGGTGCCCGGGGTGTGCAAGAACCGCGATAGCGGCACTTTCGAGGCCTGTGCCGCGGAGTAGGCCGCCGCGGGAGTGCAGGATTCATCCCTACACTGAGACCTACTGCATTCAAATCAGGGTAGGAACTCTGATATTCTTTGATTTGTGATCACATTTTCGGTATAAACCGAACAATCATTCAGTTTCTAAATGAGGTGTGCCGTGTCAGAACAACAAAAGACTCCCCAAACCCTGCAGGAATGGCAGGCCCTGGCGGCCAGCCTCAAGATCGAAGGCCGCGCCTTTATCAACGGCGAATACGTGGACGCCCTGTCCGGCGAGACCCGGCCCTCCATCAACCCGGCGGATGGGCAGGAGCTGGTGCAGATCGCCAGCTGTGGTCCGGAAGATGCCGAGCTGGCGGTAAAGGTGGCCCGCGAGACGTTTGAATCCGGCGTCTGGTCGCATATGCCGCCGATGGAGCGCAAAAAGATCCTGGTGCGCTTTGCCGAACTGGTCGAGCAGAACAAGGTGGAAATCGCACTGCTCGAGAGCCTCGATGCGGGCAAGCCGATCAGTGACACCATGAATGTGGACGTGCCGAGCGCGGTCACCACTATTCGCTGGAACGGCGAGGCCATCGACAAGCTCTACGACGAAGTGGCCCCCACCGGCCCGAACGAGCTGGGCCTGGTCACCCGCATGCCCCTGGGGGTGGTCGCGGCGATAGTGCCGTGGAACTTCCCGCTGTCCACTACCGCGTGGAAGCTGGGCCCGGCCCTGGCCACCGGCAACAGCGTGATCCTGAAACCCGCCTCGAACACGCCGTTGACCGCGATCAAGCTGGCCGGCCTGGCGAAAGAGGCCGGCCTGCCGGACGGCGTGCTGAACGTGCTGCCGGGCCCGGGCAGCAGCCTCGGCAAGGCGCTGGGCCTGCACATGGATATCGACTGCCTGACGTTCACCGGCTCTACCGAGGTGGGCAAGACCTTGACCGAGTACTCCGGCCAGTCGAACCTGAAGCGCACCTTCCTCGAGCTGGGCGGCAAGAGCCCCAACATAGTGTTCGCCGATGCGGATCTGGATAAGGCCGCCGAAGCGGCGGCGCTGGCGATCTTCTACAACCAGGGCGAGACCTGCACCGCCGGCTCCCGCCTGTTGGTAGAGAAAGGCATTGCCGATGAATTTATCGAGAAGGTCAGGAAGGCCAGCGAGCGCTTTGTGCCGGGCCACCCCCAGGATCCGAACACCGTTATGGGTGCGCTGATCGACCAGAGCCAGTTCGATACCGTCGAGTTCTACGTGGCCAAGGGCCTGGAGCAGGGGGCGCAGCTGGTGTGCGGCGGCAAACCGGCGGCAGCGGTGGCCGGCGGTCACTACTACGAGCCCACCGTGTTCCGCGGTGTTACCGGCCAGATGACCATCGCCCGCGAGGAAATCTTTGGTCCGGTGCTGTCGGTGATCGAGTTCGAGTCCGAAGAGGAGGCGCTGCGCATCGCCAACGACTCCATCTACGGCCTCGCCGCCGGTATCTGGACCAACAACATCGGCCGCGCTCACCGCCTGGCCCGCGATATTCGCGCCGGCTCCGTGTGGGTGAACAACTACTTCGGCGGCGACATCACCGTGCCGTTCGGCGGCTTCAAGCAGTCCGGCAACGGCCGCGACAAGTCGCTGCACGCGCTGGACAAGTACTGCGAACTGAAATCCACCTGGATCGATTTGAGCTGATTACAGCTACTGCGCGGATGCCTGGCGGCGTCCGCTCACTACGCTGAAATTGACTCATAGTCCAGATCGACATATTGCTTAAGGGCTGAGCTCTCGGCCCTGACTCCTAAGCTTGGGCCGCAGTCGCGGCCCCTTTTTTCTTTCGCTTCTCCCTTATCCGCGCCGATTTCGCCATTCGCAGATGGCGCGAATTTTATTCCTCGTCTATACCTAAATCATTGCCCTCTCAGAGGGATTCTGGCGACATGCTCACCTGGGCGGGCTGCCCGGCCCGCCGCTTTTTTTTCTGCGCAGGAGACAACCCGTGAAATCCGCTTGCGTGTTTCTACTGATGTTATTGATTGCGTGCCCGGCTGCGGCAACCACCACGGCGGCCGGGGTGCTGGGCGAGATCGACGGCCTGCAGGAAGTCGAGCGATCGCATGCGGGCGAGTGGATACAGCTGTACGTATTTCGCGGTGAAGTGGTCAAAACCGGGCAGCGACTGGCCGTGCAGAGAAACGCATTCGGCAGAGTGATACTCGAATATGTTGCCGGCTCCTCCGGTGAGGTGAAGGTCGATGGCCGCGTAGCGCTGGGACCGCGCAACACCACGCTCGAAATCGAGATGGTCGGCGGCGAAGACGGCTGTGCGAACCGCGACTGTCCCGACTTTGCCAGCGATTAATTACAGGTGGTGATGGACCGCGCCGACGCGGTGTAAAAGATTTGAGTTGTCGATCGGGGCTGGTACTCTCAGGGTCGCAATAGCGGCCCTTTTTATTGATGAAAGTAGAGCCTGTGCATACCAAATTCGATAGCCGGGACGGGCTGATTTCCGCAATACTGCGTTGCAGCTTGCTAATGTGGAACGACCACATGGCGCTCGCTGCGCCTTGTCTTGCGAAACAATGGCCTCCGTCGCGACTATCGAATTTGGTATGAACAGGCTCATATACACCCACGAGAACCGCCTGCTGGTGGAGCTGGCGAAAAGCAAGCTGGAAGTCGCCGGTATTCCGGTGTTCCTGAAGAATGAATTCGCCCAGGGCGGCTCCGGCGACCTGGCGCCGCACCAGACCTGGCCGGAGTTGTGGCTGGAGCGGGAGCGCGATTACGAGCGCGCGCGGCAGCTGCTTGCCGACGCGGAGGCGCAACAGGAATCGTGGCGCTGCCGCAGGTGCGGTGAGGAAAACGGCGCGGCCTTCGATTTTTGCTGGAACTGCCAACAGCCGCGCAATCCATAGGAAATGCCGATGCAAATTCTGATCAACATCGATGTGGATAACCTGGAGCGCGCCATCACCTTCTACCACGATGCCTTCGGCCTGCGTGTCGGTCGCCACTTTGGCGCCGCGGGGGTAGAGATGCTCGGCGCCAATGCGCCACTCTACCTGCTGGCCAAGGAAAGCGGCACCCGCGTCGCCACACCGCTGGCGCAGACGCGGCGCTACGAGCGCCACTGGACGCCGGTGCACCTGGATCTGGTGGTCGAGGATGTCGAGGCCGCCGTCGAGCGGGCGGTGAACGCGGGGGCGAAACTGGAGGGAGAGATTCAGGTCAAAAAATGGGGGGCCATTGCCGGCCTGTCCGACCCATTTGGCCACGGCTTCTGTCTGCTGGAGTTTCGCGGGCGAGGCTACGACGAGATCTGCCTGTAGCACCAATATTCAGTGCTGATTCAGCGTCTGGGGGCGATCCTTGTCATCGCCCTTTTTTATGGATCACAGCAAGTTTCCGGAAAACCTATGAAGACACAGAACAACTTCGCCGCCCTGCTCCTGGGCGTCGGTATTCTCCTCGGCCTGACGGCACTGGGCTACCTGCTCGGCAACGCCGTGGACCGCTTCAAGGGCTACGAGCGCACCGTTGCGGTCAAGGGCCTGGCGGAGCGTGAGGTGCCGGCGGATATCGTGATCTGGCCGATCCAATTTACCGCCGCCAGCAATGACCTGCCGTCCCTGTACCGGGATATCGCCGGTAGCAGCGCGCGTATTGAGGGCTTCCTCGGCGATCAGGGGATAGCCCCGGAAGCGGTCTCCGTATCGCTGCCGGCGGTCACGGACAAATCGGCGCAGCAGTATGGCGGCGGGCCCAAGGCGGAGTTTCGCTATACCGCACTGCAGACCGTGACCGTCTATTCGAAGCAGGTCGATAAGGTGCGCGCGGCCATGGACAAGCTGGCGGATCTGGGCAAGGAGGGGATCGCCTTCTCCCAGAACAACTACCAGGGCCAGATCGAATATATCTTCACCGGACTGAACGAAATCAAGCCGCAGATGGTCGAACAGGCCACCAAAGAGGCGCGACAGGTCGCACAGAAATTTGCCGAGGACTCCGATAGCGTATTGGGCAAAATCAAACGCGCCTCCCAGGGCCAGTTCAGCATCAGTGACCGCGACAAGAACAACCCGCATATCAAGAAAGTGCGCGTCGTTTCGACGGTCGAATACTACCTTTCAGACTGAGGACACTCTGTATGTTCAAACCCGCAATCGCCACCGGCCTCGCCGTCCTGCTGGCACTGCCGGCTGCCAGTGTGCTGGCCAAACCCGGCGAACTGCCGCCCGGCCTGCAGAAGAAAGTCGAGCGCGGCGGTGAACTGCCCCCGGGCTGGAAGAAGAAGCTGCAGGTGGGCGAAATCCTCGAGCCGGAAATTTACCACCACGGTGTGATCGTCAAACCGGTGGACAAGTACGGCCTGGTCACCATCAGCATCGAGGGCGAGATAGTCCGGCTGATGCACCACACCCATGAGATCGTCGAGATCCTCAGCCACTGATTTTCCTCTCCGGTCCGCGGCGAACGATGGTTCCCGCGGGCCACTCTCCCTCTGCACTCATTGTCCTGCGATTGGCTCCGGCCCAGTGCCACACTATAAATGCGTCAGACTGCCACCGGAGTAGCAGGAGTCGCTTATGAGTGTGCAACGTCACGGTGTATCTATCGGTCTCGAGCGCATCGACGGTGATTTTTTTCTCACCATGCATGTGCGCGGCAAGCTGACCCACGAGGACTACCAGTCACTGGTGCCGATGCTCGAGTCCGCCATCGCCGGGGTGGAAAACCCCAAGATCAATGTCTTCTTCGACGCGACGGAGATGGAAGGCTGGGAGCCGCGCGCGGCCTGGGACGACTTCAAGCTCGGCGTCAAGCACGGGCGGGAGTTCAACCGCGTCGCCATGGTCGGCAACCGGCGCTGGCAGGAGATGGCAGCCAAGGTGGGCAGCTGGTTTATCGGCGGCGAGGCGCGCTATTTCGAAGACGAAGCGGAGGCCATGGCCTGGCTGATGGAAGGCAGCTGAAAAGGCCAATAAAATACCCGCTCAAATAATTCCCCGTTGCAGAAAAAGGAATTTTTACATGTTTGAGTGGGTGGCCAACCCCGAGGCCTGGGTGGCGCTGGCAACGCTGGCGGCACTGGAAATCGTCCTCGGTATCGACAACATCATCTTTATCTCCATCCTTGTCGGCCGACTGCCGCAGAAGCAGCGCGAGCCGGCCCGCTTTATCGGCCTGGCACTGGCGATGCTGACGCGGCTGGCACTGCTGTTTTCCATTGTCTGGATCATGGGACTGGTCGAGCCCTGGTTTACCGTGCTGGGCATGGAAATCTCCGGGCGCGACATCATCCTGGTCGGCGGTGGCCTGTTCCTGATTGCCAAGGCCACTCATGAGATCCACAACAGTCTCGAGGGGGCCGAGAGCAGCGGCTCCTCGGTCGCCGCGGCGAGTTTCGGCATGGTGCTGGTGCAGATCGCGATTCTCGATATCGTTTTCTCGCTCGACTCGGTCATTACCGCTGTGGGGCTGGTGGATGAAATTTCCATTATGGCCATTGCCATCGTGCTCGCGGTGCTGGTAATGCTGGTGGCCGCCAAGCCCATCGGTGACTTTGTCGACCGCCACCCGACGGTCAAGATGCTGGCGCTATCATTCCTGATCATGGTGGGGCTGACGCTGATCGTCGAGGGCTTCGACGTTCATGTGCCCAAAGGCTATATCTACTTTGCCATGGCGTTTTCGATGGTGGTGGAGATGCTCAATCTGCGCCTGCGCAGCAAACAGGCCAGGCAGACCGCGCCGGTGCAATTGCACAAGTCCCTGCGGGAAAACGGTTCCTGAATCCGGACTGCTTATCCTGGCAATAAAAAAGGGGCGCAATGCGCCCGCAATTTGCTGACAAAGTTATTCAGTCAAAATTTAAGGCAAAGTGCTAGGGCGAGCATTTCGAACCGTCGGCGACAGGGCCGAAGGCGCCGTGAATGCCTGGAGCGGCCGGACCGTCGCCGCCGGAGCTTACAGGGATGTATTCACAGCGTTTCGAAATGCTCGCCCTAGTACTTGGCCGCCACCGCACCAGCTCAGAATTGAATGCGGCGTTTATCACAGTCTGAGGGGCGCATTGCGCCCCTGCTCCGTCTTGTGAGGAAAGGAGACTTTCGCCGGCTTACTGGCAGAGGCTGCGAATCGCGTGGGCCTCTACCGCCGCATCCATCCACTTGTACACATCGTCATCCGAGAAATAGTAGTAGACACTGTCGTTCGGCAGGATCAGGACGGTGATACCGCCGTAACCGGACATGAATGGCAGCCACAGGTCGTTGCTGCAGCCGGACATGTTGGCACTGACCTCGTGGGCCCAGAAACCGTTGTTGTACTTATAGTCGGCGAGCGGGTCGGTACCGCGATCCGCGGCATTCCTCTGCAGGGCCGCATTCAGCTGATTCTGGTCCAGCACCGATTGGCTGGCGCCGGCAAAGAAACTGCCGATCTTGGCCACGTCGTCGCGCAGCCACATCAGTCCCCAGCCGCTAAACGGCTGCGCGACCGAGTCATAAGTCCGCCGGGTGAATTCCGCGGTCGGGCTCACGCCCAGCGGCGCCAGTACCTCATCGAGCAGGATGTCGGTGAAGATATCGGTACTGCTGCCCTCGATACCCTGCACATAGGCATTCATGGCCGTACCGAGAATATAGGTATCGGAGGTGTGGTAAACCCACTTTGTGCCCGGTGCTGCCTTGCGTGAATACTCTGTGCAGCTGTAGTTGATCTTGGAGGCGTGGTCTTCCGGCAGGAACAGGTCGTTGGTGTGCGTTGCGCCCTCGTCGCTCATATAGCCTGCCAGGTTGTAATTGCCGGTGGCCATGTCGAGTGCGTTTTCGAAGGTGACGTCATCCCAGTTGCCATTGCTCGCACAGTCCGGCACATAGTTGCCGGCGATCTGGTCGAAGCTGCCGCTGTATTTCTGTTCCAGGCGCATCAGGGCGCTGCCTGCGAACACCGACTTGGCACTGGAATAGGACGGCACCGGTAGGGATTCACAGTAAGGATAGGTGCCCCGGCGGGAGGCGCAGCCGCCGACATAGTGGGTGCCGTCGATGACAAAACCCACCAGCGAGATATCGGCCGGATCCTTGCCGCCGGGCGCGGAAAATTTACCGGGATCTGTGCCCGGGTAATCGGTCGCCAGTGCCGACAGGGGCTTCACCGGCAGGCGATTGTTCACTTCCGCCTGGTAGTCTGCGGTCAGGCTCGCGGCATTACCGACGCCGTGCGGCGTGTAGCTGGCGTCCAGCTGGCCCCACATATCCACCTGGAAATACAGGCAGGTTTCACCGGCAATCTGGTAGGCGACGTCGGAGACGGAGCCGTCGTCCTTGAACAGGAAAGTCATCACGCCGTTGTGCATGCAGTTGGCGTTTTTCTGTTGCAGCGCGAACGGCAGGGCCACGCGGCTGTAGCCGCTATCGCCGTTCTCATTCCAGACACGCCCCGGCGTCAGCACATATTCCCATTCCGGATGCGCACTCGGAATCGAACCGCGCTGTGCCGGGAATATGTGACTGCCGGTCTGCACAAACTCAAAATTGAATTCCGGCAGATGCTTGCGCGTGGTATCGCCGTTGCCGGTGTAGCGGAAGCTGTCCTTGTGCTCATCGAAGGCGCCGCCGCTGGCCTCGCCGAA
Source organism: Microbulbifer donghaiensis (assembly GCF_900129095.1). GTDB lineage: Bacteria > Pseudomonadota > Gammaproteobacteria > Pseudomonadales > Cellvibrionaceae > Microbulbifer > Microbulbifer donghaiensis. The sequence goes on from NZ_FQVA01000004.1 coordinate 190,992, forward strand.
CAGTTCCAGGCTGCCCTCGAACTGGTTGCTGGGCATGGCCGCAGCGGCGGGCAGCGCGTAGTGGCTGTAGTCCACCAGTGAGCCCGGATCACTGCCGTTGATCAAGCTGCTGAAGGTCAGCTGGCTGCGACTGACACTGCCGCTGCCTGTCAGCGGGTCAAAATTTTCCACACTGCCGCCGCCCTGACTCGAGCTGCCGGACAGGCCGATTACCAGGTTCGCCTCGTCCGGGTCGTTCGAACTCACGGTTATCGAGCTGCTGTAGCTGCCCGCGGCAGCGGGGGCGAATTCGACACTGATCTGGCAGCTGCCCGCCGGCGCAACCGTGGTGCAGTTATTTGCGCTAATAGTGAACGGGCTCGCCGGGTTGCTGACATTGGCGATCACCAGGTCCGCGCTGCCACTGTTGCTGACAGCGGCGTTCAGCGTAGTGCTGGCGCCGGGTGCGACACTGCCGAAACTGAGGCTGGCCGGTGCATCGATATCTGGATCGGTCGGGGCGCCGCCGGTACCGCTCACCGTCACGGACTGGCCGTAGCAGTAATCCCCGGTGGTGGCGCCGGTGCCGCGAAAGCGCAGCTGTACCTGCGCATTGTTGTCGATGCCGGCCGGCGAACTGCTGGCGCTGTAGTGGGTACCGTTATCCTGGCCGTTGGCAATAGTCAGTGCGGTGGTCCAGCTACTGCCGCTGTCTGTGGATATTTCCGCGTAGCAGAACTCGCCGTTTTCCAGTGAAGAGGCGGACATCACGAAGTCGACCGCAACCGAGGAAAATCCGGCCGTGGATACTGCGCGGCTTGCAGCGGATGCCGCGCGCAGGCGGATGGACTCGCCGTTGTAGGCATCCACGGTGCCAGTAGTAGACCAGCCACTGATATCGCCAGAGGAAAAGTCGTCGGAAAAAATCGTGGCCGCATTCGCGGCCAGCGGTAACGTGAGGCCGGATAACAGCAGTACCCGGCACAGCGTGGGGAAGGGTTTCATAATCGCACCTGATTTTTGTTATTGATCGATGCGGTCCACTGCCGAAAGCAGCAGGCAGTATGAGACCGGGAAACACAGAGCCAGCCTAAGATGCGATCGAACGGCGCAGAGTGTTAGCACCAATTTGAGCAGAGCGATTGGGCCAGAAAATGCCTGAATGAAAATAGCGACAGCGCGGCGGGGGATTTCTCGGTGTCAGTCAAACAGCCAGCGCCGGATAAGTCTCGTGTATCTCGGCATGATGGCATAGACCATCAGAAATACGATGATGCCGGTTATGAGCAGCGTATTCAGCCAGCGAGTGTCCGGCACACCGAGCCATCGCAGTAATGGCATTACCAGCAGGGGAATGCTGAGTACCAGTGGATAGATGACCGACCAGGTGGCCAGAAACTGTTTCCAGCGTGTCGGCAGCTGGGCCTTGGCACCGCCCGGTGTGAACCAGAAATCCAGCCCGCTGCGGATAAAGAAATCATCGCCCTCGAGCAGCAGTGGTTGCGCCTTGGCGATCAGCCGCCGGCGATCGCCGGATTCCATCCAGGCCTGCAGGTGCGGTTTGGTATCGAAACGGATAACCACCGTGTAGGTAGAGGTGAGTCCGGGTATCGGGCGGATAATATGCCAGTCGAGGAAGCCGGGATAAGTTCTGCACAGTGGGCCAATCTCTTCGAGCCACTGTTCGTAGGCGGCCTGTTTATCCGCGCAGATCCGGTGCGTAATGACGGCGGTTGCGCCAGGATCCTTGTCACCCGTCGCTGCGGTTTCCTTCTCCATAGTCATATATCCCCGATGCTGTGCGCTCTATTGCCGGGTGATTGTCGACGCTTTCAGGTTTCCGCGTTGCCTTTACGCTGCCAGGGCAAGCGCTCCTCTATTTCGTATTGCAGCATGACGCTGAGGAAGGCCCGGATCACGACGATCAATCCTAGAATGGCGACGTTTCGCAGCGAATCGGCGACGACCACGGTGCGGATGATGTCTCCGGCGATCAGGAATTCCAGGCCGAGGATAATGGCGCGCCCGAGGTTTTGCCGGTAAATCTTGTACGCCATGCCGTTTTCCAGCTGCCGATAACTGCGCAGAAACTGTGTGGTGCTGGCGATAGATCCCACCAGCACCACGACGACGCCGAAGGACTCGATGGCGTAGCCTGTGTATTTGATCAGGTCGAGGAATTCCTTTTCCATAAATACCCGCAACGGCTGGAAGGGATTACCTGTATATAGCCCACTGCCGGCACGCAATCACCGGCGCAGTGGCCCAATCAACAGACTCCGCCAGATTTCCTGCAATTAGCTGGCAGTTCAGGCCACGCGTTTGAAGTGCCACGATTCAGTTCCGGGCGCGGACCAGTTCCCCCGTGACCGCCGCTATCACCTCCCGGTCGAAGGGCATCCAGCGGTGCAGCTTGACCGGGAATTCGTAGTATTCACCGATCGGCAGCCTGGAGCTGGTGTGCGGCACTATCGTGATGTCGTAGCGGGTCCAGATGGAAACCGGCGCCGTGCACGACAGACACTGCACATCGCTGTTCAGCGCATTCAGGAAGTCACTGCCGATACGCAGCTGCCGGCCCCCCTTGTAGGGCAGGAAGCCCGCCCACAGGCTGCCGAAGTGCGGACTCGAGATGGAAATGAACTTGTGTACCCGCTCGATGCCGCCGAGCACCTGCAGGTAGTGCCGGGCGACGATACCGCCCATACTGAAACCAACTATTGCGCAGGTTTCGTGCTTTGCCACGAGGGCGTCCACCTGGTGTTTCAGTTGCAGCGACAGGTGCTCCATACCGTGCCAGCCGGAGTTGTAGCGCAGGTGGATATAGTGCGCAGAGAAACCGGCGTCTTTCAGGGCCTGCTGCATCAGCAGCATCGAGTGGCCGCGATCGAAAATACCCGGTATCAGCAGGGCCACATCGCTTTGTGCTTTCATCCGGCGTTGGTGTCCTCGCGCAGATTGAAATGGGATATTGGCTGCGGGGTTGTGTAAACAGCGGCAATGTTCGGCGGGAACAGGGCCGGCGTTACTCTCATCGTCACCACGGTGGGCATCAAAGGGCTGTGTCTAAAGTAGCATTCAGCCGGGATCCCCGGGAAAGGTATTGCGCGGCCCAGCTCACCGATCCCTATTCCTGTTCGGTGCGGTAAACCTGCATGCCGCGGGCGCGATAGTTATTGAGTGCGCCCGGGTGGTCCAGGGTGCAGGTGTGCACCCGGACCCGTCGGGTGTTTCCCCACTGCCAGGCCGATTGCAGCGCCTGGGTCAGCAGGTAACCGCCAAATCCCCTGCCAACAAATTTCGGCGCCAGGCCAAAATAGGCAATCTGCACATCGCCGTCCGCCTGCTGCTCCAGTTCGAAATAACCGGCAATAGTGCCGCGGTGATAGGCTACCCAGGTGCGCAGTGCATCGCGCTCTGCATAGCGCTGCCATTCCGCATCGGGCAACTGCAGTTTGTCAGTCCACTGCCAGGGCTCACCCACCAACTGGTACAGGTAACGGTTGAAGCGGAACTCCTTCAGTTCCGCCTCGATCACATCGAGTCCCTCGGGCTTGGGTTTGCCGCACAGCTGCTCCGGCGCGGTCATTTCCAGATAGTAAATAGTTACTGGTTCACTGTGGCTCAAGAGTACTTCTCCGGTATCGGGGCCCAACCAAAATGAAAAGCGGCACGCAGCCGCTTACTGGGCAATTATCTTACCCGATTGACAGAGGCGGCGCGCTTTTGTGGCGACCAGCCGCCGCGCCGCCGTCGGGCGTATTTATCGGGTGGAAGAGGCCGTCGGAAATTGATCCAGATCGGCGAGGACCTGCGCAGTTTTCGGATCGGGACCGGGCTGGCTGCATACAGGCGCGGGACTGGATTCGGCGGTCGTTAGCGCGCAGGGCCCGCTGCTCAATCACCGCTGATTGTTGTGCGCAACTTGTCGAGCACGCCGCGGATCACTGTCCTGACGGTGGGCGATTTCCGCTGTGGCGGCGGGGCCAGTTGCGGCCGCGCTTCCCGATACTCCGGTTCACGCGGCCGCGACTGTTCCTGCTTTTGCTTGAGTTCGGTACTGAGTGATAGCAGTACCTCGTTGTTGGGCGCGACATTCAATCCGCTGTCGACATAATAATGGGCACCGCTATAGTCGCTGTCGATAATCTCGGCGCGCGCCAGGCGGATATATTCGTCGATCACCTGCGCGATACCGGCGTGAGCGCGCGCATTGGATGCGTCGATCGTCAGTGCGCGGCGGAAGTAGAGCAGCGCATTGTCGCCTTCCGGTCTTTGCAGTCGGCCGCGTTTGAGTGCCTGCGCACCCTGTTCCAGGTAGATGTCCAGCTGCCTGTGCTCCGCGGTCTTCACACCCAGCAGCGCCTTGAGGTTGGTACTGTCCAGTAACAATACCTGACGGTAAAAGTCGCGGGCGTTTTCACCTACCGGTGCCAAATAGCGGCCGGCCTCCATGCTTTGTTCGGCCTGGCCCAGCAGCCGCTCGATCTCTCGTTCGCTTTCGCTTTGATGGAAGACTCCGAAATAAACCGCCATAAGTAGCGCGCTAGCAGCCCCTGCGGCCAGCCCGCGCTTTATCCCGCCCGGCAAGCGCGGCAGCCTGTTGAGAAAACTGCGCGGTCGCGGCGATGAAGATTTGCCGCCTTGCTCACAGACTCCCGCTTCCAGTATTTCGTCTATGTCCGCGACGAGTTCGACGCAGGACGGGCAGCGCTGTTGCGGAAGCTTGGCCAGCATGCGGTTCAGCAGCGGCGCCAGGTAATCGAATTCATCCGGCAGTGCGGGCAGGGGCAGCTGGATATGGTTGAGCGCCGTACTGGTATGGCTATCGCCCTTGAACGGGTTGTAGCCGAGTAACAGTTCCAGCAGCACGACTCCCAGGCTGTAGATATCGGTCGTCGCATCGATGGGCAGGCACTGCGCCTGTTCCGGGCTGCTGTAGGAGGGGCTGCCGAGGCTGAAACCGGCCTGGGTCAAATCCGAGTCGCTGTCCAGGTCCTTGGCAATACCAAAATCCGTCAGCACCGCCGTGCCGTCCCCGCGAAAGAGGATATTGGTCGGCTTCACATCCCGGTGAATGATGCCGTTGTCGTGCACCACCGCGAGACCCTGCGCCACCTGGCGGATCATGTCGAGCATGGACTGAGGTGTGCTGAGTCGCGCTAAATTTTCCGTCACATCACCGCCGCCGATAAATTCCATGGCGATGTAACAGTCCCCACTCTCCAGCCTGGAGATGTCGTAAATAGTGATGACGTGAGGACTGTTGAGACTGGCGATATAGCGCGCCTCATTGATAAAACGCTCGCCGATACCCGCTTCGCTGCTGTTGCGCAGCACCTTGATGGCCACCTTGCGGTTCAACGACTCCTGGGTGGCGAGATACACAGATGCCATGCCGCCATGTCCGATAGCGGAATGAATGGTATATCCGGGTATGCGAATGTCGGGAGAATCCATATACGCCTGAATCGTTCGAATTCTGCGCCGGCGGAAACGGGAAAAATACACGGCCGGCCGCTGCACGGTAGATGCGGGCGCTGGTTTCGCCGAACCAGGTGTTATTGTCGCTGGCCTGGTGCGCGAAAATACTGGAAAGCGCCGTATCGACTGTTTGTGGAGCTGCACGGTTTGAACTGGCCACTGCGCACGCGCCAACTCAAAACCCGTTAAATTAGATAGACGACTGCGCTCTGTATTACAAACGCTTGCGTGTCATCCCGGAACAAAGACGCGTCGGTCATTTGCTGTGGGAACCGGTAACAGCGAGTCGGTCAGGATTTATTGAATGGGCGCGGCGGCACCCAGAACCAGGCGGCCGCCACAAGTGCCCCGAATACTGTGTAGCAGACGACAAAGACCCACTCCGGCGCGCGGTAATACAGAATACTTTCCAGCCAGTGTGCTATGAATGAGCCGGAATAAACCGCTTCGCCGGCCCTTTCCCGCAGTGCCATTTCCCAGGTGGTGAGCGGGCAGATGGCACCGACCCAGGCCTGCAGCACCACGACGCCGATACAGGCCAGATGCGCCAGGCGAAACCAGCGGTTGCGCACCCAGGACCAGGAGCGCAGCTTGCCTATCAGGATGAAAGCCAGGCCAAAGACAACGAAGGCGACAAGCAGTGTGTGTGCGAATAAGACCGCATCTGCCGCCAGGAGATAGAATTCAGCTGATGTCATTGTGCCGCTTGTCGCTGTAATAATCGGCGCCCTCGTTCGAGGCGGCCTCAACCAACTCGCCGACTTTCATCTTGTCGGTATCATTGGACTCGGATAGCCCGACCATGACGCCTTGTCTATTTCGTTCCGGTTGATTTTGACTTAATTTCCACTGGCCACTCAGGGAAGTTACTTCTATTTCCAGCCCAACTATTGCGGGTAGCATTCTTTGAATGTACGACTCCGGCGCATCGGATATTGACCATGCACCTTCGCTTGTCCCCTCGTGTTGAATAGTTAGTTTATCAATAATTTCATATATCCATTCTTTATCCTGAACGAAACTCAATATCCCTTTTGCGTGTACCGAGACATAGTTCCAGGTGGGTACAGCCTTGCCTGTCTCCTGCTTCGTCGGGTAGTGGTTTGGGGAGATGTAACAGTTCGGTCCGCTGAAGACTGCCAGCACATTCGATCTGTCATCTAGCTCCTTCCACAGCGGGTTTGCTTTGGCGATGTGCCCCTGGAGAAAGATTGCTCCCTTTCTCTCACTAACAAGGAGGGGGATGTGGTGCGCATCCAGTCCGGACTTTGAAAAAGCCACCAGAGTTGCAAAGGGGTAATCAACCATTATCCCTTTCAATTTCCCTATATCGGTTTGATTGAATTTTTTTGGTGTGTACATCCTGTTTCTGCCTTTGACTGTTGCCAGTATGGTCCGGGTTGCGTTGGTTTTTGCTTGCATTTTTAGCAGTTGCTGAGCCTTGCCTTGCTAAATTTTTGTCGCCATAGCTAGGTTTAAAGCCTTCAATTTCCGTTTCCGTCGAGCCGATCTATTCGCGGCGGATCAGCTTTCGATCACCAGTGATTCCAGAAACAGGCGCACGGCCGGATGCTCCGCGGCGCTGCGCTTGAACGTGGCTGCATTCTGAATGCGGTAGCGAAAGCGTTCCGGGTGCAACGCCACCAGATCCCCGCTCTGCACATGTTGCTCCGCCAGGTACTCCGGCAGAAAGCCGACAAAGCGCCCGGACAGGATCATCGCCAGTCGCGCGGCCATATGGTTGGCGGTGGATTTGTGTGGGAACAGCCGGTACAGGTGGGCGGCGCCGGAAAGTACCGCGTGGCTGGGGGCGGCCAGCTCCTGCTCGGTTAGCAATTCCTCACTCACTTCCGCCGCACTGGCACATATATGCGAGCGGGCACAGTAAAGCAGCGTTTGGTGGTGGAACAGCGGCTGGTAATCGAGGCCGGGCCGGCGGGAGTGCAGTGGGTTGATGCCCACATCGGCGCGGCCGGCGAGAATCTCCAGTTCCAGTTCCTGCGGCGCCGCCAGCTGCACGTCCAGCTGCAGCTGTGGCGCGCGCTGGCGGATACCGGCGATGGTGGCGGGCAGGTCCAGCTGTGGGATTTCTAGTACATCGTCCGGCAGTACGATGCGCAGGCTGCCGGTCAGTTGCGACTGGATCGCGTTGACCTGGCTCTTGAAGGCCTCCAGGTGGCCGTCCAGCTCATTGATGGCCTGGAACAGCGCCTCCCCCTCGGGGGTGAGCTTGAAATCGGCGCGGCCACGGGAGCGCAGGCACAGCTGCATGCCCAGGCGCGCCTCCAGGTCGGACAGGTGCACGCTGATGGTGGAGCGGCTGATATTCAGCGCCACCTCCGCCGGCGCCAGGCCACCGGCGCGCACCACCTCGCGGAAGACCCGCAGCAGGCGCAGGTCCATATCGGCCAGGCGGCCGCTAAGGGCAGTTTTGGGTTTGCTCATGCCGCTGTCCTCGACAGGAACCGTAGGATAGGCCTACCTTAAGATAAAGTTTGATAAAGGTAAATTTTAGTTGCAGAAATACTACTATTCGCCATCTCCCGTTCGCGCCAGAATCGCGGCAACAGCTGTAAAGACCAATAACTGCAAGGAGGTTCGCGGTGCAACTGGCCAACCCGAATTTGTTGAAGCTTCAGAACTATATCAATGGCGAATGGCGTGACGGAGCGTCCACCATCGACGTGCGCGATCCGGCCAACGGTGAACTGCTGGCCCAGGTGGCCGACGGCAGTGCGGCGGATGCCGAAGCCGCGGTAGCCGCCGCCAGCGCCGCCTTCCCGGCCTGGAAGAGCAAGACCGCCGCCGAGCGCGCCGCGGTGCTGAAGCGCTGGTACCAGCTGATCATGGACAATGCCGACGACCTGGCGCGTATCCTGACCCTGGAACAGGGCAAGCCGCTGGCGGAGGCGAAAGGGGAGATTGTCTACGGCGCCTCTTTCATCGAGTGGTTCGCCGAGGAGTGTCGCCGCGCCTACGGCCAGACGATCCCCACCCACAACCCGGCGATGCGCCTGAGCACCATCCGCCAGCCGGTGGGTGTGGTGACCTGTATCACCCCGTGGAACTTCCCCAATGCGATGATCACCCGCAAGGCGGCGCCGGCACTGGCGGCTGGCTGTACCGTGGTCATCAAGCCGGCGGTGGAAACACCGCTGTCTGCGCTGGCACTGTGCCAGCTGGCCGAGGAGGCCGGGCTGCCGAAGGGTACTATCAACATGGTGGTGGGCACCGATGCCCCCGGTATCGGCCAGGTACTGACCCAGGATGCGCGCGTGGCCAAGTTCACCTTTACCGGCTCCACCAACGTGGGCAAGCTGCTGATGGCCCAGTGCGCCAGCACCGTGAAGAAGATGTCCATGGAACTGGGCGGCAACGCGCCCTTTATCGTGTTCGACGACGCGGACCTGGACACGGCGGTGGCCGCCTGTGTGGCGACCAAGTTTCGCAATGCCGGCCAGACCTGTGTGTCCACCAACCGCATCTATGTGCACGAGGCGGTACACGATGAGTTCGTGGTGAAGCTGCGCGCCGCGGTCGCAGAGATGAAGATCGGCCACGGCTGCGATGACGGCGTCAGTGTCGGCCCGGTGATTCACCGCCGCGCCGCCGAGCGGGTCAACGGCCTGGTACAGGACGCGATTGCAGCTGGCGCCAAAGTGGAACTGGGCGGCGACTATCTGCCCCACGGCGAAAACTACTATGCGCCTACACTGATAACCGGTGTCACCGACGAAATGCGCATCGCCCGGGAAGAGATCTTTGGTCCGCTGGCGCCGGTACAGAAGTTCAGCGATGAAGACGATGTTGTCCGCCGCGCGAACGAAACACCCTACGGCCTCGCCGCCTATGTGATGAGCGAGAATATCCGCCGCGCCAACCGCGTGGTGGAAGCGCTGGAATACGGTATGGTGGCCTGTAACACCGGTGTCTTCTCCACGGCGGTAGCGCCATTTGGCGGCAGCAAGGAGTCCGGTATCGGCCGCGAGGGCGGTGTCGAGGGAATGGCTGAGTTTTACGAAACCAAATACTGCTGTTTCGGCGCCTGATAACCACGGACGGACGCGGTGTCCGCCCGACTCAAACGATTTTTTTACGAATACACAGGGAAATTGCGGAGCATAAATCATGTCCGAATTACAAACCGAAGCCTTCTGGATGCCCTTTACCCCGAACCGCAGCTTCAAGTCCGCGCCGCGGATTGTCGAGCGCGCCGAGGGTATCTACCTGACCGAAAAAGGCGGCCGCCAGATCATCGATGCCACCGCCGGTCTGTGGTGCAGCAACGCCGGCCACTGCCGCGCGGAAATTGCCGAGGCAATTCACCAGCAGGCGAAAAAACTGGATTACAGTTCCATCTTCAATTACGGCCACGAGCTGAGCTTTGAATACGCCGAGCGTCTGGTGAAGCACACTCCGGACGGCCTGAACCACGTGTTCTTCGGTAACTCAGGTTCCGAGGCGGTGGAGAGTGCGCTGAAGATCGCGCTGCAGTATCAGCATGCGCGCGGCAAGGGCACCAAGACGATGTTTATCGGCCGCGAGAAGGGTTATCACGGGGTGAACTTCGGCGGTATCTCCGTCGGCGGTATCGCGCCCAACTACCAGACGTTCGGCCAGCCGGTGAAGGCGAACCACATGCGTCACACGCTGGATATCGAGCGCAACGCGTTCAGCCGCGGCCTGCCGGAGCACGGTGTGGAGCTGGCGGAAGACCTGGAGCGCCTGGTGGCTTTCCACGGTGCCGATCAGATTGCCGCGGTGATCGTCGAGCCGTTCGCCGGCGCAGGCGGTGTGATTCTGCCGCCGAAAGGCTACCTGCAGCGTTTGCGCGAGATCTGTGACAAGCACGACCTGCTGCTGATTTTCGACGAGGTGATTTCCGGCTGGGGCCGCACCGGTTCCGCCTTTGCCGCCATCGAGTGGGGCGTGACTCCTGACATGATGACTTCCGCCAAGGGCATCACCAACGCGGCGGTACCGCTGGGTGCGGTGTTCGTGAAAGACGAAATCTACAAGACCGTGATGGATGCGGCTATCGAAGGTGCGGTGGAGTTCTACCACGGCTACACCTATTCCGCGCACCCGGTGGCCTGTGCCGCGGGTATGGCAACACTGGATATCTATGAACGCGAAGGCCTGCTGACCCGCGCCAGCGGCGATATCGGCAAGCACTGGGAAAACGCGCTGCACAGCCTCGCGGATCTCGACAACGTTATCGATGTGCGCAACTACGGCCTGGTTGGAGCCATCGAGCTGCGCGCGCCGGAAAACCTGAAGGGCCGCTTCGGTGGCAAGGTATCCCTTCAGGCGTGGGACGCCGGCGTGATGGCGCGCGGCATCGGCGATGCGCTGTGCATGTCACCGCCGCTGATCATCGAGGCGCATGAGATCGATGCGATCGTCGACAAGCTGCGCGGAGTGATCAGCTCGCTGGCCTGAGGCGCAATTTTGAACGATTAACTACACTTTTATAAGGCGGCCCGTGGCCGCGACCACAGTCTTTGCAGAGTCGACTGTGCGGTCGCGATCACGGGCCGTTTTTTGTTTTTGGGTTTGCTACGTGCAGTAGGAGAACTTTTTTCCAAAAAACTTGGGTTTTTTGGATGGCGACACTTCAATAGGCTTTTGTTTAGCACAGACAGGGGCCGCATCCATGCCTACCGATCTCGCACCCGATCCCAATTTAGAGCCCACCCTGGCCACCCGGCCGATACTGCAGGTGCTGTCAGAAAACTGGTGGTTGCTGCTGCTGCGTGGCGTGGCCGGAGTCATCTTCGGCATACTGTGTTTCGCCTGGCCGGGACTTTCGCTGCTCGCTCTGGTGATTCTGTTTGGTGCCTATGCGCTGGTGGACGGCTTCCTCGCCCTGATCGCTGCCGTGCTGGGCCGGCACAGATCCACGCCGCTTTGGTGGCTGATACTGGCCGGGCTGATCAGCGTCGCCGCCGGCATCGTCACCTTTGCCTATCCGCAGATCACCGCACTGGTACTGGTGGTGTTTATCGGTGCCTGGGCACTGGTACGCGGTGCCTTCGAAATCATCGGGGCCTTCCATTTGCGCAAGGAAATCAGCAGCGAGTGGCTGCTGATGGCGGTCGGCCTGCTGTCGATGATTTTTGGCATTGCGATACTGGCAAACCCCGGTGCCGGTGCCCTGGCCCTGATATGGCTGATCGGTATCTACGCGATACTGTTTGGCTTGCCGATGATCTGGCTGGCGCTTCGCGTACGCAAACAGAGTAAGGTCGGCCATTGAGAATGCCCGGAGCCCGGTCGCCGCACGCTTGATTTGCGCGCGGCGACAGAGGCATTATTCTTGCTGCTAAAAAATAAAACGCAATAAAAGCCAATAACAGCCGCCCAGGCAGCGGCATATAAAGAAAAAACGGCCCCACCATGGCGGAAGCACTGATCGTACTGGACCCGCAGGCGGACAAAAGCCTGCAGGCGCAGATACGGGAAAAGATCATTCAGGGTATTTTGTCCGGCAGTATTCCCGCCGGGCACAAGATGCCGTCTTCCCGCCGTATGGCCGAGCTGCTCGGGGTTGCGCGCAATACGGTCGTCCTCGCCTATCAGCAGCTCGTCGATGACAGTTTCCTCGTGACCCGCGAGCGCAGCGGTTTCTATGTCAGTGACGCGGTGCAGCAACAGGGTATTATCAGCCACGCGGAAGCCATGCCCGCGGGTGTCGGCAGTGAGCCCGACCGCGCTTTCTGGCGCGAACACTGCAACCCGGTATCCGTCAGCCGCCGTGCACTACGGGTGCGCCCGGCCAACTGGCAGCAGTATCCATTTCCGTTTGTCAGCAATGAATACGATCCGCGCCTGTTTCCCGGCGCTGAGTGGCGGGAGTGCACCCGGGATATCTATGCCGGTCGCGAGGTCGCGCAGTGGGCAACGCTGGGCGGCAACGAGGACGATCGCCAGCTGGTGGAACAGATCTGTACGCGGCTGCTGCCGCGCCGGGGCATTTATGTGGATCCGGGGCAGATACTGCTCGCCAGTGGACTGCAGCAAGCCTGCTATCTGCTCGGGCAATTGCTGCTCGGCGGCGACCGCTCGCTGGGTATGGTCCTGCCGGCTTGCAGTGAGACCGAGGAGATATTCCGCCGTACCGGCGTCAACCTGAACGCACTGCCGCAGGACAGCGATGGCCCGCTCACCGGTGCCGAGATCCAGAGCAGTGGCTACTGGTTCCTGCAGCCGAATGCCCACAATCCCACCGCAGTGACCACCAGTCTCGAGCGCCGCCGCCAGTTGCTGCAGCTGGCGAATGGGCGGGGCGCGGTCATTATCGAAAACGACTGCGACCACGAATTCTGCTATCACGGCACACCGCTGCCGCCCCTGAAAAGTTTTGGCGGCGGCGAGTCGGTTATCTATCTCTATCAGTTTCCCAAAGTCATCGACCCGGGCATGCAGCTGGCATTCGTGGTCGCGCCCAAGCCGGTGATTCAGCGGTTGCGCGCGCTGCGCTACAACCTGCGCGAGCGCGTGCCGGCGATCAATCAGCGCCTGCTGGCGAAATTTATTGCCTCGGGCCATCACGATGCGGCCAGTTTTCGCATTACCCAGCAGCTGCGCGAGCGCTGGGTGGCACTCGGCGAAGCGCTGATGCACCACCTGCCGAAGCTGCTGGTGCGTCGTGCCGGCTGCGGTACCGCCTGCTGGCTGGAATTGCCGAAGAACCTCAGCGCAGAGCAGCTGCAGAAACAGGCGGAACGGCAGGGCCTGCTGCTGGAAGTCGCGCGCGAGTACAACGCCCTGCGCATCGGTTTTGCCGCGATCGAGGCGGATCGCATCGAAGCCGGTGTCGCCATACTGGCGCAGCTGATCAATGGTGAAGTCTCGCAATCGGAAGAGACGCTGGACAACGCCATCGGTCGCCGGCTTCGCGCGGCCGACCTGCAGGCGGAATTCCCCGGTGCGGTATTGCTGGGCACCAACGCACTCGGAGAATCCTATCGCGTGCAGGTGATGGCCGACGGCACCATGCTCGGCTACGCGCGCAACGACGTGGATGTGGATGAAACCGATACCGGTCGCTGGTGGCTGCAGGGGGATATGTGGGTGCGCCAGTGGCGCAATTGGTCCTATGGGCGCAAGGCGAGCTTCCATGTGGTGATCGACGGACACCGCATCAAGTGGTTCAGTGAAACCGGCCAGCTGATCGATACCGGGATTCTCGCCCGGGAAAGCGAATAGCTCGGTGTGTGGCTGTGTGCTGGTTAACCGCCCAAATAATTATTCCGTCTGTGCCCAATCCTGCTTCACGGTAAAGCTGTCGCGATACTGCTTCGGGCTGACGCCGAACTGCTGGTGAAACCGCCGGCTGAAATGGCTCAGGTGGCGAAAGCCCAGATCGAAACACACCCGCGTTACCGCTTCTCCGCGCTGCAGCCGCTCGCGGGCCAGCTGCATACGCAGCTGCTGTTGGAATTCCAGCGGCGTGCAGCCCATGTGTTTTTTGAATTCGCTGAAAAAACGGCTGCGGCTCATACAGGCAATCTTGCACAGTCGCTCGATATCGAGTGGCTGGTCGAGATGCTGCTCGATGTAATGGAAGGCGGCGCCGAGGCCGTTGATCTCCGGGTTCTGCGCGCAGAGCGACAGCAGGAAGGTACGGGTCTGCTGGCGCAGCATGCGCACCACCAGCTCACTGATTCCCAGGTCGATCAGCAGGTCGCGATCCTGCAAATTTTCCGTAAAGGTGCCTACCAGTCGTTGCAGCAGCGCCTGGGTATCCCGGGTGTGCGGCGTGTGGATTAATGAGTCTGGTCGGTAGCGCCAGTCATCGAAATCCCGTTGCAGCGGTGTGGCGCTGTTCAGGCGGGAGCAGATCTGTTCGACCCGTTCCCGGGAAATCTCGATGGTCAGGCAGGAGGTCGGGCTGTCCATGCGCGCATCGGGGAAATCGATCTCGATATGCTCCCCCGGTGCCATGACGAAGGATTCCTGTGGCAGGAATTCCGCAGTGTAGTCTTTGGCGCCGTGCAGGATTTTACGTCCACTGATCATGCCGCAATACAGCAGCTCGCCCGCAGACAGGCCTACCTGCTGCGCTGGTAAATAAGTGTCGTAAATACTGAGTTCTGAGCTGGGACCGGCAAAGGAAACCCGGTTCTCGACCAGCTCCCGCGGCTGCTGGCGGCCGCGCATCATCGCGTCTGGCATCTTCTTATTCTGCTTGTGGCTGGCTCCGTGGATTCAGAATCAAGTGATCTGTACTGAGAGGAAAGCGAGCCTGTTGCGGAAACCCTAGATTCTTCTGTGTATGTCCGAAACCAGAGTCTGCCCGGTACGGCGATTCCGCCGGGCGGCATTTCCCAAGACTACTCCTGAGTGCGCGAGATCACAACGGCGGCCGGGAGCAGATAACAACAGAGGAATACAGCGATGATCTATGCACAACCCGGGCAGGCTGACGCCCTGATCGACTTCAAGTCCCGCTATGAAAACTTTATCGGTGGCGAATGGGTGGCACCGGTGAAGGGGCAGTATATGCAAAATATCTCACCGGTGACCGGCGAGGAATTCTGCGAAGTGCCGCGCTCCGGCGTCGAAGATATCGAGCTGGCGCTGAATGCCGCGCACGGCGCCAGAGAGGCCTGGGGAAAAACGTCTGTCACAGAAAGAGCCAACCTGTTACTGAAGATTGCCGATCGTATCGAGCAGAACCTGGAGCGGCTGGCGGTGGCGGAAACCTGGGACAACGGCAAGGCCGTGCGCGAAACCCTCGCCGCCGATATTCCGCTGACGGTGGATCACTTCCGCTATTTCGCCGGCTGTGTCCGCGCACAGGAAGGCAGCGTGGCGGAGATAGATGCGCACACCGTCTCCTACCACATCCATGAACCCCTGGGTGTGGTCGGTCAGATCATCCCGTGGAATTTCCCGCTGTTGATGGCGGCCTGGAAGCTGGCGCCGGCGCTGGCAGCGGGCAATTGCGTCGTACTGAAACCCGCCGAGCAAACGCCCGCCTCGATCCTCGTGTTGATGGAACTGATCGGCGACCTGCTGCCGCCGGGCGTGGTGAATATCGTCAATGGTATCGGCGAGGAGGCGGGGCAGGCGCTGGCCAGCAGCAACCGCATCGCCAAGATCGCCTTCACCGGTTCCACCGCGGTGGGCGGCCATATCCTCAAGTGCGCGGCGGACAACATCATTCCGTCGACGGTGGAGCTGGGTGGCAAATCGCCGAATATCTACTTCGCCGACATACTGCAGCAGGAGGAGGAATATATCAGCAAGTGCGTCGAGGGCACGGTGCTGGCGTTTTTCAATCAGGGCGAAGTGTGCACCTGCCCGTCGCGGGCACTGGTACAGGAATCCATCTACGACGAGTTTATGGCGCGTGTGGTCGAGCGCACCAAGGCGATCCAGCGCGGCAATCCGCTCGATACCGAGACGCAGATAGGCGCGCAGGC
The DNA here is from genome assembly GCF_900129095.1 of Microbulbifer donghaiensis. Lineage (GTDB taxonomy): Bacteria > Pseudomonadota > Gammaproteobacteria > Pseudomonadales > Cellvibrionaceae > Microbulbifer > Microbulbifer donghaiensis. Next base: position 206,888 of record NZ_FQVA01000004.1, read on the forward strand.
GTCGCTGGAGCAGTTCGACCGCATCATGACCTATATCGAAATCGGCCTGCGTGAAGGTGCCGAGGTGATCTTCGGCGGCGGTGTCGAGGAGATGGGCGGCGAGTTCAAGAAGGGCTACTACGTGCAGCCGACGCTGCTGAAGGGCAACAACCAGATGCGGGTCTTCCAGGAGGAAATATTTGGACCGGTCGTCGGTGTCACTACCTTCAAAACCGAAGCGGAGGCGCTGGCGATCGCCAACGATACCGAATACGGACTGGGCGCCGGTGTCTGGACCCGGGATATGAACCTGGCTTTCCGCATGGGGCGCGGTATCCAGGCGGGCCGGGTCTGGACTAACTGCTACCACCAGTATCCCGCTCATGCAGCCTTTGGCGGCTACAAGAAGTCCGGTATCGGCCGCGAAACCCACAAACGGGCTCTGGAACATTACCAGCAGACCAAGAACCTGCTTGTCAGTTACGACACCAATCCCCTGGGCTTCTTCTGAGGGCTCGCTGTCTGGCGATTAAGGGAAGCTGTTGCTCCCCCCCAGACTATTGATAAACCCCGCATTTCGTTCTGACCAAGAGCGGTGGCGGCCAAGCACCAGGACGAGTATTTCGAAACGCTGTGAATACATCCCTGTAAGCTCCGGCGGCGACGGTCCGGCCGCTGCACGCATTCGCGGCGCCTTCGGCCCTGTCGCCGACGGTTCGAACTACTCGTCCTAGCACTTTGCCTTAAATTTTGACTGCGTAACTTTGTCAGCAACCTGAGGAGAGCTGTTGCTCCCCATTTTTTTTTCGATAGAGCTTGGTATCAGCGAGTCGGCAAGGTCCGATCCCTGTACTTTTCTCCCGCGAGGGAGTGGAGTAGACTGGTTTAAAAATAATAACGACACGCCATGAAGAAGATTCTCGCCACCGACCGGGAAGACAACCTGGAGCTGATGCAGGCACAGATAGCGCTGCAGCGGCGGGATCCAGATGCAGCCCCCCTGCGCTATTTCTACCACTCCCCTTTCGTATACCAGCGTGAGCTGGAAACCATTATTTTCCGCAGCTGGCATTTTGCCGGACACGTCAGCCAGCTCGCCCAGGCAGGTGATTTTTTCCTGTTCGAGATTGCCGGCGAATCGGTGATTCTTGTGCGCGGCGATGACGGGCGCATTCGCGGCCTGATCAACAGTTGCCGGCACCGCGGTTCGCGGGTGTGCGAGGCGGCGAGTGGCAATCGCAAGACTTTCGTCTGCCCTTACCATGGCTGGGTTTACGATCGTGAGGGTTCGCTGCGCGCTGCGCGCGCGATGGAATGCCTCGATGGATTTAATACGGAGAACTTTTCTCTAAAGCCGGTGCGAGTGGCGATACGTTATGGCCTTATTTTCGTCAATTTCGAGTCGGACGCCGCCGACTTCGAAGCGTCCATGGCGCTGCTGGATCGGCAGATGTCGCCCTACCACCTCGACACCGCTAAAATCGCCCACCGGCAAAGCTACCCGGTGGATGCCAACTGGAAGATTGCGCTCGGCAATTACCTGGAGTGTTACCACTGCCTGACCGCCCACCGGCTCTATTCGCGCATCCATTCCTTCAAATCCCTCGAGCATGAAGTGGCCGACCTGAACCGCGATATGTGGGCGAGGTCCGCCGCCGCCACCGGCGTCGCCGACCTGGAAAAATCCGTATACCGAATTTTTCGCGAGGCACCGGGGTTCGGTGCCTGCGCCTATACCAGTCGCTACGCACTCTTCCCCGGCTTCAAGACCGGCAGCGTCGACGGCGCGCCCCTGGCGCCCCTGATGGGCGACTTCAAGGGCTTTGACGAGGGCGCGGGGGACTTCCAGTTCGGGCCTCTCGCCTACATGCTCAATTACCCGGATCACTGCGTGCTGTTCCGCTACGTGCCGCGCGCAATCGACAAAACCGAAATGGAAATTATCTGGTTTGTGCGCGGTGATGCGCGCGAGGGCGTCGATTATCAACGCGAAGAGCTGACGCGCGTATGGCACGAGACCACCCTGGAGGACAAGCGCATCATGGATGCGAACGCGCGCGGTATACGTTCACACTTCTATGAGCCGGGCCCGCAGCACCCGCAGTTCGAGGATACGCCGAAGCGATTCTTCGATTGGTACCTGTATGCACTGGCAGGCGATTTCGGTGTGTTGCCGCCGAGTCCGCGGGCACATCGAACCAGTGCAGTGGAAACCACCGACTAGCGAACCAGCAATGACTCCAGCCACTCTCAGCGGTACCAGCCACAGGGCGAATAGATCGATGAGTTTGGGGGCCGGAGCGTGGCTGTTGGGATTGATGGCTTTGAGTTCGCCTGGTGCCTGGGCACAGACGGTGGAGGCGGCACATTCTGGGCCTGTCTCGCTGGTGCCGCCGCTGTTGGCGATATTGCTGGCACTGATCCTGCGCCAGGTATTGCCGGCCCTGTTTGCCGGGGTGTGGGTCGGCGCCTGGGCCATCGAGGGTGGAGACTGGAGCGCGATTTTTTCCGGACTTTTCACCGGTGCCGACAAATATGTAACCGCGGCCCTCGCCGACGCCGATCACGCGTCCATTATCATTTTTTCATTTGTCATCGGTGGCACCGTCGGTGTGATCTCCCGAAACGGCGGCATGCTCGGCGTCGTCGCGCATATAGTGCGCTGGGCCAGCAATGCGCGGCGCGCGGCCCTGGCTACCCTGGCCATGGGGCTGGCCATTTTTTTCGACGACTATTCCAACACCCTGGTGGTCGGCAACACCATGCGCCCGGTGACCGACCGCATGAAAATTTCCCGGGCCAAACTCGCCTATATCGTCGACTCCACCTCCGCCCCCGTCTGCTGTATCGCGCTGGTGACCACCTGGATCGGTTTCGAGGTGGGTCTTATCGAAGATGCATTGCAGGGCGCGGGCGCGACGCTCGAGCCCTACGGCGTTTTCCTGCAGTCGATTGCCTACAGTTTTTATCCGTTGCTCGCCCTGTTTTTTGTGGTGCTTGTGGCGGTGACCGGGCGCGATTTTGGGCCGATGCTTGTGGCCGAACGCGCGGCGCGCGCCGGGACTGCGCCCAGGGATACACAGGCCGGAGAAGAGCCGCCGCTGTATGACGTGATCGAGCCGCTGCCCGACAGGCCCGTGCGCGCGATCAATGCGGCATTGCCGATACTCACGCTCGTGGGTGGTGTGATTGCCGGGCTGTGGATTACCGGCGGGGGCGCAGTCGGAAAGCCGGTAGCCGACATACTGGCTGCAGCGGATTCCTATCGCGCGCTGATGTGGGCGGCGGTGGCCAGCTCCGTAGTCGCTGCGGCGCTGTCGGTGGGGCTGCGAATTCTCACGCTGGAGCAGACGGTCAACGCCTGGTTCGCCGGTGCGCGTTCGATGTTTTACGCAATGATCATTCTGGTGCTGGCGTGGGCGCTTGCCGGCGTAAGTGCAGAGCTGGGTACCGCCCGCTACCTGGTGGAGAGTATCGGCGGCGACCTCAGCGCAGCGCTATTGCCGTCGCTGGTATTCCTGCTGGCGGCGATCACTGCATTTTCTACCGGTACCAGCTGGGGCACCATGGGTATTCTGATGCCGTTGGTCGTGCCGCTCGCGTGGACCATGGTGGGTGGCGATGCGGGCCTTGCCGCTGATGAAGCGCATATCTTCTATGCCTCGATCGCCTCGGTACTCGCCGGTGCAATCTGGGGCGATCACTGTTCGCCGATTTCAGATACCACCATTCTCTCTTCCATGGCATCCGGCTGCGATCACATTGAACATGTCCGCACCCAATTACCCTACGCCACGCTGGTAGCAGCAGTGGCGCTGCTGTGCGGCACGCTGCCGGCGGGGTTTGGTGTATCGCCGCTCCTGTGCCTGCTGCTGTCGGCGCTGGCCCTGTATACGCTGCACCGGCTGCTCGGGCGGTCGGGCACTGGGGAAAAGGTTACGGCGGCGCCGGCTGCTGAATACGCGACCACTGGCGCCGTGCATGCGGAGTCAGGTTCGGAGACCTGAGTTTAAGTTGCCTGGGCATTCACTGAATCAATCGCTACGGCACTTTCCCGCTGGTCGATCTTCGCTGCCGAAGGCAACGCCAGCAGGCAGAGCGCCAGCATGCCGCAAGCGATCAGGATCAGTTGGGTATAGCTGCCACCGCTGGAAATAAAGTACCCGGCAACCAGCGGGCCGCAGGCCAGTCCCATTTTCGAGGCGAAGCCGCCGAAAGCGCCCATCTGTCCGGCGGCATCAAATTTCGAAGCCATGGTCAGCAGGTACGGTACACAGAAGGCCCAGGTAATGCCGGTAACCACGTTGGCGAGGATAAATACCGGTTTCAGTTCACTGAACATAAAAATCGCCAGCCCGACCAGCGTTATCAACAGGGCGATGGTCAGTGGCATCGTCAGTGCGAAGCGATGACCGGTATAGGCGGCGAGTGCCGCGCCGCTGATAGCAATCAGGTTCGCCCAGAAGAGTGTCTTGCTGATAAACCCGAGTTCCAGCCCGAAGGATTTGCCCAGATCGAAGATAAACGCAAACAGGGCCATATTGGCGAATTGAAAGCAGAAGAGTGCCAGCAGGGTAATCAGCATCGGGCCCATGGCGACCTTCGCATTCAACGGAACCTTGCGTTCTTCCTGCTTGCTGGGCAGGGGATAATCGGCCAGGAACGGCAACATGGCCAACGTCACCAGACTGAAAGTGATCAGCGCATAGAAGGGCACGTAGGTGCCGAACTTGGCTACTAGCCCGGGTAAAACCAGCATACCGATAGCGCCGCCGGTGTACTGCACCAGCAGTACCATGCTATAGGCGCGCCCGGCGATTCCGCTGCGCGCAATCGCTGCAAAACCCAGCCCCACCAGTGCGCCGCCGAGTATGCCGTGCACCAGGCGCAGCGGAACCAGTAACTCCAGGTTGGCGAGAAAAATGGTCAGGACATCCATGCCAATGGAGCAAATCAACAGCGCCAGCGAGGCCAGCTTCCACTGCGGAATTCTTTTCACGAACAGTGAAATGGTAAATGCGCCGATGACCGCGCCGATGGTATTGGCAAAAGTGATTTCCCCGGCCTGCGCTGCCGTGAGACCGGCGCCGGCCATCAACGAATCGACGATGACCGGGAAAATATTGACGTAATAGAGGCCGGCGGAGGAAAGAAACGCAAGCAGCAGGCTGGCAACCCATCCCTGCGGTGCGGCGTAAGGCAATAGGCCGGAAAAACGTCCCAAAGTTTCTCCGGCGTCAATTGGCTGACTTACCAGACTTTCTGCGTTATCGCTCATAGACACTCCGCGTGGGCATTGCCCTGTTTATTATTTGGCACCAAGCCGGCTGCACCGAGTCGCTGCCGTAAGATCAGTTTAAATGCTGTACCTGGCGCAACGCTAACGCATTGCGGGTGAGAATATAGGGCCAGATGCACGCGGGTGATGGAGCCAAGCCACGAGTTTTTGCCATTTGGAGCCAGTATCGGCGGTTGGACTCATGGCAATACAAAATCTGGCCCTATTGCTGCCAGATTTAATCCTCCAAGATAAAGCCAGATACAAGCCGCCACCGCGGCACCGACAAGCAGGAACTGTCTGGCGATGAACAATAAGAGCAAACACTTCGGTATCGCTGCGCTGCAGCTGAAGCTGGCGGAGGCCGACAATCTGGAACTGCTGCTGGAGCGGATCCAGAAAACCAAGCTGCGCTTCCCCTGGGTGAAGATGATTGTGTTGAGCGAGCTGGCCCTGCGCGGTGTCGGTGTGCAGCACGCGCGCGAGCTGCCGTCAGCGGAAGAGCAGGCCTTCTGCCGCAGCGCGCGCGAGCTGGGTATCTGGCTGGTGCCCGGTTCCATGTACGAGAAGTGTGGCAGCGCCGTGTTCAATACCACCCCGGTGATCAATCCCGCCGGCGAGGTCGTTGGCCGCTACCGCAAGATTTATCCATTCCTGCCCTACGAAAAGGGTGTGACCGGCGGCGACCAGTTCCTGGTATTCGACGTGCCGGAGGTGGGTCGCTTTGGCGTGTCGATCTGTTTTGACATGTGGTTTCCGGAAACCACCCGTGCGCTCACCTGGCTGGGTGCGGAGGTCATCATCCATCCCACCAAGACGGACACCATCGACCGCCAGGACGAGCTGGCCATAGTGCACGCCAGTGCGGTCACCAACCAGTGCTACGTCGTCGATGTAAATTCGGCCGGCGCACAGGGCGTGGGCCGCTCGATTATCGTCGGTCCCGACGGTGAAGTTGTCCACGAGGCGGCGACCGATGAAGAGGTGATCGCCTTCGAAGTGGATCTGGAGCGGGTCAGAAAGGTGCGCGAGCGCGGCATAAAAGGTCTCGGACAGATTCTGAAAAGTTTCCGCGATACGCGGGTGCAGTACCCGCAATACGAGCCGGGTGCGGTGTCGCCGGCGTATGAAGAACTTGGCCCTTTGAAAGTACCGGAGTAACAGGAAGTACACAGCAACTGGACCAGTCGCTGCGCGCAATCTGGCGCTAGGTTTTGGCCAGTAAGTGCGTAGCATATTTCGTCAACAACAATACTATCCGGCGCGGTACGGCCAGAAAAAAGAAAGGTAGAGGGAGCATGAAAGAGCAAAGCAAGCAGGGGTTCAGCAAGAAAACACTGGCAACGGCTGTCGCTGCAGTATCTGCCGGCACGCTGCTTTCCATGCCGCAAGTCTCGCTTGCGCAGGAAGCCGCGCTGGAGGAAGTCATTGTTACCGCCACACGCCGCGCCCAGAGCGTACAGGATATTCCCTATAACATTTCCGCCGTTGCCGGCGACGACCTGGAGGCATCACAGGTTACCGATTCGGCGGAAATGATGCGCAGTATCGCCGGCCTGACGGTGGTGGATCGCGGTTACCGCAATTCCGGTACCGTCAACGGCGTAGTGATTCGCGGTATGAATATCGATACCGGTGCCAACGGCGATGTTCCGCTTTCGGCGATCGGGACCGTGGCCACTTACATCGACGACACGCCGCTGTATGCGAATTTCGTGCTGAAGGATATCGAGCGGGTGGAAGTTCTGCGCGGGCCGCAGGGAACCCTGTACGGCTCCGGCTCTCTCGCGGGTACCGTGCGCTACATCATGAACAAGCCGCAGATGGGTGAATTCGCGGCCAAGGTCGGCACCAGTTTCAGCCAGACCGAAGGCTCCGATGGCTACAACCTCAATTCCGATGTGATGGTGAACCTGCCGCTCGGTGACAGGGTCGCCTTCCGCGCGAATATCGGCAAGATCGATAACGACGGTATCGTCGATTACGCCAATGTCTATGCGCTGGATGCGAGCGGCGCGCCGGTGGCCGCCGGCGGTGATATTGCCAACGGCGGCCCGGTATTCCGCAGTGTCGAGGACGCGGACACCGTCGACATCACCTACAGCCGCGCGTCGATACTGTTCGAGCCGACGGACAATGCCAGTATCCAGCTGTCCTACCAGCAGCAGGAAGACGATATCGGCGGCCGTCGCCAGGTCACCCGCGGTAGCAACTGGGTCAGCGGCACCGAGCAGGCCTACGACGACTACGAGAACGGTGCGGTAATCCTGGAGCCGTCCGAGCGCGAAGTGGACCTGACGTCGCTGGAAGTCGAAGTGGATATGGGCTTCGCCACCCTGACCTCGAGCACGGCAGACTACAGCCACAGCGGTACCGGTATCAGCGATAACTCCGGTTTCTATGCCACCATGGACTGGTTCGAAGGGCTCTACTACGGCACGCCGCGCCCGGTGGCGCGGGCCGAGCGCTTCTACGAGGACTCCGCTCTGGTGCAGGAAATTCGCCTGGTATCCAACGCCACCGATGCGAAGATCGACTGGATTCTCGGCTTCTACTACATGGACCAGGATTCCAAGGCCGGCCAGAACAGCACCATGCCGGGCTGGGCCGACTGGACCGCAGCGGCCCCCACCCCCTGGGATCTGGCCACCAGCCTAATGGATACCCTGAGTGGTTGGGCCGCGGATGTGCAGGACCAGGATTTCTATTTCCGCCGCAACCAGAACTTTGTCGATAAGGCGGTGTTCGGCGAGGCGACCATCAACTTCACCGACACCCTGCGCCTGACACTTGGTATGCGCAGCTTTGAGAACGAGCTGGTCAACGAGTCGCAGCTGTCGCTGCCGATCTGGCCGTTCCTCGGCAACGGCGACGCATCCTTTGAAACCAAGGAAAGCGATACGCTGTTCAAGGGCAACCTGTCCTGGGATATTTCCGACAGCCTGATGAGCTACGCCACTGTTTCCGAGGGCTATCGCCGCGGCGGTGCCAACGCGGTGCCGACCATCGGTTTCTACGCGGAGGATCCCGGTTACCTGCGCTACGACTCCGACTCGGTGGTGAACTACGAATTCGGCCTGAAAGGTTCCACCGATGCCTTCCGCTACACGGTGTCCGCCTTCTATACCGACTGGAAAGATCCGCAGCTCAACGCCGCCACGCCGAACTGGGGCTTCTTCGCGGCGATGAACGGCGACTCGGCGCGCGTGCAGGGCATCGAGTTTGAACTGGATGGCTACCTCAGCGACAGCCTGCACTACAACCTGGGTTATACCTTTGTGGACGGCGAGCTGACGGCGGACTTCGTAACCCCCACCGGCGTCACCATTGCCGAAGAGGGCGAGCGACTGCCGAGCACTGCGGAAAACACCTTCTCCGTGGCGATGGACTACACCACCGCGTTTAGTGACGGTATCGACTGGGTGTCCCGCATCAATGGCTACTACCAGTCGGATTCCGAAAATGCGATCGGCAGCGGCTTGACCGCGGCGGAGGTCGATGCCTTCCAGCTCTGGGGTGTCAACACCTCGCTGGTCGCGGAAAAGTGGGTCGCCTCCCTGTTTGTCAAAAACCTGTTCAACGAAGACGGCGTGACCGGCCTGATTACCGAGCGCCACATGGGTACCGACCCGAGTGAAAATTTCCTCGGCAACGCCTCCAAGGACTATATCAGTCTGCCCAGAACCATTGGTCTCTCCGGAAGCTACAGCTTCTGACTTTGCAGTGTTGCTAGTTGCCGGCCCTCGCGGCCGGCTTTTTTATGCCAGTTGAATTTGCAGCTGCGCCGGCGCGGCTGGCGCGACAGTGGTATGCTCGCAACACAACAATAAAATTTTCGCCCCTATGTTGAGTGACGCTAACGATCTTTACCGTTCTGCGCTGAATCGTTTTCAGCGCAAAGACTTCGCCGATGCCATCACATTGGTCGAGCAGGCGCTGCAGCAGGATCCTCAGTTGGTCAACGGTTGGCGGTTGCTGGCGGACAGCCATGCGGCACAGGGGCGGCTGGAGCGCGCGATTGAGTGTTTACAACGGGCCCAGCAGTATGCCGCCGTGCAAACTAACAAGTGGGTCAGTGTCAGTTTGCATTTGACCGAGATACTGCTGCGCGCCGGCAGGCACGGCGAGGCGCGGCAGCAACTGGATCACCTGCCGCTTGCCGATATTCAGCATGTGCAGCCGCTCAGCCAGGCCGCCTATCTCTATTCGCTGTGCGAGGCCCACCGGGAATCCCGGGATCTGTTCGAGCGGGCACTGAAACTGTCGCCGGAAAATCCGCAATTGCTGTTCAACTGCGCTGCGGCGAACCGGGCCATGGGGGACCTGGCGCGGGCCGAAACGCAGTACGATCAGCTCATCGCTATCCGCCATGAAGATTTCGAGGCCTACAAGAATCGCTCGGACCTGCGTCGACAGTCACCGCAGCGCAATCATATCGCGGAGCTGCAGCGGCTATCCGCACAGCGGGATCTCCCGGCTCTTGGCGCCAGCCAGATCCAGTTTGCGCTGGCGAAAGAGTTGGAGGATCTGCAGGAATATGGCAATAGTTTTGCCGCGCTCGCCGACGCCTGCCGCCTGCGGCGCAGTGGCATTCGCTACCAGGTTGACAAGGACCTGCAGCGACTGACGGATATTGCATCCGCCTACGATAAAGCTTTTATGCGTGACTGCCGCGAACGGCGCGATGGCGACATGGACGCCGGGCGCGGCGAAGGAATTATTTTTATTCTCGGGATGCCGCGCACGGGAACCACGCTGGTGGACCGTATTTTGTGCGCGGCGGACGGTGTTTTCTCGGCGGGAGAGCCCGGCACCTTCGCGCGCGAACTGACCGCCATGGTCCAGGCTGCCGGCGACGGTGCAGCCGCCGGTGACGGTTCTGTGGACTTCGTGCAGCGAAGCCGGCAGCTGGACTTCGCCGAGCTGGGGCGTCGTTATCAGCGGGAATTGCGCAGTCGCCCCGGCACGGAAAATGCCAGGGTAATTATTGACAAGAATCCGATGAACTATCTCTACATCGGATTGATCCGACTGGCGCTGCCGCGGGCGCGCATCGTGCATTTGCGCCGCAATGCGATGGACAGCTGCTACGCCATCCTGAAAACCCAATTCCGCAATGCCTACCCGTTTTCCTACGATCAGTCCGAGCTGGGGCGGTACTACCTCGGCTATCGCCGCTTGATGGAGCACTGGCAGCGCCTGCTGCCGGGCGCAATTTTCGATCTGCACTATGAGCAGCTGGTGGAAGATCTGGCGGGCGAGAGCCGCAGGCTGTTCGAGTACTGCGGATTGCCGTGGACTGAGTCGGTGTTGGATTTCCATCGCCAGGAGAAGCAGGGCACGGCAACCGCCAGTGCCGCACAGGTGCGCCAACCGGTCTACCGATCGTCGGTGGGTAAATGGAAGAATTACCGCGAGCAGTTGCAGCCGCTGGCGGAAATACTGCATAAGGGCGGTATAGAGATTGAGTGAAAGTGATCGCGGCCATCGACCGCGATCATATTGAGGGGCGTGATTAGTTCGCCGCTGGCGGCAGGGATTGGATCAGCGCCTCTCCCTTATCCTTCAGCGCCATGCACAGCTGAATCTGCTCTTTGGTCTGCGCCAGGCTGCGCTGGTAGCCGGCAGTCAGCTGGCCGTGCTGCCTGAACAGCTGCTGCAGTTCAGCGAGTTTTTCCTCGCTGCAGAAGGCGCGGGCAAACGACGGTGTGTGACGGCGGATCTGCGCCGGGATCTTGTCGACCACCTGGGCAAAGTTCTGCTGCAGCCACTGCCAGTTTTGATCCTGTACCGCCGGCTCGGCCAGTGAGCGCTGAATCAGGCCGAAGGTTTCCCGCGGGCCCATATCTTCGCTCAGTGCGATCCGGTGGATTTCCTGCAGCTGTTCCGGATTGTTGCTGCTGCCAATTGCATTGGCGCTGGCACTCTCGAAACGCGGGTCGTCCAGTTCGGTGCGCACCTTGATCAGGTGAGTGAGGAAGTCGTCGCCGGCATCCTGCACCGCCACCGTCAGCGCCGCCTCGTACAGGTCGGAGTCCAGCGCCTCTTCGTCGCGGGGCTGCTTGAAGCCGGTGAAGGCGAGCGCCTTGTCCTGCAGCGTCTTGCGTGCATCCTTATCGCCGGCAACCAGCGCCATAAAGCCCAGCACTCCACTGTTCAGCAGCTGCTCGTCGCTGTCGGGGCTGTCGGCGGTCGCGCTCAACACCGGCAGGTACAGGTTCTGGGCGAAGTTGAGGAATGCCTGCTGTCCTTTTTCCGCCAGGTAGTGCTGGCGGTATTTTTGCAGATAGCGCAGCGGCGCGACCACCACCTGGCGCTTGTCCGCCTTGGCCGACTGCTCAATAACTTCCAGCAGTTCGGACTCCGGCAGCTTGCCGGCTTCGAAAGCGGCGAAGGCGCTGTCGATAATGGACAGCTGCTCGGTGGGTGAGAATTTGGCAAAGCGCTCTGTGAGCGCCTGCCACTGGTCTTCAGCCAGGCTCCAGCGGTAGTAACCGCTGCCCTGCGCGTTGGGCATCACCCAGCTGGGGCAGGCACCGCCGGGGATCGCCACTTCCTGCTTCACACTGGTCAGCATCTGGCACTGCTGCGTGTCCTCGCCGCTGCTGAAGCAGAACGGGATACTCCAGTGCTGGTCCGCATCGACAATCGGTGAGCCCAGTGGTTTGTAGCGGCTCTGGCGCACCAGCAGTTTGGCCGCACCTTCCGCGCTGCAGTCCACCACCAGATCCAGCTGCGGCACACCTTTCTGTTCGACGAAGCTGCGGAAGGTTTCCGTCAGTTCCGGAGTGTTGGTCTCCTCGCCGATCACTTTGTAAAAGGCCGGTGAATCGGCCACGCCGCCGGCGAAGGTTTCGATATAGCGGCCCAGTGCCGGACGGAAGCGCTCCGCCCCAAAGTACTGATCCACCATATTGATGACGCCGAGACTCTTGGAGTAGGTGATTGCGTCGTAGGCGTTGCGAATATTGTTGTTGTCGGTGACCGGTTCGCGGATGGCGCGGGTGCTGGCGAGGGAATCCAGCTGCATGGCGCTGATCGCGGCGGTCGCGGCATTCAGGTCGTGGCCGCCCTGCGGCTCGAAGATGGTCAGCACCAGCGGCTCGCCCCAGGTGGCGAAGCCCTCTTTCAGCCACAGGTCATCCCACCAGGGCGGGGTGACCAGATTACCGAACCACATATGGGCGAGTTCGTGGGCATGCACCTCGACCAGCGCCAGGCGCGCGCCCGGGGCCGGCTTGTCGCCGACGAGGATCCGCTGTTCGCGGTAGGTGATGGCTGCCGACAGTTCGGTGGCGCCGCTGGGCCACTGCGGTGCGGCGACGATATCCAGTTTCTTGAACGGGTAGGGGCGCCGCAGCTGGGTCTCGAAAATCTCCACCATGCGCGGCGTGATATCGAGGATGTAATTCATATCCTTGCCGCGGCCCTTGCGGGCGAAGCCGCGCAGCGGTATCGGCTCGGAGCGGTATTTGTTCGGCGGAATGGCCGCGCGCTCAACCACATCGAAGGGGCCGGTGGAGAGCGACAGCAGGTAGGTCGGCATCGGCAGGGTGGTGGCGAAGGTGACCTTCTCCATACCATCGCCGGCGGGCTCCCGTTTCAGTTCTGCGCCATTGCTGATGGCGGCGTAACCCTCGGGTACGGTCAGGCTGATATCGAAGGGCGCCTTCAGGCCCGGCTCGTCGAAGCCCGGCAGGTACTTGCGCGCCTGGATGGATTCGGACTTTGCCAGCGCGTAGGCGTCGCCCTGCTCCTCGACCTTGAACAGGCCGGCCAGGTTGCGATCGAAGGCGGCGCTGTAGTCGATGTGCAGCGTGAAGGCGCCGGCGGGCAGTTTCTCGGCGAAGCCGATTTTGGCTACACCGCTGTCCAGCACCTCCTTATATTCGGCCGGCACGGTTTTGCCGTCGGCGAGTGTGGCGTGGATATCGCTGACGCGGATGTCCTTGCCGTGCAGCCAGATATGATCGGCGCTGCTGGCCATCTGGATGTCGATATCGACACTGCCGGTAAAGTCGTCGCGGCGCGGGTCCAGCACCAGGTCGAGGCGGTAGGCCTGCGGGCGCACGCCTTCCGGCAGCCGGCCCTCGGGTGCGCCGACATCGGCTTGCGGAACCGCTTTTTCAGCGGTCGCTGCTGCTGCGGCTTTCTGTTCGGCCTCTTGCGGAGCCTTGTCGGCCGGGCCGCAGGCAACCAGTGCCAGCAGCGGCACGGCCAGCAGGCAGTGCAGTATGCTCTTCTTCATATCTTCTCTTGATCTGGGGAAATGGGAATTCGGCAAAAGCGCCATTGTAGCGGTTCGGGATGGGGATTGCCGAAGGGCGGAGGGGCGGCGTCTTGGCTGGACAAATCTTGCGCCGGCTACAGCACTGTCGTCATGCCGGCGCAGGCCGGCATCCAGACTGGCGGAACCTGGGTTCCGGCCTGCGCCGGAACGACGACAATGTTGCTAAGGGTTGCCCCCAGCTTCTGAACCGGAAGGCTGGGCGCGCATCAATAGCTACAGGTGCGGAATCGTCAGCCGGGAAACCCGGCTGCTGCGATAGGGCACCTCGATTTGGTAATTGGTATCGGCCGGTTTCTGGTAAATCAGCCCCTCGGTGTCGATGGCCAGTGTCACCACGTGGCCCGGCGGCACATCGTAGCTGGTGGTGAAAAAGTCCACGCTGATCTTCTGCTCGCGCCCCACCTCGGCGTTGTGCAGCGTCACCGGCGCGTGGGTGATCAGGCGCCCCAGGCCGAGCGGGCCCGTGTCATACAAATGCAGTTGCAGCTGCACTTCCGGCTTGCTCGGTTTTATCCACAATTCCAAGGTCGGTGTACCGCGGATCTTCAGGGTGCTCCACTGCACCGCCGAGTTGTACTCGATCGCATAGTAACCGTTGATACCGAGCATATTGGTGTAGACGGGGATGCCGAAGCCCTCCAGCGCGTCGGACACCACCGGGATGCCGGTGCCGGCCCTGGTGTCGGCGCCGCCGTGGAAGCTGTTGCTCCAGCTCCAGCCGCCGTAGGGGCTGCCTTTCATGCTGCCGCTGTTGAAATAGGTCAGGCGCGGGTGCAGGTACCAGGTGCTGCTGTTCTGCGTGACCGGGAAATCCGCGAACTGTTCCAGGCGGTTGCTGATGCGCACCGTCATATCCACTTTCGGCTCGCTGTCGATACCGTTGGCGTCGCCCTTCAGGTAGTGGTCGAACCAGCGGAAGCTGGTGGCCCAGATGTGGCCATCGTTGCCGCCGAGGGTCTCGGTGACCGCATGGGTACCGGGATTCAGCAGCAGTTTCTTAGGCCCATCCAGCAGCGCGTAGAGGTCCGTCATGCTGTTGGGCTTGAACAGGTAATCGGCGAAGTTGTTCGACATCAGCACCGCCGTGTCGTTGGCGTTCAGCGCGTCGACGAAACTCAGCGCCGAGCGTGTCGCGCCGAATTCGATCACGCCGTCGATATTCTGCCCGCTGCGCAGGTCGCTCCAGATCTGGTCGATAACCGGGTCGCGGCGAAAGGCGGTGTTCACCAGCAGGGTGCCCCACACCAGGTTCACCGTGTCGTTCGGGTAGAGGCCCTCGACCACATCCGACCAGCCGGACAGCGCGGCCACCGCATCCACGCGCGGATCCGCGGCCGCGCCCAGCAGCGAGATGCCGGCGCCGTAGGAGATACCCGCCAGGCCCAGTTTGCCCACCGGGTAGTTGGCCTCCAGCCAGTCGATCAGCACCCGCACATCGGCGAGACTGTTGTCTCCGGCTACATCTACCTGGCCGCCGGACGCGCCGAATCCGCGGGTGGAGTAGCTCATGACCAGATAGCCGTTCTCGGCCAGCTCGGCGGCCTGCAGCAGGTACTGGTGCTTGTCGAGCGCCCAGCTGTTGGTAAACAGCACTGCGGGGTAACCACCGGCGGGTGGCGGGGTGTCCGGTACAAGCAGGTTGGCGTCCAGTTCGGTGCCATCGAACGAAGTGATATCCAGATCGGCTGTGAATTGCGGCGCGGCCCAGGACTGCGCCGCCAGCAGCGCGCCGCCGAGCAGCGCCAGTAGCGGTGACGTCTTCATCGTTTTCTCTCTTAATCGAATATTTATTATTTTTGTGACCAGAGATCTAAGCGTGGTCACAGCCGTGAATATACGGGCTGGAGGTCTGTGCCTGGGTGCGGGGAGATGAAAACTGAGAAGTCGGTCCCGGTCATTGGCGTGCGGAGCATCCGACTGCGACCCCTGGCCTAACTGACTTGTACGGACTTTTCAGTCCCAGATAAACAGGCGAATATTCGGTTCTGGTCTAAAATTGTTCTTTTTTTGATCAATAAAAACCGGTAGTGTGTGAGCTTCCTTGTTCCGCCATGGAGGGCCTCAGAAGAGACAACTCAGTGGCTAGAACTATGTTTCCTCGCGCACTCACATTGTTGGTAATCTGTTTCGGTTTTGTCCTTGCCGGCTGCAAGGCGTCGAATCTGGGTAAAGAGACCTGGTATCAGGTAGAGACCGAAAACTTCCGTATTGTTACCAATGGCGACCCCGACGCCGTGAGAACCATGGCGTCCGATCTGGAGCGCTACCGCGCGGTGGCACTGCAGCTGCTCGATGCGCAGCAGGACAGCCAAAAACTCACCATCTACGCCGCAGCCGACCGCCGCAGCTATGCCGGCCTGGTGGGCGAAGAGCTCGCGCAAGTGACCAACGGTCTGTTCGACACGACCGCCCAGGGCAGTTATGCACTGGTCAATCTGGATGGCCGCAGCGGCAAGCGCCAGCTGCAGGCCCGCGAGTTTCTGTTCCACGAGTACACGCACTTCCTGAGCTACAACGGCAACACCACGCACTACCCCTATTGGTACAGCGAAGGTTTTGCCGAATTTATGTCCACCATGACATTCACCCCGGACGGTCGCTACCAGCTGGGTGGCATTCCCAAAGAGCGTGCGATGACCCTGCTGTTCACCAGCCCGATGCCGCTGGAAAAGCTGCTGCGCGCTACGGTCTTTAATACCGACGGCGACGAAAAGGCGCAGGTCTATGCCAGCGGCTGGATGCTCGCCCACTGGCTGATCATGAAAAGCGGCAAGGTGGAGCAGTTCAAGGATTACGTGAAGGAATACAACCGTGGCGCGGATCCGGTGAGAGCCCTGGAGAAGTCTTTCGGCATGTCCGTCGCGGACATCAACAAGGAATACGAGGCCATGTTCGAAAGCGGCAACTTCGACCTTGCCGGCGCCCCGATTCCCGCGGACTTCCGCGAAGCGCGCCCCAAGGTAACGCAGCTGTCGCCGCGTAACGCCGTGGCTGAAATCGGACACTTCCTGGTGATGTCCGGCTACAACATTGATGGACTGCTGGGCCTGCTCCAGTACGCACATCTCGCAGGCGTCGACAGCCCGCAGCTCACCGCGGTGCAGGCGGATGCCGAGACCCATATCGGCAACTTTGAGCGCGCGGACCAACTGCTGGCGAGTATCCCGGCGCAGTACCGCAGCGAGATCTGGTACAAGAATGTGCAGGCGTGGCTCGGCCTGAACCGCCAGGTCAATCGGCCCGGTGAGGCGCGCAGCCGCGACGACTTGAAAAAGGTGCGCGACCAGTTCGTGTACCTGGTGAACAACGACTCCGACACCGCCTCCCACTGGTTCGGTCTCGCCATGTCGATGGAAATGCTGGATTACCCGCGGGACAAGTATGTGGAAATGCTCGAACAGGCTTATTTGCGTGCGCCGCGACAGGTCCATATCGCCCAGTGGTTGGCGCGGGAGCTCTACGAGCAGAAAGATGCGGAATTCTTCGCCCACGTTGCACAGCCGCTGATGCTGGAGCTGGACGACGAGGAGGAGTACGAGCAGATGAAGACGATGCTGGCGGAACTGCAGGCCAACCCCAAAACGAAGGGCAAGGCGCAGACCACACTGGCCCGCAACGAGGGCTAAACTCCAGCCAAACTAAAAAGCCCCGGTCGCTAGACCGGGGCTTTTTTATTTTGCGGCCGACAATTTCGTCGCCCGGCGAGTTGTAGAGGGCTGTAGTTCACCGGAACAGATTGCGTGTGTCGCTATACCGACGTGGCACTACCCCAATAATTAAAGCCGGCCAACTTGGGCGACAGTATGTAACCGGATTCCAGCGACAGGACTGAAAAACCGCTTTTTTCAATCAACTCGGGAATTGCGCGATTCAGATTGCAGCCGCCGAAGGCGCGGCGCCAGTAAGGGTTCAGGCGGTCCTGCCACTTCCTGACATCGGCATCCGGAGCGCGGCCGTGTTCGCTGAAAATCAGTTGTCCACCCGGTTTCAGCACGCGCCGCATCTCGCCCAGTGCGCGGCGCCAGTCCGGAATGGTGCAAAGCGTGTAGGTGAGCAGGATCGTATCGACACTGTTGTCCTCCAGCGGGATCTCCTCGCTCGGCAGGTCCAGCCAGCGCACCTCGAGCGGTGATTTGCTGACATTGTCGCGTGCGCGCTTGCGCATGCCTGCAGACGGCTCCAGCCCCCAGATAAATTCCACCCTGGCGCGATCGTAGAAGGGCAGGTTGAGGCCGGAGCCGAACCCCACCTCCAGCACCCGCCCGCGGGCCTGCGGCACGACCAACTGTCGCTGTTTGCGGAACGCCTTGAGACCGCAGGCGCAATTGATCAGGTGGGGCAGACAGCGATCTTCATAGAAGCTCATAGTGATCATCCGGTTAGGAGAGACTGTTTGCGCATGCACTTTAATATACCAGGCGTAACCGCAGGAGCCGCGTGCTGAATCGGCGAAGGCCGGATGCGCACCGGTGGTTCTAATGTGTGGTAACAGTTACCCTGTCGCAGGGATTTGTTTCTCGATCGGCTTACAAAGATAACAATATGATCAATCTGCAGGAATGGCGCCGCGCCGGGCGCCTCTTTGAATACCAGGGCTGGCCGGTATTCACGCGCACCGGCGGCAACCCGCAAGGCGAGGCGCTGGTACTGATCCACGGCTTTCCCACCTCCTCGTGGGACTGGAACAAGGTCTGGCCGGAGCTGGCCAGACACTATTCGCTCTACGCCATCGATATGCTCGGCTTTGGCGATTCCGCCAAGCCGCGGGAATTTTCCTATCTGATTGCCGATCAGGCTGAATTGATCGAGACCTGGCTGATGGCGCAGGGTGTCGGCGAATACCATATTCTGGCGCACGACTACGGTGACACGGTGGCGCAGGAGCTGATGGCCAGGGATCTCGAGCGACTGAATCTCACACGACGGGAAAAGCCGAACCTGCGTATCAAGAGCGTCTGCCTGCTGAATGGGGGCATCTTCCCGGAAACGCACAAGCCGGTGCTGCTGCAGAAATTGCTGCTCTCACCACTCGGCCCGCTGATCGCCAGGCTGACCAGCAAGCGCAAACTCGCCGCGAATCTGCAAAAAATCTGCGGACCCAATTCGCCACCCAGCGCGGAAGATATCGACGGCTTCTGGGCGCTGATCGAACAGAACGACGGCCTGGGGGTGATGCACCGGCTGATTCAGTATATGCCGCAGCGCCGGCAGAACCGCGCCCGTTGGGTGCGCGCCCTGTGCAATGAGTGGATGCCGGTAAAATTGATTGACGGTGTAGTCGATCCCATCTCCGGTGGCCATATGGTGGCGCGGTTCCGGCAGCTGGTACCCAATGCGGATATTACCGAGTTGCCCGGTATCGGCCATTACCCACAGACCGAGTCCCCCGCACAAGTGCTCAGTGCCTATCTGGCTTTCCGCGCACAGATCGAGGAATCCCAACCCGCACCCCTGGCGACATAGTGGCAATTCCCCAAAGCCTTTTCGGGAGATCCGCCCGCAGCCGGAAATAGCACAGGTTTCGGCTGCTGATTCCCCCCGCGTTAACAGCCGAGCTGGGTAATCAAGCCGCTGATCCACGGAGAGGCCTGCGGATACTCATCCATATTCAGGACAAACTCCTGCCCCCTGGCCGCACATTGCAGTTGGCAATGATCTCCGTCATCTCGCTTGAGGTCGCGGCTCCAGCGTTCCAGCTTGTTGTGATAACTGAGCGGTGTCCGTCCGGGTTCTGGATAGAGAAATCCAGGCAGGCGCCAGGCCGTCGGCTTTGGCGAGTCCGGGTGTGTCAGCACAAGCCGCGGGTTAACTCGCGGAAAAGTGCCGGCTCCGGCCAACGCCCTGGTATTTTCCGCGAGTCTGAACCGCTCGGCGGCGAGATACAGCGTGTTGGCGGCATCTGGACCTATGGCGAAGTGCGGGTGGTAGCGGGCCCAGGAAAGCGTGTCCGCCGGCAGCGCATCCACTTTCACTATCTGGTCGATGGCGAGCCAGCCCCAGAGAATATGGCGAGCCGGCGCGTTTTTGACAAAGCGCCAGCGCCCTTCAATCCGCTCTACAAGTCGGAACAGGCCGAAGAACAGAAACAGGTCTCCGGCTCCGACTCCCTGTTTGCGCAGGTGCCCCTGCGCGGCACCGGTCTGGCCCAGCAACGGCCGCCAGTCTGGTCGGCGCGGCAGCGCATCCGTGTGCATATCCGGATCCAGGTGCGCGCCCATATCGGCGGTGATCTTGCCGCGCGTCAAATCCTCGACCAGCGCGCCAATGTCGTCGCCGTTGTCGCCGGCACGGTTGATGTCACCGTACTGGATACGGGAGTTGGAGTCGGGAATCGGCAGCGCGTAGAGACTGCCATCGGGAAAGATAGGGCTGGGACAGCCGCCGGCGGAGGAATCGAAGCCTTTGCGGCTCAATATCAGGCGCATTGTTTCGTCTGCTGCCGCTCACTAAACCGGGAATGAATTCGGAGAGCGCTCATTTTGACTGGAATCGCGCCGGACGCAAACCCCTGCCGCCATGCATTTCAGCGGTGGCCGAACGCGTCGAGCCCCTTTTCCTGGTGGCCGGCCTAGACCTGTAGTGCCCGGTCAGCGCAGGGGGCGGCCAGGGGCACCGCTTTCCTGTGCGCGAATTGTGCGGCAGTTGACAACCTGGTGTTGTGGGTATGTTTAACATAGCCGCCTTACAAATCGGCTTGTCACTGAGGGTTTCTCATGAAATCAACCATTATCTCCGTGGCTGCAGTTGCCAGCCTGTTACTTTCGGGCTGTGTCAGCCAGCATCCACAGACCGTGGAAGAGTTCCGCCAGGCGGTTCCCGGTGCTTTTATGGCCAAGGTGGAGACCTACGAAGTGGATCGTCCTTTCTCCGAGGTTTCCGGGTCTTTCGAGAAATACGCCCCCAAATGTCTCGATGTCACGATTGAAACCGAATCGCGGACCAACATGAGCTATCAGTATATCGTTACCGATTACAATCCGACGGTGGTCGCGGGCAGGGATATAACCGAGCTGCACCTGCAGAGACATCATGCACAGGGCGTAATGAATGTCACCAAAGAACCGGAAGGTGGCTATTATCTGCTGGTCGCCGACGCTACACCGGTGGGCAAGAACAACACCCGCATCGATATCTACGGCCCCTCAAGAGGCTTCGATGTCATCACCAGGGCGATAAAAGGCTGGGCCAGCGGAAAGAATATGGGCTGCCCTGATCTGACCAAGATATAGACGGTTCCAGCCATGCATACACGAGCTATCTGGGGCAGACTGGCGCTGGTCCTGCTTGCGGTAACTGCGGTTGCCGCCTGCTCCGGTGTCAGGCCATACGAGAATCCCCGCGAGCGGAACCTGGCAATCAATGTAGTTACCGACCCCGGTTCGCTGTTCGGCGGTGTCGATGCCGCTGTCGACATATATTCGGTAGACGACAGATGCCAACCCGAATACCTGGGCACAGTGGCATTGCAAGATCCGCTGGTACTGGTTGGATTGCCACCCGACAGGTTGAGCTATCTGGTCTTCACCTTTTCCAGTTCCGCGTACCTCGGCAGTATCAGAGGCTCCGCCGCGTTCGAGGTTCTGATGGCGGCAAAGGCCGGTTATCGCTACGAGGCCGAGGTTCGCTATATCGATGACATCTACAATGTCGAGATCCTGGAGAAATCTCCGGGGGCGCGTAGGGGCGTCGAAATTCCGCTGAGAGATCTCGCCAGCTGTAATTAACCAATCGAGCCCGCGCTGCAGCTGGCGGACTCATTCTGGATGCAATGATGGCAGAGCAGGGTTTTTCGCCATACTGCGTTATCTAACAAGGTATCGATGATAAGTGCGGGTCTTCACCGAGTATCTGCTGGAAAAGAGTGTTCAGCTGATCCATCTCGACACTCCTGTCGGAGTATTGACTCTTGTAGCCCTCAAGTCGCTCAAGCTCGAGCTCGATGAACTGATTCAACCGCTCCACGGGTGGCGCCATCTCCTTTTCCAGGGCCACTTTTTTACGCTCCAGCAGAGCGTGAATATCCTCGAGCACTGCCGGATCTTCGAGCAGAGGCAGTAGCCTGTCGAACTCGATTGGTGCCGCCTCACTGTGGCGCTCCAGCCAGCGCACCGCCAACAGCGGTCGCAGAACGTAGAAGTATTTTTTCAGCGGCACCAGATCGCCCTTTAGGTAGCCGCGATAGTTGGTCTTTGCCATGCTGCGATAGTGGTGGATTCCCTTTTCCGGGGAGTAGATTGCGGGCAGCAGGTCGCGAACGGTGCTGGCAAAGTCGCCGCGCTCCAGATAGGTGATCGGCGACTGTACCCATTCCACGAAGGCAGGGTTGGATTTCCAAAACAGCTTGAGTGCCTTGCGCAGTTCCCAGCCGTTAAGATCTATATCATCGACAATCTCATACTCAATGACATCGCGCCTATCTTCCAGATCCACCGACAGGTACCAGTCCTTTGGGTGAACATAGATAAAGCGCACATCGTAATCACTGTTTGGTGATGCGAAGCCCCAGGCGCGACTTCCCGATTCGATGGCAAGCAGGATCTTTACGTTGTGCTCGCGCTCTGCGGCCTTGAGCCGGTTGAGGATTTCTTGTCTTACTGTTGAATCAATCATTGACTACCTAGGAGTGAGGCTGGGATTTCTTAACGAAATCTTAATAAAATACCAATCCGCGATCAGTGTTGCAGTTCTTGTAGGGACTCGGGGAGATAATCGAGCTGAGGCCGATCCACCCTCTGGACGACAGCAGTACATGTTTCCATTCACTTGGACAGCGTCCGTACGATACATATTGATTATTGTTTTACTCTGCAAGTTACGCGGGCGATAGCAAGCCCGCGTCACAAGCTTCCATAGGGCTTTTCGTTGCAATAACGACGATTTACTTGAGGTTAATTGGCACTTGGTTTCTTCAGTACCCTCTCCATGGCCAGGCACATCTCGCTCTGCTGCCGCCGATCTTTCAGTACCCGTCCAAGCGCCGGCATCAGTTCATTATGCTGTTTCAGAGTCTGGTCGTACTGCGCGACCTCTTTCTTGCTGCAGGCAATCGGGAACAGCATCGCATAGGCCTTGTTGTACAGTGTGTCCTGCGTGTCGCTGACCTTGGGCACGGCGGCGAACAGCTGGGTACTCATGTCGCGGTACAGTTTTAACTGTTCCGGCGGGAAGAGTGCGCTGGCGGCGGCGCGGATCTGGCTCAATTTGTACTGGTCGCGCTTGTTCAGGATATTGTCCAGCCACTCTTTCTTTACCTCTAGCGTTGGGCGGATGGCGCGGGCGCTGATGGCGTAGTTGCGGGCGCGGTCGGTGTTGTCCGTCTGCAGTTCTGCCTCAACCAGTTCGGCGTAGTCGCCGAGCTGGTGGCGGTTCAACAATACGATCAATTGCCAGCGCATATCCTGGTCAACTGGCAGCCCATTGATTTCGAGTTCGCCGGACAGCAGCTGCGCGGCGTTGTTCAGAGCCTCGTCCGTGTGGGCGAGCTGGGTGAATGTCTCGAACCATGTTTTCTGTGCGTCGCTGCCGGCGGGGGAGCTATTGATTTTGGCCCAGACGAAATTCTCGATCGCCTCCAGCCGTTCCGTGCGCAATTCACCCGGCACATCGAAGCGGTGTGCGTAGGCACTGGCGGCTTCCAGTTGGCTGCCAATCAGGCGGATCACATTGATATTGCTCTCGGCACCGGCGTTATTCAGGGCGAAAGTAATCCAGTCATCCAGCGGCCACTTCGCGTCGGTGACGCTGTCGAACAGGCTCTGCCACAGCATCAATCGGGTAAAGGAACTCTCGATGGCGGTGATGTGGCGAGTTATCTGTCCGACGGACTTTTCATCCAGGTTCGTTTTTACGTAGGCCCAGTCTTCGTCATTCAGGTTCAGTATTTGCGGGCAGGGCAGCCCCTTGGCTTCCTTCACCGGAGTTCTGGCGCCGCTGTAGGTGACCGGTACCGCGGCTACGCGAGTCATGATGTTGTCCTGCAGGCGGTAGATACCGAGCTGTATCTTCTGCTCGCGCAGAGTCGGGTGCTCCTTCGGTGCCGTCTGCATGATGGTCAGCTGGGTAATCTTGTCATCGGTGCACATAAAGGTGGCGGAGATGGTGTTTACCCCGGCCTTGTACAGCCAGTTCTGTGTCCACTGTTCCATGTCTTTGTTGGCGGCTTTGCCCAGGTGCTCCATAAAGTCCTTTAGCTCGGCATTACCGTAGGAAAATTCCGTCAGATAGCTGCTGACGCCCTGGCGGAAACCCTCCTTGCCCAGATAGTGCGGCAGTTGCTCCAGGACCGAGCCGCCCTTGCCGTATGTGATGCTGTCGAAATTGGAGAAGGCCTCGGCGGTATTGGGAACCGGTACTTCGATCGGATGGGTGGTCGGCAGCTGGTCGGCCTGGTAGGCGGACTGTTTTGAACGCAGGTAAAAGTTTTCCCAGACATCGTCGAACTCGCTGTTGGTGGCCAATGCGAGGCTGGCCATGTAGGTGGCGAAACTCTCTTTCAGCCACAGGCCATTCCACCATTTCATCGTCACCAGGTCGCCGAACCACATATGCGCCATTTCGTGGGCGATAACGTTGGCGAGCTTCTGTCGCTGTGCCTGGGTCTTTTCGCCACGGGAGACATAGGCCTCGTTGAAGGTCACCGCCGCGACATTTTCCATGGCGCCGATGGTGAAGTCCGGCACGATCAGTTGATCGTACTTGCCGAACGGGTATTCGATGCCGTAGTACTTCTGGAAGAAATCGAAGGACTGCTGGGTAAAGGTAAACCAGTCCTGCGGTTTCACATTGGGAGCCAGCGTCTTGCGAGCCATCAGGCGCAGCGGAATATCGCCGGCTTTGCTCTCCCATACCACAAAGGGACCCGCGTGCAGCGGCAGGATATAAGTGGAGAATTTCTTGGTGGCGGGAAAGTGCCAGTGTTTGCGGCCGTCTGCGAGATCCTCAATATTGTCCTCGCGAGTGGTCGTCACCACTTGCCAGTCCGCCGGCGCCTTTACATCGATGGTATAGCTGGCCTTCAGGTCGGGCTGGTCAAACATCGGCGCGAAGCGATTGGCTTTGTAGGGTTCGAAGTGAGTATAGAGATAGACGTTGCCGTCCTGGGGATCTTTAAAGCGGTGCAGACCGGAACCGTCCGTGGAATAGGGGTGCGTGTAGTCGACGGCGATGCTGTTCGGTCCCAGCTGCAGTTGTTCCGGTGCAATGCGGATGAAGTAGCCATTGTATTCGAACGGGATTTCCTGGCCGTTTACGCTGACCGACTGCACCTCGCCGCCGGTAAAATCAATCGTCAGCGCCTGCTGCAGCGGCCGCGCGATCTCGGTTTCCGCAATCAACCGGCCGGAGAAGCTTTCGGATTCGCTGTCCAGGTCCAGGGAAATTTTGTAATCCACATCCGCGATCTGCAGCTTGCGCAGCGCTGCGTAGGCGGCAGTGAGCCCGGGAACATCGGGGCGCGCGACGCGCGGTACCGCTTCAGTTTTTGCCGGGGCAGCGGTTTCGGTTTCGACAGGCTTGTCTGACGGCGGCGTTTTCGGCCCGCAGCTGGCAAGTAGCGTTCCACACAGGAGTGTGGCAGCGAATTTCCTGAAGTTCTTCATCGAATTCTCCGAGTTGCGGCATTGGCGCAAATAGCTGCGCCGGCGGCGTATTATTTGCCATGGTTATAACACGGCAACCACCAGTGCGCATGATCACAGGGTCTTGCTGATGAATCCGGCATCTATAAATTTTGATGCTAGCTTATCGCTGTAGTGTCGGTGAGTCGTCGTGAAAATGAAAAAGGGCCCCGAGGGGCCCTTTCTTTTTTTACAGCGTGCGGTGATTAACCGGCGTTGCGCCCAGTCATGGCTGCGGCCATGTTCAGGCAGCGCTGGTTTTCATAGCGGCGGTTCTTCAGGGCTTTTTCCAGCAGCGGATTCAGTGCCTTGCCGCTGTCCAGAATTTCGCTCACCTGCTGTACACCTTTCTCGCTGCAGTTCAGCGGGAAGAGCTTCGCGTAGGTGCCGACGAATTCCGGTGCGTCGCTGGCGTTGACGTCGTCCAGCGCGGCGACGATGCTGTCCACGTTCACTTCGTACAGCTCGCCCTGCTCGGTCGGGAACATGTAATAGGCGGCGGACTTCAGCTGGCTCAGCTTGAAGTTATCGCGGTGCTGCAGGATGTTCTCCAGCCACTTGGTCTTGCTCTCGGCCAGCGGGCGCACGGCTTCCGCAGAGATGGCGTTCAGCTGCGAGCGGTCGGAGTTGTCCTTGGCCAGTTCACGTTCGATGGCTTGCTCGTAATCGCCGTACAGATGTTGGTTCTGCAGTGCGATCAGGTCCCAGCGCATATCGGGGTCCAGAGTCAGTCCGCCGATGTCCAGCTCGCCCTGCAGCAGTTGCTTGGCATTGGCCAGCGCATCGTCGGAGTGGGCCACACCGGTGAAGGCCGCGAACCAGGTTTTCTGTCCGTCACTGCCGGCTTCGGCCTGCTGCAGCTGTTGCCAGACGAAGTTTTCGATCGCCAGTTGCAGTTCGTCGCGCTCGGCATCTTCCATGGCAACCTGGTTCAAGTAGCCGTAGGCATAACCCAGGTGGCGAGACACCATGCGGATCACGTTGATATCGCGCTCGCTGCCGGCGTTGGTCAGTACGAAGCTCACGTACTCGTCCAGCGGCAGCTTGGCGTCGTAGACGCTGTCGTACAGGCTCTGCCAAAGCATCAGGCGGGCAAACGGCTGTTGGATATCGTTGATGTGCTTGGACATGTTTTCAACGGATACCGCATCCAGGTTGACCTTGGCAAAGGCCCAGTCGCCCTCGTTCGGGTACAGGATCTGCGGGCAGGGCTGGCCGACGGCTTCCGCCACTTTGGTGGTGGCACCGCTGTACATCACCGGCAGGGTGGCAACGCGCTGCATGCTGCCGCCGTCCATGCGGTAGAAGCCGAGCTGGGTGCGCTGGTCGCGCAGGGTCGGGTACTCCTCCGGTGCGGACTGGGTCAGGGTCAGGCTGGTGACCTGGTCGTTTTCACACTGGAAGCTGGCTTCGATGGTGTTCAGGCCGGCCTGGTACAGCCACTGCTGCTGCCACTGGTCCAGATCCTTGCCAGCGGCCTTGCCCAGGTGACCCATAAAGTCGTCCAGGGTGGAGTTCTGGTAGGAGAGATCCTTCAGGTAGTTGCTCACGCCCTTGCGGAACTCCTCCTTGCCCAGGTAGTAGGGCAGCTGCTTGAGGATGGAACCGCCCTTGCCGTAGGTGATGCCATCGAAGTTGGCGAAGGCCTCGTCGGTGTTTTTCACCGGCAGCTGGATCGCGTGGGTGGTCGGCAGCAGGTCGGAGCGGTAGGCCCACTGCTTGGTACCCAGGTAGAAGTTTTCCCAGGCGTTGTCGAATTCGCTGTTTTCGGCCAGGGACAGGTTGGCCATGTAGGTGGCGAAGCTCTCGTTCAGCCACAGGTCGTCCCACCAGTTCATGGTCACCAGGTCGCCGAACCACATGTGCGCCATCTCGTGAGCGATCACGTTGGCCAGGCGCATGCGCTGGGCCTGGGTTTTTTCACCGCGGGAAACATAGGCCTCGTTGAAGGTTACCGCGGCCACGTTCTCCATCGCGCCGGCGTTGAAGTCGGGCACGATTACCTGATCGTATTTCACGAAGGGGTAGTCCACTTCGAAATACTTCTGGAAGAAGGCGAAGGATTGCTTGGTGAAGGTGAACCAGTCGTCCGGTTTCACATACTGGGCCAGGCTCTGGCGCGCCATTACGCGCAGCGGAATACCGTCGGCATCGTCCTCCCACACATGGAAGGGACCGGCGTGCAGGGAGAAGATATAGGAAGAGAATTTCTTCGACTGCGGGAAGTGCCAGTGAGTCACCTCGCCGTCCTGATCCACCTTGTCTTCACGCACCGAGCTGACGATGGTCCAGCCCTTCGGCGCGGTCACGTTCAGGGTGTAGTGCGCCTTCAGGTTCGGCTGGTCGAAATGCGGGAACAGGCGGTTCGCATCGTAGGGCTCGAAGTCGGTGTACATATAGACTTCGCCGTCTTCCGGATCTTCGAAACGGTGCAGGCCGGAACCATCGGTGGAATAGGGGTGCTGGTATTTCACGGCAATCGCGTGTTCGGCGCCCGGAAGCTGCTCCGCCGCAATGGTGATGAAGTGGCCATTGTATTCGAAGGGCACTTCCTTGTCGTCGACGCTGACGGAATCCACGGTGCCGCCGGCGAAATCGATGGTCAGCGGCTGTTTGAGCTGGCCGTTGAAGCGGGTGTTGGCGATTGCCTGGCCGGAAAAGCTGTCACCGGTCTTGTCGATGGTGACGGACAGTTCGTAGTCCACCTGGGCGATCTGCTGTTTGCGCAGCTTGGCGTAGGTTTCGGACAGCCCCGGCGCGTCGGCACGGGCTACTGCTGCCGCAGCGGCGCTGGATTCGGTGGCGTGCTGGTTGCCGGGCTCCTGGCTGCAGGCGGCCAGGATGGCACTGCACAGCAGCGTCGCGGCAAATTTTCCGGTCTTGTTCATATGTACCCCGCGGGATGAATTAATCGGGCCGCCCGAGTATCTCGGGCAGGCTGGCGCAAAATCAGTCGTCCCTTATAGCACGTTGGGTCGGGGCTGGCGGTCACTTCGTCGCGCCGAGGGCGCAGGTTGTCGCGCGCCAGTTGATTCTGTGGATAAGCTGTGATTTGCGGGATTATCGACTGTGCAGGCGGGGATTTTTAGAAAGTTGTGCGGCTTGATCGGGGCCCGCCCGGGCCGTGGAGGCTCCGGGCGGGCGGTAAGGCGGGCGGGGATCAGTTGCTCGGGAAGGAGAACTGGGCGCCCTCGCGCACGCCGCTGGACGGCCAGCGCTGGGTGATGGTCTTGCGGTTGGTGTAGAAGCGCACGCCATCCGGTCCGTAGGCGGACAGGCAGCCGAACAGGGAGCGCTTCCAGCCGCCGAAGCTGTGGTAGGACACCGGTACCGGCAGCGGTACGTTGATGCCGACCATGCCGACGAGGATATTGTCACTGAAGTAGCGCGCCGCCTCGCCGTCGCGGGTGAAGATGCAGGTGCCGTTGCCGTACTCGTGATCGTTGATCATCCGCATGGCCTCTTCCATGCTGTTGGCGCGCACCACCAGCAGTACCGGGCCGAAGATTTCCTCCTCATAGCAGGTCATACCCGGCTTCACGTTGTCGATCAGGGTACCGCCGACAAAGAAGCCGTTATCGTAGCCCTGCACTTGCGGATTGCGGCCGTCGACGACGATGGTCGCGCCCTGCTCCGCGGCGCTGGCGATATAGCCATTCACCTTGTTCTTGTGCGCCTCGGTGATCACCGGGCCGAAGTCGTTGCTGCTGTCGGTGTAAGCGCCCACTTTCAGCTTCTGCATTTCGCCGCTCATCTTCTCGATAAAGGTGTCGGCAGCCTCATCGCCCACACAGACGGCAACGGACAGGGCCATACAGCGCTCACCGGAGGAGCCGAAGGCGGCGCCGGTCAGCGCGGCCACGGCGTTGTCCATGTCGGCGTCGGGCATGATGATCGCGTGGTTCTTGGCGCCGCCGAGGGCTTGGCAGCGCTTGCCGTGGGCGGATGCGGTGGAGTAGACGTACTCGGCGATCGGGGTGGAGCCGACGAAGCTCACCGCCTGTACCTCCGGCGCTGTCAGCAGCGTGTCCACGGCGACCTTGTCACCATTGACGACGTTCAGCACGCCGTCCGGCAGGCCGGCTTCCTGCAGCAGTTGCGCCAGGTACAGGGCGCAGGACGGGTCGCGCTCGGACGGCTTCAGCACGAAGGTGTTGCCGCACACGATCGCCAGCGGGAACATCCACAGCGGTACCATGGCCGGGAAGTTGAACGGGGTGATGCCGGCCACCACACCCAGCGGCTGCATCTCGCTCCAGGAATCGATATTCGGACCGACGTTGCGGCTGTGCTCGCCTTTCAGTAGCTGCGGGCCGTAGCAGGCGAAGTCGACGTTCTCGATGCCGCGGGTCAGTTCGCCCATGGCGTCGTGGGAAATCTTGCCGTGTTCCTCGCCGATCATCGCGCAGATCTGCTCGGCGTTTTCCTCCAGCAGCTGCTTGAAGCGGAACATGATCTTGGCGCGCTTGGCCGGCGGCGTGTTGCGCCAGGCCGGGAAAGCGGCCTGGGCCGCGGCGATGGCTTCCTCGACGGTTTCCTTCGCGGCAATGGCGACCTGCTTGGTGACTTCGCCGGTAGCCGGGTTGTACACGTCCTGGGTGCGCTCGGCGGCTTCACTGACCTGACCGTTGATGTAGTGACCCACAATCTTCATGAGTAAACCTCTCTATTTTTCGAATTCTGAAAATCTTTTTCTTAATCAATTCGTCATACCGGCGCAGGCCGGTATCCAGTGGCCACGGGGCTTTCTGGCCTCGCTAGGCTCCGGACTGGATCCCGGCCTGCGCCGGGATGACGACACTGGTGTTAGCCGGCGGCAACTTCGCTGATTGAATCGCCCAGCGCGCTGACCAGCGTGTCGACTTCCTCCGGCTGGGCGACAAACGGCATACCCAGCTGGATGGTGTCGCCGCCGTAGCGCACGTAGAAACCCTTCTCCCACATCTTCATCGCAATCTGGTATGGGCGCAGCAGCGGTGCGCCCGGGGCCGCCTCGATGGTGAAGCCGGCGGCCACGCCGCAGTTGCGGATATCGGTAATCAGCGGCGTGCCCTTCAGCTGGTGCACGCGCTCTTCCAGCACCGTGGCCAGTTCGCCGGCGCGGGCGAACAGGTTGTCCCGTTCGAGGATATCCAGCGACGCCAGCGCCGCGGCGCAGGCCACCGGATGCGCGGAGTAGGTGTAACCGTGCGGCAGTTCCAGCAGGTACTCGGGGCCGCCCTGTTCCATAAAGGTGTCGTAGATCTCCTGCTTGGCGATCACCGCACCCATCGGCACGGCGCCGTTGGTCAGCTGTTTGGCGGTGTTGATGATGTCCGGCGTCACGCCAAAGGCCTCGGCTCCGGTGGCGGCGCCCATGCGGCCGAAGGCAGTGATCACTTCGTCGAAGATCAGCAGGATGTCGTGCTGGTCGCAGATTTCTCTAAGGCGTTGCAGGTAACCCACGGGTGGCGGCAGCACGCCGGCGGAACCGGCCATCGGCTCGACGATTACCGCGGCGATATTGGACGCATCGTGCAGGGCCACCAGCTCCAGCAATTCGTCCGCCAAGTGCGCGCCTTCCTCGGGCATGCCCTTGCTGAAGCGGTTCTCCGGCAGCACCGTGTGGGCTAGGTGGTCGGCATCCACGGCGGTGCCGTAGAGGGCGCGGTTGGCGCCGATACCGCCGACGCTGATACCGCCGAAGTTCACGCCGTGGTAGCCCTTGGCGCGGCCGATCAGTTTGGTCTTGGACGGCATGCCCTTCTTGCGCCAATAGGCGCGGGCGATCTTCAGGGAGGTCTCGGCGGACTCGGAGCCGGAACCGGTAAAGAAGACGCGGTTCAGGCCTGCCGGCATGAACTGGGTGATGCGCTCGGCCAGCTCGAATGCCTTCGGGTGGCCGAACTGGAATGCCGGGGAATAGTCGAGGGTGCGCAGCTGCTCGCTGACCGCATCGGCAATCTCCGTGCGATTGTGGCCGGCGCCACAGGTCCACAGGCCGGACAGGCCATCGAAGATGCGGCGGCCGTCGGCGCTGGTGTAATAGCAGCCTTCGGCGCCGGTGATAATGCGCGGATCCTGCTTGAACTGGCGGTTGCCCGTATAGGCCATCCAGTGGGCATCCAGCTGCGCCTGGGTCAGCCCAGCAAACTTGTCACTCATTGTTATTCTCCCGGAAATACTCGGTTTGATCGTGTGATGCCCGGACTTTAGGCGAGGATTAAAGTTGCATAAATTGCAATTTATCCACGTTTAGTTTCATATAGCTGAAACTATCTAGCTCGTGATCGAGTTGCTCATCCCTGATCAACTTGATCGTCGCCCGCAAATAGCTGGCGCAGACGCGTGGGTCTGCTGGCTATTCGCGGTCTCGCGCCGGCCGATCGCCGGCGGCGGCACATCCGTGTGCCGCTATTAACCGGGTGGAACATCATGGGGCGTAAACAGGCGGCGCTGCTGGGGCAGTTAAGCGATATCGACCTGCGGCTACTGCGGGTCTTCCGCGCGGTGGCGGAGGCGGGTGGCTTCTCGGCGGCGGAGCTGGAGCTCAACGTGGGGCGCTCCACTATCAGCCGCCATATCAAGGATCTGGAAGTGCGCCTGGGGGTGAGTCTGTGCCGGCGGGGGCGCGGCGGCTTCGCGCTGACCGACGAGGGGCGGCAGATCTACCAGGCGACGATTCGCCTGCTGGCTTCCCTCGATACCTTTCGCGGCGAGGTGGCCGACGTGCACAAGCGCATGACCGGCCATATCGCCATTGCCCTGTTCGACAAGATGGTCACCAATCCGGCCGCCCATATCGGCGAGGCGCTGCGCAGGTTCGACGACCTGGCGCCGGAGGTCAGCCTGGATATCCATATCGAGCCGATCAACGAGATCGAGCGCGGCGTGATGGAAGGGCGCTTCCAGCTCGGTGTGATCCCCGCCCATCGAGCGTCGCCGAGCCTCGATTACCAGCACCTGTTCTACGAGCAGATGTACCTCTACTGCGGCTACCGCCACCCGCTGTTCGACACCGCCGATATCGCTATCGACGACGATGCCATCCGCAACTGCAAGTACGCGGGCCTCGGCTATCACTCGCCGAATATGGAGGTCGGCAACCGCCTGGGGCTGGAGCGGGATATCACGGTCAACGACCAGGAGGCCATCGTCCACTGCCTGCAGTCCGGCCGCTATATCGGCTACCTTCCGGATCACTATGCGGAGACATTTTTGAAAAAAGGCGAGATCCGCGCGATCTGCCCGCAGCGCTATCAGTATGAGTGTGATTTCGTGGCGATTCAGCGGGTATCGCCGCAGCCTTCACGGATTGTGCAGACGTTGTGGGATTGCCTGGCAGAGGTGCACGAATAATACGGCTGCCAAAGGTGTAAAGGTGTGGCTATTTGGAAGCCGTCATATCACAAGCTTGTTCAGATCTGGTACGCCTGTGGATCGCTCTCGTACGGCTAGATATACCGATTGCATATCCGTATATTTTTGCCTTTTTCCTGACCCACCTTGGAGAGCCCGCTTCATGCGCATTCTGTTGATCACCGGCTTCGCCATTCTGCTATCCGCCTGTGCGGCAAACCAGCCGAATGAACAGGGCAGGCGCCCGGGTGGCCCCGAATATCCGCCGGTTTCGCTGTTTTACAAGTATCTGAGCGAGGAGCTGCGGCTGGAGTGCAATCAGTTTAGTTCCAGGTCTGTGTTACATCACTGTGTGGACAACCAGTTCGATCTCACCAGCCTGAAACACGCCCTGTCCCGGTCGGGAAGCTTCCTGCAGGTGGCCCTCGGGCAGAAAGAGCAGGATTATCAGTTGCTGGCCTCGATCGCCGTGCTAGACGAGGAGACCGGTGGCGAAATAGGCAATGCGGCTCTATCCGGTGCCACTCTGATGATGCTGCCGATCGTCATGGAGAAGACCATTCGCGCTGAGATCGTGGTCACCTGGAAGGAAGTGCCGATCAAGCGCTACGACTACACCATCCCTTTTGAATACTCGGCGTCCATTTTCAATGCCGGTAGCTACGACGATTCTATAGCGGCACATATTGCGGAGAAATTGCTGTCCGACCTCGAGCAGGAGAATGTTTTTGCCGGCGCTTACTTGATGGCGGCTCTTCAAGCCAGCGACTACGAAAATGATCTCAGTGTGCCGGAAACCATCGAGGATTATCTGTTCGATGAGAAATACATCCACAACAATCCATTCTTCGGAGCGTTACTGACTTTTCAGCATCGCCAGTTTGCGTTCGATCGCGCCGAAGTATATATCTACCCGATTCGTAGTACGGACTGGACCGACACAGCGACAATCACTCAAGGCGAGGCGGAAAACCTTCGCCGGGATCTGAAACTGATGCAGCGGGAAGGTCAGTTCAAAGAGGTGGTGTTGGATAGTGTGGAACCCTTGAACTGGAAGGTCGGCGGCAAAGAAATATTCGGCAGTTTCTACTCGAATACCCTGACGGACGTAGAGGGCCAGCAGGTACGCACGGCCACATATGTATTCACCAAGGGAGACAAGTTCGTCCGGATTCGCGCTATTTTTCCCGTACAGGAGGGGAGCGCCACAGCAGAGAGTCCCGATAAATTTGTTCACACTCTGCTGGAGGAGGTTTCTCTCCCGGAAGAGTCGCTATTCATGGCCAGGCTGCGCCAGCAGCGACGCCAAACTGAGATCGGAATGTAGGGAGCTGCCGGCAGATTTTCTCTTTGTCAGAACTACTGCAGGGCAGCCTAAGCAGGGTTCTGCGCGAGTACCCTGAATCCACAGCATGTTATTCTGCTAATCTGACGAGCTTTTCTAGTAGCTCGTATTGGCTGTAGTTTAACGGGAATCCCCCATTTTTAACTGAAGTTGAAAGTGGGGGGTTAGCACTGCCTCATGTTGGCCCCGGCAAGACTACTTACTCTATAACTACGAAGGGTAGGCGCGCACCGTAGGTTCGTTATTGGGCAGTTTGTATTTCTTCGTTAAACGATTTAGGTGAGAGCTTCAGCACTTCGCCCGGGGGGTAGCTGTTGGGCAGCGGGCGTGGCTTGATGCGTTCATCGATAAAGGCTACTACGTCTTCAGGGTTTGCGCGGTGGTCGTCCTCCCGATTCTTCCCCTCTTCTTGATACCCACGTCCGCTCCACATATAGAGTACGTGTTTGGCCTCTTTTATTTGCTCGGGGGTGCAGCCGAGTAGCGGCTTGTCACTGGCACCGGGCTGAGCCTGTATTTGAGCGCGGCGGGCGGCGGCCTCCGGAGATAGCTCAAGATTGAGGGAATTCATGATCTGGTGCATCAGGCAGAGGAAGTTTTTCTTCGATACACGGTGCTCTATGCGGTAGGGGTTGCCGGCGTTACGGGCTGAGCGGGTAATAACAAAGCGGCAGCTTAGGTAATGTCTGTCATCAATTGCAGTCTGCCAGCTTACGATTTCACCGCCGCTAACAAGTGGTTGGCTCTCGAAATAGAGCCAGTCATTTCCATTATGTGCTAGCCACTGGCAATTAATGGGGCCTAGATAGCTCGGCCAGCGATAGGGGGTAAGGTCCAAGGGGTCATCTGAGTGACCTTCGTGAAAATCGTGCAGCTTAGAAGATAAGAGTTGAAGGTACGCTTCGCGAGATAACACACGATTATCAAACAAGCTCTCATTAATTGACAGGTCTTTCACGCGATTAATGTTGACTAGCATAGTTAGGCTTCCGCAATAACCATGAATTAGAGGTAATCCGCGAAATTCCCAGATGCTTGAATAGACTCGAGACCAGTCCCTGGACTCGGGGTGTAGGCTATTTGAAGTCTTGAGCGGTTTGAATATAGACTCATCAAATATATCCACACTTGGTGCTTCATCTTCCCAGCGTTCGAGCTTAGAAAATGGATCCCTGTGTGGGGGAGCATTAAAAACCAGCCGGCTACCAGATAGGTTTTTTTCAATTGCCCTAGCTTTGTGAAAACTTGGTCCCTTCGGGTTATTTTCGGTTCCTATCAACACGATGGTTTCCTATTTCTTAGGAGCGAGTAGTCGGTTGCCAGCTTCATTACCAAGATTCTTCAAGGGGTCGTTAATTCCAGCGTTATAGCCATCGCTAAGACTGGGTATGTTGGCCGCTACGAAGCCGAGTAGTGTTACCTTTCCAGTAGCAGAGTGATTGTCTATAGGGTTCTGCGACGGAAATTTATTAGACTGCGGGAGGTCGGTCGTGCCCAAGATGTAGAACCGCGGACTGCTCGGGGAAAGAGCCCGCGTCTACAGAATGAGAATTGTACTGTCTCGTGCAGGTCGCGGTAAGGCTATTGGGCCCCACTATTCAGGAGAATGGGCGGGGGGGCATCTCGGGTTCGTTATTGGACAATTTGTGTGTCTTCGATAAACGATTGTGGTGAGAGCTTCAGCAATTCGCCCGGCGGATAACTGTTGGGTAGTGGGCGCGGTTTGATGCGTTCATCGATAAAGGCTGCTACGTCTTCAGGGTTTGCGCGGTGGTCGTCGTCCCGATCCTTCCCCTCCTCTTGATACCCACGTCCGCTCCACATATAGAGTGTGTGTTTGGCCTCTTTTACTTGCTCGGGGGTGCAGCCGAGCAGCGGCTTGTCACTGGCACCGGGCTGAGCCTGTATCTGAGCGCGGCGGGCGGCGGCCTCCGGAGATAGCTCAAGATTGAGGGAATTCATGATCTGGTGCATCAGGCCGAGGAAGTTATCCTTAGGTACACGATGTTCTATGCGGTAGGGGTTGCCGGCGTTGCGGGCTGAACGGGTAAACGAAAAGCGGAATGTTAGATAGCGCTTATCATCAATAGCGATATTCCAGTTGATGGTCTGCTCTATTTTTAATAGAGGCTGATCTTCAAGGTAGAGCCAATCTGCGCCTTGTAAGGAAAGCCACTGACAATTTATTGGGCCAATGTAACTAGGCCAGCGGTAGGGGGTAATATCTAGAGGATCGTCTGATCGACCGCGGTGTAAGTCTAGCAACTTAGTAAGTTCGAATTGCTTGTAGACTTCCCGTGCCAGAACACGGTTGTCAAATAGGCTCTCGTTAACCGGTAAATCTTCAAGTGCATTGATCTCGATCATAAGTACAAGATCGCCACAGTAACCCTGGAACAATGGTAGGCCGCGGAATTCCCATATGCTCGAATATGCTCGAAGTACATGTCGTGAATCAAAAATTCTCCGTTCCCCTGTTTTATCAAGCACTTCAAGAGGTTGGAAAATTTTAGAATCGAAGATATCCAGAGAGTCTGGCTCCTCCTCCCACCGATTCAGATTAGAAAGTGGATCTCTGTGGGGAGGCGCCATAAATCGCAGCTTGGTACCAGCTAGATCTTTTTCTATGGCTCTGGCTTTTTTGAAGCTGGGCGCTTTAGGCTTTTTTTCACTTCCTATCAGCACGACAATATCCTATTTTTTTACTGGCCACAGACGGTTGGAAGCCTTATTAGCCAGCTTCTCGATAGAATCCATCGCGCCTTTGCTATATTCCTCGTTAAGGCTGGGCACACTAGCTGCTACCACTCCTAGAACAGTTAATTTCCCGATCGCGCTTAACACAGCGCCTGCATAGGCGGGGTTTATGCCAAAGTCAGCAACAAGTTTCGCAATTTTGGGGGCCGACTCGTAAACACCGTAGGCGACTGTGCCCACAGATACACCGCTCTTCACGATCTTGCCCGCGGTTTCCTCGCGCTTGGTATGGTATACAAGCTCGTTAACTGAGCAGGCTAGGCTGGCGGCCCCCAGGCTATGTCCACCTATCAACTGCGCCACACCCTTTCTGGCGTTATACCACTTGCTATCCCGTGTATCCATGCCTATCGCACGACGAGCAACATCGGCTGCGAAGTGACTGGAGGTGTGATCGCTTAGGAAAATCCTCTGTTTGCCACCAAGGTTAACCTGCTTTTGGGCCAACAACTTCATTGCCTGAGTCAGTACCTTGGAACCGCCTCGATGACTGGTCCACTCGACATAGAGGCCTTGATCGTGGGCTTCTTTCATATGATGAGAAAGAATCCGCGCCGCCTCCAGGTCGGCAGGACTGGCGGGGCGACCCAAGTCACGTAGGAAGCTCCAACCTGCTTTAAGAGTTGAGCCACTCTGTGGTACATAGAAAAGCTGATACCCGGTTTTCTTTAGCTTTCCCTGAACTCTCTGTTCGCCTCTAGCTATATGATCAGGAAGCATTCCTGCTGCATGTTCCAAGCCATCACTGTGGCCGTTGATGCCAACTTTTATGGGATGATCCTCGTTGCCGGGAACTCTTGGATTTCCTTCCAGCGTTGAGTCGGGCTGATCTTGGGTCTCCCAGCGACCGTTTTTATTCACATTTACCTGCCATAGAGCGGCTCGCCTTTCGCCTTTAGCTTGCTCTCCGGTAAGGCGGATATCCACGATAACCACATCAGTTTGTGGGCCGCCATAATAGCTGCTTGTCTCGTATTCAATTTCAAAACCGGAAAAAACGATACAACGGCGGTTGGGATTGCCGTTTTTCATGAATGAATTTACCGGAGCGGTGCAGCCGCGAAGTCCGTCGATGGCTTTGGTGATAGATTGGGCATGGTAGCCCTGGCTACTGGGAACATTACTCAATTGCCTAAAACCATCGAGCAGTTGTTGCTGCTGTGCATTGACAAGCAATGTGCGGCCGTTGCTACTTTGCCCATAGGGCTTGAGGCCGGAATAGCTGACGGTTGCAGGCGCATTATTCATTGATTGATCCCTATCAAAGCTTCTCTGAGTCTACTCAGGCATTTCAATCCTGTACCTGAGCCGCATAGCTGATGCGAGAGAGACTCTAGCGCAAAAATATCAGTGAGTACATCAACATCCAGGCGCCTTTAATAAGTCGAAAATATTAGATTTTTTAGCTATAAATTTCGCTTTTCATTTCTATTGAAATTGCCGAAATATAAGCCGTCTAAAAATGGTGCCAGAGTGGAATTTATTTTTTGAAATTTTAAGGGAGATAGCGAATTACAGCCGGAACCGTCTATACCTGCCTGCTAGATTCCGGAGGAGTTAAGTTCGGAGGAAAATTACTGGCTACTGTGGTGGGATTCTTCGTAGGTTGGCTTGAAGCTAAAAGAAAAGTCTTTCTTCAATACCTTGCCGTCTACGGAAAAGGTCAATTGAAAATCCAGTTGGAGGATTTTGTGGTCAAGCTGTAAGTCCTGTTGCGTCCAGGAGCTATACCAGTCTTCATTATAGTCCGGCCAGGTGGTTTCCATTTCTCCACCGGGGAAGCTGTACAGGGTTGTACCATCAATCGCTCGAATCGTGATGTCGCTTATGGCAAGGGGTGTGTGCTCCTCGCTGGAAGGGCTAAATGAGATCAGCAGCGTGTACGGGTTGCCGAAATGTGTAATTCTGGGGAAGCGGCTGGCCTCAGAAAATTCGCCGGATATAACCGCGTCGAGCTCGCCGTATTCGGTTTCGACAAGATCTGTCTGAAATTCATAATAAAGGACGGTGTGCCTGTCACATCCAACTAACAGAAGAAGTGTCATTGCGGCCAAAAAGGTTCGCATGCTATTTCCGAGGTGCCGTAGAAAAGTAGGCAGTGTGCCAACTCCGAGCTGGGCTCGCAGACTTCCTCGCGAGACGGATGGTCGAGCCCTTGGGGGAGGAACAGCCATTCACTGGCCTTGTGGAACTAGTCATCCGGCTCGCATCGGATCACTTCTTGCCGTCGATTGATTCGCGAATTTTGCCGAACACATTGCGAATCAGTTTTTTTGCCGCCGGCATTTTCTGGTCGATCTCAGTGCGCAGGGCGAGCAGCTCTTCATTTTCTGGCTGGATACGCAAGCCGCGCACTACGTTGTAATCGGCTCCCTTGAGATCCTCCACGAGGAGATCGGCCCGTGCTCTCTGTGTAAATTCCGCGGCTAATTGCTCCATACCCGCATTGGCCTGCGGGCTTTCGGTATCCAGCGCCAGAGCCTTGCGGTAATAGTGCAGCGCATTGTCTCCCTTGGGGCGATTGAGGCGGCCGTTTTCCAGCGCTTCGGCACCCCGGGCAACGTAATCCTCGATCAGCTTTTGTGTCACTGTCTCGAGGCCGTCGGTTGCCGTGCGGTTGTCGGTGTCCAGCAGCAGAACCTGGCGGTAG
Organism: Microbulbifer donghaiensis; assembly: GCF_900129095.1. Classification (GTDB taxonomy): domain Bacteria; phylum Pseudomonadota; class Gammaproteobacteria; order Pseudomonadales; family Cellvibrionaceae; genus Microbulbifer; species Microbulbifer donghaiensis. The sequence goes on from NZ_FQVA01000004.1 coordinate 246,140, forward strand.
TAATAGCGGGCATTATCGTGCTCGGGGAATATATAGCGCCCCTCGTCCAGGCTCAGTTCCGCCTGCTCCAGCAGCTGGCGGATTTGCCGGTCGGTTTCGCTTTCATAAGTCAGCGCGAAAACCAGGGCGACTGCGGCAACAAGCCCCAGCGCGGGCAGCAGCAGGGGATAGGTTTTGTCGCCCAGTCGGATTGAGCCAAGCCGCGAGACAATCGGTGCTGTCTTTTGACCGACTGCCCTTTTCGCGGTGGGCTCGAGCAATGGCTCGATGGCATCCGCCAGCTCCCGGCAGGACTGGAAGCGTGTCGAGGACTGTTTCGCCAGCATGCGCGCGAGCAAGGGAGACAGATACTGCAATTTGGCGGGCAGGGCCGGAACCGGTTGCTGGATATGGTTGATCGCAGTGGAAGTGTGGCTATCTCCCTTGAAGGGGTTATAGCCGAGCAACAGTTCCAGCAGGATCACGCCCAAGCCATAAATATCGGTGGTGATATCCAGCGGCTGTCCCTGGGCCTGCTCCGGGCTGCTGTAGGACGGGCTACCCAGGCTGAAGCCGGCCTGGGTCAGGTCGGAGTTGTTGTCGACATCCTTGGCGATACCGAAATCGGTCAGAACCGCGCTGCCGTCTTTGCGGAACAGGATATTGGCCGGCTTGACGTCGCGATGGATGATGCCTTTGTCGTGCACCACCGCCAGTCCGTCGGCGATCTGCCGGATGAGACGCAGGGCCGCATCGGGCTGCTGAAACCGGTGCTGGTTATCGGTCAGGTCTCCGCCGTCGACATACTCCATGGCGATGTAGTGATCGCCGTTTGCCAGCGTGGAAATATCGTAAATGGTGATGACGTGCGGATTTGAGAGGCTGGCGATAAAGTGCGCCTCTTTGACGAAGCGCTCACTGATACCCTGCTCGGCGCTGTTGCGCAGTACCTTGATGGCCACCTTCCTGTTCAGGGATTCCTGGGTGGCCAGGTAGACCGATGCCATACCGCCGTGGCCGATCTGGCCGTGCACGGTATAACCGGGAATGTGCATGTCGGAGTGGTTCATATCGCCTGGCTTGCCTGCCAATGGCCGGGGCGTCGGTTTTATAAGCAGTCGGCCCCGGCGTTTTCATTTTGCCTACGGGCGGCAAGGATACCGTTCTGCCTCGGTGAGATAAACCAATTAGCGCACGCTGTGGAACGGAGAAACGCTGCAATTGCGTTAAGCGGTGAAGGGGACGTTGGTGGGCGAACACCGGGCACGGCCTGCGGCCGGACCCGGGCAGGTGGAGCGATCAGGCCGGCTCGGTGGCAGGTTCTGCAGTCTTGATCCGGTCAATGTAGGGGGCCAGCTCCGGCTTGTGCTCGAGAATTTCCTCGCGGGACAGGCCGTCGATCTCGTGCGGGAATACCAGCCACTCGCTGGTCTTGTGCAGGTAGTAATCCGGCTCGCGCTCGGTCTTGTTGTTGTCCGGCTTGTAGTAGGGCGTGGCGACGCGGATTTCCGGCGTGTTCTTCTTACAGGCCTTGTGCAGATCCTTGATGGTCTGGTCGATGCTGAGACCGGAGTCGTGCACGTCGTCGACGATCAGCAGGTTGTCGTGAGACTCCAGGCGCTTGATCAGGTAGGTCAGGCCGTGCACGCGCACGTGCTTGTCACGCTGGTCGATACCGGAGTAGGACGAGGTGCGGATGGCGATATGGTCCGCGTCGACACCCATCACGTGCAGCAGCTCCTGCACCGCGATGCCCACCGGCGCACCGCCGCGCCAGACGCCGACGATGTAGTTGGGGCGAAAACCGCTCTGGAAGACCTGTTCCGCGAGCGCATAGGAGTCCGTCAGGAGTTGTTGCGCGCTGACAAAGTGCTTTTTCAAGTTGCTACTCACCAGAAGAAGTCCTCAGAAGAAAATGAATTTGGCAATGAACAGGGCCGCTAACAGGTACACGCTGATGCTGACATCCTTGCTGCGGCCGCTCAGGGTCTTGATCACGGCGTAGGCGATAAAGCCCAGGGCAATGCCGTTGGCGATGGAGAAGGACAGCGGCATCATCACTGCCGCCACCACCGCGGGCGCGGCCTCGGTGATGTCGTCCCAGTCGATGGACGACAGGCCGGAAGTCATCAGCACCGCCACATACATCAGTGCACCGGCGGTCGCGTAGGCGGGTACCATGCCCACCAGCGGCGAGAAGAACAGGGCCAGCAGGAACAGGCCGGCACACACCACCGCCGTCAGGCCGGTGCGGCCGCCGGCGGCAACGCCTGCGGTACTCTCCACGTAGGTGGTGGTGGTCGAGGAACCCAGCAGTGAGCCGACCGCCGAGGCGGAGCTGTCGGCCATCAGCGCCTTGCCCATACCGGGCAGCTGGCCCTTCTTGTCCAGCAGTTTGGCACGGTCGGCGGTACTCAGCAGGGTGCCGGCGGTATCGAACAGGTCCACAAACAGGAAGGCGAAGATCACGCTGATCATGCCCACCTCGAAAGCGCCGGCGATATCCAGCTGCATAAACGTCGGCGCCATGCTCGGCGGCGCGGACACCAGGCCGGCGTATTCTACCTTGCCCATCAGCAGCGCGATCACGGTGACTACGAGAATACCGATCATCACCGCGCCGAGCATGCGGCGGTGGGCCAGCGCGGCGATCAGGAAGAAGCCCAGCGCGGCCAGGGCGGCATCGCTGGAAGTCAGGTCGCCGAGGGTCACCAGCGTGGCCGGGCTGGCCACCACGATACCCGCGCTCTTCAGCGCGATAATGGCGAGGAACAGGCCCACGCCCGCCGCCAGTGCCTGCCGCAGCGACATTGGGATGGAGTCGATGATCCACTCCCGTATGCGGAAGATGCTGAGCAACAGGAACACCACCCCGGAGATAAACACCGCCCCCAGGGCTACCTGCCAGCTGTACCCCATCTCCCCGACAACGACAAAGCTGAAAAAGGCATTCAGCCCCATGCCCGGCGCCAGTGCGAACGGGTAGTTCGCGTAGATCCCCATGATCAGGCAGCCGATCGCTGCGGCCAGGCAGGTCGCCGTGAACACCGCCCCCTTGTCCATCCCGGCCGCGGCCATGATGTTCGGGTTCACGAAAATGATGTAGGCCATGGTCAGGAAGGTGGTCACCCCCGCGATCACTTCCCGGCGCACAGTGGTGTCGCGCTCCGACAGCTTGAAGAATCGCTCCAGCAAGGTGGGCCGCTCAATCGATGGCGGAGCGGCCGAGATGTTTGCCGAGGGGTTGGTGTCAGTCATGTGCGTACCCTAATTAAGAAAGCAGGGATCAGAAGTGATACTTGACCAGCAGGTTCACATTGCGCTCATCGGAATCGATACCGAAGGTGCCGTCCTTGATACCGAACTTGTCATCCCAGTGCGCGTACTCGATACCGGCATACAGGCTCTTCGGCTGGCCCCACTGGGCGCCCACATCCCACTTCAGCTGGGAGGTGAAATTCATGCTCGGGTGCGCATCCTCTGAGGCACTGCTCCAGTCGATAAAGCCGTCGTAGAGAAAGTCCAGGCCGCTCAGGGTAAACGGCAGGCCCCACACCAGGGTCAGCTGCTCGTTATCGGCCTTGTCGTCGTTGTTGCGGTGGTAGACGTTGGCCTGCACAAACGAGAAGCCCGGTACCGCCAGGTCAAAACCGACGCCGGCCAGCTTGTTGGTGAAGTGCGGGCCGGTCGCGGTCAGGTGGTTCGGGTCGTCCATATTGCCGAATTCCAGCGTGGAGGCCAGCAGCACGTCCTTCACCGGCCCGAAGGCCAGCTCGCGGCCGCTGAGCTTGCCCAGGCTCAGGCGGGGGGACACCTCGGTGTACAGCTCCTTGGAATCCGCGCTGGAGGTCAGGTAATCGGCGAACATAAAGAAGTCGCCCCAGCTGTGGCCGCTGACGTGCTCGAAGGTCACCACTGTGCGGCTGGAGTCGTCGGTACCCAGGCTGTAATCGACCTTGTAGTCGCCGCCGCTCAGCAGGCTCAGGCTGTTGTCCTGCCAGAGCACTTCGGCTTTTACCGCTACCGACGCCAGGCCGGCGGTCATAAAGAGCAGGGACTTGGACAGGTTCACGGATACCTCGGTAACAGCGATTCAGCGGACAGGGCTCCCGCGCGGGCTCTAGGAAGGTGCGGCCGGCGGCGGCTGGTCAAAAAATGAGCGCGGAATTTACCGGATTCGCGACCGGTTTTCCAATTTATTTCAAATAACGGGCTGGGCGGAATAAAGCGGTTTCAGTGTGAACATGCCAAGAAAGATTGCCTGCAGGAAACATTGTGCTCCCAGGGCGAGGTAGATGGCGGGATTCGAGAAAAATTGATCTAGGAATGGCGCCTTGGGCAAGCCGGGCAGTGGGCAGCGGCGGCTGAAAAGCGGGTTGTTGTCGTCCCGAGAGCGGGTGCACAGGTGGGCTCGAGGTGATATTGCCGGGCGGTGCGCCTCACCGCGTTAAATGTTTGAAGTGACCGGTGATAGAGCCAAAAAAAAAGCGGACCCGGCAGGATCCGCTTTTTTTGAAATCGGTAGCGGCGTTACACAACTACGATATTTTCTGCTTGAGGGCCTTTTTTACCTTGTGTCACGGTAAATTCGACGCTCTGGCCTTCCACCAATGTTTTAAAGCCTGAACTGGCGATTGCGCTGAAGTGTGCAAAAACGTCCGGGCCAGATTGCTGGGTAATAAAACCAAATCCTTTGGCTTCGTCAAACCACTTGACGGTTCCCTTTACGGTATTAGACATAAAAATATCCTGAAACTAAAAAATACTAATATCTTCGAATGCTGAGGTGTTGCTTGGAAATGAAGGCTGAAACTTAGAAACTGCAGGACGCGCTGTTACGACCAAAACAGCGAAATGTAGATTTCAAATAAAAGACTTTCTTTCTAGCGGCTACCCACTCTATAGATAAATCGGTGGGTTGTCTATTAATTGTTCAGTCTCACTGGTGGCGCGCCCCGGGCGATCGTCCGCCCCTGAAGACATAAGCCGCCATACTCAGCCGGAAATCCCTGTCCCGCCATCCATGAACCCTCGCCACAATGCGCTTCTGCTAACCTGCTCCATAACCCGCGCCGCGGCGCTGTGGCGCTGGAATATGGCTGTCGCCTTCTCAACTTGGAATGGCCGAGGGAGACTATGTTGGACTACAAGCTCTACTACTGGGATCTACCCTTTCGCGGTAACTTTATCCTGCTGTTACTGGAAGAGGTGGGGGCGAAATACGAGCGGCATGGCGCCAGCGACCTCTATCCGGAGCGCAGCCTGAAAATCAAGAATCCCGGCATGGCGCCGCCATACCTGTACGAGTGCAAGAGCAAAACCTATTTCGCGCAGATGCCCGCCATCCTGATGCACCTGGGCCGAGAGTATGACTACCTGCCCAAGCGCGCGGAAACCCACACGCTGGCCCTGAAAACCATCCTCGACTGCAACGACGTGCTGATGGAGATCACCAACTTCAACGGCATGGCGATGTGGCAGAAGAGCAACTGGGAGGAATTCCGCTACTCGCGTTTGCCGGACTGGATGAAGATTTTTGAAAAGACCGGCCTCGAGCACGGCCTCAAGGACGGCAAGGGGTTTATGCTCGGCTCCACGCTTTCAATTGCCGATATCGCCACCGCGGCCCTGTTCGGAACCATGGTTTATTCATTTCCGCAACTGAATGAAGACCTGCAGGAAAACGCCCCGCATATCGCCAGTCTCTGCCAGAGAGTCGAAGCGCGCCCGGCGATCAAAGGATTTCTGGACGCGCAAAGAGGACAGTACGGGAACGGCTATTGCGGTGGTCAGATTGAGCAATCCTTGCGGAAGATGATCGACTAGCCGGCTTGTTGGAATCTCGCCATATCAATACCTGATGCTGCCGCTTAAAAGCCTTCCAGCACAATCTTGCCGATAGCACGCCCGGACTCCAGTTCCTCGTGGGCGGTGCACAGGTGCTCTGCGTTGATGGTGCCGAGGTTCTTGCCGATGGTGGTCTGCACCAGGCCCTGGTCGACCAGGTCCGACAGGCGGTTCAGCAGCTTTCCCTGTTCATCCATATCCGCGGCCTGGAACATCGAGCGCGCGAACATGAATTCGATATGCAGCGACAGGCTCTTGGGTTTCATCTTCATCACCTCGAGCGGCGCTGCCGGATCATCGATCATGGCGATCCTGCCGAAGGGCGCCAGCAGTTCGATAAACGTCTCGAAGTAACTGTCGGTGCGGTGCAGGCTGGCGACGTGGGTAACGGGGCCTATGCCCAGTGCCTCGATCTGCGGCTGCAGCGCTTTCGTGTGATCGACCACGTGGTGCGCGCCTAGTTTCTTTACCCAGTCGCTGGAGCTCTGCCGCGAGGCGGTTGCAATCAGCGTGGCGCCGGTCAATGCGCGGGCCAGTTGCAGCAGAATAGAGCCTACGCCGCCAGCCGCGCCGATCACCAACATCACCTCACCGGATTGCTCGGCGGAGCCCGCATCCTGCTGCCGGATGCCCAGGTGCTCGAACAGCATTTCCCAGGCCGTGATCGCAGTCAGCGGCAGCGCTGCTGCCTCCGCGTCGGACAGGCTCTGGGGTTTGCGGCCGACGATACGCTCGTCCACCAGCTGGAACTCGGCGTTGCTGCCCTGCCGGTTCAGGTCGCCGGCGTAAAACACCACATCGCCGGGCCGGAACAGCGTTACCTTGTCGCCGGTGGCGACCACCTCGCCCACGGCATCCCAGCCGAGCACCTTGTACTCGCCGTCAGCAGGGACCGCCCGCTGGCGAACCTTGAAGTCCACCGGGTTGACCGCTATCGCCCTGACCTTCACCAGCAGGTCGTGACCAGTGGCGACCGGCTGCGGCAGCTCGATATCCATCAGGGAATTGGGATCGGTGATTGGCAGGGACTGGCGGTAGCCCACGGCTTTCATGGTGTTTCTCCGTGTGTGTTCGATGGGAAAATACTAGACCTTGCCGCCCCGACCAGAAACTCGCCGTCGAAAGTATTTCGTCACTCAGGCAAAGAACTGAAAAACAATCAGCGCAACACACAGCACAAAAGCCAGCGCCGGAAATCCGATCGGATAGCGGACCACGCCGGCTTCGGTCTCGGCGCCGCGAAATTTGATCGCAAACAGGGACAGGTTAACCAGCGAGAAAATCACCAGCATGATAAAGGCGGTGATTTTCGCCAGCACGGTGAGCGGCAGCCACAGGGCGAACACCAGGATTATCGTTCCGACCAGTAGCGTGGCAACCACCGGTGTCTGGGTCCTGGCACTGACACCGGCAAAGATTCGCGGGGCCAGTTCCCGCTTCGCCATACCGTACAGCAGCCGCGACGCCATAATGATCTGCACCAGCGCACCGTTCACCACCGCAAACATACTGATAATGCCGATAAATGTGGTCGAATGGCCGGCACTGGTGACCATGCTGGCCAGCGGTGCCGAACTCTGCGCCAGTTCGGGCACCGGCAGCGTGCGCACCGCCAGCGCGGCGACGACCATATACAGCAGTGTCGATACGGCAATGGCGATCAGTATCGCCCGCGGCAGTGTCCTGCGCGGGTTCCTGACCTCCTCGGCAAGATTGACCATGTCCTCGAAACCGATAAACGCATAGAAGGCCAGAAAGCTGCCCACCAGCACGCCCGCCCAGGCGTCGATTTCTGGAACCGCAAAAATCTCGCTCCATTCCTGCACCGCGGGTGCCTGGCAGCTGACGGCGATAACAAACAGCAGGCCGCCCACCTCGATCAGCGTCACGATCGTCACCGTCAGCGCGGACTCGTTGATGCCCCACAGCGCAATCAGCGTCAGCAGCGCAATCAGCAGGGTGATGGCGAGGTAATCCGGGATCTGGACAAAGAGTTCGAGGTAGCCGACGAAGCCGTTGGCGATGGTCGCCGCCGAGACGATGCCGGTGACCGCAACCAGGAAGCCGACCAGTTGCGCCAGCCAGCGCCGCTGCCACGCATTGTGGATATAGGCGGCGGACCCGGCACTGTGCGGAAAGCGCGAAGACAGTTCCGCGTAGGACAGCGCGGTCAATGCGGCAATGATCCCCGCCAGCAGGAATGCATAGGGCAGAAACAGCCCCGCCACCGCGCTTACCTTGCCGATCAGCACATAGATACCGGCGCCGATAATGGTACCGATGCCGTAAAAGCTGGTTACCGGCAGCGACAGCGAACGTTTCAGGGTGACAGTGTCTGGCACGCAATTCCCCGGGCGAACGAATAGTTGGGCGATGTATTAAATTTTGATGGGTTCTTGCTGTAAACGCGCAATTTTTGAGGATTAATATTGCGCAAAAATCTTAGTATTAACAGGATTATTTCAAGAATAGTGAATTGCTGGAGGCAACATGAAGTCTAATTGTCTACATCTCGCGATCCCCGCCGGGGATCTTACAAAAGCGATGACCTTCTATTGCGAAGTGCTGGGTTGCAAAACCGGCAATAGCGAAGAGGGGCGCTGGGTCGATATAGACTTCTGGGGCAACGAGTTAACCCTGCACCAGAGCGAGGAACAGCTGCCCAATGTGCGCCACAAGGTGGATATGGGCGAAGTGGCCGTGCCGCATTTCGGCATTCACTTGCCGGAAGATGAGTTCCAGGCGTTGAAACGCCGTATCGAAGCGGCGGGCCTGGAGTACCTGGACAAGCCCTACCGTCGCTTTGTCGGTAACGAGTATGAGCAGGAGACCTTCTTCATCAAAGATCCGAATGGCAATGTGCTGGAGATGAAGACGATGGTGAATCCGGAGCTGATGTTCCGGTAATCAGGCTGAAGCAAAAAGGCCACCTTACAGGTGGCCTCAGGTTGCTGACAAAGTTACGGAGTCAAAATTTAAGGCAAAGTGCTAGGACGAGTATTTCGAACCGTCGGCGACAGGACGTCGCCGCCGGAGCTTACAGGGATGTATTCACAGCGTTTCGAAATGCTCGTCCTAGTGCTTGGCCGCCACCGCACCAGCTCAGAACGGAATGCGGTGTTTATCAACAATCTAAGGCCACCTTACAGGTGGCTTTTTTGTGCCGTAGCCAGCTGACCTCGGGAGTGGAATGGAGAAAACGAACTAACACTCCCGTAATATCAAACCTAGCAGAACAAGTCCTGACTCCTCCAGAGTCCACCAAGTTGGCTTACTGACCGTTCAGATCCGTTCCGTCGGCAGGCATTTCTCCGAGGACACTAGCCACCCTTTGATCGCCGATCGCTTTGTCCCTTGCCGCAACAAAGGCGCGGGTGGTGCGGCTAATATCCTCTTTCGTCGTCGCCCAAGAGCAGACGCTAACGCGGATAACCGAACGGCCCTTCCAATTGGCGCCCCCTGCCCAGCATTCGCCGGACGCCTGGATGTGACTCATGGTTTGGTTTGTCAGGGTGTCGTTGTCGCATGCGACAAGGACCTGGTTGAACACCACATCGTTCAGGATGGTGAAGTTTTCGGCCCTTAGTTCCTCTGCAATTTGCAGTGCCCGCTTGTGCAGTTGGGTTATCAGCTCGTCCACGCCCGCCTTGCCGAGGTATTTCAGCGCTGCCCAGAGTTCGATCACACGTGCGCGCCGGGACATCTCTGGCGTCAGCAGCATACCGTCGCGGTTCTCGCTGTAACTGATATAGGAGCCCGAGGCCTGCAGCGCATTTATCAGCGCTTCCTTATCACTACACAGCACTATGCCGCTGTCGTAGGGCGTATTGAGTGTCTTATGGGCATCCACGGAGAAAGAATTTGCCTTGCCCATCCCTCTGGTGAGATGCGCCAGCTCACTCGATGCCGCGGCCCAGAGGCCAAAGGCGCCATCAACATGCACCCAGGCCTTTGCCTTACTGGCTCTGTCACAGATCTCTTCGAGCGGATCGAAGGCACCGGAGCTGACGTTTCCGGCCTGCAGGATCAGAATGGTGCTGTCATCCAGCTCTGGCAATGCGGACGGAATGATCCTTCCCTGGTCGTCACAATCTATCCACTCGATGTTATCGGTACCGAAACCCAACAGGCTGATTGCCTTGACGACGGTGCCATGCGCATGACGCCCGGTTATGATCCTGACCGGTGGCGCTCCGCGAAAGCCGCGCTGGTTAATGTCCCAGTTCTTGTTCTGGAATATCCGGTAACGGGCTGCCGCCAGACCGCAGAATATTGACATTGAGGTCCCGCTGACAAACCCGGCAACCACTTGCTCCGGTAGCCCGAGCAGCTCTCGCAACCACCCCTCGGTTATTTCCTCCAGCTTGGCTGCCACTGGCGACATAACATGGAGAGCGGAATTTTGGTCCCAGAAATCGCCCAGCCAACGGGCCGCCAGGGACACCGGCAGGGTGCCGCCGTTGACGAAGCCGAAATACCTGCCGCCTGTCTGTGCAACGCTCGCTGGTGAGCCGTAACGATGTAATTGCTCGATTACGTCGCCGGCATTACCGATTGAACCCGGTAGCCGTTCGGTAAACTGCTCCAGGTCGGCGATGGCCTCCGGAGTGGGGAATACGTGGCGCTCGCGCACGCCATCGGCATAGCCAAATGCGTGTTGCTGGGCCTGTCGGAAAATGTCCTTGCTTTCCATTTCCAGGAACATTTTATCTTGGAGTTTCTTCGTCAATTGGGCTTCCCCTGTTTATGTTGACTGACAGCGCGTCGGCAGCCGGGTGAGGGTCATTAGCCGGCTCGCCGCCAAGTATCGGGACACGCCTACCGCCGCATTGTGGGTGACGAGTATGGACAGTAGACCTTATTCATCAAAGTCCTCGATGGCAATGTGTTGGAGATGAAGACGATGGTGAATCCGGAGCTGATGTTCCGGTAACTGGAGGCCAACATAAAAAACCAGCTCGACACGCGAGCTGGCCTAGTGGAAAAACGTAATCCTAATTAGGACGGGGCACCATCTAAACCTAATCCGCATCGTGCGCATTCACTACGGCATGGATCAATACACTCAGGCCGTGATTGAAGCAGCCATCGCCGTGCGCGTGCTGGCCTCCGAGGGGGAGATCGTGTGCCTCGTCCAGCGTCACCCCAAACATCGCGGCGGACGGTGCGCGGGCGTCTGCGTCTGACCGCCGGTAGATGGACACGCCCTCCTTGATCGTTTCCAATACCTGCAAGTCGTCGAGCTGGTCTTCCGGCACTTTCATCGGGTTGTCGGACAGCACCACAAAGTCCGCCAGCTTGCCGACTTCGATGGACCCTTTGCGATCCTCCTCAAAGTGCTGCCAGGCGGGCCACAGTGTCATCGCCTTGAGCGCCGTTGCCACCGGCACACGATGTTCGGGGCCCAGTACGCGGCCGCTGCGGGTACGGCGGGTGACGGTAGCGGACAGGATGCGCATGGAGTCGGGCAGCGCCACCGGGGCGTCGTGGTGGGTGCCGAATATCATTCCCTCCGCCAGCACCCAGCCGGTGGGGGAAATATTCTCCGCCCGCGCTGGCCCCAGTACCGAGTCGCGGTGGTAATCACCCCAGTAAAACGTATGCATCGGGAACAGCGACGGGAAGATATCCAGCGCCTTGAGTTTGCCCACCTGATCCTTGCGCAGTGTTTGGCCGTGGACCAGCACAGGCCGGTTGTCCACATTTGGGTACCTGGCCTTCGCCGACTTTACCGCCCTGATCAGCAGGTCCATGGCGGCGTCACCATTCGCATGCACAAGAATTTGCCAATTGTTGGCGTACGCCTTTTCGACGGCGTCCATCGCTGTTGCTCGGTGATCGCCGGATAACCTGCATAATCCTTGTCCCGGCCCGGCGGCGGCACGTAATAGGGTTTCGTGAGCCAGGCGGTCTTGCCCTGGGGAGAGCCATCGATAGTCAGCTTGGCGCCACCAACGCGAAAGCGATTGGTGTAATCGCGGCTCGGGCGGATAGCGTCGATCTCCAGAATATCGGGGTAGGCGACGACGTCGATCTTAAAGTCGCCAGCATCCGCCACGCGCTGCAGTGATGCCAGAGAAGCCGAGGTCGCCCGGCCCTCCTGTCCGGTTGTGTAGCCATAGGAGGCCAACATCTTCGCCCCCTCGACCGCGAACAGGTCGTTCACTGCCTTGTTCAATGACTTGCCAAAGGCGGTTACCAGCTGGAAAAACGCGTATTCCTCTGCCACGCCATTCGGGGTCTTGCCGTCCGCTTCGCGCTGGAAGACGCCACCTTCGGGGTTTTTAGTGGCCGCGGTAATACCGGCAATCTCCAACGCCTTGGTATTGGCGACGCCGAGGTGACCCGACTGGTGGATGATGAGGATGGGAATATTCTTCGATACCCGGTCCAGGTCCTGACGGGTGGGGTGGCGCTGCTCGGCCAGCTGCGAGTTGTCGTAACCAAAGCCGACAATCCAGCCAATCTCTTCGATTGCCTCCGGCTTGGCCTTGGCCCAGTCCTGCAGCAGCTGCACCAGGGAATCGATGTCTTTGCCGGTGCCATCGGGCGGTGGCAGCAGGTTCGCGGTGAGGGCCTGTAATCCGATCATCCAGGCGTGCCCGTGCGAATCGACAAAGCCCGGTAATAGCGTCCTGCCGCCCAGATCAACCTTTTTGGTGCCCTTCCCAGCGGAAGGCAGCAAGTCAGTACTCTTGCCCACCGCACTGATCTTGCCTTCCTTAACCGCCACCGCCTCGGCGGTGGGCTGCTCGTCATTCATCGTCAACACGGTAGCGTTGTAATAAATGACATCGGGCGACGAAGCGCCTGCAGCAACTTGGGTAACCATCATAAGGAATAGTCCGCCGAGCAGGCGAAAAAACGTGTTCATGGGATACCCTCACAGCAGGTAAAGCCCGGCACTTAGGCAGACTGAAAGCGTGCAACCCTTTAAGAAATCCTAGCCAATGACGCAGGGAGCGTTGACAAAAATTGTCTTGTTAGGAGCGCGCGAGGCCTAGCTCAGCCGTCTGGCGCTGGATCGAGATGTTCAATGCCGATCTGGTCCCATTTGCTCGCCCACTTTATCCTAGTTTGACTCATTATTTTCGCCTTCATTGAAAGTTAACTTTTGATACATTCCAAGTCCGATCACGACCAGGCCAGCGGAGATCAACAGAAAAGTTGGATAAATCAAGTTTTTAATATCTTGTTTCGCGGCATCAAAAACGAACACCAGGGCTTCCAGGCTAACCGCTATAATTATAATTACCAGAAATTTTAGTAAAGTCGCTCTTTGCTCTAAGAGTGATTTCCCGCGACTGCTGCTGAGGACTTCTTCCTCCAGTAAAAATTTGGCAACATCAAATACTGCCATGCCAATTACAATTAAACCGATGGCATTAAGAAGGGCGCTTACGAGTAAAGATTTTTCGTGTACTGAGATCCAAATGCCCCACATGGCTACGCCCATCATAGCGACACTGATAAGGCATAAACTTAAACCGATGAGTCCATACACGATTCTCCCTATCCATTCAGTTAATTTTTTCATGCGTTTTTCTATCGACTCGATTGTTTAATGGGTCAGGTCAAGAATGAGCCATGGCATCTGAGCTTGCCGCCCCTCTTTCTGTGGCATCTCCAGCGGAGTTATTTGTCTTTCTTGCAAGCCGGGCTCCGATATCATTAAGCCTCTTACCACTCAGTAACATCCCCCCCCCCTATAGCCGACGTATTTAAGCGGAGAATCTGATCAGCCTTGAAACTATTCAGGTGGTCCGAGAATAGAAAACTGTATCTTTCGCATTGATGTTTAGAGTCTCGGTCTGGCGAAGGATATTCCGTATTTTGCGCGATAAAAACGGAATTATTTCTCGAAAACTTCAGAACGGCGATACTCTATATTCAAATGCCGCGTATAAATTCTTCGAGTCGCGCACATCTTTTCTGCTTACGCCATTTTCAGGTTTCATGGAAATCAGAAGATGAACGTGATTGGTCGTTAAGATTCCTGCGCGCGTCAGTATTTAAAGTCTATATGCGCATTGCTTCGATCATCGTTCGAATACCGTCAACATTTGCTCAGAGCAAAAGCAGGCCTCTCTGATATTTACACTCTAAGCAATATGCTGAAAATGCCGATAGGATTTAGACGAGAGAATCTGTCCATCAACGAGTCATTTCGGTGATGAGCAGATTGTAATTTATGAGGGAGGCAGTAAGTTCGAATAGACGTCAGAATGTTGATCTGGCCTCATTTGCTCCGGAAGGGAGATGGAGTCGAATCATTTCCGTCGATCGGTACGCGAATATACTCTTTTCAAAACGTTCCTCTGCCCCCATTGATGTATTCGCCACCCATTTACAGGTAGAACTTTATGTCGAATGCGCCCGAATCCACCGCTAGCGCGCCGCTGGATCGGCCTGCCACTGCCGCCGCAAGTATGAGTGCGCGCGAAATGATGGCGGAGCTCTGGCGGTTTATGCGGCCCTACAAAAAGGTCCTGCTGGCGGCGGGAGTGGCGCTGGTATTTACGGCGGGTATCACCCTGTCCATCGGCCAGGGGATAAGGCTGCTGGTTGATCGGGGTTTTATGGCGGGTTCCAGTGCGGCCCTGGGTAACGCGGTGCTGGTTTTGATGGCGCTGGCCCTGCTGATGGCGGTGGGCACCTACGCGCGTCATTACCTGGTGTCCTGGCTGGGCGAGCGGGTGGTGGCGGACCTGCGCAAAGCGGTATTCGACCATATCGTGACGCTGCACCCCAGTTATTTCGAGATCAACCGCAGCGGCGAGATCATGTCTCGCCTCACCACCGACACCACCCTGCTGCAACATATCATCGGCACATCCTTCTCGATGGCGCTGCGCAGTGCGCTGATGTTTGTCGGGGCGCTGGCCCTGTTGTTATTCACCAATCTCAAGCTGAGCCTGACGGTGCTCGTCGGTGTGCCGCTGGTGCTGCTGCCGATCGTGCTCTACGGCCGCCGGGTGCGCCGCTTGTCCAAGGCCAGCCAGGACTCGATTGCCGATGTCGGCAGTTACGCCGGCGAGATTATCCAGCACATCAAGACCGTGCAGAGTTACACCCGCGAGAACCACGAGAAGCAGGCTTTTGGCCGGGAAGTGGAAACCGCATTCCAGGTGGCCAAGCGGCGCATACGCCAGCGCTCACTGCTGATCGCCACGGTGATACTGCTGATGTTCGGCGCCGTCAGCGGCCTGCTGTGGGTTGGCGGTAACGACATGATTGCCGGGCGCATGAGCGCCGGCGACCTGGCCGCCTTCGTGTTCTACGCCATGCTGATGGGTTCTGCGGTGGCGACCATTTCCGAAGTCTATGGCGAACTGCAGCGCGCGACGGGTGCAACCGAGCGGCTGGTGGACCTGCTGAATGTGGAAGCGGATATTCCCGAGAGTACCGGCGAAGACCAGTCCGTAAAAACCCTGCACGATGCTAAAGCCCAGGTGGCCTTCGAGGCAGTGGATTTCAGCTACCCGTCACGTCCCGATCAGTGCGCCATTCGGGGATTGAGCCTGCTGGTTGCCGAAGGCAGGAGCCTGGCCCTGGTCGGGCCGTCCGGTGCCGGCAAGTCGACACTGCTGGAACTTTTGCAGCGCTTCTACGACCCGCAGGACGGGCGCATCACGCTGGACGGTGTGGACATCCGCGAGATGGACACCGGCACGCTGCGCAAACAGATGGCGGTAGTGCCGCAGCAGCCGGCGCTGTTCACCGCGGATGTCTGGTACAACATCCGCTACGGCAAACCCGGCGCGAGCGATGAGGAAGTCATCGCCGCCGCCAGGGCGGCCCACGCGCACGAATTTATTGAGCAATTGCCGGACGGCTACAACAGTCACCTGGGCGAGCAGGGCACGCGCCTGTCCGGTGGGCAGAAACAGCGCTTGGCCATCGCCCGCGCGATCCTGAAAGACCCGAAGATACTGTTGCTGGATGAAGCCACCAGCGCGCTGGATGCCGAGAGTGAATATCACGTGCAGCAGGCACTGCAGAAACTGATGAAAGGCCGCACCACCATCATCATTGCCCACCGGCTGGCGACGATCCTGCACGCCGACAGCATTGCGGTGCTGGATCAGGGGCAGCTGGTCGCGCAGGGCAAGCACGCAGAACTTATAGAGATCTCACCCCTCTACAAGCGTCTGGCGGAGTTGCAGTTTCAGGATTCAGAGAGGCAGAAGCCGCTTGTGGAATAACGGCTGGAGTTTGAATATCCAGTGGATATTCACGCAGACCACAAATAAAAAAACGGGCCCCTGAGGGCCCGTTTTCACATGCGCAGGGCTATCAAGCCACTACGATGTTTTCGGCCTGGGGGCCTTTTTTACCTTGAGTTACGGTGAACTCAACGGTCTGGCCTTCAACCAGGGTTTTGAAACCTGCGCTTTCGATAGCGCTGAAGTGCGCAAAAACGTCCGGACCGGACTGCTGCTCAATAAAACCAAAACCTTTGGATTCGTCGAACCACTTAACGGTTCCTGTCACTGTCTTAGACATAAATAATTCCTGAAATTTAAACAGATTAGAGCCTACGAGAGGCGGGTGGTGCTTGAGGTAAAGGCTCTTGAAAACTGCAGGACGAGGTATTACGAGTAAAACAGCGAAATGGAGGTATCAATAAAAGTCTTTCTTTCTAGCAGATGTCACTCTACAGAGAAGTGATCGCCCTGTCTATAAATTGTTCAATTATTGCCTGGCGCAGATCGTGGCATAAACCGGAGATCTGCGCCAGGCCAGCGCAATCAGGCTGCGCGGGCTTCCGCCCTCGCGCGGTCCGCCAGGTACTCGTCGTAGGTACCCTGGAAGTCGATCAGCTTGTTGTCCTTGATCTCCAGTACGCGAGTGGCCAGTGAGGATACGAACTGGCGGTCGTGGCTGACGAAGATCAGGGTGCCCTCGTACTGCGACAGCGCCTTGTTCAGCGCCTCGATGGATTCCATATCCAGGTGGTTGGTGGGCTCGTCCATGATCAGCACGTTGGTGTCCATCATCATCAGCTTGCCGAACAGCAGGCGGTTCTTCTCACCACCGGAACACACGCGCGCCTTCTTGTTGGCGTCGTCTGCGGTAAACAGCAGGCGGCCGAGCATGCCGCGCACGGTCAGGTCGTCGTGCTTGGGCGTGCGCCACTGAGACATCCACTCGAAGATGGTGAGGTCGTTGTCGAAGTCCGCGCTGCTGTCCTGCGGGCAGTAACCGATGGCCGCGTTCTCCGACCATTTCACCACGCCGCTGTTGGCCTGCAGCTCGTCCACCAGGCAGCGCAGGAAGGTGGTCTTGCCCACGCCGTTCTCGCCGATCACCGCCAGGCGCGCGCCGGCTTCCAGAATCATCTCGCCACCGGCAAACAGCGATTCGCCGTCAAAGCCGTGGGACAGGTCTTCCAGCGTCAGTGCCTGCCGGTGCAGCTTCTTGCACTGCTGGTAGGTGATGTAGGGGCGCACGCGGCTGGACGGCTTGACCTCCGCCAGCTTGATCTTCTCCATCTTCTTCGCCCGCGAGCTGGCCTGCTTGGCCTTGGAGGCGTTGGCGGAGAAGCGGTTTACGAAGGACTGCAGCTCCTCCAGCTCGGCCGTCTTCTTCGCGTTCTCCGCGTGCAGCTGATCCTGGATCAGCGTGGAGGCCGCGACGAAATCGTCGTAGTTGCCGGGGAAGATGCGCAGCTCACCGTAATCGATATCCGCCATGTGCGTGCACACCTGGTTCAGGAAGTGGCGGTCGTGGGAGATGATGATCATGGTGCTGCGGCGCTGGTTCAGCACTTCCGCCAGCCAGTGGATGGTGTGGATATCCAGGTTGTTGGTGGGCTCGTCCAGCAGCAGTATGTCCGGGTCCGCAAACAGCGCCTGCGCCAGCAGTACCCGCAACTTCCAGCCAGGCGCTACCTGTTTCATCAGGCCGAAGTGCAGGGATTCCTCGATACCCGCCTCCAGCAGAATCTCGCCCGCGCGGCTCTCGGCGCTGTAGCCGTCCAGCTCCGCGAACTGCACCTCCAGCTCCGCCACGCGCATGCCGTCTTCCTCGCTCATCTCCGGCAGCGAGTAGATGCGGTCGCGCTCCTGCTTGATCTCCCACAGGCGCGTATCGCCCATGATCACCGCGTCGACCACGGTGTAGTCCTCGAACGCAAACTGGTCCTGGCTGAGGATACCCAGGGTGGTGCCGGGGGCCATGGACACATTGCCGGCGGTCGGCGCCAGCGCCCCGCTGAGGATCTTCATAAAGGTGGACTTGCCACAGCCATTGGCCCCGATCAGGCCGTAGCGGTTGCCGTTGCCGAACTTGGCAGAGATGTTTTCAAACAGCGGCTGGGCACCGAACTGCATGGTGATGTTCGCGGTGGTGATCAAGAGCGTATTCCCGGGAGCTTGGAGGTGGCGGTATTTCAGTGCGGTCCGCCAGCGCGCTGGCGTACGGCGGGCCGCGCACTATAAGGGCTTGCAGGCTGGGTGTCGAGTGAATTGTATAAGAATCGTACAGCTTGAGGCGGCGACGTATGCGCAGCCTACTCCGGCTCGGGGCCGCTGGGGCCAGCAGAGGGAAAGCCCCGGAGGCTGCTGAGCAGGTTAGTCAGGCGGTCCCCTTTACGCAAACATAAACAGAATTCGTAGATTCGCCATTTAGAAACGGGTTATAGAAAGAGATCACATGTGAGTCGACAGCTTCAAACACCGTTTTCAGTAAAGCCTCAAAACGTTCCTCCGGCAGGTTTTGCGACCACATGGCAAAGACACCTCCGGGTTTAAGCTGCTCTGCCATAAGCGCCAGGTTTTCGGTGGTATAAAAGCTCGCATTGCCCGCATTCAGATATTCGGTCGGGGAGTGGTCGATATCCAATAGAATGGCATCAAACTTTTTGCCTGCGCTGTCTGGGTCAAAGCCCGCATCCGGGGCTGTGGCCAGATCGAAGAAGCTGCCATGCACATAGCGATTGCGTACATCAGCGTTCAGAGTTTTGCCCAGGGGAACAAGCTCATCTTTATGCCAGCCGATAACCGTATCCAGGGCTTCGACGACCAGCAGCTCGGCAATGCGCTCGTCCTTTAATGCGGCCACCGCGGTATAACCCAGGCCCAATCCGCCAACGACAACATTGAGCTTATCGCCCTGCACTGCAGCCAGGCCAAGAGTAGACAAGGCCTCTTCAGCCTCGACAAACATACTCGACATCAAGAATTCTTCGCCCAGCTTTACTTCGTAGATATCTCTGTCACCAAGCGCGGGAATACGCCGTCTGCGCAAGGAGATCTCCCCCAGGGGAGAGGGCTGACTATCAATTTCTTCAAACATTGCGGACATAACTGGTTGGTCCCGAGGTGGTCGAACGATGGGTACGGAGTGTCGAGGGCAGTGTATAACACTTGTACAGCTCGGGAGCGAAGTATAAGAACCGCCTACTGTTGTGCATCTTTCCTGTAGACAATGAAGATAACCAGGTCTTCGTTCCCGATCTGCCGTAGACCGTGGGAATTGCCCGGGCGTGTAAGAATCGCCGTCCCCGGCCCGACCTTGGACCTTTCACCGTTCATGGTCAGTTCCCCGGTGCCGCTGACCACATAGTAAATCTCGTCCTTGTGCTGCTCGTGATAGCCGATAGCCGATCCAGGATGGAGTACGCGCTTCTTGAACACCAGGTCCATGGCGGGGACGTCGGCGAAGAATGGGTAGCCGGTAGTTTCGCCGCCGCCCTTGTGTGGGCCGGGCTGCTGTTCGGCGATCGCCGCCTCATTCTCAATGACATAGCCAGCAGTTGCCGCTGCTTCTGCCAAGGCGAGACTGCTGGTAGTGATAAAGGCAAGGCCCATCAAAAAAGCTTTCATGGGTTCGCGAATCTCTCAAAAAGGAAAGCTGCTGTAGCTGCCCAGTAGCATGCGCAGGTAAGCGGAACCCTCCGCCGTGTGGAGCCAGGCCAGAGCGCCCAGATTGCCGAGCACCGTCAGCCAGAATATGAACCGGAACGGCTGCTTGCGGGATTTGTGCCGCAGCCTCTGCTGCGCCAGCAAGGCACCGGGCCAGCCGCCCAGCAGGGCCATAAGATGGAGTGTGCTTTCCTTGGTGCGCCAGTCACCGCTGCGCGCGGCGGACTTGTCCACGTAATAGAACAGGTAGGTCAGCAGGCTCATGCCCGCGTAGAGCATCGGCACCAGCGGGGGTAATTTCCCGAACGCTACCGAGGCGCCGACCAGCCCGAAAAATATCAGACCGAACAGCGCTGCCCCCGATCCACCACGCTTACGCCGGTTGCGCGGCTTATCCCCGGCCAGCACGGCCTTGCTCGCACAAGGGCGCCCCTGCCGGTCGGCAGACAGCTCGTAAGTCACCACCTCGCCCGTCTCCGGTCGACGCTGACGATTGGTAAACGCCTTGATATGGATAAAGACCCGCTTACCCCCAGGCATTGGCTCAACAAAGCCGAATCCCTTGTCGTCGTTCCAATTGCTGATCTTGCCCTTTACGCGGCTTCCGGCGGACGCTGATTGTGCGGACATACATTGAGCCCGGTATCAATTAAGTAGGTGAATTGTGCGGGAGTTCAGGGCTGGCGCAAAGTGTGTGCCACTCAAATTCTGGTACTGGAAAATAAAAAACTAACTGTTCTCAAGCGGTTCTGTCTGTGAGGAGTCTGCGATCTGGTTTACTTCCCGATCCAGCAGGTCAAATATTCCCTCTTCTCGCAGTACCCGCATTCCCAGTCTCTGGTCGGAAATACCGGCACGCAACTGGTAATCGAAGTGCAGCCGTTCGCCACTCTCCACGGCCTCGAAGTAGCGGCAGTCCACCTGGTTGTGCAGGCGGTGCAGGTGATCGCTGAGTTCGATCTGGTGGGAAGAAAACATAAACAGGCAGTTCTCGCGAGTAGAGAAGCGCTCGAGGATGGCCAGCGATGCCTCGAACGCATCTTTGACGTTGGTACCCTTGAATGGTTCGTCCATCAGCGCCAGCACCCGTTCACCCTGCGCGACGGCCTCGGCCACCGTCTTTACGCGCAGCGCCTCCGCGCGGAAGTAGCTCACACCGCGCCGCAGGTCGTCGGCCAGCGAAATGGAACTGAACAGCCATTGCACCGGCACAAACCGGAAAGACTGCGCCGGTACACCCATGCCCAGGTGGGCGAGGTACAGCGCGGTGGCAAATGCGCGCAGGTAGGTGGTCTTGCCGGCCATATTGGGGCCGGTGAGAAATAGAATGCGGTGCTGCTGGTTGAGCGACACGGGATTGGCGACGGGATTGGTGAGATACGGATGGTAGAGGCCCTCGGCCTTAACCTGCATCGGGCCGGTGCAGATTTCCGGCGTGACAAAGCCGTGTTCGGCGCTGGCATCGGCCATCGATACCAGTGCATCCAGTTCATAGACCAGTGTCAGCAGGCGGTTGAGCGTGTCCTTTTCTTTGACGCGCAGGTCCTGGTCGAGCCTCAGGATTCTCCAGGTGCTCTGGCTCCCAATATCAAAATCCGGCACCAGGCGGAAGTTCGGGCGCGTCAACAGCACGCGCAACTGGCGCAGCAGCGGGCCCAGTTCACCCGTGGCCTTTTGTAGGTGTGGCAGTACGACAAAATTGCGCAGTCCCCGGATCAATCGACAGGCGGATTGGGCGCCGCGCACAATGCTGAAATAGTGGCTGTCCTGGTTGATCCAGACCTGAAGGGCGCCTAACGCAAACTCCAGTTGGTTGCGGAAATCCAGGCTTGGCAGAATTTCATGCAGGTAAGCCTGTGTGCCTTCGATGGCATACACGGAGGGCATTTCTTTGAAGAGCGCGCGCTGCTCGGTGATAAAGCGAATGGCTTGCTGGGTAGCATCAATACGTTTCGCGCTGGCCCAGGGATTCTGCATGCGCCGCCGCAGTGCCGCCGCGCCGCCGGCGGAGCGCGTCCGATTACAGAAGTCGAACAGGCTCGCATCACCCGTATCGGCTTCCAAGATTTCCAGATCTTTGAACGTGTGGGAATCGATGCCGAGAAGGTCGGGCTTAGTGCTGCTGGTCGGCATGGGCGAGCTTCCAGTTGGCAAAGAGAACCTGTGGAGTGAACCTATTACGCAAAAGTTCGAAATGGTATTTATTGTTGTTCGTGCTGGCTATTTAAGCAGAACTTGACGCGAATGCAATCCATGCTCATCGGGGCGGATTTGTATTGAACTGGGAATTTTCTAAGTAGCAGTGGCGGGACTATTTCGGTCGCCGCACTCGTCGACATTCATATCAATTAAGCCATCGCGATGCCGAGGAGTTTCTCGGCCTGGCGGCGCAACTCACCCCTGAGCTCCGACGGCGTGAGAATCTCGAAGGTAAATGGCAGTCGCACCAGTTGCGTGGCAAACCAGTTCAGGCAGCCGGTGTGCGCGCGCCACAGCACCGCGTCGCCTTTGGGTGTCAGCAGGCCCAGCTCGTCGCCGAGCACGGCGCTGGCATTCGCCAGGTCCGTATGCAGCAACAGCTCCACTTCAATGCCTGAGTCCATGCTGGCAAAACTGCTGGTGAGATAAGCGGCGGCATCGAAATCCTGCGGCCGCTGAAAAGGAATTTCCAGCCGGCGCAACTGCTGCATACGGTCGAGACGGAAGGTGCGCAGATCTGCGCGCAAATGGCAGTGTCCCACCGCGTACCAGCGACCGCGGCGGAACACCAAACCATAGGGGTCGAATTCGCGCCGCGTCGCACTCCCATCACCCTTGCCGTTACCGCTACCGCCGGTGTAGTCGAACACCGTGCGGCATCTATTCTGGGTGGCGGCGGCCAGGGTTGCCAGCGTGACACTGTCCGGTGCCGACGACGGCACCAGATCCAGGGTGACACTGTCACCGAGTGCGCGCAGTTGCTGTTTCAGTTTCTGCGGCATGACCCGCTCGAGCTTGGCCTGAGCACTGGCGACGGCGGTGGAGACCTCGCCCACACTGAGGCTGCGCGCCGCCAGCAGGCCCAGGGAAATGGCCAGCGTCTCCTCGTTGGTGAACATCATCGGCGGCAGCTTGTAGCCAGACACCAGTCGGTAACCGCCATAGCGCCCGCGCTCGGCCGTCAACGGAATACCGATCTCCTCGAGGGTGGCGATGTAGCGACGCAGCGTGCGGCCGTCCACGCCGAGCATCTGCGCCAGTTCGCTACCGCTGGCGTTGTCGTGGATCTGCAGCAGCTCCAGCAGTGCCAGCACCCGTGTCGTCGGATTCGACATGACTTGCATCCCGCAAAATTTATTAGGGCGGAATATAGCCTATTTAACAAATACAGTGCTCCCGTTCCTTTCACAGGCACTAACAACCGAAGAGAAATGAAGAGCAACGGAGAGCTGCTATGCAAGATGAAGTGATGTTCTATACCAACCCGCAGTCCCGCGGTCGCACAACGCGCTGGATGCTGGAAGAGGTGAGTGCGCCCTATCGCACGGAGATTCTCGAATACGGCGGCAGCATGAAGGCGCCCGCTTATCTCAAGATCAACCCGATGGGCAAGGTGCCGGCCATCGTGCACCGCGACCAGGTGGTGACCGAGGGCGCGGCCATCTGTGCCTATCTGGCGGAAGCTTTCCCGCAAGCGGGACTGGCACCGCTGCCCGAAGAGCGCGCCAGCTACTACCGCTGGCTGATCTTTGCCGCCGGACCACTGGAGGCGGCGATTACCGACTTCAAGATATTCGGGGTGAAGCCGGATGCAGAGAAGCAAATGACGGTCGGCTACGGCAGCTACGCGGCAGCGCTGGACAACCTTTCCAACTGGTTTATGGGCCACACCTACGTAACGGGCGAGCGCTTTACCGCCGCCGATGTCTACGTGGGATCCCAGATCGCCTGGGGGTTGGAATTCGGCACCATCGAAAAGCGCATCGAATTCATCGACTACGCGAAGCGGGTTACGGCGCGCGATGCCTATCGCCGCGCCACGGAAAAAGATGACGCACTTGAGGCAACGGTCTGATGAAAAAGACCTACCAGGGCAGCTGCCACTGCGGCGCGGTGCAATATGAGGCGGATATCGACCTGAGCGCCGGCACCGGCAAATGCAATTGTTCCATTTGCACCAAGACCCGCGAATGGGGTGCGCTGATCAAGCCGGGCGACTTCCGCCTGCTGCGGGGCGAGGAGGCGCTCAGCAACTATCAGTTTGGCAGCAAGCAGGCACACCACCTGTTCTGCAAGCACTGCGGTGTGCGCTCGTTCGGCAAGGGACATGTGGAGGAACTTGGTGGCGATTATGTCGCCGTCTATTTGTCTGCGCTGGACAATATCACTCCGCAGGAGCTGATCGATACGCCGGTTAAATACTTCGACGGGCGTAACGACAACTGGTGGAACACACCGGCGGAAACCCGCCATCTGTAACCGTTAGGGCGGCCTTCTTTGGCCGCCCAGCTACTTGGGTTCTGAGTCTTCTTCAAGAATCCGTCTTAGAGGGATTTTCCTAGGCGTGGATAAATCCTGTAGAAGTACTTATATGCCAAGAGTTGGATCGAAAGCTCTGCGTTCTGCTACAGGAGGCGTTTGGGCTAATAAGTGCAAGTAAAAGCCTGGTTTTCTCCCAGAAAGCGGAAATTGGATATCACCAGTTGTGGTATGGGGTGAGGCCAGCTTTCAAAAGCACCTCCGCCAGCCATAACCGGACAGCTGCTTGTCTTATGGAAGTTCCCAGAGTAATCAACCATGTTGATATGGTATTTGATGGGCAGTTCGAAAGGATTTTTAACGGACAGCATGGTTCCGTTCTCGGTCTCACTGAACTCAAAAGCGACAGTTTTCTCTGGGTTTAGAACACTCTCTACTTGGGTAACGTCTACGATCTTGCCTTCATTGATCGTGACTTCTGCATATACCTTACTCTGTCCTTTTATAGTGATAATGCCGCCATGCAAGCTGCCATCACTCTGCTCTTTAACATGTGCGGAGTTGCATCCAGAAATAAATGCGCTTAGTGCAATTGCAAAAGGTATTATCTTTTTCACTCTAAATTTCCCTGTTCTGCTTGTATGATGGTTTTATGAGGTTTACACCACTCTTCCAGTATTCAAGCTTGGGGTCAATAGAGAAGAGTGTTGCTAGAACGCTTACTGCAGGTTCTCTGGGTGAGTTACCTGCCGAAATTTTACTCTGATTTCAATTGCTTTATCGGGGTTAGATAAATTTTATAACTTTAATTTGTTGGAGTGCGTGTAATGCCAGAACCTTCATCTAGTATCATATATTTGACAGAATGAAATTAAAGCGTTTTGTTTATTGCCGCCGATCTGGTTTAAGATCAATTATCTCCCGCTAATTTCTTTGCTTTTTATGTGGTATAGCTCCTCGTCGATCAGTGCGTGACCCCGAAACGACGTACCATCGATTTTCACATCAAAAAACAGTAGGTGACGGCCGTCCTCAATTTTTTCGCTGAAGTGGCAGCGCACGGCATTGGTTATGCTGTTGAAATCATGGTCGTTGAGTTGGGTCTCGTAGTAAAATCCGCTTGGCTCTCCTGTATCAAAATCATAGTCAAAGCTCGGAATCTCTTCGTGCTCCCAGTTCCTACTTCTAAGCGAGTCATTCAAGGAGAGTTCCAAAACATAGCCCTCATCGTCCTTGTGGGCAGCAACTGCCAGGGCCCCACTGAAAAAACCAGGCTTGTCCTCTGACTTATACAGGCGAATATGGACGGTGCTGAATTTTAGCTCTACGTTCTCCGCTAATCCCGATGTTCCCTTGGCGTCGAATGTGATAATTGCGGAAGCTTCGCTTTTATACTCATATCTCATAATCGTTAATCACTCGTAAATGTATTGCTAGTTTGAATGCTGCTGTGAGGTGAGCCGTATTTCTTCGTGAAAAAGTACACTCCGTACAGCCGTTTTGCTTGGCATTGCTGAAAAATATAAACCTATTTATAAATGGGAGATCTCATGTATGTCCCCCCCCCACTTGCTCAGTTGATTGGCTGAATCGTCTTGCATTGCGGGAATGCCGAACAACCCCAGAATTGTTTGCCCGCTTTCGATCCTCGTTTGCTAGTGCGCTTGATCATCTGATTGCCGCATTTGGGGCAGAGTCTTTCCGCATTGGGATTGTTGCGAGCTTCTAGCTGCTGTACGTGCTGCCGGTGCGTTTCTCGCGTGGGCGCTAGGCGACCGGATTGGATCTGACTTACCGCTGCCTGGACCTGGCTTTCTGTCAGCACGGGGATCTGAAAGGATTTGATATAACGGATATAGCCGCCAGCTTTGGTGACGTTGGCGGGCATCGGTGTCTTGAAAGTGCTGTTGCCGGCAAAGACTACCACGGAGTGAATCGTGTCCTGTGGTACGTTCAATATTGCTTGCAGCGATTTTACGTGCTTGTAATTCTGCCGAAGTGGATTCTGGAACTTGAAGGATTTTTTGTAGATCCGCTGCGTCCACTGCGCCTGGTGTTCCCCGCCAAGTATCCAACCCTGCATATTTTTGGTTTCCACCACGAAGATGCCGAAACGGGAAACGAAGATGTGATCTATTTGTGTAGTCCCGTCCTGGGTCTGCAGGGTAACATTGTGTATTCGTTGATATACATTGGTTGGCAGGAGAAGCCAGCCAAAGAAAGTTACCAATGCTTCGCCAAAAATCCCCTTGAACCAGGGGTTTTTCAAGATGGCGGCAATCAATGCAATTGGTAGAAGCCAATATGCAACCGATAGTGCTTGATTTATAAGTGGATCGAAGTTCATATCGTTAATATTGTTATATCGATAATTGACCCAAAGGATCAATTTATTGGGCGGCTGACTTCTTGATCCATGACAAGGTTTGAATAATTAGCTAGGCCGGCTGCCAGTGTGCAGTCTGATGCCACTGCCGCAGCCGGCTCATCTTGAGCTATTAAGTTTTGAAGAATATTTCCTCAATTAAATCTGTCACCGAAGTGATCAGCAGGATAAAAGATCCGGTGGCAAAACACCAGACGCCAGTCACGGAGTGGTCGGCGAAGTTGGGCAGGAATAGAATGCTGCCTACCAGGAAAAACACGCTGGCGAAAATCATCAAAACCATATGGACTATTCGCTTAATCATTAACAGATTCCTGATCCAAATTCACGGGCGCGCGGTCTGTCCGTGTTGCTCATGTTGTAAGAACATTGATGGACACTGTGTCCAATTAATACTCAATTCTAAATTTAGAAGTCGGGCTGTAATGCCAAGCTGATCGATACCCGGTTCCAGCTGTTGATCTCCAGTATCAACGCCGTCAAAGCAAGCAATCCTTGACGGCCGAATTCTTGCTCCACTGCCTGGTATAGGGTGTCAGTAACGCCGTCAGGGAGCAAGCAGGTTAGCGCTTCAGCCCAGCGAAACGCCAATTTTTCACGTGCACTAAAACATTTGGCTTCTCTCCAGGCCTGCAGAACATCGAGATGAGCTTGGGGGACACCACTTTTGCGCGCATCTTCTGCATGTAAACGCTGGCAATAGCAGCAATTGTTGATCTGGGAAACGCGCAGCCTGGTCAAATGGCCGAGGCCGGCATCAATTGTGCCCTCTTGGGCTGCAAAGTTACTGAGCATTTCCAATGCATTGGGTATGTCGGGGGAGGATTGGTATAAGTCGGAAGCTGACATTCTGGCAGTCATTGATTTGCCCTCGGCTGTTGGTGGGCCAAAGTATCTCTGCTGAAGGATGTTAGGTCTTGTAAATATCCGACAATTTACGTGACCGGTAGGTGCTAGGGGTCTCCCCTACAAAGCGGGTAAAAGTTCGAGTGAAATGTGCCTGATCGTAAAAGCCACAAATCAGTGCTACTTTTGCCAAATGGGTATTTGATAGGGACAGTTGTGCGCGAGCTAGCTTCATCCGGCGGTATTGCAATACCTGTGACGGGGTCATGCCGACTTCAAGCCTGAACTGCCGCTCCAGTGTCCTGACGCTGGTTCCGGCCGCTTCCGCCATGCTCTCGACGGTGTCGGTGGGTGCAAGTTGGGCTAGTGCACGTTCGACTCGACCTGTGCTTCTTTCCGTACTGAGCTCTATTTCCAACAGCCACTCTTCAATTTTCGTCAGTGACGATATGACGTCTGAGGGGGTCAGGCTGTCAACTAGCGCAAAAAACCGTGATAGTTGTATTGGCGTCAGCAGGTGTTGCACTGGCACTACAATGTCGTTGCAGTCCTGGGGGCTTATACCAAACAGATGGAAAAGGGCGCCGGGCCTGAATCGGATACTCAGTATGAGGCTGCTGGAGGAAAATTGAGAACGGGAAATAGCAGAGTTGAACTGAAAGCAGGAGCTGCGATCCGGGCTTCCGAGATCAATCGAAAGACTGGCGCCCCCGTCCGGATACAGCGTTTCCGTGAAGACTGTCTGGGGGGACAAAATACTCCCCGTAGACCAGTAACACTCTACTCTGTGGCTGAGGGCGCCCACCGGCAAAAATCGGCGGAATCCCAGATAGCGGAACTCGTCTATATCCTGCTCTTCTCTCAATTCGATCTCGCTTGTAGTAAAGGCACGCTCGTTGGGTATTTTAACGCGTTGACAGGTCTGGCATTACCGGTTTCAAAAATAGAGTTCGCCCATGGGCTGGCCTGTAGTGGTCAAGTGGGTGTGGACTGCCCTAGGCTGTCTTCAGGTTTACTCTATTAAGGGTAAAGTCAGCTATACGTCTTTAGCCACTAGTCGCCCAATCCCACCACTCCTGCTATCTTCCTGCCCATAGCAATGCACAGGACCCCCCATGCTCAGGAACCTTACGGCCTCCGTGGCCCTGCTGGCCGCCGCGTCCATCCCGGCGCTCGGCCTGATCGGCTGCGATCGCTCCAAACCCGAATCCAAGCTGCAGCCGGAACACGCGTCCCAGTTCGCCATCGACTACCAGCAGTTCCAGCTGCCGAACGGCCTCAATGTGCTGTTCCATATCGACCGCTCCGATCCGGTGGTGGCGGTGTCGCTGACGGCCCATGTCGGTTCGGCGCGGGAGAAGGAAGGCCGCACCGGCTTTGCGCATCTGTTCGAGCACCTGCTATTTCTGGAGTCCGAGAACCTGGGCAAGGGTGGGCTGGATGCGATGAGTGCGCGCATCGGCGGTTCCGGGGCCAACGGTTCCACCTCCCGCGATGTCACCAACTACTACCAGACGGTACCGAAGGACGCGCTGGAAAAGATGCTGTGGGCCGAGGCGGACAAGCTGGGCTGGTTTATCAACACCGTGACCGAGCCGGTGCTGGCGAAGGAAAAGCAGGTGGTGAAGAACGAGAAGCGCCAGAGCTACGACAACCGTCCCTATGGCCACACCCAGTACGTGATCGACCGCAACCTCTACCCGGCGGGCCACCCCTACAGCTGGCAGGTGATCGGTTCGCTGGAAGACCTGCAGAACGCGACCCTTGCCGATGTGAAGGAGTTCTTCCGCCACTGGTATGTGCCCAACAACGTGACTTTGGTGGTGGCCGGGGATTTCGATCCGGAGCAGGCCAAGGCGTGGGTGCAGAAGTACTTCGGCGAGGTACCGGTGGGCGAGGCCATCGAGCACGCGCCCAAGCAGCCGGCGGTATTGAAAGAGTCAGTGCGCCGCTACCACGAGGACAACTTCGCCCGCGAGCCGGCGCTGACGCTGGCCTGGCCGACCGTGGAGCGCTACCACCCGGACAGCTACCCGCTGGCGGTGCTGCTGGAATACCTGTCCGACGGCAAGCGCGCGCCCCTGTACCGGGTGCTGGTGGAAGACGAGCAGCTGACCGCGGACGTGTCCATGGACAGTTACGAATCCGAGCTGGCCGGCCAGGTGCAGCTGCAGGTGCACGCCTTCGAGGGCCGCGACCTGGACGATGTCTATGCCGGTATCGAAGAGGCCTTCGCGCTGTTCGAGCAGGAGGGCATCGCCGAGGAGGACCTGGAGCGGATCAAGGCGGGCCAGGAGGTTGAGTTCTACAACGGCCTCGCCAGCGTGCTGGGCAAGGGCTTCCAGCTGGCCCAGTACCAGGTGTACCAGGGCGATGCCGGCTATGTGAGCGAGGATATCCAGCGCCTGTTGGCGGTGACCGCCGAGGATGTCGAGCGGGTGTACAACAAGTACCTCAAGGACAAGCCCTACGTGGCGGCGAGCTTCGTGCCGCGCGGTGAGAAAGAACTGGCGCTGGCGGATTCCAGCGTCGCGGAGGTGGTGGAAGAGCAGATCGTCAACGGCGCCGAGGAGCAGTTCGATGCTTCGGCCCAGGCGGACTATGAACAGACCCCTTCCAGCTTCGACCGCAGTGTGGAGCCCTCCTACGGCGACCCGGCAGAAACCGCGGTGCCGCAGGTGTGGCAGCAGCAGCTCGCCAACGGCCTGCAGGTGTCCGGTATCGAGAGCGACGAGGTGCCGACAGTCACCTTCAGCCTGGTGATCGACGGCGGCCAGCTGCATGAGCAACTCGACAGGACAGGCGTGGCCAACCTGACCGCGATGCTGATGGAGCGCGGCACCGCCAAGCGCACCCCGGAAGAACTGGAAACGGCGATCCAGAAACTGGGGGCCAGCATCGAGGTGTCGGCCGACGAGGAGGCGATCCGCTTCGATGTCACGACGCTGGCGCGCAACTTCGAGCCGGTGTTCGCGCTGCTGGAGGAGATGCTGCTGGAGCCGCGCTGGGATGCGAATGAACTGGTGCTGGCGAAGAAGAATGTCACCAGCCAGATCAAGCGCGCCGCGGCCGAGCCCAATGCGATTGCCGGCAAGGCCTTCGCGCGGCTGCTGCACGGCAAGGACAGCATCCGCGGTTACAGTTTGCTCGGCACCAAAGAATCTGTCGCGGCGATAACCATGGACGACCTCAAGGCCTTCCACCGCGATTACCTGTCGCCGTCGGTGAGCCGCACCCATGTGGTGGGGGATATCAGCCGCGAGGATTTCCTCAAGGCGACTGAGTCACTGGCGAAGCGCTGGCCGGCGAGGGAAGTGAAAATCCCCGAGCCGCTATCCGTCGTGGCGGCGCCGGGCATCTACTTTGTGGACGTGCCGGGGGCCAAGCAGTCGGTACTGCGCATCGGCCGCCCGGCCATGTCCGCGCTGTCCGAGGATTACTATCCGGCAGTATTCACCAACTACATTCTCGGCGGTGGCGGCTTTGCCTCGCGTCTGATGCAGCAGCTGCGCGAGGGCAAAGGCTACACCTACGGCATCTATTCCGATATAGACGCCGGCAAAAGCGGCGGCGACTTCGGGATCGCCAGCGGCGTGCGTGCCAACGTCACCGCGGAGTCGGTGCAGCTGATCCGCAACATGCTCGAAGACTACGCGCCCACCTATAGCGAGCAGGATCTGGACAACTCGCGCTCCTTCCTGATCCGCAGCAACACGCGCGCCTTTGAAACCGCGTCCGCCAAGCTCGGCCTGCTGGAAAATATGAGCCGCTACGACTGGCCCGCCGACTACGTGCGTGAGCGCGAGGCCATCACCAAAGCCATGACGGTGGATAAGGTGAAAGCCATTGCCGGTAACTACATGCAGCCGGATTCGATGATCTGGGTGGTAGTGGGCGATCGCGCGACTCAGTTCAGCCGCCTGCAGGAACTGGGCCTGGGTGAGCCGAAGTTGCTGGATGGCGAGACGCTGACGTGGCAGGCGGAGGAGTCTGCAGCGAGTTGAACGCTGCGCGGACCCGGAAAATTCCGGGCCCGCATGCCGCCAAGTGAAGCAATTTTCTTCGGTAGGATGGGCAAAGCGCAGCGTGCCCATCAGCGGGATCTCCGATGGGCACGCTGTGCTTGTCCATCCTACAGAATCACGCGTTTCTGCCTTTATCAGGCTTCTTCCACGACGACGTGGGGCGCTAGATAAGTCATGAAGTCGAGCTTACCGATGGGGGCGCCGAGCTTGCGCAGAATCGCGTAGGCGATGCTGATATGAAAATACAGGTTAGGCATCAAGAAATCGTTCAGATACTGTCGCGCCGGCAGCTCGCAGTGTCTACCTGGCCCGAGACCGATACGCTTGATTTCTTCGAGCTTGCTGTCATCCGCGGCAATGGCTCCAACCTGCTCGCGGGACTGCGCTATGTATAGGCGCGCGGTTGCCAGAGAGTCCACTTCTTTGCTGAGGTTTTCTATCGGCTGGCCGGCGCACCACTGGGCAAATCCCAGGGGCTGATTGCAGACGAAAGCGATCTGGGCGCCGAACGGGTACATATCCTCGGCGAGACGCTCCTGCATGATCGCGTCCATATCCGGGAAATGTTGTTCGCCTACCGACAGAATGTGATCGAGCGTATCGAGTCTTGTGGTGAAAATGCGCTTGATCTCACTGATTTCCTTGTTTGCCATGAAGGCCTCACTTTTTGGAGGTTGATGTCTGAAGTGCTCTGACCGGCGACTTTAACGCAGTGTTGGCCCGCTCGGGAAAATTTCTCATGCGGCCAATGATCGATAGCGAGAAAGCGTTTTTCTAGAGCTGTTTCATCGAGTGCATTGCCACATCGCGGTCATCGTTTTGCCATTTGAATTTAGTAATTATCGGGGTTGCGGATAATCTGTTGCGCCCGCGTGCGCAGCGCCTGCAGCTCGTCAGCCGGTAGCTTGTCCAGCAGGCTCAGCATCATCGCCATGCGCGGATTGTGCTCGAAGCGCTCGCGCTTCTCCGCCAGGAAATTCCAGTACAGACTGTTGAACGGGCAGGCGTCGTCCCCGATTTTTTCCTGCACTTTGTAATGGCAGCCCTCGCAGTAATTGCTCATCTTGTGAATGTAACTGCCGCTGCTGATATACGGCTTGGTCGCCACCAGGCCGCCGTCGGCAAACTGGCTCATGCCGCGGGTGTTGGTGATCTCGACCCATTCGATCGCGTCGATATAGATCCCCAGGTACCAGGCGTCTACCTGGTCCGGGTGCACCTGGGTCAGCAGGGCGAAATTGCCGGTGATCATTAGCCGCTGGATATGGTGGGCGAAGGCGTGCTCCAGGCTGTTTTTGATCGCGTGGTGCAGGCAGTTCATTTTGGTGTCTGCTGTCCAGTAGAACTGCGGCAGGTCGTTGCGGTTGCCGAGGCGGTTGCAGCGGGCGTAGTTCGGCATCTCCCGCCAGTAGACGCCGCGCATATATTCACGCCAGCCGAGGATCTGCCGCACGAAGCCCTCTACCTCGTTGATCGATATGGAGTCTTTGTTCTGTTGCCAGTGCTCGATGACCGCATCGATGACTTC
The DNA here is from genome assembly GCF_900129095.1 of Microbulbifer donghaiensis. Lineage (GTDB taxonomy): Bacteria > Pseudomonadota > Gammaproteobacteria > Pseudomonadales > Cellvibrionaceae > Microbulbifer > Microbulbifer donghaiensis. Next base: position 279,077 of record NZ_FQVA01000004.1, read on the forward strand.
GCGCGGGTGCAGCAGCTTGCTGTTCATCGCGAAACTCAAGCGGCTGTGGAACAGGTAGACCTGCTGCGGGTCCATCGCATCCTGGTAATCGCCGAAGTGGACCAATAACTGTTCGCAGAAGTAGCGCAGTACCTTCAGTCCATCTTCGCGGCTGGTGGGCCAGTTGAAGTGTTGCGGGTCAATTTCGCCGAACGTTTGCACTCCGGCATCTTCAATGCGCTGTAGTGTCGCGCGCACATCCTTGCGGAAACCTTTTTCGTGGGGAATCTGCGGCTGGCCCTTCCACTTGTTGCGGTTGCTCTGGTCGAAATTCCACTGGTCGCTCTCGGGCCTTCCGTCCCTGGTCATCAGGATGTCGTGCTTCCTGCGCATATGGCGATAGAAGCTCTCCATCAGCAGCGATTGTTTGCCGGCGAAGAATTCTGCCAGTTCGCCGCGGCTGGTGAGGAAGTGCTCGCTGTCGCAGGCCTCGCAGTCGATGCTGAGATCGTCGGCAAGTTGTTGGAGTTGCTGGTCGAGGCGGTATTCGTCGGGCAGCTGGTATTCGAATTTTTCGATCCCGTGCTGCTGGATCAACTTGGCGATGTTCTTGCCGAGGTGCTGCGTGTTGTCCGCATCGTCGAGCCGCCAGTGGATAACATTTTTGCCACGAGCGCGCAGCCAGTCGGCGAAGTCCGCCATGGCCTCGAAAAAGGCCACCACCTTCTGGATATGGTGTTTGACGTAGTCGGTTTCCTGGCGCATCTCGGCGATGAAGTACAGGGTGTCCTCGTCGTCATTGCGATACCAGGAGTGCTTGTGATTGAGCTGGTCGCCGAGAATCAGCCTCAGGGTTTTCACGGGTCGTCACCTGTCGCGTGCCGCCGTCGCTCGCGCCGCAGCGGGTTGATGTGGTTACGCACAGCCTAGCCCAGCCGCGATGGAGAAAACGACGCAGCGCTGTGAGCCGAAGTCGGGGAGCTATCGTAGATATAAGTTCGCGATAAATCATGGAGGGTCCATGCCGGGGCCGGACACGGGCTTTATACGCCGCTTTTTCCAGCTTGAGTCTGCGGGTGGGATTCTGTTGATTCTGGCGGCAGCGCTGGCGCTGCTGATGGCCAACTCGCCACTGGAACACATCTACGCACTGTTGCTGCAGACGCCGATGGAGATCAGTGTCGGCGATTTCTCGATCGACAAGCCACTGCTGCTGTGGATCAACGACGGCCTGATGGCGGTGTTCTTCTTCCTGATCGGCCTGGAGTTGAAGCGCGAGCTGATCGAGGGCGAGCTGTCGCAGCGCTCGCAGGTGATACTGCCGGGGCTGGGTGCGATCGGCGGCATGATAGTGCCGGCGCTGATCTATGTCGCATTCAACTGGGATGATCCAGAGGCCCTGAAAGGCTGGGCGATCCCCGCGGCCACGGACATCGCCTTTGCGCTGGGCGTGCTGTCACTGCTCGGTTCCCGCGTGCCGCGCTCCGCCAAGGTATTCCTGACGTCCCTGGCTATTTTCGATGATATCGGTGCCATCCTGATCATCGCCTTTTTCTACACCGACAATATCTCAATGTTCGCGCTGTCGATGGCGACGGGCTGTGTATTGGTGTTGTCGATCATGAAGGTGGCCGGCGTCGAGCATCGTCGCGCCTATTTTGCCGTGGGAATGGTGATGTGGGCGTCACTGCTGAAAAGCGGCGTCCACGCGACTCTGGCGGGGGTGGTGCTGGCGTTTTTTATCCCGATGTATACACGGCGCGATCCGGAATTTTCTCCGCTGAAGAAACTGGAGCGTGACCTGCATCCTACGGTCACCTACCTGATACTGCCGCTGTTTGCATTTGCCAACGCCGGCGTGGATTTTGCCAGCGCGGACGAGCGCTATTTCCTGCACGACGTACCGCTGGGAATCGCGCTGGGCCTGTTTGTCGGCAACCAGGTCGGCATCTTCTCCCTGTGCTGGCTGGGCGTGCGCCTCGGGCTCGTGAAGCTGCCGAAGGGGATGTCCTGGTTGGTCATGTACGGCGTCGCGGTGATCTGCGGTATCGGTTTCACTATGAGTCTGTTTATCGGCTCGCTGGCGTTCGAGGAAACCGGTGTCGACCGTTTCTTCGACGAGCGGGTGGGTATTCTGATTGGCTCCATCCTGTCTGGCGTCGTCGGCTATGGCGTGCTGCGCTTTGCGCTGCGCCAGCCTGCAGGCCCGCCTAGCGGGGCGGCGGATAGCGGCTGATCGGTGTGGCATGGCGGCGCGGGCGCGCGCCGCAGCTTTACCTCGTCAGGCAACCACTCCTTGCGCTTGCATCTGCTCGATTTCCTCCTGGGTATAGCCGAGTTCGTTGAGCAGTTCGTGGGTGTGCTGGCCAAGCGGCGCGCCGGCGGTGTGGCGCCGTGGCTTGTGGCCATCGAACGTCAGCGGTGTATTGATCTGTTGCTGGATATCGCCGTTAGCGAGTACCGCTTCGCACAACATCTGCCGCTCTTTGATCAGCACGCTCTCGGTTGCCTCGGAGAAATTCAGCACTGGTTCGATGCAGGCATCGCAGGCTTCGAATACGCGCATCCAGTCATCGAGCTTGGCCATGGCAATGGCCGCGGCAATATCCTGTTTGAGCTGTTGCTGGTCCGGTTCCAGTACCCGCTGCAGCCACTCGGGGTGGCCGATGGCCGTGAAAAACTGCTCCGCGAATTGCGGTTCCAGGCTGCCGACGGACAGGTAGCGGTTGTCCGCGGTGCGGTAGTAATCGTAATAGCTGCCGCCATTCAGCAATTCCTGCTCGGGCATCGGGTCGCCGGCGCCGGCCAGCGCATTGGCACCGCTGACGGCGTTCAGCGCGAAGGCGCAGTCGGTCATGCTGATATCGATGTGGCTGCCCCTGCCGCTCTGCTGGCGCTGGTATACGGCGGCGAGAATGCCCATTACCGCGTGATGCGAGCCGCCGGCGATATCGGCGACCTGGGTGCCGCTGAGACTCGGGCCGCTCTGTTCGCGGCCGGAATAGCTGGCGAGGCCGGACAGGGCCAGGTAGTTGATATCGTGGCCGGCGCGCTGTTTGAGCGGACCCGTCTGGCCGTAACCGGTGATGGAGCAGTAGATAAGGTCCTTGCGGGTTTCGCGCAGTGCGTGATAGCTGAGGCCGAGCCTGTCCATCACACCGGGGCGGAACTGCTCGACGATGATGTCGTACTCCACCAGCAGGCGCCGCACAATTTCTTTGGCGCGCGGGTCTTTCAAGTCCAGGGCCAGGGCTTGTTTGTTGCGGTTGATGGTGGCGTGGACGGCGGAGACGGGGTGTTCGCCGCCGACCATCGGCGGCAGGCCGCGCAGCATATCCGGGCGCGTCGGCGATTCGATGCGCAGCACCTCCGCGCCCATATCCGCCAGCAACATGGTGGCGTAGGGGCCGGGCAGCAGGGTGGAGAAGTCGAGGATTTTCAGGCCTTTTAGTGGGCCGTTAATGTTCTGCATATGCTGATTATTTTCATGGGTGTTTGTTGTCGTCATACCGGCCTGGGCCGGAATGACGATGGTGCATTGTTTTCGCCTGCAAGCAGGCTCCTACGAGGGTCGCTCGCTGTCAGCTGTGTAGGATGGGCAAAGCGCAGCGTGCCCATCAAGTGGCGGCTGATGGGCACGCTGCGCTTTGCCCATCCTACGAGAGCCCCGGGGCTCGCTGTCAGTCCTTCAATAGATCGCGGGAAATGATCAGCTTCATGATTTCATTGGTGCCGGCGTAGATGCGCTGCACGCGCGCGTCGGCCCAGGCGCGGGCGATCGGGTATTCCCACATATAGCCGTAGCCACCGTGCAGCTGTACGCATTCGTCGAGCAGCTTGCACTGGAAGTCGGTGGCCAGCAGTTTGGCCTTGGCGGCGGTGCTGGCGTCCAGCTTCTTCTCGTAGTGCAGTTCCATGCAGCGGTCGACGAACACGCGCAGCGCGGTCAGCTCGCTGGCCAGTTCCGCCAGCTTGAACTGGGTGTTCTGGAAGGCGGCGATGGGTTTGCCGAAGGCCTTGCGCTCGCGCACATAGTCGACGGTCCAGCGCAGTCCCGCCTCCGCGTTGGCAATCGCACCGATGGCGACACCGAGGCGCTCCTGTGCCAGTTCCTGCATCAGGTAGATAAAGCCCTGGCCCTCGCCGCCGAGCAGGTTTTCCGCCGGCACCTTGACGTCGTCGAAAAACAACTCGGAGGTGTCCTGGGCCTTCATACCGACCTTTTCCAGGTTGGTGCCCTTCTTAAACCCGGGGCTGGCGGTCTCTACGAGCAGCAGGCTGACACCGGCCGCGCCCTCGTCCGGATTGGTCTTCGCGACTATGATCACCAGGTCGGCCAGCTGGCCGTTGGTGATAAAGGTCTTGGAGCCATTCAGCACATAGTGATCGCCGTTCCTGATCGCGGTGGTGCGCACATTCTGCAGGTCGGAACCGGTACCCGGTTCGGTCATCGCAATCGCAGTGATGATCTCGCCGCTAATGCACTTGGGCAGGTATTTCTGTTTCTGCTCCTCGCTGCCGTAGTTGACGATATAGGGTACGGCGATGTCCGAGTGCAGGCCCCAGCCGATACCGGTGAGATTGGCGCGGGAAATCTCCTCGGCGACAATGGCGTTGTAGCCGAAGTCCAGCCCCAGACCGCCGTACTCCTCCGGGATCTGCGGGCATAGGAAACCCATCTGGCCGGCCTTGGTCCACAGCTCGCGATCCACCTGGCCGTCCTTCTCCCACTGGTGGTGATAGGGCGCGGCCTCGTTTTCCAGGAATTTGCGCACGGTGTTGCGAAACTGTTCGTGATCTTCGTTGAAGACTGTTCTCGGGATCATCGCTTTTCTCCGCAATATTATTCGTATTATTGATCAGTCAGGGGCAGGTTGGCCTCGGCCATTTGTACCAGCGTCTGCGGCGGCGCGAAACGGTCGCCGTATTGCTCGGCCAGTTCCCGCGCGCGCTGTGCGAATGCTTCGGGGCCGTACTGGTTGATGTACTGCAGCGCGCCGCCGGTCCACGGCGGGAAGCCGATGCCGAAGATGGAACCGATATTGGCATCGCGCACGCTGCGCAGTACCTGCTCCTCGTAACAGCGCAGCGTCTCGATCGCCATGATAAACAGCAGCCGCTCCTTCACATCCTCGAACGGCGGTTGCTCACCCGCGGGGAATTCCTTCGCCAGTCCCTGCCACAAGTGTTTCTTTGCATCTTCCGGGTAGCTGTAGAAACCACCACCGGCGGCCTTGCCGGCGCGGCCCAGTTCCAGCATATGGTCGATGACCTTGTCCGCCGGGTGCGACGGCACCGGTTGGCCCTCGCGCTGCAGGTCGTTGATGGTCTGCTGGCGGATTTTGCTCATCAATGTCAGCGACACCTCATCGCTCACCGCCAGCGGGCCGACCGGAAAACCGGCCAGTGCCGCGGCACTTTCGATGGTGGCCGGATCAACCCCCTCGCCGAGCATGGCAATACCCTCGTTGGTAAAGCAACCGAATACCCGCGAGGTAAAAAAGCCGCGGCTGTCGTTGACGACGATCGGCGTCTTGCCGATCTGCAGCACGAAGGCGAAGGCGCGCGCGAGGGTCTCGTCGCTGGTCTGCTCGCCGCAGATGATTTCCACCAGTGGCATCTTGTCGGCCGGCGAGAAGAAGTGCAGGCCGATAAAATTTTTCGGCCGCTGTGAGGCTTTGGCGAGGCCGGTGATCGGCAGGGTCGAGGTGTTGGAGGCGAAGACGGCGCTGTCGGCGAGCTGTTCCTCGGCCTCCGCGGTGACCTTGGCCTTCAGCTCGCGGTCCTCGAATACCGCCTCGATAACCAGCTCGCAGCCTTCCAGCTCGGCGGCGCTGTCGGTCGGCTGGATGCGGGACAATATGGCCTGCATGCGGGGTTCGTCGATGCGCCCGCGCTGCAGCCGTTTCTGCAGGGATTTCTCGGCGTAGCCCTTGCCCTTCTCGGCGGCTTCCAGCGAGACATCCTTTAGAACCACTTCGACACCCTTGCTCGCACAGGCGTAGGCGATGCCGGCACCCATCATGCCGGCCCCGAGAATACCGATCCTTCTGAGCGGTGTAGTTTCCCCGTCGTTCTTGCTTAAAGAGCTGCGCGCAGCCTCGGGCAGCGAGGCGCCGGACTTGATCGCGTTGAGACCGAACCAGAGGGTGCCGATCATATTCTTCGCCACCTGGCCGCAGGCCAGTTCGACGAAGTAGCGCGACTCGATGCGGCTAGCCGTATCGAAATCCACCTGGGAGCCCTCGACCACGGTGGCGAGTATGGCTTCCGGCGCCGGGAAACAGCCCTTGGTCTTCTGTTGCAGCATTGCCGGTGCGACGACCAGCAGCTGCGCATTCTTCGGGTTCCTGGCATCGCCGCCGGGCATGCGATAGCCGGGCTGATCCCAGGGTTGCTGCACTTCGGTGTCGGCGTTGGCGAGCACGAAGGCGCGGGCGTGCTCGAGCAGTTCGTCGGCGTCTTTTGCGGTCTGGTGAATCAGGCCCGCCTCCAGCGCCTGTTGCGGGCCCACCTGTTTGCCTTCGAGCAGATACGGCAGGGCATTCTGCATACCGAGCAGGCGCGGCATGCGCACGCAACCGCCGCCGCCGGGCAGCAGACCGAGGGTGACTTCCGGCAGACCGATTTTTACTGCCGGGCTGTCGATCGCGATGCGGTGATGGCAGCTCAGCGCCAGTTCCCAGCCGCCGCCGAGCGCGGCGCCGTTGATCGCCGCCACCACCGGCTTGCCGTGGGATTCCAGCCAGCGCAGTTCCGCTTTCAGCGCCTCGCAGTAGGCAAAAAATTCCGCGGCCTCTTCGCGGTCGGCGGCGTAGAGCCAGTTGAGGTCGCCACCGGCAAAAAAGGTTTTCTTGGCCGAGCGCACGATAATGCCAACGTAGTCGTCCTTCTTCAGGCGCTCGGCGGCCTCGCGCAGCGATACGGCGAAATCCCGGTCCATCACATTCGCGGATGCGTTGGGGTTGTCCAGGATCAGGTGAATGATGTTGTCGCTGTCTTTTTCCAGGCGAATGGATTTCATGTTGTAGCCCCCCCGTTAACCCAGACGTTCGATAATGGTTGCCACACCCATGCCGCCACCGACGCACAGGGTGACCAGGCCGTAGCGCTGGCCGCGCTGTTCCAGTTCGTCCAGTACCGTGCCGACCAGCATGGCGCCGGTGGCACCGAGGGGATGGCCCATGGCGATGGAGCCACCGTTCACATTGATTTTTTCCGGATCGATATCCAGTTCGCGCTGGAAGCGCATGACCACCGCGGCGAACGCCTCGTTGACCTCGTACAGGTCGATTTCCTGCGCGGTCAGTCCGGCGACCTTCAGCGCCTTGCGCGTGGCCGGCGCCGGGCCGGTGAGCATGATGGTGGGATCGGTACCGACCACCGCGGCGGAGACGATGCGCGCGCGCGGTGTTATGCCGAGATCGCGGCCGGCCTGTTCGCTGCCAATCAGCAGTGCCGCGGCACCATCGACGATGCCGGAGGAGTTGCCGGCGGTGTGCACGTGGTTGATGCGTTCCACCTGGGGATAGCGGGCGCGGGCAACACTGTCGAAGCCCAGTTCGCCGAGGCCGGCGAAGGAGGACTTCAGTTGTCCCAGCCCTTCCATCGTGGTGTCCGGGCGCACCAGCTGATCGGAATCGAGGATCAGCAGGCCGTTCTGATCGCGCACCGGTACGACGGACTTGGCGAAGGCGCCGCGGGCCCAGGCGGCGGCTGCCTTCTCCTGGGACTGCAGCGCGAACGCATCCACATCCTCGCGCGTGAAGCCGCCGAGGGTGGCGATCAAATCGGCGCCGATGCCCTGCGGGGCGAAACCGGTGTCCAGCGCGGTGCGCGGATCCGCCGCCCAGGCGCCGCCGTCGCTGCCCATCGGCACCCGCGACATGGACTCGACGCCGCCGGCGACGACCAGCTGTTCCCAGCCAGAGCGCACCTTGGCGGCGGCGAAATTCACCGCCGAGGCACCGGAGGCGCAAAAGCGGTTCAGGGTGACGCCGCCGATATCCCAGTCCCAGCCTGCTACTAAAGCCGCGGTCTTGGCGATATCGGCGCCCTGGTCGCCGATCGGCGTGACACAGCCCATGACCACGTCATCGACTCTCTGCGTGTCCAGTTGCGTGCGCTGCTGCAGCTCGCGCAGCAGGTTGGCGAGCAGGGTGACCGGTTTGACTTCGTACAGGGCACCGCCGGGTTTGCCTTTGCCCCGGGGCGTGCGGATGGCATCGTAGATAAAAGCTTCTGTCGGCACGGTTCAGGCCTCTTTATTATTTCGTGGTTATTACCTTAGTTGCGCCCGCCGCTGGTGCAATGATGAAAGACGCCACGGACGATGACGCCGGTGACAGCGGGTGACCATAAAGACACCGGCGGTTTCCGGTTACTGGTTATTCGGAATCAAACTAATCCGCCGACTTTGCTGCCATACACTCATTGGAGACGTTTAGAGGTATTAAACGACGAGGTCTTCTATGGCGGACAATCTACTGGACATGGCAATACGCCAGCTGGGCTCTGACGGTATTGGCGCGCTGGCCGGCGCCCTCGGCCTGCCGGCCGACCGCGGCGAACCCGCGGTAAATACCGGTCTCTCTTCCGTGCTGGCCGGCATGTTGAACAAGGGCAGCAGCAAGACCGGCATGGCCGGCCTGTTCAACATGATCAGCGACAGTGGCGTTGTAGATTTCTCCTCCATCACCGATATCTTCAAAGATCCGGAACAGATGGGCGCCCTGCAGAAAAGCGGCGCCAATATGCTGGACGGTATTTTCGGCAGCAAGGCCGGCCGCGTCGGCGAGCTGGTGTCTGCAGCGCTCGGTGGCGGCAGCGCCAATGGCGGCAGCCTGCTCAAGGTCGCGGCACCGGTGGTCATGTCGTTGTTGAGCCGGCTGGTGAAGAGCAAGGGCCTGGATATTTCCCAGCTCGCTGCCCTGCTGATTGGGCAGAAGTCGCATATCAAAGACAAGCTGCCCGCTGGCCTGCTCAATGAGTTGGGCGTACCCGATTTCTCCGACCTCGGCGGCCGCCTGGAAACTCACGGACACGCGCAGCCGCAGGAGCCGCGCCCGCAGGCCTTGCACCACGAGCCGGCGAAAAAACGCGGTGGTTTCGGCAAGTGGTTCTGGCCGCTGCTGATTGCGCTGGCGGCACTCTATGCACTGAATATGTGTGCGAAGAAACAGGAAGTGGAGAAAAAACCCGGCGAGGTGATTCTGGACGAGGAGTCGGTGATTATCGAGGAGACGCCAAATGGTGCGGTGACCCCACCGGATACCAGTGGCGCACCTGCTACGGGAGAGGCGGAGGGCTTTGCCGGCAGCTTCCGCGAGTACCTGACCAACGCCGCGCGAGATCCCAATCGCGAGTTCCCACTGACGATCGAGTTTGCCAAAGACAGTGCCGACGTCACCAGTGCATCGGTGCCGGATGTCGAGGCGCTGGCGAAAATCATGCAGGAAAATCCGGGCCTGACCATTGCTATCGAGGGGCACACGTCCGGCGAGGGCGATGAGATGGCAAATCAGCAATTGTCACAGGAGCGCGCAGACGCCGTGCGCCAGATGCTGACGGACAAAGGCATTGATCCGAACCGCGTGACTGCCACCGGCATGGGTTCAGCGAAACCCATCGCCGATGATGCCACCGAAGAGGGCAAGCAGAAGAATCGCCGCATCAGTGTGCGGGTGGTGACCTTCGAATAAGCCGTTCGGCAATCCCTAAAGAAAATCCCCGCGCGTGCGGGGATTTTCAGACTATTGATAAACCCCCGCATTTCGTTTTGAGTCGGTGCGGTGGCGGCCAAGCACTAGGACGAGTATTACGAAACGCTGTGAATACATCCCTGTAAGCTCCGGCGGCGACGTCCTGTCGCCGACGGTTCGAAACACTCGTCCTAGCACTTTGCCTTAAATTTTGACT
>NZ_FQVA01000009.1 GCF_900129095.1 Microbulbifer donghaiensis
ACTGTCACAGGACAGCGCCTTGAAAATAATGTTGTGCTCGCACTGCCATCGAATCTCTCTACTGGAAGTTATGCCTTTTGAATAAGCGAACAAAATGATCTTCAGCAGAATGGCCGGGTCGTAGGCTGAGCGGCCGCCGGCATCATTTTGGTACTTATCGTAGAAAACGGAGAGGTCGATATGATCGTCGATCAGGTGATGGAGGGTGAATTCGAAGGTGCCAGGCTGTAGCTGATCCTCGAAATTGATCACAACCATGGCATCCTGGTTGTAGTTATACCGCTTGAAGTTGGGCATGGCGGATATCCCTTTTTATGATCCACCAATTCTATCAAAAACTACTGGTTTTTAAGAGTTTTTCTACAGCCAGAACGCCCGCAACAGGGGCGACCAATGCTATGCACATTTTGTGCGAAAGTGGGAGCGAAGCGACCTGCGCAAAATGTGCACGAGGTAAGCTGTCCCGCGGAGGGCCGTAGGCCCGGAGCAAACTGCCTGGCTTGGTTATGTGGATTTCAGGTACTTCTTACCTACAAAGTAACAAACTACTATTGATACCGGTATGGATACAGCACACCACGAAAAAACCCTACTGTAGTACTCAACGCCACTAAAGAGCAAAAATCCATTAGGCACGAGTGCTATGAACATGCCAACCGGCATTGGAGCGAGTAAGACAGCCGAAAGTGGGGCAAAAAGCAAAAGCTTGATTGCCAGATTCCACGGCATGCTCCTAATTTTCTTTGCATAGAAGTAGAGAGCAATTATCAGCGGTGTGGACAACAACAACCAAAACGGAATGCGTACAAGCAATTGCCAAACTTGATCAATCATTTGTATCACGATTTCCATGGGCTCTATTTCTTACTCACATAACGAAATAGCCAACGATCGCGGCGCTCGCGCCGCGTATCGTTCGGCGTCTTGTTAGATTTAAGCCAGGTAGAACAGCACAGTATCACAGCCTACTCCGGGCAATGTTGCCACTGCTTAAGCAAAGCTTATCAAACTGTATGGAGGTGAAGTTACTACTGGAAGGGATAGTAGATGCGACAAAATGCCTTGCCGTGAAGTGCAGCTTACGTCCGCAACCACGTGTGCTTGCGTGCGGAAGCTGCGCTTCACGGTAACATAAAAAATTTTTGATCGTCATCTTCCTTTTAGAAGTAATTCCACGGTCCGTGTTCATTTCTTATTTCTATACTGTATTTATATACAGCATTAAAGATCCTGTATCATTTAAAAGCCGAGCACTCCGATGCCGACAAAATCTAACAGTTTATTCAAATGCCTAAGGCTTTATATCACCTTGGCTTCATATCTCGGTAAACAGAATTTCAGGTTCTTCGAAAATGCACGAGATATCAATAGGTTACTGATCCTTGATAAAGCGCACGCCAGAATTAACGAGCCTCGGGAGAAGTTTCGCGACAAGCCAGTTGGCTCTTGAACAGAAATGGTTTTGCAAAGAAATCAACAAGTTATGGCCCGGTGCCCGGTGTTAAAGAGCCTGGTGCTGCTGAACAGGGTGGTTTTGATCGCTGTCGGATCGGGGCTTGCCGGTGTTGAGGGCGTGGCTACGATCCTTAATAGGTCAAATAATGCTCAGCGGAGGATGAAAGGCGAGGCGGAACTCTCCATGACATCGCTCATTACAGTGCAGGGAAGCTGAGGTTGGAACGAACCGGAGCGGGTACAAATTTCGCGGTACATCGGAACGATACTTCTGTGGGTGAAATCGCTTCGGTCGCCAGAAGTGTGTGGCACTGGGGGCGCGGAAATAAGGCAGTCGTGGCGCAGTGGAATGCAGAGAAAGAGGGGGGGCGAACACGGGATAGTGGTCGGTAATTGTTTATGGCGGAGGGTGCTGCCACCAATGAGGGGGAATTCGGCCGTGCTGATTATTCTGGCTGCAACCGCCCCCCTGCGGGCGCAATCGGTCGAACCGGGGTGCTGGTCGCGCCGGCTTATCGATAGCAAAAAATAGGTGCGTGTTTGGCGGCTAGACCGGAGTCCTTAATACGGCCGGACTGATCGAACTGGCTACGCCAGTTCGCCCCTGCGGGCGCCTGCGGCGTCCTAACCGCTTGCGCGGTTGGTCGAACCGAGAGCCTGTTCTCGCCGGCACTCCGATGCCAAATACAAAAAAGGCCCGCTGTTGCGGGCCTTTTTTGTATTTGGTACCAGAGGCCGGACTCGAACCGGCACGCTTTTAAGGGCGGGGGATTTTGAATCCCCTGTGTCTACCAATTTCACCACTCTGGCAGTAGCTCGAGGCGATGTCGTTTGGGTGCCTCGGCGAGGGGGACGATTATAGCGATGGGCGGTCGGTGGTCAACCGGATTTGGCGGCGGGGCGGCTTTCCGTTACTCTTCGCGCCCCCAGACTTCCCAAACAGCAGACCACCTAAACTGATTCCATGCGCCGCCAGGATTTCCGCTTCGACCTGCCCGATGAATTGATCGCCCGCACTCCGGCCAAGGAGCGCCGGGGCAGCCGCTTGTTGTGCCTGGATGGACCCAGCGGCCGGCTGGAGCACCGCCAGTTCGCCGAGCTGGCGGATCTGGTTGAGGCCGGTGATCTGCTGGTGTTCAACGACACCCGCGTGATCCCCGCGCGCCTGTTCGGGCGCAAGGCCAGCGGCGGCAAACTGGAGATTCTGATCGAGCGCGTGCTGGATGAACGGCGGGCGTTGGCCCATATCCGCTCGAGCAAGTCGCCGAAGCCCGGCAGTGAAGTGGTGCTCGAGGACGATACGCCACTGCAAATGGTGGCGCGTCACGAAGCGCTGTTCGAGCTGGAATTCCCGCAAGAAGGTGTGTTGCCGGTGCTGGAGCGCCTCGGCCATATGCCGCTGCCGCCCTATATAGACCGGCCCGATGAAGATGCGGATCGGGAGCGCTACCAGACGGTTTACAGCCGCCATGCGGGCGCCGTGGCAGCGCCGACGGCCGGGCTGCACTTTGACGACGCTATGCTGGCCGCCCTGCGTGACAAGGGCGTGGAGACTGCCTTTGTGACTCTGCACGTGGGGGCCGGGACCTTCCAGCCCGTGCGGGTAGATGACATTTTCGAACACCAGATGCACAGCGAAGTGCTGCACGTACCGGAGTCCGTGTGCCGGGCGGTAGCAGACTGCCGCGCCCGTGGCGGACGGGTAATCGCAGTCGGGACCACGAGCGTGCGCGCGCTGGAAAGCGCTGCGGCCGGAGGCGAGTTGGTGCCGACGGTGGGCGAGACCGATATCTTCATCTACCCCGGTTACCGGTTCCGGGTGGTGGATCGCCTGATTACCAACTTCCACCTGCCGGAATCGACGCTGATGATGCTGGTGAGTGCCTTCGCTGGCTATGAACAGACGATGAATGCCTACCGCGAAGCCGTGCGGGAGAAGTATCGCTTCTTCAGCTACGGCGATGCCATGCTGATCAACCGGAATCCGCACGTGAGCGGTTGGTGACCGCGCAATCCCTTTTCCGCAATCGGACAATTTTCAGGAGCTTCCCTTGAGCCGCCAGTGCTTTATGCAGTTTGAGTTGGATACCACCGATGGCAAGGCCCGCCGCGGGCGCCTGCGCTTCCCGCGCGGTGTGGTGGAGACACCGGCTTTTATGCCGGTGGGCACCTACGGCACTGTCAAGGGCATGCTGCCGCGGGACGTTGAGGCGATCGGTGCGCACATCATCCTCGGCAATACCTTCCACCTGATGTTGCGCCCGGGCACCCAGGTGATCGAGGAGCACGGCGACCTGCACGATTTCATGCAGTGGTCCGGGCCGATTCTGACCGACTCCGGCGGTTTCCAGGTATTCAGCCTCGGCGATCTGCGCAAGATCACGGAAGAGGGCGTGTCCTTCCGCTCGCCGATCGATGGCAGCCCGGTGTTTATGGGCCCGGAAGAGTCCATGCAGGTACAGAAGTCGCTGGGTTCCGATATCGTGATGATCTTCGACGAGTGCACCCCTTATCCGGCCACCACCGACGAGGCGCGCAAGTCCATGGAGCTGTCCCTGCGCTGGGCGGAGCGCTCCAAGAAAGCCCACGGCGACAGCCCGTCGGCGCTGTTTGGCATAGTGCAGGGCGGCATGTACCCGGAACTGCGCGATGTCTCCCTGCGCGGCCTCACCGAGATCGGTTTCGATGGCTACGCCATTGGCGGCCTGTCAGTGGGTGAACCGAAGGACGAGATGATCAAGGTGCTGGACCACCTGGCGTACAAGATGCCCGCGGACAAGCCGCGCTACCTGATGGGCGTGGGGAAGCCGGAGGATATTGTCGAGGGGGTGCGCCGCGGCGTGGATATGTTCGACTGCGTGATGCCCACCCGCAATGCGCGCAACGGCCACCTGTTCACCGCGGAGGGCGTGGTCAAGATCCGCAACGCCCGCCACCGCCACGATACCGGGCCGCTGGAGGAGGGCTGCGACTGCTACACCTGCGAGAACTTCTCCCGCGCCTACCTGCACCACCTGGACCGCTGCGGCGAGATCCTCGGTGCGCAGCTCAACACCATCCACAACCTGCGCCACTACCAGCGGCTGATGCAGGGGCTGCGCGACGCCATCGCCGCCGGCGAGCTGGACGCCTTCGTGGCCGAGTTCTACCGCCGTCTCGGGCGTGAGGTGCCGCCGCTGGCCGCATAGCGGCGCCTCGGGCCACCTGATTTGTACCCGCATACGATCCCCGTATAATCGGCCCCCACTTGGGGGCTTCTGCGCCTTGCAATCCGCCATCGGCGCCCGCATATCCTCCGACATTGCCAAGATTTACCGGCCCACAAGGCCGCACTAGAACAATGAGAGCAGCATGAATCGCTACCCCATCTGGAAGTACCTCCTGATTCTCGTGGTTGTGGCCCTCGGCTTGACTTACGCCGCGCCCAACCTCTACAAGCCGGATCCCGCCGTGCAGATCTCCGGCCAGTCCAGTGCCATGACCGTGGGGCAGAACGTCCTCGATCGGGCCGAGAAGGCTCTGGACGAGGTGGGCATCGGATATGTTGGTGGCGAAGTGGGTGACAAGGCCATACTGCTGCGTCTCAACTCGATGGACGACCAGCTGCCGGCGAAGCGGGCGATTCAGGAGGCGCTGGGGCACAGCGACTATGTGGTGGCACTGAACCTGGCTTCCACGACGCCGGACTGGCTGAGTAATCTCGGCGCCAGCCCGATGAAACTGGGCCTGGACCTGGCCGGCGGCGTGCACTTCCTGATGGAAGTGGACACCAACACCATCGTCAAAACGAATATGGAAGGCTATGTACAGGATGTAAAAGCCAAATTGCGCGCAGCCAAGGCCCGCTACCGCAGTGTGGATCTGGTGGACGACCGTGAAATCGTCGCCCGCTTTCGCGGCGACGACTTGCGCGACCTCGCCGTCTCCACCATGCGCAAGGAATTCCCGCAGCTGCAACTGACGGAAGGTGGCAGCGGCGACAATCTCGAAGTCCGTGCGAGCCTGTCTGAGCAGGAGATCAAGCAGCTCGAGGACTACGCGGTAACCCAGAACCTCACCACCCTGCGCAACCGCGTCAACGAACTCGGCGTGGCCGAGCCGATCGTGCAGCGCCAGGGGCGCAACCGCATCGTGGTGGAACTGCCGGGCGTGCAGGATACCGCCGAAGCCAAGCGCATCATCGGTAAGACCGCAAACCTCGAGTACCGTATGGAGGCGCGCCCGGACACCCTGGTGACGAACAAGGAATACTTCGAGTACCGCAACGAGCAGCAGCGCCAGATGTACGGCGGCGCCTGGCTGGAGCGCAAGGTCATCATCAAGGGCGATCGCGTGACCGACGCCCGCGTCGGCTACGACGAGAGCGGTTTCCCGCAGGTCAACATCACCCTGGATTCCCGCGGCGGTGAGCTGATGCACCGCGCTACCTGGAAGAATGTCGGTCGCCGCATGGGCACGCTGTTTATCGAGAGCCGCTTCGTGCCGGAGACCAAAGTGGACGCCGAGGGCAATGAGATCGTGGTGCAGAAGCGCACCGACGACAGGAAGATCATCAGTCTGGCCACCGTGCAGAGCGCGCTGGGCCGCCAGTTCCGCATCACCGGCCTCGATAGCGCCGCCGAAGCTCAGGAACTGGCCCTGCTGCTGCGCGCCGGTGCCCTGGCGGCGCCCATGTATTTCGTCGAAGAGCGGGTGATTGGGCCGTCTCTGGGGGCCGACAACATTGAGGTGGGCGTCAAGTCGGTACAGATCGGCCTGTTGGCGGTACTCGTCTGTATGCTGCTGTTCTACCGCGTGTTCGGCATTGCGGCGAATATCGCCCTGGCGGTCAACATGGTGCTACTGGTAGCGGTGATGTCGATTCTCGGCGCCACGCTGACCCTACCCGGTATCGCCGGTATCGTACTGACAGTCGGTATGGCGGTGGACGCCAACGTGCTGATCTTCTCCCGAATACGGGAGGAACTGCGCAACGGTATGCCGCCGCAGTCGGCCATCACCGCCGGCTTCGACAACGCCTATAGCACCATCGTGGATGCCAACATCACCACCTTGATCGTGGCGGTGATCCTGTATGCGATCGGTTCCGGCCCGGTACAGGGCTTCGCCGTCACCCTGTCCATCGGCATTCTGACCTCCATGTTCAGCGCCATCATGGGCACCCGGGCAATCATCAACTTGTTCTACGGCGGTCGCCGTGTACAAAAACTCTGGATTTAAGGGAGTTGGCAATGAGCGAGACCAAAGTAGAAAACGAAAAAATCACCGAGTACATGGGCAAGCGCGTGTACGATTTCATGCGCTGGCGCAAACTGGCCGCGGCTGTTTCCATTGTGATGGTGGTTGCGTCGCTGACCGCGCTGGTCATGAACGGCCTGAAGTTCGGCCTGGATTTTACCGGCGGTACCCAGATCGAAGTGGGCTACGAGATTGCACCGCGTATCGAAGATGTGCGTAACCAGCTGGATGCCGCTGGCTACTCAGGCGCGACCGTAGTGAATTTCGGCTCGGACAACGAGCTGCTGATCAAACTGCCGCCGGCAGTCACCGAAGAGCAAACCCAGGTGAGCGCGCGGGACGAGAAAGCGTCCCAGTCGATTGGTGACAAGGTGGTGGCGGTACTGGCCCCGGCCAGCGAAGGGGATGTGGACCTGCGCCGCGTGGAAGTGGTCGGTCCGCAGATCGGTGAAGAGCTGCGCGATGACGGCGGCCTCGGCATGCTGTTTGCGTTGGCGGTGGTGATGGCGTACGTGGCACTGCGCTTCCAGTACAAGTTCTCCGTGGGTGCAGTCGTTGCCCTGGCGCACGACGTGATCATCGTGCTGGGATTCTTTGCCCTGCTGCAGCTGGATTTCGACCTGACCGTACTGGCGGCGGTACTGGCGGTGATCGGTTACTCGCTGAACGACACCATCGTGGTGGCGGACCGCATCCGCGAGAATTTCCGCAAGGTGCGCAAGGCGACTTCCGAGGAGATTATCAATATTTCCATCAGCCAGACGCTGGGCCGCACCTTTATGACCTCATTCACCACCCTGCTGGTGCTGTGGGCGCTGCAGTTCTTCGGCGGTGAGCTGATTCACAACTTCTCCCTGGCGCTGATTGTCGGCGTGGTCGTGGGTACTTATTCGTCTGTATACGTTGCCGCTAACGTGCTGATGGCGATGGGTATCACCAAGGAAGACCTGATGCCGCCGGTGAAGGAAGGCGCAGAACTGGAAGAGATGCCCTGATAAATCGCCAAAGGGCGAATTGCATGCGGAAGCGGCCGCTGGCCGCGATCGATCCTCGATAATACTGGGTTCTGATCGCGGCGAGTGGCCGCTTCTTTATTGGAAGACCTCGTTGCGGGTCTGGGAAAACTAGCTGCGGGGCTTTTTGCCCAAGGTGATGTGTTTCGGCCCCGAAGTGTTGGTCTGTCCGCTCACTCCCTTGGGCACCTGCTGTATTTCGCCCCCGTTCGCAAGAAAAGCCTGCACCTGTTCCTCGATGCTCTCGCGGGTTTCTACGGCGGTCGGCTGCTTCTTTTTCGAAGCAGTGGAGGTCTTTTTGGCCACAATCAATTTCCAGTTTTCTACGTGAACCGCGCATTTTACAACATTTTGAACAAAAAATCACCTGCTTTAGGTTAACCCCCCACCTTCCGCGTTTTCGAGCATATTTTCTGCTCCAGATCGGTACTTTGCTAACACAAAAAAGCCCGGCTCGGGCCGGGCTGTTTGGCAATTCGCGGTTCACTGCGTGGTCTTGTTGGACAGGCGCCAAAGCCATGCACTGAGCAGTAGCAGCACGATGAAGGCGAGGGCGCTCGGCCAGGTTGGGAAGGCGGCGCCGCCTACGAGTACCTCCGGTTGCGCGATCAGTCGCCACAACTGCCCGAGGGACATCAGGCCGAACAGTACGCTGGCAAGGCGCAGCCCGCACTTGGGAGAGTTCATCGTTCACCTCCTCGGGAAAATAATTTCTCCAAGTCGCGGGAATGATAGTGTCGTGCTACCGCAAATCCCCACTGGGGCAAGACATGAGTTCTCAGGGGCAGGGGCCCAGATACCAGCTGCTGTCTTCGCTATGCAGGGTGTTCAGGCCCCAGGTGGAGCCGGGCATGGACTCGCCGCTGCCATTGGCGAAATAGTCCGGAGCCAGCGGGTTGCCGGTACTGTACGCGCGCCCGGCGGTCTTGTGGTAGTAGTTGTAGGTGGACGCCTCGGTGCAGTTGCTGCTGCCGTTGTCACCACCACTGTCACCGCTGTCCCCACCGTTGCCTTCGCCGCTGGAGCAGGCTAGCTGCGGACCCACGCAGGAAGCGTCGTCGTCGCGCCACTGACACTGGCCGGCCGCAGCCGAATACTCATCCAGGCGGAACGGGCTGGTGCTGTATTCCAGATAGCAGTTGGCATAGTTGGTGTAGTCCAGCCGGCCGGCAGCGATATGCGCATCGAGCGTGGCGGTTGCACCGGCGTCGACGGTAAACGATACGCTTGCGCTAGCGCTAAGGCCGGTCAAATCGCTGGCGGTAACCTGCGCACTGCCGGTGCCGCCGGGGAGATTGCACTGTTCCGCGGTAAAGTCAGTGCCGGTGACCGCGGCAGTCACCGTCCCGTTGCTGTAAGACACTTCCACTGTATCCAGATCCAGGTTTTTGTCGACGACGTTACCGCTGACAGTTACACACTGGCCAATGCTGGAAGCGGCGATGTTGCTGAGTTCCGGGGCCGTCTGCGGCGGCTCGGGTCCGACGCGCACCGTTTCCGCGTAGGCCTCTCCCGCAGCGCCGGCATCGTCGGTCGCGACGACGGTAACCACATAGAGGTCATCCGCCAGTGCGGCGCTGGTCAGGGAAAAAAACCGTTGCTGTCGACACCTCCGCTTACGCTGCTGTCGCCGTTGCCGGTAAAGGTGGCCGTGACATCGACCACGCTGCCCTCGGTATCGGTGGCGGTGCCGCTGACCAGGATGCGGTCGCCGCTGGTGCTGATCTCGACATTGCTGACCACTGGGCCGCGATTGCGATCGACCCGCTTGTTGTGGTCGCGGAAGTGCTGGCCGAGGTAGCGGGCGTAATTGATCCCCGCGCTGCTGATGTAGCCACCGCTGGCACCTTCGCCGCCGGACCAGGAGTGGTCCACACCGTTCAACCACAGCATCGAGACGCGGCCGTCAGCCCACAGGGTTTCCTCGGCGGTGCGACTGCCATCGCTGATTGTGTTCGTGCCCGCCAGCTGGCCGACACCGTAGACGCCGGCCATGCCGTTGGCATTCTGCTCGTTGTAACACTGGTTCACCGTGGTGTCGGCGTCACCGTGGGCAATGGACGCAATCTGCGTGGCGAAGTGGCTGCCGTAACTGCCGGCGTAGGCGTTACAGCGGCTGGCGACGTCGGCTGTCTCGCAGGGACCGAGTGCGCCATTGGAGCTGGTACCGATACTGGGGCCGGCACTGATGCCCATGCCGGCGAAGACGTCAGGTGCAAGGCAGGCGGTGGTGTTGGCAAAGCTGGCGCCGGATGACAGGCCGGCAATATAGACCTGGTCGCTGTCGATACCGCGGCTGGTGTCAGCGGACATGGTATTGGCCAGGTTGATCAGGTTTTTGTAGTCCCCGGCTGTGCGCGACCTGGTGCCCTCCCAGTAGGACCAGCAGCTGTAGCCCGCCTTGTTCATGGCCTCGGGCACGGCCACCACCATGCCGAACTCCTCAGCCGCGTCTTCGAGATTGGCGGTGAGATAGTTGTCGATGGGCTGCACGCAGCCGTGCAGCACGATCAGCAGCGCCTTGCCGTCACCGATCGCGGAGCTGCTGTCAGGGGTATAGATATGGACGTTGTTGAAGCCGCCGAGGGCGACATTTTTTTGCCAGCTGCCGGCATGTCCGGTTGCGGCCACGCAGAGCGCCACGGCGCCAAGCAGCAGGCAGCGCAGCGGTCCGCGCCTGGGTCTCAGGGTCATCATCGCATTCACCATTATTGTTATTGGATAGCGTTGCCCAGCCTAGAAGGGTGAGGCAGGGCTGGGAATGCGACTTTGGTTGTAGGACAGTTCGGTCGGGGAGTTCGGCGATTAATTGGTCTTCAGGGTTTCGAACTGGTGCAGCATAGAGGGCTGCTGTGATTGCTCGTTAGTGAAGTTCGTACGGTCTGTATCGGAGGCTCCTTCCTTGCACTCGCCGCAAATCGTCATGTGGCCCCGGTCTATTACCCGTTCCAGCTCGGGGTAGCCGTCGCGGCAGTATTTCATGTCGGCCAGCTTGGCCTGCAGTCTGTCGAGCACTCTCTTTTCCATACGTGCGCGCATTTTGGCCTGCGGGCCTCAATGTCGCCACCAGTCGCCCGCGGGTTGAGGCGATTCTGACAGTGGCGTCAGAATTGAAGGGTAGGCAGTCCGCATCTATGCCGTCGGACAATATGACGCCGTTTTCAGGTATATGTGATTCCAGCCTGAGGCAGGTATTAGGGGTGACTTCTCCAAAGGCCAGCCGTACGCCAGTAAACTGGCTAGGGAGGGACTCGCGGACGGAATACGGCAGGCGCTGCTTGTCCCAGGCGAAGCCTCCCTGCACTGGATGCACCTTCTGTATTGACATTGCCATGGCGTTGGCGAGGGCTGACTGAAGCCAGTCGGTTGAGGCCAGCCCGTGGACATAATGATCCCCGAAGAGGACTACTCCTCACTGGCGCTATACCAGTTGAGCCGGTATTTGGCGGAGATATGACTCTTGAGGTCGATAAACAGGTCGTTAACTTCGACAATGAATCTCTCGACACCCCGGAAGCCAACGGCATATCGGGGCCTCAGATGACTCGGACACTGAATGCCATAGCTGCGTTCCGCGGCTAATCGAATTCGATCAGGGCAGAGCAGGGGCCAGTGTCAGTGTTCACCGGTAAGGCGCACGATCAGCGGGCTTATGAGAATGGCGTTTTGCTATAGCTGATTCAGCCGGTCAAGCCAAGCGGAGAATGGATGCCTCCAGAGCTTTAGTTGGGGATTCAGTGGGGGGGTTGAACGAGCACAGGTATAGAGGCTTTGCACATGCTTGAGAGCTGATCGGCATTTGGCGGCAGGACTAAAACGAGCAGCGGCCAGATTCTTCGCTGGATTACCAGATCCCGGCGGAGTTTGTCGAGCAATCCAGAACGCACAAAAGAGAATCGACCACCACCACCGACATTACTAAGTTGCGGTTGAATTAAAAGTTTGGGGGGGGGGAGGTCAATTTAACTGGGAAATGCGGTAACTGTTGTGATGTCGGAGTGATTTCACGCCAAGACCTCATACATGACCCCAAAGAGGTTGTCGAAGTTGAATGTAACCGGTTACACTGGCTGCATCAACTGTTGATTCAAGAGTGGTTGAAACAACAATCCCAGTAGGACCGAGGTGGGCGGGGCATGAGCAAAAGAGTGCGAATGGGCATGGTCGGCGGCGGAGAGGGAGCCTTTATCGGCGCCATCCACCGTATGGCCGCGGCCCTGGACGGCGAAATAGAGTTGGTCGCCGGCTGCTTTAGCAGCGATCCAGCGCGCGGCCGGGCGACCGCGGCGCGCCTGGGGCTGCCGGCGGATCGCGCCTATGCCAGCTACCGCGACCTGGTACTCGGCGAGGCCGCGCGACCCGCGGGGGAGCGCATGGAATTCGTCTCTGTGGTCACTCCCAACGATCTGCACCTGCCGGCAGCCACCGAGGCCCTGCGCGGCGGTTTCCACGTGCTTTCCGACAAGCCGGCGGCGCGCTCCCTCGAGGAGACCATTTCTCTCAGGGCGGTCGTTCATGAGACGGGCCTGGTATACGGCCTCACCCACACCTACGCCGCCTACCCGATGGTGCGGCAGGCGCGGGAAATGGTCTGCGGCGGCGAGCTGGGCGCGGTGCGCCGGGTGACTGTCGCCTATCCCCAGGGCTGGCTGGCGTCCGCCGATGATGCCGGCGGTAAGCAGGCGTCCTGGCGTACAGATCCCGCGCGATCCGGCGAGAGCGGCTGCTTCGCCGACATAGGCACCCACGCGCACAACCTGGTGGAGTTTGTGACAGGCTCGAGGATAACCGAGGTCTGCGCTGACCTGCGCTCGGTGGTGGACGGCCGGCTGCTGGACGACGACGGCGCGGCCCTGTTCAGGCTGGAGAACTCCGCCCGCGGCACCCTGACCGCGAGCCAGGTCTGCGCCGGCGAGGGCAACAATCTGAGTATCAGCGTCTATGGCGAAAAGGGGGCGCTTTCCTGGCAACAGGAGGACCCCAACCGGCTGCAGCTGCGGCGCAGGGGCGGGCCGCTGGAGACCTATGTGGCCGGCGCCGACTGCGCATACCTGGCCCCGGAAGCGCGGGCCCTCTGCCGCACGCCGCAGGGCCATCCGGAAGGCTATATAGAGGCCTTTGCCAATATTTACCGCGACTTTGCCGACAGGGTGCGGCGGGCTCGCACAGGCGAGCCGGCCGATGCCAGCGGTGCATCCGGCGGCATAGAGGCCGGAGTGCGGGGTATGGCATTTGTGCGCGGCGCCCTGGAGAGCAGCCGCAACCATTCCTCCTGGGTTTCCCTGCGTCCCCTGTGGGAAGAGCCGGCGACCGATTAAATAGATAGTTAAAAAGATTTAGGCAAACCCTGAATATCGTCATTCCGGCGCAAGCCGGAATCTAGAACCCTCCGGGCTACTGGGCTCCGGCTTTCGCCGGAGCGACGAAATAGACTTGTTCAGCGTTTCATTCGCAGCTTTAAGGCCAATAATAATGATGTCATCGAAAATCCAGGGCCCCGCAATCTTCCTTGCCCAATTTCTGCCACCGGCCGGCGAGCAGGTCTCCCTGCAGTCGATGGTCGAGTGGGCCGCGGGGCTGGGCTACCGCGGGGTGCAGATTCCCACCTGGGACAAGCGTATTTTCGACCTGGAATTGGCCAGCAGCAGCCGGGCCTATTGCGATGACATACTGGGCATCTGCGATGCGGCCGGCGTGGCGATCACTGAGCTGTCCACGCATCTGCAGGGCCAGCTGGTAGCGGCGCACCCGGCCTACGCGGACATGCTCGACATCTTTGCACCCGATGCGGTGCGCGGGGACCTGGGAACGAGGTCCCAGTGGGCGCGCGATCAGCTGCTGAAGGCGGCCGAGGCCAGCGCCAACTTGAAACTGAAATCCCACGCCACCTTCTCCGGTGCCCTGCTGTGGCATACCTTCTACCCCTGGCCGCAGCGGCCGGCGATGCTGGTGGAGGACGGCTTCCGCGAACTGGCCAGCCTGTGGCTGCCGATCCTGGATGCCTTCGACGGCGCCGGCGTCGATCTCTGTTACGAGCTGCACCCGGGCGAGGACCTGCACGACGGCCTGACCTTCGAAAGGTTTCTCGATGCGGTCGGCGGCCACCCCCGCGCCAATATCCTCTACGACCCCAGCCATTTCCTGCTGCAGCAGCTGGATTACCTGCAGTTTATCGATATCTACCACGAGCGGATCCGGGCTTTCCACGTCAAGGATGCGGAGTTCCGCCCCAGCGGCCGCGCCGGTGTCTACGGCGGCTATGCGCCCTGGATAGAGCGCCCGGGCCGCTTCCGCTCACTCGGTGACGGCCAGGTGGATTTTCGCGCTATCTTCAGCAAACTGACCCAGTACGGTTTCGACGGCTGGGCGGTGCTGGAGTGGGAGTGCTGCATCAAGGACCAGCAGCAGGGCGCGCGGGAGGGGGTCGCCTTTATCAATGACCACCTGATCACCGCGGCAGAGAAGGCCTTTGACGATTTTGCCGGGGCCGAGCCGGACAGGGCCAGGAACCGCAGGATACTGGGCCTGGACTGAAGGCGCGGGATCACCAGCAGAAAATAAATAATAACGATAACGGAGAGAGAGCAGATGAAAGCACCCGCAGATGCGTCCCGCTACAGCAGGGTATTCCTGGTGGGCAACCTGTCGATATTTATGATCGGCCTGGGCTTTGCGGTCCGCGCCTCTATCGCTGGCGACCTGCAGGCGGATATCTACGACCAGATAGACCTGGCCAACTCCACCGCCATGCTCGGAGAGGCGCTGGGCTTCACCTTTACCGGCTTCGCCTTCACGCTGCTGTTCGGCAGCGCGCTGGTTGACCTGGTCGGTATCAAGCGCATGCTGCTGCTCTCCGCCTGCGGCTACCTGCTCGGCAGCCTGATGATCATCGCCGCCTCGATGGTGCCGGCGGGCCCCGGTGTCGAAACCCTAGTGCTGGTGGGCCTGTTGCTGACCGGACTCGGCTGGGGCGCGGTTGAGGCGGCCAGCAACCCGATGGTCGCCGCGGTGGACCCGGAGAACAAGACCCAGCGATTGAATGTACTGCACGCCTGGTGGCCGGGCGGCATAGTGGTGGGCGGCCTGCTGGGGCTGGCAATCTCCGCCGCCGGCGCCCCCTGGCAGCTGAACCTGCTGGTGCTGGCCCTGCCGGCCGTGGCGATGGCCTGGCTGGTGGCGACGGCGGAATTTCCGGTGACCGAAAGGGTGGCCTCCGGCATCGGCTATGGCGATATGTTCCGCGAACTGCTGAAACAGCCGCTGTTCGTCCTGCTGTGGATCTGCATGTGGATGACCGCCGCCGCCGAACTGGCGCCGGGGCAGTGGGTCGACCTGACCCTGTCGCGGGTGGTGGGTATGAAGGGAATAGTGATTCTTATCTATGTCAGTATGCTGATGTTCGTCATGCGCCACTTCGCCGGCGCCCTGGCGAAGAAACTGTCGCCCATCGGCCTGCTGTGGCTTTCCAGCCTGCTGGCCGCGGTTGGCCTCTACGCCCTGAGCCTGGCACGCTCGCCGGTGACGGCGCTGCTGGCCGCCACCGTCTGGGGTATAGGTGTCTGCTACATGTGGCCGACGATGCTGGCCACGGTCTCCGAGCGCTTCGTGCGCGGCGGGGCCCTGTTCCTGGGGCTGCTGGGATTCGGCGGCGGCATGGCCATCCAGTTCGTACTGCCGAAGCTGGGTGCCATCTTCGATGAGGCGAAACTGGAGGCCGCCGGCGGGCTGGAGGCCTTCGAGCGGCTCTCCGGTGCCGAGCTGGACGCGGTGCTGATGGCGGCATCGGTGGAATCCTTCCAGTCCCTGGCCCTGGTGCCACTGGCACTGTTGCCGGTGTTCGGTGGCATCTGGCTGCTGGACCGGCGTCGCCGTTCAGCTGCAACGCCTGAAGCCGGCCTGGCCCGGGGATAATCGGGGCGACCAAAAAATGTCGCCGACAACAGAGTAAAGGTGCAAATGTCCAACATTCGCGAAGTCGCCCGCCTATCGGGTGTATCCGTCGCCACAGTGTCCCGGACCCTGAAGGATCCGCGGCTGGTGTCGCCGCAGACCAGGGAGCGGGTACTCAAGGCGGTGGAGGAGACCGGTTACCGGCCCAACCTGCTGGCGAGAAATTTCAGCTCGGGAAAATCCTATGCGGTCGTGGTGCTGGTACCCAATGTCGCCAACCCTTTTTTTTCCAAGGTGATCAGGGGAATAGAGCAGGCCGCGCAGGACCAGGGCTACTCGGTGCTGTTGGGGGACACCCAGGGCAAGCCGGAGCGGGAGCACTTCTACGCCGGCATGGCGCTGACCAGCCAGGCGGACGGCCTGATCCAGCTGGACTGCCGCTATCCTTTCGCGGGGAAGGACGCCGCCCTGGCCGCGTCGGTACCCATGGTCAATGCATGTGAACGCATCGCCGACGACGCCAGCTACCCGGTGGTGGAACTGGACAACCGCAGTGCCGCCAGGGCCGTCGCCCGGCACCTGGTGGCCCTGGGGCACCGCCGCATGGGCGTTATTACCGGGCCGGCGGCCAGCCCGATTGTGCGCGATCGCCTGGCGGGCTTCTGCGAGGTGTTGCGGGAGTCGAACCTGGAGCTCGATGAGGCGCTGCTGGTGAATGGTGAATTCACCTTGTCCTCCGGCGCCCGCGGCGCAGAGACGTTGCTGTCGGCGAAGAGGCCCCCCAGCGCCATCTTCTGTATGAACGACGAGATGGCCATTGGTGCCATTCACCAGATCAAGAAAAAAGGCCTGAGTGTGCCGGAGGATATTTCCGTGGTGGGCTTCGACAATATCGAGTTTGCCTCCTTTACGGATCCGCCGCTGACCACCATCGACCAGCCGGCGGAAGAGCTGGGACGCCGCGCCATGGAGACGCTGCTGCAGATTATTGCCGGCAGTCAGCCGCAGGAGAAACGCACCAAGCTCTCGTACGAGCTGGTGGTTCGCGAGAGCAGCGGCCAGTGCCGCGACTGAATACATTTACTGAGTAAAGCGTCGGGAAAGCGGGAGAAGAATAATGCAGGCAACTAAAAGAAAAGCGAAGTTCGGAAAGCTGGCGGCAGTCGGCCTGGCGCTGCTCAGTGGCGTCTCCGCCTGTGAGCGGGCTGCGCAGGCAGACGCTGCGGAGCAGTGGCGCCCGCTGTTTGACGGCGAGACACTCAACGGCTGGACCGGCGTCAACGGCTCGCGGATCGGCGACGCCTGGCAGGTGGTCGACGGCAATCTGGTACTCACCGCCGGCGGCGCCGGCGACCTGGTGAGCGCGGAAAAATTTGCGGATTTCGAGTTGCAGCTGGAATGGAAAATCTCTGAGCGGGGCAACAGCGGCATCATCTATCGCGTGGCCGACGAAGACGCCCCGGTGTGGATGAGCGGTATGGAATACCAGGTGCTCGACAACGCCGCCTACCCGGAACTGGAAAAACCCAGCCACAGCGCCGGAGCCCTGTTCGACCTCTATGCGCCAAGCGAAGAAGCTGTGCGGCCCACGGGAGAGTTCAACAGCACCAAGATCCGGGTCGAGGACGGCCGCGTGGAGCACTGGTTGAACGGTCGCATGATCGTCAGCTACCAACTCTGGTCCGAAGACTGGCGGGCGCGCCTCGCCGACAGCAAGTTTTCCGATTACCAGCAGTTCGCGCGCACCGAGCGCGGCCATATAGCCCTGC
Organism: Microbulbifer donghaiensis; assembly: GCF_900129095.1. Classification (GTDB taxonomy): domain Bacteria; phylum Pseudomonadota; class Gammaproteobacteria; order Pseudomonadales; family Cellvibrionaceae; genus Microbulbifer; species Microbulbifer donghaiensis. The sequence goes on from NZ_FQVA01000009.1 coordinate 17,366, forward strand.
AGGATCACGGCGATAAAGTCTGGTACCGCAATATCAAAATCCGGGAGCTGTGATGGGCATTTCCGGAATCAGTTTCTGGCAGCTGCTGATAGTGCTGCTGATCGCACTGACGCTGTTCGGGAGCGGCAGGATACGCAGCCTCGGAGAGGATATCGGTGGAGCCATCGGCGGTTTCCGCAAATCGCTGGCCGGTGGCGAGGGTGCGCCGAGCGGCGAAGATCGCTCGCTTGAAAAAGGGGAATTCGGAAGAGGGGAGAGCGTATGAACAGGCGCCAATTTCTGATCAAAAGCGGGGGCCTCGTATCCATGGCCCTGGCCTCCTCCCTGCTGCCGGGCTGCCTGTCCCAGCCGGGTGGAAGCGACAAAAAACTGTTCGAACTGTCCCTGGCCCAGTGGTCCCTGCACCGCCAGCTGAGAAGCGGCGAACTCAAGGTGCTGGATTTTCCGGTCAAGACGCGCGAGGCGTTCGATATAGGGGCGGTGGAGTACGTCAACCAGTTCTTTATGGACAGGGCAGAGGACCGCCACTTCCTGGGCGAAATGAAAACCAGGGCCTCCGACAATGGTGTGCAGAGCCTGCTGATTATGGTGGATGCCGAGGGGGACCTGGGAGATCCGGACAGCGCGCTCAGGCAGCGGGCGGTGGAAAATCACTACAAATGGGTGACGGCGGCCGAGTACCTGGGCTGCCACTCGATCCGCGTAAACGCCTCCGGGCGCGGCAGCCGCGAAGACGTGCAGGCGGCCTCGGTGGACGGCCTGCGCCAGCTGTCTCAGTTCGCCCGCGACTACGACATCAATGTGATCGTCGAAAACCACGGCGGCTACTCCTCCGACGGCCTGTGGCTGGCGCAGGTGTTGGCGAGCGTGGACCTGCCCAATTGCGGCAGCCTGCCGGACTTCGGCAACTTCGGCGACTACGATCGCTACCTAGGCGTGCGTCAGTTGATGCCCTACGCGCGCGGCATCAGTGCCAAGAGTTTTGAATTCGATGCGGACGGCAACGAGATCAATACGGATTTCGTGCGCATGTTGCAGATAATTCGCGATGCCGGTTATCAAGGGCATATTGGTATCGAATTCGAAGGCGAGGGCGACGAGGACCTGGGTGTCCTGGCGACGAAAAAACTGCTGCAGAAAGCGGAGCGACTGCTGGTATGAGCGGACTTTTCCAATCCTTTATCGGTGTACTGCAGACGCTATAAAAATTTTCCGAAAGATGTAACCGGTTACAGCGACCCGGTCATGCGCGGGCGGGGTCGCAAAAAAATAATGAAGCGGCGCAACGGGAGAAATGTGATGTCGAGTGAACAGTTCAACAACAAAAAAGAGTACGACGCGCTGATCGTCGGCTCCGGTGCCGGCGGCGGTATGGCCGCTTATGTGCTCGCTACCGCCGGCCTCAAGGTGCTGATGCTGGAGGCGGGGCGCTCCTATGACCCGGTCAAGGAGACGCCGATGTTCAATTTGCCCAAGGACGCGCCGCTGCGCGGCGGCAGCACGCCGGACAAGCCCTTCGGTTTTTACGATGCCACCGTGGATGGCGGCTGGCAGGTGCCCGGCGAACCCTACACCCAGGGCTCGGAGGAACACGGACGGAAATTCGATTGGTGGCGCGCGCGTATGCTCGGCGGGCGCACCAACCACTGGGGGCGCATTTCCCTGCGCATGGGCGAATATGATTTCAAACCCTATTCCCGCGATGGACTGGGTTTCGATTGGCCGATCGGCTACGAAGACCTGGCCCCTTACTACGACAAGACAGAAATGCTGATCGGTGTCTACGGCACCAACGAGGGCCTCGAAAATACTCCCGACTCGTCCGACGGTGTACTGCTGCCGCCGCCCAAACCGCGTGCCTACGAGCTGCTGGCAAAAAAAGCCTGCGAAAAACTCGAAATCCCGGTAATTCCCTCGCACCTGGCGATCCTCAGCGAGCGCCTGGATCACGAAAATATTCCGCAGAAATTGTTTCCGGATAACAAGCTTGCACAGGAGGTCACCCGCCAGTCGATGCAGTCCCGCGCTGCCTGCTTCTGGGCCACCCACTGCGGGCGCGGCTGCTCCATCAAGGCCAATTTCCAGTCGACTACCGTGCTGCTGCCGCCGGCCCTGGCCACCGGCAACCTGGACATCATTACCGATGCGATGGTGCGCGAGGTCACTGTCGACAAGAAGGGCCGCGCGAGCGGAGTCCTCTACATCGACAAGAACACCCGTCGCGAGGAGTACGCCACTGCGCGCGTCGTTGTGGTCGCGGCCAGCGCCGCCGAGACCTCGCGCATCCTGCTGAATTCCAAGAGCCCGCTCTTTCCCGACGGGCTGGCCAACGGCAGCGGTGTAGTGGGCAAGTACCTGATGGATACCGTGGGCGCCGGCGTCAGCGGGCAGATACCGGCGCTGGAAAACCTGCCGCCGCACAACGAAGACGGCGCTTCGGCCATGCATATGTATATGCCCTGGTGGAAGTACAAGGAGCAGTTGCGCGGCGAGCTGAATTTCGCGCGCGGCTACCACATCGAATTCGGCGGCGGCCGCAGCATGCCCGGCGCCGGCGCCTTCGGCGGCATGGGCGACTTTACCGGCGGCGCCTACGGCAAGGACTTCAAGGAGGCCTGCCGCCGCTATTACGGCTCCTTTGTGTGGTTCGACGGCCGCGGGGAAATGATCCCGAATGAAGACTCCTATTGCGAAATCGACAAGGACAAAGTCGACCAGTGGGGCATACCGGTGTTGAAGTTCCACTGGAAGTGGAGCGAGCAGGAGTTGAATCAGGCCGCGCACATGCACAAGACCTTTGCCGAGATTATCGAGGCCATGGGCGGCAAGACGACTTCGCCGGTGCACAGCGACGGTGCCAAGGCAATCATCAACGGCGGGGCGATTATTCACGAGGTGGGCACTGCGCGCATGGGGTCCAGCCCCAGGGATTCGGTGCTCAATCCCTACTGCCAAGCCTGGGAAGTGCCCAATTTGTTTGTCACCGATGGTGCGCCCTTTGTCTCCAACGCAGACAAAAACCCGACCCTGACCATCATGGCACTCGCCTGGCGCACCTGCGACTACATCGTGGACCAGCTGAAGCAGAGGAGTATCTGACGTGAGCGACGAAAAACTGAACCTGAGCCGCCGTAACGCCCTGCGCATCATCGCCACCACCGCCGCCTCAGTGCCGGTGATCGGCTGCGCGGAAAAAGTGGCCGAGAAGACGGTGGAGAAGGCGGCGAAACCCGCTCCGGTGGAGGCGCCGCGCAATCCGGAACCGGCGGTGAAGAAGACCCCACTGCGCTCGCCCACGGACCCGGACCTGTTGAACCCGACAATTCACTGGGATTTCGTACTGGAAGAAGGGGAACTGGTGACCCTGGCGGCCCTGTGCGACGTGATCATTCCCGCAGACGAAATTTCGCCGAGCGCCTCCGCGGTGGGTGCCCATCACTATATCAACGAATATGTGAGTGCACCCTACGACAACAACAAGGCGGACCTGATCACCGTGCGCGGCGGCGTTGTCTGGCTCGACAGCGAATCCAACCGGCGCTTCCAGCGGCCCTTTACCGAGCTGGACGGCTCGCAGAAAACCGCCATCTGCGACGACATCAAGTGGGAGAAAACCGCCAAGGCGGAATTCAAGGCCGGGGCCCGCTTTTTTGCCAAGGTGCGCAACCTGACCGCCACCGCCTTCTACACCACCGAGCAGGGTATGGCGGATATCGGCTATGTGGGCAACAAGCCCACGGCGGTTTTCGCCGGCCCACCACCGGAAGTGCTGGCGCGCCTCGGCCTGGAGGGGTGAGCCAAACAAGTATTTAAGGTGCCGGCAAGGAGGTGGGCCATGTGATAGAGCAAGGTAGTTGAGCGAGGTAGTAGAGAAGTATCCGACAGAAATAAATAACGAGGCATTTCCGGTTAGGGTCAGTATTTAGGGAGTACGGAAAGCCGAGACCATAAAGAAATGTGGAGAAAAGGATAATGAAAAAGAGAAGATTTCCCGGAAGTAACTATTATTCGGAAGTCCTGCGGACCTCTGCCAGTGCGCTGGTCCTGTTCGGTGCAATAGGCGCGGCGCAAGCGCAAACCGATGTGGGAGAGAGCGATGCAGACAGCGAGGCCGTGGAGGAGATAGAGGTTATTGGTATCCGCCGGAGTATGGAGCAGAACCTCGATGTCAAGCGGCTTTCCAACGCGGTAATGGATTCGATCACTGCGGAGGATATCGGCAAATTCCCCGATAAAAACGTCGCGGATTCCCTGCAGCGAGTACCGGGCGTGTCGATTGTGCGCAGCGGCGGCGAGGGTGCCCGCGTCAGTATCCGCGGTACCTCCTCGGAACTAACATTTACCCAGCTGAATGGCAACTATATTGCGTCCTCCGCCGGCGAGCCGGCGCGCTCCTTCGCCTACACGCTGCTGCCTTCGGCGATGATCGCCCGCGCCGATGTCTACAAGAGCCCGGAAGCCAAGATTGACGAGGGCGGCATCGGCGGCACCGTTATCCTGCATACCCGCAAGCCCCTGGATATGGACGCGGGCGAGGGTATTATTTCTCTTGAGTCCACCTACGCAGATGTTACTGAGAAGCACGAGCCACAGTTCACCGGCGTCTACTCTTGGAAGAACGCCGCGGAAGACTTCGGCGTACTGATCGGCTATTCCAAACAGGACCGGCAGAATCGCACTATCAGCACCTCGGTCGAGAACTGGGGCTGGCAGGGTGACCAGTCCCCGGTGGAAGGTGTAGAAGCCCGTGGGCCCATGGTGGACACCGATGGCAACGAGTACCGCGATTTCTACGCACCGCGCGCGGTGGTGGGCAGTGTGTTTGAACAGGAGCGGACCCGCGACGGCCTGCAGCTGACCACCCAGTGGAAGCCCACGGAGCAGCTCGAGTTGGGCCTCAACTATTTCCGCTTTGAACTGGGCGGCGACTCTGAAAATTACCGCCTGGTATTCCCTGAGTGGAACTATGGCAACGCCATAGCGCCGGGCAGCCTGAAGTTCGACGGGGACGGGGACACATTGCTGGGTATCGGCATGGTCGACAACGGCCAGGCGGAACTGAATTCGCCCCAGGTGGCCGGCAACTACACCCGCGCAGAGTACTCGTCCGACACCCTGGACTTCAGCGCAATCTACCGCGGAGAAAGCTACACAGCCAAGTTCGTGATGGGAAATACCCAGGCGGAAGGCGGCCCTTCGGAGAGCTATTTTGCTTCGGTCAACGCCCGCTTCGGCACGGTAAAGGACTGGAGCTGGGATCTGAGCAGCGGCACCGCGGAAATTAATTCCAGCGCCGATCTCGGTGATCCCGCTACCTACCCGCTGTACGACTGGTTCTCTTCCAGCTGGGCCAGCAGCGAGGACGAGGAGGCCTATTACCAGTTCGATCTCAATAAGGATGTGGACCTGGCCTGGTTCCACAGCGTCGATGTCGGGGTCAAGTACCGCGACCACGAAATCAACCGGCGCATCACCAATATGTACTGGGACGACGACAACCCGCCGTGCCCGACGATCAACTGGGGCGGTGAACCCGGCGCCTGCTATCCCTGGTGGCCGAGCAACTCCTTCCACACGGACCCGAACAGCGTACCGGATACCGCGGATATTCTTTCAGGGAAACCCCTCGACAATATTATCGGTGGCGTAAAGGTGCCGCAGTTCTCCCACCTGGAGTTCGGTCGCCTGAGATCTTATCTCAATGAGACCTTCGGCGATCCAACGGTGACGGTCGAGCAGAATCAGGTCTACCGCATTGGCGAGGAGATCACCGCAGGGTACCTGCAGGGCAATTTCTCCCACGAGAACCTGCGCGGGAACATCGGTGTGCGCGTCGTGGAGACCGCCCAGTATGCGCGCACCTTCGACTACATAGACACCGGCTTCCAGGCCGAGGCCAATGTGCGCGACACCAGCTACACGGATGTGCTGCCCAGCTTCAACCTCACCTGGGAGATCACCGACGACCTGCTGCTGCGCACCGCGGCGGCCAAGGTGGTATCCCGCGTGCAGTACAACGACCTGGGGGGGTCCGAAATCATCTTCGCGCCTCTGCCCGGATCCACCGTCAGCCAGGGTTTTGGCGGCAACTCCGAGCTTGAGCCCTTCGAAGCCGACCAGTTTGATATCGGGCTCGAGTGGTACTACGGTGACGCCTCCGCCGCTGGCTTCACGCTGTTCAACAAGGATGTTGCGTCCTTCGTGATCAATGGCCGCTCCCTGGTGACGCGCACTATCGGCGGTGTAGAGCGGCAGGTGGATATGGTCATGCCGGTCAACGGCACCGATGCTACGGCCCAGGGCGTCGAGCTGTTTGTTCAGCACGCGTTCGACAACGGCTTCGGTGTTCTCGCCAACTACACCTATACCGATACCGAGCTGGCGGAAATCGATATGGACGGCGTCAAGACCAAGACCGAAATCGCCGGCACCTCGAAGGACCAGTACAACCTGTCGGTCTACTACGAGAACGATGTTTTCAGCGTGCGCGCCTCGTACAACTACCGCGGCGAGTACGCCGATGGTTTCAACAACGGCATGAACACCTTTACCGACGCCTATGACCAGGTGGACGTGAATGCCTCCTACCAGGTGATGGACAATCTGGTATTGAACGCATCGGTGGTCAACCTGACCGAGGAGAAGGTCGATCAGTACTGGGGTGAGAAGAACCGCGTCTGGGGTTCCTACTACTCCGGGCGCCGTGCCTACCTGGGCCTTACCTACAGCTTCTGATCTCAGAGGCAACGGCCAGTGGTGGGGCGGGAGCGAATCCCGCACCCACCATGGAATTCTCCGGCAGCTTGGCTGCACATCTTTCAGAGGCGAATCCGTTGAAAGAGGATATCTATTTTCTGGGGATCGACGGCGGCGGCAGCCATTGCCGCGCGCGGCTCGAAAGTGCCGACGGTCGCCTGCTCGGTCGCGGCTTCGGCGGTCCGGCCAACCCCTGTTACGGGCTGGACCTGGCCATGCGTTCTATCGAAAAGGCCGCCGCCGCGGCGCTGGCCGACGCGGGCCTGCCCCCCGGGCTGATGGACCGGCTGCGCGTGGGCGCCGGCGTCGCCGGCCTGCACCTGCCCCGCTATAGGGACGCCATGTGCAATGCGTCGCACCCCTTCGAGCAGCTGGTATTGACGGACGATCTCCATATCGCCTGTCTCGGCGCCCACGGCGGTGGGGACGGCGCCGTGATCATCGTCGGCACCGGCTTCAGTGCACTTTCTGTGGTTGATGGTGTTGCTCACACCATCGGCGCCCACGGCTTCATGATGGGGGAGGCCTGCAGCGGCGCGCATATCGGCTTCGCCGCCGTGAACGCCGCGCTGCTGGCCTACGACAGGCTGGGTCAGGAGACCCTGCTCGCGGAACTGCTGGGGCGGGAGCTGGGCGGCGAGGGCCTGATGCTCGCCAACGCCCTGGCCGGTGCCACCGCCGACCGCTATGCGGCCCTGGCCCCTGTGGTGTTCGAGGCGGCAGAGCGGGGCGATGCGGTGGCCGGACGGATACTGCGAGAGGCCGCCGCCTTTATCGACCGAGTGGCGCAACGCCTGTTGGAGCGGGATCCGCCGCGGCTGTCGCTGGTGGGCGGCATCGCCGAGCGGATAGTGCCCTGGCTGGCGCCGGATATCGCCGCGCGGTTGCTGCCGGCCGAGGCACCGGCGGAAGTTGGCGCTATCCACCTGGCCCGGGAGGGCATAGCCCCCGCGCCGACATCCATTCCGGAAACAGGTATTTCATCGTGAACAGCAAGAGACAATTCCTAAAATATTCCCTGTTGGGTGGCCTGCTCGCGCAGGCCGCTGTGCCGCTGCAGGCCATGAGTCGGCGCCGGGCGCAAGCCAACCGGCCCATCGTCATCTCCACCTGGAACCACGGCGGCCCCGCCAACGAGGCCGCCTGGGAGCTGCTGTCTCGCGGCGGCCGCGCACTGGATGCGGTAGAGGCCGGGGCGCGGGTGCCTGAAGCGGATCCTGCGGTTACTACCGTCGGATACGGCGGTTTCCCGGATAGGGAGGGCAAGGTGACCCTGGATGCCTGCATTATGGATGAGAAGCAGAACTGCGGTTCCGTGGCCTTCCTGCAGGATATCCGCCATCCGATATCCGTCGCGCGCAAGGTCATGGAGGAGACGCCCCATGTGATGCTGGTGGGCGAAGGCGCGCGGCGCTTCGCCCTCGAGCAGGGCTTCCAGCCGGAAAACCTGCTGACGCCCAGGGCCGAAGCCGCCTGGCGGGACTGGCTGCGGGAGGGGCGCTACCAGCCGGTGATCAATATCGAGAATCACGACACCATCGGCATACTGGCCCTGGACAGCGCCGGCGACCTGTCCGGCGCCTGCACCACCAGCGGCGCGGCCTTCAAGATGCATGGACGGGTAGGGGATTCGCCGATCATCGGTGCCGGCCTCTACGTCGACAACGAGGTGGGCGCGGCCACGGCCACCGGCATGGGCGAGCTGATGATCAAGACCGTCGGTTGCCACCAGGTGGTTGAACTGATGCGCCACGGTTACACGCCGGAAGAGGCCTGCCGCGAAGCGGTGGAGCGCATAGCGCGCAAGCTGCCCGACTACCGCCAGTTCCAGGTGGGCTTCCTGGCCCTGGACAAGGCCGGCAACTACGGCTCCCACTGCATTCAGCCGGGCTTTAACTTCGCGGTCCGCGACCAGCGCGGTGCTCGGATGATCGATGCCGGGAGCAAGCTGTGACCCTTCTGCTGGAAATCTGTATCGACTGCGACCACATGCCAAGCCTGCGTCGCTCGGTGACCAATGCGCTGGCCGGCGGCGCCGAGCGCATAGAGCTGTGCAGCGCGATCGCGCTCGATGGCCTGACGCCGACGGCGGAACAGATTCGCGCGGCGCGCGATATTTTCGGCCGCCGCGCCGGGGTGCTGGCGATGATACGCCCGCGCGCCGGCGACTTCTGCTACCGGCTGAGTGAAATCGAGCGGATGGCCGAACAGATTGCGATGGCGGCCGATGCCGGTGCCGGCGGTGTGGTCCTGGGCGCGCTGCGGGGCAGGGCGCTGGACCTGGAGGCGCTGGACGAGCTGCTGCCGGTCATCCGCGGGCACCAACTCAGTGTGACCTTTCACCGGGCATTTGATGAGTTGGCGGATAAAGAATTGGCGATCGAACAGCTGGTCGAACGGGGTGTCGAGCGGGTGCTGACCGCCGGCGCGCCGCTGGCCGAGCGCGGTGCCGCAGCGGATGCGGTGGAGAGGATTAACCGCACCCTAGCCGCCGCACGGGGACGCATTGAGGTGGTCGTGGGCGGCGGTATCAGCTGCGCGAATATTCTGCCGCTAATGGAAAAGTTGGTCCCCGCGGATACCCCCCTGTCGCTACATAGCCATTCCGGCCTCCACACCGGGGGCCTTGCCGATATAGGCCTGATCAGAGAGATGCTCAGGAGCATACGCAGCTTCCGGATGCGCGCAGTGTAAAAACGAGTCGGGGATGTGCAAACGCATCACGATGGCGGGTTGTTTGAAAGATGTTCCAGGAGGAAAAATGAAAAAATCAAAAGGCCTTGCCCTGATCGGCCTGTGGCTACTGCTGGTATCGCCCTTGGCGTCCCACGCTATTTCCGGCGTGTATGCGGGCGGGCCCGTCTATCAGAAACGGGATTACGCCATCGATGAGCTGAAATCGTCCGGGTTCACCCATGTCATCGTCTGGACCATTCATATCGAGGCGGACGGAAGTCTGGGATTCAATGCCGAGTTTCCGCTGGTGAAGGATGGCACCTATATCGGCGACCAGTCTTACCCACATTTCAGAAAGGATATCGCCTCGCTGAAAACCGGTGATACATCCATTGTCCGGGTCGAGTTTGGACTCAGCGGCTGGGGCTCAGGCACTTATGACAATGTGAGGGATTTGCTGGCGTGCGAAGAGAAGCACTGCGGCACAGGAAAGGAAAGCATCCTGTACCGGAATTTTCGCGCGTTGAGAGAGGCATTTCCCGCGGTGGATGCGCTGAACAATGATGACGAGGGTACTTACGATGTCGGCTCCGCGGTGCCATTCCATGTGATGTTGTCCGATGTCGGTTTCAAGACGGCGATAGTTCCCTATAAGAACAAAGATTTCTGGCAGTCCTTCGTCGAGGGAGTGAACTCGGCGCGCGGCGGCGCGGTGGATCTGAGCTACCTGCAGGTTTACGACGGCGGTTCCGCCAATAACCCCTGCAACTGGGACCTGGGTCTGCCGCTTGTTGCCGGGCTCTGGTCGCGGGAGGTTTCGCCGGCGCAATTGCAAAGCCGCCTGCAGAATTGGACGGAGTCGTGCGCCATAGAGGGCGGGTTTATGTGGCTCTACGATGAATTCAATAATTCGCCCGGGGTCGTATCTTACGCCGATGCCATCAATGCGGTGTTCGGCGGTGCGAATCCGCTCGGGAAATCATCTCGCGGCTCAGCCGGGGGGAGCTTCAAATCACCTTGACTGCGCGATGTTGCGCTGGGCGCCTTCGGGCGCCTTTTTTTTATTGAGTGGAAATTGTATGGCTGACATATGGCCTGACGGTCGGCAACCAGGGGAGCTGCGTAACAGCGCCAGTATCGTGGCAGTAAAGCTGTTGCCCGCGCCCGCGCCGCCGACCGGTTGCAATTCCGACCGGCGAACATGATGTTTACCGGCGGCAGTGGACCCTATGCCAGCCTTTGGCGATCACAAGGTCCAGCCCTTCCGATACTCCCGCGCCACAAATTGATTGGCCGGTTCGAAATTGCTGACGCGCATGGCCGCGTCGTCCCACAGCAGCTTCTGGCGTCCCGGGTTGCGGTAATGCTCGCCGTCGGTAACCCGTAGCTCGTAGCTGCGCACGCCCAGATTGCCCAGGAGGACCGTTTCGGTCAGCCGCCCGGCGTAATCGAAGGAGGCGCTGAGGTTGCGGTGGGCGCTGCTGCCGAAGCCTGCCTTGCAGGCTTGCGTCCAGGCCCTTTGGTGGCCGTTTTCCGGTAGCTCCGACTGCAGTTTGCTGTTGTCGGCGATGATCACCTCTCCGCTGTTGAGATAAAGCTTGGGGTGCATGCCGTAAAGGCCGCAGGTCATAACGCCCTTCTCCCCCCAGAGCATGGCGCCGTTGCGGCTGTCGTTGTCGCCCAACGGATGGTCGGCCGGAATCAGCGCCGGACGGAAGGGACGCATGCCGCCGTCGGTCCAGATAAGTTCCACCGGCTGAGGGTTTTTCTCGGTGGCGGCAAAGGTGTACTGGGTAGTGGAGGCCGCCGGGCAGGATTTGGGGTAGTAGTCGGGCTCCCAGTCACGGCTGTAGAGGCTGACGACACTGGACTCCACCGCCAGGACGCGATCCAGGCCCAGTACGCGAAAGGGGGGATCGATCAGGTGACAGCCCATATCGCCGAGGGCGCCGGTGCCGTAGTCCCACCAGCCGCGCCATTTGAACGGGTGGTAGCTGGGGTGGTAGTCGACGGCGGGAGCCGGCCCTATCCAGTGGTCCCAGGCCAAGCCGTCAATAGGCGCGACCCGCTCGGTGGGCGTGGCGATGCCCTGGGGCCAGACGGGGCGGTCTGTCCACACTTCCACCTTGTGCACGCGGCCGATGCGCCCGGCGTCAAACCACCACTGCATCAGTTTGACCCCCAGGCCCGATGCACCCTGGTTGCCCATCTGGGTGACCACCCGGTTGCGGCGGGCGGCCTCGGTTAGTGCGCGGACCTCGGCGATATTGTGCGCCATGGGCTTCTGAACATAGACGTGTTTACCGCGCTTTATGGCTGCCATGGCCAGCACGGCGTGGGTGTGATCGGGGGTGGAGATGGTGACCGCGTCGATATCCCTGACGGTATCGAACATGACGCGGTGGTCCTTGAAGCGCTGTGCCTTGGGGAATTGCTCAAACAGGGCGCGGGCGCTGTGCCAGTCCACATCGCAGATTGCGGCGATGCGGTTAGCGCCGCCGTTGTAGGCGTTTATGGCGTCGGAGTATCCCTTGCCGCCAGCGCCGATGACGGCGATATTGAGCTGATCGCTGGGGGCGGTAAAGCCTTTGCCGAGTACGTGGCGGGGTACGATTGTGAATGCGGCGGTACCGACCAGGCCTTTGAGGAATTGGCGGCGCGTGCGGGTATCGCTGTTTTTATTCTTGCCCATATTGGTCACCTGTCGGTTTCATCGAGTTCGCGCAACCACATGTTGCGAAAACTGACGGGATTGGAGTGGTCTTGCAATTTGATCGGTGCCTTGCCGTGGGGGCGGTAGTCGGGTTTGCCGACGTAAAGTGTCTCACCCTGTATTTCGACGTGGTCTTGAATCAGTACGCCGTTATGCAGCACGGTGATGTGCGCCGGGCTCAGGAGTTTGCCCGCGGCGTCGAAAGCCGGCGCCCGATAAACGGCATCGTAGGTCTGCCACTGGCCCGTTGGACGCATGGCATTGACCAGGGGCAAGTGCTGCTTGTAAATGCTGCCGGCCTGGCCATTGGCGTAGGTGCGGTTTTGGTAGGAGTCGAGTATCTGTAATTCGTAGCGGGATTGGAAAAACAGACCGCTGTTGCCCTTGTCCTGGCCGCTCTGCTCGGGTTCGGGTGGTGAGCGCCACTCGAGGTGAAGCTGCACGCTGCCATAGTCCCCGCGGGTAAGAATATCGCCGCTGCCGGGGACTACGGTAAGTACGCCATCGGCATAGTGCCAGCGGGCCGGGCCGCCTCCGGCGCTTTGCCAGCGCTCCAGGGATGCATCCTGGCCGATCAGGACTATCGCATCGGAAGGCGGTTCGACGGCCTCCCCCGGGGTCACGATGGAAGGTTCCGGATGCCAGACTTCGGTGTCCTCGGGCCTGGATGAGGAGGCGTAAGCGGTCAGCGCCAGCAGGGCAGACAAAATGGGTGCTCGTGCCAGATGAGGTACTGTCATATACCGTCCTTGGTGTTTAGCCGTGGAGAAGGCGTTTATTGAGTCATCGGATGAATCGCTCAATGTAACCGGTTACATTTGATCCTGCTATTGTTGTCACCTATGGTAGGGGAAGTCAAGAGGCGGCCACGCGCAGCCCTGATTTCGCATTCAGTACAGTAGGTCGTCAGATTCTGAAGAGGCTGAGCAGGGGTAAGAAAGATGGGAGTCAGCCTGCACTCGAATGAAAAACATCAGGCAGGAGTGCGTCGACCAGTGCTTTGATTTGATGAAACGAAAGAGAGCCTAACAAGTAACAGTCTTGAATCGTTCTACATAACGATTAACCAACCCTGTAGAAGGCTGATCATGTCAACAGTACAAGATGATCTTGATGCTTCTAAAGCAGAATTTTTATCAAGGTTAACTGAAAATAGATCTGGCATTTCGGTAAAGTTTGATGCTGTCTAATCCAGACAGGGCTATAAACTTTTCAAAAATCTGAAGTTCCTTTCTTTAATTTGTCTGCTTCAAATCGTATTTTTTTCTTTGGTGGTTAACGTCCAGCACAGCGACTAGCAAAGCTGCCATGTAATTGCGCAGCAATTTGAGTGACAGGTTTGGCAGTCCGTTGGTGCTGCAGGCAGCAACAGCCAGTACTGCGACAGCGGCGACCTGTGGGGGAAGGCTTCGCAAGGTTACTCTCGTTAAGGATTGCGGTTGCTGAGGTTTGGACAGCGTAACCGTTGAAGAGAGTGAATAGGGTTTAGGAGTGATAGCGGCGGCCTTGAGTAGCCTTTACTCGGGCAGTGGCCAGCCGCCCAGTTCCTGCCATTTGTTGACGATGCCACAGAACAGTTCGGCGGTTTTCTCGGCATCGTACTCGGCAGAGTGGGCGCTGCTGTTGTCGAATTCGATTCCGGCCACCTGGCAGGCCTTGGCCAGTACCGTCTGACCATAGGCGAGGCCGGCGAGGCTGGCGGTGTCGAAGCAGGAGAAGGGGTGGAAGGGGTTGCGCTTGATGCCACAGCGATCCACCGCGGCGTTGATAAAGCCGAGATCAAAGTGGGCGTTGTGGGCGACCACGATGGCGCGGGTGCAGCTGTGCTTTTTCACCGCGCTGCGGATCTTGCGGAGGAGCTCCGGCAGCGCGATTTCCTCCGGCCAGGCGTCGCGGTCCGGTGACTCGAGGTCGATACCGATAAAGTCCAGTGCCGACTGTTCCACATTGGCGCCCTCGAAGGGCTCCAGGTGGAAACTGTGGGTGGCCTCGGGAAACAGGACGCCGTTTTCATCCATATCCAGAATCACTGCGGAGATTTCCAGCAGGGCGTCGGTGCGCGCATTGAAGCCGCCGCTCTCCAGATCCACCACCACGGGCAGGAAGCCGCGAAATCGCTGGGCGAGGAGGCTTTTTGGTCCTGTAGGTTCTTCCGCGGGGGTCACTTGGGGTCCTTATTTGGCATGGTGTTCTGTTTGAGGTTTGGGGCGGCCCTGCTGCCGGTGGCCGTTTGCTCAACAGCCTCATCGGCAATTGTTTCACAAACGGCCCCCGGCATCAGGGCCTGCGCATTGAGCTTCCGTAATTCTTTCGAGACTCGATCAAACCAGTGACGGCGCTGATGGGCACGCTTCGCTTTGCCCATCCTAGGGATTTTTCCCTGTAGGAGCCTGCTTGCAGGCGAAAAAGAGCGGTGCTCCGCAGCCTTTCGCCTGCAAGCAGGCTCCTACAGCAAAATCCCAGTCGTTCGGGGTCCGCTCAAGCCAGTCGCCAGTTCAGTGTCTCGCCGGCGGCCAGTGGAATCAGCGGTTCGCCGCCCATATCCAGGCTCTGCGGCAGGGCCCAGGGCTGTTTCACCAGCGTAATGGTGTCCTCGTTGCGCGGCAGGCCGTAGAAGTCCGGGCCAAACTCGCTGGCGAAGCCCTCCAGTTTATCCAGTCTGCCCGCCCGCTCGAAGGCCTCCGCGTAGAGTTCGATGGCGGCGAAGGCGGTGTAGCAGCCGGCGCAGCCACAGGCGGTTTCTTTCTTGCCCTGGGCGTGGGGGGCAGAATCGGTGCCGAGGAAGAATTTGGGATTGCCGCTGGTGGCCGCCTCGATCAGTGCGGACTGGTGATAGCCGCGCTTCAGGATCGGCAGGCAGTAGTAGTGCGGGCGGATGCCGCCAACCAGCATGTGATTGCGGTTGTAGAGCAGGTGGTGTGCGGTGATGGTAGCGCCGACACCGTCGCGGGCATTTTGCACGAACTCGGCCGCATGTGCAGTGGTGATGTGTTCCAGCACGATCTTCAGGGTCGGGAAGTCTTCCACCAGACGCGACAGGGTCTTCTCGATAAACACCTGTTCGCGGTCGAAGATATCGATGTCGCTGGTGGTCACCTCGCCGTGCAGTAGCAGCTTCATGCCGCATTCCTGCATGGCTTCCAGCGCCGGATAGATATTGGTGATATCGGTGACGCCGGAATCGGAGTTGGTCGTGGCACCCGCGGGGTAGAGTTTGGCGGCGATGACGCCGGCCTCGTGGGCGAGCTTGACCACTTCGGCGTCGGTCCTGTCGGTGAGATAGATCACCATCAGCGGCTCGAAGGGGTTGCCCTCGGGAATCTGCTCGCGAATGCGCAGCTGGTAGAACAGTGCGTCTTCCGCGTCCACCACCGGCGGTACCAGGTTGGGCATGACAATGGCGCGGCGAAACTGGCGAGCCGCATCGCCGACGGTGCGCTCGAGGGCGGCGCCATCGCGCAGGTGAATATGCCAGTCGTCAGGGGCGCGAAGGGTGATTTGCTCCGTCATAGTACTTCACTAGTGGTCGCTGGTGGGTGGGGTTGCGGCGCGAATGCTACCCGATGCGCAGCCAAATTGCGACGCGCCTATTGTTTATAAAGTAGCCATATTCATCGGCAGACTCGTTGGCGCTAGTCGTTGGCGAGCTGAGGCGCTACAATCGCGCCCCGAAAAAGTACCGAGCGTACTAGTCCTGGGCACACTTCCAAGAATAACTCCCCCAGACCGACACCTAATTTCCGCGCCGCGACAACTGGCTTCGCAGCGTTTTGTAGTGGCGGCATACTCCCAGCAGAGGACAGCAATGAGCAAAATCGACAAGGTGGTACTGGCATATTCCGGCGGTCTGGATACCTCGGTGATTGTGCGATGGCTGCAGGAGACCTATGACTGTGAGGTGGTCACCTTCACTGCCGATATCGGTCAGGGTGAGGAAGTGGAGCCGGCCCGCGCCAAGGCCGAGGCCCTGGGTGTCAAGGAAATCTATATCGACGATCTGCGCGAAGAGTATGTGCGCGATTTTGTCTTCCCGATGTTTCGCGCCAACACCATCTATGAAGGTGAGTACCTGCTGGGCACGTCCATCGCCCGCCCGCTGATCGCCAAGCGCCTGATCGAGATTGCCAACGAGACCGGCGCTGACGCCATTTCCCATGGCGCCACCGGCAAGGGCAACGACCAGGTGCGTTTCGAACTGGGTGCCTATGCGCTGAAGCCGGGTATTCAGGTTATCGCCCCCTGGCGTGAGTGGGACCTGACTTCCCGCGAGAAGCTGATGCAGTACTGCGAGCAGCACAAGATACCGGTGGATTTTTCCTCCGGTAAGAAGAAGTCCCCTTATTCGATGGATGCCAACCTGCTGCATATCTCCTATGAGGGCGGCCTTCTCGAGGATCCCTGGGCCGAGGCCGAGGAAGACATGTGGCGCTGGAGTGTCAGCCCAGAGGCGGCACCGGACCAGGCGACCTATATCACCCTGACTTTTGAACAGGGCGATCCCGTGGCGATCGACGGCGAGCGCATGAGCCCCGCCACCCTGCTCGAAAAGTTGAACAAGCTTGGCGGTGCCAACGGCATCGGCCGCCTGGATATCGTCGAGAACCGCTATGTGGGCATGAAATCCCGCGGATGCTATGAGACACCCGGCGGCACCATCCTGCTGAAGGCGCGCCGCGCCATTGAGTCCATCACGCTGGATCGCGAAGTGGCGCATATGAAAGACGAGCTGATGCCGCGCTACGCCAAGCTGATCTACAACGGCTACTGGTGGTCGCCGGAGCGCCGCATGCTGCAGGCGGCTATCGACGAATCCCAGCAGGTGGTCAACGGTGAAGTGCGCCTGAAACTCTATAAAGGCAGTGTGAGTGCTGTGGGGCGCCGTTCTGCTGACAGTTTGTTCGATGAGCGCATCGCCACCTTCGAAGAAGATGCGGGCGCATACGACCAAAAAGACGCGGAGGGCTTCATCAAGCTGAATGCCTTGCGCCTGCGTATCGCCGCCGGCAAAGGCCGAAACTTGATTTAGATCAGTTGCCCCAGGCGAATGATGCGCTTAAATCGTCGCCCATTGGCTGGCGGGGGCTATCGTGAAGGCATATAGCCCAAATTTTATTGGCGGGCCCTGCTCGTTTTCTGGAATCGAATTTTAAAAAGCAACGGAAGTAACAAAATGACGACAACGGTGGCAAAGACCGGCCCTGTGCCGGACTATGACTACAACATCGTGCGCCAGTTCACCATTATGTCCGTGGTCTGGGGTATTGTTGGCATGGCCGTGGGCGTGCTTATCGCGGCGCAGCTGGCCTGGCCGGTGCTCAACGACATCTGGCAGCCTTTCACTCACTTTGGTCGCCTGCGCCCGCTGCACACTAATGCGGTGATTTTCGCTTTTGGTGGCAGCGTACTGTTCGCCACTTCTTACTACGTCGTGCAGCGCACGTGCCAGGCACCGCTGTGGGGCGGCTGGCTGATCCCCTTCACCTTCTGGGGTTGGCAGATTGTGATCGTCGGCGCCGCCATTACCCTGCCGCTGGGCTACACCTCCGCAAAAGAGTACGCGGAGCTGGAGTGGCCGCTCGATATCCTGATCGCACTGGTCTGGGTCGCCTACGCGCTGGTGTTCTTCGGCACTATTGCCAAGCGCAGAACTTCGCACATCTATGTGGCCAACTGGTTCTTTGGTGCCTATATCATCACCATCGCCGTACTGCATATCGTCAATAACCTGGAAGTTCCGGTCACCGCCTGGAAGTCTTACTCTATTTATTCCGGTACCAAGGACGCAATGATCCAGTGGTGGTACGGCCACAACGCCGTGGGCTTCTTCCTGACTGCGGCCTTCCTCGGCATCATGTATTACTTCGTGCCCAAGCAGGCCGGCCGTCCGGTTTACTCCTACCAGCTGTCCATCGTGCACTTCTGGGCGTTGATTTCCATTTACGTTTGGGCCGGTGGTCACCACCTGCACTACTCCGCGCTGCCGGACTGGACCCAGAGCCTGGCCATGGTGATGTCCGTCATTCTGCTGGCGCCGTCCTGGGGTGGCATGATCAACGGCATCATGACCCTGTCGGGTGCCTGGCATAAACTGCGCACCGACCCGACACTGCGCTTCCTGGTGGTATCCCTGTCCTTCTACGGCATGTCCACCTTCGAAGGCCCGATGATGTCCATCAAGACGGTCAATGCGCTGTCGCACAACACCGACTGGACTGTGGGCCACGTGCACTCCGGTGCGCTGGGCTGGGTAGCCATGATTTCCATCGGCGCTCTCTACCACCTGGTTCCGGTGCTGTGGAAGCGCAAGGAAATGTACAGCGTGAAACTGATCAACGCGCATTTCTGGCTGGCTACTGTAGGTACGGTACTGTACATCGCCGCCATGTGGGTGAACGGCATTACCCAGGGCCTGATGTGGCGCGCCTTCAATGCCGATGGCACCCTGACCTACAGTTTCGTCGAGAGTGTGATCGCCAGCCAACCGGGTTACGTGGTGCGCTGGATCGGCGGCGCTCTGTTCCTGCTGGGTATGCTGCTGATGGCTTATAACGTGTTCCGCACCATCACTGACGATACCGAGGAAACCGCCGAGCGCGGCGAAGACAAAGCTGCGGCGCAAGCTGTTTAGGAGGTCAGATCGTGAAAAACCATGACATCGTAGAAAAAAATATCGGTCTGATGATTTTCTTCATCATCATCGCAATCAGCTTTGGTGCCCTGGTGGAGATCGTCCCGCAGTTCTTTACCAAGGAAAACAATGAGCCCATCGCCGGCCTGAAACCGTTGGCCGCGGTGGAGCTCGAGGGGCGCGATATCTATATTCGCGAGGGCTGCCACGTCTGTCACACCCAGATGATTCGTCCGCTGCGCGCCGAGGTGGAGCGTTACGGCCACTACTCCATGTCGCAGGAGTTTGTGTATGAGCACCCGTTCCTGTGGGGCTCCAAGCGCACCGGCCCGGACCTGGCCCGTGTCGGTGGCCGCTACTCCGACGAGTGGCAGCGCGCGCATTTGTACAACCCGCGCAGCGTAGTGCCGGAATCCATCATGCCGGCCTACCCGTGGCTGTTTGACAATGTGGTGACCGGTGAGCATACCGCCAGAAAAATGCAGGCTCTGCGCGCAGTCGGCGTACCTTATACCGACGAAGATATCGCCAATGCCTCCAAGCCGTTCGTCGGCGGCAAGGTGAAAGAGATTGATGCGCTGGTGGCCTACCTGCAACAGCTGGGCACCCTGGTGCAGCAGAAGCGCTAGCGGAGAAGGGCACTCGTGGATATCAATATTTTACGGCAGATAGGTGTAGTCCTTGGGGCCGTGGCTTTCCTGGCTATCTGCTGGTGGGCCTTCTCCCCCAAGCGCAAGAAGCGCTTTGAAGAAGACGCCCGACTGCCGTTTGCCGATGAGGAGCCACCGGCCGAGGACAGCACGTCGGCTGCTCGCGAGGACGAATCCAAATCCGGGAAAGAATCCGGAACGAAACAAAAACAGGGGCAGGACAAGCAATGAGTACATTCTGGAGTTTGTGGGTAATTGTGCTCACCCTCGCCAATCTGGCGCTGATTACCTGGGTACTGTTCGCCAACCGCAAAGTGGCTTTGGACGACCAGGCTGAACCGGAAAACAATACGACCGGTCACGTTTACGACGGTATCGAGGAATACGACAACCCGCTGCCAAAGTGGTGGTTTTATCTGTTCGTTGCCACGCTGCTGTTCACCGCCGTTTATCTGGCGGTTTACCCGGGACTGGGCAACTTCAAGGGCTTCGGTGGCTGGACCCAAGTTAACCAGCTGGAGGCCCAGCAGGCCAAGGCGGAGGCGAAGTTCGACGAGACTTTCGGTCAGTATGTGGATATGCCGATTGAACAGATCGCGCAGAACCGCGAAGCACTGAAAATGGGCGCGCGCATTTTTGCCAACAACTGCGCTGTCTGTCACGGCGCGGATGGCGGCGGCAACTTCGGTTTCCCGAACCTGACCGACAATGACTGGCTGTACGGCGGCACGCCGGAGAAAATCCTTGAGACTCTTCACAATGGTCGCCAAGGTATGATGCCCCCGCAGGGACCGGTGATCGGTGAAGAGGGCGTGAAGAACGCTGCTGAATATGTGCTCGCACTGAACGGCCTCGAGCACAACGCAGAGATGGCGGCTGAAGGGCAGAAGGTTTTCGGTACCGTGTGCATGGCCTGTCACGGCATGGACGGCAAGGGTAACCAGGCCCTTGGCGCCCCCAACCTGACCAACAATATCTGGCTCTATGGCGGCAACCGCGAGCAGATCCAACACACTATCCGCGGCGGCCGCCAAAACGTGATGCCGGCGCAGAAGGATATGTTGCGCGAAGACAAGATCCGCCTCGTTGCGGCCTATGTCTACAGCCTCTCCCGTCAGGAAGACGAACAACAGTAATCATACCTAGGGCCCGGCATCGCCGGGCCTGTCAGGAATCGGGCGCTGCAGGGACGAAGAAAAAAAGCCTCATAGTTTGGCCAAACAACGGTACCCGGGCACAGCGAGCGCCCGCGTATAAGTGAGGTTTTTGTGAGTGATTTGATTCCGACCCGCGAAGAGCAGGAAGGCGATGGCGAAGTGCGCTATCGCATGCTCTACGAATCTGACGATAAGATCTATATTCGCCACATTCAGGGCGTCTATACCCGTATCCGGAAATATACCGGGCTGCCGCTGCTACTGGCCTTTTTCTTTATCCCCTGGCTGAACATCGAGGGACGCCAGGCGGTTCTGTTTGATTTGCCCGCGCGTAAATTCCATATCCTCTGGACTACTTTCGCTCCCCAGGACGGTTTCCTGCTCGCCTGGCTGCTGATCATTGCAGCCTTCGCGCTGTTCGCGGTAACGACCTGGCTCGGCCGGGTTTGGTGCGGCTTTACCTGCCCGCAGACGGTATGGACGATGATGTTTATCTGGGCGGAGCGCGTCTGTGAGGGCGATCGCAACAAGCGCATGAAACTGGATGCGGCCCCCTGGAGTGTGGAGAAAGTGCTCCGCAAGGGCGGTACGCATGCGATCTGGCTGTTTATTTCCCTCGCCACGGCCCTGGCGTTCGTCGGATATTTTTACGGAATCCGCGACCTGGTGGTGGATCTTGCCAGCTTCAATGCGCATCCGCAGGGCGCCTTCTGGGTCGCGTTCTTCACTTTTGCCACCTACATGAACGCCGGTTTCCTGCGCGAGCAGGTGTGCAAATACATGTGTCCCTATGCACGCTTCCAGTCGGTGATGTACGACCAGGACACCCTTGCTGTCCACTACGATGCCAAGCGCGGCGAAACCCGCGGGCCGCGCAAGAAAGGTATCGATTACCGCGCCGAGGGCATGGGCGACTGTATCGATTGTTACTGGTGTGTGCAGGTTTGCCCGGTGGACATCGATATCCGCGATGGTATGCAATACGAGTGCATCAACTGCGGCTTGTGTGTCGATGCCTGCAACAGCGTCATGGACAAGATGAGCTACCCCCGCGGCCTTATCCGCTTCACCTCTGAGGATGAGCTCGAGACGGGCAAGACCAATTATCTGCGTCCGCGCCTGTTCGGTTATGCGTTTGTGTTGCTGGCAATGACGGGACTGTTTGCGCAGCAGGTCATTACCCGCAGCCCGATCGAGGCCGAAGTACTGCGCGATCGCGGTGCGCGCATGTACCGGGAATCCCAGGGACTGATTCAGAATGTGTACACGATAAAGATCAACAATATGGATCAGGCGGCGCATGAATTTTCGATCAGCGTAGAAGGCGAGCCCGGCCATGAATACTCGCTGCGCAAGCCCAAAGAGATTTATCTGCAGGCCGGCGAGATCTACGCGGTGCCGATTCGCGTCAGCGTGCCCAAGGAACAGCTGACATCGACCAAGCACGATATCTATATCGTCGTGCAGGCTGAGGACAAGCCGGAACTGATGGATAGGCACAAAACGGTGTTTATCGGTCCAAAGCAATAGCAGGGCTTTTTTACATAAAATGACGCGACGGCTCTGTATATCAGGGCCGTTGCCGCGCTCATAGAAACGCGCATAGATTTTGGTATTGCAATGAACGAACAAACCTCAAAGCCCTGGTATCGGGAAGCCTGGGCCTGGATGGTGCTGGCGCCCCTGGTCCTGGTAGTGCTGGTTTCGGCGGTTATGGTATCCATGGCCGTGCGTCACGCGGATGACACCGTCAGTGACACCTATTACAAAGACAGCCGCATGTACCATTTCACGGCCGACCAGGATCACCGCGCGCAGGCACTGGGGCTGGCGGCCATGGTGCAATTTCAGCGCACTGATAATTCAGTAAACCTGGAGCTGAATGGGGAGCTGGCTTATCCTCGACAGTTGCTGCTGACCATGAGTCACCCGGTGGAGGCCGATTTGGATCGCCATATCGTGCTGTCACAGGTGTCGGCCGGACGCTATAGCGGCTCCGTGCCCGGTAATCTGGAGCACCGCTGGTATCTGCGTTTGATGCCAGAGTTGGACCCGCAGCAGCATCAGAAAGCGGAGTGGCGTCTCAAAGGAGAGATCAATTTCGATCTGGGCGAAGCCGCGCCGCTGAATCCCGCCAGCCAATGAAGAGCCCCCTTTTCTCACAGTCCTCCTACTGCGGCGGCCCCAGGGCACGCCCCGGCAGGCTTTCGCTCGGTCGGAGTGCTCAATGTAATGGCGAATACACCTGCGCGCTCCTCGATCGCGAAAGCCAGCCATGCCACGCCCTGGAACCACCTCGCTACGGAGATCTGTGAAAAATGGGGGCTGATTCCTGTTTTCACTGCGGCCTGCCGGTACCCGCGGGCAGCAACCATTCGGTGCGGATTGACGGTGCGGAGCGAGCCATGTGCTGTCCGGGCTGTGAGGCTGTGGCCGGGGCCATCGTCGCCGGCGGCCTGGATAACTTTTACCGCTATCGGGACAGCAGCAGCGAGCGGCCCGATGAAACATCTCACCAGCCCGACCGCTGGAGTGCCTACGACCTGCCCGAGGTGCAGCAGCAGTATGTGCGCGACTGGAATGCCGAGCGAAAGCTCGCCAGCCTGCTGATCGGCGGCATCAGCTGTGCTGCCTGTGTCTGGCTGATCGAAAAACACCTGGGCCAATTGACCGGCGTAGAGAAGGTATCGGTCAATGCCAGCACCCAGCGGGCGCAAATCTGTTTCGATCCGGCGGAAATACAGCCGAGCCGCCTGTTCGCGGAACTCGAGCGCATCGGTTATCGACCGGCGCCGGCTACCGCATCCAACAGCGAAGGGATGATTCAGCGGGAACATCGCGCCGCGCTGCGTCGCCTGGGTGTTGCAGGGCTTGGCACCATGCAGGTAATGATGTTCGCCATCGCCCTCTATTTCGGTGGCAGCAGTGGTATCGACGGAGAATTTGAACGCTATCTGCGCTGGGTGTCCCTGATCGTTGCGACGCCGGTGGTCTTCTACGCTGCGCGCCCATTCTTTTCCGCGGCGCTGCGCAGTCTGCGCGCGCGCCACCTGAGTATGGATGTGCCCGTGTCGCTGGCGATCGGGCTCGCCTACACCGCCAGTTTCTACGCCACGGTGTTTGACACCGGCGAGGTGTATTTCGAATCCATTTCCATGTTCACTTTTTTCCTGTTGCTCGGTCGCACTGTCGAGATGCGCGCGCGCCACCGCGCCGGTCTCGCCAGTGGCGGCCTGGCGCAGCTGCTGCCATTGACCGCGACGAGGATCGACGGCGCCGACATCAGTAATGTGCCGGTCGCGGCGCTGGCCGTCGGTGATCGAATTCTGCTGCGACCCGGTGACACGGTTCCGGCCGACGGAGAAGTCATCGAGGGGGAGAGCGGTGTGGATGAGTCGCTGCTCAGCGGCGAAGCGGCGCTGCAGCAGAAAGTTGTCGGCAGTACGGTGTACGCCGGCAGTGTCAACGGCGATTCGACTTTGAAAGTTCGTATCACCGCCGCCGGGCAATCGACTCGGCTGTCGGCGATTGAGCGCCTGGTGGAAAGGGCGCAGCTGGAAAAGCCGCAGCAAGTAGCGCTGGCAGATCGCGTAGCCGGTACCTTTGTCGGCCTGGTGCTGCTGGCAGCACTCGCCGCCTTTGCGGTCTGGTGGCAGATCGATTCGGCGCGCGCCTTCTGGGTGGCGCTGTCGGTGCTGGTGGTGACCTGTCCCTGTGCCTTGTCGCTGGCGACTCCGGCGGCACTGGCGTCGGCGACGCTGCGCCTGCAGCAGATGGGACTCCTGGTGGCCAGTGGCAATCTGCTCGAGACCCTGCCGCGCATCAATCGCATCGTGTTCGACAAGACCGGTACGCTGACCCGCGGCGAGCCGCGCATCCTGCAGATTGAATTGCTGCGCGACGGCTGGAATACGCAGCGGGTAAAGGATGTGGCGGCAGCGCTGGAGTCGCAGACGAATCATCCACTGGCGCGGGCATTCCGGGCCTGGCGCGGCAATCTGCTCGCGCGCGAGCTGAAAGTGCACACTGGCCGCGGCCTGGAAGGTGTTATTGACGGCGTTTGCTATCGCTTCGGTCGCGCCGATTTTGCGATCGAGACAGAGGCGCGAATTCCACTGGGTGAGGGGCAGTGGCTGCTGTTGGCGGACAGCGATGGCCCCGTTGCCTGGATTGCCCTGGGAGATGAACTGCGACCTTCCGCCGGCGCTGCGGTGGCCCAGCTGGAAGGCAGTGCACTGCAAGTGGAACTGCTGAGCGGTGATCAGTCCGCCGAAGTGGCGCGTCTCGCCGGCGCTGCCGGAATAGCGCAGTTCCGTGCTGGCACCTCGCCTGAAGATAAGCTCGCCCACCTGCAACAGCTGCAGGGCGGTGGTCAGAAAGTGCTGATGGTTGGCGACGGCCTCAACGATGTGCCGGTTCTGTCTGGCGCCGATGCATCGGTGGCGATGATGTCCGCTGCCGACCTGGCCCAGTCCCGGGCGGATGCCATATTGCTGAACGGCGATCTCACCGTATTGCCCCGGGCTATTGCCCTTGCATATAAGGCGCGCCAAATTGTCCGGCAAAACCTCGCCTGGGCACTGGGGTACAATGCGCTGGCACTCCCGCTGGCAGTCTGCGGGCTTGTGCCCCCCTGGGCCGCGGCGATCGGCATGTCGATCAGCTCGCTGATCGTGGTCCTGAACGCGATGCGTCTCTCCAGAGGAGAGGCTGGTACGACTGCCGCTGGCGAACCGATGCCGGCGGCGGGCGCCCCCGCGGAGCAGAATAGCTGGAGTTAATCGTGGACAGCCTGTATTTCCTGATTCCCATCGCCATCATCTTTATCGCCGGCGCGCTAAAGCTGTTTTTCTGGGCCGTAAACAACGGACAGTACGATGACCTCGAAACCGAGGGGCGGCGCATCCTGTTTGACGATGATGAGGTACCGGACGGGCGCCGGTCAGAGAAGGACGGGCAGGGGGACTAGATGGGCGATTGGGGTTTTGTCGCCGCCGCACTCGCGATCGGTTTTCTCGGCAGCAGTCACTGTATCGGGATGTGCGGCGGTATCGCCGGCGCGCTCGGTATGGCGGTGCCGGGACAGCAGACCGCCTGGGTGCAACTCACTTCTTACTCTGCCGGCCGTATCGGCAGCTATACGTTGATGGGGGCTCTGGCTGGTGCGCTCGGTGCCGCAGTCCTGCCAGCGCTGACGCCGCTGCGGCTGCTGGCCGGGTTCATGCTGATCGCGATGGCGCTTTATGTCGGCGGTGTCTGGCGCGGCCTGGTGTGGCTGGAAAAGGGCGGCGCCTATCTGTGGCGCTACCTGCAACCGCTTTCCGCCCGCTTACTGCCTGTTCGCTCCGCGGGACAGGCGCTGGCGCTGGGCTCCCTGTGGGGCTGGCTGCCCTGCGGCCTCGTTTACAGCGCGCTGACATTTGCCCTGGCGCAGGGCAGCAGCGAGCGCGCGGCGCTGGCGATGCTGGCCTTCGGGCTCGGCACCGTGCCGGCGATGTTTGCCACCGGTGCGGCCGCGGTGACAGTGCGCAAATTCGTGCAGCGTCCGTCCGTGCGCATGTTATTCGCCGGGGCAATTCTGGTGTTCGGCTGCTGGACCATCTGGGGCGCCCTGGGGCATGGCGGCCACGCGGGTCACACCAGTGTGCCGGCCACAGAAGAATCACAGCCGCACCACCACCACCACTGATCCCCCCCTCAGCGTCCTTGGGCGCTATTTCTCTCCTTTTAATTTATTTTGCGCCAAATTTCCTCCGTGGAGAAAATCGGCGCAATATTTTCTCTTTTTCTGTGTCGCCCTTGGCATTTGCTGGCGCAAGCGCGCTGGCGCCAAAGGGTAAATCGCTATATCTTCGTTTACGTGCAGATGACAGCGCTATCATCTTTAAATGACAGCGCTGTCGATAGCGAAATGGCGATCTGCACGTTTGTTCGGATACGGCTCGTGCTGGGGGTATCGAGGAAGTCGGGGAGTCGTCGGTCGCGGCGTCGGTTTCGCGGGGGTATTGCGTCTTGTCTCGCCGTTGGCCTTTTCAGATTCAATGAAAAATAACGGTGATAAGACATGAAAATAATGAAGCCTTTACGTCTGGCAGTCCTGCTGCTGGCGGGACTGTTTGCCGGGCAGCTATACGCATACGACTGCGGCGGCGTGCCGGTCTACGTCGATGGTTCGCCATACAGTTCCGGCGACACTGTCCAGAACAACACTGTCGCTTACCGCTGCGATGTCGGCGGCTGGTGCTCGGTCGGCGGCCCCTATGAGCCAGGTGTCGGGTGGGCCTGGACCGAGGCCTGGAGCGATCTCGGCGCCTGTGATGGCGGCACTGGGTCATCCTCCGGCGGTTCCTCGTCGAGCAGCTCCTCCTCCAGTAGCTCCTCCTCGAGCAGTAGTTCCTCCTCCGGCGGCTCCTCTTCGGGCGGTGGTGACTGTGGCGATCTGCCGGTCTGGTCCGCTGCCGAGGTCTATGTGGGTGGCGACCATGTGCAGCACCAGAGTGTCGAGTATTCGGCTAAATGGTGGACCCAGGGAGAGGATCCCAGCCAGTCCGGCGACTACGGTGTCTGGCAAAACGAGGGTGCCTGCAGCGGCAGTTCCTCCGGCTCCTCATCTTCCGGCAGTTCTTCCGGCGGTTCGTCGGGCACCTCTTCAAGCAGCAGTAGCGGCGGTGGTTCCTCCAGTGGCGGCGAGCGCCTCGGTGGCTATTTCGTGCAGTGGGGTGTCTACCAGCGCAATTATCACGTGAAAAACATCGCCACCAGCGGCTCGGCCGAGAAGCTGACCCATATCTACTATGCCTTCGGCAATGTGCAGAATGGTCAGTGCACCATCGGCGATTCCTACGCGGACTACGACCGTTTCTATAGCGCCGCCGAGAGTGTGGATGGCGTGGCGGACACCTGGGATGCCGGCGCGCTGCGCGGCAGCTTCAACCAGTTGCGCAAGCTGAAGCAGATGTACCCGCACATCAAGGTGCTGTGGTCGTTCGGCGGCTGGACCTGGTCCGGGGGCTTCGGCCAGGCGGTACAGAATCCCGAGGCATTCGCCGAATCCTGTTACAACCTGGTCCACGACCCGCGCTGGGACGGCGTGTTCGACGGTATTGACCTGGACTGGGAATACCCGAACACCTGCGGCCTGAACTGTGACAGCAGTGGCTATTCCGCTTTCTCCAACATGATGGCGGCGATGCGCGCGCGCTTCGGCAGTGAGCTGGTTACCGCGGCGATCACTGCCGATGGCAATGTCGGTGGCAAGATGGATCAGGCGGACTACGCCGGCGCCGCGCAGTATGTCGATTTCTACAATGTCATGACTTACGACTTCTTCGGTGCCTTCGATGCGGACGGACCCACGGCGCCGCATTCGGCGCTGCACGACTACGCGGGTATTCCGCTGGCCGGTTTCTATTCGGATAACGCCATCCAGGCGCTGAAGAACAAGGGCGTACCATCGGACAAGGTCAATCTGGGTATCGGCTTCTACGGCCGCGGATGGACCGGGGTGACCCAGTCAGCGCCCGGTGGCTCCGCGACAGGTGCTGCCCCGGGTACCTATGAAGCCGGCATAGAGGATTACAAGGTACTGAAGAGCACCTGCCCGGCGAATGGCACCGTTGCCGGCACAGCCTATGCGCACTGTGGCAATAACTGGTGGAGTTACGACACGCCGTCCACCATCGCGGGCAAGATGCAGTACATCGCCAACCAGAACCTCGGCGGTTCCTTCTTCTGGGAGCTGAGTGGGGATACTGCCAGTGGCGAGCTGATTGAAGCCATGCACAGTAATCAGTAACTTTGCAGCAGACGGAACCCGATTCCGCCGGCGGGCCGCGAGGCCCGCCACCTGCAACCATTGCTGATTAACTGGCCGTACTATGAAAAAAATAAAAACGCCCGCCGCAGCCGCTGTCGTCGACTGCCCCCGAGCCCCAACGAGTATCGCGATCAACCTGATCGCGCTGGCGATTTCGCTGCTGGCGGTGCTGTGGTTGCGTGAATACGGCCAGCAACTGCCGTCGCGCACGGTCGGTCTCGCGGTGGTCTGCGTGGCTCTGGCGGTGCCAATTATTTTGCTGGAGTGGCTGTTCCTCAAACCCTATCGCAATGCATCGGCAGGACTGGACTTCTCCCAACCGCGCAAACAGGGGGGGGGACACCGCACGGCGGTGAAACTGCTGGGTTTTTATGCCTGTGTGGGACTGGTCGCTGCGGTTTACTGGCTGTTCCCCGAGTATCACGGTTCCTTCTACAGCAATTATTACGCGGTGGTAACTGCGGTCCTGCCCTGGTGGCTGTTGCTGGCGGTGCCTTACTTCTACTGGATCGACGGCCATATGGTGAAGCCGCGGGACAGCTACTGGCAATTGGGCAGCTGGCTGCTCGGGCGCCGCGACGACGATAATGGCTGCGGTGTTGATGGCCGCGCTATCGGCCAGCTGCTACTCGGCTGGCTGGTGAAGCTGTTTTTCCTGCCGCTGATGTTTGTCTATCTGGGAAACAACCTGACCACACTGCTGAATTTTGATTTCTCGCGCCTGTCGGGAAGTTTTCAGGCGGTGTTCGATTTCACCTTCAATTTTCTCTACTACATCGATTTACTGTTCGTAACGGTCGGTTATGTGTGCACTCTGCGCCTGTTTGACTCCCATATCCGTACCGCCGAACCGAGTTTTCTCGGCTGGGGGGTGGCGCTGATCAGTTACCAGCCGTTCTGGAGTGCTTTTTCCGGCAGTTACCTGCGCTACGACCAGGGGCCGGCCTGGGGATATTGGTTCTGGGATACCCCCCTGGCTTACGGCCTGTGGGGCGGGGCCATACTATTGCTGATCGCGATCTATGTTTGGGCGAGCGTGCCGTTCGGCATCCGCTTTTCCAACCTGACCCACCGCGGCATCCTGACGAACGGGCCCTATCGCTACACCAAGCACCCGGCCTATATCAGCAAGAACCTGTCGTGGTGGATGATCTCCATGCCGTTTATGGTCAGTTCCACTGCCGATGAGGCGGTGCGTCACTCGCTGCTACTGCTGATGGTGAATTTCATCTATTTCATGCGCGCACGCACGGAGGAGCGACACCTGTCCTGGGATCCGGACTACGTCGCTTATGCAGGCTACATCGAGCAGCGCGGCCTGTTTGCGTTCGTGGGCCGCTGGTTTCCGCTGCTGCGTTTCAAAACCGGCTGTCTGTTTAACTATGGCGGCCGGTCCGAAGACCGGGCGCAGACACGTCCAGCAGTGCCCGGACTGGCGGCAGAGTAATAGGCACAGCGGCCCGTTGAACGATGCACGCGGGCCCCTCTGTTGTGCCTCAGGCGCGGTCTACGATTTCGTCGTGGCCAGCCCGTGTCGCGCAGTGCGCACAGCAGTAATAGTGGCCACCCGCTTCTGTTCCATGCCCCAGTATGCGGCAGTTGCACTGGGCGCACTTGGGCGCTAGTGCCTGAATCGCGCACTCGAAGCTGTCGAAGGTATGGGACTCGCTGCCGATGGTGATTTTCATTGTCTTGTCGTATTCGTTGCCGCAGGTTTCGCACTGATTCACGGTTTGTCCCCATGGTGTTGATGTTGGTCGGCGGGGGAGGGTACGTCCTGTGCGCTCGCCCCTGGTTGAAGCCTAGTCGAGCACTCCACTGGCGGGGATAGGGGGAAATCGGATAGGGATTTTTAGCCGCCGTTACCTGAGTTCCTGCTGAGGCAGGTGATTGCGGAGGCCGGTGTGGAAAACTGCCGGTAGTGAACTGCAGAAGCCCCTCGATCGGGCTCGCGACCGTGTTCGCTAAGCCCGCAGCCGGCATCGATTGCCGGCCACGTTATGGGGGCGCGGTTACAGGTCGATCCGCAGTGATAGATCGATGGCGCGCAGGTGCTTGGTCAGGCTGCCGGACGAAATATAGTCGACATCCAGGCTGGCCAATTGCTGCAGGCGCTCGCCGTCGACACTGCCGGAAATCTCGATCTTGGCCCGGCCCTTGGCCAGGGACAGGGCTGTCTGGGTGTCTTTATCGGTGAATTCATCGAGCATGATCACGTCGGCACCGCTGGCCAGGGCCTGTTTCAACTCGTCGATAGTTTCCACTTCCACTTCCACCAGGGCATCGGGCTTGATGGATCGCGCCTGGGCAATGGCCCTGTCGATGCCGCCGGCCGCGGCGATATGGTTCTCCTTGATCAGGAAGGCGTCGTAGAGGCCGATGCGGTGATTGTGGCAGCCCCCGCAGAGTACCGCGTATTTCTGTGCGCTGCGCAGACCGGGAATGGTCTTGCGGGTATCGAGTATCTTGATACTGGTGCCGGCCGCGCGTGCGGCAAACTCCGCGGCGGTGGTGGCGGTGCCGGACAGCGTCTGCAGGAAGTTGAGGGCGGTGCGTTCGCCGGTCAGAATTGCGCGGGCATTGCCTTGTAACTCGAATAATACGGAGTCGGCCGCCACCCGATCGCCGTCCTCGCAGTGCCAGGTGAGCTGCAGCTCCGGATCCAGCTGGCGAAAGACTTCATCCACCCAGGCGCGGCCACAGACGACACAGTCCTCACGGGTTATCACTCTGGCGCTGGCATCGCGATCCACCGGAATCAGCTGCGCGGTGATATCGCCGCTGCCGACATCCTCAGCCAGTGCGGCGCGCACGGCGCTTTCCATATCGGGGATCAGATTGGGGATTGCGGTGTCTTGTGGCTGCATTGGGGGAACCTCGAATCAAAAGCGAGCGAAGTGTATCAAATGCGATTCGACTTGCATCGTATTTGCTAGCGCTGTCAATTAAATGGCGTTCGGCTGTGACCAGTGTCTCAATTAAAGGGGCGCCACTTGTCCAGTACCCCCGCGTCGCCTGTAGAATGGCGCCATTCGGCTAATGGGCCGGCACAATCGAACAGAAATGGCCGGTACAAGAAGTGAACGGTTGCAGGCTGCCAGGCAGACGGGTTCCGGCTGGCGCGCTTCCATCGGACAGAAGCATCAGTGCAGGGTGCCGGGCGGCACCGAGAGGACTTTCCGGTTATGAACGAGTCCAATAAGGTAGTTTCCCTGGCGGAAAGAAGCTCCGCGCAACTGGATTTTTCGCCGCGCAAAAGGAAGCCGCTTCCATCGGCGGTGGCGGTGCTGCGGGACAAGGCACGCAACCTGCTGCTGGAGCAAACCAAGCGGTTGTTTGCGAAAGTGGATGACTCCCTGTTTTCGATGGCCGAACGAGCCCACGGACAGGAAGAGCAGGACGGTCTCTTTCAGGCGCTGCGCCTGCTGCGTGTCGAGCGTCGCAATATTGCCGAGCGCTTTGCCGAAAAACTGGATGAGGCCTTTCAGGTAAAATCTCCTGATCAGGAGAGGGACCACAACGTAGCTTCCGGCGATTTGTCCCTGGTCCACAATGATGATCTGGAACAGCTGGTCGCGGCCGATACCATGGTTGCCAATGCCAAGCGCACCTACGCCGAACCTCTGACGGAGCTATCCCTGCGCCTGGATACTCTCTACTCCGTCAAGATCTACGAGAAAAATAACCCGCTCGGACCGGATGCCATCTGCGACGCATTCGTCGAGGCGGTGCGCCCGCTGGATATCCATATCCGCGCGCGCCTGACGCTGCTCAAGAAGTTTGAGCAGGTTGTCATGCTACAGCTGCAAGAGTTCTACGAATTCTGTAACCAGCTTTTGGTAGAGCATGGGATTCTGCCGTCGCTGCGCGAACAGCGGCGTGTTGCCAGGCAGCAGTCCGGTCGCAGCACGGGGCCTTCCCCGACCACTGGCGCAACGCCGGGCGCGGGGCAGAATCAGGCCGCAGGCCAGGGCCAGACCGGCGCTGCGGGCGCGGTTGCCGGTGGCAGCTTTGCCCCGGGTCTCTTGCCAGCGACCGCAGGTCTGGCGCCCATGCCGTCCGGGGATCTGCTGACCCATCTGGGCGCGCTGCAGAGCGGCTCCCAGTACCAGAGTGCTGCCGGAATTCAGCTGCTCAACGTCAGCGAGTTGCTGCAGCAGCGGCTGGTACAGGCCAATCAGGCAGCTTCTCTGGCAAAGGTCGACAGCGACATCATCAAACTGGTTGAAATGCTGTTTTCTTTTATTCTCGAAGACCGCAGTCTCGCCGCGCCGCTCAAATCACAGCTGGGCCGCCTGCAGCTGCCGCTTCTAAAAGTGGCCATTGCGGACAAGTCGTTCTTCAGTAAAGGCGGCCATCCCGCGCGCAAGTTACTTAACGAACTGGCGCAAACCGCCACCGGCTGGCAGGCGGGCGATAACTACGAGTCCGATCCCCTGTATCGGGAGATCAGCCGGGTCGTTGATCGCGTGCTGAGCGAGTTCGACCGGGATGTGAATATCTTTTCGCAACTGCTGGAGTCTTTCCGCGAATTTACCCTGCGGGAGCGCAAACGGGCGGAAATGCTCGAGCGCCGCGTGGTGGACGAGGCCGATGGTCGCGCCAAGACCCACGCGGCCCGCGCGCGCGTGGCCGCGGTAATGGACGCCCTTATCGCCGAGCGGGATTTGCCCCAGGTAGTGCACGACTGGCTGCACAAGGTCTGGAACAACGTACTGTTCCTCACCTGTGTCAAAGACGGCACAGAGAGCGAACCATGGCGCCGAGATGTGCGCACCGCTCGGGATCTGGTGTGGAGCGTGCAGGCACCAATGCCGGATAGCCGTCAACAATTGCTCGGGCTGCTGCCGGCGTTGCAGGAACGACTGCGTGAGGGCGTCGAAGCCGTATCCCTCAACCCCTTTGAGGCGCGCAGTCTGTTTGCCGAGTTGAAAGAAGTGTACCGGGAGCGCTTTGCGCTGGCGCAGCAATTGATTGCAGAGCGGGAGCGCCTGGCCAAAGAGCAAGTAGAGCGGGACATGCGCGAGGCGGCAGCGGCCGGGCCAGCGGAAGAAATGGATTCTTTGCCACAAGAGGCGGCGGATGATGTGGCCGTCCCGCAAATGGAGGAGCTGGAGCAGGTGGTCGCTCAGGCCGAGGTGGTGACCGAGCCCGAGCAGGAGGGACTCGCTCCATTGCCCGAAAATGATCCCCACTGGCAAATGACCTTCCGCCTGGCGCAGGGCAGCTGGTTCGAATTGAAACGCGCGGAAGGCGAACAGTTCCGGTGCCGCCTGGCGGCGGTCATCCGGGACATAGAGCGGTTTATCTTCGTCAACCGCAATGGCGCGAAGGTAGAGGAATTTGCCCGGCTTGAACTCGCCCACGCGCTGCGTTCCGGGCGCCTGATGCCACTGAATGACGGCATGTTGTTTGAGCGCGCGTTGCAATCTGTCATCGGCAACGTCCGCCAGACGCGTAACGAGCAGAGATAAGGCGCCGCGGCGCGCTCGATTTTTATCTTTTGGTGCCGGGTATGCTTTGGGCGGCTGGCATCAATTTCTACCTCTGGCGCATTTTTCAATGCGCTTTGGAAGTTGGCGTCATTTTCAAAAAAATTTGGCTATTGGCGCCATTTTCAATCGATTTAGATTGCCATTCCTGACTTCCAGACAACTCCTGAAAATATTCTGCAAAATTCGGCGTCTAACTGTCCGTTAAAGACTTGCACGTCCAGTCTATTTGCCCGATATTCCTTTTGGCGCAGAAATACCAGAAAAATTGTGATGTGTGTCGTGTTTTTCATCTGGGACAGGTCTCTTTCACCGTTCGGGGCGGGCACCTGATTTTTCTTGAATTCCTCTAATTTCTGATTGATGTAATTTGGATCCGATGTGGTCAGGGTTGACCGCCGGAGAAATAGAATTTCTCGGCGCCAGGGTGGCGCATAGAGGCTCAAATGGATACGAATGAATTTTCCCGCGTTGTTGCCTTTACCAACAATAAATCCGACGCGGCCAAGCGATCTAGTAACCGCTCACTTCCCGCTGCCGTAGTCAGTGTGCGCGATACAGCCAGTAGCTGGCTGTTTGCGCGCGTGAAAGAAGTATTTACGGCCGTGGATGACACGCTGTTCTCGGCGGCGGAAAAGGTACTCAACCAGGAAGAGCAGGACGGTCTGTTTCAGGCGCTGCGGGTCTTGCGCCTTGAGCGCAACAGGGTAACTGACCGCTTTATCACTGCGGTTCAGCAGGGTTTTGTCGATATCGACAGTCGCGGCGGGGCGGCCCTGGATGCGGGCGTTCCGAGCGAAGAGGGCTTGTCGCTGGTACAGAATGACGATCTGGAGCAGTTGGTCGCCCTGAAATCCATTATTGCCGACGTAAAGCGCGACTGTGCCAGCCCCATTGCCGAACTGGCGCTGCGTCTCGATACGCTGATGCCGGTAAAGGTCTACGACGAGAATATGCCGTTGTCACCGGCGGTGCTGTGCCGGGCCTTCGCCGAAGCGCTCAAGCCGCTCGATATTCACCTGCGTGCACGCCTGACGGTACTGAAAAAATTCGAGCAGCAGCTGGCCGCGAAACTGGCCAGCCTGTATCAGAACTGTAATCAGCTGTTGATAGATAAGGGCGTATTGCCCGGCCTGAAAGACCCCCTGTTACAGCGCCGGCAGGGCACCCGCCCGGGTGCGCCGGCAATGCCAGCGGGTGCCGGTGTTGGCGCAAGTGCCCCCCAAACTGGAACTCCCATTCCCCCTGCGCCCCAGGGCTTCGCAAACGCTGCTAGCGGTTTTGCCGGCGGCGTAATGCCATCGGGGGCGGGCGCTCCCATTGTGCCGTCTATGCCCGGTGGCTACGCCGGCACTGCCGGTGGACAGGTGCCGACCGATGGCGGAGCTGTCAGTGGCGGTGTTTCCGGCGGCTACGGGCTGGTTCCGGCGGCACCGGGTATCGTTCCTCTGGCTACCCCGGACCTGCTGCAGCACTTGGGCGCCTTGCAGTCTGTTCCGCTGCAGGCCACCACTTTTGGCCAGGTGCTCGATGTCAGCAGCCTGTTGCAAGATCGCCTGGTGGAGGCGAAGAAAAGCGCCTCATTGCACGAGCTGGATACAGAAGTCATCCGCATGGTGGACCTGCTGTTTTCCTTCATGCTGGAAGACCGCAACCTCGCAGAACCCATCAAGGTACAGCTGATCCGGTTGCAGTTGCCGCTGCTGAAACTGGCGGTTGCTGACAAGGCCTTCTTCAGCAAAGGCGGGCATCCCGCCCGTAAACTGTTCAACGCATTGGCGGATGCGGCGATCGGCTGGCAGCCGCGCGACGATTATGAAAAAGAGCCGTTCTACCGCCAGATTTGTTCTGTGGTCGAACAGGTACTGAAAGACTTCGACAGCGATGAGGGCATCTTTTCCCGGCTGCTGCACTCCTTCGAAGAATTTGTTGTACGCGAGCGTCGCCGCGCCGAGGTGATGGAGCGGCGCACGGTGGACGAGGCCCAGGGCAGTGCCCGGGTCGACGCCGCTAAGGCGCGCGTGGCTGCGGTGTTTGACGCTTTGACCGCCGAGCGTAAGCTGCCGAGAATTGCGCACGAGTGGCTCAATCGCGTCTGGAACAGTGTACTGTTCCGGACCTGCCTCAAAGAGGGGACCGACAGCACCAGCTGGCGCCGCAACGTGCTGACTGCGAGGGACCTGGTGTGGAGCGTCGTAGCGCCGATGCCCGAGAGCCGCTTCAAGATGCAGCAGTTGTTGCCCGGTCTGCGCAAGCGCCTGGACGAGGGGGCCAAGTCCCTGTCGTTGAGCGTCGGTGATCGCCAGCGCCTGATACAGGCACTGAACACTTTGTACCGGGAGCGCCAGGCACTGGGCGAGCGTGTCGAGTCGGAGCGTGAGCGCCGCACCCGCGAGAGGCTGGTGCAGGAGCTGCTGCGCGAAGCGGACAGTGTGCTGGAAATCCCCGAGGTGCCGGGTGTGGCTGAGCCGGCAGCGGAAACTTACACTGCGCCCGCGGCGGAAGTTCCGGTGATTGAGGCGGTTGCGGAACTCTCGAACGCGGACGAACCGCAAACGTCGGAGTTGCTCGATCAGGAGACCGACCTGCCCGCAGTGGAAGAACTGCAGCAGGTTGCCGAAATGGCACCGGTGGCCAAGACAGAAAATCTGCAGCCACTGGCGGACAGCGATGAATGCTGGCAGCAGACCTATCACCTGAAGTACAGCTGGTTTATGTTGCATGCGCCGGACAAGCCGTCGGTGCGCTGTCGCCTGGCTGCCATCATCAGGGAGCTGGACCAGTTCATGTTCGTCAACCGCTCGGGTGCCAAGGTGGCGGTTTACTCGCGTCTGGAGCTTGCCCATGCGCTTCGTGACGACGTCATTACCCCGCTGGATAACGGCCCGCTGTTCGAACGTGCGTTGAAACATGTCGTGGGTGCCATCGGCGAAGTCAAGGTCGCCGTCAGCGTGGCCGAGAAGGAGCCGGTCGCCTGATTTGAATACGGGGTCGGCGCTCCGCATCGGGGCGCCGAAACTCTCATCCGCTCTCCGCATTTTGTGGCTCACCGGCTCTGTTCTCGTTTAGTTCCCTGTGCATGCCGCCTGCCGGAAACTGGCCAGTCGCCCGATTGGCATATCGATCATCGCTTCCATAAAATGGTATCTCGCCGGGGCTTCGGGGCGTTATCCGGAGCAGCAGTCTGTCGGAGTGGAGATCGCCGAGTGAAATACCAATTGGATTCCGGCTGGTTGTCCGGAGCGCGTCAGGTACCCAGTCCCCATTGCAACAGCCGGCCGGACAACTGCCCGGTTGATCTGCTGGTGATCCACAGTATCAGCCTGCCTCCGGGCCAGTATGGCGGCCCCTACATAGATGCTTTCTTTCTCGGCCAGCTGGATATCGACGCCCATCCGTATTTTGCCGAGATTGCTGCGCTGCAAGTCTC
Organism: Microbulbifer donghaiensis; assembly: GCF_900129095.1. Lineage (GTDB taxonomy): Bacteria > Pseudomonadota > Gammaproteobacteria > Pseudomonadales > Cellvibrionaceae > Microbulbifer > Microbulbifer donghaiensis. The sequence goes on from NZ_FQVA01000009.1 coordinate 54,684, forward strand.
GGCGCATATCCTGATCGACCGCGAGGGCAGGGTAACCCAGTATGTTCCCCTCGACCGGCGGGCCTGGCACGCGGGTCAGTCGGAATTCTGTGGGCGCTGCAACTGCAATGACTTTTCCATCGGCATCGAGCTGGAAGGGCTGGACACGGACACCTATACCGACGCCCAGTACCGCTCGCTGGCTGAGGTGACGGCCGCCATCATGGCTGCCTATCCGGCCATCGACAGGGACAGAATTACCGGTCACTCCGATATAGCGCCCGGCCGCAAGCTGGATCCAGGCCCTGGGTTCGACTGGCAGCGCTATATGCGCGAACTGGATGCAGTGATCGCCGCCTAGTCGCTAGCCCGTGTTCATCGCTGTCGCGGGGGCCGCGGCAACAGGGCTGTCAGGCCTGTGGCTTTCCCGCCGGCCGCGCTGGCGTTATTCTTCTCCAATAAATCCCGACGTCGAGAATGACTATGGCATTGCTAATCGTGTTGCTGGCACTGGCGCTGGTGCAGTTGTGGGGATCCGGTGCCCCCATGCACCGGGATGACTGGTTTCAGTGGTGGCGCAACCGCTTGGCCGGCATTGAACGCCTGCGCAAGGACCCCGGCCTGTTGCTCGGGGCGAGTATCCTGCCGCCGGCCCTGTTCGCTGCCGTACTGATGGTGCTGGCGGAAGCCCTGCTGGGTGGGCTTGGCACCTTACTGCTCGGCGTGCCTCTGCTCCTCTACTGCCTGGGGCGCGGCAACTTCAATGAGATAGTGTCGGACTACCTGCGCAACTGGTACCGGGGTGACCTGCCCGCCGCGCGGCAGGCGGCGGCGCCGCTGTTGCGAGAAATACACGAAGAGCCGGGTAGTGGCCAGGCACTGCACGAGCAGGTATTTCGCGGTGCGGCGTACTGTGCGTTCGAGCGGCTGTTTGCGGTGTTGTTCTGGTTTGTGCTGCTGGGCATTCCCGGTGCGCTGCTGTTTCGCCTGAGTGCGCTCTATGCGGAACAGGTTCGCGGTGAGGAGCAGAGCGCCACCGCCCAGCGTTGGCTGTGGCTGCTGGAGTGGTTGCCGGTGCGTGTGATGGGCTTCAGCTTTGCGATTGTCGGTAACTTCGCGGGTTGCTATCGTGCCTGGCGCCAGTGCCTGACCTGTCGCGAACGGGATACCGCGGAGGTGCTCGAGGCCTATCTCGAGGGTGCGCTGGGTGGAATCGACGCTAGCGAGTGCAGCGCGGGCTTTGAAGTGGCCGAGGGGCAGAGAGCCTGCGGTGCGCAGCTCGAGGGTCTGCAGTCGCTGCTGTCTCGGGCGCTGCTGCTGTGGATTACCGCCATGGCGCTGGCCGTACTGTTCGATTTTTAGGTAAACAACACGGCGCTAGCACAGCGATAGTGAACTGGCGCCAAATTTGGAACATTGTTCCAGTTACTTGGTTGACTTAACCGCCCCATCCCAAGATATTGCGGCCGACTGGGCCGATTTGGATTGTGTTTCCGCTTCTGCTGCCCGATAACGATAAAAAATAAACTGGCGAAAACTCTCAGGGGGTAAGTGAGTTGGAAGTGTCTTCGTTGGAGCCTCATATGGCGTCAAATCCCGGCGGTGTCGATGAGCTGAATGCCGCTGCGCTGGTGGCGGGTCTGCGCACCTACTTTCGCAGTGGCACCACCGCCGAACTCAGTTGGCGGCGTCAGCAGTTGCGGCAGTTGCGGCGAATGCTTGCGGAAAACGAGCCCCGTTTCCTGCAGGTATTGCGGCAGGATCTGCACAAGGCGCCCCAGGAAGGTTTTATGACCGAGGTCTCCGCCCTCTACGGAGACATCGACCACGCGCTCAAGCACCTGAAGAAGTGGGCCCGGTTGCGGCGCGCAAGTACCCCGATAGTCGCCCAGCCGGCGAAGAGCTACGTGCAGCCTGAGCCTCTCGGTGTGGTGTTGATCATCGGTGCCTGGAATTACCCGCTGCAGCTGTTGTTGTCCCCGCTGGTACCGGCCATCGCCGCCGGCAACTGCGCGGTACTGAAACCCTCGGAACTGGCGCCGGCAACTTCCGCACTGGTGGCGGAGCTGCTGCCGCGTTACCTGGATCGCGATGCATTTACCTGTGTCGAAGGTGCTGTGCCGGAAACGACTGCGTTACTGGAACAGCGCTGGGACCATATCCTGTATACCGGTGGCGGCAGGGTCGGCAAGATCGTCATGGCCGCAGCCGCCAGGCACCTGACGCCGGTCACCCTGGAATTGGGCGGCAAAAGCCCGTGTATTGTCGCCGATGATGCAAATATGGAAATTGCCGCGCGGCGCATTGCCTGGGGTAAGTTCACCAACGCCGGTCAGACCTGTATCGCGCCGGACTACCTGTTGTGTACAGAGCGAACCGCGGAGCGCCTGCTGCCGGCGATAGAGCAGGCGACCCGCGAGATGTTCGGGGATGACCCGCAGCGGTCGGCGGATTACGGCCGTATCGTCAACCGCGCCCATGCCGAGCGACTGGCAGGTTTCCTCGCCGACGGGGATGTGATCTTCGGCGGCCAGGTCGATGTGGAAGAGCGCTATGTAGCGCCAACCCTGATGCGCAATGTCAGCGTCGAAGCGGCGGTCATGCAGGAGGAGATTTTCGGGCCGATTCTGCCGGTGGTTGTGCTCGACGATTTCAGTAAGGTGGAGGAGTTTGTCAACGGTCGGGAAAAGCCACTGGCGCTCTACGTCTTTACGGAAGACGATAGCACCGCCGATCGCGTACTCTCCCGTTGCAGTTCCGGCAACGCCTGTATCAACGATTGCATGATGTTTATGACTGCGCACGACCTGCCTTTTGGCGGTGTCGGCTCGAGTGGCATGGGTGCCTATCATGGCGAACACGGCTTCCGCACTTTCAGCCATTTCAAGGCGGTAATGAAGCGCAGGAGTATCCTGGATCTGGATTTGCGCTACGCACCGTTTAACGCCAGGAAATTTAAACTGCTGCGATTATTGCGCTGAATTCTCCGCGGCCGACGGAGTCTTGCCCGCTCCTTGCGTCGGCCGCTTTTTCGCTAATCTTAGCTGGGGCGTGTACTGTTAATCCCCGGGCGACCGGAAGAAAGCACCTTCGCCGCAAAATACCAACCGACTTCATTGATCTCAGCACCTATGCCAACCAATCAGAACGACCTGCCCACCAGTGCCGATGTATTCACGGCCGCCCAAAATATCGCCGGCCGTATTCACCGCACGCCTATGATCAGCAGTCGTCAGCTCGATGAATTCGGCGGGGCGGGCCTCTGGTTCAAATGCGAACACCTGCAGAAAGTGGGCGCATTCAAGGCGCGCGGCGCCAGCAATGCGCTGGCACAGCTTCCGCCGGATACCCAGATGGTGGCCACCCACTCCTCTGGTAATCACGGCGCCGCGCTAGCCTGGGCGGCTGCGGAGAGGGGACTCGCCTGTACGGTGGTGATGCCGGAAACTGCACCGCTGGCCAAACGTGCCGCCGTCGCGGGCTACGGCGCCGAGATAGTGATCTGCGGACCAACCCAGGCCGACCGGGAATCGACCCTGCAGAAAGTGGTGGAACAAAGCGGGGCCCACGTGGTGCCGCCATTCGATGATCCCCGGATTATTGCAGGGCAGGGTACTGTCGCGCTCGAAATCATACAGCAGTGTCGCGAGCAGGGATTTGTCCCGGATGTCGTGGTGGCGCCGGTCGGCGGCGGCGGTCTGCTTGCCGGTATCGGCCTGGCCATCGCTGCACTGGCACCGGATGTCGTCGTGATCGGTGCCGAGCCCGCGGGTGCCGATGACGCCCAGCGTTCCCTGCGTGGCGGTGTGCATATCACCACACCGCAGGCGCCGGCGACCATCGCCGACGGCCTGCGCACGACGCTCGGGCGCCGCAACTACTCCGTGATACGGCGCACAGTGCGCGATATAGTGACGGTTACCGAGCATGGTATCGTTGAAGCCATGCGCCTGCTTTGGACCCGCACCAAGCAGCTGGTAGAACCTTCCGCCGCGGTCGGACTGGCGGCCGTGCTGGAGCACCAGGCGCGGTTTCGCAACAAAAATGTGGCGATAGTGCTGACCGGCGGCAATATGGACCTGGACAGGGTTGCGGACCTGTTTGCTGAAGGAGAGGACTCTTAATGCGTATTGCAACACGGGGGTACAAGACGCGCGGCTTCTGCTGGCGGTGGGTTGCTAAACTGGTGGCTGCCACTACGCTAACGGTGACCGCCACCATGTCTTCCGCCGCCGAATTCACATTGACTTCGCAATCCCTGCAGGCCGGCGGACGCATGCCGATGGCGCATGTCTACAGCGGTTGCGGCGGCGAAAATATCTCTCCGGAGCTCAGCTGGAGCGGCGCGCCGGAGGGTACCAAGAGCTTCGCCGTAATGGTTTATGACCCCGACGCACCTACCGGTAGTGGCTGGTGGCACTGGGTCCTGTTTAACATTCCGGCGAATGTGACCAGCCTGCCGGAAGGCGCCGGTGACCCCAAAAACGGTCTGATTCCCGAGGCGACTCAAGCCCGCAACGACTATGGCAATCCCGGCTATGGTGGCGCCTGTCCACCGCAGGGGCACGGAGATCACCGGTATCAGTTCCGGGTTTATGCTCTGAAAGTGGAGGAGCTACCGCTGGACGAGAATACCTCCCCCGCCAAGGTGGGCTTTAATGTGAACGCCAACAAATTGGCGGAGGCAGAACTCGAGGTACTTTGGGGCCACTGACCCTGGCCACGGAGAGTCCGCGGGAAATCGCCCCTCGCGCAATAAACAAAGCGGCGCAGGCTAACGAAGGGACGCCACACAGCAGCATGCAGGAGCAGAAACTTTCTTGGGGGCAGGCACTGCGGGTTTATCTGAAGCCGCGCGTTCTCGCCATGTTCTTCCTCGGCTTTTCCGCCGGGTTGCCGCTGTTGCTGGTTTTCTCCACGCTCACCGCCTGGCTGCGCGACTACGGTGTCAGTCGCACCGCCATTGGCTTCTTTGCGTGGGTGGGAATCACTTTTTCCATCAAGGTGCTGTGGGCGCCGGTTATCGATTACTTGCGCCTGCCATTTATGACCCGCTGGCTCGGCAAGCGTCGCAGCTGGATGCTCGTTTCTCAGCTGGGGGTTTCGCTGGGGCTGGTCGGTATGGCGGGCCTGAATCCGCAGCTGGCACTCACCCAGGTGGCCATTCTGGCGGTTTGGGTGGCTTTCTGTTCTGCCTCCCAGGATGTGGTGATTGACGCCTACCGTATCGAGTCGGTGGACAAGGAATTACAGGGTGCCATGGCCGCCAATTACGTGTTTGGCTACCGGGTGGCGCTGCTGGTCGCGGGCGCGGGTGCCCTCTATATTGCCGAACTGGCCAGTTGGTCCGTGTCCTACACCACCATGGCGGTATTGATGGGGGTGGGCATCATCACCACGCTATTGGTGGCCGAGCCAGATCACAGCTTCATCAAGGATCGGGCCGAGCCGTTCCAGCACGAGTGGGTCGACCGGATGCTGGGCAGCGGCGATCACAGCCCCCTGAAGGAGTGGTTCGTACGCGCGGTGGCCTGTCCATTCATCGAGTTTTTCCAGCGCAATGGTCGCTTTGCGCTAGTCCTGCTGCTGTTTATTGGCATTTTCCGCCTCAGCGATATCGCCATGGGGGTGATGGCCAATCCCTTCTATCTGGACCTCGGTTTCAGCAAGACGGATATCGCCGAAATCGGCAAGGTCTTCGGTTTCTTCTGCACCATCATCGGCTCCTTCCTGGGCGGCTTGCTGGTGGTGCGTTACGGTATTATGCGACCGCTGATTCTCGGCGCCGCGATGGTTGCTGCGACCAATCTTTTGTTCGCCCACCTGGCGCAGATCGGGCCGGATCGCACCTGGCTCGCGATAGTGATCAGTGCGGACAATATCAGCGGCGGTATCTCTAATGCGGTATTTATCGCCTATCTTTCAAGCCTGACCAATCAGGCATATACGGCCACGCAATATGCGCTGTTCAGCTCGCTGATGACATTGCCGGGCAAATTTATCAGTGGATTTTCCGGCGTGGTGGTTGATGCGCAAGGCTACTCGCAGTTCTTTATCTACGTAGCGATACTCGGCACGCCAGCGGTGCTGCTGGCAATATTCCTGTGGTGGCGCGACAGCCGCTCGGCGGAATCGGAAGCTGCCGCTGGCTAGGGCCGCCAGCGGTACCTGGCCATGTCCACGCGTCCATTCAGAAACACGATGCCCTCCGTCTCCAGTTTGTCCCGTTGACGCTGAGCCCCTGGTTCGGGCAGGGAAATGCGCCCCTGGGCGTTGATCACCCGGTGCCACGGCAATTTGGTATCCGGCGGCAGCTTGCGCAGCGTCTGGCCCGCGAGCCTTGCCGCGCGGGGATAACCGGCCATTTCCGCCAGATCGCCATAGGTGATTACCCGGCCCCGGGGGACCAACGCGAGTACACTGCAGATCCTCGATGTGGCATCATTGCCCCCTGTTTGTGCGTTATTCCCCACAGATAAATCCGCTGTTAAACATTCCAGAAAAATCCAAGGTTTTCCCTGTGACTTCTGCTATTCGACGATTTGCGTCTATCTTGCTGTTTTTTGTTGCGATTGTCTCCCTGCAGGCTTCTGCCGGCGTGCTGACATTGAGCAATGGCGACCGGGTTAACGGTGACCTGGTGGTCGTCGAGAGAGAGCACGTGGTGTGGAAGTCCGAGAACTTTGGCGAGATAAAGATTGAGAAGTCCAAGATCGTGTCCATGGATGTGGATGTCGACCTGAAAATCGCCGGTCGCGAGGGCCCCTGCGCCCTGGCCGGGCACCGCCGTGAGCAGTGGGAGCTGTACTGCGATGAGGGGGCCGGCTGGGTGATGGATTTCCCGGCCATCGACCGCGCCGAACCCTACGTCAACTACGTCGGCGATCCGGTGGTGTTTCATGGCAATGTCAGCGCGGGCGGGGTATTCGAGCACGGTAACCGCGAGCGTGAGGACCTGGATGTCAACGTGAACCTGGATGTGCGTAACGGCGATTTCCATCACCTGATCAATGCGCTCTACCAAAGCCAGAGTAACCAGGAGGTTGAGGGGTTGGAGAAATACCTGCTGGGCTACAACCTCCGCTGGATCTTCTCGGAGAAGTGGTTTGCCGCGGCCAACAGCGAGCTGCAGCGCGAAGAGGCGCGCAACCTGGATCTTGGCACTAAGTTCGGTCTCGGCCTCGGTTACCTGTTCTTTGACACCGAGAAGACGGCCTTCTCGCTGGAAGGTGGTGTCAGTAGCCTGCAGGAAGACTTTATCGACTCCGCGCTGAGTGAAGATCAGGACGAGCGCTACGCGGCGGGCCGGGTGGCTCTGAATTACCGCTACAAGTTTTCCCTCGGACCGGAGATCTACTTAGATCAGGAGACCCTGCAGTCCTTTGATCGCAGCGAAGACTACCAGGCCAACGCCAAGTTCGGCGTGCGCACACCGCTGGTGGAAGGAGTGTTGATGGAAATCGCCTACCACTGGCTCTACGACAATACGCCGTCGCTGGACCTGGAAAAGGAAGATACCAAGGTCACGGTCGGGGTCGGTTACCAGTGGTAAGAATTTCTCCCTTTTCGATCTCGAAGAGGGCGCTGTACCAAACAATAATGAAATTGAAGATGAGGAATCCAACATGCAAATCGCTGACAGTATCGTAGCCATTACCGGCGCTGGCCAGGGGCTGGGTCGTGCCATGGCCGAATACCTGGCCAAGCGCGGTGCACGTCTGGCGCTGATCGACGTCAATGAGGAAGGCCTGCAGCAGAGTGTCGAAGCCTGCCGGCAACAGGGCGCCGAAGCGCGCAGCTACGTGATTAACGTGGCCAAGGAAGAGGAAGTGGACAACGGCTTCGCGCAGATCGCCAGGGATTTCGGCGGCCTGCAGGTGCTGGTGAATAACGCCGGTATCATGCGCGATGGCTTGCTGCTGAAGTGCAAGGACGGCAAGGTCACCGACCGCATGTCCCTGTCCCAGTGGCAGTCGGTGATCGACGTCAACCTGACCGGCGTGTTCCTGTGCGGCCGCGCTGCCGCGGGTATCATGGCGGAAGGCGGCAATGGCGGGGTGATTGTGAATATCTCCAGCCTGTCCCGCGCCGGCAATATGGGCCAGACCAACTACTCCGCGAGCAAGGCCGGCGTAGCCGCGATGACGGTCACCTGGGCGCGCGAACTGGCCCGCTACGGTGTGCGAGTGGCTGCCATTGCCCCCGGCTTTATCGGCACCGACATGGTCGCGCAGATGCGTCCGGAAATCCTCGAGAGCCTGGTCAAGCAGGTACCCCTGCGCCGCCTGGGTGAACAGGATGAGATCGCCTCTACCGTGGCGTTTATTCTGGAAAACGATTTTGTCAGTGGCCGCGTGATGGATATCGACGGCGGTGCGCGAATCTAATGCGGAATGCGGAATGCGGAATGCGAAATGCGAAATGCGAAATGCGAAATGCGGAATGCGGAATGCGGAATGCGGAATGCGGAATGCGGAATGCGGAATGCGGAATAAGGCGTTCAGCACTCGGATCTCACTGAACCCCGTTTTCGCTGCTTAATGGTTCTTGAGCTGCTCACAAGGATGGCGAGCAGCTCATTGGCTTCCTGAGCAAGGCCAGTTAGCCGATCCGCCTCGACTAAATTAGAGCCAACAAGCAACTCAAACCAGTAAATGGTTTCTTCCAACTCTTGCTGCGCGACTTCGATCTTGCTGATCATTTCCGCATCCGAACGGCTGCGTTTGCCCTCCCTGATATGTGCGCCAACCGATGTTCCCGAGCGCAATAGCTGCTTGCCGATAACCTGCGCTTGTGTGGACTTCGGCAAGCTGGAATAAAGCCGGATTATTCGCAGTGCGAAGCACTTGGTCCGTTCAGTGATATCCCAATTATTCCGCATTTCGCATTCATCATTCCGCATTCAAGACACCCGCTCCACACCGCCCGGCAACCTGTCGGAGAACATCCACTGCCACAGCTGGATATGCCGCGCGCGGAAGGAACCGGCGCAGGACAGCAGGTAGTAGCGCCACATGCGGTAGAAGCGCTGGCCGTAGCGGTCGGCAAAGTGCGCCCAGTTTTTCTCGAAATTTTCATGCCAGGCCATCAGCGTCTTGTCGTAATCACTGCCAAAATTGTGCAGATCCTCGCAGGTCAGCAGGTCGTTGGCGGCATCGCCGATCTGGCCCGCGGAGGGCAGGTCGCCGTTGGGGAAAATATACTGGTCGATCCAGGGATCCGTGGTGGAGCGGCGCTGATTCTTGCCGATGGTGTGCAGCAGTAACAGGCCGCTTTTCTCCAGGCAGCGCTTGGCGACATGCATAAAGGTACGGTGGTTCTTGCGCCCCACGTGTTCGAACATGCCGACACTGGCGATGCGATCGAAGGGCTGATCCAGGCAGCGATAATCCTGCAGGTGCACCGTGATCGGCAGATCCGCATAGTGTTCGGCGATATAGGCACTCTGCTCGCGGGACACGGTTACTCCCACGCATTCCACCCCGTAGTTCTGCGCCGCATAGCTCACCAGGCTGCCCCAGCCGCAGCCGATATCCAGCAGCCGCATACCGGGCTGCAGCCCTAGTTTGCGGCAGATCAGGTCCAGCTTCGCGGTCTGGGCTTCTTCCAGTGTGTCCGCGTTCTTCCAGTAGCCGCAGCTGTAAGTCAGGCGGGAATCGAGCATGGCCTGGTAAAACTCATTGCCCAGGTCGTAGTGGTGCTCGCCCACTTCGAATGCGCGTCGGCGGCTCTGCAGGTTGATCAGGTAACTGCGCAGAATGCGCCAGGCATTGCGCCACGGCTTGATTTTGCCGGGCAGGTCGGCGCTGAGGATGCGGTAGAAAAACTGGTCGAGTGCCGGCACTTCCCAATCGCCCCGCATATAGGTCTCGCCGAGGCCGAGGCTGTGCCGCGCGATGAATTCGTCCAGCGCTTGCTCGCGGTGCAGGCGCAGATCCCAGGGCCTGTCGCCGTTGATGCGGATATCGGCCTCCGCCAGAATGTCGTCCACCAGGTGGCGTCTGCGACCAATAGTTGGTCCCTCCATGGTGTCCTGCTGCTCGCTTGCCATCAAAGCCTCCCTTGCTCCCGGCCGCGCTGAGTTGAATGCGGCGCCTTGAAGTATTTGCCACCACTCCTCATTTAATACAGCATATCGAAAATACCCGGATTCGCCCGTTTCACCAAGCGAATGCCCCTACAGGACCCCTTTCAGGACCCCTTTCATGCGCCCACTGCTGCTAATCTTTGTCGTCGTACCCATCCTCGAGATGTGGCTGTTGATCACCGTGGGCCGGGAAATTGGCACCCTGCCGACCATCGGTCTGGTGTTGCTGACCGCAGTGGTGGGGCTGGCGCTGTTGCGCCGTCAGGGGCTTTCCACGGTGATGCGCGCCCAGCAGAAGATGCAGGCCGGGGAGCTGCCCGCGCGGGAGATGGTGGAAGGGATCTTCCTGGCCGTGGGCGGCGCGCTGCTGCTGACGCCAGGATTCTTCACCGATGCCCTCGGCTTCGCCTGTCTGATCCCGGGACTGCGCCAGCTGCTGTTGGGACGCATCCTGAAGCACGTGGTTGTCATCCGCCCGGGCTTCGACCCATACGGAGCGCCAGGCCAGCAGCATCAGCGCCACGGCGATCGCGATGTAATTGAGGGCGACTACTCCCGGGAGAAGGGTCACCCCAACGGCAAAGACAAGAATGATCCCGGTCAGTCTGGCTGATTTTTAATCACTCGCCCTGATTTCGTTTCAAATTCACAGATTTTTTATCTGCCGCTGTTGAAATCCCCTCGCGTGCCCATAGATAGGGTGCACGCCTGAATTTTGCCCCGGTTCTGCCGGCCAGAGCGGGGCGTTTGGTCACCGGCCGGCGAGGCCGGAACCTTTTAAAAACCTTAAGAAACGACTCAATGGAGAGCTTATCCATGAAAATTCGTCCTTTACACGACCGCGTCGTAGTGCGCCGTAAGGAAGAAGAAGCCATGTCAGCCGGCGGCATCGTGCTGCCGGGCGCTGCCAAAGAAAAGCCGAACCAGGGCGAAGTGGTAGCCGTGGGTGAGGGCAAACTGCTGGACAACGGCGACGTTCGCGCCCTGTCTGTAAAAGTAGGCGACACCGTAGTATTCGGCCGCTACGCCGACAGCAACACCCTCAAGGTGGACGGCGAAGAGCTGATCATCATGAGCGAAAGCGACATCTACGGCGTGCTGGAAGGCTAAGCCCCCGCTTTTACTTCACTCGCACAAAGAATTTGAGGAACAAGAATCATGCCAGCTAAAGAAGTTAAATTCGGTGACGACGCTCGTCAGAAAATGCTGAAAGGCGTAAACATCCTGGCCGACGCCGTTAAGACCACCCTGGGCCCGAAAGGCCGCAACGTGGTACTGGACAAGTCCTTCGGCGCTCCCACCGTGACCAAAGACGGTGTGTCCGTAGCCAAGGAAATCGAATTGAAAGACAAGTTCGAAAACATGGGCGCGCAGATGGTGAAGGAAGTGGCTTCCAAAGCTTCCGACACCGCTGGTGACGGCACCACCACCGCCACCGTACTGGCCCAGGCCATCGTGACCGAAGGCCTGAAGTCCGTAGCCGCGGGTTTCAACCCGATGGACCTGAAGCGCGGTATCGACAAAGCCGTGGCAGCAGCCGTTGACCACATCGCCAGCCTGGCCACTCCCTGCACCGACAGCAAGGCCATCGCCCAGGTAGGCACCATCTCTGCCAACAGCGACGAGAGCGTCGGCACCATCATCGCCGAAGCCATGGAAAAAGTGGGCAAAGAAGGCGTCATTACCGTTGAAGAGGGTTCCGGCCTGGAAAACGAGCTGGACGTCGTAGAAGGTATGCAGTTTGACCGCGGCTACCTGTCTCCGTACTTCATCACCAACCAGGAAAACATGACTGCCGAGCTGGATAACCCGTTCATCCTGCTGGTAGACAAGAAGATCTCCAACATCCGCGATCTGCTGCCGCTGCTGGAGCAGGTAGCCAAGGCTTCCAAGCCGCTGCTGATCATCGCCGAAGACGTTGAAGGCGAAGCGCTGGCCACCCTGGTTGTGAACAGCATGCGCGGTATCGTGAAAGTTGCCGCCGTTAAGGCCCCGGGCTTTGGCGACCGTCGCAAGGCCATGCTGCAGGATATCGCTATCCTGACCGGCGGCACCGTGATCTCCGAAGAAGTTGGCCTGGAGCTGGAAGGCACCACCCTGGAGCACCTGGGTACTGCCAAGCGCGTGACCCTGTCCAAGGAAAACACCGTGATCGTGGACGGCGCCGGCGATGTGAAAGACATCGAAGCCCGCGTCAGCCAGATCCGTGCCCAGATCGAAGAATCTTCTTCCGACTACGACAAAGAGAAACTGCAAGAGCGCGTCGCCAAGCTGGCCGGCGGTGTTGCAGTGATCAAGGTTGGCGCTGCCACCGAAGTCGAAATGAAAGAGAAGAAAGCCCGCGTTGAAGACGCCCTGCACGCTACCCGCGCTGCGGTGGAAGAGGGTGTAGTACCTGGCGGTGGCACCGCTCTGGTTCGCGCCACTCAGGTCATCAAAGTGGTTGGCGACAACGAAGACCAGAACCACGGTATCGCCGCGGCACTGCGTGCCATGGAAATGCCGCTGCGCCAGATCGTTGCCAACGCCGGCGAAGAGTCCTCCGTTGTGGTTGACAAGATCAAGCAGGGCGAAGGTAACTTCGGCTACAACGCAGCCACCGGTGTTTACGGCGACATGCTGGAAATGGGTATCCTCGACCCGGCCAAGGTAACCCGCACTGCACTGCAGGCTGCGGCTTCCATCGCCGGCCTGATGATCACCACCGAAGCCATGGTCTCCGAGATCCCGGAAGAAAAGCCGGCTATGCCTGACATGGGCGGCATGGGTGGTATGGGCGGTATGGGCGGCATGATGTAAGCCAGCCCCATCCGGCTAACCCAGCGAAAAGCCCCGCACATGCGGGGCTTTTTCGTTGCCAATTACCGGGCTCGATAAAAAGCCTGCGACTCATTGGCCTACGATTGGGAGCGAAGCCGGTCGGACGGGCTGAGTACTCCCTTGCCACCTCGGTTTATTACGTGCGTATAGATCTCAGTAGTGGCGATATCAGCATGTCCAAGCAACTCCTGGATTGTACGCAGGTCGTATCCTGACTCGAGCAAGTGTGCCGCAAAGCTGTGCCGGAAAGCATGAGTCCGCGCGGGTCTATTTACACCTGCTGCGCGTACCGCCGCCCGCACATGTTTTGTCAGTGTAGTGGGATGCATATGATGCCGCCGCCGAAGTCCGGAGCGCGGATCCGTTCCAATGGATGACGCGGGAAAGAGGTACTGCCATCCCAATTCCCGCGCCGCTGACGGATACTTCCTATTGAGAGCCCCGGGCAAGTACACGTCACCATAGCCGTCGAAAAGGTCCTGTCGGTGAAGCAGGGCGACGCGGCGGATTTGCCGCTTGAGCTCTGGGATCAGTCCCTGTGGCAACATGGTCGTGCGGTCTTTATCTCCCTTCCCAGATCGCACATAAATGTTATTGCTGCCGAAATCGACATCCTTAACCCTTAGGGAAAGCAACTCCGCACTTCGCAATCCGGTACCGTACATCAACTCGACCTGCAGCCGGTATACCCCCTCCAAATGCTTAAGGATCGCAAGAATTTCCTCGGAGCTGTACACAACCGGCAGACGCCGATTCCTTTGTGCCGGCTTGAACTCCAGCGAATCGGTATCCATACCGAGAAATCGTTTGTAAAGGTAGACCAACGCGTTAAGCGCAATCCGCTGGGTGTTAATTGAGCAGTCGCGCTCAGTCACCAAGCGATTCAGGAACTGCTCTACCTCCGTCTTCCCCATTTCGGCGGGGTGGCGAAGCCTGTGAAAATGCACAAATCGCTTCACCCAATGTACGTAAGTCTGTTCAGTCCGGTAGGAAAGGCCCGCCTCTCTGATATGTAACCGTAGCTGCTGAATGAAACGCCCAGACTTATTCTTTGGGATCTGGTGGCGAATGTCGTCCATGAAAAAGCCTCCAAACTGGTTTTATATACAGTATTTCACCGTTAAGGCGGCAGTCAACTCCCAGGATCAAGAGATACGTCGTCTATCCACCGCAGAAAAACCCTAAATTATTGACTTAAAAGGGATTCCACTTATGATCAGTTCGGATAATAGTCATGTGAAAACACGACACGTCTTGGTTTCAAAGATCAAGAACATCCAGTAGCATTCTTAACCCATTGAATTTAAAAGTTTTTATGTTCATCTAAAGACATTGGGAGCTGCGGATAGACGACGGGTGATATAAAGACGCATCCTTTGAATAAACTGTTATGTTTCGGTAGCAGAAAGCCAAGGAAAGCAAAATGTTCAGCTATAAAAATCTCAGAAGCGAAAACCTGAAGCCGCTACTTGCGGTCGTCAAAATTTTGCATTTCATTTCAATTGCTGTACTTGCTTTAGTCCCGATCTGTATTGTTCCTGGAATGTATTTTGGTATCTCCGTGCCATATATGCTTTCGTTTGCTGTCTACGCAGCTTTTGGGATTATTTTGGCCGGGTTGCTAGCGTCGCTGGTGGCATTTGAAGAGAGTTATCGTCAAAGAACTGTATATTTAGAGGCTACGCAGCGAGATCAAACATAACAATCACGGGCAGTGAAGCTCCGGCCTTTCGGGCCTCCGCGGGACGGCTTACCTTATGCACGTTTTGCGCGGTCGCTTCGCTCCCATTTTCGCGCAAAACACACATAAGGTAAGCCGCCCCTGCCGTGGGCGTTATGCGGCGAGAGCATGATTAGAATAATTCAGTTTCTTCTAGCACTGAGCTTTAGTGGAAATACATTTGCAATTGATATTTATTGTGGCGAGCGAAAATCACTGGATAGAGTCGATATTCTCGATTCCGCATATGAAGAAGCAAAGATCGTACTTTTGGCAAATGTTGAAGCGGAACACTTAGATGGGCCGCCTCATCTTCGGTGGCGTTACTCTGCAATTTCTCCAATATTAAAAGGAGACATCACACGCGAGGGCTATTTTTACCCAAGTTCGGAACCATGCAAAAGTCCGGACCTCTCAGAAAAGGCGGTATTCTTAGTTTTTCTGCAAGAGCAACAAGAAATATTAACGTCAGAAAATACGTTAATGGTGGTTTACAATCGCGGAAAGGCTCATGAAGGCTGGGCTTTAGAGTGGGCTGAAACTAAGGCGCATAACAAGCGACTGTGATGTCAAGCAGCCAGTTTGATGTCCCGTTCTCCCCAGTGAGTACCGTCTCTCACCATCGCATTCAGCACTACTATCATCT
>NZ_FQVA01000003.1:0-271775 GCF_900129095.1 Microbulbifer donghaiensis
CTGCCTGGAGCCCCTCGCGGAGCCTTTCAGCTCCTCTCGAAGTGGCGCGCATTATAGCGACCTCTTCGACCTTGGCAAGCTCTTTTTTGAAGAAATTTTCTTAAGAAAATCAATTACTTGGAGCTGCCTCCTCACCACTTCTCAAGCAGCGAGGGCGCGAACTATACGGGCAGGCCGGAGCCGCCGCAAGCACTTTTGTGACAAAACTGTAAAAAAGATTT
Source organism: Microbulbifer donghaiensis (assembly GCF_900129095.1). Taxonomy (GTDB): domain Bacteria; phylum Pseudomonadota; class Gammaproteobacteria; order Pseudomonadales; family Cellvibrionaceae; genus Microbulbifer; species Microbulbifer donghaiensis. Next base: position 222 of record NZ_FQVA01000003.1, read on the forward strand.
TTTCGGTAAAATTTCGCCCAAAAATCACTCAACCTTCGGTCGTAAACAGGTGGTACTTCTTCTTGCCCAGCCGAACTATAAAGAAACGCCCACTGAGCGCTTTGTCCGCACTAAACACAGCTGCCGGGCTGGCGTTACTATCCATTCCGACAGGATGACCGTTGACCAACACCGCATTGCGCCCCAGCGCATCTTTTACCGGTTTGCCGGAAGGTGCCATTTCCGCATCGACCAACAGGTTGATCAGGCTCTGCTCACCAAAGTCAGCCGGCAGTGCGGAGCTGGGCAGGCCATCGAGACGCAGCTGCTCGAGGTCACCGGCCGACAAATCGCCAATTTCTCCAGAGAACAGCGCATGGGAAATACGCTCAGCTGCAGCGAGCCCTTCGTCACGGTGCACGAGACGGGTCACCTCACGCGCCAGAATACCCTGCCCCTCCGGCTTGCCGGCACGCTCGCGATCAGCTTCCTCGATGCCATCAATCTCATCGACACTGAGGAACGTGAAGTAACGCAGGAACTTGTAGACATCCGCGTCGGCGGTATTCAACCAGAACTGGTAGAAGGCGTATGGCGAGGTACGGTTGGCATCCAGCCAGATGGTGCCACTCTCGGTCTTGCCGAACTTGGTGCCATCCGCCTTGGTCACCAGCGGCAGGGTTAAACCGAAGACCTTGCCGCGGTGCTGACGGCGAGTGAGGTCGACGCCGCCGGTAATGTTGCCCCACTGGTCTGAGCCGCCAATCTGCAAGGTGCAGCTGTAGCGCTTGTAGAGTTCCGAAAAGTCCATCGACTGCAGCAGCATGTAGGAAAACTCGGTAAATGAGATGCCCTCACCTTCCCGCTGAATACGCTGCTTCACCGACTCCTTGTTAATCATGTTGTTGACGGAGAAATGTTTTCCCACATCGCGCAGGAAATCGAGCACACTCAGGTCGCGTGTCCAGTCGAGATTGTTGGCGACGACGGCGCTGTTATCGCCACAATCAAAGTCGACAAACTGGGAAACCTGGCGCTTTAGTTTCTCAACCCAGCCGGACACCACCTCCGGCGTATTGAGGCTTCGCTCCTGCGCCTTGAAGGAAGGGTCGCCAATAAGGCCGGTTGCGCCGCCAACTAGCGCTATGGGCTTATGTCCTGCCGCCTGAAACCTCTTCAAAGTAAGCAGCGGTACTAAACTGCCTATATGCAGGGAATCAGCAGTGGGATCGAAACCGCAATAGAGGGTACGACTCTCCGTCAAATGCTGCGTCAACTCACCGTCACCGGTCGCCTGGTTAATCAGCCCGCGGCGGTCCAAGTCTTTAAGCAGTGTCGCATCGACCCCAGCCATGGTTTTCCCTCGTAATATGACTCGAAATTAAGGCCGCCGGACGGCGGCGAAATGGGCTGCAACATTACCGGACTTTGTAGCAAATACAAGTTGCGGCGGCTTCAGGCCCCGACGAAGGCGCCAACGACTGCCAGGGAATAAGCGCAGAGGAACTCAGTCATGGACAGACAGGTCAATTACCTCGTGAACCACGGCGGATTTTTTGTTATAAAGCCGCCTCAGTGCTCGTTTTTTAGGCACCCGCTGCCGACAACAGCGATAACAACGACAACCAGCGCCGATCGTTAAGACCATGCAAGACCAACGCAAACCGACGCCGCGCCTGTTTGGCGCCCTGCGCCAGCACTTCCCGCGCACTCACGCTGTAACCGCCGGAGCGGCCAGCTTTGCCCTCGCGCTGACCATGTTCGTCTCCACTCCGGAAGTGGAGGCCAAGCGGTTATCACTGCCGGTGAACCTCTCCACGATGGATGAGATGAATGCCGCCGCTGCCGGGGTACAGCAACAGAGACCAGAAGAGACGGCCGAACCCAAACTGCGCTCCCAGAGTCTGAAGGTGCAGAATGGTGACACCTTGTCGGACCTGTTCCAGCGCGCGGGGGTCAGCGCCACCGAAATGTATCAGCTGCTCTCCAGTGGCAAAGAAGCCAAGCAACTGGCCCGCCTGACGCCCGGAGAGGAATTCACATTCCACACCGATGGAGATGGCGCACTGCAGAGTCTCGAGCTGCACCGCGACCGCCTCAACCTGGTGGCGTTTACCCGCGACGAAGCCGACGCTTTCACCTATGCGCTGCACCAGCGGGAGGCAGACAGCTACACCGCCTACCGCGAAGCGGAAATCGACAGCTCACTGTTTGTGGCCGGCAGCAATGCCGGCCTCAGCCAGAGTCTGATTATGGAAATGGCGGAAGTGTTCAGCTCCGATATCGACTTCGCCCTGGATATCCGCAAGGGTGACCGCTTCAATGTGATGTACGAGGAGAAATTCCTCGACGGCGAGAAAATCGGCAACGGCCCGATCCAGGCCGTGAGCTTCACCAACCAGGGCAAGACCTTCAGCGCGGTGCGCTATGTGGACAGCAATGGTGACGCCAACTATTACACGCCCGACGGCAAGAGCATGCGCAAAGCCTTTATCCGTACACCGGTGGATATCGGCCGCATCAGCTCGCACTTCAATCCGCGCCGCCTGCACCCAATTTTCAAGACGCGCCGCCCCCATAACGGCACCGACTACGCCGCGCCGCGCGGCACACCGGTTTACGCTGCCGGCGACGGCCGCGTGATCAAGGCGGGCTACAGCAAGTCCAACGGCAACTATGTCTTCGTTCAGCACGGCGAGCGCTATGTGACCCGCTACCTGCACCTGAACAAGCGCAAGGTCAAGAGCGGCCAGCGCGTCAAGCAGCGCCAGGTGATCGGTACCGTCGGCTCTACTGGCTACGCCACCGGCCCGCACCTGCACTACGAATTCCTGGTAAACGGTCATCACCGCAATCCGGCGACGATCGTGCGCAAGCTGCCGAAGGCCAAATCAATTCCCGAATCCGAAATGGCTCGCTTCAGGTCCCAGACCCAGCCGCTACTGGCAAAACTGGAGAACTACGAACAGCCCGCCCTGGCGCAACGCAGCGAAGATAACGACAACAACAGCGTTAACTAGAATGCCCGATCTGTACATCGGCCTGATGTCCGGCACCAGCGTCGACTCAATCGACGCGGTGCTGGTCGACTTCGGTGACGAAGACAAGCCAAAACCCCGTATCCTGACCGCCCTCGGTCACCCAATTCACCCAACGCTGCGCGACGCCATCCTCGCGCTCTGCGCGCCCGGCCCCTCGGAGCTCGATCGCGCCGGCCAATTGGACCGCCAGTTGGGACAGGCGTTTGCGGAGGCCACCAACACACTGCTGGCGCGAGCCGGCGTCAAACCCGGCGAAATTACTGCAATCGGCAGCCACGGCCAGACCGTTCGCCACCGGCCACCGGGTGCAGTGGCGACCCCGTTCACCGTACAGCTGGGCGACCCCAATACCATTGCCGCACTGACCGGAATCACCACGGTGGCGGACTTCCGCCGCAGAGATATGGCGCTCGGCGGCCAGGGCGCGCCGCTGATGCCCGCCTTCCACCGCGCCGCCTTCGCCACCGACTGCGATCGCGCAGTGGTCAATATCGGCGGCATGGCCAACATTACCGAGCTGGCCGCGGACGGCAGCGTCCACGGTTACGATACCGGGCCGGGCAACGCCCTGCTGGACTACTGGATAAACCTGCACAAGGGGCAGCCGTTCGACCGCGATGGCGCCTGGGCCGCCAGCGGCCGCGCCAACCCGGAATTGCTCAATCGTCTGCTGGCGGACCCCTATTTCGCGGCCAGGCCGCCGAAAAGTACCGGGCGTGAAACCTTCAATGCCAGCTGGCTGGAACAGGCCTGCTCGGGACTGGAACTGGCACCGCCGGATGTACAGGCCACACTGGCAGAAGTCACCGCTGCCAGCATCGCCGAAGCAGTCCACGTGTTTGCCGACGGCGGCGAGCTGCTGATTTGTGGCGGCGGCGCCAAGAACAAAGATCTGCTGGCACGACTGCGCCGGCGCCTGCCCACCTGGTCGATTGCCGACACCGGCACTTACGGCATAGATGCGGACTGGCTGGAGGCCGTTGGATTCGCCTGGCTGGCGCGGCAGACGCTGCTCGGCCTGCCAGGAAACTGCCCCGGCGTCACCGGTGCCCGGGAAGAGTCGGTGCTCGGAGCCATCCACCCCGCCTGACAATCAACGGGATCGGGACAGCCTTCCGCTCCCACCGGAGATACCCGCATGCTCTGCTGAGGAGTGATGCCGGACAGGCTGCGGAAAGTTGACCGCAGCCACCAACGCGGACCGGACCTACCGGCGAGAAGGAATCTAGATAGAGAAGGAAGAACCGCAACCGCAGGTGGAGGAGGCATTGGGGTTCTGCACGACGAAACGGGAGCCGGACAGCCCCTCTTCATAATCGACACTGGCGCCGACCAGGTAGGGATAGCTCATCGCATCCACCAGCACCTGAATGCCATCTTTTTCGACCACCGCGTCATCTTCGGCCACCAACTCGTCGAAGGTGAAACCGTACTGGAACCCCGAGCAGCCGCCGCCGGTCACGAAAACGCGCAGCTTGAGTTCGGGGTTGCCCTCATCCTCCAGCAGGCTCTTGACCTTGGCCACCGCGCTGTCGGTTACCACCACCGGTTCAGGAGAAAAGGAAACAGCTTCAGACATAAGTCTCTCTCAACGTATCGGAGCATTCGCGGCTCGCACAATAATTATACAGAGCGCAGCCCCGAGGCGGTCATCTTGCTTAAACCCAGAAAAACAGTCAAGTATTGTGAAACGGCGAGCCCCGGTACCACAGGGTAGCCGGGGCTCGCAGGCGGTGCCGGAAGGCCCCGATATTAATCCGCTTCGATGACCGTCTCGTCCTCAGAGTACTCGATCATCCGCGGCTCGCTGGTGCTGTCCATATCGACGTTGGAGACCAGAGAGCCGTTTACCTGGGCACCCTTGACCATCTCGATCAGTTTGTAGTGGACATTGCCTTCCACCATCGCCTTGGAGGCCAGCTCCAGATGGCGCGTAGCGTAGACGTCGCCCTTTACGTTGCCATTGATTACCACGTGGGGTACGCGGATCTCACCCTCTACCATGCCGCCGTCGACGATCTGCAGTCGGGCATCGCTGTCGCTGTGTGCGCTCACGTTACCGCGCACCTTGCCCTCGATCACCAGGTTGCCGCGGAAATGCAGGTCACCGGACACTTCCGTCTGGCGCGCAATCAAAGTCGTGTGGTTGCTACTTGTGCTGGCCATAGTAGGAGCCTTCTCTTTTTTACTAAACATTATTCAATAAAACCTCGTCAGTTCAGCCCTTGCGCTAGCTTTTCTGTACCAGCCAGCCATAACGCTGTTCTATATTGAAACCCTTGCGCCCGCTCGATTTAAGCGACAACTCGACGCCCTCCGGCTCAAAACCTTCGGGCAACTGTAGCTCACCTTCGATATTTTGAAAGTACTTGAAGCGCAATGGAATCGACTCACTATCCACCTGTGGCGACAGGTCGCTCAGGGGGTAGCGTTTTGGCTGTCCGTCCTGGCGGCCCACAATGGTGAAGGTCGCATTGCCCTTTACAACATTGTGTCGCGTAGCCGATTGCTGGACCAGCAGCTTGTACTGGTAGCGGCGCGGATCGGCGGTCTGCGAAATACTGAAACGGCCGATGGATACCCCATCGCTGCCGTCGGCGGGCGCCATCAGGCCCCGGTAAAAGGAAATCTCCTGCTTGAGCTCGGCGATACGGCTCTCTTTCTGTACCAACTCCGCACGCACCTTCTCACTGGCCTGCTCGCCAATCGTCAGGGACTGTTCGGCGGTGGCGGCGCGCAGGCGCAGCGCCTCGTTTTCACTTTTCAGCTCATCGAGCTGCCGCAGGGCCCGCTCGTGAGCCAGGTTTTTCTGGTCGAGACTGCTGCGCAGATGGTGCTGGCCGGCAAAATAGGCTGCGGCGGAAGTCGCCAACACCAGCAATGCGGCGCCCACGACGGAAAGAGCACCGGAAAACGGGCGATGGGGCACCACCTTCATGCGGTACTGCTTGCTGCCTTTTACTTTGCGCGCCATGTAATCCGTTGTTCTTATCTGGTGTTAGTTCGTCAAGATGAATCTGCCGATTTTAAGGCAGCAGCGCCGGGCTCTCCAGTCCCAGGGTCTCATCCAGGCCAAACATGATATTCATATTCTGTAACGCCTGTGCCGAGGATCCTTTCGCCAGGTTGTCGATGACCGACAACACCACCAGCGTATCCCGCCCCTGCGGCTGCAAGACCGAAAGCCGGCAGACGTTGGTGCCCCGCACACTGCGGGTCTGCGGGTGGCTACCAGCTGGCATGACGTCCACAAAGGGTTCATCCCTATAGCGACTCTCAAACAGTTCCTGCAGTTCCTGCGCCGACTGATCAGATCGCAGATTTGCGAACAGCGTCGCGTGGATACCGCGCACCATCGGCACGAGATGGGGCACGAAGGTGACCCGCGCGGCGCTGTCCCCGGCCGGCTGCACCCCGCGCAGTGTCTGCTCAATCTCCGGCTGGTGGCGATGGCCGCCGGCAGCGTAGGCGCGGAAGTTGTCGCTGTTCTCCGCCAGTAGCAGATCCGTTTTGGCCTGTCGCCCGGCACCACTGGCGCCGCTGGCGGCGCTGGCGATCAGCTGTCCGGGATCCACGATGCCCGCCTCCAGCAGGGGGATCCAGCCGAGCTGGATCGCCGTCGGATAACAGCCGGGACAGGCCACCAGCTGCGCACCGGCAATTTCCGCGCGGTTTAACTCCGGCAGGCCATAGACTGCCTGTGCCGCCAGCTCCGGTGCAGCGTGCTGCTGCCCGTACCACTGCTCCCAGGTGGGAATATCCCGGAGACGAAAATCCGCTGACAGGTCGATCACCCGCACACCGCGCTGAACCAGTTCCGGCACCTGCGCCTGCGCGACACCGTGAGGCGTGGCGAAAAACACCAGGTCGCACGCCGCCAGCTGCTCCAGATCCGGCTCGCAGAAGGCGAGATCGCAGTGACCGCGCAGGCTCGGGAAGAGTTCGGCGACGGGGGTGCCGGCGAGTGCACGCGAGGTAATCGCAGTTAATTCGACCTGCGGATGCGTGACCAACAGACGCAACAACTCCACACCCGTATAGCCGGTGCCGCCGACAATTGCTACCTTAATCACCTTGCTCGAATCTCCTGTACACCCGCGAATTGCGGGGGCAGTGTTTGGATCAGCGGAGCACTCTACCACAAGCTTCTGCACTATAAGGATGTGCGGTGTCACAGCGAACCGGGAAAGCCACCAAAAAGACGGAGACCGGCTGGCCATTGCGGGAGCGGGGCCTGGAGCGGCTGCGCCTGATGCTGTCCGCCCAGGACGCGCTGGCACCGCTGCTGGCCATGGGGCTGCTGATCGGCCTCTGCGCTGGCGCGGTGACGGTACTGTTTCGCCTGGTCAGTGAATGGCCGACCCACCTGTTTTTGTCGATCCCCGAGCGCTACGAATCGCTGCCGCCGCACTGGCGCTTCGGCCTGCCGGTGCTCGGCTCGCTGCTGCTCGGCAGCATGTACCTGTTACTGAAGCCCAGCCGCCGCAACGTGGGCGTGGTGCACGTACTCGACCGCCTGCATAACCACCAGGGATTCATGCCGATACAGAATGCGTTCCTGCAGTTTTTTGCCGGTGCGACCGCGCTGGTCAGCGGTCACTCGGTCGGGCGCGAGGGGCCGGCGGTGCACCTGGGGGCCGCCAGCGGCAGCTGGGTGGCGCGCAAACTGCGGCTGCCCAACAACTCGGTGCGCAGCCTGCTCGGCTGCGGCGTCGCCGCGGCCATTGCGGCCTCGTTCAACACGCCGCTGGCCGGCGTTGTCTTCGCGATGGAAGTCGTGATGCTGGAATATTCGGTGGTGGGATTCCTGCCGGTCATGCTCGCCGCCGTAGCCGGCAGCACGACTGCGCAACTCGCTTTCGGCCGCCAGCCCGCCTTCAACGTACCGGCAATCCAGCTGAACTCACTGGCGGAATTGCCGGTACTGCTGCTCTGCGCTCTGGTCATCGGCACCCTGGCCGCGCTGTTTATCCGCGTACATCGCCGACTGGCGAAATATCAGCGCCGCTCACCACTGGGGCGGTTCCTGATCGTCGGGCTCACCACCGGCACCATCGCCATCTGGGTGCCGGAAATCCTCGGCGCCGGTTACGACACCCTGGAAAAGGCCATGCTCGGCGAGATAGCGTTGTCAGCGCTGATTATCATTGTGGTGGCAAAACTTGTCGCCACTGCTCTGGGCACCAGCCTGGGGATTCCCGGCGGTGTCATCGGCCCGAGCCTGTTCCTCGGCGCCTGCCTCGGCGGTATTGCCGGTGGCCTCACCAACTACTGGCTGGGCGAATACACCGCCAGCCCCGGCTTCTACGCAATGGTCGGTATGGCCGCAATGATGGCGGCGCTGTTGAATGCCCCCCTGGCTGCGCTGCTGGCCATTCTCGAACTCACCTACAACCCCAATGTGCTGTTCCCGGGCATGATGATGATCGTCGTCGCCAGCCTGGTAAGCCGCTATTTCTTCGCCACGGAGGGCATTTTCCAGGAGACGTTACGCGCGCTGGACAAGAGTGGCACCCCCAGCTGGCGTCAGCAGATGCTGAGCCGTGTCGGCGTCGCCAGCGTGATGGAGCGCCGCTTCGTGGTGGCACCGCAAAAAATCAGCGAAGAGGAGGCGGTGCGGTTGATAGACCGACATCCGCAGTGGATCCTGATCGACCTGCCGAAAGAACCGGCGCCCCAGCTGCTCCGCGCGGCGGATCTGGCCAACTTTCTGCAGCGCGTAAAGGAAGCGCGCGCCGAGGCGAAAGATTCTGGCGAGCAACCCAAAAAAGAAAAAGAACAACCGGTGGACCTGCTCCAGTTGCCCGGCGATCGCGAACAGCTGGCCGAACTGAACTGGCGCGCGACCCTGCTCGAGGCCCAGCAGGAATTCGAATCCAGTGGTGCTGGTGCGCTCTACGTCAGCCGTGGCCACGGCGCCGCTCTGGACAACCGGGCTAGCGGCATTATCCTGCCGCAACATATCGATAACTTTTACCGAAAATAAACACTGTCAATTTCATCGCCGAGGGGGCACTCGATGTTGTGGGTTAAAGCTTTTCACCTGGTCGCCGTGGTGTGCTGGTTCGCCGCACTCTTCTACTTGCCGCGCCTGTTCGTCTACCACGTGGACGCCACCGACGCGGTTAGCCGCGACCGTTTCTGCATCATGGAGCGTCGCCTCTACCGCGGTATCGCCATGCCGTCGATGATTGCCACCATCGCTCTGGGAATCTGGCTGATCAGCTACAACTGGAGCTACTACAAGACTGCCGGCTGGCTGCACGCGAAACTTTTCTTTGTGGTGCTGTTAATCGGCTACCACCATATCTGCGGCGCCTATGTGCGCAAATTCGCCGCCGGTACCAATACCAAGAGCGGGCGTTATTTCCGGGTTTTCAATGAACTGCCGGTAATTGCGCTGATCGCGATCGTGATACTGGCGGTGGTGAGGCCTTTTTAATTTGGCGCCGGATCGTTCCGATGGCGGGGCGCCAAGCAACTAGAATTAGGCGCACAGCAAACGGCAGCTTTACAGACGACATATGGATACGCGCCAACCCATTATTCTGACCGTCACCCACCATGATCCCAGCGGCAGCGCCGGCATCGCCGCCGACACCGAAACTGCCGCCAGCCTCGGATGCCACTGCGCGTCGGTAGTCACCGCCATCAGCGTGGGCGATACCGGCGAGCTGCTCGGCGTGGCGCCGGTCGACGACAGCCTGTTGGTGGAACAGGCGCGCGCCGTGCTCGAGGATATGCCGGTCGCCGCAATCAAGGTCGGCTATCTCGGTTCGGTGGAAAATGTGCGCGCGCTGCACAGCGTGCTGCGCGACTACCCCAATATACCCGTCATTATCGATCCCGATGCCACCCTGGCCGACAAGGAGAGCTTGCTGGCACCACCGCTGTGGGAGGCGATGAGTACCCTACTGCTGCCCTATGCCACCATGGCCTGCCCCAACCGCCGCGAGGCGCGCGCGATGGCCCTGGAGGCGGATGTTTTCGACGCCATGGCGCAGGAGCTGCTCGAGAGCGGCTGCCGCTACCTGCTGCTGACCGGAGTGCCCTGCGAGCAGCAGCTGGAAAACCGCCTCTATGACGAGCGCGGCCTGATCCGCCAGTTCCACTGGGAGCGACTGCCACCGGCGGCCTACGGTGTCTGCGGCACCCTCGCCACCGCCATCGCCTGCCATATCGCCCACGGCCTCACCATTATCGAGGCGGTCAGCCGCAGCCAGCAGTTCACCTGGAGCGCCATCGCCGACAGCCGCCGGCTGGGCATGGGGCGGCCGATTCCGAACCGGCTTTTCTGGTGCAAACGCTAGGTTTCCTGGCTTTTAAGTCATGTCCCTCGCAAGCTCAAGCTTCCCGGCTTCGATCTGTAAAGAACGGCAGAGTCCAATGCGAAGGGTCTGATGCCGATGGCCTTTTGCGGGACTGTCGGCCGGAGGGACCCGGCCGACAAGCCTCCAGGGATGGATTTAGGGGCGGCGCCTAGCCCGTGTCCCGCAAAAGGCCATCGGTAGCAGGCCCGCCACCCAACCGTTTTATCGGCACGTTGTACCACTGGCACATGGCCGCGATAATGGCTCGCCAGAATCCCAACCCAATCCCCAGTTTTTAAATGAGTCCTATGAGCAAATCCGAACAACTCTTCGCCGAAGCCCAGAAAGTTATTCCCGGCGGTGTGAATTCACCGGTGCGCGCCTTCCGCGCGGTCGGCGGTACGCCGCTGTTTATCCAGCGCGCCGAAGGCGCCTACCTGTACGACGCCGACGGCAAGCGCTATATCGACTACGTGCAGTCCTGGGGGCCGATGGTGCTCGGCCACGCACACCCGGACGTGATTGAAGCCGTGGTGGAACAGGCGCAATCCGGACTCAGCTTCGGCGCACCGACGGAGCTGGAGACCGAGCTTGCAGAAGAAGTCTGTCGCTTGTGGCCGAATATGGACCTGGTGCGCTTCGTCAGCTCCGGCACCGAGGCCACCATGAGCGCCATTCGCCTGGCGCGCGGCTACACCGGCCGCGATAAGATCGTCAAATTCGAGGGCTGCTACCACGGCCACTCCGACTCGCTGCTGGTGAAGGCCGGTTCCGGCGCCCTGACGATGGGCGTGCCCTCGTCACCGGGCGTGCCGGCATCCCTGGCCGATCACACCATTACCCTGAACTACAACGACGCCGACGGCGTACGCAAATGTTTCGATGAGATCGGCGACCAGATCGCCTGCATCATCGTCGAGCCGGTGGCCGGCAATATGAACTGCATCCCGCCGCTGCCCGGTTTCCTGGAGACCCTGCGCGAGGTCTGCGACCAGCACGGCGCCCTGCTGATCATCGACGAAGTGATGACCGGCTTCCGCGTCAGCCTGACTGGCGCCCAGGGCCACTATGGCATCGAGGCTGACCTCACCACGCTCGGCAAGGTCATCGGCGGCGGCATGCCCGTCGGCGCCTTCGGCGGCAAGCGCGAAATCATGGAAAAGATCGCGCCGCTGGGTCCGGTCTACCAGGCCGGCACCCTGTCCGGTAACCCGATGGCAATGGTCGCCGGCCTAGAAACCCTGCGCCTGGTGCAGGAACCGGGCCTCTACGAGGAACTCACCGCCAAGACCGACCGCCTCGTCGAGGGCGTCCTGGCCGCGGCCAGGGAGGCCGGCATTCCCCTGACCGCCAACAAGGCCGGCAGCATGTTCGGATTCTTCTTCACCGATACGCCGCAGGTTTCCAACTACCAGCAGGTCATGGCCTGTGACACCGAGCGCTTCAACCGCTTCTTCCACGGCATGCTGGAAGAGGGGGTCTACCTGGCTCCGGCCTCCTATGAAGCCGGCTTTATGTCCGCGGCCCACAGTGACGAGGACATCGAGCAGACCATCGCCGCCGCGCGCCGGGTCTTCGCCCGACTCGCCTGATCGCTCTTCGCTCGACGCCCGCCCCAACAGGGAGCGGGCGCACCTTCCACCACATAAGAGTCCGCGACTGCACATTGCCGTGCGAAAAGCATTGCATTCACCGCCGTTGCGCCCTATAAAAATGTATACATTTTATAAAAGGTATACATTGTGGCGCGTTCCCTACTGGCGGATACCAGCCTGTCTACAGTCAGCGCCGGCTTCGTCGCCGTGCTCGTCGGCATTGCCAGCTCGGTGGCCATCGTCTTCGAAGCGGCCCGCGCCGCCGGTGCCGACGAGGCGATGATGGCGTCCTGGATCGGCGCCCTGGGTCTGGGCATGGGGCTGACCTGCATCGCCTTTTCCTGGTATTACCGCGCGCCGGTGATCACCGCCTGGTCCACGCCGGGCGCCGCGCTGCTGGCAACCGGCCTGGTCGGCGTGCCGATGGCCGAGGCCGTGGGGGCATTTGTGTTCAGTGCGCTGCTGACCCTGCTTGTCGGGTTGTCTGGCACCTTTGACAAGGTCATGCGGAGAATCCCCATACCGATCGCCAGTGCCATGCTCGCCGGTATTCTGGTGCAATTCGGCCTGTCCGTTTTCACATCACTGCAGAGCAATCCACTGCTGGTCGGCGCCATGCTGCTCACCTATCTCCTCGGCCGCCGCTGGCTGCCCCGCTACGCAATCATCCTGGTGCTGGCGGTCGGGTTTGCACTCTGCTGGCCGCTGGGACTGATTCATGTCGATCAGCTGCAGTGGGCACCCGGCCGGCCGATCGCAATAGTGCCGCGATTCGAATTGTCGACGCTGCTCGGTGTCGGCCTGCCGCTGTTTATCGTCACCATGACCTCACAGAATATTCCCGGCGTGGCCACCCTGCGGGCGAGTGGTTACGGGCAGGTGCCGGTTTCACCGGTCATCAGCGGCACCGGGCTGACGTCGCTGTTGCTGACACCGTTCGGCGGCTTCGCCTTCAATCTCGCCGCCATTACCGCTGCCATCTGCACTGGCCCGGAGGCACATGCGGATCCGGCCCGGCGCTACACTGCGGGCATCGCCGCCGGAGTTTTCTATCTGCTCGTGGGGCTCAGTGGCGCCAGCGTCGTGGCCTTGTTCAGTGCCTTTCCCCAGGCGCTGATCGCGAGCCTGGCCGGCCTGGCACTGATCGGCACCATCGGTTCCAGTCTCGCCAGTGCGACCGGCGATGCCGACAGCCGCGAAGCGGCCCTGATCACTTTCCTGATCACCGCCTCCGGCGCGAGTTTCTTCGGCATCGGCGCCGCCTTCTGGGGATTGCTCGGTGGGCTGGTAAGCTACTGGCTTTTTCGGCGGGGCAATCCGTGAGTCTCTACCAGCGTATCAAGGAGGATCTACTGCGGGGCCGTTTCGCGCCGGGCCAGGTGCTGAAGCAGACGGAGCTGGCGGAACTCTATGACGTCAGCCGCATTCCGGTGCGCGACGCCGTGCAGCAACTGAAGAGTGAAGGCTGGCTCACCGGCCACGGCAAGCGCGGCGTGGCGGTACCGCGCTTCGACCCACTCGAGGTCGAAGACCTGTACCTGATGCGGATGCGCCTGGAGCCACTGCTGCAGACACTGGCGGCCCCGCAGTTGAACGCGGAAACCCTCGGCCGCGCCAGGGACATTCTCGACCGCATGGATGCCGACCCGACACTTCCGGCTGCGGAGATCGGTGCGCTCAACTGGGCGTTTCACGCCTGCCTGTACAAGGCCGCCGCGCGTCCGACACTGTTTGCCACCGTGGAGCAACTGCACCGGCAGTGCGAGCGCTATATCGGCTACCAGTCCCGCAGCCTCGATTACCAGCGCACCAGCCAGCGCGAGCACTACGCGATTCTCGACGCGCTGCAGCGCGGCGACAGCGAGACGGCCGCTTCACTGCTGGAACAGCATGTCGCCGCCGCCGGGCAGCAACTGGCGGAATTCCTGCGCGCACGCTGCGATTGACGCGCACTTCGGGTAAACGGCCGGGCCCCTGCACGGCCGGGCCCCTGGCTAGCAGTCTCCAGTTTGCCGCGGCCGCGGTGCCGCCTCCGTTTTGTTATGATTGCCGCCAGCCCACCGCAACCGCCGGGTTGCGGCCAAACCTGAGCTTCCAGCCGGAGTGATTTTCCCTATGACTTTCAGCCTTTCGCGCGGCGCCTATCCGAACACCCGCCTGCGCCGCCTGCGGGCGCAGGACTTTTCCCGCCGCCTGATACGCGAGCACCAGCTCACCTGCGACGACCTGATTCTGCCGCTGTTCGTGATCGAGGGGCGCGATGAAACCCAGCGCGTCGCATCCATGCCCGGTGTCGAACGGCTGACGGTGGATTTACTCGCGGACAAGGCCAGGGAACTCGCGCAGCTGGGCATTCCGGCGGTGGCTCTGTTTCCGGTGGTGGACCCGGCGCACAAGTCCGAAGATGCCCGCGCCGCCTACGACGCCAATGGCCTGGCCCAGCGCGCGGTGCGCGAGCTGAAAAATGCGGTGCCGGAGCTGGGCGTTCTCACCGACGTGGCACTGGATCCGTTTACCAGCCACGGCCAGGACGGCTTGATGAATGACAGCGGCTATATCGTCAATGACGACACCGTCGAGGTATTGGTGCAGCAGGCGCTGTCCCACGCCGCCGCCGGCGCCGATGTGGTGGCGCCGTCGGACATGATGGACGGCCGCATCGGCGCTATTCGCGCGGCGCTGGAACGCGAGGGCCATGTGAACACGATGATCATGTCCTATGCGGCCAAATACGCCTCGGCCTACTACGGCCCCTTCCGCGACGCGGTAGGCTCCGCCGGCAATCTGAAAAGCGGCAGCAAGGTCAGCTACCAGATGGATCCCGCCAACGGCGACGAGGCGCTGCACGAATGTGCGCTGGACCTGCAGGAAGGCGCGGACATGATCATGATCAAGCCCGGCATGCCCTACCTGGATGTGGTGCGGCGGGTAAAAGATGAATTGCGCGTGCCGACTTTTGCCTACCAGGTCAGCGGTGAATACGCGATGCACTGCGCCGCGTTCGACAATGGCTGGCTGAATCGCGAAGCGGTGATAGTGGAATCCCTGCTGGCGTTCAAACGCGCCGGCGCCGACGGCATCCTGACTTATTTTGCCGAGGAAGCCGCGCGGCTGCTGCAGAACAGCTAGTGGAACATCGAGCCAGCGGCCTCAGGGCCACTGGTCTTCCTCTTCAATAGGCCAGGGCTCGGCTTCCTCGATCGGAACGCCCTGCTGGCGGCTGCGGCGCAGCTCTTCCTCGCGGCGCAGTCGCTCCTCCAGAATACGCCGCTCCTCTTCGGCGCGCCGCTCCTCTTGCAGATACAGATCTTCCTCGGTGCGCGGGAGTTGCATTGGCTCCTCTTCGAACTGCGGCACCTGTTGCATTTCGTCATCGCGTCGCAACTGCTCCTGCATCTGGCGCTCGCGCTCCTCGCGGCGCTGCTGCTCACGGGGATCGACACCCCAGCCGGGGGTCATTTCCTCGCGCGGCGCCGCCTCATCCTGCTGCTGCTCATCGCCGAACAGGTCGCGGAACCAGCGCCAGCGGTCGCGCCCGGCGCACTCCGGCGCCGGCTGCAGTTTCGTTTCATAGGAGAAGGGCAATTCAGTGCCACCGCGACAGTACTCGGGATTCATATACTGGCCGCGCGCGTTCACCTGTTTGAGCTCGAC
Organism: Microbulbifer donghaiensis; assembly: GCF_900129095.1. GTDB lineage: Bacteria > Pseudomonadota > Gammaproteobacteria > Pseudomonadales > Cellvibrionaceae > Microbulbifer > Microbulbifer donghaiensis. Next base: position 15,801 of record NZ_FQVA01000003.1, read on the forward strand.
TCCGCGGGGCGCATCGACGGTGCCGTGGCGGTGAGGCAGGTGGCGCATGATGTCGGCCCAGACGGTCAATGCACCGGTAGAGCCGGTCAGACCGGTGCGCTCATTGTCGTCGCGCCCCAGCCAGACCACCGCGGTGATGTCCGGAGAGAAGCCGGCAAACCAGCTGTCGCGGTAGTCATTGGTGGTGCCGGTCTTGCCGGCGAAAGCGACGCTGCTGGGCAGGCTGTTGTAGGCACGGCGGCCGGTGCCCTGGCGCATGACCTGCTCCAGACCGAAGCGCAGCAGATAGGCGGGCACGGGATCCACGCCGCGATTGGCGCGCCGGCGGAAATGCTGTACCTGTTCGCCGTCGGCATCGGAGACTGCCAGCAGTGTGCGCGGATCTACATGCTCCCCGCCATTGGCGATGGTCTGGTACATGTCTGCCACCTCAAACGGGGTCAGTTCCACCGCACCCAGCAACATCGCCGGTACGCGCGGCAGGTTCGCCTGCACACCGAGGCGGCGGATAGTCTGGCGCACATTTTCCAGCCCCAGGTCCAGCCCCAGACGCGCGGTCGCCTGGTTGTAGGATTTAGCCAGCGCCACATACAGGGGTACCTGGCCGTGGGCGCGCTTGTCGAAATTCTGCGGCATCCACACTTCGTCGTTGGCACCCTCGATACGAAGCGGCGCGTCGTCGATCAGCGTTGCGAGGTTGTAATCGAAGGGGCGTTCCAGCGCGGTCAGATAGACCGCCGGTTTGATCAGCGAGCCCACCTGACGCCGCGCCTCGAGGGCGCGGTTGAATCCGGGGAAGTGGGGGCGGCGGTCACCGACCATCGCGAGGACGTTGCCGGTTTCGTTGTCGAGCACGACCGTAGCGGCCTGCAGCGAATCCTGCTGAATGCCGCGATCCTTTTCCAGGCGGGCCGCGCCTTCACTGATCGCATCTTCCGTCAGCTTCTGAACCGACGGCGCCAGTGTCGTGTAGACCCGCAGGCCGGCGGTGCGCAGTTCTTCATAGGAATAGTAGGGACGCAGCTCCGCCAGCAGGCGCTCGGTAAACGCCGGATAGGGGTTCTGCGCGGCGGCGCCGGCACTGGCAACCTCCAGCGGCTTGGCGCTGTAGATTTCGTGCTGCTCGACTGTGATCAGGCCCTGCTTCTGCATCAGGTCGAGCACGGTATTGCGCCGTTCCAGCGCCCGCTTCGGGTTGCGCCAGGGATTGTAATAGGAGGCGCCCTTGGCCAGCCCGACCAACAGCGCTATCTGGTGCGGCTCCAGGGTATCCAGCGGCTTCTGGAAATAAAACTCAGACGCCAGGCCGAAGCCGTAGATGGCGCGACTGCCCTGCTGCCCCAACCAAACCTCGTTGATGTACTCCTGCAGTATGTAGGCCTTTTCGTAGTGCATCTCCATCAGCACGGCCATCAGCGCTTCGTTGAACTTGCGCCACAGGCTCGGCTTGTGGTCGAAGAAGATGTTTTTCACCAGCTGCTGGGTGATCGTGGAACCGCCCTGCACCACTTCGCCGGCCTTGAAATTGGCGACCATGGCGCGCGCGATACCGCGGGGCGACACGCCGAAGTGATGCAGGAAGTCCTGGTCCTCCACCGCGATCAGCGTATTGGCCAACAGCGGCGGAATTTCGGCGAAACGCACCGGGTTGCGATCGTCGCCACCGCCGAGCAGAGTACCGATATTGGCGGCATCGAGGCGGAACTCCTTCAAACGCTCGCCATTGTTGCCGCGCAGATTGCTGATTTCGTCGTTGCGCAGGCGGAAGCTGACCACCGCGGCGGGCTCGCGGCCATCCGCGTGAACGAAATCCCGGCGCCAGACACGGTAGTCCATGCCTTCCCGGCTCCAGTGTCCCGGTTCGGACAGGGTGCCCTGTTCGCTGTAATTGAGCGCCTCGAACTCCGCCCGCAGCTCATCCGGGCGCATGACCATGCCCTCCCGCAGAATCAGCGGGCGCGCGAACACCCGCGCCGGCAACTGGTACTGGCGACTCTCGAGTCGATGGCGCAGCTGCACATCCAGGTAGACCATGTAGCCGGCCAGCGCCAGGCCACCCACCAGGGCCAGCAGGCCGAGCCTGACCATCCAGCGGTGTAGTCTTCCCGGTTTAGACGCGTTGCTGCGCCGGCGTTTTGTCGCTGCCATACAGATGCAATACCAAGCTACTAAATCAACTATAGATAGGTGCCATTCCCACGTATTCGAGGATTGACCGCTATTTCGGCCCAGAAGTTCACTGGGACAGGGGTCGGGCCTTTATAAGGTCTGTGCGGTACAAGTCAAACCCACCGCCTTGCACTTGCCCCCGAGCTGGCCATAATGCGCCGGGAAAAGCTCGCAAAACAGCCCGAAAAGGACAGACATGCACCAATACGATCTTTACGGCATCGGCGCCGCCCTGCTCGACACGGAAATCGAGGTTTCCGACGGCGACCTGGAGATACTCGGGGTCGACAAGGGGGTAATGACTCTCGTGGACGACGCTCGCCAGCAGCAACTGGTCGATGACCTGCGGGATCACCTGGTGACCGCCAAACGGGCCTGCGGCGGCTCCGGCGCCAATACCGTCATTGCCGCCAGCTATTTCGGTCTGCGCACTTTCTACTCCTGCAAGGTGGCGGCGGACGATAACGGCGATTTCTATCGCGCCAATCTCACCAGCGCCGGTGTCGCCTATCCGGCCACGCTGCAGGAAGCCGACGGCGGCACCACCGGCAAATGCCTGGTGTTGATCACGCCGGACGCCGAGCGCAGCATGAACACCTACCTGGGTATCAGCGAGCAGCTGTCTGTCGGCGAACTGGATTCCTCCGCACTGAGCGCTTCCCGCTGGGCCTATATCGAGGGTTACCTGGTGTCCTCCGCCAGCGGCCGGGCAGCGGCCATAACCCTGCGTGAGCAGGCGGAAAAAGCGGGGGTCAAGACGGCCCTCAGCCTGTCTGACCCGGCGATGGTGCAGCATTTCGGCGACGGCCTGCGGGAGATGATCGGCAGCGGCGTGGACATGCTGTTCTGCAACCGCGACGAGGCCATCGCCTTTACCGGCACCAACTCCGTCGACGCCGCGGCGCAGGCCCTGCGTCGCTACTGCCGCAGCTTTGCCATTACCCTCGGGGCCGAAGGTGCACTGCTGTGGGATGGGGAGCAACAGTATCGGGTGGCGAGCCCCGATGTGCACGCGATCGACACCAACGGCGCGGGCGACATGTTCGCCGGGGCATTCCTCTACGGCATCAACCGCGACTTGTCCTTCACCGATGCCGGCGAGCTGGCATGCCGGGCGGCGGCGCAGGTAGTCAGTCAGTACGGGCCGAGATTGCGGGCCGAACAGCACTCTGAACTGCTGGCACCGGTAGTTTAGCGGCGGATTGGCAATCGGGGGCGCCTCGAGTGCGCCCTTGTGAGCCGACCTATGAGCCGACTTGCGAATGCTGTGGTGGTTCGCTGATTTCGGGCAGGCTGGCCGCGGCGGCAATACCGAAACCCTGGGCGTAATCCACCCCCATCAGGCGCAGCTTTTCCATCAGTTCGGGCGTCTCGACGTATTCGGCAATGGTACTGATGCCCATGCGCTTGGCGAGGTGGTCGATGGTACTGACCATGGCGCTGTCGATTTCGTCTTCGAGCATATTGCGCACGAAGCTGCCATCGATCTTCAGGTAATCCACCGGCAGCTGACGCAGATATGCCAGGGAGGAGACGCCGCGGCCGAAATCGTCCAGGGCGAAACTGCAGCCGGCGGCACGCAGCTTGTGAATAAAGATCAGCGCGCGCTCCAGATTGTCGATGGCACTGGTTTCGGTAATCTCGAACTGCACCCGCGACGGCGCAACACCGGCGTCGGTCAGCTCGCGCAACACGAAATCGGCGAAGGTTTCGTCGCCGAGGCTGATGCCGGAAATATTGACTGCATAGCCAAAGCCGCCGACCCCCAAGCGCTGCTCGAGCGCCATATAGGCAAAAATCCGGCGAATTACCCAGCGGTCTATCTCCTCGATCAGCCCGTAGCGCTCCGCTGCCGGCAGGAATAGCCCCGGCGAGATTACCCCGCCATCGCGACCGCGCATGCGCACCAGCACTTCGTAGTGGTGCACGCTTTGCTCGCCCTTCAGCGTCACCACCGGCTGGCGATACAGCATCAGGCGATCCTCCCGCAGGGCGGCGTGAATTTCCGCGACCCAGGTCGTCTCGCGGCGTTTTTCCACCACCTTGCGCGAGTCGCTGAAGAGTTTGACGCGATTGCGGCCCTGGTCCCGCGCGGCGGAGCAGGCGTCGTTGGCCGCGGCCAGCAGCTGGCTGGCGCTAGAGGCGTGCCGGTCTACCGTCACGACACCGATCGAGAGGGCTACACGACTGTCGCTGCCATCCCAGTGAAAGGCAAAGTTCTGTACCGTTTCGCGCAGGCGTGCCACCACTCGCCCCGCCTCTTCCAAAGTGCAATGACGCAGCAATATCGCAAACTCGTCGCTGCCGACGCGGGCGAACAAATCGTCGCTGGACAGGCAGCGGCGCAACACCTGCGCCAGCTGCACCAGCAACTGGTCGCCGGCCCCGTAACCGAGCGCGTCATTGACCACCTTGAACTGGTAAATATCCAGATACAGCAGCACGTGATGCTGCCGCTTGTCGTTACAAAGAGACAGGGTTTTCTGCAGTTCACTTTCGAAAAACTGCCGGTTGGGCAGTCGGGTGAGAGAATCGTGGCTGGTCTGCCAGCTGAGGCGGGAAGCGATGCGGCGCGTAGCGGAAGTATCGCGCAGTATCAGGACGAAATTTTTCAGGATGGCCTCATCCCATACTGCCATCACCTGCACACTGACTTGCAGCGGCTCCCGCTCCTCGCCGGGGCGCAGTATGCAGGCGCTGAATTCCCGCATACTGGGTGGCGCGGAGTCCGCACCCGTCACCGGCAGAACGCCCGGCAACGGCGCGCCGCTATCGTCATAAAGTCGCAGATTTTCGTTCAGGGACAGGCCCGGCAACAGGCCGACCAGATTGCCGGTCAATTCGCCGATCAGGGGATTGCAGTAAGTCACCACACCTTCGGCATCTGTCACTATGACGCCGTCGGCGATTTCTCCCAGTGCCACCTCAGCGGCCTGCAAACTGATTTGCGCACCGGGCATCAACTCGTCCTCTTCCCGTGCCAGCAGGCCGAGGTACTCGACGGATTTCGGGTCAAATTCAGTCAAAGCCGCAAGCTCGCGTTTTTATGCTGTAGCAGAGGGTGCGCTGGAGCAGGCCATGAAGTCCTGGACACCCAGCTGTACCACTGCGCGGCGAGCCTGCAAACTCCATCACAAAAACCCGCCTATACACTTCAAATATCGAGCTCTCCCTGCCCACATAATGTCGCTAGCGTCTAAATTGCACCCTCACAGATGCGTGCGCAAGAAGTTTTTAAGCTTCTCATCTTCGAAAGCGCGCTGCAGGGTTGCGCTCAGCAGATCGTTGACACGCGTTTCAACTTCTTCGCGACTCGGCTTGATCAGACTGCGGTCCTTGCCACTGGAACGGTAGGTACCGAAATAGGTCGCACCGCCGATTTTTACTTCCAGCTGCACTTCGGCAGAGGTGTCGACTTTGCTTGTGTAGAGTTTGTCCGGGCTGTCGTAGCTCAAGCCGGTCAGCTTCGCCACAACCTGTACATCGGCGGCATTGTCCACGGTGCGGAAAGACCAATTGGCAAACCCTTCGCCCAGAGCAGCTGCTATCGAGTTTTCGACATTATTGGCGAGACGTACATTCGAGGTGTCCGCATAGATACCACCGAGAGAGCCGAGACCGCCACCCGGCAACTGGTTAACACCGCGCACGCTGAGCGTGTGGCCGGCGCCAATGGCGTCGGACTGTACCTGTACCTGTGGGCGCACCTGGACTTCCACTGGACTGTGCGCACAGGCCGCCAACACGCACACACCCAGAAACAGCAACAGCTTCTTCATTTATTCCTCCAGCAATTTTATGCAGATAGATTTTTGCTTCTTTTCGTAAACGCGGCGCGGAAAAAGTTCAGCCGTGATGATGGTGTTCCGCCGCGGCCTTGAGTTGCCTCACAGGCACATGCAGTTCCAGTATCTCACCGCCGGCGAAATGCAGACGCAGCGGCAACTGTTCGCCGGCACGCAAACGGACGCCACGCAACATCAGGTGCACGCCACCCGGCGCCATTTCCACTGTTGCACCGGCGGGGATTGCCAGTTCCGGCAGCGCGCGCATGCGGCTGACGCCACCTTCGCTGACTGTCGTATGGAGATCCGCATCCGCATCTTCAAGGCCCGGCAATTCGACACTCTGCAGGCGCAACTCTTTGCCGCTCGCATTGCGCAGGGAAAGGTAAGCCGCACTCATCGCCGCACCCGGTAGAGTCTCGCGGGCATAGCCGGCGAACTCCAGCCCGCGGATAACCGCCGCGGGTTTAACCTCCTCCGCTGGCGAGAGGCTGCCGCCATCGGCCACGACGAGACCCGGCAGAAGACCGCTGACAAACACGCCGCAGAACAACTTCAGAAATCTGCTCACTATGCACCCCCGCCATCTGGCCTGGTCAGCAGCAGCCGCGGTGGGCTGCCGAGTTTAATATCGCCGCGTATGCGGTAACCGGGCACCGCCTCCCGCAGCTGTTGATAGATCCAGCGGCCCTCGGCATCGGTAGGCGCCACTATGATCACACGCAAGTCTTCGCGGCGAATGCGCGCGGCCGCCCCGCGCAGCAGTGCCACTGTGTCTGCGGATCTGGCCGCCAATTGCGCCGCCGGCAGCTCCACCACCTCGCCCTGCGGCAGATCCTGCTTTGCGCGGCTGCGCTCGCGTACCAGTTGTGCGCGCACCTCCGCGACCAGGGCATTGCCCGGCGCCAGTTCGTCGGCTCGATTCAGGAAGCTGGTCACCTCGCCGAAGGAGCGCCGGCGCAGCGCATCGCGCGCGCGCTCGACGAGGTCGATCACAATCGTCTGGATACCGCTGGCGGCGCGCCTGTTGTCCGGGTCCAACTGCCTGACGCGCAGATAGTAGTCGTAGGCGCTCGCGCCGGCGGGATAGGTCAGAAAGCCCTCGCGCTGGGCGGCTTCTGCACGATCGAGAAAAAACTCCACGTTGCGCTGGCGAATCTCCTCGGGCGACGGGCCGCGCGGCTGCTCCGGCAGCGGTACGGCACGCGGCGCCGGTAGCGGCGGGCGGGTGACACAGCCACTCAGAGACAGAGTCATCAGCAGAGATAGTGCGATGATGTGACGGCGGTCAAATGACGACAAACCAATTCCCCTGCTGTTGTTTTTTTGTACCGCAGGCATCGCTATACTGCCGACTCCAGTGAACCCCCGTCCACGGCGGCAGTCAGATGCATGCGTCCGACTATAAAGAATTTTTGCTCCTATGGCTGTGATGACCAACAGTTTCCGAAAAAATTTCCTCTACCTGCTGGCCGCGCTGGCATTTTTGCTGACCAGCGGTGTAAGCGCGCAGCCGAGCGCGCCTTCCTTCGGCACCCAAAGCTCAGGTGAAAGCGCCGAATTCCTGCCGGTGGACGAGGCCTACCAGCAGGATTTCCTATTCGATAGCCAAGGTATCAGCGCCATCTTTCAGATAGCCCCGGACTATTACCTCTACCGGGACAAACTCGCCCTTTATCGTGTGGATAGCGGCAAAAAGACCGCGCTGCCACTGACTCTTCCCGACGGAGAAGTCATCTGGGACGACTACTTCGAGAAGGAAACCGAAGTCTATCGCCTGCAACTGGAGTTTCCGCTCAATCTCCAGCGCAGCGACGAACCGCTGCTGCTGGAGATACATTACCAGGGCTGCGCCGACGCCGGCCTCTGTTACCCGCCGCAGGTTCGCCAGTACACCCTGGATCCCGTCAATGGCAGTGCCACTCCCGCCGGCACTGGCGCTGAGCCGGCTGCGCCGGCCCCGGGCTCCGCCAGCAGTGCCGGAATGGCCCTGCCACTGGCGCTGCTGCTGGCATTTGCCGGCGGCCTGCTACTGAACCTGATGCCCTGCGTATTCCCCGTGCTGTCGATCAAGCTGCTGGCCGTCAGCCAGGCCGCGAAGCGCGCCGATCAGCGCCACCACCACGGCTGGGCATACAGCGCCGGTGTCGTCTTGAGTTTCGTGCTGATCGCCGCACTGATGCTGGCGCTGCGCGCCGGTGGCGAAGCGGTCGGCTGGGGCTTCCAGCTGCAGTCGCCCTGGCTGGTAGCGGCGCTGGCCTACCTGTTTTTCGCCATGGGACTCAGTCTTTCGGGGCTGACCGAGTTTGGCGGCGGCCTGATGGGTATCGGCAGCAACCTCAGCGCACAGCGGGGACTGCGAGGCTCTTTTGCTACCGGCGCGCTGGCCACCCTGGTCGCGAGCCCGTGCACCGCACCGATGATGGGCTCCGCACTCGGCTTTGCCGTGACCCAGCCAGCGGCGGTCGCCCTGTTGGTATTCGCGGCACTCGGCGCGGGCATGGCCGCCCCCTTCCTGTTGCTGACCTATATCCCGACGCTGTCCGAGAAACTGCCGCGCCCCGGCCCGTGGATGGACCGACTGAAACAGCTGCTGGCCTTCCCCATGTACCTGACCGCCGTCTGGCTGCTGTGGGTGCTGGGCCGCCAGAGCGGCAGCGACGGCGTGGCACTGGTACTGGCCGGTGCGGTGGCCATTGCGTTTGCCCTGTGGCTGTGGCCGCGACCTCAGTGGCACTGGGGTAGGGGCACCACGGCAATGCTCGCGCTGGCGTTCGCATTACTGCTGTTGCCGCGCCTGACCACCGTACAGCTGCCCAGCGCGGCTACCGGCAGCTACTGGCAACCCTATTCCCCCGACCGCCTCGAAGCTGCCCGCAGCGAAGGCCGCCCGGTATTGGCGAACATGACCGCAGCCTGGTGCATTACCTGCCTGGCCAACGAAAAAGTCGTGCTGTCCAGCGACGAAATCAGCGATGCGGTGCAGCAACTTGGCGTAGTGGCACTGAAGGGAGACTGGACCAACCAGGATCCACGCATCAGCCAGCTGCTGGCCAGGTATGGCCGCACCAGCGTTCCGCTCTATCTCCTTTACCCCGCTGGGGGCGGCGAGGCGAAAATCCTGCCCCAGATACTGACCCGCGAAGGACTGCTGGCGGAATTGAATGCCGCGGCGCGGGATAGTTTCAGCGCCTCGGGGGCCGAAAAAAACGACAATTTGCCTTTGTAGCCATTCCACCGGGCAAAAAAGCCAGCGCCAAGATAATTTTGCGCTAAATATCACGGAAAAGTGGCCGAACTCCGGCTAACTTCAATAAACTGTATCGCAGGCATGGACAGGGAGTCACTTTTGCGGCACACTCGCCCCGGCACTCGGGCACTCCGGCCTTAAAGTCGAGTTTGCCCGCAAGATAGCCGCCATTCACCCGATTTTTGTGACCGTTTTGCGCTTTTTCTTCAGAGCAAGCTATGGCTAGACTTCTTCTGTTGCACGGCCCCAATCTCAACCTGCTCGGCACCCGCGAGCCGCATATCTATGGCGCCACCACGCTTGCGCAGATAGATGCGGCGGCGAAGACGCAGTGTGAGGCAGCTGGCCACGAGCTGGACACCCTGCAGAGCAACAGCGAAGCGGAACTGATCGATCGCATACAGGCGGCGGCCGGCGAGGGTGTGGCGTTTATCGTGATCAACCCCGCCGCCTTCACCCATACCAGTGTGGCGCTGCGGGATGCCCTGGCGGCTGTAGCCATTCCTTTTATCGAGCTGCACCTGTCCAACCCCCACGCCCGGGAAGAATTCCGCCGCCACTCCTATTTTTCCGACCTGGCCCGGGGTGTCGTGTGTGGCTTTGGCGCACACAGTTACACCCTGGCCCTGGAGGCGGCCATACACCAATTGAGTGTGGCGCCAACCAACAAATAACCCAGAACTGCACAAGACACTGAGAGTGAAGAACTATGGATATCCGCAAGATTAAAAAACTGATTGAGCTGCTCGAGGAATCGGATATCGGCGAGCTGGAAATCAAGGAAGGCGAAGAATCCGTGCGCATCAGCCGTGGCGTCAGTGGCGCCCAGCAAGCGGTCGCACCGGTTTACGCCGCCCCGGCAGCTCCCGTAGCCCCGACTGCCCCCGCCCCGGCCGCAGCGCCCGCCGCCGAAGAGCAGGAAGCGGTACCGGCCCTGACCGGCCACCCGGTGAAGTCACCGATGGTGGGCACCTACTACGCCGCCCCCAGCCCCGGCGCCGAACCCTTCGTTAAGGTCGGCCAACAGGTCAAAGTTGGCGACGTCATCTGTATCGTCGAGGCGATGAAAATGATGAACCAGATCGAAGCCGACAAGGCCGGCACCATCGAATCCATCCTCGTGGAAGACGGCCAGCCGGTAGAGTTTGACCAGCCGCTCGTGACCATCGTCTGAGCGGGGTGAGCGAGCATGTTTGACAAGATCCTGATCGCCAACCGGGGCGAAATCGCGCTGCGGATACTGCGCGCCTGTAAGGAGATGGGCATCGCCACCGTGGCCGTGCACTCCCAGGTGGACCGCGACCTGAAGCACGTGCGCCTCGCGGATGAATCCGTGTGCATCGGCCCCAACCCCTCACCGCAGAGCTATCTGAATGTCCCCGCGATTATCTCGGCGATGGAAATCACCGACGCGGTGGCGGTACATCCCGGCTACGGCTTCCTGGCGGAAAATGCCGACTTCGCCGAGCAGGTGCAGAAGAGCGGCTTTACCTTTATCGGCCCGGATGCGGACGTGATCCGCCTGATGGGCGACAAGGTATCCGCCATCGCCGCGATGAAGAAGGCCGGCGTACCCACGGTACCCGGTTCCGACGGCCCGCTGCCGGAAAACGGCGAGCGCTGCCACGAGATAGCGCGCAAGATCGGCTATCCCGTGATCATCAAGGCGGCCGCCGGCGGCGGTGGTCGCGGTATGCGCGTGGTGCATACCGAGGCCGCACTGCTGAACGCCATTGCGGTGACCAAGTCCGAGGCCCAGGCGGCCTTCGGCGACGGCACCGTGTACATGGAAAAATTCCTGCAGAATCCGCGTCACGTGGAAATTCAGGTGATGTCCGACGGACAGGGCAGCGCCATCCACCTGGGTGACCGCGACTGCTCGCTGCAGCGCCGCCACCAGAAGGTACTGGAAGAGGCGCCGGCGCCGGGTATTCCCGACGAAGTGCGCCAGGCGGTGTATGAATCCTGCGTGCAGGCCTGTATCGATATCGGCTACCGCGGCGCCGGCACCTTCGAGTTCCTGTACGAGGACGAGCGTTTCTACTTCATCGAGATGAACACCCGCATCCAGGTGGAGCACCCCGTTACCGAGATGGTCACGGGCGTCGACCTGATCAAAGAGCAGATCCGCGTCTGCGCGGGGCAGAAGCTGTCCCTCAAACAGGAAGACATCGTTATTCGCGGCCACGCCTTCGAGTGCCGTATCAATGCGGAAGACCCGAAGACCTTCTTCCCGAGCCCGGGCAAAGTGAACAACTTCCACATTCCCGGTGGGCTGGGCGTGCGCGTCGACTCGCACCTCTACTCCGGCTATACCGTGCCCCCCAACTACGACTCAATGATCGCCAAGGTCATCACCCATGCCGAAAGCCGCGAAGCGGCGTTGGCGCGCATGCGCGTGGCCCTGTCGGAACTGATCGTGGACGGCATCAAGACCAATATTCCGCTGCAGGAAGAACTGGTCCGCGACAGTGCCTTTGCCGAGGGTGGTGTAAACATTCACTACCTCGAGAAAAAGCTCGGCCTTTGACCCCTCCTGACGAACAGCCCGCCGCAGTCGCGGCGGGCTGCCCCAAGCACATACAGGGCCGCCAGCCCTACAATACACACTCCCACTTACCACCAATCACTAGCGATATGCCCTGGCTACAACTCCGCGTAGATACCAACCGCGAGCAGGCGGAAAAAATTGAACAGGCACTGCTGTTTGCCGGCGCCGTGTCCGTCACCCTGCAGGACAATGCCGACCAGCCGATTCTGGAGCCGGGCCTCGGTGAGATTCCCCTGTGGGATCAAACCCGGGTCACTGGGCTCTTCGACGCCGAGGTGGATACTGCGGTGACGGAAGCCAGGGCCGCCTCCTACCTTTGCGAGCTGCTGCCCAATGCCCGCTGGGAACAACTGGAGGACAAGGACTGGGAGCGCGAGTGGATGACCCACTACAAGCCAATCCAGTGCAGCGACAATCTCTGGATCTGCCCCAGCTGGTGCGAACCGCCGCAACCGGATGCGGTCAACCTGCTGCTGGATCCGGGCCTCGCCTTCGGTACCGGCACCCACCCCACCACCTTCCTTTGCCTGCAGTGGCTGGCCGGGGAAAACCTGGCCGGCAAGAGTGTCATCGATTTCGGCTGCGGCTCCGGCATCCTCGGCATTGGCGCACTGCTGCTTGGCGCCGCAGGTGCCACGGGGACCGATATCGATCCCCAGGCCCTGATTGCCAGCCGCGACAATGCCGCGCGCAACGGGCTAGATCCCGCGCGCTTTCCGGTTTATCTGCCCGAACAGATGCCAAAGGAGCCCGCCGATGTCATGCTGGCGAACATTCTCGCCGGCCCGCTGGTGGAACTGGCACCACAGCTGGTCGAACTGACACGGGTCGGTGGCCGCATTTGCCTGTCCGGCATACTCGCGTCCCAGGCAGAAAAGGTAAAAGCCGCCTACAGCCCGTGGATTGCTTTCGACGCCGACAGCCAGCGCGAGGATTGGGTGCGCCTCGCCGGCACTCGCACCCGCTGATGAGACTCCAGACACTACGCGGCCGCTGAACAGGCTGATAGACTTGGCGACCTAATAAACACTGCCGAATCCGAATGTCGCAACTGGTAACCCGCTGCCCCCACTGCAGCACGTCTTTCCATGTCAACGAGCAGCAACTGCGTGCCGCCCGCGGAGCCGTGCGCTGCGGCTCCTGCCTGCAGGTTTTCCGCGCGGACGAAAACATCGTCTTTGCCGAGGGCGATCCCGACGCAAACAGAGACTTGGAGGCACTGCTCGAGGACGACGATTTCCTGATCCACGACGATATCGACCTGGAGGACGACGAGCCGGCAGCAGCAACGGCGCCCTCCGCTGCCAACCGTCCGGACACCACAGCGGGCACCGACGACGAGCCGCTGATCGGCGAGGCCTTCGGCGACAGCCAGTGGCAGGATGTCGCAGCCTCTGAGAGTGAAGAGTTTGATGATCCGGAGGATGACAGCCCCGCTCTGAAGCCGGATTGGGACGACGACCCCTGGGCCGATGAGATCCCTGAGCCGCGGCAGAAGCGCGAACCCGTCTTCTCCGCCGACTGGGACGATGATGCCCCTGCGGACGAATTCAGCGAACAGCTGGAAAACATCCAGGGCCACGCCAGCAAAGCGCCCGCCGGGGAAAAGGAACCCCCGCCCACGTCGCCGGAGCGCGAGCTTCTCATCTCCGCCATCGAGCCGGTACCGCTGGAAGTGGCTTGGCGGCCGCAGCGGAACAGGCACCTGCCGGGCTGGCTGTGGACACTGCTGGCACTATTGCTGGCAGTCGCGTTAGCGGCTCAGGTAGCCTACTTCCGCTTCGACAGCCTGAGCAAACAGCAGCCCTGGCGCGACCTCTACGCCAAGGCCTGCCCGCTGCTGGACTGCAAACTGCCACCACTGGAGGACCTGCAGGCCATCCACACCTCCAACCTGATAGTGCGCAGCCACCCGCAGCTGGCCGGTGCGCTGGTGGTGGACGCCGTACTGTTGAACACCGCCCCTTATGCGCAACCCTTCCCGAGCCTGCTGCTGAGTTTCAGCGACCTGAAGAACCAGCCCGTCGCCAGCCGACTGTTCGCACCGCGCGATTATCTGCAGGGTGAGCTGGCGGGGCGCAGGCAGATGCCCAGCGGCAGCCCGGTGCATATCGCCATCGAAATAGTAGATCCGGGCAGCGCGGCGGTGAATTACGAGCTGCATATAGCGCACTAGGGCACGCCCGTTTTGTGAAGTGCTGCAACAGTTTGGCGCAGAAAACCGCCGATGTTGCGCAATCTGCAAACTAAACGCGCAGCAAGCAACCAATTTGCCCGCTTTTTCGCTTTTCCAATGCCTGAGCAGCCGCTATCATAGGCGGCTCTTTGTTTCTGAGCTAAAGGCTTTTTCCCGAGTGCGGCACGCGCCTCGGCAATCAGCGACGGGCTCTAACGACGCCCGAGCGGAGCTGCTGTGTCCATCGCCATTGGCCCCTACATTATCGACAAACCGGTAATTCTGGCGCCCATGGCCGGCGTTACCGACCGCCCCTTCCGCCAGCTGTGCCGAGAGCTCGGCGCCGGACTGGTGGTATCGGAGATGGTGACCTCGGACACCCGCCTGTGGAACAGCCGCAAGTCGCGCTTGCGCCTGGATCACGGCGGCGAAAGCGGTGCAGGCGGAGCGCCGATTTCGGTGCAGATTGCCGGCGGTGACCCGGAGATGATGGCAACGGCAGCGCGGGAAAACGTCCGCCGCGGCGCCCAGATCATCGACATCAACATGGGTTGCCCGGCAAAGAAAGTTTGCAAGAAAGCAGCGGGCTCGGCCCTGCTGCGGGACGAAAAACTGGTCGCGGATATTCTGGAAGCCGTGGTTCAGTCCGTCTCAGTACCAGTGACCCTGAAAATCCGCACCGGTTGGTGCGCGGATTCTCGCAACGGCGTCACTGTGGCCAGAATGGCCGAAGACATTGGTATCTCCGCATTGGCCGTTCACGGGCGCACCCGCGCCTGCGGCTACCACGGCCAGGCCGAATTCGATACCATTGCTGAAATTGTACGCGAGGTGAAAATTCCGGTTTTCGCCAATGGCGACATCGCCAGTGCAGAGCGGGCCCGGGAGGTACTCGACTACACAGGCGCAGCTGCAGTCATGATTGGCCGTGCAGCACAGGGACGGCCATGGATTTTTCGGGAAATAGCCCACTATCTCGCCACCGGCGAGCGGCTACCCGAACCCTCACTGGATGAAGTCAGGGAGATTTTGCTCGCCCATTTGGGTGAATTGCACCGTTTCTACGGTGAAGTAATGGGGGTCCGTATCGCCCGCAAGCATGTGGGGTGGTACCTGAAGACACTCGCGGGGAGCGAGTCCTTTCGCAAGACCTTTTTCCAATTGGATAGCGCAGAAGCACAACATGCCAGCGTTCACCAGTGGTTTGAACGCCGAATAACGAGAGGGGCACAAGCGGCATGAATAACGAAGCACTGATTCCGGATACCGGCAGCGAAGAAGTATCCACCGGGGGACAGACTCAACTGGCGCAGCCGCAGCAGCAATCTCTGCGCGACGCCGTCGAACACGCGATGGAAAACTACTTCCGCCACCTGGACGGCCAGATGGTCACCGATGTCTACGACATGGTGCTGTCAGAAATTGAAGCGCCGATGCTGGAAGTGGTTATGAAGTACACCCGCCACAACCAGACCCGCGCAGCCCAGCTGCTCGGCCTGAACCGCGGCACCCTGCGCAAGAAACTGAAGCGCTACGGGCTGCTGTAAGCACCGCGCTGCATCGGCGGCATAGACATCTCGAGGGGGGATGAGGTTACTCATCCCCCCTCGCTGTTTGCCGGCGGTACATTTTTACCGCCCCGAATCGAAGCCGACGCCACGACGACGCCGCTCACAGCTCACCGACTTCGATTCCAGGCCGCCGGCCCAGCCAGCGGCCGCGATCCCTGCCAGGCCGGGGCTCGACTACCCTTTTCAGAAACTCAGATGGACCAAGTGCTATGACTGACAAGGTTGCGATTCGCCGCGCGCTGATCAGCGTTTCGGACAAAAGCGGAATCGTAGAATTCGCCCAACAGCTCGCCGCCATGGGTGTGGAAATTCTCTCCACCGGCGGTACCCACCGCCAGCTGAAGGAAGCCGGCATTCCGGTAGTGGAAGTCTCCGACTACACCGGCTTCCCGGAGATGATGGACGGGCGCGTGAAAACCCTGCACCCGAAAGTCCACGGCGGCATCCTCGGTCGTCGCGGTACCGACGACAGCATCATGTCAGAGCACGGCATCACCCCGATCGATATGGTGGTGGTCAACCTCTACCCCTTCGCCCAGACCGTCGCCAGGGCGGATTGCACCCTGGCAGACGCGATCGAGAACATCGATATCGGCGGCCCGACCATGGTGCGCGCTGCGGCCAAGAACCATAAGGATGTCGCCATCGTCGTAAACGCCTGCGACTACGACGGCATCATCGCCGAAATGAAAGCCAGTGACGGCGCCCTGAGCCAGGCCAGCCGCTTCGATCTGGCGGTGAAGGCCTTCGAACACACCGCCGGCTACGACGGCGCCATCGCCAACTACCTTGGTTCAATCGCCACAGGCGCCGGCGCGATCAAGGATGGCGAGAAGCAGCAATTTCCGCGCACCTTCAACAGCCAGTTCATCAAGAAGCTGGACCTGCGCTACGGCGAGAACCCGCATCAGAAGAGTGCCTTCTACGTGGAAGCCAATCCGGCCGAGGCCAGCATTGCCACCGCCGAGCAGCTGCAGGGCAAGGAGCTGTCTTACAACAACATCGCCGATACCGACGCGGCGCTGGAATGCGTGAAAGCCTTCGACGAACCCGCCTGCGTCATCGTCAAGCACGCCAATCCCTGCGGTGTGGCCATCGCCGCCGATATCGGCACGGCCTACGACCTGGCCTTTGCCACCGATACCGAATCCGCGTTCGGCGGCATCATCGCCTTCAACCGCGAGCTGGACGGCGCCACGGCAAAAGCCATCGTCGAGCGCCAGTTCGTCGAAGTGATCATCGCGCCATCCGTGTCCGCGGAAGCCAAAGCGGCCGTGGCCGAGAAGAAAAACGTGCGCCTGCTGGTCTGCGGTCAGTGGAGCGCGGAGCGCGTGCCGGCACTGGACTACAAGCGCGTCAACGGCGGTCTGCTGGTGCAGGACCGCGACGACGGCGTCATCACCGCCGCCGATCTGAAGGTGGTGACCAAGCGCCAGCCGACCGAGGCGGAAATCCGCGATCTGCTGTTCACCTGGAAGGTGGCCAAGTTCGTCAAATCCAACGCCATCGTCTACGGTAACGACGGCCGTACCATCGGTGTCGGCGCCGGCCAGATGAGCCGCGTCAACTCTGCGCGTATCGCGGCGATCAAAGCCGAGCACGCTGGCCTGGAAGTCAAAGGTTCGGTCATGGCTTCCGACGCCTTCTTCCCGTTCCGCGACGGCATCGACAATGCCGCCAAAGTGGGCATCCGCGCGGTTATCCAGCCCGGCGGTTCCATGCGCGACGAGGAAGTCATCGCCGCGGCGGATGAGCACGATATGGCGATGGTCTTCACCGGCATGCGCCACTTCAGACACTAAAATCCGACTTTCAGTCACAAGCCGGCGCACATTGGGCCGGCTTTTTCTTGCCCGTCACAATTCCGGGCTAAAATACCGCATCTAAATCCGTACCCAATGGACTACACCGGCCGACTCAGGGGGAATTAACAATGAATGTATTGATCATCGGCGCAGGCGGCCGCGAGCACGCCCTGGCATGGAAAGCGGCACAGAACCCCGCCGTCGATACCGTATTTGTCGCGCCCGGCAACGCCGGCACCGCGCGCGAACCCAAGCTGCAGAATATCGCGATCGGCGCCGACAATTTTTCCGCACTGGCGGAATTCGCCGAGGAGAATGGCGTCGAGCTGACCATCGTCGGCCCCGAGGCACCGCTGGTGGACGGCATCGTCGACTTCTTTAACGCCCGCGGCCTGCCCATCTTTGGCCCCAGCAAGGGCGCTTCGCAGCTGGAGGGCTCCAAGGCCTTTACCAAGGATTTCCTCGAGCGCCACAGTATTCCCACCGCCGCCTACCGCAATTTCACCGAGATTGAGCCCGCCATCGAATATATCCGCGAGCGTGGCGCGCCGATCGTCGTCAAGGCCGACGGCCTGGCGGCCGGCAAGGGCGTTATCGTTGCCGAGACCGAGCAACAGGCGGAACTGGCGGTGCGCGACATGCTGTCCGGCAATGCGTTCGGCGACGCCGGCTGCCGCGTGGTGATCGAGGAGTTCCTGACGGGTGAGGAAGCCAGTTTTATCGTCATGGTGGACGGCGAACATATTCTGCCGATGGCCACCAGCCAGGACCACAAGCGCGTCGGCGACGGCGACACTGGCCCCAATACCGGCGGCATGGGCGCCTACTCCCCGGCCCCGGTGGTCACCGACAGCGTCTACCAGCGCATCATGGCCGAAGTGATCAAACCCACCGTCGAGGGACTGGCTGCCGAAGGGCTGCCCTACACCGGTTTCCTCTACGCCGGCCTGATGATCGACGCCGACGGCGCCCCCAGAGTGATCGAGTACAACTGCCGCTTCGGCGATCCGGAAACCCAGCCGATCATGATGCGACTGAAGTCCGACCTGGTGGAGTTGTGCCAGGCGGCGCTGGACAAGCGCCTGGACGAGGTGACAGCGGAGTGGGATTCGCGCCCTTCACTGGGCGTGGTACTCGCCGCCCACGGTTACCCGGGCAGCTACCGCAAGGGCGACGCCATCAGCGGCCTGGAGCGCGCCGACAGCGACAACGCCAAGGTATTCCACGCGGGCACGGCACTGGACGGTGAGCGAGTGGTCACCAACGGCGGCCGCGTTCTCTGCGCCACCGCCTTGGGCGACACCGTCGCCGAGGCCCAGGCCAACGCCTACACCGCAGCCCGCGCCATCTACTGGGACGGCGTTTTCTACCGCAAGGATATCGGTTACCGTGCAGTAGAGCGGGAAGAAGCCGCCACCAGCTGAGACCGGCACGGCGGGAGCGCGCGCAGATGGCGGCTCCCGCACAAATTTCGAGTGAGCGGATTCAATTAAGATGAGTGAACGCAAACTGACCGGGCTGGATCACCTGCTGCTGCAGGCGGATCGCGCCCTGCGCACCCTGAGCCCCGGTGCCCCCTGCCACGGCCGCCCGTCCCCGGCCAAAGCCGAACCGGAGGCCGACATGTCCGACGCCGAGCGCAAACACGCCGCCGGGCTGATGCGCGTCAATCACAGCGGCGAAGTCTGCGCCCAGGCCCTCTATCAGGGGCAGGCGCTGACCGCGAAATTACCGGAGGTGCGCGGCGAGATGGAGCGCGCCGCGGACGAGGAGATCGACCACCTGGCCTGGTGCGAGCTGCGACTGCGCGAGCTGGACAGCCGCCCTAGCCTGCTGAACCCCCTCTGGTACGGACTCTCCTTCGGTCTCGGCGCCGCTGCCGGCAAGATCAGCGACCGCATCAGCCTGGGATTCGTCGCGGCGACCGAGGAGCAGGTGTGCAAGCACCTGGAGAGCCACCTGCACCGTTTGCCGGCGCAGGACCAAAAGAGCCGCGCTGTCGTCGAGCAGATGCGAATCGATGAGGAAGAGCACGGCCACGCGGCGCTGGCCGCCGGCGGCGCCCGTTTTCCAGCGCCAATGAAGGGACTGATGTCGCTGGTGTCCAAAGTCATGACTTCGGCCAGCTATCGGGTCTGAGTGGACCTCAGGACGCGGAAAGAGTATCGAACCTCAATGCGAAGGCCCTGATGCCGGGGGCCGTCCGTACAACGATTGCCGATCAGGCTGTTGAGCGGACGGCCACCGGCAGCAGGGCCGCCCGGACTACTTGCCAGCACAGGCCTCGCCGTTACAGCTCCTCAACGCGATAGCTGTGGACAATCTCGACGCCGGCGTTACGCAGCATGATGGACGCGGAGCAGTACTTGTCCGCTGACAGCTCCACCGCCCGCGCCACCTGCGCCTCTTTCAGGCCACGGCCGCGCACCACGAATTCCATCTCGATGCGGGTAAAGGGCGCAGGCGTTGCGTCCGGGCGCTCGCCGTTCAGCTCGCAGTGGCAGGAAATAATGTCCTGGCGCGCCTTCTGCAGGATGCTGACCACATCGTAGGAAGCACAGCCACCAACACCCAGCAAGATCATCTCCATCGGACGGATGCCGTTATTCTTGCGACCACCTTCCATCACCACCGAATTGCCGCTGCCGGCCTCACCGACAAAAGTCAGCTCGTCCACCCAGGTAACTCTGCCCTGCATTGCCACACTCCTTCTGAAATAGAGGGCGCGAAGCTTAGCACATCGCGGTGCTGTAACCTGAGTGAGACCGTTTTCCGGTATAGTGGTCACTGACGCCAAAAGAGAATGAGCGGTCACAGCGATTGGCTGTTGTCACTGAACTCTACAGCCGCTATAAGGTCTCTTCTTGGCAACGTAAAAGTGTCGCAGGTCACACTGCGAGAGTTTCCCGAACGCTGCCACTGTTGGGGACAGTGATTTCGCGCAATAATTCGCGCGTGCTGTGGCGCATTCTGGTCGGGATCAGGCACAAAACTAAAAAATAAGGAGTAGATCCGTGACGGTTGCTACCGAAGAATCCATGACTATCGGCAATATCGAAGATTTTCTGGCGCACTGCCACCGGCGCCGCTACCCGGCGAAGAGCACTATTATCTACGCCGGTGATCGCTGCGAATCTCTCTATTTCATTATGCGCGGTTCAGTCACCGTCCTGATCGAGGACGATGAGGGGCGCGAGATGATCGTGGCCTACCTGAACGATGGCGACTTCTTCGGCGAGATGGGCCTGTTCGATCAGGACACCCGCAGCGCCTGGGTGCGCACCAAGACCGAGTGCGAGGTTGCGGAAATTTCCTACAGCAAGTTCCAGGAACTGAGCCGCCAACACCCTGAGTTCCTGTTTGCCCTGGCCACGCAGATGGCTGGCCGCCTGCGCAACACCACCCGCAAGGTTGGCGACCTGGCCTTCCTCGACGTAACCGGCCGCGTGGCCCGCACCCTGCTGGACCTGTGTAACGAGCCTGATGCAATGACGCACCCGGAAGGCATGCAGATCAAGATCACCCGCCAGGAAATCGGCCGCATCGTTGGCTGTTCACGGGAGATGGTCGGCCGGGTACTGAAGACCCTGGAAGAACAGGGCCTGGTATCGGTGAAGGGCAAGACCATGGTGGTCTACGGCACCCGCTGAGTCTAGCCACAACGTTTTACGGAAGGGCGAACCTTTGGGTTCGCCCTTTTTTGTTGGGCCCATTTTAGTTGAGAACTTCGTAACAAGTATGGGGCGGTCCTGCTACCGTTGGCCTGTTGCGGGACACACCGTGAATACGTCCCTGTAGGCTTGTCGGCCGGGTCCCTCCGGCCGACAGTCCCGCAGCAGGCCAACGGTAGCAGGGCCTTCGCATTGTATTTCAGTGACAAAAACTGGCGTCACTCCGAGCTAGGTAAGCATCACAACACTCAATGCGAAGCCGGAGTGCTGGGGAAGTATTTTTGAAACTGTCGGCAACAGGGATGTTGCCGACAGAGCGTAGAGCCGGCCCCGCGAGCGCAGCGAGTGCATTGGGTCCAGGGATGTATTCACAGCGGTTTCAAAAATACTTCGCCAGCGCTTCGGCGCCGAGGTCTAGTTCGGAGCCACAAGTGCGGGCCTTCGTCACACATTGGATCCCGGATCAAGTCCGGGATGACGCTATCGCGTCAGTTGAACATTTCCAACAGCCTCCGCCCCGGCTCCGCTTCGCGCATAAACGCCTCTCCAACCAGAAAGGTGTTCACATTGTGGCCACGCATGGCGGCGACGTCGTCGGTGGTATGGATGCCGCTCTCGGTGACCACTATGCGGTCATCGGGAATCAAATCCAGCAGTTTGAAAGTGGTTTCCAGCTGCACCTCGAATGTGTGCAGGTTGCGGTTGTTGATGCCGATCAGCCGGTTCGGCAGTGCCAGCGCCCGCTCCAGCTCCCGCTGATCGTGCACTTCCACCAGCACATCCAGCCCCAGCTCCTGCGCCAGGCCATTGAGATCGCTCATCTGCCCGTCTTCAAGGCAGGCGGCAATCAGCAGGATACAGTCGGCGCCGATCGCACGGGCCTCGCACACCTGGTAGGGATCTACGGTAAAGTCCTTGCGCAGCACCGGCAGGCGCACCGCTGCGCGCGCCTGTTGCAGATAGGCATCGGCGCCCTGGAAAAAGTCCACGTCGGTAAGTACCGACAGACACGCGGCTCCGCCCTTTTCATAGCTGGTGGCAATCTCGGCGGGAATAAAATCCTCGCGTATCACGCCCTTGCTCGGCGAGGCCTTCTTGATCTCGGCTATGACGGCGGCCCCGCCGGCGGCGAGTTTCTTCTCGATAGCGGCGACAAAACCGCGCGCCGGCAGCTGATCCAGCGCCCGCGCGCGCATATCTTCCAGCGAACACCGCTGCTTGCGCTCGGCGATTTCCTGCCACTTGCGCTCGACAATGGTTTTCAGAATCGTCGGAGTGGTCACGGTTGACTCTTTTGCGCTCATGCCTGTTTCTTTCGCGCTCATGGCTGTCCCTCCCCTGCACTGACGACGGGTTCTTCCGGGCGGAAGGCGCCGGTAAAGGCCGCCAGGTCGTTAATCTTTTCGCCGGCGAGGCCGCTGGCGATCGCATCCTGGGCCATGGCCACCCCCTGCTCCGCCGTGTCCGCCACACCGCTGACATAGATCGCGAGGCCGGCGTTCAGCGCAATGATATCCGCCGCCTTCTGTCCGGCATCCGTGGCCCGCTTGCCCAGCGCATCGCGAATCAGCGCCAGCGACTCCTCAGAGCCGGATACACAGAGCCCGTCGAGGTCGCGGCGTTCTATGCCGAAATCCTCAGGGCAGATATTGCGCTCGCGAATTACGCCGTCTTTCAGTTCCACTGCGAAGGTGTCCGCGGCGAGGCTCACTTCATCGAGTCCGTCCTCGCTGTGCAATACCAGGACATGCTCGGACCCCAAACTCTGCAACACCTCGGCGAGAATGCGGCAATAGCGTTTATCGTAAACCCCGATAACCTGGCGTTTCACGCTGGCGGGATTGGTCAGTGGGCCGAGCAGATTGAAGATGGTGCGCATGCCGAGGGCTTTACGGGCCGGCCCCACATGGCGCACGGCACGGTGAAAACTGGGTGCAAACATAAAGCCCACACCGATGGTATCGACGCAGCGCCCAACCTGCGCAGGCGTCAGCTCCAGGAAAATACCCGCGCGCTCGAGCAGATCGGCGGCACCACTACTGGAGGACACCGAGCGATTGCCATGCTTGGCAACCCGCGCGCCC
This sequence comes from Microbulbifer donghaiensis, assembly GCF_900129095.1. GTDB lineage: Bacteria > Pseudomonadota > Gammaproteobacteria > Pseudomonadales > Cellvibrionaceae > Microbulbifer > Microbulbifer donghaiensis. The sequence goes on from NZ_FQVA01000003.1 coordinate 38,863, forward strand.
GCCGCCGCGGCGACAAAGCTGGACGCACTGGAGACATTGAACAGGTTTGCCCCGTCGCCGCCGGTGCCGACGATATCCACTGCATTGGTCAGATCCAATGCTACCGGGGTCGCGAGCTCGCGCATGACCTCGACGGCGCCGGCAATTTCCTCGACGGTTTCGCCGCGTATCCGCAGCGCTACCAGAAAAGCCCCTATCTGTGCATCTTCCGCCTCGCCACACATGATCTGCCCGATCGCCTCGCGCATTTCCGCACGGCTCAGATGTTCACCGTCAACCAGTTTGGCAATCGCCTGTTGAATCGTCACTTTGCTCTCCCCTACAGATTCTGTTTTCTTCCCGAAGGCAGCCGCATTGATTTGCGCCCTCCCTGAACCGGCGTCAGGACTCCAGGAAATTTCTCAGCATATCGTGGCCGTGCTGAGTCAGAATGGATTCGGGATGGAACTGCACTCCCTCCACCGCCAACTCGCGGTGACGTAAACCCATGATTTCGTCGATTTCGCCACTTTCGGTTTCCGTCCAGGCGGTGATTTCCAGACACTGCGGCAGGCTGTCCTTTTCCACGACCAGCGAGTGATAACGGGTAGCCTCGAAAGGATTGGACAGCCCGTGGAACACCCCGAGATTATTGTGCACTATGGGTGATGTCTTGCCGTGCATCACCTGGCGCGCGCGCACCACCTTGCCGCCAAACACCTGACCGATACTCTGATGTCCGAGGCAAACACCCAGTATCGGAGTCCGCCCGGCAAAGCGGCGGATGGTCTCCATGGAAATACCGGCCTCATTTGGCGTACAGGGACCGGGAGAAATGACGATCTTCTCCGGCGCCATCTGTTCGATGTCGTCGACCGAAATCTCGTCGTTGCGCTTGACCACCACCTCGGCACCGAGCTCTGCCAGATACTGCACCACGTTCCAGGTGAAGGAATCGTAGTTATCGATCATCAGAATCATTGCTCGGCTCCCTTGGCCAAAGGTGAAGATGCGGTCCGCTCCATACGCTTTTGCAGGCGCGCCAGGGCGTCCTGTGTCGCGCGCAGCTCGCGCAGAATTTCGGTCTGGCTCGGCGGCAACTGCAGTTCGTCCAGACGCCGCAGCTTGGCCTCTTCCAGGTTGTTCAGCACTACGCCGATAAACAGGTTGATCATCACGAAGGCACCCATCACGACAAAGCTGACAAAATAGAGCCAGGCCCACGGCATGGACTCCATGGCCGTGTACATGATGTCGGTCCAGTCCTCAAAGGTGACGATGCGGAACAGGCTCAACAGCGCGATCGGCAGGTTGCGCCAGTGCGTCGGGTCTATCTCACTGAAGAGGAAATAGCCGGCAACGCCGTAGATATAAAAAATAATGCCCATCAGCAGCGAAATATGGAACATGCTGGGCAGGCTGCGCAGCAGTGTATCCACCAGCAGGCGCAGTTCCGGAAATGCCGACACCAGTCGCAGCACACGCAACACCCTGACCAGGCGGGCGAGTGTCGCCAGCGGTCCGGCGGCGGGGATCAGGCTCAGCGCAATAATACTGAAATCGAAGCAGTTCCAGCCGCTGGCGAAGTAGCGCCAGGGGCGATTGCCGTGCGCGGCCATCTTGATCGCGGCCTCAACGACAAAGGCCAGCAGAATCAGTTGATTGATGCCGGCCAGCAGGCCGCCAAAGCGCTCGGTCACCCAAGTCGATGTTTCCAGCCCGATAACGACACCGTTCAGTAGAATCAGGCCAATGATAAACTGGCTGAAAAGCGGCGCCGCGACCAGCCGCGCACAGCGCTCGGCAAGCGATAATATCGGTGAAATACTAACTTCGTTCATTGCTGTTAATTCGCTGTGTCACTACTGCCAGACAGAGCCATGGCCGCTGCGCGGAACAGTGCGCGGGCCTTGTTCATGGTTTCATCCCACTCGGCCTGCGGGTCCGAGTCTGCCACCAGGCCGGCGCCGGCCTGGATAAATAATTGACCGTCCTTGATGACCGCGGTGCGAATGGCGATGGCCGTATCCATATTGCCATTCCAGGCCAGATAGCCGACGGCACCGCCGTAAATGCCGCGCTTTTCCGGCTCCAGCTCGTCGATGATCTCCATCGCGCGGATCTTCGGCGCCCCCGACAAGGTGCCGGCCGGCAGTGCCGCGCGCAGCGCGTCTATCGCCGACAGCCCCGCCTTCAGCTTGCCGGTGACATTGGAAGTGATGTGCATTACATGGGAGTAGCGCTCCACCACCATCTTCTCGGTGACCTGCACACTGCCGGTCTCCGCCACCCGGCCCACATCGTTGCGCCCCAGGTCAATCAGCATCAGGTGTTCTGCCAGCTCCTTCGGATCCGCCAGCAGCTCCCTCTCCAGCGCCTGGTCCTCGTCGTCGGTGGCACCGCGACGGCGCGTACCGGCCAGCGGTCGCACGGTCATCTCGCCCTCTTCTAGGTGCACGAGGATTTCCGGACTGGAACCCACCACCTGGTGGTCGCCCAGGTCGAGAAAATACATGTAAGGTGAGGGATTCAGGCTGCGCAGGGCGCGATAGAAATTCAGCGGCGGCGCGTCAAAGGGCGCCGATAGCCGCTGCGATGGCACCACCTGCATGACGTCGCCGGCGAGCACGTATTCCTTGACGGTATCCACCGCCTGTTTGAACGCCTCTTCACCGAAGTGCGAGTGGAAGGCACTCTCGTCGATGGCATTGCCATCCAGGTCCAGCGGCACGGTATCCGGCAGCGGCTGTGCCAGCTTGCCGACCAGCTCATCGAGGCGCCGCTGTGCGCGCTCGAACGCCTCTTCCTGCTCGGGGTCCGCGTGCACGATAAAGATCACCGCCCCGGCAAGGTTGTCGAACACCACCAGCTCATCGCTGACCATCAGCAGGATATCCGGATTGCCGAGTGTGTCCGGCGGTGTGCTGTCGGCCAGGCGCGGCTCGATATAGCGCACACAGTCATAGCCGAAATAGCCCACCAGGCCCCCGTTGAAGCGCGGCAGATTCGGCAGCTCGGGCACCCGATAGCGGTGCTGGAATGCCTCCACGAATGCCAGTGGATCGGCGGATTCGTGCCGTTCCACCACCTCGCCATCCCGCTCGACCGTGACCTCGTGATCGCGCACCCGCAGCAGGGTCCGCGCCGGCAGCCCGATAATTGAGTAACGGCCCCACTTCTCCCCCCCTTGCACCGACTCCAGCAGATAGCTGAAGCGGCCGGCGGCCAGTTTCAGGTAGGTAGACAGGGGCGTTTCTATATCTGCCAGCACACGGCGCACCAGCGGTATGCGATTGTAGCCCGCGGACGCAAGTTGGGCGTATTCACTTGGGGTCATGGCGACTCCGGCTAAGGTTCGAGACTATTCGAAGTATCGGGGATTCGGTTGGTGGGCGCCTAACCCCTGAATCGGGAGACGTGCCCACGAGGCGGCCGTAACGATAGCGGCTATCGATTTGGCCTCAGCGGATTACCGGCGCCATCGCCAGCTGGTGGTGTGGGGGGCCCAATTGTAATAGGCGTTGCTGTTCACGGACATTCCCTCGTTGCAGGCGCTCAAGTGTACAAATCCCATCGCAGGCGGGCAAGGGTTTGCCCGCCTGGTCACACATCATCCCAGGTTCTTGCGCATCGCCGCGATGACTTCGCCATAGTCGCCCGCATTGAAGATTGCCGAGCCGGCGACAAAGGTGTCGGCACCGGCGGCGGCGATCTCGGCGATATTGTCGCGGGTGACGCCGCCGTCTATCTCGAGACGGATGCTCTCGCCGGAGGCACCGATCAGCGCCCGCGCCTCGCGCAGCTTGTCCAGCGTGGCAGGAATGAATTTCTGCCCACCAAAGCCCGGGTTTACCGACATCAGCAGGATCATGTCGAGCTTGTCCATCACGTATTTGGCCGCATCCAGGCCGGTGGCCGGATTGAATACCAGGCCGGCCTTGCAGCCGAGGCTGCGGATCAGCTGCAGGGAGCGATCCACATGTCGCGAGGCCTCCGGATGAAAGGTGATATAGGTGGCGCCGGCGTCGGCAAACATGCGGATCATGTCGTCCACCGGCTCTACCATCAGGTGCACATCGATGGGGGCCTCGACGCCGTGCTTGCGCAGCGCCTGGCAGACCATTGGCCCGATGGTCAGGTTCGGCACATAGTGATTGTCCATTACATCGAAATGCACCCAGTCAGCACCGGCCGCGAGCACCGCATCCACCTCCTCGCCGAGGCGGGCAAAATTCGCGGAGAGTATGGACGGGGCGATTTTGAAATCCGACATATCGATATCCTTCAATTATTCTCTTTACCTGCACTCAGGCGCTGATCCAATCGCTGCAGGCGCTCAGGGGTGCCGACGTCACACCAGTCGCCCTCATAGAGTTCCGCCTGCAGCTTGTCCTCGTTATAGGTGAACACCTCGCCGAGTCCGAAACAGTGGCGGATCTTCGGGTATGCGGTCAGTATCTCGGGTCGCAGCCAGCTGATGCCGGCAAACGTATAGCGGGGTTTCACCGTGCCTGACAGTAGACCTGCGTCGATACCGAAGTCTCCTTCGGGATTGTGCGGCGGATTGGGCACCATCAGCAGGCGGCCGGGACAGTCAATCGGCAGCGGCCGTTCGATCCAGCGCGCCAGGTCGAAGTCGCACCAGACGTCGCCATTGACCACCAGAAACGGATCGCCGCCGAGCAGCGGCAGTGCCTTGAGAACTCCGCCCGCAGTCTCCAGCGGGTCGTCCTCTTTCTCGACCGAGTAGCGGATCTCCAGGCCCCAGCGCTCGCCGTCGCCCAACTGCGCACGGATCATAGGGCCGAGGTGGCCAAGGTTAATCACTACGCGCTGCACGCCGATACCGGCCAGGCGGTCCAGCGCATATTCGATCAGTGGCTTGCCGGCGACCGACAGCAGCGGCTTGGGGGCGCGGTCGGTCAGCGGACGCATGCGCTTACCAAAGCCGGCGGCCAAAACCATCGCGGTCGGAATCGGATTCTCTTTGCGGTCGGTCATCGAGATATTCTGTGCGGTTACTCTGTCGGGTTATTTGCGGCGGTCGCCGGCGCTGCGATAGTCGCGGTACCAGTCTTGGTCCTCGATCAGCGGCAGGAGTTCGGCGCGGAACCAATCGGCGAACGGCTTCAATTCAGGGTAGCGTTCGGAGACTTCCAGCGCATAGCGGATCACCAGTGGCAGATCCGGCAGATACCCCTGTTTGCCGTCGCGCAGGTAGAGGCGGGGAAAGAGCCCCAACACCTTGATGTGCCGCTGCAGCCCCATCCAGTCGAACCAGCGCAGGAAGGTCTCCGGCGCCACCGACTCCAGTACACCGGCAGCTTCGGCAGTGGCGGCATAAGACAGCGCCCAGCGCTCCACCCGCTCCCGCGGCCATCGTATATAGCAATCGCGCAGCAGCGAAGCCAGGTCGTAGGTGACCGGCCCCCAAACCGCGTCCTGGAAGTCCACCACCCCGGGACGCTCGCCGTCGCGAATCATCAGGTTACGGCTGTGATAATCACGGTGAACCAGTACCTGCGGCTGCTCCGCCGCACTGTCCAGCAGCAGGCTGAATGTCCTCTCCAGCAGCGCGTTGTCCGCATCGCCAAGCTGGTGGCCGAGCAGTTTTTCCGCCAGCCACTCCGGCAGTATGCGCATTTCCGTCAGCAGAAGCTCGCGACTGTAGGCTGGAAACAGGTCATCGGCGGGCGGCGGTATCTGCTGCAGGCACAGCAGCTCGCTCAGCACCTCGGCATACAGCCCCTCGACGCTGTCCTCATTGAGGAGACTCAACAGTTGGCTGTCACCCAGATCCTCCAGCAGCATAAAGCCGTGCTCCACATCCGCCGCGGCAATCATCGGCGTGTGGATGCCGTAGCGACGCAGGTAGTCGGCCACGGCGACAAAGCGGGCGGGGTTGGTGCGCTGCGGCGGCGAATCCACCACGATCATCTGAGGGTTGGTCAGGGTGCGAAAATAGCGGCGAAAACCGGCGTCGCCGGCCAGGTTCTTCAACGGTGCGGAGCTTTCGAGCCCCAAAACACGCCCGACCCAACGGCTTAACGCCTCGCGCCTCCCATCAGGCTGCTCATCGCGCGATTTAACTGTTGCGCCAGTTGAAGGCTCACTCATGCGCCGCTTCTACTCCAGTGATTTGGCCGCATTGTAACCGCGGCGCCGGCAGCGTCCAGCGACGACGGTACAATTCTGCGGGTATCAAGGCCGGGAAGCCGCTATTAACCCTATCTACATTCAAGTAGAATCGTCCGCTGATTTTTGCGTGCTTCATCACAAGACCTGTTGTTGCGCGCGCCTCCCGAAGGAAGAAACACTAAAGATAGCCGGAACATATCACTTAATGCTGGAAGCTTCCCGGTGGCATCGTCTCACGCTGGCGATTGCACGAATTTCACGCCCACGTTCGCTCGCCATCGGCCTGATCGCCGCGCAACCGCTGTGGGCGCAAGCGGCGGAGCCCACCGCGCCCGCAGAACCCGATTACAACCCCTATCTCTATCTGGACTGGCTGCCTAAATGGCAACTCACACCGGAACAGCGCGCAGCCATGCCGGCGGTCTGCTCCGGCGCCTTCGTCGCACCTCCGCAGAATTACCCTGACGCCAGTCTGGTACCGGATGAAGCGCCCCTGCGCGCCACCGCCGACCAGTCCAAGTGGCTGGACGATGGAACCGCCGAGTTGCGTGGCAATGTGCAAATCACCCAGGGCTACCGCCAGCTGTTCGCCGACCAGGTAGACGTCAACCAAAGCGAGAAAACCGCCTATTTGCGCGGCGCCATCGAGATCCGCGAACCCAGCCTGCTGGTACGCGGCGCGGCCGCCGAGGTGCACACCGACAGCAAGGCGGCAGCCATCGAGGACGCCACATATGTGGTACATGATGCCTTCGTTCACGGCAGTGCCGACCACGCCTCGCGCGAAGCCAGCGGCGAACTGACCCTCACCCAGGGCAATTACACCCGCTGCGAGCCCGGCAAAGAGTTCTGGCGCGTGTACGGCGGCGAGATCAGCATCGACAATGTCGAGCGCCAGGGTGTAGCGCGCAACGTGCGCCTGGAAGTCCTCGACGTGCCGGTATTTTATTTCCCCTATATGCGTTTTCCGGTCGGCGACGCCCGCCTGTCGGGCCTGCTGTTCCCCAGCATCAGCAACAGCGACAAAAACGGCTGGGATGTCGCCATCCCCTACTACTGGAATATCGCACCGCAAATGGACGCGACCATTGTCCCGCGTTACATCCAGTACCGCGGTACCGGTGCCGAAGCGGAAGTGCGCCACCTGAGCGAAGTCTTTAGCACGGAGCTGCGCCTTGCCGGCCTGCCCAATGACAAAGGCGGCAATGATGAAGATGCTCGCAACCTGATCCGCGACGGCTTCCCCGAGGACCTGGTGTTGCCGGCCAAGGGCAAGGATCGCTGGCTGTTGAACCTGGAGCAACTGGGCGGCACCGGCAGTTTCTGGCGCACCAACATCGACTACACCAAGGTCAGCGACCCGGACTTTTTCCGCGACTTGGACACGGCCAACCTGAGCGTCTCCGCGGAGACCCAGGTAAGCCAGATGGCCCAGGGCAGCCTGCTGGGCGAGCACTGGCGCGCCACGCTGCGCGCCCAGGATTACCAGCTGCTGGTAAAAGACAGATTCGACGTCTACAGCCAGCTGCCGCGCCTCGATATCGATGGCGATTACCGCTGGGGCGACTGGCTGCTGAGCATGCGCAATCAGGTCACCAGCTGGGATCACGACGACACCCAGACGATCCGCTTTATTCGCGATACCGGCAACCCGGACAGCGTTACGGAAAGTACCCGCAACTTCGTCACCGCCGAACGTCTGCGGCTCGACTACGAGCTGAGCTGGGACCAGCAGTGGCTGTGGGGCTATATCAAGCCGAGCCTGGCCGCGCGCTATCTCGGCTACAAGCTGGACGACAAGTTTCTGAAGCCGGAGAGCAGCGACACCCCGGAAGCCTCCGCCGGACAATTCACCCTGGATACCGGGCTCTTTTTCGAGCGCGACAGCCAGGCGTTCGGCCGCGACTACGTGCAGACCCTGGAGCCGCGACTGTTTGCCCTGGTCAGCAGTAACGCCGACCAGAGCGATTTTTTCGATGTCACCGAGGATCCGCTCGACGGCGGCAGCGACCTGCTGTTCGATACGTCCCTGTTCACGTTCAGTTACGACCAGCTGTTCCGCAACAGCCGCTTTACCGGCAGCGACCGCATCGACGACGCCGATCGCGTAGCGCTGGGCCTGACCACGCGCTTTATCGACCCACTGAGTGGCCGCGACCTGCTGGCTGCCAGTGTCGGGCAAATCTTCTATTCCAACGATACGCGCATCGATCGCTCGGAGATTGTAGAGGATGCAGCGCCGCGCTCAGAGCTCGCCGCCCGCGTGGAGAGTCGGCCGATCCAGTCACTGCGTATCGGCAGTGAAATCGTCTACGACGACAGTGAGCACAATATCAACCGCGGCAATTTCAGCCTGCGCTATCTGGACGATGACTTCCGCATCTTCAACCTGGGCTATTACTATCAGCGCAAGAACAGCTTTTTCCTGAACGCCGACGGCGAACTGACCGACGCCTCGACCAAACAGGCCAACGCCTCGGCAGTCCTGCCGGTCAATGCGCATACTTCTGTGCTGGCCGGTGCCGCCTATGATCTGACCTACGAGCGGGAACTGGAATACCTGGCGGGCGTCGAATATGACAGCTGTTGCTATAGAGCGCGCCTGGTATGGCGGCGCACCCTCGACAATGATCTCGCTGACGTGGTCGCACCGGAAGACCTGAAATACGACGAGGGCGTCTATCTGGAGATTCAGCTGAAAGGTCTCGCCGGCCTCGGCACTACCGTGACGGGTATGCTCAGCCAGGGCATTGCCAACTTTGATCAGAGAGAAGTACTGAAACAGTGATGAGAATAATGACCAAGCTCACTTCAATGCGAAGCCTGCTGACGCTGCTGACCGCGAGCCTTCTGGCCGCCAGTTCCGCCACGGCCCAGGTAAAGGCCCTCGACCGGGTGGTCGCCGTCGTGGATGACGACGTGGTGATGGCCAGCGAACTGCAGCTGCGCCTGGATACCATTCTGAACCAGATCCAGGCGCAGCAGGTTCAGGCGCCTCCCATCGACGTCCTGCGCCGCCAGGTGCTGGAACAACTGATTATCGAGCGGCTGCAGCTGCAGATGGCCTCCCGTGCGGGTGTCACCATTTCCGAAGCGGAGCTGGACCAGGCGATTGCGCGCGTGCAACAAAATGCCAGCGTCAGCCCGGAGGAATTCCGCAAGCGGCTGGCCGCCGACGGCCTGTCGATGAAAAGCTTTCGCCAGCAGATCCGCCAGGAGCTGCTGATCCGCCGGGTGGAACAGGGCAGCGTCAACCGCCGCATCCAGATTACCGACCAGGACATCGATAACTTTCTGCGTTCCAAAGAAGGAGAATTCTGGAAATCACCGCAGTTCGAACTCGGCCATATCCTGATTCCGGTCAGCTCCAGTGCCCCTGCCGACGAAGTCACCAAGGCGCGGGCCAAGGCCGAGCAGCTGGCGCAACAGGCCCGGGAGGGCGCCGACTTCCGCCGGCTCGCTATCGCCAACTCCGCCGGACAGAATGCGCTGTCCGGCGGTGACCTCGGCTGGCGCAAGACCGTGGAGCTGCCGACCCTGTTTGCCGATGCGCTCGAAGGGTCCAAGGTCGGTGATGTCACCCAACCTTTCCGCAGCGACGCCGGTTTTCACCTGCTGAAAATTCACGACCAGCGCGGCTCCACCGAGCAAGTCGTCGAGCAGACCAAGGTGCGTCACATCCTGGTCAAACCCTCCGCGATCCTCAGCGACGACGATGCCTACAACAAGCTCATCGGGCTGCGGGAACAGATCATGAGCGGCGCCGAATTCGGCGAGCTGGCACGGGAAAACTCAGAGGACATCGGCACCATGCTCTCCGGCGGCGACCTCGGCTGGTCCATGCCCGGTCAGTTCGTACCCGAGTTCACCCAGGCCATGGACAATACCCCGGTGGGCGAGGTGAGCATGCCATTTCGCAGCCAGTTCGGCTGGCATATCCTCAAGGTGGAAGGCCGCCGCAAGCAGGATATGACCGATCAATATATCCGCAACCAGGCCGCCAACCTGTTGCGCAACCGCCGCTACGAGGAAGAGCTGCAAAACTGGCGCCGCGAAATTCGCGACCAGGCGTATGTGGAAATCAAGCTGCCGGAGACGCAGGAACAATCCGAGAGCACTGAGCAGCAGTAACGGCCTGCAAAGGTTTTCGATACCGGGCGCCAGTCGCCCGGTATTTTTATGGACGGACCCGGCACAAAAATGATTCCCAGAATCGCCTTCACACCCGGCGAGCCCGCCGGTATCGGCCCAGAACTGGCAGTCAGGCTCGCCGGTGCCGGCAGCTTTGCACAGGGCGCCGGCGGCTCCGCACAAATAGTCGCCATTGCCGACCCGCAACTGCTGCAGCAGGCCGCCGCCCAGTTGCACCAGCCCCTCGAGCTGCTGCCATTCGATCCCGCAGCACCCGCTCAAGCCACGCCCGCCGGCGCCCTGTACATCCAGCCGACCGCGCTGGCAACGCCCGCCGAAGCCGGCAAGCTGAACCCTGCCAACGCCGCCTATGTACTGGACACGCTGCGCATCGCCGCCGAGGGTTGCCTGGCGCGACGCTTCGACGCCCTGGTAACTGGCCCGGTGCACAAGGGAGTCATCAACGACGCCGGTATCAGCTTCAGCGGCCACACCGAATTTTTCGCCGATCTGGCCGGTGTCGAGCGGGTGGTGATGATGCTGGCTGCGGAGGAGTTGCGGGTGGCCCTGGTGACCACCCACCTGCCGCTGAAAGACGTCAGCGCCGCAATTACCGGTCCGCGTTTGGAGCAGATCATCACGATACTGCACCGCAGCCTGCGCCATCAGTTCCGCATCGACGCGCCGCGTATCGGTGTCTGCGGACTCAATCCGCACGCCGGCGAGGGCGGCCATCTCGGGCGCGAGGAAATCGAGGTCATTGAGCCCGCGCTGGACAAGTTGCGCGCCCTGGGAATACAGCTGATTGGCCCCCTGCCGGCCGACACGCTGTTTACGCCGCCGCAACTGGCGCGCTGCGATGCCGTGCTGGCCATGTATCACGACCAGGGCCTGCCGGTGTTAAAATTCAAGGGCTTCGGCCACGCGGTCAATATCACCCTCGGGCTGCCGTTTATCCGCACTTCCGTGGATCACGGCACCGCGCTCAATATCGCCGGCCAGGGCATCGCCGATAGCGGCAGCCTGCGGGCAGCGATGTCACAGGCCATTGAACTAGCGCAGTTGCGCCATCTGTAGGGTGGGCAAAGCGCAGCGTGCCCATCATCACCGCAAAGATGGGCACGTCGCTGCGCTCCTTTGCCCATCCTACGCATTGAAATATCACGGGATAATGGACAACTTCTTCCAACACAAGGCGCGCAAGCGCTTCGGCCAGAATTTTCTGGTCGATGAGAATATTATCGAGCGCATAGTGCGCGCCATCGGGCCAAAGGAAAGCGACAACCTGGTGGAGATTGGCCCGGGCCAGGGCGCGATCACCCAGCTGTTGCTGCAGCGCTGCCCGTCCCTGACCGCAGTAGAACTCGACCGGGATCTGATCCCCATGCTGCAGTTCAAGTTTCGCGACTATCCGCAATTCCAGATCATCGAACAGGACGCGCTCAAGTTCGACTTCGGCACACTTTGCCAAGATACCGGGGCCGGCGAGCGGAAGCTGAGAATTGTCGGCAACCTGCCGTACAACATCTCCACCCCCCTGCTGTTTCACCTGCTGAGCTTTCGCGGCAAAGTGCAGGACATGCATTTCATGCTGCAGAAGGAAGTGGTGGATCGCCTCAGCGCAACACCCGGTAACAAAGCCTTCGGCCGGCTCAGCGTCATGGTGCAGTACCACTGCCGCGTGCAGGGGCTATTCCCGGTACCGCCGCAGTCCTTCCGCCCCGCACCCAAAGTGGAGTCGGCCATCGTGCGGCTGGTCCCGCACGCCGAACCGCCCTATCCGGCCCAGGACGAGCAGCTGCTGGAACGCATCGTTAACGTCGCCTTCCAACAGCGGCGCAAGACCCTGCGCAATGCCCTCAAACCCCTGTACCCTGAGCTGGAAGCCGAGCAGCTGCCGGTCGACGCGAGCCGCCGACCGGAAACTCTCAGCGTGCAGGAGTTTGTCCAGCTGGCCAATTACTGCGCCAACTTAGCAGACAAATAACCACACTATCGATTTCGGGGTAGAGCTTTGGCCACCTACGCCATTGGCGACATTCAGGGCTGCTTTGATTCGCTGCAGCGGCTGCTAAAGAAAATTCATTTCCGCCCTGACCGGGACAAACTCTGGCTGGCCGGTGATATGGTGCACCGCGGCCACGACAGTCTCGGCACGCTCCGCTTTCTGTATGAGCACCGCCATCAGGTTACCGCGGTGCTCGGCAACCACGATCTGCACCTGCTGGCCCTGGCGCACGGCGCCAAGCGCCTGACGGACAGAGAGCACGACCTGGCCAAAGTGTTGCGAGCCAAAGACGCGGACAAGCTTCTGCAATGGCTGCAGGGCCTGCCGCTGGTGGTGCACAAGAAAGGCTTCACCATGGTGCACGCGGGGATACCGCCGATCTGGAGCATTACCAAATCGCTGGAACTCTCCCGCGAAGTACACCGGGCCCTGGCCGATGACGCCCTCGCCAAGGCCTATTTCTACGGCATGTACGGCAACGAACCCCACTGCTGGAACGATCACCTGCTCGGCATCGAGCGACTGCGCTCCATCACCAACTACTTCACCCGCATGCGCTTCTGCATGGCGGACGGCACCCTGGACCTGGTGACCAAACGGGGCCCGCAGGCGGCCCACGGTGAATTCAAACCCTGGTTCAGTTTTCCCGAACGCAAGACCAAAAACGATAAAATCCTTTTCGGCCACTGGGCCGCACTGGAAGGGCGGGCAGACACAAGGAACGTTTACGCGTTGGACACAGGCTGTGTCTGGGGCGGCCTGCTGACGGCGATGCGGCTGAGCGACGAGTCCTTCTTCTGTGTGGACTGCGAGCTGTAGCCCCAGGCTGCCAAACGAGCGAATGTAACCATTTCCGCATGTCCGACTGTACGCTTGAAACGATCGCCGGACGCTGCCCCCAGCATCCGGCACTGACCTTCGACCGAGCGGACATAGCGGACATATGCTTTCACCGGACAACGTCAGGCTGATACTGACCGGCGATGTGATGACCGGACGCGGCATCGATCAGGTGCTGCCCTGCCCCGGCGATCCGGAAATCCACGAGTTCTATATGCGCTCTGCCAGAGGCTATGTCGCCCTGGCGGAAGAGCGCAACGGTGGTATTCCGCAGCCAGCTCCCTTCGATTACCTGTGGGGGGACGCACTCGCGGCGATGGCGGCGCGAGAGCCGAACTGCCGGGTTATCAATCTGGAGACCGCCGTTACCCGCTGCAATGATTTCTGGCCGGGCAAAGGCATCAACTACCGCATGCACCCCGGCAATATTCCCTGCCTGACGGCAGCGCGCATCGCTGCCTGCAGCCTGGCCAACAATCACGTGCTGGACTGGGGCTACGACGGGCTGGCGGAAACCCTGACCAGCCTGCACGCGGCGGGCGTGGGGACCGCTGGCGCCGGCCATGATCTGCAAGCCGCCATAAAACCGGCTGTTATCGAGCTCGGCAGCCGGCGAATCCTGCTGTTCGCCTGTGGTCATTACAGCAGTGGCATTCCGGCGGACTGGGCGGCGACGGAAACACGGGCCGGTGTGAACTTCATCGGTGAGTTGTCCGCGCAGGGCGCCGAGCGGATCGCACAACAGGTCCACGCTTACCGCGCGCCGGGAAACCTGACTGTTGTATCGATCCATTGGGGCGGCAACTGGGGTTATCGCATCGCCCGACAGCAACGGGAGTTCGCCCACCGCCTGATCGATGCCGGTGTTGACCTGGTGCACGGCCACTCCTCCCACCACCCCCAGGGTATCGAGGTCTACCGGGAGCGCGCCATTCTGTATGGCTGCGGAGATCTGATTAATGACTACGAGGGCATCAGTGGCCGCGAGGAATACCGCTCTCATTTGCGCCCGCTGTACTGCATCGACCTGGACCGGGACAGCGGTGCGCTACAGAGACTGGAATTGATTCCGCTGGAGATGCGGCGCTTCCGCCTGCAGAAGCCGGGCGAAGCGGACTGCGACTGGTTGCGGCTGACGCTCGACCGGGAATGCCGCCATCTGGGCACCAAGTTGCGACTCGCCCCAGTGAGCGAGAGTTTCCTGCTCGACTGGTAGCAGTCCGGGCCAGCCTGCACCCGGACCGTATTTTCCCTTGTTGTCCGCTATTTATTCGGCGGCGTAGCCGTTCGGGTTTTGCGATTGCCAGCGCCAGGTGTCGCGGACCATGCGCTCGAGATCATACTCGGCTTTCCAGTCCAGTTCCTGTTCGGCCAGAGCCGGATCGGCATAGCACGCGGCGATATCGCCGGGGCGGCGCGGCGCTATTTTGAAGGGCACCTCGCGACCGCTGACGCGCTCGAAGGTCCGCACGATTTCCAGCACGGAACTGCCGCGCCCCGTGCCCAGGTTGTGGGTATAGCAGCCCGCCGCGGTATCTTCGCGGCGCAGCATCGCCAGTGCAGCCAGATGTCCGCGGGCCAGATCCACCACATGGATATAATCGCGCACACCGGTGCCATCGACGGTTTCGTAATCGTCGCCAAATACCTGTAGCTGCGCCAGGCGCCCGACGGCTACCTGCGACACATAGGGCAGCAGGTTGTTCGGAATGCCGCGGGGGTCTTCCCCGATTGCACCGCTCTCATGGGCCCCGATCGGATTGAAATAGCGCAGCAGGCTGACCTTCAACTGACTGTCCGGCGCCGCACACAGGTCCCGCAGCATGTTTTCCACCATCAGTTTGCTGGCGCCATAGGGGTTGGTTGCACCGGTCGGAAAGTCTTCGCGAATGGGAACGCTGGCCGGGTCACCGTAGACGGTGGCGGAAGAACTGAAGATCAGTCGTTGGACACCGAATTCCGCCATGACCTGACACAGGGTCAGAGTCCCGGAAACATTGTTCTGGTAATAGCGCAACGGCTGCGCGACAGACTCGCCGACTGCCTTCAAACCGGCAAAATGAATTACGGCTTCGATATCACAAGAGGAAAATATTTCCCTCAGCCCGGCGGCATCGGCAATATCCACCTTATGAAATGGCACCTGCCGTCCGGCAATCATCTCCACACGGTGCAACGCCTCCTCGCTGCTGTTGGCCAGATTATCCACCACCACTGGTTCCAAGCCCGCTGCGAGCATTTCTACACAGGTGTGACTGCCGATATAACCGGCGCCGCCAGTCACCAGGATCGCCATAAAGAATTCCTTTAATCACTTTGTGTTCTTGATAGGGCGCCTAGTAGAGCGCAAAACTGCCGCCCGCTTCAACCGCCAATTTGGCGCCCGTATCAACGCGACCATGAATAGAGAAAGCTATGCTGGAAGTGCGGGAGGTTATTTCGCGTTTTGCTTCCGCATGGCAGGGGGCAGCTCTGCCACGGTAATAAAGATAGTGTTTCGCGCCCACGCGCATTCCGATAAACGCGGAGACTGCGAAGCAGCTTCGCGCTCAGGTCGCCAGCCCACAGGGGCAGACGCACAACTGAAGCAGTAACCTGTGCACTCATCCTGTGCGACCGACAGGACGCTGAACGTTGTCCGACACGCTACAGGGAGCCGTACATCATGACGATATTCAATCACTACCTGGAGAGATACGAGTCGATCCAGGATGAAGAACTCAGCATCCAGGAATACCTGGAACTGTGTAAGACCGATCGCAGCGCCTACGCCTCCCCCGCAGAGCGCATGCTAATGGCGATTGGCGAAGCGGAACTGGTGGACACCTCCCGCGATCCCCGCCTGTCGCGCATTTTTTCCAACAAGGTCATCAAACGCTATGCGGCGTTCAGCGAGTTCTACGGCATGGAGGAAGCCATAGAGCAGATAGTTTCATTCTTCCGCCACGCCGCCCAGGGACTCGAGGAGAAGAAACAGATTCTCTACCTGCTGGGCCCCGTCGGCGGCGGCAAGTCGTCACTGGCCGAGCGGCTCAAGGCGCTGATGGAGAAAATACCCATCTACGCCATCAAGGGCTCCCCGGTCTTTGAATCCCCCCTCAGTCTCTTTTCGCCGAACGAGGACGGCCAGATTCTGGAGGAAGACTACGGTATAGCGCGGCGCTATGTGAATACCATCATGTCGCCCTGGGCGGTCAAGCGCCTGCACGAGTACAAGGGCGATATCAGCAAGTTCCGCGTGGTGAAAATCCGCCCGTCCATCCTCGATCAGGTGGCTATCTCCAAAACAGAACCCGGTGACGAGAACAATCAGGATATTTCTTCGCTGGTCGGCAAGATCGATATCCGCAAGCTGGAGGATTTCCCGCAGAACGACCCGGATGCCTACAGCTTCTCCGGCAGCCTGTGCCGTGCCAATCAGGGCCTGATGGAATTCGTCGAGATGTTCAAGGCACCGATCAAGGTGCTGCACCCGCTGCTGACTGCGACCCAGGAGGGCAATTACAACAGCACTGAGGGCCTCGGCTCCATTCCGTTCAACGGCACCATCCTCGCCCACTCCAACGAGTCCGAGTGGCAGTCCTTCCGCAACAATCGGAACAACGAGGCCTTCCTCGACCGTATCTACATCGTCAAGGTGCCCTACTGTGTGCGGGTCCTCGAAGAGATCAAGATCTACCAGAAACTGCTGGAGAACAGCTCGCTGTCCAAGGCACCCTGCGCACCCGATACCCTGCGTATGCTGGCGCAGTTCTCCGTGCTTTCCCGGGTCAAGAATCCGGAAAATTCCAGCATCTACTCAAAGATGCGAATCTATGATGGCGAGAACCTGAAGGACACGGATCCGAAGGCAAAAACGATTCAGGAATACCGCGATAACGCCGGCGTTGACGAGGGCATGACCGGCCTCTCCACCCGCTTTGCGTTCAAGATTCTGTCCAAGGTATTCAATTTCGATGCCACCGAAGTGGCCGCCAACCCGGTTCACCTGCTGTATGTTCTCGAGCAGCAGATAGAGCAGGAGCAGTTCCCACCGGAACAGCAGGAGAACTACCTGGGCTTTATCAAGGAGTACCTGGCCCCGCGCTATGTGGAGTTTATCGGCAAGGAAATCCAGACTGCCTACCTCGAGTCTTACGCGGAATACGGCCAGAACCTGTTCGACCGCTATGTGACCTACGCCGACTTCTGGATACAGGACCAGGAGTACCGGGATCCCGAAACTGGCGAAATCCTCGATCGCGGTGCCCTGAACGAGGAACTGGAGAAAACCGAGAAGCCCGCGGGGATTTCCAATCCAAAAGATTTCCGCAACGAAATCGTCAACTTCGTACTGCGCGCACGGGCCAACAACCAGGGCAAAAACCCCGACTGGCGCTCCTACGAAAAACTGCGCGCTGTCATCGAGAAGAAGATGTTCTCCAATACCGAGGATCTGCTGCCGGTAATCTCCTTCAATACCAAGGCGTCCGCGGACGACAAGAAGAAGCACGCCGACTTTGTCGCCCGCATGGTAGAGAGGGGTTACACGGAGAAACAGGTCCGCCTGCTTTCAGAGTGGTACCTGCGCGTGCGGAAGTCACAGTAACGGACTGAAGCGGTCATTCAGGAGTGGCAAGACATTAATGCCAGTCGCGGCACGACAGCCGGAGACACCTTGGCGCAGCTACGTCTCCGGCCGCTGCCACTCCGACAAGAGGCAGTAATATGAGCTATATCATCGACCGCCGCCTGAACGGCAAGAAGAAAAGCACCGTCAATCGCCAGCGGTTCCTGCGTCGCTACAAGGCCCATATCAAAAAGGCTGTCGGCGAGGCCATGAACAGCCGCTCCATCACCGACATGGACAAGGGTGAGCGGATCAGTATTCCCACCCGCGACATCAGCGAACCCATTTTTTCTCACGGCGCCGGCGGTCATGTGGAGCGGGTGTTGCCGGGCAACAAGGAATTTATCTCCGGCGATCGCATTCCCCGGCAGGGGCAGCAGGGTGGCGCCGGTGGCGGAGGCGGGGGCGCCAGTGACAGCGGCGAAGGTGTGGATGAATTTGTTTTCCAGATCTCGCAGGAAGAATTCCTGGATTTCATGTTCGAAGGGCTGCAATTGCCCAATATGGTCAAACGGCGCCTGGCCGGCAACGAATCTTTCCAGGTGGTGCGCGCCGGAATCAGCAATGAAGGGACGCCGGGACGCCTCAATGTGGTCCGCTCCCTGCGCGCCGCCAACGCGCGGCGCATCGCGCTGACCAGCAGCAAGCGGCGCAATATCCGCGAACTGGAACTGGAGCTGGCGCAGGAGGAAGAGAAGGATCTCGTGCTGCGTGACCAGCGCAGAATTGACGCGCTGCGCGATAAAATTGCCGACCTCCGCCGGCGCGTCGATCGCGTGCCCTTTCTCGACGATTTCGACCTCAAGTACAACCTGCTGGTGCGCCAACCCCGTCCGCGCTCGCGTGCAGTCATGTTCTGCCTGATGGATGTCTCCGGTTCCATGAATCAGGCAACCAAGGACATGGCCAAGCGTTTCTTCCTGTTGCTCTATCTGTTTCTGCAGCGCAGCTATGAATACACGGAAGTCGTCTTTATCCGCCACCACACCAGCGCCAAGGAAGTGGATGAAGAGGAGTTTTTCTATTCGCGTGAAACCGGCGGCACCATTGTCTCCAGCGCACTCAAGCTGATGCGCCGCGTCATGCGTGAACGCTATCCGGCCAGCGAGTGGAATATATACGGCGCCCAGGCCTCCGACGGCGACAACTGGAACGACGATTCCAGTACCTGCCACAAGATTCTGATCGACGACATCATGCCCCACGTGCAGTACTACTCCTATGTCGAGATCACACCACGGGATCACCAGGCTCTGTGGGAGGAATACGAAAGTGTTCGCACCCTGTTCCCGGAGCACTTTGCCATGGAGCAGATCGTCGACGTGCAGGACATCTATCCGGTTTTCCGCCAACTGTTCAGCCAGAAGGTATCCGCCTGATGTTAGATACGTTTACCACCGGCACCAACGCACCGGAATCCGAATCCGGCGGCCCCATTTCCACCAACTCCGAGTGGACCTTTGAGCTGATCCAGGAGTACGACCGCGCCATCGGCGAGCTGGCAGAAGAATTCGGCCTGGACACCTATCCCAACCAGATAGAGGTAATCTGTTCCGAACAGATGATGGATGCCTATTCCTCCGTGGGCATGCCGGTGGGCTACCATCACTGGTCTTTCGGCAAGCAGTTCATCAGCGTCGAAAACAACTATCAGCGCGGCCTGATGGGACTCGCCTATGAGATAGTGATCAATTCCAACCCCTGTATCGCCTATCTCATGGAAGAGAACACCATGACGATGCAGGCGCTGGTTATCGCCCACGCCAGTTACGGGCACAATTCGTTCTTCAAAGGCAATTACCTGTTCCGCTCCTGGACCGATGCAAGCAGCATTATCGACTACCTGATTTTTGCCAAAAACTATATTGCCCGCTGCGAGGAGCGCCACGGGCTGGAAGAGGTGGAGGCGGTACTGGACTCTTGCCACGCCCTGATGAACTATGGCGTGGACCGCTACAAGCGCCCCTATCCCATTTCCGCGGTGGAGGAGGAACGCCGACAGAAGGAGCGCGAAGAGTATCGCCAGCGGCAGCTGAATGACCTGTGGCGCACAATACCCAAGATGGGTAACGGTACCGAAGAAGCGGTCGAGCGACGCTTCCCCGAGGAACCGCAGGAAAATATCCTCTATTTCATCGAGAAGAATGCACCGCTGCTGGAGAACTGGCAGCGAGAACTGGTCCGCATCGTGCGCAAGCTGGCGCAGTACTTCTACCCGCAGCGACAGACCCAGGTCATGAACGAGGGCTGGGCCACTTTCTGGCATTACACGCTGCTGAGCGAATTGTACAAACGGGGACGGGTGACCGAAGGCTTTATGCTGGAGTTCCTGCAGAGTCACACCAACGTGATCTATCAGCCGTCTTTCGACAGTCCCTATTACAGCGGCATCAACCCCTACACACTGGGCTTCAGTATTTTCACTGATCTGCGGCGTATCTGTGAAAATCCCACCGACGAGGACCGTCAGTGGTTTCCGGATATCGCGGGTAGCAACTGGAAGGACACCCTGCAATTCGCCATGCGCGACTTCAAGGACGAGAGCTTTATCCTGCAGTTCCTGTCACCGAAGGTTATGCGTGACATGAAACTCTTTTGCATCAGCGACAACGACCGCGAGAATGAGATAGTCGTCAGCGCCATTCACGACGAAGATGGCTACCGCGAATTGCGCGCCAATCTGGCGGGCCAGTACAACCTGGGCAACAGGGAGCCGAACATCCAGGTCTACGCCGTGGATACCCGCGGCGATCGCTCACTCACCCTGCATCACACCCAACACCGCCGCCGGCCACTGGGGAAGGATACCGGCGAGGTGCTGAAACATCTGCACCGCCTGTGGGGGTTCGACGTGCACCTGCACAGCCTCAACGGTGATGAAATCACGGCCAGCTACCACTGCCCGGAACAGGGGCGCGACCGCCCCGAAGGCGATGAGGAATCGATGCTGGTCCCCAAGCCCATCTAGCAATACGGAATGGTGAAGGCGAAACAGCACTTACGCGAATTTTCCGCCTTCACCATTCCGCATCGACTCACACTTCCAGCAGCAACTTCACCTTGGCGGCCAGCTCGCTGCGCTCTCCCGGATGGGCCACCAGGGCGTCCGCCCCGGCGTCCAGCCAGCGCTGCTGGTCCTGCTCGCCAGCCGGCGCGATGACCACCACGCGCACATTGGCATACTCACTGCGCGAACGCAGGTGGTCGAGAATCTGGAAGCCGTTGACGCCCACCAGGTTCGCGTCGACCACCATCAGCGCAGGTTTACAGCCCGCCATCAGGGTACCCGCAACGAAGCTGTCGCCGGCCACCTCCACGTCACAGCCGACCTGCTGCAGGGCCTGGCGGCCGGCGGCGGTCAGCTCCGGATCGCTGGCCAGCAGCAGCACCTTGCGACTGGCAGCGGCCAGCTCGCTGGGTACCGGCATCGAGTTATCGCGCAGGAAGCCGACAAAATCCTCGACACAGATACGGTGATCGCCGCGGCCGGGCAGCTTGTAAGCCTTGAGCTGACCCCGTTCAATCCAGCGAATTACGGTGCGGAAGTTCACCCCACAGTATCTCGCTGCCTCCCCGGTGGTAAGCACATGCAGTTCGCTCATCTTTATTATTCCCCCAACATCCTGCAATTACTGGCAGGCACTTGCGAAATTTACTTGCGCAACAAGCCGCTTAAATCCGCCACTTGACGCGAAATTATCCTGTCTTTTTCAAGTGCCCTTATAAATTATGCTGTTCAACACTGAAAAACCAGTCTGAAACTCGGGCTATGTACTTAATTAACGAACGGCAGCAAAACTCCCTCAA
The DNA here is from genome assembly GCF_900129095.1 of Microbulbifer donghaiensis. Taxonomy (GTDB): domain Bacteria; phylum Pseudomonadota; class Gammaproteobacteria; order Pseudomonadales; family Cellvibrionaceae; genus Microbulbifer; species Microbulbifer donghaiensis. The sequence goes on from NZ_FQVA01000003.1 coordinate 60,375, forward strand.
AAAATACTGAAAGATATAGTTGACAGGTATGACAGGTTACATAGAATGGTCACAATTCGGCAGCTCACAGGACGCCGAGGGCCTTCGGGCCAGGCCAGGTAGGCAACAGTCTTTTTGAATGGCGAACGGATATTCCCCAAGCGAATACCCTAAGACCCTGGGCCCCCTTGTTTTTTCGGGGCCTTTTTTTTATCTTGCCGAAACTCCAGTCCCCTCTTTCTCTATCCGCCCTGTATGCTGATGCGGCGGCGCCGGAACTATTGGATTTATGGCAGTACAAAGCTCAGCCCGGCACCAAGTCCCCCGCTCCCCGGAGCAACTCCCGTGAAGACCTACCTGGTCGGCGGCGCCGTGCGCGACAAACTGCTCGATCGGCCGGTGCACGAGCGCGACTGGGTGGTAGTCGGCGCCGATGAAGGGAAGATGCGCGAGCTAGGATTCAAGCCGGTGGGTAAGGACTTTCCGGTATTCCTGCACCCGGATACCGGCGAGGAATACGCCCTCGCCCGCACCGAGCGCAAGAGCGGCCACGGTTATGGCGGTTTTACCGTCCACGCCGCGCCGGATGTGACGCTGGAACAGGACCTGCTGCGCCGCGACCTCACCATCAATGCCATGGCCGAAGACCAGGACGGCCAGCTCGTCGATCCTTACGGCGGCCAGTCCGACCTGGACGCGCGCCTGCTGCGCCACGTTTCCCCGGCTTTTGCCGAAGATCCGCTGCGCATACTGCGGGTGGCCCGTTTCGCCGCCCGCTACCACCACCTCGGCTTTGCGATCGCCGAGGACACCATGACCCTGATGCGGCAGATGGTCGATGCGGGCGAGGTGCAGCATCTGGTGGCCGAGCGGGTGTGGAAGGAAATCAGCCGGGCACTGACCGAGCCGGATCCGGATATCTTTATCCGCGTGCTGCGCGAATGCGGCGCACTGAAGATTCTGCTGCCGGAGGTCGAACAGCTGTTCGGCGTGCCGCAGCCGCCGCTGCACCACCCCGAAATCGACACCGGCGAACATGTCTTGATGGCCCTGCGCATCGCCCCACCGGACCTGCCGGTGCGCTTTGCGGTCCTGCTGCACGATCTCGGCAAGGGCATCACCCCCAAGGAAATCCTGCCCAGCCACCGCGGCCACGAATGCGGCGGGCTACCGCTGGTGCGCGACGTCTGCAAGCGCTGGCGCGTTCCCAAGCAACTGACGGCGCTGGCGACGGGGGTGTGTGAGTACCACCTGCACTGCCACAAGGCATTTGAACTGCGCCCGCAGACGCTGATGAAGATGCTGCGGGCACTGGATGCCCTGCGCCGCCCGGAACGCTTCGAACACTTCCTGCTCGCCTGCGAGGCAGATGCCCGCGGACGCAAGGGCCTGCAGGACCGCGACTACCCCCAGGTGGATTACCTGCGCAAAGTGCGCGACGCCGCCGCGGCTGTCACCGCGGACACGCTGATGGAACAGGGTTTCGAAGGCGCCGAGCTGGGCAAGGCCCTGGATCGGGCGCGCGTCCGCGCCATCGCCAAGGTAAAGGAGCGATACCTTGAAAACGACGACCTCGAGGACGACGGCGATGCGTAGCGCGCTGATCACCGGCGCCGCCGCGCGTCTCGGTCGCGCCATAGCCCGCGAGCTACACCGGGATCACCGCGTCATCATCCACTACCGCAGCTCCGCCGCCGCGGCACAGCAGCTGGTCGATGAACTGAATGCCATCCGCCCCGGCTCTGCCGTCGCGCTGCACAGCGACCTGGTCAGTGCCGCCGACTGCGCTCGCCTGGCCGAACAGGCGGCACAGCAGTGGGGCGGCGTCGACGTACTGGTCAATAACGCCTCCGCCTTTTTCCCGACGCCGGTCGGCAGCGCAACGGAGGAACACTGGGATCAGCTGATCGGCAGCAACCTGAAAGCCCCGTTTTTCCTCAGCCAGGCTCTGGCACAAAGCCTGGCGCAAGGTAGTGGTTGCATTGTCAATATGGCGGACATCCACGCCGAGCGCCCGATGCCACGGCATCCGATCTACTGCGCCGCCAAGGCGGGCCTGGTGATGCTGACCAAGAGCCTGGCCCTGGAACTGGCACCGCAGGTGCGCGTCAACGCCGTGGCCCCCGGCGCGATCCTGTGGCCGGAGCAGCAGACGGTGGACGACACGTCCAAGGCAAAGGTTCTCGAGCGTATTCCGCTGGCGCGCACCGGCGGCGCCGAGGATATCGCCCGCACAGTGCGCTTCCTCGTCAGCGACGCGCCCTATATCAGCGGCCAGGTGATCGCGGTGGACGGCGGCCGCAATCTCAATATCTGATTTCACTTCTATTTCACCCGGATGTCGTCACAATGATCTAGCGATCGAGAACCACAAGATCCATACCGGTGAAAGCACTCAAGATACTACTCATAGAAGACAACCCGACCATTGCCCGCCAGACCGGAGAGTTTCTGGGAGGACATGGCTGGCATATCGATTTTGCCCACTGCGGGCGCCTCGGCGTCGAGCTGGCACAGGAGCAGATTTACGACCTGATTGTTCTCGACTTAAACCTGCCGGATTTGGACGGGCTGGAAGTTTGCCGCCTGATAAAAGAACAGGCTGCGGTGAATATGCCGGTGCTGATGCTGACCGCCCGCGACGCCTTCAGCGACATGGCGGCAGGCTTCAACACCGGTGCCGATGACTATCTGTGCAAACCCTTCGACCCCCGTGAACTGGCGCTGCGCTGCCGCGCGCTGGCACGCCGGAACCAGCTGCATCAGAGCGACAAAATCCGCATCGGCGATCTCGTTATTCGTTGCCGCGAACACTCGGCATACAGAGAGGGGCAGGCTTTACAGTTGACCACAATCGGATTTCAGATACTTTCAATCCTGGCCCGGGCTCACCCGCAACCGGTCAGTCGCTCAGAAATATTGCACCAGGTCTGGGGCGATAATCCGCCGGAGACAGACGCACTTAAATCCCACATCTACGGCCTGCGCCAAGCGCTGGACAAGCAGTTTGCCGCGCCGATGCTGAAGACCATTACCAATCTGGGCTATCGACTGGAGGTGCCCGGTGCGGATCAATAGAAGCCTCCAGCGACGCGTCTTCGCCACCTTCGGCGCCTTCACCCTTCTGCTCTGCCTGCTCTATAGCGCCATCTGCGCGTTGGTGGCCTACGTCATCGAAGACCAGGTACTGGACAACCTGCTCGCCGATGAAGTCCGCTATATCGAACTGGAGTTTCGGGCCAGCGGCGAATTGCCCGCGCCGCGACTGCCCTATATCGAGCTCTACCACGACGGCAAGCCGGCACCACAGGATCTCCTCGCCGCAATACCCGACGGGAAGACCAGCGCCGAGTGGTTCGCCGATGGCGAGCGCCACTTCCACCTGCGCCGGCTGGACCTGGACGCAAATACTTCAGCGGTGCTCGCCGCCGAGGTGAGCCGGCTGCTCACCGTTTCCCGCCAGTCCGGCAACCTGCTGTGGCTGCTGATCAGCGCCCTGCTGGCCACCGCCGTTCTGGCACTGTGGACCGCTTTCCGGCTGTCCTCACGAACCGTCAGGCCGGTACTGCTCCTCGCCGAGGAGGTCGAAAATCGACAAACCCACAGTGCAGCCCTGTCGTTAACCGCCAGTTCCGCCCGGGATGAAATCGGCTTCCTGGCCCGGACACTTGAGAGCGCACTCAACCAGCTCGGGTCCGCCCTCCAGCGCGAAACAGAATTCACCCGCGACGTCAGCCACGAGCTGCGCACCGCCATCACCATTGCCAAAAACACACTGGCGCTGTCCCGCGGCCGTGCACTCTCGGCACAGGAAACCGAGCAGCTGTACAGTGCGTTATCCGAAATGGAAAACACAATCACCTCGCTGCTGGCACTGGCGCGGGCCGAGTCCACGGAGCAGGTTTCATTTGGACTGCGCCACCTGCTGGAAGAGCGACTGCTGGCGCGCCACCACTGCATTGCGGAGGCGCAGTTTCGCATTGACTTGCAACTGCCAGACAGTATTCACGCCCTCGGCAACCGCCACCTGTCCGCGCTGCTGGTGGACAACCTGCTCGACAACGCCCTCCGTCACGCGTCGCGGACGGAACTGCGTATCTATCAGGATGGCGATGCGCTGGTCTTCGAAAATCCAGTAGCGGAAGCGCCAGACACTGAGGCGGCGTTCCTGCCGCGACACAAAGGCGCGCGGAGCGACGGCATGGGCCAGGGACTCTTCCTTGCCAAGCGGATACTGAACGCGCTGGACTGGGATTTCTCCGCCCACTGCAGTAACGGCCGGTTTAGCTGCACCATTCACCCCAAGCTTTTCACCTGAATTTCACCTAACAGCAATTAGTCTGCTCCCATCAATTTGGAGACGGACCTTATGACCAGGAAATTATTCGGGACGACACTGATCGCATTGATTGGCGCGCTTACAGTTTGGTATCTGTTTTTTGCACTCAAGGCTGAACCGATACCGCAACCTCAGATTATTGCGGCCTACGACTACGAGCCACCGACCGATATCGATATGCGCCTCGAGGCTATCGGCGATGGCAAATTCAGTTTTTCGTTCCGGAGTTTTGACGGTGCACTGGTCAACGGCCAGATCAGCTACCCCCCTTCTCGGCAGGAAAAGCATCCGGTACTGATCGGCATATCCGCCATGGGCAGGGGTTACCAGCGCTGGTGGACAGATTCGTTCAAGGAGCGCCCGACAGTTACCCGGGTGAATGAAATCACAGAGCTGGCCACCGATAGGGGTTATGCGGTGATTGCCATCGATGCCAGGTTTCACGGCACACGGAAAGACCCTGACAGACCCCTGAGGTCGATCATGAACGACCTCCACTTTTTCGGCGACAAAACCGACTATGAAAATATGATTCGGAAAACGGTGCTTGATTACCGAGTGCTGCTCGACTGGATCTCCGATCAGCCGACACTGGATAGCGACAGGGTCACCGCTGTGGGCTATAGCATGGGAGCACAGGTCGGCCTGCTGCTCAGCGCCCTGGACCAACGTGTCGGCCAGCTAGTCGCCATGGTACCACCCCATATAGACGATAAAACCGCACTGGTTGCCCCCAAGAATCTCGCCTCGCTGATCGACGAACCGCGGGTGCTACTGGTTACCGCAAACGAAGATGAATACGCATCGGCGGCAGACAACAGGGCATTGTTCCTGGCAATTGCGAGCGAGAATAAGGAACAGTTGGCATTCGATAGCGGCCATATTCTCCCTGCCGATTACGTAGATGCATTGACCCAGTGGCTGTAGCGGAAGGAAAAACACCCAGCAAGGGCGGGAAGCGCCTCCGTGCAGGTTACGGTTTTCCGCCCTTCCCGCAGATATCCGGTGCTCGACGGTGATCGCGCTTTCCTGGACCCAGAACAGAACGGTGCAGTGCTTCTGATCGGCGATTTTTGAGCCGGGGCCGGCCTACTTAAAACAGATCAGTATCGACGGGCGCCTTCTCACCGGGCAGAACCCCTGGTCTGTCTGGCCACTGGCGGAGGCCATGGTCGAGGCGCTGGGTTATCAGCCAACCCCGCGCCCGCTGACACCCGCGGAACATACCGTGGAGCTGCTGCTTACTTATGAACGACAGGGCATGGCACCAGCGCGGAAAGCGCTGTTGCGGATTTCCGCGCAGAAAGGGGCAATTATCGACCACAGGCTCCTGGCCATGCATGGGATAGTTGCAATTATGCGCGGCGAGTTCGGCAAGGCGGTGGATATTGTGCGGCTACTGGCGCAGGCAAAGAGCCTGAAGGGAAGTCAACGTCAACAGTAGCAGCCAGCGCCCTTTACAGCCGGTCATTACGGCCGGTCAGGCTCAAAGGTGCTCAGCCAGCCTGCTCCAGCGGCTGGCCATTCTCATCCACAAACAGCACATCCCTGACAGTCAGCACCTCACCGTCGGCGTTCTGCACGACCACTTGCGCAAGCGGCTCACCGGAGCTTCTATCCACCAGCTGCATATCGTCCTTGTTGCCGTTCCAGCGCTCGCTCCACTGGCGCAGGGCGACCACCACCGTAAACAGATCCCGTCCCTTGTCGGTCAGGCGGTACTCATAGCGGGTGCCGTGCTCGCCCACATTGACGCGGGTCATCACGCCGTTGTCCACCAGGCGGGACAGGCGGTCACAGAGAATGTTCTTGGCGATGCCGAGGCCGTTCTGGAAGTCGACAAAGCGCCGCGTGCCCAGCATGGCCTGCTTGATCACCAACAGGGACCACCAGTCGCCCACCTCATTGAGCGCGCAGGCTACGGAACAGCCCAGATCATCAAAACGTTTACGTGTCATGCCGGCAGTATACGCGGAAAAGGTTGCATTAAGAAACCAAATCAAGTTTCATAACGCAACCATATTGACAGGGCCAGTCATTCGGCTGGCCCGCTGGTGCTATTTACTGAAGAGATTCGGGAGAGTGATATGAGTGATTCCCTGGATAGCCTGCTGCGTCCGTTCGAGCATAAATCCCTGAAATTGCGCAACCGGACGGCCATGGCGCCGATGACGCGCACCTTTTCCCCCGGCTATGTCGCCAATGAGCAGGTGGCGGGATACTACCGCCGTCGCGCCGAGGGCGAAGTCGGCCTGATCATCACCGAGGGTACTTTTGTCGGCCACAAGGCCGCCAACGGCTACGAGAATGTGCCGGCGATATTCGGTGACGAAGCCATGGCGGGCTGGAAGAAGGTGGTGGACGAAGTACATGCGGCCGGCGGCCAGATCATTCCCCAGCTGTGGCATGTGGGCGCCGTGCGCAAGGAGGGTATCGGGCCGGACAAAGCCGTGCCGGGGTATTCGCCATCCGGCCTGTTCAAGCCGGGCAAACCCAACGGCCACGCGATGACCAGGGAAGACATCCAGGATGTGGTCCGCGCTTTTGCCGACGCCGCCAAGGCGGCCAAGGAGGTCGGGTTTGACGGCGTGGAAATCCACGGCGCACACGGCTACCTGATCGACCAGTTCTTCTGGGAAGGCACCAACCAGCGCGACGACGAATACGGCGGCTCCATCGAAAACCGCGGCCGCTTTGCGGTGGAAATCGTCGAGGCCGTCCGCGAGGCAGTCGGCGAGGACTTCGCCATAGTGTTGCGCTACTCCCAGTGGAAGCAACAGGACTACGACGCCAGGCTGGCACAAAATCCGGAGGAGCTGCAGCGTTTCCTGACGCCGCTGGTCGACGCCGGTGTCGATATTTTCCACGCCTCGACCAGACGCTTCTGGGTACCGGAATTTGAAGGTTCCGACCTGAACCTGGCCGGCTGGACCAAGGAGCTTACCGGCAAGCCGGTCATCTCCGTCGGCAGCGTCGGCCTCGACGACGACTTTATCGGCGGCAACAACCAGGGCATGGGCGGCACCGCCAATCCGACCGGGCTGGACGAGCTCACCCGGCGCATGGACAACGGCGAGTTCGACATGATCGCCGTGGGACGCGCCCTGCTGCAGGATCCCAACTGGTTGGTGAAGATACGGGACGGTCGCGAAGAGGAGATCGTTCCTTTCACCAAGGAAGCACTGACCAGCCTGAGCTAAGGCTTAGCCGGGAGCAGAAACGAAAAAGCGGCCGAATCAGGCCGCTTTTTTATTGGGAAACTCCCCCCCCTACTTACTCTGCCGGCCAGTCAAAGGCAACCGGCCACAACTTCTGTGAAGCCTGATCGTATTCATCCCACAATTGCCGGTAGGTCTTGCCCGCCACTGGGTGGACGGCATCCGCTGCCAGTTCCGCCAGCGGCAACAGCACAAACGCGTTCTTGAGAATCTCCGCCCGCGGCAGCTTTACACCGTCGATGGTACCGGTTAGGTCGTCGTAGGTGAGGATATCGATATCCAGGGTACGGGCACTGAATTTCGGGCCGGCGCGCAGGCGGCCGTTGGCATCTTCGATTTCGCGCAGCCGCAGGGCCAGCTGGCCAACCGGCAGATCGGTGTGAATGCCCACCACCAGGTTGTAGAAGTTATCGCCTTCGAAACCCACCGCCACACTTTCGAACACGCGCGAGACCTGCAGTCCGCCAAACTGCTGCGCCAGCGCATTGAGGCCTGCACGGATATGCTGCGCGCGATCGATATTGCTGCCGAGACTGAGAAATACCTGTGCCACGGTCAGCCTCCGGAAAAAGCAGCCGCGCCACTGGCCGGCCTGTCGCCGCGCTCGATGATCACGCCCACATCCCGCGAGCCGCGCACGGCACCGGGTTTGGACAGGCGCAGCCGCAGCCAGGACACATTGAACTCGTCGCGCACAATCGCCGCAGCCTGCTCCGCCATGGTTTCCACCAGCAGAAATTCGCTGCCCTCGATAAAACCAATCAGGCGCTTGGCCACGGCCTTGTAATTGAGGGTGTGCTCGATATTGTCGGTGCGCGCGGCCTCGGCGATATCGAAGGCCATTTCCAGATCGAGACTCACGGTCTGGCGCACTTCGCGCTCCCAGTCGTAGATACCGATAATGGTATCCACTTTCAAATCCCGTATATAAACGATATCCATGGACTAGTTCAGGCTCCCACTCAGCTCCGTCATCGGCCAGCGCGGCCGCACTTCAATCTCCAGTCCCGCATGCTCACCCGCCTGCAGGCGCAGGCTGCCGGCATAGGCAATCATGGCCCCGTTGTCGGTGCAGAACTCGTGGCGCGGGTAATAGACCCTGGCACCATCTTTGGCCAGCGCTTTCTCCAATCGCTCGCGCAACAGTTTGTTCGCCGACACACCACCGGCGATCACCAGGGTCTTGTGGCCGGAAGCCTTGATCGCGCGGCGACATTTGATCACCAGTGTATCGACCACTGCCTCCTGAAAGGCCGCGGCAATATCCGCACAGGTCTGCTCGTCCGGCAGGCCGTCCGCCAGCGCGTGCTCGCGCACCGTGGTCAGGGTGTAGGTCTTCAGCCCGGAAAAACTGAAGTTCAGCCCGGGCCGATCTGTCATCGGCCGCGGGAATGTAAACCGGGATGGGTCGCCCTTTTCCGCCAGCGCGGCCAGACGCGGACCGCCGGGGTAGTCCAGGTCGAGCATCTTGGCCGCCTTGTCGAAGGCCTCGCCGGCGGCGTCATCGAGGGATTCCCCCATCAGCTCGTAGTCGCCAAGACCGCGCACATCCACCAGCTGGGTATGGCCGCCGGAGACCAGCAGCGCGACGAATGGAAACGCCGGCGGATTCTCTTCCAGCATCGGCGCCAGCAGGTGGCCCTCCATATGGTGAATCGCCACCGCCGGAATTCCCCAGCCGTAGGCCAGCGCGCGGCCGGCGCAGGCACCCACCATCAGCGCACCCACGAGACCGGGGCCGGCCGTGTAGGCGATGCCGCCCAGATCTTCCGGGCGGGTATCGGTCTTGCGCATCACCTGGCGCACCAGCGGCAGCAGCTTGCGCACATGGTCGCGGCTGGCCAGTTCCGGCACTACACCGCCGTAATCGGCGTGCAGATCCACCTGACTGAACAGGGCGTGACCGAGCAGACCGGTTTCGGTGTCGTAGATGGCGACGCCAGTTTCATCGCAGGAGGTTTCAATACCCAGAACGCGCACTTGGACTCTTACTCGTGACTACTTCGCGGGGTCGCTATCATACTCGAAAGGCTAGTAGTGGTGCAGGAATGCACCATCGCTGCCACAAGGGCTGCCGGCGAGCCGGCCAAAGGCTCCTGGCGACTCTGTGAGGCCAGACTTGGCGTTTTGACTGTTTTGCGGCCCCGGGTGGCGCCTCAGAGCAAGTAGGCAAAAGGCCTTGCGATCCCGTAGGCGAGTGTTTAGAATTTGCGCCCTCGCTGTGAACCGGCCACCGGAAGCAACTGCGAGAGCATTGCCGGAATGGCCGAGAGAAACGAATTTTACAGGTATCCTAATGCCCTCTGTACGAATCAAAGACAACGAACCTTTCGATATCGCCCTGCGCCGCTTCAAGCGCTCTTGTGAGAAAGCCGGTGTACTGTCCGAAGTACGTCGTCGCGAGTTCTACGAGAAGCCGACTGCTGTACGCAAGCGCAAGGCTGCTGCCGCTGTTAAGCGTCACGCCAAGAAGCTGCAGCGCGAAAACCGCAAGTTCCAGCGCCTCTACTAAGAGCTGCAGTCAGGGAAAAGCCTGACTCAGCGAGGTCGCCAGCGGGTTCAGCCCCGCAGCGGTTCAAAAAACGGCGTGCGAGCCTGACTCGCGCGCCGTTTTTCGTTTTCCCCGCCGCATTCTCCACCGGCGCCGGAAGCGCTATCCTTACTGGCCCAGTTCAATAACAACCCAGATTCCGGATCACGCAATATGAGCACCCTCAAGGAAACCCTGGCCCAGGCCACCAAAGACGCGATGAAAGCCCGCGCCAAGGAACGCCTGGCGACCCTGCGCCTGATCAACGCCGAGATCAAGCGCGTGGAAGTGGACGAGCGCATCGAACTGGATGACGCCCGCATCCTCGCCCTGCTGGACAAGATGACCAAGCAGCGCCGCGACTCCATCACCCAGTTCGAGAAAGCCGGCCGCGCAGAGCTGGCCGCCGTGGAGCAGGCGGAAATCGACGTGATCCAGGAATTCCTGCCGGAACAGCTGTCCGAAGACGAGATCGCCGAAATCGTCGCCGCCGCGGTGAAAGACACCGGTGCCAGCAGCATGGCCGATATGGGCAAAGTCATGGCCCTGGTGAAGCCACAGGTACAGGGCCGCGCCGACATGGGCGTTATCAGCAAGCTGGTCAAGGCGCAGCTCGGTTAAATCCGACTTCCTGACCGACACAGCAGCGAGATTCTATGGCCGGCAAGATCCCCCAGCACTTTATCGACGACCTGCTCGCGCGCGCGGACATCGTCGAGCTGGTGGACAGCCGGGTCAAACTGCGCAAGACGGGCAAGAACTACTCGGCCTGCTGCCCGTTTCACGATGAAAAAACCCCGTCTTTCACGGTAAGCCCGGACAAGCAGTTCTACTACTGCTTCGGCTGCGGCGCCAGCGGCAATGCGGTCGGCTTCCTGATGGAATACGACCGCCTGCCCTTCCCCGAGGCGGTGGAAAAGCTGGCCACGAGCATGGGCCTGGAAGTGCCGCGCGAGCAGCTGGCGCCGGGCCAGGAGAGGCGCCAGCGCGAAAGCCAATCGCTCTACCAGCTCACCGAGAAAGCGGCCGACTTCTACCGCAACCAGCTGCGCGCCCACCCGGCCGCCGGCCGCGCCATCGCCTACCTGCGCGGCCGCGGCCTGTCCGGTGAGATTGCGCGGGATTTCGGTATCGGCCTGGCCCCGCCGGGCTGGGACAACCTGCTGAATGAACTCGGCGACACGGCGCAGAACGCGGACCTGCTGGAGCAGGCCGGCCTCGCGATCCGCCGCCAGGATAGCGACGGCAATACCAAACCCGGCTCACGCCACCACTACGACCGCTTCCGCAATCGCATCATGTTCCCGATCCGCGACCAGCGCGGCCGGGTCATCGCGTTTGGCGGCCGGGTTCTGGGCGACGACAAGCCCAAGTACCTGAACTCGCCGGAAACCCCGATCTTCCACAAGAGCCGCGAACTCTACGGCCTGTGGGAGGCGCGCCAGGCCAACCGCACGCTGGACCGCCTGATTGTCGTCGAAGGCTATATGGACGTGGTGGCGCTGGCGCAATTCGGCATCCGCTGCGCCGTCGCCACACTCGGCACCGCCTGCGGCGAGGAACATATACAGCTAGCTTTCCGCCACACACCCGAACTGGTGTTCTGCTTCGACGGCGACCAGGCCGGCCGCACCGCGGCAAAACGGGCGCTGGAAGCGGCGCTGCCGCATATGCAGGACGGCCGCAGCCTGCGCTTCCTGCTGCTGCCCGAGGGTGAGGATCCGGACACCCTGGTGCGTCAGGTCGGCGGTGAGCGCTTCCAGCAGATGATCGACGAGCAGGGTCGCCCGCTGGAGGACTTCCTGTTCGACCTGCTCGGCGAGGGCATCAACCTGCAGACGATGGACGGCCGCGCGCGCCTGTCAAAACTGGCCGCACCGCTGCTCGACCTGCTGCCGGCCGGCGTCTACCGCCAGCTGATGTTCCAGCAGCTGGCCGCGCGCACCGGCCTCGACAAAGACACGCTGCAGGAAGTGATCAGCGCGGAAAAAGCCCGCGCAGCCAAGGCACAGGCGCAGCAGCCAGTCCCTCCGCCGCCCAAACCACAGTCGCAGCCGCAAGCGCAGGCACCGGAGCCCTACGCCCCGCCACCGGAAATGGACGAGATGCCGCCGCCGGCGGACGAGTATCCCGCCGGGGCGCCTGCACACCAGGCACAGGCAGAACCGCGCCGCAGCGGCCAGTACCGGCTGCCGGCGGAGCGCATGCTGATCGCGCTGCTGCTGCACCACCCGCAGCTGGCCCAGCAGATCGAGGACAGCGCACAGTTTCGCGCCAGCGGCCACCCGGACCTGCAGTTGTTCGCGCAGCTGGTGGACCTGCTCAAGAGCCGGCCGGACTACAATCTGAACCAACTGCTGGGCTACTGGCGCGCGCACCACGGCGCCGAATCCTGCGACGTACTGGCGCAACTGGCTGCCTCACAGCTGGTCAGCGGCGTGCGTCAGTTGGCGCAGGGCGACAGCAAGCTGGAATACGACCCGCAGGCCGAATTTGCCGACTGCCTGCAGCGGCTGGAGCGCGCCGCACAGAAGCAGCGCAACCGCGATTTGCTGGCGCAGCTGAAGTCCAGCGGCCAGCTCAGCCCGGAGGAGCAACTGGCCCTGCTGGCCAACTGGCGACAGAAACAGGATTAATCACCGGTGCAGGCCTTGAAAACACTGGGCCCAGCACCATATTCACTCACCCCGGACGGGATCGGGAAGCCCAAGCACATTAAACCTCGCACCAAGACGTCCCTTGACAGTCAGAGTGGTTATTGCTATCGCAAATACGCTATAATCCCGCGTCTTTGTCCCGTATTTTTCTCACAATTTCAGGGTTGTGCATGACCGACAAAACCCAACAGCAAACAACTTCCCGCATCAAGGAACTGATCGCCCGCGGTAAAGAGCAGGGCTATCTGACCTATGCGGAAGTCAATGACCACCTGCCGGAGGACATTTCCGATCCCGATCAGGTGGAAGACATCATCGGCATGATCAACGACATGGGCATCAAGGTGTTTGAATCAGCACCCGATGCCGAAGAGTTGTTGATGGCCGAAGGCGACAGCTCCGCTGACGAGATCGCCGCCGCCGAAGCCGCCGCCGCCCTTGCCGCGGTGGAATCCGACGTAGGCCGCACCACCGATCCGGTACGCATGTATATGCGCGAAATGGGCACCGTCGAGCTGCTCACGCGCGAGGGCGAAATCGCCATTGCCAAGCGTATCGAGGAAGGCCTGCGCGAGCTGATGGCCGCTCTTGCCTACTGGCCTGGTGCCGTGCAGCAGGTGATCAACGAGTACGAGCTGATCGAGAAAGAAGAGCGCCGCATTCCCGACGTGATTGCCGGCTGGCTCGACCCGGCGGAGGATGTCCCCCCCGGCGCCCAAGCCGGCCAGGCCGCCGACACCTCCAGCGCCGACACCAGCGACAGCGACGACGACAGCGATGGCGATGACGATGACGACGATTCCTCTTCGACTGAAGAAGAGGAAAACGTCGGCGGTATCGATCCGGAAGAACTCGCCGAGCGCATGAAGCTGCTGATCGCCGCGCAGAAGAAAGCCGATGCCGCGATCAAGAAGCACGGCCGCGATTCCAAACAGGCCGGCGAGGCCATGGAAGCCGTGGGCGAGATCTTCCGCTACTTCAAGCTGGCCCCGCGCCAGTTCGATCCGCTGTACAACGAGGTGCGCAGCATCCTCGATAGCGTGCGCGAGCAAGAGCGCGGCATCATGAACCTGTGCATCAAGAAAGCGAAGATGCCGCGCAAGACCTTCATCAAGGAATTCCCGGGCAACGAAGTCAACGACGACTGGATCCCCGGCATCATCAAGAAGAAGCGCGACTATTCCGATGCCCTGCGCCAGGTCGCCGACGACATCATCCGCGCACAGCGCAAGCTGGCCCAGTGCCAGGAGCGCGCCGGCCTGGAAATCGGCCAGATCAAGGAGATCAACCGCCGCATGTCCATCGGTGAGGCACGCTCCCGCCGCGCCAAGAAAGAGATGGTCGAGGCCAACCTGCGCCTGGTGATCTCCATCGCCAAGAAATACACCAACCGCGGCCTGCAGTTCCTGGACCTGATCCAGGAGGGCAACATCGGCCTGATGAAAGCGGTGGACAAGTTCGAATACCGTCGCGGCTACAAGTTCTCGACTTACGCCACCTGGTGGATTCGCCAGGCGATCACCCGCTCCATCGCCGACCAGGCGCGCACCATCCGTATTCCGGTGCACATGATTGAGACCATCAACAAGCTCAATCGCATCAGCCGCCAGATGCTGCAGGAGATGGGCCGCGAGCCGACTCCGGAAGAGCTTGGCGAGCGCATGGACATGCCGGAAGACAAGGTGCGCAAGGTACTCAAGATCGCCAAGGAGCCCATCTCCATGGAGACTCCGATCGGCGACGATGAAGATTCGCATCTGGGCGACTTTATCGAGGACCAGAACCAGGCCTCACCGGTGGATACCGCCACCCAGACCGGCCTGCACGACGCCACCCGCTCAGTGCTGTCCGGCCTGACGGCCCGCGAAGCGAAAGTCCTGCGCATGCGCTTCGGTATCGATATGAACACTGACCACACCCTGGAAGAAGTGGGCAAACAGTTCGACGTTACCCGTGAGCGTATCCGCCAGATCGAGGCCAAGGCACTGCGTAAGCTGCGCCACCCATCTCGCTCCGAGCATCTGCGGAGCTTCCTCGACGAAGGCTAAGCGCTACACTAAAAGCCCGGCAATGCCGGGCTTTTTTATGTGACACTTAAATGACAGCCGGCATCTTCCTGCAATCGCGAAATTCCGGCACCGACAATGCGCCGCAAGAAAAACACCATGCAACAAGAAGAGTTCATCAACAAACCCGGCAAGACCGGTATCTCCCGCCTGATCGACGCCACCTTTTATTCGTGGCACGGCCTGCTCGCCACCTGGCGCAACGAGGCCGCCTTTCGTCAGGAAGTCACCCTCGCCATATTCCTGATTCCGCTGGCCCTGTGGCTCGGTGAAAGTGGCATCGAGCGCGCCATCCTGGTCGGCTCGACGCTGCTGGTGATGGTGGTCGAACTGCTCAACAGCGCCGTGGAAGCGGCCATCGACCGCATTGGCCCGGAACGGCACCCACTGTCGAAGATTGCCAAAGACACCGGCTCCGCCGCAGTGTCCATCTCCCTGCTTTTGTGGCTGTTTACCTGGGGCTGCATATTGCTGCCGCGCTGGCTCGGCTGAGTGGTTTCCCTCCCGCCGCAGTGCGGGAGGGCTATCGCCCTCAAACTCCCCCTTGCCCCTGCCTAGCATGTCCGTCGGGCTCGTCTAGACTTTCCCCACTATAAAGAGTCCCACTAATAAACCAGGGAAGGTTTATGCCCTATTCGCGCGCGAAGGATGTTCTGCGTCACTGTGCCGGCCTGTTGTTGGCCGCCGCTATGGCCAGCTCGCAGCCCCTGCTCGCCGCCTGTACCGACAAAGCCTCCGCCAGTGGCAGCAATGTAACCTGCGACGACGCCAACACACTGGCGACCCGGCTGACGCTAGACGCTGGCAGCGGCCTGCGCCCACCGGAAATGCGATCGCTGGTATTCGCCGCCACCGGCCAGCCCTTGCTGCTGGCAAACAACGGCCATACCGACCTGCGCGACGCGCCGGAAGACCCACTGCGTGCCACTGGCGATGATACCGGCAGCGGCATCCTGCTACTCGACGTGATCCTCGGCGACGACAACAGTCCCGCCGAGCGGTTACAGATCAACGGCGGCCACTCGAGCGGCAGCACCCAGATTGCATTCAACGTACTAGGCGGTATAGGCGCCGCGACGAACAACGGCATCCTGGTAGTGGAAACGCTGAACAACGCCACCACCTCTCCGGGAGCCTTCTATATGACCGGCTCGCTGTCCGCGGGCCCCTATGAATATTTCCTGTTCCGCGGCGCCGACGAGCCGGCAGAGGCAGACAACTGGTACCTGCGCTCGACGCTGCTGCCGGGCAGCGCTCCACCGAGCACGCAGCCGGTATCCGTGTCCAGCCCGGGGATTTCAACCGATCCGCCGCTGCCGCTGGGGGCAGAACCGGTGATCGCGGCCGCACCGCCAGCAGGTGCCAGACCGATACCACTGTACCGGCCGGAAATTCCACTCTATGCCCAGGCGAAATCCCTCGCCCACTACGTGTCGCTCGCGGAAGTGGGCAGCTATCACAAGCGGCGCGGGGAACAGCGCTACTGGAGCAACGCGGAGAACAATGCCTGGATGCGGCTCTATTACCAAAGCGCCGATATCGACTGGGACGGTGACGTGTACAGCCGTTTCGACGGCAATCTGGGCGGCCTGCAGCTGGGCGGCAATATCTATTCTGCCCCCAGTTGCCGCGGCACCCAGGAGCTGGGTGTATTTATTGGCAGCAGCCGCGCCAACGGCGATGTCAGCGGCTTCGCTCGCGGCTTCAGGGACTTCGACGCGGGCCGCAACGAACTGGAGACTTACTACTTCGGCGGCTACTTCACCGACTACCGTATCAACCAGAATTACCTGAACCTGTTCGTCAAAGTCGCCTACCTGGAACTGGAGAGCCGCTCCGAACGCGGCGTCGACGACAGCGTTTTCGCCCCTCAGCTCAGCGTCTCGCTGGAGGGTGGCTGGACCCGGGCACTGAACCAGCGCATCAACCTGGAACCGAAGCTGCAGCTGGTGGCCAACTACACCAACTTCGACGCCTATGAGGACGGTATCGCGCGCGTCGAGCCGGACATGACGCCGGAACTCACTTTCCGCGCCGGCCTGCGCGCCTACAACCCCGATGGCCGCAACCAGTACTACGCCTTCGGCAACCTCTGGTACACCCTCGACGGCCACGACGAACTGCAGTTCGACAACCGCCTCTACCTGGAAAACGACCGCGGTGCCGCCTGGGCGGAAATCGGCGGCGGCATAGTGCTGCTGCAGCGGGAGAGCGGCGGCCTCTACTTCAATCTCAGCTACCTGCGCTCGATCGACGACCTGGACTGGGAGGCAGCCAGCGCCAACCTCGGCTTCGCCTTCGCCTGGTAACCCGCGCGGGAAAAAGCGTTGATTTACAAGGGAAAATCGAGTACTTTGCCCAACCGCCTGCGACCTCGACGCAAGCGGCTGTGGGGGCCCTTAGCTCAGTTGGTTAGAGCATCCGACTCATAATCGGCAGGTCCTGGGTTCAAGTCCCGGAGGGCCCACCATTTCCTCTCCCCATTTTGTTTATCCCCACTGAATTATCGAAGTCCGGCGCAATTCCGTAGCCTTACGAATTCAATGCGTATACAGGCAAATTTTGCAAAATTCCCGGCTTACTTTTACACGCCACCACTAACAGCACCGAGACAGATCTACTTTTTCCCTACGCCAATTTTTCTGGGCAACCGCACCAACACTTGCTCCACACGCGACGGAGCCCGACATCTTCGCGATCAGTTTTCACACAGATCGAGAGCACTGGAAAAGTACCGCAATCACGGCATGCCCACCCACCGACACAAAACTAAACCGAATTTAGAAGCCACGGGCTTTATAACACCTGCAGAAATAGCGTAACTTATTGACTTCTCTACAAGCGACCTCGAAAACAAAAGCCATCCCACATGGCGCGTAATTCGCCAGGGGGCCATATAATTCCAGGGCAATGTATTTGGGCGTCTTTAACTATTTGATTTTCTGGCCTTTTTAACGCAGCCGTAGAATCATTTCCGAGACATGAGGCCTCGGTGATATAAAACCCTAGGCTTTTGAATAAAATTGTTATGCGTATCTTGCGATGCAGCACGCATATAAAAACATGAGGCAAGGAAATGAATTAAAAATGATCAATTAGCTTCTGAAGAACCACGGCAAAGCAAATATATAACGTGGGGCGTTATCATTGGGTCTGTAATTGGCCTATTTGCCGGGATGTTTTGGTTTGAAATGGGGTTGTCACTTCTGTTCGGAACAGCATTTGGCTTAATAGTAGGAGCTTCTGTTGGCTCTCTCATTGATGGCAAATCGAAATCAAGCAGCTCGAATGTTTAGTAGAGCGGCGAATACAGATCGTATGATAAAGCTCTGTTGTGGGACCTTCGGTACGCTTCGCTTCCCTTCGGCCCCAAAGCTTGGCGTTAAGGTACGGTACATGAAGAAGTTAATTTTGACTTTTATTGTGCTGATCAGCGTGAATACCGAGTCTTTTGACACCCCTATCTGGAGTAATAAAAGTAAGGAACAAGATCGCCTCGTCGAAGAGAAAGTTTTGTTGACGGCAAAAAAATGGGCGAGCAAAATTTATTCTGGCCAGAATGAAATTCGGGAGTACGAGTATCGTGTTACAGAGGAAAGTACACGTACTCATGTAATGATTACGCCCGTTTATAATGATGGTTCGGTACTTGTAGATGGCGATATGTGTTTACTTGTCAGTAATGAGGGCGAGTTGATTGAGGCCAAGCAGTGCATTGCACCTTAACAAACGCAAGCAGGATGCTACGGCCCTTCGGGCCTCCGCGGGACGCCTTACGTTGTGCACGTTTTGCGCGGTCGCTATGCTCCCATTTTCACGCAAAATGCGCATAAAGTAAGTCGCCACTGCTGGCGGCGTTTGGCACTAGGAAGGAATATGAACAACATAGTAAACCTGATGAGGTATACAACGTTTGTTTTTATCGCGGCGGTGTCTTGCTATTTCGTGGTTAGAGATGCGGTGCCAGTCCTTACGTTCACTGGTGAACGTTACGCTACGTTTGAGTTAGATGTGATAATAGTATTTCTACATGTGCTCGGTGGTTTTCTTGCACTATTTATTGGTCCGCTCCAATTTAGCAGCAGACTTAGAAAAAGGTATCCGATTTGGCATAGAAGTGCTGGAAAGGTATACGTTTATTCAATATTTTTGGCAGCCCCTATCTCCTTTTATTTGTTGCTTGATTTTGGGGGAGTTCAATTTGCATTACCAACCTTTATTTTCGGCTTTCTATGGCTTCTTAATACACTGGTAGCATTTCTTCTGGCGGTAAAGAAACGTTTCTTACTTCACTTTCAGTTTATGGTCAGAAGTTATGCTTTGACTTTTGCATTTGTATCTGTGAGAACAGTTTGGCCACTTTTGGAGTTCTTGGGGATAATTGATAGTGCAACCGCTGAAGATCCAGGCGATTTTCTGTTTATTACGCGTGAATGGGGAATGCTAGTGATTACAATCCTGGTTCCTGAAGTTTGGTTTATCTGGAGATACCAGCTGCGTAGCATTTTCGTGCGTAACAAAACAATGCAGGCCGACATAAAAAGCTATGCTTAATTTTTGTATGTTCGCATGCCCACGTTTTTACAAAATTTAATCGACGCATTTTATTACGGCTGATTGCGGCATTAACTACATAATGATCGAATAATGAATAAGTATATAGTTTCATTCATCCTCAGCTTCTTCGTTGGGCATGCATACGCTGTTGTTCCAATGGAGAAAAAGACAGCGGGAAAAATGGAAGATCTCTCTCTTTCAGTTCCTGATGGGGAAAGCTTTTCAGATGTCAGATCGATTTGGCTTCAAAAAGCTGGCGAGAAATGCGACTCCAAAGAGTTTAAGATTATTCGATACTCTGAGCGAAATGCGTCGAATGGTGATGCACTGTCACTCAATCCGGCAATTGGTAAGTACGAGGCTGCTAAATTCCCTGCTTCAGTATCAGGTGTGTTCCAATGCCTCAAAGGGAGTTGACAAGGCCAGGCTGCATGCTACGGGCCGCCGGCCCTCCGCGGGACAGTTCACCTTGTGCACCTGCTGTCGGCGTTCTGGTTTTCTATGGCTAGAAAGATAAAAAGTCTCGGTTTAAGGCACTACGGAGCAAAAACTGTTGATGTCAATGCTGCAGTTGATTGGGAGTCATTGATTGCAGAGATTTTTGTCGGGTTCTTGTTAGGCGTATTTGCTTACATGGGATACGTCGCTAAGATTCCTCTTTTGTTCTTTCCTTGCCTCATTGGCTCAATCGCGTGCCTGTTTGCGATTGCAACAACAGTAGCGGCTTATTTTAAGCGTAAATCTAAGCGCAATAAGAATGTCGGTAGAGCGCCCGAATCCTAATGAACGCACGCAGGTAGCTCCGCCCCCTGGAGGCACCTCCACCGGACGCCCAATGCTATGGACGTTATGTTTCTGATTACGTGCCCAACTTAACTTCCATGTCTTATGTAGTGGTCAACTATTTCCGATAGTGTTAGGGCTGCTTTTAGTTCTGACGAATGTAATTAGCTTCAGTGCCCATACCCCGTCATCTCCAGATAGCCTTCCCCAGCATGACTGCCACTGACACTGACCGGCCCCTCCCAATAGCGCAATCGGCCCGGGTTCCAGTAATCGCCGGGCCAGGAACGGATCTCAAGATCCAGCCCCGCCGCCGGCAATTGCAGCTGCCAAACCACCGGCACTTTGCCAAAGCGGCTGTCGCGGTATTCGCGCGGCTGCAGGCTGAAGTCATTTGCACTGAGGGTCTGCGCGCTGCCATCGGCCGCGACGAGGGTGCCGGTGAAATAGGGTTCGGTGCCGCGGATGCGGAACAGCATCAGGTGGCGGCCGTCGTCCAGGTGCAGCGCCAGCCAGTCCCAGCCTTCTTGATCCGGCTGCAGGTACTGACTGCTCCATTCGCGGTCGAACCAGCCCTGCCCTGACACCTCGAAATGCAGCCCGTCGATCATCACTTCGCCGTCGATGGCCAGTAGCGGGTAGCTGAAATACATCGAGCCGCCGCCAGCGGCGGATTTGGCGCTGAAGCCGCGGCTGCCGTGCGGCACCGCGGGCAGACGCGGCTGCAGTTGCAGCCGGTAGGCGAAGTCTTCGCTGTCCACCGCCAGTGACCAGCGACCTGCTTCGCCGATCTCATCAAGGTTTTCAAGCTGCCAGTGATCGATCCAGGCCCGGAACGGCTGCGCCGTTACCCCCGCCTGGCCAGTGCCTCCGCGCGCGCTGCGATCTGCAAAGCGGTGATCGCCGGGACAGCTCAAGGCGGCGTGGGCAAACCAGATTTCGTCACGACGCCAGCCCGGTTCCTTGTCCCGGTAGGGCCCGGGCCGCAGGCCGAAACGGAATAGCGTCCACTGCACACCGAAGCGCTCGCCGTCGGCACTGTGCAGGTTGGCGGTCAGGTACCACCACTCGAGGCGATAATCATGGTGCGCACCCATATCCTCCGGCAGGCTGACGGTCATGCCCGGCGCCGCCTGGGTAAAACCCTCTGGCGAGTCCCGCAGCGCGCTGATCGACGCATCGCGCTCGACGGCTTTTCCGCAGCCGCTCAGCATCAATAACAGCAGCAGTATCCGGCCCGCCCTATTCATTCTTCAGCGTCTCCAGCCGCACCGGATCGCGCATCAGCGCGCCGACCGAAGCGCCGATCAGCAGGCAGACCAGCCAGACCTGGAGCCAGAAGCCGGGGTAGAGTTTTAACGGCAGGGCCCAACCGAAAGCCGCGGGATTGACCTTGGCCACCAACACCCAGCTGAGGAAAATCCCCAGCGGCGTCGCCAGCAACCCGAGCAAGCCGGTAATCAGCATACTGTGGACAATCAGGCGTCGGCGCAGGCGCCGCCGCGGTACACCGTAAACATGCAGCAGGGTATAGCTGCGCTGGCGCAGCCGGAAAATCACCAACCCCATCAGCGCCAGCGCCGCGCCGGCGAGTGAGAGCGTCAGGCCGTTCAGCAGGCGCGTCATCTGAAAAGTGCGCGCAAAGGCGGCGTTGGCGGCGCGCTTCAGCCCGGCCTGATCCCGCAGGCGTCCACCGGCCAGCCACGGGTATCGCCCGGGCCAGTCCTGCCAGTGGATGCCGCCGGGGTCGTTTACGCCGAGCACAAACGTCGTGTAGCGGCGCGGGAGCGCATCCGGCAATATCGCCAGCGACAGCATTAATTCGCCTTCGGGCCTGCCGTAGTCGGCGTAAATGCCGATCACTTGGCGCGATTGCGCCTCGGCACCGAGGCGGAAATGGATCTCGTCGCCCAGTGCCAGCGATTGCCGTCGGGCCAGCTGTTCATTGATCAGAATGCCCCGCTCTTCCAGTGCGCGCCAGGGATCGGCAACCGCGGCCAGGAAGGGCCAGTCCTGCACCAGCGGCGAGTTCGGATGCACCCCCAGTACATCCACCGGCAGCCCGTCGACCAGACCGCGTCCGCGCACCATCGGCAGTACGGTCTTCACCCCGGGGAGGGCCCGCAGCCGCCCATCCCAATCGGTTGCAGCCACCGGGCGACCGGGGTCCAGGTAGAGATCGCCCTGCAGGCGCTGGTCGAGCCAGCGCGCAAAGGTTGCCTCGAACCCGGCTACCATCGTCTGCACCCCGATGGCCGCCGCGATCGCGAAGGCCAGCGCCACCAATGGCAACTGCAGCAGCCGGCACAGTGCGCGCATTTCGGCGCAGGACCATTCCAGCAGCGCTTGCCGACAGCGACGCTCCGCCCGCGCCAGCAACCAGTTCAGCAGCCGCGGCAGCAGCAGGCCGGCGCCAATCAGGCAGCCGGTGGTGGCGAGGAATATCAGTGAGAGTTGTTCCGTCGCCAGCAGAACGGCCAGCGATACTATCAATAGGGTCGCTGGCAACAGGACCGCTGGCACCAGGAATCTGGGCAGCTGCATCGGGGGCAGAGGAATCAGCGCAACCTGTTTTTCGCTCGGCGTGGCGCCCGGTTGACCGCGGCGGCGCAACATCAGCAGATCGACGCAGGCCCAGCCGACGACCACCGCTAGAATCAACACCATGCCGAGCCAGGTTTCGACCGCCGGCGGGCTCTGCGCCAGGGTATCGACACTGAACAAGCCACTGAGGGTTCCTTTAAACCCTTCGGCCATTGCCGCCGCCAGCCGTGCGCCGAGCCAGACGCCGAAGCTGGCGCCGATCAGGGCCAGCAACAACACCTCCGCCACCAGTGCCAGCCGCAGTTGCGAAGTCGGCACGCCGAACCGCCCCAGGATCTCGAGACTGCGGCGCCGCTGCTCCAGCGCGAAACGATAGACACTGCGCACCAGCAGCGCCGCCACCAACAGCGCGAGGGCGCCCAACGCATTGAGATTCAGCAGAAAGGCCTCGACCAGGGGATCCGGTTCCACACCATAGTCTTCGATCTGGGCGCGGTAGCCGGCGGGCAGCTGCAGCCTGTCGAGTTCCGCCGCCGGCAGCAGAATCTCCAGCGTCGCGCGCCCGGCCGACGCGAGCTCGGCGGCCACGGCAATATCGGTCAGCAATACGCCCGCCGGCAATCCCTCGGTTTCGTCGAGCCGGTAATCACCGGTGCCCGGCGGGGCCAGCTGCCGCCAGCGCGCCAGGTCCCCGGCACTGCCGAGCAGCACTCGCCGATCCAGCCCGGCTACCAGCGTATCGGTAACCGGCGCGCCGACACTGTACTGGCGCAGGCAACCCGCAGTGAACGGATCGATTCCGAGGATTTCCGGTGCCTCTTCCGCCGGCAAGGTCACGTGCAAACGCGGTGAGGCGCAGAGAGCCGCCCGGCGCAACCGCGCGAAATCCTCCACATCCACCGCGCGACCATCCGCGCGCAGCACACTCAGGCGCGGTTCCAGTGCGGCTTTGGATTGCGTGACGGCTTCTTCGGCGCGTCCGGTCAGTGAGCGGACGCCACTCCAGAGCATGGCGGCGCAGATCAGGATCAGCAGCAAGCCGGCCAGCTGGCCGGGATGGCGGCGGTAATGGCTCAGGAAGACAGTGCCGAGTCCCATGGGCTCAGGGCTCCCTGCCGCAGTTCCAGCACCCGGTCGCAGCGCCGGGCGAGCTCCGCGTTGTGGGTGACGATCAGGGCAGCGACTGCCCGCTCGCGGATGGCATCGAAAAACAATGGAGCCACGCGCTGAGCCGTCGCCTGATCGAGGCTGCCGGTGGGTTCATCGGCCAGTATCACTTGCGGCTGCATGGCGAAGGCACAGGCCAGGGCCGCGCGCTGGCGCTGACCGCCGGAAAGCTGATCGGGATAGCGTTGCGCGGTGGCGGCAATATCCAGGCGCTCGAGCAACGCCTGGCCGCCGTGCTGGCCCAGGCCGGCCAGCCCGGCGCGAAAGGCAATATTGCGGGCCACCGTCAGCGTCGGGATCAGGTTGCCGTCCTGAAACAGGGTCGCGATGCGGGTGCGGCGCAACTCGGCCCAGCCGTCCTCGCCGAGGTCAGCCTGCTCGCGGCCGAACACGCGGAGCTGACCGCTGTCGGGACGCTGCAGACCATTGAGCAGGTTCAGCAGCGTACTCTTGCCGGAGCCTGAGGGCCCGACAATCGCCACCGCCTCACCGCGCCGTAGCTCCAGCGATAATCCCCGCAGCACCTCGATCCGCTCGCGGCCGGTGCGGTAGGACATGCAGAGATTGCGCGCCTGTATCAGGACTTCATTCATGGCATCATCGACTGGGTTTGGTCCCCGGCTGGCAGCGATGGGCTGCCGGCTTCTGGCTGTCACAGTATAGAGCCGGGTTGGACAGCGATTTCAGTTCCCGAATATGCCACAAACGACAGGCGGACAGATGATTGTCGGAGTAAGCTTGCGCTGCCTTGTCACTACAATTGTCAGAGCCTTTGCAGGTTCGATTCGCCGCACACAACTGCATTGTCGTCAGGCCAGTCCAACATGATAGAAAAACTCGAAATACACCACCTGCGAACACTCGATGCCCTGTATAGGTTTGAAAACCTATCATCGGCAGCAGAGTACCTTGACCTCTCACAGCAGGCGATCAGTCTTCAGCTAAGAAAACTCAGAGAGATTCTGTGCGACCAGCTTTTTGTCCGCACTGGGCACGGAGTAAAACCCACACCCTATGCAAATCGGATTGAACCTTATATTCACAAGGTACTCATTCATCTCAACGAAATCCCGCTACCTGATTCCATCGCGCCAAACCAGATAGAAAGAACGCTGGTGATTTCGGCCACCGACTATACGCAGAAGGTCATCGTAGGGGATTTGATCCAGGTGCTGCGAGAATCAGCGCCAGGGGTGAAAGTCATCGTCACCAATATCGAGAGCGTCAATTTGACGAAGAAAATGCGCCAGGGCGAAATTGACCTGGCATTTACTTCCGAAGGTTATGTTCCCGACGGCCTGATCTCCGAGCCGTTGTTTACCGAAAAATACCTCTGTGTATCGGCAAATAAAAATATTACTTTCGATGGCTTCTTGGCGCTGGAGCAGCTTGTAGAACATGATTTTGTCGTGACATCGCCCGGAACCGGCAGTTTTAAGGGATCGGCCGATGCCTGGTTCACACGGCAGGGCCTGCGCAGGAATGTGGTCGTCTCCGTCCCGTCGTTCTTCATGGCCCAGGAGTACTTGAAGCAAACGAATCTGGTCGGTTTTATCCCTTCACGGCTCCTCCCATGTGAGGGCCTGATGGAAATCCCTCTTGAAAAATATCCGCCGGGCTATGAGGTCGTAGCGGCGTATCACCCCGGCGCCAAGAGCGATGCTTTTATGACATGGCTGCTCGATCTGGTCGATAAACGGTTTTCCGCGTCAATATAGCGTTGCTTGTATCGGTCACAAGCTCTTCTGTATGGCTACCCCGACTCCTAGCCTCTACTCTGATCCGGCACTTATCGCACCAGACTATGAGGTTTCCATGAGCATTCAGAACGTCAATCCTGCAGATCTCTATGACGGCACGTCTTCCGGCATGTCTCATGCCAAAGTTGATACAGAAGTTGGGCTGGTATTTGTATCCGGGCAGGTGGATTGGGATACAAACTATGAGGTTAAAAACAGCAATATAGAAGCGCAGACAGAAGGTGCGGCAAAAAATCTGCTGTCTGTATTGGAAGCCGCAAATTCATCCGCAGAAAACATCTTGCAACTGCGCGTTTATGTCAGGGGAGAGGTGGCAGATCATATGGAAAAAATAGTCCCCATTATCGCCGGATACCTGGGTACATCCCGGCCCGCACTGACCGGAATCGGGGTCGCATCATTGGCTACCCCGGATACTCTGATTGAAATCGAAGCGGTAGCTAAAGTGTCAAAATAGAGACAGTTGGTGGCTACGAATCTGATCGCGGTAGAGGGAGTCTACACCCCGGCCATGCGGCCGTGGCGCTATGCTGGGGCACTCTTCTCCAGTTCACCCCCCCTGAAGCACTGACACACCAGGTCAGCTTCGATGCCTCCAGCGACACCAAAAGGGTAATGGTGGAATGCGCGTCGATACCGATGATTGTCCGTCCGGCTCAACCATACTTTGAGTTTTGATCCGTCGTTCTCAATGTTCACGGAGGAAAGATGAATAAGTCGGCATCAATAGTACTTTGCGGAATCCTAATGATCGGCACCAACCTGCTTCTCGCAGCCCCTACTGAAGCTGAAATCAGTGCCTACCTGAATGACAACCCGAACGACCTGTCCGGGTTACAGCACACGCACTCTCGCAAGGGTTACCAGCAATTTGACTTCAATACAGTCGACATCGAAAAACTCAAGCAGAAGAAAGGGAAGCTCTACTCTAGTCCCGAAGACATCATGAAAGTACTGACTGCCGGCGTGAACAACCCAACCGGAGACAAAAAGCTGTGGAAGGAAGGCCTGATGTTCGAAGGTATCGAGCCGATGGCGCACATGGCATCTGCCGCCAACTGGTATCCGCGCACGGAACCATTGCAGCCCAACGAAATGCGTGTGACCTTCATGGGCACATCACCGGTCATTCGGCCGGGACAGATGAACACGAGTATTTTTGTCGAGCTGGGAAACGGTGATAATTTCATATTCGACATTGGTGAGGGATCCATCGCGAATTATTCGGCGGCGGGGCTTGCCCTCAACGAACTCACCAAAGTATTTATCACACATCTTCACGTCGACCATTTCGGCTCCCTGCCCTACCTGTACGAATTCGGTGGCTGGTCCGGCCGCTGGCACGAACCACTGACCGTTTACGGGCCATCCGGAGCCAGTGAGGAGTACGGCACCAAATGGATGGTCGACGGCATGTTGAAAATGCTCAACTGGCATACCGACGCGTTCGATGTCTTTCCATCGGGCAACCAGATCCGCGTGGTGGAATTCGACTATAAGGATGATGGCGGCGTTATTTACGACAAAGACGGCGCTACGGTACGTCACTGGCGTCGCAGCCACGCCAAAGACGGCGCCTCGGGCTACCGCCTCGACTGGAAGACACCGGACGGCGAAAATCTCTGTTTTGTCTGGACTGGGGACGGCCGGCCATCCATGCTCGACCTGAAATATGCGAAGGGCTGCGACCTCTATGTCACCGAAATCCAGACCGAACTACTCGGCCTGAGTTCAATCGTCCAGGGCGTGCCGCCGTTCCTCGGTCGCTATACGGTAGACACACATCACACTCCCGGTTACGCCGCGGGTTGGCTCGCTAACAAGATACAGCCGCGACTGTTCATGACCACGCATATGCCCTTCGATCCGTACCTGAACGAAGAGACCGTGGCACAGGTGCGCGAGCACTGGAAAGGCCCCTACCATTTCGGCGCTCCGGACGGCATCGTTGTAAATATCACCCCTGATAAGGCGTGGGTGCGGGAGGGCATTCTGCCCGATTATCCGAATAATCGCGCACCGCAATTCGATATGTCAGACGGCAAGGATTTCGTGGTGCCCCACCCTCGCCACTCCCGTAAAGATATTCAGCAACAAGAGATCCGTAATCTCGAGGTGGATCCGCAACTGTATTATCCGAAAGGCTATCATCCGGAATTGTTGACCGAGTGGCCGATTGACGGAGACCTGGTGGTACCGACAGAAAAGATCCCGGAATCTATGAAAGAAGGGATGGGCGAAGCTGCGCGGGACAAGGCCAGATTGCGCGAGGCTCATGGTTTGGAGGAGTAACCAGGCAACGAGTCGCCCAATCGGCCACATCACAGCCGCCTGCCCGTTAGCATTGCCCTTGCAGGCAGGTTCGCGTTGCCGCTAAGGTCAGTCCCCCTTCGTCGATGATCTTCCATATACGGCATCGCGATCGTCGGCGATATAGGTCGCACCGCCCGGCTCCTGGGGCAGAGTTGCAGGGCGATCACTGATATCTATGTCGCGGAAGATCGGAAAAAAAGGGCCACATAAATTTATGTGGCCCTTTCCCCCCAATGAGGCGCAGAACCCGCAGGTTATTTTGCGGCGGATTCTCCGGGATAAAATGATCCCGCCGGCCCCGGGAATACCACCGGACTCTCGAAGCCGTCTTTGCTCACGGAGGCCACGCCAAAGAAATAATTATCGATCACGATATTTTCCAGCGTGTACTCGTCGACGTTACCGACGTAGCGGCTGTGGGTCCAGGTGGATTCATCGGTCAGGCGCCAGTAGATCTTGTAACCGGCCAGCAGGTTTTTCTCGCGCTTGTCGGCGGCCTGCCATTTCAGCGTGGTGTTGGGTGATACGGCGCCCTCGATGCTGACCTTGGTGGGCGGTGCCGGCGCCTTCGACAGGGCGGCCATGGTCAGCGCGTTAAGCGAGGTCAGCTTGGCAGCGTAGTCGAGGTTTACCCCCTCAATCACATCACCGTAGCGGATGCCATTCTCGGTGCGCAGGTCCTGATGCTGGCGGTTGTAATTCTCGTTGGTTTCCATGATGCGCACGCCGGGATAGCCCAGGTCGTTGAACGGGCGGTGGTGCCCGCCGCGACCAAAGCGGTCCAGGCGGTAGATCATCATCACGTCCAGGTTGGGAATATGGTTGTCGGCGATCTTGTGTACATAGCGGCCGAGGTTGCGGGACGGAGAGTCGACTTCACCGCCGGTAAAGCGGCGCATGCGCGCCTCGTCGGCACTCTCGTTCATGCGGGTGCCTTCCATAAAGACCCGCGCGGTGGTGTTGTTGATGACTCCGTTGATCCCCTCGATATTGCCGATCATGTCGTTGTTCAGCACACCGGTGATACGCCAGCCGTCCTTCTGCGCCGCGGCGGCCATGATCTTGCCACCGAACAGGCCCTGTTCTTCCCCGGACAAGCCGGCGTAGACGACCGAACCGGCGAACTTGTGCTTGCTCAGCACCCGCGCCGCCTCGAGGGCGCCGGCGAGGCCGGAGGCATTGTCGTTCGCGCCGGGGGAGTCCGAGGTGTAATCCATGACGTCGGACACCCGCGAGTCGATGTCACCGGACATGATCACGTAGCGGCCGGGGTCCACGGCACCGCGCTGCACGGCAATCACGTTCACCACCTCGGTACGCTCGGGAATGCGCTTCTCCCCCTCGACGAAACCGGACTGGTAATACACCTCCAGGCAGCCATCGCAGGCGTCGCTGATGCGTTTGAACTCCTCGTAAACCCAGCGCCGCGCGGCACCGATACCGCGCGTATCGGACTCGGTTTCCGACAGGGTGTGGCGAGTGCCGAAGCCGACCAGCGTGCGGATATCCTGCTCGATACGCTCCGCGGAGACGTCCTGGCGGATCTGTTCCAGCAGTGCCGCATCGGTATGCGGCATCGACAGGGCCGGCGCGGCCGCGGTGAGTGAGAGCAAAATTGTGGGAACGAGGGCAAAGCGACGCAAGATGGGCCTCCGACGGACGTGTTATGGCTTTTATGGCGCCCATGCTAACGCAGAATAGCGTTTGGATCCCGCCCACTGCGGGCTAAGTCGCCCCGTGATCAGGCGTGCAGCAGCTCTGCATAGCGATTGCTATTCCGCTCCGCGCGCCGGCGCGACTCCACGCGCTTCCACACCTTCTCGTGGAAGTAGTAGGCCACCGTATTGCACAGCGGCTCCACCAGTGCCAGCGCGCTGCCGACCAGGAGGTCCCCGGTCATCAGAAAGCCGACACTGAAAGCGACTGCCATATGGACGATGGCGAAACTGACGGTCTTTAGCATGGCGCTGCCCCACCCGGTTGTTGGTTACGCGTCCATTATTGCGAGCCATTCTCATTTGTGAAAATTACTTATGCAACTCGAGTTAATAGCCTGAACTTATCGGAAATCGTTTCGTTCGGGCGCGGACCCGCTTTGCCGGCGGCAAACCTGTGCAGCTGCGCACAATTAAAGAGCACACCAGGCGCCAAAAGACAAAACTGTCAGAGAGAGGCTTTACACAAAAATACAACCTGACTAACCTCTTCATCACTTTTGGCCTTGCCAAATTAAATATTGGCCAACCAAAAGCCTCACCCCAAAGGCCCGCGATAGCGCTGCCTGTCAGTAGGGGATCGCAGTACAGCGATGATGATTGGTCGGCTGTTCTTTCCCCGCAGTCCCAGCCGCAGTGACTGATTGTCGATTCCATCCAACTTCCAATAATAAATTCGGATAGACACATGAAAACCAAACTGAAAACGCCAGCGGTGCTCGGGACACTGCTCGGCAGCCTGTTACTGCCGGCCTGGGTGTCGGCCCAGCCAGTTGGCTTTGCCACGTTGAACGGCGGCACCACCGGCGGCGCGGGTGGCCAGGTCGTCTACGCGACGAGTGGCACAGAGATTCATGCGGCGCTGTGCAACCGCGCCGCCAGCGACACCCCCATCATCATTCACGTCGAGGGTACGATTAATCACGGCAACACCAGCAAGGTGTCCGGTGACAGCTGCAACACCGCCGACGACAAGATTGAGATCAAAGAAGTCAGCAATGTTTCGATCATCGGTGTCGGTAATGGCGCGCTGTTCGATGAGCTGGGCATTCACCTGCGCAGCGCGTCCAACATCATTCTGCAGAACCTGCATGTGCGCAACGTGAAGAAGTCCGGTTCGCCGATCTCCAACGGCGGTGATGCCATTGGCATGGAGAGCAATGTCTACAACGTGTGGGCCGACCACCTGACGCTGGAAGCCTCCGGCGGCGAGAGCGAGGGCTACGACGCTCTGTTCGACATGAAGGCCACCACCAAGTACGTGACCCTCTCCTACAGTATTCTGCGCAACTCTGGCCGCGGTGGCCTCGTGGGCTCCAGCGACAGCGATGACACCAACGGGCCGGTGACCTTTCACCACAACCTCTACGAGAACATCGACTCCCGCACACCGTTGCTGCGCCATGCGACCGCACACGCGTTCAACAACCACTATCGCGGCATCACCAAGTCCGGCATGAACCCGCGTATCGGCGGGGAGATGCGGGCAGACAACAACTACTTCGAGGATTCCAAGGACCCGTTGGGCACCTTCTACACCAACGACATGGGTTACTGGCAGGTCAGCGGCAACGTCTGGTCCAATATCACCTGGACCGCAGACGACGACGACAACCATCCGGCCGGCCCGAACCCGGTGTCGACGACGTCCATCAGTATTCCCTATGCGTACACGCTGGACGACGCCGGCTGCGTGCCGCAGATAGTGCTGGCCACGGCGGGCGCCAACACCGGCCTGTTGGTATCTGACGGCAACTGCCAGTCCGAGGGCGGCTCCTCTTCCGGCGGCAGCTCGTCGAGCAGTTCCAGTTCTTCCTCTAGCGGCGGCACCTCTTCCGGAGGCTCCAGCAGTTCCGGCGGTTCCTCTTCCGGTGGTTCTTCCGGCGGTGAGCCCGGCGAACTGGGCCCGAACCTGGCACTCAGCGGCGGCGCCGACGGCAGCAGCAAGGGTGGCGGCAGCAGCTATGGCAATGTGATCGACGGCGATCTGCAGAGCTACTGGCAGCCGGGTTCGTCCAGCGGCGAGCGCATCTCGGTCAAAGATTTTGGTGGCGCCTTCAACACCGTGATCATCCGCGAAATCGGCGGCGCCGTGCAGAACTGGCGGCTGGTCAACCACGACAATGGCCAGGAGCTGGCATCCGGTAGCGGTATCGGCGCAGCGCTGCAGGTCTATCTCGGCGATGTCACCATGGACAAGCTCAATCTGATGATCGACAGCGCCAGCAGCGCGCCACAGATCGCCGAGTTCGAGGTGTACAACGCGACCGGCGATGGCTCCTCATCCGGTGGTTCCAGCTCTGGCGGCACCTCTTCCGGAGGCTCCAGTGGTGGCGGCAGCACCGGCACCATTACCCTGCAGGAAAACGCCAGCGGCTTCTGTTCCGTGGACGGTGCGGTGGAAAGCGAGCACGCCGGCTACACCGGCAGCGGCTACGCCAATACCGACAACGCCAGCGGTGCCGGCATCGAGTGGTCTGTATCCGCACCCGCCGCCGGCGTCTATACCCTGCAGTGGCGCTTTGCCAATGGCAGCGGCGACCGGCCGGCGAACGTACTGGTGAACGGCGGCCAGGTGGCCGGTATCACCATGGCCGGTACCGGTGCCTGGACCAGCTACACCGACAGCGGCACGGTGGATGTCGGCCTCAGCAGCGGCACCAACCTGCTGCGGCTGCAGGCCAGCGGCAGTTCCGGGCTAGCCAATATCGACATGCTGTCGGTTACCGGCATAGACCCGGCGGCGGGCAGCTGCAACTAAGTATCCGATCTCACAGGATCGCGAGGCGTCCCACGGGGCGCCTTTTTTATTGCCGCCCACCTCCCCGAAGTGCCTTACCTACCAGCCTGCACCGGCACTACCCAAAAAGGATTACCAATTCAAGATGCAGCTTGAATATGGCTGACCAATCTGCTTAGATTGCCAAACCACAAGGTTTACAAACCTGAGACTCTGGGTACTCGAGCTCGATAACAATAACTAGCGATGACGTAGAGAGGATCAACCATGAATGCCTGGTACAGTACCCCGGCCTCCCTTTTCTTGCTCAGCTGCCTGACCGCCTGTGGCGGCGGCGGTGCCGATTCAAACAACGAGGGCGACATCCTGTCCACGCCGCCTTCCAGCTCGTCCTCCGGTGGCGGCGTATCCGACGGCGGCTCCTCCGGTGGTAGCTCCTCGAGCGGTGGCTCCTCCAGCGGCGGCTCCTCCAGCGGCGGATCGTCCGGCGGCGATACCGGCGGCCCCATCCTCAGCGAGAATTTTGGCGACGAACAGTTCGCCAATATGGACCGCACCGACAACATCGCGCTGTTCAGCCCCGACTACAAGGCGGTCGAAATTCACAACGGCGACGAATGGCCCGCTTTCTATTACCCGACCTGCTGCTACTTCGACGACGCATCCACGGCGGGTGATGGCTATATCGACGACCTGGCGGAGCGCCTGGGCCTGAAGAACGACAGCGGCAACCCTGCCCTGCTCATTCACAACGCCCGTTTCTCCGTCGGCCAAACCAAACCGGACAACGACGCCTCAGACCCGAAAATCAATTCCACCACGTCCGACGACCTGAGCACCTGGGGCGAGCTGGACCTGAGCCAGAACTACCGCATTTCCTTCTGCGTGAAGGAGGCGGACGGCACCGGTCTGATGCAGATCTATGTAGACAACAACTCGACCAGCGAGGCCAACTCCTACCACGGCGGCGGCAGCCGCGGCTCGCGCATCTTCAATGTGAACGCGAACCTGCTGGTTCCCGGCGAGCGTGTGCAGGTGAATATTCCCGGCGACACCCTGGTGGCCGGTGAAGTCGTGGACTCGCGCCCCGAGCTGGTGGGCACCGCCAGCTCCTTCCTGCAACTGCGGGCCGACAGCGGCGCAACCGTGATTATCGACGACCTGCTAATCGAGCAGCAGAGCGAGAGCGGCGAAGCCGCCCTGGCCGCCTGTAACGTCTTCACTCCGGCCAGCGCTCCTGAGACACCGGAAGCACCTACTCTGAGCGGCGGCGACCAGAGCATCCGCGTGAGCTGGAACGGCGTCGTCGGTGCACTGCAATACGACATCGCCTACGGCACCGAGGACGAAGTCACCAAGGCTACACCGGTGGAAGATGTCAGCTCTCCGCACACGCTGGAAATGCTGACCAACGACACACCGTATTTCGTGTTCCTGCGGGTCAAGAATGCCGTCGACTGGAGTGACTGGAGTGCAGCGGGCACCGCAACGCCGGAAGCACCGCCGGCGCCGGTTGGCGACAGCTGCGTACCGACAACACAGGTCAATACCGCCACTCCCTGGAGTGTTTACGATGGCTGTAAATCACCGAGTGAAATCGGCTCCGTGGTTTACGACACGTCGTCCGCGACCGAATTCGACTTCGGTAGTTCGGATGCGACACTGTTCACTGCGGTAACCAATGCCGAAGACGAAAAGCTGGGTACCGCCCTGCTCAATACGACCGCAGATGCGTCGTTCAAGAGCCGCGGGGAGATTCCCGATATTTTTGCCGCCGGTTATCCCAAGCACTTCACCGCTATCGCCCGCATCAAGGCTGACGATCCGGCCCAGCGCGGCTTCGAGATACAAACCTATTTCGGCGAAGCGAGCAAACGAGTGAATATGCAGTTGCGTCCGGATCAGGGTTCCGAGCAGGGCCGTATCCACCTGGAGAAATTCACTGATAGTGACGCTACCGACGGCGGCGATACGGACGTCAAAGCCGAGGCGCCACTGCAGGACGGCGATTTCCATATCTACCATATCGCCTTCACGATGACCGACGCCGACACCCTGACGGCCAAAGTCTATATCGACGGCGATGACACACCGGTGATCAATGAGACCAGTACCGGGCGGGCTTCGAGCGGTGAAAACAAGTTCCGCGTCGGTGAGGATTCCAGCTCCGCCCACCTGGCGGAAGTGGACTGGATCATCTGGACCACTGACGCAGCGACTGCGGCCAAGGCGCCCTCCGAACTGATCGACCAGCTGCCAGACACCATCGGTGAGCTCGGCGCCTACGCATCGGGCGGCGCGGCCTGGACAGGCGCGGCACTGGATCTGGGCGGTGACAGCGGCACGGAACCTTCCGGCTCGGTACTGCTGAACGAAGCCGACAAAGTCACTATTACTGCTGCGGGTGGCAGTGTCAGCTCGGACTCTGTGCGGAAGTACTTTGCCTATCAGGAAATTGCCGGAGATTTCACCTTCACGGCGCGCCTGAAGTCGGTGACCACAACCGGTGGTATTCCCTTTGAAACCAGCAATAACAGCTATCGTTTCGGGGTCGCCGTGATGGAAAGCGTGACCCCGGCGGCTTCCTTCCAGGATGTGGGCCGCTTTGCCACCATCGACTACTGGGTAAGCGATACCGCCACACCCGCCTTCGACGGTTCGCGTGCGCACAAGCTGGATGTCGGGGCGACCACTGAATCGAAACGCTCCCGTTCCAGCGCCGGACTGGCCATCGGCGACTACCTTCGCATCCAGGTTGTCGATGAGGCAGGCACACCACGTGTAATCCGGTCTTTTGCGCCCGCAGCCTTCCCCACGGCCTTCGAACAGCTCAACAGCTCTTCGTTCAAGGACGAAGGAGGCACTGGATTCCCGAGCAGCTGGTATGTAGGCGTTTACGGCGCTCCGGGCGATGACCTGACCCTCGAATTCGACGAGATCACCATTACCCAGGACTAATTAGCCAGAACTGATTAGACAGGCCAAACACTGCTGGCCGGATTTATCCAGCCGGCACGACCGCCTGACTAAGGATGGGAGAACAAAGATAGTGAAACAGTACAGCAAAAAAATTCTGCCCCTGGCAGTCGCCCTAGCGAGTCTGCAGGCATTCGCGCAGGAAGCGGAACAAAAAAATGAACAAGCCTCCAGTGACACCACCCTGGAGGAAGTTTATGTAGAGGGTGTGCGCAGCGCCGACATCAACGCGCGCGCCGCCGAACGCAGTAAAGACAACTTCAGTTCTATCGTCACCCAGGACGATGCCGGTAATTTCTCCGACCAGAACGCGGCGGAACTGTTACAGCGCATGCCCGGCATCACCCTGCAGAAGAGCGAGGGCGAGGGCAAGTTCGTCTCCCTGCGCGGCCTCGGCCCGGGAATGGTCAGCGTGCGCATGGATGGCGGCACCATGGCCAACGCCGGTGGCGGCACCAATGAGACACTGGAAGACCGCGCCTTCTCCCTCGACAGCCTGCCTTCCGACGTACTGCAGTCCATCGAGGTGAACAAATCCCTGACCCCGGATATGGACCTGGATGCCATCGGTGGCTCCATCAACGTAAAAACCCTGTCGGCCCTGGATCGCGGCAAAGATACGGTCAAGTTGCGCGCGCAGAACTACTACCAGGACCAGGCCGAGGAGAACTCTCCGAAGCTCACGCTGCAGGGCACCAACCTGTTCCTGAACGATACCCTCGGCGTCGCCTACACCGCGTCCTGGGAGAAGCGGGTAACGCAGGGCTACGAAACCCGCCACCACGCCGACACACTGCCGAGCTACGTCACCGTCGACGATCAGGTCATGCTGATCCCGTGGGAGTTTGAGACCCGGCAGGAAAACGCCGAGCGCGAACGTTTCGCCGCACTGCTCAATCTGGAGTATCAGCCCAGCGACAACAGCCGCTACCACCTGAAATTCAACCACACCAGCTACTCCGACGAAGATATCGCCTTGCGCGAATACTACCGCTTCAATTACAGCGACTCGGACGATGTGTCCTTCCTGGATCCGGGCAGCAATGTGTTCGGCGGCGGCGGCGTGGACCTGCAGCAGCAGTATTTTATCCAGGAGTCGGAAGTAACCACCAACACCCTGGCGCTGGGCGGTGAGAATCGCTTCGGCCAGGGCTGGGAGGTCGATTACGAGCTGGTGACGTCCCGCAGCGAAAATGAGAAGCCGGACGGCCGCCGCGTGCAGTTCCGCCTGCGCGAGCTGAACGCGCTGGGCCAGTCCGGCGACGACTTCGTAAATGGCCAGATCATCTCCGGTCCGCAGCTCGCGGAACTGGCGGAGACCGGCAGTATCGGCAGCGGTGCCATTTCCGGGGCCAACGGCTACCAATACGGCAGCGCCGCCCAACCCAACCTGATCTATGACAACCTCTTCCTCGAGGAAAACCTGCGGAAAGACGCGGTGGACCAGTTGTCACTGAACCTGCGCAAGGACTGGGACCAGGGCGGCCCGCTGAACTACGTGAAGGGCGGCATCAAGCTGCAACAGCGCGAGCGCAGCAACGACAAGAACCGCGCCAGCGTGGTGCCCTTCGACCGCAGCGTCGCCGGCTGTGATGGCGACCAGTTGTGTCAGGATCTGGCCGGCGCCCGCCTCGGCGATTTCGAAAACTATGTCCCCGAAAACGGCAACTTCGACCACGCCTTTATCACCCAGCGCGAAGCGGAGCGCCTGATCGCCGCCACCCGCGCCATCGGTGATAACTACGATGCGCTTGAGCGCGAGGTTGAATCCACCAGGCTGGACTACGAACTGAGCGAAGACACGTCCGCCGCCTACCTGATGGCGGAGTTCCAGGTGCTGGATGATGCCACCCTGATCGCCGGTGCGCGCTATGAGAACACCGAGTTCGAATCCACCGGCTATATGGCGCTGCGCAACGACCGCAACGAGGATGGCGAGGGGCTCGACTCTTTCGATATCGCGCTGCCTCTGGACAACACCGGCAATAAGTACAACAACTTCTTGCCGGCGCTGCACTACCGTCACGAGCTGAGTGAAAAGCTGCTGGGCCGCGCCGCCCTGTGGACCAGTTTCAGCCGCCCGGATTTCGGCAAGAGCCGCGCCTTCTTCGAGGTCACCGACCGGGTCATCTTCTGTAATACCGACCCGAACTCCGAATTTAACGGCGAGTGTAACGAGGACCCGAACGATATCGGTTCCATCCGCGGCGACGTGGATTACCAGGCGCAGTATTTCGAGATGGCAGCGGAGAACTCCGTGCGCATCGGCAACCCGAAACTGGATCCGATGAAAGCCACCAACCTCGATCTGTCCCTGTCGTGGTATGGCGAGGAGACCTTCCTCGAGGGTGCGCTCTTCTACAAGGACATCAGTGACTTTATCGTCGACGCCTCCGGTGTGGATATCGCCATCAACGACCTGCCCTTCCGCCTGCCGGTGGAACAGGTGACCATGTTCCAGATCCCCGCCGATCTCGTCATCACCAATGCCACTTCCTACCTGAATGGTGAAAGCGCGAGCGTGTACGGTGCCGAGTTGAGCTACAGCCAGTATTTCGACGGCCGCTGGGAAGACCATTCCGTCGGGCGCTGGCTGGACAATATCTTTATCCAGTCCAACCTCACCGTGCAGAAGAGTGACGGCAAGGTCGGCGACACCGTGCGCACTGGCAGTATTCAGTTGCCGGAACAGGCTGACATGGCGGCCAACCTGACCCTGGGTTGGGAGAACGACGATCTGTCCGTGCGCTTTATCGCCAATTACACCAGTGAAATCCTGAAGCGTATCGGTAGCTGTACGGCGGCCGATCTGGAGGCGGATACTGCAATCGGCTTCGCGCAGAATTGCCAGAGCTGGGCGGACGTCTACCAGGATGAGTCGGTCACCTTCGATGTGAAGGCCACTTACAGGCTGATGGATGGCGTGCGCCTGTATCTGGATGCCATCAATGTCACCGACAGTGTCGGGCAGTACTACTTCGTCGGCAATCAGTACTCCGGCGGACGCATGCTGTTTGATGTCGAGCAGTATGGTCCCGGCTACCAGCTGGGCCTGACCGTGGATTTCTAAACCAGCAGTTTATGCGCATCATCATGCCCTAGCCTTGTGCCCCGCGCCGCGGGGCCTTTTTTTGCGCGCCGGGGCAGGATGGCATAGGTACCAGTATATTTTTTGAGGCTCATGCGATGACCTGTCGTTTCCGCTCTTTGACTGCACTCTGTGCATTTTCCCTGCTGCTGTCCGCCTGTGGTGGCGGTGGCGGTTCCGGTAACACCATTCCGCCGGCCAACACCGCCACTTCCAGCAGCGGTTCCTCGTCGAGCAGCTCGTCGTCCGGCGGCACATCTTCCAGTGGCTCCTCTTCGTCCGGCGGCAGCACATCGTCCGGCGGCTCTTCCAGCAGCTCGTCCGGTGGCAGTTCCTCCGGCGGTACCGCCACTATCAGTGAAGCCTGCCGCACACTGGCCACCGACTCAAACGTCAACTGGCGCGATTCAGCGGAGCTGGCTACCGATCAGGAAATTGTCGAATGCCTGTCGCAATCCCTGGGCCGCGCCGTCGGTTACGGCGAGCAGGCACTCGGCGGCTACGATCCCGATGGCGAAAGCAAGCTGACCGTTATTACTAAAGACGGCGGTAAGTCCATCGAGCAGCAGATCCTGGAAGCCATCGGCGGCGACGGGCACAACTGGATAGTGTTCGACAAGTTTGATTTTGCCGAGGAAACCGAAGTCGCCCTGTATCGCGACTATTGTGATCAGGCGTCGGTACAGAACGCCATCGGCGGCACCGAGGCGCAGTGCGTCGACTACCACCAGTGGTGCACCGATAACGGTTTTGGCGCGGAGAGCGCCTGCCTGACGGAATTCTTTAACAACCGCCTGAACGATGGCGCTCTGCCGATCCGCAACCCGGTGATCGGCACCAACAAAACCATCGATGGCCGCTTCAGTAAGGCCTATTTCCGCTTCAACGGTTTCTCGATAGGTACCGACAGCAACGGCTCCGACAATGTGATCCTCACCCACCTGGATTTCCGCGGGGCCGGCCACACCGAAGACCACGATCTCGATCCGGATATGATCCGCGCTACCGGCGGCTCACAGGATATCTGGATTCACAAGAACACCTTTGATCTCACTGGCGATTCCGCCTTCGACGTCAAGCGCGGCACCCACCACCTGACCATGTCCTTCAACCGACTGATGGACGTGAAGCGCGCGAGCCTGCACGGCTCCAGCGACGATCGCACCGAGAATGCCGATATCCGCACGACCATGCACCACAACGCCTTCGTCACCCGCGATGATCTTTACGATACATTTGGTAGCGGTGGGCGGCGGGTACCGCTGCTTCGCCGCGGCAGTTCGCATATGTTCAACAACCTGTTTATGAATTACCGCCGGGAAGTGCTCAGCGTCCGCGTCGGCGCCAGTGTCTTGTGGCAGGACAATATGTTCCTGGTCAATAAAGACATCAGCGCTGACTCGCTCGACTACCTGCAATCCAACCTCGTGACCGACATCAGCGGCGGCAACTTCCGTGCCGAGGGCTCGCGCATCTGGATGGCAGACGCGGCCTGCGACCTGGATGCCGCCGACTTCCGCGACATCAACGCGGCCAGCGGAGTAGTGGCTGACCTCGCGGCGGATTACTCGCAGGAATCACGGGATAAGATCGCCGCCGAGAGAGTCGCGGCTGGCCAGCAACTGGCGGACTATATCAGCGCGACTGCCGGCAAGTACGGCGAAATGCCGTTCAACTCGCCGCTGGCTAATAATCAGGCCTACGTGCTGGATCTCGGCAAGGTCTCCTGCCAGTAGCGGCAACTGGCCGAAGTGGGTGTGTCGACCGAGATACTTTTGAGACTCTTTAGAGACACCTTAGGACACTTTAGAGATACGAAGAAATGAAAAAACTCATCTACGCACTGCCGCTGCTTCTCTCCGCGGCGGCAAATGCAGAAACTGTCTTCATGGCCGGCGACTCGACCATGTCCATGAAGGATGTGAAGGACTATCCGGAAACCGGCTGGGGAGTGCCCTTCCAATATTTCTTCGATGATAGTGTGCGAGTTGAGAACAGGGCCAAAAATGGACGCAGTACCCGCACCTTTATTGAAGAGGGCCTGTGGGATGGCATCATTGACGACCTGCAGCCGGGCGACGTGGTCATTATCCAGTTCGGCCACAATGACGAGTCGGAGAAGAAAGCCGACCGCTATACGACGCCCGCCGAGTACCGGGCCAATCTGGTGCGATTTATTCGCGAGACCCGCGCCCGCGGCGGCCTGCCGCTGCTGCTCACGTCGATCACGCGTCGCTATTTCAACGGGCACGGCGGAATCAGGCATACGCAC
The DNA here is from genome assembly GCF_900129095.1 of Microbulbifer donghaiensis. Taxonomy (GTDB): domain Bacteria; phylum Pseudomonadota; class Gammaproteobacteria; order Pseudomonadales; family Cellvibrionaceae; genus Microbulbifer; species Microbulbifer donghaiensis. The sequence continues at coordinate 101,079 of NZ_FQVA01000003.1, forward strand.
CCCTACGCACCGCTCGCCCGCGAAGTGGCCCGCACTGAAAAGGTCGACTTTATCGATATGGAAGCCATTACCCGCGAGTATTTCCAGGCGCTGGGCGACAGGGACTCCGCGCTGCGCTTTATGCATATTCCGCCGGATACACACCCCAACTATCCAAACGGGGTAAGCGACGACACGCACCTGAATCAACTGGGCGCCCGCGAAGTCGCCCAGCTGCTACTCCGGGAACTCAAGAAAATGGACCACCCGCTTGCCGACCGGTTGCGGCATCCGGATCCGAAGCACCTGGGTTTCAGCTATCGCTGACTCGCAACTGCGGAAGAAAAGACGAACGGAAAAGTATCGACTGATATGCGCTACAGAGTTTTACTGACAGCGGCGCTGGCCATAGTCATCGGCAGCAGGGCGCTCGCCAGCAGCTACCACGCGGTGGTGGAACAGCAAGCTACGGCAAATACCGACGCCGGCGTGAATGTCTACGACACCATCGCGGCGGCCCTGCAGGCGGCGCCAAACGATGGCAAAGAACCGCACATCATCTTTATCCGTGCCGGGCATTACCGCGAGAAGCTCACCGTGGACAAGCCGAACATCACCCTGATCGGCGAATCGACAGACGCCACTCGCTTAACGTTCGACGCCTACGCCGGCCAGCCTATGCCGGGGTCGCAGGAGACCTGGGGCACATTCCGCTCCGCCACTGTCACGGTAAACGCGGCGGACTTTCGCGCAGAAAACCTGACAATCGAGAACAGCTTCGATTTTCTCGCCAATGACGCGCGCAGTGGCGATGACCCGCAAAAGGTTCGCGGCACCCAGGCGGTGGCGCTGGCGATTGACGGCGACAGCGATCGCACGGCCCTGCGCAATGTGCGCCTGTCAGGCTATCAGGACACGCTGTACGTAAACGCCGGCCGCAGCTATATCCTCGACAGCGTGATCGAGGGCAATGTGGACTTTATCTTTGGTGCCGGGCGCGCGCTGTTCGAGCACAGCGTTATCGTCAGCCGGCCGCGCGGCAAAACTGTAATGCCTAGCGGCTATATCACCGCGCCCAGCACCGATATCGGCAACGATTACGGACTGGTTTTTCTCAAGTGCCGGCTGTTGAAGGAAGACGGCGTGCCGCAGAATTCAGTGCCGCTTGGCCGCCCCTGGCATCCGACCACCGACTTCGCCGACGGCCGGTACGCGGACCCCGCCGCGATAGGTGCGAGTGTATTTATCGACACCTATATGGACGACCATATCGCCAGCGACGGCTGGGCGTCGATGCGCGGCACCAGCCGCGACGGCAGCAAAAGCACGGTGTTTGAGCCGGAGTCAGCAAGGTTCTTCGAGTACCGCAGCCGCGGCCCCGGGACAGCCAGGAACAGTAAACGTCGCCAGCTGAACAGGCGGCAAGCCCAACAGTACACGCGCACCAGTATCCTCGGCGATTGGAAACCGGTATTTTTCCACGAGATCGCCGGCAAGCCGCTGGGCCCAGGTAATGAATGATGCAGATACGTAAGTCGCTATCGAGTGGCGTCGCCTTACTCGGCCTGCTCGGCTGCCTGCAAGCGCACGCCGCGCCCTTTACCATCGACAACGTCCTGCAAAAGCTCGATGGCAAGTATCCGGGGCTGGCGCGGGTGGACGATCGCCTGCCGGACAATGTGGTCGCATATGAAAACCTGCGCTACCGGCAATCGGCGGAAGAGCCCCTAGAGCTGGATATCTACCGCCCGCGCGGCACGGATCGACTGCCGGCAGTATTGATCATTCACGGCGGCGGCTGGGAAACCGGTCACCGCCATATGGAGCGTCCCTTCGCCAAACGACTGGCCGCTCGGGGATTTGTCGCGGTGCCGGTCAGTTACCGCCTCGGGCCAAGCGGGCGCTTCCCTGCAGCGGTCCACGATTTGAAAGCCGCTGTGCGCTGGCTGCGTGCCAATGACGCGGCCTATGGGATAGATCCGCAGCGCATTGCCGCCGTCGGCGGATCTGCCGGCGGCCACCTGGCGGCACTGCTCGGCGCCAGTAACGGCATAGCACAACTCGAAGGTGACGGAGAGAACCTCTCGCTTTCCAGCGCGGTGCAGGCTGTTGTGGATATCGACGGTGCCGTCAGCTTTACCGATGCACGGATTATCGAACAGGAACGTCGGCGCGAGGGCGCCCCGAGCCGCTTTCTCGGCGGCGCTTATGCCGAGCGCCGCGAGACCTGGTATGCAGCGTCGCCGCTCTACTATCTCGGTGCCGAGAGCGCCCCTACGCTGTTTATCAACAGTACCGCGCCGACGCCGATACTGCCGGGACGCGAGGAAATGCAGGCGCGCTTGCTGGCGCTGGGTATCGACGCGCAGCGTGTCACGCTCGCGGACACACCGCACCCATTCTGGCTGGTGCACCCCTGGTTCGAGGAGACGCTGGAGAGGACGGCGCTGTTTTTGCAGAAGAAACTGCTTTAAAGAAATCGACTGCCTGCGCCGTCGGCACGATCGGCGCGGGCAGATTCGCGTAGCCGCTAAGGCAGATCACCCTTCGTAGGTGACTTTCCAGATATGTCCGTTGCGGTCGTCGGCGATATAGAGAGCGCCGTCCGGCCCCTGGGCCAGCCCGGTGGGACGGTTGTTGGAATCTTTGCCGTGGAAGCCGTCGGCGAAAACGGACCACTTCCCGCTCACTTCACCTTTGCCGTTCATCGGCACGAACACCACGTTGAAGCCGGCCTGCGGCAGCGGCGCGCGATTCCAGGAGCCGTGGAAGGCGAGGAAGGCACCGTCGCGGTAGCGCTCGGGGAAGCGGTCGCTGGTGTAGAAGATCAGATCGTTGGGCGCCCAGTGGGCGGGGAATCCAATCAATGGATCCCGATACTTGCCGGCGTCGGCGCGCTTGCTGCCATCGCCGCCGTATTCCGGTGCGAGCATGCGCGCGTTCGCCATCGGATCCCAGTAGGTGAACGGCCAGCCGTAGTCGCCGCCGGGTACCGCGCGGTGGAATTCCTCCGCCGGCAGCTCCGCATTTTTCGCATCGTTGAAGTACTTGGGGTACAGCTGGGACAGCTGATCGCGACCGTGGCTGGCGAAATACAGCGCGCCGGCGCTGTGATTCCAGTCCATGGCCAGCCCGTTGCGGATACCCGTCGCATAGCGCTCGCCATCGACACCGTGGCGCTGGCCCGGTTTGTCGGCGGCAAAACGCCAGATGCCGGATTGCGATTCGAGCTGCGGACAGGGGTTCAGTCCCGGGCTGCCGGGCGTGCGCGGTTTCTCCTGACAGGCATTGGACGGCGCACCTACGGTGACATACATATTGCCCTTGCCGTCAAAGGTCATCGGCTTAGTGGCATGCTGGGACTGGGGGGCGAAACCGGAAACGATAGTCTCCGGGGCAGAAGTGGGTACCGGTGCGTCTCCCAAACGGTAACGCTTTACCTCAGTATCGGAACTGAAATAGAGGTAGCCGTTGTGGATCGCCAGGCCGGTGCCGGAACCCTCGCCGAAGTAGTGGCGCTGGTCGGCGGCGCCATCACCGTCGCTGTCCACCAGTGCCACCAGGCCGTGCCCCTGCACCGGCCGCATCAGCGACGCGTAGACGACGCCGCTATCGGACACGGCGAGATGGCGCGTGGCCCCCAATTCATCGGCGAGCAGCGAAACGGCAAAGCCCTCCGGCACACGGATTTCCGCCTGCGCTGTCGCGGAAAGAGAAAACACAGCGGCGGCGATCAAATTCTGAAAACGCATGAACGGTCCTCTTCAATTTTCTGAACGCCACCCTAACCGCTCAGACCGTTCTTGCCAATGCATCTAGTCGATCAGACCCAGCGCGCGCGGCAGGTACTCGCTGATTGCCGGGACATAGGTCACCAGGATCAGCACCAGGAACATCATCGCGTACATCGGCAGCAGCGGCCGAATCAGGCTGGTGATGGATGTCTTGGAAATGCTGGCACCGACAAACAGCACGCTGCCCACCGGCGGGGTACACAGGCCAATACACAGGTTCAGGATCATCACGATACCGAACTGCAGCGGCGACATGCCCAGCTCGGTCACCACCGGCAGGAAAATCGGTGTGAAGATCAGCACCGCCGGCGTCATGTCCATAAAGGCGCCGACGGCCAGCAGGATCAGGTTGATGGTCAACAGGATCAGCAGCGGGTTGTCACTGATGGTGATCAGTGCCTGGCTGATGGTCTGCGGAATATTTTCGTAGGACAGGATCCAGGACATGGCCGATGACGCGGCGATCAGGAACATCACGATCGCGGTGGTTTCCACGGACTTGACCAGAATGCCCGGCAGCTGATTAACCCTGACTTCGCGATACACGACTACCGACAGCAGCAGCGAGTAGAGCACCGCGATAGCGCTCGCCTCTGTTGCTGTAAAGAAGCCACTGATAATGCCGCCGATCACCAGCACCACCAGGAACAGGCTCGGTATCGCATCCAGGGTTTTCTGCACGGCCTCGCGCCAGGGTGTCACTGCACCGACCGGGTAACCCTTGGCCTTGGCCCAGATGCCGCACACCATCATCAGCCCGAGCGCCAGGATCAGCCCGGGCAGGTAACCGGCAATAAACAGCGCGGCGATGGATACACCACCGCTGGCGAGCGAGAAGACGATCAGGATATTGCTGGGCGGAATCAGCAGGCCGGTGGTCGACGAGGCGACAGTTACCGCGGTATTGAAATTCTTGTCGTAACCCTCCTTGTTCATCGACGGAATCATAAAACCACCGATGGCCGAGGTGGCCGCAACCGCGGAACCGGAGATGGAGCCGAACAGGGTACAGCTGATGATATTCACAAACGCCAGCCCGCCCGGCAGCATGCCGACCAGTACCCGCGCGAAGGCGATAATACGCCGGGCGATGCCGCCGCTGCCCATCAGCATGCCGGACAGGATAAAAAACGGAATCGCCAGCAGCGCAAAACTGTCGATGCCGGTGGCCATACGCTGGGCCATGGTAATCAGCGCGGGCAGCGGATCGATGGTGACCAGCATGGTCAGCAGCGTGGCGATGCCGATACTGATGGAAATGGGTACGTGCAGTGCGAGCAGGATCAGGAAACTGATCAGCAGTACGGCGACAGAAATTTCCATATTGATCTCCTTACACCTGACCCTGGGCTGACGCCATTTCTGTGGACTGCGGGCTGTCGTCGATGGCCGCACTTTTTCCGCTCAGAACCTGAACCAGTTGATCCGCACTGAACAGGCAGATCAGCGTGCCGGACAGCGGAATAACGCTGTACACATAGCCCATCGGGATACTCAGTGCGGCGGAGAGCTGATTCAGTTCGAAGGTGAGCATGACCAGCTGTATACCGCCAAACACCATTGTGGCGGCGGCAAACACGAAGCACATGGAGATGGTCAGTAGCTGCACTTTACGGCGCAGACCTTCCGGCAACGCGTTGGTCAGCAGGTCGATGCCGAGATGGGATTTCTTGCGATAGGCATAGGCCGCACCGAGAATGCCGATCCACACCAGCAGGTAGCGGGCCAGTTCCTCGGTATAGGAACTCGGGCTCATCGGCAGGAAGCGCGTCAGTATCTGCCAGGTGACATCCAGCACCATCAGCGCCAGCAGACCGCCGAGCACCTGCTCCAACAGCCGGTCGATTCGTTTCATGATCATCGCTGCGTTACCTTTTTATATTTATTCGGTAGTCGCTGTGCGGAGGCCGCTATCGGCTGACTCCGCAAAGAATTTTTTAGTTATTGGATCTCGGCAATTTGCGCCAGCAGTGCGCCGACTTCAGTGCCTTCGTAACTCGCGTGCAGAGGCTGCACCGCATCGATAAACGGTTGCTTGTCCGGGTAGATCACCTGCACCCCTGCTGCCTCGACGGCGGCGAGGGATTCACGCGTGGACTCCTGCCACAATGTGCGCTGGTAGGCGACGGCCTCGTCCACCGCTAGCTGCAGCCAGGCCTGTTGCTCGGGGTTGAGCTTTTTCCAGATTTCGGAACTGATCAGCAGCATGTCCGGCACATAGGTGTGCTCGTCCAGCGTGTAATACTTGGAGACTTCGTAGTGCTTGGACAGGTAGAAACTGGGCGGATTGTTTTCCGCTCCGTTGACGACGCCCTGCTGCAGCGCCGTGTACAGTTCGCCCCAGCTCACCGGCGTCGCCGCGCCGCCGAGGGTGTTGACCATCTTGATGGCGGTCTGGCTGTTCTGCACACGAATTTTCAGGCCGTTCAGGTCCGCCGGCGTGTGAATGGGTTTGTCGTTGGCGTAGAAACTGCGGCTGCCGGCATCGAAGTAACCGAGGCCGCGCAGGCGCGCGCGCTCGCCGGCCACCAGCAATTCGCGGCCGATATCGCTCTGCAGCACTTTCCAGAAGTGATCGGAATCGCGGAACACGTAAGGCAGGTTGAAGATTTTGAGTTCGGGCACGAAGCCCTCCATTGGACTGGCGGAGACCTTGGTCATCGCCAGGCTGCCGATCTGCAACAGCTCGATCAGCTCGCGCTCGCTACCCAGCTGGCCGCCGGGATAGATATCAATACGCATACTGTCGCCGGACAGTTCGCGCAGGCGCTGGTCCATAAATTCCATCGCGCGGTGTACGGAATGCTGCTGGTCGAGGGTGTGTGCCAGCTTCAGCACCGTCTGCGACTGCTCGAATCCACAGCTGCCGACCAACAGCAGCAGCGCCATTACCGCCACCCTGAGTGGCAGAGCTCTCTTCATCATCTCGTGCACCTGCTCTCTATTCTTATTGCTACAGGTAGAGCCGGAAGCCTTTTCCGGCTATTCGGCAGACCAAATTGGTCATACCATTCTATAGGCGGGTGCCTCGCACTGCAACGCCGCAACAGGACCGCTTCAGGCGCGCACCAATCGCGCAGGTTGCCCGCCACTGGAAACACCGCAGGCGTACTGGGCGGCCGGAATGATTGCGCCGCGGTGGCGGATGACCGCTGCCGCGCAGCGGTTTCCGGCACTGACGGCGGATTCCGGCTCCTCGCCCTGCAGGCGCGCTGCCAGATAGCCGGCATTGAAAGCGTCGCCGGCACCAGTGGTATCGACAATCTCCGACACCGGGGGCACGGCAATGGCGCTGAGCTCGCCGTCGTAGTGCAGCAACACCGAATCGGCGCCGCGCTTCAGTACCAGCTCCGCCAGCCGGTAGCGGCCGTTGCGCTCGAGACAACGGCCAGCGTTGCGATCACCCCACAGCGCCTGTTCATCCTCGAAGGTCAGCAGGGCTATGTCCGTCTGCTCCAGGAAGGCGGCGACGACCTGGCGCGCCTCATCGCGGGAATGCCACAGGCGTGGCCGGTAATTGCTGTCGAAGGCGACGCGGCCACCACCCCGGCGGAACTCGGCGAGGAATGCTAGTAAGTGCTCACGCGCTTGCGGAGCCATGATAGCCGCCGTGATACCGGAGAGATAGAGGTAATCCATGCCCTGCAGGTACGACTGCAGCGGCGCGCGCGCATCCGCCTCGGCGAACAGTTCCCGCGCGGGCGACTCACCGCGCCAGTATGTGAACTGGCGCTCGCCGTCGGCGCTGTTCTGAATGGCGTAGAGACCGGGACAGCGACCGGGCCGCCGAACGATAGCCGAGGTATCGATGCCCTCCAAGCGCATCTGCTCCAGCATCTGCTCGCTGAAGAGATCGTCGCCCAGCAGGGTGACATAGCCGACCTCGACACCGTTCCGCGCCATATAGACCGCCGTGTTGTAGGTGTCGCCGGCGAAGGACTGCGCCATCAGCGTCGCTCCTCCGCTCTGCACCTTCTGCGGAGCCAGCTCCACCATTACTTCCCCCACAGCGGCTATCTTCACGATTTTCTCCTTGTTCCTCATTCTTCGCTACGGCTCGATCAATTTAGGCCTTACCATAATTGTTGACTGGTATAACCAATTTTTGGCACCATGGCAACTCCAGACTCATGCTGGGTTTCTCCATGACTGACGCGGCCTCCCCGCGTGCCGCGTAAGCACCCCGCCCCACAGGGGCGGGGCTTTTTTTGCGCCGGACGATTTACCCACGGCCATACTTGCCGGATCGATACCGCGTTATTCTTTGTAGATAGAGCCAATAAGAAGAGTACAGCCCTATGACACGCCCTCTGCAACTGCACCCCGATCGCCTGTTTCCGGCCGACTCACTCAGCCGAGATATCGCGCGCAAGCTCTACGAGAGCGTCAAGGATCTGCCGATCATCAGCCCGCACGGCCACACGGATCCTTCCTGGTTCGCCGACAACCTGCCGTTCGGCAACCCGGCCGAGCTGCTGATCAAACCGGACCACTATGTATTCCGTATGCTCTACAGTCAGGGGGTACCGCTGGAAAGTCTCGGCATCCCCAGTCGCGACGGCACGCCGGTGGAAGCCGACCCGCGCGCTATCTGGCAGCGCTTTGCCGATAACTATTACCTCTTCCGCGGCACGCCCTCGCGCATGTGGCTGGATACCGTCTTCCACGACGTGTTCGAACTGGATGTGGCGCTGGACGGCCACACGGCGGAACTCTATTACGAGCGCATCGACAGCTGCCTGAAAAAACCCGAATTCCTGCCGCGCGCATTGTTCGAGCGTTTCAATATCGAGGTCATCGCCACCACCGAGTCGCCACTGGACGATCTGCGCCATCACCAGAAAATTCTCGACAGCGGCTGGAATGGCCGCGTCATTACCGCCTATCGCCCCGATCCGGTACTGGATCCGGACTACGAGGGCTTTGCCGACAATCTGCGCCAACTGGCGGAAATTACTGGCGAGGACACCAGTAATTACGCCGGCTACCTGGCCGCGCTGCGCAACCGCCGCGAGTTCTTCAAGCAGATGGGCGCCACCTCCACCGACCACGGCCACCCCACCGCGACAACCGCCAACCTGGAACGGGCAGAAGCGAAAGCGCTGTTTGCACGGGTGCGCGAGGGCAATGCCACTGCAGAGGACGCTGAACTGTTCCGCGGCCAGATGCTGACGGAAATGGCGCGCATGAGTATCGACGACGGGCTGGTGATGCAGATTCACCCGGGCTCGGTGCGCAATCACAACCCGCTGGTGTTCGAACGCTACGGCCGCGACAAGGGTGCGGATATTCCGTCGCGCACCGACTATGTCCACGCGCTGCGCCCGCTGCTGGAAGCGGTCGGCAACGAGCCGGGCCTCACCATCATTCTGTTCACACTCGACGAGACCAGCTACAGCCGCGAGCTGGCACCGCTGGCCGGTCACTACCCGGCACTGAAACTCGGGCCGTCCTGGTGGTTCCACGACAGCCCCGAGGGCATGCGCCGTTTCCGCGAACAGGTCACGGAGACCGCCGGTTTCTACAATACCGTAGGCTTTAACGATGACACCCGCGCATTCCTGTCCATCCCGGCGCGCCACGATGTCGCGCGGCGTATGGACTGCGGTTTCCTCGCGCAACTGGTGACCGATCACCGCCTGACGGAAGACGAGGCGTTTGAACTGGCGCACGACCTCAGTTACACGCTAGCCAAGCGCGCCTACAAACTGTAGCCAGCGCAACAACAATCCAGATCTGCGACAGCGGTACCGGGGATACGCAAGCCATGAATCCGACGCTATTGAACAATCACACGCTGGCGCAGTTGCCAGCAACCGTCACCACGCCGAGCTACGGGCGCCGCGAGCTCAGCGCGGGAATAATTCACCTGGGCATAGGTGCCTTCCACCGCGCGCACCAGGCCTGGTATACCGAGCAGGTGATCGAAGCCGGCGCGCGGGACTGGGGCATTATCGGTGCCAGCCTGCGCTCACCCACGGTACGGGACCAACTGGCGCCGCAGGACTGCCTATATTCCGTGGTGGAGAAGAGTAACGCGGGTGAAAAAGTCCGCGTGATCGGCTGTGTGCAGGATGTGCTTGTCGCACCGGAGAGCCCGGCCACCCTGCTGGAGGCGATGGCACAGGAAGATATTCGTATTGTCTCCCTGACCATTACCGAAAAAGGCTACTGCCACGATCCCGCCAGCGGTGCGCTAAACCTGCAACACCCCGACATCCGTCACGACCTGGACAATCCGCAGGCACCGAAGAGTGCGCTGGGCTTTATCGTCTATGCCCTGCAGGAACGCAGAAAAAGAGACCTGCCGGGTTTCACGCTGCTGTCCTGCGACAATTTGCCAAACAACGGCAAGCTGCTCGAGCGCGTGCTGTTCGAATTTGCCGAGCAGGTGGATGCGGAACTCGCCGGCTGGATCCGGGAGAATACCCGCTGCCCCTGCACTATGATCGATCGCATAGTGCCGGCCACCACGGACGCCGACCGCGACGCGCTGCAGGCGATACTCGGTGTGCGCGACAACGCGGCGGTGATGGCGGAGCCTTTCAGCCAGTGGGTGATCGAGGACAATTTTCTGCGCGGCCGCCCGGAGTGGGATAGCGCCGGCGCAACCTTTGTCGAAGATGTGGAAGCCTATGAGCTGCTCAAGCTGCGCCTGCTCAACGGCTGTCATTCACTGCTCGCCTACAGCGGCTATCTCGCTGGTTTCGAGACCATTGCCGATGTAATGGCGGAACCCGCTTTCGCCGCGATGGCTAATCAGTTTCTCGCCAGCGAGGCCAGCGCCGCCGTCGAGGCGCCACATGGCTTCGATCTGCAGACCTACCGGCAACAGCTGCTGGAGCGCTTCTCCAACCGCGCGCTGCGCCACCGCACCTGGCAGATTGCCATGGACGGTTCGCAGAAGATTCCGCAGCGCTGGCTCGGTACGCTGCGCCACCAGCTGGAGAGCGGCGGCTCCATCGAACTGCTGACTTTTGCCCTCGCCTGCTGGATACGCTATGTGTCAGCGGTGGACGATGCCGGCAACCCGATCGAAGTTTCCGATCCACTGGCGCGGGAGATGAAGGCCATCTGCGACGCGCATCGCGACAAGCCGAAGGAACTGGCCGGCGCCTTCCTGCAGTTTGCCGCTGTATTCGGCAGCGATCTGCAGCACAGCCAGCGGCTGCAACAGGCACTCACTACCTGGCTCACCTCCATTGGCAAGCACGGTGTACTCAGTACCGTGCGTATGCAAATGGAAAAGAGCGTCGCCTAAAAAATATGGGCGGCCATCGGCCGCCCTTAGAGTGTTGGTAAATCCCGAATTCCGTTCTGAGCAGGTGCGGTGGCGGCCAAGCACTAGGACGAGTATTTCGAAACGCTGTGAATACATCCCTGTAAGCTCCGGCGGCGACGTCCTGTCGCCGACGGTTCGAAATACTCGCCCTAGCACTTTGCCTTAATTTTTGACTCCATACTTTGTCAGCAACCAAAGGGCGGCCATGCGCCACCCCTATTTCACCTTTTCAAACCGACTATTCGTTGGCTGGCTTGCCGATGGTCGCCAGTATGCCGCCATCGACATAGATGATCTGCCCATTGACGAATTTGCTCGCATCGCTGGACAGGAATACTGCGGTGCCCTGCAAATCTTCCGGATCGCCCCAGCGGCCCGCCGGCGTGCGATTGATGATGAAGTCGTTGAACGGGTGGCCGTCGACGCGGATTGGCGCCGTCTGGCTGGTGGCAAAATAGCCCGGTCCGATACCATTCACCTGAATATTGTGCCGCGCCCACTCAGTGGCCATATTTCGGGTCAGCATTTTCAAACCGCCCTTGGCGGCGGCGTAAGCGGAAACCGAATCCCGCCCGAGTTCACTCATCATCGAACAGATGTTGATGACCTTGCCGGCGCGGCGCTCAATCATGCGCCGGACCACCGGGCGCGTCATGGTAAAGACTCCGGTCAGGTTCGTTTCGATCACCTTGTTCCACTCGGAGAGCTCCATCTCCAGCAATGGCACCCGGCGAATAATGCCGGCGTTGTTGACCAGAATATCGATCGGGCCCCGCTCCTGTTCGATGACGCCCACCATGTCATTGACGATGCTTTCTTCGGTGACGTCGAACAGATAGCCATGCGCGTCATAGCCTTTTTCGCACAGTGCCGCCACGGCGCTGTCCAGTTTTTCCCGTGAGGAGTGACCGGTAATAACCAGCCTGGCGCCGGCATTGCCGAGTCCTTCGGCCATGGCCATACCCAGGCCGTGAGTGGCACCGGTGACCAGGGCAAGCTTGCCCGTGAGATCGAAGAGTGAAGACATTTTCCTTCCCCAGTAATTGCCAGAACCAGTTAGCGCAGCTCGTTCGGCTGCACGTGATCCATATCACCGTAGTCGAGGTTCTCCCCGGCCATGCCCCAGATAAAGGTGTAATTGCTGGTGCCGACACCGGAGTGCAGCGACCAGGTGGGTGAGATCACCGCCTGTTCGTTGGCCATCCAAATGGTCCGCGTCTGCTGGGGCGGTCCCATAAAATGGCAGACGGCCTGGTCTTCCGGCAGGTTGAAATACATATAGGCTTCCATGCGGCGGCTGTGGGTGTGGCACGGCATCGTATTCCAGACACTGCCCGGTGCGAGTTCGGTCATGCCCATCTGCAACTGGCAGGTTTCCAGCACATCGCTCACCAGCAATTTGCGCAGGGTGCGCTGATTGCAGGTCTCGCTCGCCCCCAGCTCGATAACCTGGGCGTCGCCCTGCCCGACTTTGCGGGTCGGGCACGCGCGGTGCGCCGGGGTCGAGTTGATATAGAATTTCGCCGGCGAAGATTTCACGTTGCTGGAAAATTTCACCTCTTTGGAACCGCGGCTCACGTACAGTGCTTCCTTGGTGCCGATTTCATAAACGGTACCGTCCACTTCCACGCAGCCCGGGCCGCCGACGTTGATGACGCCCAGTTCGCGGCGCTCGAGGAAATAATCCGCCTTCAGCGTGTCGACGGTTTCCAGCTTCACTTCTTCCGCCACCGGCATCACACCGCCCACGATCATGCGATCCACGTGGGTGTAGGTAATGCGCACGGTGTCCGCTTCAAACAATGTCGGCACCAGGAATTCCTGGCGCAGGCGCTCGGTATCGTAGTTTACATAGTCCGCCGGATGGCAGGCGAAACGCTCATCGAATACAGTGGTCATGATCTTCTCCCCTCTTGTTGACTTCCGGGTGAATCTTCAATGCTTCAGGATTTGGTTTTCAGCAGCTTGTACATCTCAACCCCGGCGGTGATAAACGGCGCCGTGCCCTTTGGGTCGTCGTCGTAAATCGGCTCGCTCATGTAATATTCGTAACTGCCATCGCGGCCATAGCCTAGGCCTGCCACCTGACACATATCGGTGATACTGATGGTTCCGTCGGCGTGGACCTGCACGAACTCGTCGAGCAAGCCCTGATAAGCCTTTTTGGCCGTGTCCAGATATTTATCTTTCGGCAGGTAGCCCTGGTTGAGGGCCTTGGCATAGAAGTAAGCGAACATCGCGCTGGCGGTGGACTCGCGGTAGTTGGCGCGCTCTCCCGGCCTGTCGATAATCTGCCACCAAGTGCCGGTTTCCGGGTCCTGGTGCTGTTCAATCACCGGTGCCAGCTCGGCAATCATATTCAGCAGATACTCGCGCTCCTGGACATTTTCTTCGGGAATAAAATCCAGCACGTCGACTAATGCCATTGCCAGCCAGCCCATGCCGCGGGCCCAGTGGTAGCCGGAAAGTCCGCTTTCCCCGTCCGCCCAGACCTGCTCGCGCTTTTCATCCCAAGCGTGGTAATACAGACCCGTGTCCGGATTCTTCAGTCGCTTGTGCACCAGCTTGAATTCCGCCAGCACTTCTTCGACATCGGGCGACTCGTGCATCAACTGCTCGTAATGTGCGAGGAACGGAATCCCCATATAGACACCATCGAGCCACACCTGGTAGGGGTAGCGCTTCTTGTGCCAGAAAGCCCCCTCGGAAGTGCGCGGATGGTGCACCAGCTGTTCGCGGAGCGTATCGACTGCTTTCTTATAGCGCTCACCATGTCCGCGCTCGTACAGGCGCAGCAGCATGGTGCCGGCGCGCACGCTGTCGATATTGTATTTTTCCTGCACGTAGCCATTGATACTGCCATCGTCGTTGACGAAAGATCCCATAACCTGCTCTACCGCCTGGACGTAACGCGTATCAGGGGCTACCTGGTTCAGTTCGTCGTAGGCCTGCATCACCATGCCGGTGGTGTACTCAAAATAGGACGGGCGTTTGCGGATATGGTCGTACCCACCAAAGGCATAGTCGAGGGTTTTGCGCTCCAGCTCCGAGTCCGCCAGTCGCTTGCTCCACCCGAGCGCCGCGTCGGCGGTCAGCGGCTGCTGGGTGGCGGCCTCGCTCACGGCAGTGGTCAGGCGCTGGCGCAGCGGCATGGTGAGTTTTTCCGCTTCCCGCTGCAGATAGCTCTCAAACTGCCCCTTGCTGGTGATGGGTCCGTGCCGGCTCTCGACCTCTTTTTCCCAGGCCGCAACGAAATAGTATTGAATCTCGCTGTCCGCAGGCTTCAGCACCAGGACCTGGTTGTGCTCGTCGCTGGTCACCTCGTCGATGGCCTTGCGCTTCACCAGCACGCCCATGCCCAGGTTGCTGCCCTCCAGCGACTGGGCACCGTAAGTGCCGATATAGGTCCAGGCGTGACCGGTAATATCCATATCACCAACAATCAGTTCGGTTCCCGGGTGGTCGACGATACCGGCCACCAGGTTTTCCAGCTCCGTGCTGGTTTTCGCATTCACTTCAACCAGACGGCTGCCGGCGTGCATGGACAGCACGGCACGCAAGTCCGTCTGCTTGTCTGCGGTCGGCTGCCACCCCTGATAATCCAGCACAAAGGACGAATAGAGGCCGCCATTATTGGCAACCTGTACGGACCAGTTCTGCACGTCACTGACGCGCACGACTTGTTCACCATCCCAGAAGCCGTAGCCGCCGACGCCCAGCGCACTGCCCACCTTCAGGATATCCATGCCCCAGTCGGACATTTCGTGGTAGGAGTCAAAGCCGTCCTGGCCAACGCCCTGCAACACCGGCGCCTGGGTGCGCTTGCCGAAAATATCGAAACCGTTGCGCCAGTCGAGATACACGCGGTAAGCGACCAGATCCGATTCGATCCCGGGTCCCTCGTAGCGGATAAAGAAAGAGTGGTCGGTGTGTTCGGCCGGCACTTCCAGTTTTTTTACGTTCTGGAAGCTGCCACCTTCATACTTTCTTTCCACCCACTGGCCACCGACCTTGTGGGAAATTTCCGCCTGCGTGCGCTTGTCCACCTCGGTAGCCAAGTCTGTTTCGACAAGACGTAAATTCAGGGTTTCGTCGACCCCCACGTCGACAGTAAACAGTATCCCGTCATTGCTGCCATCGGCATCCTTATCGATCGCCTGCACCGGGATCTGCTGCGCTTGGTTCCATATCGCAATCGGCACTGAAAAATTGCGCTCGAGACCGAGTTCGTAGTAGCTGAGATAGACCGCTTCGTCCAGGCGCGGGAAATCCGATGGGTTCGACAGTTCGAGGGTTGCGATGAAATCAGATTCCACCGGCGCAGACACCGCCTGTGGCGCACCGGACTCTGCAGTTGGTGCCGTTTTTTCTCCACAGGCAAGCAGGGTTGCTGCGGCGAGGGAAAACGCGAGCGCGTTGGCACCATATTTCAAAGCTGGCTTGCGAATCAGTTTCACTGACGTCTCCACGAATTCGGTTATTGTTCTGTATTTCTGACCCATGCATTTACGGACCAGATTGAAAAAACGGCCGCGTGCGATCTCGAACCCACCCTGTCCAGGGTGATTGGCTGATTCCCGCACTCGGCCGTTTCAGGTACCACTTTAAATGTGAGCCCGACGATACGCCGGGCTACAGTCTGCTCGGTGACAAGTTCCGATTAGAACTTGTACTGAGCACCTACGTAGTACTGACGACCGTAAGTGTGATCCACCACAATGCGGCCGGAACTATCGATCATCTGGCGATTGGGCTCGTCGGTGAGGTTGATACCCTCGAAGCTCAACTTCCAGTTATCGTTCAGGTGATAGCTGGCGACAAAGTCGATATTGGCGGTGCCTTCGGTGTACTCGGTGTCATTGCCGTTGCGAACACCAGCCGGAGATTGAGTCAGGTAGTCATCGCGCATCGCATAGGAAACCCGAGCACTAAAGTCATCCTTCTCGTAATAGACGGTGGCGTTGTAGGCATTTTCGGACATTCCCACCAATACGTCGTACAGCGGATCTTCCTTGGTGCCGTAGTTCATCTCTGAGTCTACATAGGTGTAGTTCAGGATCAGGCCGAAATTGTCGAAGAACACCTGCTGATATTGCAGCTCGATACCGGAAATCTCGCCGCCCTCGCCGTTGACGTTGCGGCTGATTGCCCAGGGGCTGTTCTCATCGTAGGTACCTTCGTCGCGCAGCAGAGAAGCGTCAAAGCCGGTATCCGCCCAGCTTCCCTCGTCAGTGGTGCGGGTAATAAAGGAATCCACATCTTTGTAGAAGTAGGCCGCGGCGAACACCGCCTCATCGGCGAAGTACCACTCGTAAGAGAGATCGAAGGCGCGAGCGCGGAACGGATCCAGTTTCGGGTTGCCGTAGCTCACGGTACCGTTGAACTGATCGATACTACCGCCCGGCGTCAGCTGACCGAGTTCCGGCCTGGCCATTACATCCGCAGCGGAGAAGCGCACCACCATGTCTTCGTGTACGTCCAGCGCCAGATTCAAAGACGGCAGGGTGTCGGTGTACTCGTTGTCTACACTCACCTGTATCAGTTCGTCGTTCAAATCCGTAAAGCCGGTGGAGTCCACTTCGGTCGTTACGTGGCGCACACCGAAGTTTCCGCGCAGGGGCAGGCCGGCCAGTTCGGCGTTCCAGCCCAACTGGAGGTAAACACCGGTGTCATCCTCTTTAACGTTGCGGATGTCCTGCGCGCGGGGCGCCATGCCGGCGGCGACCTGGGCGCTGTAAGTGCTGAGGGTAGAGTGCACGTCCGGCGAGAACCAGGTAACGCCGTTCATGCTGGTACTGCCACCCTTCAGAGTGGATGCGGAAATGTTGTCACTGCCAAACTTCGGTCCGGAACGGTTTTCTTCCACATCGAACTCGAAGCTCTTGCTGGAGACGCCACCCTTCAGGCTCATCTGATCATTCAGATCGAACTCCAGGTTGAAAGCGAGGGTGTCAAAGCTGTTGTCGACGCTCTGCGGGCGGTGGCGCAGCTCGACAAACTGGAAGTTATCCGGATTGGACGTATCGAAACCGCCGAAGTCGATACTGCCCTTCGAAGTGGTCGCGTTGTAGCTAAAGCTGTCCTGCACGTCGATGGCATCCACGATCGCGGTGGTCTGCATCGGGTTGTCAAAGCTGGACTCGGAGGCACCCCACAGCATATCGCCGCGCAGGCGATCACTAAAGTCGTGCGAGGCACGGATGGAGAATTGATCGAACTGGGTCTCCAGTTCGTCGTAGCGGTGCTCCACGCGCAGATCGTAATTGTCTACGGTCATCGAGGTAATGGTGCCGTTGCCGTCGATGGTGTAGTCGGTAACATCGAACTCCGGGTAGTTACCGCCGTCTTTGAGGCTCACGGAGACGAATTCTTCTTCGCGCGTGGCATCAAAACGGGAAGTCAGGTAATCCACCAGAATTTCGGTGCTGTCCGAGGGGCGGAACTGCAGGGTACCGGTAAAGCCCTGGCGCTCCTGCTCGTGGGTAAACTTGCCGTAGCGCGGAATACGCGGGAAAAAGCCTTCATTCAGCGCATCCAGTTCGCCCTGGTCGGCACAGGCGGAACAGTTGGCGATTTCTTCGCTGGCGGTCCAGCGCACGCTGGAGAAGCCCTGCTCCAGGGTATTGCGATTGGACTGCGAGTAAGTTGCCAGCCAGCCGATGGTGCCCGCTTCGTTTTTGCCGGCAACCAGGAAGGAGGTGCGCGGGTCGATTTCTTCGGACTGATCGTTGTAACCCATCTGGCCGTTAGCGGCGAAGGTGAAATTATCGGCGTAGTCCAGCGGTCTTCCGGTATTCAGGTCTACCGTGGCACCCAGGGAACCCTCATCCAGGTCGGCAGAAGACGTCTTGTGCACGGTCAGGTTGGAGAAGAGCTCGGAAGCGAAGGTGTTGAAATCAAACGAACGGCTGCGGTTGGCACCGCCGGAGGAGTCTGCGCCACCGGTGGTGGAGACGGCTTCCAGGCCGTTGATACGCACACGGGTAAACTGGGCGCCCAGGCCGCGCACGGAAATATTGCGGCCTTCACCGGCGTCGCGGGTAATGGCTACACCCGGAATCCGCTGCAGGGATTCCGCCAGGTTCAGATCGGGGAAATCCGCAATGTCCTCGGCCAGGATTGCATCCTTACTGCCTACAGCATCGCGCTTCTGATCGAGGGCTTTGGACAGACTGTCGCGGTAACTGGCGGTTACTTCTATTTCTTCCAGTAACTCACCGCTTTGCGATTGCGCCAGAGCCGGTACCGCGATGACGGTCATGGCCAGGGCAAGGGGTTTGAATTGGAACGTCTTCATGACTCTCATCTCCGCTTCTCTCTTTATTTTGGCAACCCGTTTGGTAATACCACTTATTATTAAAGCGAGCCGATAATGGCATATGGATGACCAACTGACAACTATTTGGCTGACCAATTATCATTTATTGCGTTTTCACAGTCCGACCAGTTGAAATGAGCGCCACCGCCGCCTCTGCTGGCTCTTCAGCCCGGCCGGAACAGCTCCCCGTTGATGGTTACACCCTCGGTGGTCAGGCCGCTTACCTGCTCGATCACACCGAGCGATGCCGCCCGGCGGATGTCACTGCGGGAGATATGCAGGCCGCGAATCGGCGCGCGGGCGAAGCCGCGAATATGGAAGGCGCGCTGTGCCTGCTCGCAGCGCAGGTTGTCGACATAGATGTTGTAGACCTGCGGGTCGAACTGCCCCTGATCGCCCTCCTCATAGAAGAAGTTGATCACAATGACGTCCTTGACCTCGCCGATACTGACGTTGCGCACATGGATATCGTGGATCTCGCCACCGCGCATGGCGTTGGTCTTGATGCGCAGGCCCCGCTCCAGGTTCGGGCTGCTCATCACGCAGTTTTCCAGGAATACGTTGCGCACGCCGCCGGAGATCTCACTGCCCAGCACCAGGCCACCGTGACCGTCGCGCATGCGGCAGTTGCGGATGACGATGTTCTCGCTCGGCGTGGCCAGGCGGCGGCCGTCGGCGTTGCGGCCGGACTTGATCGCGATGCAGTCGTCGCCGTTGTCGAACAGGCAGTCCTCGATCAGTACGTTGCGACAGGACTCCGGGTCGCAGCCGTCGGAATTGGGGCCGTGGCTGCGCGCGGTGACACCGCGCACGGTGACGCTGTCGCAGAGTACCGGGTGCATTACCCAGAAAGGCGAGTTCTCCAGCGTGACGCCCTCGATCAGCACATTGCTGCACTCGTAGAACTGCACCAGCGGTGGGCGCAGGTAGGCGCCTTCGGCGTAGTTGCGCTCGGAAACCGGCAGTCCCCTTTCCGCATCCTCGAACAGCGCCGTGCGCGCGGCGTGCTGGGTAGCCCCCTCATTCGAACTCTGCTCGCATTTGGTGTTCGCGCCTTTCCACGGCCACCAGGTAGCGCAGTCGGCACCACCGTCGATCACCCCTTCGCCGGTCAGCGCGACATTTTGGCAGCGGTGGGCGTAGATCAGTGGCGAATATCCCATCAGCTCCATGCCCTCCCAGCGGGTTTTCACCGCCGGCAGATAGCGCTCGGGCTCGGGGATAAAGGACAGGAGTGCGCCTTCCTGCAGGTGCAGTTCGGTGTTGGAAACCAGGTGAATGGGACCGCTGCGGTACTTGCCCGGCGGCACCACGATGCGGCCACCGCCGACTTCGCGGCAGGCCGCGATTGCCGCCGCAAAGGCGCGACTGTCGTCACCGGTGCCATCACCGCTGGCGCCAAACTCCTTCAGATTGAAATCTCGCGCGGGGATTTTGGGAACCTGGATAGCCGCGAGAATCTTCGGTACGGCGCTCCAGGCGCCGCTGTAATCGGCCTGCGGCCGGCTCATGGCGCGCGGCAATGCCGGTAATGCCGCAAGGGCCAGGGTCGACTGCAGAAAGCCACGTCTGCTCTGTCTCATCGTTCGCTTCCCCAAATTTATTCTTGTACTGGGAATTCCAACCCTGCCAAAGCGGCAAGACCAGAACGGGATTGCGCACCAGTTTGTCATACCAATTTGGCAGGGGCAATAACAATGGCCAGCGAAAGGGTAAAGGCGGGGAAAAGGGAAAGGAGGGCCGGTGACGATTGCAATCACCGGCCACGCAGTGGATCAGGGCAGCGCGAAGCGCTGGCGGGCGGCATTGACTTCGCGGCGCGCGGCCTCCAGGGCCTCGGCTTCGGTGGCATCCAGCAGCTGCTGCACTACCCGCTGCAAATGATCGCGCATCGCGTTGCGCGCGCCTTCGGCGTCGCGGTTCTTGATCGCATTCAGGATCTTGCGGTGCTCTTCGATGCGCGGCTTGGAACCCGCCTGGCGCACCTTCTCGAGGATGCGCGCGGATATCGACGAGTTGTTGCGCAGCTGCCACAGGTGCTCACACACGGAGACCACAGCGTCATTGTGGGTGCCGCGGGCAACCTGCAGGTGGAACTTCTCGTCCGCCACTTCGGCCGTTGCCTCGGTGGCGTTCTCGGCGATCATTTCCTGCAGAATCTGCTCCAGTTCGGCGATTTCCTCAGCGCTCATCTGGCGCGCGGCCAGGCCAGCGGCCTCACCCTCGAACATGATGCGCGCCTGCAGAATCTCAAAGGGGCCGATATCGGAATCGGTAGCCGTGAAGCTACCGGCATCGGCATCCACCACGTAGACACCGGAACCACCCTTCACCTCGACGCAGCCGGCAATCTCGAGCGCGATGATTGCCTCGCGTATCGTCGGCCGGCTGACCTCAAAACGCTCCGCCAGCTTGCGCTCCGCCGGCAGGCGGGTGCCGGGCGGGTAGTCGCCGGCGGCAATGGCGGCGGCCAGTTGCTCCGCCACCTGTTGATACAGTCGCGCACCCTGCATGCGGTGTGTCTCCAATTGGTCAATTTAGGCTGTCGCGCAGTTTAGCAGATGGGGCTTAACCGCAACAACAGATCTTCTGCCACAACAGTCTTACCAAAATTCAAAATATTCAGATTGCGGCCTTACCAATATAGTGCTAGATTGCAACCAATCAAAGTACATAGATCGACAACAATAATATTTCTGGCCGCGAAAGGCGTTGCGGAGTCAGTGTACCGATGGACCTTATTCATATTCACGAAGACGACAATGTCGCCCTGTGCCGCGCGCAACTGCCCGCCGGCAGCCTGGTGAACTGGCGCGGTTCCATGCTGGAACTGCAAACCGCCGTACCGGCCATGCACAAAGTGGCGGTACGCGACATCGCCTGCGGCAGTCCGGTACTGAAGTACGGCCAGATTATCGGCTTCGCCAGTCGCGATATCGCCGCCGGTGAGCACGTGCACGAACACAATATGGGGGTCGGCACACACAAGCCCGACTACGCTTTCTGCAGCCAGATACCGCCCACCGATTACGTCGATGGCGATGCCCGGGCCAGCTTTCAGGGCTATCGCCGCGCCAGCGGCCGAACCGGCACGCGCAATTTTCTCGCCATCGTCTCGACCGTCAATTGCTCTGTCACCGTCGGCCGCGCTATCGCCGCACATTTTCACAACAGCGGCATGCTGCGCGATTTCCCCAATGTCGACGGCGTTGTGGCGCTGGGCCATGACAGCGGCTGCGGTATGTCCACCAATGACGAGGGCTACCGCCTGTTGATGCGAACCCTGCACGGCTATATCGGCCACCCGAATTTTGCCGGCGTGCTGCTGATCGGGCTTGGCTGCGAGGCGATGCAGGTAGGCAGTTTGCTGCGCGAGTGCGGCCTGGAAACTGGTCCACTGTTCCAGACGCTGACCATTCAGGGGGCCGGTGGCACCCGTGCCGCGGTGGAAGCCGGTGTGGAAAAACTCACCGCAATGCTGCCCGCCGCCAATGCCTGTGTGCGCGAGGCGGTGCCCGCATCCGAACTGACGCTGGCAGTGCAGTGCGGCGGCAGCGATGCCTATTCCGGCATTACCGCGAACTCGGCACTGGGCGCGGCAGCGGACCTGCTGGTGCGACACGGCGGCACCGTAATCTATTCGGAAACACCGGAAATCTACGGTGCCGAACACCTGCTGACCCGCCGCGCAGTGTCACCGCAGGTGGCGCAGAAGCTGGTAGATCGGGTTCACTGGTGGGAGCACTACACGGAGATCAATGGGGTAGCGCTGAACAACAATCCGTCACCCGGCAACAAAGCCGGCGGCCTGACGACGATCGCGGAGAAGTCCCTGGGCGCGCAAGCCAAGGGGGGCACCACGGCGCTGCAGGATGTCTACCTGTATGCAGAGCGCGTGCGCAGTAAAGGCCTGGTCTTTATGGACAGCCCCGGCTTCGACCCGGTATCGGTTACCGGCCAGATCGCCTCCGGCGCCAGCGTGGTGTGCTTTACCACCGGGCGCGGTTCGGCCTTCGGCTCCAAGCCGGTGCCCTGCATCAAGCTCGCCAGTAATTCACAGCTGTTCGAACGCATGCGCGAGGATATGGATATCGACTGCGGCGGTATTCTCGACGGGGACTATTCTGTCGCCGAGTGCGGGGAAATGATTTTTCAGCGTATCCTCGCCATCGCCTCCGGCGAACGCAGTGCGAGCGAACAGCTCGACTATGGTGATAATGAATTCGCACCCTGGCGTATCGGGGCGGTGATTTGAATATTTTCGGTCACGCGGGGTGGCGCCCCGCCCCGGCACGCGTTTATTTCATTGCCCTAGTGGAGGCATGTCGCTACGGCGGGATGAATTAAGCGCAGATTGGCAGCACTGACAAACAGCGCCCCCGCCCACCCTTTCGAAATCTAATCTCCTGAACAACCAACTTTCTTTCCGCCTTTGCAGGCTGCCACGGCCGATGGAACTATTCGTGCTTGTATTGCGGGTCATTGTGGGTATCTTGTCTATTTCTTGATCTGCACGCGGTTCACCCGGATTTGCGCACGTTAGAATAGCTAGACTTCTATTCAGGAAAGGAGATTGCACCTATGAGAAGGTCTATTGCCCTGATTGCACTGCTGGCCTCCACGGCAGTTTTCGCCGCCGGTGACCCCGCCGCTGGCAAGGGAAAGGCGACATTGTGCGCCAGCTGCCACGGTGCCGACGGCATCAGCCCCAACGACCTGTGGCCGAACCTGGCCGGTCAGAAAGAGGCTTACCTGGTCAAGCAGATGAAGGCATTCCGCGATGGCACCCGCAACGACCCGATGATGGCGCCGATGGCAAAAAATCTGAGCGACGAAGATATCGCCGACCTGTCCGCCTACTACGCCAGCCTGAAGTAACCACAGCCCCACAGCGTCAGTCGGGCAAACACGCTGGCGCTGTTCTCACCAGCTCCATCACGAATAAAAAAACCGGCGCCACAGGCGCCGGTTTTGATTTGCGGAGCCAAACACTCAGTAAATATCGTGCTTGGTGTTATACACATTGAATTTTCCGGTGGGCGTCTTGATGCGTGGATCCTTGATGACCTTCTTGAGCTTGCGTGTCTTGTCGTCCACTACCACGATCGCCGATGGCTGATCGAGGCCGCTCCAGACCGAGAACCAGACTTCGTCACCAGCTTTGTTGTACTCCGGCTGCACAACCCGTGCCGGCCCCTTGTCTGCGACACCCGCCCACTCCGCGATAGGAAGCACCTCGTATCCGGCCTCCAGGTCATCGGCGTTGAACACGGCCACTGACTGGCTGATTTTTGCATCGGGGTTGAGCGTAGTATCTACCCACAGATTCTTTGACTTGGGATGGGTTTTCACAAACAGCGATCCGCCGCCCTGCCCCTTGAGCACCTTGACCGCCTTCCAGGCTTGCTGCGGGTGCTTCTCCGGGTCGGTGCCGATCAGGGTGATCTCGTCGCTGCCCAGTGCACTGGTCACCCAGACCGGGCCATATTTAGCCGTTTTGAGATTGGCACCGCGGCCCGGGTGCGGGACTTTGGTTACATCCACCAGTGCTTCCATCTCGCGCTCTTTCGAATCAACGACGGCAATCTTGTTTGACTGGTTCGCTGCCGTGAGGAAATAACGGTGTGTGGAATCCCAGCCACCATCGTGCAGGAAAGGTGCCGCCTCGAGGGTGGTTTCCGTCAGCGCATCCGGATTACTGTAATCAACCAACAAGACTTTGCCGGTCTCCTTCACATTGACGATAAACTCCGGGTGCTGGTGCGAGGCCACGATTGCGGCAACACGAGGCTCCGGGTGATATTCCTGGGTATCCACAGTAATTCCGCGGGTGGAGACGATTTTCTTCGGCTCCAGGTCGTCGCCCTCCATGATCACATACTGCGGTGGCCAGTAGGCGCCGGCGATGGCCAGTTTGTCCTCGTAGCCCTTGTACTTGGAGGTCTCAACCGAGCGCGCCTCGGTACCGATCTTGATTTCCGCAACGGTCTTGGGAACCTTCATGAAAAGGTCGATCATCGTGATCTTGCCGTCGCGGCCGATGGTAAAGATATAACGGCCGGAGCTGGATGGGCGCGAAATATGTACCGCGTAGCCGGTATCTACAATCGAGATAATATCCTTGCTGTCACCGTCGATCAGCGCCACCTGGCCGCTGTCACGCAGGGTGACCGCAAAGATGTTGTCGACATCGTAGTTGTGCTGCTGCTTCTTCGGCCGGTCTTCGGGCTTGACGTGCACTTTCCAGCTTGCACGAATTTTCTCCATACCGAATTCCGGCGGCGGCGAAGGATTATGCTGGAGGTAGCGCGCCATCGCATCGATTTGCTTGTCGGTCATCTCGCCGGAGCTGCCCCAATTGGGCATACCTCCCGGCGTGCCCATGTCGATCATCACTTTCAGGTAAGCGGTACCCTTTTGTTGCGTCAAATCCGGGGTCAGCGCCTTGCCGGTGGCCCCCTTGCGCAGCACGCCGTGACAGCCGGCACAGCGTTCAAAATAGATCTGTGTAGATTCCGCCCACTCTTCGGCGGTGATCTTCGGGCCATTGGGATGAATGGTCATCTCACCGGCTTCGGTCATATGCGGCGCCCCCATATAGCGCCGCTCACCCTCAGTGGTTCCCGGGTGATCCGTTTTCTCTTTTTCGTCCTGCTGCGCATAAGCGGCGCCGACAGATAACGTTGCAATCACCAGGGCCAGGGCACTCAGCCTGTGCGATTTATTTTTCATCACAGCTACTCTCCTTAGTTCTTCCACCATTAGATTTATTTTGTGGCTGCACACCAATTCAATCCTTGACCGAGATCAATATTAGGCAGCGCTTGCACCGGCTAACCACAATTAGTCAGTGCGGAAATCAGTAGGTACCTGTTTAACGCAACTCCCTGCTTGCGATTATGTTGCCGGATTGCTGCTTGCGTTCCCGCGCTTCTCTCCGCTTGCGCTTTTCCACCAGTGGCGGACAGGTGTACTCGTCCCAGTAGAGCACCTGGCAGCGCAGGCAGTAGTGACATTCCGAATCGATGATTTCCCCGGTCGGCTTTATCGCGTCCAGTGGGCAGGCCTTGGCGCACGCCTGGCAAGGATGCCCGCACTCTTTGCGCCGTCGCAGCCATTCAAACACATGGAAACGACTGAAAATGCTCAGTGCGGCACCGAGCACACACAGGTACTTGCAGTAAAACCGGCTGTTGAATGCGGCGGCCACCAACAGCCCCAGTGCATAGGCCACATAGACAAATTCACGCTGAAACAGTAGTCCAAAGGTAGTCTTAAATGGCTCGACTTCCAGTAGTGGTGCGACCCGTGCCATTGAGCCCAGTGAGACACCGACCAGAATAATCAGCAGAAAGTACTTGATCGCCCACAAGCGCTCATGCACTACCGATGGAAAAGTAAACTGGGGCACCTTCAGCTTGCGCGCAGCGTTGTATATCAGTTCCTGCAAAGCACCGAATGGACACAACCACCCGCAATATACCCCGCGCCCCCACAGCAGGATGGTACAGGCGACAAATGCCCACAACATGAAGATAGCGACATCGTAGAGCAGTGACTCCCAGAACAGCTGCTGCCCGAGACGCTGTGCGAACGCAAACAGGTTCACCGCCGACAATTGGGCACGCAGATAGATGCCGATATATAAGACGGTCAATATCAGATAGCCGGTGCGAACATATTCATATAACCGCTTTCTCTTCGCCAGCCAGTCCTGAAAGAAAAGAATGCCAAGCAGGAAGAGCAGTGCCGCTCCCAGCAGCGTTACCGTGGCGTAATTTTCCCGCAGGAAGTCGATATCGTCTAACTTCTCCGTCGAGACCCCTGCCGCCTCTGTCTGCTGCCGCGCCTGTTCGTCCGCGGGCGCGACTTTCGGCCGGCTGCGCACGGCATCCAGCACTTCCTTGGCCGAGCGGATTACAGAGTGGTTGATCACCATCGAGGTTATTGTCGCACCGGTTATGCCGTCGACACCGAGATAGCCCGGACGGTCGTGGGCGCCAATGCGGACACGCTGGTCGGCGTTAATGCCCGTGTACTGATCAATGAATTTCTGCAGGTGCTGATCTTCCACGCCGATTACCAGCACGGGCTCTTCATGGTGCAGTATTTTTACACCGCGGATTTCCCCATCCGCGGCCATACCCACTAATAGGGATATGGGCTTACCCGAGTAGGCAGGAATTGGCTTGATTTCATCGGTAATAAACAGGTAGCCGATCACATCGCCGCTATCAAATACCGGGCGCGCCGGGATATCATCCAGTACAGGCGCTAATTGCTGTGCATCCGGAAAAAAAATTCTGGCACTCTCGATGGAAAGGTCTTTTAGCGCACTGTCACTATCAGGTTCAGCCTGGGTGATACCGGCAGACAGCAAGAGCAAGAAGGTCAGGACGACACAAGCGATTTTGTGCATTTCGCAACTACCTGGTTAAGTTCAATGACTCTATACATAAAACCAGCGCAAAGGAAATGACTGAGATCAATGAAGCGTAACGCCACCCTGCCACCTGGTCGCCCTGCCGCACTTTCAATGGCGTTTATTTTTTCACACACCGGTTTGGTGGCGGCGCAGGAATCCACCAACAATCAGGACCTCGTCAACGAACGCCTGCCATACAGCGCCCGGCATATGGAACAGATGTGGAAGGTAGACTGCGCGCAGCTGATCACCACGCTATTGCAATGGCCCGCCGTCAGCCAGAACGGTGACTCGGCAACACTCCCCCACTCACTGTCCACGCAACTCAATTTATGCGGCTATATTCACAACGATCCAGGTCGTCGTTTTTTTCTCCACTGCCCAGATTATCGCGGCGCCTACCAGCTACTAGAAGCACAACAATTCAAACTCAGTGAAGCGTTGCTGGCCGAGTTGACAGAAAAGCTCTCGGACTGTCCCCAGACAGAAAAATAGAAAAGGAATCTCGCAATGCCCTCGAACGTATTTCCACTAAAGGCACTCGCTCTGACACTCGCCACAGTCAGCAGCTTCGCTCTCGCGCAGGAGCCGGAACTCGAAGAAGTTGTCGTCACAGCCACGCGCACCGAAAAGCCGGTATTTTACAGTCCGCGCGCTACCACGCTGATCAGCGCCGAGGAGCTGGCACTGAATACCGGGCAGAGCGTGGCGGAGTTGCTCAAGGACGTGCCCGGCGTCAATATCATCGATTCCGGCCAGGCCGGCATGCAGCGCATTCGCCTGCGCGGCGAGGACTCGTCACGGATTGCAATACTCGTCGACGGGCAACAGATCACCGATCACCGCGGCGAAGGCGTGCCACTGACGCTGGACATGAATACCATCGAGCGCATCGAAGTAGTCCGCGGTTCCGGCTCTGTGCTGTATGGCTCCCAGGCACTGGGAGGTGTGGTGAACTTCATTACCAGGAAAGGCGGCAGCAAAGCCGTCGCCGGCGATCTGGGCCTCGGCTACAACGGTGCCACCGGCGGCGAGACGTTCAGCGGTTCCCTCTATGGCCAGCTGGCCGGTACCGAATACCGCCTGAGTGGCATCAGCAATGACCTGGGGCTGCGGGATACGCCGGTGGGCGAGCTGGACAATACCGGAGCGGAAAGCAGCGCCTGGTCACTGTACCTGGGCCGACAGTTTGAAAAACACCGCCTGGAGGCGCACCTGGAAGATGTGGACGCCAATTCCGATGTGTATGTCGATCCCCAGGTGATCATCGATAACGGCCTGACCGATTACATCGTCGCCATCCCCCAGCGCGACCGGCGCAAGGCCGCCCTGTTTTACACGGGCGACAATCTCAGTCAGTCGCTGGTAAAGCTGCAGGTGAATGGCTATCGCCAGGTCAGCGATCGCATTTTCCAGAACGCCACCTTCTCTCCGTTCATGAACACCTCCAGCGACTCCGAGTCGCAACTGGAAACCCGCGGCGCCCTGCTGCAGGCGGACTGGGCACTGGGTGACAACCACTACCTGATCGCCGGCGTGAACAGCCTGCGCGACGACCTGATGCAAGACCGCCTGAGTAGCGTCAGCTTTCCCACCATGCCTTTTCTCGACCGGCAGACGCCCGGCCACGACGAAGCGCAGCTGAAGTCAGACGCGCTGTTTGTGCAGGACCAGTGGGCAATCACTGACGATCTTGAGCTGGTAGCTGGTGCGCGACACTATCGCATGCGCAGCGCGCTGCTGGAGACCGATCGCCCGGACCTGGACGTCGCCAGGCAACGGGATAGCAAAACCATCGAGGCGGTGTCGCTGGTATGGGAATTTGCGCCGCGGCTACTGCTGCGCACTTCCTATAACGAGGGCTACGTATTCCCCTCACTCCTGCAGACCGCGGTGGGCGCGCAGGCGGGCAGCCGCTATGTGAATCCGAACCCGGCACTCGAACCGGAATCCTCTGACAACTTCGAACTGGGGCTGCGCGTCGAACGCGATCGCTGGTCGCTGGACCTGTCAGCCTTTTACACCGACGCCGACAACTACATCGACCACCTGTACTGTAGCGCCGCGGATAACTGCCAGATACCGGGCTCAGCCAGCCGTCCCAGCAAGCTCTACAAAAATGTCGGGCGCGCCGAGACACAGGGTGTCGAAATGGTGTTGAGCTTCGATATCAGTGAGTCCGCCGAACTCTACGGCACCACCACATGGATGCAGCGCGAAATCCAGTTCAACACCACTCCCGACAGCGTCGCCACCGACAACAGCGGCATCCCGTCACTGCGCGCGGTCGCGGGCCTGCGCCAATCGGGTCAATTCGCGCAGTCTGACTACTGGTTGGACATATACCTGCGCGGCGAAACCGATTCCGCGGAAGAGGATGAGGTCGGCACCATAACGGAAAACGCCGGCTGGGGTACGGTGAACCTTGCCGCCGGCATCGAGTTCGGCAGCGAACAGCGCTACCGGCTGGTACTGCGGGGACTGAACCTGGGGGACAAACTCTATTCCAGCGCGACCGAAAACCTGCTGGCGCCGGGCCGGCACCTGCAGCTCAAATTCAGCGTCCATCTGTAACACGATGCGCTGCGTCTACTGCAATACCGAGAACGAGACCGGCAGTAAGCGCTGCCGGCACTGCGGAATGCCGCTGCCGGGAAAAGACCTGCGCGATCGCAAGCGTTTGCGCAGGCCATTCCTGTGGCTGTTCTGGCTGGTGGTGATATTCTGCGCGGTGATGATCCTTATTTTGCCACGCTCGGTCGCTTAGCCCGCACTACTATTCAGCGGGTGAGCTGGTGATACAGTTCCGGCAAGCGCAGCGGCAGATGTGCCGGATGGTTGAGCACGGTGAAACCATTCTGCCCGAACAGGTAGGGCAAATACTCCTCCGCCGTCCGATCGATCGTGATGCAGAACGGATGCAGGCCCGCACGGCGTGCCTCTGACAATGCCGCGTGGGTATCTTCTATGCCGTAGCGTCCCTCGTAGTGATCGATGTCATTGGGTTTGCCATCCGACAGGATCAGCAACAACTTCTTCTGCTGCGGCTGTTCGCACAGGATACGTGTCGCCTGACGCACCGCAGCGCCCATGCGGGTGTAGAATCCCGGCCGCATGGCGAGCAGGCGACCGCGCACGGCATCACCGTGGGGTTCGGCAAAGTTCTTGAACAGGGTAAAACGCACCTGCTGACGCCGCACCGAGGAGAATCCGTAAATCGCGAAACGGTCGCCGACACTGGCCAACGCCTCGGCGCACAGCAACAGGCCGTCGCGCACGACGTCGACGACGCGGTTGTGCTCGTCCAGTGCCGCGTCCGTCGACATGGACAGGTCCGCCAGCATCAGCGTGGCCATATCGCGATGGGTCGCACGAAACGACTGGTAGACACCGGGCTCCGGGGTGTGGCCGGCGAGACGTGAAGCACAGAAATCCGCCCACGCCTTCAAATCAATTTCCTCGCCCTGTAGCTGTGCGCGCAGCCAGCAGCGCTGCGTGCGCAGCTGCTCGAACTGGCTGCGCAATAAAGCCGCGCCGCGCCGCAGTCGCTGTGGTAATGGCGCCGGATCACCGTTGCGGGGATAGTAAGCCTGTAGGCACACGTGGTCTTGCAGCAGGCGCCCGCGGTGCCAGTCCCATTCGGGCAGGCGTATACCCTCCCCAAGCGGCAGGTCGTCATAGTCTGCCGATGGCAGGTCCAGACTAAGCCGGATGGAGGAGCTGCGCCGGTTGCGCTGCCGCGACAGCACAATTTTTTCCATATCCTCGGCGGCGGCCGCAGCGTCTTCGTCCTCTGTGTCGTCCTCGCTGCGCTCCAGGTTCACATATTCCGACCAGCTGAACAGGCTTTCCAGCCGGAATAACATCAGGCCGTCGCGCCGCTCGCGCTCCTCCGCCCGCTCACCGCGCTTGCGCTCGGTCAGGCTCGTAGTACTGCCGGTCGAGCAGTCGCCGTCTTCGTGTGTTTCGCCGGTGACCGCCAGTGGATTGTCGAGGGCGGCCTGCGGATAGAGCCACAGCGGTACCGGCTGCGGCGCGCGGTTGGCGCGCGGCAGCTCTACGGCAACATGGGGGTCGAGCAGCGCCCGGCGGATGGCCATTTCCAGCGCCGCCTCGTCCTCGGGCAGGGATTCCGCCACCGGGCGCAGCGGCAACAGCGCCTCGACCAGGCGCCGGTAGCGCGGCCGCAGCGCCGGAAACTGCGCCAACGCTTCGGTGACAAGGCGCTGATTGTCCAGCGCCCAGTTATGGTATTGGCGGGGACTGCGCGCGGCGAGTATCGCCAGCCACAGATAGAGGTCGCGGTTCAGTGATTGCTGAGGAAAGACCTGCAATACCGGCGGCAGGTACAGGGCATCGCCATCCTGCCAGGCGATCACCGCGCTCTGCGCACTGCCGGCGAGGCGTTGCAGCCAGCTGCGCCGGATGAACACCTCCTGGGCGCTGGCCGCCTCAACCCGCACGCCGGGCTCGCCGCCGAGCGCGCGGAACAGCACACCGATGGTCTTTTTTTCCGTCTCCAGTGCAACCGCCGCGGCGGGAAAACCGCGGTCGGCGCGGCGCGTAATGAACTGATGCCAGCGATTGCCGATCCACTCTTCCAAAATCCGCCCCAGGTAAGGCCGCCCCTCCGCCAAACGGAAGAGCGGTGACAAACTCAGATTTGCGCTCTGGCCCTGGCCGCCTTCATCGCGGTGACATCGGCCGCCTCGCCCTTGACGAAGAAGCTGGCGAAGTAGACCAGCAGACCGATCAGGAAAATGACCCCGGCCAGCTCACGCGCCCAGTAGAAAATGTTCAGCTGCTGCTGGGTATCCATAAAGCTGAGCGCCGCACCGCTCTCCGGCAGGCGCTGCAGCCACACCTGCACGACACCGGCGGCGGTGAGAAACAGGGTAATGAACACCATGGACACGGTCATCAGCCAGAAACCCCACATCTCGGTAATCTGCGCGCGATTGGGCGCGGCCTGTCCCTGCCCGCGGATGATGGGCATGGCATAGGAGATGATGGTCAGCACGATCATCGCATAGGCTCCATAGAAGGCCATATGGCCGTGGGCGGCGGTGATCTGCGAACCGTGTGTGTAGTAGTTCACCGGCGACAGCGTGTGCAGGAAACCCCAGACCCCCGCGCCGAGAAACGCCATGACACTGGTACCCATGGCCCACAGCACGGCGGCCTGATTGGGGTGTTCCTTGCGGCGGTGATTGATGGCATTAAACGCAAACAACACCATGGCGAAAAACGGCAGCGGCTCCAGCGCCGAGAATATCGAACCCAGTGGCTGCCAGTAGGACGGCGTGCCGATCCAGAAATAATGGTGTCCGGTGCCGATGATGCCGGTCATCAGTGCCAAACCGATAATGACGTACAGCCACTTTTCGATGACTTCCCGATCGACACCGGTGACCTTGATCAGGACGAATGCGAGGATGGCGCCGAGAATCAGCTCCCACACCCCTTCCACCCACAGGTGCACTACCCACCACCAGTAGAACTTGTCCATCACCAGGTTTTCCGGGTTGTAGAACGCGAACAGGAACATCACCGCCAGCCCCACGAGCCCGGTCATCATCACCACATTGATTACCGTCTTGCGCCCCTTGAGCACCGTCATGCCGACGTTGTAGAGGAAACCGAGCGCGACCACCACGATGCCGACCTTGGTGATAGTGGGCTGTTCGAGAAATTCCCGCCCCATCGTTGGTAACAGATCGTTACCGGTGATACTTGCCAGCGTTGCGTAGGGCACCAACAGATAACCGAGTACGGTGAGGGTACCGGCGACCGCGAAAACCCAGAACAATATCCAGGCCAGGAGTGGCGAATGCAGCTCCACGTCCGCCTCTTCCGGTATCAGGTAGTAGGCGGCTCCCATAAAGCCGAACAACAGCCACACAATCAGCAGGTTGGTGTGCACCATGCGGGCGACGTTGAAGGGAATTGCCGGAAACAGAAAATCGCCGATGATGTACTGCAGCCCCATAATCAGGCCGAAGACTATCTGGCCGGCGAACAGGATCAGCGCGAAGATAAAATAGGGTTTGGCCACGCTCTGCGAGGCGAATTTTAACGTGCTGGAAGCTGTCATTGCCTTATCCCTCCACATTCGGTGGCCAGTCTTGAGTGTCGATCTGCGACGTCCACTTCAGAAACTCCGCCAGGTCATCAACCTGCTGATCGGTCAGGTTGAACTGGGGCATCTTGCGCCGCCCAGGTGCCGGCAGCGGCTGTATTTTCATCCACGCGGCAAAGTAATCCTTGAAACTTGCATCACCCCCGCGCCGCACATAGACATTGCCCAGCTCCGGTGCATAGTAGGCGCCCTCACCGAGCAGGGTATGGCAGCCGATGCAGTTATTTTCTTCCCACACCAGCTTGCCACGCGCCACCGACTCCGTGAGATTTTCCGCGTGGCTGGTTTCCGGTGCGGCGCGCGTCGTATGTAAGGTGAGCGCGAGAAACAGCAAAATGAAAAACAGGCTGCCGCCATAATAGATATTCCTGGCGGCTCCCTTAGTAAATTTCTCTGCCATATCTACTCTCCTGAGAGTTGTCGAAAGGATATATGCTAGACGTCCAGGTCAATTCCGCCTTGACCAGCAATGGTTTCCCACCTTTCGCCGTTCATCGCGAGATGCCGGCTGCGCAGACCCCGCAACAAATTGCGCTCAGAATGCCGGCGGCCGATTACTGGCCGCGCGCATCAGACCATGGGCGCCGATCAGTACCAGCAGGCCGTGGATGCACACCCAGGCTGTCACCAGCAACGCAATCGCGGTAGTCGATTTCCCGGCAGTCAAAACGATATAAGCGAGCGGCACGATAACCAGTAAGCCACCACCGATCAGCGCCCACTTGATGGCGCTGGCGAGGTGCTGCCGCTGCAGTGACGCAGCCACAGGATCTGTGCGATACCAAAGTACAAGCAACAAAATAAAGGCGATACCCGGCAGCAATAGAAAATTGAGCAGGTACAGTATCTGTGCACGCATCGCGATACGCCGTTCGAATTTTGAGTTCCCGCTCCCGTTCCCGTGCAAGGATTACGTCTCGCCGAAGTGCAAATCGACTAACGCCATCAGCGCCTGCAGGACATCTGCATCGTCGGTCAGTGGCTCGATGATACAGCTGCGGCAGGCCCGCATCGGCGCCACACCACTATTGATCATACGACCCGCGTGAATCAGCAAACGGGTGGAGGCCACCTCTTCCAGGTCGTGCTGCTCAAGTCGCCGCAATTCGTGGCCAAGTTCCACCAGGCGCGCGGCAATATTTGATGCGACGCCCGCCTCTCGACAGACAATCTCTATTTCATGCTCCCTTTGCGGGTAGCCGAAGTTCAAACAGACAAATCGCTGCCGGGTACTGGGTTTCAGCCCCTTCAGTAGGTTTTGGTAACCGGGATTGTAGGACACTACCAGGGTAAACCCCGGTGCCGCCTTCAGCTCCTCGCCGGTGCGCTCCAGCGGCAGGGTGCGGCGATCATCCGCGAGGGGATGCAGAATCACGGTCGTGTCCTTGCGCGCCTCGACCACTTCATCCAGATAGCAGATCGCGCCCTCGCGCACCGCGCGCGTCAGCGGACCATCCTGCCAGTAGGTGCCCGTACTGCCGATCAGGTGACGTCCGACCAGATCCGCCGCGGTCAGGTCATCGTGGCAAGCGACGGTATAGAGCGGTCGCTCCAGCTTGCGCGCCATAGTTTCCACGAAGCGGGTTTTTCCGCAGCCTGTAGGGCCCTTGATCAATATTGGCAGCTGCTGTCGGTGCGCACTCTGGAACAACTCGATCTCATCGGCCTGCGGCTGGTAGTAGGGTTCAGACAATAGCGCTCCTCCTCACTCAGCCAGGCTGCAGCATGTCGTGCAACTGGGGTCTATCGAGAATTCGTATCCTCGGCCCATCCACTTCGACCAGCCCGCGGCTGCTCATCTGGTGTAGCGTACGGGACAGGGTTTCCGGTGTAATGCTCAGGCGTGAAGCCAGCACACACTTGGAGAGGGCGAGGACAATCTGATCCGAACTGCGACGGGCGCTCTCCTTCAGGACAAAGGCCGCGATACGCTCGGTGGCGGATTTCAGCGAATAGCTTTCGACATCGGCAATCAGTCCGTGCAACTGATGCGAGAGCAGGCACAGCATATTGCGCGCAAACTGCGGATCGCTGGCGATCCTGGCAACCACAAACTCGCGCCGGACAAAAATCACCAGTGACTCACACAGCGCCTGGGCCAGTACCGGGTAGGGCTTGCCGATGAACATGGCGGCCTCGCCAAAACTGCCGCCGTCGGTCACGATCTCAACGACCTTCTCGGCGCCGCGCGGCGCCTGCAGCGCGAGCTTGATGCGGCCATGCACCACTATATAGAAGCCGGTTGCCGCCTCTCCCTGCTGAAAAAGATGTTCGTTTTTAACAAGGTTGCGGGGTGTGCAATAAGCCGATAATTCCTCACATTCGGCATCGGTAAATTGCGAGAAAATGGGCTGGTGTTTCAGTATGCCTGCGTAGTCGATTGCGCGCATGGCTGCTCGTAGTGACTTTATTTTTAGCAATACTCATCGACTAATTGATAATTTTCAATTGAATGACGCAGAACTACCCATAAATTTCCTTATCGTTCGATATTCACACGGGATATGACGTGTATTTAAACCGGCACCAGAGTATCGCCTCCGCGATATATCCATCCAGAGTGGGCGTGCCAGGCTGAATACCCTGCCTGCAGCACACGGGATATTCCGCTAACTGTTGACCTATTACCTCATCGCCCAACCCCCGCCGAATGTTCCTCTTTCAAAAGAGAATCGACCTCTCGCAATGGATTTTGCAATGGGAAAGGTACCCCCGTCTGCGGCACATGAACTTGTAGGTAGCAATAACCGTGCGCCGAGATCGTGGCCATCCTCTGAAATTTCGATCCATCTAAGCTAGTTGGCGGTGCAGAATATCGACCGGGCACTTGCCGCTACTGATACTGGCAAAGCACCTTTTTAGCGCTTCTCGGTCTGCTCTCAGAAGTCGAAACCACCCAGATCCATGCCCATACCCATATCCCCGCCGAAATCCGGCATTCCCATATCGGGGGTAGACGGCAGCGTGACGGCTTCCGGCATGCGCGGGGCTTCCACGCCCCAGTCGGGATCGACTTCACGATCGCCCCTATCGATGCCGCCACCGCCACCGGGGGGCACCACGACGACCGGCCGGCGAAACCCTATCCACGGGCTCCACGAGTGGCCATAGTAATGGCGAGCGCGCGCACCGGTCCGCGCCCTCGACGCGCTTGTTACCTTGGTGCCGCTACTCTTGTAGCCACTGCCGCTACTGCCGGAGGCACAGCCGCCGAGTGCAAGGGGCGCGATCATTGCTGCGGCCGCAACCGCGACCGACAAACTCTTCAGAGCGTTCATGCTCAGTCACCTCCCGCCTGTATCGCGAATACACCGCCGGTGGGATCGGCGACGATGGCGATATCGTCGTTCAAATCGCCTTTCATCGGCGGTATCAGTACTCTGCCGCCGTTTTCCACCACGGCCCGGGCAGTTCGGTGAACGTCTCTGACTTTCATATACAGAAGCCAGTTTGACTCGACATCGGGTATCGGCGTGCGCAGGATAGTGGCGCGCGCGACGCCGTCGCGGCCGAGGATTCTGTAATCGTGCCCCTTCTGGCCCCGGTGCGTGACGGCCTTGTAACCCACGACCTTGTCGTAGAACTGCGCCGTGGCATCGGGGCGGTCCGTCCACAATTCCGGCCACAGCCACTCGTTATGGGCGGCAGGACCATCGGCCGGGTCGCCGTTGTCATTGCGCAGCATCATTACGACTGCCCCGTTGGGATCCTCAATGACCGCAGCCCTGCCGATTCCCGGCACATGCTGCGCGGCCTCGAGTACTTTGCCACCGTTGCGCTTCACGGCCCGCACTGCGGCATCCACATCTGTGACGGAAATAGACGGCAACCAAATGGACCCGTCCGCCGGCGCCTTCGAGTCGCTGTAACTGGCGAAGGTGGCAACCGGTTCGCCGCGAATAAAAGCGTCGATGTAGCCCTCGGCGTCGTGGCGCTGCAGCCGCCAGCCAAACACTTTGTTGTAGAAGTTGGCGGCGGCATTGAGATCAGTCGTCAGCAGATCGGCGCGCACAATCTTGCCCGGCAGATAAGTCGCCGCCGTTAACTGCGGTGTCGATAAGACTGCGCCCAGCAGCGCAGCGATTGTGATGAATTGCCGCAGCCATGAGCGGTGCAGGCGGGCAGTATCCATACATGCCTCCAGTAATACTCTCGACGGTAGCGCAGTATTAGGTATAGACGGCCAGGCCACT
The DNA here is from genome assembly GCF_900129095.1 of Microbulbifer donghaiensis. Taxonomy (GTDB): domain Bacteria; phylum Pseudomonadota; class Gammaproteobacteria; order Pseudomonadales; family Cellvibrionaceae; genus Microbulbifer; species Microbulbifer donghaiensis. The sequence continues at coordinate 138,209 of NZ_FQVA01000003.1, forward strand.
GCACTCAATGGCGGCGCAGTGCTGACGCTGCAGCACTCGTAGAACTTTGTGCGGAAAAATGATTGGAGAGACAGGGTCGCGCCGCGGTGCCGCCGCAAAAACGGACGGCACCGAGCAAAAACTTACCGACGTTTACAACCAGGCCAGGCTACTGAGAACCGTGAAAGTTGCACCCAACGCCAGCAGAACAGAGTAACTGACGCCGAGGACAAGGAATTTCACCAGGGTAGAACCCCAGCCCTGCCCGTATACCCGCTTCTGCATCAGCAACAGGTATATCGGCATCCACAGGCACAGCAATCCAATTGCCCAGGCGCAGACGGCATCGATCAGCCCATAGGTCTCCAGCCAGGCCTGGACATCCGCCAGCAGCGTCACCAGCAGCAATGCCAGGCAGAGGAAGGCGTGGCTGTGCAGCGCCACGATCAGGTGTTCCATATACAGCCGCCGCTGGAACAGGTAGAGCACCCACAGAATCAGGGCAAACAGCGGCAGCAACACGATGAGCGTAGACGGAATTGCACCGAGAAATGCTTTCTTGAAGCGATTCGGTTCCTCGCGGGTTATCCGTAGATTGTTGTTGGCTTTAACCGCCTGCACGGTCAGCCAGTCATTAACGGCCGTCGGCAGGCCGTCGATATTGACCGGCTCTGCACCCGGATCCCAGCAGCCGTCGCCGAGACCGACGAGGCAAAAATCATCCGCGTCGGTATCCGCTGTACTCTCTCCTTCACTCCCTTCTGTACTCTCTTCGCCGATGAGTTCTTTGCCCTGCAACTGTGCGATACGCACGTCGGCCTGCTGCCGCACTTTTAGCTCAGCCAGTTTCAGGCCTTCCCGGGCCGCCGCCACCTCGTCGCTGTCCGCCCTCGCCTTCGCCAACTCCGCCAGGGTTTTATCGCGCAGCTGCTCCACTTCCTCGACCGAAGCCGCCCGTGACATTTCGCTGTCATAGTCCGAGATATTCCAGTCACTGCTCAGCTGCACGATAAAAAACGTGGTCAGACACAGAAAGATAAACAGCCTTACTGGACTCACATAGCGCACCCGGCGCCCGGCAAAATATTCAGCGGTCAGGTAGCCCGGACGGGAGATCAGCGGCCCCAGGGTGCGGGTAATACGGGAATCCAGGGCCAGCAGCGTATCGAAGAAATCGCCGAGAATACTGGAAAAATGCCGCACCAGGCCCTTCACCGGCTGGCCGCAGGCGTAGCAGTGGGGACCGAGGAGTTGCGTACCGCAATTGGCGCACTGCGCCGGCGGTTGCGCGGGGGAGCCCGCGGCTTCTGGTGAGCTGCTCAATTTTCTCGTTGTCTTTTTAATTGAAAACCAAATCGGGGGGGGGGAACTGTGCCATCCAGCCGGAGTGGCGCGCCCGGCTTTTCCGGGCGGGGGATGGTACTCCGATTTCATCGGCAAGCCTACCGTGACTCCAGCCGACAGCGGCGCACAAAATATTCAACTGCGGAGACTTGCGAAGAGGAGCAGCGGAATGTTTTCGACGGCGAAAGTGCTGACGGGCGCCGCAACCACGGATTCGGCTGCGGCGCCCCATCAGTCAAGGAAAGCTACTCGGTACGGCTGTACCTCAGGCTTCCTGCAGGAAACGGGCGATGGTACGCAGACCGTGCCCCTTGGCGCCCTGGGCCCAGAGATCATTGGCACCCGGCTGGTAGGAACCGGACAGGTCCATATGCACCCAGTGACGCCCCTGGTCGCGCACGAAGCGCGCCAGGAAAGCCGCCGCCGTGGAAGCGCCGGGGCTGCCGTCGATACCGACGTTGGCAATCTCGGCGAAGCCGGATGGAATCTGCTCCAGGTGGAACGGCTCCAGCGGCAGGCGCCAGGCTTTTTCGTTTTCCGCCGCGGCCGCGGCCAGTACTTTCTGCGCGGTGTCGTCCTCGAAGCTGAGCACCGAGTTGTAATCCCGTCCCACCGCCATCTTAGCGGCACCGGTCAGCGTGGCGGCGTCGAGAATCCAGCGCGGTTCCTGCTCCGAGGCCGCGATCAGGCCGTCGGCCAACACCAGGCGCCCTTCGGCATCGGTGTTCAGGATCTCCACCGTCACGCCGTTCTTGTACTTGATGATATCGCCCAGCTTGTAGGCGTGGCCGGAAATCAGGTTTTCCGCACAGCACAGGTACAGCTTGACGCGCTTTTGCAGGCCGCGTGCGATGGCCAGCGCCAGGCCGCCGGTGACCATGGCCGCGCCGCCCATATCGGATTTCATCGTCGCCATGCCGGCAGACGGCTTGATGCTGTAGCCGCCGGAATCGAAGGTGATGCCCTTGCCCACCAGGCAGATATCCACCGGCGCGCCGTCGTCACCGGCGGGGTTGAAGTCCAGCTGCAGCATCACCGGCTCGCGCACGCTGCCGCGGCCGACGTTGTGAATACCGACAAAGCCCTCCGTCAGCAGGTCGTCACCGGCGATGATCTTGTAGCTAACCGCGTCCGGCGCCAGCTTCTGCAGCATTTCTGCGGCGCTCTCGGCCAGCACTCGCGGCGACACCTCATCCGGCGTGCCGTTAGTGATTTCCCGCACCCAGCGCGCCGCCGTCTCACGGGCGGCGAGTTCTTTCAGCTCCGCTGCCTTGTCCGTGCCCCAGTCGAGCCGGTTGTCGTTGCGCGGATTGAAGTATCCAGCCCAGAAGGCCCAGCGGCGCTCCAGATCCCAGCCTTCGCCGCTGAGCGAAACGGCGGCGATGCCCATGCTGTCCAGCCGTCGCGCCGCGCGCTGGGCGGCGACTAATGGTGCGCCGGTGGCCTTGGTCGCGTGCACCGTGGCGCCACGACTGGTAAAGCTCAATAACGCCTTCTCCCCCCAGGCGTCCGTCGCCGCGGTTTCAACCAGCTGAACCTGCATTGCCTTTGTCATACAACACCTTTTCCTAAAAAAACCTTGTGCAAATTATGCGAGCAATCCGCCGGCATTCTAACAGGCCGCCGGAATTACAACGATGTTTGCGCCGCCAGGACCGCCGCGGATAAACTGACGGCCAGGGAATAACAAAAGCATAGGGAAGTCATCATGGCCGAATCCTGCAACTATCACGCTGCCGCCGAGGCCGCCTGGCACTGCCAGCCCTGCAGCCGCCACTACTGCAGCACCTGTATCCCCGGCGCCAGCGCCAACTACCACAACGGCCGTCCCGATTGCCCCCTGTGCCGCAAGTCGATCGACTATATCGGCGCCAGTAACAGCGCCAAGCCCTTCTGGCAGATGGGGCTGTTCTACTTCAAGTACGCACTGCAGCCCGGACCGCTGACCGTGCTGGCTCTCGCCACCGGCGCCAGTCTGCTGATTTCCGGACTCGGCATCCTGTCGCTGGCGCTCCTGCTGGCTACCATCGCACTGGTTACCCGCTACAACCTGCTGGTGATCGAGCGCCTGGCCGGCGGCCAGCTGCAGGCACCGGCGTTCGGCGATGCGCTGGACGGCAACAGCGCGCCACTGTTCGTGAAAGTGATCGGTATGACACTGATCGCCGGCTTCGTCGGCTACCAGTTTATGAAACTCGGCACTGGCGCCCTGCAGCTCTACTCCATCGCCTTATCGCTGCTGGCGCCGGCGGCGATGATCGTACTGGCACTGGAGAAAAGCCTGCGCGCCGCCATCAATCCACTCAAGCTGCTGCAGTTCACCCTGATTATCGGCTGGCCCTACTGGCTGCTGTGGCTCGCCACCAGCGCCGTTTCCGCCGCACCCGGCTATCTGCTACTGCTGGTCGGCGACAAGCTGCCACCCTGGGCCATTGTCCCCGTCGTGGCGGCCAGCACCAGTTACTTCTATATCGTCACCAGCGCGATGATGGGCTATATCTGCCTAGCCCGGCAGCAGCGCCTGGGTATCAGCGCCGAACACGACGATGCCGACAGCTACTTGGAAGAACGAGAGTTCGAGCGCGCACGCACCCTGGCGGATGTACAGATACTGATGCGCGAGGGCGACTTCAAAAATGCACGCCGCACGCTGGTGGAGTGCCTGCGCCGCTACCCGGACGATATCGCCCTGAACGAGCGCTACTACCGACTGCTGCTCGCATCCCAGGACAAGAAGGCGTTGCGCGAACTGGGCCCGCACCTGCTGGAAAAATTCATTCGCATGGAGCGCGCCCACAAGGCGGCGGAACTCTACCTGGCCACCGACCCACTGCCCACGATCGACAAATCCCACCTGCGCCATGGGCTCGCAGAGGCGCTCTACCGCCAGCAGAAATACCGCCCGGCGGCGCAACTGCTGAACAACCTGCACAAGGAAGACTGGGACTACCGCCACCTGGATGCGGCCTACTTGCTGCTGGCGCAGATCTATATCGACGGCTTCAACCGCGAGGATATGGCGAGAAAACTGCTGGCCTATGTAAAGCAGAAGTTCCCGAACAGCAGCCTGCGCAAGCAGGTGGATACGCTGGAGCAGATTCTCAAGGGTGCACAGGTAGCGGGCTGATAATATTGCCTTTTCTAAATCTCATTCGCGCACCTGAAGGGGAAATCCCCTTCGATGATGGAGGCCTTGATGCCGTTGCGGCCTGCCCTCTCTTCACATGTATCACAACGGCTAAAGCTATGAACACTGTGATTTGCGACGAAAATAGATAGGAGGCAATCATTGAAGAGCACTGAACTTTTAGGCGTTGGTCTTCGATTAGTTGGCGTATACGGAATAGTAAAATCAGCCCAATTTTTGGTGTCCGCTGTAACCTCCCTTTCTTCATATTTCAGCGCGGAGTACGGAGAGCAGTTTAATGGCTGGTTTCTGATGCATGCTGGAGCATTACTATTCATGATTGCATCTTCTGCAATCCTGATTAATTTTCCTGGAACTGTGGCGATTTGGCTGCTTCCGAAGACCGAAACCTCCGGTGCGGATCTATCGCAACCCGCCAAAGACCTCCAAACAACCGGTTTAACGATCTTGGGTTTCTTTGTGCTTACTTACGCAATACCAGAGTTTGTACAAAATTTGTATATGTGGTGGCAGGCAAAGGGAATTACCGTATTAAACGAGATTGTAAAACCCAGAGAGCGATTCGCTGAGGTCTTATACTCCGGTATACAGCTAGCACTGGGCCTATTCTTAGTGTTGCAAGCAAAAGGCATTTCTGCGCTGGTAGCCCGGCTTAGATATGACGGCACTTACTCCCAATAGCTCTCGGCTGTGGATTTCTGATATTCAGCGCTTCGTAAGACTTGCACAGTCATTCGATCTCCTCAGCGCAGAAATTAGATATTGGCGATACAGAAAGAGAATCCATGAAAACAATCGGTTTGCTCGGCGGCATGAGCTGGGAGAGCACGCTCGGTTACTACCGCGCAATTAACGAGGGGATCAAGCAGAAACTTGGCGGCCTGCATTCGGCGCAGATCGCCATGTACAGCGTCGATTTCGATCCGATCGAAAAGCTGCAACACGCCGGCGACTGGGATGGCACCGCCAAGATCTTGTGTGAGGCGGCAAAGAGTGTTCAGGCTGCCGAAGCCGACTTCCTGCTGATCTGCACAAACACCATGCACAAGGTGGCGCCGGAGATAGAAGCGGCAATAGATATTCCCTTGCTGCATATCGCCGATGCCACCGCGGAAGTTCTCGTCAGTGACGGCATAAAGACGGTTGGCCTGCTGGGTACTGCCTTCACCATGGAGCAGGATTTTTACAAAGGAAGGCTAGAAAACAAGTACAACCTTAGAGTAGTGGTACCAAACGAAGAGGACCGACAAATCGTTCACCGGGTCATTTATCGAGAACTCTGCCAGGGAAAGATCGAGCCGGATTCGAAAGCGGATTACCTGCGTATCATCGAGGCGCTGGCAGCTCAGGGCGCAGAGGCCGTGATTCTCGGCTGCACGGAGATTGGAATGTTAGTCAGCCAGGCGGATACCAATGTAAGACTACTGGACACCACCGCCATCCATGCAAAAAACGCCGTGGAGCTTGCCCTGGCATCGTAAAGGGCCCGTAGTGCGCCCCGCCAGCCTACGCACCGTCCCGGGATTTTCGGAAGCATTCATTGCCCGGAAACCCAAATGGGCGGCGACGGGGCTGGAATCTCTTAAAAATACGACTCAAGGTCTTAGCTGCAGAATCATTAGAAAATGTCCAGATTCAGCCATTTATTGCGCTGGCAAAAAGGCCGGCAGCAGACCGGTTACGAGAAGATGCTGCTCCTGGCAGCGCGCTGGCCGGTGAAGTTTGACTGCTATCTGCTGCGATTCCCCCAGGGCTGCGAGGTGCCACCGCACAGGGATAAGGTAACCGGCGGCCGCCACTACCGGCTGAATATCGTGTTAAGGAAGGCGAGAAAAGGTGGGGAGTTTGTCTGCGCTGCGCCGATCTACCAAAGCCACCGAATCAAATTCTTCCGGCCGGACATCTGCGAGCACTCGGTAACAAAAGTTGAGCAGGGTAACCGCTATTTGTTGAGTATCGGCTGGGTCAGAAGCGTTTAGGCGACGCGACGGTTGCGCTGCCGGAAGGACACGGGCAACCCATCCCGCTCGCACCAATCACTGCTGGGCAGTAACCTCTCCCCCCGGGAAAAGATGCAACGCCTCGCGCGCACGGCTCTCATCGCCCAGGCGCCGGTAGTGGCCAACCAGGGCCATGCTCAGTTTCGGCAGTAGCGGGTGTTCCACCTGCTGCTGTTGCAGTCGGCGCAGCAATTCCTCCAGCCACTTCCAGTCCTTTTCCTGCGCGGCGCGGCGGGCCAGCAGCAGGCACACCTTGGTGGTCAGTGCCCGCGGCTGGGCAGCCTGCTGCAGGTAGCGGCGGTAACCGTCGGCCAGGGTATGGCCGTCGATCGCGATATTGCTGGCCTGGGCAAACAGCGCCAGGTTGGCGCGGTGGAAGGCCTCGCTTGCCGGGGCCGCGGCGGTCAGTTCGATGGCGCGCTCGATCAACACCAGTGACTGCGGATACTGGCGCACTGCCGCGGTGGCGGCGTCGGTGGCTTCCAGCAGCTTGCCCTCCTCCTGGAAGCGGTCGATACGGGCTAGAGCGCGCTGTTGCGGTGACGGCGCTTCCGCCTCCACCGGCAGCTGCTCCAGCGGCGGGCGCCGGCTGAGCAACAGCAGCGTGGCGACAAAACCGGCCAGCAGGCCGCCGGTGTGGGCCCAGTAGGCGATGCCGGCGTCGCCGTAGAAGTAACCGAAGATTTCCTTGCCCAGCCACAGCGGCAGCACCAACAGTGCCGGCGCACTGAACTCGCCAAACACAAAGCCGACGGTGTAGAAGAAGCGCAGGCGGCGCACGCCGTAGATGGCCACGAACATGCCCATTACCGCCGATACCGCGCCGGAGGCGCCGACCATCGGCACCGGGCTGCCCGCCTCGACCGCCATATGCAGGCCGGCGGCGGCGAGGCCGCCGAGCAGGTAGAGGCCGGCAAACCAGAGCCCGCCCAGGGCCAGCTCCACCGACAGGCCGAATAACAGCAGGAACAGCATATTGCCGATCAGGTGATCCCAGCTGCCGTGCAGGAACATGTGACCGAACAGACCGCCCACATTCGGCTCCGCCGGCGTCAGGCCCATGGCGATACTGCTCAGGCGATCGCGCAGCTCGGCGAACTGCTGGCGCTGCGCCAGCCACTGGGTCTCACCCTCGGCGCGCAGCTGCGGCAGCAGCCAGTGGTGGAATTCCGGGTTCCACAGCAGTTCGCGGTAGACGAAATCCTCGCCCTGCACGTCCACCTGCATGCGCCACTCCGGGTGCAGCTCGTCCACATAGACGAGGAAACGCTGTTCCTCGAGCGCCGGCAGGTCGCTGGAAAAGTAGTAGTCCTCCGCCTGTTGCCAGCGCGCCTCATCGCGGCCCTGGTAGAGCACGAACACCAGCAGGTTCAGGGCGATCAGGGCAAAGCACATCAGCGGCGGCCGGCGCCAGTCGGGCTTGTTCTGGATGGGAATGATTAGCACTACGGCCGGCCTTAAACTGAGGGTTGCAATGACCCCCAGAATACAGGGGCACCGTTCGGATAACAAACACTCCGACTGAAATTTAACCGAGCGGCGAGCGGCCGATATGCTCCACCAGCCGCTCCAGCGCCCAGCTGGCGACGATCGAATTGCCCAGGCTGTCGAGTGCCGGCGACCAGGCGCAGACGGTGAACTCCCCCGGCAACACTGCCAGCAGGCCGCCGCCAACCCCGGACTTGGACGGCAGACCCACCTGGGCGGCGTAGGTGCCGGACGCATCGTAGAGGCCGCAGGTCAGCATCAGGCCGTTGACGCGGCGCGCCTGCTCGCGGGTCAGCAGCCGCTCGCCGGTAGTCGCGTTGACGCCGCCGTTGCAGAGGAAGTTGCAGCAGCGCGCCAGCTGCGCGCAGCTCATATGCAGGGCGCAGAAGTGGCAGTAGACCTCGAGGACCCGCTCGACGCGCCCGTTCAGGTTGCCGAAGCTCTTGAGCAGCCAGCCGATGGCGGCGTTGCGCGCGGTGTTGTCCAGTTCCGAGCGCGCCACCCGCACGTCGTAGCCAATGGTGGGGTCGTCGCAGAGGGCACGCGCGAACTCGCGCATCCGGTGCAGCACCAGGAACTGTGCGTCACAGAGAATATCCACGACCACCAACGCGCCGGCATTGACGAACGGGTTGCGCGGAATGCCGTTTTCACTCTCCAGCTGCACCAGTGAGGCAAAGGCCATGCCGGACGGTTCCTGGCGCACTCGCTGCCAGAGCTTGCGTACATCGGTACTGCGCATCGCCATCACCAGCGCCAGTACCTTGGAGATACTCTGGCTCGAGAAACCGGTGTGCGCGTCACCGGCGGTCTGCAGGCGTCCGTCGCGATAGCAGATCGCCAGGCCGAACTGGTCCGGGCGCACTTCGGCGAGTGCCGGGATATAGCGCGCGACCCGCCCGCGGCCGAAATGCGTGCGCGCATCGCGGGCAAGCTGCTGCAGAAATTCGTCACTAATCGGTTTCGGCAGTGCCACGACCTATTCCGTTTCCCCGCGCTATTTCTGTGAATGGCGACTGATCGGCAGTGGCACATCCCAGCTGCGCACATGCAAGTCGCGCTGCGGGAAAGGCACTTCGATACCCTTTTCATTCAACTCGCGCAGCAGCTCGAGGTTGTACAGCGCATAGGGGTCACCCAGGGGCGAGACCATATTGCTGTTGATCCACACCACCAGCTTGAAGTTCAGGGAGTTGTCGCCGAACTGCATCAGCCAGACCTCCGTTTTGCGCTTCCAGTCGGTGTGGGTAATCGTGACCCGCTCTGCCGCCGCCATCGCCGCCTCGCGCACCAGGTCGGGATCGGAACCGTAGGCCACACCGAAGGGAACATGAATACGGCGCACCGGATCGTCCAGGGTATGGTTGATCACGCGCCCGGCAACGAACTCGGTATTGGGCACCAGTATGTCCACGTTGTCGCGGGTGGTGATTCTGGTGGAGCGCACATTGATATCGCGGATGCGACCGAACACACCAGACTCCAACTCCACCAGGTCACCGACGCGCAGCGGCTGCTCGAACAGCAGGATCAGCCCGGAAATAAAATTGGAGAAAATCGCCTGCATCCCGAAACCGATACCCACCGACAGGGCACCGGCCACGAGCGCCAGCTTGGAGGTGTCCAGCCCCAGCATACTCAGCACTATGATGATCGCGATGGCAATAATGCTGTAGTGCAGCACGCGCCCGAGGTTGTACATCGAGGATTCACTGGCGTGCTTCTTGCGCACCAGGCGGTTGAGGAAACGCCGGGTAAAGCTGGAGATCAGCCAGGCGCACACCATGACGAAAATAATCTTGGCGATATCCCGCAGCGTGATCGGGTTCTGCGCGATGGTGAATAACTGGAAATCCGCCAACTGGCGCCAACGCTTGTAGGCCTGGTCAATCATGAGGCTCGTGCGTTCGCGCACCGTCGCCCACCAGCCCTGGCGCTCCTTGTAGACCTGCAGTTGTGCCACTTCGTAGCGCAGGATGTCTTTGACCAAATCTTGGGCGTTGTTGAGCCCGCTGTCGATGCGCTCGAAATAGCCCCACCAGCGGCTCAGGTCCGGGCCTTCTTCGCCCTCTTCACCGCGCCAGGCGGAAACCTGGCGCTGGCGGAGGTTCAGTTCCCGCGAGGTGCTTTCGATGATGGTGCCCGCCGTCTCCAGCAGGTCGCGGCTGACTATCAGCTGTCGATCTTCCTCATCCTTTCCCTCCATCAATACCCAGTTCATCGACTGCAGCAGTTCGGCCTTGCGCCGTTTCAAATGGCCCTCGAGCAGGTCGACTTCCAGCTGCATCAGGGTCAGGTCTTTCTGCAGGCCCTTGACCGGGTCGGTGCGCAGCTCAGGAGAGCCCTGGATACTGGTGCGCGTCGCACCGATTTTCTCGATCGCATCCGACTGTGTCTTGATCTCTTTTTCCAGTGCCTTGGCCGCCTCTTCGCTGTATAGCAGCGAGTCGAGCATACGTTTCAGGTGGTCCTCGGCCGAATCAATTTTCTCCTGCCAGGTGCCGAGAAACTCTTCCAGCGAATCACGCTGCTCGATGATATTCAGGTGGTTGATCTGCGTTCTCAGCAGCGTCAGGGCGGTCGCTTCCCGGTCCTCTGTGTCACGGGCTTCACGCAGCAGTATTACCTGTTTGCGCAGTTGGCTGAGTGACTGGCCGAGTGTCTGGTCGAGCTGGCGGGCTTCCAGCTGGAAGCTCGTCATCCGCTGCCGGCCGCGATTGATTGCGCCGTCCGCCTTGGCCCAGTCCATCACATCCGGCTTTTCCGGAAACTTAATATCCGGCAGCAGTGTGACTTTCTGGTATTCCTGGTTTCTCTTCCAGGTTACCTCGATGCCCTGGAGGCTCTGGCCAATCGAGGTGGCGCGTTTTTGCAACGCTTCGTCTTCAGGCAATTTCTCCCGCCATTCTTGCCAGGCTTTGGTCAAGGCCTCCAGCCACTGCTGGCGCTCTTCGCTGGAAGCTTCTGTCCACTCGGTCCACCAGTCCGCAGACGGAGCGGCAAAGTCCGGAATTACCGGTTCGAATTTTTTGGGTTCACTGCCCGGAAGCTGGGCACTGGCAATCAGGGAGCTGCAAGCAAAGAGAAGAGACAGGAAGAAAGTCAGCAGTATGCGCGGCACACTGCGATCACAGCGCGCAATTCGAAGGGGGGAAAAACTACAATCACCCGCCATAGTGCGCATCTATCCGTGAAAAATTCTCGACGCGATAAACAACACGAATTCCGCGGAATCCATCCTGTTCAGTGTAGTCGAGGCAGGCTGCGACTTTTTTGCGCCGCAGCCGCCAGCAGTCACAGCCGGGGGCTCAGCACAACGGTTACGCTATTGACCGTCATCGCACCGCCACCTGTCACCCAGCCGCCCTCGGCGAATAGCCGCTGCACCCTTGCGCCGTCGATCAGGCGATCGTTGAGGTCGATGACAAACTCACTGAAGTCGGAATACATGAAGACGATGTCGTCCTCGGCCAGTGCGTACAGTCCGCCGTCCTCCTCCGGCACCGGCTGCAATCGTGGCACCGTGAACAGCGACAACAAATCGGTGACCACGGCGCCGCGGCGAATAGTGTGATCCAACCCCAACAGGTCCGGCGCCAGGTTGACGGTTATGCCGCCGGCATCCAGGGTCAGGAACGGGATGTCGCTGCCGCCCGGTATCCAGCTCACCAGAAATTGCGCGCCATTTACGCTGAAATCCTGCAGCGAGTCGGCGGAGAAATCCGGCGGCGCACGACCGAAGGACGTCACGTAGCCGTGGAAGCGCAACGGCGTGCCCACCGCGAGCGGCGGCACCGTCAGCGCACCGATATCAACCTGGTAGCCGTCGGGGTTGGCATCCTGGTCCTCGCTGTTGGAAGTGCCGCGATAGTCGAACAGCAGCGCGTCGCGCCCGCCGAACTCCAGTGCGGTGACATTCATCTCATCGCTGACACGGGAGTTCAGGAAGGAATCCAGCGTGGTCGACAGCAGGCGCACGCGCCCCTGGTCCAGGTCCAGGCTCAGCAGGCCATCGTTCCAGTGACCGAGGGCGGCAATACGCTGGCCGATGGAAACCCCACTGATAATTTCCTGCCGCAGCGGAAAGCGCGGCACTGTGACCTGCGTGGTGTCCGTCAGCAGCAGTTCCAGCTCATCGCGAAAGGAAACACTGCCGTCGGCGCGGATCACTTGCGCGCCGACAATCGTCACGAGATTGCCCCGGCGCGCCAATACGTGACCTTTGACGGTGTCCAGTGTGTCGCCGGGAACGCTGCTGCCGACATAAACCAAATCCGTAATAAAGCGGCGGGTACTGCGGTCGAACACGCCGAACGCCAGTGTCGCAATATCGGCGGGCAACTCCGCCAGTGCGGCGAGCCCGCTGGCACCAAAAAAGCGCTCACCGTTGATTTCCCAGTCGGTTTCACCGCTAATCTGGATATTCACGCCACCGTATCGCTCGGTGTCGCTATAGAAGGGCTGCAGCGCAATACGGAAAGACACCTCTCTTTCGTCCACGCTGATCAGTGGCCCGCGCATGCGGAACGGTTTCAGGAGCAGCGGGTTGGCCGCCGCGGTCGCCGCCGGCAACAGGGTCACCTCCGGCGGTTCCACGACGGTATCGACGCTGTTGGCGGCCACCAGGTTAAAGTCGAGTTGCAATAGCGCCGGTATATCCGGCACCACGACGACGGGTCGCAATGGATCGAATTCCAGAGCCAGCGTCACCTCGCGGACCCGCGCGCCATCCTCGAATCGCACCCGTGCCCGTTCGGCAAAGCCGTCCACGTCGACGCGAATATCCGCATCGCTGTAATCTAGGGTGATTTCTCCGCGCACATAATTGCCCAATTGCAGGGTCGCCGCGGTAACCAGCTCCGTGCGCTCGCGATACTGAACGAAATCCACGGCGTTCGCCGCCGGCAGCAGCTCGACCCAGGTGCCGTCGAAGCGCTGCAAGCGCAGGGAGGTAACGTCCACCTGGTAGCGGATAAAGTCCCCCTCCAGATCCGTCAGGCCGATATACAGCTGCCCGCACTGTTCGGACGAGGGTTCGTTATCACCAGTGGCACAGATTGGTGCTGGTTCAGCAGTGCTGGACGAGCGCGTGCTATCGACACCGCCATTCCTGTCGCCACCACTGCCGCTTCCACAAGCACAAAGTATCGAGGCGAGGAGCAGGGCGACACAGCTTCGCCAGCCCGCGAACAGATCCCTATTCATTGGTATGTACTTCCCTTTAACCACCCAGCCGTCGGTGTCCACGCGATGGCAGCCATCCGCATGGCTGCCCCGGCTATTACGAGAGCATCCGTTAAAGACTAGGGCATAAGGGGGGAGAAATATGGCAGGCTATTCAGCGGCGTCAGCTGGTTCACCCGGGAAGTGGCCATCAACCATTAGCGCGTGGCGCACAGGTATCATTTATGGCGTCCCGATGGTGCTATCCCCACGCTCTTTTCAATCGCCGCTGGCCATCCCGATCGGCGGCCAGCGGCTCACATGTGAATCGTTTCCGAAGGGCTACTAGCGCATGCACCGATTGTACTCATCCCAGTAGCTGCCCGGCTGGCGGCGGTAAGGACCGACGTCACCGCGACGCGACTGGTCCCTGGCGATACGGCGGCAGGTCGATCTGAGTTCGCGGTAGCTCAGGTCGGCAATATTGTCGCGGTAGCCATAACGGCCGTAGTAACCATAGCCCCGGAAATAATAATCGCCGCGATAGCGCCCATAGTAGCTTTCCGGGCGGTATCTGGGTTCAGGCGCCGCATAGATACGGGGGGTCACTGCCGGGGGCTGCGGCGGCGTCGGGGCTGCAAGCGAGCGGAGTTGCGGCTGCTCTCTGTAGTATTCGCGCCAGCCCGAAGGCGGGGTTATGACCGCGAAGTCGTCCCCTCGCGGGTCGTACAGGAAAAAGGTACCTCTGGAGACGAAATAGCGCTCGCCGCCCATGGTAAAGGTACTGCTGCTACCGGGTACATTAGGCACCCGTGCGCCCAGCGGCGACTCTACACGCAAGTAACCCCCTTCGCCCGGCCGGTAGAAGGATCCGCGCCAGTAGTGATACGTTTGGCCGCCCACCAGGATTTGCGAGGCGCCGGAAGGCAGAGATCTCAAGCGATCCTGGGCCCAGGCAAGCGACGCGGCGAGACTGAGCAGGAGTGCAATGGCGTAGTGCATGAGCGCATCCCCTCTCTTGCAAACTACCAGAAGTTTATTCAGCGGCGATGCCCATCCCAAATTGGGGTCGCACGGCTCGGGCCTTCGCTAGGACCAGCAGTCGAGGCATCACTGGCGCGCTCTAGCATCGCGGCCGTGACTAAGCATTTGAAGACACCAGCAAAATAACGTGAGTCACATCACCAAGAAAGCTTGAAAAACAACACGGAAATACGCTTTCAGTCGCGCCCTGCCCTCCTACAAATGATAAAAACATCGACTAACTAACCGTCAAAGCAAAGGGAACGGCATGATTCGCATCAAACTATTTATCCCGATACTCGTCGGAGCACTCTTAACCGCTTGTGGCGGGGGCGGTGGTGGCGGAGATGGAGAGACCCCGACCCCGGACCCGGTGACTGATCCTACGGGGAGCAGCAGCGGTGGCGGCGTCGGGACCAGTAATGACAGCGATGCTCCTGTCGCGTCCATAATGTTCCCGTGGACGGCCGCGCGCACCAGCTCGAACAGCCTGACGGTAAAGGGTATTGCCAGCGATAGCGGCACGATCAAAGCGGTGCGGGTCAATGGCAAGAGCGCGACCCTGACCCGGAATGCCACCGCTATCTCCACATCCGGACTGGCCATCCGTTCCTCGAATCCCGCCCGCCTGCTTTCCGACGGCAGCGGCACCGATACGAGTGACGCAGGCGATGTCGTGGAGTGGGAAGTGACCATCCCCGTCCCTGCTGCGGATGATTCAACCGTCGTGGTAGAAACAGAAGATGAGGCCGGCAATGTGGACCATGCCGCAGCTAAGGCCAGCGTCCTGAATCGGGCGGTACCGACGTCATTCGAGATCGACCCGGTAAACAGGCAACTCGTGGGACAAGCCTGGCACGACCTGTTTGTGGTCATGGGACTCGATGACGATAGCTATAGGACCGTATCCGTCCCCGACCACCCATTCTGCGGCGGCTTCGCGCTCAAGCCCGACAACAATGCGATTGTCTGTACCACCCTCGCCGACAATCAACTAAAGATAACCAGCTTGTCACTGGACACCGGCGCGCAAAGCTTCCTGTTTGAACAAAACCTAAACCTGGATCCAGCGGAGTGGCTATTCGCCAGCGTCTGGGAGGCAGAGGTTTCCGCCGACAACAGCAGTCTCTATTTACTGGTGCAGTACTTTTCCGCCGTCAGTTACGATGACAACAAGTCCGTCATCTACCGCTATGATTTTGCCGGCAACACTCTCACCCCGTTAGTGGATGGGGCGACGCAATCGGGAAGCAAATTTGCCGCGAATACCTTTGCCCTTGCCAACTCAGGCATCATGGCGATCAATACCAGAGTTGCCGGCGATTTGGGTGGTGACGACAGCCTGAATCTAATCGACTACGCAGGCGCCGACTCAACGAGCGTCACCGAAGCCTTCAACCTGACCCTAAATCTTGTCGATGTCAGCGCCGATGATACGACCGCTTTTGTCGCTGGATATGATGGCATAGCAAAAGCGGATATTCCGACCGGGACCAGGGAGATTCTCTCGCTGGAAGCGAACGAACAACTTTTCAATATCGACCAGCTGGATGCCATCGCCCTCGATGAAGCCAACAACCGGCTGTTAATTGGCGACTCCGGATTTGGCTATATTTTTTCCGTGGATACCGATACCGGCGCGCGCACCGAGTTTGCTGCCAATGGCTTGGGTTCCGGGAAACACCTGCTGGCGCCGCGCGCAATCGAACTCGACGAACCCAATGGTCTGGCCTACGTCCTCGATGACGGCGGCAATGCCGGCGAGAACCTGATCGAAGTCGACCTGGCGACAGGCAACCGATCAGTGCTCGCACATTTCGATTTCCCCTACAACTACATCGCGCAGGACCTGATTCTGGATTCTGCGGGTGGTCGCCTGTTTGCGGTATTCGAGCACGAGATTTTTGCGGTAACGCTCGGCGACGGAGCCGTTACGCCACTCGCATCTTCTGGGAGCGGGTATAGCTTCACCGGAGGAACCCTGGATGAGTCGGGCAATCGATTGCTTATCACCGAGACCTCGACGGACTCCGTATTGACCCTGGACCTGTCGACCTATTCGATGACTGAGCTTTATTCATCAGCGACAATCGATGTCCCCGTCGACGTCGAACTGGATGAGTCATCCGGGCAGATCTATATCCTGTCCCAAGCAAACGGTGAGTTGCACGCCTACGATCCCGATAGCGGTGAGACAACGTTGCTGCTTAATAACTGCGTGGAAGACCAGGGCCGAAATGCACTGGATATCAATGTCGGCAGCGTCCAAGGCTTGCACCTTGATCCCAATAAGCGGTGGATGTGGATTTCCGGAGACTACCTGATGCGATTCGACCTTGAGAGCAAGGCCTGCTCAGTCATGCCGTGGAAGTATTACGGCTACGGCCTCGGAAACAACATCAGCATTCTCGACGTAAAGGCGACATCGAACGGGCAACTTCTGGGCACCAAGTTCAGGAACCTGATCCAGATCGATTTTGAATCCGGTGAACTCGTCACGCTATCGCGATAAGGTCTCACAATGAAAAAAACCGCTCTTGAAGAGCGGTTTTTTTATATGCTAGAGAAATGCCACCGTCACTCAGCTTCCCGCCTTTACCGGGTCATCTGTCGAACCTCGCACTACTTCCGACAATACTTTGACCGCCTGCCCCGGCTGCAGCCGCTCGGCGCCGCGGACGATAACCCGATCGCCATCTGTCAATCCGCCGAATACCGCGATCCACTCACCGTCACCGCTGCCGGTGGTCACCGGCATGCGTTCGGCTTTGCTGTCAGCGTCGACGCGGAACACGAAGGCGTCACCGTTGCGCAGCACTAGGGCATCGCGCGGCACGGCCACCATCCGCTGTGTCGCCGCTACCGGCACGGCCACCTGCACCGGCATGCCCACAATCCAGTCCGACTGCTCCGGCAGTTGCACCATCAGTTTTACCCGGCGCGAATTGGCGCTGGCTACCGGTACAAACTGGCGCACGTGGCCCTCAAGCATCTCACCGCCCTCACGCGCCTCTTCGGCCTGAGAGATGACATCGCTGCGCAGCGCAACCGGCTCGCCGGCACGCAGCAGCGGCAGCGCAATAAGCGGGATATCCGCCTCCACTTCCAGCTGCGACATATCCAGTGCGCGCAACAGCTCGCTGCCGGTGCGCACATACTCTCCGGCCTGGTGCTCACGGCTGACGACCAGCGTATCGAAGGGTGCATTGATCGTTGTCTTGGACAGCTCGTACGCGCGGCGGTCCCGCTCGATACGCGCGGCCACCAGGTCCTGGGCCATGGCCTCGCGCTCGGCCTGCTGCTCCTCCAGCGCGGAACGGGAGGTACTGTTGGTTTCGGCGAGTTTGCTCAGGCGTTCGAGCTGCGCATCCAGATAAGTGAGGCGGGCACGCAGCTGGGCGATACGGCTGTCGCTGTTGCGCAACTGCAGGCGCCAGTGGGTCCCATCGAGCTGCGCCAGTCGCTCGCCTTTCCTGATCAGGCTGCCGGGCTCGGCAACGAATTCCAGTGCGCCGTCGAGCTCGGCAGAGATGCGGATATCGCGGCGACTCACCACCTTGCCGGCGGACCACTGGCTCGGGGCGATTTCGCGCAGCTGGGCACGGTCGACCGTGACAGCCGCCTCCTGCTGCTGGGCCAAAGCGGGCGCCGCGAGCGCTACGAGCAGTGCGGCCGCAATCAGTTTTTTCATAGGGAATTCCTCGCAACCAAACGGGCGCGCAGGCGCGCGAATTTCGGCAAAGTTATAGATCCGGTCTGCAGCAGCGCCGGCAATAGCACCAGGGTAAACAGGGTGCTGACGGCCATACCGCCGACAATGACGGCCGCCAGCCCGCGGTAAATGACACTGCCCTCACCGGGGGCGACCAACAGCGGCAACATGCCAAACACGCTGGTCAGCGTACTCATGAAGATGGGCCGCAGGCGCAGGCGCAGTGCCTGCTCGACCGCTTCGACGCGGCTGGCACCTTCGTCCTCGGCGGCGCGCGTCTGGTGCACCAGCAGGATGGCATTGTTGACGACCAGTCCGAGCAGTATCACAAAGCCGATCATCGTCAGCAGGTCGAGCGGCTGGAAGCCGATCAGGTTCAGCAGTTGCAGCGCCAGCACACCGCCGACGGTGGCCAGCGGCACCGTCAGCAACACCAGCCCGGCGTCGCGCAGTGAGCGGAACAGCGCGCTCATCAGCAGGAATAAAATCAGCAGCGCCAGTACGAAGTTCTGCGACAGGGATACCAGGGCCTTGTCCAGATCGCTGGCATTGCCGCCGATAAGAATGCTGCCGTCCGCGGGCATGGCGGCCTGGATTTTTGGCAGCACCTCCGCTTCGATCTGCGCGCGCACCTCTTCCAGAGAGACATTGTCCGGCGGCACTATGTTGAGGGTAATGGTGCGGCGGCCATCAACCCGCCGCAGACTGCCGGGACCGACGGTGCGCTCGACACTGGCCAGCTGGTTCAGCGGCACGATTTCGCCGCGCGGCGTCATCAGCGGGGTATTCTGCAGCTGCTCCGGCGTGCTCCACTCTTGTGCCTTGAAAATGACATCGAGGCGTTTCTCACCGTTAAAATATTCGCCCACATAGAGACCGTTGCCCAGGGCGCGAATCAGCCCGCCCATATCCTGGCGATTCCAGCCCTGCTCATGCATGGCGCGGTCGTTCGGGTAGACGGTCAGTTCCGGCTCGGACAGCGACAGTCCCGGGTTCGGCTGTACCGGCACACCCGGCATTATCTCGCCGACCACCTCCACCCCGCGGGCGGCAGCTTTCATCAGACCGTCGGCGTCGCGGGACTGCAGGTGCAGTGCAATCTGGCGATCGCCACCGAAAGCGCCGAACAGGTTGCCGCGCGCGGCAAAGCCCTGGAAGTCCGGTATATCCACCAGCACTTCCTCGCGCAGGATTCGCTCCATCTCGGCGGCCTTGTCCATATCCTTGACGCGCACCCCCATGGTGCCGCCATTGGGCCAGGTAAGAATGTAGTAGTTTTTCAGTGCCGGCTCGCGCTCACCGCTCATATACGGCGCCATGCGCCTGTCCAGCTCGGCGACGATCTCGTGCTTAATGGTGTCGGTGTTGGTAGCGGCGGGGAAATTCAGCCAGACGTCCACCGCGTCCCGTTTTACCGGCGGCAGGTAATCCAGCTTCGGCAGCAGCAGCCAGGTCGCCATTAGCGGCAGCAACAGCAGTGCGCCGATCACCCGCCAGCGCCGCGCAGCGGTGCTGGTCATTCCCATCACCCTGGCAGTGATTCTTTCCCACAGCCCGGCGAGGCGATCGTCGCTGGAAATTTCCGGCAGCCACTGTCGCGCCGCCGTCGGCACAACGGCCACCGCGACCAATAGGGAAAACACGACGGCGACGGCGATCGTCAGCGCAAGATCACCGAATACCTGCCCCTCGACGCTGTTGAGGAAAAATACCGGCAGGAAAATCGCCACCGTAGTGGCAGTACTGGCGAGCAGTGCCCCCCAGACCTGGCCGGCGCCCTGCTCCGATGCGGCATTCGCATCGAGGCCTTTTTCCCGCAGGCGCACTATGTTTTCCAGCACTACGATTGCGGCGTCCAGCACCATACCGGTAGCGAAGGCGAGCCCCGCCAGTGAAATCACATTGACACTGCGCCCGGCGGCGGACAGCACCACGAAGGTGGCCAGCAGGGAGATCGGAATTGCCGCGGCGACGATCAGCGTGGCGCGCATGCGGCGCATGAACCACCAGAGCACGCCGACCGCGAGCAGGACACCGAGCACCATGTTGCCACCGAGCAGGTTCAGCGCGCGGTAGACAAACACCGAGGCGTCGAAGGACTGCACCAGCACCAGTTTTTCCGGTCCCAGTTTCTGCTCGTTGAGCTGCGCGACTTTCTCTTTGACCCGTTCCAGTGTCGCGAGCATATTGGCGTCGTTGGATCGGTTGATACGCATCGACACCGCCGGGTTGCCATTCTGGGTCGCGGCGCCGTTGCTGTCTGACGGCGCCACCTTGACCTCGGCGATATCGCCGAGGCGCACCGGGCGCCCGTCGCGCCACTCCAATACCAGTTCCGAAAGTTTCTGCGGGTTGTATTCACCGGCAAAGCGCAGTGTGTAGCGGCGCCGGCCGACGTCGGTGAAGCCGCCGGACACGTCCCGCGCCGAGGCGAGTTGGCTGGTCACCATCGGCAGCTGTATGCCCAGCTCCGCCGCCTTCCAGGGATCGAAGATAACCTGTAGTTCCTCGCGTCCGGCGCGACCGTTCTGCGCCTCGACGCTGGCGACGCCCGGCACGCCCTCCAGCTCCGGGCGAATCACATCGTCAATCAGTCCGGTGTAATCCTCGAGGGTGTTGGGATTGCCCGGCAACAATTGCAGGAAGAAATAGGTCAGTGCGGGCGTGCCGCCGCCCCAGCCACCGAGCATCACCCGCGGCGGTTCGGCGTCCCGCGGCAGCGGCGGCAGGCTGCTCATGCGGCTGATGACGTCGATCAGCACCTTGTCCATATCGGTGCCCATGGTGAATTCCAGATTCACCCAGGCGCCGCCGCGGCCGGCATTCACCTGCATCTGCTCGAGCCCGGTGAGTCCCTGCAAAACCGACTCGATCGGCTCGACGATTTCCGCCTCCACCTCTTTCGGTGAAGCCGCGCGCCAGCCGGCCTGAATGGTGATCTGCGGGTTTTCGATATCGGGGAAGAGTTGCACCGGCAGGCGGCTGGCGAGAAAGGCGCCGAGTAGCACGGCCAGTACTACGGCCACCGCGGTGGCGGCGGGATTTTTTAACGCTGCGTTGGTGAGCGCCATACCCTGTACCTTATGTATATTTTTAATTGAGGATAAGGCTAAAGGGTTGCGGGATTAGGACAAGGCGATTGCGATCAACCGCCGGCTTTTGGCGGCGGGCGCCCGGCAAATTTTCGGGCCCCGCACCGGTGATACTCTACAGAAAGTGCTGGACCTTGTTTTTATAACTGCGGCTCATCTTCAGTCGCTCACCGTTGTTCAAAACCAGGTGGTACTCGCCGTTGATATGCGCGCAGATTTCGCGCACGCGACTGAGGTTGACGATGGTCGAGCGGTGAATGCGCTGGAACAGCTTCGGATCCAGCTGCTGCTCCAGCTCCTTCATGGTGATGCGCATGACGTGCGTCTCGCCGTTGGCGTGCACGCACATATAGTCGCCGGCGGCGTCGATCCAGTCGATTTCCCGCGCCGGCACCAGCGTGATCTTGCCGGAGTCCTTGATGGCAATTTTTTCCGGATAGGCACTGCCGCCCAGCTCACCCGCCGCCAGCTTCTGCGCCAGCGCTTCCGGGGATTCTTTGGTCAGGTCCGCCACCGCTTCCAGCAATTGCTCGCGCTGGCTGGCGATATCGGCGCTGGCCAGTTTGTCCCGCACCCGCCCCAGCGCCAGCGCCAGGCGCTGGTCCTCAATGGGCTTCAAGACATAATCCACGGCGTTGATTTCGAAAGCCTCCACCGCGTACTGGTCGTAGGCAGTAACGAACACCACCTGCGGCAGCTGCTCGACGGGAATCTGCTGCACCATCTCCAGGCCGTTGACGCCGGGCATCTGGATATCCACGAACACCACATCGGGGTGCAGCGCCAGAATCTGTTCCCGCCCCTCGCGGCCATTGCTGCACTCGGCGATGACTTCGACATCGCCGAGCTGCTCCAGTCGCAGGCGCAAGCCGCGACGCGCTAAGGGCTCGTCGTCGATAACAATGGCTTTCAACATGCCTGCAGTCTTGGGAGAGTCAGCCGTACCGGTCATAACTTTATTCCTGTTCGTAGGGGATCCGTATATGCACCGCCAGACCGCCTTCCGGACGGTTGCGGAAGCGCACCTTCTGCTCGTCGCCATAGAGCGCGCGCAGGCGTTCACAGGTATTGCGAATACCGACGCCGTAGCCTTTGCCCAGTTTTGCCAGTTCTTGTTCCGGCATGCCCGGACCGTTGTCGCTCACTTCCAGCAGCAGCTCACCGGCAAAGACCCGCGCCTTGATTATGATTTCGCCGCCCCACTCCCGCTGCGAAATACCGTACTTGATCGCGTTTTCCACCAGCGGCTGCAACAGCAGGCTGGGCACCAGCGCCCGCGGCGAATCGCCTTCCAGGTCCAGGTTCACTACCAGGCGGTCGGCGAAGCGCACCTTCTCGATATCCAGGTACAGCATCAGCGCCTCGACTTCCTTGGCCAAGGTCACCTTCTGCATCGGGTCATTGTCCAGCGAGTGGCGCAGGAACTGGGACAGGCGCGTCACCATATCGTTGGCCGTGCGCCCCTCGCTGTCGAGAATCAGGGTCGAGATCGCGTTCAGTGTATTGAACAGGAAGTGCGGGTTCAGCTGATAGCGCAGCATTTTCAGCTGCGCCTGGTGCGCCATGGATTCCGCCCGCAGCGTTTTTTCCTGCTGCAACAGCGAGGCCTGGTAGTACTTGATGCCGTAATACAGCGCCGCCCAGGTCATCAGGATCAGGAAGGAATAGGAGAACCAGTAGATCGCCAGCACCGCGGGGTGCTCGTCACTCTCCTTGCCGTAGAGCCACAATGAACCGCCGAATTTGATTGCCGCCCACAGCGCCGCCGCCAGTATCACCACCACCAGTGAGCCGAACAGGCGCGTAGCCGGCGGCTTGTCCCATAGTTTCTGGAAGCCGCGGCGCATGGCCTCGGACAGCAGTACGCCGGAGGCTGTGGCCACGGTGATATAGCCGGTGTGCAGCCAGTGGTCCTTCACCCAGAAAAAGCTGCCGACAAAGGTCAGCAGCGTATAGCCGCCCCAGCCAGACAGCTGCAGCGCCCAGTACTGCCACTGCTGCATCGCCAGCCGTTCGGACAGCCACTGAAATGCGTTGTTACCCATAGATTCCCGATTCGCGGCGCCGACTTGCGGCCGCCGATTTGACACTTTCGTATGGCTTCATACTAAATGGCGGCTCCCGCTGGTGAAATACCAACCGGCGCAGCAAATGGACAGACTGCCGCATGAACTTCTGGTTATTCAAGTCCGAGCCGGACGAATACAGCATTCACGACCTCGCCGCGGAGCGGGGCCACACCGGCCGCTGGGACGGTATCCGCAACTATCAGGCGCGCAATTTTCTCCGCGATCAGGTACAGGAGGGGGATGGCGTACTCTTCTATCACAGCGCCTGCAAGGTGCCAGCGATAGTGGGTACCGCCGAGGTGGTGCGCGCGGCCTACCCGGATCCGGCCCAGTTCGACCCGGAATCCAAGTACTTCGACCCCAAGGCCAGCGGCGACCAGCCGCGCTGGTACTGCGTCGATATCCGCTGGCAGAGCAACTTCGCGCGACCCGTGCCGCTGGCAGAGATCAAGCAGAACCCGGGGCTGGCGGAGATGGTGCTGGTAAAGCAGGGGCGCCTGTCCATTCAGCCGGTCACAGCGACGGAGTGGAAGACCATCGCGCGGCTGGGCCAGGCCGCGCGTTGACAAAGCGCGGCTATGTGCGCGGAGTGCGCGGAGTTGCGCCCCGCCAGGGGCGGCGGGCACTGAACTCACAGCCCGCACGAACTTGTCAGGCGCCCTCCGGCGCATTGCGGCCCACACTGTACCAGTCCAGTTTGCGCGTCAGCACCATGATGCAACCGAGCACACCGAACACCAGCAGCGATCCCATCAATAGGGCGTAGTCCTCGGCACTGAGCAGGCCGTAGAGCAGTCCGTAGAGTGCCGCCAGCAGCGCCGCAAAGCCCAGCCCACGACGCCAGCTGCGCAGCACGAAACTGACATAGAAGCCAATCAGGCCGACACAGGCGGCTGCGGAAAGTCCGTAGGCCCGCGCGAAGGCAATGTGCTCGGACAGCGACAGCAGCAACAGGTAAAACATGGCCAGCGCCAGCCCCACCAGGGTGTACTGTACCGGATGCACCGCCAGGCGTTTCAGCACTTCGAACAGGAAAAAGGTGGCGAAGGTCAGAGTGAGAAACAGCAGCGCGTATTTGATCGCCCGGTCTGTCTTCAGATATTGATCCACCGGATCGAGGAAGCTCACGCCGAAACTGCGCTGCCGCAGGCTCTCGCACTCCCTGTCCTGTCCGCATCGCTGCAGCGCCTCCTCCAGGTTGGTGGCAAAAAAGCTGGTCTGCCATTCGGCGGTAAAACCGCGATCGGTCACCTCGCGGCGGCTCGGCAGGTACTCGCCGACGAAACTCGGGTGCGGCCAGTCGGCACTCAGCATCACCCGGCTGTCGCGGCCCACCGGCACCAGGCGCAGGTGCTCGGTGCCCTGCAGTTTGAGATCGAAGGCAAACTCCAGGGTCTGGCCACCCTCGCGCTCCAGCGCCGGCAGCTGCGCGTGTACCCCGGAGCCAAGCATGGGTGTGCCGCTACCGGGGGCGAACTCCAGCGTCTGGCCGTTCAGGCGCAGCCGCAAGTCATTGCGGATGCCGCGGATATCGCTGATGCCAACGGAGAGAAAGGGTTTCTCGAAATGGTACTGCGCCAGCTCCTCGCCCAATCCCAGCCGCGCCGGCAAGCGGAACTGGCCGCTTACCCGGCTGTCGCTGTGATACAGCAGCGCCTCGTAGATACCCCGCGCGCGTCGCTCGGTGGTCAATTCGGCATCGAAGGCAAAGCGGTCCGGCAGAAAGTACAGTTGCCCGCTCTTTTTTCGCTGTTCCGCGTAGCGCTCGCCAGTCTTGTCGTGGATTTTCCACTGCTGGATCGTCTTGACGTAGGGCACCACGAGAATGGGGCCGATGATCTGCTGGCTGTAGCTGGAGCTGCGGGCAATATCCTGCAGTACTCCTTGCTGGTAGTGCTGCCGTTCAGTAATCAGGCCGCCGATCATACTCAGGGGGATCAGCAACAGCAGTATCAGCAGGGCGATAGCGCCCAATTTGAAGGCCAGGGTTCGGTTCATGGTTCAGCTCTCCGTGTCGATTAATGTCGATGGCACAGAGTGTGAATTGCCAATATGGGGAGCCGATGGCGGGGAGATGGAGCGAAGATGGAGACTTTGTGGAGATTCGGCGGTCGCAGAGCTGCCGCTCAGGCTCCCGGCAGGCTCAGGCGCACCAGCACACCGCCGTCTACGTTGCCGACGGCCAGCTCGCCGCCGTGCAGCGCGGCGACCTCCTGCACAAAGTTGAGCCCCAGGCCGGTGCTCTTGCGCCCGCCGTCCGGCCGCGGCAGGGAGTAGAAGCGCTCAGTCAGTCGCTCCAGCGCATATTCGGGAATCGCCGCACCCTCGTTGAACAGGCCGATTTCTACGCGGCTCCCATGCCGCTCGGCGCTGAATCGAATCAGCCCGCCGGGCGGCGTAAAGTCCAGCGCGTTGTCGAGCAGGTTGGCCAGCGCCTGCCGCAACAGAAAGCGCTCGCCACACAGCTGCAATGTCGGATCCAACGAGCGCTCCACCCGCAGCTTGCCCGCGGTGATACGCGCCTGCTGGGCCGATACCAGTTCTTCCACCAGGGCCGCCAGCGACACTGCCACCCGCTCCTCCAGGCCCTGGCGCTGTTCCACCTGGGCGAGGTGCAGCAGGCGTTCACTCAACTGCTGCAGGCGCGCGCTCTCCTGCTGGATATTGCTGACGAAACGCCGGCGCTGCTCCGCGGGCATCTCGCCGTCGAGCGACTCTCCACCGAGCAAT
The DNA here is from genome assembly GCF_900129095.1 of Microbulbifer donghaiensis. GTDB lineage: Bacteria > Pseudomonadota > Gammaproteobacteria > Pseudomonadales > Cellvibrionaceae > Microbulbifer > Microbulbifer donghaiensis. The sequence continues at coordinate 163,957 of NZ_FQVA01000003.1, forward strand.
TCGGCGGCGCCGCGAATCGCCGCCAGCGGGCTCTTCAGCTCGTGGGTCAGGGTGTGCACGTAGCGCTCTACATAGGCCTTGCCCTCCAGCTCGGTGCGCATATGATCCACCGCCATCGCCAGCTGCCCCAGTTCGCCGCTGGGCAGCCGCGGCGGCTCGGCGCGGTGTCCCTCACTGACAGCCTGGGCGTAGTGGGTCAACTTGCCCAGCGCGCGGCTGAGCCACCACGACAGCAGTGCGCCGACCAGCAGCCCGAGGGTAATCAGGCCGGCACCGAGCCAACTCAGGCGCCGCTGCGAACGTTCGATATAGGGCTGCAGGGTGCGGTTGGGCTTGGCCACCGAGACCACACCGATAATCTGCTCACCATCGAGGATCGGCGCCGCCACATACATCACCGAGGATTCCGGGTTGTCCGGGTCCTCGCGGGTGGAGCGCGCACCGTAGTCGCCGCGCAGGGTCAGGTACACGTCGTTCCAGCGCGAATAGTCCTGGCCCAGCGCCCGGCCGCTGGAATCCAGCAGTACGGTGCCGCGGGCGTCGGTCACGTAGATGCGGTGGTTGACCTGGTTTTTCGTCAGCCCCCAGATATTGGCCTGCGGCTGGCGCCGGCCGTAGGCCTCCAGCAGCGCGGGCAGATGGCTCTGTGCCAGGCTCCCGGTGCTGACATCTTCGCGCAGGATTTCGGCCAGCAGGTTGGCGGTATCCACCAGGGTCTCCTCGGTGGACTGGCGCACGCCGGGGCGGATCTCGTCCATCACCGTGCTCTGCACGAACCAGCCGGCCAGGCCCACGAACAGGAAGTAGACCGCAAAGATGCGGACCCCGAGCGGCATCTCAGCGCTCCAGACTGCAGCTGTAACCCAGCCCGCGGTGGGTCTGGATCGGCTTGGCGGCGGGCGCCACCGCCCGCAGCTTGGCACGCAGGTCCTTGATATGGCTGTCGATATTGCGCTCGTAGCCGGCCTCGCTGGCCACCCCCAGGGCATCGAGCAGTTGCTCGCGGGAGAACACCCGCCCCGGTTGGCCCAGCAGGGTTTCGAGCAGGCGGAATTCGTGGCGGGTCAGCGGCAGCAGCTGATCGTGAAAATGAATCTGGTAGCGCATCAAGTCGACGCGGAAATACCCCGCGGGCTCGCCCGCCGCCGATTCCATCGCGGTGCGCGGTGCCACGCGCTTGAGGATGGCCTTGACGCGCGCCGCCAGCTCGCGCGGGCTGAAGGGCTTGATCACATAATCATCTGCGCCGATTTCCAGGCCCACCACCCGGTCTATCTCCTCGTTGCGCGCGGTGAGGAAAATTACCGGCACCTCGGAGAAACGGCGCAGGCGTTTGCAGGCTTCAAAGCCGCTGATATCCGGCAGCCCGACGTCCAGAATCACCAGGTCAAAGGGTTCACTTTCGAGCAGCGCCAGCGCTTCACCGGCGACCTCCACCCAGCGCGTGACAAAGCCCTCGGCCTGCAGGGCATAGACCAGCGTATCGGCGATTGCGGCTTCGTCTTCGACGATCAGGATTTTTGGCATCGGGCCCAACGCTCAAGTTCTGTCAGTTTGTTCAATTGCACCGCCCACTGGTCGGCGCACCTACAGCGAAATTGCCAGCCCGGGGGCCAGAGTGCCTCACACGAAATCCGCGATTTCCGCCAGCGGCTTCTTGTCGATCGCCGGAACCTCGGCATCCTGCGCCGGCAGGCCCGCCACCAGGATCATGTAGGGCTTCTCCGTCGACGGGCGGCCGAGGATCTCGTTGAGGAACTTCATCGGGCTGGGCGTGTGGGTCAGTGTCGCCACGCCGGCATTGTGCAGCGCGGCGATCAGCATCCCGGTGGCGATACCGACGGATTCGGCGGTGTAATAGTTTTTCAGCTTCTCGCCGGCGTCACTGTTGGAAAACTTCTTCAGGAAGATCACGATCAAATAGGGCGCAGTTTCCAGAAACGGCTTGTCGGCGTCGGTACCCAGCGGCTCCAGCGCACTGAGCCACTCCGCCGAGGCGCGGCGCTGGTAGAACTCGCGCTCCTCCTCTTCCGCGGCCAGGCGTATCTGCCGCTTGATCTCCGCACTCTCGACCACGACGAAATGCCACGGCTGCATATTGGCGCCGCTGGGCGCGCTACCGGCAGTGCGGATGGCCTCTTCGATCACCTGTCGCGGCACCGGCTCGGCGGAGAAGTCGCGCACGCTGCGGCGGCTGCGCATCAATTCGGTGAACGCCCGCGCGCGCTCGCACATTTCCGCCTCCCCGAGGCGTTCGAACTGCAGCGGCAGAAAGGGTTTTTCCTGATTCATAAGGCTCCTCAGACTACGCCTTTGGTGCGCGCGATAAAGATACTGACCAGCGACAACAGGGTCAGAATACCCACGATCACCAGCAGTAACAGCAGCGGCCGGAACGGTTTGCGCTCCACCTTGTTGATACCGCTGTGCAGGTAGTTGTCGACCTTGGCCTGGTCTTCGTCAGAGAGTTTCTTGTGCGGTTGTTCGGACATATGGCAGTGGTGCTCGTTATTCTTTGCCACGAGTCTAGAAGATAGCGCCGGCCGACAAAAGTGCCGCAAGCCATTCAGCGCACGGCGGAAACAAAAAAGCCCCGCAATGCGGGGCCTGATCGGCAGATCAAAAAGTGAATCAGTGCTGTCAGAACAGCTCGTCTTCGATATCCATCAGCGTGGCACTGCCGGCATTGACGCTGGCGGCCAGGGCCTGGGCCTGCGGCAGCAGGCGCGCGAAGTAGAAGCGCGCGGTTTTTACCTGGCCCTTGTAGAAGCTGTCCTGCTCGACCTGCGGCAGCGCCACCGCGGCCACCTTCGCCCACATAAAGGCGTAGGCCACATAGCCGAACAGGTGCAGGTATTCCACCGAGGCGGCACCCGGCGCGTGCGGGTCCTCCTGCGCTGCGGCGATCATCTTGTCGGTGGCGTCTCTCAGACGCTGCAGCTCCGCTGCCAGCGGCTGCACAAACTCTGCCATCTCCTCGCGATCGACTTCCGCGTCGATAAACGCCTGCACGTCGGCGGCAAACAGCTCGAACAGGGCGCCGCCGTTGGCGACGGTCTTGCGGCCCGCCAGGTCGAGCGCCTGGATGCCGTTGGTGCCCTCGTAGATCTGGGTGATACGCACATCGCGCACCAGCTGTTCCTGGCCCCACTCGCGGATATAGCCGTGGCCGCCGAACACCTGCTGGCCGATCACGGTACAGTCGAGGCCCTTGTCGGTGAAGAAAGCCTTGGCGACCGGCGTGAGCAGCGCGACCATCGCCTCTGCATTCTTCTTCTCCTCACCCTCGCCGAACTTGGAGATATCCAGCCACTTGGCCACATAGGTGGACAGCGCGCGGCCGCCGCCGATCAGCGCCTTCTGGGTCAGCAGCATGCGGCGCACGTCCGGGTGCACGATAATCGGGTCGGCGGCCTTTTCCGGCTGCTGCGCGCCGGAGGGCGAGCGGCTCTGCACGCGGTCGCGGGCGTATTCCAGTGCGTTTTGATAGGAGCGCTCGGACGCGCCCAGGCCCTGGATACCGACACCCAGGCGCTCGTAATTCATCATCGTGAACATGGCGGCGAGGCCCTTGTTCACCTCGCCGACCAGCCAGCCCTTGGCACCGTCGAAGTTCATCGCGCAGGTGGCGGACGCCTTGATTCCCATCTTGTGTTCGATGGAGCCGCAGCTGACGTGGTTGTGCTCGCCAAGGCTGCCGTCTTCATTGACCAGGAATTTGGGCACCAGGAACAGGGAGATGCCCTTGGGCCCCTTCGGTGCATCCGGCAGCTTCGCCAGCACCAGGTGAATGACGTTTTCCGACAGGTCCTGATCGCCGCCGGTAATGAAAATCTTGCTGCCGGTAATCTTGTAGCTGCCGTCTTCCTGCGGCTCCGCCTTGGTGCGGATGATACCCAGGTCGGTACCGGCGTGCGGCTCGGTCAGATCCATGGCGCCGGACCAGGTGCCCTCGTACATCTTCGGCAGGTACTGCTGTTTCAGCGCCTCGCTGGCGTGGGCGTCGATGGCCAGGCAGGCGCCGTTGGTCAGCACCGGGTAGAGCGCGAAGGAAATATTGGCGGAGTTGATCATCTCCTCGACCTGGGCGCCGAGCATCTTCGGCATACCCATGCCGCCGTATTGTGGGTTGCCCAGCAGCGCGCCCCAGCCGCCCTCACAGAAGGTGGCATAGGCCTCCTTGAAGCCCGCGGGCGTGGTGACGACACCGTCGTTCCACTGACAGCCCTCTTCGTCGCCGCTGCGGTTGATCGGATCCAGCGTATTCGCGGCGAGCTTGGACATCTCCTCGAGAATCGCGTCCGCCGTTTCGCGGTCCACCGCGCCCGCCAGTCCGGGCAGCTGCGCCCAGAGTTCTTCCGCAGCAAATACTTCGTGCAGCAGGAAATTCATCTCCCGCAGTGGCGCCTTGTACTCGGCCATGCTCCCGGTCCTCAATCAAGTGTTTCAAACGATTGTTTGAATCTAGGCGCGAAGCGACCTCTTGTCAACTGCGCTGACGGACCGAAGCTGGTGATTAATTCGCCGTTATGGGGTGGGTGTGAGCGGCCCCAGGTCGAGCAGGTGCGCCGCCCGCCGGTAGTCGGCCCGCTCGTCGAACGGCAGCGTGCCCAGTAGCGGCGCCGGCAGCAGCGCCTTCAGAGTCGCCAGATTCTCCTCCGGCCGCGCCATGCCCTCACGTGCAAAGTTCGCCACCCAGCCCGCCAGCGGCAGGCCGTCGCGCCGGATCGCCTCGGCGGTCAGCAGCGCGTGGTTGATACAGCCCAGCTGCATGCCAACGACCAGAATCACCGGGATATTCAGCTCCCGCGGCAGCTGCGACAAAAATGCCCTGGGGCCGAGCGGCGTGCGCCAGCCGCCGGCGCCCTCGATCAGAACCAGGTCGGCACCGGTGGACATGACGCCGCGGCAGACTCCGGCCATGCGCGACAGATTCAGCGATTTACCCGCTTCCATCGCGGCGATGTGCGGCGCTATGGCCGGTTCCAGCGCAAAAGGATTGACCTGCTGGTAGGGCAGCTCGAGGGTCATCGCCTCTTGCAGCAGCAGCGCGTCGGCATTGCGCAACCCCGCGTCGGTGGACTCGCAGCCGGAGGCCACGGGCTTCACCGCCGCTGTCTTTAATCCGGCATTTGCGGCACTTGCGAGCAGTGCTGCGGTCACATAAGTCTTGCCGACTTCAGTATCGGTTCCGGCGACAAAATAGGTTCGAGTCACAACACCACTCCTCAGGTCGGGAAATTTCGACTTTTTGTTTGACGCCTCTTTAAACGCCGACTAGTTGATGATAAATTACCCACATAGAGCAATTTTTAACCACTTTCGAAAGTGTTTTCACATCGGGGTTGGGATAATTGCCTAAATATACGCCCCGATTTGCATCGGGCTGGCAGAGAAAGACAACGCTGTCAAAACTTTTTCCCAAAGGGGAAGAGGGAGAGCACGGAAGCTACCGGACCGACGGAAAAACTGAAAACTATTTAACTTGCTTATTGAGACCATGCGATACCTGATTTTTGCCCTGCTTCTGACGGCGCCGCTGTTCGCCTCCGCCACAGTCAAACCGGTCGACCATGTGGTCGTGTACAAATCCAAAGGCCTGATGCAGCTAAAGCGCGACGGCCGCGTAGTCAAAAGCTACAAGGTCGTCTTCGGGGAAAACCCCAGGGGCCACAAGGTTCGCCAGGGCGACGAGCGCACGCCGGAAGGCCGCTACACGCTCGACTGGAAAAACCCCAAGAGCCGCTTCTACCGCTCAATCCACATTTCCTACCCGAACAAGCGCGACCGTGCCCGCGCCGCCAGAATGGGCGTCAACCCGGGCGGCGACATCATGATCCACGGCATGAAACCGCAGTGGGTCGGTATGGAAAAGTACCTGCAGAAGATGAACTGGACCGACGGCTGCATCGCGGTGACCAACCGCGAGATGGACGAGATCTGGGCGATGGTGAAAACCCCGACGCCGATCGATATCTACCCCTGATATCCGACCCAACTTCCAATATCTGCGCGGGCCAGCTGGCCCGCGTTTTCGTTTCCAGAGAGCGCCGTCAGGCGCGCCCCGCCAGCTGCCCCTGCGCGTCGCGCAGCAGCTTCAGGTAAATCACGTCATAACTGGCCGGCAGCCCGGCGCGACCGCGCAGCGACTCATAAGCCGCAGCGAGCCGGCGCAGCTTGGCGCGTCCGGTCATACCGCGGTCCGCGCCGCGGTTCACATTGTGCGCGCCGACACTCTTGAGCTCGTGCATCAGCTGGCGCACGTTGTCGAAGTGCAGCACCCGCTCCTCAGTGCGCACGTCTCCCGGCAGCCCGCTGTGGATCGCCGCTTCCTGCCACTGCTGCAGTGGCAGGAAGCGGTTTACGTGTACAGAGTCGTCCACCTGCGCCCAGCTGTCTCTCAGTTCCCGCAGGGTGCCGGGCCCGAGCGTCGCCACCAGGCAGCGACCGCCGTCCGCCAGCACCCGGTGCAGCTCGGCGAACAGCTGCGGCAGGCGATAACACCACTGCAGCGCCATGCTGGAGAACACCAGGTCGACACAGCCATCCGCCAGCGGCAGCTGCTCGGCATCGGCGGCGATATAGCCGTCGGCCACCGGGCGCTCGCTGCGCGCGTACTGCAGCATGCCCTCGGCCAGGTCCAGGGAAAGAATCTGCGCCTGCGGAAAGCGCTGGCGCAGCAACTCGCTGCCATAGCCGGTGCCGCTGCCCAGATCGAGAATGGTTTTCGGCGCCCAGACACTGTCCGCCTCGCGCAGCAGCTGGCGGCACACGGCCCGCTGCAGGTGCGCACAGGCGTCGTAACTGCTGGCGGCGCGACCAAAGGATCTGGCCACCGCACGCTTGTCGAACGGGGTTTCGCCGCCGTTCAGGTCGCGCAGGAAATGGCGGATTTTTTCCGCAACCAGCTCCGCGGCGGACAGCTGCGGTACGTGACCACAGCCGGCCAGCACCTCGATAGCCCCCGCCGATACGCGCAAGCGCTCCGCCGCCGCGACCGGCACCAGTGCATCCCTGTCGCCAAAAATATGCAGCGACGGCATCGACATTCGCGACAACAGTTCGCGATTATCCAGGCGCGCGAGGCAGTCCAGTGCCTGCCCCCAGGCATCGCCGATACTTTGCGGCGGCCACTGTTTCAGTTGTTTCAGCACCGCGCGCATCGAACTATCGCCGCGCGCCTGCAGGCCGCAGAATTTCTCCCAGGTCGCCAGCGGCTCGGCCGTCAGCGACTGGCGGAAAGCGGCGAAGGTCTGCGGATGCATACCCGGCCAGTCGTCCCGCTGCAGGAAGCTGCCATTGGCAGCGATGGTGATCAGCCCGGCAATTTTCTCCCGCCCCGCCCCGGCGGCGAGACACGCGGCGAGCATGCCGCCGAGTGAATGCCCGACCAGCACACAGTTGTGCGGCAGCTGTTCACAGAGCTGTTGCAGCAATTGTTCGTCAGTCGGCCAGGCGCGGTCGGACGCGTCGCCGAAACCGGGCAGTTCTAGGCTGCTGATCGCCAGCGGGCCGTTTTCGCCCAGGGCGTCGAGCAGCGGTTGCCACAGGCGCCGGTCGCCGCCCCAGCCGTGCAGGAATACCAGATGCGCCACCGGCTTCACGGTGCCTCCGCGGAATAGTCGCACAGGCTTGCGGCCAGTGCGGTAAGCAGCTGGTCGATCTGCGCCTCGCTGTGGTTGGCACTGAGGGTGATGCGCAGCCGCGCCGTGCCCTCTGGCACCGTCGGCGGGCGTATCGCGCCGACCAGGAAGCCGCGCTGCTGCAGCTCGGCCGCTATCGCCATCACCGCAGCTTCATCGCCGAGCAGCAGCGGCTGTATCGGGCTAGCGGATTCCACCAAGGGTAGCCGCAGCTGCGCGGCGCGCTTGCGGAAGAAGCCGATATTGCGTTGCAGCCGGGCGGAGCGTTCCGGCTCGCGCTGCATCACCTCGAGTGCGGCCAGTGCACCGGCCGCCACCGCCGGCGGCATCCCGGTGGTGTAGATATACGGGCGTGCGAACTGCACCAGGTAGTCGATCAGCTCCCGCGAGCCGGCCACGAAAGCACCGGCGTTGCCGGCCGCCTTGCCGAGGGTGCCCATCATGACCGGCGCGTCATCCTGCCCCAGTCCGGCACTGGCAATACTGCCGGCCAGCGGCAGCTGTGGGCTGCCCATCACGCCGAAGCCGTGGGCTTCGTCGACCATCAGCCAGGCATCGTGGCGGCGGCAGAGTTCGGCAATGCCCGCCAGCGGCGCGCAGTCACCGTCCATGCTGTAGACACCGTCGACGACAACAAGAGTATTGCCGCCATTGGCGGCCGCGCGCTGCAGCTGGCGCTGCAGCCCGTCGAGATCGTTGTGGGCAAAACGCAGGCTGTTGGCGCCGCACAGGCGCGCACCGTCGATCAGGGAAGCGTGATTGAGCCGATCGGAGATGACATTGTCGCCGCGGCCCACCAGCGCACAGATGGTACCGACATTGGCCATATAGCCACTGGAAAACACCAGCGCCGCCTCGCGCCCGGAAATCTCGGCGATCTTGCCTTCCAGGTCCCGGTGGACCTGCAGGTGGCCGTTGACCAGGTGGGAGGCGGTAGCGCCGGCACCCAGTTTGGCGCCGGTCTGCTGGGCGGCAATGACGCCCGGGTGGGTGGCGAGGCCGAGATAGTCGTTGCTGCTGAAGGTCAGCAGCTCGCGGCCGTCCACCAGTGCCCGCGGCCCCGGCGCGGCGGCCAGGGTCTTGAGTTCACGGTACAGGTTGCGCCGACGCCGCTCATCGAGGCGCTGGCGCAGGGTTTGATTCAGGGTCATTTGGCCGCGTCGTAGAAAAACGGGTCGTTCTGCTGTTCGGTAATCTGCGCCGCCAGCTCGGCCTCCACCGCGGCTTCATCCGCATACTGCTGGTACTCCTCCGGCTGGATACCGAGGCGCTGGAACAGCTGCATGTCCTTGTTGGCTTCCGGGTTGGCCGTCGTCAGCAGCTTCTCACCGTAGAAGATAGAGTTGGCGCCGGCGAGGAACGCCATCGCCTGCATCTCGTCGCTCATCGCCTCGCGGCCCGCGGACAGGCGCACATGGGATTTCGGCATCATGATGCGGGCCACGGCGATGCAGCGGATAAACTCGAACGGGTCCAGATCTCGCTCTTCTTCCAGCGGCGTACCGGCGACCTTCACCAGCATGTTGATCGGCACCGACTCCGGGTGGTCCGGCAGGTTGGCCAGCTGCATCAGTAGGCCGGCGCGGTCCTTCTCGCCTTCGCCCATGCCGATGATGCCGCCGGCGCAGACTTTCATGCCCGCGGCGCGCACCCGGCCGAGGGTCTCCAGGCGATCCTGGTAAGTGCGGGTGGTGATGATCTCGCCGTAGTACTCGGGCGAGGTGTCCAGGTTGTGGTTGTAGTAGTCGAGGCCGGCATCGGCCAGCTCTTGCGCCTGATCGTCATTCAGCATGCCCAGGGTCATGCAGGTCTCCATACCCAGCGCTTTCACCTCGCGCACCATCTGCGTCACATAGGGCATGTCCTTCTTCTTCGGCGAGCGCCAGGCGGCGCCCATGCAGAAACGGGTGGCACCACTGGCCTTGGCCGCGCGGGCCTCTTCCAGTACTTTCTCCACCTTCATCAGCTTCTCGCGCTCCAGGCCGGTGTCGTAGCGCGCGCTCTGCGGACAGTAGGCGCAATCCTCGGGGCAGGCGCCGGTCTTGATCGAGCAGAGGGTGCTGACCTGCACGCGGTTGGCATCGAAATGCACTCGATGCACCTGCTGGGCGGTGAACAGCAGGTCGTTGAACGGCAGCGCAAACAGATCCAGTACCTGTTGGCGAGTCCAGTCGTGGCGGCTCTCGCCGTAGTGTTGAAGGGAGGCGGTGGGCATTTGCTGGGCTGCAGTCACTGGGCGTAATCTCTCTACTTGCTGTATGACGCGACCCCCGGGCCGCGAGGAACCGCCGTGCTGAGGCCGGCGGCAGGGCAATTTCGACATAAACAGACTGGCCAGTTTAGCGGGGGTCAGATCGCTGTCAACCAAATGGCCAAGGAATGGTTTACAGACTGATTTCGCACTTTTTGTCACACTCCGTGGCGCCGCGACTGGCGCGCTGCCTGCTGTGCGGCGACAGCGCCACCGGCAACGGGCTCTGCGCGCCCTGCTCGGCCGAGCTGCCCTATCTGCACGACGCCTGCGGAACCTGCGCGCTGCCGCTCCCACGGGGCGCGACCAGCTGCCCGCGCTGTCTGCAGCGGCCGCCCAGTTTCTCCTCCGCCAGTGCGGCCTGGCACTACGCCTTCCCGATCGGCCAGCTGGTGCAGCATTTCAAATACCGCGGCGATCTGGCCGCCGGCCACAGCCTTGCGCGGCTGGCCGCAGTGGCGATCGAGCCGCGCGACCGACGGCCAGATCTGCTGGTGCCCATTCCGCTGCACTGGCGCCGCTACTGGAGTCGCGGCTACAACCAGGCGCAACTGATCGCGGTCGAATTCGGCCGCCAGTGGCAACTACCGGTACATTCACGCCTGCTGCGCAAGCGCAGCGCTACCGAGACCCAGCTGCAACTGAAACGCGCCCAGCGCCTGCGCAATCTGAGCCAGAGCTTTGCGGTGGGTGAGGCTGTTGCCGGCCTGCACATAGGCCTGGTGGACGATGTGATCACCACCGGCGCGACACTGGAGGCCGCCGCGCGCACGCTGCTCGCCGCCGGCGCGGCGCAGGTCAGCGCCTACGCGCTGGCCAGAACACCCTGACTCTTCGGCCCGACCGGGCATAGACCGAAATTGACATTCCCGTCACAATTGCGCCCAAAGCGGAATTAGGCGCCAACGGCGCCCGCAGACCGGGGCCATGGATGGCCCCGGTCGCAATTGCCGCCCTTTGCCGGCCTGGCACCCACGTCTCAACCATGCCGGCACTGCTAAGGTTCTAATTAGTGACTAAGCTCGCGCGCCGTTCGCTGCGAGCCGGGGAATCAGCGATGAATGAATTCAAGTTGCCACGGGGTATTGTTATCAGCGGTACCGGTTTGTGGACGCCGCCCGACGCCATCAGCAATGAAGAGCTGGTGGAGGCTTTCAACGCCCACGCGGAGCAGTACAACCGCGAGCACGCCGCCGAGATCGAGTCCGGCGAACTGAGCGCCAAACCTTACTCTTCGGCAGAGTTCATCGAAAAGGCATCCGGCATCAAGAGCCGTTATGTGGTTTCCCGCGATGGCATCCTGGATCCGCAGCGCATGCGCCCCTACCTGCCGGAACGTCCGGACGACGAACTCTGCCTGCAGGCGGAGATCGGCGTCAAGGCGGCGAAACTGGCGCTGGAGAAGGCGAACAAGAAGCCCGAAGACATCGACCTTGTGATCGTCGGCGCCTCTTATATGCAGCGCGCCTACCCGGCCATCGCCATCGAGATACAGGGCGCACTGGGTATCGACGGTTTCGCCTTCGACATGGAAGTGGCCTGTTCCTCCGCGACCTTCTCGCTGCAGCGCGCAGTAGACGCCGTCGCATCCGGTGCCGCGCGCGCCGCACTGGTGATCAACCCGGAAATGCCCTCGCCGCAGATCGATTTCACCGACCGCGACAGCCACTTCATTTTCGGCGATGTGGCTGTGGCCAGTGTGGTCGAGCGCAGCGACACCTGTAACGTGGATGCCGCCTGGGAAGTGCTCGGTACCAAGGCGAAGACGGTATTCTCCAACAACATCCGCTCCAACTTCGGCTTTACCGCCCGCGCCGCGGACGTGGACCCTTTCGGCCCCGGCAAGACCTTCCGCCAGAACGGCCGCAAGGTGTTCAAGGAAGTCTGCCCCATGGCCGCCGCGCATATCGAGCAGCACGTGCGCGAGCTCGGCAGCGAGCCGACGGGTATACGCCGCTACTGGCTGCACCAGGCCAATATCAATATGAACAACCTGATCGCGAAGAAGCTGATGGGCGACGACACCAACGAGGAGCGCGCGCCGATCGTACTGGACCGTTACGCCAATACCGGCTGCGCCGGTTCGGTGATCGCCTTCAACCTGTACAGCGACGACCTGCAGCCCGGGGAGCGCGGCGTTATCTGCTCCTTCGGCGCCGGTTACTCGATCGGCAGCCTGGTGGTGGAGAAGATCTCACTCTGATCCGCACCCACTAAAAAGCCGGGCTGTGCCCGGCTCAGGTTGCTGGCAAAGTTATGCAGTCAAAATTTAAGGCGAAGTGCTAGGTCGAGCATTTCGAACCGTCGGCGACAGGGCCGAAGGCGCCGCGAATGCGTGCAGCGGCCGGACCGTCGCCGACGGAGCTTACAGGGATGTATTCACAGCGTTTCGAAATGCTCGTCCTAGCGCTTGGCCGCCACCGCACCAGCTCAGAACTGAATGCGGGGTTTATCAACTGTCTGCCCGGGCTGTGCCCAGCTTTTTTTTTATTTCTGCTCCAGTTGCAGCAGCAGATTTTCCGCCCAGGCAATCCAGGTCTTTTCCGCCTCGATACCCAGCAGCAGGGTCTGGTGCGCCAGCCAGTAGCGCTCATTGACCGCTGGATCTCGCTGTAGCACCCGCTCGTTCTGCTCCTCGTAGCCCTGCAACAGCGCGCGGTGCTCCCGCAGCTGGCGCTGCACCGCCTCGCGCGCCTGTTCTCGGTCTAATAGATGACCGGCGAACAGCTGGATCAGGAACGGCTCGCGAATCTTCTGCGCCGACGCCGGCCGCTGTACCCACTCCCGCAGCGCGGCGCGGCCCATTTCGGTGAGGCTGTAGATCTTCTTGTCCGGTTTACCCTCCTGGCGCTGCTCCGTACAGTCCAGCAGGCCCTCCTCGTGCAGCTTGTGCAGTTCGCGGTACATCTGCTGGTGGCTGGCGCTCCAGAAGTGCGACACGCTGCGCTCAAAGCGGCGCTTCAGATCGTAGCCACTGCCCGGCTCGATATCGAGCAGGGTAAGAACGGCGTAGCGCAGGGACATGGGGACTCCGATCCTCTTATGCAAAGAGTTTCATATTAACCGCTTTAGCGGCGGGATGCCGGCCACGCCAAGCGGGAAAAGATCAAATTTAAAATATTGAGATTACAAACAACTGAAACATTAGGATGGTTATATCGTTATCAGCAACTATTTAATATAGAAGACTAGCATTTGCGCAAACTGTGGATATAATCGCCAGCCATTATTAGCCGCCGGCCCGTGCCGGCGGCTTGTCGTTTTCCAGAGGTACCCAAGTCCATGTCCGCCCCCGCACTGCATCCGCAAACCGCCGAGGCCGCCGTCAGTACGCCCTCACGTCGGCGCGAGTTTTTCCTGGACATCTTCGCCATGAACAGCTTTTCCTGGGCCATCGCCGTGCCCATCGAGCTGCTGCTGGCAGGCATGAGCTGGCAGGAGCACCTGAAGGTGCGCCTGCTGGCCGTGATCTTTAACACGGTGATCGCGCGCCCGTTCAGCCTCTACCGCAACCTGATCATCAACCGCTTCGGCGGAGGCGGGCCAGTGAACACCTACCTGGTGGACACCTTCGTCTTCCTGAGTTTCCAGTTCCCACTGTATCTGAGCAATATGGTGCTGGGCGGCGCCGACTGGGCGGAAATTGCCACCGCCAGCCTCACCTTCATACTGATCGCCGGTGCGCTGGGTCGCCCCTACGGAATTTACCTCGACTGGCTGCGCCGCCTGTGGATAAATAGGCGCCCCCTGATTGAGCCGCGCGCGCTCGCCTGAGAGTGACCAGAGAGGATTACGCTGTGCTGACCAACGCCGTTTCTGTGAGCGCCATGACTCTGGGCGTGGTTGCCGGAACCCCCACCGATACCCGTTTCGGTCTGGAGTTCCTGGCGGCCCGGCAGGTGCGCGGCATCGGCGTATCGCTGTCCGCGTCGCCCCAGGCGCAGACGCAGCTACAGGCCCTGGAGCGCGGCGCATTGACCGAGCAGCTGATCCAGGCAATCCGGCAGCTGCACCAGGCCGGCGCCGAGGCGGCGATGATCTACTGCAACTCGCTGTCAGGCGCGGTGGATATGGCAGCGGTCAAAGCCGCCGCCCCTATAGAAGTGGTGTCACCGCTGGAGGCCTATGCGGAGCTGACCCAGCGTTACCGCAACTTCGGCCTGCTGGCGGCCAACTGTCAGAGCTGTGCCAATATCGAGCGCGAGATTCTGTCCCGCAACAAGACTGCCAAGGTCATCGGCATTGGCAACCTGCAGATCGTCGAGGACATCGAGGACGGCCTGGCGCCAGAGATGATCGTGCAACAACATGCCCTGGACGATCTGGCAGCGGCGCTGGTGAAAAGTGGCGTGCAGATATTGATTCTCGGCTGTACGCACTTCGACTATTTTTATCGTGAACTGCTCGCCCACTGCGACGGCATTCGTCTCTTCCTGCCGTCCGAGCGCATGCTGCAGTTGCTGCAGGAACGCCTGCCTCAGGCCGCGTGACCCCAAAACTGGCAGCTGCAACTGCCCCCTACTTAGTTAGTACTTTGGTCCCTTTTTTCGACAGCATTGCCGCAAATTTCGCTTGTGCGCGCCGCCGGATTGCAGTATCAAACTGACCTGAAGCCGACGGAGGTCATTTTCACTACCAATTAATGCGAACTGCAGGATTTAGTTCGCGCCAACACAAGTGGTAACAAGGATGAATAACACCATGTCTCGTGGGGAAGACACCGCTCCCTGTTTTGGCCTGCGCGCCTGGTTTGGCAAAGCGCTACCGGGCATTGTCATCTTACTCCCGACCAGCGTCAGCGCGGCGCCGCTATCTCTGACCGGAACCCGTGTCACATTGCTGTGGCCCGCGCTCCTCGGCATCGCACTATTGTCGACGTCACTCTTCGCGCTGACGCTCTGGCTGCGCCTGCGCAGTGAAACCGCCGACAGCGAACAGCGGGCGGCCACCATGAAAGATGAAAACAATAAGATTTACCGCCAGCTGCAGTCCTACGGCAGCGAACTCGCCGCGCGTGAACGGCAAATTGCGGAAGCGCGCGAACAGCTCAAGAAACAGCAACAGGAGAAATCCGATCTGCTCGCCATCACGGGTCACCATCTGCGCCAGCCACTGAGTGCCCTGGAGGGGACACTCAGCCTGCTCGCCCGCAGTGGTGACGGCGATGCCGCCGAGCTGATCGAAACGGCGCAACGCCAACTCAAAACTGCAAAAACATCACTGGAGGAAATCCAGCGTTTCGGCGGTATGGAAACGGTCGAGCTGACACTGCCGGAAAAAAAACAACAGCGCCGGGAAAATGGCCTGTCGATACTGCTGCTGGAAAACGAAAACCAGGTGTCGTTGCGCGATGACCTGGTGGCCCAGGGTCACCAGGTAGTATGGGAAAACAACGGTGTCGACGGTGCCGATGCGGCCCTGCAACAGAAATTCGACCTGATACTGATCGACAGACAACTGCCGCTGATGGACGGCATCGAGACGGCACAGAAGATCCGTCGCGGCGTCGGTCCCGAGCTGCCGATTTTCGCCCTGGTCAGCGACCCCCGCGCCGGCGACCGCGAGCGCTATCAGGCCAGGGGGCTGACCGGTGTACTGGCGCGCCCGGTCGCCGAAAAACAACTGCGGCAACTGCTCGATTGGGTTACCCGTCGCGCAAATGGCTCCGCCGCAGCCAAGAAGCCGGCGCGCCCCACCCGCCTGGTCAACACCAACACCCTGAGCCGACAGCGTGACACCATTGGCCACCTGCCCTTCGCCGAGCTGCTCAGCGACCGCTGCGCCACCCTGCCGAAACGCACGACCGCACTTACCAGTGCGCTGACCGGTCGTCACTGGCTGGATGCAGAGCAGCAGGCGCAAGCCATTGCCGAGAGCGCGGAAGAGATCGGTCTGGAGGCGGTGGCGGCACGCCTGCGCGCACTCGCGGCCCGCCTGTCGATCGACAGCGAGCGGGAATACTGTCGCCACCAACGCACAGAGCTGCTGAACCTGATGCGCGAATCGGTGCGACAGCTCAAAGCCTGGCGCGAGCAGAATGTACATACCGAGTGGGCGCTGAAATAACGACACAGGCCCACTTCAAGCGACCGGTTTGGCGGAAATTACGGGCACAGTTGCATCCAGGCAGCCGGTGAACAGCGTCATTGGAATCGACACCAGTTGAAAAGCGGGCCAGTGCCCGCACAATAGTGAGCTGAATTCCCCGCGAGAAAACACTATGCCCGAGCAGTTCCCCGCCAAAACCCAGGAAGCCCGCGAGCAGAGCGGCCGCGACCTGGCCACCCTGGTCTACCTGATCCAGGCCATCAGCCTGTTTACCGCCGTGCCCTTCTTCGTCGGCGTCCTGATCAACTATTTCAAGCGCGGCGACGTGCGCGGCACCATGGCCGAATCCCATTTCCGCTGGCAGATACGCACCTTCTGGTTCAGCATTCTGTGGTTCGTGGTGGGCTGGGCGACCGTGTGGGTCTTTGGAATCGGCTTCCTGATCCTCGGGATCAGCTGGCTGTGGGTGGTTTACCGGGTGATTCGCGGCTGGCTGGTGCTGGCGGATAATCGGCCGGCGTATTGATATAGATAAGATTATTTTGCGAGTGGCCGTCCCTGGGGTGGCTTCCGGCCCGGCCTTCCTTGGCCGGGCGCGATTTCTAGCGGCGAGCAGTGCTCGCCAAGCGTTTATGATCGGGATATTCGCGAGCAGCCGTCCCTGGAGTGGCTTCCGGCCCGGCCATCCTTGGCCGGGCGCGACTTCTAGCGGCGAGCAGTGCTCGCCAAGCGTTTATGATCGGGATATTCGCGAGCAGCCGTCCCTGGAGTGGCTTCCGGCCCGGCCTTCCTTGGCCGGGCGCGACTTCTAGCGGCGAGCAGTGCTCGCCAAGCGCTAGAAGTCGCCCATCAGTGCCATCATGAACAGGTCTGGCGGCAGCAGCTGCCCATTCACCTGCAATTGCCCCTTGTCGACCTGCAAGTGCATCTGTAGCTCTCCGTTGCTCTCCAGCAACAGTCCGTACTGGCGCAACATCATGGCCTGCCCGACCAGGGGCGACTGTAACAGCGCCTGCTCCGCTGCGCTGAATGTCATGGTGCCGGTAAGCGGCGTCAGCCACTGATTCACTGCCTTGTCGCGTCGCCCGTTTGCAGGCAGCCCGCGCCAGTCGATATCCGCATCCACCAACACCGGGCCGTTGCGGGATTGCACGGCCAGTTGTTGCTGCAACTGCAGCGGCCGCTGCATTTTTTGCGGCCAGTCGCGCGCGGCGGTCGGCAGCAGTGCGCGCAGATAGTGCACCAGGTCCGCCACATGAATCTGCGGCAGCGTCACCTGCTGTTGCAGTGACGTGATCGGTGTCGCGGACTGCACCTGGGGCAGCTGCAGATCGGAAACCAGTTTTAGCAGCCCCCCGGCCAATTGCTCCAGAGTCAGCTGCAGGCGGATATCGCGCAGCTCCAGCGGGCCCGACTCCGACTCGGCGCGCAGCAGTGGCAGTTTCAGTGCTGCCTCGCCGCCTTCGCCGGGTACAAACCGGAACTCGCCACTAACGGGCTCGGTATACAGTGTTTCCTGTCCACTCTCGGTCTGGCGCAGTGAGCCCAGCTCCACCGAGCCGGTCAGCAGCGCACCGCTGTAATCCGTTTCGATCACAACCCGCCCGCCATCGAAACTGAGTTCGCCGTTGGCACCGCCGTGTGAGAAAGGCGCCAACCGCAAGTGATTGACGACGCGGTTGTCGGTCTTCACCAGGGACTCGAGCACCAGCGGGCTCTGTTCCAGGCGCCCGTAAATATTTTCCAGCTGCGCGCGCAACTGCGGCGCCATCCGCTCGACAGACAGTTGGGTTTCACTGTACACGAGCCCAATACGCGGGCCGCGCGCGGTAAAGAGCACCGGGCCGTGCTGGATGGCCGTGAGCAGCTCCGTTTCGCCATCCTCGCCGGTGAGTTCAGTACTGGTCTCGGCGCCAAACCAGCCGCGTTTATAACCGACGCTGTTTCCGCCCTGCAGTCGGGCTAACTGTTGCTTCCAGATTTCCTCCACCTTGGGGCCGATCAATCCGGGGGCCGCAAGTGCAGCCGCTACAGTCAGACCCAGCAGGGAAAAAAGAGTAATCCGCAGTAAATTCATGGCGAAACAATTCGATTCGAAAGACCAGCGACGATCTTAACAGATTCTCTGTGACAGAAGCCTGTGAAGCGGCGAGGCCAGGGGCGGCGGTGGCCGCCCATCGGGAAAGGGGGAAATCAGCCGGGTGCGATTGCGCGGGCCACGCGGGAATTGCTCTCGCGGCCGAGTTCAGCGGAAATGAAATTACCGGCCTCGGCCAGCAGATTCAGGTCCACACCGGTCTCGATACCGAGGCCGTTCAGCAGGTAGAGCACATCTTCACTGGCCACGTTGCCGGACGCGCCTTTTGCATAGGGACAGCCGCCGAGGCCAGCCACTGCAGAATCGACCACGGCAACGCCCATCTGCAGCGCCGCATAGATATTGGCGAGCGCCTGGCCGTAGGTATCGTGGAAATGCACCGCCAGTTTTTCCACCGGCACTCGCGCGGCAACCTGTTCGATCATGCGCTTCGCCGCTTCCGGCGTGCCGACACCGATCGTGTCGCCGAGGGAGATTTCGTAGCAGCCCATCTCCAGCAGAGCGCCGCTGACTTCGGCAACCTTGAGCGGGTCTATATCCCCTTCGTAGGGACAACCGAGTACACAGGAGACGTAGCCGCGTACAGGGATACCGTCCTGTAGTGCCCGCTCGACCAGAGGGCGGAACCGCTCCAGGCTCTCGGCGATAGTGCAGTTGATATTTTTCTGCGTGAAGGCTTCGGAGGCCGCCCCGAACACCGCCACTTCGTCGGCCCTGGCCGCTAGTGCGCGCTCGTAGCCTTTGATGTTCGGGGTCAGCGCACTGTAGACGACGCCGGGCTTGCGCTGGATACCGGCGAGTACTTCCTCGCTCGCCGCCATCTGCGGCACCCATTTCGGGCTGACAAAGCTGCCGGCCTCGATCACCGGCAGTCCGCTGGCACTTAATCGGTCGATCAGCGCGATGCGGGTGTCGACCGAGATGGGTTGCTTCTCATTTTGCAGGCCATCGCGGGGGCCCACTTCGACCATTTTTACCTGTTTGGGCAGATTCATACTTATTCCTCGGTGTAGGATGGGCAAAGCGCAGCGTGCCCATCAACGCGCAGGCTGATGGGCACGTCGCTGCGCTCCTTTGCCCATCCTACGAAAGCTTATGGCTACTCTTCCGCGGCACTCTTTGCGTCACCAGCGGTGAAATCGATCAGCAGGCTGCCGCCGTCCACCAGCTCGCCTTCGGCACAGAAGAACTGCTGCACGGTACCGGCGGCCGGAGCGCGCAGTGTGTGCTCCATCTTCATGGCCTCCATCACCAGCAGCGGCTGATCTTTTTCCACCGCAGCGCCCGGCTCCACCAGCAACGCGATAATGGTACCGTTCATCGGCGCATCCAGGCCGTGGGCCTGGTCGCCGCTCTCGCCGAGATCCGGTGGCAGCAGCTTGAATTCAACCTGGGTACCGTCGATAAAAATCGCCCCGCCCTGTTCGGTATCGACGCAGGAGAAGTTCAGCCGACGGCCGTCCACCAGCGCCAGCTCGCGCCCCGGCAGCACGCGGATTTCGCCCTTCCGTTGCCCCTCGGCAAGTGCATCACAATACCACTGCACGCTGTCGCCGGTGGCGGTGAAGGTGATCTCCGCGTGCTGGCCGCGGTACTCGACATTGTGCGCGCGTTTGGCGGCGAGTCCGCAGCGCCAGTTGTCGCCACTGTGCCACGGGGAATGCGGATCGGCCGCCGGCGCGCTCGCGCGCAGGTCCTGAATTTCGCGCTGATTCAGGTAGCCGGCGATGGCGGCGCACTTCAGCGGCGTCAGCTGCTGTTCCTGCTGCAGGATCTCCGCCTCGTAGTCCTCGATAAAGTGCGTGGACACGCGGCCACTGGCAAAGGCGTTGTGGTTGATGACCCGGCGCAGGAATTCGATATTGTGGCGCACACCGGCGATCTGGTATTCCTGCAGCGCGCGGTCCAGCTTGGCCAGCGCCTCCTTGCGGGTGCGGCCGTGGCAGATCAGCTTCGCGATCATCGGATCGTAGTGCACGCTGATCTCGTCGCCGCTCTGTACTCCGGTATCGACGCGCACGCTCTCACTCTCTTGCGGCGGGCGATGGCGCACCAGCCTGCCCGTTGCCGGCAGGAAATCGTTGTCCGGGTCTTCGGCATAGATGCGCACTTCCAGCGCGTGGCCGAGAATATGCAGGTCGTCCTGGTGCAGCGGCAGCGGCTCGCCGGCGGCGACCGCCAGCTGCCAGGCCACCAGGTCCTGCCCGGTGATCATCTCGGTCACCGGGTGCTCTACCTGCAGGCGGGTGTTCATTTCCATAAAGTAGAAAGCCCCGCTGGCATCCAGCAGGAATTCCACCGTGCCGGCGCCCACGTAGCCGATCGCGTGGGCCGCGCGCAGTGCTGCCTCGCCCATACGCGCGCGCAGGTCTTCGCTGAGTCCCGGCGCCGGCGCTTCCTCCACCACTTTCTGGTGGCGGCGCTGCACCGAGCAGTCGCGCTCGAACAGGTAGACACCGTTGCCCTGCTGGTCGCAGAACACCTGGATTTCCACGTGACGCGGGCTGACCACGTAGCGCTCGAGCAGCATCAGGTCATCGCCGAACGCGTTCATCGCCTCGCGCTTGGCCGCTTCCAGGGCGCTGTGGAATTCGCTCGGGCTGTCGACGCGGCGCATGCCCTTGCCACCGCCACCGGCGGCGGCCTTCAGCAGTATCGGGTAGCCGATGCGCTGCGCGTGGCCCTCGAGAATATCCGCGTTCTGGTTGGTGCCGTGATAACCCGGTACCAGCGGCACCTTGGCTTCTTCCATAATCCGCTTGGCCGCGGACTTGGAACCCATCGCCTCAATGGCGCCGGTGGGCGGGCCGACAAAGATAATACCGGCCGTATCACAGGCGCGGCAGAAATCGGCATTTTCCGACAGGAAGCCGTAGCCCGGATGTATCGCATCGGCGCCGGTGCGCTGTGCCGCTTCGAGCACCTTCGCGATATCCAGGTACGAATCCTTGGCCGGCGCCGGCCCCAGGTGCACAGCCTCGTCGGCCAGCTGCACATGCAGGGCATCGGCATCCGCATCGGAATAGACCGCGACAGTGGCCACGCCGAGGCGGCGTGCGGTCTTGATAATGCGGCAGGCAATTTCGCCGCGGTTGGCAATTAACAGTTTGCGAATCATAAAAAACCTGGCAATTATTTGTCGCTGCTAGTCAGCCGCCGTTCATCCAATTAGGTGCGCGCTTCTCCAGGAACGCGCTCAGGCCTTCCTGCCCTTCAGGGGAAACACGCACCGCGGCAATCAGTGCACTGGTTTGTCCCTGCAACTCCTCGTTGATCACGCGGTTGGACATGGACATCGCCAGCTGCTTGGCCATGGCGACGGCGCGCGGGCCATTGTCAGTAATCGCATTCACCAGCTGTTGCACGGTCAGGTCCAGATCGCCCTCGGCGCACACTTCCGACACCAGGCCGATCTGTTGCGCGCGCTCGGCGGAGAAGCGCTCGGCGGTGACGAAATAGCGGCGCGCGTGGCGGGTGCCGATGGCATTGATGACATAGGGGCTGATCGTCGCCGGCAGCAAGCCAATCTTTACTTCCGACAGGCAGAAACTGGCGCGCTCGCTCGCCACCGCCATATCGCAGCAGCTGACCAGTCCCACGGCGCCGCCGAAGGCCGCACCCTGCACCCGCGCAATCGTCGGTGCCGGGAAGGTGTCCAGCTTGTGCAGCATGGCGGCAAGTGCGGCGGCGTCGCGGCGGTTTTCCTCTTCCGAGTAGTTCGCCATGCGCTTCATCCAGTTCAGGTCGGCACCGGCGGAAAAACTCTTGCCCTCGGATGCCAGCACCAGTACACGCACCGCCGGATCCTGGCCGAGGCGATCAAAGGTCTCGCCCAGCTCGCGAATCAGCTCATCGTCGAAAGCGTTGTGAATTTCCGGCCGGTTCAGGGTGACCGTGGCCACGCCTTCGCTGTCGATTTCACACAGCATCTTGTTGCTCATATTGAATTCCTTAATTCGGGGCGCCAGCTGATTTTGCTGAGGAGCCGCGTGCCGCGGCTCCCGCGAAGTGCCTTCCGCGTTACATGCGGAAGACACCAAACTTGGTCTCTTGCGGTTCTCTGTGGCTGGCGGCAGCCAGACACAGGCCGAGCACGCGGCGCGTGTCCGCGGGATCGATGACGCCGTCATCCCACAGGCGCGCCGAGGCGTAGTAGGGATGCCCCTGGTGCTCGTAGTCGTCGACGATCGGCTGGCGGAAAGCCTGCTCTTCCTCCGCACTCCAGGATTCGCCGCGCGCTTCCATCTGGTCGCGCTTCACCTGCGCCAGCACGCCGGCCGCCTGTTCGCCACCCATCACCGAGATACGCGCGTTGGGCCACATAAACAGGAAGTTCGGATCGTAGGCGCGGCCGCACATGCCGTAGTTGCCGGCCCCGAAAGAGCCGCCGATCAGAATGGTGATCTTCGGCACCTTGGCGGTGGCCACCGCGGTCACCATCTTGGCGCCGTGTTTGGCGATGCCGCCGGCCTCGTACTGCTTGCCCACCATAAAACCGGTGATGTTCTGCAGGAATACCAGCGGAATATGGCGTTGGGCACACAGCTCGATAAAGTGCGCGCCCTTTTGCGCGCTCTCGGCAAACAGGATGCCGTTGTTGGCGACGATGCCCACCGGATAGCCATGTATGCGCGCAAAACCCGTTACCAGGGTGGTGCCGTAGAGCGCTTTGAATTCATCGAACTCGGAGCCGTCGACGGTGCGGGCGATAATCTCGCGCACGTCGTAAGGCTGACGGGAATCCTTCGGTACCACGCCGTAGATCTCCTCCGGCGGGTAGATCGGCTCGATCGGCTTCTGAATATCCAGACCGGGCTGCTTGACGCGATTCAGGCGTGCCACCGAGCGCCGCGCCAGTTCCAGCGCGTGCACGTCGTTGTTCGCGTAGTGGTCGGACACGCCCGACGTGCGACAGTGCACCTCGGCACCGCCCAATTCTTCCGCGGACACCTCTTCACCGGTCGCGGCCTTCACCAGCGGCGGGCCGGCGAGGAAGATGGTGGCCTGCTCCTTCACCATGATGGATTCATCGGCCATCGCCGGCACATAGGCGCCACCGGCGGTGCAGCTGCCCATCACCACGGCGATCTGCGGAATGTTTTGCGCCGACAAGTTGGCCTGGTTGAAGAAGATGCGGCCGAAGTGCTCACGGTCCGGGAACACATCGTCCTGGCGCGGCAGGTTGGCGCCACCGGAATCCACCAGATAGATGCACGGCAGGTTGTTCTGCTCGGCAATCGCCTGCGCGCGCAGGTGTTTTTTCACCGTCAACGGATAGTAGGTGCCGCCCTTCACGGTCGCGTCGTTGGCGACGATCACGCAGGGCTGGCCGGATACGGTGCCGATGCCGGTGATAATACCGGCCGCCGGTACCTCCTCGCCGTATACGTCGTAAGCCGCCAGCTGGGAAAATTCCAGGAACGGGCTGCCCGGATCCAGCAGTGCGTCGATACGATCCCGCGGCAGCAGCTTGCCGCGCGCTAGATGCTTCTCCCGCGCGCGCTCACCGCCGCCCTGGGCGATCTGTTCCACTTTCCCGCGCAGGTCCGCGACCAGCTTCTGCATCTGCTCGCGGTTGTCGGCAAAGGCCGCATCGCGGGAGTTAATCTTGCTCTGCAACTGATTCATAAACTCTGATTCACTTTTTCAGAGAAAAACTGGTTCGCTGCGGATGGTTCCCCGCAGCACATATCACTACGCCTCAGCGAGTCTCGTTGAACAGCTCGCGGCCGATCAACATACGGCGAATCTCGGAGGTACCAGCGCCGATTTCATATAGCTTGGCGTCGCGCAGCAGGCGGCCGGTGGAATACTCGTTGATATAGCCGTTGCCGCCCAGGGTCTGGATCGCCTGCAGGGCCATCTGCGTGGCGCGCTCGGCGGTAAACAGGATCACCGCGGCGGAGTCCTTGCGCGAGTCCTCACCGCGATCGCAGGCTTTGGCCACCGCATACAGGTAGGCGCGGCTCGCGTTCAGGTCCGTGTACATGTCGGCGACCTTGCCCTGCATCAGCTGGAACTCGCCGATGGCCCTGCCGAACTGCTTGCGCTCGTGCACATAGGGCACTACCACGTCCAGACAGGCCTGCATGATGCCCACCGGACCGCCAGACAGAATAGTGCGCTCGTAATCGAGACCACTCATCAGCACACGCACACCGCCGTTCAGCTCGCCGAGGATGTTTTCTTCCGGCACTTCGCAGTCCTCGAACACCAGTTCACAGGTGTTGGAGCCGCGCATGCCCAGTTTGTCGAGCTTCTGCGCCTGGGAAAAACCCTTGAAACCGCGTTCGACGATAAACGCGGTGATGCCACCGGAGCTGACACCCGGCTCGGTGCGCGCGTAGATCACGTAGGTGTGGGCATCCGGGCCGTTGGTGATCCACATCTTGTTGCCGTTCAGGATAAAGCGATCGCCCTTCTTCTCCGCGCGCAGCTGCAGGCTCACGACATCGGAGCCGGAGTTGGGCTCGCTCATCGCCAGCGCACCGATGTGCTCACCGGAGCACAGCTTCGGCAGGTACTTGGCCTTCTGTTCCGGCGTGCCATTCTTGCGAATCTGGTTGACGCACAGGTTGGAATGGGCACCGTAGGACAGGCCGACGGATGCGGACGCGCGAGAAATTTCCTCCATCGCCACCGCGTGGGCCAGGTAACCCATATTGGAGCCGCCGAATTCCTCCTCCACGGTCATACCGAGCAGGCCCAGTTCGCCAAATTTTTTCCACATGTCCGCCGGGAACAGGTTGTCCTCGTCGATCTGCGCCGCGCGCGGGGCCAGCTCCGCCTGGCAGAACTTGTAGACCATGTCGCGCAGCATATCGATCTCTTCGCCGAGGTCGAAATTCAGGGTTGGGTAGGAGGTGTTCATAGCGACTCCGTTACTGTTTTTTCACTCTTCGCCTATTGGGCGCAATTTGGGGTTCGTGGCGGCTCCACTGCCGGGGGGCCGCCCGCTCAACAGCCTCATCGGCAATCGTCGCGCGGACGGCCTCCGGTAGCGGAGCCTTCGTATCTCAATTCCGTCAGCTGTCGGTGTTCAGCTGCAGGGCCGCGCGGGCGCGCCCCTCCGCATCATCCAGTTCGCCCATCAGGCTCTCGATATCGCGCAACTGCTGCTGCAGCTGCGCGCGTTTCTGTCCTATGTGCAGCAGCAGCCGCTGCAGCTGTTCCACGTTGCCGTGGGCCGGGTCGTACATGTCGATGATTTCCCGGCTCTCGTCGAGGGAGAAGCCCAGCCGCTTGCCGCGCAAAATCAGCTTCAGCCGCACCCGGTCCTCCGGACTGTAGATGCGGGTCTGACCGCGCCGCGCCGGGCTCAACAACCCCTTGTCCTCGTAAAAGCGGATGGCGCGGGTAGTGATATCGAACTCCCGCGCCAGCTCGGAAATGCTGTAGCTGGAGGGCTCTGCGGGGCTGTCTGTGGCTTTCATGGCAACTTCCTCTGAACGCGCAGAAGCCTAGCAGGAGTTTACGTTAACGTAAACGTAAGCTTTGTGACAAAAACAGACTCTCACCCAATGATTGGTCACCGAGTGAGAAGGGAAACTACAGGGGAGTTTAGGCGTTCAGCAGCTGGTGCAACTGATTGTCGAGCAGCTTCTGGTAGGTCGGCACCAGGCCGGTCACCTCGGCACCCCAGCTGGTGCCGTGATGCTCCACGCGCCCGTCGAGGGCTTTGTCGTCGAGCAGTGCGGCGTGCAGCGACAGACCGCGGGACTGGGCCAGCAGCTGCTCGCCGGAGAAGTCGAATGACTGCAACCGCGCCGGCACCACTGCCAGCGCCAGCTGCAGGCCGGTGGCCCGGCTGGCACTGTGCAATTCGCGCAACAGCAGGCCGCAGCAGACGGCGCGGAAGGCCGCGTCATCGCCGCAGAAGCCGAGCCCCTGCTGCGGACCGGCATGCTTCAGTGGACGCGCATCGTAGATGCGCTGCAGCAATTGCAACCGCTCCTCCAGCTCCAGCTGCAACTTGTCGAGGGCGCTGCGGCTGAGTTGATTGCCGAGCTGCGCCCAGTTCAGCGGGCGGATATACAGGCCCGCGGCGATTTCCGGTTCCGGCTTCGGCGGCGCTGCCGGCCTGGCCTGCACCACGGGAACCGCCCGGCGCGCGGCAGCGCCCCCGGCCTGCGACAGACTGGCAGTCGCCGCCAGCGCCGCGGCGGCACTGAACGGCAGTGCGAATACCAGGCTCAGCAGCAGGCTCGCCCAGGGAAAGGTGACGCCGCTGCCCGGCAACAGGTGAATTGTGACGTTGCCGGCAATACTGTCGTGCAGGACTACCGGCGCGCTGACGCTCTCGCCGCGCTCGGCATCGCCGACCTGCGCCAGAATACTGGACTCGACGTCCTGCACGGTGACACCGCTGATCACCGGCAGTGCCAGCAGTTGCTGGGTCAGCAGCTGCATACTGATGCGGTCGCCGGCGACGATACTCTCCAGGCTCTGGCTGGCGAGGAAGGCCGCCGCCGCCTCCGCCGAGTCGCGGTCGCGCGCCATCGCCATGGATTTTTGCTGGCCGTAGTAGTGCCCCAGCGCAGCGCTGCAGAAGATCGCCAGCACCAGCCAGATTGCCGCTGCCAGCAGTTGCTGTCGGACGCGCGGGGGCAATTCGGCGATCAGCCTGGGCAGGTTGCGGGTCTTGGAAAAAATATCGGCGAACATAGGGAAGCGCTGGAAATTTTGTCGTTGTAGGAATCCGGTTGATTTTAGCGAAGAATGTGCCACGGGCTATAATGCGCCTCCAATTTTCTTCAACCGCAGGGACCAGCGCCATGGGCGACCAGCCGACCTCTCAAGAATTCCATCTGCCCCTGGCACAGATTACCCAGACGCCTCTCGATTGCAGCCTGCGTTACCTGGACTTCAGTGGCGATTACGCGCGCCTCGGTCTCGAATACCACGGCGCCGCCCCGTTTGAAGACACCACCAGTTGCGCACTGGCGCCGCCGGCACGGGAAGCCGCCGCGGTAACCGCCCCCTGGTGCGTGACCATGCTGGCCCCCGCTGCCCGCCTGGCGCAGGTGCAGCAACTGCTCACTTTTTTTGCCGGGCACGGCTGGGCGGTAAGCGCCGTCGATACCCTGGCCCAGCGCCGCGAGCGCACCGTAATACGCTTCCAGCTGGACGCGGAACTCGAGTTTGCCGCTGCCAAACACACCTGCCTGCAACTGGCGGAGAAACTCGACGTCGATCTGGTACTGCAGCCCGGCAGCAGCCAGCGGGTACCGGCTCTGGCGGGCTTTGATATGGACTCGACACTGATCGATGCGGAGGTGATCGACGAACTGGCCAAGATTACCGGTATCGGCGAGCAGGTGGCCGCGATCACCGAGGCGGCCATGCGCGGCGAGCTGGATTTCCGCCAGAGTTTCCGCAAGCGCATGGCCCTGCTGCGCGGTTTTTCCGAACGGCGCCTGGCCGAGATCGCCACGCAGCTGCCGTTGAAGGACGGGGCGGACAAGCTCCTCGGCGGCTTGCGCGCACTCGGCTGCAAGACCGCCATACTGTCCGGCGGCTTCACCTATTTCGCCGACTACCTGCGGCGCGAACGGCTGCCCGTGGATTTCATACATGCGAACCAGCTCGAGTTCGAACACGGAGCCCTGACCGGCGGCGTTATCGAGCCGATTGTCGACGGCATGCGCAAGCGGGAACTACTGCAGCAGATGGCGGAGGAGCAGGGGCTGGAGCTCGAGCGGGTGATCGCCGTCGGCGACGGCGCCAATGATATTCCGATGCTGAACCTCGGCGCGCTGGGAATCGCTATTCACCCCAAACCCAAGGTGCGCCTGGAAGCGCCCCAGTCCATCGAGCGCTTCGGCCTGGATGCGGCGCTGTACCTGTTCGGACTCAGCGATCAGCAGATAGAAAACCTGATATAGCAACGCCGCCCGCGGCGACGGCCAGCCTTCATGCGAAACGGCAGAAAATCAGGCCATCGCGTGGGGGAAAGGCAGCGGGCGGGACTTGTTGTTGTCGGTGCAGACGCTGACGCCGCGGGCGCAACTGACCGTCAACAGGGTCAGCAGCAGCAAGATGAACATCCGTTTCCACATGAGAATTTCCCTTCGAGTGCGCCGGTTTTTTATCGGAGTGCAGATTACGCAATGGGTTCCACGGTGAACAGTGGACAGTTGAATTATCCGCCAGAAAATTGGCGGCGCGTGACAGTGGTTAAAAAACTATGCTCACAAAGAGCAACCGCTGAAGACCGCCGCGCAAAATGCCAGCCCCTACCCCGGACAACGACGCCGCCCTGCTGACCACCTTAAACGAACTGTACCACCCCCTGCGCGGCCGGGACGACCTGAGTCCGCTGGTCGAACAGCTCGCGAACGCCCGCATCGTCATGCTCGGCGAGGCCTCTCACGGCACCTCTGAATTTTATGTCTGGCGGGCGGCCATCAGCCGGCGACTCATCGAAGAGCACGGCTTCAAATTCATCGCCGTCGAAGGCGACTGGCCCGACTGCTATCGCGTCAACCGCTACGTCAAAGCCTACCCGCAGTCCGGTGAGCACGCGGAGGCCGTATTGCACGGTTTCGACCGCTGGCCGACCTGGATGTGGGCCAACTGGGAGATGGTCGCCTTCGCCGAGTGGTTGCGCAAGCACAACGCCGACAGCGACGGCCAGCAGGTGGGCTTCTACGGCCTGGATGTCTACAGCCTGTGGGAATCCCTGGACGCGATTGTGCGCCATCTGCGCCACAATGACCCGCAGTCGATGCCGCTGGCGGAAAAGGTGCTCAACTGTTTCCAGCCCTACGGTCGCGACGAACAGCGCTACGCCCGACACACCGCCCTGTCCCGTCACGACTGCGCCAACGAAGTAACCGGCCTGCTGCTGCAGCTGGCGCGCCGACACCCCCATTTCGATGCGGACCCGGAGGCCGACTTCGACGCCGAACAGAATGCCCACGTGATGGTCAGCGCCGAGCGCTATTACCGCACCATGATGGTGGGCGGCGCCGGTTCCTGGAACCTGCGCGACAGCCATATGATGGAAACCCTGAATCGCCTGATGCAGCATCACGGCCCCGGCACCAGGGCCATTGTGTGGGCACACAACACCCACATCGGCGACGCCCGCGCGACGGATATGCGCCTCGTCGGCATGCACAACATCGGCCAGCTGGCGCGTGAAGAGTGGGGTGCCGAGCGGGTGCGACTGGTGGGCTTTGGCAGTCACAGTGGCAGTGTGGTCGCCGGCGGCCGCTGGGGCGCCGAAATGCAGCGCATGGCACTGCCGCCGTCACCGGAGCATAGCTGGGAGGGCGCATTGCACGCCGCGCTGGGTGACAACGGGATACTGCTGCTGGATGAGGTCGGCGAGCGGCGGGAACTCGTCAGCACCCGCGGCCACCGCGCAGTTGGCGTCGTCTACGACCCGCGGCGCGAGCGCGGCAACTATGTGCCGACCGAACTGGCGCGGCGCTACGATGCCTTTGTCCACCTGGACGAAACCCGCGCGCTGCACCCATTGCATATCGAGGCGGCCGCGAGTGCGACACCGCCGGATACCTATCCGTGGGGTTTCTGAGCTGTGCCTAATTGACGGCACCCATTACCATCGCAGGACGGGCAAAGGAGCCTGGCGACGCGCCCATCATCCGGGTATGCGATGGGCACGCTTCGCTTTGCCCATCCTACAAATCTTCGTCTTTTTGGACGGAACCCGGGCGCTGAACTGTGCCTAATTAACGGCACCCGTAACCATCGCAGGACGGGCAAAGGAGCCTGGCGACGCGCCCATCACCCGGGTATGCGATGGGCACGCCTCGCTTTGCCCATCCTACAAATCTTCGTCTTTCTGGACGGAACCCGCGCGCTGAACTGTGCCTAACTAACGGCACCCGTAACCATCGTAGGATGGGCAAAGGAGCCTGGCGACGTACCCATCACCCGGGTATGCGATGGGCACGCTTCGCTTTGCCCATCCTACAAATCTGTAGGAGCCTGCCCTGCAGGCGAACAAGGGCGGTTATCGCCAAGATCCTGTCGCCAGCGGGGCTGGCTCCCACAGGGAAGTTTTATTTAGCCATGGACCAGGCTCGCGTGCGGGAAAAGTAGCGGCGGTGCACCGCGTTCGTTACAGGCACTGTTGCTGCAGCCGACCGCGATCAACAACAGCAGCGCCGAAATAGCCAGCTTGCGCATCGTTTTACTCTCCATATCGGCCCGGTCACTGGTGTTGCTGTTCGAGTTTGTCGATCTCGCGCTCGACTTCGCCCGGCGAGCCGGTGCGGCGCGCGAGCAGGTCGTAGGCCACCGGTACTATGAAAACCGTAAACAAGGTCGCCGCCAGTACACCGAACAGCACCACGTTGCCGATCACCGCGCGGGTCTCGGAGCCGGCACCGGAGGACAGCAGCAGCGGCAGCGAACCGGCCGCGGTGGTGATGCCGGTCATCAGGATCGGGCGCAGACGCGTGGCCGACGCCTGGCGCAGCGCCTCGCCGAACGCCAGGCCGCGGTCGCGCAGCTGGTTGGCGAATTCGACGATCAAAATGCCGTTCTTGGCGGCGAGGCCCACCAGCATGATCAGTCCCACCTGGCTGTAGATGTTCAGCGACTGGCTGGCGGCCAGCAGGCCGGCGAGCGCGCCGGCCATCGCCAGCGGCACCGTCAGCATGATCACCAGCGGGTGCACGAAGCTCTCGAACTGCGCCGCCAGCACCAGGAACACCACCAGCGCGCCGAGCAGGATCGCGAACACGATCGTGGAGCCGGAATCCTGGAAGTTCTTCGACTGGCCCTTGTAATCGATCAGCGGGGTGCCGTCGAGCTTCTCCGCCACCAGGCTATTCAGGTAGCCGATGGCGTCACCGAGCACCAAATCGTCCGCCAGGTTGGCTTCCAGCGTGATCGAGCGAATGCGGTTATAGCGCTGCAGGTTGGGCGAATCGGCGAGCTCCTGCACATTGACCAGGCTCGCCAGCGGAATCAGCTGGCCACTGGTGGACGAGCGCGCATAGATACTGTCGAGGCTCGACGGGGTGCGCTGCAGTTCGCGCTCGCCCTCGAGGATCACGTCGTACTCCTCGCCGTCGTTGATAAAGGTGGTCGCGCGCAGCGAACCGAACATCGTCTGCAGCGTCGAACCCACCTCGCTCACCTGCACGCCGAGATCCGCGGCGCGCTCGTAGTCCACGTCGATGCGCATCTGCGGCTGGGTCTCCTTGTAGTCCCAGTCGACGCCGAGCAGGCCGGGGTTGGATTTCGCGATCTCCGCATTCAAGGTGTCGCGCCACTCGGTCAGCTGTTCGTAGCTGGGCCCGCCGAGCACGAACTGCACCGGTTTGCCCAGGCCGCCGCCGAAGCCCTGGCGCATCACCGGGAAGGCGCGCACGCCGGACAGGTCGCTGACCTTGTCCCGCACCATATTCATCAGCTCGAAGCCGGACGGGCGCTGCTCCCAGGGCGCCAGCGTCAGGATCACGATACCGCTGTTGAAGGTGGCCGAGGTGCCGAAGGAGCGCGGCGAGCGCACCAGCAGCCGGCGCACGTAGCCGGCGTCGACCAGCGGCATCAGGCGCTGTTCGATGGTGTCCATATATTCCTGCATGTACTGGTAGCTGGCACCCTCGGGGCCGTTGACCAGCAGGAAGAAGGCGCCGCGGTCCTCCCGCGGCGCGTATTCGCTCGGGATCAGTTTCACCGCCAGCGCGGCGAAGGCCATTACCAGCGCAAAGACGGCGCCGGCGATCCAGCGCCGGCGCAGCAGTCCGTCGAGACCGCGGCGGTACGAGGCCTGCACCCGCGCCATCTGCCGGTCCATCAGCTGGGTCAGGCCGTTGCCGCGGTCGCTGGGCTTGATCAGCTTGGACGCCAGCATCGGCGACAGGGTCAGCGCGGTCAGCGACGAGAAGATCACCGCGGCGGACATCGTCAGCGCGGTCAGCGACGAGAAGATCACCGCGGCGGACATCGTCAGCGCAAACTCGGAGAACAGCCGGCCGATATCGCCCTCGAGGAAGGTGATCGGTACGAACACCGCCACCAGTACCAGCGTGGTCGCGACCACCGCAAAGCCCACCTCGCGCGCGCCGCGGTAGGCGGCCAGCAGCGGCGGCTCGCCGAGCTCGTCCATGCGCCGGAAAATGTTTTCCAGCACGACGATGGCGTCGTCCACCACCAGGCCGATCGCCAGCACCAGTGCCAGCAGTGTCAGCAGGTTGATACTGAAACCGAACGCGTAGAGCAGCATCGAGGTGGCGATCAGCGAGACCGGCACCGTGATCGCCGGCACCAGGGTCGCGCGCCAGTTGCCGAGGAACAGGTAGATCACCAGCACCACCAGAAGGACCGCGATCGCGAGCGTGGTGTAGACCTCCTTGATCGCCTCGCTGACGAACACCGAGGAGTCGTAGCTGAGCGCGATGCGCATGCCTTCCGGCAGCTCACCGTTGACCTTTTCCATCTCCCGCTTGGCCGCCTCGGCCACGGCGATGATATTGCCGGTGGACTGCTTGGTGATACCGATGCCGACCATCGGCTCGCCGTTGCCGCGGAAGGTGGACCTGTCCTCCACCGAGCCGAGTTCGACCCGCGCCACATCGGCCAGGCGCACCACATGGCCGTTGGCGCCGGTGGCGATGGCGAGGCGCGCGAAGTCCTCCTCGGCGCGGAACTGGCGCTGCAGGCGCAGCGTGAACTGGCGATCGCTGGACTCGAGGTAGCCGGCCGGCAGTTCGCGGTTCTCTGCGCGCAGCGCGCGTTCGATATCGCCGCTGGTGACGCCGTGCGCGGTCATCGCATTGCGGTCGAGCCAGATGCGCATCGCGTAATCCTTGGAACCGCCGACGCGCACCCGCGCCACGCCGTCGAGCACCGAGAAGCGGTCCACCAGGTAGCGGCTGGCATAGTCGGAGAGTTCGGGGATGGTGCGATTCTCCGCGGTCAGGTTCAGCCACAGAATCACATCGTCGTTGCTGTCGACCTTCTCGATTTCCGGCGGATCCGCCTCGCTGGGCAGGTCGTCGAATACCGCCGACACGCGGTCGCGGATATCGTTGGCCGCGGCGTCCACATCGCGGTTGATGGTGAATTCGATCGAGATGCGCGAGCGGCCGTCGACGCTGGACGAGGAAATGGTCTTGATGCCCTCGATACCGGCGACCCGGTCCTCGATCATGCGCGTGATGCGCGTCTCGACGACCGCCGCCGAGGCGCCGGGGTAGTCGGTGGTGATGGACACGATCGGCGGGTCGATATCCGGGTATTCCCGCAGTGGCAGGCGGTCGAAACTGATCAGCCCGAACACCACCAGCAGCAGCGACAGCACCAGCGCAAACACCGGTCGCTTGACCGAGACATCGCTCAGAATCATAGCGCGCCCACCCCGCTCGCCGACTCGGCGACCACCGCCTGGCCGTCGCGGATATGCAGCGTGCCGCGGGTCACCACCTGCTCATCGGCACTGAGGCCGGACAGGACTTCGACGCGCCCGGGAAAGCGGCGGCCCAGTGTGACCTGGCGCAGGCGCGCGACCTGGCCGGCCTCGCCACGCTCCAGCACATAGACGGACTGGGTGTCCGCCAGTGGCACCAGCGCGGCCTCGGGAATGGTCAGCGCCTGGCGCTGCTCGCTGATGATCTCGACGGTCAGCAGCATGCCCGGCTTCAGCAGGCCGTCGCGGTTATCGAGCTGCGCGCGCACGGTAAAGGCGCGGGTCTGCGGGTCCACCCGCGCCTCCACCAGCATCACCTCGCCGGGGAACACCCGCCCCGGGTGCGCCTGGCTGCGCGCCTGAATCGCCATGCCGCCGTCGATCAGCGGCAGCTGGCGCTCGGGCAGGGTGAAATCCAGTTTCAGCCGCGCAAGGTCCTGCAGCGTGGCTATCTCGGTCGTCGGCGACACCAGTGTGCCGAGGCTGATATTGCGCAGGCCCAGCTGCCCGTCAAACGGCGCGCGGATCACCCGGTCGGCGATGCGCGCCTCCAACGCGGCGATGCGCGCGCGGGTCTCGGCCACCAGTGTACTGGCCGCGTCCAGCTGCTCCCGGGTGGCCAGCTTGTCCCGCTCCAGCCGCTGCAAACGCTCGGCATCCCGCTGGTAGCGCTCGAGGCTCGCGCGTGCGCCGGCCAGTTCCGCCAGCTCCTCGGCGTGATTCAGTTCCACCAGCAGATCGCCGGCCTTCACTTTCTGGCCGCTCTCAAACGCGATGCGGGTGACCTGTTCGGTCTCGGAAGCGCGAATGGACACGAACTCCCAGGCCCTGGCGGTACCCAGCGCCTCGAGGCGATTGGCGACCTCCTGTTCCTGTACCAGTGCCGTGCGCACCGGCACCGGACCGGCGCTCTGCGCCAGTAGCGCGGGAGGGAGAAATAGCAGGCTGAGTGCGAATACGCCGAAAGTTTTCATGATTCTTGTCGTTGTTACATCAATTGGGTGGCGCCGGGGCACAGCGTTGCTGCGCTCGCGGAGCGGAATTTCTTGGTAGTGATTGGTACTGGCGTTGCGCCATACGCAAGCCTAAATGATACGTCGCGGCAAGCCGCGAGGTTTACATAAGTTTACATTTGGCAGGTTTGCCGGAGGGGGGGCCGCTGCGGGCCATTGGACCCGCTGCCGGCAGCGGGCGACCGGCAGCGGGCGACCGGGATCGGGCGGCCGGGGGCCGCCCGATATTCAGCAATTAACGAGGGGCTTTTAGTTACTGTCGCCGCCGTAGATGATGTTGCTGTTCACCTTCACCGTCAGCGGGTGGTAACCGCTCTTGGCGTTCTCGAAGATGCGCTTGGCGAGGTCACCCTGGCCGGTCTCCACCAGGTTGCGGTACAGCGGGCGCAGGAACTTGTTGCGGCCGATACCCGTCAGGAACTGCTCCAGGCGCTGGTAGGCCGGCTGGTAGTTGTTGCGCACAGCGATCATCAGCCAGCTGAACGCGACTTCGTTGTTCTGCGACGCGGTCAGGCCGAAGGCCTCGTCCAGCTCTTTCAGCTGCGCCTCGCTCAGCTTTTCCGGCATGCCGTCGAGGAAATACTTCCACTGGTGGAAGGTCCAGTCGCCGGTATCGATATCCTGCGCCGCTACCTTGCCGTCGAGCCACTGCTGGCGCACCGGGTCCAGTTTGCTGAAGGCGTCGGATTGCGGGTGCGGCGCGCCTTCCGGAATGCCCGGCTCGAAGATCCATTGCTGGATGCGCTCCGCGTCCAGCTTGTCCGGGTACTGCTTCAACAGCGTCTCGTTCAGATACTTGACGAAATCTTCCGTGGTGATGCTCTGGAAGGAGAAGTTGTTGAAGTAATCCAGCAGGAACTGATCGAAGTTCTCGCGGCCGATTTTCTGTTCCAGTTCGTACAGGAACAGCGAGCCTTTCTCGTAGGGAATATTGGAGAAGACCTCATCCGGATCGCGGCCGCGCAGGTCAATGGCCATGATCTCGTCAATGTCCGGGCGATCCTTCAGGTCCAGCTGCAGGTCGTCGTAGCCGAGCGCCATTTCCATCTTGTAGCGCTCGTCACCGTAGATGTTCTGCATGATGCGGTTGGTCAGGTAGGTGGTGAAGCCCTCGTTCAGCCACAGGTCGCGCCAGCTGGCGTTGGTGACCAGGTTGCCGGACCAGGAGTGCGCCAGCTCGTGGGCAATCAGCGCCACCAGGCTCTTGTCGCCGGCGATTACCGTCGGCGTGATAAAAGACAGGCGCGGGTTTTCCATACCGCCGAACGGGAAACTGGGTGGCAGTATCAGCAGGTCGTAGCGATCCCAGCGATAGGGGCCGTAGACTTCCTCGGTGGCCTCGAGCATGGATTCGGTGTCCTCGAATTCCGCCGCGGCCGCGTCGAGCAGTTCCTTCTCGGCGTAGACGCCGGTGCGCTCGCCCATCGGCTTGAATTCCAGGTCGCCGACCGCCAGCGCGATCAGGTAGGACGGAATCGGCTGCGGCATCTCGAACTCGTAGACGCCGTCTTTCTCGGCCTGCGGATCGTTGTTCGCGCTCATCACCGCGCGCAGCTCTTTCGGCGTGCGGATAGTCGCGTTATAGGTGATGCGCACTTTCGGCGAATCCTGCAGCGGCACGAAGCTGCGCGCGTGGATCGCCTGGGCCTGGGTGAACAGGAACGGGTGCGCCTTGCCGGCGGTCTGTTGCGGTTCCAGCCACTGTACGCCGGAAGCATCCGGCGAGGTGCGGTACTGGATGGCAACTTTGGTGGCATTTTTCGGCAGATTGATCTTCAGCGGCGTGCCCAGGTGATCGTCCTTCTCACCCATGGAGAATTTCACCGGCTCCATCTTGTCGCCGTGGCCGGCCTTGACGGCGTCGATCTCGAGCCCGCGGGTATCGAGGATCAGCGGCTTGTTCTTGTCGTTCAGGCGTTTTACCTGCAGCTGGGCCTCGCCCTCGAGCACCTTGCGGGAGAAATCGACGGTCAGGTCCAGATCCAGGTGCTGCACCCGGTAATCATCGGTGTTGGCGAAGGAGTGGTAATCCACACCGGACTTCGGCATCTCGCCGGCGGCAGACTTCTGCGCGGGGTCTGCGGCTTGAGGCGCAGCGGCAGAGTCGCTGTTTGCCTGCGTCTCGGAGGTCGGTTCGGATTTTGAGCAACCGCCGGCCAGCGCGAGTGCGCCGACAACCAGGCTGGTACAGAGTATGCGGGGCAACATGGGATGGCTCCAAAAGTATTCTGCTTGTTAGATCGCGGCACAGGATACAGGAGCGCGGGGCAATGATGAATGACTCTGCTGTCGGCCGCCGCTTCTCCGCACGGGCCGAAACCGTCGACGGGCAGCAATCTGCCGGATCGGTTGGAGGAAACGCCTGGTAATCGATCGGGGATGGGGAATGCAAAAAGTGGGCAACGGGAGCGGACATCCCTGTCCGGCTAGCAGCCCTAGTCGAGGCTGAAATCGAAGCTCATTTCTTCGGCGGGCGCCTGTACATAGTAGCCCTGGATATAGTCGGTGCCGGTCTGCCACAGCGTCGGCAGCATGCTGGCCTGCTCGATATGCGGCACTATCACCTTGGTGTTGGCTTGGCCCAGCTGCTTGACCAGGTTGGCGAGCGTCTCGCTGCTCTCCCCTTCGTCCTGCACCTCGCGCACGAAAGAGGCATCGACCTTGGCGATGTCCACCTGCACATGCTCCAGCGCCTTGAACGGATTCAGGCCGGTGCCGAAGTGGCACACGGCCACGCGGCAACCCAACTCCTGCACCTGCTTGGTGAAGTCGCGGGCGGCGTGCAGGTTGCTGGTGATATCTTCCTGACGCAGCTGGAACACCACCGCCTTCGGCGGCACCTTGGCGGCCTTGAAGGCAACGCCGAGCCACGCCGGCAAGCTGCTGTCGATCAGTGACGCCGCGGTGATATGCAACAGCAGGGACACGTCCTTGCCGGCAGCCCGCTGGGCGGCAGCGGCCTTGATCGCCGTCAGTATCACCCAGCGATCCATTTTGGTGGAGAGGCCGGCATCGCCGAGGGCCTCCAGGAAGGCCAGCGGCGCCAGCTCTTCCTTGCCATCTTTCATCCGCACCAGCACTTCGTACATATGCTCGCCAGTGCCCTGCAGGCTGAGCACCGGCTGATAGAGCAGTTTCAGGTTGCCTGCCTCGAGCGCCTGGACAACCCGCGCGCGGTGATAGGTATCGGCATCGCCCTGCTTGTTGCTGTCCGGCTCGTAGATAGCGACAACGCCGCCGTTCTCGTTCTTCTGCAGTGCCTGGTCATGCGCTTCCAGCGCCTGATCCAGTACTTTCTGCGCGTTGCCTGAGGCCTCACTCAGCAGCGAAATACCGACCGAGGCAGTGATCTGCAGCGTCTTGCCAGCGGCATCGAAGATGGTATCGGAAATTTTCCGCAGCATTTCTTTCGCGCGGTGCTCGGCGTTGTCCGGCGTGGTTTCCGGAATCAGCAGACAGAAACTCTCGTCGCCGTAGCGCGCCACTATGTCGCCGCGACGCAGGCCGGACTGCAGCAGTTCCGCCATTTTTTTCTGCAGCGCGTCGGCACCGGCCACCCCCACAAATTTCTGCACGGTGTCTTCGAACCGGTCAATTTCGATAAACATCAGGCCGCCGGTGCGCTGTGAGCCGGCGGCGGCCTTGATCGCCGAGCCGAGCAGCTGCAGGAAATGCTGGCGGTTGTAGAGGCCGGTCAGTGGATCGCGGTTCTTGATATCGCTGAGCTGCGCTTCCAGCTGCTCGGTGTCACCGCCGCGGGCGGCAATGCGCACCTGCAGGCAGCGCTCGTCGTCGTAAATGGTGGATAGTACTTCGGCGCGGGTCGGCAGCGGCGTGCCGGAGGCGGTCTTGGCGGTAAACTTCCACTCAATGGCCTCGACTTCGTTGTTGTCGATGGCGCACTGCTTCAGGAACTCGCGCGCCTCTTCCTGTTCCCCTGCCGCCAGCATATCGATCAACGGTTGATATTCGACATCCTCACCGCTGCTGTAACCGAAGCGCTCGGCAAAGGAATCATTGGCATAGACGATCAGGCCGTCTGACACATAGGCGATGGCGTCTTTGGAGCTGTCCAGCAGTTCCTTGGCGCGCTGCAGCGTGGCGTGATAACGGCGGTCGTGCTGGCGCGCCTGGCGACGGTTGGCGAGCGCCGTCATTTCGCGCTGGATCACCAGCAGCAGATGCTGGTCCTCATCGACGGTAACCACGTCCCGCGCGCCCAGCTTCAGCCCCTCGACCACCGGCTGGCAGCCGCTGCGCTCGCTCAGCAGCACCGCGGGCACGTCTTTCTGTAGTTTGCTGATGGTGCGCAGTGCCACGGCGGGCGGAACCTGCTTGCTGCCCTCTGCGGCAATCAGCAGATCCCAGGTCTTGTCCTGCAGCAACTTGGCCAGCGCCGCCTCGCTGGCGACGTGCTGCGCCCGGTTTGGGCGACCGGCGTTGTGCAGCATGCTCACCAGGCGCTGGGCCTCGGAAGGGATATCGTGAATCAGGAGAAGTCGGATGGTGTCGTTGCTGCTCATTATTCGCTCTATTACTTATATGCGGCACACCGCTGCCGCTAGCCCGTTAGTTTAGGCGGCGGCGGCGGTCGCATACAAGGGCGCTCAAAGAGCGGCCGCGCGACTCAAGTCACACAAATTCAAAGCGCGCGAAGCTGCCGGTAGCGAGGGTCTGCCGCTGGAGCGTGACCGGCTGCGAATCGGAATTTGCCCGCAACTCAACACTGTCGTGGGCCTTGAACAGCGGCACCGGCAGTATCAGTGCCGGCTTGTCCTCCACGGACGACTTGACCAGCAACCCGGCTATCGGGGCGGAAAGATGACCGGCGGCCGTGTGGCGCTGCACCTGCACCGGCATGGAATCGGCTGCCAGAACTTCTACCCCGGCGCGGCTGTGATCCGGCAGCGTGTGTTGCCAGCGGACCACCGCCACCTGCCATTTTTCCTCCAGGCGAATGCCGACCAGCTCACCCACGCGCAGCTTGTCACAACTGGAGGGCGGCAGGCTGAGCCCGATGCCGCGTCCGCTGCAGTTCAGCACACTGGCCACCTGGGGGCGGTAGCGCTCGGCCGCCTTCTCCGCACCGCTACCGGCGCGGGCCCGCGAATCCCGGCGCAGGCTCGGCGCGCTGGGCAACACCACATCGTATTCGCCCACGGCTTTGCCGGAACCGTAATCCACTGTTGGCACTTCCAGGCACAGGTGGTCCCTGTCCGGCTCCGACCACTGGAAAAACCCCTGGGGAGCGGAGCGACCGTCGGGGGCGTCGGCACCGAGGTGATGGCAGATGGCGCCGATACCGATGACGAACTCGCAATTCTGCTGCAGCGGGGTGCGCCGCTCGCTGCGCCCGGCTTTGGATGCCCAGCCGTGGTACAACTTTTCCAGCAATGGGTCGTGGCGGCGCTTCATTTGCCGCTCCAGCAGATCGAGCATCTTGGTGAGATCGACCTTCCAGCCCTGGGGGGCGGTGAAGTGTCGCAGGTCCACCTTGCAGTTACCGAGTCGATTGGCCGGCACCGGTGGTTGGTCCAGTGCCAGGGAGGCCAGCAGAGCATTCTCGCGCTCGGTGAAATTGAGCACGATCTGAGCCGCCCGGCTCCAGTCGCGGGCCAGCCCCCACAACAGCTCCTGCTCTCGCGTATTCAGCTGGGTCGGATTGGCGCTGGCAAACAACACCACTTGCAGATATGCGCCGGTGGCGCTGCTCTTGCTGCGCGGGCTCAGCGTATCGCCGACCTGCTTGGCGTCCAGCTTCTGCAGCTGGGCGAGGCGCACCAGTATCTGCATGTTGCGCCAGCAATGCTGCGGGGTACCCAAGCCGAACAGGGAAACGATCTGGACCACGCGGGCGTAGCTGTCCACCGCACGCTGCAAACTGCGGGCGCGCCTTTCGCGCAGGATCAGGGCAAGACCGCTCTCCCCGGTGAGCTGCTGCGCAACACTGGCGAATGCCTTGCCCAACTGCTGCAACAGACGCACTGCGGCGAGTACGATCTTGCGCAGCTCTGCGGTCTGCGCATTGGCCATCACCGCGCGCTGTATCGCCATCGCCTCGGCACAGGCCACCGCGTACTCGCGCAGCAAATCGAGCATGGCGAGACGCTTGCTGGCGGGGGCCCGCCACTGGGCAACCTCATCGATCAGAGTGGATAACAGAGAAGCCAGGCGCAGCTGGTCCGCAGACTGATAGGGCTGCAGATCGTATTTTTCCAGCCAGCTGAACAGCTGGCGCTC
Organism: Microbulbifer donghaiensis; assembly: GCF_900129095.1. Lineage (GTDB taxonomy): Bacteria > Pseudomonadota > Gammaproteobacteria > Pseudomonadales > Cellvibrionaceae > Microbulbifer > Microbulbifer donghaiensis. The sequence goes on from NZ_FQVA01000003.1 coordinate 204,641, forward strand.
ACTGGCGCAGCCGCAACTCAGCTCCGGCAGCGATAGCGCCGGAAGTTGGAGCTTGGCGAATAGTTTTTGGTGTGTCTCGGCGGCCATGGCGGCTGCCACCTCTTCAACGGCGTCCTGCATTGCAATGAACCATCCCTCGGTTTGCATGCAGTATATGAAGCGGCCATTTATGCGAACAAGCGCGATCCGTTGAATTTGGCGACAAAATTGCGACTTGTGTCATCTAAAAGATCGCAACCTATAGCCACTTTTAGCTACCTATGGGTGACTTTGATGACATTCCGGGAATTTCTCGCACCAGCTTCGGCACCAGGTAGCCGGGCAGCCGCTGCCGCAGCTGCTCAACCAGTTCCAGCGCGCGGGCATCGCTCACTTCAAAGTGTGCCGCGCCCTGAACCCGGTCCAGCTGGTGCAGGTAATAGGGCAGCACCCCGGCCGCGAACAGTGCCTCACTCAGATTCTCCAGCGCGGTGACACTGTCGTTCACCCCGCCCAGCAGCACCGCTTGATTGAGTAGTGTCACGCCGGCATCGCGCAGCCGGGCCAGGGCGGCACGCACCTCGCCGTCGATTTCGTTGGCGTGATTACAGTGCAGCACCAGCACCGGCCGCAGGCGCGAGCCGGTTAACCAGGCGAGCATCTCGTCGGTAATGCGGCTCGGTGCCACGATCGGCAGGCGGCTGTGCACGCGCAGCTTGTCCAGCTGCGGAATCTCCGCCAGCTGCGCCGCCAGCCAGCCGAGCTGGCGATCGTTCAGTACCAGTGGATCGCCGCCGCTGAGGATGACCTCGCGCAACTCGTGCCGCCCGCGGATATAGTTGAGAGCGGTCTCCCACTGACTGCGGTTCAGGTGGTTGTCGCCGTAGGGAAACTGGCGGCGGAAACAGTAGCGGCAATTGATCGCGCACTGGCCGGCCGCGATCAGCAGCAAGCGGCCGCGGTACTTGTGCACCACCCCCGGCACCGGGTTGGCCGCCGCCTCCTCGAGGGGATCGGCACTGTAGCCGGGACTCGGCCGCAGTTCCGGCGCACCCGGCAACACCTGCAGCAACAATGGGTCACGCGGATCCCGCGGGCGTATACGCTTGAGGAAGGGACGCGGCACGCGCAGGGCAAAATCGCCGCAGGCCCGCAGCGCATCCGGCAGCTGTGCCGGGTCCAGCTGCAGCAGCTCGATCAGCTCCGCCGGATCGGTGACCAGATCCGCCATTTCGTCCTGCCAGCGACGGCTCGCGCCCTCCGCGGCGCTATCGCGAACGACTATTTCACTGGTGGCGGAGGCGTGCTGTATCATAGGCGGCCGTTTCATGGTGCTGGAGGTTGCGCAGAGCGCGCAAATTTTAAGCACTTATGCAAAATTTGAAAGGGCAAATATTGAAAGGGCGGCCTGGGCCCTATCCAGACTCCCGACGGTTCTGATTATTTAGAGGATTTCATGGCTAGTTACTCCACCAACGAATTCAAGGGCGGCCTCAAGGTAATGCTCGACGGCGACCCCTGCTCCATCGTGGAAAATGAATTCGTCAAACCCGGCAAGGGCCAGGCGTTCAACCGCGTCAAACTGCGCAACCTGAAGACCGGCCGCGTCTGGGAGCGCACCTTCCGCTCCGGCGAGAGCCTGGAGTCCGCTGACGTGATGGACCGCGAGATGGAGTACCTGTACAACGACGGTGAGTTCTACCACTTTATGGAGCCGGAAACCTTCGAGCAACACCAGGCCAGCGCCGATGCCGTCGGCGATGCCGCCAAGTGGCTGAAGGAACAGGACGTCTGCACCGTCACCCTGTACAACGGCGCACCGCTGGCGGTCACCCCGCCGAACCACGTCATCCTCGAAATCACCGACACCGATCCGGGCCTGCGCGGCGACACCGCCCAGGGCGGCACCAAGCCCGCCACGCTGGTTACCGGCGCCGTCGTCAAGGTACCGCTGTTCCTGGAGATCGGCGAGACCATCAAGGTCGATACCCGCACCGGTGAATACCTGGGCCGTGCCAAGGAAGACTAACTCTCTGCCCTCCTCTCCTGCTGGAGCGCCCGCTATCGGCGGGCCGCTCCGGCCAAGGTCCCCCCATCGATGACTGACACTTCCTGGCAGCCCTCCGCTTCCATTGAGGCGCTGCACTTACGTGGAGCGCTACTGGCAGATATTCGCCGCTTCTTCGCCGAGCGCGAGGTGCTCGAAGTCGAGGTCCCGGTGCTCTCGCGCCGCGCGACCAGCGACCCCCATATCGACTCCATTACCGCACTGTGTAACGGCGATACCGCCTACCTGGCCACCAGCCCTGAATTTGGGCTCAAGCGCCTGCTCGCCGCAGGCATCGGCGACTGCTATTACCTCGGCAAGGCATTTCGCGAAGGCGAGGCCGGCGGCCGGCACAATCCCGAGTTCACGATGCTGGAGTGGTATCGCTGCGGCTGGGATGACCGCCGCCTGATGATCGAAGTCGGTGAGCTGCTGAGCCGGGTACTGCAGATTTCGCAGGTGCAATCCCTGAGCTACCGCGAGCTGTTCCTGCGCGAGCTGCAACTGGACCCGCACACCGCCTCCGAACAGGAGCTGCACGACTGCACCGCGCGCGAGGTGGAGCTGTCCTTCGTGCCGGCGAACCGCGACGAGTGCCTTGACCTGCTGATGAGCCACCGCCTGGAACCGGCGATGGGCGACGGCATCACGCTGCTGTACGACTTCCCGGCGAGCCAGGCAGCGCTGGCCAAGGTGCAGGAAGATGCGACGGGCACGCCGGTGGCACGCCGTTTCGAGGCCTATGTGGGCGGGCTCGAGTTGGCCAATGGCTACTGGGAACTGACCGACGCCGAGGAACAGCTGCGCCGCTTCCAGGCGGATCACCGCTACCGCGGCATGCACAAACTGCATGTCTATCCGTTCGAGGAACGCCTCGTCGCCGCGCTCGAAGTGGGGATGCCGGAGTGCGCCGGTGTGGCCATGGGGATAGATCGCCTGCTGATGCTGGCGGGCGGCTATGCATCTATTGGCGAGGTGATCGCCTTTCCAATCGGGCGCGCCTGATTGCCAGCGATCGATCAGGGATCGAACTGGTACTGGGCCACCTCGCCGACGGCGAAGAAGCCGGTTTCCAGCAGCAGTTCCTGCCGGTTGGCCGGCGCCAGTGCGATGGCGTGTTTGTGGTGGCTGTTCAGGGCCTGCCCCACCAGATGATAGAAAAGCGCGCGACCGATACCGCGGCCGCGATACTCCTCCAGCGTGATCAGATCGTAAAAGCCGAGCGCATCGGCGGACGCGAACAGGCAACCGGCCGCGACGGCTTCACCGTCCAGCCTGCCGAGGAAAAACTTCAGGCGGCTGCGTTTCTGTTCCGGTATCTCCTGCAGTCGCTGATAAAACTTCTTGAGCTGCGGGCCCTCGCGCTCGCCGTTGTATTGCGAGCCCTGTATCTCGCCGTAAGTCGTCAACGCCTCTGTTGAGACGGGAGCGAACTCCAGCTTGCCGCGCAGTGCCTCCGGCAGTTCCTCGTCCGCTGCCAGTCGCTGTATCTCCACCGCCATCGCCACCAGTGATTGCCTGCGCTTGACGCCGAGCTCGCTCAACTCCGCGTCGTCGAGGGATTTGTTCGCACAGTGCCACAGCGTGAACGGACTGTGGCGCTCGGCAAAATAATCCACAACAAAACGCTGCAATATGCGCGTCGGCATCACCGTATTGGAAACCGCCTGGTTGAATGTGCGCGACAGCAGGCCACTGTCGCTGCGGACGACGCCGGTGATTTCTTTCGTATGCTCAGGATTCAACAGCCCGGCACAGTAACTGGCACGGGACTCCAGACTCCGGCACACGAGATTTTTGGCGCTGAGACTATATTTCATGCCTTCAAGGATAGCTCCGTTTATCCTTATGCTTGGTGCCGCCGGGCGAATCCGCGCGGGGCCGGCGGCACCATATCCCGTACCGCGAGTTTTCGTTACCTGAGTTTGGCTCAGGGCAGCTGTTTGTCCACCTGGGACAGGGCGCAGTGATCCATCGACAGCGCCGGCTCGGCGCAACTGGCCCGACAGATCACCCGCGCCGGCACGCCGGCCACCAGCTTGTGCGGCGGCACCGATTTCAGCACCACGCTGCCGGACGCAATCTGCGCGCACTCGCCGATTTCGATATTGCCCAAAACTTTGCTGCCGGCACCGATCAGTACACCGCGGCGCACCTTCGGGTGGCGATCGCCGCCCTCCTTGCCGGTACCGCCCAGCGTCACCGACTGCATGATCGAAACATTGTCTTCCACCACCGCCGTTTCACCGATCACGATGCCGGTGGCGTGGTCCAGCAGGATGCCCTCGCCCATCGTTGCCGCCGGGTGAATATCCACGCTGAAGACGACAGAAATGCGATGCTGCAGGAACAGTGCCAGCGAACGGCGCTGCTGCTGCCACAGCCAGTGGGCGACGCGGTAGGCCTGCAACGCGTGAAACCCCTTGAAATAGAGAAAGGGTTCGTAGAGAGAGTTGCACGCCGAATCGCGCTGGTAGACCGCACTCAGGTCCGCGCGCGCCGCCCGACCGATGCCGGCGTCGGCCTCCAGCGCCTCGTCGATCACTTCGCGGATCAGCAGCGCCGGCGCCACCGCGTTGTCGAGCTTGTTCGCCAGGTGGAAACTGAGCGCGGACTCGAGCGAGTTGTGATTCAAAATGGTCGCGTGCAGGAAGCTCGCCAGTATCGGCTCGCGCTCCACCTGCTGTGCGACATCGGTGCGGATCTGTTGCCAGAGCGTCGCCGCACTGTTTTCCGTTTGTATTGCTTCCATTTTGTCATTCCTCCTTTTCTCGGGCCCGCCAGTTGCGGGGCCTCGAATCGGCGCCGCCAGCGGGGGGCCATATCGCAAAAAACCTCATCGGTAACTATTTGCCATATGGCCCCCCGCAGTCGGCGCCTTGCCTGATACCGGCCGAAAACTTGTGTGCCTGCGTTCTTCTACTCGCCTTACACCGCCCCGAGGGTCAGCGGCGGCTCCTGCAGTGCCGACTGCTGCTCGCGCAAAGCGAGTATATGCTCGGCCCAGTAGCGCGGGGTATTGAACCACGGAAAAGCCAGCGGGAAGGCCGGGTCCTGCCAGCGCCGGGCCAGCCAGGCGGCGTGGTGCATCTGGCGCAGACAGCGCAGTGGTTCGATCAGCTGCAGCTCCTGCGGATTGAACGGGGCGAATGTCTCGTAGCCTTCCACGACCGCGTCCAGGTAGGCGGTCTGCTCGGCCCGGTCTCCGGAAATCAGCATCCAGATATCCTGGATTGCCGGCCCGGTCAGGCAGTCATCCAGGTCCACGAACCAGGGCGTGTCGTCGCGCCACAGGAAATTGCCGCTGTGGCAGTCGCCGTGCAGGCGCAGCGTCTCCCAGTCGCGCTCGAACAGCGGCGCAATCTGCTCGATGATATGGGCCGTCACCGACTCATAGGCGGCGCGATTCTCCACCGGCAGGAAGTCGCCGGCGAGAATAAATTCGCGGCTGTCGATGGCGAAATGCTGCAGGGTCAGCGCCGGCCGGTACGCGAAGGGCCTGGCACGGCCGATAGCGTGCATGCGCCCGAGCATGGTGCCCACCTGCTCCAGGTGCTCAAAGTTGTCCAGTTCCAGCTGGCGACCGCCGCGGCGCGGGAACAGGGCAAAGCGGAATCCCTGCGCCTCCATCAGCGTGCGCCCATCGAACTGCAGCGGCGCCACTACCGGAATCTCCGCCGCGGCCAGTTCGAGCGTGAACTGGTGCTCCTCCAGAATCTGCTCATCGGTCCAGCGGCCGGGGCGATAGAACTTCGCGATCAGCGGCTCGCCATCTTCGATGCCGACCTGGTAGACGCGGTTTTCGTAGCTGTTCAGCGGAAAAATGCGTGCATCGGAAACCAGGCCTGCGCTTTCGACACAGTCTATAACCATGTCCGGCGTAAGGGCTTCATAGGGGTGGTGACTCTGGGTCATGGGGCATTCCGACGCGGTATTGGCCGGCTATGCTAACGCGCCCCCGGCGCTGGGGACAAACAGAGAAAGTGGCACGGCAGTCGAAACCGCCAGCGGCGGCGATGGTGGGGCCTGCCGGCCAAACAGTGCCCGGGGCAATAACAGGAATGCGGACACAAAGAACGGCGGCACCAATCGGTGCCGCCGCCCAGACTGTTGATAAACCCCGCATGCCGTTCTGAGCTGGTGCAGTGGCGGCCAAGCACTAGGACGAGTATTTCGAAACGCTGTGAATACATCCCTGTAAGCTCCGGCGGCGACGGTCCGGCCGCTGCACGCATTCGCGGCGCCTTCGGCCCTGTCGCCGACGGTTCGAAACACTCGCCCTAGCACTTCGCCTTAAATTTTCACAGCATTACTTTGTCAGCAAACTGAACGGCGACACCAATCGGTGCCGCCGCCTTCAATCGCTGCAACAGTGTTGCAGTGTCAGCCATATCCGCTGACAGGCTGAATTATTTCAGGTCAAAGCGATCCAGTGTCATCACCTTGGTCCAGGCAGCAACGAAGTCGTTGACAAACTTTTCGTCGTTGTCGTCGCTAGCGTAGAGCTCGGCTACCGCACGCAGTTCGGAGTTGGAACCGAAAATCAGGTCCACCGGCGTGGCGGTCCACTTCAGCTGGCCGCTGCTGCGATCGCGACCTTCGTAGAGGCCGTTCTCTTCCGCCGACTTCGACCACTGGGTGGACATGTCCAGCAGGTTGACGAAGAAGTCGTTGCTGAGTGTTCCCGGCTTGCTGGTAAATACGCCGTGCGCGGAGTCGCCATAGTTGGCGCCCAGCGTGCGCATACCGCCTACCAGTACGGTCATTTCCGGCACACTCAGGGTCAGCAGGTTGGCGCTGTCGATCAGCATATCCACCGGCGCCAGGTGCGCTTCGCTGGCGTAGTAGTTGCGGAAGCCGTCGGCCTTGCGCTCCAGGAAAGCGAAGGACTGCACCTCGGTCATCTCCTGGGCGGCATCATTGCGGCCCGGCTGGAACGGCACGCTGACATCGTAACCCGCTTTCTTCGCGGCCTGCTCGATGGCGGCGGCACCGCCGAGGACGATCACGTCCGCCAGGGAAACCTGCTTGCCACCTTTCGCCCTGCGATTGAAGTCACTCTGGATCTTCTCCAGGCGCGCCAGGACTTTGCCCAGCTCCTGCGGGTTGTTCACCGCCCATTCGTTCTGCGGGGCCAGGCGGATGCGCGCACCGTTGGCGCCGCCGCGCATGTCGGTACCGCGGAAAGTGGAAGCGGAAGCCCACGCAGTGCGCACCAGCTGCGGCACGGTGAGGCCGCTGTTCAGCAGCTGCGACTTCAGCGCGGCGATGTCCTTGTCATCGATCAGCTTGTAATCCACGGCCGGAATAGCGTCCTGCCAGATCTGCACTTCTTGCGGCACCTCGTCGCCCAGGTAGCGGGCGCGCGGTCCCAGGTCGCGGTGGGTCAGCTTGAACCACGCCTTGGAAAAGGCCAGCTGAAACTCGTCCGGATTCTTGTGGAAGCGCTCGGCGATTTTCTGGTACTGCGGATCGAAGCGCAGGGACAGGTCGGTGGTGAACATCATCGGTGCGTGGTGCTTGTCCGGAATATGCGCGTCCGGCACAAACTTCACCTGCTCGGCGTTCTTCGGTTCCCACTGGGTAGCACCCGCCGGGCTCTTGGTCGTCACCCATTCGAAACCGAACAGGTTGTCGAGGAACTGGGAACTCCAGGCAATCGGGTTCACGGACCAGGCGCCCTCCAGACCGGAAGTAACGGTGTCTTCAGAGTGACCTTTGCCGCACTTGTTTTTCCAGCCGAAGCCCTGCTCTTCCAGAGCCGCGCCGCCCGGTGCCGCACCCACGCACTCTTCCGGCTTGTGGGCACCGTGGGCCTTACCGAAGGTGTGACCACCGGCGATCAGCGCTACGGTTTCCTCGTCGTTCATCGCCATGCGGCCAAAAGTGTCGCGTATGCGCTCGGCGGCCAGCTTCGGATCCGGGTTGCCGTTAGGGCCTTCCGGGTTCACGTAGATCAGGCCCATATGGTCGGCGGCCAGCGGTTTTTCCAGTTTCTTGCCGTCGTAACGCTTGTCGTTACCCAGCCACTCGCGCTCGGAACCCCAGTAGACAACGTCCGCTTCCCAGTCGTCCTCGCGACCACCGGCAAAACCGAAAGTCTTGAAGCCCATGGATTCCAGCGCGACGTTACCGGCCAGCACCATCAGGTCGGCCCAGGAGATGCTGTTGCCGTATTTCTGTTTGACCGGCCACAGCAGGCGGCGGGCCTTGTCCAGGCTGACGTTGTCCGGCCAGCTGTTCAGCGGCTCGAAGCGCTGCTGGCCGCCGCCGGCGCCACCGCGTCCATCGTACACGCGGTAGGTACCGGCACTGTGCCAGGCCATACGGATAAAGAAGGGACCGTAGTGACCGTAGTCTGCCCGCCACCAGTCCTGGGAGGTGGTCAGTACCTTTTCGATATCTTTCTTGACGGCGTCGAGGTCCAGCTTGCTGAAGGCCGCGGCGTAGTCGAAATCTTCACCCAGCGGGTTGGATTTTTCCGCGTTCATGCGCAACGGCTGGAGATCGATTCGGTTTGGCCACCAGTTCTGGTTGGACATGGCATTATTGGCCGGGGCGGCGTTGGCATTGACGGAGATAGCTGCCGCCAGCGCCAACGAGAGAGTTTTCTTGAGCATTGGGTTGCGTTCCTTATAGTTTCATCCACCGGACGAAAAGAGCCTATAGGTACGCGTATTAACGGGGAAATTAGACCTAATTATCGCTCTGATAGCGGCGGCCAATTTTATCGGGATATCGATAGAAAAAAGAAATCAGGGAGATAGATTTTTTTTGCACGACTGCGCAATGACACAGGGTAACCGTACCGATACGACTGCCAGCAACCGACCAATGCATTGCATTCGGCAGCGGTGATATCCGGGAGCTCTGTATCGCGACAGGGCGCAGTGGAACCACTGATCGGGACCTGCGGGCGAGTTTAGCTCCGCGCTGTTTCTTGCGCTAAGCTTGCCCTCAATCGAACAGCCCGGCGCAAACGGGGCCGGAGTCAGGCTCACAGGGACCAGCCATGCCGAAAAGACTTGCAATAAAATTGTTCGCCGCGCTGATGGCGCTAGTCGCACTGCAAGGCTGCGACCGGCAAGCGCCACCACAGGCCGACACCTCGGAAACGCATACGACAGTCGGCAAGCTGACCTCCAAGCGCGTCACTTTTGAACGACAGGCGCAAGACTGCACCCCCGACGAAGAGTGCTCTTCGGTATCCGTAACCCGCGAGTTAATCGAGCGACAACCGGCACTGAACAAGGCCGTACTGAATCAATTGCTGCTGCAGCTGCAGAGCGATGGCGAGAGTCACTCCGCGACACAGAGCCTGGAGGAAATAGCCGCCGAATTTCTCACCGAAGCGGCAGAGGTCGAACGGGTCAGCAGTGCCCACTGGCAGCTCAACGGTGACGCCGAACGGCTCGCGCGCCGCGGCGATCTGCTTACCATGGAAATCAAGACTTACCGCTATACCGGTGGCGCCCACGGTATTCCGGTGGTGGAGTGGTTTAACTGGGACTTGTCCGCAGAAAAACGCGTATCCCTGCCGCAGGTGCTCCGCGAGGGAACGGAGCCGAAGTTCTGGGAGCTGGCTGAGGCAGCGCACCGGCGCTGGCAGGACGAGCAGACGGGAATCGATGACGCCTACCGCGAGACCTGGCAATTCCAGCGCAGCGAGGACTTCCGTTTCAACGATGACGGTATCGTATTGCTCTACGGTGTCTATGTACTCGGCCCCTACGCCCTCGGCCCGGTACAACTGACAGTGCCGTGGCCGGAGTTACAGACCGTGGTGCGCGAACAATATCTGCCACACTCCCAGTGACCCCAGTAACGCTAGTGACGACAGCGCATTAGAAATCCAGAATCAAGCCGGGCGCTTCTTCGGCATCAGATACCAGAGCACTGCCGCCACCACAAATAGCGCCGGCACGTCACCGAGCAGATTGGCGCGCTCTGTTTCATCCACCAGGGCCTGCACGAACATAATCCCGCCGTGCACGATGCTCGACCAGATAGTAAACCAGATCAGGCTGGCGTTGGCGGCGGGGTCTTTGGCCGCGCGAATCAGGAACACTCCCAACGTTACGTAGATGCCCATAATCATCTGTTCGTATTCCGGCTGCCTTGGCGTCCAGCCCCAGCCAGAGGGGAAGATCCACATCATCAGCGGAAAGATACCGAAGATAAATATCAGGCCGAAGATGACCAGAAAGATTTTCAGGTAGCGGTTTCGAGTTGCAGCGTCCATAGGGTTTTACCATGGCTGATGGCGCTCGCCGGCCAGAATTTTTAGCGATGGATTACTCTTCCAGATCCCCGGGGATATGGCAGACGACCTCAATATTGTGTCCGTCCGGATCCAACACATAAGCCGCGTAGTAATCGGGGTGGTACTGCGCCCGTACGCCGGGCTCACCGTTGTCCTTGCCCCCGGCCTCGAGTGCGACCCGGTAAAACTCCCGCACTGTCTGCCGATCCTCAGCGCGGAAGGCAATATGGAGGTTTGGCGCGGTACTCTTGCCACCCTTGATCCAGAAGTCCGGCTTTTCGGCCCAGCCGAACCCGGCCCAGTCGTCGTATTCCAGTATCAGCTCGTAGCCCAGGGGGGCCAGCGCCAGCCGGTAAAATTCCTTGCTGCGCTCATAACTGTGAATATGAATGCCAATATGATCCAGCATCGTCGATGATTCTCCGCCAAAATCGTGTTCAGTAACTCGGTTCGCATTACAGCGTAGTGGATTTTCTCTATGCAAACCGGCCACTGCGCGGCTGGCACGACGGCCACAGATAGTGAAACAGTCGTCGCGACGAATGCCGATGATCGCCGTAGAACAATCAATAGTTCGCCGGCGCGCTCCCGCGCTATCACTGGCGGCCTATTCGATAACTGCGCGCCAGCGGGACAGTTTCGCGGCGAAGCTCAGCGATGCATGGGCGGGGCTCGTAGACGGCAGTCGCTCGGTCGGAATATCGCACAACGGCGGCGGCAGGTCCGGCAGCACGTAACGCCGATACACCTGCTCAGCCTTGGCGCCGTTGAAATAGATTCGCGTAATCTGCGCGTGTTTACGCAGAAAACTCGTGAAGTCGTTCGGCACTATCGACGTGTCGTCGATGGCCGAGTCCAGGCTGCCCGATCGGGTGCAGGTCCTCAATACATCCCACAGGGCGATGCGATGTTCGATCAGCGCCGCACAGCGTTGCCGGTACTCGAGTTCGCCATCCAGCTGCAGCAGTGCCGCAATGATTTTCCAGAAGGCGTTGCGCGGATGGGCATAGTATTGCTGCGCGCGCAGCGACGCGACACCGGGCATGGAGCCGAGAATCAGGCGCGTTGCATCGGCGGCGGCGATCGGGGCAAAACTGTGCACGCAGCTCATCGTTTTCTCTCGGTTGCGGCCGGCGTACGGTATCGGTACTGAAGCGCGCCCCGGACAAGGGCACGCCGGACCATTCAACAACGCCAGCCCAAAAATCCCGCCCAGCCCAAAATTCAGAAATAATTTACCAATCGATTGCCTGATAAGAGGCCATTGAACGCCAGCAACCTATGTCGGTGATTTGATTGCGGCGACTGTTTGCGGCCGGCAATTCCGGCGAGAGACACTTTGTGCTTGACCGAAAGTTACAGTAACTGTATTTTATGTGTTAGTGGTGACTAACAAACGACTTTGCCCACACGCGAGCCAGCTCTTCGGCCGCCGTGTAGCTAGCAACAATAATACAATTACCTACAGGGCCAGCCGCTCATCAGCGAACTGTCCCAGTACGAAGTGGCTGAGGTGTATATGAGCCAGATACGACGCTATTCCAAATCGTAACACGCGCTTTTTCGTGGAACGTTTGTGCCGGCGTCTGATGGTCATCAGCGCTGGCTTTTTTGTGCGAATAATCTGATCCTAGTTAATGCGGTTCAAAACGCATTCTCTGGCCTGCAATTTCTCCCCCCATCCAGCCTCGCTCAGCTTCAACTTAAATCCTCTGTACCTTTTTTGCAGAGCAATCATCTTCGGCTGAAAACTGCCGAGGCTTCGGCTGTCGCCACAGCGTCGAGTATCGTTGCGGGCTGGTTACCCGGCCAAGAACACGTCGTACTCGGCAGACCGGATCGCGGCAATACCGGCGACTATTCCCGAGCTGTCGCGGCGGCAAGTGTTGCGGTGAGCAGGACACCCCACACTGATCTTTGCTTCAGCGAAAGAGTGCATTTACTCCTGTCAGTAATTCCCCGACGGGGTGAAGAGCAGCAATGAAACGCGGGTCATTCCCGCACTTCAATGCCTTGAATGAGCGCATTGATACACACTGAAACCAGCTCGTGCAGTTTTTCAGGGGTCGCACTCGCGTCACTGAGATAGAGCCAGCGCCGCACCGAATCGATGCGCAGGGCGTCATACAATCGGCAGACTTCCGCCGCCGAGATATCACTGCGCACCAACCCCTGGGATTGCGCCAACTCCACGCGCTTTTGTCGATGCGCGCGCACCGCTGCATGCAGTGCCGGATCGAATTCGTCCGAGCCCTCGTCAAGCTTGTAAATGTAGTCAAAGAAATCGGTATGCTGCATCGCCATCTTCCAGATACGGCGATGGCCGATAATCCACTCAATGGTCTGCGATACATCAGTCGGCACTATAGCGGAGCGACAATCAACAATCGGACTATCTTCGAATGACCAAAAGCCGATCGTCAGCAGCCAGTCCATTATGAATTCGGACAGAAACTGTGACTTGTTCTGAAAATAATTAAAGAACGTCTTCTGACTGACATTCGCCAGCTCGACGATCTGCTCGACCGTGACATCGGCGAACTCATTTTCGCTGAACAGTTGTTCCGCAACCTTCAGCAGGTCCTGCCGCGTTCGCAGTTTCTTGCGCTCGCGCAGGCCTGCGGGCTTGGTTTGTTGCAGTGCAGTGGGCATTGAAATAGTGAATCAACTTATTGTTGTGACAAATTATCTGGTCGGCCCGGGCTCAGCGCCTGGCCGACTCCAAATCAGACTCGATCGTCCGGCTGGCCCGCCAGAAGTGCCAGGCCGACCACGGCATGATCAAGGTACATACGGCGAGCAGCGCGTAGCGCATCGATTCAGCCCCGAAGCTCGGCGCCAGGGCATCGCTTAACGCACCGGTCAGCAGCGGGCCGAGCGCCAGACCGATCGAATTCACGATCAGCAGGAAGACCGCACCGGCCACTGCACGCATCCCGAGGGATACCAGCCCCTGCACGAGTGCGAGCACCGGCGCGAGGTAGACGTTTTGTACCATGAACGGAATGAACAGGCTAGCAACGCTGAGCTGCACCGAGGTCGCCCCGTAGGTGAAGGCAAAGAAGAGGACCGAGGCCAGCATGGACCAGGCAATCACGCGCAGGGTTCTGCCGTGCCCCTGGCCGCCGAGACTGTCGGCCATGCGGCCACCGAGGAAATAGGCCAGCCCACTGCCTATGCCGAAGATCAGCCCCAGGTACAGGCCCAACTGCACGATACTGGCGTCGAAGCTGCGAACCACGAAACTGGGGGTAAAATTGATCACCGCGTAGGCCACGAAGGTGCTGAGCCCGGCGCCTGTCGACATATGGATAAAGGACCGGCGACGCCACAGCGCGCGCAGCACGTCACCCATTGCCGGCTGCGCGCTCTCGTCATGAATATTCTCCGACGCGCCGCGCGCGGGCTCCCTGACGGTAAAACGGAACACCAGTGCAAGCAGGATGCCGGGCAGACCGACGATAAAGAAGGCCTCGCGCCAGCCAATATTTTGCGCAATCCAGCCACCGGCCAGATAGGCCAGCAGAATGCCGATCGAAATCCCCAGCGAATAGATGCCCATTGCTCCCGCCCGTTTCTCCGGCGGGTAATAGTCGGCGATCATCGAATAGGCTGGCGGGCTCAGTCCGGCCTCACCGACACCCACGCCGATTCGCGCCAGTGCCAGGTGCCAGATATTGGCGGCGAGCCCGCAGACCGCGGTCATCAGGCTCCAGACGCCAATGGCTGCCGAAATCAGATTGCGTCGATTGACCCGGTCCGCCAGTCGGGCAATGGGCACCCCGAGCGTGACATAGAAGAGCGCGAACGCGGTGCCGCTCAGCGCGCCGAGCACGGCATCGCCGACCAGAAATTCCTCTTTGATCGCCGGCAGCAGGATCGCGAGGATCTGCCGATCGACGAAATTGAGCACATAGACCAGGGTCAGGAGAGTGAGTGCGTAACGACGCACGGCCACCAGGCCGGCGCCATTTGCCGAGGCCACCGAAGTCGCCGGATTTGCAGTGTTCATTCGAGTTCCGCCGTGTTTTTATCTGTGTTTTATCTGACATCGATACCCGAAACCCCATAATACACACACTATTTTTTTACTGCCAATAACCTTTTATAGCTACAGCCATGAGCAATCCGACAGCGACGCCGGGGGTGTCGGCGTCAGTGCCATCTGCGGGGAAGGTCCGCGATGCGCCTGCAACAGCGGGCACTCACGCTGTTCCAGGCCCCTTCCCAGGTCACGATTGACGAGATATCGACTTTCTACGCCCTGCTCGGGCAAGACAGCGTCAGCTGGCTGATCGCACGGTGCAATTCGCACTAGGAGTACATTTTTATGCTAGGTAGATTGGGACATACGCCTGGCGCTACGAAGCCCTGTCCGGGCGGGCCGACAAATCAAGCGCTTCTTATGCGGAAAATGATCGCGAGCTTGGACAATCAGTGCGACTGCTGCGTCGTTTAGTCAACGGGTTTGACCGATTGCGACCCGTCATTACGATGGCCAGCCGCAGCAAACCAGTCGCGCTGCAGCAGTCCGAATAACAGTGCGTCCTGGATTTCTCCCATATGAAAATAGCACTCGCGCAACAGGCCCTCGCGCTGGAAACCCAGTTTCTCCAGCACGCGTATCGAAGCGACATTGCGCGGATCCGCATCGGCGCCGATGCGGTGTGATTGCAGGCGTTTGAAGGCGAATTCGATCACCGCCGGCACCGCTTTCAGTATCAGCCCCCGCCCCCAGCAATCCCGCTTCAGCGCAAAACCGATCTGCGCGTGTCGGTTCTGCCGATCGATAGCGGCCAGGGTACAGGTACCGATAATTTCGCCTTCCAGCTCTATCCCCCACTGATAGAGACTGCCCTCGAGAAAGCCCTCGCGAATAGACTGCAAATACTGCTCCGCTGCGGCACGCGTACCGAGCGGCTCGGTCGCCATATAGCGCACCACCTGCGGGTCGGCAAAAATGGCTTGCAGGGAGGGAAGATCTGCTTCGGTCAGCCAGCGCAGTTGCAATCCTTCGCCGGCAAGGGTTGGCAGTCGAGTTCCTAACTGATCGGGATTCACGGTGCAATCATCCAGTGATAGAGACCGTAGCAGGCGACTCCGACCCCGAAGATAAACTGCCCGATCAAAAGGGCGCGGATTGCAAAGGTATAGCGCACTACCGAGCCTCTTTTTTCACTGTCGCGAGAAAATATTCGGCTCTTCTCCGGCAGCTGCTGCTCCAGCAATTTCAGCCCCGGCACCGCAAGACTCAGCAGCTGGCGGCTGCGCGCATCGACGAGCCAGAAAACCGCACACAGGATCACGACAAAACCGCCCAGCAGGGCCAGAATCAGCGGGTGAAATCCTTTCTCGACCGCAGTGAAGATGCCGCCTTCGGCAAACATACTGAGCACCACGAAGAAGTTGAAACCCTTCAGGCGCTGTTCCGCATTGAATCGATAGTGTTCACACAAATACTGGTGCTCATTCACTACCCCACTCCTTACCTAAGAAATTCCCGATAAATTGCTGCCAGCATTCCCGTCACAGCCAGCAATGAAAGTGCAATTAGGCCGACGGTCAAGGTATAGGAGATCACGCAGGAACAAAACCTTTTAGGCCCTAAATCGGCAAGAACAGAAAACTGTATACGAGATCGATTGCCCAGGCGACGCACGAAATAGACTACCCAGCTGCGACTTTGGTGGCCTTCATAAAGATTCAGTTCTGCGGAAGCAACTCAGCGGTATTTATCCTGCAGACACCAATCGAGCGCCTCTTCCGTAAAGACATCACCGCTCGGAACAAGTTGCGCGGGATCATCGAGTACGCCAATCAGGAAATGTGTCTCTCCACTCCATTTAGTGCTTTGATAAGACAGCGGTGTGCCACACTTTTTGCAGAAGCAGCGATTCACCCCCTCTGAACTGCGGTAACATTCCGGCCTGGACAACCATTCGACCTGTTCGTCGCGAAAGCCAACCCAGGTCGAGAAGGCGCCACCGGTGGAACGACGGCAGCTGTCGCAATGACAACGCGCGACAAATTTCGGCGGGCGCTTCGCTTCAAAACGGACGGCGCCGCAGTGACAGCCGCCTCTATAGTTTTCTTCCTTCACAATTTACTCCTGTATTGGCCAGCGGTGCGTTAACGCGCGACTGCAGATGCGAGGCCTCTACGACACAAAAAAGCCGGGCAGTGCCCGGCTTATCAACTTTCTGCTTAGTTTCACTTATTGGCGCGGTGCTCGACCAGCTCGTCGACCACGGACGGATCCGCCAGTGTCGAGGTATCGCCGAGATTCTCCAGTTCGTTCGCGGCGATCTTGCGCAGGATTCGGCGCATGATCTTGCCGGAGCGGGTTTTCGGCAGGCCGGGCGCCCACTGGATGATATCCGGCTTGGCGATAGGGCCAATTTCCTTCACGCATAGGTCGATCAGTTCCTGGCGCAGCTCCTCCGACGGCTCGTGACCGGCCTTCAGGGTGACGTAGGCGTAGATGCCCTGCCCCTTGATATCGTGCGGGTAGCCCACCACCGCCGCCTCGGCGGTATCGTCGTGCAGCACGATAGCGCTCTCGATTTCCGCGGTACCGAGGCGGTGCCCGGACACGTTCAGCACATCGTCGATGCGGCCGGTAATCCAGTAGTCGCCATCCTTGTCGCGGCGCGCGCCGTCGCCGGTGAAGTAGTAGCCGGGGAAGGTGGAGAAGTAGGTATCGATCATGCGCTGGTGATCGCCGAACACCGAGCGGATCATGCTCGGCCAGCTGGCCTTCATTACCAGTGCGCCCTCACCCTCGCCATCGATTTCCTGACCCTTTTCATCCAGCAGTGCCGGCTGCACGCCGAAGAAGGGCCTGGTGGCGGAGCCGGGTTTCATGGTGATGGCTCCGGGCAGCGGCGTGATCAGGTGCGCGCCGGTTTCGGTCTGCCACCAGGTGTCGACAATCGGGCAGTGCTCGTCGCCGACCACCTTGTAATACCACTCCCAGGCTTCCGGGTTGATCGGCTCACCGACGGTGCCCAGCAGCTTCAGTGAACTGCGATCGGTACCAGTAACATAGTCGTCGCCCGCACCCATTAATGCGCGGATCGCGGTCGGCGCCGTGTAGAAAATATTGACCTTGTGCTTGTCCACCACCTGCCAGCAGCGCGACGCATCCGGGTAGGTGGGCACACCCTCGAACATCAGCGAGATGGCGCCTACGGCCAGCGGGCCGTAGACGATATAACTGTGCCCGGTGATCCAGCCGACATCGGCGGTACACCAGAAGACATCGCCCTCCTTGTAATCGAAGGTGTACTTGAAGGTCATCGCCGACATCAGCAGGTAGCCGGCGGTGGTGTGCAGCACGCCTTTCGGCTTGCCGGTGGAACCGGACGTATAGAGTATAAACAGCGGGTCTTCCGCGTTCATCACTTCCGCTGCGCAGTCGGCGCCCTGCTCGGCGACGGACTCGGCGTACCAGATATCCCGCTTGCTGTCCCAGTCAATGTTGGCGCCAGTGCGCTTGACCACGATCGCGGTGTGCACATCGGGACAGCTGGCCAGCGCCTTATCCACATTGGCCTTGAGCGGTATCTTGCGACCGCCGCGCACACCCTCATCGGCGGTGATCACCAGCCGGCAGTCGGAGTCGAGGATGCGGTCTTTCAACGAGTCGGGAGAGAAGCCGCCAAACACGACCGAGTGCACGGCGCCGATGCGAGCACAGGCGAGCATCGCATAGGCGGCCTCCGGGATCATCGGCATATAGAGGCAGACGCGATCGCCCTTGTTGACGCCGCGGGCCTTCAGCAAATTGGCCAGCCGGCAGACCTGCTCGTGCAGCTCGGCGTAGGTGATGTGCTTGCTGTCGGCGGGATCGTCACCCTCCCAGATAATCGCGGTCTGCTCCGCGCGGGCCGGCAGGTGGCGGTCGATACAGTTGACGGAGACATTCAGCTCGCCGTCGGCGAACCAGGCCGCGTGTCCCTTGCTCAGGTCCTCGTCCACCACCTGGGTGAACGGCTTGTGCCACTGCAGGAAATCCTTCGCCTGCTGCGACCAGAAAGCCTGCGGATCCTCGACGGACTGGCGGTACATCTTGTCGTAGTCCTCCGCGCGGATATGCGCGTCGGCGGCGAATTCGGCGGGCACTGGACGGGTGTGCACTTCAGACATCGTTTTCTCCCTTATTAGAATTATCGGGCGTAGCGGGCCCCGGTGGCTGGCTTTGCCCTAGAGCATAGCCGAGCGGGGCGCGCACTGACGGACAGCCACTCTGCATTGCTCGCCGCCCGCTATGCCGACCAGTTATACACCGGCGACAGATAGGTGACAACGCTGTCAAATGGCGTTTCGATTCATCATAACGCGCCGACAAAACCGAATCCCAGCGCAAGAATGGAATCGCGTGCCATTTTTGCGACAGCAGTGCAAAATAGCCCGACAAAAAAGTGATCACATTTTTCAAATAGCAATCGAGGTGCACCATGGGTGTGAAACTGCTACGGATTTCAGAGGGCAAGGGTGAACGGGACGCGGGACCGGTGGCGCCAGAAAAAGTACTGGCGGGCCAGCCGCAGCAGCTGACCGAACACTTTTTCACCAATGCCAAGGAAAACTTCTTTTGCGGTATCTGGTCTTCCGATACCGGTAAGTGGACACTCACTTACAGCGAGGATGAGTTCTGCTACATCATCGATGGCGAGGCGGTGATCACCGACGCGGACGGCCACAGCGAGCGGGTCAGTACCGGCGACGCCTTCTGCATTCCGGCCGGCTTCGAGGGCACCTGGGAAACCCTGGGTAGCGTGAAGAAGTTCTACGCGATCTACGAGGAGTAAGTTGGCGGCGGCTCAGTGGCCGATCAGGCCATTCAGGTGAGCTACCACGCTGCGCCCCAGGGCTCCGAGGGCGTAGCCCCCTTCCAGCGCCGAGACAATGCGCCCGTCCGCGTGGCGCCCGGCCAGTTCGCGCACGACATCGGTCACCCAGCGGTAATCCTGTTCCAGCAGCCGCAACTGCGCCATCTCGTCCTCGATATGGCCGTCGAAGCCCGCCGAGATAAAGATCATCTGCGGCTGGAACTGTTCCAGTGCCGGCAGCCATTGTTCCTCAACCGCGCGGCGGAATTCCTCGCCGCCGGCACCGGGCTCCAGCGGCGTATTGACGATATGCGCCGGCAGCTCGCCGGTACCGCTGAACGGATAGAAGGGGTGCTGGAAGCTGGAGCACAGCAGGAAGCCGTCGCGGTCGCGCACGAACTCCTCGGTGCCGTTTCCGTGGTGCACGTCGAAATCCACGATTGCCACCCGCTCCAGGCCGTAATGCTGTCGCGCCCAGGCCGCGCCGATGGCGATATTGTTGAACAGGCAGAAACCCATGGCCCTGGCCCGCTCGGCGTGGTGGCCCGGCGGGCGCACCGCGCAGAAGGCCGACGGTACCTCGCCGGCCATCACCCGGTCCACCGCCGACACCACGGCGCCGGCGGCGTGCAGCGCGGCAGCCAGTGAGCCGGGACACATGGACGTGTCCTCATCCAGTACCACCATCCCCTCTGCCGGTGCCCGCGCGAAAATCGAGTCTACGTAATCGGAGTCGTGCACCAGCACCAGCTGTTCGCGGGTTGCCGCCGGCGCGTCAAAGTGGCGCAGCACGAAATCGAGGCCACTGCTCAGCAGCTGGTCGTGAATGGCATCGAGCCGCGCCGGCCGCTCCGGGTGGCCGGCGCCCATATCGTGGCCGGCGCACGCGGGACTGGTGATAAATCCGATAGACATGAGCGGACTCCGGGCGTGGAAATGGCCTTGGCGAAGTGTAACTATGCCCTGTTATTAACCCGGCAACCAAATAGGTTGACGGGTTAATGCGGCACAGGGAAGTGCCGACGCCGGCCGGAGGCCGGCGCGAGCCCTTGAATTACATGTAATTGCGGATCAGCTAAAGCTGGCCAAATCCGCTCCCGGCGATTTTGTGCGCGGGCATTTCAAGGGCGACGGCCAAATAGATCAAGGATGATCTATTTGGCCGCCGGGTTGATAGCGTCGCGAAGATCCAGCGTCAGCAGAACCTCGTCCATGTCCGCGCCCGGCGTGGCGACAAAGCCGCAGTTGTCGAACACCGCCAGCATCGGGCGATTGTCCCGGCGCACGCAAGCCACCATGCGCTCTATGCCGCGAGCACGCGCAATGGCCTCCAGCTCGTTAAGCAGTGTCGTGGCGATGCCCTTACCGCGGCGGCTCTCCTTGATCACGAAAGCCACCTCGCAGCTGTTGTCGGCGGCATTGTAGTAGTAGCGCCCCACCCCCTGGATCACCTCGGCCTCGCCTTCGCGATCGGTGAAGCACAGGGCCAGATCGCTACTCTGATCGACACTCACCAGGCTGCAGGACTTCTCCCGCGACATCTGCGTGACGTGGTGGTTGTAGCGCATCAGCAGGGTTTCCTTGTTGTGGGTATAGAAAAATTCCTGCAGGCGGCGCTCATCGGCGGGACGCAGCGGGCGCAGCGTATAGGCGATGCCGTCGAAGCTGAAGGTCTTCGATTCCACCGGGCCGAGCTCCGGCACCGACGTGGGCGCCTGCTCCTGGTATTCCGGCACCCAGTACAGCTTGCGCACCTCCTCGAGCAGTGCGCGGCGGAATTTCGGGTGGGCGATGCGGATCAGCTCCAGCGCCCGCTCGCGGATCGTCTTGCCGTGCAGCGAGGCGATGCCGTACTCGGTCACGACATAGTGCACGTGGCCGCGCGAAGTCACCACGCCACCGCCCGGGGTCAGTGTCGTCACGATGCGCGAGCGCTTACCGTCCCTGGTCGTGGACGGCAATGCGATCACCGGCTTGCCGCCCTGGCTCAGGGCCGCACCGCGGATAAAGTCCACCTGGCCGCCGATACCGCTGTAGAAGCGGCTGCCGATCGAATCGGAAACCACCTGGCCGGTCAGGTCCACTTCGATGGCACCGTTGATCGACACCATCTTGTCGTTGCGCGCGATCTTGGTCGGCGAATTGATATGCTCGGCCGGATAGAACTCCACGTGCGGATTGCCGTCGACAAAGTCGTACAGGCGCCGCGTGCCCATACAGAAACTGGCGACCGCCTTGCCGCGGTGAAATGTCTTCTTGCGGTTGTTGATCACGCCGCTCTTCACCAGATCGATGACGCCATCGGAAATCATTTCCGAGTGAATACCGAGATCGCGGTGGTTGCCGAGATAGCGCAGTACCGCATCCGGTATCTTGCCGATACCCAGCTGCAGGGTGGCACCATTGTCGATCAGCACGGATACATACTGGCCGATCTGCTCGGTAACCTGATCCAGTTGCGGTGGCTCGATTTCCGGCAGCTCCTCCGCTGCCTCGAGCCAGGCATCGATCTGCTGGATATGGACGAAGCTGTGGCCATTGGTGCGCGGCATGCGCGGGTTCACCTGGGCGATTACCTTGCGCGCGTGCCTGACCGCCGCGGATACCACATCCACGCTGACACCGAGGGAGCAGTAACCGAATTCGTCCGGCGGACTGACCATCACCAGCGCCGCATCCAGCGGCAGCGTGTGGTCGCTGAACAGACGCGGGACTTCCGACAGGAAACAGGGTGTGTAGTCGGCGCGGCCCTCGGCAATGGCCTCGCGCACATTGGCTCCGCCGATAAACAGCGAGTTGACCTTGAACAGGTCGCGGTAGCGCGGCGTCGCCCAGACATTGTCCGACAGCGTGAGGATATGGGTGACCTCGATATCGTGCAGGCCACGGCTGTGATCGATCAGGTCTGCCATCAGCGCATTGGGAACGGCGGCGTTGGAGCCGATAAAGATGCGGCAGCCGGACTTCAGCAGGTTTCCCCACTGCACTTCCGCGCCGGTGTTCGGGCAGGTGAGCATGGTAGCGCCCTTTATTGATCGGTTGCAGACGATCAAAGCATAGTAGCGGCTGGCTTTGGCGCGGCCAACCGTCGGCCGGCGCCAGGATGACAATCAGGGGGCCTGTTAACTCTGCGAGCTGAGAGCCAGCTTGATACCAAAAAAACCAAACAGGCTGCCGGCGGCCCGGTTGAGCCACTTCGCGGCGCGCTCGCTGGTCTTGAATTTGCGACTCACCGATGCGGACGACCAGGCCAGGAAATGGCACCAGAGCATTCCGTTCGCATTGAAAATCAGCCCGAGCAGAACAAACGCCAGCGCCTTGCTGTCGCTGTCTGCGGCAATAAACTGCGGTACGAATGCGAGGAAAAACAGCGCGACCTTGGGGTTCAGGACGTTGGTGAGAAATCCCTGATAGAAGATTTTTTTCAGGGGTACCGGGGCGGGCTTCTCGGCCTGGATGCCGGCACCGCCGGACTTGCCAACAATCATCGTCGCGCCGACGTACAGCAGGTAGGCGCAACCGATCAGCTTAACGACGGTAAATGCCCAGGCCGAGGTGGCCAGTATCATCGCAAGCCCGAGGGATGCTGCCAGAACATGCACCATGGTACCGGTGCCAATACCCAGCGCTGCAGCGGAGCCGGCCCGGAACCCCTGACTGGCACTGCGGCCGACGATATAGAGGGAATCGGGACCGGGCAGGATGTTGAGCACCAAGCCGGAGACGACGAACAACCAAAGATTCTCGATCCCAAACATAAACGATTCCTAACTTGCAGCGGTGAGACTCAAATTCGGAACGGCACCATTCAGGCTTCCGCCAGTTGTACCGGAATGGTGTTGGAGCTGCGCTCGACGCGGTTGTTCTCGTCCAGGTAAACGAGCTTCGGCAGGAAGCTGTCGGCCTCCTGCTCGGTCATCTGCGCGTAGGACGCGATGATGATGCGGTCGCCGACCTGTACCCGCCGCGCGGCGGCGCCGTTCATCGAGATGATGCCGGAACCCCGCTCGGCCAGGATCACGTAGGTGTGGAAGCGCTCGCCATTGCTGACGTTGTAGATATCGATCTTCTCGAACTCGCGCAGGCCGGCCAGTTCGACCAGGTCCTGGTCGATCGCGCAGGAACCGTCGTACCAGAGTTCCGCCTGGGTCACCGCGGCCATATGCAGTTTGCACTTCAGCATTTCGATTTGCATGTTTCATTACCTCCAATCAATCGAATCGGCCGTCCTGACCCGTTCGATTGTCGCCCGTGAAATACTGGCGCAGATGCGTAGATCTTCTGGTATTTCGCGGGCTCGCGCCGGCGGCGGCACATCCTCGTGTCGCGCGTTAAAGTTCGAGGGATACGTTATCGATCAGGCGCGCGGCACTGGTGTACATGGCGCCGAGAATCGTGATCTGGCAATCGTCATCGGCCGCCGGCTGCAGGTCCTTGCTGTTGCGGATCGAGAAATAATCGACGCGGAAGCCCGCCTTCTCGATGCGTTTCTTCGCCTCGTCTTCCAGCGCGGCGAAATCGCGGCGGCCGCCTTCGATAGCTTCCTTCACCCAGTTCAGGGATTGGTTCAGTACCGCCACCTTCGCGCGTTCCTGCGGGGTGATGTAGCTGTTGCGCGAACTCATCGCCAGGCCGTCGGCCTCGCGGTGCACCGGCGCGGCGATGATCTCGACCGGAATACACAGGTCCTCGGCCATGCGGCGGATCACCGCCAGCTGCTGGAAGTCCTTGATGCCGAACACGGCCTTGTCCGGCTGCACGATATTGAACAGCTTTGACACCACCGTGGTGACCCCCTCGAAGTGGCCCGGACGGCTGGCGCCGCAGAGCACATCGGTCATCGCCGGGCAGACCACGCGGGTCTGCTGATCCATGCCGTTCGGGTAGATCTCGCTTTCATCCGGGTGGAACAGGAAGTCGCAGTTGGCCGCGCGCAGCTTCGCCATATCCTGTTCCATCGTGCGCGGATAGGTGTCCCAGTCCTCGTTCAGGCCGAACTGCAGGCGATTCACAAAGATGGACACCACCACCAGGTCACAGAGCTGCTGCGCCGTCTTGACCAGCTCGATATGGGCGTCGTGCAGATTGCCCATGGTGGGCACGAAGCCGACGGTCTTGCCGTCGCGGCGGGCCTTCGCCAGCGCCTCGCGCAGGCTGGCCACGTGGTGGAAGACTTGCATCGCGATCACTACCGCTTTGAGTTAATCAGCGCGGCATCATACTCCCTGCGATGGTGCGCCTCAATATCGCCAGAACGCCTGATTACAGACAATTTCGACCGAAAAGCCGCAAACAGGTCGCGATCTCCGGCAAAAACCCGAAAACCAGAATCATCGTTCGGTTTTTTTCTCCCCAACCATCCTCCCACCAGCTCCGCGCCCCAACCTGGCTGAACGAATTAATTGCCAGCGGTTCAGGAAAGATTCAGTCCGCGCCGGGCAAACTGGCTCCCACAGTAGGAAAGGCTGCCCTGGCGGCACTTGAAGAGCCCTCAGCGCTCAGAAAGAGAGCCCTCAGCGCTCAGAAAAAGAGCCTCCGGGCTCACGAAGGGAGCCACAGAGCTCCAGCAAGAGCCACCAGCGCTCAGGAGAAACTGTATGAAACAGATCATCACCGCTATCGCCACCGCCAGCGTGCTGCTGATCGCCGCCCCGGCACTCGCAGACGGCCGCGACCACTACCGCGGCAAGCAGGATTCCGATGTCAGCGGCTCGGCGTTCCGCAAAGCCTACAACAAGGAACGCGCCAAGAGCCGCGAAGAGCGGCGCGAGCGCCGTGGCGACCGGCGCCCCGTCTACGTGCGCGACGACCAGGGCAACGGCCGCGGTAAAGGCCACGATAACGGACGCGGCAAAGGCCACGACTATGGCCGCGGGAAGGGCCACGACAGGGGTAACCACCAGGGCGAAAACTACGATCGCGACCGCAACCGGCGCCACGCCAAACACGACAAGGGCCGCGACTACCATAAGGGCGAGCGCCGCTACGACAAGGGCTATGAGCGCGGTTACAAACACGGCTACAAGCACGGGTACAAATACAGCCACGACTGGGGCCACAAGCGCCCGCGCCACAAGCCGCGCCGCCCCTACTACCGCCCGGGCTATCACGCGCACAAGCCGCGCTGGCGCCCGACCCACTACCACTACGGCTATCGCTGGAGACACCTGCCGAGCAGCTTTGTCAGTATCAGTGTTGGCGCCCTGAGCTTCTTCTACAGCGACGGTATTTTTTACCGCCCCGCCAGCCACGGCTATGTGGTGGCGAGCGCACCGGTCGGCGCCGTAGTACACGCCTTGCCGGCCTCCGCGGTGACGGTGGTATTTGGCGGGCTCGAGTACTACGTGGTCTACGACACCTACTACCTGTGGGATGGTCCCCGCGGCGCCTACCGAGTTGTCACCAACCCCGGTTTCTATTGATCAGCCTGTCACGCAATTTGCCACCCTAACCTCAGCGGCCTTCGGGCCGCTTTTTTTGTCACGGCATTTCAGAAACTCTTACCGCCCACAAAACCCGAATAAAAATTCAAAAACAAATCAGGCGCACAAATTCATAAATTTCACGCCACAAACCGAATAAAAATTTAATTTTTTCCTGCTGAAAAATAGAGTTTTTGTTATCTATAGTTATTGCTTTCGAGCCCGACTGGGCCCAAGATTCGCGCCCCGCTAATGACCAACTGAACAGGCGCCATGAAACAGCAACAAGTACAAGACTGGACTTGCGAAAACTCGGCTGAGCTTTACGGCATCCGTAACTGGGGCGCCGGTTATTTCGATTTGAACGAAGCCGGCGAGATCACCGTGCGCGTGGAAAATTCCGCCGGCGCAACGCACAGCGTTTCCCTGATGGATATCGCCCGCGGCGCGACCGAGCGCGGCCTCGGTTTGCCGCTGCTGCTGCGTATCGAAAACCTGCTCGACGCACAGATCGCGCGCATCAACGAATCCTTTGCCCGCGCCATCGAGGGTTGCGGCTACAACAACGTCTTCCGCGGCGTGTTTCCGATCAAGGTAAACCAGCAGTGCCAGGTGATCGAGGAGATCGCCACCGCCGGTCGCAAGTTCAATCACGGCCTGGAAGCGGGCAGCAAGGCGGAGCTGATTGCGGCGCTGTCGATTCTGGAAAACACCGAGTCGCTGATCGTCTGCAACGGCTACAAGGACGAAGAGTTCATCAACCTGGGCCTGCAGGCACAGCGCCTCGGCGTGCAGATATTCTTTGTCGTCGAGACGCCCTCTGAGGTGGAAACCATTATCCGCTGCGCCGAGCGCGAGCAGGTGCGCCCCAACATAGGCGCGCGCGTGAAGCTCGCCTCCAAGGTCGGCGGCTACTGGAACGCCACCAGCGGCGACCGCAGCATCTTCGGCCTCGGCAGTAACGACCTGATTGCGATGGTCGACCAGTTGCGCAGCCACGACATGCTCGACTGCCTGAAACTGCTGCACTACCACCTGGGCTCCCAGGTACCGAATATCCGCGATATCCGCACCGGCGTGCTGGAGGCCTGTCGCTATTACGCCGACCTGGTCGAGGAAGGCGCGGCCATGGGTTACCTGGATCTCGGCGGCGGCCTGGCGGTGGACTACGACGGCTCCAAGACCAACTACACCCACTCGAAAAACTACTCCCTGGATGAGTACTGTGTGGACGTGGTCGAGGCGATCATGGGCACGCTGGACAGCGAGGGCGTCGCGCACCCGGTGATCATTACTGAATCCGGCCGCGCTACCGTCGCCTATTCATCGGTGCTGCTGTTCGATATTCTCGACACCACCCGCTTCGAGCCGGTGGAACTCGAGCGCACGAAGATTGCGGAAGGCGATCACCAGATGCTGCTGAACCTGCAGGATGCGGTGAACAGCATCAGCGCGAAGAATCTGCAGGAGAGCTATAACGACGCGCTCTACTATCGCGACGAAGTGCGCTCCCTGTACCTGCACGGTCAGGTCAGCCTGCGCGAGCGCGCCAACGCGGAAAACCTGTTCCTGCAGGGCGCGCAGGAGATTCGCAAGCTGCTCGACGAGGCGGAGCAGATTCCGGTGGACCTGCAGGCACTGCCGGAAGTGCTGTCGGATATCTATTACGCAAACGTGAGCGTGTTCCAGTCGCTGCCGGACATGTGGGCGATTGATCAGGTGTTCCCGCTGGTGCCGATTCACCGTTTGGACGAGGCACCGACGCGCTCCGCCATCATCGCCGACATCACCTGCGACTGCGACGGCAAGATCGACCGTTTTATCGGCCGCCAGGAGGAGCAGAAAACACTGCCACTGCACGAGCTCCGCGATGATGAGGACTACATTCTCGGTACTTTCCTGGTAGGCGCCTACCAGGAGACCCTGGGCGATCTGCACAACCTGTTCGGCGACACCAACGTGGTCAGCGTGCGCATTCACGAGGACGGCAGTTTCGATTACAGCCGCGAGATTCACGGCGACAGCATTTCCGATGTCTTGAGCTATGTGGAATATCGGCCGCAGGAACTTTTCGAGCGCTTCCGCAAGCTCGCGGAGCGGGCAGTAAAAGATGGCAGGATCACTGCGCAGCAGCGCAAGCAGATACTGCACACCTATACCGCCAGCATGAGTGGTTATACGTATTTCGAGAAATAGGCAATTGGCACCGGCGCGGCCCAATGGAACACACTGAAGCCGGCCCGGTGGCGGCAAATCACTGAGTATCCGTTTTCGAAACCGCTGTGAATACATCCCTGTACGCTGCGTCAGCGACATCCCTGTCGCTGACGCTTTCGAAAACGGATACCCAGCACTTTGCCTTAAATTCAAACTTACTTGCTTCGTCGTCAATACGAAGTCTCGAGTGTTACGCGAAGAGCATGGTTGTGGTAACAGTTTGCGGGACTGTCGAAAAGAAGGACCTTTTCGACAAGCCCCCAGGGATGGGTTTACGGCGCGTCCCGCGAACTGTTACCGCGACCAGGCTCGCCAATGAGTTGTCCGAGAGGCGCAGTGAAGGCTTGCCTCAGAAAAAAGTGGCTTAAATTCCACAAAAAATATGGAGATCTATCATGGCCAATGTACTGATTATCGGCGCCGGCGGCGTCGGCCAGGTGGTGGCACACAAGTGCGCCCAGGTCGAGGATGTGTTTGAAAATATCACCCTCGCCAGCCGCACCAAGAGCAAGTGCGACAAGATCGCCGCAATGTTGCCGCGCAAGATCGACACCGCCGAAGTGGATGCCGACAATGTACCGGAGCTGGTCAAGCTGATCGAAAAAGTGAAGCCGGACATGGTGATCAACGTCGCCCTGCCGTACCAGGATCTGCACATCATGGATGCCTGCCTGGAAACCGGCGTGCACTACCTGGACACTGCCAACTACGAGCCGCCGGAAGAGGCCAAGTTCGAGTACAAGTGGCAGTGGGCCTACCAGGACAAGTTCGAGAAGGCCGGCCTGATGGCACTGCTCGGCAGCGGTTTCGATCCCGGCGTGACCAGCGTCTTCACTGCCTATGCGAAAAAGCACCACTTCGACCGGATCAAGACGCTGGACATCATCGACTGCAACGCCGGTGATCACGGCCTGCCGTTCGCGACCAATTTCAATCCGGAGATCAATATCCGCGAAATCACCGCCAACGGTCGCTACTGGGAAAACGGCGAGTGGATCACCACCAAACCGATGGAAGAGAAGCGCGTGTTCGATTTCCCCGCCGGTATCGGTGAGAAGGACATCTACCTGCTCTACCACGAAGAGCTGGAGTCCCTGTCCAAGCACTACCCGGAAATCGAGCGCGCGCGCTTCTGGATGACCTTCGGCGCCAGCTATCTGAAGCACCTGGAAGTACTGCAGAACGTCGGCATGACCAGCATCGAGCCGATCGAGTTCCAGGGCCAGCAGATAGTGCCGATCCAGTTCCTGAAGGCGCTGCTGCCGGATCCGGCCAGCCTCGGTCCGCTGACCAAAGGCAAGACCTGCATCGGCAATATCATTCGCGGCACCAAGGATGGCGAAGAGAAGATCTACTACGTCTACAACATCTGTGACCACCAGGAGTGCTACGAGGAAGTGCAGTCCCAGGCCATCTCTTACACCACCGGTGTACCGGCGATGATCGGCGCCAAGATGATGCTCGAGGGCAAGTGGATGAAGCCGGGAGTCTGGAACATGGAGCAGATGGATCCGGATCCGTTTATGGCGGACCTGAACCAGTACGGCCTGCCCTGGCAGGAAACCTGGCTGGACAAGCCGTTCCAATAAAATCCATCGACCACACGTAGGAGCCTGCTTGCAGGCGAAAGGCACGGAGCTCTGCTCCTGTTCGCCTGCAAGCAGGCTCCTACGGCAACCATTGCGAGCTCACTAATGGATTTGACTCCCCGCATAGATTACTTCGGCAACTTCGATCCGAGCCGCGTGCCGTCGCCCTGTTTCGTCGTCGACGAGCGGGCGCTGCGCGACAACCTCGCGGTACTCGCCGACGTACAGCAACGCAGCGGTGCCAAGGTGCTGGCCGCGCTGAAGGCGTTCTCCATGTGGAGCACCGGCCATCTGGTTGCCGAGCACCTGTCCGGCACCTGTGCCAGCGGCCTGTACGAGGCCAAGCTGGGATACGAGGAATACGGCGGCAAGGATCTCGACAAGGAGGTGCACGTATTCAGCGCCGGCTACAAGGAAGACGAACTCAGGGAAATTCTGCAGTTCGCCCACCACGTGATTTTCAATTCCTTCTCCCAGTGGAAGCGCTACAAGGCGTTGTGTCTGGAGATGCAGAAAGAGCGCCCGGAGCTGCGCTTCGGTCTGCGTATCAACCCGGAGCACTCCGAGGGCCACACGGCACTCTACGACCCCTGCTCGCCCTGCTCGCGCTTGGGTATTGTGCGCTCGCTGTTTGACGGTGAAGATCTCGAAGGCATCAGCGGCCTGCATTTCCACACCCTGTGCGAGCAGGACTTCAAGCCGCTGGAGCGCACGATTGCCGCTGTCGAGGAGAAATTCGGCGACCTGATTCCGCAGATGGAGTGGATCAACTTCGGCGGCGGCCACCATATCACCCGCCGCGATTATCAGGTGGATGAACTGGTGAACGCGGTGCGCGCCTTCGCCGACAGGCACCAGGTGCAGGTCTATCTAGAACCCGGCGAGGCCATCTCCCTGTTCGCCGGCATACTGGTGGCCGAGGTGGTGGATATCGCCTGGAATGGCCAGAACCAGGCGATTCTCGACGCTTCCGCCACCTGCCATATGCCGGACGTACTGGAGATGCCCTACCGCCCCGAGATCACCGGCGCCGCACGCCCGGGCGAGCTGCCCCACGACTATCGCCTCGGCGGCCAGAGCTGCCTCGCCGGCGACAGTATCGGCGAGTACAGTTTCAGCGATCCGCTGAAAGTGGGTGACCGCCTGGTGTTCGAGGAAATGGCCTACTACACGATGGTCAAAACCAATACATTTAACGGCATTCCGCTGCCGGCGATCGCGCTGTGGAACTCGGCGACCGATGAACTGAAGATCGTCAAAGAGTTCGGCTACGCGGACTTCAAGGGCCGCCTCTCCGGCGAGGACCCCAAGGTCGTGGGGCCGGCCACCGCAGCCGGTAGCCAGGACAGCGGATGCGCTTAATCGATTCCACTGGCGAGACCAGGACCGTCACGCAATACCAGGTGTAACCAATGCTCTCAGAAAACGATTTCCCCATTTTCCTTGGCTCCGAAATCGAGCAGCCGAAGGCGGAAGACGCCTTCTTCCATGTCGTCCCCATCCCCTACGAGGAGACCGTGTCCTACGGCGGCGGCACCGGCAAAGGGCCGGCGGCGATCCTCGAGGCCTCCTGGCAGCTGGAGACGTTCGACAACTTCTCCTCGCCGTGTGAGCTGGGTATCTACACCCGCTCGCCGGTCAATGTCAGCGGTGCGCCCGAGCAGGTGATGGACAATATCGCCGCTGCCACGCGGGAGATCCTCGAGGCGGGCAAGATGCCGGTGGGGATCGGCGGCGAGCACTCGGTGACCTGGGGGGTGATCAAGGGCTATCTGGACGCCGGTATCGAGGACTTCGGCGTGGTGCAGATAGACGCCCACGCCGACCTGCGCGACCGCTATGAGGGACAGAAGCACAGCCACGCCAGCGTCATGCGACTGGTCGTGGAGGCGGGAATCCCGCTGTTCCAGCTCGGCATCCGCGCCTACTGCGAGGAGGAAATGGGCGCGCGGGATAAATACGGTGTGCACTACCTGGACGCCCACCAGCTGGTGCCGACCAATGTGCAGGAGTTCGAACTACCGGCCGACTTCCCGTCCAAGGTGTTCTTCACGCTGGACGTGGACGGTATCGACCCGTCGGTCTTTCCCTCCACCGGCACCCCGGTACCCGGCGGCCTCGGCTGGTACCAGACCCTGAACCTGTTCGAATCGGTGGCGAAACAGCGGCAGATCATCGGTTTCGACCTGCTGGAGTTCGCGCCGATCGAAGGCTTCCACGCCTATGATTTTGCCGCCGCACAGCTGCTGTACAAGCTGATGGGCATTGTGCAGCGCAACAGGAAGGGATAGTGCAGCGCAACCGGAGGGGATAGCGCAGCGCTATCGCTGACCGGCCCGCCATTTGACACTTCTTAACACCGGGGCATGGCCAAAGTCTGGGCACAAGGGTTAAAATTTAACCTATGTAAGTGATCACTTCGCGGGAGAGCTCGTGAAAATACTAAAAGCCCTCTTTGGCGCCCTGGGCCTACTGGCGCTGGCGGCTTTCGCCTTCAGCCCCCCGGCCGATGCGGCGCCGCGCGGCTATGAACGCGGCGGCCACGGCTACCACCACCCCTATAAGCACTGGAAGCGACACCATCACCGCGGTCCGCGCTACTGGGGACCGCGCGTATCCATCGGCTTCGTCGCACCCATATTGCCTACCGGCTATGTCAGCGTCGCCGTAGGTGGCAACCCCTATTTCTATCACGGTGGCCATTTCTACCGGCCGGCGCCGTCCGGCTATGTCGTCGTTTCGGCGCCACTGGGAGCCGCCGTGGTATCCCTGCCCGCCAGCGCCGTGCAGGTGCAGATCGGCGGCTTTACCTACTATCAATACGCCGACGCCTATTACCAGTGGCACCCGGCCCGCCGCGCCTATGTGGTGGTGCCGCCGCCGGCCGGCGCTCCGGTTGCGGTACCGGCACCAGCACCGACTGCCGCAGGTCCGGTCGCCAGCGGGCCGGCCGGCTATCCGCCAGGGGAAGTGCTCGAGGAACTGCCGCCAGGCTACACGGCGGAGGTCATCAACGGGGTGCAGTACTATCGCTATGGCAATGACTATTTCATGCCGACACAGCGGGACGGACAGGAAGTCTACGTCGTCGTCAGAATGTAACTAGGATTCCACGCCGAGCCCGTGGAAGCGGGCAAACTGCCCCACCGCCCGGTTGAAGCTCGCCTGCAACGCCGCACCGGGCGCGTCACGCCAGTGCAGCGCCTCGATGCGCAACACGCCACCTACCCGATCCGCCTTCAGGTCCACGACACCGGCGAAGTGGTCGCCATACAGAATCGGCAGGCAAAAGTAGCCATAGCGGCGCTTGTGCGCCGGCAGGTAGCACTCCAGCTGGTAATCAAAATCAAACAGCCGCTGCAGCCGCTTGCGCTGCAGCACCAGCGGATCGAACGGGGACAGCAGGCGCACCTTGCGCGGCACCCTGGCGGGAAGGGGTAGACCGTCATCCGCCAACATCAATTCCTTCCCCTGCGGAACGATCTCGCCGCTCTTCAGCATATTCTCGACCGCGCCCGCAATCAGCGGCTTGTCGTCGCGGCGCAGGTAGGCGATCTCTTCCAGGCGGCCGATACCCTGGCAGCGCAGGAAAGTCCGCACCAGGTGGCAGCCGTAGTCGAGATCGCTGGCGGCGTCGGTGCGGATGTGAGACGGCAGCAGCCGTTCCGGAAGGTCGAAGACCTTCTGGAAGCCGTCCCTGTGGCAGACCATCAGCTCGCCCTCATGGAACAGCTGCTCCAGCGCCTTCTTTTCGTCGGACCACTCCCACCAGCCGCCCTTCGCCCTTACGAAGTCGCAGGCCTTCAGTGCCCCCTCGGCGCGCACCCGATCCAGCACATAGCGGCAAAGCTTCGAATTCTTCTCGAACCAGTGGCGCTGCCCCTGGCGAATGCGGTCCATGCGCACGCGGGCGTAGCGGTAGTGCTCCATCGGCAGATAGGCGGCGGCGTGGGACCAGTATTCAAAGATCTCGCGGCGCTGCTCGGCCAGCGCCAGCTGCGACTCCCGGTAGCGCGGCAGGCGGTTGTAGAGCTGGTGGTGGTGGGCGCGAGTGATGCGCTGGATTGCGTCCAGCTGCAGCGCGCCGAGGTGGCCGATCAGGGAAGCCAGGTCACCGGGCCATGGCTTGTGGATATGCTGGCGCTCAACAACCAGCGCGCGGACCGCTTGTGCAGACAACAACAGGATGCTCCCCCCCTGGGACCATAGATGTGCGCCGGAATAGTGCCATCCCAGGCGCCCGGCAGCTACGAGCCCGCCGGCTCCTCGCGAAACGCCGCTGCGGAAGTGCTTACTTGCCGGGCCTTGTTGTCGGGTGACAGCGTCATCACGACTTCGCCAAAGGTTCTCACGATATATCGCAGCAAGGCAAAATTGAACAGTGCGATTCCGAGCATTTCCAGCAGTTCTTCAACAAAGACGAGTGCCGACAATCTGCCTCCCAGCCCGTTGACATAATGTTCATTGCCACCAAGAAGCTCAAAACCGACAGCCCCCGATACAAACACCGTGCCGGAGACAACAAACAGCAGTGCCGTTTCCCTGGGCAACCGCAGGAGAAATCGCGCATACGACGCCACAAAAACCAGCAGCGCCAGGGAGTACGGGATAACCCAGGCGTAATAGAGATATCCGGTCGTGGCAACCACCTCGCGCACAGGGTCCACCAGGTGTTCATGCAGGGCGGCATATTCGTCAATAGATAGAAAGAGAAAGATCAGCGAGAGCATCAACCACGCGGTGAATTTTTCTCCATTCGCCCGGTGCGCCCAGGAAATTGCTGCGAGTAACAGGCTCGCAAACAAGAGAGCACTCGCAGAATAGGCCGCGACAAAGTTTCCTTCACCACCAAATTCAAACATAGGCACCAGCCCGTATACACTCGGATGTCCGAGCGCATACCGACTGTATAGGCCGGCCGCATGCCCGAGGGTGAGAAACAGGATAACCAGCAAAAGAAAAATAAAGATTTTTTTCGGCGAAAGCGCAATTTTTAACATTGTTTGCCACTCGCGGACGCAAGATTTAAGAACAAGGTTGCCTAAGGCGAATCACGTAACAGCATAGTCACACCTTTGTGATATGCGCCGAAACACCTACGTGAAAATCCACAGTTCGATGAGGTCTCGCGCCAGAATATCGGCGGAAGCAACTACCGGCGCCAGGGCGAACTCTGGCATAAGCGGCGTCGAAAGAAATTATGGAAAGTGAGAGCCGTTTGATCGGAGGTGTCGCTAACCAGCAGGACTGGCCCCAGGGGCGACACCTGCTGGAGAGGCTGCCGTACAGCGTGTCAGTCCGGCTGGTAATACTCCGGCGCGAGGTTGTCGAAGCGGGTGTACTTGCCGACGAAGGCGGCGCGGCAGGTGCCGATTTCGCCGTTCCGCTGCTTGCCGATAATCAGTTCGGCCATGCCCTTGTCGGGGCTGTCCTCGTTGTAGTACTCGTCGCGGTAGATAAACAGGATCACGTCGGCATCCTGCTCGATCGCACCGGATTCCCGCAGGTCCGAGTTCATCGGCCGCTTGTTCGGGCGCTGCTCCACACCGCGGTTCAGCTGCGACAGCGCGATGACCGGACAGTTGTATTCCTTCGCCAGCCCCTTCAGCGAGCGCGAGATTTCGGAAATCTCCTGGGTGCGGCCTTCGGTGCTGCCTTTCACCTGCATCAGCTGCAGGTAATCCAGCATGACCATGGCCGGCATGCTCTTGGCCTCGGCCTCTTCGCGGGTCAGTTTCGGGTTCTCGCGCATCAACTGGTTGGTGTGGTCGCGCACCGTGCGTTTGACCCGCGCGCGCACCTCGCTCGGGCTGAGTGCCGGGGTGTCGTCGATATACAGGGCCTTGCCCTTCATCTTCTGCACGGCGCTGGACAGCTTCGGCCAGTCCTCTTCCTGCAGCTTGCCGTTGCGGATGCGGCCCTGGTCGATGCGACCGATGGACGACAGCATCCGCATGACCAGGCTGTCGGATGGCATCTCCATACTGAAGATCATCGTCGGCCGCTCCTGGCTCAGCATGGCCGCCTCGATAAAGTTCAGCGCCAGCGCCGTCTTACCCATGGACGGGCGCGCGGCGAGGATGATCAGTTCGCCCGGCTGCCAGCCGGAGGTGCGCTGGTCCAGCTCGGTGAGACCGGTGCTGAGGCCGGTGATATCGCCCTCGGTCTTGAACAGCTCATCGATGCGCTCGACCGTCTGCTTCAGCAGCGCGTCGACGCCGACGAAACCGCCCTCCTTCGCCCGCCCCTCGGCAATCTCGGTGACGCGGCGCTCGGCCATCTGCAGCAGGTCGGCGGAGGCGAGGCCGCCGGGATTGAAACTGGTGCGGCTGATCTCGCCGGCGGCGGCGATCAGCTGGCGCAGCATGGAGCGCTCGCGCACTATCTTGGCGTAGGCCACGATGTTCGCTGCGGACGGGGTGTTCTCGGCCAGTTCGGCCAGGTAGGCGGGGCCGCCGACCTCGGCGAGCAGATCGCGGCTGGCCAGGCCCTCCGCCAGGGTCACGATATCGAGCGGCTGCTCGCCATCGGTCAGTTCGCGCATGACCGCAAAGATCTTGCGGTGGCTGGCGACGAAGAAGTCCTCCTCGCTCAGCTGCTCGGCGACGGCGTCGATGCGGCCCGGATCCAGCATCAGACCGCCCAGCACAGACTGTTCCGCCTCTACCGAGTGCGGCAGCGGCGAGGTCTCTTCGGTCTGCAATTCTTGTTCGGGGACGGCGTATTCGTCGTTCATGCGGCTTTACTGGCTACCAGAAACAAAACAGGCGCTGAATTCCCCATTCCCAATCGGGGGGAATCCAGCGCCTGATTGTAGCGCGACTGGCGCCATCCGGCAGCAGCCGCAGGCTATCAAAGCCTTATTCGGCTTCGATGACTACCTTGACGGCAGCGATCACGTCGGAGTGCAGCTGTACGTCTACGTCGTACTCGCCCACTTCGCGCAGCGCGCCCTGCGGCAGTTTTACTTCAGCCTTGGCCACTTCAACGCCGCCAGCGGTGATCGCTTCGGCGATGTCGCGGGTGCCGATGGAGCCGAACAGCTTGCCTTCGTCACCGGCATTAGCGGCGATGGTCACAACCAGGTCAGCCAGCTTGGTAGCACGGCTCTCGGCTTCGGCGATCTTGGCAGCTGCAGCAGCTTCCAGCTCGGCGCGCTTGGCTTCGAACTCAGCGATGTTGGCTGCGGTAGCCGGAATCGCCTTGCCAGTCGGCAGCAGGAAGTTGCGGCCAAAACCGGCTTTGACTTCAACGCGGTCGCCCACGTTGCCCAGTTTGCCTACTTTATCGAGCAGAATAACTTCCATCTCGGTTTCCTCAATTTCAGTTTTGTGCGGACCGCGCCTATTTTGCGGAGCGCCCGCGAATATCTATCCAGCTATCTACCAGTGCCAGGCCGCACAGGAATCCGGCCAGCGGCAGTGCCGCGATCACCAGCATGATGTACATCGCCACCAGTGGGCCGCGACCCCAGCCGCGGCTGGCCACCAGCCAGTGAATCAGCGCGATACCGGCGACCACCATCGGGAAGGCGATCACCGCGCCCCAGAACACGTAGTCCTGGGTCACCAGGCTGTACACCCATGCGAGCATACAAACCGCCGCCAGTGGCAGCGGCATGCGCAGCTGCTGGAACTCCTGGCGGAAGCCGCCGGGGTTGTACAGCAGCGCCTGCCAGTAGCGTCCCAGCACCAGGGCCAGGGTCGCCGTGATGGCAGAAACCCAGCTCAGGTATCCGGTCGCGAGTGGCTCGCTGCCGAATATCTGCCGGAGCTGATCAGCCTGACCACCGCCGGACTCCTCCGCCGCCTGCAGCAGGCTCTGCAACAGGCCGCCACTCAGGTGGGCGGTGAGCAGAATGCCCGCCGCGGCTACGGCGGTCACCGTCACCAGGGCAGCGCCCCAGGAGCGCGAGCCTCGCAGTACCAGCGCGCCACAGAAAACTGCGGCGAAGTGACTGGCTGCAAGGCCGGTCATCAGCGGCGACATATAGTCGCTCATGCCTGCGGCAACCACCGGCAGCAGGGCCCAGGCCAACACCATCAGGCCGTCGCTGCTACCGCGACGCAGGCTCACCAGAGCCAGCGCTGCCGGGCTGATCAGCGGTATGCCCACCATGGTGATGAGCACCGCTCGCACACGCCCGCGCATAATGAATTCAGCCAGGGCGCGCACTTCTAGATAGCTTCTCTTGTAAAACGTCTAAGCACAAAAACCCAAGATTCTGGGCTTAGGCTTCGTGGCTGTCCGTGTACGGCAGCAGGGCCAGGTAGCGCGCACGCTTGACCGCGGTGGCCAGCTGACGCTGATACTTGGCTTTGGTACCGGTGATACGGCTCGGAACGATTTTGCCAGTTTCAGAGATGTAGGCCTTCAGGGTATCGAGATCTTTGTAGTCGATACGCTTTACGCCTTCAGCGGTGAAACGGCAGAACTTACGACGACGGAAAAAACGTGCCATCAGATAATCCCCTTACTCTTCGCTTTCGGCGTTATCGGAAGA
Organism: Microbulbifer donghaiensis; assembly: GCF_900129095.1. GTDB lineage: Bacteria > Pseudomonadota > Gammaproteobacteria > Pseudomonadales > Cellvibrionaceae > Microbulbifer > Microbulbifer donghaiensis. The sequence continues at coordinate 242,495 of NZ_FQVA01000003.1, forward strand.
TTCCTCTTCCTCGGATTCATCAGCGGAGTCCTGCTCGGCGCGCTCGCGACGCTCGGAGCGCTCAGCGCGGGCAGCTTTGCGCTCGCGGCTCTCTTTCTCCGCCTTCATGATCGGGCTTTCTTCGGTGACAGCTTCGTCTTCGCGCATCACCAGATTGCGCAGTACGGCGTCGTTGTACTTGAAGTTGGTGGTCAGCTCTTCCAGAGCCTCTTCCGAACACTCCACGTTCAGCAGCACGTAGTGAGCTTTGTGGATCTTGTTGATCGGGTAAGCCAGACGGCGGCGGCCCCAGTCTTCCAGGCGGTGAACCTGACCACCGCTCTCTTTGATGGTCGCAGTGTAGCGCTCGACCATGCCGGGCACCTGCTCGCTCTGATCCGGGTGGACCAGGAATACAATTTCGTAATGACGCATTTTAGCTCCTTACGGGTTAAACAGCCTCCCGGGCAATCCGGTGAGGCAAGGAGTACAACGGGCTCGAATCTGTGGAGCCCATTGCGGGCGGCGTATTCTAGGCACTTGCCCTCCTGCTTGCAAGTTGATCAGTTCGCCGCAACCGGCTGACGCTGACGGACTGGCCGCGCTGCGAGATTCCGGCTACTGCGACGGCCGGATCGGTCATCGGTCAATTCCGCAGCGCTGGCTATAGTGTGTGGCCACCACAGCGAGAAACGCCATGCAGCAGCAGATTCACACCCTCAAGTTTGGCCCATTTCTGGTACCGGTCACGGTGAGCCGGCGCGCGGGGGACGGCCCCCTGGCCCTGGTTCTGCCCGCCTTGGGCGTACCGGCAGTCAAGTACGAGCGGCTACGGCAGGTGCTGCATGACCGCGGTTATCACACCGCAGTGGCGGAACTGCCTGGTACTGGCGACAGCCGGCCCAGGCCCCATCGCGGTGCCGATTACGACTACAGCGACCTGGTGTTCACCTTTATCCCCCAATTGCTGCGATTGCTCGAACGGCAGTTCCCCGCGGGGCCGGAGCTTATCCTTGGACACAGCATTGGTGGGCAGGCCGCCACGCTCGCGGCGAGGGCCGGATTGACCGGGGCGGCCAGAGTCGTCAGCGTCGCATCGGGACATATCCATTACCGCTGCTGGCAGGGCACACAGCGGCTCTCGCTGCTGTGGGCGGCGGCCATGGCCGGCCTCCTCGCCAATCTGCTCGGCTACTTTCCCGGCGCGCGACTGGGGTTCGGTGGGCGGGAGGCCCGCGGCCTGATGACAGACTGGTCCCGCTCGATCCTTAGCGGGCGCTTCGCCCCGGAGAAACGCATGGCACCGGCATGGCAGGGCCCGCAGCCGACCCTGCATATTGCCCTGGCGGGAGACCCCTTCGCGCCACTGAAGGCGACGCAGAGACTCGCGGCAATTACTGGCGGCGAGGCCCGGCAGATGCCGGCGCCCCACCCCCAGGGCAACCCCCACCTGAGCTGGATCAAGAGTCCGCAGCCGATTGTCGCCGCGGTGGAACAGTGGCTGCAGCAGGACAGAACGCCGGCGCCGGCCACGGAGGCGGCCGACTGACTCCCCGGGGCCAAGCCCCCGGCCGGGCAACACGACTTTGCAGTCAACGGCAACTGGTTCGTCTTGTTAAAGCAGGGGGCCTAACGCCGCGTCAATTTGTTTTGTTGCCCGGGATAGAGAAATGGATTCACTGATTGTTCTGTTCGAAAACTTCGCACCCGCAGATGTCTGCGACCGACTGATCCAGCGCTTCGACGAGTCGCCGCACAAGCAGCCGGGCCGCACCGGCTCCGGCGTCGACCAAAGCAAGAAGACCAGTTCCGACCTGATGATCTCCGGACAGGAATCCTGGCGCGATGAATGTACGCAAATCGACAACATGGTATTCCGCGGACTGACGGAGTACTGCCGCCGCTACCCGCACATGCTGACCGGCGCCCTGTCACCGACCATCCTTGACGAGCACAGCGGCCAGGCGCGGAACCTAAAGAGTGAGGATATCGGCAGCCTGAGCGCGCAGCAGCTGCAGATGCTGGTCGCGGGTATCTACCGGCTGGACCAGATCAATTTCCAGCACTATGAAAAGGCGCGCGGCGGCTACTACCACTGGCACTCCGAACACTACCCGCACCCCAGCGACCCAAATCAGAAATCGCTGCACCGGGTTCTGTTCTGGCTGCTGTATCTGAACGATGTCGAGGAAGGCGGCGAAACCGAATTCCACTATCAGGGCGTCAAGATCAAGCCGCGCAAAGGCAGCCTGATACTGTCCCCGTGCGGCTTTACCCATACCCACCGCGGCAATATTCCCCAGTCTCACGACAAGTACATCCTCACGTCGTGGATCATGTACAGAGCGGCCGGCGAGCTCTACCGAACGCCGTAACAACGCCCGCAAAAAAACGCCCCGCCCGCACGCCGCTGGCGACGGTCGGGGCACAACCAAGCCTGACGCGGTTGTTCAGCAGCCCCCCCGGGCTGAGCACACCGCGCTTGTCAGAAAATATACCTGACACCGAAACTGAGCTCGGTCTTGTCGTAGGTGTAGCTGTCCAGGCTCTCTTCGTTGTCGATGACAATGAATTTCCCATCGAGACTCAACCGGGGTGTCAGCTTGAATGTTGTCGCCAGCCAGGACTTGAGGCGATCGGATTCCCGCCGGTAGGTCAACACGTTGCCATCAATATCGGTAGTGCGGTTTGCGCCGTCATAGGCACTGGATCGATATTCGACTCCGGTGGTAACGAGCCAGTTGCCCGACAGCGACCAGTCCAGCACGCCACCGAACGAGTGGCGCAGCGGCGAGTAACTGTAGTAATCCGCCGAATCCCGCACCTGGTCAGCGCGGTCATTGGCGTCGTAGCGGTAAAATATCCGCGCCTGCGCCGCCAGCAGCGGGCGCTGCCACCTGACTTCAAAGCGCTGGCGCCAACCATCCAGGTAGGCGTAATCGTCGCCGCCAAGGTAATAGCCGGGAATATAGGCGAGGGTTAAGTTCGACGGCCCGAAATCCCGCGTCAGCCTACCCAGCAACTGCACCTGCCGGGTAACCTGCTGCCCGCCCAGGAAAATAAACTCGGTGGAAACCCCCACTTCCGCCAGCCAGCCGCGCCAGCGCCGGTCGCGAGAGAGTGCGGCACTGACGCTGCTCAGATCGAGGCTGTCGTACTCGTCGTAACGGCGACCATAACCGTAACCGTGCAGCCGCCAGCCATCGGCCGTGATGCCCTCGAGCTGGTACTGCCCCCAGGCAAAGATCTCGGCAAAGTTGTCAGCCCCCACACTGGAACCCTTCAACAATGCATTCTGCAGTGCGTAGGCATTGTCGTCGCGTCCCGCCGACAGACTGGCGGTGCCGATCCAGCGCTTTACCCCCGCGCGCCGACTCATCGCAGCCAGCGCATTCAGCCGAGTGGCCGCCAGGCTGCGCAACTTCTGCGAGTCTGAGGTCTCACTTACCTGCCGGTAGTGCTTCGCCGCAATTATGCGCCGGTTATTGCGTTCGGCAGCGAGCGCGAAATTGTAGCGGGCCAGATCGCGCCACTCCGGCTCCTGCAATAACTGCTGGAAATAGACACCGGCCTCTTCGTAGCGCCGCAACTTCATCAGCGTCACGCCGATGTTGTACTTCAGCCTGGCACTGTCGTTACCGCCCCGCGCCTCTTCCTCGAATAATTCCAGCGCCTTGCGGTAAAGGCCTCCCCTGAATGCTGCAATACCCTCGACTAGTGGTGGCTGCGCCAACAGAACCGCGGGGGCAACCGCAAGCGCACCCGCGAGCAGGATGCCGATCAACCCTTTATGCACCTCTTCTTACCCCTATATATCCCTATACCTGCATGCGACGACCAGGCGTAAATATCACTTAACCCTCGCCGGGTGCCGGTGGTAAACCCTGTTTCGCCTGATCGATGAGAGAGTCCAGATCCAGCGTTAATTGGTTGCGGATATCGTCCGGCAGGCTGTTGAGTATGTCCTGCATCATCTGTTCGATGACTCCCTGCATATCCGCGCCGGACAGCGCATTTTTTACCGCCTCCTCCACCGCTTCGCGGGCAACTTCGGCGGCGCGCTGGGCGTCTTCGCTGGCGGCGTCCGCGGACAGCCTGGCATTGGCGGCCAGCTCGCTGCTGCGGGCCACTGCTTCCCGCACCAGCGCTTCCGCGTCTTCCTTGCTTTTAACGTCGCCGCGCTGTGCGGCGCTAACCGCCGCCATGACCGCCGCCAGTGTCTCCTCCGCGGCCTCGCGAATGTCCGGCGGCAGCTCGATACTGTTGAGAACGTCCTCAACACTTTCTGCGTCCTCGACGACCGTCAAAGTGACATCCAGGTCACTCGGGTTCCCTGCTTGCTGGGCCAGGGCGGGTATCGCCAGCGGCGCGCCGAGCAGGAATCCGAAAGCCAATAGTTTTTTCCTCGACATAATCCTTTACCTCTCTGGCCCGACGAAAAATACCATTAGATTCTTGTCAGGCTGTTGCTCTGCGTGGGTTTAAAAAGGGGCGAAACCGGCAAACGCAGTAACTTGCTCGCCCCCTGGTATTCCACCTCGATCAGTATTTCTCCGGCGACCCCGCCATCGCGAATTTGTACCGGCAGGTACAGGCGGTTTCCGCCGGCAGCAATATCGGCCCGCCACCGCAGTTGGTGTACATCCCGGTACCCTTCAATTGCCACAGTATCCGGCAGGGTTATGCGGATCGTCGCCCCGCGCATCTCTCGCGGGCTTTCCAGCAGAATATGCAGCGGACGCGAGATCTCGCTGCGCTGCTGCGCTACCGGCGACAGCACCGGTGGTGGCATCACGACTTTCCAGTGCGAAGCCGTGGCGAGACAAATGAGAAACACACCGGCGACCGAGGCCAACTGCCACCCCCATCGCACCCACAACTGGCTACGCACTCGCGCCCGCCTAGTCCGGTTCAGGCGTGTGGAATGCAGGACGTCATGCAGCAAAAGCCGTTCGTATTCCTCTCCCGGATCCGGTACCGGTAAACTGCGCAACAACTTCAGCAGTTGAATATCGTCGGGCGTCGCCATCGAAGCTCTGCTTTCCTTTTCCATCCTCTCGCCACCCCTAACACGCCTGACCGGCTTCAATGGTTCCCGGCGCAAGCACTTTTTTGAGTCTCTGTCGCGCCCGGTGCAATCGCGATTTCACCGTGCCGACACTGATGCCAAGAATTTCTGCCACCTCGATAGCGGTGTAGCCCTCGACATCGTGCAGCAGTACCACATCGCGCCGGTCATCATCGAGCGTGAGCAGGGCTTGATTCAGGGCGCGGCGCAGGTTCAGCTGCTCGCAGTGATCGGTGCCGGACTCGTCGTAGAGGCTGTCGCAGTCACTGCAGGCCGACTGTTCGAGCGGGGAGGTGCGTCGCCGCCGATAGAGATCGACATAGCGTCGATAGAGGACTTTGATCAGCCACGGCCCCAGCTGCTCCACCGCCTCCAGGTCAGCCAACCGCGGCACCAGCCCCGTGAGCACATCCTGCACCAGGTCTTCGGCGTCGACAGAATCCATCGTCCAGCGATAAGCCATGCGATGCATGCGACGGATATGGGGAAAAACCAAAGTGACAAACCGATCCTCAGGAGATCGGTGCCATCGAACAATCCGGGTCAGCCAGGCGCTCAAACCGCAACTCCCAAATGACTGGTGGCAGGGATGGACAGTCAATTGCCTGACTCGAGATATTGACCAGGGCACACGGCAGCGACTGCACAATACAGTTACACGGACCTGCAGAGAGAAAGGTTCCCGCAGATTGCGGCCGCGTCAAAAAATCTAGCAGCGATTTAGAAAAGCTGGAGTGACACAACGAAATGCGGGCGGATTGCCGCGACGCGCAATCAATACTGTGCGCCGCTTTGCGCTTTCATGCCGGAAGAAGCGTCGGACAATAGTCGTTAAAATTCTATTGATTAAAAAAACAAAAAAAAGCCGGGTGAATCATCAGCCCGGCTTGGAAAAACTGGCACAGCGGTATCCACCTGTCAGCCGGAGCGTTGACGCACCGCTTCGAACAGACATACGCCTGTCGCCACAGAGACATTCAGGCTACTGACTTCACCGGCCATTGGAATTTTGATCAGGTGATCGCAGTGCTCGCGGGTGAGGCGGCGCAGGCCGCTGCCTTCGGCGCCCATCACCAGCGCCATTGGCCCGGTCAGCTGGCTCTGATAGATATCCTGCTCCGCCTCGCCGGCGGCACCGAAAATCCAGATGCCGGCCTGCTGCAGCTGCTGCAGGGTGCGCGCGAGATTGGTCACGGTGACGAAAGGCAGGACCTCCGCAGCACCGCAGGCCACTTTGCGCGCGGTGGGCGTCAGGCCCGCAGACTTGTCTTTCGGCGCGATGACCGCGTGCACGCCGGCGGCTTCCGCGGAGCGCAGGCAGGCGCCGAGATTGTGCGGATCGGTGACGCCATCGAGCACCAGCAAAAATGGCACCTCGCCGTTCCGTTCCAGCTGCTGCAGCAGCTCCTGCAGGAAGCGCTCGTCGTGGACTTTTGTCTGCCCAGCGCAGATGGCCACGACGCCCTGGTGATTGCCATCGTCGCCGACTTTTTCATCCAGCGTGCGGCGGTCGACGAAGCGCAGGGCGATATCGTTTTTTTCTGCCTGCTGGATAATTTTCTGCAGGCGCTGATTTTTGCGCCCGCGCAGCAGCATCAGTTCCTGCACCTGTTGCGGTGAACCTTTCAGCAGTGCCTGCACCGCGTGCAGGCCGTAAACCAGTTGTTGGCTCAAGAGATTCCTCGATTACTTTTTCTTCTTGCCTTTGGCAGAGAGCTTTTTCTTCTTGCCTGACTTGGCATTTTTCGTCTTGGCGTTGGCCTTGTCGGCTTTATGCGCCGCCTTGCGCGCCGCCACCGCCGGGCGCTTGCCGCCCTTGCGGGTTGGCGTCCGCCTGGGGCCGCGGCGCTTCTTCGGCGCCTCTTCCTCTGTCACCTCCGCCGGCTTTTCCGGTTCGGCGGCGACCGGCACCGCCTCGCTGGAGCCGACCTTGCGCTTGCGGAACGGTGTTTCCCCCGCGGGCGTTTCGGCGTGTCGCGCCCAGGGACTGGCGCTGCGTTTCTGGCTCGTGTCTTTCTTTGTCGCAGATGGCTTGCCGCGGCGCTCGCGCTCCAGCTGATGCTCCACCGCCATTTCCATGGCGCGCGCACTCACCTTCGTCGATTCCCGCTTGGCTCTCGGCACCAGTTCTTCCAGGGTGAAATCCACCTTGCGCTCTTCCAGATCCACACGCGCCACCTGCACGGTGACCGAGTCACCGAGGTGGTAGCGCTTGCCACTGCGTTCGCCGATCAGGCGCTGGTGGGCCTGCTCGAAGCGGTAGTAGTCCTTCGGCAGGGCGGTGACATGGATCAGCCCCTCCACGTACAGGTCATCCAGCTCGACAAACAATCCGAAGCCGGTCACCGCACTGATCACGCCCGGATAGACCTCGCCGACATGGTCCTGCAGGTATTCGCACTTGAGCCAGCTGACCACATCGCGGGTGGCGTCGTCGGCGCGGCGCTCGGTCATGGAACAGTGTTCGCCCAGCTGCACCATCGCCGGCATGTCGTAGGGAAGAATCCGCTCGCGCTCGATGGCTTCGACGCCGGGCACCGTGTGCACCTTCTTCGTCACGGCCCGCTCGTTGGCACTGCCGTTGCGGATCAGCCAGCGCAGCGCGCGGTGCAACAACAGGTCCGGATAGCGACGGATCGGCGAGGTAAAGTGCGCATAGGCGCGGTAATCGAGCCCGAAGTGACCGCGGTTCTCCGGCTGGTATACGGCCTGGTTCATCGAGCGCAGCATCATCATCTGAATGATATGGGCATCGGCACGCCCCACCACCTGCTCCAGCAGGGCCTGGAAATCACCCGGCTGCGGTTCGGCACCGCCGGGCAGGCGCAGGCCCAGCTCGCCGAGATACTCGCGCAGGTTGCTGAGCTTTTCCTCTTTGGGCGAATCGTGTACCCGATAGAGTGCCGGCTGCTGCGACAACTCCATCAGCTGCGCCGCACAGACGTTGGCGGCGAGCATGCACTCTTCGATCAGCTTGTGGGCGTCGTTACGGGTCACCGGCACTATCCGCTCAATCTTGCGATTGGCGTCGAAAATAATGCGCGTCTCGGTAGTCTCGAAGTCGATGGCGCCGCGTCGATCGCGCGCGCCGCGCAGGGCCTGGTACAGGTCGTGCAGGTTGTCCAGGTGCGGAACCAGAGCGGCATGCCGTTTGCGCAAGCCGGAATCGCGATTGTCGCGCTCTTCGAGCAACTGCCCTACCTGGGTGTAGGTCAGGCGCGCATGACTGCGCATGACCCCTTCGAAGAAGCGGAAGTCGCGAATCTGGCCGCTGCGGTCGATATGCATCTCGCACACCATGCACAGCCGGTCCACGTCGGGATTGAGGGAGCAGAGCCCGTTGGACAATTTCTCCGGCAGCATCGGCACGACGAAATCCGGGAAGTAGACGGAGTTGCCGCGGCTGTGGGCCTCCTCATCCAGGGCGGTGCCGGGGCGCACATAGTGGGAAACATCGGCGATAGCCACCAGCAGCTTCCAGCTGTCGTCCGATAGCAGCTCGCAGAATACGGCGTCGTCGAAATCCCGCGCATCCTCGCCGTCGATGGTGACCAGCGGCAGCTGGCGCAGGTCGACCCGCGCGCTCTTGTCCGCCTCTTCCACCTCGTCCGGAATCGCATCCACCTCGCCCTGCAGGGCCGCCGGCCAGGCGTGGGGTATGCCGTAATTGCGGATGGCGACGTCGATCTCCATCCCCGGCGCCAGGTGGTCGCCGAGTACTTCGGTCACCTCCCCCTGTGGCAGGGTGTCGCGACTCGGCTGGGTGACGACCTTCACCACCACGTACTGGCCGTGGCCGGCTCCGGCCGAGTGCTCCGCCGCCACCATGATGTCAAGGTTGATACGCGGGTTATCCGGGCGCACGAAACAGATGCCGTTCTCGCGGAACAGGCGCCCGGCCAGCTCGGTCGTGTTGTGCTTGATAACCCGCACCACCGCCGCCTCGCGCTTGCCGCGGAAGCCGCCGGGGGTCTCGCGCACCAGCACCTCGTCGCCGTCGAAGACCTTGCGCATCTGGCGGTGTGACAGGAACAGATCGTCGCCGCCGTCCCGCGGCGTGACGAAGCCGAAGCCATCGCGGTGACCGATCACCCGGCCGCGCACCAGGCTCATCTTGTCCAGCACACCGAAGTCACCGGCGCGATTGCTGGCGATCTGGCCGTCGCGGGACATGGCGATCAGGCGCCGCCGCACACCTTCGCGGCGGTCCTCGTCGTCGAGCTCCAGCAGGTCGGCGACCGTCTCCCAGGGCACCGGACCCGGCTGCTGCTCGAGCAGTTGCAGCAGGTACTCCCGGCTGGGAACCGGTTTTTCGTATTTCTCTGCCTCGCGCTCCGCATGCGGATCGGCGAGGTCGTGTATTGGGGTTTTCTTTTGCGTCAAAACAGCATCCGTTGTTCGAGGTAGCTGCACAATCTTCGGCAGCTTCCGGAGGGACTCCGGGAATTGGACTGGCGACTGGCACCGGTGACTACCGGTTCAGGGAAAGTCGCTACTGCACGCAGTATAAGCGATTTCAGCGCAATTCCCGACCACCGTTGAAAAAGTTGAAAAAAGCGCAGCTCCACCGTTGACACCCTCCGGGCATATCTCTATAGTGCGCGACCTCAACGGAGTACACGTTGATTTGCCCAGGTGGCGGAATTGGTAGACGCGCTAGCTTCAGGTGCTAGTGACCGAAAGGTCGTGGAAGTTCAAGTCTTCTCCTGGGCACCAATTCCGAAAAGGCCGACTCGCGAGAGTCGGCCTTTTTTCGTTATGGACCAGCCCCCTTCAGCTATCCGCTGCCAGGGCAATGCCCGGCCGGGCGGTCACGACGAACAATTGACACACTCGGGAAAATCTCTATAGTGCGCGTCCTCAGCGACACACGCCGCTGAATTGCCCAGGTGGCGGAATTGGTAGACGCGCTAGCTTCAGGTGCTAGTGACCGAAAGGTCGTGGAAGTTCAAGTCTTCTCCTGGGCACCAATTCCAAAAAAGGCCGACTCGCGAGAGTCGGCCTTTTTTATTTCCGTCCGATCCAGGTCGGCGGACCGCATACTGATTCGCGCCTACCTCTGCAACAACATGCGGATATCAGCCCGTGTTGCGCATCCCCGCAGCGATACCGGCGATGGTCACCATCAGGGCACTCTCCAGTACAGGATCGGACTCGCGGTTACGCAGACGCGCCATCAGCTCGGCCTGCAGCAGGTGAAGCGGATCCGTGTAGGGATCGCGCACCCGGATCGACCAGCGCATGACCGGGTTGTTGTCGAGCAAGCTCTCCCTGCCGGTCAACCGCTGTAGTGCGCTCACCGTGCGGGCCAGGCGCTCACGCAGGGTGTCACCGAGACGAATCAGCTCGGCGTCATTGGTGAGTCGCTCCTCATACCAGGACGCAACCCGCGTGTCGGTCTTGGCGAGCACCATTTCCAGCATATCCACGACGCCCTGAAAGAAGGGCCACTGCTCACTCATCGCACGCAGGATATCGGTTTCATCGGCTGTCTCCAGTGCGCTTTCCAGTGCCGCACCGGTACCCAGCCAGGCCGGCAGCATCAGCCGGATCTGCGTCCAGGCGAACACCCAGGGAATCGCGCGCAGGGTTTCCACACCGCCGCCGGGTTTGCGCCGTGCCGGCCGGCTGCCCAGCGCCAGGCGGCTGAGTTCGGTTTCCGGTGTGACGGTGCGCAGATAGGCCACCAGCGCCGGATCGTCGCGCACCACCTGCCGATAGCTGGCCACCGACACTTCGGTGAGGCGGTCCATTTCCTTGCGCCACTCGGGGCGCGGCTGCGCCGGCGGCATCAGCGTGGCCTCCAGGGTCGCGGCCACATACTGCTCCAGGTTATACGCCGCCACCGACGGCCGGCCGTATTTGAAACGGATCATCTCGCCCTGCTCGGTGACGCGGATGCGGCCCGCTACCGAACCCGGCGGTTGCGACAGCAGCGCCATGCGCGTCGGCGAACCGCCGCGGGAAATGGAACCACCGCGACCGTGGAACAGGGTCAGCGGAATACCGTGATTCCTGAAAATAGCGGTGAGTTTTTCCTGGGTGCGGAACTGGGCCCAGGCGGCACCGAGGAAACCGGCATCCTTGGCGGAGTCCGAGTAGCCGATCATCACTTCCTGGCCGTCGAGTACACGCTGCTTGTACAGCGGAATATTCAGCAGCGCACTCATGGTATCGCCGGCGTTGTTGAGGTCGTCAAGCGTCTCGAACAGCGGCACTACGCGCATCGGATGACACACACCGGCAATTTTTTGCAACAACATTACCGCGAGCACGTCCGAAGACGTTCTGGCCATGGAAATCACATAGGCCCCGAGCCCTTCCGGCCCCTGCTCCGCGATCACTTTGCAGGTTTCCAACACCTGCATTATGTCGTCATCACAAAGCTCACTCTGATAGAAGGCCTCATCCACCAGCGGCCGGCGATTCTCCAGTTCCGCGAGCAGGAATTGCTGCTTCTCGGCCTCGCTCCAGTCCGCGTAACCGCCCAGCCCCAAATAGCGGGTGATGGCATCCAGTGTGTCGGTGTGGCGGGTGGACTCCTGGCGGATATCCAGGCGTAACAGTGTGATGCCAAAGCAGTTGAGTCGGCGCAAGGTGTCCTTGAGCTGGCCATCGGCGATGGCCGCCAAGCCCACCTCGCGCAGCGAGCGATCAATCAGGCTCAGTTCATCAAACAGCTGCGAACCGCTGCTATAGCCCTCGCCGGTCGGTTGCGGCTGACCATTCACCCGCGCCTCCATAGCCGCGCGGGTGTTACGCAAGCGATCGCGCACCTGGCGCAATATCACACGGTAGGGTTCATGGCTGGGACCGGTGTACGCCAGCAGTTCGTCGCTGGCGCGATGCATCGACAGATCCGCCAGCAGGTTTTCCACATCGCGCAGATACAGGTCGGCGGCCATCCAGCGGGCCAGCAGCAGCACCTCGCGGGTCACCGCGGCGGTGACATTGGGGTTGCCGTCGCGGTCGCCGCCCATCCAGGAGGCAAAACGGATCGGCACCCAGTCCGCCGGCATCGGCGGGAGCCCCGCCTGCGCCAGTTCCGCCTCTATTTCGCGCATGCCCTCGGGCACCGCGCGCCACAGTGACTGCTCGATAGTGGCGAAGCCCCACTTGGCCTCATCCACCGGCGTGGGTCTCTCCCGGCGAATCTCGTCGGTACTCCAGGCGGATAGAATCAATTCGTGTAAATGGCGGCGCAGTCGCTGCCCTTCCTCTTCGGTGAGGTCCGCCCGATCGAGAGTCGTCAGCAGGTCGGCGACCTGATCGTATTTGCGGATCAGCGTGCGGCGGGTGACTTCCGTGGGATGCGCGGTGAGCACCAGCTCGACGGACAGGCCTTCCAGTACCGAGCGGATTTTTTCCTGGCCGACGTCCGCTTTTTCCAACTCTGCCAGTACCTGCTGCAAGCCGCGGTCGGTATCGGGATCCCCGGGATAGCGCTGGTGATTCCGGTGCAAACGCTCGCGGTGGCGCTGCTCGGCAATATTGGCCAGATTGAGAAACTGGCTGAACGCACGCGCCACTTCCAGCAGCGTGTCGTCGTCGAGCGGATCCAACAGTTCGCGCAGACGGCCGACCTGCATTTCCCCCTGGCCGCGACTCTCCACCGCCGCCTGACGAATGGTTTCAACGGTATCGAACAGCTGCTCGCCAGCCTGCTCCCGCAGTACCGCGCCGAGTTCCTCGCCGAGCAGGCGCACGTCTTCCCTCAGCGGTGCATTTTGATCCTGGTTCACGGTCTCTTTCTCCCAAGCGATACAACTTATCCCATCTATTCATCGGGCCAGCTTCGGTACAGATAGAAGCTCACCAATCCGGTTGAATGAATGGGGAAGTAAGACAACAGATTGCCGATCCTAATCGTTAGAGGAAACCGCCGCGACAGTTACATTTGAAATCAGTGCGCGGAGCCAGGCACTTAGGCGTTACTGGAAAGACTGTTTCTATGCGGAAAAATTATCGAACAAGCGGACGCACCGGAGTCGGCCCTTTCATCGCCCACCGGCTAGCCAGGCCTCGGTGACCACCGCGCAGTGAATACAACGGTTAGCGGTCACTCCAACAGCGTGATGGTCACACGCAGGACATCGCGGTAACGGCCCGCCATCAACCCCTGTGTTTCCCCTATCTGCACGCTGATATTCCTCATGTGCTTGCCGTCGCCCGGTTCCGGGAAGTTGCGGCTGTCGCCGCTGCCGCGCAGAGAGAGCTGTTGTCCGTCGAGCCACGCCGTATAGGGCACCGCGGTGTTGTCGCCGATCAGTGATACATGGCGCAGCTGCCCGCGGTTCTCCGAGGCAACGGCCAGGTTGTATGCGCCGTTGGCGCGAACCGCCAGCAGTGCCGACCGCTTCGCACCGGTTTCCGCCTTGCCAAAATTCATCACCGTAGCCCTGCCCAGCTGCCCCGCGGCATTGCCGGCCAACTGTAAGTCTGCCTGCGGCGCGACCCGGACCGACAAGCGGAAGTCCAATTCATACAGGGCGCGGCCATTGGCAAAAATCCGCGCGACAAAGGTGTTCTCGTAGTCTCCCGCGCGGCGCGCCTGTCCTCGGGGAAGCCTCACCGCAAGGTCGGCCTCGGCGCCGCGGGCGGTTTGCTCAAACTGTATCCACCGCTGTTCATTGCCACTCATCGGAATAACCTGATTGCCGCGGTCCCGAAAGGTCATATTCAGAGGCTGTCCCGGACCCAGCAACTGGGCACCGGATGTCGACAGCAGTGCGAGCCCAAAGCGGCACTGCCCTTGTGCGGCAACTACCAGCCGCAGCTGACCGGCCCCCTCGCGACTGGCGAAAGGGTAATAGACCAGGCCAGACGGGCTCTCGAGAGCCACCTCCTGAATTGTGCAGGCATCCTCCCCGTCATCCGCGGCAATTGCGGCAACACCGACCGACCAGAGCAGTATCCAGCTCAGCAAGGCTGCGATCCGACTCATAGCGATATTCGCTCCCTGATAATGCCCAACTCAACTATCCCGGTTGCTCCTTCTTCGATGCGGAAGAGAACACTCAAGCCACCTCGATCGGGAAAGACGATCCGATACGCGCCCGGCGCCAGTCCCTGGGCGACGAAACGGCCAGCCTTGTTGGTAAAGGTGGTCACCGGAGCAAATTCACGCTCGTCGGTCGCCGTGATTTTGCCGACAGTCATACCGATAGCGTTGCCATTAGTGTCGAGGATTTCGCCGATTGCCGTAATCGAAGCTTCGGACCCGGCCGTGTAAACCAGGCCGGAGCGGTAGAACGGGAACGCATTACCTTCGATATCACCCATGTCGTAACCGAATGGAGGAGTCTCCGCCTCCCAACGCACGCGGCGCATCATATAACTGCCAACTGTGGGTACCACGGCCGGGCCGAAATTGTCCGCGACAGCGGCATAGCCGTCCTGGCGTTCGTCCACCAGAATACGGCTGCTATCGAGGGACTCGTGGCGTCGCACCATGACGAAGGAGTCCGTTATCGGCCGACCGAGGCCGATACTGCCATCGGCATAGGCCAGGCTGGACCCCAGCCTGAGGGTGCTCAGCTGATCCGGCTCTAGGTCTACATCGGTAAAGTGAACGTAACTGTGATCCATCCCCAATTGGAATCGATTGCCCTGGTAAAACGTCTCCAGATCGGCTCGGTAAGTATCGACACCGGAACGCAGCGCCAGACCACCAGAGAAATCACCGACGGTGCCATTCGGCGATCTGCCCAGCAAGAGTTCCCCGGTTTCATCGAAACTGTCCCACTGAGTACTCACGAGCTGCCGCTGGCCAAGCGGCGCAGACAGACGCACAAGTGCGCGCGCCTCTTCGGTTTCAGATATTTCCTGTTCGAGCCGGAGGGAAACGTTAAAGGGTCCGAAACGACGGGTAATATTAAAGCTGTAGACTTTATCCACCGGCGCAGCTTCATCGAAGGTCTCCGCGTGCCGGGCACTGGCGCTGATATAGCTGTCGAACGGCCCCGGCGCCGAATAGCGGGCGCGCAACTCCGACTTGTTCTGCAATCCCGGGACTTCCTGCCCGAGATAGGTGTACAGGTCATCCCTGGCGACGGCAACCACATCCAGTTGGTGTGATCGGGCGCCACCAGCAAAGAAGTCATAGGACCAACGCAGCGACGCCACCGTGCCGCGTCCGACACTCTGCAATTCGCTCGTGCTCACATTGGTAGCCAAGCTACCCAACGGTGTGGCGAGAGATATTTCAGCACCTGCGATCTGTTGTAGCTCGGTGCCCTGGAAGTTGGCGCCCAGGGTGAGATAGTCGGTGACGCCGTAACGGTAGAAACCGGAAAAGGCGGGCGCATCGTAGTCGTAGCCTATCCCGCCTAAATCGGTGGTCCCGCGCTGGTAACCGGCATTGAAAGAAAACTCGGAAAGCCCTTTCGTCAACAGCGCCGGATCGGAAAACAGTGAAAACTCAATGCGCCGCTGCTCGCCAGACGCGTCGGTAACAACCAGAGCAACGTCATTGACGCCCGCATTAATGGCAAAATCGCTCAGATCATAGCGGCCCGGCTCCAGATACAAAGTATCCTGGTATAGATCATTAACATAGATCTCTACCGTCGAGCGCTGCGTTACGGTAAAGCTACGGGTTCCGGTCGGAGTGATATTTCTGTGTGGCTGTATTTCTGCATAGGCCCGCTCGACAGACAGGCCCAGTAGCGGCGGTGACACCTGAAACTCCGTCGCCCGATAGAACACATCACCCAGGGAGTAGCGCACTGCGCGCTGCATGTCATCGTGGACCAGGCGGACTTCACTGCGCTGCCAGCCGTCATCAATGCCGGCAGCGGAATAACGGGAAACGCCGCCCTCGAGCACCAGCCGCGGACTGCCGAAAATCTCCACCGAACCGTCGACATTAACCAGCGTGGACTGTCGCTGGTCGCTTGATAGCGAATCATCCCAGCGATAGTCCTGCTGCAGATTGACGTTCACATAGGCGGAACGCCCGGGCAGTTCGTATTCGGACAGGTTTGCATAATCAACATCCTGGGGGCGCAGGGACACCTGACGCGTACGCCGGCGCGACTCCGCCAAGTCGATTTTGATCTCTAACGTGGCGGGATCGAAAAAGATATCGATGAATTCCTCGATAAAAGCAACAACTGGAATGGCCTGATCGTCGGCAGCCTGCGCGATGCTTGCGATAACATCGGCATCAAAATGTCCGTTCGCGAAGTCAATCCAGCTCTGTCGATCGACCGTATAGAGGGCAGTACCCGTCACACCGACATTCAGGTTTCCGACAACCCTTCCGTCTATGGAAGCCGGCAAGTTGACATAGACAACGTTCTGCGCGGCTCCACTGGCAGCGACATCATTCGCGACCGCGATAGCCGAGAGCAGCAGCCAACCCATGAACAGGCCAAATAAGCCGAAATTGCGACGCGGTATAGGAACTCGCAAGCGGCTCACAAGCTCTACTCCTTCCGGACCAGCCGGGCACCCTGCAGACCCGCGGCTTCAAGACCGATCAATCGCAGCGGAATCGATACCGTCTGGCCGGGCAGAATGGCGTCACGATTGAGCAGTCTGGCGATGTCGAGACCGTCAAAAACAACGATTCCTGAATTATTCTCCACACCGATCTCGTAGTGCGAAAGCAGTGCGTACTGCCTGCCGGCATTGCGCAGTTCCAGTGATGCGCTGCCATCGACACCCGGTGAAAAAAACCAGAGCATGGCCTGCCCCCCGGTTTCCACGTGCACCGGCAGGCGCAGTGAACTCAACAACTGGAGCTCCGTTGCGGCCTCAGGTGCGTCAACATTCAGGGGAAGCTCATCGATCGCCAGATAATAGGATTCACTGCGCCGCAATGTTTCGCCGCCCCTCCAGCGCACCGTGACCTGCCTTGTTTCCCCGGGACGCAGCAGTACCTGCGGTGGCAGGATTTCCAGAGGTGCCTGCACATCCCCGTGCGCACTGGAGTAGGAATTTATCGATAGCTCCAGGGCCACCTCCACCGCCCTGGTAGAAGACAATGTCAAAATGGCCTGCGAGGACTCTGCAATATTGAGCTCCACGCGGGTGGGCGTGACCGACTGCGCCATTAGTGGCGGGATGCCAGCTACCAGATAAATGGCCGCAGCAAGGGCAAGATTCTTAGCAAGCATTATCTTTAATTGTTAAATATCAGTTCAGGAGCACCCTGTACACTGTTCACTTTGAAGGTGCGTATCGCTCCGGGAGGAATGAGTGTTCGACGCGCAGCATTGGCCAGGTCTATGCCGCCGATTTTCTCCCCGCCAAATTTCATCGCCAGCTTGTCGATATAGATGAATTCGTTACCAGAATTGCCAATGGAAACGACCACGCCATCCTGCCGGGGTCGATATCCGACAAGCTCCGGCTTAGGCGCAAATCCCCGACTGGTTACGTGGACCGACGAACCTATACGAAGCACCGTCTTGATAGCGGGACCGGTTTTACTACCGGGATTCAGATTGACGGGGACTTCCGTGGCAAACAGGGTGAAGGAGCGGGACTGGGAAAGCATACCGCCAACCCACTGGATGCGGACGGCCTGCGATTTTCCGGCGGGCACCACTGCCTGGGGTGGAAAAATCACAAAGTCGTTGTCGGCAGGCTCGGTCAACTCCGCACCGTCTTCCGTGATCTGGCGTTCAACCATTTCGAAAACGACCGGCAAATCGACGTCGCGGGGGTTTTTCAGCACCAGGGTTGCGCCGCCTATGTCGGTAGGCAGTCTCAGCACCGTCAACGAAGGGTTAAATGTGAACGAAAACGCGCACGGCGGAAGTACCGTCAGTAGCAGAAAGGCAGTACTCAGGCGAAACAGTTTGCGTATCATTAATTTTATTCCTGGTAATACGCGGCTGGGGCGCCCAACTGACACCTGGCGCCCACTGCCAAGCAAATTATGGAGCCACTGCTTCTACGACAATGATGTCAGAATACATATCTGCTGAAAAACCATTTGGATCGGCTTGCAATGTCACGCCTACCGCGTGAGGATTGTTGTTCCAGTTTGCGATTACCGCAGGCACGACTAACTGCGTATTTAAGAGCGCCGTATTCTGTATCGTAACGCCATACGGGATCATTTCTCCGAAATCTTGACCCACCAGAAAACCGGCATTGGTTGACGTGACAGTGACCTCCGGCTCTCCAGGCACATTGCAGTCCACTTCGATGAGAGAGTTGAGCCTCTGGGCATTTTGAGTAGGTGCCAAGTTATACGAAAGGCCACCAGTAACAACGATATCGCATTCGCATTCAATCTCGAGCAAGAGCTCGATATCAATCTCATCCTTACAACAGTCCTCCTCTTCATGTACTACACCGGCGTATGTGGCTGCCGCAGCCAAGAGTGCGGCGGAAGCGCCGAGGGCAAGTAGACCTTTCATCAGTTCATTTCTCCTTTACAGACAAACCTCTTGGAGGTGTTGAGCCAACATGGCTTGCGATCGACGCATAACAGAACGGCTAGAGGGTTCCACGCGCCGGGGAGAAATATGACAACAAGCGAGATTTGCCGACTTCCGATTTCCAGCAGCTTTTTCTTCTTCCCCAGCGAGGTATTTCTTCAACCTCGACCGGATAAAAATCGATCAGATTGAGTGTATCGGGCAATTTAAATTTTTGTGTGTAAGCGGAAAAAAAACGGCGGTTACTGCATTATTCATCTTGAGTCTTTTAAAAAAGGATAACTTCTATGTCTGATAGGTTGTCACGCCGGATGGCAATACAGTTGTACTCGGTATTCTTCCGTCAACAATTACAGAGGCTAACTTCGACTCACTAATTATTCGCGCCACATTATGCGTCGTTGACTCTGAATGACTTTACAAATAGACCGGTAGGACCGTATGACCAGAAGATGTAGTACGCGACCGGGGACAAAACGAACGGGGCAAGATCGATGACATCGATGGCTATATTGATGCAATTGATGAATTGGGAGCACTGTTCGAGAAGTCGGAAAAATCGACTCATGAGATCCGGTCTTTTCGCCAATTACCACTTTCTGGAGACAGATTGATTTTTGCGCGTCCCGTGTACGGCGATATGCACTTGCGCCACCGCAGCCGAAGAAGGCGAGCGAGACGACAATCAGCCGCCGGCAGCGTCGGATTGCAGCGCAGTGGCTGTATGGCCAGTCTTCCGGAACTCTTCACCGCTATCCAGTTCCGCCTACCTGCTCCCCGGGCCCTTGTCATCGCCAGTCAATACAGAGGTTACCCCGGGGAGCAGCTGACCGCCCCGGGGACGCATCTCTGGCGTATTCACCGAGCGGGCGCGGAGATGCAGAATGGAAGCCGACTGAACATTTCTGAGTACACCGACAGTACTGACTTCAGCGAACCGCCCCTCTTCGAGAGGCCGTGTTAACTTCCAACGATAGGTCTGTGAATAACCTGACTTAACAAACTACCAGGGTTCGTCTATGCCAAAAGTCACTTGTGTGGCCGTTAAATGGATGAATTGAATCGGGGATATGTAACTCTTTGGTCACCACAGTGAGCTGGTGCACTTGATACCAGGAATGGCCGGGATCTCCATGAGAGTGCGATGTTTTACATATTGATGCACAGCAATGCTCAAAAGGCGTGCAGCCTAAAATTATCCCAAAGAAATTACCTCCATATCATCTCACAGCACTTCCGGCCCTTACCCGCCCAAGAAAACATTAAACCTTCGTACACATTAAGAGCATTAATCTAAGCACCACTATTAGAGTCGATTAATAAAAGTATTTTTATTAGTGGTGGGTTCGCACAGTTCTCGAAATTATTCATTGATAAAATTGCGGGATTGATCACCAAAACCAAGGAAATAGATGCATAAACGGCAACTTATCAATGTAAGATATACCGCACTTTAAGCGAGGAATAGATCCATTAAATTTTGGCCATGTATAGACCGAAAGCAAAAAACAGAAGTGAGCGTCAACCTCTATCTCCACGCTTTATGGCCCCCAAAGCACTCTTTCCATGCGAACCAATTAAGTACGGTGCGCAATTAGATTACATAAAATTACAACCATTAAATGCATTACGATTTAAGAAATTTTAATTATTGAAAATATATCCAATAACGAGTAAATGCGAGCTACAGAATCGCAAACACAACAACACTGACCAGAAGAGTTTTTAGACCAACTAGCGACAGACGATTAAAAAGGATTTAGCAATGTCTACACCTATCGAAAGCTTCAGACAGTCACTGGAAAGTGTGACCGGAAAGCTCCCGGTTCTCTTCTTGAGTGCGCTGCTCGCGGCCTGTGGTGGAGGGGGCGGTGGTAGTGACAGTGGCGATGGCAGTTCGAGCAGCAGTTCTGGGGGCAGTAGTTCCAGCAGCAGCTCCAGTAGTTCCGGAGGCAGCAGTTCCAGCGGCGGCTCCAGTAGCTCCGGAAGCAGTAGTTCCAGTGGCGGCTCCAGCAGCTCCGGAAGCAGTAGCTCCGGTGGCAGCTCCAGCGGCGGCGAAGCACCCCCGTCCGCCGTCGCGACTGTTCTCAATGCCGAGGCCGGCTCCACTGTCGTCACGCTTACCTGGGAAGACACCGGGGCGCAAAGTTATGACCTCTTTTATTCCACGGCACCCAGCTGCGATATCGAGAACTACGCGAGCTGCCCGGGCGGAACCATGGTAGCGGGCGCCGAGTCACCGCACACAGTCACCGGGCTGAAAAATGACCAAAATTATTGGTTCCATGTCGAGTCAGTAGCCGAAGGTGGCACCGCGATCTCCAACGAGGCCGGGGCGCGACCACTCCAACTGAGGCCCAATGGTGATGTCTACGCCATTGCCCACGATGCCAGCGGCGACACCTACCTGAGCGGAAGCTTCTCTCAGTTGAGACTGCAGGCAGGCTCCGGCGTACCACTCAGCACGGCAACTGGCCGAATTTCTGGAGCCTTCCCCCCAGTGGATGGCAGTGTAAGAATCGCCGTCTCCGATGGCGCCGGCGGCCTGTATATTTACGGTGATTTCGACTCTGTAGGAGGAAAGATCCGCAACGACCTGGCGCATATCCGCGCCGACGGTACCGTGGGGGATTGGAGCCCAGAGGTCAAAATGGTGTTCGATACATCCTCACATGATGGACACATAAACACACTAGCAGTGTCTGGCGACACAGTGTACCTGGGCGGGTACTTTTCCGAAGTCAATGGACAGCCACGAAACTATCTGGCGGCCTTAGGACCTGACGGCAATCTACGCGAATGGAATCCAGATGCAAGCTCTACGGTCAATACTCTTGCCGTCGATGGTGACACAGTATATGTGGGCGGAGTTTTCTCACGTATAGGAGGCCATGACCGAGATTCCCTAGCTGCTATAGGCACCGACGGCATCCTGCGCGATTGGAGCCCTGCAGCTGATAAATATGTTGAAACTCTCGCAGTGTCTGACGGCACGGTGTATGCAGCAGGGTCGTTTAGCACCATCAACGGCCAGGCGCGAAACGGAATTGCGGCCATAGGTACTGACGGCACCCTGCGCGAATGGAGCCCGGACGTGGACGGCGAGATTAATACCCTAGTAGCTGATGGCAATACTGTTTTTGCAGGTGGATCGTTTACTAGTATCGACGGACAGGTGCGCAATAATATCGCAGCCGTTGGTACCGATGGCACCCTGCGCAGTTGGGACCCAGACGCCGATGAGGAAGTCTATGCCCTGATGGTAATAGATAATACTGTGTATATGGGCGGGGACTTCACCACTATCGGCGGGCAACCACGCGAGGGGCTGGCCGCTGTCGGAACCGACGGTACCCTGCGCGATTGGAGACCGGAGCTTGAAGGCTGGGTAGAGGCCCTCGCAATCACAAGAGGGGCTATATACGCAGGCGGGTGGTTTAACTCAATCAGCAGCGGCCACCTACGCAATAACCTGGCCGCTATTGGCAGCGATGGGGCCCTGCGCGAATGGAGCCCTGAAGTCGACGGCGAGGTTACCAACCTCTTAGTGTCTGGCGGCACAGTGTATATGGGGGGAGTCTTCACCACTGTGAATGGGGAGACGCGCAATTCCTTGGCCGCCATCGGCACCGACGGCACCCTGCTCAACTGGAACCCGGATGCCAACGGCCGTGTCTTCGCCCTCGTATTGGCCGGTGACACCCTGTACGCGGGCGGCTACTTCACCAGCATCGCCGGCCAGACGCGCAACTACTTGGCCGCGATAGGCACCGATGGCACCCTGAGCGACTGGAACCCGAATCCCGACAGATACGTAGCAACCCTCGCGGTGGCCGACGACATAGTATACGCGGGAGGGGCCTTCACCAGCATCGGAGGCCAAGCGCGCAATTATCTGGCCGCTATCGGCACCGATGGTGCCCTGAGTAGCTGGAACCCGGATGCCAATAACTTTGTCCAGAGCCTAGCAGTGGTCGGGAATAGTATCTACGTGGGCGGAAGATTCACCAGCTTCGGCGGGCAGTCACGTGAGCGTTTGGCGGCCATCGGTTTGGACGGCACCCTGCGGGAATGGAATCCAGCAGCGAACGGGGAAGTCACCTCCCTAATCGTCGTTGGCGACATCGTATATATAGGCGGTTCATTCCACAGCGTAAACGATCAGGATCGTTATCATCTGGCCGCCATCAACACCGATGGCAGCGTAAGCGACTGGAACCGGCCTGTAGCTGATTTTGGCTACCATATCCCAATCCGCGCTCTCACCGCGGCCAATGGTAAGCTGTACCTAGGCGGCCATTTTTATGCCGTAAACGGCAAGGATACACCTTACTTCACGACCCTACCGCTTTTGATTACAGCAGATAGTGCCGGCGCGACTTACCTATACAAGTAGCGAACAATATTCGTCAAAAGGCCGGCTCGCGAGAGCCGGCCTTTTTTGTATCCGCGGCTACTTCTTTTTACGATGTAAAATGTTTCGATAGAAAGAGACTTTTCCGGAGTTATTGTCAAATCTGGTATTCACGGACAAGAATCAAGCGGCGTCCCGGTTGACCTCTTTCACTTCAATCCCATCTCTGAATTTCACACCGGTGATCACTTTCGCCAGTTAGTCAGTAGCTTGTAGCGATATCGCCAACGGGCAGTTCCGAAGCAACGTCGTACAACGGGCCGAGCTTCTGGAAAGATGACGCATTGAACCAAGTTTTTTGGCCGGGGCAAAAAAAAGGCCGACTCTTTCGGAGTCGGCCTTTGCTTGGACAATTTCGCTTGCTCATCAAGCCACGGAAGCTACGAACGGATCACGCCAATTAACCTCCAACCTCTTCAGTTGCCAGCGCCGCCTGGTCACCCTCTCGCGGAGACTGATGTTGCAAATCGCCATCTTCCCCTTCCAGTTCGGCAGATCTGCGCGGCAGCTCATCCTCCTCCGGCGCCCCGGAAACCGTCAGAGGCAATAGTTGGTCACCGGTCAGTTGCATCTCCGGACTGTTCACCGCATCCACGCCGGTGCTATAGGGATTAACCGCACTGAAAATACCCGGATCCACCTGGGCAAAGTCCTCTACCGCGTTCTGTACCGCGGACTTCAGCCCCTGGGCAGCCTGGGCCCCGGCGACTGACTGCAGCTCGTCGCCCTTGGCCGTCAGCGTCGGAACTTGCCCGACAAAGTCTGGCTCAAAGTAACTGATCGATACGATATCGACGGAGTTGGACACATCCATACGCAACGGATTGATCGCACTACCAATCACGCTCCACTGTTGCAGCTCGGTACCCAGCGTTACCTTGCCGGCCGTCAGGTGGGTATCGCCATAGGTCTCCGCAGTGAGACTGCCGAACTTGGCGCTGTTCAGCGTAATTGTGCCGCCGCCCGCGTTGATTTCGTCGATGACCAGATCGCCCTGCGCGACAACGGAGATGTCGATATCGGCACCAGCAGTCTGGATATTGAGAACCTGTACATCGGAGGTGATATCTACATTACCGGCGACTGTCAGGTTCGCGCGATCGGCCTGCAAATCGCCGCCGATGGTTTCGGTAGAGCTGCTGGTAATCGCGATATCGCCGCTGCCGTCATAGCCCAGGCGCACGCCATCGGCGAACAGGATTCCGGCGCCGTTGCGATTGAAGCTCGCGCTGTTGTCGCCACCATTGACGAAATCAAAGCCGAGATCGGTTTCCAGGGTCAGGCTGCCGGTATTGTTGTCCAACCATTCGAAACCGGAGAACTGGAAGTTGCCAACCCGGCTCGCGCTATCGAATATCTGCCAGGTCTCACCGGCGACATTGAACTGAAACTCATCATCACCGCCGCCGCCGTAAACAAGTACGTCCTGGCTACTATCCACATCCACCTGTAGCAGGTCGTTGCCATCACCCAGCGACAGGCTATCCAGGGCGGTTCCGGCAAACAGCACCGTATCGTTACCGGCACCCGTATCAATCGCAGTAAACGTGCCACCGGCCAGCGTGAAGTGATCGGAGCCGCTGCCGGCAACTATCGACTCCACGCCACTAAATAGCAGTGACTCGTCGCCACTGCTGATCGTGCCCTGCGAAGCGCTCAAAGACCACTGCGCATCGATATCGGCACCGCGCAGCACATCGAAACCGCTACCGGCGGTGAAGCTGTTCAAACCGGCGAAGGTGACACCGGCAACCGTCAGGCTATCCAGGCTGTTGATGGCGTATTCGCTGTCGATATCCTGCCCCTGATAGGCGCCGGCGTTGTCGACCTGCTCCAGGTCCTCAAACACTACTGTCACGCTGTTCACGGTGGCCAGAGCACTGCCGTCCACCAAGGCGCCGCCGCTGCCGAGTGAGGTCCAGCTGGCGCCGTTGGCGGTGACGCTGTCACTGCCCGCCCCTGCAGCCACGGTTTCGAGACCACGGAAATTGATACCCGCGACACCGATATCGCCGCTCGCGGCCAGCTCAAAGTTGTCCGCGCCTGCGGTGCCCTGCAATCGATCGCTGCCGCCGCCAGCGCTGACCGCGCTGATACCAGAAAAGTCTATGCCGGCGGTGGTTAGAGCATTGTTGCCGCTGACGGCAAAGGTGTCGGCGCCGGCGGTGCCGACAATCCGGTTCACTCCACCCAGCGCCTCGACGCCGGCAACGCCATCAATGGTAATGCCGTAAGTCAGGATTTTTTTACTGCCCTGGAGCGCGAAACTTTCATCGCCTGCAGTACCCACCACGATAATGTTCGTGCCGCTCGCATTTTCGATATGGGTGAAGTCGATTCCGGCGGCCGCCACGGCACCGTTCTGCCCCGCCAGCGTGATATCACTGGCAACCGCAATACTGTCATCGCCATCACCCGCGTCGATAGCCCCCAGGCCGCTGGTAAACAGCAGATCTGCAACCGCTACGCTGCCATCGGCCGCGACGTCAAAGCTGTCAGCGCCGGAAGAGCCCGTCAGGCTGTCCGCGATGATCGTATCCATATTTCTAATCAGCAGGCCGCCGGCATCGAGCTGCTTGCTGTTGCCGGTCAGGGCCAGCTGGCCCATATAGCCGGTGGCATCGAGCTGGTCGGCCGCAATGCCGGCATCGACAAATGCCAGGCCGGTAAAGGTGACGCCCTCGACCTCAATGCCGCTATCGGACAGAGCATACTGTTCCGCGGTGTCGGGCCCGTACAGGCCGGCGCCGGATGCCGCGACCCGCTCGACACCGGTAAAGGTAATGCCGCGGTTTGTCAGTTCATCGTTGTTTGCGGTCAGCGTCCAGTCCGTGCCGTCACCGGTCACACTGTCGCTACCGCTGCCGGCGGCAATGCTAGTGATGCCGCTAAAGGCTATCTCGTTGGCCTTTACGGCGTTGGCCCCCGTAACCACGTAACGGTCGCCATTGCCGGATGCCGCCAGGGTGCCGTTGGCCACCGCCTCAATATGGCTGAAATTGAGCCCACGAATTTCCGCCTCGCCGTCGGTGCCGGTCAGGGTGGCTGCGGCGCTGCTAGCCAGGGTAATGGTGTCGCTGCCGCCGCCGGCATCGACTCCGGTGAGTGACTGGAAGATGAGGCCATGGATAACGACATCGCTGTCGTCCTGCAGGCCGTAATTCTCAGCGGCCGCCGTGCCGAACAAGCCAGCCCCATCGGCGACCAACGTCTGCACACCGGCGAAAGTAATCAGACTGTTTTCGACCTCGCCTGGTGTCGCCTCGAGGGACCAGTCGATACCAGTGGCGCCGGTCGCCGTGCCGCCAGTGCCGGAATATTCGAGCCGCTCCAGGCCGCTGACATCGATCGGGCCAAGGCTCAGGGACCTGCTTCCGGTTACGTCAAAACTGCGCCCGTCACCGGCCACCCGCAGCAGATCGGCCCCGTCGCCGGCATTGATTTCACTGACACCACTGAAGGCGATTTCACCAGCCCGCAGGCTGTCGAGCGCATCCACGGCAAATTCATCAACGCCGGCAGTACCGGCGAGTGTCGCGGTAGTCGCGCTGAAGATGTTGGCAAAGGTCAGGTCGAGACCCTGCGCGGTTAGTCGGTTATCGCTGCCGCTGAGAGCCAAGCCGGCGGCAAAGGCGCTGGCATCCAACACGTCGCTGCCGCCGACACCGTTGACCAGAGACAGATCAGAGAAGGTCACTGTATCAACCCTGACACCACCACTGGCCTCCAGAGTGAAGGTGTCAACTCCGGCGGTACCCAAAAGAATGCCGCGGTTCGTATTGACCGACTCGACACCGGTAAAAGCGATATTGTTGTTTTCCATGGTGCCGAGCTTCCAGGTGGAGCCGGACAGGCCGGTAACACTGTCGCCACTCCCGCCCAGCGCATCGACACTATCGACACCGGCGAAGTTGATCTGGTTTGCCTTCAGCTGCTTGTCGCCGCGGATCTCGAAACTGTCGTTTCCGCCAGTACCCTCCAGGCTGGCAGCGGTGACATCGCTGATCCCGGTAACGGTAATCTCGTGCGCGACGACCTGATTGTCCGCACCGGACAGTGCAACCGCGTCCGTCACCAGCAGGTCGCCGCCGGCGGCGGTAACGGTGTCCACACCACTGAAATGGATCAACCAAGCATCCAGCGTTTTGGCGCCGGTTACCGTAAAGGTATCGGCACCGGCACTGCCGGTCAAAGCGGCGGTAATGGCATACTCAATGTTGAAGAAATCAATATCGCCCGCACTTAGCTGATAATCGCTACCACTCAGCGTGACTCCAAGGCCGGAACCGCTGGTATCCAGCGTATCGTCCCCGCCGCCGCCATCGACGCTAGCGAGATTCTTGAAAGAGTGGCCGCCGTAGCTGACGGCACCGGTCCCTTGCAGCACAAAGGTGTCCGCATTCGCTGAGCCGTCCAGCCCGGCGTTTTGCGCGTGGAATTCCTCCACATTGGTAAAGACGATACCGTTGTTTTGCGGGTTGCCTAAAGCGTCGAGTGACCAGTTCTCGCCACTAAGCCCCGTTGCTTTATCACTGCCGGTACCGGCGGTCACACTTGTGATACCGGAGAAGTCGATACCGTTGGCGTTGATGGTGTCGGCGCCCGTGACCTCGAAGTCGTCCCCGTTGTTCGAGACCACCATGACGCCGTTGGTGGTACCGTCGATACCGGTGAAATCAATTTCGGCAGATCTCGCTTCTCGGGTATTGCCGTTCAGGATCACATTGCCGCTGGTGTCCAGAGTATCGTAACCGCCGCCGGCATGGACGTTGGACACATTGGAGAAGCTGATCTCGCGGCCGCCGGCCAGCGTGATATCGAACGCGTTATTAGCGGTGAGAGTGAAAGTCTCGGCGGCGCCGCTGCCATTAACGGCATGGGTGGAGGCGACATCGACGCTGTCGATGCCGAAATAATTAATGCCGTTGCTAAAGAATTCTCCAGCGTCCGACAGCAGATCCACCTCGGCGCCGGCAGCCAGGCTATCCGTGCCAGTGCCCGCTGTTACCCTCGTCAGATCGAAAAAGTCGATATCGGAACCAGCAGGAACAGAAACAGTCAGGCTGCCGGCGGCACCGCCGGCGGTGAAACTGGTGGCAGTGTCAGTCGCGGTCAGTGACTGGGCGTGGACCTTATCGATGCCGGAAAACAGCAGGCCACCGGCATCGATTTCGTTGGCATTGGCGGTCAGGGATACTCCGGTATCGCCGAGAATATTGGCGTTCAGTAAGCCAGTGCCTGCAGAGGACTCGACAAAATTCGCCCCCTCTATCGTCAGGTTGGCAGTGGCAATATTTATCGCAAACGGATTGACGTCCGACGCAACCAGACTGAAGTTGTCATAGTTCTCTGGGGCAATCAGTCCGGCATTCACCGCAACCAGCATTTCAACGTTGGTAAACGTTATACCAATGCACTGCGCATCACCGGAGGCGGTAATGGTCCAGTCTTCGGAGTCGTAGCCAATGACTGTATCATCTCCGCCAAGAGCGTTAACGAAAAGTGTAGTAAATTCCTCTTGATCATTTACTCTTATCCTACCACCGGAGAGTATCTCAATAGTATCGACGCCGTCTGAAAGATTCACAGTTTCGACGTTCTTAATGAATTCACCCTCGAAAGTTATTTTATTTATTTTACCTGAATTACTATCTGTATTTTTCGCAAAAAGAAAATCGTTTCCACCATTACTATAGACAACTTGCAATCCGGAAAATTGGATTTCGTTTGCATCCAGCTTATTGTTCCCGGTTACATCAAAGGTATCCGTTCCGGTTGTTCCGTATAGCACCTCGACGAAAACGTTCTCTATTGCGGAGAAAGTTAAATTATTATCGTTGTCTTCAACCTCGTAATTATTTCCGGTCAGATGCAGTGCCTTTCCCGAGGCATCGAGTTCGTCATCGCCATCGCCGGCGTCTACATTCTCCAGGCCACTAAAAACTATGCCATAACTGGTGACATCCCCATCACTATTCAGACTGAAACTGTCCGCAGATGATGTTCCGAGCAGTACATCGCTTCCCTCACCAGCATTCACATGAGTAAGCGACTGAAAGGTGAAGTCGCCGACCACGACATCGCCATCCGATTCCAGGGTATAGGTATCGCCGTTGTCACTGCCTACCAGGCCGGCGGATTGCGCAATCAGGAATTCAACTCCGGTAAATGTAATCCCATTGTTGACTACGCCTTCACTCCCGTCGAAAGACCAGTCCTCACCAGTAAGGCCGGTTACCTCATCGGTGGTGGCGGTACCGGCGGCGACGCTGGTGATACCGGCAAAAGCGATCTCGTTCGCCTTGATGCTGTCAGTCCCGGTAACCACAAAGCGATCCGCGTTATTTGACGCAACCAAGTTACCGTTGGTCGCCTCCTCAATGCCGGTGAAATCGATATTGTGGATTCTGGCTTCGCCATCCG
>NZ_FQVA01000003.1:272165-409865 GCF_900129095.1 Microbulbifer donghaiensis
TTCGCCTTGATGCTGTCAGCCCCGGTAACCACAAAGCGATCACCGTTATTTGACGTCACCAAGTTACCGTTGGTCGCCTCCTCAATACCGGTGAAATCGATATTGCGGACTCTGGCTTCGCCATCCGCGCCGTTCAGCTGAATATCCGCACCACTGGCATCTACCGTATCGAGGCCGCCACTGTCGGCGCCGGCATTGATCGCGCTCAGCCCGGCAAACTGAATATCGTAGCTGGTGACATTGCCGCTGCCGTCCACGCTGAACTCGTCGGCATTGTCGGTGCCGTTCAAAGTGGCACTGTTGGTGGTGACACTGTCGATACCGGAGAAAGTAACGGCACCCGCCGTTGCACTTCTATTTCCCTCAAGTGTCCAGGACGCGGCATTGCTGGTGACACTGTCATCAGTCTCCGCACCGGCTTTGGCTTCGGAGGCCGCGGTAAAGTCGATGCCGAGTACATTCAGTATGCCGTCCGTAAGATCGAAGCTCTCGGCGATGTCGTTATTGATGCCATCGACAATAGCGTTGGCGGTATCCACTTGCTCGATACCGGTAAAGTCGATCCCCGCGGCCGATGCACTGCCGTCCACAGTGCCCAGGGTCCAGGTGAGTCCATCGGTGATGGTGTCCACCGTGTCTTTGCCGACGCCGTTGGCACCGGCGTTGACCACACTCAGTCCAGAAAACTGGATTTCGTAGCTGGTGATATTGCCGCTGCCGTCCACACTGAACTCGTCAGCATTGGCAGTGCCGTTCAGGGTGGCACTGTTGGTGGTGACGCTGTCGATTCCGGAGAAAGTGACGGCACCCGCCGTTACACTTTTATTTCCCACCAGTGTCCAGGACGTGGCATTGCTGGTGACACTGTCATCAGTCTCCGCGCCAGCTTTGGCTTCGGCGGCCGCGGTAAAGTCGATGCCGAGCACATTCAGCGTACCGTCCGTCAGGTCGAAGGTCTCAGTGACGCCGTTGCTGCTGCCATCGACAATAGCGTTGGCGGTATCCACTTGCTCGATACCGGTAAAGTCGATCCCCGCGGCCGATGCACTGCCGTCCACAGTGCCCAGAATCCAGGTAAGTCCATCGGGGATGGTGTCCACCGTGTCTTTACCGACGCCGTTAGCACCGGCGTTGACCACACTAAACCCAGAAAACTGAATATCGTAACTGGTGATAGTGCCGCTGCCGTCCACACTGAACTCGTCAGCATTGGCAGTGCCGTTCAGGGTGGCACTGTTGGTGGTGACGCTGTCGATTCCGGAGAAAGTGACGGCACCCGCCGTTACACTTTTATTTCCGACCAGTTTCCAGGACGTGGCATTGCTGGTGACACTGTCATCAGTCTCCGCGCCAGCTTTGGCTTCGGCGGCCGCGGTAAAGTCGATGCCGAGCACATTCAGCGTACCGTCCGTCAGGTCGAAGGCCTCAGTGACGCCGTTGCTGCTGCCATCGACAATAGCGTTGGCGGTATCCACTTGCTCGATATTGCTAAAGTCGATTCCCGCGGCCGATGCACTGCCATCCACAGTGCCCAGGGTCCAGGTGATTCCATCTACGGTGTCGACTGTATCCGTACCGCTTCCGCCGACTACCGTGCCGGAAGTGGAAACGGTGATGTCCCCCAACGTATTGAACGTATCGGCGCCGGTGTTGCCCACATTCAAGTTGAGATTTTCAACAGATACAATGCCGCTATTGACGAAGGAACCACCCAGGTCCAGGGAGAAATCCGAGACGAGCACGCTGCCCAGATTGGTAAAGTCACCGTCCGCATTCACGGCCAGGTGACCCGCGTTGGCACCACTTACCGCATCGATCGTGACATTCGCGGCAATTTGCACTTGATTGTGAGACGTCAGCGTCAAGGTGTTGCCAGAGTCCCAGGAAAGGTCGCTGGATACGAGTATGCCGTTGGAGTAATCCGGATTGTTTTCATTAACGGCAGCGTTGCCGCTGGCATCGTCTACCGTGCTGGAATAATTGACAGGGTCTGTCTCGCTGGCAGATACCGTGATGGTTACATTGTTGTTGTTCAGCGCCGCGGCCAGAGCCACGACAGAAACACAGTTCTCTGTGCAGTCGGCATCAGCCATAATTTCCAACCAACCCGGATCCAGCAGCCAGGTACCAGTGTCACCACCGGCGAGACTCAGGGTAGACACAGACATAGTGGCCTCACCCAGGTGCAGATTGACCTTGCCGGAGGTCTCGACAAAGCCACCGTCACCGCCCAGTACACCAGACTCGGCGCGGATGCTGCCGGCAAAGTGCGTACTGTCATCGGCCCAGACGATCACCCTACCACCGTTGCCGTCGCCAATACCGCTCGCGTCGATTTCCGCTTCCGCAGTCACCACTGTGGTTTCGGCGTTGCGAACCCGCTCATTCTTGCCCTGATAGTCGCCGCCGACCAGCACTTCGCCGCCAGCGGCGCGGCCGCGGGCGTCGATGTCGCCGCTGACAGTGACAGTATCGCCCAGCACCTTGACCTGACCACCCTGACCACTGCTGCCGCGCGCGACTATCTGGCCGCTGTGGGTGGCGCTGTCGCCGTCAAGCGTAACCTGACCGCCATTGCTGCCGGATGCATCCAGAGTGCCACTGTTGACTACTGCACTGCCGGAGCCCGTCAGCCGGATGGTGCCGCCGCTGGTGTCAATTCCGCGGGCGAGCACCGTACCCTTGTTGTTCACTGCTGACGTGAACAGACCGCCCGATACCTTGGCATCCATCAGGACCTGGGCGCCTTCGATAGCCCCCTCGTTCAACACGGCACTGTCGATACCCAGCTGGTTTTCCATCACCTCTTTGGTGACCTTGACACCGATCATGCCGTCAGTATCGAAGGTCAATACCGCCTCGTCGGCGGCTGCGAGGCTGACCATATCGGCGCTGATCAGGCCGCTCGATGCATTGGTCACCTGCTTGCCAACCAGCACCGCACTGGCAGCATTGATCAGGCCCCGATTGACCACCACGCCGGTCGATCCGTCCTGGCCCCGAAAGGAAAAGTCTCCATTCATAAAGCCAGACGAATCCATGTCCAACCCCGCGGCAGTGATAGCGCCCACGTTGACCGTTGCGGTTTCGGTAAACAAGACACCGCGCGGATTGGCGAGGATGACGTGACCGTTGGATTCGATGGCACCGCGAATGGTGCTCGGGTTCTGATCCAGAATCCGGTTCAGGACTATCGATGAGGAATTCGGCTGCAGGAACTTGACCAACTCCTCCTCGGTCAAGTTGAAGGAATCCCAGTCAATCGCCAGAAGATCCGTCTTCTGGTCGATAATCGTCGTCAGGTCCTGGGCCGTTATTGAGCCGTCACCACCGACAACGACACCACCTTCGGGAGCCGCCTGCGCGTTGTGACTGATAACCTGCCCCGCTATCAAACCGGCATAGGCGAGGTGGGAGAACTTGATGGCGGAAGTCAGTTTTTTCAGGCCGTGAGTCATTTTTTTTGCTTGCATGCCGATACCTTTGGAGAGCGTCCTGCTCGATTTCAGCGGTCGATTATTGCGATTAGATCAGTCAAAGAAGAAGGAGAAGTCCGCATAGATTGCGGGATCATCCGGGTCGTCGCCGGTGCCTTCGATAGAGGATTTGGACATGGTTGGCCAGGCTACGGAAACCTGGCTGGCAAAGGCTTCCTGCCAGCTGAACTTGAACAACATTCCCGCACCGGAAAATGCGCTCCAGTCGTTATCCAGGTCTTCTTCGTAATTGTTGACCACGCCGTAGCCTGCGTCGGCGATCAACGCTACCTGCAGTACGTCGTTCAAGCGATAACCAAAAATACTGGGATTGATAAACTCCGGGAAATCGACGTACCACTCAGCGGATAGCAGACCCGCCTGGTCGGCGGAGAAGTCCCGTACATCAAAAGCCCGCACGGCGCTGGCGCCACCGAGAGAAAACTGCTCAAAGGCAGGCAGGCTACTGTCACTATATTGCCAGCGGCTCTTCAGGATCAGGCGAGACTTCGCGTCAGTGAAGGGCATAGGCACAAAAATCAGTGAACTGCTATCTGCGGCGAACTTGGTGAAATCGTCACCGCGGAGCGGATCGACCAGGTTCTGGTGTTCTCCGTATTGAACTTTTGTATTGAGGATATTGAGCATCGGCACTGCGCCGTTGGACAGGCTATCCATATACAGACCGACTTCACCGCCATATACGTGATCGCCAGAATCCGGCAGGACGATAATGGCATCCAGTTCAGATTCCTTATCTGTGATGCCGAACGATCCGGTCAGGTTGAAATCCCGCGAACGGCGGAACTTGTGATCGACAGTGATAGCATAGCTCTCGTTTACTCCCTGGATATCCAGAAGATTAACTACGCTGTTCTCTTCATCGACATCACGCAGAGAAAATTCGTTGTAGTCAGCAGAAAACTGCAGTCGGGTGCGGGGGCCAAAGAATGGCAGGCTATAGCGGAACTGCCCCAGATCGGAGCCAAAATCTGAGCTTAGGTTGTCTGCATCGGTAGATTTAAGGTAGCCGATTGTCAGCACGTCACCAATACCCAGTGGGTTCAGCCAGTCAACGGACGTGAAAGCGCGTTGATCGCCGGTAAACGTGGAGCCGTGGTTATCGAGACGCGTCACGGCCTTCCAGGAACGCTCGTCGCGAACTTTCAGATTCAGCTTGGTTTCACCAGGATTATCACCGGCACTGAAATAGCCGGTGATATTCAGGCTCGGCAGATCGTTGAGCAGATACAGGCCTTCCTCGACATTTGCATGGCTGACAAGCTTGCCACGCTGATCTTCGAAGGGCGCTGCGAGCTGCTCAAGTGAGTACTTCAGGTTATTCTCCGCGGCGACTTGCCCCAGCAGACCTTCCTGCACTGTCAGGGTAACCACACCGTCCTCGACCTCTTGCGCGGGAATCTGAACCTGGGCAAGGAACAGCCCCTGTTGGCGATAAAAACTGGTCAGTTCTGCCGCTATCTCCTCCAGGTCGCCGTACGTGAGCCCCCGCTCCGAATTCTGCTTTTCTATAACATTTACGAGGCGCTGCAGTTCAGCTGGACCCAGGGCTTCCGGGTTAAAGCGGGCATTCATGTTGTCCAGCAGGCTGGCCAGCTCCACGAGGTTGGCCGTGGTATAACCATTAGCGAGGATCTTGTCCTCTTTCATAAATTTAACGCGGAGCTCCTCGGCTAACTGCTCGACCGTGTTTCGGTCGATACCGTACTCCGGGTACTCTTCCAAGCGATGGAACTGAAACTTTTTGACCGTAATCCGCGGCCCATCATCGCGCCTGGCGATCTCTGGGATATCCGCATTGAGGTTCCGGTCCTGTGCTTCGTGCGTGCGCTGCAGAAATTCCCGAGTGACATCCGACTCCCTGATCGTCGGCACATCCTGGTCAAAAGCTGCACGCACGCGACTGCGAAAGCTGGATTCATCATCCTGTGCGTAACCTGCCGTCGGCAGAAAGAGAAGACCAGCACCCAATACTGCCAGCTGACTTTTGTAGCGCGCGAGCATATCTGCCCCCCTTACAAATCCTTGTAAAATGAACGCCTGTTATTCTTGTTAGAACAAGCGCGACAATCTGGCCGACCGTAGGCATGCCGGCATATTGTTGTCCGTTAGTTGAGATCTCGTGCGATGCGAAATCCAGTAACCGTGTCGGGCGCGCCATCGTGGAAGCGCTTGGTAGTGGCCAGGCAACGGCTCATTGGGTCTTCCCGGCTACCACCGGCAGCCATCAGCTGGCCGTCGGTCCCGCGCACCCATTCCTGGACGTTGCCGACGGGATTGACCAACCCGAAGCTGTTACCAGAGCCGGACGTCACTGCAACCAGCTCTGCACCCTTTTCGATACCGCCGTACTTAAGGTGACAATTGCGATCTGCGACCTCAGGCTCCCCACCGGCACTTGCCGCTGCGAACCATTCGCGCTCAGTAGGCAGCCGATATTTATAACCGGTTTGCCCACTAAGCCAGTTCAGATAGGCCTCTGCGTCTGATATTTTGATATCTCGCACCGGGAAATCATCGGCCCCCAGACTCAGCTCCGCGCAGGTTCCGCCATCGCGGCAGTAGCGTTTGAATTCACCGTTGCTGACTTCATATTTGCCGACCACCAGGGACTTGCGCGAGCCGCCCTTTACCACCACCATCGTCGGCCCATCACCACCATCAGACAGGCGATCCGCACACGAATAGCGATCGCCCCTCCCGCCACTGCCGGGGCGAAGGTGCCCGCAGAAATCCAGTTTCAGCTCCTGCAACACCCCTTGGTTTGGCAGCACTGTTCGGGCGGCCGTAAGCAGCGGCTCCGTACGTAGTGGGTTTTCGTTCGCCAGCTTTTTCAGGCAACCGGTTAATTCGGCCGCCAGTACCGGACGGATTTTCTGCGCTTTGTCGGCATCCAGCGCCGCAAGTTGACTGAGTTGCCCGGTGAGACCGCCGCCGATATCCATGCCGAAGCCACAGCGTAACGATTGTTCCATCTTTCCCAGTACGGCATCGAGTTCACGCTGCTTCTGTGCTGCGGCGAGGCGTCTCTCTTGCCGTAATTCCTGCTGACGCAGGCGCTCGGCCTCGCGCTCTGCCGCCAACCGCTCTTGCTCTAGCCGGCTGCGCAACTCGGCACGCTCACTGGCCAGCTGCGACTTAATCTGCTCCGCCTGATTCGACTCACCGTACCAACTGGCCGCTCGCGCAAGCATAGTGTCGGCCTGGTCCAGATTGCCGAGGTTCAACTGGCCGGTGGCAGCAGCGACAAAGAGTTCGGATACGCGCTGTCGCGATGTATCGAGGTAGGCTTCGTCGGTCGGATTGAGCTCCGCGTATTCCGCCAGCTCGATATCGAGATCCTCCTCCCAGGAGCTCGTCAGAATACTCAGGCCAATCAAGCGGTCTATGGCTTCACGTTTGTCTGTAATGCGTCGTTCTAACAGCTCTTGCTCCAGCTTTTGCTCGAGCTCCGCCTTAACACGTTGCTGTTCCGCCACATTCTCCTGTTCCAGGTGCGTATAGCCCCACACGGCTCCAGCCAGCAAAATGGCAAAGGCACTTCCCAGCACCCACTTCCAAGTATTGTTACCAAAGAACTGCAGAACGAACTTCTCAACCGTGGCAGTACGGTTTTCACGCTTGAGCGCGAGCGCCAGCTCCAGCGCGCGCCACTGCCGGCGGCTCAGGGTGCGGATTCGCCGGGGCCTGAGCTTTTGCTCGAATGCTTTGTCTGCCGGCACTTTGCCGTAAGGGTGGCGACCGCAGAAGAGCTCATAGGCAACACAGCCCAGGGCATAGACGTCATCGCTGGGCGCAGGCTCCGCGCCCTGCAGCATCTCCAGGCTGGCGTACGCCGGGGTAAGCGCGCCGAGTGTGCTCGCATCGAAGATAGTCTTCTCGCCCGCGGTATTGGCCATACCGCCTTCAGACACCGCCCGCGCAATACCGAAGTCAAATACTTTTGCCCCTTTTCTGTTAGTGACAAAAATATTTCCAGGCTTAAAGTCTGAGTGCACTATGTGGTGAGAATGCGCGTAAATCAGCGCCTGCGATATGTCATGTAATACTGAGCAAGCTTTGTCAAAGCCCAGCCCTATTTCAGCGTGCTCGCGAAGTAGCTTGTCGAGCGGAGCCCCCTCGAGGTACTCCATCGTCATAAAAACGCGATCAGCATCCCGATCAAAATCGTATACGGTTACGATATTCGGGTGCGCCAGTGTTTGGGACTTCCTCGCTTCGCGCTGTAAAGAAATGAAAGCATCAGGATGTTGGCGGAAATCGTCATTCAGCAACTTGATGGCGACGTAGGGTTCACTATCGCTCGCCTCCAGCTTGCGGCGGTCGAGCGCCTTATACACGGCCCCCATTCCACCGACACCGAGAAGCTTATCGAGCTCGAAGCGGCCCTTGATAACCGTTTTAGCGATGGTACTGGATGCAGTCTTGGAACTCTGGAAATCTCCATGGCCGTGTTCCGAGAGAGGCAAACCGACTTCAGGGGAACGCTGCAGTCCACCTGCTTTCGGCCGGTAGACCGTAGTATCCGCAGTGAATTCTGAGGCGGCTGTAGGAATGAGACCGGGGTTCGAGCCAATCGGAGGGTGGTCATTCGCACCGGTTCTGTCGCGCGCGACGAAAACCGTCGTATCACCGTCTTCGCCCGGTTCCTGCTGCTCGTGAGTCGGCCTGACAATACGAGTCTTGTCGTTCAAATCCACCTCCCTGGAAGATTTCCTCGGCAAATTCCTTTGCCTCGACCGCATTTTCTGAACACATTTTCCAAACCGCATCAATTCGACTGGAAAACGAAGGCGCGCAGTATAACTGAGCCAAACCACCTCAACAATTAAACGGACCGCACAAACACCCGCAATTATATTTCAGGCGATTACAGCGACGAATAGTGCGCCTAAATCCGACCTCGCAGCTTTGTTACGATGGATAGAATTCGTTAATGCACGGCATTGTTAGCGTTAAACGGGCTTATTGAATTTTTTTCGATAAAAAATTGGTTCCAGAGTCAGTTCTTTTTAATTCATCAAGATCACACTCTTTCTCTGCAATTAATCTCCTGACCTCACACAATGCATAGCTATAAAAAATAGTGTCAGAGTGGATGTTAATCCTGCCTAAAGAAAGCCCTAAAACACACACCATAGATTTTGTAAAAATCGTGCCAGAGTCAATTAAATTACTGTAATCAATGGTTTTTTTTCTAAATCCTCTTTGCTTAAATGCTCACAATTGCCACTGCGGCAATACCTGCGCTACTGCGAATCGCGGTGGTAAAGGATGAACCACCAACGCCAAAGTCCATAACATATGAGGGATTACCATGGCTATCTATATGAACTTCAACAGCAATTCTCCGAAGGGCAACGTTACCGCTAAAGGCTATGAAGACTGGATTGAAGTAGACAGCTTCAATTTCGGCGTCGGCCGTGGCATCAGCATGGAGGCCGGTGCCATGGCTAACCGTGAGGCCACTCGCCCCAGCATCAGCGAAATCACTGTAACCAAGCGTATCGATGCTGCTTCAGGCGGTCTGTTCAAGGCCTCCGTTTCCGGGGACGAAGGGGTTGTCGCAGAGTTCCACGTAGTACAGACCGGTGCCAATTCGGTCGAGAAGTATGCAGTTTACAAACTGGAGGATGCAATCATCTCGTCCTACAGCATCAGCGCTTCGTCCGGCGGTGCACCGATGGAGTCTATTTCTCTGAGCTTCTCCAAAATTGAGGCGGACCTCAATCACGCGGACAAAACCAACAAGAACCCGAAAAACATGCGTGTCGGCTACGACTTGGCCACCGCTACCGTTCTGTAAGGCACGTCTTTCCTGCTTGCCGCAGGTCCAGTACCGCAGCCGCAGGCTGCGGTACCTCGGCCCCGCGGTTGTTTAGCACAGCGGTTTTGTGACCACTTCGCTAAACAGCTGCAATCATATAACGAATAATTTGCCTCTATAGAGCGCCTACAAGGATTTAGGTCAGAGCATGCCCACTCTCAATCAAGATAAACGAATGATCCAGGTCGACAGTCCGATTGGCAAGGATGTGCTTATCGCGACATCGGTGCACGGAGAGGAGCACATTTCCAAACCTTTTCGCTATCAGCTGGAACTTCTATCGGACAACCACGAGATCACTCAGGAGCAAATCGTTGGCAAAGCCCTTACCGTCAGGGTTCACCATGCTAAGACGCCTAGGTACATCAGTGGTTTTGTCACGCACTTCTCAATGCACGATGTGAATGCCGAGGGCATGCGCAGCTATACGGCTATTATTCATCCCGGACTATGGTTCACCAATCTCGCGGGCAAAAATCGTGTTTTTGAAAAAAAATCAGCCAAACAGATACTGGAAGAATTATTCGGTGAGTACAGCAAAGTCATAAAGCTCTCCCTGAAACTCAAAGCCGAGTATATTCCTCGAGAATACTGCGTGCAGTTTGAAGAGAGCGATTTCGATTTCATCAGCCGGCTGATGTCTGAAGAGGGTATCGCCTACTACTTCAGGCATGAAGATGGCAAACATGAACTTGTCGTTTGTGATGATGCCCAGGACTTCTACGACTGTGCCAGTGACAAAATCGAGTACGATGGCGGCGGCAGCCATCCCACAAAGCACACCGTGAGCAGCTGGCGACGTAACTTCAACTATCACGGTGGCGGATTCGAATTTAAGGACTACAGCGAATTCGCTGCGTCTAAGGACAATAAGCAGGAAGTCAAGACCACCAGCAAGCTGAACGATGTCTCCAGCTATATTCGTAGCCTCTATGGATTAAACCACTTTGAGGCTGACGGTGAGTCCAAGAGGAAGTTCAAGGACAGCTACCATCGTGCGCTTGCAGATCGTGCAATGGAATCTCAGGAGTCACTATTTGACGTCAGCTACGGCCGCAGTGACTGCCCCGCATTCGGCGCGGGAGGCCGCTTTGACTTCGATCATTCGTTGAACACAGAAAAAGGTAAGTACCTGCTCACCTCCGTACAGACCAGTGTGACTGACAGCAACAGCCAGGAAACACACTTTCACAATACGTTCAGCTGTATTCCCGCCAAGGTCATGCCCCGCCCGAATCCTGGTGTTAGCGCTCGGAAAATTCATTCGCCGCAAGTGGCCAAAGTGCTCGAAGTCAAGGCCAAAGCTGCCGAAAAATCCGATGATCCCTACACTCAGCTGAAAGTCAAGTTTCCATGGAACTCCTCCCAAAATAGCTGCTGGATTCGCGTTATGCAGTCATTCGCGGGCAAGAACTGGGGCGCGAATTTCGTTCCCCGCGTCGGCCAGGAAGTCGTCGTTACATATATCAACGGCGATCCAGATCGCCCACTAATAACTGGAGCCGTGTATAACGGGGACAATCCCGGGCCGAATTACACGGCTACACAAAGTGGCTGGAAAACCGAGTACGAGGGCAGCAAGTTCAATGAGCTCCGCTTCGATGATAAGGGAGGCAAGGAAGAGATCTATATGGAGGCCGGCAAGGATCATAACTTTGTGATCCACAACGACCAGACTGGAAAGATCGAAAACAAGCAATCAATTGAGATCAAACAGGATCGAAGTATTACTGTCACAGACGGAAGCGAGACGGTGACGATCGCCAAGGGCGATCAGACTGTCAATGTCCAAAAGGGCAATCAGGAAACAACCCTCGGCTCTGGAAATCATACGTTAAAAGTCAGCAAGGGGACCCAGACAACAGATGCGATGGGAGCAATAAAAATCACCTCCAAAACATCTATTGAGCTGAAGGTGGGAGGCAACAGTATCAAATTGACACCTGCCGGGATAACCATCAAGGGTACGATGGTGACCGTCAAGGGCGATGCCACCGCCGAGGTTAAGGGTGGCGGCATGCTGACCCTTAAGGGCGGTGTCACAATGATCAATTGATGGAGCTGCCAATGACTGATCTGATTAAAATTCAAGCACTCACCGCTGCTGAACTACTTAAGCATTTTGAAGTGAGCGAAGAGGCCGAAGAGCACGTCGTTCCCGAGACCGCGCCGGAAGTCAGTATTGATCGTCTAATGGAGGCGGGTCTCTACCCTGACGCTATCAAACTGCTGGCACATGGCCTCCCCAAGCGCGAAGCCGTTTGGTGGGCATGCTTATCCGCCCGCGACATTCAGAACCCACAGACCGACGAAGACAATATCAACGCGCTGATCGCAGCGGAGAGCTGGGTTAAAAAGCCCAGCGAAGAAGCGCGATTACGCTGTAAGGCTCTGGGAGAAAAAACCAAACACAGGACGCCCGCCAGTTGGGCAGCAACGGCCGCCAATTGGTGCCACGGTAGCCTGGCCGGACCGGATGAACCGGCGATTGAGCCACCTGAACACCTTTATGCCCATGCGGTTTCCGGCAGCGTGGCGCTCGCCGCTGTACTATCCGACCCGGTCAATCCGAGTAAACAATTTATCCGCTATCTGGAGCAGGGGTTAGATCTCGCCCGGGGCGGCAATGGACGAGTTGGCGATTAATTATGGGAAAGCCCGCATCGCGTATAACGGATATGCATGTATGCCCGATGGTCACAGGTACCGTTCCCCACGTGGGTGGCCCGATAGTCAGCCCGGGTGGTCCGACAGTACTGATCGGTGGATTACCTTCAGCCACGGCGGGAAGTACCTGCACTTGTGTGGGCCCTCCCGATACGGTGGCTATGGGCAGCGCGTCAGTTTTGATTCAGGGAAAACCCGCCGCCCGGATGGGCGACTCGACCACACATGGCGGAAAAATTGCGGTTGGATGCCCTACCGTCCTGATCGGCGGTTGATATCGCATGAGCAAAACCTGGATGAAACCATCGATAACGCGGCCAATGCTGTACATAATTTTGTTCACCCTTGTTTTTCCGCGCCTGGGTATTGCTATGAGTTCACTTAACCCTCTAAAAGCTTGCACCTTTTCAGAAATGGAGATCAGCTTAACGCTGCATGGAAAACCCGCTAATGGCGCGACTGTAATACGGACGGTAAATTGGCGGACCGAAAACAGCGCCACTTTTACTACAGATGATTCTGGAAAGGTTTTTTGCCGGCAATGTATGAAAGCTCAATTACAAAACTATTGCCGATGGAGTTCATATCAGCTCAAACCATAGCGGTCCATCATAATGATCAGGAATACAAGATATGGATCTACGCCAAGAGACAACCTAAGAAAAACTTCGAGCTCGATGGCCAGCCAATTAAATTAACCTGCGAGCTTTCCGATCCTTAAAAGACAGAGAGGGCGTTTGGATCGGCTGTAAAAACTTCTTGTGAATTTATATTTTCGAAAGGGATAACGAGAGCAAGCTAGTGATCGCCCTGAAAAACTAAGGAGCATTGCCATTGCGCAACATAATACTGACGATGTTGACAATGTTGATAGCAATTCCAGGAGCAACCATGTCACTTTTCGCAGGCAATGAAGTATTTCTATTTTCCAGAGTAAGCGGAAAATTAACCTACAAGAACGAACCGGCTGTAAACGTCACCTTGCGTCGCATCGTGGAATGTGGCGGAGACAAATTCGAAGAAACAACATCAACGGATGAAAATAGCTATTTCAATTTCAGTGCGCTAACCAAAAACGATAAGGCAATCTTACCTAAGGAATTCGTGTCCCATCAAAAACTAATTGCTGAACATCAGAATCATGAGATTTTGATCTGGGAAACCGTAAAGCGAAGCGAAGAGAAAAATGCGGAATTAGAAGGTAAAGCGCTAAATTTGACCTGTGAAATGACAGACAAAACTAGATTTGTTCACCTGATGCTGAATTCAATAGGCACCAACTGCACTTGGTAGAATTATAGGCGTAGCATGGGAAGCTTAATCACACATAAAGACTCTGCCAGCCTGGCCGCAGCTGTATATATAGTTCAGCAAACAAGCTTTACACCGCCGTCTATCGACCGGCTCAGGCGCTATCCGCTGTACTTTCCGACCCGGTCAATCCTGGTAAGTTACTTATCCGCTATCAAGACGATAGCCGCTGTTCTGATTGGCGACCTACCCTCTGCTACCGTTGGTAGTACCCGCACCTGTGTGGGACCTCCCGACACCATTGCGACGGACAGTACAACTGTTTTGACCCAAGGAAAACCGGCTGCGCGAATGGGAGTTACCACCGCGCATGGTGGTAAGATTATAATAGGATGCCCGACGGTTCTGATCGGATAATATTGCAAATGCATTTTCAAACTTCGAAAAGTAATAAA
Source organism: Microbulbifer donghaiensis (assembly GCF_900129095.1). GTDB lineage: Bacteria > Pseudomonadota > Gammaproteobacteria > Pseudomonadales > Cellvibrionaceae > Microbulbifer > Microbulbifer donghaiensis. The sequence goes on from NZ_FQVA01000003.1 coordinate 285,863, forward strand.
TTACTTCCTGCACGCTGGCACAGATTTATTGGGAAATTAATCTTTTTAGTGCTGATTACGTCAACATCCAATATGGTAGCTGCAATGTCTTTTTTAAATGCCGGAAAAGCCTACGTATTTTCCCCAGTTCAAATAAGGATCACCCAGAATAAAGAGCCTCTCAAAGAAGCAAAAGTAATTCGCCGCTGGGAATGGAATGACAAGAAAGGGGAAGACTATGCTTTCACTAACAATGACGGAGTCGTTAGTTTCTCAGAAATTCGCCAGAGAGGAATCACTCAACTCTTTCCCGCGGAATTCGTCTCCGCCCAGCAAATAGTGGTGGTCATAGAGGGAAAAGAAGACCGCATATGGTCATTCTCCAAACGAAACCCCGACAAAAATTCGGAACTTGAAGGTACACCACTAAATCTGACGTGCGAACTAAGTAGCGAGGAAAAAATGTATCGCGATTTTGGCCCCGCACTATTTACCAAATGTACATGGAGTACCAAATGAGCCATCTAGAACCACTTTACGCTGCTCGCCTGGCTCAGGATATCTATGATTTAAATACCGACATCCGTAGGGACGATTTCCTGAGAGTTTACCAATCGGATTTCGAAACTGGCAAAGATAATAGTCTGAAAGGAAAGACTGGCGCTCTTACTTTCTTAAAAAACGAACATACCATTGGAATAGCCAGCAACGGAGTCGGACGTTTCAAGGGGCAATCATTCATTGCTCTCAAGGGAACAGCCAGCTTATATGACGGACTAACAGACCTGAACGCCGGCTTAAAACGTTTCCACACCGGCGGCCAAGTTCATCAGGGATTCTACTATACTTTTTCCTCATTCTTGCCACAGATTGAAGAGTTCGTGCAGCAATTGCCAGTAGAGTCACACACTATTCATTGTGTCGGCCACAGTCTCGGAGGTGCATTGGCAACGCTGACCGCTGATTGGCTGGCATGCAATACGGAAAAATCTATTAAACTTTACACATTTGGCAGCCCACGTGTCGGGCTGAATCATTTCTCAAGTAATTGCAGACGTCGCCTTACAGAAGAGAGTATTTTCCGCGTATATCATCGCAATGATCCAGTGCCAATGGTGCCGACATGGCCATTTATTCACGTCCCCGATGGAGGCAAGGGTGACTTACAAGTCCGCTCTCCCGATTCGCTAAACCCGGTTGCACACCACAGCTCAGATACTTATCGAAAATCTGTCTCTGAAGATAATAAAGGTAGTTCCAGCCTGGAATGGGACGTTTTAAGAAAGCGCCGCCCCCAAGGTTACCTCCAACAAAGCATGGAAGCCTGGCTAAAGTCAGACTCTGTCCTTAGTTTAACCATGAATACTGCATGGCTTGCTGGTGAGGCATTACTGTGGGTACTTAAGAAGATTGGAAATCTCGCAGCAATCGCTTTGGTGGCATCTGGCTCAACCACTTTCACCCTCCTTGACCGTCTCGCTATATTCATGCACAACGCCTACCAAATCAGCAAGGAGATCTCTTTCTGGGTTTTACGCCTGATCAAACGCTTAGCGCAATTAGTCGGCGTTACCATAAAGAGCGGTGCCAGTCTGACTGTTGAATTTATCAGGACAATCTTCTTGAGAGTTCATGCTGCTGTTGCAGAGCTGGTTGCACGTGCAAGCCGCACGTTACATTAAGTCTCTCGGCGCCCAGGGAATCTCCCTGGGCATGAACGGACAAAACTTGAACCTCAGCCCAGAATCATAGACTCATATTGTATCATGCCTGGACTTAATTTAATTATGCTGGTCTTCGCAGTTCTCACTCCAGTCTTGGTTATATTTGATTGCCTAAATTATAGGAAACATCAAACAAGCCAAAAGACTGTTGATCTTAGTCCGGATGAATTAAGTAACAGCCTACTAGTTGTACCTCCCCTTATCTCAATCCTTTATCCGGATGAATTTTGGCGCGCCACAGCTTTGCTAGCGTCAATCCCTTTACTAACAGCGACGCTACGGATCTTCTGCCACAAAGTAGGGTGGCTCAGTCGACCACCGGAATACATTTACTTACTACCTGGAAGCTGCCTAATTAGCATAGTGGTCTATTTCGTTTTCTACCATGAAGGTCAAATGCACGTTGCCCAGGCAGATTCGATAGGAACTAATACGGCTACACACTGGCTTTTGGATAAGGCATGGCTGTGCGTAATTTATATAATGGCAGCTTTATTTGCGATAACGCGAAAAGGCTCGGGAGGAATAAGTACGGCTAGTCTGATAGCTATCCTACTATTTAACCTTCTACCATTTTTTACCGGCTATTTTTGGATTTCGATTATTGCTGGTGTTAGCGTATTTTCATTGATTGTGCAGCGCCTAGCGTCGCGCCTAGAGGATTCCGTAAGGGGAGGCTTTGCCTTTGTTTCTGCATTTGCCTATCTCACGGTTACTTTACTTAGCGTCTTTGTCTATGCTGTTTTATATTGATATATAAATCAGTTACACGACCCTCAGCTGAGGGCCGCATCTTTAACTACCACTTTTTTAATTGACTCGGTATTTAAAGCCACCATCTTCCGTGGCACCAACATGGATATTGGTAACTTCCTGCCCTTTGGCCATCCTGCCTAAACAGCGTCCGGCCAGGGAAGGCAGTAAGGTACGATTGAGTATGACTTCTATATTGCGTGCACCCGTATCAGCCTCTTGACAACGTGCCACAATATTAATCAGTACATCCTCGTCGTAACCGAAGCTGGCCCCGTAGTGCTCTTTAACACGCTTCTCGATACGTCGCATATTGATTTTACAGATTTCCACCAGATCCTCGTCTTCCAGTGGGTAATAGGCGATGACGTTCGCACGCCCCAGGAAAGCGGGTTTGAATTTCTGCAATAACTGTGGACGGATATTGTCCAGTAGGACATCCGGCTCCGGCTTTTCCTCGACCTGACTGAAGATGGCTCGGATCGCATCTTCGCCCGCGTTGGAGGTCATAATGATGACGGTGTTCTTAAAGTCGATATCACGCCCTTCGCCATCTTTTATCGTGCCCTTGTCGAACAGGTTGTAGAAGATGTCCTGGACCCCGGGATGCGCCTTCTCCATTTCGTCCAGCAATATTACAGAATATGGCTTGCGCCTCGCGGCTTCGGTTAGAACACCGCCCTCACCGTAACCTACATATCCGGGCGGGGATCCAAGCAGCATCGAGACTTTGTGCTCTTCTTTAAATTCCGACATATTGATTGTCGTTATGTTCTGTTCGCCACCGAACAACTCATCGGCCAGCGCAAGGGCGGTTTCCGTTTTTCCGACGCCACTGGTACCGCAGAACATGAACACACCCACTGGTTTTCGCGGGTCGGTCAGCCCGGCACGAGATGTACGAATTGCCTGGGCCACGGCCTCGGTTGCATGGGGCTGACCAATGACCCGCTGGTTCAGGCGCTCAGCAAGCGTCTGCACCGCTACGATTTCATCGCTGACCATCTTTCCAACAGGGATACCGGTCCAATTTGCGATAACCTCTGCAATGGCCTGTTCGTCCACCGCCGGTTGCATCAGCGGTGTTTCGCCCTGCACATCGTCGAGCTGGGCGTGCAGAGATTGCAGTTGCTGCTTGAGATCTGCGATCGCAGCCTTATCGGGGGCTTCGCCGCTCGATAGCTGGCTCTGGAAGAGTTCATCAATCTGGTTCCGCAGCTTGTGGATTTGCTCAATCAGTTCACTCTCTTGGCGGCGCTGGTTGTCAAGTGCGCCCAGCCGTTCTTCGGCTTCCTGCTGTTGCGCTGCCAGGTGCTGCAATTGCTCTTCATGCACTCCCGTCGCAGCGTTCTCGCGCTGGAGCTTCTGAATCGTGCTCTTCGCGCGTGCTATCGTACGCTGTGCATCTTCTATAGGACCGGGCGTCGCCGACTGACCTAGTGCTACACGCGCACAGGCGGTATCGAGTAGGCTGACGGACTTGTCCGGCAGCTGGCGGCCGGGGATATAGCGGTGGGAAAGTTGCACCGAGGCAATGATTGCTTCGTCCAGAATACGCACCCTGTGGTGCTCCTCGAGAGAAGTCGCGATGCCGCGCATCATGTCGATGGCTTTTTCCTCGCTCGGCTCTTCCACTTTGACAACCTGGAAGCGGCGAGTGAGCGCGGGATCCCGCTCGAAATACTTTTTGTACTCAGCCCAGGTGGTGGCGGCTATGGTGCGTAACTCTCCCCGTGCCAGTGCTGGTTTGAGTAGGTTCGCGGCGTCACCTTGCCCTTCCTTGCCGCCGGCGCCGATCATGGTATGCGCCTCGTCGATAAACAGAATGATCGGTGTAGCGGAGGCGCGAACCTCTTCGATGACCGATTTGAGGCGATTCTCAAATTCGCCCTTAACACTGGCGCCGGCCTGCAACAGGCCCAGATCCAGTGTGCGTACTGCCACGCCCTTGAGAGGCTCCGGCACGTCCCCGCCGGCGATGCGCAGGGCAAAGCCCTCCACGACGGCAGTTTTCCCCACACCCGCTTCACCGGTAAGAATCGGGTTGTTCTGCCGGCGACGTGTAAGAATGTCGATGCACTGGCGGATTTCTTCATCGCGCCCCAGCACCGGATCTATTTCACCCTTCTGTGCGCGCTCGGTCAGATTGACCGTGTATTTATCCAGCGCCGGTGCCTTGCTGGCTGCGACGGCGACCGCCGAGCCCCCTTCCCCTGCGTTAGCGGCCGTCGCAACATGGCTTGACTCGCCGCTGCGGCCATACATCGCTCTGGCTGTTTCACGGATCGATTCCGGCGCAATGCTTTTTAACTCCGGACAGCTTTCCAGGAGCTGACGACGGGAGGTCTCATCCAGTAACAATGCGGCCAGTAAATGGCCGGAGCTGATAGCCCGGTGGCCGTAGTCGATGGAAGCCAGCATCCACGCATTCTTAGCTCCCTCGACTATGGTCGGTGACAGCGCAGCCGGCCGGCTACTGCCGGATTTAAATTTAGCAATGCTGGTCGCCAACTGTTTGGCGAAGTTAGACGGGTTGACATCGTGCTTTTCGAGCAGGTGATAGAGATCGGTATCCGACTGATCGAGTAGCTTCAGTAACCAGTGTTCCAGCTCCACGTTGTACTGGCTCTGCGCCAGGCACAGCCCGGCTGCGCCCTCGAGCGAGTCACGCATGTGCGGTGTCATGGTATCAACGAGACGCTTGAGATCTATGTTGATCATGGTCAAAGTTCCTTTTTGGTTTTGCTTGTCAGGCTGCAGGCAGTGCCTCATCCGGCGAAACCCGATCGGCGCTTAGCGTAATCGCCACACGCTGATTGTGTTCCTGCTCTCCCGCCATATGAGTGTTCCAGCCCAACAGCGGCTGGCTGTCCGGTTCATCGATGAGCTGCACCGGTACCACCTGATCCGTAAACAGCGTTACACATATCTCGAAGTCCATCTCGATGCCGGCGCTAAACTGGATAAAGGACTTGAGCGCTTCTAATTTTTCACTGCCCGGCGAAATCGCCATAAATTGCTCGTATTCCAGAGGTTCGACCACCACACGAAACTTGTTCTGCGCCTGGAAGCACTGGGTACCGAGCACCGAATTCTGCCCCAAACAGTTGTTCACACCCTGTGGATAGCCGGGACCCGGAAGGCGACAGAGGACATCTTCCGGAAGATTATCCCATTGCCCTTGGAACTGTTCGATGGATACATTCAGACCGAAGTACTGGCGGATCATGCTGGCGAGCGCCGCGGCAGAGCACTGCTGTCGGCTGAGATGACCTGCCATCCCCAGCATAGCCTCATCCGGGACCGGCATGCGGTAGCGCAATTCGCTGGTACCGAGACCGGACAATGCGGCGAGTGCATGGCTAAATAGGTCCGGTTCACGCTGTTGACGAAGATGCTGGCGTTCGTAGTTCACCGGCAACTGGTATTTGTGCCAGGCCTGATAAAACAACGAGATGTGCCGATGGTGGAAAATATCGAGAAAGTCCCGCAGGGCGGTATTCTTTTCCCGCAGCTCGCGGAGGACGAGCTCCGTCAGATAATACGGCATGACGCCCTGACTGCCGATCAGCCCCCCGAAACCGACCTCCATTCGCCACTGATTGGTTGCGGCATCACTGGGCTCACTTTCTGTACTATCTGCTTGTTGCACACGAAGTACATCGGCGCCGACAAACGAGAGACTCGACTGGGCACTAAATCGCACCAACTCCCGTGACGGCGGTGCAGCGCCCGCAACCGGCTCCAGTGCACGTTCCTGCCCTGCCCTTAATGTCACTCGCTCGAGTAGCCGTACCGCCTGGAAAAACTCAAAGCGGTACGGCTCGCGCCGCAAGCGCTCAATTACAGTAACGCTTTGTCGCCGGCGCGTGGTGGCCATCGTTTCAGCTCTCCGTCTCTGCCGCTCATGGTGGCGATCAAGCGGGTGAAGGAATTCAGCGAACAGTAAAGTCCAAGAAACCTCTCTATAACGCTGGCAAATAGTAGCGGGCTAGTGCCCGATAGCATCATGCTGTCCAGCTCAATCTTCACTTCTGTACCACGGCACAACACGACGCTGTTATCTATCTGAATTGGCGCGGTTATCGGACAGGTGGTCAACCTCAGCAGAGATTCGATCAAGTTCCTGGTGCTGGCTGAATCTCGAAAATCATAAAGGCGAAAGATTTCCTTCAACGCTTCGCAGCCGCCACTGCCAGAGAGCGAAAGGTGATTCAGGTTAAGATGTGATATCAGCCGCCAGTAACCACGCTCGCGTCGTGGCGGGCGCAGGGTCGCCGTCGGCGCCACGATACAGCTAATTCTACTGGCCGGCGCATCACCGTCGACGAGCTGCAGATACGGCTGGGCATTGCCCGTTGGCAGTTTCTTCGGTAAGTTGCGGTTACAGCAGGTCAGTTTTACGTCCATTGTGTGATCGCTGATGCGATGCGGATTGAAATCGAGATCCACCAGCGTGATATCCACTTCTGATGCCTGCTCATTACGGTGTTCACCTTCTACCACATCGCGGCGGCGACTGAACCAGAATGCCGATTGCCGCGCTTGATGCTGGCTATGCTGAATACCATAGAAGGGGCGATAGGTAGTAGTTTGCCCACTGCCATCGGTCGCTGAAACCTCGTCTACGGAGTAGATCTCCAGACCGTCACTACGTCGCGCGTCTGGCACGACATGATAGCTGTACTGCGTATGGCTGAGCGGAATCGGGTCTGCGGTCTGGGGAAATAGATTAACAGCGGGCGTGCAGCCCAATGCGAACATATTTGTGGCAATCTGCTTTTCCAGTTCTTCATGGCTCTCGGATAGATAGAAATACAGATTCAGAGTATCACCGTAGCTATTGTCCAGCGCCTCCTGTAGCCCCTCAATATCGATGAAGTGGAATTTTTCTGGAAAGGCAAAGTACTCGGTCAACAGACGATAACCGATAAACGCCGTATCTGGATATGGCAACAAACCCTCTTCAGGCTCTAACCCCACTTGTCTTATCGCATTGCTTTCCAAAAATATCGGCTTTGGGTCAGCTTCTCCATTGGCCACTACCAGCTTTGTGCATTTGCTCAACAGGATATCGTAGAGTGCGTAGATATGGCTTGGCTGGCCACGCAGAAAAAAACGCAGTTTTCCAGGGTTGAGCTCGAAGAAGCTGAGATCCTGGCTCAAGGTCTTCAGCGATAACTTGAGTACCGCATTCGCGCCTTGGATATCATTGCACCCCGGTGCGATGAATGGACGCGGCATCAGGCTGGCACTCACGGCCTCAAAAGGGCAGATATCGACGGAATAACTGCTGGTAAACCGACACGTTTGTCCCTGAAAGCTATCACTTTCCAGAAGTGTACCGGCTCCCACGTTAGTGATCGCATCAAGGTCCGGCTCGGGCTCGAATTGCACAATGGCACAGGAGGGAATAGGACGCAGGTAATGCGGGTACAGCGTTTCCAGCATCGCATCGGTGAGCTCGGGAAAATCATCGCTCAGCTTCTGCTGTACTCTCGCATTCATATACGCAACACCGGACAGCAGGCGGCCGACCAGGGGATCGTCCACGGTATCTGTATCGAGCTGCAGCCGCGAAGCCGTCGCTGGATGCATGCGGGCGAATTCCGCGGCGGTCTGCTGCACAAACGCCAACTCACGCTCGTAGAGATCGATTAGCTTTTCACTCATTAAATAATCTCCGATACATCGACCGTCTGGGTAACCGGATTAAGCGCCGAATCGAATACGATAACTTCCGCCGCAGGATTCACGTGTAGTACCGCCTCTACACGGAAACGGATACTCGGATCCTCTACATCCATCTTTTCCTGGGTTGTGACTTTTACAGATCTGATACGGGGTTCGAAGTTTAAGATGGTCTTTTCGATTTCCCGGCAGAATCGCTTGCGGCTGTCCATGGACGACAGGTTTATCGTTGACAGATCTGGAAGACCGAAATTGATATTGGACTTCTGTAATTGCACATGCGTGTCCGGCGCTGAGAGACAGCGGTAGCGCGTATTGAACAGATACTCCAGATCGCGCCTTACCCCTTCGCGCAACTGTTTGAGTAGTTGATGTGGCTGGTGCGGATCTACGTTGCGGGATGATTCCAGTAATCGATCGAGCACCGGGGCGAGCAGCCGCTTTTCTTTCATTTTTAGACTACCGTTCCAATACCGACCTGGGCCAGCGCCGTCGTGAGTTTGAGCTCCGACACTAGGTGGTCTACCGTGTAGTGGCTCTTCAGGTGAATGATGCTCTGGTAGCTGCCGACTTTGCCGGGCTCGTCTACCACCTGGACCCGCGCTTCGCGCAGCGGGTAGCGTGCGAGCATCTCCCAGGACAGGTCATCGCGACCGGTGGTATAGCGATCGAGCCACTGCTGAAGCTGGCGTTCGCAGTCCTTGGCATTCATATAGGCACCAACTTTGTCCCGGATCATTACTTTTATGTAGTGAGCAAAGCGCGACGCACATAATATCTGCTGCAGCATCGAGCTGATTCGGGCATTCGCCGTTGCAGCCTTGGTGGTGTACTGCTTTGGGCGCTGTAATGACGGCACATTGTTAAAGGCGCTGTAGGGGGTATCGTAGCAGTGACTCAGGCAGGTAAATCCCAGCTCACTCAGTTCCCTTTCGGCGAAATCTGTTACCAGTATAGAGGTCGACATACGCCCCATGTGCGCCCGTGAATCGACTGCATAGGGGACAACCGGCAACTGCGATACCAGGCCTCCCCCCAAGTGATCACGTGCCACACCGCGGATATGCGAAAACCAGCCTACTTCGGCAAATTCGCGTATCAGCACGGCGCCGAGGGCAAAACAGGCATTTCCCCAGAGATAGTTGCGGCTGTGTGAAGCGGCAACAGCCTCGGCAAACCGCAGCCCGCGATAGCGCGAGAAACTGGTGTTGTACGGCTGACGCATCAGAACTTGTGGCAGCGTTACTGCAATAAAGCGGCTATCTTCGAGCTCCCGTAATCCATTCCAGCGAATGTACTGCTTCTGGCGAAACACCTCACCGAAATCGATTGGCTTGGCCAAATCCTCATATTGATCGACACCAAACAGTTGGGGGGTCGCCGCGCATACAAACGGCGCAAATGCGGCGGCAGCGGTTTGCGCAATGCCCTGCAGGGTGAAAACATCATCGTAGGGATGGTCCGAGAACGGCCGGTGGGAAACATAGTAATCCCCCAGAATAAGGCCAAAGGGTTCACCACCTGGTGTACCAAATTCCTCGTTGTACAGCAGATGAAACAGGCCGGACTGATCGTAATCCGGAGCCCTCTCAATATCCTTGGTGAGATCCCGCCAACTTACATCCAGCAGCTTTATCTTCACATTGTCGCTATGGGGGGCGGCGTTGATCAGCATGGCCAGGCCAAGCCAACTGGCCTCCAGGCGCTGGAATCGGGGGTGGCGCAGGATTGCATTGACCTGGTCGCAGATCGCCTCGTCAATTTCCGCGATCAGCCTGCCCAGCCACTGGCGTACGCTGAAATTCTCGCGGTTGTGACAGGGACAGATTTCCGTCAGCCAGTATTCCAGGGCAAAAAGGTCGTCCGGTTCCTGCAGGAATTTTCGCAGGGGCCCCCATCCGCTTTGCATCAATGACGCCGGCAGCAGCTCCCCGAACTCACGAGACTGGTGACTGGATGATGCTGCGGACAAAGAAGCTTCTCCCAAGGAACGATTCAGTAGCGAAAGCGTGGGACTTTCGCGTTTTCGTAGGGTACATCGGAAATATCAAAGGCCCGCCGCAGACGGCGGGCCTATAGCTTTATCCCGCCGTGGGGATATTCGCCACCATACGCATGGACGTGGTCAGCTCTTCCATCTGCAGCCATGGTTTCAGGTAGGCTACTGCGCTGTAGCAACCCGGCTGGCCAGGAATTTCCTTCACTTCAACACGTGCTTCGGCCAACGGATACTTGGCTTTCATTTCCGCGCTCGCGTCAGGGTTTGAGTTGGTGTACTGACTTATCCACTTATTAAGCCAGCGCTCACAATCGCCCGCCTCCATGAAGGAACCCACCTTGTCACGCGCCATGACTTTCAGGTAGTGGGCAATACGCGAGGTCGCCATCAAATAAGGTAGGCGTGCGGAAATTGCCGCATTGGCGGTTGCATCAGGGTCGTCAAAGGCTTTTGCTTTCTGCGCGCTCTGCGAACCGAAGAATACAGAGTAGTCTGTGTTCTTGTAATGGCACAACGGAAGGAAACCCTGGGCACTGAGTTCCGCCTCGCGGCGATCAGTAATGCCGATTTCCGTCGGGCACTTCTGGTCCAGGTCGCCGTCATCACTTTTAAACAGGTGTGTCGGCAAGCCTTCCACTTTACCTCCACCTTCAGCGCCGCGAATGGCGGTACACCAGGAATTCTCTGCGAAGGCGCGAGTCATGGTGGTACCCATCACGTAGGCCGCATTCATCCAGCAATACTGATCGTGCTCTGCCGGTCGGGATACACCGGACTCATCTACTTCGAACTCTTCAAAGTTAAAGGACTCAATCGGCTTGGTGTTGGCGCCGTAAGGGGTGCGGGCCAGTGTCCGCGGCATGACCAGCGTCACGAAACGGGAATCATCGCTGTCGCGGAAACTGCGCCACTTAATGTATTCACCAGACTCAAAGATGCCGCCGAGATCACGGGGTTTCGACAGCTCGGTAAAATCATTGAAGCCAAACATGCCGGCACCAGCCGCCGATACGAACGGACAGAAGCCCGCCGCGGCTACATTCGACATCTTGCTCAGCAGCTCGATATCCTCCGGGTGGCTGGTAAACTCAAAGTCACCAATCATGCAGCCGAAGGGCTCGCCACCAGCGGTGCCGAATTCCTCTTCGTAGATTTTCTTGAACGTCTGGCTCTGGTCAAACTCCACCGCTTTATCCAGGTCGCGAAACAGCTCGCGCTTGGACAGGTTGAGCATACGGATCTTCAGCGTCGCCCCGGTCTCGCTGTTCATGACCATGTGATGCAGTCCGCGCCAGGAACCCTCCAGCTTCTGCAGCTTCTCTTCGTGCAGAATGGCCGATAGCTGCTTGGACATGGCGGCATCAATAGCCTGGACGGCTTTGTTGATCGTTTGGGTAAGATTCCGATCCCAAGTGACGGTCCCTTTCAGAACCTGCTGAGTCAGGTTGGCGATCAGGTCTTGCGCTTCATCTGGTTCAGTCTGCTTAGTGGCCGAGATCGCTTGCTCCAGTAGGCTGACCGACTGCTCTTCCGCTTCGCTTTCCGCTACGTTTTCGACTTCGGTACTCATTCCGCGTCCTCTCCCTTTTCTTCTCCCAGACCCAGCTGCTCAGAAATAGCACCGACATTTTCAGTACTCTTCAGAATATCTTCCAGAACCTTTTCCAGCTCTTCCGAACGATCAGCCTTGCTGAGCAAATCCCGCAGCTTGCTGCGCGCTTCCAACAGCTGCTTGAGCGGTTCCACCTGTTCGACAATCTGCTCCGGCGAGAAGTCATCCATGTGATTGAAGTCCAGATCCACCGCCATCTTGCTACCGTCACCGGCGAGGGTGTTCTCCACCTGTAGATTCAGCTTTGGATTGACCTTCGACATAACATCATTGAAATTATCGCGATCGATCTGGACAAACTTACGCTCCTTCAACGCCTTGCGGTTTTCAGCGTTATCACCGGAATAGTCGCCCATCACACCGGCAACAAACGGCAGTTCCTTCTTGACTTCAGCACCGTTGGTTTCTACATCGTACGTGATGTGTACACGCGGCTTGCGCACACGCTTCAGCTTGTTGTGGATGCTCTCAGACATCTTGGATCTCCTTTCCTCAATTTAGGATGCAATTAGTGAAGTGATTACCAGCCCACGCTGGCCTCTGCCTGTGGTTCTTCAGACCAACCTGTCTGAGTGGAAGCTGCCTCAGGTTCTGTCATTGCGCCTGTATCGGCGGTCATCGGAACCCCACTGGCCGCCGCAGGTGGCGCCACATAACGCTGGGTATCCGAGCCATCGAGCTTGACGCCGGTCAACTGGGAATAGACTGCACGCGATTGATCGTCGGGCAGTAGTTCGGTCATCAATTCGGCAACGGTCATGCGCCCCCAACTGATCAGTCGCTCCAAGCCGGGAGCCAGGGGGGTGTGCGGCTCATAGGTGCGGAAATATTTCGCCGCTTCCTCGAGTAATTTCAGAGCTGACTCCCGTGAGGAGACCGCACCAGCGGGCACATTGAGACCGCCGGGCGCGGTTGCGACGAGAGTTGCGCCGGTCTCTTCCGCACCAGCGGCCGGGCCTGCCGACTCGGCTGGCTCAGCGGAGGAGACCGCGAGGGCATCGAGCTGCTGTTTGTAGATAAAGCGTGTCGTGCGCAGGACTTCGTCCAGCAGAGTGTTGATATTTGTCGCCGGCGGTGCGTCGTGGCCACAACTGGAACGCAGTGCGTCATTGATGCTTTTGTAATGGGCAACGGTCTCTTCCAGCGTCTCTATAAGATCCTGCGCCCATTCATTACTGGCACTGTGTATGCAGCTTTCAATGTCGCCCAGGCTGTAGCCGAGCGTCTCGAGCCGTGCCGCCTTGGCATCTTCATCCGCTATACGGTCGGCATCCCGGGCTTGCTGATACTGAAAGAAAGAGAAGGTACCGTAATCGCCTTCGGGCGTGATTTCGGCACTGCGGATCGGTAGCAGCAATGTCCCATCTCCACCGTCCCCGTTCAGTCCCGTCAGGGGCGCCACTTTGGTTTCCAGGCCGTCTTCGTCCGGTTCCGGGTAGAGGCCCTCCCAGTGCTCGGCCACCAGGCGATCAATCAACGCCATGCCATCTCGCAGCCCGGTGAAACCGTGCAGGCGGATCAGTGCTTCGGTATACCAGGCCGCAACTTCGAGGTCTTTGCTTTTTGTCGACAGAATCTTCTGCGCCGCTTGGGCGACATCCCGCCAAGGCGCCAATAGATCAGTATCACTTTCATCGAACAGCGCCGAGCGCTCCGCCGCTCGCGCACTGTTGCGGGCATCTTTGATGGTGTAGTAGTCGGAGGTCGGCGATCGGTCCTCGCGAATATCGCTACCGGTGGGCTGGTTGTCGGCAATCGCTGCCGCCAAATCGTCAATATTGATTGAGCTTGGAAAGGCCATGCAGTGTCCTTTTTCGTTTTATCCCTTTAACCTGCTCTGAGCAGTGTGCTTCGGCTACGGCCTTTCCACACTCTGGTCAGACTAGCAACTCACTTTACGACCCGATGGCGCGGGCTCTATGCGAAAATCTCTGATGAGCTGCTCAAACAGCCTCAGCTTTCCAGCAAAAACCCGGGCTTCACACCACAGAAAAATCGTGTAGTACCAACTTTTATCGCCCACACAACCGAGTAGATACCTGATCGGTACGTTACCCAGCTCAGCAGAAAGCTGAACGGTATAGGTTGCATAAGTAGAGTTCCCGAGCGGTACAGGCTCTCCATGAATCTGCCCCGCACTGACTTTTGCATAGCACTGTTGCAATTGTGCTGCGCTGTAGTCGGTCAGCGTCAAGGTTTTCGGCAGTTCCGCCTTATCCTGCCGCAGCACAACGACATACTGGTGAGACAGCCTGTCTCCACGCTGAAAAAGAGCATGCGGATTCAAGTCATCACAAGTTTGCCAAGATGCTGGTAATGAGAGAGAAATACTGGAATCAGCGCTGAACGATCTGATCATCCCAGCTCTAACCAGTGGCGCTCCCTCGCCCTGCGACTGACTGCTACACCATAGGATGCGATCACCCTGGTATAACTCTGAATGCCACCCTCCATCCCATAGAGTATTAACAATCCTTTCTGCCCGATGTCGATCCTGAGTCCGTTTTACGATACAGCGCGCGCCGGACAACAGGCGCTTGATCTGATGGAAGTCGAGCGAAAACTGGTTAGCCAGTGCCTCGATACCTCGCCGGCGGGTAAAACCATCGCGCAGCACCCCGGTAAACACGACCTCAAAATACATTCCTATGACCTGCGATCCCTGCCAACCAAATGAAATAACGGAGCTGAAAATCTGCACCTCCGCCAGAGAACCAAAAATCCATCTGGCTCATAAACTGCCTTGAGAAAAAAAGCTGGGACTATCGTATCTAGTAATACGCAGACAGCAGATCCCAGAAAAATTAAACCTTCTGGAACCTGTTATTCTCCGTTACAAGTTACATAATTCTACCGGACCTTCTCCGCGTTTGGATACACAGCAAACAACTATCGGCAATGAAACTGGTACTAATACCAGTTATTGCTCTCCAACTTTCACAAATGAAACGAATGTACTTAATTATCCAGGGCATTCAGCCGTATTCTTGTTTTGCAAGACTTCGATATTATTCGATTAACTTAAACGATATCGAAAAATAATGCCGCAAAAACGACATATTCTTCAATGACAACGGATTACAGCAGAGTTTAATCAACATCTTTTCGAATCGGTTCGATTAAGTCCCAACAAATGCAAATTGATGCGCCACGAATCTTCAAGTGTATAAGCAATTTTTTTTGTCTTGATGCATCTTCGCTGCCACGTTCAAATAGAGCCGTTCACCAGTTTTGACTCGGCGCCCCTAGCATTGAGCAGTACAGAGTTGGTTCCGGCAACGCTGGGCTGACAAGCGTGGTCGGAGCCAGTTGCTGTGAACCCGCACACCACCAAAGGCTGAAGCTGGATAAATTGGCTCGATACAGTTGGTTCAGTAAACTCGGGTAACTACTACCAATATTGGCTTCGTTACAGGCTACGATATGGCTGCCATTGACGTCGATCACACGGTTATCTGGCAGTCCGGGCAAAAAATCAGGAAACCTTTCCAGCAGGTGATCGGCCTGCAACCCGCCTTGAAGCGCCTCTAGTGCCAGGTCGGACATTTGCTGATACCAGCTTTCGGCAGTCACCTGAACAGAAAATGGGTTCGTGTTAGAAGTCACGGGAACGGCCATGGTCAGCGGGAAATAGCGACCGACACTGTCCACGCTCGGCACCAGAATTCCGGCCCAGGCC
The DNA here is from genome assembly GCF_900129095.1 of Microbulbifer donghaiensis. GTDB lineage: Bacteria > Pseudomonadota > Gammaproteobacteria > Pseudomonadales > Cellvibrionaceae > Microbulbifer > Microbulbifer donghaiensis. Next base: position 301,300 of record NZ_FQVA01000003.1, read on the forward strand.
TGTCCGTCCAGTACGCCGGAGGAGAGGGCGAAGCGCCAAATAGGGCTGGTCAGATAGTAATCCAGCCACGACTCCCCCACCAGCTCGCGTGATCCGTATACCGCGCGCTGAAGCCATTCGTCCCACACTTTCACAAAGCTGGCCGGCAACTCCCGTTGAATAAAGTCGCCGTGTCCAGGGAGCTTTCCGTACAACCCTTTTTTTATACTCACTTTCAGCTCTGCCTGTCAGAGGGTTTCGGGGCAGCGATAGCTACGCAACAAGGTGCGATCGAAAGGGTTATTCGCCGCTGACGCCAGCAGCCTGAATTGCGCCTTACGGCCTTCCTCTTCGAATGTCACCAGATACTCGGTACTGCTACGGCCACGCTCGAGCCGCGAACTCGCCAGCAGTCGATACCAGGCCCAGTCACCCTCATAGTGCTTCCGGTGTACCGTTTCATTCAGGTCCTCAAAGATAATTCTCACACGATTTGACTCCCCGCCACGCCAGGTCAGCTTTTTCATTGTCCGTGGACCATGAGAGTAGGGTACACGCTGTCCGCCCACCTCGAGTTCGAAGAGGCGCACGCTCGAATCCAGTTTGGTCGGCTCAATCCGGAATGAATAGCTTGCCTGTTCGCCGCCACCAAAAAATGTACTGCGAATACGCTCGGCGCGACGCATTTGTGCAACAGCGCTTTCAGAGAGCCCGAGACTCTGGCCATCAAGAGACCTCATCGTCCAATTTCTGGTATCGACAAATGGCTTCAGATATTCGTCAATAAATTGCTGTTCTATACCGCCCGGCTTGAAGAATTTGTTGAACTCCAGCACCGGCACTTCCTGCTCACGGTCACTGCTTAACGGGTAACGACCGGCCAGGCTGCGGCTGTAGCTGTTGTAAACTTGCTCGCGCCAAATGCGGTCTGCATGTAGCTTGGCCTTGCTCATTACCAACGCCCAGGTACTGTCAGCGATATCTTCGAGCCATTCTTTAAAGGGCGCAGGTGCATTACTCGCTTTGATTCGCAATTGCTTAATGGCATCTCCACTACCACCTGCAAATCTGGCCTTGGCACTGTTGAAAGCAGCTTCATTCGCATCCGGCGCGCTGTCAATCTCGGTCAGATATTCCTGAATGCGGGAAATGGCCGATAAATATTCCTGAATGCGCGCGGGACGTCCTTTCTCGCTTTTGGTGATGCGATGCAGCTCTTCGAATCTTATGTCAACGATGGTCGGCTGAAACTTCTGCTGCAGTGCGGTGGCAGCGCCACCAGCCGCAGCATTACCGAGAGTTCGCGTGGTGCTGGAAACTGGCAGGCGAACCCCGGAGGCATCTACCGGCAGCTCCGGCCGCGGTGTGAGACTGGTGTTATCGGCCGATATTTCTGCGATTGCGAGCAGCGGCGAATACACTGGGTCCGATAGCTTCGATAGCGTATCCAGCGCCTGGCTCGTAGTGCGAAAACGCTGGATTGAGAAGCCATTGATGAATCGCTGCCAGCGCTGGTGGTACTCGCTGAGGTAAATACGCTTTACCTCCTCGCCGAGTTTTTTGCGATCCGCTTCGCTGAAGTCTTCACCACTGAGATCGCCGCCATATATCCATCGTTCTTCGGATAACCTGGCCATCAACGTGGAATCAGCGCCAAAATCTGTCTCTTTGTATCCGGCTTTGGTGTACAGATAGGGAATCGTGAAGCGTTTATCCGAGGCTGCGACACCGAATAGCTCGTCAGTATCACCACCAATCTCCCCGTACAGGTCAATTTGAGTCACGCCAAGTTCGCTGCGCTGCAGCTGGGCATATAGTCGCTGCGGTACCGGGACACGTCGCAATTGCTGGCGCGCCCGCGCGACAACACGTTCGTTCACCCGCAGGTCTTCCGGCATCGGTTCGGCGAAGAGGCGCTGTAAGTGGCCTGCCAGCTGTTCCTGCTTCTGAGCCTCTCCGGGCAGCTGGCGCTCCCAGCGAGCCCTATAATAGTCCTCCAGAGTCTCAACATTTCGCTGGTCGGGAGTAAAGAACATCAGGTAGGTCTTCAGGGTGGAGGCTAGCGCCGGGTCATCGCTATCCAAACGATTCAGATCCCGCTCAATGTCGCGTATCAGGGCGGGCACGAAAATGCGATACAGCTGCTCCTGATATAGGTTGTCTGCAGCCGCATCGATGCGATCATCATAGAGGCCGAGATTTGTAAGCCAGGGATGCTTGTCTTTTTCATAGACAGCTGCTGCGCTGTGTAGCGGCTGCAAAAGTTCCAGGCTCTGGACCGAGGTCAACTGTGTACTCGCAACCCGCTGCTTTTGCTGCTCGTACTCAGCGATCTTTTTGCTGACCTCATTCATGTACATTTTGTTTTGCGCGATGCTGCCGGTCCACAGGAACAGGGCAGCGATAAATACAGCGGCAGAGGTCGCGTAGATACCCCGACGGAGCCACTGGGTCGCAGCCTCTATCTTGCGATTGACGCCCACCAGCTCTGCTTCCGGAAAGACCACATCCTTGAGCAATCGATGCAGAAAGTAACTTTTGCCAGCCCCCTGGAGCTTCTGCCCCATATCGCGCTCGAGACCGAAGTCGGCGCTTACAGACGCCATCATGCGGTCAATCGGGCTGCCCTCCTGAGTGCCGCTGGTAAAGTAGACACCGCGTACCATCGGCACAGTGTCGTAGCGGTTGGGGCCGAACGTCTGCTTGAGGAAATCGGCCAGCATGTCCCGCAAGCTCTCCATGCGCGCAGGAAAGCCCTGTAAAAGTGCTCTTTTTTCAATGTTGCGCTCTTGGTGTACCCGCCACAGAACGCGCTGGTTCAGGCGCTCGATCAACTGCTGAAACTCGGAGTCAAAGCTGTCCAGCGGCGCGCCCGTTGCGGGGCTTGCCTCGGCAGGAAAACTCACCCCCCAAACCTGCTCCCGCTCCGCTTGCGAAAGGTTGTCGAAAAACTCGCTGAAACCGGCGACAAGGTCGCACTTGGTAAATGTCAGGTAGATCGGGAACCGAATGCCGAGTTGCTGCTGTAACTCATTAATGCGCTGGCGAATAGTCTTGGCCTGATGGAGTCGTTGCTCGGCAGTCTGCACCATAAGATCCTGCAGACTGATGGCCACGAGGGCGCCGTTGATCGGCCGGCGCCGGCGGTAGCGCTTCAACAACGCGAGGAAGGCCTGCCAGGCACTATTGTCGTAAACCCGATGACTGTCCTGTGTTGTGTAACGGCCGGCCGTGTCGATGAGCACGGCGTCGTTGGTAAACCACCAGTCACAGTTGCGCGTACCGCCCACTCCGCCCAGGGCTTCCTTACCGTGGGATTGCGCCAGCGGAAATTCAAGTCCGGAATTCACCAGGGCGGTTGTCTTACCAGAGCCCGGCGGGCCAATGATGATGTACCAGGGCAGCTGATACAGAGAGACACTGCCCCGTTCAGACTTGAAGCGCGCCTTGCTCAGAACCCCCATTGCCTCGCGAAAACGGCTGGAGAGCGTGTCGAGTTCTTCGCGACTGCGCTCTTCATCGGGATCGATTTCGCCTTGCTGAGACTCTTCAATCTCGTTAATCAGAGCTTGGTTTTGGCGCCGCTCCACCAGCCACTGGCTGATGTTCCAAACCAGCCAGGTGGCGAACAGAAACACAATAATTGTTGCGCGTACCGCGTGTGACAGTGTTGTGTTATCACTGCCGAACTTGATGTAGTCGGCACCGAACCAAATCAGCAGTGACAGAGCCAGCAGGCCGATGCAACCCACTACCCATTTATTCGTGAAAAAATTACGCAGGCGTTTCATGCAGAGCTCCATCTCCCGCTCCCTCGGGGACCGGGGAAAACCGTTCCAGGTTTACCGGTTGGGAATATCTTCTTTCTTGTCATCGACGATGGCGGCAATACTTTCTGCCACCGGTGTCGCACTCTGGTACAGCCACCAGCGATAGCCGCTGTAGGTAATTGCCAGCACACCAAACACGACACTGGCGATCACCCACAGTGGTATATATTGAATCAGACGCGTCCTGCGCTCGACGCAGCCCTGCCAGTGCGGCGAGAGGTCCCGGTCCATGCCGGGTCTGTGACTCTCTATAGTCTGGTAGAGGTTGTCCCGTATCTGCTCAAGCTGCTCGTGTCCGCGCTGTACCAGTCGATACTTGCCCTGAAACCCGAGGCTGAGACACAGATAGAAAAGTTCGAGCAGTTGCAGATGGGATCCGGGTGTTTCCAGCATGCGCTGCAGGATCTGGAAGGACTTCTCGCCCCCAAAGGTCTCCTTGTGAAACAAGCTCAGAAGTGAGTGCTGACTCCAACCACTGGCAGTGCCCCAGGGAGTCGTCAGGACTACCTCATCCACAACCGTACACAACAGGTAGCGCGCCGTAAGAACCGTTTCAGGCGCCAGCGAAAGCTGTTTTGCTTCGCGCTCAAAGCCCTGAATTTCCCTCGTCAACCGCTTGTGTAGATCCGGTACATTGTCGTGCTTCATCGTTGTGCGCAGCTTGATGATCACACCTAACAGTTTCGATGCGGCGGCGACCAACGGATTGAGCGTGTTGCGGATCCTGATTTCCTGTCGCACATCGCTGCCAGCGAATTGATTTGGCGGTGTACTGCCGGTCGGACGGCTGGCCGCAGCGGCGCCGGGTGTTGGAACCACCACTGTGCGGTCTCCGGCCGTGGGGGCGCGCGGCGGGGTAAAGCTGTCATTACTCATGATCAGTTATTCCTTATTGCCCAGAGCTCCATGCTCAAACCCGGGAACTCGGCCCCTAGATGCACTGCGAAGCCGCCGGATCTCTGCATGGCCTGCCAGAGTTCACCGGCGCGCTCCACCTCAAAGTAGGTAAAGCCGGCGTGGTACGGAATCTGTCGCGGCGCAACGGGTAGAGCTCGCAACGACAAACCGGGTAACTGCGCTGAAATCAGTTCGCGGATGGCCTCTACCGGTGCCACCTTGGCCTGCCCGGGGAAACGGCTACGCAACAGGTCGCCCGGCATATCCGCTTTTGCCGCCATAATGAAGCTGGCAGTCTTGACCAGCGAAGGATCGGTTACTGGCGCCACATAAATACCGTACTTGCGCTGCACCAACTCCATCGCAATGGCAGTCTGCTCCAGCACCGTAGACAAACACTGGCGCAGTGCTGCGAACAGGCCGGCATAGCTCTGCTGCAAATTCTCGTGGGCGTAGTGGGGAATCTCCGGCGGGCGCTTATTGGCGGTCGTAAACGTGGACAGCTCACCGGCCAACTGCAGTAACTCGACAAACAGGCTATGCGGGTGCAGGCGGGGTTGTGCCGTAAGCTGGACCAATAGAGGCTCAAAGCGATTTATTACCTGTAACAGTAGATAATCGGCAATCTCCGCCGAGCCACTACGCCCACTGTCGCTCAGGCGATGGCCCAGCGCGGAGCCCCGATGACTAAGCAGCCCCTTGATCTCTTCGATGTAGGCTTTAATGACCGATGAAGCGTCACCATTCAGCAATGGCGGAATATAGTCGGAATCAAGCTCCACTGGCTTTTCGGGCTGACGCTCCCGGATGCGCGCGATACCAATGGCGGCGTAGCCGCTCAGATCATCGCTGCCCAGTTTCAGGCAGGCACGCAGCTTGCCGACCTGTATCCGCGCGGGCTCGCCGGATGTGGAGGCACTGTTGCGGGCATCGAAATTACTGGTCTGATAACGCGCCTGGGGGAAGTCTTCCTGGTCACGCACCGACTCCTGGCTCCCCGGCCGCTTCATCGGTATACACAGATACACCACTTCATCGCGGGTATTGACCGGCACTTCCAGCACTTCGGGTAGATGCTCATTTTCTGGCGCAAGCATCGGTGTACCATCCGGGAATATGACATTCACCCGCGATACGGATATTTTCCCCATGGCCAACGGCTCACTGTCGATGGCAAGTTCGACGAGTCCCCACGTGTAAGGGCCAAGGGCGCCGGTGCGGGCCTCGAGTAACTGTTCCAGATAGCGATCCTGCTGCTGGAAGTGCTGCGGGCGAAGAAACATGCCCTCGCTCCAGATTACCTTATTGTTCGCCGACATAGTTTTTCCTTATGAAAGTCGGGGCCGGGAGTGTCCAGCCTGGCCGTGACTCAGCTATTTTCCTTGTTCCGTCTGCTCCAGCTGTTTACGCATACGCTCATATTCCGCGCTGGAGATAGTCACCGTACCGTCGTCACGGGATCCAGTAGCGCCACCACTTCCAGAAGACCGGCGCATGGCCAATGCTTTGGTGGAACCTATCTGCGTGCCGGTCAACGTCACTTCGTACTCGTTTTCCTTATGCTCGGTGATCGGCAGCAACATAAGGGCATCAGCCCGCTGGTACTGCACGAACTCAGCCAGCAATCCTATGTATCTGACTTCCGGACTGAGCTGCAGCTTCTCGATCCGTTGCTCGCCCGGCGCAAACTCTTTCAGGACCACGGTGTCGAGCAGGTCATTTCCGAGGCGGGATTCTGCGTTCTCGTAAAGATTCAGGAAATCCTCGCGGGAAAACTGACGGTCATCAGCGAGCATAAAAACCCGCACTACCACTGGTGATGCGCGGCCGTCGTTATCCGGATTTACATCGTTTTCACTGTCCACCGACAGCTCAACGCTGGTTTCAAAATTTAATGTACGCCGTGTGGTCTGGCAGGCAGACACGGTCAGAATCAAGGCACCGATCAACAGTAACTGGAAAACTTTATTGGTGGTCACATTTAACTCCCGTTTTTCCTTTATCGTCAGTTTTTCAAGCTTCTGGCATTTTTCAGCTCGGATAGCTGGTTTTCGTAAACAGTCGCGAACTCCTCACCAAATAGCCGCCGATAACAGGCGTCCGGATCCTTCAACAATTCTCGATACAGCTCGGTGAAGCCTTCCCAGTTTTTGGCATTCTTGCTGGCGAAAACTCCACCGTGCTGACCGGCATGCCGCTCGATATTTTCCGGATTGAAGAACTTCAGCATGGCGTCATAGCCGGCACGCATACCGGCGAGCACTGCGACCTGGTGGTCGGAAAGGTCATCAAAGCTGTCCCGCACTGCTTGCTGGGGTGACATAAAGGCACCGCTGCCGGCGAACATTGCGGTCAGCGCATCTGCGGCGGTCGCACTGAATTTCAGCGGATTGTTCGCTTCCGTCTGAATCATGGTGCGCTGCACACGCAATTCGTTTTTTATGCTGGTGCGCGCGCGCAACAAGTCGATAAGCCGCGCAACCGTCTCCTGGACAATCGCTGTCGTCTGCTGGTCCACCTGTTGCAGCTGCGCCAGGGAGAGATTCAGCCCCAAGGCTGCAGCCAGGGCATTGGTAGTGGCCGTGGCAGGCGCCGGCGCAGCCGGTGTCGAGGGCTGCGGCGCCTCCACCGCGGGCACTGGCGGAGCCTGATCCTGGCGGACACCGGGAACCGGCTGTTGCGGCTGAAGCTGGGAAAACTGTTGCGACGCATCGGAAAATGCGGCTCCCGTGGACATACCGTTATCGAATCCCGGCGCACCTTCCACCTGTTGCCCCTGCATAGCGGCGAAAGAATCGGCAAAAGGGTTATCCAGCGGAGGGGCCGGGGGCACTGGCGACCCCGTGTTCGCGGTGGGCTGCGGGCGTGGATCCGACCAGAGTTGATCCACAGCGGGCGCGATATCGGCGGAGCTTGTCTGTTGCGGTACAATTTGCATCGAGTGACGATCGGCCGGTGCATGGTCCTGCTCACTGCCGTCTTTCCACCAGTCGTCGCCCCAGTCGCCGCCCGCTTCTGCAGACAAGCCCCCTGCAGTGCCGCTGAAGGCAGACAAAGGGTCCTGAACCGAGCCGAACTCGGATCCCTTAACGCCACCGAAGGTCGCCAGTGGATCCGTCGGCCCCGAGTCCGTCCCGAGAAGATTATCGCCGCTTACAGCGCTCTGATTAGTACCGCTGACATAGCCCCACTCACCTGTATCGCCACCACCGCTGCGGCCAGGCTCCAGCCAGCTGTCGAGCTGCTGCGCTTCCGCCTGGTTCTGCATTTTGGCAGCCGCGGCGGCACTGAATGTCGTGCGGTCGCTACTATCGAGAAAATCCGCATCACCGAGGCCTTTGGGCAGCCCGTGACTTTCGGCCTGTGGGCGGCGAACACTGACTTTGAGTTGGTAGTCGCCAATACCGATTACGTCACCATCGTTCAGTGGGGCCTGGTTGCCCTTGCCCAGCGGGTTGTCTCCCTGATTGTGATAGGTGCCGTTTGTACTCTCGTCCGTAAGGAAATACTGGTTGTTGCTGAAGGTGATCAAGGCGTGCTTCGATGAGACTACCCGTTCCGGATCCGGCAGCACCCAGTCATTGCTGTCCGCGCGGCCGACACTGCCACCGGCGGGCGTAAACAGTTTTGTATGCTTGAGCATATTGGCACCCCGGGGGTCTGCCAACACGGAGAGAACTAAGTCCATTTCACTCTGACTCGCGCTATAGAAATTTCGGGCCTCTAACACAATGGAGCCCCACTAACGGATACGGCGGCGCAACCCCGCCGATCAGCTCCAGGGGCCCCTGAGATCAGTACCGGCAAGCGACTGTAATCTCGGCAATAAAATCTGGTCTTTTCCCTGCACCGACCGCAACGTACTGATGCCCGTGCTGGCGAACCGTGCCGCGGCACGGTCTGTCAATTGCGCCTCAGCACAGGGCGTCATCCAGTCTCCCTGCGGCAGTTTGCGTAGATGCAGCGGCAAATCTTCGTAGCTCGCCGACGCCACCGGAGCGAGCCGGCCGGTACGAACAAACTGCTGACAGATTGACAGTACCAATAGGTATGCGCTGTTGCCCCACAGGTAATAATTGTGGCCGTGCTCCGGTGTCAGCTCCTCGAAATCAAAACAGTCGGTGCGGGCGGAATCTGCACCGAAAGGCAGCCGTAACATGAATCTGGGACCTGCCAGCGCAACATATTCACAGCCCGAGTAGTCACGCACGGCCTGCCAACTCTCGGCGAACACCTCGGACAACGGGTAGTGCCAATCATCCGGGTCCAGCGAACCGGCCAAACTGGTACACCCGGCGAGGCGGCAGTCCCCCCCCAAGATAACGGCGCTGCCTGCGGCTTCGGCGATGGTCGCGAGATCAATCAACAGGTGCAGGTCCCTCTCCTCGTCGGCAACGAAGAAGTCACCCAGAATCAGATTGAACGGCATACTTCCGGCTACAGCTTCACGCTCAACCAGGCACTTGAACAACTGCGATTGTTCGAGATCATTCTCCGCCTGGGCGAAATCTGCCAGTATTTCCTCTTTACTGACGTCAATCAGATACAACTTAAGATTCGGATGCTCCTCGAGTCGCCGCAATAACAGCTGCAGACTTCGCCAGCTACTTTCGATTTGTCGAAAGTCACTGTTGTGCATCAGCTTGCGCATGGCTTCGGAGGCGGCCTGGCTAACCGCCTGCAGGTAGAGGTCCTGATTGGCGTCTGGCTTCTGCTGCACATAGGGCGCGACGACATCTTTGATCAGCCTATCGATCTGCCCTTCGGCGCTATTCCCGTGAAAATCGTCAAACCCTTTTCCGGACAGGATTCGATCAAGCAAAGAGTCATGTGAATTCGGCGCCTGACCCGCGCCATCTGGAGCTTCCAGTTCCGGATGCCACTCGCGAATCTCTTGCGCAGCCTGGGCAAAAGTCGCCGGCTTTAACAGCTTTTTTTCCAGATCAATAAACTTTTGGAACAGCGGCACTCGACTGTAAAGGTAATCCGGATGTAGATCATCGAATTCGAGCAGTGCCAGCGACTCCTGCATCACCGGCAGCTGTAAACGCACCCCAAGGTGTTCGAAAACGGCCTCGAAGTTATCCTTACCCAGCCGGATTGCTGGCCGCTGAGAAAGATTCTCCGGCTCGCAGACACGGCGGCTGGCGCGGCCACTGAAATCACCCAGGATAGCCACTTTCAACACATCATTTGGTAACGTTCCTGTGTCATCCTGGCCAACCTGAAAAAAAGGCACTCCCGTACTAATGGTCGATCGACTCACTTTCAGCTCTCCATTGCCACGATATCGACATCCTTTGTTGTCCGCGCCACTGCCGTCGTCACTTTTTCGATTTTATTTGACGAACTCCCTTCGCTGGCCGTCTCCTCTGATATCTTTTTAGTTTTACGTGGTCGACCGCGCTTCAACGGACGCACCCGCTGATTGGCGATTTGCTCGATCTTGTCCTTGAAGACATCCCCACCGAGCACATGTCCAACCTTGATGGTTTCCGCAATATATTCCAACAGGCGTCGATCGAAGCTGTAGCGGAATAGTTTTCGGTAGGCCTCAGCCCGCTCCCGCGGCGTTTTCCCTAGAGCCATGTAAAGTCGGTGATCAGTAATGACTTCACTGTCCGTATTACTTGCATGGTGATTGAAACTGGACCAGGGATAGTCACCGAGCGATTCGGCCAAGCCGAGGTATAGGGGCCGCAACTCAACATAGCGATAACACGTCAGCAGGTAGGCATCGGAGTCAATGAGACTGGACTTGTAGCGCCCTCCCCAGAGGGTTCCGGAACGTTTGTAGCGGTGATTAACAAACTGTACGTAACGCCGCCCCAAAGACTGCATCATCGAGGGTACACCGTCCGGGACACGCGGTGTTGCGATGATCTGCACCATATTAGGAAGAAGAACGTATGCGTGGACGTCGACGCGGTACTGATCCGCAGCGTTGCGCAGACTGATCAGATAAAACTGATAGTCTTCCTCATCGAAAAAGCACGGCAGGTTGTTATGACCTACCTGAACAATGTGCTGAGGAATATCGATTAGATTGAGTCTGGGGAGACGGGGCATCTTGCCGAAAAATCCTTTTCTTGCACAGGCGTACCGCCTAGCTTCCTTCCTTAGTGGTGCGACATTATCACAAATGAATGAAAAAGATTTCAAACCACTTGTACTACCAAGTTAACATTGCTGCACAGTGGCGATGATTTTTGAGTCATCCTGAAAGAAAATTGCTGAACGATTACAGCAAATTACATCAACAGGGAGTTGTGACTGACATGGAGCCAATCAGGCTGGCAGTCAATGGGCGCACCGATATCGGACAGGTGCGGGAGGAAAACGAGGACAGCATTCGCTGGCACAGTGATTCAAGCCACCCCTTTGCTTACGTCATTGTTGCGGATGGAATGGGCGGCTACAGTGGCGGTGCCATGGCCAGTCAAATCGCCGCCGACACTCTGCAGCAACACCTGAATGAATTGCTCGGTGACACTTTCTTATCCTGCTCACCACAGCAACAACAGCTGATGTTGCGGGCAGCATTGATCGAAGCTATAGGCAATGCCAATCAGCGAATAGTCGAGACAAAAAATACTCGACCGCAGTTTTCGCAGATGGGTACCACTTTGGTTGCCGCGGTGGTTTGGCAGGAGTTTCTGGTTGTCGCACATATCGGCGATTCACGCGCTTACCTGTGGAATGCATACGGCCTGCAGAGACTCACCCGCGATCACAGCGTGGTCCAGGAAATGATCGACAGCGGGCAACTCACACCGGAACAGGCACAACAGTCTCAGATTCGCAATCATATTACCCGCGCACTCGGTGTCACTGAAGACGCGGAGCCGGTCATCAATAGCTGGAAGCTCACCGAAGATGCGCTTCTGCTTCTGTGCAGTGACGGTTTAACGGAGTATCTCGACGACCACTGCATCGAGCGCGTGCTCGCCACCCACAGGCCGGCACTCGAAAGCGTCTATCGCTTTATCGATGACGCCAATCAATTAGGCGGCCGAGACAACATCAGCGCAGGCATCATGGAGTTTTCCAATAGACCAGAAGCAGTCGCTCGGGCAGTCGATGATGCAATTACGCTGAAGCCAAAAAAGGACGATGTCACAGTTCGCAAATCCTAGCGTCAACCCCCTCTTGCCCTTCTTATTCTTCTCGAGAGCGCCAATATGACACCGGAACGTCTGGCCGAAATTATTCCACTAGCACTGACAAAGCTAGCACCGCCTCATATCGACCCCGTAGCTGGCGATCCTTTCGCGCTATGCCGGTGGCTAAATTCTTATACAGGACAAAGTGCGGATACGAGTGGACAGTCTCCTCTCGGCGCGCTGTGGCCAATACCGCCTGAGATATCGGCCGATAAATTCACACTGACCCAGGCGCCAGAATTGCCGACGCTCTGCACTAAAGACTGCGGGCCGGTGAAGTTCTGTAATCGGCCTGGTGTCAATGCGCAAGGTCGGCACGTACCCTCGCTCGCTCGGTGCCAGCAAGTAGCGGAGCATGTAATCGCTCACAGCGGTGAAGTAGCCTTTGCGCGGACAGATTTTACTTTGCCCGGCCCTCTACCTTTTGCATGGCAGCGCTACTACCGCAGCAGCATTACAGAAAACAACGGGCTTGGTCCTGGCTGGCGTCACACTCTGAGCGAAAAGCTGACTATCACCGAAGGGCACCCGGACAGCGACGGTGCGCATGCAGCCGTTGCAGAACTGCAGACCGCCGAAGGCCGGATTGTGTCTTTCAATGTTCCGCCTATCGGGCAAAGCAGCTATAACCGCTTCGAGCGTTTGCTGCTACATCGGCAGAGTCTGCACAGCTATCGCCTCAGGAGTTTCAGCCAGCCCGACAAGATATTCCGCGCAGATGGTATCAGCGGAGCACTCCCCCTAACAGAAATACGCGATCAATTTGGTAATTCGCTCACCGTGGATTACGAGGGTGGTCTGCCGAGAAAAGTTGTCAGCTCCTGGGGACGGATGCTGATATTCGAATACCAAAATCATTGCATCAAGAGAATACTGAATCGACATGCACCTACCGGTGAACAGAGCCTTTGTTCCTATGATTACTGCACTACGGCCGCAAGGCTCGCCGCAGCCTGCAGCGGTACTACGCACGAGAGCTATCACTATGATTCCGACCGGCTCACTGGTGTGGAGCACAACCTGCACGGCGCGCTCGAGTTTAGCTACGATCACCAGCAGCGGTGTCACAGACTAAGAAAAAATCGATTCGAATACTCGTTATGCTGGCAGAACTCGCAGCGTCACTGCACGCTGACCGTACCCGATCGGCATAAGACACAATGGGAGTTTGATGGCTTAGGCCAGCTGTTACGGGAAACACAGCAAGGTAGAGTGACCAGCTATTTTTACGACTACTACGGCAATCTCTGCCAGAAGACTTCGAACGCGCAACGGGAAATCTGTCGCCACGATGAATTTGGCCGCCTGGTGCGCCGCACGCGCCGTGGAATAAGTGATCGCTTCGTTTACGACGATTTCGGCCTGCTGGCAGCCGCGCACCTTCGCGGAAAGGAAAACTGGCTATTTGATTATTCCGACCAGAGACTCCCGGAAACGGTGACGGACCCAGCCGGACACGACTGGAACCTCCTTTTCAATGAGCGCGGACAACTGATAAGGCTGATCGACCCGGAAAATGGCAAGCTGAAGTTGCACTGGGATGGACAGGGCCAACTGACGTCGATTTTGCGTGGGGAGCGGCACTGGAGATTTGAATACGACAACTGGAACAGGTTGACGGGCAGCAGCTGTGGAAATCTCACGGCAAGGCAGTGGCGCTACCAGAGTAGCGGCGAACTGCTGGAATATCGTTGCGGTGAGAGAATTCTTAAGGTTGAAAGTGATACCCGGGGTCGACCGTGCGGCATCAGTGAGAATGGACGGGTACGCCTGCTCTGGGAGCGTGACGACGATGGCGATATCTGCCGGCTGCGCCTACCCACAGGAGACACCTGGGAAATCCGCTATGACAAATACAAAAATGTCGTCCAGGCACAAAACTCGGCGAATACACTGACCTGGCGCTACGATCGCTTCGGCCAGCTCTGTGCATTCGATGATGCGCGCGGCGATTGTATCCAGTGGCGGTACGATAGCAGTGCGCGAGTGCGGGAATACCGCAACAATGACACACGCTGGTTTTTCACCTACGACGACTGCGGCGCACTACGGCAGATCCGCAACAACAGCGGCCAGCAGTGTGAGTTTCACCATGATGAGTGCGGCCGCCTGCTGCTCGCCGACAACGGCTATAGCCGTGTAAGGTTCCAGTACGACAGGCGAGGCCGGCTCATCGCTGAACACCACGACAGTAGCGATAGCGAAAGTCTGGATATTAATCACCAGTATGATCGCCGGGGCTGGCTTAAGAAGTCCACATCCGGCGAACTCGATATCAGCTACTTGCTAGCTCCCGACGCTGCTCTCTACGGTATAGATGCGAATGGCGAGGCAGTGCTGCGCTGCGAATACCTGGACGCAGAGGAGAACTGGACCCAAGGCCGCATCCACAGCCGGCACCGATATTTGGACGGCCAGCTAGCCAGTATCGAGACCACGCACAACCAGCGTTGGCATTTCGCAAGCCGGGAATCCGGGCGCGATATCGAACCCGCACTAAGTGCTGACCACAGTGGTATCGAGCGCGACCAGCACGGCAGTATCGCCAGGGAAAGGCGTAGTGACTCCAGTGACTCCGAATATCGCTATCAATACGATGGCTGGGGCCTGATGACCGGCGCCGAATGTGACGCGTTCAAAACCTATTTTCGTTACGACCCCTTCGGGCGCCGCCTGCGCAAACTCACCACCTACCGTAAATCCACGCAGCAGAAGCGCGTCCTCTACTATTGGAACAGTTTGGGATTGTGGGCCGAGCACAGCCAGATAGCGGCTATTGAGGAACCGCCGTCGCAGTATCTTTATCACCCGCTAACGGGAGCACTGTTAAGTTGCTGGCAGGCTGGCGCACTCAAGCACTACCTGCTCGATCCGGCCGGCAGACCGCTGGTGCAGTTTGACCATCAAGGTGAACTATTGTCGCCGGAAAGTGCGGCGCCAGCGCAAGTTGGCACCAACGGAGAGCCGGGCCCCGGCTCTTGCCGCTTGCGCGGAACGGCGCAGATGCTCGACCCAGAGACCGGTCTTTACTACAGCTGGCAAGGCTACTGGAACCCTATCCGGCACTGCTGGCTACACAGGGAGGACCCTTTCGGGGGAAATCAACAGGGAACCGTGTCTGAATTCGAATATACCGCAGAGGTCGACGTGGAGCCTGCCTGAAAAATTTCGCGCCGCAAAACAAGCGACCGGGAAACGCGCAGCGGCTACAATGCAAACGCGTCCCCTCTAATGACTGACTCATGGCAGAAAACTTCAAAATCGGTGGTGTATCTATCTCTCGCGGCGAGACCCGACGTATCGATCTACCCGTGGTTCGCCTGTACACCGACACGGAAATGGCCATTCCGGTCTATGTGCAGCGAGGAAAGAAAAGCGGTCCGACCATGTTTGTTTGTGCGGCACTGCATGGCGACGAGCTCAACGGTATCGAGATTATCAGCCGCCTGATCGGCAGTCGGTCGCTCAAGTCGCTGCGCGGCACGCTGATCGCCGTGCCGGTGGTCAATGTATACGGTGTGCTGCAGCACTCGCGCTACCTGCCTGACCGCCGCGATCTGAACCGCTCCTTTCCGGGCTCTGCCAAAGGCTCGCTGGCTGCACGCATGGCCCATGTATTTCTCGACGAAATCGTCTCCAAGTGCGACTACGGCATAGATCTGCATACCGGCGCGCTACATCGCAGCAACCTGCCGCAGATACGCGCCAACCTGGATGACGAGGAGACACGTGGAATGGCGAACGCCTTCGGTGTGCCGGTAATGCTGAACGCGACCCTGCGCGACGGGTCCTTGCGCCAGGCGGCGGCGGATCTGGGCGTACGCATTCTTTTGTATGAGGCCGGAGAGGCACTGCGTTTTGACGAGCTGTGTATCCGCGCCGGGGTAAAAGGTATCGTCAATGTTTTGCGACATCTGCAGATGCTGCCAAAAAGCCGCCGCCAACAGAGCATCGAGCCCTTTGTTGCCCGGCGCAGCGGATGGCTGCGCGCCAGTGACAGCGGCATTGTAAATCACAAGAAGGAGCTGGGTGACCATGTGCGCGAAGGGGAGGTTCTGGCAACCATTGCCGATCCGTACGGTCACGAGCTGGACCGGGTAATTTGCAATGCCGACGGCATTATTATCGGCAAACAGAATATTCCGTTGGTGCAGGAAGGCGAGGCCATGTACCACATCGCCTATTTTCACGAGCCTCATGAAGTGGCGGAGAATCTTGAACTGCTGCAGGACAGCCTGCTGCCGGATGAGAATTTCTGAGGAGCGGCACTGATAGAGGCGAACTTTCGGTTCGCCTTTACTCATGGTGTTTTTTATTGGGACTGCAGCAGGTCAATCACTTCCTTACTCGGATAGCCCTTCACCTCGACCCCGGCACTCTTTTCAAAGGCCCGGACCGCTTTGCGAGTGCCCGACCCGGCCTTGCCATCGATTTCCCCTTTGTAGAAGCCTTTTTCTTTTAACAGTCTTTGCAGCTCTTCCACTTGGGCGCTATCGATCGGTGTAAACGGGCGATCCCAGTCTTTCACGAGTCCGGGTGCGCCACCTATCTGGTCGCCGAGCAGGCCAATCGCGGTCGCATAGCGGTCGGAGTTGTTGTAGCGCTTAATGACAAAGAAGTTTTTCAGCATCAGGAAGGCCGGACCTTTGCGGCCATCCGGCAACTTCAGCTCAGCCATATCGTCCTTGCGCGGGAAAGGCTCACCATTGGCGCGTTTGACGCCCAGCTTTTCCCATTCGCCGATCGTCAGTTTGCCTGCGGGCAGCTTGCGGTCGGGAATAGTGACTTCGTACCCCCAGGTCTCGCCCTTGCGCCAGCCGTTGTTGGACAGCAGGCTCGCTGCGGTGGCCAGTGCATCGGGGACCGAATTCCAGATATCGCGCTTGCCATCGCCATCGATATCCACGGCGTAGGCCTGGTAGCTGGTCGGAATGAACTGGGTGTGCCCCATGGCGCCAGCCCAGGAACCTGTCAGGTGGCTCTCGTCGATATCACCGCTCTGCAGGATTTTCAGGGCGGCCAGCAATTGTTGGCGACCGAATTTCTTGCGCTGAGGATCCGCATAGGCGAGCGTTGCCAGTGAGCGAATCACACTGCGCATGACCTTGTCGTTGTCCAGGATGCCGCCGTAGCTGGATTCGACGGACCAGATCGCCAATAGAATGTTGGGATTGACACCGAAGCGCTGCTCTATCTTCTCAAGCCAGGGCTGCAGCTGTTGCTTTTCCTTTTTGCCGCGCTCGATCGCGCGCCTCTGCACCCGGTTGTCGAAATACTGCCATACCGGCGCCTTGAACTCCGGCTGGTAGGCCGCCTTATCCAGCACCCACTGATCCGGCGAAGTGATCCCCTTGAACGCGCGGTCGTAAACCTCGCCGGAAATACCATTCTTGATTGCCGTCTTGCGGAAATCCTGTACCCACTTCTGGAAGCCCGGGTCAGCGGGCTCCTCGGCGGCGACCGGCGCCGTCAGCAGCAGGCTTAACAGCAACACAAATGGGGACAGCTTGAGATACTGGCGAGGGCTGGACATAGCGATTCCTTCAGCGCACATCAAATTGCTCGCTCAAGGGTAGAACGGGAAGGCGCCTTCCGAAAGGCAGATTCTCCAACCCGTGACGGAGGTCAAGCCAACTCAGGGAATTACGTAGAAAAGCACGGCAAAGAAATGCAGTATGCCGCCCGCCAATACGAACAGGTGCCAGATGGCGTGGTGGAAGCGCAGACTGCGCCACAGGTAGAAGGCGATACCACCGGTGTAACAGAGGCCACCGAGGACCAGCAGCCAGAGACCACCGGGCTCAAGGCTGTTCATCAGCGGTTTGATTGCGGCGATAACCACCCACCCCATCAGCGCGCTAAGTGTGATCGACAGGGCGCGGATCTTTTTCAGCGGCGTGAACTGGATAACGAGTCCGGCGAGCGCCAGCCCCCAGATAATCCCGAACAGCCACCAACCCCACGGGCCGCGCAGGGTCACCAGCGTAAACGGTGTGTAAGTACCCGCTATCAGCAGAAATATGGCCGAATGGTCGAGCGTGCGCAGTATCTCCTTGGCGCGGATATGGCTGATGGCGTGATACAGGGTCGAGGCCCCGAAACACAGAATCAGGGTGGCGGCGTAGACACTGGAGCTGGCAATATGCCAGGCGTCGCCGCGCAGGGCAGCGAAACCGCAGAGGACACCGAGACCGGCAATGGCGAGCAGTGCCCCGACGCCGTGGGTAATACTGTTGGCGACTTCTTCCGCGAAGGTATAGCGGTGGGCGACGGTGGAGGACATGCAAAACCCCGGTCAGAAAGCTGGCCATTAAGTCTGGCACAACTTTGTGACCAGACGCTTAAATCCGGTCCAATCATCGGCAGCCTTGCCGATGAAAGCAAGAGCTGATTGGGACCGGGGATTCACGAAGTGGCCGGATTGAGCCCGGCCCGCCTTTATAGGCTCGGGTTGTGGATACCCATTTCGCACAGGGCCGAGGATTCGCGCACGATGGTCTCTTTGCGATCGGGGCCGGTGGAGATAATGTCGATGGGCGCCCCCACCAGCTCCTCGATGCGAGCGATATAGGCGCGCGCATTGGCAGGCAGCTCCGCCTCGCGGCGCACGCCGAAAGTGGTGTCGGTCCAGCCGGGCATGCTCTCGTATACAGGCTCAACTCCCTCCCAACCGGCGGCGTCGAAAGGCACGGGCACTTCCTCGCCTGCGGCATTGCGGTAGCCCACGCAGATCTTCACTTCCTCGAGGCCATCGAGAACGTCCAGCTTGGTCAGGCACAGGCCGGAGATACTGTTAATGCGGATTGCATGGCGCACAGCGACGGCATCAAACCAGCCGGTGCGGCGCTGGCGGCCGGTGGTAGCGCCGAACTCGTGGCCCTTCTCACCCAGGTGGCGGCCCACATCACACTCCAGCTCGGTCGGGAAAGGACCACCACCGACGCGCGTGGTGTAGGCCTTGGTGATACCCAGCACATAGTCGAGGTACAGGGGACCGAAACCGGAGCCGGTAGCCGTGCCACCGGCGGTGGTGTTGGAGGAAGTAACGAACGGATAGGTACCGTGGTCGATATCCAGCAGCGAACCCTGGGCGCCCTCGAACAGAATATGGTCACCGCGCTCGCGGGCACAGTGCAACTGATCGGCGACGTCGGTGATCATCGGCACCAGCTGGTCGCGCCAGATTTTCGCCGCTTCGACAGTCTCTTCGTAGCTGACCGGATCCACCTTGTAGTACTGGGTCAGGGCGAAGTTGTGGTACTCCAGCAGTTCTTTCAGCTGGGCGCAGAAGCTGTCCCAGTTGCACAGATCGCCGAGACGCAGGCCGCGGCGCGCGACCTTGTCTTCGTAGGCGGGGCCGATGCCGCGACCGGTGGTGCCGATCGCCTTGTCACCGCGCGCCTTCTCGCGAGCCTGATCCAGGGCCACATGCACCGGCAGGATCAGCGGACAGGCCGGTGACAGGCGCAGGCGTTCACGCACCGGCACGTTTTTCGCTTCCAGTTCCGCCATTTCCTTCAGCAACGCTTCCGGTGACAGCACGACGCCGTTACCGATCAGGCAGGTGACGCTCGGGCGCAGAATGCCGGAGGGAATCAGGTGCAGGACGGTTTTCTCGCCGTCAATCACCAGTGTATGACCGGCGTTGTGACCACCCTGGAAGCGCACCACCAGTGACACTTTTTCGGTCAGCAGGTCGACAATCTTGCCTTTGCCTTCATCGCCCCACTGGGTGCCCAGCACTACTACGTTCTTGCCCATTTTGCGTAAATCTCTAACTCAAGGTTTCTGACGGAACGGACGGACCGCCCCGGCAAGCAAATTAATCTTAGTTCGGATCAGCCGCGCGGCTTCACCACCCAGTCGCCGTTGTCGAGGACCAGTTCGCGATCGCAGCGAGACTGCACCTCGGCCTCGGCATCGCCCGGCAAAGTGGCGATCACCACCTCACCGTTGCGGCGCAATTCCTCCACGGTGCGCCACAGGGATTGCCCTTCGGCCCCCTCTGCCAAAGGTGCAAGAATGGCGCAATCCGCTGGTATCGCGGCGCGGCCGAGCGTATTGAGCGATACCAGGTCGCTACTGAATCCGGTGGCAGGGCGGTCGCGACCAAACACCGCGCCGATACCGTTATAGCGGCCGCCGTTTGCGAGTGCCTGGCCGTGGCCGGGCGTATAGACCGCAAACACCAGCCCGGTTTCATAGTCGTAACCGCGCACTTCGCTCAAATCGAAAAACAATTCGACGGCCGGATAGCGCTGCGCGAGGGCTTCGGCCACCCGCTGCAGGTCGGTGAGTGCCGCCTCGAGTTCGGTCGGTGCGCCGCTCAGCAATTCGCGCGCGCGCACAAGGCATTCGCGCCCGCCGGCAAGGCCCGGCAATGCGCGCAACCAGGCGGCCACCTGGGGGTCGGTCACGTTGTCCTGTACCCAGCGCTGCACGTCGGCACTGGCTTTGCTCTGCAGCAGCGCAAACAGTTCGCGGCGCTGCTCTTCGTCCAGCCCCGCGGCTTCGGCGAGACTGCGATAGATAGCGACATGGCCGAGATCCAGGTGAATCTGTGCAATCCCGGCAATCTGCAGGCTCTCGAGCATCAGCGAGATGATCTCGATATCCGCCTGCAGGCTTTCCACCCCGTACAGCTCGGCACCGATCTGAATCGGCGCGCGGGAACCCATTGCGGTGCGCGGCCGCGTATGCACTACGTGGCCCGCATAGCACAGGCGATTGGCGCCGGCGCGGGGGAAACTGTGCGCGTCGATACGTGCGGCCTGGGGTGTGATGTCTGCGCGAATGCCAAGGGTGCGGCCGGAGAGCTGGTCGGTGACTTTGAAGGTGCTGAGATCGAGATCTCGCCCCATGCCAACCAGCAGGGACTCGGTGAACTCCAGCATCGGCGGTATCACTAGCTCGTAGCCCCAACTGTGATAGAGGTCCAGCAGGCGGCGGCGCAGGGTTTCGATCTGCACGGCGTCCGCGGGAAGGATTTCCGCGATGCCATCCGGCAGCATCCAGCGATCGGCTTGGGTCATGGTGAAACAGGTACTGTCAGCGGTGTAACAGGTGCGGGGGCACCCTTCACAAAAAAACCGGGCTCGGCCCGGTTTGCGTGATTTTACCACCAACTGTTTGCGGGAAGGTAGGGGTTTGATCCGGCAATTGCGCGGATTTGCCGGCGAAACGGGCCAAACCAGGCCCGTCCCGCCTATTCCCGCCGGTCGGTCTTACTGCGACTTACCTTCCGGATCCTTCAGATAGCGGAAGAATTCGCTGTCCGGGTCCATCAGCAGCAGATCGGCCTTATGCTGGAAGCTCTCCTTATAGGCGGTAAGGCTGCGGGTAAAGCGATAAAACTCCGGGTTCTTGTTGAAGGCCGCGGCATAGATGGCGGCGGCCTCGGCGTCACCGGCACCGCGGAGCTCTTCCGACTGGCGATAGGCCTCGGCCTCAATCTCCACCTTCTGGCGGTCGGCGTTGGCGCGGATACGCTCGCTGGCCTCCTGACCCTTGGCGCGGTGGTCGCGGGCCACCAGCTCGCGCCCGGCGCGCATGCGCTGGAACACGGACTCGGACACTTCCGGGGGCAGGTCGATACGCTTAACACGCACGTCGATGATTTCCACACCCAGGCTGGACTTGGCCGCCTCGTTCAGGTTCTTGGTGATCTCCGCCATCAACTCATCGCGCTGGCCGCTGACCACTTCGTGCAGATCGCGCACACCGAACTGGTTACGCAAACGGTCGTTGATCTGTTCGGACAGCAGCCGCACGGCATTGCGTTCATCGCCGCGGGTCGCGACATAGAAGCGCCCCACATCGATAATGCGGAACTTGGCGTATGAATCCACCATCATGAACTTGTTTTCCGCGTTCAGCATGCGCACCGGGCTCGAGTCCACAGTCTGGATACGCGCGTCAAACTTGCGCAGTTCGTGCACCAGTGGAATCTTGAAGTACAGGCCCGGCTCGTAATCCGTGCGGATCAGCTCACCGAAACGCAGCAGTACGGCCTTTTCCGTCTCCTTGATGACGAAGGCGCTGGAGGAAATGGTCAGCAGCGCCAGTAGCAGCGCGGCAATAATCACCAGTGTTCTGTTGTTCATTGCGTCACCCCCTTAGCGTACATTCTGGCTGCGACGGCTGTTGGCAGCCTCGGTGCGCAGGCGATCGACGATGCGCTCGTAGACCTCATCGATCACAGCCGGCGACACGTCTTTGCGCTGCACCGTCTGCGTGCCCTTGTCCTGTGCCAGCTTGTCCAGAGGCAGATACATCATGTTGCTGCCACCCTCGACATCCACCATGACTTTCGAGGCGTTGGACATGACCACCTGAACCGCGTCCAGGTACAGGCGCTCGCGGGTCACTTCCGGCGCCCGCTCGTATTCGGCCAGCAGTTTCTCAAAGCGCACCGCCTCACCGCGGGCACTTTCAACCACCCGCGCCTTGTAACCTTCGGCGTCCTCGATAATACGCTGAGCCTGGCCGCGCGCGACCGGGATTACCTGGTTGGCATACGCCTGCGCCTCGTTCTGCAGGCGTACCTCATCCTCGCGTGCCCGCACGACGTCGTCGAAGGCATCCTGCACTTCCCGCGGCGCCTTGGCGTCAGTGAGGTTGACCACGTCGACCCGAATCCCAGTCAGGTAGAGATCCAGGTACTGCTGCAGCCGCTCCTGGGTATCCGCGGACACCTGGGTACGATTCTGGGAGATGACGCCGTTCAGCGTGGTGGAGCCCACCACGTGGCGCAGGGCACTGTCGGTCGCCTCCTGCAGACTCTTGAGCGGATCGCGCACGCGCAGCACGAAGGATTCGGCGTTGTCGATATGCCACTGCACCTGCAGGACCACGTCAACGATGCTCGCATCCTCGGTGAGCATTTGCCCGGTGGTGCGCTCGGTGCGCACCTCGGTCATGTTGACCTTGGTAACCGCATCAATCAGTGGCGGATTCCAGTGCAGACCTGCCGTTTCGGTGGAGTGATACTTACCCAGGCGCAGAACAACCGCCGCTTCGTTGGCGTTGACCTGATAGAAACCCAGCAGACCGTAGAGCACCGCCAGCACGATCAGCACCAACGACCAGGGAAAACCGCCGGAGCCGCCGCTGGCTCCGGCACCCGCGCCGCCGCCAAACAGGCCATTCAGCTTCTGCTGCAGCTTACGCAGCAGTTCGTCCAGATCGGGGGGGCCGTCATTGCGGTTGCCGCCACCGCCACCCCAGGGATCCTTGTTATTACCACCCGGCTCGTTCCAGGCCATCTAAATACTCCAACTCTGATCATTTAGCTTTATGTACCGGCGGATTCTAGCATTCTTCGCCTGCGAAATATTGCCGCTTATCGCTGTTCCGTCTCGTCCAGTGGCTGCCATTCCGGCGCGTTGCCACTGAGTTTGAAGGGTGCCAGCAGGCGCTGGAAATCACTGCGCGGCAACAGCAATTGCAATTCGCAGTCGCCGTTGTCGCGGAAATTTTCGCTCTGTACGGCATTGACTTCGTAGAGCTGCGCGCGCAAACGCGACTGCTGCGGCGTCGTCACCAGCAGACCTCGCACCATCTGTTCGCCGAGGCGCTCGGCAATGGCCTCGATCAGCAGGTCGCCGCCGGCGCCGGTAACAGCAGAGACCCAGACAGCGCGCGGCACGCCCTGATCGTCCCGCTCGATGCGCGGTTCGCTGTCCTGCAGCAGGTCGATCTTGTTATACACAAGCAGCTGCGGCAGTTCCGCCGCATCGATCTCCTCGAGTACGTTCTGCACCTCTTCCATCAGGTGCAGGCGGTCCTCCGCCGCCGCATCGACAACGTGCAGCAACAGTGTCGCCTGCGCCGCCTCTTCCAGCGTGGCGCGAAATGCTTCCACCAGCTTGTGCGGCAGATGGGATACGAAGCCCACCGTGTCCGCCAGGATCATGGCGCCGACATTGGGCAGGTCGACGCGACGCATGGTCGGGTCCAGCGTTGCGAACAGCTGATCGCGCACATAGACGTCTGCATCGGTAAGGCGATTGAACAGCGTGGATTTGCCCGCGTTGGTGTAGCCCACCAGGGAAACGGTGGCCATCTCGGCGCGGGAGCGCGCGCGCCGGCCCTGCTCGCGCTGGCGGCGCACCTTTTCCAGTTTTTTCTCGATAGAATCGATACGCGCACGCAGCAGGCGGCGGTCCGTTTCCAGCTGGGTCTCACCGGGACCGCGCAGACCGATACCACCCTTCTGCCGCTCCAGGTGCGTCCAGCCCCGCACCAGGCGCGTGGCCATGTGGCGCAGCTGCGCCAGCTCCACCTGCAGCTTGCCCTCGTGAGTGCGCGCGCGCTGGGCGAAGATATCCAGGATCAATCCGGTCCGGTCCAATACACGGCATTTCAGTTCGCGCTCGATATTGCGCTCCTGACTCGGGGACAGGGTGTGATCAAAGATCACCAGCTCGGCGCCATGCTCTGTTACCGCCTGCTGAATCTCCTCCAGCTTGCCGCGGCCGACAAAAGTCTTGGGATCGGGAGTGGCGCGCTGGCCGAAAATAAAGGTCACCGGGTCTGCACCGGCAGAGAGTGCCAGCTCTTCAAATTCGCGCGGGTCATCTGGACTGTCGATGGCTGACAGTTCCAGATGTACCAGCACAGCCAGTTCACCGGATTCCGGTCGTTCGAAAAACAATGGGAATTCTCTTAAACAGGGCTGACAGCCCTAACTGAAGCCACTTTTCGTGGCACCAAACCGCAGGCGCCCCGGCAAGCCGAGGCGCAGGTCAAAACTTGGGGCGGGGCGAGTTAAGCGAAAGTGTCTCGCTCACCACCTTCACCAGTGCCCTCGCCAGCACCGCCCTGGGCTGCCGGATTCAGCAGCGGCACGCGCACCGCGCGGGACGGAACGACGGTAGAAATGGCGTGTTTGTACACCATTTGGCTGACGGTATTTTTCAGCAGTACTACGAATTGATCGAATGATTCGATTTGCCCTTGGAGCTTGATGCCGTTAACCAGATAGATAGAAACCGGGATACGCTCTTTGCGCAATACGTTGAGGTAAGGGTCTTGTAAGCTGTGCCCTTTTGACATCTTTTTTCTCCTTGTCAAAAGCTGTAAGCGAATGCAGGCCGCAATCGCGCCCACGAAACCCGTGGACTAAGAAACGACTGAGGTTGAACACGCGTATAAAAAAGAGCCGGAAATGGCCGGACTCTGTGAAAAACTGACTGAGCGGGCTTGTTAGTGTCCTGCCCCATACTAAATAGCGATATCAGCGGGCCGCTAAGCGGCCAGATGCAAGGCGCATTTGCGCAGGCCTAGCCGGCTAAGTCAAGCAAATGCAACGCAGCAGATGGTTGCTTAGCGGCCCGCCCGAAGGGAGCCCCCCAAATCGTCCACAGCGGCGTTGCCGTTTTTGAAAAGGGCGCGCCATTCCCTGCGAACGGCGCCTTGCTGTGAACAATTTGGGGGGCTCTGATCTCGCTATTTAGTATGGGGCAGGACACCAGCCCAACCACGTTATGGATGCTCAGGCGAGAAATTTCAAGGCTTCCGCCAATATTTCGTCATTTTTGCGCACCCTGCCATCGACATCTTGTGCGTAAATACCCGCCAGATCCGGCCAGCGCCGCAACCAGGTCAGCTGGCGCTTGGCCAGCTGGCGCGTGGCAGCAATGCCGGCCTCTAGCATTTCCTCATAGGTCAGGCGGTCATCCAGGTACTGCCATACCTGGCGATAGCCCACCGCGCGGATGGCGGGCAGATCCTCGTGCAGATCGCCGCGGGCACGCAGCGCTCTCACTTCATCGACAAAGCCCTGCTCCAGCATTCGCCGGAAGCGCGTCGCGATTCGCTCGTGCAACAGCGCCCTGTCGCGCGGCAACAGCGCCAACTGGCGCAGGTCGTAATGCTCTGCCACTGAGTCCCGCACCTGCTGCCGGCGCAACTGGGACATTGGCACACCGGTCACGCGGAACACCTCGAGACCGCGCTCAATACGCACAGAGTGATTGGGGTGCAATTCGGAAGCCAACTCCGGGTCGACCAGGGCCAACTCCGCGTGCAGTGCGGGCCAGCCCTCGCGCTCGGCCCGGGCCTCGATTTCCGCACGGATGGCCGGATCGGCCTCCGGCAGCTGCGCCATCCCTTCCAGTAGAGCGCGAAAATACAACATGGTTCCGCCGACCAGGAGCGGGATCCTACCCGCCGCAGCAATCTCGGCCATGGCCTCGAGCGCATCCCGGCGGAAACGGCCGGCGGAGTAAGATTCGCTGGGATCGCAGATATCGATCAGGCGGTGGGGATAGCGCGCCAGCTCTTCCGGGCTCGGCTTCGCGGAGCCGATATCCAGGCCGCGGTAGACCAGCGCCGAATCGACACTGATCAGCTCGACCGGCAAGCGGTCGGCCAGCGCCATCGCCAGATCTGTCTTGCCGGAGGCGGTCGGCCCCATCAGGAATATCGCGCGGGGCTTGCCGCCGCGTGTGTGGTCGCTCACTACACGTCCTTCTCGCGCGCGGCTATTGCCCGCGCATAAACCACTTGTCCATGTCAGCCAATTTTACCTGGGTCCAGGTCGGGCGTCCGTGGTTGCACTGGCCGCTGCGCTCGGTGCGCTCCATATCCCGCAACAGCGCATTCATCTCCGGCACCGTCAGACGGCGGTTGGCCCGCACCGAGCCGTGACAGGCCATGGTGGAGAGGATTTCATTGATGCGCTCGCCAATGCGATCGCTGCCACCCTCCGCCAGCAGGTCCGACAGCACGTCGCGCACCAGCTGTTCCACTTCGGCACCGTGCAGCATCGTCGGCACCTGGCGCACCAGCAGGGTTTCCGGCCCGGCGCGCTGCAGGACAAAGCCCAGCGACGTAAACACTTCACTGCGCTCTTCGAAACAGTCCGCCTCGCGCTGACTGACGGCCAGGCTGACCGGCACCAGTAGCGGCTGCGCCTGAATGCCACCGGCCGCATGGGCCGCCTTCATCTGTTCGTAGACGATGCGCTCGTGGGCGGCGTGCATATCCACCACGATCATGCCGTGCGCGTTCTGCGCGAGGATATAGATCCCATGCAATTGAGCCAGCGCATAGCCGAGCGGCGGCACTTCTTCGCCCTCGGCACTCGCCGGCATCGCGGCGCTCCAGCCGGCAACACGCGGCATGGACTCGGCAACGCCCGGCTGCTGGTAGGGTTGATGCAGCGCGCCGTAAGCTTCCATCTGCTGCTGCAGGCTGCTCTCTGACGGCCGCGCCGACAGCGGCATCTTGTGCTGACCGGCGAACTCGCCGGCACCGATACCGCCGACTTTCTCCACTGCCGGCTGTGCCCCTTCCCCGTGCTCTCCCGGCGGCACCGCAATGTCTCCGGGGCGCAACTCTTTATCTCCGGGGCGCAACTCTTTATCTCCGGGGCGCACCGCTTTGTCCCCAGGGCGCACCGCTGCCAAAGCCCGGTGGAGACTCCCAAACAGGAAGTCGTGCACCAGGCGACTGTCGCGGAACCGGACCTCGTGCTTGGTCGGGTGCACATTCACGTCCACTGACGCCGGGTCCAACTCCAGATAGAGCACGAAGGCGGGGTGGCGGCCGTGGTAGAGCACGTCCGCAAAGGCACGGCGCACCGCGTGGCTGACGACCTTATCGCGAATCGCACGGCCATTGACGTAGAAAAACTGCAGGTCCGCCTGCGAGCGGGAAAAGGCCGGCTCGGCAACCCAGCCCCACAGGCGCAGGCCGCTGCGCTCGACATCGATATGCAGCGCATTCTGCATAAAGGCCGGACCGCACACCTGCGCCACGCGGCGCTCCATCTCGACACGGCCGCTGCCGGCGCGCAGGTTGTGTACGCCTTTGCCGTTGTGGCGCAGGCTGATCGACACATCAAAACGGGACAGCGCCAGGCGCTTGATAGTCTCGTCGACGCGGTTGAATTCGGTTTTCTCGGTGCGCAGGAATTTGCGCCGCGCCGGGGTGTTGAAGAACAAATCGCGCACATCCACCGTAGTGCCGCGAGGATGTGCCGCCGGGGTCAGCTGCGCCTGCATATCGCGCCCCTCGGCGCTGACCTGCCAGCCTTTACCGCTGTCGTCGCGACTGCTGGTCAGCGCCAGGCGCGCCACCGACGAGATACTCGCCAGCGCCTCGCCGCGAAAGCCCAGGGTGGCCACCGCTTCCAGGTCCTCCAGCGCATGGATCTTCGAGGTGGCGTGGCGCGCCAGCGCCAGCGGCAGGTCTTCTTTGGCGATACCCTTGCCGTTGTCCCGCACCTTGATGCGCTTGGTACCGCCGCTATCGATTTCCACGTCCAGGCGCGTCGCGCCGGCGTCGAGGCTGTTCTCCAACAGCTCCTTGATGACCGACGCGGGCCGCTCCACCACTTCACCGGCGGCGATCTGGTTAGCGAGACGGGGGGATAACTGCTGGATTCTTTCGGACATATCAAAATGCGCCTGTGAGCAGGCTCCTACATCATTCTTTTGCTTTCGGACGCTACCACTGAAGCCGGCAGGCCGGGAGGGGGAGCGCCCTCCCACAGAGCAATCAGCCAGACGGGATGGTCAACGTCTGCCCGACGCGGATCACCGAAGTGTCGATACCGTTGATCTTCTTGAGATCGCTAAGCGTCACATTGTACCGCGCGGCGATCGCCGACAGGGTATCGCCGCGGGCAATGGTGTGGCGGCGCTCTGCCCGGTTAGGGTTGGCAGCCAGCCAGCTGCCCGCCGGTGGTCGGCTGGTGAAGTGCGCCACTATACCGTCGCTGATTTTTTGTGCCAGTTTGCGCTGGAACATCGGGTCGCGCAGTCGCCGCGCCTCCTGCGGATTGGTGATAAAACCGGTCTCCACCAGGATCGAGGGCACGTCCGGCGAGCGCAGTACAGAGAAGTTGGCCTGCTCCACACGCTTCTTGTGCAAATGTGTAATGGAGCCGATCTGGGACAGGACGCTGGCGCCCACATCCAGGCTGGCATTCATGGTCGCGGTCATCGACAGATCGAGAAGAACACCGGCGAGGGTATCGTCCTTGTCGTCGAGACTCAGACTGCCCGCACCGCCGATAAGGTCGGATTCATTTTCCCGTTGCGCCAGGAAGCGCGCTGTCTCACTGGTGGCACCGCGCGACGATACCGCGTAGACACCGGCACCGCGGGCGTCCTTGCGGGTGAAGGCGTCGGCATGAATCGACACGAACAGGTCGGCGCGCATCTCGCGTCCCTTGTTCACCCGCCCGCGCAGCGGGATATAGTAGTCACCGCTGCGCACCAGCTTGGCGGCAAAGCCGCGCTCGCCGTCGATGGCCTTTTGCAACTGGCGGGCGATGGCCAAGACCACATCCTTTTCGCGCACGCCGCCGGGACCAGAAGCGCCGGGATCCTCGCCGCCGTGCCCGGCATCAATGGCAATGACGATATCCCGTTCGCGACTGACCTGCTCGAGGGACTTCTCCTCGTTGGCCACGCGGTCGTAGAGATCGATTACCAGGCGATCCGGCAGTTCTTCGTGGCGGCGCAGGGCGAAACTGCGCGGGTTGATCGCCTGCTTCAGGTCGAGCACCACACGCAGATCTTTCTTGTTGTGACTGCCGTGGCGCACGCGCTCAATCGGGGTATTGTCCAGTTCCAGCCCGGCCAGTTCCGCTGCCAGTTTCGTATCGGCGACATCCACCACGACCCGGTGGGGGTCGCTAAGGGTAAACAGCTTGTG
The DNA here is from genome assembly GCF_900129095.1 of Microbulbifer donghaiensis. GTDB lineage: Bacteria > Pseudomonadota > Gammaproteobacteria > Pseudomonadales > Cellvibrionaceae > Microbulbifer > Microbulbifer donghaiensis. Next base: position 330,839 of record NZ_FQVA01000003.1, read on the forward strand.
CTCCGCCGGCCCGCTGAGATCGAATACCAGGCGGGTATGGTCCGGCGCGCGCCACAAACGCACACCATCCACCTCCACCGCCTGTACCGGCAGAGTCAGCACTAACATGGCCATCGGGCCCAGTAATCGCCGCCAGACTGATTTCATTCTTGTTCTGCCCTGTCGCTTATTGTTTGTCGCCGTTCCCTGCATGCAAATCTAGACAAAATTTCTACAACAGTTTGTACAGCGCATCCAGCACCGCCGCGCCCGGGCGCGAGTGCGCCACCAGCTGCAGCTGTCTGCCGCGATCCAGCACCTCGAGCTCAAGCTCCAGGTCCGGCTCCGGCAAGACGCCAGCGCCGCGCTCCGACCACTCCACCAGGCTCAAGCTGTGGGGAGCGAAATAGTCCCGCACCCCCATAAATTCCAGCTCTTCGGCGTCGCCCAGCCGGTAGAGATCGAAATGGTAAACACGCTGCTCGCCTAAATCATACGGCTCCACCAGGGTGTAGGTCGGACTCTTGACCGCACCTCGATGACCAAATGCTCGCAGCACACCGCGACAGAAAGTCGTCTTGCCGGCCCCCAACTGTCCGTGCAGGAACAGCGTCAATCCACTGTGCATGCCGGCAGCCAGACAGGCGCGGCCGAGGGCCTCGCCTGCGGCAACGGTGGCGTCTTCGTCGACGAGATTGAGTTTCAGTTCGCCTTCCATCAATCCACCAGTCGACGGATCCACGGCAGCATATCCGTAGCCAGCAGTCCGCGCTGGCCGTCTTCCGCGGCGCGATTGCCCGCCTCACCGTGCAGCCACACGGCCAGGCGTGCGGCCTCGAGTGGTGACAGGTGCTGGCCGATCAGTGCGGCAATAATGCCGGTGAGCAGGTCGCCCATGCCACCGGAAGCCATGCCGGGGTTGCCACTGTTGATCAGGTCAACCCCCTGCTCGTGCGCAATCAAGGTGCCGGCACCTTTTAATATCACCACGCCACTGAATTTTTGCTGAACCGCGATGGCCGCTGCGCGCGGATCGGCGAGGACCTCTTCAGTATCGCAATCCAGCAGCCGCGCCGCCTCGCCGACGTGAGGTGTCAGCACCCAGTCGTTCCTTTTTATGCCGGCCAGTACGCGACCTCCGGCGAGAATATTCAGCGCGTCCGCATCCAGCACCAGTGGCGTTTCGGCGCGGCCGGCACGGGCCAATAATTGTTCACCCCAAGGCGCGCGACCGAGCCCGGGACCCACGGCGATTACGTCGGGGCCTTCCAGCAGGGGCTCCAGCTCCTGCCCTGAAATCACCGGATGCACCATGACCTCTGGGCTGCGGGTCAGTGCCGCGGCCAGATGCTCCGGGCGGGTGGCCAGCGAAATCAGGCCGGCACCGGCGCGCGCGGCGGATTGCGCCGCCATCAGGGCCGCGCCGCCATATCCGCTATCGCCGCCGACGATCAGTACATGCCCGAACTGGTTCTTGTAACTATCCGCTGCACGGGGCGGCAGGCGCTTCACACTGGCGGCGTCGTAGCGCTGCACCAGCGGCTCCACCTCGGTATAGATCTGCTCGGGGGCGCCGAGACTCTCGAATACCACGTCGCCGCAGTGTGCGACACCGCGACCGCAGAAAAGTCCCAGTTTGCGCCCGATAAAAGTCACGGTGATATCCGCTTGTACTGCGTGGCTGGCACTGCCGCTGTCGGCGCTCACGCCGGAGGGGATATCCACTGCCAGGACCGGCCCGCTGCCCTTGTTGATACGATCGACCGCGTGACCTACCGGTTCGCGCAGTTCGCCACTAAAACCGGTGCCTAGCAGCGCGTCGACCACGACGGTGTTGCCATCCGCACTGTCCAGCTCGGTCAGCGACGTGACGATATGCACGCCTTCGCGACGCGCGTATTCGCAGGCTTCCAGTGCATCGCCCTTGAGTTCCGCCGGATCGACACAGGCGTAGACGGTAACCGGAATCTGCTTCTGCGCCGCCAGCGCAGCGATCACATAGCCGTCACCCCCATTGTTGCCACCGCCGCAGAACACCTGAATACGCTTGACCTCTGGCCAGCGTTGCAGCAGCTGTGCAAATGCGGCGCGGCCGGCGCGCTTCATCAGCGTAATGGAGGGGATCTTGAGCGCGGCGATGGCGAGCCGGTCGAGTTCACGTACCGTCGCAGCGCTGTACAGGGGTTGAGGCGTGTCCATTCGACTCCCGCGAAAGGTCAAGGATTAGTGATCAAAATTTAATCTGTGGCAAAATAGGCGCTTTCGCGCTGTCGCGTACCGATGACAGCAAAGTATACCGCCCCCGGCGCCCAATTGGCTCGCGCCGGTATCCGAGCCGATAGCATCCATGACTGAAACACTGCTCGCCCAGTTGGCGGCTCAGATCAAAATCTGGGGGCGCGAACTGGGCTTCCAACAGATCGGTATCACCGACTGCCAGCTGGAGGAGCACGGCGAGCGGCTGCGCGCCTGGCTGGACGCCGGCCACAACGCCGACATGGACTGGATGGGTGCCCACGGCGAGAAGCGCTGGCGCCCGGAACTGTTGCAGCCGGGTACGCTGCGCGCAATCAGTGCGCGGCTCGACTACCTGCCGCCGGACACGCAGCCGGTGCGCGTGCTCAAGGACTCCAGCAAGGCCTATGTGTCCCGCTATGCAAATGGGCGCGATTACCACAAACTGATCCGCAAGCGGCTGGCCCAGCTGGCCCAGCGTATCGACGACTTCTGCAACGCCAATGGCCTGGAATCCAGCGGCCGCGCCTTCACCGACAGCGCGCCGGTTATGGAGCGCGCGCTGGCGGAAAAGGCCGGGCTCGGCTGGATCGGCAAAAACTGCATGGTGATCAATTCCGGCGCCGGCTCCTGGTTCTTTCTCGGCGAGATCTACACCAACCTGGCCCTGCCGGCCGATAACAGCACCGAGTCCAACCAGTGTGGCGACTGCAGCGCCTGCCTGAAGGTCTGTCCAACCGATGCCTTTATCGGCCCCTACCAGCTGGATGCGCGCCGCTGCATCTCCTACCTGACCATCGAGAACAAGGGGCCCATCCCCGAGGAGTTCCGCGAGCCGCTGGGCAATCGCGTGTTTGGCTGCGACGACTGCCAGATCATCTGCCCGTGGAACAAGTTCGCCAAACCCACCGCGGAGCGGGATTTTCACCCGCGTCACGGCCTCGACGACGGCGACCTGCTGACACTGTTTGGCTGGGGCGAGGAGGAATTCCTGCGCAAGTCGGAGGGCTCCGCCATCCGGCGCATCGGTTACGAGCGCTGGCAGCGCAATCTGGCGGTTGCACTCGGCAATGCCGAGCCCTGCGCGGAGATTGTCGCCGCGCTGGAAGGCGCCCGGCACCGCGCGACACCACTGGTTGCGGAGCATATCGAGTGGGCGCTGGCGCGCCTGAACAGCGGGCGGCGACGCAAACGCAAAATCAAGCGGCCGACGGCCGGCCCGACAACTTAAGGCCTTCGGGCCGGCGCCCCACTACAAACGGAAAAAATGCTCGCGGTAGTGTTTCAGCTCCTCGATCGAGTCGCGGATATCATCCAGCGCCAGGTGACTGCTCTGCTTTTTTACACCCTCGAGGACATCCGGGCGCCAGCGGCGCGCCAGTTCCTTGACTGAGCTGACGTCCAGGTTGCGGTAGTGGAAGTAGGCTTCCAGCTGCGGCATATATTTCACCAGGAAGCGGCGATCCTGACCGATGGAGTTGCCACACATCGGCGAGGCGCCCTCCGGCACCCAGTGACGCAGGAACTCAATGGTTTCCCGCTCGGCGTCGTGTTCGGAGATAGTGGACTCCCGCACCCGCGCCACCAGGCCCGAGCCGCCGTGCTGCTCGGTATTCCAGTCGTCCATCGCGTTTAGCAGCGCGTCGCTCTGGTGCACCACCATCGCCGGCCCCTCGGCGAGGATATTCAGCTTTGAATCGGTCACGATGGTCGCGATTTCGATGATGCGCTCTTTTTCCGGATCGAGGCCGGTCATTTCCAGATCGATCCAGATCAAATTATTCTGATCCACAAGGCCTCCTTAGTCAGTTCAAGCAAGTTACCCTATTGGACCGGTGTTGCAAGCGGCGATTCCCCGACCGGAATGGTCCGCAGCTACCGCCGGCCTGTGCTCCCGTAATGGATTTTCACCAGCGCCGGCACATGCCTGTGCGGCTTTCTGCGGCTACCATCAACAAAAGCTCTATAATCCCCGCCCCATGAGCAAACGCAAACTGAACCGGCGCCAGCAGTGGCGAATCGAGAAAATCCAGAAAGAGCGCGAGGAGCGCGCGCGCAAGCGTGCCCAATCTGCTGAAGAGAGCGCCGAGCAGGCGCTGGAAGAGGGCCATCTCGGACCGGAACAGACGGGCCTGGTGATCGCCAACTACGGCACCCAGGTACTGATTGAAGGCGAAAGCGACCCCGTACTGCGCCAGCGGTGCCACCTGCGCGCCAATATCGATACGCTGGTGACAGGCGACCGGGTGGCCTGGAATCCGGCGGTGGGTGAAAGTGGCGGCGGTTACGGCGTGGTCGGCGCGCGCCTGCAGCGTCACTCGGAACTGCAGCGCCCGGACCGCTACGGCGATCTCAAAACGGTGGCCGCCAATATCGACCGTATTGTGATCGTCATCGCCCCCTACCCGGAACCCTTCGCCAATGCCATCGACCGCTACCTGGTGGCCGCCGAGAGCACCGGTATCCACCCGGTGCTGCTGCTGAACAAGACAGACCTGATCGACGACCGCAACCGCGCTGCGCTGGAAGAGCTGCTCGCGCCCTACCCCGGGCTCGGCTATCCGATTCTGCGACTGTCCACCAAGACCAGCGAGGGCCTGCCCGAGCTGCTCGATACGCTGGCCCAGGGCACCAGTGTCTTCGTCGGCCAGTCCGGGGTCGGCAAATCATCGCTGGTCAACGCGCTGCTCCCGGGGGCCGGCGCGCGCACCGGCGCGCTGTCGGAAGCCACCCAGAAAGGCACGCACACCACCACTGCGGCGGAACTGTTCCACCTGCCGAGCGGGGGCGATCTGATAGACTCCCCCGGCATCCGCGAATTCGGCCTCTGGCATATGGACGAACAATCCCTGCTGGAGGGCTTTGTGGAATTCCGGCCGTTTATCGGCCACTGCCGCTTTCGCGACTGCCGCCACCAGGGCGAGCCCGGCTGTGCGATCAACGAAGCGCTGGCGCGCGGGGATATCAGCGAAAGGCGTATGCACAGCTTTTTGCACTTGCGCAACAGCCTCGAATCGGAGAATTGAATTTGGACCTGATCATCGAACCGGAAGAACTGGCCGCGCAACTCGAGCACGAGGAACTGCTGGTCGTCGACCTGAGCGCACCACAGAATTACCTGAGCGGGCATATCCCCGGCGCAGTGCACCTGCCGTTTCAGGCGCTGATGGCGGGAACGCCGCCGGCTCCGGGTAAATTACCCAGCGCGGAGCGGCTGACGGAAGTCTTCCGCTCGATCGGCCTGCGGCCGGGACACCATGCGGTTGCCTGCGACGACGAGGGCGGTGGCTGGGCCGGGCGTTTCCTGTGGACGCTGGAAGTCATCGGCCACAAAAACTACAGCTACCTCAACGGGGGCATGCAGGCCTGGCGCGGCGCCGGGCTGCCCCTGTCTAGCGAGCCGGTCGCGACGGCGCCCAGCGATATTGAAGTTCGTATAGACCCTTCGCCGCTAGTGGAGGCCGCGGAAATTCAGCAGCGCCTGCAAGACCCGGATTTCCGCATCTGGGACGCCCGCTCCCCGCAAGAGTACAGCGGCGAGCGGGTTTTGGCGCTGAAAGGCGGGCATATACCGGGTGCGATCAATTGCGAGTGGACCCAAATGATGGATCCGCAGCGGGATCTGCGCATCCGCACCGACGCGCGCGAGTTTCTCGCCAGACTCGGCATCGACAACAGCCAGAAGATCGTCACGCACTGCCAGAGCCACCACCGTTCCGGCTTTACGTGGCTGGTGGGCAGATCCCTGGGCTTCGATATCCGGGCCTACCCGGGCTCCTGGAGTGAGTGGGGCAATCTGCCCGACACGCCGGTCGAACAATAAATAAATCTCACATGGAATAGATGTAACTCTATGCACCCGAAACTATTCGCTGCGCTGCAGCACCTGACTCCCCAGCGGGCCCTGTCCCGCGCCGCCGGCGCCCTGGCGGAGACGCGTATCAAGTCGATCAAGGACCCGTTTACCCGCTGGTTCGTCGACAAATACGACGTGGACATGAACGAAGCGGAGCAGCCCGACTGCACAGCGTTTGCCAGCTTCAACGATTTCTTTACCCGCGCGCTGAAAGAGGGCGCCCGCCCCATCGTCGAGGGCGAAAATACCCTCGCCTGCCCCGCGGATGGTGCCGTCAGTCAGCTGGGCGAGATTCACAACGGGCGGATCTTCCAGGCCAAGGGCCACGATTTCAGCCTGCTGGAGCTGGTGGGCGGCGACCCGCAGATTGCCGCACAGTTTACCGGCGGCAAGTTCGCCACCGTGTATCTGTCGCCGAAGGATTATCACCGGGTGCACATGCCGATCACCGGGACCCTGAAAAGCATGACCTATGTGCCCGGGCAGTTGTTCTCGGTCAACACCGTCACTACTGAATCGGTGCCGCGGCTGTTTTCCCGCAACGAGCGGGTTGTCTGCATCTTCGATACCGCCGCCGGCCCGATGGCGATGATTCTGGTCGGCGCCATGATCGTTGCCAGTATCGAAACCGTCTGGGCGGGGCTGGTGACGCCGCACAAGCGCCGTGTGCGCACCACCCAATATGGCGACAGTACACCGATCCACCTGGAAAAAGGTGCGGAGATGGGGCGCTTCAAGCTCGGCTCCACGGTGATCATGCTGTTCGGTGCAGACAGGGTGCGCTGGCTGGAATCGCTGGGCGCGGAGAGCGCAGTAAAGATGGGAGAGTATTTCGGCGATACGGCACCGACCGAAAGATAGCCTCTGTTAGCGGGGCGGTCGAAAGATCGCCCCCGCAAGGCACACTACAAGAAAAATCAACGCCGCAGCAGGCGCGACAGGAGTCCGGGCATCCGCTGCTGACTGAATAGATAGCTGTCGCGCACGGCGGCCACATCCACTTCAGGATACCGACCCGGTTCAACGTCTTTAACGACTCTCACCTTGGCCTGCGGGCTCAGTTTGCCGCGTTCGATCAGCTTTTGCTTGCTCTCTTCATCTGCCGCCAGGTCGAACAGGCGCGCTTCCGCCAGCGGGCGCTTATCTCCGCCCAGCACCACCATGACTTTTGGCTTCAAGCGCCGCTCGTAGGTCTGCTCAACAACCACGGCCACCTCGCCGGTGGACAGCTCCACCTGGGTACCGGTCGGGTAGAGGCCAATGGCCTGGATAAACTCCACCACCAGTTGCTCTTGAAACGCGACATCGCGCAAATCGTAGAGCTTTGCCACAGCCCGCGACGGCGCCACCGGCTGGCTGGCACCGCGCGGGTTGGTGGCTTCGTCATAGAAGGTCACCATGCCGCAAATACGCGCCAGCACCGGAATCTTGTCGCCACGGAGTCCCATCGGGTAGCCGCTGCCGTCATGCCGCTCACAGTGGCAGCGGACGATATTGACCACCTGCGGGTCCATCTGCGGATCCGCAGCCAGTAGGCGCACGCTGTGGTCGACGAACTTGCGGTATTCCAGTTCATTGCGGGGATCGCGCACGGCCATCTGCAACACCTGGTCGTCGATCATCAGCTTGCCAACATCCTTGAGCAGCGTCGCCACACCCAGCTGCACCAGTTCGTGGCGGCGCAGACCGATGTAGCGACCGAACACAATCGCCCAAATGCTCGCGCGAATGGAATGCGAGTAGGTGTGCTCGTCTTTTTCCCGCACCCGCGCCAGCCAGGCAGAGGCATCTGGGCTGCGCAAGACGCTTTCCACCAGCTCCTCAACCAGGCGGTTGACCTGCCGTATCGGCAGCGAACGCTCGCTCTGGAGCTGCGCCATCACTTCGTCCATGCCCTGCAGCATGCGACCGTGCAGCTTGCTGGCCTTGTCGGCTTCGCGACGCACGGGAATGGGCGGCGGATAGGCTTTGTGGGATACCTGGATTGGGCGACAGGGAATGGCCACCGGCGCGGAGGATGCGCGTTTGCCCTTTGCGGATAGAGTGAGGCCGCCCTGGGAAGAGGCCCGGGATAAGCTGCGCAGCTTTACCCCGGCATCGCCGACGCTTTTGACGACATCGACATAGACATAGCGGCAGTATTTCTGCAGCTGGCGAATCTCTTCCAGATCGCGAATATAAAAGCCCTGCAGCGCAAATGGCGTACGCGTCCAGGGTCGGTCGAGCCTGGACACAAACATGCCGCGCTGTAGGTCTTCTACAAAGACTTTTGCCTGTTCGATCGCCAAAGGATGTGTTGCCGTCGATATTTTGTGTTATTCGAATCGCCCGCCGGCGCCAATACATCAGGCCACAGCAATCGCCGTGCGGGCAAGCGCCCATTTATAGCATGACAGACCGTGTATAGCACCCACTTACTTTGTGACAGGGGTCACAGCAGAGAATCATTTCTGGCACAGCCGCGCAACTTTATGCTCTTCAACGATGATATTTGGGCGATAGCTCCTGCACGGCCTCGATCATCGCACCGGCGTGTTCCGGGTCCACCTTGGGCGTGATGCCGTGGCCGAGATTGAATACGTGTCCTGATCCTGCGCCAAAAGACTCAAGTATAGTCGCCACTTCAGCGCGTATGCGCTCGGGGCTGGCGTAGAGGACTGCGGGATCGAGATTGCCCTGCAGCGCGACCCTGTCGCCGACCCTCGCGCGGGCACTGCCGATATCCGTGGTCCAGTCGAGCCCCAGCGCCGAGGCACCCGAATCCGCCATGGCTTCCAGCCATTGCCCGCCGCCCTTGGTGAACAATATCGCCGGCACCGGGCGGCCGTCCGCCTCTTTGATCAAGCCCTGCAAGATACGGGTCATGTACTGCAGGGAGAATTCCCGGTACGCCGTGTGGCTCAGCGCGCCGCCCCAGGTATCAAAGATCTGCACTGCCTGGGCCCCGGCACGGATCTGCGCGTTCAGGTAATCCGTCACCGAATCGGCGAGTACCGTCAGCAGTTGGTGCATCAGCTCCGGACTGTTGTAGAGCATCTCCTTGCAGCGGGCAAAGTCGCGGCTGGAGCCCCCCTCGACCATATAGGTGGCCAGCGTCCAGGGACTGCCGGAAAAACCGATCAGCGGCACACGCCCGTTCAGCTCGCGGCGGATGGTGCTTACCGCATTCATCACATAGTCGAGATCCCGCTCACTGTTGACGACCTGCAACGCCTCGATATCCGCGGCACTGTGCAGGGGTTTGCGAAACTTGGGACCTTCGCCCTCTTCGAAATACAGCCCCAGGCCCATCGCATCCGGGATTGTCAGAATATCCGAGAACAGAATGGCCGCATCCAACGGATAGCGCTCCAGCGGCTGCAGCGTCACCTCACAGGCCAGCTCGGTGTTGCGACACAGATCCATAAAGCTGCCCGCCTGCGCGCGGCTGGCGCGATATTCGGGCAGATAGCGGCCCGCCTGGCGCATCATCCACACCGGCGTGCGGTCCACAGGCTGGCGCAGCAGGGCGCGCAGGAAGCGGTCGTTTTTCAGTTCGGAGGGCTTGGCTTCGGACATGATCTGTACAACTGGCTGGCTAAAAACGCGGCTATTGTACAGGCGGGCGCTGCCGGAAGACAGGCATGCGCTTCGATCAGAATTCGGGGCGGCTTTGCTGCCGGGCGGACCCTTCACATTGTGCTTTCGTGACCACCGCAGGTCACGGTGGGATCGAATAGAGGAAGACGCGGCAAAACATCAGCCCCGGCGGCAAAAAAGAAGCCGGGACTTATCGCAGGCACACAAGGCGCAGCGGTGGCCGTCCGGCAAATATTTACCGATCAGGTTTTTTGCCGGGCGGCCACCGCTGCGCCTCCCCTCTTACGAAGTGCCGTTCAAGGGCGGGCCTGCGGCCCGCGAACCGAGCCGGGGCTCGACACTCCCAGCGATCCCGGGATCAGACATCGAGGTAGTCGAGGATACCCTCGGCGGCCTGACGCCCCTCCCAGATTGCGGTGACGACCAGATCCGAGCCGCGCACCATATCGCCGCCGGCGAAGACCTTGGCGTTGGAAGTCTGGAACTTGAACTGCTGCTGTTCCGGCGCCACGACGCCGCCCCAGTCCGCCACGTCAATATCGTGCTCCCCAAACCACTCCGCCGGACTGGGGCGGAAGCCGAAGGCCACCAGCACAATATCCGCCGGGATAATCTCTTCGGAACCCGGCACCACCTGCGGGCGGCGGCGGCCGTTTTCATCCGGCTCGCCGAGTTGGGTGGTCACCACCTTCACGCCGCTTACCTTGCCGTCGCCAGTGATTTCCACCGGCTGCCGGTTAAACAGGAAGCGGACACCCTCTTCCTTGGCATTGGCCACTTCGCGGCGCGAGCCCGGCATATTTTCCTCATCCCGGCGGTAGGCGCAGGTCACACTTTTGGCACCGAGACGGATGGAGCTGCGGTTGCAGTCCATCGCGGTATCGCCACCGCCGAGCACTACGACGCGCTTGCCCTCGACGGAAATAAACTCATCCGGATTTTTTTCCCAGCCCATATTGCGATTCACGTTCGCCACCAGGAACGGCAGCGCATCGTGAACACCGGGAAGATCTTCACCGGGGAAGCCGCCTTTCATGTAGTTGTAGGTACCCATGCCCATAAACACGGCGTCGTAGTCATTGAGCAACTGCTCGAAGCTGATGTCCTTGCCGACCTCGGTGTTGAGGCAGAACTCAATGCCCATATCGGTAAAGATTTCGCGACGCTTCTGCATCACCGATTTTTCCAGCTTGAATTCCGGAATACCGAAGGTAATCAGGCCGCCGATCTCCGGGTATTTATCGAAGACCACCGGTTGCACGCCGTTGCGCACCAGTACGTCGGCACAGCCGAGACCCGCGGGGCCGGCGCCGATCACCGCCACCCGTTTATCCGTCTTTTCCACATGGCTGAGATCCGGTCGCCAGCCCAGCGCGAAAGCGGTGTCGGTGATGTACTTTTCCGCATTGCCGATAGTCACGGCGCCGAAGCCGTCATTCAGGGTACAGGCGCCCTCACACAGGCGGTCCTGCGGACACACGCGGCCGCACACTTCCGGCAGTGTGTTGGTCTGGTGACAGAGCTCGGCCGCCGCCATGACGTTGCCGTCGGTGACCAGCTTCAGCCAGTTGGGGATGTAGTTGTGCACCGGACAGCCGGTCTCGCAGTAGGGATTGCCGCAGTCCAGGCAGCGATGCGCCTGGCTGGCCACCTGGCGCTCGCTGAATGGCTGGTAGATCTCCACGAACTCGTTGGTGCGGGTGATGATGTCCTTTTTCGGCGGGTCCATGCGGCCCACGTCGATAAACTGGAAGTCGTTACTCAGTCTCTCTTTCATAAACTTCTCTCCACCCTTCCCTTATTCACCGCGCTTGCGCACATCGGACAGCAGGCCGGCGAGGCTCGCCGCCTTGGGCTTGACCAGCCAGAACTTGCTCAGGTAGTCATCGAAGTTGTCCAGCAACTCCGCGCCCCACTCGCTGCCGGTTTCCGCGGCGTACTCCTCGATCACCTCGCGCAGGTGACTCTGGTAGGGTTCCAGAGACTCACTGCTGATACGGCGCAGCTCGATCAGCTCGTGGTTGCATTTGTCGAAGAAATTGCGCTTCAGGTCCAGCACATAGGCGAAGCCACCGGTCATACCAGCACCGAAGTTGTAGCCGGTACTGCCGAGTACCGCGACTAGACCACCGGTCATATATTCACAGCAGTGATCACCGGCGCCTTCCACCACCGTATAGGCGCCGGAGTTCCGCACGGCGAAGCGCTCACCGGCACGTCCCGCGGCAAACAGCTTGCCACCAGTGGCACCGTAGAGGCAGGTATTGCCAATAATGCTGGTGTCCTGGGAGGCAAAGGCGCTGTTTTGCGGCGGGCGTATCACCAGCTTGCCGCCGGCCATACCCTTGCCGACATAGTCGTTGGCATCGCCCTCCAGGTACATTTCCAGGCCGCCCGCGTTCCAGACGCCAAAGGACTGGCCGGCGACCCCTGTCAGGTGCAGTTTCACCGGCGCATCCACCATGCCCTGGTTGCCGTGGCGCTTGGCGATCTCGCCGGAAAGGCGCGCACCGATGGACCGGTCGCAGTTGGTGACCCGGTAGCTGTAGTCACCGCCGGAAAGATGCTCGATCGCCGGCAGAATCTCCGCCACCATGCGCTCAGCCAGCTCGCCCTTGTCCCAGGGCTCATTCTTCGGCAACTGGCAGGTCTGCGGTTTGCTATCCAGCAGCGCATCAGTGTGCAGCAGCGGCGACAGATCCAGCTTCCTGTGCTTGTCGGTCTCGCCTTCGAGCACACGCAACAGATCCACGCGCCCGACCAGCTCCTCGATGGTGCGCACGCCGAGACGCGCCATCCACTCGCGGGTCTCTTCGGCGACAAAGCGGAAGAAGTTCATCGCCATCTCCGCCGTGCCGATATAGTGCTCGTCACGCAGGTCCTTGTTCTGGGTCGCCACACCGGTGGCGCAGTTGTTCAGGTGGCAGATGCGCAGGTATTTACAGCCCAGCGCCACCATCGGCGCCGTACCAAAACCGAAGCTCTCGGCGCCGAGAATGGCCGCCTTGACCACATCCAGGCCGGTCTTCAGGCCGCCGTCGGTCTGCACCCGCACCTTGTCGCGCAGGTCGTTGGCGCGCAGTGTCTGGTGGGTTTCCGCCAGGCCCAGTTCCCACGGCGAACCGGCATAACGGATCGAGGTGATCGGGCTGGCCGCGGTGCCACCGTCATAACCGGAGATGGTGATCAGATCGGCATAGGCCTTGGCCACACCCGCGGCGATGGTGCCGACACCCGGGCGCGATACCAGCTTCACCGATACCAGCGCGTCCGGGTTGATCTGCTTGAGGTCATAGATCAGCTGCGCCAGGTCCTCGATCGAGTAGATATCGTGGTGCGGAGGCGGCGAGATCAGAGTCACACCGGGCACCGAGTAGCGCAGGCGCGCGATCAGGTCGTTGACCTTGCCACCCGGCAGCTGGCCGCCTTCGCCGGGCTTGGCGCCCTGGGCAATCTTGATCTGCAGCACCTCGGCGTTGACCAGGTAGTGCGGCGTCACGCCAAAGCGGCCCGATGCCACCTGTTTGATTTTGGAGACCTTGTCGGTGCCGAAGCGCGCGGGATCCTCGCCGCCCTCGCCGCTGTTGGAGCGGCCGCCGAGGCGGTTCATGGCCTGGGCCAGGGATTCGTGCGCTTCTGGCGACAGGGCACCGAGCGACATGGCGGCGGAGTCGAAGCGGCGTAGGATATTCTCCGCCGACTCAACCTCCTCCAGCGGAATCGGCTCCAGGCCCTCTTTGAAATCGAGCAGATCGCGCAGTGTCGCCACCGGGCGTCGATTCACCAGCTCGGAGTAATCGCGCCAGGCGGAGTAGTCGCCGGTGCGCGCGGCACGGCGCAGGGTATCCACCACGTCTGGATTAAAGGTGTGGTACTCCTGCCCGTAGACAAACTTGTGCATGCCACCCGGGGAGACCGGCTTGCGCGGCTTCCAGGCGAGATTGGCGCGCGCGGCCATGTCCCGCTGCAGCTCGGCGAAACCGGCGCCTTCGATGCGGCTTGGCGCACCGGGGAAACACAGGTCGACCACTGGCTGCGCCAGGCCGACCAGTTCAAACAGCAGTGCACCGCGGTAGGAGGCAACAGTGGAAATACCCATCTTGGACAGGATTTTCAACAGGCCCTTGATGATGCCGTTGCGGTAATTTTTCTGCGCCTCGGCCGCGTCGAGCAACAGCTCGCCGGTCTCGATCAGGTGGTTGATGATGCTGTAGGAGAAATAAGGGTGCACCGCAGTAGCACCGACACCGATGAGACAGGCCAGCTGGTGGGCATCGCGGGCACTGGCGGTATCTACCACGACGTTGGAGTCGCAACGCAGGCCGGCGTGTACCAGATGGTGGTGCACCGCGCCGGTGGCGAGCAGCGCGTCGATCGGCAGTCGCTCCTCGCGAATATTGCGGTCGGACAGCACCACGATTACGGTGCCGGCGCGCACGGACGCCTCGACATCGGCGCAGAGCTTTTCGATTGCGCTTTTTAGGTCCAGCTGCGCCGGGTCGAAGTTGAGGTCGAAGATCTTCGCCTCAAACCCGGGGCGATCCAGTTCCAGCAGCGCCGTGTACTTCATGTGGGACAGCACCGGCGACGACAGGATCACCCGGTCGGCGTGTTCCGGCGTCTCCTCGAAGACCGATTTCTCCCGTCCGAGACAGGTCTCCAGCGACATCACCACCGTCTCCCGCAGCGGGTCGATCGGCGGATTGGTCACCTGGGCGAACTGCTGGCGGAAGTAGTCGAACAGCGAGCGGTTGTGGCGCGACAGTACCGCCATCGGCGTGTCATCGCCCATCGAACCGACGGCTTCCTGACCGGCCTCGGCCATCGGCCGCACGACCCTGTCGCGCTCTTCGAGCGAGGAGCTGAACAACTTCTGGTAGACCTTGAACTGTTCATAGGAGAAGTTGTTGTCCACCGGTGCCGTCACCAGCGTGGAGCGAATGCGGCGCGCCTTGTCCTTCAGCCAGCGCTTATAGGGCTGGGAGCGCTTGAGCATATTGTCGATGTCGGCGGTGTGATGCAATTTGCCCTCGCGGGTATCCACCGACAGCATCTGACCCGGTCCCAGGCGCCCCTTGGCCACGACATCTTCGGGCGCGTAGTCGTACACGCCGATTTCCGAGGCGACGGTAATGACATCATCCTTGGTGATTACCCAGCGCGACGGACGCAGGCCGTTGCGGTCGAGCGTACAGACGGCATAACGGCCATCGGTCATCACCAAACCGGCGGGACCATCCCACGGCTCCATATGCATGGAAATATATTCATAGAAGGCGCGCAGATCGGCATCCATATCCTCGACGTTCTGCCAGGCCGGCGGTACCAGCATGCGCACGGCGCGGTGCAACTCCATGCCACCGGCAGTCAGCATTTCCAGCATATTGTCGAGGCTGGAGGAGTCCGAGCCCTCGCGATTTACCAGCGGCGCCAGTTCGGCCAATTCCGGAATCAGGTCGGTGGCAAATTTGCTCGTGCGCGCCACCGACCAGTTGCGGTTACCGGTGATAGTGTTGATCTCGCCGTTGTGGGCGAGCAGGCGAAACGGCTGCGCCAGTGGCCAGCGCGGCATGGTGTTGGTAGAGAAGCGCTGGTGGAACACGCAGATGGCGGTTTCCAGGCGCGGATCGGCCAGCTCCGGAAAAAATTTCGGCAGGTCGGAGGGGATCATCAGTCCTTTGTAGGACAACACGCTGGTGGAGAGACTGGCGATATAGACGTCCGCCCCCAGCTGCTGCTCAGCCCTGCGGCGGGCCACGAAAAGACGCGCATTGAACCTGGCCTCACCGAGCGGCTGCTCCGCATCGTTGACGAGGAGGTGTTCGAATCGCGGCAGCGACTCCCGCGCGATCGGGCCGAGGCACTCGGGATTGGTTGGCACCGCGCGCCAGCCGGCCACACGCAGCCCCTGGGCCTGCAGTTCGCGCTCGAGAACCTCGCGCGCAGACTGCGCTGCCGTCTCATCCAGCGGCAGCATGATGGCGCCCACGGCATAGGCATCTGTCAGATCCACGCCGAGCAAGTCGCGGGCTTCGGCGCGCAGAAAGGCGTCAGGTTTCTGCAGCAGCAGGCCGCAACCATCGCCGGTCTTACCGTCGGCGGCGATGCCGCCACGGTGCGTCATACAGGTCAGGGACTCAATGGCCGTCTGCACCAGCTTGTGGCTGGCCTCGCCTTTCAAGTGCGCGATCAGGCCAAATCCGCAGTTGTCCTTGAACTCATCCAACCGATACAGACCGCTACCCATAGAATTCCTCATCGTTATCGTTTGGGGGGGACCCGACACGAGCGCTCTTGCCGTGTTTTGGGGGAGGCCGGAGTCATCGCGATGCGCTGCACACTTCCGTACCCCAGACAAAAAAAGCCCGCATGCGGGGCTTTTTTTTGTTTTTCTTGGACTTGTTATGCCCCTCGAATTTTCCAAGGGGGCGGGCAATACTACTTGTGACGCACTGCAATTGCAAGATTTGACAGATATATCGTCTGCCTACCCGGCAAAAAACCGACTTATCTTCTTGCGGCGAACGTTTTTGTTAATTGATCCTCCGTTTGCTTAGATTGTGATGCAGCGCATCACACGGCACCGCAGTGTCTCAGTGCCTGCTCGATCAGTGCCTTTGGCGTATCGTCGACGACCTGCGCGTCTCCCAGCGCTCTCAGCAAGACCAGCCTCAGGCGGCCATCCACTATTTTCTTGTCAACGGCCATCGCGTCAAGAAACTCTCCTGTCAACATGCCCGCAGGCGCTGCCTGTGGCAATCGCGCCGCCTCCAGCAACACGCGGATACGATCTATCAGCCCGGCATCGATAGCGCCACGCAACCGCGAGAGTTCTGCCGCCATGACCATCCCGGCAGCAACCGCCTCGCCGTGCAGCCAAGCGCCGTATCCCTGTACGGCTTCGATTGCATGGCCGAAAGTGTGGCCGAAATTCAGTATGGCCCGCCGCCCGGACTCCCGTTCATCCTCTGCCACGACGGCGGCCTTGTCGCGACAGCTGCGATCGACCGCATAGGCGAGGGCCTGCGGATCGCGCGCCATGAGTCTTGAGATATTGCCCTCCAGCCAACAAAAGAATGTCTCGTCGCAAATTAGGCCGTACTTGATCACCTCTGCGACTCCCGCCGAAAACTCGCGTTCCGGCAGTGTTGTCAGCGTAGCCATATCGGCCAGGACGACACGCGGCTGGTAGAAGGCGCCAATCATATTTTTGCCAAGGGGGTGATTGACGCCGGTTTTGCCGCCGACAGAAGAATCGACCTGGGCAAGCAAAGTTGTCGGTATCTGCACAAAGTCGACACCCCGCTGGTAGCAGGCCGCGGCAAAACCGGTCATATCGCCGACCACGCCGCCGCCGAGGGCAATCAGCGTGGTGCTGCGGTTGTGGCGACGCTCGAGCAGGAGGTCAAAGATGCGATTGACGGTGTCGAGTGTCTTGAAGGCTTCGCCATCCGGAAGCTCGATGGTGTCAACCTTGTCGAAATCCGCCAACGCTGCGAGCAGCTGCGGCAGATACAGGGGCGCAACCGTTTCGTTGGTCACCACACAGACCTGGCGGCCGCGGATATAGGGAAGGAGATTCTGCGGATCGCCCAGAAGTTGCGACCCGATGACGATGGGATAGCTGCGCTCCCCCAATTCCACATTCAGGCAGTGCACGACGCCCTCCTTGCTGGCCAAACTTGAACTTCAATTGCGCGCATCGATATAACCGACACGAACCGAAGCGCACTTTAGCACACAGTCGCAGGACGGCTATTGAGTGGCGGGGTCCCGAGACAGGCGTTCGACGACCATCTGTGCAGCCTGCTTGGGGGTACAGTGGTCGGTATCGCAGATAATATCCGCGACTTCGCGATAAAGCGGATCGCGCTGCTCCAGCAGCTCGATGATGCGCGCCCCCGGGTCCGCCACATTCAGCAGCGGGCGATTGCTGTTTTTCGAGGTGCGCTCAAGCAATTGATCGGCACTCGCCTGCAGATACACCACCAGACCATATTTCCGCAAGCGCTGGCGATTCTCTTCCAGAAGCACAATGCCACCACCGGTGGCAATCACCTGGGTCGGCCCAAGGCACAGATCCCGCAAGACTTCACTTTCGCGCCGGCGGAAGCCGGCTTCGCCTTCGACGTCAAAAATCCAGGGAATGTCGGCACCGGTGCGGTCTTCGAGGACCTTGTCGGAATCGGCAAAAGGCAGCTGTAACTGCGCCGCCAGCAACTTGCCGATGGTGGACTTGCCGGCCCCCATGGGGCCGACAAGGAAGATGGAGCGACTGATCACTTACCGTAGTAGATCTCTTCATCCATGATGCGCGGGGTGATGAACATCAGCAACTCGCGCTTGTCGTCATTGCGAACGGTATTCTTGAACAGGTTGCCGATGTAGGGGATATCTCCAAGCAGCGGAATCTTGGTCTCACCCTCGATTACCTGACTCTCGAAAATGCCGCCCAACACGATGGTTTCACCGTTGCGCACCAGCACCTTGGTTTGTAGCGCATTGATATTGATCGAGGGAATCTGGCTGCCGGTGGCCAGGTCGGTAAACAGTTCACCGACGCTGTTCTGCTCGATGTTCAACGCCATAATGATGTTGTTGTCCGGCGTGATCTGCGGAACAACATTCAGCTCCAGCACGGCCTCGCGGAAGGTCACCGAGGCTGCACCGGATGAGGTCGCTTCCAGATAAGGAATCTCCACACCGGACTGGATAGTAGCCTCCTGCTTGTCGCCGGTGACCACCTTGGGCTGGGAGACGATTTCCGCCTTGCCCACATCCTCCAGCGCGGAGAGCTCGAGACCCAAGTACAGGTTATCTTTCAGGATGGCATAGGCGACGCTACCGGCCGGGTTGGCAACACCCAGGTCGACCAGCGGCGAATCGTGAAAACTGACCGGCGAAGACACGCTGGGTACAGAGCCATTGCCAATTACCGGGCCACCATCTTGGGTACCGGAGCCAATGCCGATCTTGTCGGGATCGATCTGATGGCTCTCGGTGTAATTCCAGCGAACACCCAGTTCCCGCGCAAAGTCGGTATTGGCATTGACGATACGGGCCTCGATCATCACCTGGCGAATTGGGATATCGATGGCCTCGATCAATTCGCGGAACTGGGCGATCTTCTCCTCGGTATCCGTCAGGATAATGGTATTGGTTCGCTCGTCGACAATGGCACTGCCCCGCGCAGACAGAATGCTGCGCTCGCTCTGATCTTCGCGGCCACCGGCAAAACTGCCCTGGCCGGCACCACCACCGCCCTGACGGCCGGAGAACAGGGTGAACAGCTCACGCGCATCCGCATAGCGCACATGGATATATTCGGTGCGCAGCGGCGCCAGCTCTTCCAGCTGCCTGCGCGTCTCCAGCTCCTGGCGCTCGCGCTCGGCAATTTCAGCCGCCGGCGCCACCATGATCACATTGCCCTCCTGACGCTTATCGAGACCCTTCGCTTTCAGGATCAGCTCCAGCGCCTGGTCCCAGGGCACGCCGTCCAGGCGCAGGGTGATGCGGCCCTGCACGGTATCACTGGCGACGAGGTTCAGGTCGGTGAAGTCGGCAATCAGCTGCAGCACCGAGCGCACTTCAATATCCTGGAAGTTCAGCGACAGTTTTTCACCGCTAAACTGGAACTCTTTTTGCTTTTCGCGCACTTCCGCAACCGACAGAGGTTTTACGCTCAGCACATATTCGTTGTCCGCCTGATAGGCCAGATAGTCGTAGTCCGTTCCGGCTGGGTCCACGGAAATCACGGTGTTGCGGCCATCGTAATCGACAGTAATCGCTTTCACCGGTGTGGCGAAGTCGGTGACATCCAGGCGCTGACGCAACGAGTCAGGCAGCTCGGCACCGAGGAAGGTCAGGAAGATCTTGCCCTTGGTGCGCTCGACATCGATATTTACCGCGGGATCGGTCAGGCTGACAATCACCTTGCCTTCGCCACCCTCGCCGCGACGGAAATCAACGTTGCTGACGGCGACGCTGCCGGCTGCGCGGAACTGCTTTTGCCCGCCCAGATTCAGACCCTTGTCATGGGTCGCTTTCGTCGGCGCTGCGGCTACGGAAGCGGTGGTCGCCGAATCGGCACCGATTTCCAGCACTACCTGATTGCCCTTGCGCTCACTGGTGTAGACCGGCAACTGATCCAGATTGACGATCAGGCGGGTGCGGTCCTCGCTGGACACGATAACCGCGCTGCGAGCACCGCCGATTCCCAGGGAATATTTCTTCTGGGGCAGGGCACTCTCGACGCCGGCAAAGTCCATCACGATTCGCGCCGGCTGCTCGATGGTGTAGCCAGTGGGCTCCGGAGGTACGTCACTGAAGGTCAGCCGCAGCTGTACGCGACTGCCCGGCAGCTCGGAGAACTGGATGTCATTCAGCTGATTGGCCTGTGCCAGCAATACCCCAGGCATCAATGCCAGACCCAGCAACAATACCCGCATGGGAGCCATTACTTTGGCGAGTTGCTTGTTGATCATTATCGGTTGTCCTTCTCTTCCAAAGTCAGTGCCCGCGGCCGCTCGATCCAGCCACCGGTGCCATCCGGTACGATTTCCAAAACGTCGAGTTGTGCAGAGGTGGCATTCACCACCCGCCCATGATTCTTACCGACAAAATTGCCGATGGTGATTCGGTGAATACCGCCTTCGCCGTCGTCGATCAGCGCCCACAGCTGACCGCCTCGCGACAAAGTGCCGACCATGGCCAGCGCATCAAAATTGTACCCTTCCAGCAGTTCACGCTGGCGATTCAGGTCTGGAGCCACATCCAAGCGGCGGCCGACTATACGCTGATCGGATTCCAGTATCGGGCGAGAAAACGGGCTGCGCTTTGCCGCGGCGCTGTAGACATAAGGGCTATACGGCGTAAATGTCGGGATTGGTTCAATCTGCCCTTTGGGCTTATGTTTCACCGCGGCCATTTTCTGCCGCAGATCGCTATGACTGCCATCTATGCTGCAACCGGCCATAGCCACGAGCGCCGACAGAAGAGCTATGTACCTGATCATCCCTCTTCTCCCTGATCCTTGTAGCGGTACGTCTTGGCATTAATCACCATACTTAACAGCGCGCCATTCTTGCCACTATTAATATCGAAATCGTGCAGTGTCACGATACGCGGCATACCGGCAATACCGCTGACGAAGGCGCCGAACTCGTGGTAACCGCCTTCCACTTCAATTCGAATCGGCAGCTCCACATAGAACTCGCCAACCTGCTCATTTTCCAGGGCAACCTTTTGAATCGTGAGGCCGCTGCCGCGACCAAACTCATCGATGTCTTCGAGTAGTCCGGGTACCTCGGTGTCCTTGGGCAACTGCTTCAAGAGCGCGCCGAAGGTTTCCTCCATTTCCGCCAGCTGTTCGCGGTAAGCGTCCAGGTTCGCGGCTTCAAAAGATTTTTTCTCGAAGGTTGTAAAGAGTTCCTTTTCTTTATTGGCGGCAAACTCCAACGTCTGATAGCGATCGCCGATCAGGAAGTAATAACCACCGCCGACCAATACCGCAGCGATCACAATCAATAGCGCGATTCGGCCGGCAAGCGGCCAGACACCAACGCGCGAGAAATCGATATCGTTGATATCGAGTTCATTCAATTTCTTGAGCGTATCCTCCAGAGCCATGGTCAGGATCCTTTAATTAAGCGCGTCAGCTTGTTCTTCTTCATCTTTTTTGCGCCCGCTGACGTTTACAGTCAATTGGAAGGCGCTGGCCTGTTCGCCGAACTCCGGCTTGGCGGTAACTCCAGTAAGATTTGGAGATTCGTACCATTCGGATTGGTCCAGATTGCGCATAAACGAAGACACGCGATTGTTGGACTCCGCAACACCGGCCACTTCCACGGATTTACCGCGTCGCTTCAGACTGGTTAGCCAGAGCCCCTCTGGAGCCGACTGCACCATCTCATCGAAATAGCGCACAGTCAGCGGACGGTTGCCCTGCAGCTCCTGAATGACTCGCATGCGGTCGATCAGCTCCTGTCGACGCTTCTTCAGGTCCTTGATTTCCCGCACTTGCTTGTCGAGCGCCGCTATCTCTGTCTGCAGCAGCTGGTTGCGCTCATTCTGGTTGGCGATCTGACCGTCCACTGCCTTCATCCACAGGAATGTGGATATTGCGGCCGCGATCACCACCAATACGGCAACCTGCTGGAATTCTTTTTGCTTCTGCGCACGGTACTCCTGGCGCCATGGCAAGAGGTTAATCTTGGCCATATCAGTACTCCTTCTCGCGCATAGCCAGCCCCGCGGCAATCATCAGGGACGGCGCTTCGGTGGCCAGCGCCTGGCGGTTGACCCGCGAGGCCACCGCCATATCCAGGAACGGATTGGCAATGACCGTGGGCTTGTTAAGTTTCTGGCTGACCAGATCTGCCAGGCCATCCATTGCTGCCACACCACCGCCCAGCAATATGTAATCGACATCGCTGTAGGAGGTGGAGGAATAGAAGAACTGCAGGGAACGCGTGACCTGCTGGACTACCGCGTCGCGGAAGGGCTCCAGCACCTCGGGGTAGTAATCGTCCGGCAGCCCGCTGCCACCCTGGCGCTTGGCCAGCCCGGCCTCTTCTGCCGACAGGCCATAGCGGCGCTGGATTTCGTCAGTCAGCTGGCGACCCCCGAAAAGCTGCTCGCGGGTGTACACGGTCTTGCCGTCCACCAAAACGGAGAGGGCACTCATGGTCGCGCCGATATCGATGACAGCCACCACCAGCTGCTCCTGGGGCGGAAACTGGCGTTCCAGCAGGGTATAGGCGCGCTCTATGGCGTAGGCTTCCACATCAACCACCGCTGGCTGCAGATCTGCATCGGTGATGGCGGACACGCGCTGCTCAATGTTCTCGCTGCGACATGCCGCCAGCAGAACCTCCATCTGGCCCTCGCCCTTTTCCGACGGCCCCTGAACTTCAAAGTCCAGATTCACCTCGTCCAGCGGGTAGGGGATGTACTGGTCCGCCTCGAGCGCAATCTGCGCCTCCAGGGCGTCCTCGGAGAGATCGGCCGGCATTTCCAGGGTCTTGGTAATGACCGCTGAGCCGGATACCGCGACCGCCGCCTGGCGCAGGCGCGTCTTGGAACGGCGCACCACCTTGCGAATCGCTTCCGCGGTGGCACCCACATCATTGATATTCTTATCTACCACCGCATTCGGAGGCAGGGGCTCCACGGCGTAACATTCAACCCGGTATTTGTCGCCATTGCGACTTAGCTCCAGCAACTTAACGGCTGTAGAGCTAATATCGAGTCCCAGCATGGCCTTAGGGCCTTTGTTGAGAAAAGGGAGCATCCCCATTTTTCTTATCTTTTCCGTGGGTTATGAGAGTTTGATGTTATAGCACTTTAAATTACAGCTGCAACCGGCAATTGCATAGGTATCAGCGCACAATATTCGTATAATTATTCACCTGACCTTATAAAGACGTACACAGAAGCATTTCCATGACCGAAAAAGCCCGCAATCGCCTGCTTTCATTGCTCTGGCTTGGCCTCGCCGGGGCCGCAGCTGCAGCCATGGCCTTTGCCAGCATCTATCTCTACCTGAAGCCCGGCCTGCCGTCGGTCGACAGTCTGCGCGACATACGGCTACAGACCCCGCTGCGGGTCTACTCGCGGGATATGAAGCTGATCGGGGAGTTCGGTGAGAAACGGCGGAACCCCATCACCATTGAACAGACGCCGGAGCAGTTTATCAAGGCCGTGCTGGCCGCCGAAGACGCGGGATTCTACTCCCATAACGGCGTTTCGATTAAAGGGCTAATGAGAGCTGCCTCACAATTACTGCAAAGCGGCTCTATCCAGTCCGGTGGCAGCACCCTGACCATGCAGGTGGCGCGCAACTTCTTTCTGAGCCGCGAGCAGCGTTTCGTACGCAAGTTCAACGAGATTTTGCTGTCGCTGCAGATTGAGCAAGAGCTCTCGAAAGACGACATTCTCGAACTCTATATCAACAAGATATTCCTCGGTAATCGCGCTTACGGATTTCAGGCCGCCGCGCACGTCTATTACGGCCGCGACATCAATGAGCTGAATCTGGCGCAATGGGCGATGATGGCCGGCCTGCCGAAGGCACCGTCCACGTACAACCCGCTTGCCAACCCTACCCGCGCACTGGTCCGCCGGAACTGGATCCTGAAACGCATGCTGGAGCTGGGCTATATCGACCAGGACGAGTACAAGAATTCTATTACCGCCCCGGTCACAGCCAGCTACCACGGCCGAGATCTCGACCTGGACGCTCCCTATATCGCCGAAATGGCGCGCAAAGAGGCCGTAGAGCTCTTTGGCGACAGCGCCTACACCGACGGCTACCAGATCATCACGACCGTGGACAGCAAGCTGCAGGACGCGGCACGCAAGGCTCTGCAGCACGGCCTCGAGACCTACGATGCCCGGCACGGCTATCGCGGTCCCGAGGAGCGCCTGGACCCGCAACTGCTGGAAGACAGCGACCAGCTGGTCGATCTGCTCAATGAAAT
The DNA here is from genome assembly GCF_900129095.1 of Microbulbifer donghaiensis. GTDB lineage: Bacteria > Pseudomonadota > Gammaproteobacteria > Pseudomonadales > Cellvibrionaceae > Microbulbifer > Microbulbifer donghaiensis. The sequence goes on from NZ_FQVA01000003.1 coordinate 354,968, forward strand.
CCCCATTCTCGGTGGGTTGGAGCCCGCCGTGGTGACCGCCGTCGAGGCCCAGCGGTTACAGGTGCAGCTGCGCGATCGGCGCGTCGTCGAGATCGCCTGGGAAAACGGGCTGGAGTCCATCCGCCCGTATATCTCAGAAAATGCCCGCGGGCCGCGACTGCAGTCCGCCGAGGAGATGTTTGCGCCGGGCGACATAGTGCGTTTGCGCCGGGTGGAGGTCACCGGTAATGAGACTGCCGCAGACGCGACCGAGGGCCTGGCCGAGAACGCCACACCAGGGCCCGACCCTTTTGCGGATCCGGGTGAGGCTAGCGTGGACAGTGCCGATGCCCAGGTACGCGAGGAGTGGCATATTTCCCAGGTACCGGCGGCGCAGGGCGCCCTGGTATCACTGGCCCCGGAAGACGGCGCTATCCGCGCTCTGGTGGGCGGCTATGACTTCCGCCAGAGTCACTTCAACCGCGTTACCCAGGCGGCTCGCCAGCCCGGCTCCAACTTCAAGCCGTTTATTTACGCCTCGGCGATCGAAAAGGGCTACACCGCAGCGAGCGTCATCAACGATGCTCCAATCATTTTCGAGGAAACCAACCTGCAGGACGTCTGGCGCCCTGAAAACGACGGCGGCACCTTCCTCGGCCCGACCCGGCTGCGGGAAGCCCTGTACAAGTCACGCAACATGGTCTCCATTCGCCTGCTGCAGGCCCTGGGCATCGATTATGCGCTCGGTTTTACAGAGCATTTCGGCTTCGAGCGCAGCAAGCTGGCGCGAAACCTGACAATCGCCCTCGGCAGTTCGGCGCTGACGCCACTGGAAATGGTGCGCGGATACGCCGCATTTGCCAACGGCGGCTTCCGCGTCGAGCCCTACCTGGTCGACAGGGTGCTGGACGTGTACGGCGAGCCCGTCTACCAGGCGCTGCCGCTGACGGTTTGTCACGACTGCCCGGAGCCCGGTAGTGAACCGCTCAGCCGCGAACCGCTGGATCTGGCGGATCTGCAAATGGAGGCAAGCGCGATGGAGCCGGGCGAAGAACCGGTGGAGCTGCGCACCCTGGCTGTGGGCCCCCTGGATGATACCGCCGAACAGGCGCGCCCGCGCGCGCCGCGCGCCATGTCGGCCCAGACCGCCTATATCATGGACTCCATGCTGAAGGACGTGATCAAGAAGGGCACCGGCCGCAAGGCGCTCGCCATGAAGCGTGGCGATATCGCCGGCAAGACCGGCACCACCAACGGCCCGCGGGACGCCTGGTTCTCGGGCTACAGTCCCTATTTGGCCACCAGTGCCTGGGTGGGTTTCGACAGTAACGGGGAACTCGGCAAGAACGAGTACGGCGGCTCCGCGGCACTGCCGATCTGGATCGATTTCATGACTACCGCACTGGAAGGCCTACCCGAGCGCCACCTGGCGCAGCCGGACGATATCGTGACCGTGCGCATCAACCCGCGTACCGGGCTGCGGACATCCAGCGGCGGTATGTTTGAGATTTTCCGGGCAAACCAGGTGCCAGGTCGCGGGACATACAGCTCCTATCAGCCGGCCTACTCTGACGACAGAGGCGACACGCCGCAGGACGACCAGTCAAACGAATCCCTGCCGGAAGAGTTGTTCTGACGCTCTGTCTGCACAATTTGCGACGAAAAAAACGGGGCCATTTGGCCCCGTTTTTTTCGGTCTTTATCGGCGCTCACCGCCGCCGGCAAGTACAGGTAACTAGCGCTGACTGCGGTATTCGAGACAGGCCCGCTCGAGTTCGGACAAATCGGGAATGACGGCCTCCTCTCCGGAAAGCGCCACATGCATCAACTCGCCCTGCTGACAGGCCTGGGAGCGCTCGCTGAGCTCATCCGGCGTGACACGCACCAAGCGCGGGGTGCCCTGCAATACCAGGGCGAAGAACGGCAAGTCCCCCTGGGGATTACCGCTGCTGAGGACAGCGATGCGTCCGGACTCACTGGTGACAGTCAATGGCTGGCCTCGCATGACTTCATACGACAACAGCGGCAAACGCTGTTCCCGCCAGTTCAGCTCACCCAGGTACCAGGGCGGCGCATCGTAAGCGGCCACCGGCGTCTGTATTGCAATCACCTCAGACAGGGTGTCCACCGGCACCAGCAACTGGCCATCCGCCAAAGGCAGCAGCAGGCTGCTGACTTCCCGCGGGACATCTACTGGCAGTGCTTCGAGTCCACTCATCGCCAATCTCTTTTGCATTTACAGCCCGCAACAACTTGCCCGGGCACGTTTACTATCACTAGCCGCCGACAGCCGACTCACCGGTATATTCACGGATGGCCGCCAACAGCACCTCTTCCTGGTAGGGCTTACCGAGGTAGTGGTTCACACCCAGTGACATCGCGTGATCCCGGTGTTTCTTACCGGTACGCGAGGTGATCATCACGATCGGGATATCCCGCAGGCGACTGCTGGAACGAATATGACGTGCCACCTCGAAGCCGTCCATGCGCGGCATTTCGATATCCAGCAGAATCAGGTCGGGAATCTGATCCTGTAATTGGATCACCGCATCCTGGCCGTCTTTGGCCGTAGTGACCAGATAGCCTTCCCGTTCCAGGAAGCGGGACGTCACCTTGCGCACGGTGACCGAATCGTCCACCACCATTACCGTCTGCTGGCGCTCCTGCGGCTGCGGCTCCGGGCTGGCCTCCAATTGCAGCACCGGCACTTCCGGGCGCGCCAATTGGGCGGCCTGGCGGCGCAACAGCGCGTGGGCATCGAGAATCACCACCACGGTGCCATCACCTGTCACCGTCGCGCCGGAAACACCCTGCACACTGGCAAACTGCGGCCCCAGGCTCTTCACCACGATTTCGCGGCTGCCCATGATCGCATCCACCTGCAGCGCCATCGCGTGGCCCTCGGAGCGCACCAGCAACACCGGTAGCTGCATATCCTCGACACTCAGCTTCGGCTGCGCCTGGGACTGCAACAGCGTGCCAAAGTAACTCACCTGATACGGCTCGCCGGCATATTCGAAGCGGGCGTCACTGGAGCGGTAGTAGTGCTCCAGCTCAAACGGGCTCAATCGCACGATGCCCTCGATGGTGTTCAGCGGCAGTGCGAACAGGTCCTCACCGATCTTCACCATCAGTGCGCGGTTGACCGATACCGTAAATGGCAGGCGCACGACAAACTCGGTACCGAGACCCGCCTGCGAATTGATATGTACGGAGCCGCCGATCTGCTTAATCTCGGCAGACACCACGTCCATACCGACACCGCGGCCGGAAATCTGCGTGACCTTGTCTGCGGTACTGAACCCCGCCTGCAGGATGAACTGCATAATCTCGTTGTTGGAGAGTTCGGCGTCCGGGCGCATCAGGCCATTCTCAATTGCCTTCTCGCGCACTCTCATCAGATTGATACCGGCGCCATCATCACTGATATTGAGCACTACCTCGCTGCCCTCGCGCGCCAGCACCACATTGATGCGGCCGCGCTCCGGTTTGCCGGCAGCGATACGCTCGGCGGGCATCTCGATACCGTGGTCCACCGCGTTGCGCAACATATGCTCCAGTGGCGCCACCATCCGTTCGAGCATGGATCTGTCCAGCTCGCCCTCGACATTGGAGAACACCAGATCAACCTGCTTGCCCAGCTCAGCGCTTACCTGGCGCACGATGCGGCGCAAGCGCGGTACGAGACGGGAGAAGGGCACCATGCGGCTGCGCATCAGGCCTTCCTGCAGCTCGGTATTTACCCGCGACTGCTGCAACAACAGCGTCTCGGTATCCCGAGTCTTGTTACCGAGGGTGGAGCGCAGTTCCATCAAGTCAGAAGTCGACTCCAGCAATGAGCGGGACAGCTGCTGCAGGGACGAGTAACGGTCCATCTCCAGCGGATCGAAGGAGTCCTCCTGCTCCGCGAGCTGTTCCTGGCGGAACAGGATCTGGGCCTCTGTTTCCGCATCCAACCGGCGCAGCTGCTCATTCAAACGATGTAGCGTCGCATCCATTTCATCGAGTGCGAAGCCGAACTCACTTACCTGTTCCTCGAGGCGGCCACGGGAGATCGAAGTCTCGCCGGCGAGGTTTACCAGTTCCTCGAGCAGCTCGGCCGCCACCCGCACCATTTCCTGGGGCTGGCCCCTTGCAGGGCCGGCGGAATCACGCGCACCGACGCGGTTGTCCTTGCGAATAAACGGCAGCACATTGCTGCCCGCTTCCGTGGCAGGAGTGGCCTGAACCGGTTCCGGCAGCTGGGCGGCGGACTCAAAGTCGGGTTCGCCGCTATCCTCGGCCTCATCCCGTACGGACAGCTCTTCCGTCACCAGCTCAAATTCGGCATCGGCACCGAATTCTGCAGTCGTCGGCAGGTCCCGCGACTCGATACCGTAGTCCACCGGATTGGCATCTTCGGCCAGCTGCTCGTCTGCCCAGTGCGCACTGAGGAGCTGTGTAAACGCCTCGAGCTGGTCGCCGCTCATCCAGGCCCGCACCGTCTCGACGCCACCGGCAATGCGATCGTAAATCGCGTGGGCGTCGGCAAAAAATTCTGCCGATGGCTGTGCGCTACCCTGCATTCCCTCGATCACCGTTTCGAAACGGTGCGCCACTTCACCCAGCCCCATAAGGCCGGCCATCCGGGCACCGCCCTTGAAGGTGTGCAGAACCCGCTTCAGGGCCTCCGCCTGACTGCGGTCGTCGGGAGCCTGCTCCCAGGTCTGGATCAACTCTTCCAGCTCGTCGGTCAGGTCACCGGCCTCCTCCATAAACACATCGACCACGTCCGGATCGATATCCGCCAGGAGTTTCTGCAGGTCAACATCACCGGAAGCAACCGTTGCGGCTTCGGCAAACTCGTCCGGCGAGGCCTCGGCAACCACCTCGGATATCGCCGGCACATCAATCCAGTCGGCCGCAACGTCTGCCGTGATTTCTTCCGGAGTTTCGGCGGCCGGCAGTTCGATCCCGGCGTGCTGCTCAGCCTGCACCAGCTCACCAAAGCTGAGCGCGCCGAAGTGAGATTCCTCCGCGCCACCGGGTTCCACCGCATTCTCGTCGGTAGTTGGCAGGTCGGCACTGTCTATACCGAGTTCGGACCAGTCGTAATCGTCCTCCTCGCTCGGGGCGCTCTCCCCCTGTGCCAGATAGCGCAGCGCTTCGCCGACAGCTTCACTGACCTCGGGCAGGTCCTGGGCCGCCGCGACAGCGTCGACAAGGTCGAGCAATTCGTTGTGGCCCTGCTCCAGCGCAGCCCACAGTGCGGGCTCTTCTTCGAGCGAGCCGTCAATTACCCTGCGATAGACATCGAACAGCAGTTGCGACAATTCAGCCAGCGTCGGCAGTTGCGCGCGGCTGGCCGCCTCCTGAAGCACATGCAGTTCCTCGGCCACCGGCATCAGCAACGATTTGTCACCCGGTTGCGCGCGCCACTGGCTGAGCATCTGATCCGCGTCCAGCAACACCTTCATGCCGTCCGCCATGATCACTGCCAACAGCGCTGGATCGACCGCCCTGGGTTCGTTGGCCTCGCGCTCGCGGATCAGGTGGCCGACGGCACGCTCTTGGAGTTCCGCGACGCGGGCGAGGAACTGTTCGGATTTTTCGATCGCCAGCTCGTCGCCGGCCCGGATCTGCTGCAGTACTTCGCGCACATAATCAGCCGCATCGCTGATCAGTTCGTAGATATCTGCATCAATCGGCACTTGATAAGTGCGCAGTTCCTTGGCGAAGCGCTCCAGTGGCGTCACCAGTTGCGCCACCACGGTAACTTCCGCCATATGCGCGGAGCCTTTCAGGGTGTGCAATGCGCGGTGCAATGGATCCGAGGGCACACCGTACAGCGGCGCCGCGGCGCGCATGTCGGCGAGGAACTCTTCTACCGTCGCCAGGTGGGTTTCCGCTTCCTGCGCGAAGATTTCCCACAGCTGATCGTTGTCTTCGCCCTCGAAAACCTCTTCCGGTTCTGCCGGTGCGACTGCCAGAGTATCCGTCTTGGATTCGGCCATCAGTTCCGCAGGCACCTCACCGCGGGACAGCTGCTGAGCCCAATCTTGCAGCTGCGCCGTTCTTTCCGGGTCCGGGTCGCCTGTGCGCAGACGGAAGCCTTCAATCATGGACGGCAGTTTTTGCCGCACCTGTTCGACCAGTTCAGCATGCGCGCGCTGGGGTTTGACGGTCTCGTCGAGCACCCGGTTGAGCATGTTTTCCACGGCCCAGGCAAGCTCGCCGACTTCGAGTGCCTCGACCATTCGGCCTGAACCCTTCAGGGTATGGAAGCCGCGCCGGAATTCTGTCAACGCTTCCTGATTGGCAAAGTTGGCAGCCCACTCGGGGAAGTATTGGCCGATGGTTTCAAGAACCTCTTCCGCCTCCTCGAGAAAAATCTCGATGATCTCGTCATCAATCAGGCTGTCGTCGTCTTCGACGATGGTCGGCTCGGAGAGCTCTCCGACTGCCGCCACCGGCTCACTTTCTGGCACTTCGGATTCAGTGCTCGGCGCTTCCGCCTCGGCATCGTCTGTGCGAGCAGTAGCGACCGCGCTGGACGCCGCCAATTCGGCCACGTCAAACCAGCTGTCTTCTTCGGAAGGCGCTACCGGCTGGCTGCCGGCTGGCGTAGCAGTCTCTTCCTCGTCGGCAATACCGCCATCCAGAGTAAAACCATCCAGGACTGCCGCTTCATCCGCGGCACTGTAGCCGGGGCGGTCGTCGCCCGCGGAGCCATCGGCAGCTGTGGCAGCCGCCACCAGGCTCTCGTCGGTGACCGCGAATCCCAGGGTGGCGACACTGTCCTCGGCCAGCGCCAACAACATATCGGCATCTTCGATACCGTCGGCACGGCGCTCCAGGTAATACTCGACACTGGTAATGGCATCGGCCAGGGTATCCAGCAGCTTCCATTCCGGCTGCTCGGCCGCATCGATCAACTGCTCGGAGATATAGCGCCTGCAGGCCCCGACGATTTCACTGGCGCGGCTGTAACCGACCATTTCCAAGCCACCGCAGACTTCCTGCAGCCGCTCCGGAACCCGGTTCAGGTAACTGACATCCCAGTGGCTGGCGATGTACTCCACCACCGCCTCTTTCACGGACTCCAGCCCCAGGCGCGCCTCACGTAAAACCGTATCGGTCGCATCGCCCATCAGCGGCTGGTCGCTGTCCACCGCCTTGTTGCGCGTCACGCTGGCGGCCAGTGCGGAATCCAGCTGGACCAGCTCTCCCGCCGCAACCATCAGCAGCTCGTCGACGTCGCCGCCGCGGGCCGCATCGCGCAGACATTCATAGATGCCGCGGGCGCGACCGCGCTGGCTTTCCAGACCGAGTACGCCGAGGGTATCCGCCAACCGCTTGGCAATGGCGGCGGTATCGGACAGCGGCGCCCGTTCTGCACCGGCAGTGCCCGGCTCGAGCGCATCGCGCACCAACTGCAATTCCTCGCGCAGCGCCACCACGGCCGTGCCCAGCGCTTCGGGGCCCATAGCCAGTGCATCTTCGGTATCCGGTCGTGGAGTACCCGGTACCGCCCTGTCGAGTGCAAACTGCTGATAAAGGGACTGGCAGCGGGCTCCGCTGGGGCCGGCGAGATATACATAGAAAAGCAGGTTGCGCACCAGGTTGCGATCCAGCCCGGCGTCCAGCACTTTGGCGCCGCGCCCCTGCAACAGGCGGAACTCCACATCGACGCGACGCAACAGCTGGCGCAGTGCCGGCAGGACGCTGATACGGTGCTCGCCGATAGCCTCGAAGAGGCCAAGCAGAATCTGCCACAACGGCTGACGTACGCTGCCGCTGTACAGCAGCGACATCTTTTCAGTCACCTTGACCAGGTAGGCCAGACTTTCACCGCTGTTGACATCGCGAATCAGGCCAGCGCCCGCGACGTGGTACATCTTACGCAGCTTGCCGACCAGATCCTGCAGCTTGGCATTGTCGGCGGTCAGCGGTTGGCGCTTGCCGTTGGCGATAGTCAGCGGAGAAAGATCCGGGGAAAAAAGCGCGCCCTCGGTGATCAGTCGCTCACGGCGAACCGCGCGAAGGTCGTTTAGCAGGGGCAGCAGCAGCACCGCATTGTCGCGGCGCTGGAACGAGACTTTTTCCAGATACAGCGGCAGCTCGAGCAGAGCGCGCATGAGGAATTCACGGGTTTCGTCACTGTTCTCGACTTCACCGCTGGCCAGTGCCTGCACTAGCTGCTCCATCTCCTCTGCGAGCATGGCGGCGCCCGTGAGCTCGGCCATATGCAGGCTGCCGTGTACCTGGTGGATCAATTCCAGGCAGCTCTTCAACGGTGCCGTGTCCGCGGCGGAATCTGAGGCGAAGGTTTCCAGCAGCTGACGCGCCTGCGCCAGCGTCTCGTTGATTTCGCCCGTAAGCCAGTCCAGGGCCAGGAAGTTCGGATTGTCGTGACTCACGCCAAGTCCTCAGTAATTCACTCTGTACGCGGGCACAATACTCCCGGTGCGGCTTTGTATTCCGCCAGATCCGGAAGGTACTCCGTGCGCCGTCATCAGCCCGGTATCACGCCGTTCGCACCGGGCATCGAACACGCTTGCGCGGATCAGGCCAGGGCCCGGTCGTCGCGCTTCTCGAGACCAGTCGCCTCATCGCCATCCAGCAGCGGGAAATCGTCGTCACCCACTTCCGGCAACTCGACATCGTACAGATCGCCACTCTCCTCAACGGCCTCTTGTTCCGGCAGTTTGAAGCCGGCAACGGATTCACGCAGGGCGTTGGCGGTTTTGGCGAGGTTACCAATGGATTGGGCGGTGGCCTGGGTACCCGCAGAGGTCTGCGAGGTGATCTCCTGAATCACGTTCATCGTGTTGGAGATGTGGCCCGCGGACGAAGCCTGCTGGCGTGCCGCGTTGGAGATGTTCTGAATCAAGGATGCCAGGTTGGTCGATACCGTTTCGATCTCTTCCAGGGCAACACCCGCGTCCTGGGCCAGACGGGCACCGCGCACCACCTCGGTGGTGGTCTGTTCCATCGACACAACCGCTTCGTTGGTGTCTGACTGAATCGCTTTTACCAGGCCTTCAATCTGCTTGGTCGCCGCGGCGGAGCGTTCCGCGAGGCGCTGTACCTCGTCCGCTACCACCGCGAAGCCGCGACCGGCGTCACCGGCCATACTCGCCTGAATGGCAGCGTTAAGGGCCAGGATGTTGGTCTGGTCGGCAATGTCGTTAATCAGGCTTACGATGTCACCAATCTCCTGGGAGGATTCACCCAGTCGCTTGATCCGTTTGGAGGTGTCCTGGATCTGCTCGCGGATGGTATCCATGCCCTTGATGGTGTTCTGTACCACCTTGGCACCATTGCTCGCGATCTGTACCGAGCGCTCCGCTACCTGGGCCGATTCGGCGGCGTTCGCAGAAACCTGGTCGATGGTCACCGCCATCTCGTTCACCGCCGCGGATGCGCCGGCAATTTCCTGGGCCTGGTGCTCGGAGGCCTCGGCCAGGTGCAGGGCGGTCTGCTGGGTTTCCTGGGACAGGCCCGATACTTCCTGGGCCGCGCCGTTAATCCGCGATACCAGGACCCGCAGCTGGTCGATCGTGTAGTTGATGGAGTCGGCGATCGCACCGGTAAAGGCTTCGGTTACCGTCGCGGAGGTGGTCAGGTCACCGTCCGCGAGATCGGCCAGCTCATCCAGCAGCTGCATAATGGCCTGCTGGTTGCGCTCGTTGGTGTCGGACTCTTCACGCAGGCTGCGGCGGGTACCGGAGAAAGCCGCGATCATCATGCCGAAGATCAGAAGCACGAACACACCGGCAATAATTGCGATCGTCTGGTTGTTCGGCTGACGTTCGCCGGAGAGGCTTACAATACGGTCATTCAGGGTACTGAGAGATTCCAGCAGCTGCGGTGACGACGCGATGATGCCGTCGGCAGCCTGGCGGGTGGCGAACAGCGCCGGGGTCGCCTCGAAGATCTCGCGCACTGAAGAACTTACGAACTCAAACAGCTCGGTAATTTCGTCCAGGGATTCGCGGGCCTCTTCATCGGTCACGCGGGAGATCCCCATGACCACGTCACCGCCCTTCATGCCCTCTACGACTTTACCGAACAGGCTGGCGTCGGTGTTGAACTGGTCCGCGGCAGATTCGGCGTCATCACCGCCCTGCAGCATCTTGTCGATATTTCGCCCGATGCGCTCCGCGCGCCACACCTGCAGCTGGGCCTGTTCCACCTGGTTGGCCGGCGCGTTGTTGGCCAGCAGGATTTCCACGATGTTGTTGTGCTCTGCCTGCAGTTCCGGCAGCGAGTCATTCAGGGTACTCGCCACATCGTTCAGGAAGATAATCGAGTCTTTGTTGCCTAGGATCGTATCCGCCTGTTCGCGCACCTGGCGCCAGATCTGACCGTAAGCCGCCAGTTCCGATTCGAGTGCGCGACGGGAGCTCGCATCCGCTCCCTGCAGCTGGTTCCAGGTGCTGGCCATCTGGCCGATTACCTTTTCCAGCTCGGCAAAAGCCTCTTCATCACCGGCGGTCGCTGCCGGCGCGTGTGACACCACCTGATAGGAGAGAGCGCGAAGTTCTGCGATTTGCTGCAGATACTCTTTATCGCGATCGCCCTGGGTCTGCACCAGGTAGATACTGACAATCAGCCCCGCCAGCGTGGCGAGTACCAGCAGACCCATAAACAACGCTGCAGGGTTACTGCGCAGCGCGGAAAAGGAACTCTGGGAGCCTGTTTTCATAATTTACTCCTGGCGGACCTGTGCATCAGGCCAATTCTTCTTGTCACCACTTTAATTAACGCTTTGCCCGGAACGGCCCTCACAGCCATTGTGTGAATTACCACACCGTCGCCGGGCACCCCGGATTTTCCCCTAAGGAAACCAGAATGCCGCGCCCCATCAATGAGCCGCGGCATCCATAAACTGAAAATCGCTGATCAGCGCCTGCATATCGAATACCAGCCAGCGATCCTGCTGCAATACAAACTGGCCGTTCACCATCGGCGCAAAGGGCTCCGACAGATCGCCGGGCGCCCCCTTGGCATACTCGAGCACCAGATGCTGCATGCCGTGTAGCTCATCGACGATCAATCCGGCGTAAGTCTTGTCACGCTCCACCACCAGGACCCGGCGGCGCTGGCGCGGACCATTGAGATGACCGCCAAAGAAAGCGGCCAGATCGAACAACGGCAGCAGGCGACCACGCACGTTGGCCACACCGCGAACCCAGGGCTGAACGCCCGGAATGAACGTGTGCTGAGGCACCTCAAGCAATTCCACCACATCGTCCATTGACGCGACGAAGCGGTGCCCCAACAGGGAGAAACCGACACCGGTCCAGTAGGGTTTTACTTCCTGGCGGCCGGGCAAGCCGGCGGCCTGCGCCTTGGCGCGTCTGGCGATATCAACCAGTGCGAGATAGGGAGTCTGTGACGGCACTCGTCTGCAGTTGGCCGTTAGGCCAACACCTCCTCAATGGTACCCAGCAACTTGCTCTCGTCCACCGGCTTGGTCAGGTAGGCACGAGCACCCTGGCGCATACCCCAGACACGGTCGGTATCCTGGTCCTTGGTAGTGACCATGATGATCGGAATGCCGGCGGTGTTGCCATCCTTACTCAGCTGCCTGGTGGCCTGAAAACCATTGAGACCCGGCATCACGATATCCATAAGGATCACGTCCGGGCGCTGCTCGCGCGCCACATCGACGCCACTTTCACCGTTGGTGGCGGCGATCACGGCGTGGCCGTTCTTTTCCAGAATCGTGGTCAGCTTGTGCGTTTCCGTTGGAGAGTCGTCGACGATTAATACTCTTGCCATTTGTCCCCCGCGACATTTTCTCGTCCGTTACAGCAGCGGGTATTACCCGCGCCGCGCTGGTTTGTTGTATTTATTAGCAGGCGGCATTCCAGACATGCGCCCACCTCACTTCTCAGCAGATTAACCGCTCCCACCGCACCCGTCAGGCAGCGGAAGGGGGCCCCGCCAATTCATCGCTGCACCCCACTCAAGGAGTGGTCGCGCACTTCCGGCTTGCGGGCGATTCCGACAAAGTCAAGATTCGCCCCGCCCCAGCTCAGGCCGCGTGATGCGGCTTGGCATGCGCAGAAATTGCGCCAAGCAGCTCGCTTTTGCTGAACGGCTTGGTTAAATATTGATCGCAGCCGACGACACGCCCTTTGGCCTTGTCAAACAGGCCGTCCTTGCTCGACAGCATCACCACCGGCGTCGAACGGAATTCGCTGTTGTTCTTGATCAGCGCGCAGGTCTGGTAACCATCCAAGCGCGGCATCATGATATCGACAAAAATAATATCCGGACGGGAGTCGGCAATTTTCGCCAGCGCATCGAATCCGTCGGTCGCGGTGACAACCGTGCAACCTGCCTTTTGCAGCAGAGTCTCGGCGGTGCGACGAATGGTCTTGCTGTCGTCGATCACCATCACCGTCAGGCTTTCCCAGTTAAGCTCCATAGTGATATTGAATCCCCTGAATTACTTATTTTCGGGCACACCTGAAAATGCTGTCATAAGTGCCCTTTGTTCAACCACTTGCAGGGTCTGGACGCCTCGGTTGGCCAAGGTCGCACATAGGGACGAACTTTTATCACAGAACCCTTCGCGAATCTACCGAAGCCAGCGGACTTGCGGCACCATCGTACATTTTATCGCCAGACTGTCATGCGACTCGCACCTATAACGGTTAAACAGTTGCACCGATGGCAGGCTGCTCTTACCTTATCCAGCCGTCGGACCTGCAACCGTTTCGGCAAGTCACTGCACGCCTGGCAGTCGCAGCGCATGTTCGAGAATTTCCAACCAGCACGGATACCGGTATGAGTTACTCCCTCGGCGTGGTGATGGATCCCATCGCCAATATTCATTTCAAGAAAGACACCACACTGGCGATGTTACAGGCCGCGCAGCGCAGCGGTTTTGAACTGTTCTATTTCGAGCAGGGCGACCTGTTCCTGGATTGCGGACGCGCCATGGGACGCGGTCGCCCGTTGCAGGTGTTCGACGACCCGGAGCACTGGTTTGAAGTTGGGCAAAGCGCCGAACTGGCCCTGGGCGGCCTCGACGCCATTCTTATGCGGGTAGACCCACCTTTCGACAATGAGTATGTCTACTCGACTTATATTCTGGAGGCGGCGGAGCGCGAGGGCGCCCTGGTTGTGAACAAACCGCAGGCGCTGCGCGACTGCAACGAAAAGATTTTTGCCACCAGTTTTCCACAGTGCTGTCCGCCTCTGATTGTCAGCCGCGACATGCACAAGCTGCGTGAATTTCACCACCAACACCGCGACGTCATTTTCAAACCGCTTGACGGCATGGGCGGCACAGGCGTTTTCCATTGCAAACCGGACGGGGCCAATCTGGGCGCAATCCTGGAAATGCTCACCGAGCACGGGCGCAAACAGATCATGGGCCAGCGCTATATTCCGGAAATCAAGAACGGCGACAAGCGCATCCTGGTTGTGGACGGCGAAGCAGTTCCCTATTGCCTCGCGCGCATCCCCGAGGCCGGTGAAACCCGCGGCAACCTGGCCGCCGGTGGCCGCGGCGAGGCGCGTCCGCTGACCGACCGCGACCGCTGGATTGTCGAGCAGGTGGCACCGACCTTGAAGGAAAAGGGGCTGCTTTTTGTCGGCCTGGACGTCATCGGCGAATATTTGACCGAAATCAACGTCACCAGCCCCACCTGTGTGCGCGAGATCGACGCCGCATTCGGCACGGATATCGCCGGCCAGCTGATGAGCGCCATCACAGACCGGCTGGCACAAAAAGGGTAAACTGGGTGGCCGTTGTCAGCGAGCGGGCTGAGCGGAACAAGAGCAGTAGCCACAAATAAAGAACAATGAATTCCACCGCCAACACCACGCAACTTCAGGCCGCCCAGCAAGACCGCCTTGTGTTTGCCCTGTTCCTCGCCTGCGCTTTCCATGCGCTGGTAATCTTCGGCGTCGCCTTTGCCGCCCCCGAGGGCCGGCAGGCACCGCCGACACTGGAGGTAACACTGGCGCAACACCACACCGCCGAGGCGCCCGAAGATGCCGACTACCTGGCCCAGCACAATCAGCAGGCCAGCGGCACCGCCGACACCCCCAAAGAGCTGTCCAGCAATCGCCGCGCCGAATTTGCCGATACCGCAATCCGCGATGTGAACCCACTGCCACAACAACAGACTGCGCGGCCAGCGGAGCAGCGGCGCCAACTGGTAACGACGATTGGCGAAAGCCCCCAGCAGGCCCCGGAGCTGCCGGCCGAGGATAAACCGTCGGAGGAAAAGCGTGGCGACGCCCCCAACGATCTGCCGCTGACCAACCCCGAGATCGCCAGCCTGCAGGCGCGCCTGGACAAGATTCGCCAGACCATTGCCCAGCGCCCGCGCGTGCGGCGACTGACCTCTGTCGCGACCAAGGCCTCCGTCGATGCCGCCTACCTGCACGACTGGCGCCAGAAAGTCGAGGCTGTGGGGAATGACAACTTTCCCGAAGAGGCCCTGCAGCAGCAGATCACCGGCAGCCTGCGCATGATGGTACGACTGCTGCCAACTGGGGCAGTTGAAGACGTGGTGATACTGGAATCCTCCGGTGAGCCCATTCTGGACGACGCAGCACAGCAGATAATTCGCCTGGCCGCACCCTTCGCCCCCTTCCCCACGGAAATCCGCAAGGAGGCCGATCGCCTCGAGATCATCCGCACCTGGCACTTCGAGATGACCGGTTTTTCCACTGCGGCCGGCGGCACGCCCAGGCGCGGCTAAACTTTCCATTCTGCGCCCGCAATCCAATGACTTTGATCCTATGCACAACAGCAACATTGATAGCGACCTGACTCACGGCAGCCTGCGCGGCCAGTTTCTCCTGGCCATGCCGGGCATGCAGGATTCGCGCTTCAAGCAGACCATCGCTTTTATGGTCGAGCACACCGGTGAAGGTGCCATGGGAATCGTTATCAACACCCCGAGCAAGGTGCACTGGAAGGAAGTGTTCGCCCAGCTGTCGCTGAACGACGCCAGCCTGCGCGGCGACGAAACGGTGCTGCTGGGCGGCCCCATGTCCCCCGAGCAGGGCTTCGTCCTGCACGGTGCCGGCATGAAGTTTGATTCAACGATAGAGGTCAGTGACGACATCAGCCTCACCGCCTCGAAAGATATCCTCGAGTCCCTGGCCGCCGGCCGCGGCCCGGATGACGTGCTGCTGGCGCTCGGCTACGCCGGCTGGGGACCGGGGCAATTGGAAGAGGAGCTGGTGGATAACGCCTGGCTGACCCTGCCGGCGGAGCCTGAAATCCTGTTCGCCACACCCTGGCAAAAGCGCTGGCACACGGCCGCGGCGCGCCACGGAATCGATCTGGCCGGTATCGGCTCCCAGTCCGGCCACGCCTGAAGTCGCCATGGACAAGCCCATCACCGCCCTCGCCTTCGATTTCGGCACTCGCTCGATAGGCCTGGCATTCGGCCAGAGCCTGACCGGTAGTGCGCGGGAACTGCCGCCGCTGCCGGCCCGAGACGGCAAACCGGACTGGGACCAGGTGCAACGACTGGTGGACGAGTGGCGACCACACTACCTGCTGGTAGGCCTGCCGCTAAACATGGACGGCAGCGAAAGTGAGTTTGGCGCCCGTGCACGCAAATTCGGCCAGCGCTTGCACGGTCGCACCGGATTGCCGGTGGAATATGTGGACGAGCGCCTCAGTACGCGCGCCGCCAAGGAGGAGGCCTTCGAGCGCGGCCACAAGGGCAACTACGCCCGCGACCCGGTCGACTCCATCGCGGCGCGTATCATTCTCGAAGACTGGCTGCGCTCGCGCTAGCGGACTGCGACAGTCACGAGCCCCCCTCTCTGTTAGAATGGCCCACCCATTTCCCAACCGATCTAGCTGTATGCCCATTTCACGCATCCGCATCGCCACCCGCGAGAGCGCCCTGGCCCTCTGGCAGGCCAATTACGTCAAGGACCGCCTGCAGCGGGAGCACCCACAACTGCAGATCGAACTGCTGCCGCTCACGAGCCGCGGCGACCAGCTGCTCAATATTCCGCTGGCCAAGGTCGGCGGCAAGGGCCTGTTCGTGAAGGAACTGGAAGTGGCCATGCTCGAGGAGCGAGCGGATATCGCCGTGCACTCGATGAAGGACGTGCCTATGGAGTTTCCGGACGGCCTGCACCTGTCGGTGATCTGCGAACGGGAAGACCCGCGCGACGCCTTTGTCAGCAATCACTACGCTACGCTCGACGAATTACCGCAGGGCGCCGTGGTCGGCACCTCCAGCCTGCGCCGCCAGTGCCAGATCCTCGCGCGCCGGCCGGACCTGCAAGTGAAATTCCTGCGCGGCAACGTCAACACGCGCCTGGCCAAGCTGGACGCGGGCGAATTCGACGCCATCATCCTGGCCTCCGCCGGGCTGCTGCGACTGGAGATGCGCGAGCGCATCCGCGATTTTCTGGCCCCGGAAATTCTGCTGCCCGCCGGAGGCCAGGGTGCCGTCGGTATCGAATGCCGCCGCGACACCGAACTGGAAGCCCTGCTGCAGCCGCTGCACTGCGCCGACACCGCCGCGCGGCTGACGGCAGAGCGCGCGCTGGTCAAACGCCTCAATGGCGGCTGCCAGGTGCCCATCGGCTGTTACGCCGAATTGAATGAAGGCCAGCTTTGGCTGCGCGGGCTGGTGGGCAGCCCCGACGGCCAGACAATGGTGCAGGCGGAAAGCCGCGGTGCGGCGGCCGATGGCGAGGCACTGGGCACGGCCCTGGCCGAGGAGCTGCTGTCCGCCGGCGCCGACAAGATTCTCGCCGCGATCTGAATCCGGGATTCCCATGGAAAGCACCTTGCACGGCAAGCGCATCCTGGTCACCAGGCCGGCACACCAGTGTCGGATCTGGTGCCAGCTATTGCAGGCGACGGGTGCCGACGTGGATATTGTCCCGATGCTGGCCATAGTGCCGGTCGAAAACGGCCCGCAGCTGCAGGCAATCAAAAAGCAGATCCTCGATTTTGATCAGGTCGAACACGCCATTTTCGTGTCGCAGAACGCGGTGCGCATCGGCCTTGACTGGCTGGAGAACTACTGGCCGCAGCTGCCACAGGGACCACGCTACTACGCCATCGGCGCCGCCACCGCGCGCGCGCTCCGCGAGCGCGGCGTCGATTGTGCCAGCGACGGCGACAGCATGGACTCGGAAGCCCTGCTGGCACTGCCATTGCTGCAGCAGGTGGCCGACCAGCGCATCCTGATTTTCCGCGGCAGCGGCGGGCGCACATTGATTGGGGAAACCCTGCGCCAAAGAGGCGGGCGCGTCGACTACTGCGAGCTCTATCACCGCAGCCTGCCCGCCAACGCGGCCGGCGATCTGGCGGCCTACACCGCACAACCAGACGCGATTACCGTGCACAGCGGTGAGACACTCGCCAACCTGGCCCAATGTATCCGCGCGAGCAAGCAAGACAAGCTGTTCGATGTGCCGACGGTCTGCCCCAGTCAGCGTGTCGCCGACCAGGCCCAGGCGCTCGGTTTCAGCCACTGTCACGCTGCGCGCAACGCCGGAGACACGGCGATGCTGGAAGCACTGCAGACCGCCCTGAACTGAGCTGGGCAAACACTTTATTCGCCCGGCAAGAGCAAAAAATTTTAAAAGGGCGCCATACGTCGTATAAAGCGTGCCGTCTCTCGCTATAATTTGACGACAAATTCTACCCCTTGCGCCGCCAAACCATGACTGACGATAAATCCAAAGACGCCGCGAAATCCCCTGCACCAGCCAAGGTCACCGACAAAGCGGAACCCAAGAGCAATTTCGCCAAAGCCGCGCAGGGCAAGTCCCCAACGGACAAGGACGCGGAAAAAAGCGCGCAACCGGCAAAGGGTGGCAAGGGCTGGCTGTGGCTGCTGCTGGTTGCCGCAGTGCTGGGCGGCCTCGGTAGCTGGGGCTGGTTTAACTGGCCGCAGCTGCAAGGCAAGCTGGATACGTTTACCGGCCGGCATGCGGCGAAGGAGCAGCCGGCGCCGACAGGTGGCGAACAGGCACCGGAAACGGTGGTGGTGGAAGTCGCACCCGAGCCACCGGAAACCGCGCCGCAACCCGCGCTGCCCGATTCCGAATCATCTACGACGGTCGCCACACTGCAACAGGCCAACCAGACCCTGCGCAATCAGGTACAGCAACTGGGACAGGCCGTTGCGCAGCTGCAGCAACAGCTGGCCACGCTGCAGCGCAATGTTACTGCCCAGGGCAGCCGCCTGAGTGCACTCGGCAATGTCAGCCGCGAAGACTGGCAACTGGCAGAGGCCGATTACCTGCTGCGCCTTGCCAACCAGCGCCTGATGCTGGAAAGCGACAGCCGCGCGGCCCTCGGGCTGCTGGAACAGGTCGACACCATCCTGCGCCAGGTGGATATGCCAGACCTCTACGGCGTGCGTCAGCAACTGGCGCGCGATATCACCGCACTGAAACTGGTGGAAAATATTGATCGCGAGGGCCTCTACCTGCGCCTCGGCGCACTGGAAGAGCAGTTGATCCGGGTCAGTATCCAGCCGCAGTTTGACCTGGCAACGCTCGAACCCGCCGACACGCAAACGGAAACGGCGGCTGCTGACGAACCGGCGTGGCAGCGCAGCTGGCACAACTTCACGCGCTTTCTGGGCGAATCGGTGCGCATCCGCGACGGCGATATCGATCCGGTGCTGCTGTCACCGCAGAGCGAAGCGCGCTTCCGTCAGAACCTGCGCCTGAATATGGAACAGGCGCAACTGGCTGTTTTGCGCGGCGATAGCACCGTCTACAAGGACGCTCTGAATAACGCGCGGCAACTACTGCTGGATTACGGCATTGCCAGTCACCAGCGCGACGTGTTGCTGCGGGAACTGGAGGCACTGAGCAAGGAGCCCATCAAGGTGGATCTGCCGAGCTTGGCGGCGTCGCAGAGTGCGCTACACGACTATATCGAGCAGTTACATAAAACCTCCGGACCGGGCGTCGATGCGCCGGGAGGCGACAGCCAGTGAAACGCTTTCTGTTTGCGGCGCTCGCACTGCTGTTATTCGGCGCCTTCCTGGTCGAGGCGATACGCAGCTATCCCGGGTACATCATGGTGATGATCGGCGGTGACGTCGACAAACGTATCGAACTGAACCTGTGGGTGGCGGTTATCGCACTGGTACTGGCCGTGCTCGCGCTGTTTTTCGCGGTGTACCTGCTGCGGAGTTTTCTGCGCGGCATCGGCGGCAGTGTCAGCCGTATCCGTTTTGGCCGTCAGCGGGTCGCGCGTCGACGTCTGACCAACGGGCTGGTGGAGTTTATGGAGGGCAACTGGGCCCGCGCACGCCGCCAGCTGCTGAAAAGCGCCCCGCGCTCCGAAGCGCCGCTAATCAATTACCTGGCCGCCGCCCGCAGTGCCTTCGAACTCGGCTACCGCGACGAGGCCAATGAGCTCCTCGCCAAGGCGGAAGCCTGCGGCGACGACACCCGGCTCGCCGTCGCGCTCAGCCAGGCGCGCATGCAGTTGCTGGACAAGCACTACGAGCAGTGTATCGCCAGCCTCGAGCGCGCCAAGCAGGTGGAGCCCAAACACCCGGCGCTACTGCAGCTGCTGAAGCAGGCCTACTATCGCCTGGGCGACTGGAACGGTCTGCGCGAGCTGCTGCCGGAGCTGGAGAAGCACGCCAATATGCGTGAGGAGGAGCTACAGCAGCTGGAACTCGAGGTGTACCAGCACCAGCTGGTGGATGCCACCAATCGCCGCGACAAAGAAAAACTGCGCGAGAGCTGGCAAGGGCTCAGCGGCCGCTGGCAACGCAATATGGAACTGCGCAGCCTCTACGCACAGCAACTGCACCGGATCGGCGATGACGTCGAGGCGGAAAAGCACCTGCGCTGGCTGCTCAATCGCGAGTGGCGCGCCGACGTGGGCAGACTGTATGGCTGCCTCACCGGTGCCGATGCCGTAACCCAGCTGACCGTCGCGGAGGGCTGGCTGAAGGAATACGGCGAAAATGCCGACCTCCTGACCTGCCTCGGTCGCCTGTGCATGCGCAACGAACTCTGGGGCAAGGCGCGGCAGTATTTCGAAAAGAGCCTGCTGTTGCGATCGGACCCGGCCACCTCTGCCGAGCTGGCGCGCCTGCTCTATGCGCTGGGGGAAACCGAGGAGGCGGCGAAGCTCTACAAGGAAGGCCTGATTCAGGCAGTGGCCGATTTGCCACAATTGCCGATGCCAGGACATGAGGCGCCACTGCTTGGCGCCGGTGCCTGATACCCGGCAGCGCGCCCGTGCAATGACGCGGCTTTCCGGAGGAGGTCGCGTCGATAACAGGCGAATCTGCCGTAACGCGCCGCCACGATTCGGCAGCGCGTCCCACACAACATGAAACACCATCCAAATCCGCCGACTCAACACACAACCGAGGTAACCATGCACCCAATGCTCCGGGTACTCTCGCTTTTCACGCTGCTTGTAACGCTCTCCAGCTCGACAAGTGCCGATACCGCGGTCAAACCACTGGATGCAAAATTAAGTAACTACGCCTATCCATATCCGGTGGAAGAACTTCCACTGCAGCTGCAACAGCAGCGCCTCACCCTGGCTTATATGGATATACCGGCGAGTAAGGACGTTACCCCGCGCGGGGCGGTACTGCTGCTGCACGGCAAAAATTTCTCCGGCGCCTACTGGCGCGACACCATCGCCGCGCTGACCGAACTGGGCTACCGCGTAATAGCGCCAGACCAGATCGGCTTCGGCAAATCGAGCAAGCCGCTGCGGTTTCAGTACAGTCTGCACGCGATGGCCGACCACACCCATACACTGTTGAACAAACTCGGCATCGACAAGGTGGCGGTGGTTGGCCATTCAATGGGGGGCATGCTCGCTACGCGCTACGCACTGATGTACCCACAGCAAGTAGAAAAGTTGGTACTGGTCAATCCGATCGGACTGGAGGACTGGAAACGCCACGTGCCCTATCAGCCACTGGAAAAGGCTATTGCCAACGAGTACTCGCAGACACCGGACAAGATCAAGCGCTATATGACCAATGCTTATTTCGACGGCCAATGGCAGGAAAACTACGACTCGCTGCTGGATATCCAGGCCGGCTGGACCCTGGGCCCAAACGCGCGCCGCATGGCGGTCATCGACGCGCTGACCGCCGACATGATTTTTACCCAGCCGGTGCTCTATGAATTTCCGGATTTGCAGGTACCGACCCTGCTGATCATCGGCACCCGCGACCGCACTGCCATCGGCCGCGACCGCGCACCGGACGCGATCAGAGAAACGCTCGGCCGCTATGATCAGCTGGGCCGGCAGACTGCCAAAGTCATTCCGAAGGCAAAGCTGGTGGAACTAAATGACGTAGGCCACGTACCGCAGTTCGAAGCATTCGATCTGTATATAGCCCCGTTGAGCAAATTTTTGCAGAACTAGTGGTTCAAGCGGTAATTTCGGCAACTAAAGCTCACAGCCACAGGCTCCAGGGCAAGGCGAAAAAGCGCAGGACTAGCAGGGCTAATTCAAGCTTTTTCAACGCAGCACTGGGGCGTGTGGCGAAGAGATCGGTTACGGAATTTACCGCTTGGACCACTGGCCCCACGCTGGGCGCCCTGAAAAATGAGCGCCCGCAACCTCAAGCCGCTAAGCCCACAGGCGAATACCAATCACCCCGTGGCCGAGCAGATAAAGCCCTACCAGCAAGTTCAGCGCGATCAGCAGCGTCGAGTGATATTTCACCAGGCGGTTCATCGCGCTGTTTCGATAGCGATACCAAACCCACAGGCTCCACAACGCCAACACAAAAAACATCAGCGTGCCGAGAAATACCATCAGCGAGGCCGCACTGATTCGTCCCGCCATGGCATACGGAATCAGGCCACCGGCTGCCAGCTTCGCGCCAAACACCGCCACCAGCAGCGCAATCACCGTCAGCAATGGCCAAACGCGCAGCCCCACCCCCGATCTCCGCTCGATCCTGCCGAGGAAATAGCGCGGCAGCCAGACCAGCATAAACAGCAGCGCCAGTACCGCACTAATCACCCACAACAGGGCAACGAACAGCAAACCATAGGCGCTGAGCGCGCTGGTACGCTTCAAGGTTTGCGGGCCGTAGTGCAGAACTTCCCCGTCGAGCGGGTCGTCGACCTGTACCAACGCCACCTGCCCGGTGGTGTTCTGCTTGAATGTCTCGCCATCACCGGCCAGCAGCTGACGCGGCGGCGCGCCGACTAACGGCCGGATTGTCGCGCGCTGGCCGCTGATATTCAGTTGCCAAGGTATCAGGTCGGTCATGAAGGTCGCCGCCTGTCGCACCGGACTGGCAACGCGGTAATAACCGCTGAGGGAATGATCGCCGCTGCTGAACGCGCGCTCGGACTCTACTTTCGGCGGCTCCATATCCCGGGTGACGTAATCGGCGATCAGCCGATGAATTTCTGTTACCGCCGGGCCGTTGCCGTTGGCCATGACCACGTGAGCCGTACCGAGTTCGGGCTGGTAGACAAGTATGGCGCTGGCGCCGGGCAGGCTGCCCTCGTGGCCGTGGAACACGACCCCATTGTGGTGAAACACGTTGTTGCCAAGCCCCCAGGAGAGCTGCAGTCCCGCCTGCGCGGCCAGTGTCTGCAGAGGCCGCTCGGTCTCGGCGACGGCATGGGCGGACAGAACACGATCGCCGGCGAACACGCCGCGCTGCAGCAGCAACTTCGCCAGTTTGGCCATATCCCGCAGGCTGCTGTGCAGTCCACCGGCAGCGCGGTTATTCAGGTGCCAGTAGGGCAGCGGTTGCGTGCCGCGATACAGGGTCACCGCACGGCTGCGGTAGTCATCGGAGTAGAAATAGCCACTGTCTTGCATCTGCAGCGGCTCGAGGAAATTCAGCTGTATATAGTCCTCGTACGTCATGCCGGAGATTTTTTCGACGATATAGGCCGCCACCAGCGGCCCGGTATTGTTGTAAGCGGTGCGCGTGCCCGGTGCCCAGCGCGAAACCCGCGAGTGTGGATGCAGTGCCAGCGCTTCGCCAATCGTCACTGGCTTGCCGGCCGGGGCCGCCATTTCGACGAAATGGGGCGCGTCCCAGCCGCTGCTGTGGTTCAGCAGGTGTACCAGGCGCAACGGGTAGGTTTCGGCCCAGGGGTTCTCGAAGGCGACTTCCGGAGCCAGATCGCTCAGTTTGTCGCTCAGCTTGAGCCTGCCCTCCTCCTGCAACTTCATCACGGCCAGGCTGACCAGCAGCTTGGAGATCGAACCTACGCGAAAACGGGTCTCGACGCTGACGGGCTTGTCTTCGGCAATGTCGGCCAAACCACCGGTGTGCTGCCACTCTTCACCATTCGGCAGTATCAGTGTCACGGCGACACCGGGCACACCCATCACAGCGCGCACCTCGTCGATGGCTTCGCCGAGTTGCTGCAAATTCTCGATTGGCCGCGCGGGCGGGCTTTGTACCGCGTGCGCCGCGGCCCCAGTCAGTAAAAGAAAGCACAATAGCAAACGTATCAGGCGCATCTGTCGATTCTCCCTGTTGTGGTTTAATGGCCAAGGAATATCCCGTCGATCAGATGGCGACAAAGAAAGGTTTATGATCTGTTGTGAACTGCCGCTCCGCGAGCCTGTTCACATCCGGTCACAAGACGCAACAGATTGATTTGAAAGAAAAAAATAGCGACACGAAAAATAGTGCCCGCCGCTACCAGGTAGGCGATTACCTGTTCGACTACCGCAGCGGAACCTTGAGCAGCGGCACCACGACCGCGCGACTCGAGCCCCAGGTCGCGGAATTCCTGCACCTGCTGGTGCGCCTTGCCGGTGAAACGGTCAGCCGGGAGCGCATTGCCCGGGAGATATGGCCCAACCGGATTGTCAGCGACGACGCGCTGCGTGCGATGGTGAAAAAGTTGCGCGACGCCCTCGGTGATAGCGCGCGCGATCCCCGATACATCAAGACACTGCCGCTCAAAGGCTATGAACTGATCGCCCCCACACGGCCGTTGCAACCCACTCGAGATGTCCGCCCGCGTCCGCGCGTATTGGCGGGTGGTGCACTAGCAGTCTTACTGCTCGGCCTAGGAACTTATCTGGCAATCGCCTTACCCGCCAATAACGCAACAAGTGCAAGCATCGAGCAGTTGACCAGCATGCCCGGCTCGGAAGTCAGTCCAGACTACTCCGCAGCCACAAATCGACTGCTGTTTTCTCACCGGGCCAACAAGGATGACTACCTGCAGCTCTATGTAAAGAGCCCCGCCACGCAGCGGGTGCAGCGACTGACTTGGGACCAGGCCAATTATGCCAATGCGCTCTGGTCGCCGGATGGCAGCGAGCTTGTTTACACGCGCAGCACCGAACAAGGCATGCGGCACTACCGCGCCCAATTCAATCCGGAGCAAGGCATACAGAACCCGCAGGCACTACCGGAGGCATCCACACATAACCGGTTTCTGCTTGGCTGGTCGAATGATGGCCACTCTGTTTATCTGAAAGACACTTATCAGCCCGGCCGTCCCCAGGGCATATGGCGGCTCCATTTCGACAACGCTGCCCTCGAACAGATTACCGCCCCGAGTGTGCAGGGGATTGGCGATTATTTCGCACGGGAATCCGCCGATGGCAGCATGCTGGCGCTGCTGCGCAGTGTGGAGGAGGGTAAGCGCGAGCTGCTGATTGTCGACACCGCCACCGGCAGCCTGCTGCACACCCGCGTGTTGCCACAACGGGTGGACCGGCTCACCTGGCATAACGACGGCAGCAGCCTGACCCTGTCCGCGTTCGATGGCGAGCTGCTGCGATACCGTCTTGACGACGACCGGTTTGAGACACTGAATAGCCCGAGCCGCTTTATCAATGATGCTTTCTATCAGTGCGGTGACCACTGCTATTTCATGCGTCGCCACAACGGTAATTTTCTCGACCTGCAGGAAGAGCCGGCCCCGTTTGGCGGCCACTCACTGATGTCCAGTGATCACCTCGACCTGCCCGGGGCAGAGGACTTCCCGCTCTACGGCCCCGGCGGCAATACCCTGTATTTCGTTTCTCGTCGAGATGGCGCCCTGCTCTTACAGCGGCAGAGCAGACAAACGGGCACCGCGACCCTCGCCACGCTACCGGCAGAAGCCCAGGTCAAGGCACTCTCTATTGATGCCGAAGGCAAATATCTCGCCGGCATTATCGACAAGCGGGTTTTTGTGTTTGAGCTCGCCGCAGGCAAGCTGCGTTATCTGACAAGGGATATAGACCTCGCCGGGCCCCCGACGTGGCTACCGGACGAAGCGGCGTTACTCTACGCGAAGAGCGAGCAAGGTCTACCGATCCTGTACCGTCACGATGTTGTGAGCGGACAAAATCGCGCCGTGAACACAGGCTATATGGCTGCGCGGCAGCTGGATGCGCGGCAATTGCTGGCGGTCGATGCCGACCAGTACGTCTGGCTTGTCGAGAATGACGAGGTGAAGAGAAAGATCGCACAACTACCGTCGGCAATCCCGAATCGCTGGCTGGTGAAGGATAACTGGCTCTACTATACCGAGCATGTCGACAACAATGCCTACATACAGCGCATCAATCTGGAAACTGGCGAGGCGAATCGGACTCAACTGGCAAAAAATCGATTCAGGCTGAATTTCGATTTGCACCCGGAATCTGCGCGTATGCTTACGGTCAAGTCACTGCTGGCGGAAAGCGATCTGGTCCGCTTGTCACTGACCGAGTGAAAAACGCTAGACGGCTGCGAACACGCCGGCAAACAGCATCATCGCGGCGATCATTATCAGGCCCTGGAGGAGAGCGATAACAATCGCCTTCAGAAATCCGGTGCCCAGCACCAGCATATAGGCCACCGCGGCCAGCGGGATCGTCAGCAGCACCCCAAGGTTTTCACTGACACCGGGAATCATTCCGCCAACGATTCTCTGCACGATCACCGCCAGCAACAGGGCAAACAGGCAGTGAAAAACGCCCGTGTTTCTCGCCCCCATCATCGCCGCCGCCATCTTCAGCGGCAGCACTAACACAGCAACGATTAAGATAACGAATACAATCAATTCCATTTGGGATTATTCCTATTAGCGTTTTATTCGTCCATGGCAATTAAAACGGATAAAAGCACGCGAGGCCAGCAAAAAGCTGGCGCAGTATATTGTCGAAGTCGAGCAGCTGGCCCCGCATTCACTCATCTATCGAGATGCCACCCGGCAGCCAATGTTGTGATGGAGACTATGTGCGTTTTTCGACGCGCCAAGGTGGATTTTTGCGGCTCTCACCCGCCCAATAGAGTTTGATCTTATTGCCCGATGGGTCGGACAGTACCGCTTCTCTCCACAGGTAACGCTGATCCGCCGGATCCTGATCAAACTCGATGCCGACGGCTTTCAATTCCGCGACCCACCTATCCAGTTCGCGGTATTCGAAGTAAATCACCGCACCATTCCTGAAGTCGCTGTCATTCAAGGCCAGGGAAAAAGTAGCGTCGCCCTCCGGACACTCGAACCTGGCGTAATGAGGCGTATCCACTATCTGAACAAAGCCCAACTTCCTGTAGAAAGCGGCTGCGGCATCCATATCTTTAACCGGAATCGTGACCTGATTTAGATTCACTTCCTTTCCCCAATCTTGGCTATCGCACCCGTTTATTTGAAAACACGGCTATTTGCAAACCCGGTTATCTGAACATCTGCTGCCTGGAAAATCTGGTTATGGGAAAATTGGCATGCGGGGATCGATAGACCGCCCTGCTGCTCAGTAGCATTTATAGCCGGAGTTCCATAAACAAACTGTTTGGATCCTCCGCATACGTCCCAAACGGACCGCGGTAGCGAAAGCCAAACTTCTCGTACAGGGCGTGAGCCGGTTTAAAAAAATCCATAGAACCTGTTTCGAGATACAGCCTCTGGTAGCCGCGCTGCCCGGCCTCTGCAAGGAGATGGTTGAGCAACAGGGAAGCAATCCCCTTTCCACGACTGAGGACAGTGGTACGCATTGATTTGATTTCGGCCTCCCGTGCATTCAGTTCCTTCAAGGCAATACAGCCCAGGGCCCGACCCTGCACGCGGGCGCACCAGAAAGTAATTGACGGCGCTCTTAGCGCATCAATATCCAGCGCATGCACGCTTCCCGGCGGCGAGTTTGCGTGCATGTCCGACAGATGCTCTTCCAGTAACTGAACAACACCTTCATCTTCAAACTTATCGACCGCAATCTCAATGTGTTCTTCGTTCATTGCTACTGTGTGCACTTAGCGGAATCCATGCCTCTTATCGCGTGGACTTTTTCCCCCGTTGATACGCTTAAACTCTTCGATATCCCTTTCTTCTTGGCTCACATGAGTGATTCGCAAGACGACAACCCAGAGAAAAATCAGCGGCAGTATCGCGACATAGATAACATACTCAACTTTTCCGGCTGCCATAGGTAAGAGTGTGGTTATCTCGTGAACCACCATTCGAGAAAGGTAATCCTGATGGCCCGAAGCACCCGCCACAATGAGCACGTAAAATGTACTGATAAATACGGTCAGGGTGCGAACAACTTTTCTGTATTTCTTCATATTGATCTTACTGTCCGCCAGCGGACCGACTAAAACGCAACCTAAGCCATACCCCCGGGAGTTCGGCCCGGCTGTCTCGATAACCGACATATTCACCTACCCGGGGAATACGCCCGCTTCTTCCTATAAGCCTAACTTCGACCAGATCTCATCGACCTTCTTCACCACCGCCTCATCTCGCTCGATGGGGCGGCCCCATTCCCGCGTGGTTTCCCCCTCCCATTTATTGGTGGCATCGAAGCCAATTTTGGAGCCGAGACCTGAGACAGGCGAAGCGAAGTCGAGATAGTCGATAGGGGTGTTTTCGACCATCACAGTGTCGCGCGCCGGGTCCATGCGCGTGGTCATGGCCCAGACCACGTCTTTCCAGTCGCGTGCATTGACGTCGTCGTCGGTGACGATGACGAACTTGGTGTACATGAACTGGCGCAGGAAGGACCAGACCCCCATCATTACGCGCTTGGCATGGCCTGCGTACTGCTTCTTCATGGTGACGACCGCCAGCCGGTAAGAGCAGCCTTCCGGCGGCAGATAGAAATCGACGATTTCCGGAAACTGCTTCTGCAGTATCGGTACGAACACCTCGTTCAGCGCTTCGCCGAGTACCGCCGGTTCGTCCGGCGGGCGACCCGTGTAGGTGCTGTGGTAAATGGGGTCTTTGCGGTGGGTAATCTTTTCGACGGTAAAGACGGGGAAGCGATCCACCTCATTGTAATAGCCGGTATGGTCGCCGTAGGGACCCTCGTCGGCCATATCGTCGGGATAGATGAATCCCTCCAGCACGTATTCGGCACTGGCCGGCACCTGCAGGTCGCTCAGGGTCGCCTCGGCGACTTCCGTCTTGTCACCGCGCAACAGCCCGGCGAAGGCGTACTCCGACAATGTATCGGGCACCGGCGTCACTGCACCGAGGATCGTGGCCGGATCGGCGCCCAGGGCAACTGCGACCGGATAGGGTTCACCCGGGTGCTTTTGGCACCAGTCGCGAAAATCCAGTGCCCCGCCGCGGTGCGACAACCAGCGCATGATCAGGCGGTTCTTGCCGATCAGCTGCATGCGGTAGATGCCGAGGTTCTGCCGTTTCTTTTCCGGCCCGCGGGTGATGACCAGCGGCCAGGTTACCAGCGGCGCGGCGTCGCCGGGCCAGCAGGTCTGGATCGGCAGCCGGGAGAGGTCTACTTCGTCACCGTCCAGCGCAACCTGCTGGCAGGCCGCATTGCGCACCACCTTCGGCCCCATATTGAGCACCTGCTTGAACACCGGCAGTTTCTCCCAGGCATCGCGCAGGTTTTCCGGCGGCTGAGGCTCTTTCAGGAATGCGAGCAATTCGCCGACTTCGCGCAACTCGCTGACGCTGTTGCGACCCATGCCCAGCGCGACCCGCTCCGGGGTGCCAAACAGGTTGGCCAGTACCGGGGTATCAAAACCGACGGGATTTTCGAACAGAAGCGCGGGACCGCCGGCGCGCAGCACGCGATCGGCGATTTCCGTCATTTCCAGGTTGGGATCGACGGGGTGTTGGATGCGTTTGAGCAGGCCGCGCTTTTCCAGCAGCTTGATAAAGTCACGCAGGTCTTTGTATTTCATGCTTTACCGGGCAGAGATGTCAAAATCAGTGCGCAGTGTAAAACAGCGGGGACAAAATGGGGAATGGCGCCCTTGAGAGAAGGGTGCAGAACAGAGGAGTTTTGTAGAAACGGCCCGCGGCAGGCGCCGCGAACCGTTAAAAATTTTAAGCTGGGGACAGCTTAGAAGCGGGGACGACGCGGACGATCACCACGATCTTCGCGCGGCTTGGCTTCGTTAACACGGATGTTACGGCCAGACAGCGGCTTGTCGTTCATCTCTTCGATCGCTTTACGCGCTTCGTCGTCGTTCGGCATTTCTACGAAACCAAAGCCCTTAGAACGGCCAGTCTCACGGTCAGTAATAACAGTAGCCCGAGAGATTTCTCCGAACGCAGCGAATGCTTCATTCAAGTCGTCAGAGGTAACGCCGTAGGCCAGATTTCCAATATAGATATTCACAAAAAGTTCTCACTAGAGTATGTGGGCTGTCGTGCAGTCACAAATGGATAACCAGCTCCACCAGATCATCCATTTGAGATTGGTCGTTTGTCGGGAGAACCCGGGACCAATTCGGTCGGGCGTCGATTCGTACAGTACATATGCAGCGCCGCGATGTGGCCCTTTATATGCCTTACGGCACGCCTTTTCAACTGAATTCGGCGCAATTTACCGCCTTATTCAGTTTCTAATACAAAACCGGCGCCACTCTGTGACGCCGGTTATATATGAAGATTATTTCCGCTTCATGGACAGGAAGAACTCATCGTTGGTCTTGAAGTCCTTCAGCTTGTCGATCAGGAACTCGGTCGCGGCCAGGTCTTCCATATCGTGCAGCAGTTTGCGCAGGATCCAGACGCGTTGCAGCTCACCCTCAGGCATCAACAGCTCTTCGCGGCGAGTGCCGGAACGGCGCACGTTGATGGCCGGATAGACGCGCTTCTCGGCGATCTTGCGATCCAGCTGCAGCTCCATGTTACCGGTGCCCTTGAACTCCTCAAAGATCACTTCATCCATCTTCGAGCCGGTATCGACCAGTGCGGTGGCGATAATGGACAGGCTGCCGCCCTCTTCGATATTACGCGCTGCGCCGAAGAAACGCTTCGGGCGCTCCAGTGCGTGGGCGTCCACACCGCCGGTCAGCACCTTGCCGGAGCTGGGCACGGTAGTGTTGTAGGCGCGCGCCAGGCGGGTGATGGAGTCGAGCAGAATCACCACGTCTTTCTTGTGCTCGACCAGGCGCTTGGCCTTCTCGATCACCATCTCGGCCACCTGCACGTGACGCGCCGGCGGCTCGTCGAAGGTGGAGGCCACAACCTCGCCGCGCACGGAGCGCTGCATCTCGGTCACTTCTTCCGGGCGCTCGTCGATCAGCAGCACGATCAGGTGGCACTCGGGACTGTTGCGGGTGATAGCCTGGGCCATGTTCTGCAACATGATGGTCTTACCGGCCTTCGGCGGCGCCACGATCAGGCCGCGCTGGCCCTTGCCGATCGGCGCAACCAGGTCGATGATGCGGCCGATCAGGTCCTCGGAGGAGCCATTGCCGCACTCGAGGGTCAGGCGATCGTTGGGGAAGAGCGGGGTGAGGTTTTCGAACAGAATCTTGTTGCGGGCGTTTTCCGGCTTATCGAAATTAATTTCGCTAACTTTCAGCAGTGCAAAGTAGCGCTCACCCTCTTTCGGCGGGCGAATCTTGCCGGAGATGGAATCGCCGGTGCGCAGGTTAAAGCGGCGAATCTGGCTGGGCGAAACGTAGATATCGTCCGGTCCCGCCAGGTAAGAGGAGTCGGCGGAACGCAAAAAACCGAAACCGTCCTGAAGAATTTCCAGTACGCCGTCGCCGTAAATATCTTCACCGCTTTTGGCGTGGCGCTTCAGGATATTGAAAATAATGTCCTGCTTGCGCGAGCGGGCGAGGTTTTCCAGGCCCATGCCCTTGGCTATTTCAATCAGTTCTTCAATGGGTTTGGTTTTTAATTCGGAAAGATTCATACCAATTGCTTTATTAAGGTTTCTGTATCAATTGGCGCGGACGCGCCCGGAATTTTTGAGGAGGGGTTAGGAATTTGGGAATTTGCTCGTTTCTGCCCACAAACACTGCAGTGCCATTTCCTGTCGGCCGCGCGAAAGCTCTGGGGAACTCATAATCTGCTCTTTACTGAAATTAGGTCGAGCAGCATTCGTTACGGATAAGTTCAACTCGAGGAGTTTGCGCGCCGGGGAAGGTCAGAGACCGTGCGGGGGGGCGTCTTTGCCAGCTCGTCGATTCCGACTCGCTGGAGTACATTCAAGATTACAAGCCAGTATAACGGCTGTTTTCCATCCTGCAAAGGGTATTTGCCCCTTCGCAGGATGGTTAATTCCGGCCTTACAGCTGGCTGTCGATGAATTCGGTCAGCTGGGCGCGGGACAGGGCGCCAACCTTGGTACCTTCGACGTTACCGCCCTTGAACAGCAGGAGGGTCGGGATACCGCGCACATTGTACTTGGCCGGAGTTTCCTTGTTGGCATCCACGTCAACTTTGACGATCTTCAGCTTTTCGCCATAGTGACCGGCCAGGTCGTCCAGTACCGGAGCAATCATCTTGCAGGGACCGCACCACTGCGCCCAGAAATCCACCAGCACCGGACCCTCAGCCTTGAGTACCTCTGCTTCAAATTCGGCGTCGGATACATTGACGATTGAATGCTCGCTCATATTACTTTCCTGTTCTCTTGTCTCTTCTTGGGTTAGCCGGTGCGGTGTCGACCGCATCGCGTCATGATAAGGACTGCGGGGGCGCAGCCGCAAGACGCCGGTTTCCCGGTAGATGGGGGCGCCGTCGCGGACATTCAAGGCCTGCCAGGCAGACGTCAGGGCTGCTCCAGAAAACGCTGCAGGATCTCATCAAGATAGTCGAAGCCGAAGGCACTGGCGGCAATGCGCCGCTCCAGCGGCTGCACCAGCTCCATGGCCTGCAGCGCCGGCCAATTCTTCTCCAGGGCTGCCAGCGGCAGGCCGGTATGGCGGCTGAATAATTGCACCGGCACCCCCGCCACCAGGCGCAGTGCATTCATCAGGAACTCCAGCGGCAGGTCTTCGCGCTCAATATCGTCGCAGTGCGGCGGCGCCATCTCACTGTGAATCAGCCCCACACTGCCCTGCTCCGCCGCTGCCGCGGCCAGATAGTGCCGCGGCGCCCGGGTGCGGCGGCTGCGCAATATCCGCCCCTCGTCCGGCAGGGTCACTTTGCCGTGCGCCCCGGCGCCGATCCCCAGATAGTCGCCGAAAGCCCAGTAGTTCAAGTTGTGGCGCGACTCCAGCCCGGTGCGCGCATAGGCGGAAACCTCGTAGCGCGGATAGCCCTGGCTCGCGAGGTAGTCGCGGCCAGTGCCCTGCATGCTGGCGATCAACGCCGACCCCGGGGTAACCGGCGGCGCGCTGTAAAAAGCGGTGTTGGGCTCGATCGTCAGCTGGTACCAGGAGATATGCTCCGGCTCGAGCGATACCGCGCGCCGCAGATCCGTCAGCGCCTCCTCTTCGGTCTGTTCCGGCAAACCGTGCATCAGATCCAGGTTGATATTGTCGAAGCCGGCGCGGCGCGCCATGTCCACGGCACCTATGGCCTCGTCGCCACTGTGAATACGCCCCAGGTTCACCAGTTGCCGCGGTTCGAAACTCTGCACGCCGATGGACAGCCGGTTGACCCCCGCCGCCCGGTAACCGGAAAACTTCTCCTGCTCAAAGGTGCCGGGATTCGCCTCCAGGGTAATCTCGATATCGGGCTCGAAGCCTACTGACTTCTCCGCCAGCTCCAGAATCGCGCCGATGGCGGCCGGCGAAAACAGGCTCGGCGTGCCGCCGCCGAAGAAGATCGAGCGCAGCTTGCGCCCCTGCGCCCAGGGTAACTGACTGTGCAGGTCCCGCCGCAACTGTGCGACGTATTCCACTTCCGGCAGACCGTAGCCCGAGGAGTTGGGCCCCGCGGCCTCGTGGGAACTGGCGGCTACCTGGTGAGAGTTAGCGCCTGCGGCCACCTGGTGAGAGTTGAAGTCGCAGTAGGGGCATTTGCGCACACACCAGGGGATATGCACATAGAGGCTCAGCGGTGGCAGCTGCGACTGCGCACTGGCTTCAGACAAGATCGCCGCCCTGCATGCGCTCCCGCCACAGGGTCGCGAACTGCGCTACCGCCTGGGCCCGGTGACTGAGCCGGTTCTTAACTTCCCGCGCCAGCTGGGCGGAAGTCATCCCCTCGGATTCAACAAAGAACAGCGGATCATAGCCAAAACCCTGTTCGCCGGCGGGTTCCCGCAGGATGCGGCCGGACCACCGGGCGGTGCACACCAGGGGCACCGGATCGTCGTGACGGCGCACGAAGGCCAGTGCGCAATGGAAACTAGCGGTGCGGCGTTCATCCGGCACGTCTTGCAGGGCCTGCAGCAACTTGCGGTTATTCTCCGTATCGGAGGCCGCGGGCCCGGCGTAGCGCGCGGAATAGATCCCGGGAGCGCCGCCCAGCACATCCACCGCGAGACCTGAGTCGTCCGCCAAGGCCGGCAGCCCGCTGATTCGACTGGCGTGGCGTGCCTTGATCAGGGCGTTTTCGATAAAACTGAGGCCGGTCTCTTCGGCGTCCGATACCTCGAACTCCGACTGGGGCACCACCTGGATATCCCAGTTGGCGAACAGTTGCGAGAACTCTCTCAGCTTGCCGGCGTTACCGCTGGCCAGCACAATTTTTTTTGTCATGGGTTGCCAATGAAAACGCGGGCTCTCGGCCCGCGGTCAGTGTTGGAGTTGTCGCGACCCGCCAGCTGGCGGGCCGCCGTATCATTCACTCTTTTTCCAGCTTGCGCCGGAAACTGATGGTTTCGGTTTTTCCGTTGGGCAGCTTCAGTTCGATATTGAAAGTCAGCGTCTCCTCATCCTCGAAACGCAGCGGCGCCAGATAATAGACCGCATCTCCCTCGCGAATTTCCATGAATTTCAGCGGCCGGGACTGCTGGATCAGGTTGGTGGCAGTGCCACTCATCTCTGAACTCAGGCCGTGTTTGCCGCCCACCTTCTCCACTACCGAGACATTCACGAAAGCCCGGTCCTTGGCGCGCGCCAGCTGGTAGGTCTGCGCGATCTCGGGCTTGATGAATTCGCTGTTGAACACCGAGTAAATCACCCGGTAATCGCCGAAGTCCTCGTGGCTCTTGATGATTTTGGCTTCCTGCGCGGCCGCACTGGCAGCCCAAAAGAGCAGCGCCACTGTGGCAGCTGCGGCTAGGATGCGTTTCACACTTCACCTCCTGTCATTTTCGAAGAGGCCCACGAATTGCACCGAGGCGGCACACGGATGCGCCGCTCGTGGCCGAAGGCCAGCGCGAGCCCGTGAAATGCCAGCAGACTCGCGTGTCTGCGCCCGCTTTTGACGGACGACGCATGCATTTTTCAGGGATGAAAAGTGCATGCCCTAGGTAAAAAGTTTAGCGAGTCAGGTGATAGATCGCCGTCTCGCCGAATAGATTGGGCAGAATATCCTTGAAAAGTCCGCTGACCTTGGATTCAGATACTACTTGGCGATGCAGAATTGTCCAATTGTTCTCACGACTGAGCACTTCGAAGTCGCGGAAAGTACAAAAGTGAATATTAGGTGTGTCGTACCACTCATAAGGTAATAGATCCGATACCGGCATGCGCCCGGAAAACGCCAGGTGCCAACGCGCCTTCCACTGACCGAAGTTCGGGAAGGTGATGATGCATTCACGCCCCACCCGCAGCATTTCGCGTACCACCAGGTGCGGCTGGCGCAAGGTCTGCAGCGCCTGGGTCATGACCACCGTGTCGAAACTGTCGTCGGCAAAATTGCCGAGACCGGCATCCAGGTTCTGCTCCACAACATTGACGCCGCGCAGCAGGCAGCGCTCGATCTGCTGCGGATCTATCTCCAGGCCGTAGCCGCGGACCTGCTTGTTTTTGCCCAGCTGCTCCAGCAGGGTACCGTCGCCGCAGCCCAGGTCGAGCACGCGGGTCTGCGGCGCAATCCAGTTCTGGATGATGTCCAGATCAATACGCATCAATTCACCTCCCCGGCGGTCTCGGCGGCCACACCATCCATGTAGGCGCCGAACACCCGCTGGTAGCGCTCGTTCGGCAGCAGGAAGGCGTCGTGGCCCATGGCGGATTCGATCTCCGCGTAACTGACCGGCAGATTGGCGTGCATCAGCGCATCGACAATTTCCCGCGAGCGGTCCGGAGCGAAACGCCAGTCGGACGTGAAAGCAACCAGCAGGAATTTACAGCGCGCCTGGCGGAAGGCCGCCACCGGGTCGTCGCCGTATTCCCGTGCCAGGTCGAAGTAGTCCAGCGCGTGAGTCATCAGGATGTAGGTGTTCGGATCGAAACTGGTGGAGAAGGTATCCCCCTGATAGCGCAGGTAACTCTGCACCTGAAACTCCACCTGCTCCTCGACCCCGCGTTCGAAGGTGCCGGAACGCAGCTCGCGACCGAATTTCTTGCCCAGGCCGTCGTCGGACAGGTAGGTGATGTGGCCGATCATGCGCGCCACCGCCAGGCCTCGCCGCGGCAGTTTGCCCTGCTCCAGATAGCGACCCCCGCAGAAATCCGGATCCGAGGTGATCGCCTGGCGGGCGGTTTCGTTAAAGGCAATATTCTGTGCCGACAGCTTCAGCGCCGAGGCGATCACCACGCAGTGGCGCAGCCGCTCGGGATATTCCAGCGACCAGCGCATCGCCTGCATGCCGCCGAGACTGCCGCCCACCACCGCGGCCCACTGCTCGATGCCGAGCAGGTCGGCCAGGCGTGCCTGGCTGTGCACCCAGTCGCGTGCCCGCAGCGGCGGGAAATCCGGGCCCCAGGGTTTGCCGGTCTGTGGATTGGTCGAGGCCGGGCCGGTAGAGCCGTGGCAGCCGCCGAGATTGTTCAGCGAGACGACGAAAAACCTGTTTGTATCGATCGGCTTGCCGGGACCTATGTAGTGATCCCACCAGCCGGGGCGCTTGTCTTCGGGCCGGTGGCGGCCGGCGGCGTGGTGGTGGCCGGACAGCGCATGACAGATCAGCACCGCATTGCTTTTGTCGGCATTCAGTTCTCCGTAGGTCTCATATACCAGCGTGTAGTCCTGCAGCCTGCGCCCGCAGGCGAGTTCCAGGGGCTCGGTAAAGGTGTGACTCTGCGGCACCACGATTCCTACCGAATCTGAGCCGACGAAGCCCGGCTCGGCGGAGCCCGGCTCGGCGGAGCCCGGCTCGGCGGAGGCGCGCTTGGCGGAAGACGAAGAGAGTTTTTCCGTGGACAAGGCAGTAGCGTCTGTTTGAACTTATCGGGAATTGGCGATTGGAAGACCGGCAAGTGTACGGGAGCGCCGCGGCGTAACACAAATATATGCAGCCGGAACAAGCACAAAGCCCGCCGATCTGGCGGGCTTTGTAGGCGGCTTCTGGTCAGGCGCCGACCGTCGCCTTCAGCGGTGTAACATTGTCCGCCTGCGGCGCCGGTGCCACCGGTTGCGGCGCCGAGCTGCTCTGGCGCAGCAGATCCTCGAGCGAGGTCAAGGCGCTGTCGTTGCGCAGTATCTCTTCCTCCAGGGCGCGCAGGTCGGTGCGCTTGCTCTGGGTCTTCTGCTTCAGCTCGGTGAGCTTGATCAGGTGCCGGTTTAGCAGGTGTTTCTGATACTGCACATGCTGCTTCAGCGGCTCCAGCGTCTGATCCAGCCAGCCGTCGGCCGCGGAGATCATCTGGCTGTACAGGCGCCCCACCTCACTGGCGAGGGTGGCCAGGAAACGCTCGGTGAGCCGGTTGCGCCGCGCCAGCAGCAGTTGTGGCGAGCGACGCAGCTGCGCCGCCTGGCGGTGCAGGCCGCGCAGTGCCAAACGGAAACTGCGAATACTGAAATGCTGATCCCTGGAGTCGAGATTTTTCAG
Source organism: Microbulbifer donghaiensis (assembly GCF_900129095.1). Taxonomy (GTDB): domain Bacteria; phylum Pseudomonadota; class Gammaproteobacteria; order Pseudomonadales; family Cellvibrionaceae; genus Microbulbifer; species Microbulbifer donghaiensis. The sequence continues at coordinate 391,911 of NZ_FQVA01000003.1, forward strand.
GGTTGAGCGTTCAAAGATGGCATCTACAAGGCGGTTGGCCTGGTCCACTTCGCGCTCAAGGTTGGACAGCTGGTGATCCACCCCTTCCATAAAGCCATCGATGGCCTTGGCCAGCCCCAGCGGGGTCCAGCGCTCGTGCAGGGCGCGACTGGTATCGTCGATCAGCACCTGCAATTGCTGGCTGGAAATCGGTGCCATCAGCGAGGCGCGCTGGCGGCCCAGCATGCGCTGGCTCGATTTGAGCGTCAGTAACTCCTGGTGGCAGAGCTTGTGCTGCTCGCGCACCGTCTGCTGCAACTGCGCCAGCTCGGCCAGCTGCTCGGAGCTGGTCGTGGTGTTGCGCTGCAGGTGGGTCAGCGCAGCGCGGCCACTGTTCAGGCGGCGCTTAAGCAGATCGCGGGTATCCGCCATCAGGGTCAGCGCCTGGTGCAGGGAGCGGTGTTCCGCAACCTTCTGGCGATGCTCCATCAGGCGCTGCACCAGCAGCTTTTCAAACTCGGCAAAGCGGCTCTGTTGCAGCAACTCCGGATCCTGCTGCTGGCGCGCCAGCAACGCCTTTTTCGCCGACACCCCCACGACGCTGTCCAGTGGCAGCGCCAGCAGTTTGCTCACTTGGGCGCGCATCTGCCGCACCAGCAATTCCGGATCCTCGTCCGGGTCATCCCACATGGCATCAATCTTGTTCAGCAGCGCCATCACCGCCGTGCCGCGATGTTCGCGCAGCGGCACCAGGTGGGTTTCCCACATATTCAGATCGGTGCCGCTGACACCCGCATCCGCGGCCAGCAGGAAGGCCACGGCCTGCGCGCTGGGCAGCGTGCTCAGGGTCAGTTCCGGCTCGTTGCCGAGCGCATTCAGTCCCGGCGTATCGATGATGCGCAGCCCCTGAGTGAGCAGCGGATGTGGCAGGCAGATCAGCGCGTAGCGCCAGGCCGGAATCTCAACCAGCTTGCCCTTGCCGTCCAGGTGGCGGCGATCGAAGCCATAGCGCGCCGCCTCTTCCGGCGTCACCGACTTGCTCGCAGCCACTTTCATCAGCGCCTGGCGGGTACCGTCGGCGTCATTGGCATCGAATTCGTGAGTGACCCATTTCTGCGGTATGCGGCGGAAGCTCTCGAGACTGGTATTGGTTGCCAGTGTCTCGATCGGCAACAGACGCAGGCTGGCCTGCGCACCGCCGTCACTGAAGATCTCGGTCGGGCACATGGTGGTGCGCCCCGGCTTGGACGGCAGCAGCCGCTTGCCGTAGGTGTGCGACAGCAGCGCGTTGATCAGTTCGGTCTTGCCGCGGGAAAACTCACCCACCAGGGCCAGCGTGAATTGGTCCTCGGCGAGCAGCGCGCGCGCCTGCTGTACGACCTGGCGCGCGCCGGCGGAGTTGGGGAAATGTTCCTGGAGCCAGATGTTGAAAGTGGCAAACTGGCGATCCAGGGCCTTTTTCCAGCGGTCATAGTCGGCAATATGCTGGCGCAAGATGGCGTCTTCCATGTAACGGTGTTCTTCTTATTTACTGCACAGCGAATTTCGAGCCGGCTATTGTCGGCCAAGACAAGGGATTATAGAAGCGCTGGGCCGCAATTGTTGCGACCCAGTGCGCGGGAAACGGATAGTGGCGGCGACGGACTGAACCAGAGCTCCCCCTAAAAGCCGGGGATATGCCAGAACAGGCTGTAGACGAAGGCGGGCATATTGGCCATCTGCGCGAATCCAAACAGCAGCTTGTCTGCCACGGTCAGCAGGATAAATACGAAGATGGGGCTGATATCGATCATGCCCAGCGGCGGGATCAACTTGCGCACCGGCGCACAGAAAGGTTCAAGCACCTGGCGCAGCAGCATCAGCGCCGGGTGACCACTGTGAGGCGCAATCCAGCTGAAGATAATCGAGATCAGCATGCCCACGAAAACGATTGCGATCACCGTCATGACGCAGCCGATCAGCGACCACAGCAGTGCGCTGAGCGGGTTGAACAGGCCGGCACCGGCAAGCAGGCCGCAGCCGATAATCATCACCAGCCCCACCAACAATGCCAGCACCACCGATGCCATATCGATGCCGAACATGCCCGGAATCAACTTGCGCAGCGGCAGCAGCAGCGGATTGGTGACCTTGACGATGCCCTGGGAAATCGGGTTGTAGAAATCCGCGCGCGCGAGCTGCAGCAGGAAGCGCATCAGCACCGCGAACAGGTAGAGAATGCCCAGGGTGGCCAACAGGAAGACGCCGATATTGCTGAAGGTGTTTACCATCGAAAATCCCTTTGGGGTGGCAAAGCGCGGCGCTTGTTGCGCCGCATAATTTATTGAATTTGATTACTGATCCAGCTCGCGCGCCATTTCCGCCGCGCGCTCGGCGCAGTCGCGCATCGCCTGCTCCACCAGCTCCGGCAGGCCGCCGCTCTGGAAGCGCCTGATGGCGCGCTCGGTGGTGCCGTTCGGAGACATCACATTGCGTTTCAGCTGCGCGACATCCACATCGCTGGCCACCGCCAGTTTCGCCGCCCCCAGAGCCGTTTGCAAGGTGAGCCGCTCGGCGTCGGCGCGCTGCATGCCCGCCTTTTCCGCCGCGTCGATCATCGACTCCATAAACTGGAAGTAGTAGGCCGGGCCGGAACCGGACACCGCGATCACCTGGTCGATACCGGATTCCTCATCCACCCACAGGGCAATGCCCACGGCTTCGGCCATCTGCTCGGCGATCTTTTTCTGCGCGGCGCTGACGCCGTCGCCGGCGTAGAGGCCGGTGACACCGGTACCGACCAGCGCCGGGGTGTTCGGCATGGCGCGCACGATCGGCACGCCGGCGCCGAGCCAGCGCTGGTAAGCGGACAGCGGTATGCCCGCCGCCAGCGTGATCACCAGCGGTTTGCGATCACTCACTATCTGCGCCAGCGACTCGCACAGTTCCTTCATGACCTGCGGCTTGACCGACAGCACCAGCACCTCCGCCTCCGCCACTGCGGCGGCGTTGTCGGTCGCCACCTGCACTCCGGTATGCGCGGCGAAGTCGGCGAGTTTCTGCTCGTTGCGGCCGGTGGCGACGATTTTGTCTGCCGGATAGCCGCTGGCCACCAGCCCGCCGATCACCGCGCCGGCCATATTGCCGGCGCCACCGATAAATACCATTTTCTCTTTTGCCACTTTTACCTCCCGGTTGATCTCTACTGGCGCGCACCGAAAATATCTGTGCCGATTCGCACCATGGTGGCACCGCACTCGATTGCCGCTTCCATGTCACCAGACATGCCCATCGACAGGGTGTCCAGCGGCTGGTCCGGCAGTTGTACCTGCAACTGCTGTAGCAGTTCCGCCAGCCGGGCGAAGGGCTTGCGCTGCTCCGCGGCACCCTCCCGCGCCGCGGGAATTGCCATCAGGCCACGCAGCTTCAGGTTGGGCAGCTGCGCGACCGCTGCGGCCAGCCCGGCAACTTCTTCCGGTGCCGCCCCGGACTTGCTCGCTTCGCCGTCGATATTCACCTGCAGGCAGATATTCAGCGGCGGCATCTGCGTCGGTCGTTGCACCGACAGCCGCTGGGCAATTTTTAGGCGATCCACGCTGTGCACCCAGTGAAAGGCCTCCGCCGCGGCGCGGGTCTTGTTCGATTGCAGCGGTCCGATAAAGTGCCAGCAGAGCCCCCCGTCGGCCAGATCCGCCAGTTCACCCTGCTTATCCAGCGCCTCCTGCAGGTAGTTCTCGCCGAAATCGCGCTGGCCGGCCTCATAGGCCGCGCGCAGGTCCTCCGCCGGGCGCGTTTTGGATACCGCCAGCAGGGCGACTGTCGCCGGATCGCGGCCGCAGGCGCGGCAACACGCGACAATCCGCGCACGGACTGCATTCAGGTTTTCGACGACGGTGCCTTTGCGCATATACTGGACTCTTATCGATTTGCGGGCGATTCTACCTGAGCCCCCCTCAAGAACCATAAAAGGTAGAGAGAACAATAAGGTAGCAGTATGGACATCACAGAACTCCTCGCCTTCAGCGCCAAACAGAACGCCTCGGACCTGCACCTCTCCGCCGGCCTGCCGCCGATGATCCGTGTGGACGGCGACGTGCGCCGCATCAACCTGCCGCCGATGGAGCACAAGCAGGTACACGGCCTGATCTACGAGATCATGAACGACAAGCAGCGCAAGGACTTCGAGGAGTTCCTCGAGACCGACTTCTCCTTCGAGGTGCCGGGCGTGGCGCGCTTCCGCGTCAACGCGTTCAATCACAACCGCGGCGCCGGCGCCGTATTCCGGACCATTCCTTCCAAGGTACTGACCATGGAAGACCTGGGCATGGGCCAGGTGTTCAAGCAGATCTCCGACACGCCAAGAGGCCTGGTGCTGGTGACCGGCCCCACCGGTTCCGGTAAGTCCACCTCGCTGGCGGCGATGATCGACTACATTAACGACAACAAGTACGAGCACATCCTCACCATCGAGGACCCGATCGAATTCGTGCACGAATCCAAGAAGTGCCTGGTGAACCAGCGGGAAGTGCACCGCGATACCCACGGCTTCGCCGAGGCCCTGCGCTCGGCGCTGCGTGAAGACCCGGACATCATCCTGGTGGGTGAGATGCGCGACCTGGAGACTATCCGCCTGGCGCTGACCGCGGCCGAGACCGGTCACCTGGTGTTCGGCACCCTGCACACCACCTCCGCCGCCAAGACCATCGACCGGGTAGTGGACGTTTTCCCGGCCCAGGAAAAGGCCATGGTGCGCTCGATGCTGTCGGAATCCCTGCAGGCGGTAATTTCGCAGACACTGCTGAAACGCAACGGCGGCGGCCGCGTGGCGGCGCACGAGATCATGCGCGGCACCCCGGCGATCCGCAACCTGATCCGCGAGGACAAGATCGCGCAGATGTACTCCGCCATCCAGACCGGCGCCAGCGTCGGTATGCAGACGATGGACCAGTGCCTGCAGGACCTGGTGGAAAAGCGCATCATCTCCCGCGAAGTGGCGCGCGAGAAAGCCAAGATGCCGGAGAACTTTTAACCTAGCGTTGAAATTATTCATCCATGAATAATTTCAACGCCGCCCGTAAAACATTGGCGGATGGCCGCCCCACGCAGTTGCGCGGAACTGCTGATGTTTTACGGGCTCGCGCCGGCTTTGCCGGCGGCGGCACATCCTTGTGCCGCACATCCATGCCCGCCTCCACCCATTGCCTGGCGAGCCATTTAACGAAGAATAAAAAGCGGTAACAAATAATGGAAATCGAAAGACTGTTGCAACTCGTCGTCGAGAAAGGCGCATCCGACCTCTTTATTACCGCCGGTGTGCCGCCGTCGATCAAGGTGCACGGCAAGGTGGTTCCCGCCAGCAGTACCTCGCTGACGCCCGAAAAGGCGCGCGAGCTGGTGGTCGGCATCATGAACGAAAAGCAGCGGCGCGAGTTCGCGGACAAGAAAGAGCTGAACTTCGCCATCGCCGTGCGCAATGTCGGCCGCTTCCGGGTGTCGGCCTTCTTCCAGCGCAACCTGGTGGGCATGGTGCTGCGCCGCATCGAGACCAAGATCCCAACCGTCGACGGTCTCGGCCTGCCGGACGTGCTCAAGGATCTGGCGATGACCAAGCGCGGCCTGGTCATTTTCGTGGGCGCCACCGGTACCGGTAAGTCCACCTCGCTGGCATCGATCATCGGCCACCGCAACGAGAACTCGAAGGGCCACATCATCACCATCGAGGATCCGATTGAATTCGTCCACCAGCACCGCGGCTGTATCGTCACCCAGCGCGAAGTGGGGCTGGATACCGAATCCTTCGAAGTGGCCCTGAAAAACACCCTGCGTCAGGCACCGGACGTAATCCTGATCGGTGAGGTGCGCTCGCGCGAGACCATGGACCACGCCATCGCCTTCGCCGAAACCGGCCACCTGTGCCTGTGCACCCTGCACGCCAACAACGCCAACCAGGCGCTGGACCGCATCATTCACTTCTTCCCGGCGGACCGCCACGAACAGCTGTACATGGACCTGTCGCTGAACCTGAAAGCGATGGTTGCCCAGCAGCTGGTACCGACGCCGGACGGCGACGGCCGCCGCGCCTGTCTCGAAATCATGATCAACACCCCGCTGATGTCGGACCTGATCCGCAAGGGCGAGGTGCACAAGATGAAGGAGCTGATGAAGCGCTCCAACGAGCAGGGTATGCAGACCTTCGACCAGGCGCTGTATGAACTCTACGACCGCGGCGAGATCACCTACGAGGACGCCCTCGCCCACGCCGACTCCGCCAACGACCTGCGCCTGATGATCAAGCTCAAGTCCGAGTCCGACGCGGAATACCTGAACAACGCCGCCGGCGAGCTGAGCCTGCAGAACGAATCCGAGTTCGGCGACGGCGGACCGCAGCTGTACTGACCTTCCCGACTGCCTTGCCGCCTACTGCGGCGGCAAGGCACTCGCCTGACGGATTCCCATGCGCAAATCTGTACTGATCACCGGCGGCAGCCGCGGTATCGGCGCCGCTACTGCGCGCCTGCTGGCGAGTCGCGGCTACGACCTCTGTATCAGCTACCGCGAACGCGAAGCGACAGCCGAAGCACTGCTCGATGAGCTGCGTGCATTCGGTGTAAAAGCCATCGCCGCGCGCGCAGACATTGCCAGCGAAGCCGACGTGGAAGCGCTTTTTGCAGCAGTGGACAGCCACTTCGGTCAGCTGGATGCGCTGGTCAACAACGCCGGCATGCTGCTGCCGCAGACGCGGGCGGAAAACATGACCGCGGCGCGGATCAATAAAATTCTGCACACCAATGTCACCGGCACCCTGCTGTGCTGCCGCGAGGCGATCAAACGCATGTCGACGAAACACGGCGGCAGCGGTGGCGCCATCGTCAATGTCTCCTCGATGGCGGCGCGCACCGGCTCGCCGCACGAATACATCGATTACGCGGCCAGCAAGGGCGCGGTCGATTCGATGACCATCGGACTGGCCAGAGAGCTCGCAGAGGACGGCATTCGGGTAAACGGCGTCAGGCCCGGCCCTATCCACACCGAAATGCACGCCGACGGCGGCGAGCCGGACCGGATCGAACGGGTCAGGGCGAAAATCCCGCTCGGGCGCGGCGGTCAGCCGGAAGAGGTCGCCGCAGCCATCGCCTGGCTGTTGAGCGAGGAAGCCTCCTTTGTCAGCGGCTCCTTTATCGATGTGGCCGGCGGTGCTTAGCGTTTTATTTTCATCAGACCCCATGAACAATAAATTCATGAAAATAAACAGCTGCCTGGCAGTGCTGGCGCTGCTGCTCGGCCTCACCGCGTGCAGCGAAGATCCCGCGGCGGACCGCATCTTTATCAATGGTGACATCCTCACCATCGACGCGAACAATACAGTGGCGCAGGCCCTGGCCACTGAAGGCGAGCGCATTGTGGCCGTCGGCAGCAGACAGGAAATCGAAGCACTGGCGGGACCGGATACGGAGATCGTGGACCTGCAGGGCAAGGCCCTGCTGCCGGGGTTTATCGCCGCCCACGAACACCCGGCAATCAGTGCCGTGTTCCGCAACTTTGTCGACCTAAGCGGCTTCAGCCACGACAGCGCCGCCTCCGCCTGGCAGGCATTGCGGGAGGCAGTCGCGACCGCACCCGCGGGTCAGTGGGTCTATGCGATGGGCCTGGATCCGGTACTGCTGCAGGATTTGCAGATGCCGGACCGCAATCAGCTGGATGCGCTGGCACCGCACAACCCGGTTTTTATTCTCGCCCAGAGCATGCACAGCGCCTGGGTCAATTCCGCCGCGCTGGCGGCAATGGGTATCGACGAAAATACGCCGGACCCGGGCGAGGGTTCCTATTACGGCCGCGATGCCGACGGCCGCCTGAACGGCGCACTGGTGGAAAAGCAGGCGCTGGAACCCTTCCTCGAGCCGCACAAGAATCCGCTGAAAGTGGTGCCGGCCTACGAACAGACGCTCGACGATCTGCGTCGCGCCGGCTACACCAGTGTCGCCTCTCTCGGCTTCAATATGCCCGCGTGGCTGGCCCGCTGGGCATCGCTCGATGGGCTGCAACCGCGCATGCGGCAGTTTTACTTTTACCGCGGCGACAACCTGAAGAAGCTGCAGGGAGCGCCGGAAAACGACAGCGACTTTTTCCGCGTACTGGGCGCCAAATTCTGGTACGACGGCTCGCCCTACAGCGGCACCATGTTGGTCGACGAACCCTACCGCGACGGCGCGCTGGCGCGACAGCTGGGCATTGCCCACGGCAGTCACGGCGAGCCGGTTATTGCACCACAGCAGCTGCAACAGCAGTTGAAGACACTGCACGACCGCGGCTGGCAAACCGCGACGCATATCCAGGGAGACAGGGCGGCACGGGACTTTCTCGCGCTGCTGCAACAGGTTCACAAAGCGCTGCCGGAGACAGAGCAGCGCGCGTTCACCACGCGCCGCCACCGCCTCGAACACGGCCTGCTGCTGGATAAACGGCTGTTACCGGACATGGCCAAGCTCGGAATCACGCCGAGCTTCCATATCAATCACCTCTACTACTACGGTGACGCACTGCGGGAGCAGCTGCTGGGAAGGGAGCGCACCGACAAGATACTGCCGCTGCGCAGTGCTTTCGAGCTTGGCATGCACCCGACCCTGCACGCGGACAGCCCCATGTTCCCAGCCGAGCCGTTCAGCCTGATGCAAACGGCGATCACGCGCCTGTCCCGTAACGGAACTCCAATCGGACGCGACGAGGCGATCAGCCCGATTCAGGCGCTGCGCGCGATGACCATCAATGGCGCCTGGCAACTGGGTATGGAGGAGCGGCTGGGCAGCCTGGAGGCCGGCAAACTGACGGACCTGGTCATCGTGAGCCGCAATCCGCTGGCCACGCCGGCGCAGCAGTGGCGTTCGATCAGAGTGGAGCGCAGTATTCTGGCAGGGGATTAGGGTTCGCGCCGGCGGGAAGAATAGTTGCCGTATCAGGCTTCCGGCTCGCCCAGCAGTTCCCGCTCCAGCAGCAACTTGACGCTGCCCAACAGGCGCCGGCTCACCTGCGGCTCCACGGCAATGCCATCGAGCTGCAAATAATATTGGCCGCCGGGGGTGCGACGGAGGCCGCGCACATAGTCCACCGCCACCAGCGCATTGCGGTGCACGCGCACGAAGCGCTCGCCGAACTCGGCCTCCAGCTCCTTTAATGACTCATCCAGAATGGTCTCGCCGCCGTCGTGGTGGGCGACCACATATTTGCTGTCGGCGACGAAGCAGCGAATGGCATCGACGTCCAGCAGTTCAATACCGCGGCGGCTGACCGCCTTGATGCGATTGCGCCCGGATTGAGGGTTGCTCTCCCGCTCGAACAGCCGGCGCTGTGGCTTGCTGAGGCGCTGCACCTTGGCAATCGCCTCAGCCAGCTGCCCGGCGTTGACCGGTTTCAACAGATAGCCCACCGCGGCAGTGGCGAAGGCCGGCAGCGCAAACTCGTCGTGCGCGGTGCAGAAAATCAACGCCGGCGGGTATTCCAGTGCCGACAGGCGGCGCGCCAGCGCCAGGCCGTTGTCGCCCGGCATTTCGATATCCAGCAGCACCAGGTCCGGATCCAACCTGTCCACCTGCGCCAGCGCCGCCTCGGCGTGGTCGGCTTCACCGACCAGTTCGCAGTTGGAAAGCTGCCCCAGCTGGCGCGCCAGCCGCGCGCGGGCCAGGGGTTCGTCGTCGACGATCAGCACTGTCAGGGGGTTCATAGCGCCGCCTCCGCTGCCGCTTGCCTGCCCGCGCCGGCCCGGGCCAGCGGTAGCAGCAATTGCACCCGGTAGCGATCGCCGTCGCGGCCGGCGGCGAAGGCAAAGCGGTCGCCGTAATGGGCGGCGAGGCGCTGGCGGATATTGTCCGTGGCAATACCGTTGCCGTCGGCCGAACCACTCGCCTCCCCTGCCGCGGGCACCGGGTTGTCGATAGCCACCAGCAGGCGACCATTTTCAATGTTGATCTGCACCGCGATCTGCCCGCCCGCGCGCAGCCGCGCTACGCCGTGCAAAACCGCGTTCTCCAGCAGAGGCTGTAGCAGCATGCTCGGTACTTCCAGCTGCCCCAGTTCATCGGGAACGTCCCAGTGCTGCTGCAACCGCTCGCCGAGGCGCAGGCTCTCGATATCCAGATAGCGTCTGGCCAGCGCCAGCTCCTGCTGCAGTGGTACCAGGCGGGAATCGGCGAGGCTGGCGCGGAACAGGGCGGACAGGTCCTCCACCAGGCGCTCGGCGCGCTCGGGGTCTATCGCAATCAGGCTGGCGAGGCTGTTCATGCTGTTGAACAGGAAGTGCGGGCGGATACGCGACTGCAGCGCGTCGATGCGCGCCCCCAGCTCCGCCTGCTGCTGGTTGTACAGCTGCTGCTGCACATAGGCGTAGCGCAACACCACCCCGGCGCAGATGGCACCGAGCAGGCTGTCGCGGGCGAAACGCCAGACATCGAATGGGGCACTGGACAACAGCGCCTGCCACCACTGCTGCGCCCCCATCACCGCCAGCAGCACTGCCAGCACCGCGGCAAAACTGAGACCGCCGGCCAGCCTGTGCGACAGCCGCGCCAGTCGTGGGCGCAGCCGGCACAGCAGCGCCGCCGATGGCAGGATTACCCACTGTACCGCCAGGGACACCAGCCCGAGGCGCTCCCAGCTGAACGCGCGCAGGCCGTCGACCGCCAGTACCAGCACCAGGGCCAGCAGTTCGCCCATCAGTACCAGCGCCGCCAGTGCGGATACACTGCACAGGTCCGGCAGAAAGGGAGCTTGTTCGGGACGCGCAGAATCTTTGCCTTTTGCGGCAATTTCGCGAATTTGCTGCGCTATAATGCCCGCCGGCCGCGCGGGCTGTGGAGAAGTCATGCCAATTGTTATTCTTGAATGTCCCGAAGTCAGACCGGGAAGATACCACTAGCCCGCGGCGCTTTCACCATCCACCATCCACCCCCATTGAGCTGTCAGGGACACCATGAGCAAAGACAACGCCTCCTCCGAATCCGCCACCAATCCCGCTGCCAAGCTGTGGGGCGGCCGCTTCAGTGAAGCCACCGATGCCTTCGTGGAAAGGTTTACCGCTTCGGTCACCTTCGACCAGCGCATGGCGCTGGAGGACATTCAGGGCTCCCTCGCCCACGCGCAGATGCTGTCGGAAGTCGGCGTGCTGACCGCGGACGAGTTCCAGCAGATCGCCGACGGCCTCAAGGGCATCGCCGCGGAGATAGAGGCCGGTGAATTCCCCTGGTCGGTACAGCTCGAAGATGTGCATATGAATATCGAGGCGCGCCTGACGGATCGTATCGGCGCCACCGGCAAGAAGCTGCACACCGGCCGCTCGCGCAACGACCAGGTGGCTACTGATATACGCCTGTGGCTGCGCGGCCGCATCGACCGGATCGCCGCCGAACTGACCCGCCTGCAGAGCGGCCTGGTGGCACTGGCCGAGCGCGAGGCGGACACCATCATGCCCGGCTTCACCCACCTGCAGTCGGCGCAGCCGGTCACCTTCGGTCACCACCTGCTGGCCTGGAACGAGATGCTCAGCCGCGACTACGGCCGCCTGATGGACTGCCGCAAGCGCGTCAACCGCTCGCCGCTGGGCGCCGCCGCTTTGGCCGGCACCAGCTATCCGATCAACCGCGCGCGCACCGCCGAGCTGCTCGGCTTCGACGCACCGACGGAGAACTCCCTCGACTCGGTCAGCGACCGCGACTTCGCCATCGAATTCTGCGCTTTTGCCGCGTTGCTTCTCACGCATTTGTCCCGCGCAAGCGAAGAGTTGGTGCTCTGGACCTCAAGTCAGTTCGATTTTATCGATCTGCCCGATCGCTTCTGCACCGGTTCCTCGATCATGCCGCAGAAGAAAAACCCGGATGTACCGGAACTGGTGCGCGGTAAGACCGGCCGCGTCAACGGCCACCTTGTCGCGCTACTCACCCTGATGAAGAGCCAGCCGCTGGCCTACAACAAGGACAACCAGGAAGACAAGGAACCGCTGTTCGACGCCGCCGACACCGCCCTCGACTGCCTGCGCGCCTTCGCCGACATGGTGCCGGCGCTGAAGGCGAAAAAAGACAACATGCTCGCCGCCGCGGCCAAGGGCTTCTCCACCGCCACCGACCTGGCGGACTACCTGGTGCGCAAGGGCGTGGCCTTCCGCGATGCCCACGAGATCGTCGGCCAGTCGGTTTCGTTTGCGATCGAGCAGCAGAAGGATCTGGCGGAACTCAGCCTGGCGCAGCTGCAGCAGTTCTCCGACCAGATTGGCGAGGACGTGTTTGAGGTGCTGACGCTGGAGGGGTCGGTGGCGGCGCGGGACCATATCGGCGGCACCGCGCCAAACCAGGTGCGCGCCGCCTGCGCACGGGCGAAGGAATTGCTTGCCGAGCGCTAAGGGCGCTGTAGGAGCCCGTAGGATGGGCAAAGGAGCACAGCGACGTGCCCATCACCGGCCGACGATGGGCACGCTGCGCTTTGCCCATCCTACAAAGTTACAAGTTCGTGCGCATTATTCGAGACCGAGGGAAACCGGCTCGCCCTGCTGCTCGGTCAGGACGCGGTCGAGCAGCGTCGGCAGATCCTCACCGGTGGTGGAGCATTTCCAGCCCGGCCTGGTAGCGGAATCGACGAAGCCCAGGTGGTAGCCGCCGGACCGGGCCGCCACCCACAGTTCCTGCACGGCGCTCTGGCGAGAGAGAATCACCTGACTGCCGTTGTCCTCCAGGGTGATCGTCAGCACCGCGTCGGCGCGCTCGTAATCCATATCCCAGTCGCAGTTGTCGAGGGCATCCTCGATGGCAATCAGGGTTGCTTCAATCGCTGCGTTGTAGGCCGCCTGACTCATAAATCGGTTACTTCTGTTACTGTGTTGCTGGAAGAATTGGCTCGCTATACTAGCAGGCTTTTCTCAATACCATGCCGCAGGACGCTGTCGATGCCGAAAAAGTTTTTCCTTCCTTGCGCTGTGCTGCTGGGCGCAGCCGGACTGATCAGCGGATGCGGGCAAAAAGGTCCGCTGTACCTGCCGCAGGAACCCGCCGCACCGGCGCAGCCGGTCACGACCATGCCGGCCGGGCCCCAGTCCACCACTGTGGAACCCGCTTCCGCGCCACCGGCGCAAACCCCTGAACAGGCGGAGCAACAGCAGCGCCGCGCGCCGGCAACGGAACAGACCGACGCGCCCGCGGAGCCGGTGTACGAAAAATGAGTGATTTCAATTATCGCGACGGCAGCCTGCATGCGGAAGATGTCTCGCTGGAGCAGATTGCCGAGCAGTTCGGCACACCCACCTACGTCTACAGCCGCACCCACTTCGAAACCCAATACCTGGCCTACGCCGACGCGCTGGGGGAGCACCCGGGCCTGATCTGCTATGCGGTCAAGGCCAACAGCAACCTGGGCGTCCTGTCGCTGCTGGCGCAACTAGGTGCCGGTTTCGATATCGTCTCCGCCGGCGAACTCGAGCGGGTACTGCTCGCCGGCGGCGACCCGTCGCGCATCGTGTTTTCCGGTGTGGGCAAGACCGCCGCGGAGATGCGCCGTGCGCTGGAAGTGGGCGTGCACTGTTTCAATGTGGAATCCGAGGCGGAACTGGTGCGGCTCGAGCTGGTGGCGGCAGAGTGCGAGACGAACGCGCGCATATCGCTGCGGGTCAACCCGGATGTCGACGCCAACACCCACCCCTATATCTCCACCGGCCTGAAGGAAAACAAGTTCGGCATCGCCATCGATGCGGCCCTCGACGTCTACCGGCGGGCGGCGCAGTCGCCGCACCTGCAAGTCGTGGGCGTGGACTGCCACATCGGTTCCCAGCTCACCGAGATAGCCCCCTTCCTCGATGCACTCGACCGGCTGCTGATCCTGATCGACCAGCTGGCCGCCGAGGGGATTCAGCTGGAACACCTGGATCTCGGCGGCGGACTCGGCGTGCGCTACCGGGGCGAGGAACCGCCGCCGGTCAGCGACTATATCGGCGCGATCAAGCAGCGCCTCGGCGAACGCCAACTGGCACTGGTGCTGGAGCCCGGCCGCTCCATCGCCGCCAACGGTGGCCTGCTGCTAACCCGCGTCGAGTACCTGAAGCGCACCGCAGAGCACAACTTCGCCATCGTCGACGCGGCGATGAACGACAACCTGCGCCCGGCCCTCTACCAGGCCTGGCAGGACATAGTGCCAGTCACGCCGAACAACGCGAATAATGAGATCTGGGATATAGTTGGCCCCGTGTGCGAGACCGGCGACTTTATCGGTAAGAACCGCTCCCTGGCCCTGCAGGAGGGGCAGCTGCTGGCGATGCTGTCGGCCGGCGCCTACGGCTTCACCATGAGCTCAAACTACAATAGCCGTCCGCGCACCGCGGAAGTGCTGGTGGACGGCGACAAGACCTACCTGGTGCGCGCGCGGGAAACCCTCGCGGACCTGGTGCGCGGCGAGAGCCCCGTGCCCGAGAAGCGCGGATCGAAGTAAGGACTGGAAAGGGCTGACCTGTGCCGCCCGCCACGGATTGAATCACTGAGAAACGGAATGCGCGTTAAATTCAGCAAAATGCACGGCCTCGGCAACGACTTTGTGATGCTCGACGGCATCACCCAGCGTATCAAGCTGTCACCGGAGAAAATTCGTTGCCTGGCCGACCGCCATATCGGCATCGGCTGCGACCAGGTGCTGCTGGTAGAGTCGCCGCGCAACCCCGATGCCGATTTCCGTTACCGCATCTTCAACGCCGACGGCGGCGAAGTGGAGAACTGCGGCAACGGCGCGCGCTGCTTTGCCAAGTTTGTGCGCGAGCGCCGCCTGACCGGCAAGAAACAGCTGCTGGTGGAGACTGCCGCCGGCATGCTGGAGCTCAGTTTGATGGACGACGACCAGGTCAGTGTCGACATGGGCGCGCCGATTCTCGAGCCGGAACAGATCCCCTTCGCCGCCGACCGCCGCGCGGAAACCTACCCCCTCGATGTGGACGGCGAAGTCTTCACCATCGGCGCCGTGTCCATGGGCAATCCCCACGCGGTGCTGCTCGTCGACGACGTCGACACTGCACCAGTTGCCGCCCTCGGCCCGAAAATAGAGAGCCACCAGCGCTTTCCGCAGCGGGTCAATGTCGGCTTCCTGCAGATCGAATCCCGCGACCGCGCGCGCCTGCGCGTGTTCGAGCGCGGCGTCGGCGAGACCCGCGCCTGCGGTACCGGCGCCTGTGCCGCCATGGTATCCGCGCGCCTGCGCGACCTGGTGGATGACAGCGTCGAGATCGCGCTGCCCGGCGGCACCCTGACAATCCACTGGAGCGGACCCGGGCAGCCGGTTACCATGACCGGACCCGCGACCACCGTATACCACGGCCAGATAGTCCTCTAACCAGCGACCAGACAGATAATGACGGAACACAGCGACGCCACCCGGGCCACAGAAGACGTCACCACCGACGGTGACATGGAATCTCAGCGCAACAAGAAGCTGCTGGCGCGCCAGGTTGCCCGCTACCTGATCCAGAATCCGGATTTTTTCGCCGATCACCTGGAGCTGCTGGAGACCATCAAGCTGCCGCGGGAAAACGGCAAGACAGTGTCGCTGATGACACACCAGACCAACCTCCTGCGCGAGCGCAATATCGAGATGCGCCAGCGCCTCGACCAGCTGCTGCACAACGCCCGTGACAACGATCAGCTGTTCCTGCACAGCCGCCGCCTGATGCTGGCGCTGCTGGAGGCGCAGAACGTCGGCGAGGCCACCGATGCCCTGTACAAAAGCTTTGCCGACGATTTCGGTGTCCAGTTCACCAGCCTGACCCTGTTCGGACCGCTGCCGCCCGGCCGCGGCGCCCTCGGCCAGGTGCGCACCAGCTCCCGCAGCGCGGCGGAAACGGCCATCGGTTCGATTCTGCGCAACGGCCGCACCGTTTGCGGCGTACTGCGGCCGGCGGAAAAGGCCTACCTGTTTGGCGATGACGGGGAGAAAGTCGGTTCCGCCGCGGTGGTGCCGCTGGCCAACCAGCTGGGTGTGCTCGCCGTCGGCGCTGTCGATCCGCAGCACTACCGCTCCAGCCTCGGCACCCTCTTCCTGTCCTATATCGGCGAGGTGCTCGAGCGCATGCTGCCCCGCCTGCTTGAACCCTAAACGCCGGCCCTGAGCACTGTGGAACTGGCCGGCGCCATCACCTACTTCCTGCAACAGCTGCGCACCGAGAAGCAGCTATCCCCCCACACCCTCGATGCCTACCGCCGCGATCTGGCCAAGCTGCAGCAGCTGGCGGAGGCGGAAGGTGTGGAGCACCTCAACGAACTGCGCGAGATGCAGTTGCGCGGCTGGCTGGCGCAATTGCACCGCACTGGCCTGGGCGCCAAGAGCCTGCAGCGCTGGCTATCGGCCGTGCGCGGCCTGTGCAACTGCGGTCTGCGCGAACGCTGGCTGAAAGCCAATCCGGCCGAGGGCCTGCGCGCGCCGAAGGGGGAAAAGCGGCTGCCGAAACTGCTCGACGTGGATGCCGCCTCCGACTTTGTCACCAGCCCCGATAGCGACGACAGCGGCGTTGACGAAACCCTGATCCTGCGCGACCGCGCAATATTGGAACTCTTCTACAGCAGTGGCCTGCGCCTGTCGGAACTGACATCGCTGGACTGGCAGGACCTGGAGCTGCGCACAGGTGAAGTGCGGGTGACCGGTAAGGGCGGCAAGAGCCGTCAGCTGCCGGTAGGCAGCAAGGCCATCGACGCGCTGCAGGCCTGGCGCAGGGCCGCACCGGCCGGCGGAGGCGGTGCCGTGTTCACCACCATCAAGGGGCGCCGGCTCAGCAACCGCGCCGTGCAGGCCCGCCTGGCGCACTGGGCCCAGGCCAGTGGCGCCGAACAGCGCGTGCATCCGCATATGCTGCGTCACTCCTTCGCCAGCCATATGCTGGAGTCCAGCGGCGACCTGCGCGCGGTGCAGGAGTTACTCGGCCACGCGGATATCAGCACGACACAGATCTATACCCACCTGGATTTCCAGCACCTGGCGCGGGTCTACGACAGCGCGCACCCGCGGGCCAAAGACAAGAAATAAAATGTGTACTTATGGGAAAAGAGGTTGCGCGGGGCGGGTACCAGTTCCGCCCCGCGGCTGACGAAATGCAGGGCACCTAGATAGGTCGACTGCCGTATTTGGGTTGCGGCTTGCGCGGGGGATCCGCGGTAACGTCCGGATCTATTTCTGCGATGGCGCCGCCGCGGGCGAGAAACTCCTCGACGTCGGCGCTCAATTGACTTCTGGCCCGCTTGCGCGAGGTGACACTGCGTTCTTCGGCAAATTCCTCAGTATCTTTGGCGCGAGAAGTATTGCCCTGCTCTTCGTAACCATCTTTCATAACTGAAACCCTGTAACTGTTACTCCTGTTACAGAGGAAGTACCCCTGTGCCGCCCCTTCCCCGCGGCGCTAACAAGATCGAAAACGATTCGCCTGTGGCGACTGTTTACCGTTAGCTCCTCAGTAAGCTGCGGCGATTAATATATAGGCAGTTTGCGCAGACCCCGCCAGCGCTTGGCGGGAGAGCAGGTAGAGTTTTTTGTTGCGGATTGATGGCTGGAATATTGCCGCTGGTTATAGAAATTGGGGCGCCATTTTGCCGGCGCAAAACTGTGCCAATCTTTTGCGCGGGCCCAGAGACGAGTGGCTAATTTGTCGCAGATGTCCCGTCCTGAAATAGGTTGATACTTTGGAGACCTATTAATGGATACCCCTATTCCTACCCGCCCAAAGCGCACCCAGCGTGATTACACCTTGGGCTTTAAATTGGCCGTCGTCGAAGAGGTCGAAAGAGGCGATCTGACGTATAAACAGGCTCAGGATATCTACGGCATTCAGGGTAGAAGCACTGTACTGGTCTGGCTCCGAAAGCATGGTAAGTTGGACTGGTCTTCCACCAGGAGCAGCTCCATGTCAAAGAAGCCAGAAACACCTGCCCAAACCATCAAGCGGCTGGAGCGACAGCTCAAAGACGCCGAGGATCGCCAGTATCTGATGGAGAAGATGATGGA
>NZ_FQVA01000011.1 GCF_900129095.1 Microbulbifer donghaiensis
TTTTTCGCCTGCAAGCAGGCTCCTACAGAATGCACATGAATTGATGTCAGAGACTGGCAGCGGTGTTGATGGGCACGCTGCGCTTTGCCCATCCTACGTATTGCGAAATTGACCGGTGACGCCTTGGTAGGAGCCTGCAAGCAGGCTCCTACGGAAAGTGCCTTGATTGACGTCAGAGGCTGGCGGATTCCGGGGCTTTTTTCGCTTTCCCGGCTTCCTTCACGTTGCCGTCCTCATCCAGCTCGACTACGGGCATGCCCAGTGCCTCCACCTCCTCGCGGATGCTGGCGGCATCGCCCACGACCACGATGGCCAGCTTCTGCGGCTTCAGCACGTCGGTGATCACCTTGTTGAGGGTCTTGCGGTCCGTCTCCTTCAGGATGGCGTTCTGCTGCGAGCGGTAGTCCAGCGGCAGGTCGTAGCGCAGGATATTGTTGAGCAGGCCGAGCTTGGCGTCCGGCGTCTCGTAGCTGCGCGCTTCCTGCTGGCCAATGGCGGAGCGCATGTAGTTGAACTCCGCTTCGGTCATGCCCTTGCCGTCAAAGGTTTCCAGTTCGGTGAGCACCTCGTGCAGTGCGTCGGCCGTCGCGTCCTTTTTCACTTCGGAACTGAACATGTACATGCCTTCCTGCGGCTCGCCGAGCAGGTAGGTGCGGGCACCGTAGGTGTAACCCTTGTCTTCGCGCAGGTTCAGGTTGATGCGGCTGTTGAAGTTGCCACCCAGCGGGAAGTTGCCCAGGTAGGCGAGGTAATAGTCACCCAGCGCATCGTAGGCCAGGGCGTGCTGGCTCACCCGCAGGCTCGACTGGGCCGCGCCCTCCTTGTTGACGAGGTACACGGTGCGGCCGTCGATGTCCGGCTTCTGCAGCGCGATGGCCGGGCGAACCGCCTGGGCCACTTTCAGCTGCGCCAGGTCGTCCAGAGCCTCGAGGATGGTGTCGTGGGGCAGGCTGGTGCTGACGGTCACGCCGCTCAGGTGGGCGGGGAAGTGGGCCCGGTAGTAACCCTCAACGTCGTCCAGGGTGATATTGGCCACGGTGCCCGGCAGGCCGTCGATCGGGAAGCTCAGCGGGTGTTCCGGCCCGCGCATCACGGCGCCGACGGCGCGGGTGGCGAGGCCCTGCGGAGTCTTGCGCGCCTGCTGCAGGCCCTCGATGGTCTGCTGCTTGATGCGCGCGAAGTCTTCCTCGCTGAAGTCGGGCGTGAGGATGCGTTCCAGCAGCAGCGGCATGGCCTCGTCCAGGTGCTTGGCCAGCACGTTCAGCGTGACGGTGGTCTCGTACTGATCCGGGGCAATGCTGATGGAGGCGCCCAGGCGGTTCAGCGCTTCGGCGAATTCGGCCGCGCTGCGCTCGCTGGTGGCCTCGCTCATCAGGGACGCCATCAGCGCGGTGAGGCCGGACTTGCCGCGCGGCTCGTCGCGCTGCCCGACGCCGAACACCGCCCGCACCGTCACGGTGGGGGTTTCATCGTTCTGCACGGCCAGCAGGCGCACGCCGTTTTCCAGTTTGCCGTCCCGGATCTTGGGCAGCTCCACCTGGGGATTGGCGCCCGGGGTGGGCTGCACGCTGCGGTCGAAGTTGTCTTTCACCGGGCGCAGGGCCAGCGCCTGTCCGTCGTCGCCGTAGCTGTCGGGAATGGTGCGTTGCCACTGGTAGTTCTGCTTCGCCGCCGCCAGTTCCGGCTTGCCGTTGGGTACCACGCTCAGCAGTATGGCCGGCTTGTCGGCGATGTACTGGTCGAACACCCGCGTGATATCGCCGGTGCCGACGGACAGGTAGGCGCGGATTTCTTCGTCGATGCCCTTGGGGCTGCCGGTGAAGGTTTCGAAGGCCGCCAGCGTGGATACCTTGCCGGCCACGGATTGCAGGCCGAACACGCGGTGGGATTCATAGCCGGCCTTGAACTTGAGCAGGTCGTCTTCGGTGGCGCCGCGCTCCGCGAACTCGGTGAGGGTGTCGCGCACCGCCTGTTCCATCTCCGCCAGCGACTCTCCCGATGCCGGGTTCTGGATCACGATAAACCACATCTCGCAGGCCAGCTCCTTACAGGAGTGGCTCACGCTCGCCTGAACCGCGCGGCCGGTCTGTACCAGGCGCTGGTAGAGCATCGAATCCTGGCCCTGGCCGAGGATTTCCGCCGCCGCATCCAGCGCCGGCTCGTCCGGGTGGTTGCGGTAGACGGTGGGGATCATCATCGCCAGCGCCGGCAGGTGGATGTTGTCCTCGAGGGTGACATGGCGATCCGCCTCGAGTGTGGCGGGCTGCTTGGGCAGGTCCTCGACCGCCGGGCCGGCGGGGATGGGGCCGAAATACTTGGCGACCCATGCGAGCGTCTGCGCCGGGTCAATATCACCACCGATGGTCAGCACCGCGTTATTCGGGCCGTACCAGCGCAGGAAGAAGCGCTTCAGATCGGTAAGGTCGGCGCGGTCGAGATCCTCGAGCCAGCCGATCACCGGCCAGGAATAGGGGTGGCCATCCGCGTAGGTGGCGGCGTACATGGTCTCGAGGGCGCGGCCGTAGGGGCGGTTGTCCACTCGCTGGCCGCGCTCGTTCTTCACCGTCTCGCGCTGGACCTCGAATTTGTCCTCGGTGACCGCGTCCAGGAATACGCCCATGCGGTCGGATTCCAGCCACAGCACGGTTTCGAGCTGGTTGGCCGGTACCGTCTCGTAGTAATTGGTGCGGTCGGTGTTGGTGGTTCCGTTCAGGGTGCCGCCGGCTTCCTGGATGATGGCGAAATGCTGCTCATCGGCCACGTTCACCGAGCCCTGGAACATCATGTGTTCGAAGAAATGGGCAAAGCCGGAGCGGCCCGGGTCTTCCCGGTTGGAGCCGACGTGATAGGTGACGTCTACGTGCACCAGCGGGTCGGAGTGATCCTCGTGCAGGACCACGGTCAGGCCGTTGGCGAGCTTGTACTTGCTGTAGGGGATGGCGATTTCCGCCCCATTCCCGTCAAATGTCTCGACGAGGGTGACGCCTGCCGGCAATGTGCTGGCGGCTTTGGCCGCCTTGTCCTGCGCAGATGCCTGCGATGCCGAGTCCTCGGCTCCCTTGCCGCAGGCCGCCAGCAGTGCGGCGGTGAAAATCAGTGCGATTTTGGTGTGATGCATGGTGAGTCAATATTCCCTTATTTTTGCCATCGCCCCGATGCTATCACAGCGGTGGTTGGGGAGCGGGGCAATTGGCCGTGGGAAGTGAAGGGCTGGCAGCTATTGCAACGCCATGCCCGACAGTAGTCTGCGCGAGGCACCGGCCGGGTCAATGGACTCTGTTCACAGCGCCTTGAGGTAGCTGGTTCCGCCGAGCTGGCGCACCTGCCGGTTAATGGTGGCCGCGCGACTGCGGACATAGCCGGAGGGATCTCTGGCGGACATGCGCCTGGGATTCGGCAGCACCGCAGCCATCCGCCCGGCCTGCCAGCGGTTGAGATACAGGGCGGAGGTGCCGAAATATTTCTTCGCCGCCGCCTGGGCACCGTAAACCCCGTCACCGAATTCGGCGATATTCAGGTACACCTCCAGAATCCGCTCCTTGGGCCAGAACACCTCCATCAGCAGGGTAAACCAGGCCTCGAGCCCCTTGCGCAGGTAGCTGCGGCCGTGCCACAGGAACAGGTTCTTGGCCGTCTGCTGGGTGATGGTGCTGGCGCCGCGCACGCGGCGGCGGTCTTCATTGAGGGCCTTCTGCAGCGAGGCGAAATCGAAGCCGAAGTGCTGGGAGAATTTCTGGTCTTCGGCGGCGATCACGGCCATCTGCAGGTTGGGGGAGATCTTTTCCAGCGGGCGCCATCGGTGCTGCGCCTCCCGGCCGCTCTGCAGCTCCCAGGCGAGGATCACCGCGGAGGAGGGCGGATCTATCCAGCGCAGGGCCAGCACCAGCAGCGCGGTGCTGATGCAGAAGGTGGCGCCGAGCCAGCATGTGACTTTGGCGGCGCGTTTCAGGGGGCGGGACAACATAAACTTCATGGTGGCTAATCGCGGAATCTTCACTGAGACGCCGCGCGGCGCCGGAGGTTCCAATGCGGAAAGGCTGGCGCAGGCCACACCGGGGCGGGAAGTGGGGCATTTTGCTCGGTTTCGCCGTTGTTTAGTAGAGTTGTCACACAGAGCCCCTAGGCTCTGGGTCACCTTCAATAAGCAGAACAACACAGGCGTGACAACCGTGAACCGATTTACCCGGCGCAAGTTCATCCAGGCCGCGCTCGCCGCCACCGGCGGCGTGCTGGTTTCCACTCCGCTGCAGGCCATGTCCCGGCCCGAGCTGCCGTCAGACGTGAGCTTTCACCACGGCGTTGCCAGCGGCGACCCGCTGCAGGACGCGGTGATCCTGTGGACCCG
Organism: Microbulbifer donghaiensis; assembly: GCF_900129095.1. Lineage (GTDB taxonomy): Bacteria > Pseudomonadota > Gammaproteobacteria > Pseudomonadales > Cellvibrionaceae > Microbulbifer > Microbulbifer donghaiensis. Next base: position 4,346 of record NZ_FQVA01000011.1, read on the forward strand.
CGCCACGCCGGGCGCGTCATTGCAGCGCGGCAAGCCGCTCAAGGTCACCTGGGAGCTGGCCCGGGACGCCAAGTTTACCGATGTGCTGCGCCGCGGCAGCGCCGAGACCTCTGCCGGCCGCGATTACACCATCAAGATCGATGTGCAGGGGCTGCAGCCGGACACCGCCTATTACTACCGCTTCGTCGGCGCCAGCGCGCAGAGCCCGGTAGGCCGCACCAAGACGCTGCCCGCGGTTGGCGTGGAACGGGTGAAGCTGGCGGTGTTCTCCTGCTCCAATTACCCGGCCGGCTATTTCAACGCCTACGCGCTGGCAGCACGGCGCGGCGACTGGGATGCGGTACTGCACCTGGGCGACTACATCTACGAATACCCGGCCGGCGGCTACGCCACCGAGCGCGCGGCGGAGATCGGTCGCGCGCTGCCGGAGGACAACGCCGGCGAGATACTGTCGCTGGCGGACTACCGCAAGCGCTACGCCCTCTACCGCACCGATACCGGCCTGCAGGCATTGCACGCGGCGGCGCCGTTTATCGCCGTGTGGGACGACCACGAGATCACCAACGACACCTGGAAAGACGGGGCGGAAAACCACAGCCCGGAGGAGGGCGACTTCTACGCGCGCCGCGCGGCGGCGATCCAGGCCTATTACGAGTGGCTGCCGATCCGCCCGCCCATGGGCGAAACCAAACCGCAGATCTACCGCAGCTTCCAGTTCGGCGACCTGCTCGACCTGCATATGCTCGACACCCGCGTGATCGGCCGCGACGAACAGCTGCATTTTTCCAACTACCTGGGCGAAGACGGCAGCTTCGACGGCCGCGCCTTCGGCGCCGCGCTGGCGAACCCGGACCGCACCCTGCTCGGCCCGACCCAGCGCAACTGGCTGGCGGAATCATTGCAAAATTCCAGCGGCCACTGGCAGCTGCTGGGCCAGCAGGTACTGATGGGCAAGATGCACCTGCCGGCGGAAATCATCATGGGTTACTACCGCCGCGATGAGAGGCCGGATCCCACGCCGGAGCTGGTGCAGCTGAAAATGGCCAGCCTCAAGGGTGAAACCCTCAGCGAAGGTCAGCGTGCGCGGCTGGAACGGACCGTGCCATACAACCTCGATGCCTGGGACGGCTACGCGGTGGAGCGCGAGGCGCTGTACCGCCATGTGGCCGAGCTGGGCAAGAATCTGGTGGTCGTGGCCGGCGATACCCACAACGCCTGGTGCAATCAGCTGAAAGACGACGGCGGCCGTTTGATCGGGCTGGAGTTCGCTGCGCCCAGCGTCACCTCACCGGGTATGGAAAGCTATCTGAACCTGGACGAGCAGTCCGCACAGCAGCTGGCGCAGGGCATGTCCGCGCTGGTCGACGACCTGCAGTACTGCAACCTGCACCAGCGCGGCTATATGGCGCTGACATTCAGCCGCGAAGAGGTGAAGGCGGAGTGGCAGTTTATCGATAACATCGACAGTGCCGAGTTCAGTGAGGCGGGCAGCCATAGTGTGGTGCACCGCCTGGGAAGTATCTGAGGCACACCTCGGGCAGCCTGAATCAAAACATACGGGCTGCAAATCGGGCTCTATTTCCTGGGGTGGTTGGCTCCGTGTTTTCCCTGGCCGGCATTGTCCGATTCTACCGCCAGCTTCGTCCAATAAATTAAACGCTGGTCTTGTTCTGTGGAGGGGTCGAAGAAGCCGCAGTCAACGGCAAGTTTATACATGTATGCATAGGCACCGACCATCTCCAGTCTTAAGGTGTTTTTTGTCGGACCTTGAGGCGATTTCGTGTGTGATCTCTTCCATTCCAGCATCTGGTCCATTTCTGTTTGAAATGCCTGCTGCGGGTACCTTTCCCCGTATTGCATACGACTCAGAGAGGTTATAGGGCTGGGAGTATGGACTCTTGTACCATATGTATAACTGCCTTTCCGGTGGTGTTCTCCTGATACCGCGATGGCTAATCCTTCGTTTTTCACCTGGTTTTTGCTCACTGCATTGCCCGGCCAGTTTCCATTATTGAATCGCAACTGATTGCTGCTGTTTGCAGTCATGTGATCGCGATTTGTATGCTTTCCAGCCCCCCAAGGCCCAGCCTTACCTGTCAGTGACCCGTATGGTCCGACGTCCCATTTTTCTAATGCAGGAGAAGACGTGCGGGGTAATCTGGTTCTATCCAGGCCGCCGATCATTTTGTTGGGAGTGTGGGAGCCGTGGCGTCTGCCAGCGTTTTTAAAGCGAATAAACTGCTGCTCAGTCATCTGTGCATGGCTTATTGGATTTGGTAAGCATTTGGCTACACTGGCCGACCTGCTATTGCCAGTGGTTGCATATATGTTTATCTGCTTAATGAGGTCTCCGGGATTGGAGTCGGCGTAAAATATTTTGCCGCCCACAATAGATAGGTATACGGCCATTGATGTCTCCATTTTGTTATTTCGGGCTAACTCTTGGATTCCATTAGGTTAGCGATATGAAAGAGATTTTCTTGTGATGGACGGTAAGGGAAGGGTGTGTGAAACGCGGGCAATTGTAGTCCTATAATCTGCCAGGAAAGTATTAATTAACGCCAATAGTGGTGGCTTTTTTATGTTGGGGCGCGTAATTAGGAGCCTCTACTTAGCCGGTCCCCGTCAATTCGGTTAGAGCGACTCCAGGCTGTCGCCAGCAGTCTCTTAATCGTAGCAATTCCTGTGCATGATAATTTATCGGATAATTTTCTTTTGTTTCTTGGTTTCTTCTTTCTCGGTATTAGCCCGTTTCTGATGATTTCTTGCAGGTAATTTGACTTGGTGGAAGGTGATCCCGCGTTGCAATTTATCTTCGTTGGGCCGCTCTTTTTTAAGTAAACAGGCGCGTGTGGAAAGCCGATGCGTCATTAGAAATTAGGTGTCTAGTCGAATCTCAATGATAGTAACGGCACGCTTTTACTTCACTTTAAATTGGGGATCACTATTGTCGCGGCGGGCACGCTGCGAATGCTCTGCGCTCTTAAAATTTGTATCAGGCTAGTATGTCATCGTGAGAACGCCTGTGCCCACCACCGCAAAAATTCCTGCCCCACGGCATACTGCGGCAGCGAGTGCGATTGCTCTTCAATCCCCTGTTCTTTTTCCATTGCGGTAACGCGCTGATTGGCGGCGGTGAACCAGGCGGCGGGATCACTAAGGCCTTTGCCGAGGGCATCGCCATACAGCGCGGCGCTGAACCAGGTGCGTTCGGAGTCATCACTGCAGCCGAAGGACGTGCGGTCCGGCGCGGCGGAGGTGAACACGACGCGGTTGGGCGCGGCCAGCGCCTCTTTCCACTGACCGGAATAACAGGCGGACACGATGAGCCACTGGTGTTGCGCGCGCAGGCCGTCCAGCCACTGCTTACCGTCCTTTACCGAAATGTCATTCAGCGGCAGCTTGTTTTCCTTGAGTAGCAGGTCTCCGTCCTTGTCGCCGTGGCTGACGAAGTGCACCAACAGCAGGTCTTCCTGCGGATCCATCAGTGCATCCAACGCTGTCAGGCTTTCGCGCACGCTGGTGCGCGTTGCCAGCGGCAGTTTGTCACCGCTGCCGTTGCTGAGGCGGATCTGCCGCTGCGCGATATCGAAGACAGAGCCGAGCCTTGTCGATACCCAATCCACCTCTTTGGCAAACACCGGGGAGGTACCGTCACCGCCGACCACCAGCAGGTATACATCGCGCACGCCCGGCCGCTGTGGTGCCAGTGTGGCGAGAGTCGACTGCAGGCGCTCTGCTTCACTGTACAGGCGCGCTTCCACCGCCGCCTTTTGTTGTTTCTCGTTGCCGCGCCAGGCCTGTTTGCTCGGGTAATAGCGGCCGGCGACAAAAAAGCCCGCCTCTTCTATCGCCTTGCCATTGTCGTCCTTGTGGATCAGAACGCCTTCGCCATTGGCTTCGCCGTATTCAAAGTTGGCGCGGATAATGGTGCCGTCCGGCTGGGTGAGTTCGCCCGCGCCGGCATAGACGGAATATTCGAAACCGCCGCGGTAGCGATAGCCCTGCCCGTCGCGGTAGCTGCCTTGCACGATATAGCCGTCGGCGAAGGTACCTTCGTAGTGGGCGCCTTCCGTCGTTACCTGGTGGCCCTGGCCGTGGGGCATCAGATCGAGGAATTCACCCTCATAGGATCCCGCTTCTGTCCACGCAACCGAGCCTTTGAGCAAATCGCCCCGCTGAAACTCTCCCTCCCAGACGCCCTCGGCACACGCATAGCGGCCGTGGCCGCTCAGTTGGCCGTCGAGAAATTCCCCTTCATAGACACAGCCATCACCGTAATCAAAGCGCCCGCGCCCGGCCATGCGCCCTCGCGCGAATTCGCCCTGATAGTGGCGCCCATCCGGCCATCTCAAGCTGCCCTGGCCGTGAAACAGCCCATTTTTGAAGCTGCCGCTGTAGACCGAGCCGTCCGGCAGGGTGGTGTTCTCGGCAGACTGGACCGGCTCGCAGCCGGTGAGTATCCACAGCAGGGCGGGTAGTATTAGCGGGCGGGATACAGCGGCGGGTTTCATGCGCAACACCATCATTCTGATTATTACCGTCAGCCTAGCAAAACGCCGTCTATTGCGCTCGAGGAGATTGGGGCAGCAGAAAACAAGATTCTGGGCAAAGCAAAGATCGTCTCGAATGCGGCCCATCTTTGAACAAAGGACGCCGTACAACATCGCAAACTAAAATATCGTGCTAACAATTGGTCGACACGCACCCGGCAATAAAATTGAACGCAGAGAGAGGGGAGCCGCCCTAATTCGCCCGATACGGTAAATGCTGATAGATATTGCCGGCCGGGGCGTAGTTACAGGTCACTATGGTCCTGAAGTTTCCCTTCGGACAGTAATAAACCCCGCAACCGACCGCCCGCGGCAGCTTCCTGCCTTCCGCATCGACTGCGTCCATGCTGTCCCAGATCAGCTGGCTGTAGTGACCGGTTTTCAGGTCATTGAACGGCCCGTAGCGATATTGCTGCGCTTCCCCGGCCCAGCCTGCCACCGCCTGCGCAAGTGCATCTTGTTCCGACAGGTGCGCGGAGGAATAAAAAATATTTTCACCGACCGATGCGTAAGCCGGATTGCCGCCGTTAGCGACGAAGTGCTCCCGGCGTTTGCTGTTGTGGCCCGGCCGGGCGTTGCATTGCGATGCGGACCAGTTATACGCGGTGCGAGCCAGTGCTTTGTCGTACGTCAGCATCGCTACCGGCGGGTTCGGTTTCGGGCTGTTGGGGAAGCGGCCGGCGTTGAGGTCTTTTCTTACCTGGTTGTGTAGCTCCAGGGCTTTGCATTTATTGGGTTTGGTGCAGTCTGGTTCGGCTGCTTGGGTCGCAACGCCGGTAGTGAGAGCGATTGATAGAAGTAAAGTGATAAAGGCTTGGGTCACGTTTTTTTCACTCTGGGTTTGAACGTCCGCATCAGTAGTAGCGAGAAACCGCCCGGTCGACAAAAGCATGCAGTGCGGGCGCCAGCCTGTCGGTTCGCGCCTGTTGCAAGGCCCGGGCGCGGCGGGGATAGCGGTAGTTCAGTAGTAGAGGAGCGGGTGGGACAGGTCGCCGTCGAGCGCTTCGGACAGATCGAGCTCATCGCTCTCGGGATAGAGCGTATTGATCACCAGGCGCGGCTCCGACGCAAAGGAGGCGGGGCCCATGGCGCCCACCGTCAGGTTGACACTGAAAAAGCGCATCAGCCTGCCCCGGTATTCCTGTTCCACCCGAAAGCTGGCCATCGGCTCGAGCCTTGAGGCGATCTGGGCCCAGTCTTTCGGTACGCTCGGATGCGCGGCCAGCTCGCGTACCATTTCGTGGTAAATCGGGTCGTTGGTCAGCAGCGCCTCCTGCTGGGTATACATCAGGATCATCGCCAGCGTGTGCTGCCACGACTTCAGCGCGACGCCTTCGGGTGGGCGGCGAAAGACAAATTGGTAATGGTTTTCCACTTTCGCCAGCTCTTCAGCGCTGACCGACTCGCGGTAAAAGGCGACCCAGCTGCGATTCACCATCAGCAGGCGGCAGTAGCGGTCTGTCAGCACCGCCGGGTAGGGATCCATCGCGCGCAGCGATAGCAGGGTGGCCTTGCGCAGCCAGTTGAATTCCGGTGCCTGGAAGTCGACTTCGCGGCTCTCGGCCAGGTAACCGGCAGCGAGGCGCAGGTAGCTGCTGTCGCGCTCTCCCAGATTCAGTGCACGGCTGATAGCGTCCACCAGCGCCTCGCTGGGGCGGGCCTTGCCGTTTTCAAGAAAGCTGATATGGCGGGTGGAGGACTCCAGGCTGAGTGCCAGCGTTTCCTGGCTGAGGCCGCGCACCCGCCGCCAGAAGCGCAACAGGTGGCCGAACGCATTGTAGGCTGTCTCACTCATTTCCCTGCCTCAAACGGCTGGCCGGATTTGCCGTGCCGGTGCCTGCTGAACTTGACCTCGGAGGTCATGGCCGAGTCTAGCAACTCCCAACACAATACCCAACCGGCCCCCAAGCGGCCCACTCCATCCGTTAGTAACAGGAACAAGGTGACCCATGGCAGCACAAGCGCTCAGCGAACGCGACCTGGCATTCATGCTCTACGAGCTGTTCGATGCAGAATCCCTCACCAAGCGCCCGCGCTACGCCGATCACAGCCGCGAAACCTTCGACGCGGCCATCGAAACCGGCAAGACGGTAGCAGTGAAACATTTCCTGCCCATTCGGCAGCAAGTGGACACCAACGAACCCACTTTTGACGGCGAGCGCGTGCACCTGCTGCCGGAAATCAAGCCGGCAGTGGACGCGGTCATCGAGGCCGGCCTCGCCGCGCCGGAAACCGATTTTGAAGACGGCGGCATGCAGCTGCCGCTGATCGTCACCAATGCCGTGCAGGCTCATCTGTGGGCGGCGGCCAGCACCACGTTTGGCTACATCTCCCTGACCAACGCCAACGCCAACCTGATCGAGGCGCACGGCTCACCGGAGCAGGTGGAAAAGTGGGTCAAGCCCATGCGCGAGGGCCGCTTCATGGGCACCATGGCGATGACCGAACCCGGTGCGGGCTCCGGGCTCGCCGACCTCACCACCACCGCCACCCGCGAGGAAGACGGCAGCTACCGCATCACCGGTAACAAGATCTTCATCTCCGGCGGTGACCACGAGCTCAGTGACAACATCGTGCACCTGGTGCTCGCCCGCGTGAAAGGCGCACCCAAGGGCGTGAAGGGGATCTCGCTGTTTATCGTGCCCAAGTTCCTGGTCAACGAAGACGGCAGTAACGGCGAGCGCAACGATGTGGCCCTGGCCGGGCTGTTCCACAAGATGGGCGGGCGCGGACACACCTCAACCGCACTCAGCTTCGGCGAGAAAGGCGGTGCCGTGGGCTATCTGGTGGGCGAGGAAAACCGCGGGCTGATGTACATGTTCCACATGATGAACGAGGCGCGCATCATGGTCGGCACCGGTGCGGCGCTGACCGCCCTGACCGGTTACCAGTACTCCCTCGACTACGCCCGCGAGCGCCCCCAGGGCCGCCTGCTCGCCAACAAGGACCCGGAATCCGCGCCGATCAATATCGTCGAACATCCGGATGTGCGTCGCATGTTGCTGACCCAGAAAGCCTACGCCGAGGGCGCCTACGCGCTGTGCCTGTACGGCAGTCAGCTGGCCGATGACGAGAAGACCGCCGAGACCGAAGCGGAGCGGGCCCACGCGCACACGCTGCTCGATTTCCTCACCCCGATCATCAAGAGCTGGCCGTCGGAATACGGCCCGCAGGCGAACAGCCTCGCTATCCAGGTCATGGGCGGGCACGGCTATATCAACGAGCACCCGGTGGAAATGTTCTACCGCGACAACCGCCTGAACCCGATTCACGAGGGCACCACCGGCATCCAGTCCCTGGACCTGCTCGGGCGCAAGGTGCCGATGAACAAGTTTGCCGGCTACCGCGCCGTGCTCGCGGAAATGCAGCAGACCATCGAACAGGCGCGCGACAGCGAACTGAGTCTGTTCGCCGGCGACCTGCAGGCCGCGCTGGAGGAGCTTCAGCAGACCACCAGTGCCGTCCTCGGAGCCACCGCAGAGAAAAATCCCGACCTGGTGTTCTCGAACTCGGTCAGCTACCTGGAAATGTTCGGCCATGTCGTCATCGCCTGGATCTGGCTGCGCCAGGGCCTCGCCGCCGATGCCGGGCTGCAGCGCAACCCGCATGCGGAAGACGAGCACTTCTATCGCGGCAAGCTGCAGGCGATGCAGTACTTCTTCCGCTCGGAGCTGCCGAAAATCTACCACTGGTCAAAACTGGTCAAGGAAATCGACAGCACCAGCTTCGACATGCGGCCCGAGTGGTTCTGAACCGGCGCCGCGATGACAGGGCGCATTGCGCCCATTGCATAACAGAATATGACAACGACAGGAGAGACCATGAAGACGGTCAGTAAGCAAGAACTGCTGGAAAGCGTTGGCAAAACCCTGCAAACCACTGACTGGTACAGCGTCAACCAGGAACAGATCGACCTGTTCGCCGAGGTTACCCACGATTACCAGTTCATTCACGTCGATCCGAAGCGCGCGGCGCAGACACCGTTCGGCTCCACCATTGCCCACGGCTTCCTCACGCTGTCGCTGCTGTCGCATTTCGCCGAGACCTTCATTCTGCTGGTGGAAGATCTGCAGATGGCGGTCAATTACGGTTTTGACAAGGTGCGCTTTATCGCCCCGGTAAAGGTCGACAGCCGTATCCGCGCACACGCGCGGCTGCTGGATGTCACCGAAAAAAATCCCGGCCAGTTTATGCTGAAGACTGAAGTCACCGTCGAGATCGAGGGCGAAGAAAAGCCCGCGCTGCTGGCCGAGTGGCTCACCATGCAGGTGGCCGGCTGATTCCGACGAGCCGCCCCGTGCGGCTAATCCGCAACGAAAAAACGATGGAGAGAAGACTATGAGTGTACGCTTTGACGGCCAGGTGGCCATCGTAACCGGCGCCGGCAACGGGCTCGGAAAATCTCACGCGCTGGCACTGGCCGCGCGCGGTGCAAAAGTCGTGGTCAACGACCTCGGTGGCGCGCGCGACGGCAGCGGCGCCTCCTCTGAGGCCGCACAGGAAGTAGTGCGCGAAATCGAGGCCAATGGTGGCGAGGCGATTGCACACGGCGCCAACGTGGCCAAGTACGACGAAGTCCAGGACATGGTGCAGCAGGCCATGGACAAGTGGGGCCGCGTCGACATCCTGATCAATAACGCCGGCATCCTGCGCGACAAGACCTTCGCCAAGATGGAGCTGGCCGATTTCCAGCTGGTCATGGACGTGCATGTGATGGGCTCCGTGAACTGCACCAAGGCGGTGTGGGAAATCATGCGTGCGCAGAACTACGGCCGCATCGTCATGACCACCTCGTCGAGCGGCATGTACGGCAACTTCGGCCAGTCCAACTACGGCGCGGCGAAAATGGCGGTGCTCGGCTTTATGAACACCCTGGTGCTGGAAGGGGCCAAGTACGACATCCGCGTCAACGCGCTGTCACCAACCGCCGGCACCCGCATGACCGAAGACCTGATGCCGCCGGAAATCCTGGAGATGCTCACGCCGGAAGCGGTGACCGCAGGCGCACTGACCCTGTGTCACAAGGATGCGCCGAACCGCTTCATCCTCTGCGCCGGTGCCGGCGGCTATGCCAGCACCCGCCTGTTTGAAACGGCCGGCACCTTTATTCCGGCCGACGAGCAGAGCCCGGAGGCCGTGATCGAAAACTGGGACAAGATCTGCGACCAGGGTGCCCAGGCGGAACTCGCCTCCGGCGCCGGGCAGACCGAGAAGTTCCTCACCATGGCCATGGCCCACACAGAGACGGCCTGATTCAGGCCGCCGTTAACTTCGTAGCGCTTGATGCACACCCCGGGGCCTAGTGGGCGCCGGGGTGTCGAATGCGTGGTGGTGATCTTGTGCGTCGGCGCGCACTGAGGTTCTTATCGGGCCCTGCCGATAAATAGAAAAGATACCGCGAGTGGGCATCGGAATCCGGAGCTGGAGGATTAGCTTCGCCCTGCGGGCTCGCTGGTCTCCGGTGCTAAGCGCGTGTGGCTCGAACTGAGGTTGGAGTCTGGCTACTGGTGCGCGCCGTTTACAAGGAAGGCCACTCGTCGGGCTTTGATAGTGCAGTGGGTGGAGGATTAGCTTCGCCCTTCGGGCTCGCTGGTCTCCGGCGCTGCGCGCGTGGACTCGCAAAATGCGCTCGGGGCTACGCCCCGCCGTCGCAAGCTCCGGCGCCCAAATTTGCTGCGCAAATTAGTCGGCTCGAACGGAGGTTGGAGTCTGGTCGCTGGGGCACACCTTATACAGGAAAGGCCACTCGTTGGGCTTTGATAGTGCAGTGTGTGGAGGATTAGCTTCGCCCTTTGGGCTCGCTGGTCTCCGGCGCTGCGCGCCTGCGGCTCGAACGGAGGTTTTTATCGAGCGCTCGGGCGGGCCATCTACAAAGTAGCCGGTCCGTTGGGTTTTGATGGTGCAGTGTGTGGAGGATTAGCTTCGCCCTTTTGGGCTCGCTGGTCTCCGGCGCTGCGCGCCTCCGGCTCGAACGGAGGTTCGAATCTGGGCCCTGAGGCCCACCATATACAAATAAGGCCACCCAAAGGGTGGCCTTATTTGTATATGGCCCGCCCCAGAGGATTCGAACCTCTGACCTTTGCCTCCGGAGGGCAACGCTCTATCCAGCTGAGCTAGGGGCGGGAAACTCGGATTTTCATATTCGCACTGTGCCGGCCGCGGGGCGGGAAGCCTGCGGCTTCCGGCAACGCTCCCCTCGCTTTGCTCGGGTCCGGCCACCAATCAAAGATTGGCGGCGTTCGGCTGCGCGCAAGGCAGTGCCTTGCAATCGCTTGCCTCACCCAGCTGAGCTAGGGGCGGATGGCATCTGGGCTATTGCCAGTGCGGACGCGGATTATACAGAAGGGGTAGGGTGCGGGAAAGCGGGGATTCCCGGGATTCCTCCGTCTGGGGTCACAGCCCTTCGCAGCGGGCGGCACAATGCTTATAATGCGCGGCTGGTAGCAGTATGCGGCAGTGTGCCGGTAGTCTACGGGCCGCCCAGTTCGGCCTTTTGGGAAAAGTCGGCCTCTAGGGGGATAGGATGAAGAAGATTTTGAGTATTGTGGCGGCCCTGGCCGTTAGTGCGGCCGCTGCAATGGCGCAGTCGGTGGATCAGGAAATTGCCGAGCGTATCGCGCCGGCGGGCGAAACCTGCATGCAGGGCGACGAGTGTGCGGCAGCAGTGGCTGCGGCTCCGGCGGCCGCCGGTGGTGCGGCCCGCAGCGGTGAGGCGGTCTACAACGCCAGCTGCGCGACCTGTCACGGCACTGGTGCTGCGGGTGCGCCCAAGCTCGGCGATGCCGGCGCCTGGGGCCCGCGCGTCGACAAGGGTATGGACACGCTCTACACCCACGCCATCAACGGCTTCAACGCCATGCCGGCCAAGGGCCTGTGCATGGACTGCAGCGAAGATGAAGTCAAAGCCGCTGTGGATTACATGGTGGAAGGCAGCAAGTAAGCGACCGCTTACTCTGATTGTAGAAAGGCCGCTCTATGAGCGGCCTTTTTTGTGTCCGTTGGTGTGTCATTTATTGGAGGTCGTCACACCGGCGCAGGCCGGTGTCCAGTTGGGGGCTGGATGCCGGATCAAGTCCGGCATGACGAGGGCCCGGCCCTCGCCCTTCGGGCAGCCTCCGGCTGTGCTAATTGGCGTGCCCGGCCGCTCCATGTATTCGCGGCGCCTTCGGCCATGCCATTTAGTCGAACATACTCAGCAGCGAGCCCAGCGTCTCCTCGCCCTTGGCCTGGTTCTGCTCCGGCGTGGCCTTGCCGAAGCCCTCGAAGATGCAGTCCTCCTCGGGCAGCTCGTCGAGGAAGCGGCTGGGGGTGGTGTCCTGGGTCTCGCCGAACTGCTTGCGCTTGCCGGCCAGGGTCATCGTCAGGGTCTTCTGCGCGCGGGTGATGCCGACGTAGGTGAGGCGGCGCTCCTCCTCGATATTGTCGTCCTCGATGCTGTTGCGGTGCGGCAGCAGGTTTTCCTCCATGCCGATCATGAACACGTGGGGATACTCCAGGCCCTTGGAGGCGTGCAGGGTCATCAGGCTGACCTTGTCGGTGGCCTCTTCCTCTTCCTGGCGCTCGAGCATATCGCGTAGGATCAGCTTGGAGATCGCCTGTTCCAGGCGGATGTCCTGCTCCAGCTCGTCGTCGGTGCCTTCCATGATCTTGTTCAGGCTTTCCAGCAGCCAGTAGACGTTTTCCATGCGCTTCTCGGCCACCTTCTCGCTGCTGGCGTTCTGCGACAGCCAGCCGGCGTAGTCGATGTCGTCGAGCATCTCGCGCAGCGCGGCGTCCGGGCTGTTTTCGCGGCAGTTGCGCTGCACTCCCTCAAGCCACAGCGCGAAGCGGTTCAGGCGCTCGTAGCCCTGCTCGTTGATGTGTTCCTTGAAACCGAGTTCGGAGCAGCCGCTGTACATCGAGATCTCGCGGCCCTTGGCATAGTTGCCCAGCGCCTCCAGGGTGCTGGTGCCTATCTGCCGGCGCGGGGTGTTGATGATGCGCAGGAAGGCGTTGTCGTCGTCCGGGTTTACCAGCAGGCGCAGGTAGGCCATCACGTCCTTGATCTCCGCGCGGGCGAAAAAGCTGGTGCCGCCGGACATCTGGTAGGGGATCTGGTTTTCCTGCAGCTTCATTTCTATGAGCCGCGCCTGGTGGTTGCCGCGGTAGAGCACGGCGAAGTCCATGAACTTGGCACCGCGGCGCGCCTTCTGCAGGAAGATCTCGTTGGCGACCCGCTCGGCCTCTTCGTTCTCGTTCGCCACCTTGAGCACGCGGATCTCGTCGCCGAGGCCGCGGTCGGACCAGAGCGCCTTGTCGAACTCGTGCGGGTTGTGGGCGATCAGGTGGTTGGCCACCTTGAGGATGCGGCTGGTGGAGCGGTAGTTCTGTTCCAGCTTGATCAGGCGCAGGCTGGGGAAGTCGGTCTTCAGCGCGCTCATGTTTTCCGGGCGCGCGCCGCGCCAGGCGTAGATCGACTGGTCGTCGTCGCCCACCACGGTCAGGCCGCCGCGGCCGCCGACCAGCAGTTTCACCAGCAGGTACTGGGAGTTGTTGGTGTCCTGGTACTCGTCCACCAGCAGGTAGCGGATTTTCTTGCGCCAGCGCTGCAGCAGCTCCGGGTCGGTGTCGAACAGCTGCACCGGCAGCAGGATCAGGTCGTCGAAGTCCACCGCGTTGTAGGCCTTGAGGGCGTCGCAGTAGCGCCCGTAGGCCACGGCGATGGCCTGTTCGCCCGGGCTCTGCGCCGTCTCCAGCGCCTTGCGCGGGGTCAGCATGTCGTTCTTCCAGTTGGAGATCTGGTTCTGCACCCGGTCGAGCAGGTCGGTGTCCAGATCGCCGTCGCGCAGCATCAGCTCCTTGATTAGGCCGCGGGCGTCCTCGGCGTCGAAGATGGAGAAGCCCGGCTTGAAGCCGGCGGCGCGGTACTCCTTGCGCAGTATGTTCAGGCCCAGGTTGTGGAAGGTGGACACGGTCAGGCCGTGACTGGCCTTGGAGCGCTTGCCGTCCGCGCCCGCCAGCAGCTTGCCGACCCGCTCCTTCATCTCGCGGGCGGCCTTGTTGGTGAAGGTCAGGGCGGCGATATTGCGCGCCTGATAGCCGCACTCCTCGATCAGGTAGGCGATCTTGCGCGTGATCACACTGGTCTTGCCGGAACCGGCACCGGCCAGCACCAGGCACGGGCCGTCGACGTATTTCACCGCCTCCGCCTGGCGGGGGTTCAGCTTGGTCATTGAGGAGCTACATCTTGAGTTCGCATTGAGGCGGCGATTCTACCAGTGTTGGAGTGAATACTCGCTTGAGATGCGCTATCGGTCCGGCCTTTTCTATAGCTTCGTCATAGCGGTGGAATTGCCTTGTAGGAGCCTGCTCGCAGGCGAAGAGATCAGCACTCAGCAGTCATTCGCCTGCAGGCAGGCTCCTAACATGCAGCTCGTGGCACTCCCAGTCCCATCGTTTTATATTGGATTCCCGTGCCACAGAACCATAGCGAGCCGCTCCAGTCATGAAGCCATCCGCGCTGCCCTTTGTCGAGATGTCCAAAGTCGAGAGTGCCTTCGGTCGCCTGATGCATTTCTGGCGCAAGGCCTCGGGTCTGTCCCAGGAGCAGCTGTCCGACCCGCTCGGCGTGTCCACCCGCCATATCAGCTTTCTCGAGACCGGCCGCTCCAAGCCATCGCGCGTTGTCGCGCAGACGCTGGCGGATATCTTCGAACTGTCGGCGCGAGACCGCGCCTACCTGCTGGCCGCGGCCGGTTTCTCCGCCGACCAGTCCGTTTTCGACTGCCCCGAGCTGTCGGTGTGGCTGCGCAGGTCGATGCGCGTGGCGCTGGAGCGGAGTGAACCGGCACCGGCCTTCGTGCACGACAGCTACGGCCGCCTGCTGGCGGTCAACCGTGCCTGGCTGGCGTTCTTCCTGCCGCGCGTGGCCCCGCATTTGCTGGCCGGCGAAGCGAATATCTGTGAGCTGATGATGAATCCCGAAGGCCTGCGCCCGCGGTTGGAGAACGGCATCGCGCTGGCCAGCGGCCTGGCCCTGTACATCACCATGGAGACGCTGCAGGGGGACGACCCGGAGGGCTGGACACTGCTGGAGCGGCTGCAGGCCTCGGGCTCGATTCCGCAGAACTGGCAGCAGCTCGGCCGGAAATTGCTGCACACCAGCCACTATCCGCTGTCGCTGAAGACCGATGGCGGGGTGATAGACCTGACCGTCTACAACGACACCCTGTCATCCGCCCCGCAGCTGGTGCAGCCGCGCCTCCTGATCGGCCGCATCTACCGCGACGACGGCGGGCCCGTACTGACCGAGGCGGAACTGGCGGCGGCGCCGGCAGAGCACCCGCTGTTGTATAAGGGCCTGTAGCGCCTTACCCCGCAGGTAATGGGGAAATGGCCCGCGCCCGCCTAAGCTGATTGGAAAGTAACTGACAGTTACGTTGCCCGAATAACAATAAGCAGAGGCAAAGTGCGATGAGTGAACTTCCCAACCGATCCCGCGGCTGGCGCTGGGGGCCCTTCACCCTGTGCGTTCCCCTGCTGCACCTGAAAGTGGTGCCGTCCCAGATGCTGCAGGGCCTGGTGGTGGCCAGCGCGACCAGCATGATCATGGCGCCGGTGATGACCGGCTATTTCGGCCTCAGCTTCGAGGAAGCGGTGGCGCTGATACTGCTGGCGAATACCGTGCTCTGTTCTTCCTTCATCCTGTTCGGCGAGCCTTTTGCGCCGGGGATGCTGACTCCGGCATTTCCGCTGGTGCTGACCTTTATCGTCAGCGGTTATCCCGAGGGGCCGGAGCGCTTCCAGGTGATGACGGCGCTGTCGCTGAGCCTGGCCGCGATTGCGCTGCTTTTCAGCCTTACCGGGCTGTCGCGACGGGTGATGGCGTCGCTGCCGGCGGCGCTGAAGGCGGGCATTATCTTCGGTGCCGCCATCTCGGCGATGGACCGGGTGTTCGTCAAGGATGTCGCGCTGTTCGAAACCCACCCGCTCAGTGCCAGTACCGCGCTGATCGTCGCGCTGCTGTTCACTTTCTCCAGCCCGATTCAGCAGTTGCGGGCAAGAAACCGCATCGTCGATGCCGTATCGAGCCTCGGCCTGCTGCCGGGCTTTCTCGCCGCGGCGCTGGTGGGTGTGGCCGCGGGCGAGGTGCAGTTCGACATTCAATGGGGCTGGCTGCTGCCACCGATCGGCGCCACGCTGGCCAAGGTGTCGCCGCTGGCCATCGGCTGGCCGCCGCTGGCCATGTACCTGGAAGTGCTGCCACTGGCGTTCGTGGCCTATGTGATCCTGTTCGGCGATTTCGTCACCGGCACGGAGATGATCAGGAGTGCCCAGGGCGAGCGACCGGACGATCCGATCGATATCAACTTCGAGCGCACCCAGGTGGCGGTCGCGGCGCGCAACGGCGTGTCGGCGGTGATCGCGCCGCTGTTCCCGTTCCAGGGCGTGCTCTGGACCGGTGTGCACGCGGTGGTGGTGCAGGCGTGGCAGAGCGGCCGCGACAAGGTGGTGGATCTGCGCAGCGGTATCGGTTCCTACTATGTGTACGGCTTGCCGTTTATCTACCTGTGCCTGCCGTGGGTCAGCCTGGTCAAGCCGCTGATGAGCATCGCGCTGATGCTGACCCTGGCACTGACGGCCTTCGCCTGCTTTATGGTGGCGGCGCCGCTGGTGCGGAAACCGCTGGAGATGGTCTGTGCGCTGGTGATCGGCTATATGCTGGCGGTGTTCGATGTGTGGACCGCGATAGCGGTGGCGATCTTCCTGCTGGTGGCGGTCAACGGCAACCTGCCGCGCTGGCGCAAGGCGGAGAACCCGACTGCGGAAGTTGGCGAAAACTGAATCCTGCCTACGGGAGCGGCCCGGTGCCGCTCCCGCATATACATCCCGCGCCCGATTGGCTATAACTGCCACCCTGAGTTTCCCGCCGGGCGGAATTCCCATGCAACAGCCCATTACGGGTTACCACCGTGACGAAGAAGAGCACTGGGTCGCCGAGCTGGCCTGCGGCCACAACCAGCATGTGCGCCACGACCCGCCGTGGCAGAATCGCCCCTGGGTCGTGAGCGAAAGCGGACGCGCCGAGATGCTCGGTTATTTCTTGAATTGTAAAAAATGCGACCAGGGTGCCCCGCGGGACAATGAAGCCGCGCCCCCAGACCGCGATGTGGGACGCCATGATCAGAACCGCAGCGACGAGGTACAGGACAAATGACAAAAATCTGGGTCGATGCCGACGCCTGCCCGGTGGTGATCAAGGAAATCCTGTTCCGCGCCGCCGAGCGCACGCACACGGAGATGACCCTGATCGCCAATCAGCCGGTGCGGGTGCCGCCGTCGCGTTTTATCAAGTCCATGCAGGTCACGTCCGGATTCGATGTGGCGGACAACGAGATCGTCCAGCGCTGTTCCGCCGGTGACCTGGTAATCACCAGCGATATCCCGCTGGCGGCGGAAGTGATCGACAAGGGTGCCACCGCGCTGAGTCCGCGCGGCGAGCGGCACACCGCGGCGAATATCCGCGCGCGCCTGAATATGCGCGACTTCATGGACACCATGCGCGCGAGCGGCCTGCACACCGGCGGACCGCCACCGCTCGGCCAGCAGGAGCGCAAGGCCTTTGCCGATCAGCTGGATAAGTGGCTCGCCAAGAAAAAGTAGTCTTTAAGGAAATCGGGAAACCGAGCCATGGAATTGGTAACCGCGACAGAAGAACATCTCCGGACCCTGATGCAGTGGCTGCCGGATGCCGGCGCCTGTAAGCAGTGGGGCGGCCCGAGCTTTCGCTACCCGTTCACCACAGAAACTTTTCTCGAGGATTGCCGCTGGCCGGAGCTGGCGAGTTACACGTTGGTGGACAGTGCGGGCGCACCCAGTGCGTTCGGCCAGTACTACGAACGCCTCGGCCACTGCCATCTCGGACGACTGATTGTCGCGCCGCAAGCGCGCGGCTGCGGTCTGGGCAAGCAATTGATTCGGCAGCTGGTCGGCACGGGTTGTGATGCGCTCCATCTCGACCGCTGTTCGCTGTTTGTGCTGCGGAACAACGGAGCGGCGCTTGCACTCTATCAAGGGCTCGGATTCACATTGAGCGAATACCCCGGGGCACCCGACTGGCTGGCGGAATGCTTCTATTTGGTAGCACCGGCGACAAAAATAATTGGAGAGGGAATTTCATAGTGATTGGAAAGTTTTGTCTGCGCGCTGCTCTTATCGCCGCATTCAGCTGTGGGGCTTTGGCTGCAGAACAACATCCCGAACCACTGCCGCAACTGCAGGCCTACCAGGTACCGGAGGGCTGGCGCACGCCGGTGCAGCCATTGCAGATTGCCGAGCACACCTGGCAGATCGGCACTCGTGAGCTCAGCGCACTGCTGGTAAAGACCAGCGCGGGGGCGATTCTGATCGACGGCGGCATGCCGCAGTCCGCCGAGCACCTGCTGGCAAATATGAAAAAGCTCGGCGTGGAGCCCGCCGACCTGAAACTGATTCTGCACAGCCATGCGCACGGCGATCACGCCGGGCCGCTGGCGGCGATTCAGCGCGCGACTGGGGCACGAGTGGTCAGCAACGCGGAATCCGCTGCGCTGCTGGCGCGCGGCGGTGCCGACGACATTCACTTTGGCGACGACATCCTCTATCCACCGATGAAAGCCGATCGACTGCTGCAGGACGGCGAGCAAATTTCTCTCGGTGACCTGCGCCTGCAGGTGCACTTCATACCTGGCCACACCCCGGGCAGCATGGCCTGGACCTGGCGCGACAGCCGCCAGGGCAAACCGCTCACCATCGCCTATGTCGACAGCCTCAGTGCGCCCGGCTACCAGCTACTGGGCAACGCGGGCTATCCACACATCGTCGACGACTACCGCACGACTTTCGAAACTGTGCGCGCATTGCCCTGTGACCTGTTGCTGACACCGCACCCTGGCGGCAGCGGCTGGAACTATGAGCAGGAAGCCTTGCAGGAGCGCGCAATCGACTGCCGTGCCTATGCGGACGCAGCGGAGCAGAAGTTTGACCAGCAGCTCGAGACGCAGAGACTGGCATTGAAAAAATAACGGCAAACTATCGCGTGTAGTATCAGCGCAGATATCGGCAAAAAATAAAAGTAACGGGGGCGATCAGGAATGCCATATTTAATTCTTTCCCTGCTGTTGCAGGTGGCCTTTATCGTACATATATTGAAGACGGGCCGCAGTACCACCTGGATCTGGATCGTCGTCATGCTGCCCCTGGCCGGCATGATCGCCTATTTGATTGTCGAGGTCCTGCCCACAATGTCGCAGAGCCGGGCGGGCCGGCAGGCCAGCCGCAAGGTGCGCTCAGTGATCAATCCCAACCGGGATATCAATCAGGCGGTGCACAACTATCGGGTGTCTGACACGGTAGAAAATTCGATGCGCCTCGCCGATGAATGCCTGAATCGGGGCATGGCGGAGGACGCCCGGGAACTGTTTCGCAAATGCCTGAAGGGACCCCATGCCGACGATCCGGATCTGCTGTTCGGCCTGGCACGCGCGCAGTTTGCGCTGGGTGAGTACAGTGAGGTCAAAGACATTCTCGACCAGCTGAAGGAACGCAATCCGGACTACCGCAATGCCGAGGCACACCTGCTGTATGCGCGCGCGTTGGAGGGAATGAATCAGGTCGCGGCCGCCCTGCACGAGTACGAAGCACTGCACAGCTACTACCCCGGCCCCGATGCCTCTGTTTACTACGGCAAATTTCTGAAGTCGCAGAGTCAGTTCGAGCAGGCCCGGGCGGTGTTTCGTCAAGTGCTGGATAAGGCCGAAGGCCTGGGCAAGCACTACCAGATGCTGCATAAAGACCAGCTCAAGCTGGCCAGAAGTGAAATGGTGATGTGAATGTTGATTGAACCGAAGACCGAACGTCTGCAACTGCGCAACTGGCGCGACAGCGACCGCGCGCCTTTCGCGGGCATGAACGCGGATCCGCAGGTGATGGAATATTTTCCAGCGCTGCTGAGCCGCGCCGAGAGCGATGCGGGTATCGATCGGCAGCTGGCGCATTTTGAAAAATACGGCTGGGGTTTCTGGGCGGTAGAGCGGCTCGAGGACGGCGCCTTCATCGGCTTTGTCGGTATCAAGAACGTCACCGACGATATGCCGTTTGCTCCCGCGGTGGAAATCGGCTGGCGCCTGGGAGTGAAATATTGGGGCCACGGGTATGCCACCGAGGCCGCGCGGGCTGCACTACAGGTGGCGTTCGAACAGCTCAAACTCCCGGAAGTGGTGTCCTTTACGCCGCTCACCAACCTGCGCTCCCAGGCCGTGATGGAGCGCCTCGGCATGCAGCGAGATCCGGACACCTTCGAGCACCCGCTGGTGCCAGTGGGGAGCCTGTTGCGGAAGCACTGTCTGTATCGAATCACCCCGAAAGCGCTTAACCGGCGTTAGCTCCACCCACCGGAAACCCTAAACCGGCTGCACCGCTGTCTGATCCAGATAGTAACAAACCTGTGCCTAGGTGGTACGCCCAACTACGTGTATCGAATTCACCTTCAATCCCCCGGTGGCATAGCCTTAGCAGTGGCGAGTGAATTAGTGAAAATGGAACTCGCGCTTGAACAGTCTCCGCCAGGTGACGCCATCGTGAGATCGCCAAATATCATTGTGTCCAATAAGACGCGCCTTCTCCCGCCCTCCAATCAGCCAGAGATAATCACCATCACTAACTAGTTGGTGTTCTACTCTGGCGGAAAAGGGGGCGGAATCTGTAGCCAATTGCCAGGTTTGCCCATTATCTGCTGATGTCCAGATATCATTTTGGTAGTCATTGCCGTATCCGTAGCCGCCAGTAAGCCAAAGTTTACCGTCATGGCTCACGGCTTGGTGCTGATTCCGCGGCATGAATGCCGCCGAATCGGTGGCCAGATGCCAGGCCGCGCCGTCAACAGAGGTCCAAACATCCTGCTTGTAAGCATTGTCGAATCCGCCAATTAAGACGAGGCGATTGTTATGGCTGATCAGTTGGTGATTCTGTCGTGCAGTAAATGGAGCGTCTTCGACCACGCGATTCCAGGTGCGTCCATCTGTGGATGACCAGACGTCGTTATTAAGGGCATGAGTATCATCGGTGCCGCCAACCAACCATAACTTCCCGTCATGACTGGCCAGATCAAAACCGCTACGTGCAGAAAAAATGTCACTTTCAGGAAATACTTCCTCCCAGGTAACCCCGTCTTGCGAATACCAGATATCATTCCATGCATCTCGCCCATCGGCCCCGCCGACGAGCCACAACTGTTCGCCGTGGACGACAACTTTGTGGCCTGATCTCGGGGAAAAGCCCGCATCCGCAGTTTTCAGGGTCCAGGTCGCGCCGCCGTCAACCGAGGCCCAAACATCGTTGCGGTGCAGGCCATCATAACCACCGATCAGCCAGAGTTGACCCTTAAAGTGGACCGCTTGATGCGAAATGCGCGATGAAAATACGGCGCTTGGGGCTTCTCTATACCAATTCAAGCCGGATTGCGAAGACCAGATATCATTCAGGTAGGCTTCGTCACCGGACTGGCCACCGATCAACAACAGTCGATCATTATGGCTTGTAAGTTCATGATCGATCCTGGCGGAAAAGCCGGCATTGTTCGTGACTGGTTGCCAGTCGCTGCCATCATCGGATGACCAAACATCACTCTCGTAATTTTTACCGTCGAAGCCGCCACTGAGCCAGAGTTTGTCAGCGTGGCTGGTCACACGAAAACCATGGCGCCCGGAAAAAGCAGCTTGCGCCGTAACGAGATTCCAGCTCAGTCCGTCGTTTGACATCCACACATCATTTGCGCGCGATGGAGCATTGCCGCCAATGATCCAGAGACGGTCGTGATGGACCACCATCTGGTGGCCCCAGCGTGCGGAAAACTCTGTGTTGCGCCTTTCCAATATCCACTGAACCCCATCATGTGATGACCAAACGTCACTGAGGTATTCGGAAGACTCACCAATTCCCCCAGTCAACCAGAGTTTGCCATTGAAGTTGGCCACCTGGTGTCCGCGGCGAGGAAAGAAAGCGGCATTTGCGGTCTCCTCTACCCAGTTTTCTCCATCTGCGGATGACCAAATGCCATTCGTTATCTGATCGTCTCGGCCACCGATTACCCAGAGACGGCCGTTAAAGCTGACAGCTCGGTATGAACTTGCTCCGGAAAAAGGCAGATCTTGGGTTACGAGGTTCCAGCCTATACCATCGTGGGAGTTCCACACTTTGTTGCCGGAGACTTCATCGCTAAACAACCAGAGCATGCCATCGTGCTTTACCGCCTGATGGTGCAACTGGGCTGTAAGATAATGGCCAGAAATCGAAACGACGCTCTTATGGTTTCCGTGAACGAGGCTGTAAAACGCCGGGCGTGACAGGGTTGCCGTGGTATCGACAATTTCGTATCCATCGAGAATGTTAAATTCGCTATTTGAGCAACTGCTGTAAGAGGCTAGATCGCAGTTGGCGTCAGTTGTTCGATAAAACTCCACGCCCGCTAGACTCGGTGGTAGCACGACGACGGTGTCAGTTTCACCGATCCACGCCGTCATGGGAACCGAGGCGGCAACGCGGAAACTGGACGTCGCGCTTGAATAATAGGAGTCAGCCACCTGTTCAGCTGTAATCGTGGCTGTGCCGAGGCCAACTAGAGTGACACTTCCACGCTCGTCGATGGTTGCTACCTGTGTATCTGAAGAACTGTAGCGAATATCGCCGCTGCCGTATCCGTATGCCGGGTTGTCGAGATGGTCGCCCACTGACAACCTGAAAGCATCGGGATTTTCGAACTTCACCGAATTGACACGCAGGATTGCCGTCAGTAAATAGCTGACGTTTGCCGCTGCATAGCGTTCATCTGCCTCTTTGTGCGCAGTAATAGTGGTGTCGCCGGCGGCCAAAATAGTTACTCTGCCGTCTCCATCGACTGTCGCTACGTTTTCGTTACTCGAGTTGTAGTTCACCTGACCCTCGCCGGGTCCGGCAGCCGGATTGTCGACGTACTCACCGACGAACCGCTCCAGCGGACCAGGTTCCAGAAAGTTAATTTCCTGTTGTAATAACTCGGTCTCAGGTTGTGACGGTGCAGTTCCGGCTGATGGATCCTCCGTGCCACCGCCACCGCCACCGCCACCGCCACCGCCACCGCCACCGCCACCGCCACCGCAAGCGGCCAGGCTTATACAAATACAAAGAACTAAGAAAGATTTCATGGTCGTATGCATTTAGTAATTCGTTTTTGACTGTGATGGTTTTTAAATTCGACATCGAAACCGAATACTACAAGGCTTGCGAGGCTGCTTCACTCCTGATTGAGTAACAAAACTAAGTGGTCAATCGTGCTGCTGGCGCCGTGAACCGCCGGCAAGACGGCTCTCAGCCGATCGTTGTGACTCTGCCGCTCCGATCCAGATTGCGATACGCCAGCGCTTCGGCAATCTGTCCCGCGCCGATCTGTTCGGCGCCGACCAGGTCCGTCAGGGTGCGCGCGACTTTCAATACGCGGTGATAGCTGCGCGCGGACAGGCCGAGCTGTTCCACCGATTGCCGCAGCAACTGTTGTTCGCTTTTCCCGAGCGCGCAGTAGCGATCCAGTTCTGCGCCCTGCAACTGCGCGTTGATTCTTCCCTGCCTGGCAATTTGCCGCGCTCGCGCGGCGACGACCCTGCCGCGTACCTCCTCGGAGGACTCGCCGGCGGGTGCCTCCTGCAGCTGACTTGCGGACATACTCGCAACCTCTACCTGCATATCGATGCGATCGAGCAGCGGACCGGACAGCTTGTTGCGGTAGCGGTCTATCTGATCCGGCGTGCAGCGGCAGCGGGGTTCGCCCAGATAGCCGCAGGGGCAGGGATTCATCGCGCCGACCAGCTGGAAGTCGGCCGGGTAGGTGACTTGCGCGCGGGCTCGCGAGATGCGCACCTCACCGCTTTCCAGTGGCTCACGTAATATCTCCAGCGCGTGGCGGGGGAACTCTGGCATTTCATCCAGGAACAGCACGCCGCGGTGCGCGAGGGAAATTTCCCCCGGTTTCGGATTGCTGCCACCGCCGACCAGCGCGGTCGGCGAGGCGCTGTGGTGTGGCGCACGGAAAGGGCGCCGCTGCAGGTGCGGCAGTCCCGCGCTGGAGTAGACGGCGGCCACCTCGATCAACTCCCGCGTGTCGAGCGGCGGCAATATGCCGGGCAGGCGGCTGGCGAGCATGGTTTTGCCGGTGCCCGGCGGGCCGTAGAACAGCAGATTGTGGCCGCCGGCTGCGGCAACCTCCAGTGCGCGCCTGGCCTTCAGCTGGCCGCGCACATCGGCCAGGTCCGCGCAGTCGGCAACGGTCTCTTCGACCTGACGCAATGCCGCGGGCAGCGGCTCGCGCCCGTGCAGTTCGGCACACACCTGTAGCAGCGACTGCGCGACTTTGACTTCCCCCCCGGCCAGCGCGGCTTCGGCACCGGATTCCTGCGGCACCACTAATTTGCGCTGTGCCGCAGCGCTGGCGATGGCGGCGGGCAGGCTGCCGGTCACTTCGCGCAGGCCGCCCGTCAGTGCCAGTTCGCCGAGAAATTCATAATCCTCCAGGCGTTCGCCGGGCACCTGCCCGGACGCGGCGAGGATGCCGATCGCAATCGCCAGATCGTAGCGGCCGCCCTCCTTGGGCAGGTCGGCGGGTGCCAGGTTGACGGTGATACGCCGCTGGGGAAACTCGAAGTGGCTGTTGATCAGCGCGCTGCGCACGCGGTCGCGGCTCTCGCGCACGGCAGCTTCCGGCAGGCCGACGATATTGAATGCCGGCAGGCCGTTGGCGAGATGGGTTTCGACGGTAACCAGTGGTGCGGCGACGCCCAGCTGGGCGCGGGCGTAGGTGACGGAGAGGCTCAAAATTTCATCCTTGAAATTTCCGGGAAACTTTTAATCGCTCGGTGGCTTGTTTTGGGGAATGGTTTTTTCCTGATCTGCCACGGCCTGTTCCAGGATTTCTAGCTGGGCTTCCAGGCGCGCCACCTTTTCCCGGGTGCGGCGCAGTATTTCCACCTGGGTGTCGAACTCATGCTGCGAGACTAGCGGCAGATTGCCGAGGGCGACGGCGAGGGCATCGCGCAGATCGTTGGTGACTACTGCCCCCTGCTGTTGCAGCTCTTTGAGCAACTGTTGCAATTTATCTGCTGCCACTGGCCATCTCCCGACATTCGATCACTAAAAACACCTGATTTACTGGCACCAGATTGTAACTCACCACCTTGGAGCGCAAAAGCGAGCTGTTGCTGCTCCACCTTGGTTCAGTGGCACCTGTCCACTCCCCACATCTGTGCGCGATGGCGGTAACGGTACCATTTTGGTGCGCAGCCCACTCGCTCCCGCTCTGCATGCTGTGGCCACAAGTCGCCAAATTTTGACGTAACTCCTTGATTTCTATTTGAAATGCAAAGTTGGCATCAAGCCTGCACTCAATCCTGTGCAGATGTTCCACTGCGGATCACACAGCGCCACGGGACCGAAAAGCTCACGAGGCAAATAACAAAACTGCCGCAACCAAACCGGCAGCGGCCCACCCAAGGCTGATCGCAGGCTGCAACGATTACAAAAATCTGTCGACGAGACGAGATATTCACAGAGATCAAGGAGAATCAAGGTGGGAATTACAATGAATAAAATCGCTGCCGTACTGACTGGTGGAGCCCTGGCCCTGGGTGTTGCCACTGCTGCCCAGGCACAAGAGGCGGGTCCGAGCTTCAGCGCCAATGTCGGCGTTGTCAGCGACTACAAATTCCGCGGCATTTCCCAGAGCGACGGCAGCCCGGCAGTGCAGGGCGGTCTGGATCTGGATTTCGGCAACGGCTTCTATCTGGGCACCTGGGCTTCCCAGGTGGACTTCGCCTACGGCGACGACGAGACCAAGTTCGAGCAGGACTTTTACGGTGGCTACAGCGGCGCGATCAGCGATACCGTCAGCTACGACGTTGGCTACATCTACTACGCCTACCACGGCAGTGACTGGGATGAGGACTACCAGGAAGTCTACGGCAGCGTCAGCATCAACGACCTGACCCTGGGTCTGGCCTATTCCGACGACTACTGGGCTGCCACCGGCGCCTTCTATTACCCCTACGCAGAATACAGCTTCGCACTGCCGGCCGACGTGAGCCTGGACTTCCATGTTGGTGCGAACATGTTCGACGAAGAGGCCTTCCTGTTCGAATCCGATTCTTACATCGATTACTCCGTCAGCGTCGGCAAGGACTTTGGCGGCCTGAGCCTGAGTGCATCGCTGGTCGGCACCGACATCAGCGATGAGGAATGTTTCGGCCTGGACTGGTGTGAGCCTTCGGTTATCGCCGGAGCCACTTACAGCTGGTAAACGGCGCGCCCTGCTCTACGGAGCGGGGCACATGACTATGGGAGAGCAAAGATGAAACTGGTCACCGCAATCATAAAACCCTTCAAGCTCGACGCGGTCCGCGACGCGCTGGCGGAAGCCGGTGTCAACGGCATCACCGTCAGCGAGGTAAAGGGCTTCGGTCGACAGAAAGGCCACACGGAGCTCTACCGCGGCGCCGAATACGTGGTGGACTTTCTGCCGAAAACCATGCTGCAGATCGCCGTGGATGACGCCCAGCTGGACGCAGTGCTGGAAGCGATCGGCAGCGGCGCGCACAGCGGCAAGATTGGCGACGGGAAAATTTTCGTCTCCGAGCTGGAGCAGGTGGTGCGTATCCGCACCGGCGAGACCGGCGCGGATGCGATTTAACGCAGCAAATAAGAATTAATTAATTTTTTAAAAAACTTTTTCGAAATTATCGGGATTGAACGGAGCGAAAGATGGAAAATCAAATTTTTCAATTGCAGTACGCAATTGATACATTTTATTTCCTCGTGTGCGGCGCACTCGTCATGTGGATGGCCGCCGGCTTTGCGATGCTGGAAGCCGGCCTGGTGCGCTCGAAAAACACCACGGAAATTCTCACCAAAAACGTGGCGCTGTTTGCGATCGCGTGCATCATGTACCTGCTGACCGGCTACGCCATCATGTATGACGGCAGCTGGTTGCTGAGCGGCATCGAGGCCTTCGAGCTGGACGGCGTACTGGCGAGTTCGGCGGAAAACGGTTTCGAAGGTGATTCCGTTTACTCCGGCGCCTCGGACTTCTTCTTCCAGGTGGTGTTCGTGGCGACTGCCATGTCCATCGTCTCCGGTGCAGTGGCCGAGCGCATGAAACTGTGGAGCTTCCTGGTGTTCGCCGTGGTGCTGACCGGCTTCATCTACCCGCTGGAAGGTTCCTGGACCTGGGGCGGCAAGGAAGTCTTCGGCCTGTACAACCTGGGCGACCTGGGCTTCTCCGACTTCGCCGGCTCCGGCATCGTCCACATGGCGGGTGCCGCTGCTGCGCTGGCCGGTGTTCTGCTGCTGGGCGCGCGTAAAGGCAAATACGGCAAGAATGGCGAAGTCTACGCCATTCCCGGTGCCAACCTGCCGCTGGCGACCCTGGGTACCTTCATCCTGTGGATGGGTTGGTTCGGCTTCAACGGTGGCTCGGTACTGAAGCTGGGTGATGCCGCCAGCGCGCACTCCGTGGCCATGGTGTTCCTGAACACCAACACCGCCGCTGCCGGTGGCGCCGTTGCCGCGCTGATCACCGCACGTATCCTGTTCGGCAAGGCCGACCTGACCATGCTGCTGAACGGCGCGCTGGCCGGTCTGGTGGCAATCACCGCCGAGCCGTCCACGCCGACCGCGTTGCAGGCTACCCTGTTTGGTGCCCTGGGCGGTGTGCTGGTGGTATTCGCCATCGTGACGCTGGACAAACTGAAGATCGATGATCCGGTCGGTGCCATCTCCGTGCACGGTGTTGTCGGCCTGCTGGGTCTGCTGCTGGTGCCGGTTACCAATGACGGTTCCACTTTCACCGGACAGCTGATCGGCGCCGGCACCATCTTCGCCTGGGTCTTCGGCGCTTCCTTCGCCGTGTGGTTCCTGCTCAAGGCCATCACCGGTATTCGCGTCAGCGAAGAGGAAGAGCAAGAAGGTGTTGACTTGGTGGAATGCGGAATGGAAGCTTATCCGGAATTCATGAGCAAATAATTGCTCTGAAGCACCACCGGCCCCGATGTTGGCCGGTGGGCCGGGCGAGATTCCCGCAGAAATGACAAACCAGGGGAAAGACAAAAGATGAAATTGATTACGGCTGTGGTTAAGCCCTTCAAACTGGATGACGTCCGCACCGCACTTTCCGAAGTGGGCGTGCAGGGCATGACAGTGACCGAAGTCAAAGGCTTCGGCCGCCAGAAGGGACACACAGAACTCTATCGCGGCGCCGAATATGTGGTGGATTTCCTGCCCAAGGTAAAACTGGAACTGGCCGTGGACGACAGCATGGTAGACAGCGCCGTCGAGGCGATTACCAAAGCGGCCCAGACTGGTAAGATCGGTGACGGCAAAATTTTTATTACCGCGCTCGAAGAAGTGATTCGTATCCGCACCGGCGAGACCGGCAGCGAAGCGGTGTAAGCAGAGCCGATTGGCGTCTCACAGATCGGCAGATGAATAATCTGCCACTCTTTAAAAAAGCCCCTTTTGGGGCTTTTTTTATTCCTTTCTTGTCCCGTCCTGAAATACGTTGACGGTTTTCAATTAAGCCAGCTTCTGATCGGAGCTGGCTTTTTTGTGCACAGATTCTGGCGTTTCCATGCCGAGGCTCAAGTGCGGCCGTAGGTGATTGTAGGCGTAGATCGACTCAGTGAGGAGCGCCTGTAGTTCCGCAAATGTGCGACAGCGGACCGTGAGGAACTCCTGTTTCAGGATGCCATTGACGCGCTCAGCCAGTGCATTTTGATAGCAATCGTACCCGTCGGTCATCGATGGCTGAATGCCGCTTTTCCTCAGTTCCTTTTGGTACAGCGCCGAACAGTATTGAACCCCTCGATCTGAGTGGTGGATCATTGGCGTTGATG
>NZ_FQVA01000001.1:0-1749364 GCF_900129095.1 Microbulbifer donghaiensis
AGATCGAGGGGTTCAATACTGTTCGGCGCTGTACCAAAAGGAACTGAGGAAAAGCGGCATTCAGCCATCGATGACCGACGGGTACGATTGCTATCAAAATGCACTGGCTGAGCGCGTCAATGGCATCCTGAAACAGGAGTTCCTCACGGTCCGCTGTCGCACATTTGCGGAACTACAGGCGCTCCTCACTGAGTCGATCTACGCCTACAATCACCTACGGCCGCACTTGAGCCTCGGCATGGAAACGCCAGAATCTGTGCACAAAAAAGCCAGCTCCGATCAGAAGCTGGCTTAATTGAAAACCGTCAACGTATTTCAGGACGGGACATCGGGCACACACTCAAAAGCCACGAAACACCCTGTGGGAGCCTGCCTTGCAGGCGAAATCGAGTTGGGTGCGCCGCGCGCACCAACATTCCTTTCCGCCTCGCTTCAAGAACATCCTCCCCTGGCATATCCTTACCTCCAAGCTTATCCTTACCTGTGTCAAACGTCGTTTAATTGTGGAAGGTAAGGAATATGTCAGTCTCCACTGTTACCAAAAAGGGACAAACCACAGTTCCCAAAGATGTACGAGACAGCCTCGGAATAGGGCCGGGTGGAGTACTCGAATGGAAAAAGGCCGGAGAGAATACCTATATCGTCGTAGTCGTCGATAGGAGCGTCAAAAAACTGAAGGGTATGATCAAAAAGCCATCGACCAAAGTGTCGATTGAAGACATGAGGAAAGCGATCCGGGAAATGGGCGATGGATAGGGTCAATCTCGATTCCAATGTATTAATTCGTTATATCGCCCAAGATGACGAACAGCACTCGCGGGTAGCCAGTGAGTTAATCGAGGCCGAGGGATTCAGGGGTGTCGTGACGCCGGTTGTACTGGTGGAAGTGATCTGGGTACTGTTGCGTCTTTACTCTGCCCAAAAGGCCGATATCGTCCGGGTTGTCGATGCGTTGCTGACGAGTAGCGGGATTGAAATACTCGAAGATGGAAAGGTGGCTGCCGCCCTCGAGCGCTACCAGAAGCATTCGGCGGTCTTCAGCGACTGCCTGATCATCGAACTTGGTCAAAGCCTGCCGGGCTGTAAGGGCACAGTTACTTTCGACAAAAAGGCGGCCAAAGCTGGCATGAAATTGCTCGCTTCGGGCTCCTAAATGTGTGCCTATCGAAATGCCCTGTGCCCTCCGTCACGTATTTCTGGTACGCACGGCACACCCTATTTGACTCCGCCCTAGGGTGCGCCGTGCGTACCACTTCGTTTGTCGGTCATTTTGCTATTTGCTTTCTGACCGATTAAACCCTATATTTCGGACAAATGACCATTCTCAGTTGAGAGGGGCCCGCAATGACATCAATTCCCAATCATCAGCCCCAGCCCAGTGCCGATGCAGTACTGCTCGAAGCGGCGCTCAATACCGCTGACCACCTGGGCCTGAAAAAGAAAGAGCTAGGCGAAATCATCCACCTCGATGACCGCACGCTCCGGCGCAGATCGGGCCTGGATCCAGACAGCGCGCCCGGCCAGCTGGCGCTGCTGCTTGTCCGTGCCTATCGGGCCGCATTTGTATTGATGGGTGGCGCAGAGGGGGCGCGTTATTGGTTCGCTACCCCCAACCGTGCGCTCAATGCTACGCCGAGGGAATTGGCCCACCGTATTGACGGTCTGGTGCGCATCGTCACCTATCTGGATGCCATGCGGGGCAAGGTTTGAGCGCGGATATTGCGCAGAGAATAGAGGCGGGCAAGGTGCGCCTGCTCGGGCGTCTGTACCGTATCGTCGAGTCACAGGAAGAAGTCGCCACCCGCAGCCTGGTCGACAACCTGCAGAAGCAGCAGGTGCTGGAAGACTTGCTGGAGCAGGCCAAACCACCGCGGTTGCCCGGGAGTGAGCAGCTGCATTACCTGCTAGCTACCCCCTTTCGTTACCCGCCGCTGCCCTGGGGTTCCCGCTTCGGCAGCATTGCGGAGTCCGGTATTTTTTATGGCAGTAAAACCATTTCCACCGTACTGGCCGAGGCTGCTTATTACCGGCTCCTGTTCATTAATGACATTGACCCGGTCCCGCCCAAGCCCGTGACCAGCTATCACAATATATTCTCCGCAAAGTACTGTGCCGACCCCGGCATTCGATTGCAGTCACCAGACTGGGAAAGAGAATGGCCAGCCCTGACTCACCCAGCGAATTATCACTTTTGCCAGAGTCTGGGCAGGCAATTGCGCGAAGCCTCGATTATCGGCGCCGAAGTGCCGTCATCGCGGGCGCTACAGGCCGACCAGGTGCAGTTACCGCCGCTGAACTCGGATGGGATCAATGTCGTCCTGTTCGAACCGCAGGCTCTGCTGAAGCGCCCACCGACCCAGGAAGCCGACGTAACGGCGGAAACCGGTAGTGGCGATGTCGTTTTCCTGGTGAAGTCCGGTGATGGCACCTCGACTGAAACCTTCCGGCGCGAAGCCTTCGAAATCGACGGCGTCCTGCCCCTGCCTGCATAGCTCAAAGCCTGACGACGAATGATGACTTCCGGGCGAGCCTCAGTTATTTACTGTTCACCGTGAATAGCGTGAGTATTCGTTATTTAACCAGTCTCGACCTGGAAAGTTTTATCAGTGCGGCTCGCGCGGTGCCCTATCAGGGGGTGAATAGCGATCTGTTTCCGGGCGTGGAAGTCTGGATTCGTCGTGATGATCTGCTGGATCCATTGATTTCCGGCAACAAGGCCTACAAGCTGTTTTACAACCTGTTAGCCGCGAAAGAGCAGGGGGCGGATACGATCATCACCTGTGGCGGTGCCTGGTCAAATCATATCCACGCCACGGCTGCAGCCGGAGCCCGGTTTGGTTTGCGCACCATGGGTATTATCCGCGGAGAGCGCCCACCACTACTGAGCGCCACACTTCAGGATGCGGAGCGTTTTGGTATGCAGCTCAAATTCGTCACCCGCGAGCTGTATCGGCAGCGCAACCGGCCAGAGTTCCTCGAGCTGGCTGAACTTGATGCCATCAACAGCCTTTATGTGCCGGAAGGTGGGGCCAATCTTGCAGGAGCCGAGGGAATTCGCTTATTGGGAGAAGTAATTGAAAGGACCGCCCCGATTAGTTTTGATCAGTTATGGGTGGCCTGCGGCACCGGCCTGACTCTGGGCAGCCTGGCTTCATCCGTACACCGCTTTCCTGTTCATGGTGTAGAGGTGCTAAGAGCTGGTGACTCCATTCGCCGCGACGCCGAACACTGGATCGCTGTGCTGGGCACGAATAGAGATTGGCGAAAGGGATCTATACCCACAAAGGCATTTGAGTTAACCAATAAATACCACTGCGGCGGCTATGCGAAATATCCGAACTGCCTGCGGGAATTCCAGCAAGATTTTGAGCAGCAGTCTGGCATCCCACTGGATCCCGTGTATACCGCAAAACTAATGTATGCGGTGTCCCAAGAGGCGATCGGCGGCCGTATATCGCGGGGAGCGAGAATCCTGGTGCTGCATTCTGGTGGATTGCAGGGGCGGCGCGGATTTCAACCGCGCAAATAGAGCAAAAAATAAACAATTAAATTTGAGGAGCCTCACACTGACTCCGGGGCCTCGTTCGACTCCAACCCCAAGCTAAGGCATAATCGCCCGTCACATTTTATGGGGAAGCTTTCCCTCCGGTGCACAAAAAACAACCAAGTGTCCGGCTGGAAAAGCGTCAATCGCTGGGCCCAGATTCGGGCACCCAGGGGGGAGCGGTGTCGGAATTTCAAAATATCGGCCTGATCGGCCGCACCGAAAGTGATAGTGCTGTTCTCTCGCTCAAACGCCTGATGGCATTTCTAGAGCGGGAGGGTTATTCCGTGGTACTGGAGCAGGAAACTGCCAGTGCCGCTCCCAATCACAATGCCCGTGTGGCGCCAAAAGACAAGCTGGGTGAGCTCTGCGATCTGGTCATCGTTGTCGGCGGTGATGGCAGTTTGCTCGCAGCCGCCCGCGCCCTGGCCAAATTCAGTGTGCCCCTCCTCGGCATCAACCGCGGCCGGTTAGGCTTCCTGACCGATATCACTCCCGACGAGATCGAACAAAAAGTAGGCGAAGTATTGGCCGGCAAATATATGGCCGAGAGCCGCTTCCTGCTCGATATGTCGGTGACCAGAGATGGGAAGCCGATCGGCAAGGGATCCGCACTGAATGATGTCGTCTTACACCCGGGCGAATTTATCCGCATGATCGAATTTGACCTCTATATCGATGGTCAATTCGTCTATACCCAGCGCTCAGATGGGCTCATCGTCTCCACACCCACTGGTTCAACGGCATATGCTCTTTCCGGTGGGGGACCAATCATGCATCCGAAACTGGATGCAATTGTCTTGGTACCACTAAATCCGCACACGCTGAGCAGTCGCCCGATCGTTGTCGAGGGAAGCAGTGAATTCAAAATCATTGTGGGTGAGCACAATACTGCTAAGCCACATGTGACTTGTGATGGACATGAGCAGGTGATTACAAAGCCGGGGGATGTGATTCGGATACATAAGAAACCGCATCGGCTGACATTGATCCATCCCCTTGACCATAATTTTTATGAAACTTGTCGGTCCAAACTGGGCTGGTTGAATTGATAACATAAATAGGTAGTAGGAGAGCGTAATGGCTCAACAGTTGATTTCGAAACTAAGCGACAAAGAAGCGGTCATCGGAATAGTCGGGCTTGGCTATGTGGGGCTTCCCCTCTCATTGAGTTATTCAGAAAGTGGCTACGTGGTACTTGGATTTGACATTGATGCCAGTAAGGTCGATGCCATTAATGCCGGTAAGTCCTATATAAGGCATATTTCATCTGAGGGTGTAAAAGAGGCGTCTGAAAAAGGTTTTTCTGCCACAACTGACTTCTCTCGTATTACAGACGTTGACGCAATTATTCTCTGTGTTCCGACACCTTTAAATAAGTATCGAGAGCCGGATCTTTCCTATGTCATTTCAACTGTGGAACGGGTTATTCCGCATATGAGGAAAGGGCAAGTGCTTTCGCTGGAGAGTACTACTTATCCTGGTACTACAGAGGAAGAGTTGGTACCACGCGTCGAGGCTGCGGGATTTGTCGTGGGTGAAGACGTTTATGTAGTTTACTCCCCGGAACGCGAAGATCCGGGCAATCAAAACCATACGACAAAGTCGATACCAAAGGTCTGCGGAGGTCATACAGATGTCTGTATGAAGGTCGGTATTGCTCTCTACGCATCCGTCATAAGCGAAGTGGTGCCGGTAAGCTCCACTAAGGCGGCAGAGATGACAAAGCTTCTCGAAAATATTCACCGTGCAGTGAATATTGGGCTTGTCAACGAAATGAAAGTTGTAGCGGACTCGATGGGAATAGACATCTATGAAGTGATCAGAGCCGCCGCTACAAAGCCCTTTGGCTTCGTTCCTTATTACCCAGGCCCTGGACTTGGTGGACATTGTATCCCGATCGATCCTTTTTATCTAACCTGGAAGGCGCGTGAGTTCGACCTGCATACACGCTTTATCGAGCTTGCTGGTGAAATTAATACCTTTATGCCTGACTACGTTATTTCAAAGATTACCAACTCGCTTAACGGAATCCAGAAGTCAGTTAGCGGCAGCAAGGTGCTTGTTTTGGGGGCAGCATATAAGAAAAACGTCGATGATATGAGGGAGTCACCTTCGGTAGTCTTGATTGAGAAGCTTCAAGCGCTGGGCGCTAATGTTAGCTACAGTGACCCGTTTGTGCCGAACTTGCCTAAGATGCGCGCACATAACCTGGAAATGTCTAGCATTGAATTATCTGCCGAAACACTGAGCGAGCATGATTGCGTGCTAATCGCAACAGATCATGACGAATTTGATTATCAGCTCATTTTGAAGCATGCCAAGTTAATTATTGATACTCGCGGCAGGTATGTCGGGGGCGAAGAAAAGGTAGTTCGCGCTTAAAAGCTTTATTTTTGGCATCGGGCAGGCACCATCGCCTGCCTGTATACCTGCTGTAAAAATTGAGCGCCTCAAAAATGCGTTCATCGGAGGGGAAAATGAATGTATTTGTCTTGTGCGCGGGCCGCTGTGGTTCCGTGACGTTATCTAAAGCCTGTCAGCATATTGAAAATTTCTCATGCGGACATGAGTCGCGCACCGGTCTTCATGCGCATCACAGGTTGTCGTTTCCCGAAAACCATATTGAGATAGATAATCGACTTTCCTGGATGCTGGGTGCGTTAGATGCTGCATTTGGTGATGAGGCTATATACGTACATTTAACCAGGAACGACTTTGCTACAGCGGAAAGCTATAACAAACGCTGGGATAAGGATATGAGCATCGTGACCGCCTACACCGCGGGGATATTGATGCGAGATTCTCAGGGGATGGACGATTGTCTAGATTATGTCGCCACTGTCAATGCCAATATACACCATTTTCTCAAGAATAAAAGCAAGGTTTTTAAAATCGCAATTGAAAATTTCAGTGACGATTTTGCGGCATTTTGGGAAGGGATTGGGGCGCAAGGTGACTTAGATAAATCGTTGGTTGAGTTACAGAGTAATTACAATGAAAGTAAACTGGTGGAGGGGAATCGGAAGCTTCCAGTAGGGGGGAACCATAGCTTCATTTCTCGGAAGTTGTACCAAATTCTTGTCGGGCAGCAGGAGAGATTGGACACAGTTGGGAATAGGTTGGAAGCTGTTGGGGGCGGTTTGGACTCTGTTGGAAACAGGTTGGAGGCTGTTGGGTGCGGCCTAGATGCTGTGGGAAAGAGGGTAGAGCAAGCTGAGCAGCTACTAAGTAAACAGGAAAAGATGGGAGCTCTCGAACGGGAGTCGCTAAATAAAGAAATTAAGAACAATAAAGAATTGATTTCCAAGCTCCAGCTTGAAGGTAAACATTTGAATAGCTTGCTAAAAAAAGAGCGAAAAAGAAATGCGGATCTCCGAAGTAGTTTAATGTATTCGGTCGGGGCAGCCTTTATGAAAGGGCTGGGTTCTGGGCGATTGCTGCCCTTGCGCTTGCCATTCGCGTGGATTTACAGCCTGAAAGGCGTGGTTGATTACCGGAAGGCAAATCAAGCTGCTGCTGGACGTGACTTGCACGTCAGGACCGGCGCGGAGGGGGCTGCGGTCAAAAGTACTGTGGTCAGTGTCGTGAATAGGGGTAGCGAAAAATGGCCAAAGCCAAACTCGACATCTCTTGCATTTCAGGCAATGCGAGTGATGGAAAATCATGGGTTGGATGAGGCCATCAAATTTTTTGAAACTTATAAGACTGAACGCGATAACGGCGTCTACCAAGTTTTACTGGCAAATAAGGTAGTTTCCGACGATAAACAGTGGTTGTTCCATATTAATAAGTACTTGGAAGATCAGGGTGTTTTGCCAATTGCATTATTGTCGCGAGGAGAAGATGTCGCTTCAGAGTTTCAGAGAATAACCAGTGAGGTGCCGAGTTCATATTGTCTAGATGAGAATCCGAAAGTTTCTATCATAATGCCCGCATTTAATGCGGAAAAAACAATTAAGCATTCAGTGTCATCCATATTAAGCCAGACATGGAAAAATATCGAATTAATTATCGTCGATGATTGTAGTAGCGATAATACTTGGGAGTTGATTCGCGAATTTGAGCGTTGCGATGATCGTGTCATAGCTGTCAAAAATAAGGTCAACGTCGGACCCTATGTATCCAAAAATATGGCCCTAAAGTTCGCCAGCGGTGAGTTCCTTACTGGGCATGACGCGGATGATTGGGCACACCCCCAGCGAATCGAGCGGCAGCTGAAGCTTATGTTAGGCGATCGAGATATCAAGGTTAGTATCGCGCGGATGTTGCGACTGCGGCAGGATCGCTATGTCGACCGATTCTCCCGGATTGGCTCGACTAGCCATGATGGAGTCGCTCGGATAGCCAGTATTTCTTGTATGTTCGATTTGCAAGAGTTTAGGGAAAATCTAGGGCATTGGGATTGCGTCCGCTTCGGCGGGGACAGTGAGCTGATAGCGCGAGCGACGAAAATTTTCAAGGATAAATTTGTTGTTCAGGATCTTATTTCCATGATCTGCCTAGATGCAGAGGGTAGCCTGACAAACCACCCGGAACATGGGGTTGACCGAGTACGAGGTATTTCTCCCTCTCGCGCGGAGTACAGGGAAGCCTGGATGCGTTGGCATGAAGGGCTGGAAAGGGACGCGGCTTATTTAGAGTTTCCTTACGTGACAAGGAAATACCCGGCGCCTGAGGCTGCGCTTGTCCCGCTGCAAGCGATTAACGAAAACCTCGACGAGCTAACTAAACCAACGCTGCCCGCATGATGTAGTTAGTTGGCGATTATTGTTGAGATTGAGCTTTAATGGTATGAAATATATCAAATATGTTAAGGAGCTGGATGGCCTTAGGGCACTAGCTGTGCTCGGCGTCATTGGTGCACACCTCGGTGTGAGTCTGCTTCGTGGGGGGTTTGTAGGCGTTGATGTCTTTTTTGTCATCAGTGGATACCTGATCACCGCACTCTT
The DNA here is from genome assembly GCF_900129095.1 of Microbulbifer donghaiensis. Lineage (GTDB taxonomy): Bacteria > Pseudomonadota > Gammaproteobacteria > Pseudomonadales > Cellvibrionaceae > Microbulbifer > Microbulbifer donghaiensis. The sequence goes on from NZ_FQVA01000001.1 coordinate 8,497, forward strand.
ATGTGCAGAACATGAAAAGACCGGCACAATCAATCTCCGAGGTTTTTTCTGGCGGAGAATTCGCCGGCTGTTGCCGGCGGTTCTCGTAACGGCCATGTTGGCAGTTTTAGCGGGCTATCTTTTGCTGTCCCAAGAGCAATTTGTCTCTACTATTTGGTCCGCGGTAACTGCAATATTTAGTGTCTCGAATATCTACTTCTGGCTGAATGTCGGATACTTTGACTCCATCGCAATGACCAAGCCGCTGCTTCATACTTGGTCACTTGGGGTCGAGGAACAATTTTATTTATTCTGGCCTTTTTTGTTGTTGCTCTTTCTAAAGCTGGGGCGGAGGAAGGGTGCTGTTGTTGGGGTGTCGATTCTCGCCGCCTTTTCATTCCTGTTGAATGCATTATTTCTCGATTTCACCTATGGTGAAAAAATTGCACCGAAAGTCGGCTTTTTCTCGAATTTCGTTGATGGGCCTGCGACCGCCTTTTACTGGTTTCCTTTCCGCATTTTTGAGTTTGGACTGGGGAGCTTACTTGCGGTTGCCCCTGTCGCTAGCACGATGACAAAAGTATTGCGAAGACATGTGATAGTCGCGGATCTTTTGCTGGTGCTGGGTGTTGCAGTCGTAATAGGCTATATGGTGTTACTAACTGAAGAGGCGGTCTTCCCATATTACAATGCGTTAATCGTTTCTCTGGCTACCTGCATAATCATCCTAGCGGCAAGCACGTCCCGGGTGGCAAGTGTAATTCTGGCAAATCGGGTATCTCGGCATCTGGGTAAAATCAGCTACTCGCTATATTTGGTCCACTGGCCGGTTATTGTCTATTTTACAAATCTCGGCGGTGACCTAGAGGCCTGGCAAGCTAAGGTCGCGATGCTGGCGGTTACCCTAATTTTAGGGCAGTTGCTATATTCCTTTGTCGAAAATCTATTTCGAAGTGCAAATGTGTTAACGAAGCCCCCAAAGCGTGCGTATCATTATATTGCTCGAGCGGGCCTGCCTCTTTCCGTCCCTATATTAGCAGTTGGCTTTTTAGCGCTAGCAGAGGATGAGGGCCGAATTCCTGAGGCGAGAAAAACGTTGTCCAATCAAGAATGGAGAAGCACCAGGGAGAGACTTTACTGTCAGGGTAGTTTAGAGGGGTTCCCTGCATCGCTGTTTACCTGTCAAAACGATCGTAAATCAGATCAAACGATTATTGTCTGGGGGGATAGTCACGCATTTCATTTGGTGGCTGGTGTCTCAGAGATGTTCCCTCATCATAATATTGCGGTCGCATATATGTCGGGCTGTATTCCTCAAAGCGGATTCGATGGTTACGTACGAGATATGGGGCGATCTGATCTTACGGTTGAGTGTGGAAAGCGAAATGAAGACTTTCTGGCTTGGGCAAAAAGCCAAAAGCGGCGCCTGATAATATTTATTTCTGCAGCAAAAAGATCTACCCCACAAATTATAGCTCCCATTAATAATAGACTGGTGTCCGAGCTTAATGACCTAGGGCACGCCGCATACGTTTTAGGTGATTTTATTCGGCCAGGTATTGAGCTCGCCCAATGCCGCGCTGTGCCGAATTTTATCTTGTCTGACAAATTATTGGAAGACGTCTGTACTCCGGATTTCCGCCAGGTGAAACGCGAATGGGCCTACAATGAGGCTCTTGAGGCTCTAGTGGAAAATTATATCCCTGTTAGGCAGAGCCAGTGCCCAGGTGGGCAATGTTCATTCCTTGACGATACTGGCAGAGTCACTCATCGAGACTATCACCACTTATCGTATGTCGGTGCCATTTATGAGTTTTCGAAATTGCGTGGGTTGTTAATTGAAAAAATTCCGGAGTTAAATGTGACTATTGCAAGAAATTCTGAGAATTGAGTTGAAATGCTAAGTGCGCTTAAGTAAAGCAGCATGAAATTGACAATATGAACGCTCCTGCTTTTTTTGGGGGGGCGATAGATTTTAGAAAGAAGATAAAATTCAAAATAGGTGGTTTATGCTTTCTGGCGATTGGGTGCTCGAGCAAAATACAGTGAAGTTCTTATTTCAAAATAGAGAATACTTTTGGGAGATGCCGGAAGATTATGAAATGCCGAGTAAGGCTCTATTGGATCTGGCTGAATTCCTCCTGCTACAGCCTTATGGAAAGGTGGCCGAGTCACAGGCGAGCCGAAAGTTTGGTTCGCGTGTTGGCGTTGCATACTCCGGAGGCGTGGATTCTACAGCTGCAATGAACCTGCTCCCTGATCCCATTGCAGTTTACACTCAGATAGTCAAGCCATCGGCAATCCATAAAATGGATAATGCTCTGGCCGCGTTGAAGGAGCGAGACGGGTTGGCGATTAAAAGTAATTATGATGAGCTCCCGAAACAGTACAAGAGGTCTCCAGGATTTTATGGTGCTGGCGGATTTACGATCACTCTGGTCTTATTGGCTGATTATCTTGATCTGCATACCGTAGCTGATGGTAATGTTCTTGAGACCGTTTATCTGTTTTCCGCTCATGGACATGGCACAAAATATACTCCTCGGGATTTTAGTTCGGTTTTAGAGCGATTCGAAAAAGCCGGTCTCTATTACTCCATGCCTTGCGCAGGCTTAACAGAAGTCTCGACCACATTGATTGCTGGCGAGAGCGACTACGTCATGGGGTGTATGCGTGGAGACCTGGGAACTCCATGTAATTATTGTGCAAAATGCTATCGAAAAAGCGCTCTTGCAGGACACCCCATTGCAACTTGTCCGGAAGCTGAAAAGAAGATTAATAAAGAGTACGTTTCGATGCTGCCATCCCTGCTCTGGGCGGTGGAGAGGTGCGGTTTGGAGCATCCGAAGCTTTCTCCACTGAAGAAAGATATTAGTTGGGTCGATAAATGGTATGCGGACTCAATTAAGTATGTTCCTGGCAAGTTGCGAGAGTTTTTTACAAAGAGACTGGAAGATTTTGGGATCGAGTCACTTCATGGGGTTTCCCCTCTCCAGGAATGGGAATCAAGATGATTTTTTTCTTTTCTCCAACTGGTTATTCTAGGTTGGCAATTTTTTATGAGATATATCGCTGACTCAAAGGTCCTGTTTCCTATGCGTCAGGGGTGCAGCGCATTGCGTCGTTGGTCGTAAGTTTAGCCCGGCTCCAGAGACAAAAAATGGAAAATCCGTATCTAAAATTTTCGGTCATCGTGCCAGTGTTCAATCAGTGGCGGCTTGTTTCAAAACTATTGACATGTCTGTCGCGCCAAACTTTAGCGCGTGAAGTATACGAAATTATACTTGTGGATAATGGCTCTGATTTGGAGCGGGCGCCGGAATGCTTTGGGCTTAACGTGCGCATACTTCATTGCCAGAAGCCAGGTTCGTACGCTGCACGAAATATGGGAGTCCGCGCCGCACATGCGGAGTGGTTGGTATTCACGGATGCGGATTGTCTTCCAAATCCGGATTGGCTGGAACGGATAGCTGATAGAATTAAATCGGTTTCACAGTCGAATCTCGTTCTCGCTGGGCGTGTAACGGTTACGCAGGCATCAAAAAATCCCTGCGCCTATGAGATTTATGACTTTGTAAAGGGCATTCGCCAAGACCGGTATGTTTCTCGTGGGTATGCCGCCACCGCTAATCTTTGCGTGGCAAAGTCGTTTGCTGAGCAGATAGGCCTGTTTAATGCGGAGGTCTTCTCTGGTGGTGATGTAGATTTTTGTAGGCGGGCTTTAAAATCTGGTGCCAATTTAGTTTATTTAGCTTCGGCTAATGTTAATCATCCCCCAAGGACTTCTTGGCGAGAGCTCGCAATTAAGGCTCGGCGTATTAAGGGGGGGCAGTATGCAAAAGCGCGAGGCCTCGCTAGGTTTATGATTGTGTTCAGGACACTTCTGCCTCCAGTTAATGCCTTTAAAGATTTTTTGTATTCTGGTCAGTATTCCTTCAAGTTCAGGGTTCTTGCTGCAATGGTACAGGTCAGGCTGTGGTTTTTGGAGGTTTGCGAATTATTTCGTTTGGCGGTTAATGGCCAGGCTGAGCGACGATAAGATTAAGTGGTGGTATGAATCTCTTTAATTTATGCGGAAAATTTTTGCGATGGTACTTTAGGGTCTCTAAGTATTTTTGGCGGCAATATCCTGGTACAACTTTAATTGTGGTGTGCGCCGCGGTCGTTTCTCGAGTCGCGAACATTGCTGCCTTTATCTTGCCCTTGAAAATACTTTTGCTGGCGACATCGAAATCGGTTCCAAGCTATTTGAGTAATTTAGTTGCTGTGGAAGATAAGGCAATCTGGATTGTCTGGCTTTCTGTGGCGGCTTTTTGTTTTTATGCTTTGGCAGTTTTGACCGATTTGATGATGGATCACTTTTCCTTGTCGGGTGGTTCCAAAATCATGCTGCGAGCGAACGAGATCAATGTTGTTGGCAACCAAAAGGAGAGGGTAAAAGGATTTTATTCTGATTCCTGTGAAATATGGGCTGGAGGAATTTTTGTCGGATTGATATTCCTTATTATTTCTCTACTCAATATCTGGCTTTCCTTAGTGTACTTCGCTCTTTTTCTAATTGAGTTTTTGATCTCCGCTGCAGCCTTTAAGGGGCGAAGAGGGGGCTTGTCGAGCATAAAGAGGTTTATGCTGAATAATGTCGGCGGGTATCTAAGGCTTTTATTGTCGATTAATTTTTTGTTCGGTTTTGTCGTTATTCTTCTGCCGTTTTTTTTGTACGGTGAATTGCATGTTCTGACTGCAATCCTTTCGATTGTGTTGTCGCGGCAAATGCTGGCGGCAATGTCTGGAATGATAGCGAAAAGCGTTAAGATCTTTAAGATCCGAGATCTCACCGATCCATTAGTATTTCGTCATATCCAAGTCCCTGTAAAGGGGATTAAGAAGACGGCGCCATTGGCAAAACTGTTAAATGGCCCAAATTTAGCGGGGTGGATCGGTAATCATGTGGGGGGAGCCCTAGCGGTTGATCAGCCTCTGTTTATTAGCTGGGTTGATCCAATTATTCCTGATGTAAATAGTCTCCTGCTAAGTTCGAATGGTAAATTTGCTAATGGTGCAAAATACCTACGTATTCAATTATTCTCTCCGAGTTGGGAATATCTATACGCAAACGAGGAATTTCTATTTGCCCATCTGTCGCGGGATGCTATCGGGGCACCGGCTAAATTGTCAAGTTTTGAAGAGTCGGAACTGCAATGTCAGTTGTTGGATATCTCAGATTGTGTGCCAGTGACGCTGGCAGACTGGAAAAACATCAGTCGGGATGTTTTGCTGCAACAGTGGTCGGCTAAGCCCCCCAAGGCATTGGTGTCCGCATATGTCTCCACCCATCCGTTACTCCATCAAAGAATTGCTTCGGAGCTGGTCCAGAGAGTCGAAATAGCGTGTGAGACGGCATTCCAAAAGGAACTGTTGGTGGAGTTTCTCAAAAAGCTTCCCATGGTAAGGAGAGTGCTTAAGACTTTTCCACTATATATCCGAAACCAGGATACTCATCCGTCGAATGCCGTTTCGAATATGAAGGGAAAGTTCTTTTTGATTAATTGGGGTCGCTGGTCTGTTCAGCCTATTGGGGTAAAGCTACCAAATGGTATTGCGGACCAAGAAATAGGGAATATTTTAAGTCGCGCCAGGTTGGCCCGAAAAGATATTCCGGAATGGTTCGGATTTCAACATGTAAAATTCTCACAAACTGCTCTGCAATTGGAAGAAGAAATAAAATCGCAAAGATATAACTCAGCGCTTAAGTTGATTGAGTCCCTGCTATGCAACGAAGTCGTTCTCGGGGTTAATGAACATGCTTGATCTGCGTGCTTTAGTGGCTTCTATTCCGTTTGCACGCCGTATTAAACGAGTGTTCGATAAGCATGCCAGAATGAAATTTGTGGAGGTTTCATATCCTAAGGATAGGTTGAAGCCGGTTGGCACAAATGTGAAAGACGGGGAAAGTAAAGAATGCCAGCCCGATTCGAATAATTTCGTACTATACCGGATAATAGGTAATGACCTTGTGCCTAGGCACAAAAAAGGGCAGTCGAGAAAAAATCTGGAATTTATTCTGAAGCACGAGGCGGATCTCGCGAATTGCGAAAAGAGATTTATTGTTAATCGAATCGTTGATAGGGGCGAAGAAGAAAAGATAATACAACTATTGCAAACTTATCGGCTGCCGTATATCCGCATCCCATTTGACTACGATGCGTATCGTACCGTGGGGTGGGACATCTCTGGGCTTCCTGTTCACTTTGCTCCATATTCGTCCGGCTTTAAGCGGCTGCACCTCTCGTCACAGGGGATAGCACTATTACGTGTTTACCGGAAAAAAAACAACTATGTAATGAATAATAATGGTGCAAGGAATGTGGCACTGCAAGATGGAAAAAGGCGAGCAAAGTGGATCCTTCCCTGGGATGGCAACTGTTTTCTTACGCTTTCTGCGTGGGAGGAGATCCGGCGATCTGTTATCGCGCAGGCCGATTTTCCCTACCATATTGTGCCAATGGCCCGGATTCTGGATAACAATGAATTGCTGAATCCTGGTTATCGCCCGGAGGCGATAGAGGAGCCGCAGGTTGTTTTCAGGGCGGATTCAAACGAGGAATTTGATCCTGAGTATTCTTATGGGCGGCGTCCCAAGGTCGAGTTTTTATGGCGGATCGGTTTTCCGGGCAAGTGGGACAACTGGCCGATAGAGCCTTGGGACCTCCCGTGTCCCGCGTACTCTGCTGATGCCGGGAGATACGCGCAGGGCGGATGGGTCGCCCGTTTATATTCCGGTAAGGCAGAATTCGAGAAGCAACGTGATCACAACGCTTGGGTGGGGCGTGGCGAAGCTCGTACCGAGGCCATTGCGAGTATGCTTGATATGCTCGACGCAAAGGCCTTTGACCACAATCTCAACCCAGAACAGGTAATTTTTGTCCCCACGGCGGACAGGCTCGATGGTTCCGCCGTTGCACTGGGGTACCTCAGGAATGCTGCTGCGGAGGCTCTTACCAGAGGGCCGTTTTCAGTTGTGGATAAAACGACGCTTCCCCCTGGGCGGAATCGAAATGATTACTGGCATCCGGCTCCATACTATTGGCCGCATCCGCTGAAGATTCCGGGGCTGCCCTATGTGCGGCGTGATGGCCAGCGTGTTCCGGGCACTCGGATGTATGAACCGCTCAGTGAAAAATACGACCGTACCCGTGTCCAATACTTGTTTGATGACACCTATACGCTGGCTCTGGCGTGGTTGCAGTTTGGAGATCCCGAATATGGAAGGCACGGGGCGGAACTGGTTCGGCAATGGTTCCTGAAGCCTGAGACCGCTATGACGCCTCATCTTGAGTATGCGCAGGTTCGGTGCGGTCATAACAATAATCGCGGCGCCTGCTCCGGCATTATAGAGTTTAAAGACCTTTACTATTTCCTCGACGCTGTGCGCATTCTGAAGTCGGGCAACTTCCTGGTCACGGAGGAATACGCGGCCTTCAAAGCCTGGCTGGGTAACTATCTCGAATGGTTGCGTTTCAGCAGGCAGGGTATTGAGGAGCGCGCCGCCCTCAATAACCATGGAACCTATTACGATCTTCAAGTTGCAGCCATCTGTGCTTTTCTAGGTGAAGCCAAACTCTTGCGAGAGACTTTGCGTGATTCACGCTTTAGGTTGCTTGCGCAATTTGATGCGGCAGGGGCTCAGCCTCACGAGCTAGAGCGGACTAGTACTGCCCATTATTGTTGTTTCAACCTTCAGGGATGGATTCATCTCGCCCTTATCGCTGAATCGGTCGGCGAGGATCTTTGGAGCTTCACCGGGAAAGAAGGAAACGGAATCCGGAACGGGATGGAATGGCTTTTGGGGCACTCCGCCGGTTCCTGGCCTTACGCACAAATTGATGAATTCGATGCCGAACGCTTTTATCCGATTGCCTATTGCTACCTCGATAAATACGGTCATTCAAGAGCGAATATAAAGTTTCCAATACCGGCGCCTACTAAGATCAAGCCTCTGTACCACCCGCATGATGGTATCAGACCCTATTGGAACCTGTTCATGCCCGGGGCAGTTGGCAACGCGGTACCAGTGGCCCACGAGGAAGGGGTAATGGGGTGACTCGAGTGGAAAGGCATATTGCGCTGATTCCAGACAGGTTTGCTCTGTACCGTTATCCGGTCTTCAGGCTGATTAGCGAATATAGGAGATCAGGTTCGGAGGTGGTGATTTTTGCCGATCCTAGGGAGGATCCTTCAAGAGTAAGGCTGGCGCCAACAGAGTTCTGCAGTATGGATCCGGACGAAGGCGGGATTCGTTGGCAGAAAATCCGCAGTTTTTATTTTCGCAATATTTGTTTTTGGCAGACGGGCCTTCAAAGGCTGGCATTTTCGCGAAAGTTTCGAGTAATCGTCTATTGGGGTGAGGCCCACCGTGTTTCTACCTGGCTGAGCGCTACCATCGCAAAGTCATTTGGGAAGAAGGTCGTCTTCTGGACGCATGGCATATATGGGAATGAGGGGCGCCTGAAGAAGATCATCAGGACCTGCTTTTATCGTCTGGCCGATACCATTTTGCTATATAGCGAGCACGGCAGGCAGGAGCTCGTGTCCGCCGGCATTCCCGCTGAACGCCTCCACGTCATCAATAACTCTCTTGATGTCAGCGCACAATTGGAAGTCTTGAATTCCATAGATGATGCCTACGTGGAAAAAGTCAAGCGAGGGTTCTGTGAAGCGCCTGAGCGGTTGCTTGTCTTCATCGGCCGGCTCGAGCCGCAGAAATGCCTGCATTTGCTGATCCACGCTGTAGCGCGGCTCAGAAAGAGAGGCAGCCCGGTGAAAGCGCTCCTTATTGGAGATGGGATTGAGCGTTCAGCCCTATCTCAACTGGCTATGCAGCTTGGAGTAGAGAACGATATATTGTTCTACGGCGAATGTTATGACGACGCAGTTATCGTGCCATTACTGGCGGTCTCTGATATTTGTGTGTCCCCGGGCGAGGTGGGGCTGACAGCGATGCACGCACTGGTATGTGGTACGCCTGTCATCTCACACGATGACTTTCCCAATCAGATGCCAGAGTTCGAGGCAATCAAAGTTGGAAAAAGTGGTGCATTTTACCGGCGCGGTGATGTCGAGGATCTGGTAAAAAGGATCTCGACCTGTCTGGCCGATATTGATTCCGGCCGTATAACTCCTGAAAGTTGTCGTGAACAAATTCTGAGTAGTTACACGCCCGAGTTTCAGAGGTCGGTCTTCTATCGGGCCATTGATCCTTTGCTCGCGTAACGTTGTGCAGGCTAAGATTTAATCTTTTTTACATGGGGATTTGAATGCGTAAAGCATTGATTACGGGAATTACGGGTCAAGATGGCTCTTACCTTGCTGAGTTCCTGCTGGAGCGAGGTTATGAAGTTCACGGTATTAAACGCCGCGCGTCGTCTTTCAATACAGATCGAATCGATCACCTTTACCAGGATCCTCATGAGGCGGACCGGAGATTTGTTCTACATTATGGTGATCTTACCGATAGTTCCAATCTCACGCGAATTTTGAAAGAAGTGCAGCCCGACGAGGTTTATAACCTGGCTGCGCAGTCACACGTTGCGGTCAGCTTCGAGTCTCCAGAGTACACCGCTGATGTGGATGCGCTCGGGACGTTGCGGCTACTGGAGGCTATACGTCTCTTGGGACTTGATAAAAAGACTCGTTTTTACCAAGCGTCCTCATCCGAGCTCTATGGGCTCGTGCAAGAGACTCCGCAAAAAGAGACAACACCATTTTATCCCCGATCACCCTACGCAGTTGCTAAGTTATATGCGTATTGGATAACTGTGAACTTTCGGGAATCGTATGGCATGTACGCTTGTAACGGTATTCTTTTCAACCACGAATCTCCGCGGCGGGGAGAGACATTCGTCACGAGAAAGATCACCCGTGGACTTGCTAACATTGCTCAGGGTTTGGACACGTGCTTATACCTCGGAAATATGAATGCGTTGCGGGACTGGGGGCATGCGAGGGATTATGTCGAAATGCAGTGGCTGATGCTGCAGCAAGAACAGCCTGAAGATTTTGTGATCGCAACTGGAGTTCAATACTCCGTGCGCGATTTCGTCAGGATGACTGCTGCGGAGCTTGGAATCGAGATCGAGTTTGTTGGCGAGGGCCTACAGGAAAAGGGTGTGGTTGTTTCTGTTGTGGGCCGGGACGCCCCTGCTGTGAATCCTGGAGACGAGATTATTCGAGTTGATCCCAGATATTTCAGGCCTGCCGAGGTTGATACCCTTCTCGGGGATGCCAGTAAGGCTAAAGAAAGACTCGGATGGGCGCCTACTAGATCCATTGAAGAGTTGGTGGCCGAAATGGCGGCAAGCGATTTGGATCAGGCCAAACGTAATGTGCTATTAGCCAAAAATGGTTACTCGGTCACTACCCGGCAGGAAGGATAGATGCTGTCAAAGAAACGCGTTTTTGTAGCTGGGCACAAGGGTATGGTGGGGTCAGCCATCGTTCGAAAGTTCCGCGAAAGTGGTCGCGAAGATATTGTTACGCGCTCTAGAGATGAGCTCGACTTGTCAGATCAGGCCGCTGTTAGGCGATTTTTTGCGACCGAAAGTATCGACATTGTGTATCTCGCCGCAGCGAAAGTTGGCGGTATCTATGCTAACAATCAATATCCGGCTGAGTTTATATACCAGAACCTAGCCATAGAGTGCAATGTTATCCATGAGGCGCATCGATCGGGTGTTCAGCAGCTTTTGTTTCTGGGGTCATCCTGTATATATCCTCGTTTAGCCCAGCAGCCGATTGTTGAGGCGTCTCTCTTGCAGGGTTATCTGGAGCCTACTAATGAGCCTTATGCGATAGCAAAAATTGCCGGTATTAAACTCTGTGAGTCCTATTCTCGTCAGTATGGAAGAGATTATCGTAGCGTAATGCCTACAAACCTTTACGGGCCAAATGATAATTTTCACCCGGAAAATTCCCATGTGGTACCGGCGCTGATTCGGCGTTTCCATGAGGCTAAAGCCTGTGGTGCATCGGAAGTGGATGTCTGGGGTAGCGGTAGGCCGATGCGGGAATTTCTTCATGTGGATGACATGGCTGATGCCTGTATTCATGTTGCGGGGCTCGCAAGAAGTATTTATGAGTCTGAGACTCAGCCACTAATGTCGCATATTAATGTCGGATCGGGCGTTGACTGCACGATTCGAGAACTTGCGGAGAGTATTGCTCGAGTCGTTGGGTTTACTGGGCGTCTTGTTTTTGATGATAGCAAACCAGATGGCACCCCAAGGAAGCTGCTAGACGTTTCTCTGTTGAGGCGGTTAGGTTGGGAGTCCCAAATATCCTTGGAAGATGGGCTGCAATCGACTTATGAGTGGTTCGTTGAAAATATATATCTGCAAGAAGTCGCTTCAATTTGATAAATATTGTGACGTTATAACTGGGCGTTGATCTGAATAGGTCCGTTAGTTTTGTGGTTGGTTGGGGTTTTTTGTGCAGAAAGTAAGTGTTATCACTGTTTGTTTTAATAGTGTGGCAACCATCAGGGATGCAATTGAGTCTGTCTTGGGACAGGACTATCCAAATATTGAATACATTATTGTGGACGGTGGCTCCAGCGATGGAACAATGGACATCGTTCATGAGTACGCGGGGCGGATTGCGAAGGTTGTGTCAGAGCCAGATGATGGCATCTATGATGCAATGAACAAGGGGATACGTTCTGCGAGTGGTGATATTATCGGAATGCTTAATTCTGATGACGTCTATTCTGACGTTAAAGTGATTTCCGACATTGTTGAACAGTTCAATGTTTCAAGGGTTGACTCGGTTTACGCGGATTTATCTATAGTTGACAGGGTCAATTTGGATAAGACTGTTCGCTTCTGTAGCTCTAAGGACTTTAGTGTTTCCCGCGTGCGATGGGGATGGATGGTTCCCCATCCTACATTCTTTGTTAGGAAGCGTTGCTATGATGAGTTTGGTTTATACAAGTTGGATTATCGCGTGTCCGCGGATTTTGAAATGGTGGCCAGGTTGCTGTGGAAAGAAAAGGTTACTTTTTCTCGTCTTCCAAGGTGTATAGTAAAAATGCGCAATGGCGGTATAAGTACAACAGGTTTTTGGTGGAGGATTCACCAAAACTTGGAAATTGTCCGTGCGTGTAAGGAGAATGGGATATATACGAATATATTTCTTGTCATGCTTAAGGTGCCGATGAAGCTCCTTGAATATCTTAAAGCTTAGCAGGTGTGAGTGACGGAGAAATCTGTTAATGTACCAAATCTGCTGGGCGTTGATTTTCCTCTGATTGCCGGATTCATCTTATTTTTTCTTTCTTTTCACTATAGCTGTACAAGTGGAGTTGTGCCCCACTCATATTACTTGAAAGACTATTCGCCTTTTCTTTGCCAGCCTAATCGGATCTGTTTGCGGGTCAAACGACGCGCCCCACCTGCCAGCCTGAGAGGCTCATGTAAATAGTTCGGGTAAATAGCTATTGCTCGTCAGTCGATTTGGACTTGGTTCTCTTTTGAGTAGTCTGCTCACTAGTATTTGGATCTGTTGGCGGCTAAGCGGTTTCGGCGGGCTGAGGTAAAGGGCTGCATCCAGTAGTCGCTGCAGTTTTTCCACTTCTTCAAATTGCAGCTTTCGATTGGCCTCACTGAGGGTGTTTCCACTGACCTGGGGCCAGCGGGTACGCAGCCAGTTCAAGGTGGCCTGTTGTATCAGCTGTGCTTCGCCACTCTCCACGGCTCTTTCCAGGGCGCGGGCCTGCTGCTCGGCGTTTGGCTGGCGTTTCTCCACTTCCGCGTGACGCTTGCCGCCGCGATCGCGCAGATAGAAGAAATACAGCAGCCACAACAGGTGCGAGGCGAGGGCGGCTATGGCCAGGTTGCGCCAGAACTGGTTCTGCTCCACTACTGGCGCGGCGCCGGGCTTCAGGTCGGGAATGCCCTCGCCGGGTTGCTGCGCCGGTGTGGCCGCTGCCGCGCCGCTCACGGTAAAGCGGAAGGCCGGCAGCTGGGTTGCGCGCTGGCGGTCGGTTTTGGTATCCCACCAGGTGATGGTGATCGGTGGCAGCTGGTAGTCGCCGGGCTTGGTGGCGACAAGGGCCGTGGTTTCTATGCGGCTGCCGGTAACACCGTTCTGGTCTATCTGGTCATCCTGTTGCGGCTGGTCCGGATAGGTTTTCAGGCCCTCGACATTGAGCTTCGGCATGGGTGGGAGTTGCGCCGCGCGCAGCCCTTCGGCGCGCAGGGTAATGATACGGGTGATGGGTTCGCCGACCCTGAAGCTTTCCGGATCCTGGCTCCAGCTTTGCACCAGGCCGAGGCTGCTGGCGGGCAGCCAGTGGGGGCCGCTGTATTTGTCCGGCTTGGGTTTTACCTCGATGGTCTGGGCCTCGGAGCGCAGGCGCAGTCGCTGGCTGTTGCGGTTGAACAGTGAGAAGGGGTCGCGACGGCCGGCAACGGCGACATAGTTCAGCTGTGGAATGGTCAGTTCGCCGGAGCTCTCCGGGAAGACGGCGTAGACGAGTTCGTAGACGGCGTGGCCCACGCCATTGATGCGCCGTTCATAACGCTGTTCGTCGACCTTCTCCACGTGGGCGCCGGGAATCTGCAGGGGTTCCGTGGCGATATCGTGCAGCCCAATGGTGGTATACAGGCGCACCCTGACCAGCAGCTGCTCCTGCACGTAGATCTTGTCCTTGTCCAGTTCGATTTCCAGGAAAGCCTGTCGATCCGTCGCATCGGGTCCAGCGCCGGCTTCGGTCACGGTAATCGGAATCGCGTCGGAGATCTGCCCCTTGTGGTGCAGGGAGGGGACGAACAGGTTTCCCTCCCGTTTCGGGGCCAGGGTCAGCAGCCATTCGACGAAACTCTCTGCGCGGCCGTTGATGATCCGGTATTGGTTAGACTGCTGGCGGGAGAGGATGTCGAAGTCCTGTTCCAGCAGTTCGAAGTCTGGCTGGCCGCCACTCTCGTCGCCGGAGTAGCGCAGGCGCAGGTTCAGTGTTTCATCAATGCCGATCTTATTGCGGTCGACGGTTGCGGAGAGTTCGGACGCATGGGCGGCATTGGCGACTGCCAGTAACAGGAAAAGTTGAATCAGTGTCCTGACCCAACGGGTGACAGAGACACGATTACGGCCAGTGACAGAGTCCGACCAACTGATTGGTTTCACTTCGCAATAACCTTTTGCCATCTTACTTCGCTACCATCGCTGCGTGGCCCCGTTTTCCGGGGGGCGCCATTCACCGCTGCGATAGGCGCGGCGGCGCTGCAGGCTTTCGTACTTGAATTTCTCGCGCATCAGGCCGGCGGGATCATCGGGGATCTGCCGCAGCCACTGATCCAGGGCCTGTTGCGTCTCCGGATCCAGCGGGCTTTCTTCGGCACCGGCCTGCGGCTGTTCCCCTTGCTGCTCTTCGCCGTCCATTGCCTCGCCCGGTTGCTGCTGCGCTTGCTGTTCCCGTTGCTCGCCGTTTTGTGGCTCTTGCTCGGAGGGTTCCTGGTTTTCGCTGCCGGATGTTCCCGTTTGAGACCCGGAACCCTGCTGGTCTTGTTGTTGCTGATCCTGGTTCTGTTGCTGCTGTTGGTCGCTGCCGGACTGCTGTTGCTGCTGATCGCCGGACTGCTGTTGGTTTTGCTGAGACTGTTGTTGCTGTTGCTGCTGTTGTTCCTGCAGCTTTTTCAGTTTCTCGGCGATTTCCCGATTGTGCTCGGCGTCGGCAAATTGCGGCCGCTTTTTCAAGGCTTCGTCATACGCCGCGATGGCCTCGTTATAGAGTCCCTGGCGCGTCAGGCTGTTACCGAGATTGTACAGCCCCTGGGCGTCGGGGCTGCGGGCAAAATCTTCCTCGGCTGCGGGGAAGTCGCCGGCGCGGTAATTGGCCGTACCGCGCCACTGGGGGTTTCTGAAAGTCTTCGCGGCCTGTTCGGCCTGGCCATCCTGTAGCAGCTGCTGGGCCTGTTGATCCTGGCGCTGCCAGAGATCCTGCCACTCAAATGCCTGGCTCTGCTGTGGCGGTAACAACAGTAGTGTAAAGGGGACGGTGCAGGCCAGGGCGCCGCGACGGAAAAGCAGGGCGGCCAGCGGCAGCAACAGCAGCACCAGCCAGGGCCCTTCTTCGCTCCATTGATCGAACTCGCGTTCCGTGAGCTGGGCCTGCTCCGGAGCTTCACTTTCCGGAAGTAGGTGCGCAATATCGCTGTCGTCGACACTGATCTTGGCGAAGCGGCCGCCACTGCCGCGTGCCAGCCGCGACAGTTCGCCGGCATCAAAATTGGCGATGATGATAGAGCCATCGCTGTCGGTGACAAAGCCACTGCCATTGCCGCGGGGGATGGGGCTGCCTTCGCCACTGCCAACGGCGAGAATATTCAGCTCTACTTTGGCGTCCCTTAGTAGCTTGGCGACGGTGTCCACTGCCATTTCGTCGATGCCGTCAGTGACGGCCAGCAGCTGCCCCTGCCCCGCGGCGCCGTCCTTCAGCAGGCGGATACCGGTTTCCACGGCCATTTCGGTATTGCTGCCGGGTACTGGCACGATCGACGGCGATAGGGCCGGTACCAGGTTGGCGATAGTGGCGGTGTCCTCGGTCAGCGGTGTTACCACATGGGCCTCGCCGCCATAACCCACCAGTGCGGTGAGCCCGTCCTTGCGCTGTCGCAGAATATCGAGGACTTTCAGTCGCGCGCGGGTGAGTCGGTTCGGCGAGAGATCGGTCGCCATCATCGACGGAGACAGGTCCAGCAGAATCACCAGGGCGTCCTGGCTGCTGTATACCGGTGTGGGCAGTTTGCGCCAGGTAGGTCCCGCGAGGGCGACAATCATTCCGGCAAGCAGCGCGAAGATCAGCGCGAAGAGCCACGGCCGCCGTGCGCCGCCGCGCAGCAGCAGGTGGGGCAGGAGGTCGGCATCGATGATTTTTTGCAACTGGCCACTGTTCAGGATGGTACGGGCCAGGCCCCAGCAGGCGAGGGCAGAGGGCAGCAGCAGCCACAGGAAATGTGGTCGCAGGAAGTGGAATTGTTCGAGGTCGGAGACATACATCAGGTAGCTTGACTCCGGTTCGAGAAATCGCCGGCAGGGCCGGCTCCCACAGCGTGCTTTCGAGTTGTCCGGCTGGGACGGGGCTCGCCACTGCCGATATTGAGCAGCAGCGGCACTGCGGTCCAGAGCAGCGCCAACGACAGCGCGGCGCCCAGCGGCCAGATATACAGGGATTTCAGTGGCCGGTAGCTCTCGGCCTCCTGTTCGACCGGCTCCAGCCGGTCCAGTTCGGCGTAAATTTCTGCCAGTTCCTGGGGGTTGTGGGCGCGGAAGTAGCGTCCGTCGGTTTTATCGGCGATGGCCTGCAGGGTTTCACTGTCCAGGTCGCGCGACGGATTAATGCGCCGGCTGCCAAAGCGGCTGCCGAGCAAGCCCGGCTGGACCATTTCCTCGGCACCGACGCCGACGGTATAGACGGTGACACCGGCCTGCTGGGCCAGTTCGGCGGCCTTGAGCGGCGATACCTCACCGGCGGTATTGGCGCCGTCGGTGAGCAGGATCAACACGCGCTGCTCCGCCGGGCGCTGGGTCAGGCGCTTGACCGACAGCCCGATCGCATCGCCGATGGCGGTGCCCTGTCCGGCGAAGCCGATCTGCGCTTCGCGCAGCAGGGTGCCGACGGTTTCGCGGTCATAAGTCAGTGGCGCCTGCAGGTAGGCGCGGGTGCCGAACAGAACCAGGCCCAGGCGGTCGCCTTCGCGGCGTTCAACGAAATCACCGACAACCTGTTTTACGGCATCGATGCGCATCGCCGGCCGGCCGCCGAGCAGCATGTCCGGTGTTTCCATGCTGCCGGAGATATCCACCGCGACGAGCAGATCCCGCGCGCTGCTGGTTTGGGTGATCGGCTCGCCATACCACTGCGGCCGCGCCGCGGCGCCGATCAGCAATAGCCACAGCAGTGCCATAAGCAGCAGGTTGAACAGGTTGCCCTGGTCGCTGCTGCCGCGCTGGGATAGCTCGGAATAGAAAGGCACCTTGAGGGCGCTGCTGAGTGGCCGGGCGCGCGGCAAAAAATAGCGGGCCAGCACGGGGAGCGGCAGGAGGGCGAAGGCCCAGGGCCAGGCAAATTCAAACATTGCTGGCCTCCACTGTCCCGGGTATGGGGGGGCGGGAGTGCTTTTCGCCGTGTCGCTTTACCCACTCAACCGCGTAGCGGCGGAATGCTTCGCTGGCGGATTTGTCAATGGTGTCCGCGCGGTAGAGGTGTTCGAGCACGGCCTTTCTGGCCGGGTCCGGGCAGGGGATTGCGGCGCTGTCTGCCAGGAACTCGAGCCAGGGCAGGCCGGTCAGATTTCCGCAATCACTGCGGCCGAAGGTGGTTACGGCGACGCGCTTCAGGATCTCGTTGATTTCCTGGAGGGCGGTCCGCTCCCCGATGTCGATTGACTGCAGCAAGCGGACCGCCTCAACGCGGTAGCGATTGTGCAGTCGTTGCCGGCGTCGGTGACGCCACCACACGTACACGCCGACCGCACAGGCGAGTATCACCAGCGCCAGCAACCACCAGCCAGGGGCGGGCGGCCACCAGCTGACGGGTGCCGGTTCGTGGATATCGCGCAGCTGCTCCAGCAATTTCTGCGCTTCCGGTGACGGCGGCGGTGCAGCCGGTGCCTGCTTCACTGCGACTGCCCTCATGCGCTCCGCCCCCGCAGCGCCTGTTGGCGTCCGCCGTAATAAGAGAGCAGGGTGGGCAGCAGCGGCTGGGTATTGTCAAAATCCAGCAGCGGCAGTCGGTGTTTGCGGCAGAGTTGCTCGACTTCGGCGCGGGCCTGGGCCTGTTTGTCGGCAAAGTGTTCACGCAAGGGGCGACTGCTGGCGTTGAGGAAGGTGCGCTGGCGACCATCCGAAATGGTCAGGGAATGTGCTGGCAGTTGCTGCTCCAGCGGATCGGACACGCGAATCACCTGCAGATCGGCGTGACGGGTCAGCAGATATAGAGGCTGTGAGCAGCGCTCGTCGAGATCGTGGCAGTCGCTGATCAGGAAGAGGGCGCTGCCGGGGCGCGCGATGCGTCGCGCTTCCTCGAGCAATTGCTTGAGCGACTGGCTGCCGCGCTCCGCGATCGGGCTCTGCAGTTCACCGGCGCGAGCGACCATGCCGTGAATCATGGACAGTACCGCGTGATGGCTGCGGCGCGGTCGCACCGTATCGATTTCCCGGTCGGCGAACAGCAGCGCACCGATGCGATCGCTGTGCTGCAGGGCCGCCCAGCCAAGTGCCGCGGCGATGCCGCTGGCGGCCACGGATTTGAAAGCGAGGTGGCTGCCAAAAAACATCGGCGAGCGCAGGTCGAGCATAATCACCACCGGCCGCTCGCGCTCTTCCTGATACAGCTTTGTGTGCGTCGTGCCGGTGCGCGCGGTTACGCGCCAGTCGATGGTGCGCACGTCGTCCCCGGCCTGGTAGTCGCGCACTTCTTCGAAGTTCATGCCGCGGCCGCGATAGCGGGTGAGCAGATTGCCGGCCTGGTCGCTGCGGGCCAGGCGCGGCTTGAACAGCTGCAACTGGCGCGCGATATAGCGCATCTGCACGAGCGGGGCCACCTCGGGGTAGGCGCCGCGCAGATTCAGGTCGGAGTGGGGTACAGCTTGTGGCATCAGATCGCCGGTACCTGTTGCAGCAGTCGCGTGATCACCTGGTCGGCGGTAACGCCGGCGGCTTCCGCTTCGAAGCTGAGCAGCAGGCGGTGGCGCAGAATGTCGGGGGCCACGTCCATTACGTCGTCGGGAGTGACGAAGTCGCGTCCGGCAAGCCAGGCCCGGGCGCGGGCGCACCGATCCAGTGCAATTGTGGCTCGCGGACTTGCACCAAAATCTAGCCAGGATGCCAGCTCGCTGTCATACTTCGCCGGCTCTCGTGTAGCAATGACAAGTTGGACAGTATAGGTCTCCACCGCTTCCACCATCTGCATCTCCAGAATCTGGCGGCGGGCGCGGAAAATGGTTTCCTGGCTGATCACTTCGGAAGGGCGATTTTCGCCAAGGCTTGCCTCGGATCTGGCCAAGCGCAAAATTTTAGCTTCCGCGTCGGCACCGGGGTAGGCAAGATTCACCTGCATGAGGAACCTATCCAATTGTGCCTCTGGCAGCGGATAAGTCCCTTCCTGTTCTATAGGGTTTTGTGTCGCCATCACCAGGAATAATTCTGGAAGCGGATACGTTTTTCGGCCCACGCTGATCTGGCGTTCTGCCATGGCCTCCAGCAGTGCCGACTGTACTTTCGCCGGCGCGCGGTTGATCTCATCCGCCAGTACCAGGTTGTGGAACACAGGCCCGGGTTGAAAATGGAACTCTCCGGTTTCCGGTCGGTAAATATCGGTGCCGGTAATATCGGCCGGCAACAGGTCCGGCGTAAATTGGACGCGATGGAAATCACCCTCTATAGCCTCGCCCAGCGTTTTGATCGCCTTGGTTTTGGCCAGCCCCGGCGCCCCCTCCACCAGCAGGTGGCCGTCCGCCAACAGGGCAATCAGTATGCGGTTGACCAGGGTCTCCTGGCCGATGATCTGCTGCCCCAGCCAATCGCCCAATGCGATGACGCGATCCCTGATATTCCGGTTTGCTTCCATAGTCTCGTTTCTTCTGTGAATGATCCTGCCCCCGTCCGGCCGGGCGGCTATCTATCATCTTTTATATATAGTCGCCGCCACCGCGAGGGTGGGGCCTGTTGATTTTAGCGGCACTCGGCTCTGAGGCAAACGCCGCGCAGCTGATAGACCGTCCGACTTTGGCATAGTTCGGCCGGGACTGGAGCCGGGTTCGAGCCCGGCAAAATTTTAAATTTATGGACTTGTTCCTGCACCCGTGTGGGGATAAGGCGACAGTATTTTCGGATCTGGGGAAACCGGAGCCGGTGTTAGAAGATTGAACTTGGGAGGTTCTCCGTGAATATGGCGACGGTGATCACCGACAGCCGTGAAGAATTAGTGGCGCAGGTTAGCGCATTGATTCGGGAAAAGCTGGCGGAACAGGCTGAGCCGGTAGTGGCCTTTGCGCAGCAGTTCCTGCACCAGTACCCACTGGAAGATATGGCAGGTCGGCGCCTGGTCGACGTCTATGGCTGCATCTACAGCTGGTGGAACTTTATCCAGCAGCGCCCGGGGGACAAGCCAAAGGTGCGCGTATTCAATCCGCGCCTGGAGGACGACGGCTGGGAGTGCTCCCATACCGTGGTTGGCGTACTGCAGCGGGACATGCCGTTTTTGGTGGATTCGGTGCGTATTGAGATCAATCGCCGCGACACCGTCATCCACTCAATAAAAAGTACCGTGATGCGGCTTAAGCGCAGCAAGTCTGGCAAGCTGCAGAAACTGCTGCCTTCACCCTGTGAGGCACCGGATGAGCCGCAGGAATCGAGTGCATCGAATGAGGCGTTGATCTATGTCGAGATCAACCTGGACAGCTCACCGGGCTATGCATCTGACCTGACTGCGGCCCTGAAGGACGTACTGGGTGATGTCGAGCTCGTGGTGGACGATTACGTGCCGATGCTCGATACCTGCAGCGCGATGGAAGACCAGCTGCACACCGGCCTCGCCGAGGATGATGCCAACCTGCAGGAGGCGTGTGCCTTTTTGCAGTGGATGCGCGACGGCAACTTTACCTTCCTTGGCTACCGCGAATACGAATTCTGCCAGCAGGGGGACAAGAAGATTCTCTGTGAGGTGGAGCAGCGCCGTCTCGGCATTTTCAAGAAGTTGGAGGAGCCAGCGGAACCGACACCGGAAGCCGCTTTCAACGAAGGCAAACAGCGCTTCTACCAGGGGCCGAATTTCCTCACCTTCGCCAAGTCATCGGTGCAATCGCGGGTGCACCGCGCCGCTTATTCAGATTATGTCTCCGTCAAGCGCTACAACGCCGACGGCGAAGTCATCGGCGAGTCCGCCTTTATGGGACTCTATACATCTCCGGTTTATACCGAGAGCCCGGCCAAGATTCCGATTATCCGTCGCAAGATGGCATCGATCGTCGAATCGAGTGGTCTGGCCCCCCACAGTCACGACGGCAAGGCGCTGCGCCGTATTCTCGACACCTTTCCCCGCGACGAGCTGTTCCAGAGCAGTACCCAGGGGCTGTTCGATACGGTGATGGGCGTGCTGAGCATGAACGAGCGCGCGCATATCCGCCTGTTTATGCGCCGCGATCCGTTTGGCAAGTTCGTAACCGCCACCGTTTATGTGCCGCGGGAGCAGTTCAACAGCAGCGTGCGGGAGCTGATCTGCGCGCATATTGCCAAGGCCATCAAGGCCATCGATTCCGATTTCACTACTTACTTTTCCGAGTCCATTCTCGCGCGGGTGCACTTCGTATTCCGTGTTTCCCCGAGCGAGCCGGTAGACATTGACGTGGCGCGACTGGAGGCGCAAATCGTGGACATAACCCGTTCCTGGGAAGATGTATTCCAAAAATCCCTGATCGAAAGCCACGGAGAAGAGGAGGGCAACCGACTCTACAGTGTTTACGGCCGGGCATTTCCCGCTGGTTATCGCGAGGATTTTGAACCGCGTATCGCCGTGCAGGATATCGCGGCCATCGACGACCTGAGCGAGCAGAACCGGGTGGCGATGAGTTTCTACCAGCCGGTCGGAGCAGCGCCGGGCAGCCTGCGTTTCAAGGTGTTCAACTGGGGCAGCGGCCTGACACTGTCAGATGTGATTCCCGTGCTGGAAAACCTGGGTCTGCGGGTGATGGGCGAGTTCCCATACACCATCCGCCCGAGCGGCAGAACCGATGTGTGGATGCACGAGTTCCATCTCGAATTTGGCCTGCCCACCCGCGTGGATGCGCAGGCGTCCCGCAACCTGTTCCAGGACGCCTTTGCCGCGATCTGGAGCAATGTGGCCGAGAGTGACTCCTTCAACCGGCTGGTGCTGGCGGCCCGCCTGAACTGGCGCGAAGTTGCCATGCTGCGCGCCTACGCCCGCTACCTGAAGCAGACCAAGTTCAGTGCCAGCCAGGAATATATCGCTGCGACCCTGGCCAACCATGTGGAAATCACCCGCAACCTGGTGGCGCTGTTCCGCGCGCTGTTTGATCCGCGCATCAGCACCGGCAAACAGGACCAGTCCCGCGTAGAGCGCCTGATCAAGAAGATCCACGAGGGGCTCGATGCGGTTGACAACCTGAACGAAGACCAGGTGATTCGCCGCTACCTGGAACTGATCCTGGGCACGCTGCGCACCAACTGCTTCCAGACCGGTGCCGATGACCAGCCCAAGGACTACATCTCGATCAAGTTCAGCCCGCGCAATATCCCCGGCATTCCGGAGCCGCGGCCGGAATTCGAGATCTTCGTCTATTCGCCGCGCGTGGAAGGCGTGCACCTGCGGGGCGGCAAGGTGGCGCGCGGCGGCCTGCGCTGGTCCGACCGGCTGGAGGATTTCCGCACCGAGGTGCTGGGTCTGGTGAAGGCGCAGGCGGTGAAGAATGCGGTTATCGTACCCAGTGGCGCCAAGGGCGGCTTCGTGGTGCGCCAGCCGCCGGCGGACAGCAGCCGCGAGGCGATGATGGAGGCGGGCATCGCCTGCTACCAGACATTTATTCGCGGTTTGCTCGATATCACCGACAACCTCAAGGACGGCGAGGTCGTGCCGCCGGAGCAGGTAGTGCGCCGCGACGAGGATGACCCCTATCTGGTGGTCGCGGCCGACAAGGGCACTGCAACCTTCTCCGATATCGCCAACAGCATTGCCGCGGAGTACGACTTCTGGCTGGGAGACGCCTTTGCCTCCGGCGGCAGCCAGGGCTACGACCACAAGAAGATGGGCATTACCGCCCGCGGTGCCTGGGTATCGGTGCAGCGACACTTCCGCGAGATGGGCGTGAATGTCCAGAAAGAGGACTTCTCTGTTATCGGCATTGGCGATATGGCGGGCGACGTGTTTGGCAACGGCATGCTGCTGTCCGAACATATCTGCCTGAAGGCGGCATTCAACCATCTGCACATCTTTATCGACCCGAACCCGGATGCGGCGAGCAGTTATGCCGAGCGCGTGCGCCTGTTCGAGATGCCGCGCTCCAGCTGGACGGATTACAACCAGAAGCTGATCTCCAAGGGCGGCGGAATCTTCGAGCGCCGCGCCAAGTCGATCAAAATCACGCCTGAAATGCAGGCGGCATTCGGCATCGACGCGGACCAGCTGAATCCGAACGAGCTGATCAGCGCCTTGTTGCGCGCGTCGGTGGACCTGATCTGGAACGGCGGTATCGGCACCTACGTGAAAGCCAGTACCGAGTCTCACGCCGAGGTCGGCGACAAGTCCAATGACCATCTGCGCGTCGACGGCCGCGAGCTGCGCGCCAAGGTGTTCGGCGAGGGTGGCAACCTGGGCATGACCCAGCGCGGCCGCATCGAATTCGCCCTGAACGGGGGCCGCTGTAACACCGACTTTATCGACAACGCCGGGGGCGTGGACTGCTCGGACCACGAGGTCAACATCAAGATCCTGCTGAACAAGGTGGTTACCAACGGGGATCTGACCGACAAGCAGCGCAACCAGCTGCTGGAGGAAATGACCGATTCTGTCGCCGAGCTGGTGCTGCACAATAACTATGACCAGACCCGCGCCCTGAGTCTGGCCGAGTACCAGGTGCCCGAGCGACTGGACGAGTACCGCCGCACCATCAACGCGCTGGAGAGCGAAGGGCGGCTGAAGCGCGCCCTGGAATTTATTCCGGATAACGAGCAGATCACCGAGCGCCAGAACAAGGGGCAGTACCTGACCCGCCCGGAACTGTCGGTGCTGATCTCCTACGTGAAGGTGAAGCTGAAGGAGGACCTGCAGAGCGCGGAAATCATCGACAACGCGCAGGTTCAGGAAGCGGTTGAGTCCGCCTTCCCCGAGGAACTGGTCGCGCGCTACCGCGAGCTGGTCTATGACCACCCGCTGCGCCGCCAGATCGTGTCGACCCAGGTGGCCAACGAGATGGTCAACAGTATGGGGATCACCTTCTATCACCGCATCAGCAGTGCGACCGGGGCGGATATCAACAGTGTGGCCGCGGCCTATATCAGCGCCCGCGATGTTTACCTGATGCCGCAGTTCCAGGAGCAGGTCGCCTCACTGGACTACGAAGTGCCGGCCGAACTGCAGAAAAAGCTGCTGAGTTCCATGGCGGGTCGGGTGCGCCGCGCCACCCGCTGGTTTATCCGCAACCGCCGCAATGACCTGGAGCCGGCGCTGAACTGCGAGCTGTTCCAGGCATCGGTTCAGCGGGTCATCAAGGCGCTGCCGGAAGTCCTGAGCGGCGCGCCGCGGCGCGACTGGGAGTCCCGCTACCAGAAACTGCTGGAGGCCAAGGTGCCGGAGGAAGTGGCGCTGCTGGCGGCCTCCCCGACCTACCTGTATTCGGCCCTGGGGATCTCCGAATCCGCCCGCGCCAGTGAGCGCCCGGTGGAGGAGGTGGCGATCGTCTACTTCCGCCTCGCCGACGTGTTGAATCTGCACTGGTTCGGCAACCTGATTATCGATTTACCGGTGGAAAGCTTCTGGCAGGCCCAGGCCCGCGAGACCAGCATGGATGACCTCGACAGCCAACTGTCGAGTCTTGCCGTGAACATCCTGCGTCTCGCCGGAGAGGCCGGAGTTGACGTGGATGGTGCAATGTCCCGCTGGAGCGCTATCATGGCGCCCACGATCCAGCGCTGGAACAGCATGATCGCGGAACTGAAGGCATCTCCGGTAAGCGATTTTGCGATGTTTACGGTCGCGCTGCGGGAACTGATGTATCTGGCCAACGCGACCGCGGACCAGGAATCGCTGGCCGAATAGTACAGCGCGGGCCGCAATTGTGCGGCCCGCGCAGAGCCGGGGTGGGGCGTTCGTTCGCCCCGGTCGGTCGAAAGAGACAGAAAAAAGGAAAGGCATGTATTCACATCTGCGCAAGGCCCTGTTTGCGCTCGATCCCGAGCGAGCTCACCACCTGTCGCTGGATGCCATAGGTGCAGCTGAGCGGCTCGGCTTGATGTCCCTGTTCGCCAAGCCGATAGCCGATGACCCGGTGGAATTGATGGGATTGACGCTGCCGAATCCGGTAGGGCTCGCGGCGGGTCTGGACAAGAATGCCCAGGCATTCAACGGGCTGGGAGCGCTCGGCTTTGGCTTTGTCGAAGTCGGTACGGTGACGCCGCGCCCGCAGCCGGGTAATCCGCTGCCGCGCCTGTTCCGCCTGGAAGAGGCCGATGCAATTATCAATCGCATGGGATTCAATAACGAGGGGGTCGATTACCTGGTACAGCGCGTCAAGCGCCGCCGCTTCGGTGGCGTGCTGGGTATCAATGTCGGCAAGAATTTCGATACGCCGGTAGAGCGCGCCGCAGACGACTACTGCCTGTGCATGGATAAAGTCTATCCCTATGCGGATTACATCACCGCCAACGTGTCGTCTCCTAACACCAAGGGACTGCGGGACCTGCAGTTTGGGGAGAGCCTGAACCGTCTGCTCGGTGCGATCAAGGAGAAGCAGGCACAGTTGGCTCAGCAGAGCGATCGATACGTGCCGCTGGCCGTCAAGATTGCGCCGGATGTGGACGACGATGCGATCGCGCAGATCGCCGAGACCTTGTGTGAATTTGAAATAGACGGCGTCATCGCCACCAATACCACCATCGACAAATCGGCGGTGGCTCACCTGCCACATGGAAATGAAGAGGGTGGCTTGAGCGGCAAGCCGTTACAGCAGAAATCCACCAGGGTCATTGCGCAGCTGGCAGAAGAGCTGAAGGGGCGCCTTCCGATTATCGGTGTGGGTGGAATCTTCGATGGCGAGAGTGCGGCAGAAAAAATCCGTGCCGGCGCAACGGCAGTGCAGATCTATACCGGCTTTATTTACCGCGGTCCGGAAGTGATCCGTGAGGCTGCCGAAGCGATCGCACTGGTGCGCCGCAGTGGCGCCGCGAGTTGACTGACTGCCATCACTCGAAGTGAAGGTCGAGAGGAGCCCGCGGCGCAATCGGGGTAAAGTCTATTGATCGAGTTCGCAATCGCTCGAATCTAGACGGTACTCCAGCCGTCGGGGTATTGGATATCGGTGGAGACGGCGCTGTAGATCTCCAGTTTTTGCGCCTTGGTGGTCTTGTCGAAGCCGTTCCAGTAGTCTTCGCGCCCTTCACGCCAGCCATTTACCCATTCCTGATGGGACGCACCGTTGATATACGGGCAACTATCCATGGATTTGTTATGCAGGGCTGCGAGGTAGCCCTTGTAGAATGCTCTATCGGCTGGGTTGCGTTTTTGGCGTTTCATCGTATGCAGTACCTCTGCTCTTGTTTATGCACAGGCGGCTCCGCCGCATGATCTTAGTTATTGCCGTTTTATTGCACCTGTATTTCTAAGCTTAGTGAATGATTCAATTAGGTTGCCACGCCACCCTCCATTTAACTCCGCGTTAATCCAAGAGTATTGTCGTGCCTGGCGAATCAGAAAAGCGCTCACCTCGGCATGTTGTTTTGTGCACTAAATGACATTGTGTTGGGGGCGGCCTCTCAGCGCCTCAAAGCTAACAGTAATGACGACGCATTCTAGTAGAGCAAAAGGTGCTTAATGTGTGAACGAACACTTTTGACTTAAAGCGGCTCTTGATAGACAAAATACGTATAGGTAGCAGCGCGGAATCGCCACTCCGGCGCCAATAGGTTGCATTGAGCGTCTCGGCGAAATGTTGGAAACCTGTTTCCATCAGGTTTCAAGAATGAGTAAAAGATTTTGATTGAACAGCTGAATGAACAACTGGCACTGACTGCCACCTGTCCCAAGGGTCTCGAGGGGCTTTTGGCTGAAGAACTGCGCGCACTCGGTGCCAGTGATACCCGTGAACAACCGGCGGCGGTGCATTTCTCCGGTTCGCTGGAGCTGGCTTATCGCTGTTGCCTGTGGAGCCGCCTGGCCAATCGTATCATGCTGCGCCTGGAGCAGGTCCGCATCAGCAGCGCGGAAGACCTGTACCGCGCGGTCGCGGCGCAGCCCTGGGAGCGGCATATCAATCCTTCCGGCAAGTTGTGGCTGCAGTTTTCCGGCACCAACCGAGAGATCCGCAACAGCCAGTTTGGCGCGCAGAAAGCCAAGGACGCGATAGTGGACCGCTTGCGTCGCGACAGCGGTGCGAGGCCGGTGATCGACAAGCAGAATCCGGATTTGACGGTTGCCCTGCGGCTTCAGCGGGACAGGCTGGATATCGCCATCGATCTCAGCGGTGACAGCTTGCACCGGCGCGGCTACCGCACCCATATCGGCGCAGCGCCGCTGAAGGAGAACCTCGCCGCGGCACTGTTACTGCGCGCCGGCTGGCCCCAGATTGCGGCAGAAGGCGGAACCCTGCTGGATCCCATGTGCGGTTCCGGCACCATCCTGATCGAAGGCGCGATGATAGCCGCAGACATCGCGCCGGGCCTGCTGCGCGACAGTTTTGGCTTTGAGCGCTGGCTCAATCACCAGAGTGATATCTGGAATCAGCTGCGGGAGGAAGCCCTGGAGCGCCGGCGTCGCGGACTGGAGCGGGAACTGCCAGAAATTCGCGGCTACGATGCCGACGCCAAGGTCCTGTTTGCCGCGGAAGCAAATATTGCCCGTGCCGGGCTGGAGCGGCAGGTGCGCGTCAGCTGCCGTCCGGTGGCGGCCTTCAAGGTGCCGAGCCACCGCGAGATCAAGCCCGGCCTGGTACTTACCAACCCTCCATACGGCGAGCGTCTCGGTGAACAGGAAGCGCTGCGCGAAACTTACGCAGAGCTGGGCCGCCAGCTGAAGAGCGAGTTTGGTGGCTGGCTGGTTGGTATCTTTACCGGTAATCCGGAACTCGGTTTCGAAACAGGGCTCCGTTCGCACAAGCAGTATCAGCTCTACAACGGCAGTATTCCCAGCCAGTTGCTGCTGTTCCATGTTCGCCAGCAGTCGGCCGAAAGTGGGGCGGAAGAGGGCGCCCGCAAGTTGTCCCCGGAAGCCGACATGGTGGCGAACCGGCTGCGCAAGAACCTGCGCAACATCGGCAAGTGGGCGCAGAAAAATAATATTGATTGCTACCGCCTCTACGATGCGGACTTGCCGGAATACGCCGCGGCCATCGATTTGTACAAATCAGTTGATGGGCAGGTGTCTGCCCATGTGCAGGAATACCGCGCGCCGGCCAGCGTAGATGAAAACAAGGCGCGCTCGCGTCTGCGCGATCTGGTGCGTGCGGTGCAGCTGGTGCTGGAAATTCCACAGCGCAATATCAGTATCAAGGAGCGTCGGCGCCACAGTCATAAGGGCGACCAGAAGGGCGGCAGCCAGTATCAGAAGCAAGCGGATTCTTCTGCCGCCAGCATCTGGGTCACAGAACACGGGGCCGAGCTGGAGGTAAATCTCCGGGCGTATCTGGATACCGGCCTCTTCCTGGATCACCGCCCCGTGCGTCGCTATCTCCGCGAACACGCGCGTGGCAAGAAATTTTTGAATCTCTTCTGCTACACCGCCAGCGCTACCGTCCAGGCGGCCCTGGGTGGTTGCGAGCAGAGCACCAGTGTGGATATGTCGAAGACTTATCAGGCCTGGAGTGCGCGCAATTTCCGCCGCAACAACCTGGATCCCTATCGTCATCAGTTGGTGGAGGCAGACTGCCTGCAGTGGCTGGCATCGGCCCAGCAGAACCGTCGCGCGCACTACGATCTGATTTTTCTGGATCCGCCGAGTTTTTCCAATTCCGCCAAAATGCGCGGTGTCCTGGATATTCAGCGCGATCACGCCACGCTGGTTCGCCAGTGCATGTCACTCCTGGCGCCGGGGGGAATGCTGGTATTTTCCAATAACCTGCGCAGCTTCAAGATGGATGAGAGCCTGGTGACGGAGTTCAACGTCGAAAACTTACCGCTGCTGGATAAGGATTTTCAACGCAATCCGAAAATTCACAATGTGTGGAAAATTCAGGCGAAGTAGGGCAGTTGATTAATTGTTGGAGCGCACCGGTAAAACACAGCCCCGTGTTTTACCGGTCCACTCTATCGCGCGATCGGGTGGGGATGTGCTCAGTTAGTCCAGTTCCATGACTATTCGGAAGCCCACCTCGACGGACATGGTGTTTTCACTAAGCCCCTTGCGGTAATCGGAGCTGATGTTGTTCAGTGGATCGCGCATGGATCCACCGCGCACCGCGCGCAGGCCGCAGTTGTCGATAACGACCGGGCGCGCGTCGCTGCGGCTTTTACTGTAGTCACCCAGATAGCAGTCCTGCACCCATTCGGCCACATTGCCGGCGGTGTCGTACAGGCCAAAGTTATTTGCCCGGTAGTGACCGGTCGGCGCGCTGCTGACGCGGAAGATACTGTTGAACTCGCTGGCGCAGCCGCGCCGGCAGTTGGCTTTGCCCCGCGCGTCGTCGTCGCCCCACCAGAACGGGTGTCGCACGCCACTGCGGGCGGCATACTCCCACTCCGCTTCGCTGGCGAGCCGGTAACGCTTGCCGGTTTCCCGCGACAGCCAGCGCACGTAGTCCCGGGCATCGCGCCAGCTGACGTTGATCACCGGTCGTTCGCCACGGCCCCAGCCGGCGTCGCCGGGTAGGGCGGCACCGGTCGCCTCGGCGAAGCGGTCGTATTCATCGAAAGTGATTTCGTGAGTGGAAATCGCAAACGGTTTCTCGATGCGCACGCGATGAGCCGGGCTGGCGAAAGCGCGCTTGCTGTTACCCATGCGGAAGCTGCCCGCCTTGACGACGATCATTTGTGGCCCGCGTCCGCCGGACGCCAGCGTCGAACGAATTTTTTTCCCGGCAGTGTAGGCGCGCTTCAGTTCTACGGGCACGGAGAGATCCCGGTCGTCGACTGCTATCCAGCGACGAACGGTGGTGTAGCCGGGTTTGCTTACTTCCAGGTCGTAATTGCCGGGTTCCAGTTCCATGCCGGCCTGGTAGCGCGGATTGATGTTCATGATCCGCACGCGGGCGTCGCGCGGCTTGGGGCGCACGGTGAGACTGAACAGGTCCAGCGGAGCGGTGTCGGTAGCCTCTTCGTTTGCCGCCGGCTTTTCGCTGCCGGCTTTTACCGGTGTTTCGTCCTCGACCGCTGCGGCGATATCTTCCGTCGGCGTCCCGGGTATTGCCGGTTCGTCAACTGCGGACGCTGCGCCGGTTGTTTCGGTTTGCTCCGATGCACTGGCGGCCAGCGCGCTATCGATGACTGGTGTTAGCGGGGAGGGCAGTGCTAGCGCGGCAGCGGCGGGGGCTTGCTGCGTGGCGTTATCCGCCTCCCGGGCACTCGGGTTCGTGCGGGCAAGAAGATCCCCATCCTGCTCCGGCAGGAACAACTGTGCAGTGAACCGGGTGGAATTTCCCAGCAGCGGCGAGTCAGCGTGCCACCGCAGCTTGTAGCTGATCAGGCTGAAAAGAATCCACCCGAAGGCGACGGAAACGATAAGCAGGCTGCTCAGTAGCCACCGTCGGCGCTTGTACTGGGGTGCCTGCTGAATCACCTGCTGGATGCGCATAATGGTCGCCTGTTCGGCGCGCGGGTGATTCTCGTCTAGGGGTTTGTCGCGCCAGCGCGCCCAGGCCCTAATGAGATGGTCGCTGAATGTGCCCCACAGGGTCAGTAACAGGGCGCGCATCAGGCTGGAAACACGCACCGAAGTATTGTTGAGCTGGGTGGCCTGGGCTGTCGGCTTGCCCGCCAGGGCGGCGATCAACTGGTCGATCGCATCCACAACGTCGAGGCCGCGCTGGAAGCGCTGCTCCGGGTCTTTCGCGAGAAAGCGGTCGACCAGGTTCTGATAGAGGGAGTGGCGCGCCGGCAGTCGGGGAATAGGGTCCGTCAGATGTTTGATCGCGATGGCGACGGCCTCATCCGCCTGATAGGGCACCGCGCTGGTGATCATCTCGTAAAAGACGACGCCGAGGCTGTAGAGATCGGCGCGACCGTCGATCGCCGCGCCGCGGGCCTGCTCCGGACTCATATAGTGCGGGGTGCCAACCACCATGCCGGTATTGGTCATGCGGGTGGTGCGGGCGACCGCCCGGGCCACCCCGAAGTCTGTCAGCACGGCAGAACCGTCTTCGCGGAACAGGATGTTTTCCGGCTTGAGGTCCCGGTGCACGTAGCCCTTACCGTGGGCGTTATCCAGTGCCATGGCGATCTGGCGGGTAACGTTCAGGGCTTCCAGCGGATCCATGACGCCCTTCGCCAGCCGGTCGGATACCGAGCCGCCGGGCATGTAGTCCATGGCGATATAGTTGAGGCTGCGGTAGCGGCCGATATCGTGAATGGCGACGATATTCGGGTGCGAAAGCTGGCCGACAATATTGGCTTCGCGCTGGAAGCGCTCGCTGAATATAGGGTCGGCATTGAGTACTGGTGACATCACTTTGAGAGCCACCTGGCGGCCGACACTGCGCTGGATCGCGAGGTACACGGTCGACATACCGCCCTGGTTGATCTTTTTCAGGATTCGGTAGCCGGGGATTTCCAACGAGTTATTGCTGGTACTGACGACTTCCATAGAGCGCTTTCCCTGAAATTAAAATTGGCCGAGCAGGTCGGCGGCGAAGGCGGCGATAAGTCCTACCGCGATAATCGCCAGCAGTATTTTAACGCTCACTTTAAAACGCCGAAGCAACCTGCGTAGTGCGCCAGTTGTGCACGAAGTCCACTTTTGGGCACTGGTTGGCGCCGGACTCGGCGCATTGATGACCTGGACAGTGATGTTGTCTTTGCCTCCCGCATCCAGTGCGGCGGCGATCAACAGATCGGCAGCGCGGCGATTGTCGCTGTTATCCGCCAGGACCTCGGCAATCAGCTCTGCGTCGACTTCGGCGCTGAGACCATCGCTGCACAGCAATAATTTTTGTCCCGGCGCCCAGGTCGACGAGACGCGGTCAATTTCCAATTTGGGATTGGTGCTGCCGCCGATGCAGCGGGTGATTACATGGCGATTAGGGTGGCTGGCAGCTTCCGAAGAATTGATGGCACCAGAATCCACCAGCATTTGTACGTAGGAATGATCGCTGGTGAGTTGCTTCAGTTCACCCTTGCCTGCGCCGGGTGACCAAAGATAGGCGCGGCTGTCGCCGACCCAGTAAACGTGGAAATAGGCGCCGTCCTCGGCAACCACTACCGCGGTGGAGCCCATATTGACGGAATTTTGATCATCTCCCAGTAACAGCGCGTGGGCGCGCTGCAGAGCCCGCTCGTAGTGGCGGTCGGTGGCGGCAGAGCGCTGAATCTCTTCTACGACCGTCTGGCTGGCAATCTCGCCGGCCTGGTGGCCGCCGAGGCCGTCGGCCACGACCCAGATGCCCCGTTGTTCATCGGCCCAGTAGGAATCTTCGTTTTGATCGCGTTTATAGCCGGGGTGGGTGGCGCCGGCGCTGCGCGTGGCGCCACTGGTGCGCTGGACTGTCCCGCTGTGCCGCGATACTTCGCGTACTTTGGCTTCACTCACTGGCGTGCAACTACCTGTCTTTATTCTGTTTTCCGGCGATCCAACGGCTGACCAAGATAACCGCTGGTCCCGTCCCTGTGGAACTGCAGGGAGAAGCAGTTCACGCTGATTTCGGCGCATCACCGATGTTAAACGCGTTGGCCATTGTAAGCTGCAAACGGAATCACACGCTAACGAAAATCCACGTGATAAACTCCAGACCATCGATAAGAATCAATGTTGCGGCAGCGGGCTGCTGCAAAATTGTCATCATCACCACCCAGTGGGCGCGTTTTTTTTTGCCGCGATGGGTCTGGTAGGGGAAATATCCACATGTTCAAACTTTGTGACCTGAAAGATGCCAGTTTAAGTGTCTGGCTGGTTGCGCCGAAAGTAACCTTGGGGCGCGCTGCCAACTGCGACTTAACCATTGCCGATGACTCTGTCGCCAAGCTGCAGGCGGAAATTGTCGTCGACGGCGAAACACTGACACTGAATAATCTGTCGGGTGCAGGTCAAATTCTGCTCAATGGCAGTCCGGTAAAGGGCAGCTGCGAGGTCAAGCTGAACGATCAGTTGCAGGTCGGCGGCCGAGTGCTGCAAGTGGTGGATCCCAAAGTGACCAAGCTTAGGGCGGCGGCATCCGCCAGCAGTGTCGCCTGGGCGCTGAGGGCCAATCATCCGGCGATCGCCGGCAAGGTCTTCCCGGTCAAAGAGACTACGGTGGTGGGGCGCTCGGATGAATGCGACATCACTTTTTCGCTGTCACACCTTTCCCGCCGTCACGCCCGTTTGGAAGTTCGCGAGGGGTTGTTGTTTGTCACCGATCTCGGTTCAGCGAACGGTACTTACCTCAATAACAAGCGCATCGTGGAAACCCGAGTGCGCCGCGGTGATGAACTGCGCTTCGATACATTGAGTTTCAGCGTTGTGGGCCCGGCGGACGATCTCGACAAGACGACGGTGCGGCCGGCAATTTCCATTCCGCAGGCAAGAGCTGCCAGCCAGGAGGCCAAAGACGCGCAGGGAAGACCCAATGTGGTTTCTTTCGCTGAAACCACACGGGAGCGCCAGAAATATCAAGGCAGTTCGGCCGTCGCTGAAGCGAGTGGCGGCAGTGGCTGGATCTGGGTTACCGGTTTGTTACTGGCGGCGGCCACGCTCGGCTACTTCTGGGCGCGCAATCAGGGATATTTCTGATTTCCATGTCTCGCGAGTTGTTGCTTTACACAACGCTTGGTTGTTCCCTCTGTGAAAAGGCCAAGTGCGAAATATGGCCGCAACTTGAAAAATTCCAGTTGCGCCTGCGGGAGGTGGATATCGCTGACGATCCGCTACTACTCGATCGTCTGGCGACGCGGATTCCTGTGGTCGGGCTGGGCGATCCTGACGATGTCTGCGCCTGGCCATTTGATCAACGGCAATTGGCTGAGTGGTTGCAGCGGCGTCTCTGAAACATTGCGTCAACGCTTAGTCTGTTCGTTTTCGTCACCGCACAATTGCGTTAGCTGCCTGCCGGAAAGCGGCTTACGAAAAATGTCCTCTACAGTTTACGGCTCGCCTCGTTTTCGTTGAGCAGTGACGCCTTGGTACCGCTGCGATAGGCATATATTACCGAGTACGCCAGTACATTCTGGACGTAGTGGCGAGTTTCGCTAAACGGAATCGTTTCAATCCATACATCAAATGGCAGTTGGTTTTTGCTTTCCTTTAACCAGCTCGCTACCCGAGTGGGGCCGGCATTGTAGGCTGCCGCGGCGAGAAAGCGGTTGTTATCGAAGCGACTGAGCAGCGTATTGAGATAGAAACTGCCGAGGGCGATGTTGGTGCTCGGGCTGAGCAGGTCCCAGCTTCGCCGGTAGTGCACGCCGGCCCTGCGGGCAGTTGCGCGGGCCGTCGACGGCAGCAGTTGCATCAATCCCAGTGCGCCTGCATGGGACCTTGCGTCGTGGCTGAAATGGCTTTCCTGGCGCGCGACGGCGTAGATTAGGTATGGATCCAGGGCGGTTTTGTCGCCCATGCGCTTGCTGACGTCGGCGACAATGTCGGCGAAGGCCAGTGGGAAGCGCAATTCCAGGTCATCCAGATAGTCCGCCGCCAAAACCGACTGAATGGACTTGTGGTACCAGCCCCAGGAGCTGGCCAGTTTGCCGGCCGTGAGCAGTTCGTCGTGCGACAGGCCGGCAGTGGCGTAGTCCCACTCCCGGCGCGCGTGATACAGCTCGCCAATGGCCTGCAACTCGCGCGCCCGCAGCATGGCCGGGCGCTTCGCCATCTGCTCTACCTGCATCGGAGTGACGGGCGCCGGGCGGTCGACGAAACTGTAGTTCTGTCCCAGTGTGTCGGCTGCAAGGAAGCCGTAGTAACTCCGCTCTTCCGCGGCTTTGCGATAGAGGTGCACGGCCGCGTCGGCACGGCCCTTGCCGTAGACTTCTTCCAGGGAGCGGGCCTTCCAGTAGAGCCAGCGGTCGCGCTGCTGCTGTTCCTCTGGCAACCGGTCTATCCAGAAGGCGAGCTGCTCCCAGTCCATTTCCCGCAGCGACTGTCGCGCCAGCCATTCGATGGTGCGCTCGTCGGCTATTTCCTGGTCCTTGACGAGTTGTCTGACCGCGGCGAGGTTGTCCTGACGGGCAAACTGCAGGGCCAGGTCGCGCAGGATCTCTTCCCGCTCCTGGTCGCTGAACAGGTAGCTGGCCTGGTAGCGCCGCCAGGCTTGCTCCGCGCTGGTGGCATCCTGGCGCGCCAGGCGGTGGAGGCCGTGTACCACTATGTCGCGATACTCGGGTTTATCACTGATAAATCTCGAATAATTGAGCAGCAGCTCCGGGTTCTTGTGTACCGCGCGAAGCAATTCCGCCATTTGTAGGTGGGGGGCG
The DNA here is from genome assembly GCF_900129095.1 of Microbulbifer donghaiensis. Taxonomy (GTDB): domain Bacteria; phylum Pseudomonadota; class Gammaproteobacteria; order Pseudomonadales; family Cellvibrionaceae; genus Microbulbifer; species Microbulbifer donghaiensis. Next base: position 43,783 of record NZ_FQVA01000001.1, read on the forward strand.
TCCATCTTGCCGGCGATATAGGTGGCGAGGTCCAGGTGGCCGCTCTGGAGCGCCAGCTGGTGACGGCGCCAGGCCAGGCTCTGGGTGAGGCCGCCTTCTTTCATCCAGCGGGCGAACACCGGATCACACTCCTCGGCCTGGGAGTTGCCTACCAGCCACAGCTCTTCCACCAGGCGATAGGCTTCGTCCTTGCTGCCGTGATGCGACAGCGCATCGGCGTAATAGCAGCGCAGGGCGTCGCGGGTTATCTTGTCCGGCTCGTAATATTTGAGGTAGGCCTGAAAGCGCTTGCGACTGCCCAGTTCCCGCAGTACGCGCACTCGCATCCAGTCGCCGATGGCCGTGTCTCGATTGTCGGCCAGGAATTGATCGATCTCGTCGTAGGGCAGCCGTGAGAGTTTCTTGCTGATGGCCCAGTAGTCGATATAGGGCTGCAGCGGATAATCCTGCAACTCCGTTTTCAGTGCTTGCAGAGTGCGCTGGTCATTGTGCGCAATTGCAGTGCGCGCGGCCCTCAGCTTTTCCCGCTGGGCTACGGCCGCTTCGGCGTCGCCCTCGGCTGCATGCGCCGGGGGCAGGCCCGATGTTATTGAGGTGGCCAGTAGTGAAAAGAGAAGCGCGATTCCCTTTGCGTCAATCGACATCACATTTACCCGATTGAAAGTTCGCACCGTTAATTTACCAGAACGGTGCGGAAAAAATGCGTAAAATATCCGTTTTTCACATGGCCGGATTCACTATTCCCCACAGTTTTCAGGGCTGTTTGGTTTCGAACCGGCCTACTTACATTGTAGTGCTTATTTATGTTGCTTCAGTTGGACGGGGTCAGTCTTCGTTACGGAACCCAAGTACTTGCGGATGATGTCTGTGCAAAGATCGAGCGGGGCGACCGTATCTGCCTGGTGGGTCGCAACGGCGAGGGGAAATCCAGCCTGTTGCGCCTGATTGCGGGCCAGATTGATGTCGATGGTGGCGAGGTTGTGCGAGCTAGCGGCTTGGTGCTGGCCACGCTGGAGCAGGAGCTGCCGTCGGACTGTACTGACAGCGTCTACCGCTTTGTTGCCGGCGGGCTCGGCGATGTGGGACTGTGGCTGGCAGACTACCGCGCGGAACCCTGTGCCGAACTCCAGTCGCAAATCGAGTCGGCACACGGCTGGGATCTGCTGCCGCGCATCGATAGTGTTCTGGACCGGCTGGGCTTGAATGGTGAGGATTCCGTCGCAGATCTGTCCGGTGGCTGGCAGCGGCGTGCTGCGCTGGCTCGGGCGCTGGTTACCGAGCCGGACCTGCTGATTCTCGATGAGCCCACCAACCACCTGGATATCGCTGCCGTGGAGTGGCTGGAAAACTTCCTCGCCAGTTACCGCGGTGCGCTCCTGTTTGTCAGTCACGACCGCGCGCTGGCGCAGCGGCTGGCGCGGACAGTCTGGGACCTGGATCGCGGCCATCTGCGGGTCTTCCAGTGCAGCTTCGACAGATACCAGCAGGAAAAAGAACGGGTGCTTGAGGAGGAAGCGCGGCACGAAGCGCTGTTTGACAAGAAGCTCGCCCAGGAAGAGGCCTGGATTCGCCAGGGTATCAAAGCTCGCCGCACGCGCAATGAAGGGCGGGTGAGGGCCCTGCAGGCGCTGCGAAGCCAACGCGAGGCCCGGCGCAGTCGCCAGGGGATCGCCAGGATGGCCCTGGACGCTGGCGAGATGTCCGGCAAGCTGGTGGCGGAGCTGGAGGACGTCTCGTTTGCTTACCCCGGTGAGGCGCCTCTGATCCGCAATCTGTCCTTTACCCTGTTGCGCGGCGACAAGGTCGGCCTGATCGGTCCCAACGGCGTTGGCAAGAGCACATTGATTCGCCTGTTGTTGGGTGAGCTGCAGCCGGACGCCGGCCAGATTCGCCTCGGCACCAAACAGCAAGTCGCTTATTTCGACCAGCGCCGCGATCGGCTGAATCCTGAACTGACGGTGCTGGACAATATCGCCGAGGGGCGGGATTCCATTACCGTCGGTGGCAAAAGCCGCCACGTGATGTCCTACCTGGCGGATTTCCTGTTCACTGGGGTCAAGGCACGTACCAAGGTGGAAGCCCTCAGCGGCGGCGAGCGTAATCGCGCGCTGTTGGCGAAACTGTTCAGCCAGCCGGCCAATATCCTGGTGCTGGACGAGCCGACCAATGACCTGGATGTGGAAACCCTGGAGCTGCTCGAGCAGCTGCTGCTGGACTTTACCGGCACAGTATTGCTGGTCAGCCACGACCGCGCCTTCCTCGACAATGTGGTGGACTCCTGCCTCGCCTTTGAGGGTAGTGGTCGCGTGCGGGAATACGTCGGTGGCTATGGTGATTTTCTGCGCCAGGGAGGCAGCTTCGCGCCGCTAGAGCAGAGCAAAGAACTGGCGGAGGCAAAAGCCGACATAGCCCCGGAAAGTAAAACTGCGCCAGAGAGCAGAGCGCCAGCGCAGAAGAAAAAACTCAGCTACAAACTGCAACGCGAGCTGGACAGTTTGCCGGCGCTTATCGAGCGGCTCGAAGGGGAGGTTGGTGAACTGGAGGAGCAGGTCGCGCAGCCGGAGTTCTATCAGCAGGATCAGGCCGCGGTAGAAGCCAAGTTGCGACTGCTTGCCGACAAGCAATCAGAGCTGGAGACTGCATTTGACCGCTGGTCGGAGCTGGAAAGTGGTGAAGGGTGAGTGACAAGGGGGAGAGTGGCGCGCTCGGCCACTCACCGCAATATGTTATTTCGATTCCACGTTGACCCTGACAGCCAGTACATCGCAGCCGGCGCCGTGCAGTACGCCATTGGCGGTGGAGCCGAGCAATAGCGCGAGCCCGTGACGGCCGTGGCTGCCGATGACAATCAGGTCGGCCTCCTGCTCTTCGGCGAGGCGGTGAATTTCCGTGGCCGGCTGGCCCAGTACCACGTGCTGTCGCTCCGCTGGCACATTCAGCTGGTCCGCAGCCTTGCGCAGTTGTTCCTTGGCCTGTGTCTGCAATTGTTCCTGGACTTCGGACAGGTCCATGGGGATATCGCCGCCATAGGCAAACGTCAGGGGCTCGATCACATGGACAAGACTCAGGTCTGCATCGAAAGCCTTGCCGAGTTCCCCCGCTTTTTCCAGAACTTGAGAAGATTCCTCCGAAAGATCCAAGCCAACGAGAATGCGTTTGTAACTGGCCATAAATCGCTCCGCTCCTTTCCTTTTATGTACGCGAGTGCTTTCATTGCGCGCCTCGCTCCCCGAAAGTCTACTGTAAAAAAAACTGGTTGACATAAATGGCGCGGGGCATCGCACAATAGGCGCCGTTTTCTACCGACAAGGAGTGGTTATGTCCGGTTGGCTTCCGCTGATCATTATTCTATTTGCCGTAGCCCTGGTGCTCGGGCCGGTAATGTGGCTCAAGCCCAACCAGCGCGACCGCCGTCTCGCCAAATTGCGCGGCAGCGCCGCCAAGTCCGGTATGCCAGTGCAGATGCTAAAACTTCCGGCGGCACTGGGCGAGGGGACCGCCGCAGTCTATTACAACCGTTGGGGCGACTCGCGGCGATTACAACTGGGCTGGGTGCTGGAGCTACAGCGGATGGAACACGATATGCACTTTGCCGGTCGTTGGGATTGGCGCAAAGGGCGCGCTGCGCCGCAACCGGCGTGGGAACCCTTGCGGCAATTGCTGGACCAACTACCCAGGGATGCCTGTGCAATCGTGGCCAATGAAAACGGGTTTGGCATCCAGTGGCAGGAGACTGGCGGCGATTCAGCCTTTAGTCGCCTCGAGGCCACTCTCAACGAATTTCGCCCGAGAATAGAGGAAGCAATACGCCAGCCGAAACCCGAGGAGGTGGAGCGGGAGTAGGGCGTAGGGCACAGCCAAAGAAGCGCGTGAATTGCGTTTCCCGGGCAGCAAATTGGCGCGGTTTGGCACAGTGCACTGCCCTGCAAATCCGGTGACCGACTTCGCGAATTTGCGTCACTGGCTTGACCGCACCGGGGGCGGAGCTTATATATTCGCGCAGCGTCGGCCTTCGCCAAAGGGCTGTCAGGGATGCGAAAGCAGTAAATTTTCTTATTGAAATCAAAGGCTTATGGGTAAATCACTGGTCATCGTCGAATCACCGGCCAAAGCGAAAACCATCAACAAGTATCTCGGCAAGGACTTCATTGTTAAGTCCAGTGTCGGCCATATTCGCGATTTGCCTACCGGTGGCGGCAACAAGCAACCGGTCGACGCCAAGGAGCGTGCCCGCCGTGCCGCCGAGACGCGCAAGCTGTCTCCGGAGGCCAAAGAGGCTTACAAGCGCAAGAAAAACCGGGAACAGTTGATCAAGCGCATGGGTATCGACCCCGATCACGATTGGGCCGCACACTACGAAATTCTGCCGGGTAAGGAAAAAGTGGTCAGCGAACTGCGCAAACTGGCGGTGGAAGCGGACAACATTTATCTGGCGACGGACTTGGACCGCGAGGGGGAGGCGATCGCCTGGCACCTGCGCGAAGCCATTGGCGGCGACGATCAGCGCTACCGGCGGGTGGTGTTTAATGAAATCACCAAGTCCGCGATCCAGGAGGCGTTCAAGGACCCCGGGCGGCTGAACATCAACCGCGTAAACGCGCAACAGGCGCGCCGGTTCCTCGACCGCATCGTCGGCTATATGGTCTCGCCGCTGCTGTGGGAGAAAGTGGCTCGCGGGCTGTCCGCCGGGCGCGTGCAGTCTGTGGCAGTGCGCCTTGTCGTCGATCGCGAGCGGGAGATCCGCGCATTTATCCCCGAGGAATACTGGACACTGTTTGCCGATACTGCGACAGCCAAATCCGATGCCTTGCGCCTCGAGGTCAAAAAGCAGGGCGGCGAAGCTTTCCGCCCGACGAACGAAACCGACGCAACCGCCGCCGCCAAGGCGCTGCAGGCGAGTGATTATGTCGTCAGTGCGCGAGACGACAAGCCGACCAGCTCCAAACCGTCGGCCCCCTTTATCACGTCCACTCTGCAGCAGGCTGCGAGCAACCGCCTTGGCTTCAGCGTCAAAAAAACCATGATGCTGGCACAGCGCCTTTACGAAGCTGGCCACATTACCTATATGCGAACTGACTCCACCAACCTGAGTAAGGAAGCGGTGGAATCCGTGCGCGAATTTATCGGCGAAAATTACGGCGATAAATATCTACCGGATACGCCCACCAGCTACAGCAGCAAAGAGGGTGCCCAGGAAGCGCACGAGGCAATCCGTCCGTCCGATGTGCGGGTACAGCCGAACATGCTCACCGGTGTCGAGCGCGATGCGGAGCGTTTGTACAACCTGATCTGGCAGCAGTTCGTCGCCTGTCAGATGACGCCGGCTCAATTTACTTCTACATCAGTCGTCGTCAGTGCCGGTGATTTCGAACTGCGTGCCCGCGGCCGGGTGATTCGCTTCGACGGTTTCCTCAAAGTGGCACCGCCGGTCAGTAAAAAAGATGAGGATCTGGTACTGCCGGATGTCAAAGTGGGCGAGAAGCTCTCGCTGAAAAAGCTGGATCCGAAGCAGCATTTCACCAAACCGCCGGCACGCTACAGCGAGGCGGCGCTGGTTAAAGAGCTGGAAAAGCGTGGTATCGGTCGCCCCTCTACCTACGCTTCGATTATCTCTACCATCCAGGACCGCGGTTACGTGCGTCTGGAGAATCGTCGCTTCTACGCCGAGAAAATGGGGGATATCGTCACTGACCGCCTCAGTGAAAGCTTCAAGAATCTGATGGACTACGGCTTCACCGCCAGTCTCGAGGAATCCCTGGACTCTGTTGCCGATGGCGACAAGGGCTGGAAGCAGCTGCTCGACGAGTTTTACAAGGACTTCTCGGGGCGTCTGGAAAAGGCCCAGGCTGCGGATGGCGGCATGCGGCGCAATACGCCGACGGACACGGACATCGAGTGCAGCAAGTGCGGCCGGCATATGCAGATCCGTACCGGTTCCACCGGCGTGTTCCTCGGTTGCTCCGGCTATGCGCTGCCACCGAAGGAGCGCTGCACCAACACCATGAACCTGGTGTCCGGGGATGAAGCGGTGGATGCGGATCAGGATGAAGAGGCGGAATCCCGGCAACTGCGTGACAAGCGCCGTTGCTCCAAGTGCGGCACTGCCATGGACAGCTATTTGCTGGACGAGCAGCGCAAGCTGCATATTTGCGGCAATAACCCGGACTGCAATGGTTACGAGGTCGAGAAGGGCACCTTCAAGATCAAGGGTTATGACGGCCCGCTGATCGAGTGCGACAAATGCGGCAGCGATATGCAGTTGAAGTCCGGCCGGTTTGGCAAGTATTTCGGCTGCACCAATGAAACGTGCAAGAACACGCGAAAGCTGCTCAAAAGCGGGCAGCCGGCGCCGCCGAAAATGGATCCGGTTCCAATGCCCGAGCTGTCCTGCGAGAAGGTGGATGACCACTACATTCTGCGCGACGGTGCCTCTGGCCTGTTCCTCGCTGCCAGCCAGTTCCCGAAAAATCGCGAGACCCGGGCGCCCCTGGTGAAAGAGCTGCTGCCGCACAAAGAGGCAATAGATCCCAAGTACAGTTTCCTGTTTTCCGCACCGACGGAGGATGACCAGGGTCGCAATACGGTGGTGCGTTTCAGTCGCAAGACCCAGGAGCAGTACGTGCAGTCGGAGGAAGAGGGCAAGGCCACCGGCTGGCGCGCCTTCTACCGCGACGGCAAATGGCAGATCGAAGCCGGCAGCAAGGCCGCCGGTACCACGCGCAAACCGGCGCGCAAGAAAGCGGCCGCGAAGAAGTCATGAGCAATCCCTATACCGGAACGGTAGCTTCGGCGCTGCGCAAGAGTCAGTTGCTGCTGGCGACTGACTGCGAGGCGGCGCTACAGCGAAGCGCCGTGCAGGAAGCCGCGGTATTGCAGTTGTGGCGGGCCTATCGGGCATTTCTGGCCGAACTGGCCTATCAGCTGCACCTGGATGCCGAGCCCGAATCTGCACAGGCGCTGCTGGAGCGTGCACACGCCTTTGGTAAAAGCAGTGGCGAGGCGGCGGAGTTGCATGAGCTGGCTGCTGATCCGGACAGCTGGCTCGCCCGCTTACAGGCGGCTTGGGTGGCGCTGTGGAGTTTTTCCGCAGACCAGGCTGGCAGGCGCGAAGCCGCAAACCTGATTCCGGTGCAGAACCTGTCGGCTACCGAGCCGCTGCAGCTGACTGATGAATTATTGCACGATTGGTACAAGGCATTGAGTGAGCTGGTGCGGCGGCAGCGGGCTCAGACGGAAGAATGGTAGGCCCGCCCACTGCCTCCTCGCCCCGAACTTCATGGCCCTGCTGCGCTGAAACTCGCAAATTGCCTGTGGTACACTGCATAGAAATCGATGTGCAGTGAAGGGAGAAGCGAATGTCCTCCGAGACTTTTGAAATTATCGAGCTGGCCAATGGTGATGTGGCACTGCGTCGCGCCGGCCACAAGGAGGACCCGCTGGTGCGCATTCAGTTTTCAGCGGAAAGCCTGCAGTTCCTGGGTGAACATAAAGTAACCATTGCCCGTGCCATGCTGGAAGCGGGAATTGAGGCCGTGCAGAATCTTGATGATCTGGAGCCGCCCTATCTGGACGAAGAAGAAGAGCTGATGCCGATCAACCATACGGTGCATTGATCGCAAAATAGACAGTTCGTTTGTTGCCGAAGCGGCCCATGGTCGCGATCAGGTCCCCAAATGCCGGGGCTGGATCGCGACCATGGGCCGCTTCGTTTTATCCGGAAGAACGTCGCTGCAGATAATCAGGGGCTTTGACGGATCACCCCAACCGCCAGTCCCTCGATGGCGAAACTCTTGTCCCGCATGTCCACCTGAATCACTTCGAAATCTTCATTTTCGGGCAGCAGCTGCACAGTGGCCTGGTTGCCCTTGCGACGGAAACGCTTGACCGTCACTTCGTCCTCGATGCGGGCGACCACGATCTGGCCGTTGCGTACCTGATCAGTTCTCTGCACCGCGAGCAGGTCGCCATCGAGTATGCCGGCATCGCGCATGCTCATGCCGTGTACCCGCAACAGATAATCTGCCGGAGGGTGGAAGAAGTCCGCAGGCAGGTCACAGTAATCCTCGATATTCTCTTCGGCCAGGATCGGGTTGCCGGCGGCTACGCGGCCGACGATAGGCAGGCCTGTCTGGTGGTCCGGTATGCGAATGCCGCGCGAGGCGCCGGCCACCATCTCAATCGCCCCCTTGCGCGCGAGTGCCTTTAGGTGTTCCTCGGCCGCATTCGGCGAGCGAAAGCCCAGTTCCTGGGCGATCTCGGCGCGCGTTGGCGGGTAACCGGTTTCGTCCAAATAGACTTTGATCAGTTCGAGCACCTGAGCCTGGCGTGCAGTGAGATTGGTCATCGGGTCACCTTGTCTGTTTCTGTATTTATATACAGGTGCTGTGATTATATACAGATTTGTTGACTGCGCAATCTTCGCATGGATGTCGCGGGAAACTGCTACATTGAAGAGGAAGAAACAGAGCGAATAAATAGAACGTCGAATGACGCGACAATGAGGGAATACAATAATGCTAGATGCAAAAATGCCCGAGGCCTGGCGCGTACTGCGTATTCAATCGGAATTGGTGGATGGCATAGAGCGATTGATCGCGCTCAGTGGCGCGGTCACTGTGTTCGGCGGTGCGCGATTTACCGAGGATAGCGCGGAATACAAACAGGGCGTGCGACTGGGTGAATTGCTGGCGGCGGAGGGGATTTCGGTGATTACCGGCGGCGGGCCCGGTTTGATGGAGGCCTGTAATCGAGGGGCCTATCCGCAACCGGGCACTTCGATCGGCCTGAATATTGAGCTGCCGTTCGAGCAGGAGCCGAATCCCTACCAGGATATCAGTTTGAATTTTCGCTATTTTTTTGTGCGCAAGTTTATGTTTGTGAAGCACGCTGTTGGATTTGTCGGATTGCCCGGTGGCTACGGCACGCTTGACGAATTATTTGAGGCGCTGACCCTGGTGCAGACACAAAAAGTGCGGCGTTTCCCCATCGTGCTGGTGGGAAAACGCTATTGGTCAGGATTGCACGGCTGGCTGCTAGACACGGTACTCGAGCGCAACTGTATTGACGCTTCAGATCTGGAACTATTTCGCATCGTCGACACCGTGGATGAAGCTGCCGAAGCGATTATCGAATATATCAAAGAGCGGGAGTGACAGCGTTGTATGCAATCGCGCTAGTTATTAATCAATAGAGGCTTTCGTCCGTCCCCGGCAACGTCTCACCCTCCATTGTGTCGAGTGGACCCAGACCCGGGGAGAACTCAAATCCGCTAACGTTCGGATCTTGCTCAATCGCGGTCAAGCCGAAGGCGGCATTGGAATCCTCGGGTGGTGGGGCGCTGACCACGGGCAGGCCCTGCCACTGATCGAGTTCGAACTCGTCCAGAGTGCCGTCCAGGTACTGCACTTCCACCGTTTGCTGCAGTTCGTCAATCGCCACCACCTCGAACAGCAGTCCGCTGTCGAGATCCTCAAACCAGCTGCCGATTTCCGGTTGCAAATGTGCCATGGCCGTTTGCTCCTTGTTGCTTTCCCCTCAATCTAATGTGTGCACATCCGGCTCGGTAGCGGCGTCAGTTTTGGCGCGGAATGTGCTAATCTGGCCATACTAAACAACCGTTTTAAATGTTGGTTTGAAACCTATGAGCCAGACGGATACCGTCAGTCGAATTCTGGATGCGGCGGAAGTGCTGTTTGCCGAGCGCGGCTTCACCGAGACCTCTCTGCGGACGATTACCACTACCGCCGGCGTGAACCTGGCCGCTGTAAACTATCACTTCGGGTCAAAAAAAGAATTGATACAGGCGGTTTTCGAGCGGTTTTTGACGCCTTTTACCGGGGCGCTGGCCGCCGAACTGGACCGGCGGGTCGCCGCCGGAGAGGCGCTGACGGTGGAGGGGTTGCTGGAAAGTCTGTACCGGGTGGGGATGGGCAGTCTTGCGGAGCAGGGGCGGGACCCTCAGCGCTTTATGCGGTTGTTGGGCCTGGCCTATACGCAGTATCAGGGGCACCTGCGCCGTTTTATCGTATCCCGCTACGGGGACAGTTATCGCCGCTTTGCCGGCCTGCTGGCCCAGGCACTGCCGGGACTGGATCCGGTGACCTTTTACTGGCGCCTCTACTTTATGCTCGGTGCCACCATCTTCACTTTGTCGAGCTACGATGCCATTGAGGCTATCCTGAGGGAAGATTTTGGTGCACCGAGCAGTCTGCCCGAAACGCTGGAGCGCCTGGTGCCGGCAGCGGCAGCCATGCTCAAAGTCAATTCGCAGTAAGGTCGACCGCCGCAATCCAATATGTATGTCGAACTGATGAGGGATGCCCTATGTCTGCACTGCTCGGCCCGGTAATGATCGATATCGATGGACTGGAACTAACGGCAGAAGACCGGGAGTTGCTGCGTCATCCGCTCGTGGGCGGACTGATTTTTTTTGCGCGCAACTATCGCGATCGCAGTCAGCTGCAGGACCTGGTCGCGGCGATCAGGGAGGTGCGCCCGGAAATACTGCTGGCGGTCGACCAGGAAGGGGGCAGGGTGCAGCGTTTTCGCGATGAGTTCACCCGGCTGCCGTCCATGCAGGCCCTGTGCGCCGAGGCCAACGACGAGCAGTTACAGGATGTGGGCTGGCTGCTGGCGGCAGAACTGCTGGCGGTGGGCGTGGATTTCAGTTTCGCGCCGGTACTCGATGCGGACGACCAGCACTGCCGCATCGTGGGTGATCGCAGTTTCTGCGCCGATGCCGCTCGGGTCGCTGCGCGCGTGCGGCCCTTTATGCGGGGGATGCACGAGGCGGGAATGGCGACGACCGGCAAGCACTTCCCGGGCCATGGCCACGTACTCGAGGACAGTCACGAGGAGCTGCCCGAGGACGAGCGCTCGCTGGAGCAGGTGATGACCTCGGACGCGCTGCCATTTATCGAGTGTATCGAGGCGGGCGAGCTGGATGCAGTGATGCCCGCGCATATTCGCTTTGTGCAGGTCGATAGCCAGCCGGTGGGATTCTCGCGCTACTGGCTGCAGGAGGTTCTGCGCGGGCGGCTGGGTTTCGATGGAGTCATTTTCAGCGATGACCTGTCTATGGAGGGGGCCGGTGCTGCCGGAGGTTACGGCAGCCGGATAAGAGCGGCCATGGACGCGGGCTGCGATATGGGTGTGGTCTGTAACAATCGGGCCGGTGCACTGGAGATACTCGATGCGCTGCACGATTTTTCACCAAGACGCGCGTCCAGTGACAGGCTGCAACGTATGCGGGGCAGGCCGGCGATAGAATCCTGGTCGGAGCTGGAGGCCAGCCCGCGCTGGCAGCGCACCCGCGATTGGCTGGCCGCGCTGCTGGCCTGACCATCGAACACGATCGACATAAACGCATAACAGGAGAGGTATTCAGTGGAGTCCGCGAAGGGAATGGTGTTGTCCTGGATAAATAGTAACCAATACTGGATGTTGGCAATTTTTCTGATCGTGCTGGCGACGGCGGTGGCTGCCTGGCTGTTCGGGCGCTTCGTGCAGCGCCTGCAGCTGCGGGCCGAGAAGACGGTAAATGCCTGGGACGACGCGCTGGTGGGCGCTCTGACGCCGCCTGGTCCGGTGCTGATCTGGTTGTTGGGCTTGACGGTGGCCGCCGGGCGCGCGGGTAAAGCGACCGGAGCCGAAGTCTTCGACCTTGCCACACCTGTCCGCGACGTGGGTGTGATTCTCGCAATTGCCTGGTTCGCCTGGCGCTTTTCCCACAATATCGAGCAGAACCTGCGTGACCCGCGCTATATGGGCAAGCCGATGGACACGACCACGGTTCGCGCCATGGGCAAGCTGGTGCGCGCCTCCATCCTGATCACCGCTGCCATGGTGATCATGCAGTATTTCCAGTACAGCATCAGCGGCATACTGGCGTTCGGCGGTATCGGCGGTCTCGCCATCGGCTTTGCCGCCAAGGACCTGCTGGCCAACTTCTTCGGCGGTTTGATGATCTATCTGGACCGGCCGTTTTCGGTGGGAGACTGGGTGCGCTCCCCGGATAAGGAAATCGAAGGCACTGTCGAGGATATCGGCTGGCGCCTGACCCGCATCCGCACCTTCGACAAGCGCCCGCTCTATATACCCAATGGCATCTTTACCCAGATTGCGGTAGAGAATCCGTCCCGTATGTTGAATCGGCGCATATACGAGACTATCGGTATACGTTATGAAGATGCCCCGTTAATGTCTGCAATTGTTGCGGATGTGAAAGCGATGTTACAGCGGCACCCCGAAATCGATACCAATCAAACGCTAATCGTCAATTTCAATAGTTTTGCCCCATCGTCACTGGATTTCTTTATTTACACCTTCACGAAAACTACCGAATGGGTGCGATATCACGAGATTAAACAGGATATCCTGCTGACTATCCTGAAGATAATCGAGGGGCACGGTGCCTCCTGCGCTTTCCCCACGTCCACGCTGCATATCGCCGAAATCCCCGCATTGAGGGGGGAAGCCGTGTTAGACAGCTGAAGGACAGTAGTGCGTAAAAGCACAATTGGTCAGTAATGGGGTAATTGATTTTGTCTTTTGGCGATTAATTGCGCATATATTTGAAACCGTAGTATTTATTTCACATAGAAACCTAGACACTGGCGCCATTTTATCTAAGAATCAGATATGTCTATTGAGCGTGACTTGGTGGACAGTGCAAGACAGTAATTGGCTAGGGGCCCATTGCTGATATTGGGGTGGCGTTTTCCCCTCTTGCCTATAGAGGTTAAAGGAATCTCGGAAAAAGTGACGAGCGGGTGGTTGATGGTGGCCGCCGAAGCGCAGCAGGCGGAGTGTACTTAAGTACATGAGCATGCGAGCATCGCCGGACGCCGGCAGGCGCACGCGCAGTAGTTTTCAGGGATTCCTTAAGAGGTGGACGCAATAACAATAATGAGGTTGTCTCAATGAGTGATCGCGTTACAGGTACTGTGAAGTGGTTTAATAACGCCCGGGGTTATGGCTTCATCACCTGTGGAGAAGGAACTGAAGACATTTTCGTTCATTACCGCAGTATTCGTGGTGAAGGGTATAAGACCCTGAACGAAGGTCAGGCGGTTGAATTTGAAATGCAGCAGGGTGACAAAGGATTGCTGGCGGAAGATGTTGTTCCCTGTGAGTGATTCCCGCCGAATTACTCGTTGAAATATCTTTTCTGCACGGTGGGTCTGGCCAGGCGGTTTCGGTCACGGACCCCAATCAGCGCTTCCTGAAAAGCGGGCCTACTGGTCCGCTTTTTTATTGGGCGTCGTGCGGTGTCAGAAATCCCCGCGGGCAAACCCGCAGGGATTCTCGCAACTTGATCAGCCCCCGCCGACCACGCGCAGTAACTGCCCGCAGAACCAGGCCGCATAGGTGCCGAGGGCGTAACCCATCACTGCCAGCAGCACGCCCACCGGTGCCAGTGATGGATGGAAGGCCGCGGCAACGACTGGTGCCGAAGCGGCCCCGCCGACATTGGCCTGGCTGCCCACTGCCATAAAGAAGGTGGGGGCCTTGATCAGTTTGGCAACCAGCAATATCAGGCCCGCATGTACCGCCATCCAAATCGCGCCCAGCAAGAACAGTTCGGGGCTATCTCTCAGTGCGGTAATGTCCATGTGGGTGCCGATGGTGGCGACCAGGAAGTAGATAAATACAGAGCCCACCTTCGAGGCGCCGGCGCCCTCGAGTTTTTTCGCCGGTGAAAAGGCCATGACGATGCCGAGGGTCGTGGCGATGACGATCAGCCAGAAGAACTGGCTGGTAAAGCTGAAGCGCGCCAGCTGCGGCGCGTTGGCCTGGAACCAGGGGGCCAGCTGGTCCGCAAAGGCGTGAGCGATCGCGGTGATGCCGAAGCCGACCGCTGCTATCAACATCAGGTCGGGCAGGCTCGGAATTCGCGAGTGCTTCTTCTGCCGTGCTTCCACTTTCTCGCGCAGTTCGGTGATGGCGGTGGTGTCGGCACCACGGCGCTCGTCCAGCTGCTTGGCATTGCCGGCCATAATCAGCAGTACCGCCATCCAGATATTGGCAATAATCACGTCCACGGCGACCATGGCGGAGAACACCTGTCCGCCCACGTCGAAGATTTCCTTCATGGCTGCTTGGTTGGCGCCGCCGCCGATCCAGCTGCCGGCCACGGTGGTCATGCCGCGCCAAACGGCCTCGGGGCCGGTGACACCGATCAGTTCCGGATCGAAGGTAGACATGATCAGCAGGGCAATCGGGCCGCCGATGACAATCCCCAGGGTGCCGGTCAGGAACATGATCAGCGCCTTGGGGCCGAGGTTGATAATGCCCTTGAGGTCAATGCTCAGGGTCAGCAATACCAGGCTGGCCGGCAGCAGATAGCGCGAGGCGACGTAGTAAAGCTGCGATGCCTCCGCATCGATGATGCCGAAAGTGGTGAGCAGGGACGGCAGGAAGTAGCAGAGCAGCAGTGCCGGCACAAAACGGTAAAAGCGTTTCCAGAAACGGTGCTCGCTGCCGGCGGTATAAAAGACAAAACCGAGGATAGCGGCAAGCATGCCGAGAATAATGGCGTCGTTGGTAATCATCAGATAGTTGCGAAGTCAGTTGGAAGTGGTTGTTGTCGTTGTTGTGCTTGTTCTTCTTGTTATAGGTGCGCGTTATAGGTGCGCGGGCTTATTCGCCCGCGTCTTGTTCTTCTTCCGGCGCGACAGTGCGGATTTCGATCAGGATGCCGAATGCGGGATGGTCGAGATAGTGCAGTTCGCCGCTGCGCATACGGCGCTCCTGTTGCAGTTGGGCCACGCGCTGGGCGTAAACCGGCGCCGGAGTTTCAGCAAAAAAGCCGCCGGCCGTCGTCGGGGTGAACTCACCGCTGGTCACAGTCAGTTCCATGGGCTCTTCACTGCGGGCCTGGGGGCGGCGCGGCAGCAGTATGCCGTTTTCCGACTGGCTGGGGCCGAATTCACTCAGCCATAGATCCGTACTCAGGTGCAGGTAGCGGGACACGCTGACCGTGACGCTGCCTTCCAGTCGGCGGTGGCCGTCGATACTGTCACCGCCAGAGATCAGGATCGCCGGGGATCGGCGTTTCTGCTGCAGCACTTGTTGCCAGGCTTTGTGGAATAGCACGCGGTCGCCACCGCGGGTCAGCGCCGCGGCCTTGTTGTCCAGCCTGGTGGCTACCGGGGACAGTACGAGCTGCTCCCCCTCGGCAGTGTCGAAGTCCACCCAGCGGTTCGGGTACTGCAGGCGCGGCGCAGCCGGCCAGGTCTCGCGGGCCTGCGCCATGCCCTGGGGGCGCTCGAACACGATCATCTCGATTTCGAAGGTGGTGCCGGCATAGTTGACTGCCTGGGCACCCGCCGCCGCCAGGGTCAAAAGCAGGGCGGAGCAGATCTTTAAGAATCTTGTCATGGTGTTACCGCTTGTCTCGTAATGCTGTCAGTTGCGTGTATGCCGGTCGCGGCGACGTAAAGCCGCCACAACAGGGCGCTGCCCAATGGTCAGATGGTATCACTGCGCCAGCCGCTCCAACACTCCGGCTACCTGTTGCAGGCGCTGGTCGGGGCCGTCCTCGTCCAGGCTGAAGTTGAGCTGGTTGGCGCCGGCCAGCTGGTAGCGGCCGGGTTCGGTCTGCACCATCTTAACCAATGCGAGCGGATCGACGCGGGTATTGTCCGCAAATTCGATACGTCCTTTCGCCGCCGAGGCCTCCAGTTTGCGGATACCCATGGCGTCGGCCTTGAGCTTGATCTCGGTGGTACGGAACAGGTGCTTGACCGGCTCCGGCAGCAGGCCGAAGCGGTCGATCATCTCCACCTGCAGCTCTTTCAGCTCCTGCGCATCGCTGGCGTTGGCGATGCGCTTGTACATGATCAGGCGTCCGTGCACATCGGGCAGGTAGTCTTCGGGGATCAATGCCGGTACGCGCAGGTTGACGTCTACCGCCAGCGATTCCAGCGGCTCGTCGATGTTGGGGGTACGCCCGGCGCGAATGGCGTGGACCGCCCGGTCGAGCATTTCCATGTAGAGGTTGAAGCCGACGCTCTGGATCTGGCCGCTCTGCTCCTCGCCCAGCAGCTCGCCGGCACCGCGGATTTCCAGGTCGTGGGTGGCCAGGGTAAAGCCGGCGCCGAGGTCCTGGGCCTCGCTGATCGCCTCCAGCCGCTTGACCGCATCGCCGGTCATGGCGCGTTTATTCGGTGTCAGCAGGTAGGCGTAGGCCTGGTGGTGCGAGCGCCCGACGCGTCCACGCAGCTGGTGCAATTGCGCCAGGCCGAACTTGTCGGCGCGCTCGATCAGGATGGTGTTCGCCGTCGGTACATCGATGCCCGTCTCGATGATGGTGGTACAGACCAGTACATTGAAGCGCTTGTGATAGAAGTCGCCCATCACCTGTTCCAGCTCGCGCTCGCGCATCTGGCCGTGGCCAATGCCAATGCGCGCCTCGGGAACCAGTTCCTGCAGTTCCCGCGCGATGCGCTCGATGCTCTTGACCTCGTTGTGCAGGAAGTACACCTGGCCGCCGCGCAGTATCTCCCGCAGCACCGCCTCCTTGATCAGGGCCTCGTCCCGCTCGCGCACGAACGTCTTTACCGACAGGCGCCGCGCCGGCGGGGTGGCGATCACGGACAGGTCGCGAATGCCGGCCATGGCCATGTTCAGGGTGCGCGGGATGGGGGTCGCGGTCAGGGTGAGAATGTCGACTTCGGCTCGCAGGCTCTTCAGGCGCTCTTTCTGGCGCACACCGAAGCGGTGTTCCTCGTCGATGATCAACAGGCCGAGGTTCTTGAAGTCCAGGTCGCTCTGCAGCAGTTTGTGGGTGCCGACGAGGATGTCGACCTTGCCGCTGGCGACCTTCTCTTTCACGCTGTCTACTTCCTTGCCGCTGCGGAAGCGCGAAATCACGTCCACATTCACCGGCCAGTCGGCGAAGCGGTCCTGGAGGGACTGGAAGTGCTGCTGCGCCAGCAGGGTGGTGGGCACCAGCATGGCCACCTGTTTGCCGGCGTGGGCGGCGACGAAAGCCGCACGCATCGCGACTTCGGTTTTTCCGAATCCAACATCGCCACAGACCAGTCGATCCATCGGCTTTTTCGAAAGCATGTCCGCAACGACCGCTTCGATTGCCTGCTGCTGGTCGGGTGTTTCCTCGAACGGGAAGCCGGCGGCAAACTCGCGGTAGGCCAGCCCCGGGTCTGCAAACGCGTGGCCGACACGGGCCTCGCGCCGGGCGTAGATATCCAGCAGTTCGGCGGCGGCGTCGCGAACTTTTTCCGCCGCCTTGCGCTTGGCCTTCTGCCACTGTTCGCTGCCGAGTTTGTGTTGCGGTGCCAGCGCCTCGTCGGCGCCGGAATAACGGCTGATCAGGTGCAGGCTGGCGACCGGGACATAGAGCTTGGCCTCGTCGGCGTACTCGAGGGTCAGGAATTCGGCCGGTTGGCCGTCGATATCGAGGCTCTGCAAGCCCCGGTAGCGGCCGACGCCGTGATCGATATGTACCACCGGTGCGCCAATGCGCAACTCGGCCAGGTTCTTTACGGCGTTGTCGGCATCTTCCTTGGCCTTCTTGCGGCGGCGCTGTTGCAGCACGCGCTCGCCGAACAGTTGCGGTTCGGCAATCAAGTTGATGGCCGGCTCCGCCAGTTTCAGGCCCTGGTCCAGCGGCGCCACGGTGATACCGAAGGTCTCGTCGCTATCGAGGAACTCTGCCCAGCTGCCGAAATTTTTCGGCTGCCGGCGGATTCCCTGCAGCAGTTCCAGCAGGGCTTCGCGGCGCCCGCCGCTCTCCGCGCAGAAAAGCACTCTGCCGGAGTACTCCATCAGGTAGCTCTCCAGCGCCGCCAGCGGCTGCTCGGACTTTCCGTCGACCGGCAGCGAGGGCGGTGCTTCGCTGGCGAAGTTGTAGTTGCCCTGGGCTTCTGGCAGCGATTCCGCCGAAAAGATCGCGCGCGGCATGGTTTTCAGGGCGGAGTTGAACTCGGCGATGTCGAGCAAAATCTGGCGCGGCTGCAGTATCGGTCGGGTCAGGTCACCGCGGCGGCTCTCGTAGCGGTTGCCGACTTCCCGCCAGAAGCTCTCCAGGGGCTTCTGGATATCGCCCTGCAGGAAGGCCTGGCTGCCCTCCGGCAGATAATCGAACAGGCTGGCGCAACCGCCGCCGAAAAACAGCGGCAGGTAATATTCGATGCCGGCGGGGGCGATACCGGCGCTGATGTCCTGGTATATGGGTACCAGGCTCGGATCGCAGTCGAACTGTTCGTGCCAGTTTTGCAGGAATTCCGCCAGCGCGGCCTTGTGCAGCGGGAACTCCCTGGCGGGCAGCAGGTGGATACTCTCGACGGTGTCGACGGTGCGCTGGGTCTCCGGGTCGAAGGTGCGCAGGGACTCGATCTCATCGTCAAACAGGTCGACGCGGTAGGGCAGGCGACTGCCCATCGGGTAGATGTCCATCAGTGCGCCGCGCACCGCGAATTCACCGTGTTCGTAGACGGTGTCCACGCAATGGTAGCCAGCCTGCTCCAGCAGCCGGCGCTGGGTGTTGATGTCGAAGCGCTGCCCCTCGCGCAGAATCAGCGCGTTACCGGCCACATAGTCCCGTGGCGGCAGGCGGTGCATCAGGGTGCTGACGGGTACGATGACAATGCCGCGCCCCATCTGCGGCATCCGGTAGAGGGTGGCGAGGCGATCGGAGATGATGTCCTGGTGGGGGGAGAAGGTGTCGTAGGGCAGTATCTCCCAGTCCGGAAAGTGGAAAATCTGCAGTTCTTCCGCGTCGTCGCTATCTCGCTGCGACTTGTTAAAAAATTTCAGCTGTACCTCGAGGCGATGTGCTTCGAGGCTGTCGCGGGTGACCAGCAGGGTCGGCGCCGAGTTGCTGCGCGCGGCGTTCAGGATCGCCAGTGCGGCCGCTGCGCCATGCAACTGCCCCCAGTACTGGCGGTCAGTGGTGGAGCGAAACGAGGGCGGCGCCAGGGGGTTTAAATCGGTCATCTTTCCTTATATATCCGCACTTTCTGTCAGGACAGGGTCAGGGGGGCGCTATTGTAACGGTGAACTCCGGTCGGTGCAGTTTATCCGCGCCAGTGAGTGAATTTCAGTTGGCGGGGAAGTCCCGCTCTGCGGGTTGCGCAAAGTCCCTGGAGTGGGGAACAGCTTGGTAGTTTTACTACAATTTCCGGGCTCTTTTTTGCTCAGTTGCGCACCTATAGATGAATGCTGATAATGCGCAGCCACACGGCCCGGGACCCGTTGTCGGGCCGCATTTTCCCGCCTATCAAACACATTGCAGAGGTGTCTGACAGTGACTCAGAAGCGACCGAAGCCCGCGGACTTTTTCAAGGACTGGAAAGAGCGTGAAGCACTGGCCGAATCCATGATCCCGATGATTGGTAAGCTCAATCGTGAGCGCAACGTCGGTGTTTACATGTATGGCCGCAACCTGGTTAACCGCTCAGTTCTGAGCATCATGAAGGCGCACCGCTTTGTGCGGCAGGTGGAAGAGAACGAACTCTCCGAATTCGAAAGCTTCCCGGTGCTGGAGGCGATCACCAAGCTGGACCTGGGCCCGGTACACATTGACCTGGGTACCATGACCAACAAATACATGCGCGACGCTCACGGCCTGTCCGTCGATGAGTTCGTTAAGCGGGAGCTGGCCGACGCCGTGGGCGCTGGCAAGCCGCTGCCGGAACCGAAAGACGTGGTCATTTACGGTTTTGGTCGCATTGGTCGCCTGGTGGCGCGCCTGCTGATCGACAAGGCCGGCAGTGGCGATGTGCTGCGCCTGCGTGCCATCGTGCTGCGCAAGGGCAAGGCCGACAACGACCTGGTCAAGCGCGCCTCCCTGCTGCGCCGGGATAGCGTACACGGCGCCTTCAAGGGCACCATCCGTGTCGACGAGGAAACCAACACCCTGATCTGCAACGGCAATGAGATCAAGGTGATCTACGCCAACTCGCCGCAGGAGGTCGACTACACCGCGCACGGTATTCACGATGCGCTGATCGTCGACAGCACCGGCGTGTGGCGCGATGAGGAAGGCCTGAGCCAGCACCTGGAGAGCAAGGGTGCCGCCAAGGTGCTGCTGACTGCGCCGGGCAAAGGTGACATCAAGAACATCGTTTACGGCATCAACAACGACGATATCACGCCGGATGACAAGATCCTGTCCGCGGCATCCTGTACCACCAATGCGATTGTGCCGGTACTGAAGGCGATGATGGACAAGTACGGTGTGGAACACGGTCACGTGGAAACCGTACACGCCTATACCAACGACCAGAACCTGATCGACAACTACCACAAGGGTGAGCGCCGCGGTCGCGCCGCTGCGCTGAACATGGTGTTGACCGAGACCGGTGCCGCCAAGGCGGTCGCGAAGGCGCTGCCGGAGCTGAAAGGCAAGCTGACCGGTAATGCGATTCGCGTGCCCACCCCGAACGTGTCCATGGCCATCCTGAACCTGAACCTGGGCAAGGAAACTAGCAAGGACGAGCTGAACGATTACATGCGTGATGTGGCGCTGCACTCGCCGCTGCGCCAGCAGATCGACTACACCAACTCTCCGGAAGTGGTCTCCAGTGATTTCGTTGGCTCCCGTCGCGCCTGTGTGTTCGACTCTATCGCCACCATCGTCGACGGCAAGAATGCCGTGCTGTACTGCTGGTACGACAACGAGTTCGGCTATAGCTGCCAGGTGGTGCGCTGCCTGGAGGACATGGCCGGCGTTCGCTACAAGCTGTTCCCGAAGAAGGACTAAGTGCCATCGCTGACGCCTCCCTGGCGGCCCGCGGGGCCGCCGGGGAGGAGTGGGGTGACATTTCTGGTCACCCCGACCATTCCGCCAAATCCCTGTTTTTTCAGCAAAAATTTCCTACCACAGTGCCAATTCGGCCGCTTCTGCACTGGTAAACAAACAAGCCCATCTTTATAATGCGCGCGATTTTGGCGGGGCCGCCGTGCGCCGAGAAGTTCTCTCCTCACCCGATCCCGGGTAAAGCGGCTTAAGTCCTCGCAATGTGGGAATTCCTATATCTGGCTTTGCGGCCCGTACGCGTGGTTGCAAGGCCAGTTTGCATACTTTTTAAACTAGAAACTTAGGCATAGGCGTATGAGAAAGATCCGTCGGGGATTGGATTTACCCATATCCGGCGCGCCCGAGCAGGCCATCCATGATGGTCCTGCGCTCAAGACCGTCGCAGTGCTCGGCCCCGATTACCACGGGATGAAGCCGACCATGGCGGTGGCTGAGGGGGATAGCGTCAAACTCGGACAGCTGCTGTTTACCGATAAGAAGACCGAGGGCGTGCGCTACACGGCGCCGGCAGCGGGTCGCGTGGTCGCGATCAATCGCGGTGCCCGCCGCGTGCTGCAATCCGTGGTCATCGAGATCGACGGTGATGAGGCAGAGCAGTTCGCTACCTACAGCGCCGACCAGCTGGCCACTCTCAGTCGTGAGCAGGTGGTGGAGAACCTGGTCGAGTCCGGTCTGTGGGCCGCGCTGCGCACCCGCCCGTACAGCAAGGTGCCGGCCATCGACGCCCAGCCCGTGGCCATCTTCATCAACGCCATGGACACCAACCCGCTGGCGGCCAACCCGGAGCTGGTAATCGCTGAGAATCGCGATGCCTTCGCCCAGGGCGTGGAGATTCTGTCCAAGCTCGCCGATACCACCTACGTGTGCACTGCGCCGGACGCCGATATCCCGGTGCCCAGCGCCGGCAACATCCGTCGCGAGGCCTTCGCCGGCCCGCACCCGGCGGGACTGTCCGGTACCCATATTCACTTCCTGAGCCCGGTAAAAGCGGGTCGCAGTGTCTTCACCATCAATTACCAGGATGTGATCGCCGTAGGCAAACTGTTTGCGACCGGCAAGCTGTTTACCGATCGCGTGATCTCCCTGGCCGGCCCGCGTGTGAACAAGCCGCGCCTGCTGCGCACCCGCCTGGGCGCCAGCCTGGACGAACTGACTGCGGGTGAGCTGCAGGGTGATGACAACCGCGTAGTTTCCGGCTCCGTGTTCGGTGGCCGTACCGCCGCGGGCCCGCTGGCCTACCTGGGTCGTTACCACAACCAGGTGAGCGTGCTGGAAGAGGGCCGTGAGCGTCCGTTGCTGCACTACATGCGCGCGGGCAACAAGCGTTTCTCGGTATACCCGATCTACCTGTCGCGCCTGTTCAAACACAGACTGTTCAACTTTACCACCAGCACCAATGGCTCCGAGCGTGCGCTGATGCCCATCGGCACTTACGAAACCGTGATGCCGCTGGACATCCTGCCGACGCAGCTGCTGCGCGCACTGATCGTTGGCGACACCGCCACCGCCCAGAAGCTCGGCGTGATGGAGTTGGATGAAGACGATCTGGCGTTGTGCACCTTCGTGTGCCCGGGCAAGTATGAATACGGCCCCATTTTGCGGGACAACCTGACCCGTATTGAGAAGGAGGGTTAAGGATGTTGCGTAAATTCCTCGATTCCATTGAGCCGCATTTCCACAAGGGCGGTAAGTACGAGAAGTTCTACGCGCTGTACGAGGCCGTCGATACCGGCCTGTTCCAGCCCGCGGAAACCACCAAGACCACGGCACACGTGCGCGACGGCATCGACCTGAAGCGCATCATGATCACCGTGTGGGCCTGTGCCATGATCCCGATGTTCTACGGCATGTGGAACGTCGGCTTTCAGGCCAACACCATCATCGCCGGCATGGCCGATGCGGAACTGAGCGGCTGGCGCCACGCCTTTATCGGCGCACTGGCCGGCTACGATCCCAGCAGCCTGTGGGACAACTTCGTACACGGTGCCATGTACTTCCTGCCGATCTACGCGGTGACCTTCATCGTCGGCGGTATCTGGGAAGTGCTGTTTGCCGCAGTGCGCGGCCACGAGGTGAACGAAGGCTTCTTCGTTACCTCGATCCTGTTCGCACTGACCTGTCCGCCGGATCTGCCGCTGTGGATGGTGGCGATGGGTATCAGCTTCGGTGTCGTGATCGGCAAGGAAGTGTTCGGTGGTACCGGCAAAAACTTCCTGAACCCGGCTCTGACTGGCCGCGCCTTCCTGTTCTTCGCCTATCCGGCGGCCATGTCCGGCGACGCCGTGTGGACCGCGGTCGACGGCTACACCGGTGCCACCGCACTGTCCGTGATGGCCAGCGAGGGCATCCAGAACGGTGCCGTCGGCGTGCCCACCGGTCAGCTGACCTGGTTTGATGCCTTTATTGGCAACATGCACGGCTCCATCGGCGAGACCTCCACGCTGGCTATGCTGATTGCAGGCGGCATTCTGCTGTTCATGAAGATCGCCAGCTGGCGCATTGTTGCCGGCACCATGCTCGGCATGATGGCCACCGCCTTCCTGTTCAACATGATCGGCTCCGACACCAACCCGATGTTCAATGTGCCCTGGTACTGGCATCTGGTTGTCGGCGGTTTTGCCTTCGGCCTGATCTTCATGACCACCGACCCGGTGTCGGCGGCCATGACCGATACCGGCCGCTGGTGGTACGGCATCCTGATCGGCGTGATGTGTGTATTGATTCGTGTGGTGAACCCGGCCTTCCCGGAAGGCATGATGCTGGCGATCCTGTTCGCCAACCTGTTCGCACCGCTGTTTGACCACTTTGTGGTGCAGTCCCATATCAAACGGAGGTTGGCACGTGGCTAATAAAGATTCCGTTAAGGGCACGCTGATTGTTGCCCTGGTGATGTGTCTCGTTTGCTCGGTGGTGGTTTCCACCGCGGCAGTGATGCTGAAGCCGAAGCAGGAAGCGAATGCTGAGCTGGATATGAAGCGCAACGTGCTTCTGGCCGGCGGTCTGATCGATGCGGATCAGCACAACGCCAAGGCGATCGAGGCGGCATTCGAATCCGTAACCATTAAATATGTCGACCTGAGAACCGGCAAATTCACCGACGAGGCGCCGGCCGGCGGCAGTGGTCGTGCTGCTGCCAAAATTGCCGATGCCAGTGAAAAACTGCCGCCGGAACAGGATCGGGCCAAGATCATCCGCCGCGAACACACCAAAGAGGTGTACCTGGTGGAGAAAAACGGTGAATTGGAAAAGATCATTCTGCCGGTTCGCGGTTACGGCCTCTGGGGTCAGCTGTACGGCTTCCTCGCTCTTCAGAACGACCTGACGACTGTTGCCGGTCTGGGTTTCTATGAGCACAAGGAGACTCCCGGACTGGGTGGTGAGGTGGACAACCCGAACTGGAAGGCCCAGTGGGTTGGCAAAGAAGTCTTCGACGAGGGCCTCGATGTAGCCATCAACGTGATCAAAGGCAGTGTCGATCCGAACAGCCCGAAAGCCGTTCACCAGGTAGATGGCCTGTCCGGTGCCACACTGACCAGTAAAGGTGTCGATAACCTGATCAACTTCTGGTTAGGCAGTGAGGGCTTTGGTCCCTTCCTGAAAAACCTGCAAGCAGGGGAGGCGTAAGCATGAAAGTCAAAGAGACTCTGCTGGAACCCATTTTTAATAACAACCCCATCGCGCTGCAGATCCTCGGTATCTGCTCTGCACTGGCGGTAACCAGCTCGCTGAAGGTAACTCTGGTCATGTGTGTCGCACTGACTATGGTAACTGCCTTCTCCAATATGTCGGTGTCCCTGATCCGCAAACAGATTCCCAACAGCATCCGTATCATCGTGCAGATGACCGTGATTGCGTCGCTGGTAATCCTGGTGGATCAGGTCATCAAGGCGGTTGCATACGACATCTCCAAGCAGCTGTCGGTATTCGTTGGCCTGATCATCACCAACTGTATCGTGATGGGACGCGCGGAAGCCTTCGCCATGAAGAACCCGCCGCTGCCGAGCTTCCTGGACGGTATCGGTAACGGCCTCGGCTACAGCGTTATCCTGATCGGCCTGGCCTTCGTCCGTGAACTCTTCGGTGCCGGCAAGCTGTTCGGTGCGGAGATCCTGGAGACCGTAAGCAACGGTGGCTGGTATGTACCGAATGGCCTGCTGTTGCTGCCGCCCAGTGCCTTCTTCCTGATCGGCCTGTTTATCTGGGCAATTCGCTCCTGGAAACCGGCGCAGGTGGAAGAGGACGAGTTCAAGATTGCGCCCAATACGCAAGCGCAGGAGGCTTAAGTCGTGGAACATTTGATTAGCCTGGTAATTCGCGCTGTTTTCGTTGAAAACATGGCGCTGGCCTTTTTCCTCGGCATGTGTACTTTCCTGGCTGTGTCCAAGAAAGTGGAAGCCGCAGTTGGACTGGGTGTTGCGGTAATCGTGGTGCTGACACTGACAGTGCCGGTCAACAATCTGATCTACACCTACCTGTTGAAAGACGGCGCGCTGGCCTGGGCCGGCTACCCGGATGTGGACCTGAGCTTCCTCGGCCTGCTGTCCTACATCGGTGTTATCGCCGCGTTGGTACAGATCCTGGAGATGTTCCTGGATAAGTATGTGCCGGCGCTGTACAACGCGCTGGGTGTATTCCTGCCGCTGATTACCGTGAACTGCGCCATCATGGGTGCGTCTCTGTTCATGGTAGAGCGCGAGTACAACTTCGGTGAGAGTGTTGCTTACGGCTTCGGTGCCGGCCTCGGCTGGGCGCTGGCGATTACCGCTCTGGCGGGTATTCGCGAGAGGCTGAAGTACAGCGACGTTCCGAACGGCCTGAAAGGACTGGGCATCACCTTCATTACCGTAGGTCTGATGTCCCTGGGCTTCATGTCTTTCGGCGGCATCGACATCTAAGCGGGGGAACGCAATAGCATGAATATTGAAATCATCCTCGGCGTCGCCATGTTTACCGTCATCGTGCTGGCGCTGGTGGCGGTGATCCTCGTCGCCCGCTCGCGCCTGGTAAACACCGGCAACGTCAACATTCTGGTCAACGGCGAGAAGACTCTCACTGTGCCTGCCGGCGGCAAGCTGCTGCAGACCCTGGCGGCCAACAACCTGTTCCTGGCCTCCGCCTGTGGCGGCGGCGGTAGCTGCGCCCAGTGCGTCTGTAAAGTGGTCTCCGGCGGTGGCGATATGTTGCCGACCGAAGCTGCACACTTTACGCCGCGCGATGCGAAGGAAGGCAAGCGCCTGTCCTGTCAGGTTGCGGTGAAGCAGGACATGGAAATCGAGGTGCCGGAAGAGGTGTTTGGTGTGAAGCAGTGGGAGTGCACTGTGGAATCCAACCCGAACGTGGCGACCTTCATTAAAGAGCTGACGCTGAAACTGCCGGAAGGCGAAAACGTCGACTTCCGCGCTGGCGGTTACGTACAGCTGGAAGCGCCGGCACACCACGTGAAATTCTCCGATTTCGAAATCCAGAAAGAGTACCGTGGCGACTGGGAGCACTTCGGCTTCTTCAACTTGGAATCCAAAGTGACCGAACCGGTAGTGCGCGCCTATTCCATGGCCAACTACCCGGAAGAAAAGGGCGTTGTTAAGTTCAACATCCGCATCGCGACCCCGCCGCCGCGCACCGAAGGTGTGCCGCCGGGCCAGATGTCTTCCTACGTGTTCAGCCTGAAGCCGGGTGACAAGATCAAGGTGTACGGTCCCTTTGGTGAGTTCTTTGCCAAGGATACCGACAACGAGATGGTGTTTATCGGCGGTGGCGCCGGCATGGCCCCGATGCGTTCACACATCTTCGACCAGCTCAAGCGTCTGAAGAGCAAGCGCAAGATCAGCTTCTGGTACGGTGCTCGCTCCCTGCGCGAGATGTTCTACGAAGACGACTACAACGGCCTGGCGGCAGAGTGCGACAACTTCCAGTGGCACGTGGCCCTGTCCGATCCGCAGCCGGAAGACAACTGGACCGGTTATACCGGCTTCATTCACAACGTGGTTTACGAGAACTATCTCAGGGACCACCCGGCTCCGGAAGACTGCGAGTACTACATGTGCGGACCGCCCATGATGAACGCAGCCGTCATCAATATGCTCAAAGATCTGGGTGTAGAGGATGACAACATCCTGCTGGATGACTTCGGTGGTTAATCGGGGAGCGTAAATTGCTTACAGCAATCCGAGAGCCGATAAAAACAAAAACAGGGCCCGCATTCACGGCCCTGTTTTTGCTTTTAATGCTGGTAACAGCTGCGGCAATGTTTTCCGCGTGCACGCCGTCCCCGAAGAGCTGGCAGCTGAGTGGCCCGACCATGGGCACCAGTTACCACATCACGGTGGTGGACGTGCCCGCTGGCCTGACGCGTACCGCGCTGCAGCAGCTGGTTGATGGCGAGCTGCAGCAGGTCAATCAGGAGATGTCGACCTATATCGACGATTCCGAGTTGATGCGTTTTAACCGCGGCCCAGTTGGCGAAGCGGTGCCCGTCAGTGCACATCTCGCGCAAGTGGTGGAGCTTTCGAAGGATATCTACCGGCGCAGCGATGGTGCCTTCGATGTGACCGTTGGCCCCCTGGTCAACCTGTGGGGCTTTGGGCCGCAGCCAGAACCCGAGCGAGTGCCGGATGACGCGGCTATTGCGGCACTGCAGCAGCAGCTTGGCTCTGATGCGCTGACGATCGAGCGCAATCCCGATCGTCTGGCGCGCAGTCGCCCGGTACAGATCGACCTGTCGGCCATCGCCAAGGGGCACGGTGTCGATCGCGTGGCGCGGCTGCTCGAAAAGCAGGGCATAGCGAATTACCTGGTGGAGATCGGCGGCGAGCTGCGCACTCTGGGCAGGAACCCGAAGGGGCAGGAATGGCGCATCGGCATCGAGAGCCCGGATTCTGCCGGCCGCATGGTGCAGAAACCCATTTCGGTGAGTGGAAAATCCGTCGCTACCAGCGGCGATTACCGCAATTACTATGAGCGCGAGGGTGTGCGCTATGCGCACAGCATCGATCCGCGCACCGGGCGTCCGCTGCAGCACCGCCTGGCGTCCGTTACCGTGATTGCCGATACCTGTGCCGAGGCCGACGGCCTGGCGACGGCGCTGAATGTGCTTGGGGCCGACGCGGGATTAAAATTGGCAGAGAGGGAGAATCTCGCCGTATTTATGCTGGTGAAAACCGACGAGGGATTCCAGGAGCGTTACAGCGACGCTTTTAAACCTTATCTTGAGAGGTCTGAATAGTGACTGTATTTGTGTTTGCCTTTGTTGCCATGTTGCTGATCGTTGCGGGTATGGCTTTGGGCGCGATATTCCAGAATAAGCCGCTCAAGGGCTCCTGTGGCGGCCTGAACAATCTCGGTCTGAAAGACGGCTGCGAGATTTGTGGTGGCGATGATGATGTCTGCAAGAAAGAGCAGGAGCGCCAGCAGCGTCTGGCCGATGAGGCAGATCTCGCCTACGACGCAACCAAGCGTAAGTAATCTGATTGAGCGGGAGTGGGGCGGGTCACTCCAGCCTGCGTATTTGTTGAATAATTAAAAATAGAGCTTGTAGATGGCAGAGCAAAAATTCGATCTGGTGGTAATCGGTTCCGGTCCCGCTGGTGAGGCCGCGGCGATGAGCGCGGCCAAGAAGGGACTGCGTGCGGCGGTGATTGAGAAGCGCCAGGTGGTGGGTGGCAACTGTACCCACAAGGGCACCATTCCCTCCAAGGCACTGCGCCATTCAGTCAAACAGCTGATGCGCTACAACACCCAGAGTGTCTTTCGTGCTCTCGGCGAACCGCGTCGCCTGACGTTCCCGCAGGTCATGCAGACGGTCAACAAAGTCATCTCCTACCAGGTGGAGATGCACACCGCCTGTTACGCGCGCAACCGCGTCGAGCTGATTGTCGGTGAGGCGCGTTTCCGTGACACCAACAGCGTGGAAGTGCTGTTGCCGGACGGTGCCACGGAAATTATCAGCTCAGAAAAATTTATCATTGCAACCGGTTCGCGTCCC
Organism: Microbulbifer donghaiensis; assembly: GCF_900129095.1. Taxonomy (GTDB): domain Bacteria; phylum Pseudomonadota; class Gammaproteobacteria; order Pseudomonadales; family Cellvibrionaceae; genus Microbulbifer; species Microbulbifer donghaiensis. The sequence continues at coordinate 72,549 of NZ_FQVA01000001.1, forward strand.
TATCGTCCGGCAGATGTAGACTTTGGCCATGCACGGGTCTACGACAGCGATACCATCCTCGATATGCAGCATACGCCGCACTCGATCATGATCTACGGTGCCGGTGTGATCGGCTGCGAATATGCGTCGATTTTTGCCGGCCTCGGTGTCAAGGTGGACCTGATCAATACCCGTGGCAGCCTGCTGGAGTTTCTGGACGATGAGATTTCCGATGCGCTGAGCTATCACCTGCGCGATATGGGTGTAACCGTTCGCCATCGCGAGGAATATGCCAAGGTGGTGCCCACTGATAGTGGTGTCATCATGGAAATGCAGTCGGGCAAGCGCATCCACGCCGACGCCCTGTTGTGGTGTAACGGCCGCACGGGTAACACCAGCGGCCTGGGGCTGGACAGTATCGGCCTCGAAGCAAACCATCGCGGCCAGTTGAGCGTAGACGAACACTACTGTACGGAAGTCGATAATGTTTACGCGGTTGGCGATGTGATCGGCTGGCCGAGCCTCGCCAGCGCTTCCTACGACCAGGGCCGCGCTGTTGCGGCGGCCATTGTCGGCCGCGGCCACAGGATTATCGAGGATGCTCCGACCGGTATCTACACGCTGCCGGAAATCTCGTCCGTCGGCAAAACCGAGTCGGAGTTGACTGCCGCCAAGGTTCCCTACGAGGTGGGCCGGGCGCTGTTCAAGCACACCGCGCGGGCACAGATTTCCGGTGAGCGCGTGGGTATGCTGAAGATTCTGTTTCATATCGAAACCGGCGAAATACTCGGTATCCACTGCTTCGGTGCCGAAGCGGCAGAAATCGTGCATATCGGCCAGGCCATCATGAAGCAGCCGGCGCCGAACAACAGCATCGACTATTTCGTCAACACCACCTTCAACTACCCGACCATGGCAGAAGCCTACCGCAGTGCGGCCCTGGACGGACTGAACAGGGTGGCACGGCTGTGACAGAACCTTCCCCTAGTGAATTCCAGGAGCTGGTAAAGGGCTTTTTTGAGCAGATTCCCTTTAACCGACAGATTGGCCTGGAAATGTGCGAGCTGGATCTCGAGGCGCTGACGCTTTCCGCCTCCTTCGAGTTGCGCCCGGAGCTGATCGGTAATATCTGGAAAAACATACTGCACGGCGGTGTTATTGCCACAGCACTGGATACCATCGGCGGCTTGACCGCGATGGTGGCCGCTTATCAGCGCATGGGCGATATCGACTGGAAAGAGAAGACCGAGCGCCTGTCGAAGCTGGGCACCGTGGATATGCGCGTTGACTACCTGAAGCCGGGCAGGGGAGAGCACTTTATTTGTCATGGCTCTATCTTGCGCGCCGGCAACAAGCTCGTTGTATCGCGAATGGAGCTGCGCAACGACTCCGACGAGTTGATCGCTACAGGTACCGCCACCTACCTCTATTGACTTCGCGCGATTGGCCCCAGAAGAACCGCCGGTTTTGCCGGCGGTTAATTTTATCCCTTTTCAGACACACCGATCAGTTGTGAAGCGACCGGGCAGAAGTCTCTGCCGGTGTTGTCACCGTTAAATATTCCACAGTCCCCGATAGTCGTTGGAACCCTATGCGTACGTTAGGCCGTCGAGCACATCGGCGCGGCTGGCGACGTTGTTGTTGTCCATGGATTTTGTGCAGCCAGTTGACTCGCGGCGATATAAAAAATATTTGTGTCGCTAACATTGGTCCGCTCGTTTCATCTCCGGGCATTGGAATTGGACGACAGTTCTGACGCCCGGGGCACTGCATCCTGCTCTCTCGCCCGATAAGGCAAAGCTGCGAGTCCAAAGGGAAACTCAATGGCCGTTACCCCGTCTTGTCCCGTATGTGGGCGACATTACGTCTGTAAGGCTTTTGGGCTGGGCTACGCTACTGTTAGCTGGACAACCAAGCCTCTGAAAGTCAAATAATTTCGTCTTGTGGCTGGGCTCCCAGCGCCTCGAATACAAGGCTGGGCCGACAGGGTGGTCGGCAGTGGCATCCAGTAGCGCAGGGAGGAATATTCGGTGAGTGACTTCAGAAATTTCAAAGGTGCGGCCCAGCCTTTGACTGACGGGGATATAAAGACCATTGCCGGTTATCTCGGCTGTCATATCGCCGCGCTTCGTGCCGTGCTCGCCGTCGAGTCGGACGGCAAGGGATTCGGCTCAGACGGGCGTCCGCGGATCCTCAATGAACCGCATGTTTTTTACCGCGAGTTGGGTGCTGGTGCGAAGCGCAATAAAGCTGTGCGGGCAGGGCTGGCCTATCGGAAGTGGGGCACCAAGCGCTATCCGAGTACCCAGGCGGCAAGATACGTATGGCTTGAAAAAGCCATGGCGATCGACGAAGACGCTGCGCTCAAGTCCTGTTCGTGGGGGTTGGGCCAGTGTATGGGGTTCAACCACAAGCTGTGCGGTTATGCGTCCGTACAGGAGTTTGTGCGAGCTATGATGCACTCCGCTGGCGCTCAGCTTTATGCAATGGCGCGCTTTATTGTTAGCAATGGACTGCAAAAGCATCTGCGCAAGTTGAACTGGAGGGGCTTCGCCAAGGGATATAACGGCCCCGCGTACGCGTCACACGGTTATCACACCAAGCTTGCCAATTCTTACTCGAGGAAACCCGCTGCCGAGAAGGTGACACCAGCGCCGGCTACCGAGGTAGAGCTGGTGGTGCTGTCGGGCCGGCAACCAGCGCCTGCCGAAACTGATCTGGTGGTCGACGCCGAGGGGGACCAGCCTGTCGCCAGGGTCGAAATCAGAGCCTGTGAGCACTGTGGCGGCTCGCTGGAGATCGTGGCCAGTATTCAGGATCCGAAAATAATCGCGGCTGTACTGGCTCCGCTCACCAGGTGAATAAAGCTCAATGGCAGGTGCGAATATCGAAATGGGGGGCTGAAGTGTCGCTCGATAGCGCTTTAAAAAGCTGGTGGGTCCGCATCAGGTGAGGTTGAATCTCGCGAGCGCCAGCGGTTTACCAAGACGCCAGCAGCGCTGGGGCAACGATGTTGGGATCCGGCTTTGGGGGATTGACGGCCTATTGCTGCAGGGTGCCATGAAGCGGATCGTCATCCCCTCTGGATCAAGTCTCTCTGCGCATTCACCTGAAGCGTCAGAGCGCCGGCATTAGCCTTGTGGCTTCCGCACGGTATGCAGCACCGTTTCCCACTCGAAGTACACATAGAAATCCGCATATTCCCAGCGGCTGATCGCCGGATCGCCGATCGGGCCCTGGATGCTGACGGGTTCCCCCAGACGGGCCGTTACTTCGTCCTTTTTCAGGCCGCGCACCTGCTCGACATGGGTGTCGCCGCCCTGGGCGCCGACAGGGATTTCAATGGTTTCAGCCTGAACGCCGACTGTGAGCAGCAGGGTGACTGTGCCGGCGGCTAAAGTGGCACGCTTGCTGATTCTGCGGAACATGTGACCTTCTCCGGTTCTTGTTCTGAGTTGCTGGCCAATTAAAGCAGATATTGTGCCTAAACACTTGGATTTCTTCACGTTTTTACGCCGCAATCACCAGTCTGGAGATGCCGCCTGCCGATTGCTGGCCGGAACCGGGATCGCGGCGCCGTATGCTAGTCTGAAAGTCAGACTTGGCCCTGCGGGCAGGCATGGATGCGACTTGGACATAGCTTTTCGATTCCGGGATTAGTGCTCGGCGCGGTGTTTTTTGCACTGTCGCTGACGCCCTCATTGATTCCACGCAGTGACCTGGTGCAGGGCGGTATCTGCGGGCTTTCATTCACGGCTGGATACGCGGTCGGCGTATTTGGCTCTTGGCTGTGGCGCTATCTGGGGCTGCCGACTCCAGTGGACAGAGTGCGCCGGTTGTTGCTGTGGAGCGCTGTTGCTGTATGCGCGCTGCTCCTCCTGGCATTCCTGCTAAGGGCCAATCACTGGCAGAACTCCGTCAGGGCGCTGATGGGACTCGAGGAGGTCTCCGGCTTGCGGCCCTTTACCGTGACGCTGGTGGCTCTGCTGTTTTTTCTGGCGTTGCTCGCGATTGGCAGGCTGTTCCGGCGTACTTTTTTCTTTCTGTCACGCAGGCTCGAGCATGTGATACCGCGGCGTGTTTCGCTCCTGCTGGGCCTGGTTGCGGCTTTCTGGCTGTTCTGGGCCATCGTCAATGACGTGCTCCTGTCCGCCGCCTTGCGTACGGTGGACTCCATCTACCAGAGGCTGGACGCGAATATCGAGCCGGACATGCAGCCGCCGACAGACCCTGAGATGCCCGGTGGCGCCAGGTCGCTGGTGCGCTGGCAGGACATGGGCCACCAGGGGCGCCGCTACCTGGCGCTTGGACCCACGGCCGCGGATATCGGCGCCGTAACCGGAGAGGCGATGGCGCCGATTCGCGTCTATGTGGGCCTCAATGCGGCGGAAACGCCGGCTGAGCGCGCGCGCCTTGCGCTGGAGGAGCTCAAGCGGGTGGGGGGCTTTGAGCGTGCGACGCTGGTGCTGATCACGCCGACCGGTACCGGCTGGGTCGATCCGGGCGGCATCAACTCCGTCGAATTCCTGCACCGGGGCAACATCGCCAGCGTTGCGGCGCAGTATTCCTACCTGCCCAGTCCCATTGCACTGATGACTGAAGATGCCTATGGCAGGGAGACGGCCGAGGCGCTGTTTCAGTCCATCTACGGTCACTGGCGCCAGCTGCCGCGGGAAGCGCGGCCGAAGCTGTACCTGTTTGGGCTGAGCCTCGGGGCGCTCAATTCCGATCGCTCATTCGATCTTTTCGACATCATTGACGATCCCTTCCAGGGGGCGCTCTGGACCGGGCCGCCGTTCCGCAGTGATACCTGGCGGGAGGTGACGGCCCGCCGGGACTCGGGCTCGCCGGCGTGGCTGCCGCAGTTCGGCGGCGGCGCCGTGGTCCGGTTTGGCAATCACTTCGGCGGTTACCAGGCAGGCAGGGTGCCATGGGGAAACTTCCGCATTGCGTATCTGCAGCACGCCAGCGATCCGATTGTGTTCTTCGAGCCTGAGGCGCTGTTTCGCAAACCGGCCTGGATGGAGAAGCCGCGCGGGCCGGACGTGTCGCCGGACCTGCGCTGGTATCCGATTGTCACCATGTTCCAGCTGGCAGCGGATATGCACGCGGGCATAGCGCCGATGGGCTACGGGCACACTTATGCGCCGGCCGACTATGTGCGGGCCTGGCAGGCCCTGACGGAGCCAGAGGGCTGGACCGAGGAGGAGCTGGAGCGGCTGCGCGAGAAACTCGGCACCTTCAATGAGAGGTAAATCTTGCTAAAGATTTGGCTTTCCGGACGTTTTTCCGCTTAAATCCCCCCTATGTTGAAACCTGTACCCCTCTTTATCGGCCTGCGCTATGTGGCCGCTCGCCGCCGTCAGCAGTTCATTTCCTTTATCAATGGCTTTTCTCTGCTGGGCATGGCGCTGGGCGTGCTGGCGCTGATCGTCGTGACCTCGGTGATGAACGGCTTCGATCGCGAACTCAAGACCCGCATACTCAGTGTGGTGCCCCACGGCTTTGTCGAGAAGGACGGCGGCCTGGAAGACTGGCGCGGTGCCGCGCAACAGCTGGCGCAGCAGCCGCATGTGGAGGCGGTCAGCCCCTTTGTGCGCGGCTTTGCGCTGTTGAGTGCCGGTGGTGGCAGTCACGGCGTGGAATTCCAGGGTGTCGTCCCGCAGGCGCTGCGCGATGTGTCCACCGTCGGCGAACATATGCTGATGGGCAGCCTGGACGTACTGCAGCCGCGCGGCTATCAGATCGTTCTCGGGCGAATCCTGGCCCGTCAGCTGAATGTGATACCGGGCGACAGTGTGGTGCTGACGCTTCCGGAAGTCGTGGTGACGCCCGCCGGTATCTTTCCTCGCACCAAACGCTTCACCGTCGCTGGCGTTTTTTCCGTGGGCGCCCAGGTCGATCAGAATATGGCGTTGATGCATATAGACGACGCCGCCCGCCTGTTGCGGATGCCGGGTCGCGTCCAGGGCCTGCAGTTGCGTTTCGACGACATGAACAACGCGCTCGACCGGGTTTCCGCGTATGCGCAGGAGCTGGGTGAGGGCTTCAGCGGTGAGGACTGGAGTCATTCCCAGGGCAGCCTGTTCCAGGCGGTGAAGATGGAGAAGACTGTCGTCACGCTGATGTTGCTGATTATTGTTGCAGTGGCCGCATTCAATATTGTCTCCGCGCTGGTACTGATGGTCGCAGACAAGCGTTCTGATATCGCGGTGCTGCGCACGCTGGGGCTGACCTCCCGGCAGATTATGTCGGTGTTCGTGGTGCAGGGCAGTGCCATCGGTATTATCGGGGCCTTTATCGGCGCCGTGCTCGGTATCCTGATCGCGCTCAACCTGACGGACATGGTCAGCTGGGCGGAAAACCTGCTCGGGGCGAAAATTTTCGATCCGCGGGTATTTTTCGTCAGCTTCCTGCCGTCGGAATTCCGCCCCGGTGACGCGGTCATAGTGCTCACGGCCGCCGTGTTGATGAGCCTGCTGGCGACGCTGTTTCCGGCCTGGCGCGCGGCGCAGATAGAGCCGGCCGAGGCGCTGCGCTACGAGTAGTGGCAAGTTTGCTCCTACGGTTTGTAGGATGGGCAAAGCGTAGCGTGCCCATCGCTTTCCGGCCGATGGGCACGTCGCTTCGCTCCTTTGCCCATCCTACGAAGAAAGAAATTTAAGCCAGAGAAATTGATGAACAGCCAAGTGGAAATAAATACCGAACAGGCGACACCCGCAGAGTCCGGCGGCAATAGCGCGGTGCTGGCTTGCCGCCAGTTGCGCAAGAGTTATCGCCAGGGCAGCAACGAGCTCGAAGTACTGCGTGGTGTGGAGCTGGAAGTTAAGCGCGGCGAGAAGCTGGCCATTGTCGGCGCTTCCGGTTCCGGCAAATCGACGCTGCTCAATCTGCTCGGCGGGCTGGATACGCCGACTTCCGGCGAAGTCCGGGTGGCAGGGCAGGATCTGGCCAAGCTGAATGCCAATGAACGCGGCTGGCTGCGCAACAGCAGCCTCGGTTTTGTCTATCAATTCCACCATCTGCTCGGTGAGTTTTCCGCGCTGGAAAATGTGGCTATGCCATTGCTGATCGGCAAGCATTCCGTCGCCAGCGCGCGCGAGGAAGCCACGGCAATGTTGCAGGCGGTGGGGCTCGGCGAGCGCCTCAGCCACAAGCCTTCACAGCTCTCCGGCGGCGAGCGCCAGCGGGTTGCGATTGCCCGTGCACTCGTCACCCGACCCGCCTGTGTATTGATGGATGAGCCTACCGGTAACCTGGACCGGGCCACCGCCAGGGAGATCCACAAGCTGATGGACAAGCTGAACCGCGAAATGGGTATCAGCTTCGTCATCGTTACCCACGATCCGGATCTGGCCGCGGCGCTGGACCGCTGCCTGCACCTGATCGATGGCAAACTGGAAAGTAACTGGCACGAGGGCGACCGTGTTTAGGCCGCTGCCCGCATTTATCGGCCTGCGTTACGCGGGCGCCCAGCGCCGCAGTGAGGATTCCGCCGGGCTGGTGTCGTTTATTTCCGGGCTGTCCATGGTGGGACTGATTCTCGGCGTGGCCCTGATGATCGTGGTGATGTCGGTGATGAACGGCTTTGACCGCGAGCTGCGCGAGCGCATCCTCGGCATCATGCCGCACGCCACCATTTACAACGCCAGTCCCGAAGTGGATTGGCCTGCGCTGCGCGATCAGCTGGCGGCCAACCCCGAGGTGGTGGCCGCTGCCGAGGTGTGGCAGGTCAATGCACTGGCACGCAAGGGCAGGGAAGTGACGCCGCTGCTGGTGCAGGGTGTCAATCCCGACACCATTGTGCGGGTATCGAATATCGCTGAGTTTCTCGATCCGCAGGCGTTCGCCGCCCTCGGCGAACCGGCCGAACCCGGAGTCATCCTCGGCCGCGGTCTGGCGGATAAACTCGGCGTCGAGGAGGGAGAGCACCTCTCGCTGATAGTGCCGAACAGCGACAGCGAGGATGGCGGCCGCCGTGCGGCGCGCCTGGCCGGTTTCAAGGTCACGGACATATTCCATTCCGGCACAGCGCTGGATCATTCCCTCGCGCTGGTGTCCTGGTCGCAGGCGCAGGCGCTGGCTGGCGACAGCGGCGGCGCGGGGGTGCAGCTGCGGGTGAAGGAAATGCTCGAGGCCAACTGGATCATGCGCAGCCTGCTGCAGGAGCTGCCGGCGCAGAACTTCTACGGCAGCGACTGGAGCAGCACCCACGGTAACCTCTATCAGGCGATTCAGATGTCGCGCAACCTGGTGGGGCTGCTGGTGTTGCTGATTATCGCCATCGCCGCCTTTAACGTCGTTTCCACACTGGTGATGGTGGTCATCGACAAGCACAGTGATATCGCCATCCTGCGCACCATGGGCGCCAGCACCCGCGAGATCCTGCTGACTTTCGTCAGCCAGGGGGCGCTGGTCGGGCTCGTCGGGGCTGTTGTGGGCGGCTTGCTCGGCGTGCTGGGCTCGCTGACCGTCACTGACCTGGTGGCGGGGCTCGAATCGGTACTGGGTATCCAGTTCCTGAAGTCCGATGTCTATCCGGTGGACTATCTGCCCTCTGAATTGCAGTGGCCGGATGTGGCGCTGGTCGTCGGGGCCGGTTTCCTGCTCAGTCTGCTCGCGACCCTGTACCCCGCACTTCAGGCAAGTCGCGTGCAGCCGGCGGCGGCCCTGCGCAACGAACAGTGATCGATTCAAATCAATTGTTGGGGAAGTTGCGGCCGATTCCGGCCGCCGTGGTGGTCGGGCTGCTGGTCCCGCTTGCCACCCTGAAGTTTGCGCAGTGGCGCGCAGCGGCGGAACCCGAGTAGCCTAACTGGCGATCGAACGTCGCTGCAGGCGCAGCTTCCACCGCTTGACCACATGCCAGCGCCACAGTGCCTGCATCGTAAAGTAGGACACCGTCGCAAAAAAAATGCCGGCCAGTAGTGAGCCGAAGAACAGCGGCATCCAGATTTTTCCCACCTCTTCAGTCAGCCACTCCCACGACAGCTCGATGCGGAAATCCAGCGGCGGTGTGCCCAGGATCCAGGCGCCGAGCTTGTAGGTGCTGTAGAAAATTGCCGGCATCGTCACGGGATTGCTGATCCACACCAGAATCATCGACAGCGGCAGGTTGCAGCGGAACCAGAGCGCCAGCAGGGCGGCGATGATCATCTGCCCGGGTAACGGTAGAAAGCTGGTGAAGACGCCGACGGCGAAGGCTACGGAAACCGAATGCCGGTTGAGGTGGAAGAGGTTGGGGTCGTGCAACAGGGTGCCGAGAAACTTCAGGCCGCTGTTGGCGCGAACCTGTTCCGGTGTTGGCAGCCATCGCCTGATAATACTCTTCGGCATAACTCTGTTTACCCGGGTACCGGCAGCCTTGGACAGTGTCGCATTTGAATCTGAGGTGAAGTCGGCGACGGGACTGTCCGTGCTGCCCTCGAATAAGCATAGAGTGCTCGGGCAGTCGGGGCACGGGCGTACCGGCGCGGGCGCTATTATGCCCACTTAGCGCTGACAAGACTACCGCTCCACAAAAAGTCAGCTTTTTCCTCAGATTGTCAACACTTTGGCTGTGATGGTTCAGTTGACGTGGGTTTTATAGTGGTTTAAGGTCTCCGCCTACAACAGATTGTCGACAATCAAGCATCAATCCGGGAGTGATCGACGTTGGAAGGCGGGCAGCTGCAGACCATAGAGACAAGTCAGAGCTTAGCAGAGCGGCTGTATGTCACACTGCGTGGCGAAATTGTCGAAGGACAGATCGGCGCCGGCACCAAAATCAGTGAGCCGGAGCTGGCGCGGCGCTTCAACGCGAGCCGCGGCAGTCTGCGCGAGGCGCTGATGCGGCTCGAATCCCTGGGCCTGCTCGAGCGCCGTGTCAACGTCGGCGCAAGGGTAGTCGATCTGACCGAGCGCGGCCTGCTGGACCTGTATGAGGTGCGGGAGGCGCTCGAGGGCATGGCCTGTCGTCTCGCCGCTCAGCATCGCAGCGACGAAGATCTGGCAGAATTGCGCCAGATGCTCGCTCACCACGAACAGCAGGAAGAGCTGCAGGCGGGCCAGGCCTATTTCCAGCCGGAAGGCGATTTCGACTTCCATTTTCGCATAGTGCAGGCGTCAAAGAACGACCTGTTGATCGACACCCTGTGCAACCGTCTCTATTTCCGCGTGCGCATGTACCGCTATCAGCTGGGCATGGCCAGTCCGCGTGCGAAGCGCGCCTTCCGCGAACACAATCACATTATTGAAGCCATCGAAGCGGGGGATGGTGAGCTGGCCGAGCTGTTGATGCGCCGGCATATCCGCGCCTCGCGAAACAACATTGAAAAGAAACTTACGAAAGAAACCTGATAAGAGAAACCAGAGGTCGTCTATGAGTCAGAAGCTTTCCGCCGGCGCGCGTTTTCGCCGTGCCCTCGCCGAAAACCAACCGCTGCAGGTTGTTGGTACCATCAATGCTTACACGGCCATGATGGCCGAGCGCATCGGCCACAAGGCGATCTACCTGTCCGGTGCCGGCGTCGCCAATGCCTCCTATGGTCTGCCAGACCTGGGCATGACCAGCCTCGAAAATGTACTGGAAGACGTGCGCCGCATTACCGCGGCCAGCGAACTGCCGCTGCTGGTGGATATCGACACCGGCTGGGGCGGTGCCTTTAATATTGCCCGCACCATCAAGGAAATGATTCGTGCCGGCGCCGCCGCCGTGCATATCGAAGACCAGGTGGCGCAGAAGCGCTGCGGTCATCGCCCGAACAAGGAGATTGTCTCCAAAGAGGAAATGGTTGACCGCATCAAGGCCGCGGTCGACGCGCGCACTGACGACGACTTCTTCATCATGGCCCGCACCGACTCTTTTGCGCAGGAAGGTCTGGAAGCTGCCATCGATCGCGCCCAGGCCTGCATCGAAGCGGGCGCCGACGGCATCTTTGCCGAAGCAGTCACCGAGCTGGAGCACTACCGCGCATTCAAGGACGCGCTGAATGTGCCGATCCTCGCCAATATCACCGAGTTCGGCAAAACCAAGCTATACAACAAGGCGGAACTGGCAGAGTCCGGTGCCGATATGGTGCTGTACCCGCTGTCTGCCTTCCGCGCGATGAACAAGGCTGCTGAGAATGTGTACTGCAGCATTCTGCAAAACGGCGACCAGCAGGCGGTGGTAGACACCATGCAGACCCGTGCAGAACTGTATGACTACCTGAACTACCACGAGTTTGAAGACAAGCTCGACGCGCTGTTCAAAAAATAACTGGCAAAAAGTTTGTAGGATGGGCAAAGCGCAGCGTGCTCATCAACCTGACGCCGATGGGCACGCTGCGCTTTGCCCATCCTACGGCGTGAGAAAAATTCGACAAAAGGGGAATTAACGATGGCAGAGAAAAAAGTTGGTGGTGCAGGCCTGCGTGGCCAGGTTGCCGGTAAAACCGCACTTTCTACCGTGGGCGTATCCGGCTCCGGTCTGACTTACCGCGGTTACGACGTCAAAGACCTGGCGGAGAACTGTGAGTTTGAAGAAGTCGCCTACCTGATTTTTTACGGTGAGCTGCCCACCAGGGCACAACTGGCGGATTACAAAGGCGTACTGAAAGGCATGCGCGGTCTGCCGCAGGCACTGAAAGAAGTGCTGGAGCGCATCCCCGCCGACGCGCACCCGATGGACGTCATGCGCACCGGCTGCTCCATGCTGGGCAACCTGGAGGGCGAGGAGTCTTTCGACCAGCAGCAGGATCGCGCCAACCGCCTGCTGGCCGCCTTCCCGTCCATCATCTGCTACTGGTACCGCTTCAGCCACGACGGCGTGCGTATCGAAACCGAGACCGACGACGATTCTATCGGCGGCCACTTCCTGCACATGCTGCGCGACGAGAAGCCGAACGCGCTGCACGAGCAGGTGATGAACGTCTCCCTGATCCTGTACGCCGAGCACGAGTTCAACGCGTCAACTTTCACCGCGCGCGTCTGCGCCTCCACGCTGTCCGACCTGTTCAGCTGCATCACCGGCGCCATCGGCTCCCTGCGCGGCCCGCTGCACGGCGGTGCCAACGAAGCGGCCATGGAACTGATCGAGCGTTTCTCCTCCGCCGACGAGGCCGAGAAGGAACTGCTGGGCATGCTGGAGCGCAAGGAAAAGATCATGGGCTTCGGCCACGCGGTCTATACCGAATCCGACCCGCGCAACGCCATCATCAAGCAGTGGTCCGAGAAACTGGCTGCCGACGTCGGCGACGACGTACTGTACCCGGTATCCGTGCGCTGCGAAGAAGTAATGTGGCGCGAGAAGAAGCTGTTCTGCAACGCGGACTTCTTCCACGCTTCCGCCTATCACTTCATGGGCATTCCCACCAAGCTGTTTACGCCGATCTTCGTAATGTCCCGCGTAACCGGCTGGGCCGCACACGTATTTGAACAGCGCGCCGACAACCGCATTATCCGTCCGAGCGCCGAGTACACCGGTCCGGAACTGCGCAAAGTCGTGCCGATTGCCGAGCGCGGCTAATTCCCTGGGAATGCCGAGCTGTTTACCTTGGAGCGCTGAAGGCTCCAGCTCGGCACGCGGGCCGCAGGCCCGCCGTAGGAGCCTGCTTGCAGGCGAAAGGACACGGAGCTCCGTTGCCTCTCGCCTGTAAGCAGGCTCCTGCATGCAGATTCGTAGGATGGGCAAAGCGCAGCGTGCCCATCAGATTTCCGCAAGATGGGCACGCTGCGCTTTGCCCATCCTACAGTTGAAAGCGGGTGCTGAGTCTCCCCGGAAGTATCGCCTGACTATGAACACCGAATACCGCAAAAATCTCTCCGGCACGGAACTCGATTACTTCGACACCCGCGCCGCCGTCGACGCCATCCAGCCCGGCGCCTACGCCAAGCTGCCGTACACCTCGCGCATCCTGGCTGAAAACCTGGTGCGCCGCTGCGAGCCGGAAAACCTGACTGCAGCACTGAAGCAGATCATTGAGCGCAAGCGCGACTTGGATTTCCCCTGGTTCCCCGCACGCGTCGTCTGCCACGATATCCTCGGCCAGACCGCCCTGGTGGACCTCGCCGGCCTGCGCGATGCCATCGCAGAGAAGGGCGGTGATCCGGCCAAGGTCAACCCGGTGGTACCGACCCAGCTGATCGTCGACCACTCCCTGGCCGTCGAGCACCCGGGCTTCGAGAAAGACGCGTTCGAAAAGAACCGCGCAGTGGAAGAGCGCCGCAACGAAGACCGCTTCCACTTTATCAACTGGACCAAAACCGCGTTCGAAAACGTCGACGTGATCCCGCCCGGCAACGGCATCATGCACCAGATCAACCTGGAGAAAATGTCTCCGGTGGTGCAGGTGAAAGAAGGTGTTGCCTTCCCCGATACCTGCGTCGGTACCGACAGCCACACCCCGATGGTGGATGCGCTCGGCGTAATCTCCGTGGGTGTGGGCGGTTTAGAGGCCGAAAGCGTAATGCTCGGCCGCGCTTCCTACATGCGCCTGCCCGACATCGTCGGCGTCGAGCTGACCGGCAAGCTGCAGCCCGGCATCACCGGTACCGACATGGTACTGGCCCTGACCGAGTTCCTGCGCCGCGAGCGCGTGGTCGGCGCCTACCTGGAATTCTTCGGCGAAGGCGCCTCCAGCCTGAGCCTGGGCGACCGCGCTACCATCGCCAACATGACACCGGAATACGGCGCCACCGCCGGCATGTTCGCCATCGACGAGCAGACCATCGACTACCTGAAACTCACCGGCCGCGACGATGAGCAGGTGGCCCTGGTCGAGAAATTCGCGAAAGAAACCGGCCTGTGGGCTGATTCTTTGAAAGACGCCGAATACGAGCGCGTACTCAAGTTCGACCTCTCATCAGTAGGCCGCAACCTGGCCGGCCCGTCCAACCCGCACGCGCTGCTGCCGGTATCCGAACTGGCCAACCGCGGCATTGCGAAAGAGTGGAAGGAAGAAGAGGGCCTGATGCCGGACGGCGCGGTGATCATCGCTGCGATCACCAGCTGCACCAACACCAGCAACCCGCGCAACATGATTGCCGCGGGCCTGATCGCCCGTAACGCCAACAAGCTCGGCCTGACCCGCAAGCCCTGGGTGAAAACCTCCCTGGCGCCGGGCTCCAAGACCGTAAAAATGTACCTGGAAGAAGCGGACCTGTTGCCGGAACTGCAGCAGCAGGGCTTCGACGTGGTCGCGTTTGCCTGCACCACCTGTAACGGCATGAGCGGCGCACTGGACCCGGTAATCCAGAAAGAAGTGATCGACCGCGACCTGTACGCCACCGCCGTACTGTCCGGCAACCGCAATTTCGACGGCCGTATCCATCCCTACGCCAAGCAGGCGTTCCTGGCTTCGCCGCCCTTGGTAGTTGCCTACGCCATCGCCGGCACCATCCGTTTCGATATCGAGAAAGATGTACTGGGCCACGACAAAGACGGCAACCCGGTCACCCTGAAGGATATCTGGCCGAGCGATGAAGAGATCGATGCGATCGTCAAGCAGAGCGTGAAGCCCGAACAGTTCCGCGAGGTCTACATCCCGATGTTTGACCTGAACAAAGCAGAAGCAGAGAAGGGCGAGCCGCTGTACGACTGGCGCCCGATGAGCACCTATATCCGCCGCCCGCCATACTGGGAAGGCGCGCTGGCAGGTGAGCGCAGCCTGAAAGGCATGCGTCCGCTGGCGGTGCTGGGTGACAACATCACCACCGACCACCTGTCGCCGTCCAACGCGATCCTGGCCAGCAGTGCCGCCGGTGAATACCTGGCGAAAATGGGCCTGCCGGAAGAAGACTTCAACTCGTACGCGACGCACCGCGGCGATCACCTGACCGCCCAGCGCGCCACCTTCGCCAACCCGAAACTGTTGAACGAAATGGTGCGCGACGAAAGCGGTGCAGTGAAGCAGGGCTCCCTGGCCCGCGTGGAGCCGGAAGGCAAGGTCACGCGCATGTGGGAAGCCATCGAAACCTACATGGACCGCAAGCAGCCGCTGATCATTATCGCCGGCGCCGACTACGGCCAGGGCTCCTCCCGCGACTGGGCCGCCAAAGGCGTGCGCCTGGCCGGTGTGGAAGCGATCGTGGCGGAAGGCTTCGAGCGCATTCACCGCACCAACCTGATCGGCATGGGCGTGCTGCCGCTGGAATTCCAGCCCGGCACCACCCGCGAGACCCTGGGCATCGACGGTACCGAAACCTTCGACGTACTCGGCGACCGCACCCCGGGCGCAACCCTGACTCTGCTGGTTCACCGCAAAGACGGCGAAACCGTGGAAGTGCCGGTGAAATGCCGCCTGGATACCGCCGAAGAAGTCTCCATCTACGACGCCGGCGGTGTACTGCAGCGCTTCGCCAACGACTTCCTGGAAGCCGAAGCGCAAGCCTAAAGCGCACCACCCCGTAGGAGCCTGCTTGCAGGCGAACTGTTCAGCACTCCGAATGGTTCGCCTGCAAGCAGGCTCCTACAACCAAATCGCAAACCGTAGGTTGGGCAAAGGAGCGCAGCGACGTGCCCAACAGTCTTTACGCCAAACCCGCGAGACTAAAAATGACCTCCGCCCCCCAAATCAAAGTCCCCGCCACCTACATGCGCGGCGGCACCAGCAAAGGCGTCTTCTTCCGCCTGCAAGACCTGCCCGAATCCGCCCAAATCCCCGGTGAAGCCCGCGACAAACTGCTGCTCCGCGTCATCGGCAGCCCCGATCCCTACGGCAAGCAGACCGACGGCATGGGCGGTGCCACCTCCAGCACCAGCAAAACCGTCATCCTGTCGAAGAGCGAGCAGCCGGAGCACGACGTGGACTACCTGTTCGGCCAGGTTTCCATCGACAAGCCGTTCGTGGACTGGTCCGGCAACTGCGGCAACCTCACCGCCGCCGTCGGTGCCTTCGCCATCAACAGCGGATTTGTCGATGCCGCGCGCGTTCCAGAGAACGGCATCTGCACCGTGCGCATCTGGCAGGCCAACATCAAGAAAACCATCATCGCCCACGTACCCATCACCAATGGGGAAGTGCAGGAGACCGGTGATTTCGAACTGGACGGCGTCACCTTCCCGGCGGCCGAAGTACAGATCGAATTCATGGACCCGGCCGATGGGGAAGGGGCCATGTTCCCCACCGGCAACCTGGTGGACGACCTGGAAGTACCCGGCGTCGGTACCCTGAAGGCCACCATGATCAACGCCGGCATCCCGACCATCTTCGTCAATGCCGCCGATATCGGTTACACCGGCACCGAACTGCAGGAAGCTATCAACGGTGACGACAAGGCCCTGGCCATGTTCGAAACCATCCGTGCCCACGGCGCGGTGAAGATGGGCCTGATCGAAACGGTGGAAGAGGCAGCCGCTCGCCAGCATACCCCCAAGGTCGCGTTCGTCGCGGCACCCAAGGGCTATGCGGCATCCAGTGGGAAGCAAGTGGGCGCGGGTGATATCGACCTGCTGGTGCGCGCCCTGTCCATGGGCAAACTGCACCACGCCATGATGGGCACCGCCGCCGTCGCCATCGGCACCGCCGCCGCCATTCCCGGTACCCTGGTCAATCTGGCTGCCGGAGGAGGGGAGCGCAATGCGGTGACCTTCGGCCATCCGTCCGGCACCTTGCGGGTCGGTGCGGAAGCGGAAGTCGTGAATGGGCAGTGGAGCGCCACCAAGGCCATTATGAGTCGCAGTGCGCGGGTTTTGATGGAAGGTTGTGTGCGGGTGCCTGGCAATTCTTTTTAGTCTGTCTTGCAGTGGAAACCGCGATTAGCGGCGAGTACTGTTTGAGCTGATTTCGGAAGTCGAAAAAGCGAGCCTCAATTGAGGCTCGCTTTTTTTATGAGTGTCACCTGCCGATTAACATTTAGCCGAAACGCAACTTATTACCATTTGGTAGAATGGTATCTGGCGGAAAATTCATTCCGAAGAGCCTAAGCCATTGACTTAAAAGGGAATTCAAATACTATCGAGAGCAGCTATATCCAGAGGTATAAAGATACTGTGCTGAATAATTTTTTACGGCAGGGGATCCAATCCATTGCAAGTGGTTGATAAATAGGATCTTGGCCGATTGAAGAGTGTTTTGATCGAAGAGTTAACGGGAGCTAAATTGTATAGCAGCGTCTGCTTAATAAATTTTCACGAATTTAGGGGGAAGAGTTGGAATTTTCAAAAAATCTAGTCGTCGCTGCGTGGTTTGCAGCGGCCATTGCTCTGATAACTGATTTACTCGGCTATACGGCTGATATTGCACTATTTGGCCGAGCAGGGGCTGTAATGACGCTCTGTGCTGTCGTCTTGGAATATAAATTATCCACAAAAGGGCAAGCTGATACGGATTACATTGCTGATGGCCCAGTTTCCCTGGGTGATGTAGGTAAGGCTACTTTGCTTACCGAGGCCGAAAAAAAGATTCAAAGGGGAGCGCATGTTTCAGTAGTAGTGGGCACTATTATTTGGGGCTTTGGTGATTTGATAACAAGAATGGCGTAGTTCTTAATGATAAGGATAGGTCGCCCGTAGCCGAGAGCAAAGCTCGGCTTCGCCTTGTGTATGGCCTGCAGCCATTTTTGTGACCCCATTTTTGTTGGACTTGCACATGACAGATTTAGCCACGGACAAGTACTCGGCCAGCGAACAAGGCTTGGGATACATTTATCAACCGCGCCTCGCTTTGCTTCGGTTGCTAGAGTTGCCGGAGAACACCTCGGTCTACTTGGAAAAGGACGACGACCTCGACTTCGTAGGCAAGGACGGCAGAAAATCCCTCGCATCGCTCAAGCATAAGGCTGCCAGCGACCGTCTGACAGACTTGTCGACTGACTTCTGGAAGTCCGTTCGCATCTGGTTGGTCCGTTACAAACGTGACGGCCGCAGCGCATCGAACCTGCGCTTCTTCTTGTTTACGACTGGCACAGTTTCAGATACATCGTTCCTGAAGAAATTTCTACCGATCCAGAGCGGCACGGACGATGAAATTAAGACATTGGCCGAACAGGCGGAAGAAGCCCTCAGCAGATCTAAGTCGAACTTCATCGGCGACATCGCGAAAGAATTCAATGAGCTGACTCCAACCGAAAAGCAGGACTTTCTTGTCCGAATCCTAATTCTTGACGGCAGCCCCCGGATTGAGGATATCCCGGAAACCATCAGGGACAGGCATATGCGCAGCATCCGACGTGAGCATCGAAATTCCGTGTTCGAGCGGCTTGAAGGATGGTGGAATGACGAAGTCATCAAGCAACTGACCGGCAACAGGGATGAAGGAATTTTCGGCTTCGAGGTGTCGGACAAGCTCTATGCATTATCCGAAGAATACAAGCTGGACAATCTTCCCATCACGTTTCGCGGGAAAGTGCCAGCGGGCGAGATCGACATCGAGAACGACCCTCGAACCTTTGTAGTGCAACTGCGGGAAATTGGGGTATCCTCCAGCCGCATCCGAAACGCGATCTTGGATTACTACAAGGCGTTTGAACAAAGATCGGAATGGGCTCGTGAGAACCTACTGGTGACGGGGGAGATCGAGGACTTCGAAGACCGACTTGTCGATGAATGGAGCCGCTACAGAGATGTCGTATTCGAAGATCTTGACGAGAGCAGTGCAGAGACTGTTCTGCAGCAGGCTGGAAAGGAACTGTACAAGTGGGCGGATCAGCAGAGTGGGAACATCGAATCGCTTCGCATCCGAGCACGCGTGACTGAACCCTATGTCACCCGGGGTTCATTCCATATCCTGGCCGATGCAACGCCGGAACCAAGAGTTCACTGGCATCCCCGCTTTCTCGACCGCCTCGGTACGGTATTGGGAGTGTCTAAATGAAACGCTGGAGCCAACGCCCTACTGAGATAAGAAACCTGTTCAACCCCGCGTTCTGCGGCCTAATCCTGTTTCGTGCCATGCAGGGCTACGAGGAAGTAGAACCCTGCGGTATGCACTTCTCGCTCGCCCTACTCATTTTGCCCCTGTGCTTGCACAAGGATTCACGCGAAGTGATCACTGGTAATTCCCGGAGCTACCTTCTGAAGATTACGGAGACGAACCCGCAAATACAGGTGGGTTTCGCCGATAGGGTTACCGCGATGCTGCCTTATACGTTCGAGGGTTTCGGACTGCTGATGGAAAGAGGCTGCATCTCGGTTACTGATGACGGGCGTCTCCAGACCGTCCCCGGCAAGGTTAGGAAGTCCGTAACGGGAACTGATGAAACTAAATCCTGCCAGCGGGCGGCGCGCTTCGCCGGAAAGGAATTCGCGCGTATTGTTGACCGAGCGACCATCTATACCACTTTCGGAATCCGCCCATGAAGATAAAGTCTATTCACGTCTATAGCCACGAAGGGCAGCGCCGCGATCTGCAGTTCAAGGTGGATGGCCTTAACATCATCACCGGGAGGTCCTCCACCGGCAAGTCGGCCCTGTCCGAGATCGTCGAATACTGCATGGGACGTTCCTCGTTCAATGTCCCTGAAGGCATCATTCGCGATAAGGTTGCTTGGTTTGCCGTCATATACCAGTTCGAGCGTGAGCAGGTGTTGGTTGCCAAACCCACGCCACCGGGCGGTGGAGCAAGTTGCAGTACCACAATGCTGCGCCGGAGCATAGAACTGCAGGCTCCATCGTTCGAAGAGCTAACGCTCAATTCGAACGACGAAGCAGTCGTCGCTCTTCTCTCACGCCTGCTCGGAATCCCTGAGAATCGCACCGAGGTCGCCCTTGAACACAGCCGAGACAGCTACGAAGCCAACGTCAAACACACATTCTACTACCTGTTCCAGAAACAAGGGTTGGTAGCTAACAAGGACCAACTTTTCAGTTATCGTCAAGACGAGTACAACCCGGCACAGACGATCCGCGACACGTTACCGATTCTTCTTGGTGTCTCCTCAGAGGATCGTTATACACTCGAATACAAGCTGCGTGTTGCAAAGCGGGATCTCAAGCTTAACGTGAAAATGCTAGAACAAGCACGTGATGCCATTGACATGGCGCATGAGAAGGCGGTCGGCCTTTACTCCGAGGCCAAGACAGTTGGCGTGATCGCCAGCGTCGACCCAAATATCAATGCCGGCGGCATTATCGAAAGCTTGAAGGCCGCCCTTTCCTGGGAACCCGAGAAGATTCCCGAAGACGATGGCAACCAGATTTCACGCCTCGAAGAGGAACTGGGCCAATTACGAAAGGATCGCCGCGAAGCACAGGCTAGGATCGATGCCGCACGCCAGTTCTCCAAACGCGCCGGCGGCTACGAGAGTGAAGCTATCGAGCAGTTGAACCGCTTGGCCTCGATCAAGGCGTTACCGAAGAACCCAGACACCGGCGAGTGGCAGTGGCCGTTCAGCGAGCAAAACCTCGCATTGGAATCCCCTATCGCCACAGCTCTTCTAAACGAACTTCAAACGCTCGACACCGAACTACGCATCGCCACCGGTCAGCGTCCTAAGCTAGATGCTTACTTAGCGGATCTGGATGGCAAGGCGCAGGAAATCGCCGACGCAATCAAAAGGAAAGAAACCGAGCTTTCCTCAGCGATAGAGGCCGATGAAATGATTGCTCGGATGGGCACCCGTAACAACGCGGCTGCGCGTGTCGTCGGCCGTATCAGCTTGTTCCTGGAAAACCTCGTCCCTAACGAGGAACTCAGCAACCTTAAGGCCGAAAACCAGCGCCTGAAGCTGAGGGTCGAGGACCTGGAAAGCCGCATCGGTGAGGACGACAGCCACGAAAGGTTAAATTCAATATTAAACATTATCTCATCGCAGGTAACGCAGTACATTCGACAGTTTGAGGCGGAGTTTCAAGAATGCCCGGCGCGATTCGATCTAGCCAATATCACGATCGTCTTCGACCGTATCGAGCGCTCGGTTCCGATGAGTCGAACCGGTGGCGGAGAGAATCACTTGGCCTACCACCTCTCCGCACTGCTAGCCCTCCACTTGTTCGCAGTCAAGAACAACCGGCCGATCCCGCGGTTCCTGATGATCGATCAGCCGACCCAGGTCTATTTCCCCTCCGAGCAGGTCTATCAAGAAGCCGACGGATCTATCCAGAAGACAGAGGCCGACGCCGACTTGAGCGCAGTCCGGCGGTTGTTTGAGCTTCTGCTTAAGTTTGTGAAGGAGGATGCACCCGGCTTCCAGCTTATCGTCACCGAGCACGCGAACCTTCGCGACCAGTGGTTTCAGGACGCGTTGGCGGAGCAGCCGTGGACTAAACCTCCGGCGTTGGTTCCGGAAGAGTGGAGTTAACGGCGATCTTTTCTCTAAGTAGCAGTGCCATCAAACGAGGATAATTTGGGGCAGAGTAAAATTTTGAAAGGTATATAAACTACCAGAAGATTCTTCAACGCTTACTCTGATAACCGCCTCGTACATGTTCTCCATAGATATTCTCGGTGCGATACGCTGGCCGGAAGTCCAACGGGCAGCCCCGACAAAGTATGAATGACGCCCAGATACAAGCCCGCGATCTAGGTAGGCCCTACCATAGCGACTGCGATCTGCTCAGTGTGCTGCGGGATTATCGTTCATGCTGAGGTACGGTAGGCGACAGCTATCCTGACATAGGAGGGTGGTGAGAAATCAGCAGTTGAGGAGGACCTGCGGCTGCGAGAAATAAATGGGGTCAGATCAACATTATGACACCCTTTAGCACCCACTGAGTTTTCCATCCATTAGTCTATGGCCATAGCAAAAAGGGAAGGGAAAGCTCGATGGCCAGATTGCCGCGCCTCGGGCCTGCAGGGATTCCGCAGCATGTTATACAGCGGGGTAACAACTGGCAGGTTTGCTTCTGTTTAGAACAGGACAAGATCGCCTACGCCGGTTGGCTAAAACCGTATGCAATGGAATTCGATATTCAGGTACATGCCTGGGTGTTGATGACCAACCATGTTCACCTGCTGGTACCCCCGCAGTCTGACCAGGGTGTTAGCAAGATGATGCAGGCGCTTGGGCGTATTTATGTGTGTAACTTCAACCGGGAATACCGGCGTTCGGGAACCCTGTGGGAGGGGCGCTACAAATCCTGTCTGGTTCAATCTGAGGATTATCTTTTGCAGTGCTACCGGTATATCGAACTCAACCCGGTGCGCGCGGGCATGGTGTCGGATCCGGGTGAGTATTTCTGGTCCAGCTATGGCTGCAATGGGCTGGGCAGGGCATCGAGCCTACTCACGCCCCACATACAGTATCTGGCGCTGGGCCACTATCCGAAGCAGCGGCGGGAACGCTACCGGGCGCTGTTCCGCCATGAACTGGATGCGCCCGCTCTCGACGAGATCCGGGGCTCATTGAATAGGGGGTTAGCACTGGGTAGTGATCGGTTCAAAGCGCAAATCGAGAAACAGTTTGCCCGGCGGGTGACGGAAATGTCGTTGGGCCGCCTGCGCATGGCTTTACCGTGAATGTGGGTTTTCCTGCCACAATGTTGATATGACCCCATTTATTCATTCTGCCACAATGTTGATCTGACCCCATTGAGTAGATTCAGCGGCGATTCAGTTGTGCCGGGTTAAAAAGCAGGTGTGAATCCAAGGAAAACGCACCATGCGCCAGGTCCCATACCGTTTACTCGCCGCTCTCGCCATCACTTTGACGCTCGGTGGCTGTGTCACCTACCCAGCAGCCCCGCCGGTGGTCGTCGGGAGTACCTATGTCCGCAAGGCTGCTCCGGTTTACTCCTATTCAGTGATCACTGATCCCGGCTATCGCTACTACGACGATACGCTCGGCGTTTACGTATTCTACGACCGCAGCGACGTTTTCTATCGACAGGGGCATTACTATCGTTGGCATCAGGACCATTGGATCAGTGCCAATCACTGGCGTGGCCCCTGGTATCCGGCCCCGAATCTGTATATCTCCGCAAACTTCAATGATCGCTGGCATACGCGCTTGCGCCGCCATGGCCATCGCTATGCCGGAGGACGCGACTACAGACCGCCGCGCCGGAACGTTCATGACGACGGTTACAACCGGCGGGACCGGCATGAAAGCAACGGGTATCGACGTGATCGTCGTGAGGAGGGCCAGGATCGTCGTGAGAAGGGCCAGAATCGTGGCCGAGGCGGTGAACATGGGTTTGCTGGCATAGCCGAGCCAAAGCGGCGGGCGTCTCAGACGGATAACCGGAGCGGGCATCGAGATGATCGTCGTGAGAAGGGCCAGAATCGTGACCGAGGCGGAGAACACGGGTTTGCTGGCCTAGCCGAGCCAAAGCGGCGGGCGTCTCAGACGGATAACCGGAGCGGGGAGCGCGGTAATGAACGCCGGAAGCCACGTCGGAATCCAAGTCGGGACGAGCGGGTAGTTAAAGTTGCGGACAAACCAACCGGCATTCGCGCCCCACGAGTTGTTCCTGCATTAGAGCGTCCGGCAACCGATCGCCGCGCGGTGCGCGACAGGCCCAAGCCACAAAACCAGCGCGGCCAGCCCCAGCGCCAGTACAATGCGCCAAATGATCGGCGCAATACTGCCGCTAAGCCAGCTGCGCGCCAGGAGGGCGAGGAACCAAAGGAAAAGAAAAAGAAGTCCAAAAAGAAAGCTGATAAGAGCGATCAGGCACGCCGGGCGCGTGAGCCGCTGGCCCGCCGGTCCAATGAAGCAAATCTAATCTAGCGATTTAGCAATTGCCTTTCTTGGCCTGTCCCGGCGGGCAGTGCTTCTGGCTCCCGCCAACAATGACGCCAGGGACCAGTATCTTTGCAGGCTTCATTTCCAAGCTGGGGCCAACGACTGCACAGCCGTTAAGAAAAGCGGTTGCGCACAGGATCAGGGCGATTTTTAGTTTCATTAGAATACTGCGGTAAATGGATTTCGCCGCCATGCTAAAGTCTGCGTAGCTAGAGGTCTATTTGTCTCCCGGGCTTTTCCCAAATTTTGAGGGCGGTTTCTCACTGCAATCCTCCTAAGAGTGCGGCTGATCACAGAGCGAACGCGGAGTCTGACACAGGTATGAATCCCGCTCGGGCCAAGTGGTTGAGGGGGACCGGAAGAGCCCTCTGGTCCAGTTTTGGCGATTGCTGATATCTGTGTATTTGTCCAGTAGAATGGCGTCTTTCACAAATTTAACTCCCAGCCCAGAACAGTCTCTTG
Source organism: Microbulbifer donghaiensis (assembly GCF_900129095.1). Taxonomy (GTDB): domain Bacteria; phylum Pseudomonadota; class Gammaproteobacteria; order Pseudomonadales; family Cellvibrionaceae; genus Microbulbifer; species Microbulbifer donghaiensis. The sequence goes on from NZ_FQVA01000001.1 coordinate 96,573, forward strand.
CCCCTAGGATTTCTCCTCAGCCGCCACAGCTTTGTTCAGCGCGGCAGCACCTGCATCCATTACTGGCTGGCCACGCCCGAGGGCCCGGCCAAGCTGGTCATTGAAGGCGAGCGTCCGGTTTTTATGGTGAAGGTCGCGGACCGCACCCAGGTGGCCGAGGCGCTGGCCGGCGTGCCCTACGATTGGGAGCAGCTGGACTTCCAGACCTTTGGCCGCGAGGAAGCGGCTTGGCCAACTCTTCAGCGCGAAGGATATGCGCGGGCTCATGTCCGTGCCAGCAGCGGGCGCCCTTGAGGGAATCGAGTTGGATGCCACTATGTGGCGGCCAGCACAAATTCGATAACCTCACTCTCGTTGATGTGGTGCTTGTAGGTGTTTTCGAGCAGGGGCTTCAGCTGCTCGGAGGAATAACGGACCCTGGACCGCGAGGACGACCTCCAGCGCTTCACCCGGGTCGGCGTAGATCCGGCAGCCGCCCATGGGCTAGACCTTCAGGAAAAATGAGGCCGCCATTTACCAATATGCGGCCGCGCTGGGCTCTGCGCGTCGCCGCACCACAGCCTTGAGATGCTGGTGCGCCTCGGTGTCCGGCTCGCGCAGTTGCGCATGGCGCTGATCGTGGAAGTGCTGCCGATTAAATCGCTAAAGATTTTTGACGATCAACCGAATTTCGTCGTTATCTGGGAACAGTTGCTCGACAAATGCTACCGCTCGATTCAGGTCCGCCCAGCGGTGCGGCTCATTTCGGGTAGTGATTAACTGGGAAGCCTTTTCAGTACCGCGAGCGTTCAACACAAATTCAATCTGGTAATAGCGTTTACCTTCGTGCCTCACACGGACCAGCTTCAGGCTGGAAACCTTGGCTCCACCCTCCATCAAAAGCGTCGTTTCGCGAGTTGTCAGCGCCTGCATCGTAAAACTATCGACCGATCATGTGTACACCCTCCGTATTGTGAATATCCTCAAAACAGGATAGCTATCATCGATTAATCAATATGCTATATTTTGATTAAGCATTGTAGTATGTTTCGACAAATTGGTTGTCGCAGCTAGAGGCTTTTCTGCGCAGGAGGCAAGAGGCGGGGTCTAGGTGAAAATTCAGAGGTAGCTATTTGCTGACGAAGCAGTCAGTTTGCAAGGAGGTTGGATATGGCTGAAATAGACGAGCTTTTGGCAACCCTGCGCGAAGTTGCTGAAAACGCCAGACGGCTATCCATGGAGCTGTGCGACTTCATTTCCGCCGAGTCGCTGTCCATCGCCGATGTGACGGCGGATTGGTTTGATCTGTGCCCTTCAAACGATAGGCCAATAAGCGAACAGGTCATTGCACGGATTGTCGAACACCGACAAACCGCTACGCGTATCAAGGCATCCCGGCTTTTTTCAGAGATAGAACTAGCAATACTGGACGATTGGCAGGCGCTGGAAGTCAAAGCATTAACATTCTCCCTAAATGCGCTATTAAAAGCCCCTTGCGCATTCCTACGAACGTAAACGCCCATTCCAAAGCATCGTGATTACCCGGATCTCCCAAGGAAGTGCGGAGCCATTTGGTGAAGGTCGAGAAGTGCTCTTTTAGTTATGGGTCTTACCTTGGAGCTGCGGCTACGAGCAGAATGTCGTGAGGTGATATCAGGCCAGGTTGCGAGCTCCGCAATCTTTCGAACCGGGTGCTAGAATGCCCGACTGCCGCGCTCATCACTGGAGAACAAGCGAAATGAAGACGGCCAAAGCATTCTATCCAATCGGTACCCCCGGCACGCCCTGGGGTGACGCGGAGCGCGCCGAGTGGTTGTCGCGACAGACCCGCCAACGGAGCTACGCGTCTGAAGTACTGAGCGCGATTGAGCCGCTGCGCGCGCGCTTTGACGTGGAAGAGTATGGCCGTCTGGAATATGGCGATGAAAGCTTTCCGCTGCTGGCGATCCGCAGCCGCGACTGGAATGACGACCTGCCGGTGGTGCTGGTGACGGGCGGGGTGCACGGCTACGAAACCAGCGCTGTACACGGTGCGCTGCAGTTCGTGGATCAGCATGCCGCGGATTACGCAGGCCGCGTCAACCTGCTGGTGGCACCCTGCGTCAGCCCCTGGGGCTACGAGCGCATCCATCGCTGGAACCCGCATGCGATTGACCCGAACCGCTCGTTCCGCGAAGACAGCCCGGCGGAGGAGTCGGCGGCGCTGATGCGACTGGTGGCGCCCGTTCGCGATCGTGTGCTGATGCATATCGACCTGCACGAGACCACCGATACCGACGAAACCGAGTTTCGCCCCGCACTGGCCGCTCGCGACGGCAAGCGGTTCACGCCGGGCGGCATTCCCGATGGCTTCTACCTGGTGGACGACAGCGAGAACCCGCAGCCCAAATTCCAGCAGGCGGTGATCGCAGCGGTGAAGAAGGTCACCCATATCGCCCCGGCGGACGCCAATGGCGAGATCATCGGCTCTCCGGTGGTCGCGCGCGGTGTCATCGAGTACCCGCTTAAGCAACTGGGACTGTGCGCCAGCATCACCAACGCCCGCTACAAGACCACCACCGAGGTCTACCCCGACAGCCCGCGCGCAACGCCGGAGCAGTGCAATACTGCGCAGGCCGTCGCGGTGTGTGCGGCGATCGATTACGCGCTGGCGCACCGCTAACAGAGACTAGCAATCGGCGGCTGGGCAGATCGCCTCCGCCGACGATCAAAACGAGAAGCATGAAAGTACCCAAGAGATTACAACCGCTGGTCGACGACGGCATGATCGACGAGGTCATCGCCCAGTTGATGAGCGGTAAGGAAGCGCAGGTGTATGTGGTGCGCTGCGGCGGCAGCCTGCGCTGTGCCAAGGTCTTCAAGGAGGCCAGGCAGCGCAGCTTCAAGCAGGCGGTGCAGTACCAGGAAGGCCGCAAGATGCGCAACAGTCGCCGCGCCCGGGCCATGTCGAAGAAGACCCGCTACGGCCAGAAAGAGCAGGAACAGGCCTGGCTGAGTGCCGAGGTCGATGCGCTGTATCGGCTGGCAGCAGCCGGCGTGCGCGTCCCCGAGCCATTCGGCTTTGTCGACGGTGTATTGCTGATGGAACTGGTGGCCGATGAGGAGGGCTACGCGGCCCCGCGGCTGGATGATGTCACGCTGACCCCGGAGCAGGCCCGCGATTATCACGCCCAGGTGATGGCCGACGTGGTGCGCATGCTGTGCGCGGGCCTGGTACACGGCGACCTTTCCGAGTTCAACGTGCTGGTGGACCGCCACGGCCCGGTGATCATCGATTTGCCCCAGGCGGTGGATGCGGCCGGTAACAACAACGCCGCCATGATGCTGCAGCGCGATGTCGACAATATGCGAGCCTATTTCGGCCGCTTTACCCCGGAACTATTGGCCACCGATTATGGCAGGGAAATCTGGGCGCTGTATGAGGCGGGCGAACTGCATCCGGAAAGCGCCCTTACTGGGGTTTTCGAACGTGACACGACCAGTGTCGACGTCGCGGACCTGATGGAAGTCATCGATGACGTGCGCGCAGAGGAGGCCGAGCGCCTGGCGCCGGCTTGGGATGGGGCATAGGTCGCTGATGATGTCCCTCGCGCAGAATTCACAATAAGGCAAGAATTCCATCGCGCCGGCCGATGACAACGGCGAGATCATCGACTGCCGGTGGTCCCGCCGGGCGACACCCAGTACCCGCTCAAGCAGCTGGGCCTGTGTGCCAGCATCACTAACGCCCCCTACAAGACCACCACCGAGGTCTACTCTGACAGCCCCCGCGCGACGCCCGAGCAATGCAATACCGCGCAGCCTGTCGCGGTGTGTGCAGCGATCGACTACGCGCTGGAGAATTGGTAAGAACGGGTAATTGGGGCTGGGGACCTCTGCCGATGGATGCTACCGCTTTTCGAAATGTAACTAACGCGGTATTGGCCGCGTTAATTATTGTGGTGGCAGGCAGTCGTCACAGGCGAACAACTGTACCGTAGTGCCGCACTTAAGCTCTGCAGTGTTTCCTGCCCTTATTTCCCAAGTGCAACTTTTACTTCCAACACTGGCTGTTCCATAAGAATAGCAGGGCAGGTAGTCGTGCTCATCGTGCAATTGCTTAAGCGATATTGGCTTTGCTTTCCTGAAGAAATCTTCTGCTGATTCTAGCGATACGGTGAAGTCTGAACAGAACTCCGTTTTGTTTTCATCAGTTCCCGAGCCAGTTACTTCATTTATCACGATCTCGCTTGAGTCACTATGCTGTGCGCAGCCAATGGTTAGAACCATCAAGCTAATGATAAATATACGAAAAATATATTTGCTTACCATTGGGCACTACTCGCTTCAGTGGCCATTTTATATGAGACTTCAGGATGTCTGTACACATCGGCAGTCGTTATTTGGAAATGCGTATAGAGTTCACTAACTAGCCACTTGAGAGATGAGTTCTGGAGTGGAGAAATTGCTTCGTACTGCTTTTTCAGCTTGTCATATGAGCCGACAATTTCAATTCCTAGCGAGTCGCTATTCAACGGAAATCGATCCGGATAAGGCTTCGATTTTTCGTGATTGTGGAGGTTAGTGATTCTGGATGAGTACGATAACCCTTTTTGGAATAACAGCTGAGTGGCGTTTTGAAGTTGTACCTTGGTGCAAGATTTGCTTTCGTAGCATTTAGACTTGATTTTGCCGACATGGTACGCCTTCTGGGTAACTCTCGCAGTTTGGTAAATTACCCCTTGTTTGTCGATTAGGAAGTGTGCTCCGTGGCCACCTTTGGCATATGAATTAAACGTTTGTTGTGCGGTATTGGCACCTGTCTGGTGTATTACGAGCGCATTTATCTTATTCAGTGAACCATGCTCTATTCCCGAAAATACCTTTTGAGTAATTTTAGGATCCAAAAGCAGTCCTTGCTTTAGCGTTGACATCAAGCCTTCCAGTAAATTAATGCGCTAGCGAATATATCAATCATGATTGATACTCTCAATGAAAGTTAAATTGACTCTGGCACAATTTAAGAAATAAGGATAAATAAATCGGGTCGGGTCAGCCCCTTTTATGTCAACGCCCCATTACAGGCCACTTCGAAGCTCCTTGCTCGCAGCCCCTCATGGAGTGGGGCTATGATCGAATACAAATATCAAGAAGAAAAGTCGTTGCTAACTTTTTCGCAAACTTGCTGAAGGCAAAACACTACCGCTTGATATGAACTGCCGTTTCAGTTCGTGCTGGCCACACCATTCCTGCTCGTATAGCCACGAGCAGAATCACAAATGACATTTCCAATGCAAGGAAGACACCAATGGGGTGGCCGGGCACACCTTGTATCAGCAGGTAGATTAAATAGAGCATGGTAAGCAGATTGCCTGCCAGGGTGGCGGTAAGCGCGTAGCCGCGCGCTTGCCAGAGCGGCTGGCTGAACAGGATATTCAACGCGGCGGTGCCGGCGAGCACTGCTCCGGGCAGCATCAGCAACAGGCGACGGGGCAGGGCAGTAGCCTCGCTCATAACCTGTGCCCAGATAGCGACAAAATGACCGTTGGCGCCCAGGATTAGCAGAACGCTCAGGAGCACAGCGCCAGCCGCGGCAAGTCTATACAGGGCATTTTCCTGCAAGCCCGGTGATGAACTAGAAACCGACATCGCGCCCTCCGGCGGTGGCCAGGCCGCATTCGTAGGCGAAGACGACGGCCTGGGCGCGATCGCGTAATCCCAGCTTGGACAACACGCTGGAAACGTGGGTTTTTACGGTGGCCGCGCCAATAAACAGGGCCTCGGCAATTTCGGCATTGCTCTTGCCATCGGCAATTGCTGCCAGCACCTCGCGTTCCCGTGTGGTCAAGCGGTCCAAACGTTCGGCCAGGTTGCGGCCTGTTCCCAGCTTTTGCGCGAACTGGCTGATCAGGCGTTGGGTGATACCGGGCGCGAGCATGGCACCGCCATCCGCAACCGTGCGCACTGCCTCCACCAGAGCCTCGGGTGGAATATCCTTGAGCACAAAACCACTGGCTCCCGCCTGCAGGGCGCGAAACACGTATTCGTCGGGATCGAAGGTGGTGAGGATGATCACCCGGCAGGCTTTGTCGCCTGCCTCTGCTCTTTCCTGCGTTTGAAGGATGCGCGCGGTGGCCTCCAGCCCGTCCATCTCCGGCATGCGGATGTCCATCAGAATGATGTCCGGCTGGTGCACGCGTGCAGCCTCGATTGCCTCGACGCCGGTGCCGGCCTCGGCCACCACTTCAATATCGGGCTCGTTATCCAGCACCAGGGCAAAACCGCGCCGCACCAGCGCCTGATCATCCACCACCATGACTCGTAACATCAGGTTCCCCTTTCCGTAGTGGGCAGTTGTGCAGTCACTTCAAAGCCACCGCCATCGATCACACCGGCGCGTAGGTGGCCGCCGAGCAGTACCGCGCGCTCGCGCATACCCGCGATGCCGTGCCCACCGCTTTGTTGTCCGCCAATGGGCTGCTCAGCGGCGCCGCGGCCGTCATCCTGAACACAGATAGCAATGTGATCGTGCGCAACGCTAACACTCACGCGCACACTGGCTTCGGCACCGACGTGTTTAATGACGTTGGTCAATGACTCTTGAACGATACGGTAAGCGGCGAGGGCGACCCTGGCAGGTACACCCCCGAACTCGCCGTGCGGTTCATAGTCCACCCTGGCCACGACCTGGCGGACCTTTTCGATCAGGGCTGGGAGATCATGCAAATCCGGCTGCGGGGTGAGTTTGGCCTCGTCGCTGGCCGGGCGCAGTACGCCGAGCAAGTGCCGCATCTCCGACAGGGCGTGGCGGCCGGCAGCCTCCACCGCAGCCATGGCCTCACTGGCTGCCTCCGGATTATTGCGGCAGATGGTTCTGGCTGCGCCGGCCTGGACCGTCATCAGGCTCACCTGATGTGCCACCACATCATGCATCTCGCGGGCGATGCGGGTGCGCTCGGCCGCTACAGCGCGCTCGGACTCCGCATTGCGCTCCCGTTCCAGATACCTGGCTCGCTCTTCCAGCAAGCGCAGGCGTTCGCCGCGAAAGCGCAGCCTGCGGCCAATGTGCCACAGCGCCCATGCCAGCACGACAGCCACGGTACCTCCGGCCGTGGGCTGAACCAGTAGCTTCTCGTCTTGCACCACAAACGCCAGCGTTGCCGCGACCGCGATCAAGCTGATGCGGGTGTTGGCCTCATAGCGGCCAAGGCTGTACAGCGAAAACGCCAGCGCAACGATGCCTTCCGCTGGCAACCCCAGCTCCAGTATCAGCGTGGCTCCGAGAACAACGGCGTGTACCTGCCAGGGGTGGGTGCGACGCCACAACAGGGCGAAACAGCCGACGAAGGCGCATTGAAAAGCGGCGACGTCCCACAGGCTTTGCAGGGCCAGGACATCGCTTGCATTTTGGCGCGACCACATCAGCAGCGTCAGTAAAAAGGCGAGTATGGCGATGAGCAGGTCGGTCAGCTGTGGCCAGCGCTCGAATGGCCCGCGCAATGGTTGCCAGGCCGGAAGCTTGGGCAACTCGGTACTGGCGTCGGGCGGGTTCGATGCCTGCGTATTGGGGGGCGGCGACTTCATTCCCGCATGCTAAACCAGGCGCGGCCAGCTGTCATGAGACTTGCGGGGGAGGTGATAGCAGCACCCTCTCCACCTTTTGGGGGAGGTCAGATTCCTGCCTGTGGCCGATGTTCTGAAGTCTGAAAGCACCGACCATGCTCGCCAGGCACATTGAGCCCAAGCCCGCGAGGACCATGCCGTGAAAACCAAGGTGCGAGAGTACCGCGTGAGTCCCGCTCTATAAACGCCTGGAGAAAAAACGATGAACGACGCTGTACTCAGCACAACAGTGCTCCGCCCATTCGATACACGGCGGGCTGTCAATCTGGCGGTGACAACCTGGTTTAGTATCGCGGCGATCGGCCACGGGATATTCCTTGCCTATATTCTTGCCGTGTTCTATCCGCCCATTGCGCAGTCGGGGCTGCACGGCCTGCAGGGCCTCGATCACCTGCCGGCCGGCTTTCGCGAGGGCGATACACTGGGCAACCTGGCGGCGGTAGCGCACGTGCTGCTGGCTGCGATTGTGATCGGTGGCGGCCCTCTGCAGCTGGTTCCTGCCGTGCGCCGACACGCCCCCACCTTCCACCGCTGGCTGGGCCGCAGTTACCTGCTGGCTGCCGTCATTAGCAGTGTGGGCGGGCTGTACATGATCTGGACCCGCCACAGCATTGGCAATCTATGGTCTCAGATCACCATCTCCGTCGACGGTGTATTGATTCTGGTGTTTGCATTCCTGGCACTGCGCAACGTTATGGCCGGCCGGATTGCCGAGCACCGGCGCTGGGCCCTGCGCCTGTTCATGGCCGCCAGCGCGGTATGGTTCCTTCGTGTGGCCCTGATGGGCTGGGCGACGCTGACCGGTGGCTGGGGCATCGACTGGGAATCCTTTACCGGCCCCTTCGTGTACGCCCTGGGTGTTGGTCAGTACCTGGTACCCCTGGCCATGCTGCAATGGTATTTCCATTGTCAAAAGCGCGACGCCGGGCACCGCGCACAGCTCGCCTTCGTTAGCACCCTGGTGCCGCTGACCGTCTTTATGGCCATTGGCATCTTTGCCGCGACCATGGGTATGTGGTTGCCGCGGATCTGAGCCCGGCGGGTAGGTTGCCACGGGGTTTCTAGATTCCCGCCTTCGCGGGAATGACGATTTTTTGAGGTACCTTTAAGCCTGCTCTCCCTTGTAGGATGGGCAAAGGAGCGTAGCGACGTGCCCATCTTCCGCGGCGCTGATGGGCACGCTGCGCTTTGCCCATCCTACGAAAACTTATGCGCTCGCCCCATTCAGGTCTGCCTCCTTTTAAGAGCGCTGCAATGTTGCTGTACGGGTGTAGAATGCCCGCCTGCCTCGGTCATCACTGGAGAACAAGCGCTATGAACACGGCCCCCGCATTTTATCCAATCGGTACCCCCGAAACGCCCTGGGGCGAGGCGGAACGCGCCGAGTGGTTGTCGCGGCAGAGCCGCCAGCGCAGCTACGAGGCGGAGGTGTTGAGCGCAATCGAGGGCCTGCGCCCGCGCTTCGATGTGGAAGAGTACGGCCGTCTGGAATACGGCTCTGAGAGCTTTCCGCTGTTGGCGATCCGCAGCCGCGACTGGCGTGACGACCTGCCGGTGGTGCTGGTGACGGGCGGGGTGCACGGCTACGAAACCAGCGGTGTACACGGTGCGCTGCAGTTCGTGGATCAGCATGCCGCGGATTACGCAGGCCGCGTCAACCTGCTGGTGGCGCCCTGCGTCAGCCCCTGGGGCTACGAGCGTATCCATCGCTGGAACCCGCTTGCGGTAGACCCGAACCGCTCGTTCCGCGAAGACAGCCCGGCGGAGGAGTCGGCGGCGCTGATGCGACTGGTGGCGCCCGTTCGCGATCGTGTGCTGTTGCATATCGATCTACACGAGACCACCGATACCGACGAAACCGAGTTCCGCCCCGCGCTGGCCGAGCGCGACGGCAAGCCGTTCGCGCCGGGCGGGATTCCCGATGGCTTCTACCTGGTGGACGATAGCGAGAACCCGCAGCCGGAATTCCAGCAGGCTGTGATCGCGGCGGTGGAGAAGGTCACCCACATCGCCCCGGCCGATGACAACGGCGAGATCATCGGCTCACCGGTGGTCGCGCGCGGCGTTATCGAGTATCCGCTCAAGCAGCTGGGTCTGTGCGCGAGCATCACCAGCGCCCCCTACAAGACCACCACCGAGGTCTACCCCGACAGCCCCCGCGCGACGCCCGAGCAATGCAATACCGCGCAGGCTGTCGCGGTGTGCGCGGCGATTGACTACGCGCTGGCGCACCAGTAGGAAGGGCAATTGGGGGCGGGGCGCTTACATCGTGCGGCGGTCGCCGGCGGTATCTCTTTCCTTCTGTTCTGCCCAGAGTGCCTCGATCAGGAGCTCAGCGCCGAATGACGTGACGTGGTTGTCGTCATAGAGAACCGGTAGCTGGTTGATTACGCCCCGGCAAATGGTTTTATCACACAGGACCTGTTGGCTGTTGAATAGAGCAGCGCCGTTTTTCTCCGTGAGCTCGGTAATGGTTTTTATCGTATTGCTGGTGCGGGCGACTGCGTCGAGATAGGGCATGGAAATATCTACCTGTCGGTCAGTCATGGCCAGCCGCATTGCCGTGGGCGCTACGAGCAGAGGGAATTCAGGGGGTGATATGACTACGGTAACCTCGCGGCCCATCGATTTCAGTGCCGCGAGCGTACGCTGCAATCCCCGGGTGAATACCGCCGGATTATTGGCAACGTCGATGGTGTCTATCTCGTCATCGTACAGGTACACATGGTCCCCGGATTGGTGATCCGTTGGCAGGCGCCTGCCTTCATAATTCACGACCCACCGCGCATTCAGTATTACATGCCGTATCTCCGGATGATCGCGCACGAAGTTTAGAGCCGAGCTGTTGAAGCTGCGGCACTCATTTTCCGGGTGGGGTAGTTCTGCTCTGGCGCTCTTGGCGACCCCGAGCAGGGGCGGGCAGTCTACGGCACCCAGGAAATATATGTCCCGGTCGCTGCCGGATTCAGCCAGCAGTGAGCGAAAAGCTGGCGTCAGGGCGCGCGCGTGGGAGTCGCCCCACAACAATATATCCCCTTCGTTTGAAGACTTTCCCTCCCCTTTGTGGATCCGGCAACTGTCGAGTGAAAGTTCCACCACTTTGTCTCCGCCCTGAAAGCAAAGGCCCGGAATGGAATCGTACTGCTCGATAGTGTGGTTGATAGCTTGAGCCTGTGCTGGCAACCTGCCGGGAAGCCCGCCGCTCAGGAACAGAGTCAGCGCCAGCGTTATTCCCGCGATACTGATAGTTGCCGCCGTCAAAATCGGCTTGGCCGAGCCAAAGTGGGTTAACAAGCCCTTGGTGGGGAGGCTTTCCGCTCTGCCGGCAACGGGGGCGGTGCTCTTTTTGCGGAGGAACGGCTGCTCGATATACTTTCTCGAGAATAAGCCAACGACCAGGGTCAAAGTCAGCAGCAGCGCGGTTTCGCCGCTGCCGAGTGGCCGTCCCGCGTACATTCCTGCAAATACGATCAGCGGCCAGTGCCAGAGGTAGAGGGAGTAAGATGTTTTCCCTATCGTGACCAGCCCTCTGTGGGTGAGTATGCGGGTTGCAATGCTGGGGCCGTTGAGTCCCGCATTGATGACCATTGCACTGCCAAGCACCGGCAAGAGTGCAGCAGTACCGGGAAAGCGCGTAGAGTCATCGTAAAAAAGTGCTGCGCCTATGATGCCGGCGAGCCCCGCAATGCCCAGCAGGTCGTTCACCGGTCCGTGTGGCAGTTTTACCCGGACGCCGCACGCAAGGACCGCACCTATCAACAGTTCCCATGCGCGACTCCCGAGCAGGTAATAGGCGGCAGAGGGTGCATGATTGGATTGATATACGCTGAGCAGGAAAGACAGCAGAATCAGGGTGAGCAGGATATTGCGCAGTTTTTCTGTAGAGATTTTCGGTAGGAATACGAACAGGAGGGGGTAGAGCAGGTAAAACTGCTCTTCAACTGCGAGTGACCAGGTGTGCAGGAGTGGCTTGGTTTCCGCCGCAGCATCGAAGTAGCCGCTTTCCATCCAGAAAATAAAGTTTGAACTGAAGGCGAATGTTGCCCCGAGACTCTTGGCGAATGATTTCAGTTCTGTGGGTAGTAGCAGGAAATAGCCAACGATCGTGGTGATAATCATGACACCGAACAGCGCGGGGAGCAGCCGACGGACTCGGCGGTTGTAAAAGCGGATGCTGCTGAATGTTCCAGCCTTGTGCTCGGCGAGCAGAATCGAAGTGATCAGGTAGCCGGACACCACAAAAAAAACATCGACACCGACGAATCCACCACTGAACGCCGGCAGTCCGGCATGGAAAAGAATAACGGGAATGACGGCAAGGGCGCGCAGACCGTCGATATCACTTCTGTATTCTGTCATTGCGAGCCTTGTTGCCGTGCGTGCTTTCTTCGTCAGGATGTTTGTTTTTCGAAAAGGGTCCCATTCCTGCAGTGTCAGAATGCCTAAGCAATGATTGCGGGTGGGAGTTTTTCGCCTTCGCAGTGTGCTTGCAGGGTATCAAGCTGTAATCGCAGCGGCTCTGGAAGGGGAGCTCCCATCGTGTTTAGTATCCGGGCAAACCGGTAGCGCCAGTCGTGCCGGTGGAGGGCGTGGATCTGGTTTCGTCGCTGGATTGCTTGCAGGCGCTCACGATCGCGAAGTAGCTGGACTATCGCGTCCGGCCCGTCGGCCGGATCGGTGGGCACGTCGACCATGCTGTCTTCCCACCCCATCAGGCTGGGTGCAGAGGTGCATTTGGGGCGGGTACCTACGACGAGATTGCCCGCGGCCCAGGCCTCGAACCAGCGATAGAGTACTGGTGAACGGTTTAGGAATCGCGGAGTATCACTGGGTTCGAAACACAGGTTGATACTGCTCGCGGACATTAGCTTCCACTGCAACTGTCGGTGCTCCCGCATGCTATTGATCGTGGCGGTCTCGAATGTAGAGTGCACATAGGTATAGGGGCTGCTGGGTGCGCCGAAAGCACTTTGTAGTGCCCTGTGGTATTCCCGGTTGATTCGACCGTAGCCGAATACGTCCACCTGGTTTTTGTTTGGAATTCGTGCGTGCGAGAGAGCGTCGATCCCAAATGGCAGGAAGTGGGCCTGCTCGAATCCGTGGTGGTTGCGCAGGTCCTCGGCTATTTCTTCGATACCTGTGAATACCAGATCGACGAACTTCAATATGCGTGGTCCAAATCCGTCCAGGGTCACCGCGTCAAAGCTATCGACAAAATAGACCGCGATGCGTGAAAAACGGTGAATGTCACGGCCGAGGCTTGCCAGGGTCAACAGGAAATGCGGTGTGCTGCAGATTACCAGCAGCTGATTGCCAGGCGCGGTTGTGGATGAGACGTCGGCAACGCGGTAGGGATTGCGGAAGCGATTGTACAGCCTGGGATTATCCTGCATCGGAAACCGGTACGCGACGTCGAGGATGGGAATATTCCAGCTGAGAATCAGCTCTTGCAGGTCATAGAGCAGCGAGTAACCGACGTGGTCCCGCTGCAGGGGGTATTCGGACAGGACAACCAGATTCTGTTCCGGGGCCATCTGTTTTCCCTAACTGGCCGGCGGCCAATGATTGTTGCAAGTACCGGCGATTTGTCCGGGCCGCGCTAGTTGATGACTCTGTTGCTATTAACTTCCGGCCTCGTCCGTTCGCGGCTGAAGTACATTGAGTCTTGCTGGGATCTGAGCCTGTCTACCAGCCTGCCAGGAGGCAGAATGACGTCGTCGTAGGTGAGTACGGTGTCCCTGGGAATGTCACGTTTGAGCACGCAGTCTTCTGCCAGCCCCATTGGCAGTAGCTTTTCGGCAAAAACCCGGTCTGCGTTTTCCGCCTGACCGTAGGTCATGTACCAGCCAATGCCATCGAGTCTCTCGCCGGCTTTCAGGTCGATTTTGGCGGTCGCCACGACATCGACCACCGGTCCTTCCAATGGCGCCACTGCGGCGTCCTGGAACAGGGCGGCCCGCGCTACGGTATTGGCCACTTCGAAATGACACAGGTGATAGGGGTTGTAGAAACAGTACAGCGGCCCGGGGCCGACTTTGTAGAGGTTCAGGTAGTGCTGTTGGCGGGGGTCGTCGTGCATGCCGAGCACAAACACACCGCCGTTCGGTGTCGGCCCGACGACATAGTCGACAATACCGGGGCCGTCCTGCAGATATTCGAGCGGATAGATCTCTGTGGTCTTTTCCAGCGGGGTGCCCGGCGGGAGCGTCGGGCCCAGCATGCCGCGCTGTGCCACCCGCATACCGGTCGCATTGGCGACAATGGCCTGTTCAAAGGAAATCTTGGTCCCGTCGGCGAATGACGTCACCATGTGGGGTTTCTGTCCCCACTTTTCGGCGAATGCACGTTGCGTCGTCGGATTCCGGTAAGGGTCCTGAAGTCCCTTGACGTTCCCGCACAGAACGGGCCGAATGCCCAAGCCGCGGACAAACCGGTAAAGATTGAGAATGACGCCGGGCTGGTCTCCATCGACATTGGTGTAGACGACGCCCGCCCGATCCGCCTCCGACTTCAGCTGGGGACCAATGGTGCTGTCGAGCTCTGCATTCATCAGCAGCAGGTGCTTGCCGTGGCGGATCGCTTCCAGTGCAATAGCCGCGCCGTATTCGATGGCTCCGGTCACCTCGAGAATCACGTCGACGTTTTCCGCCTGGCACAGGGCCAGACCGTCTTCGGTGACTGCCGGTCTGCCCGCGGCGATGGCGGACTCGAGCTCCGCACGGTTGTCAGCGTAAACGACTTCCCCGACACCCGCTTCCAGATACGCCTGCTTCGCGCCACCGATATGCCTGTTGGCAATGGCGACCAGGTCGATTCCCGGGGTTGATTTGATGATATTGAGGACGACGCCGCGGCCCATAAAGCCCGCACCGATCATGCCGAGGCGAATTGGCCGTCCGCGCTGCGCGCGTTGCTGCAGGGCCGTGTCAATAATCAGCATTTCGGCAGCTCCGTGTATTCCGACCAGCTGGCGTCCTTGTCAGAAATCACGCGCGGTTCCTGGGGCCACTGGATGGAGAAAAAGGGATCGTTCCAGCGAATACCACGCTCCGAACCGGGCCGGTAGCGTTGGCTCACCATATAAAACGCTTCGGTATTGTCGCTGAGGGTGATGAAACCGTGGGCGAAATCCCGCGGCACGAACAGGGCCCGGCGATTGTCCGCGGTCAATTCAACGCCGAATGACTGCCGATACGTGGCCGAATCCGGGCGCAGATCGACAATGACGTCGTAGAGCGCGCCCCGGGTGCAGCGCACGAACTTGGTCTCCTGGTAGGGTTCAATCTGGTAGTGCATACCACGCAGTGTGCCGCGGCTCGGGTTCCACGACAGGTTGGCTTGCAACACGTCGCCGTCGAGCCCCAGTTCGCCGAACTCATCAGCACAGAAGGCCCGGGAGAAAAAACCGCGATCGTCAGCGATCGGGTCTATGTCGATAACGAATGCGCCGTGCAGCGGGGTTTCGGTAAAGTGCATCTTTGCTACCTGTCAGTTCAGCCAGTTCAAGTCGTCGTCGACACGATTTTCAGTCATGTGGTCGTTGAGCACTTTCAGGCGAATAAAATCCGAATTGCGGAAATCCCTGTCCCGGAAGCCGATCTGTTCCAGCCCTGCTTTGAGGCCTTCGACCGCCTCTGTCAGTGATACCCGCGGCTGGTGGTGCGGCGCCAGTTCGCGAAAGCGGCTGAAGTCCACCCGGTAGGAGCGTTTGTCCGGTGCGGCATCACTGTTGATGGTTATGCGGGTCCCCGGCACAACTTTCGCGACGGTTTCGGCCAGGTCTTTTACCTGGTAGTTCCACTGGTCGCTGCCAGCATTGATGGCCAGGAAAGCGCCGCCATTAGCAGCAGGGCGGTCGATCGCCCACTCGATTGCGCGCGCCATATCTTCGATGTGAATCAGTGGCCGCCAGGGAGAGCCGTCACTGAGGATATTGATTTCCCCACTGGCAACGGCACCGGCGACAAAGTCATTCAGTACCAGGTCGAGGCGCGTGCGGTCGCTAAAGCCACAGGCAGTCGCGAAACGCAGGCAGGTGATGACAAATTCCCCGTCGGCCAATTCCCGGACACCATCCTCGGTGCCGATCTTGGACTTGGCGTAGGCCGTCAGTGGGTTGAGCGGATCTTCCTCCTGTCGCGGCGCTCCGTCGGCGGCGCCATAGACGCTGCAGCTGGAAGCAAATACGTAGTGCCGGACACCCGCCTCCTTCGCCATCCGGGCTATCTCGATACTCGATCTGCAATTGATCTCGTGGGTGACTCTTTCGAAGGTGTGCCCCATAGGGTCATTGCTGATCGCCGCCAGGTGGACGACGGCGTCAAAGCCCTCAAGGTGGTGCGGCTGTATCCGCCGCACATCCGCGAACCACTGCTGGTCGAGCCGGGTCTCGGGAAGTTTCTGTGGGCCGCTGAGGCAGTGGGCAAAGAAGCCCTGATCCAGGCCGACCAGGGTCGCGTCGGGTTTTACCTTGCGCAGGTGGCGGGTCAGGGTGGGGCCGATATAGCCGAGGTTACCGGTGATTAGAATTTTCATAGTCCGCCTGTTGCTTTGTTATTGGGGAATTAGGAAGTGAACATTCTTTTTCGTGACAGCGAAGCCGGGCGCAGACCTCCTCGGCGATGGCCAGGCACGATGTCAGCCCCGGGGACTCGATCCCGTAAAGTGCAATGTAGTTCAGAATCCCGTGTGTGCGTTGGTTCACAATCATAAAATCGCCGGGACCCTCCCCGGGGCCTGCGACCTTAGGCCGGATTCCGGCGTAGTCGGGCACCAGTTCACCGTCGCGCAGGTCCGGGTAGTAGGCCCGGATCGCCTGGTAAAACGCTGCTGATCGGGCCGGGTCTACCCGGTAATCGAGGCGGTCAACCCACTCAGTGTCTGGACCAAAACGCGCGTTGCCGGCCAAGTCGAGGGTGAGATGAACGCCGAGCCCTTCGTTTGACGGCAAGGGATAAATCAGGTGGCTGAACGGCAGTCGACGAGAAACGGTGAAGTAGCAGCCTTTGGAAAGGAAGACAGGAGGGATTCCCTGCGCGTCGCCGCCCTGCAAAAGTCTGCTCAAAGTTTGAGCGCCGTGTCCGGCGGAATTGATGAGTAGACGGCAACTGACAGTGGTTGGATCCACGCCACCCACTTCTACGTAAAAACAGCCGTCACGCCGCCGCTTGAGCCCCGTTACCGGGCTGTTACAGCATACCAGGCCGCCGTGTGCTTCCAGGTCTCCCTGAAGTGCCAGCATCAAGCCGTGACTATCGATGATACCGGTGGAGGGGGAGTAGAGCGCTTCGATAGCATTGAGGTTAGGTTCTAATTCAGACAGGCATTGCCGGTCTATGAGTTTCAGGTCGGAAACTCCGTTTGCATGCCCCTGGGCCAGGATTTTCGCGAGTGCCGGGCGTTGGTCTGGAGAGGTGGCGACAATTAGCTTGCCGGTTCTGCGATAGCTAACACTATGCGCGTCACAATAGCGGTAGAGCAGTTCGCGCCCCCTGACACACAACCGGGCTTTCAGGCTGTTGCGAGGGTAGTAGATGCCGGCATGAATGACTTCGCTGTTGCGGGAACTGGTCTCGGTGCCGGGCCGGGCGAATTGCTCGAGCACTAATACGGAGCGTCCGGCTAGGGCAAGTTGCCGAGCCGTGGCGAGACCGATGACACCGGCGCCCAGAATGATTGCGTCAAAATCCATATCTAGAATACAGCCGTGAAGCGCTGAAGAGTGGGCTTGTCCAAACGCGTGTTCCGAGCGTTCCCCGGACTAGCGCCTTACTAACCGTTCACCACTTGACCCAGGGTGCCTCGCCGGATGTAACCAGGCTTTCAAGGTAATGCTTGTCTCGCAGCGTATCCATTGGGTGCCAAAAACCACTATGTTTATAGGCATTTAGCTGTCTTTCGCGGGCAAGAGTCTGCAGGGGTTCCGCCTCCCAGGTGGTTCGATCATCCTCAATCAAGTCAAACACCGTCGGTTCTAGAACGAAGTAGCCGCCATTGATCCAGGCGCCATCGCCATTTGGTTTTTCGTGGAACGAATTGATTCGGGTCTCGCTCTCTCCAAGAGCTATCGCGCCAAACCGGCCCGGAGGCTGAACCGCAGTAAGGGTTGCCATCAGACCCTCTTGCTGATGGAAGTCCACCAACTCGGAAATGTTCACATCACTAACGCCGTCGCCATAGGTGAAACAGAAGGTTTCGTCACCAACAAATTCACGTACCCGTTTCAAGCGACCGCCGGTTAGGGTGTTCTCCCCGGTATCGGCCAAGGTGACCCGCCAGGTTTCAGATGGCTTGTTATGTACTTCCAGAGTGTTGTTCACCATATCTACGGTAATACTGGCTGTCTTTATGAGATAGTTGGCAAAAAACTCTTTGATAATATGGCCCTTGTAGCCGCAGCAGATTACGAAATCATTAATTCCATGGTGAGAATAGATTTTCATGATATGCCAGAGGATTGGCATACCGCCGATTTCGACCATCGGCTTTGGCTTAACGGTAGTTTCCTCGCTGAGCCTGGTTCCCAGGCCCCCTGCAAGAATGACGGCTTTCATGGCTACTCCTTAGCGCTTTGTGCGGTCGCTCTTCGCTGGGTGGTGGGGAGCAAAGAGTGATTGAATGAAATTTTTTATCTACCCGATATCGACTGGGTGTCTCTTCGAATGTCTAGTTATTCCCCGTTGTAGGATTTCCCATTTTTCGCAGCTCGCTGTGGCGACATGCAAATTATTTAAAGAAGGTTCGCAAAACAGTATCGTGGGGTTTTTCTTCACTAGACTTTTAGATCATAAATTTTTCGAATTAAAGTTGGCGGGCGTAAATTCATGACATTATTAGTTTCGAAAAAACTGCGCGCGACAGACCTGGCGGCGAAAGCCGATTCACGGCGTGAAAATCTGAATCAGGACACTGGTTTCGCGTTTTTCCTTAACGCTACCGTGCGCTTTCAACTCGCTTAAAGTTGAGGTCAGCTTCTGTAGTTATCTATTCTCACAGCATTCGAACCGCAACTTTATGAAAGCAATCGACGTCTTTGTAGTCGCAATGTAGTCGCAATGGATTTTCGCTTCTTGTGACGCACCCGGCGACAGTGGCACTAGGTTGCGAATTGCGACCCACAAATCCAGCCAGGGAAGGGTATGAGCACCAACGTTGACCTGAACGTCCGCCCCGACTACGACCAGGTGATCCAGGATATTGCCGACTATGTGCTCGATTATCAGATCGATTCCGAGGAGGCGTGGAATACGGCGCGCAACTGTCTGATGGACACCCTCGGTTGCGGCCTGCTGGCGCTGCGTTTTCCTGAGTGCACCAAGCACCTGGGGCCTGTCGTCGAGGGGACATGGGTGCCGAACGGCGCGCGGGTACCGGGGACCCAGTTTCGCCTGGATCCGGTCAAGGCGGCCTGGGATATCGGCTGCATCGTGCGCTGGCTGGATTACAACGACACCTGGCTGGCGGCGGAGTGGGGGCATCCGTCTGACAACCTGGGCGCTATTCTCGCGGTGTGCGATTTCCTGTCGCAAAAGCGTGTGTCCCAGGGCAAAGAACCCCTGCGGATGGGGGATGTACTGGAGGCCATGATCAAGGCGCACGAGATCCAGGGCGTGCTGGCACTGGAAAACAGTTTCAACCGCGTGGGTCTCGATCACGTACTGCTGGTGCGCGTGGCGTCCACGGCGGTGGCCACCAGGTTGAAAGGCGGTAACCGTGAGCAGTTGATGGCCGCATTATCACAGGCCTGGGTGGATGGCAGTGCGCTGCGCACTTATCGCCACGCGCCCAATGCCGGCTCCCGCAAATCCTGGGCGGCCGGCGACGCGACATCGCGCGGCGTGCGTCTGGCGGATATCACGATGCGCGGAGAAATGGGGATTCCCGGTGCACTGACGGCCAAACAGTGGGGCTTTTTTGATGTGTCTTTCAGTAAGACCAATGCCGACCAGCAGTTAAAGCCGGAGGAGGAGCGACAGTTTAGGTTTCCGCAGGGTGTTACACCGCAGTATGGCAGCTACGTGATGGAGAATGTGCTGTTCAAGATCTCCTTCCCGGCGGAGTTCCACAGCCAGACAGCCTGCGAGGCTGCCGTTCGACTACATCCACAGATAAAAAACCGCATCGAAGAGATCGACAGGATCGTAATCACCACCCACGAGTCCGCTATCCGCATCATCTCAAAAGAGGGTCCATTGGCCAACGCCGCTGACCGCGATCACTGTCTGCAGTACATGACGGCGGTGCCATTGCTATTCGGCGATCTGGTGGCGGAATATTATGAGGACAGTTTCCACGCATCCCATTCTGAGATCGATGTGCTGCGCGGCAAGATGGAAATTGTCGAGGACAGGCGCTATTCGAAAGAATACCTGGATCCGGACAAACGTTCGATCGCGAATGCAGTGCAGGTATTTTTCAGTGATGGCACTGCTACAGAAAAAGTAGAGGTAGAGTATCCGATAGGCCATCGCCGGCGGCGGAAAGAGGGCATTCCGCTGCTGGAAGAAAAATTCAAGCGGAATCTCGCTACGCGCTTGCCGGCAACGCGCTGTCGAGAAATATTTGCGCTGTGCAAGGATCAGTCGCGGCTAGAGGAAACACCGGTCAATGAATTTGTCGACCTGTTTGTAATTTGAAAAAATAGGGCAAACAAAAAAGGCGGCCAGAGGCCGCCTTCTTTCTATTAGCAAATGTCCCGTCCTGAAATAGGTTGATAGTCTGAGGACCTATTGATGGATAACTCTACACCACCCCGCCGTAAGCGCACTCAGCGCGATTACACCCTAGGCTTTAAATTGGCCGTCGTCGAAGAGGTGGAAAAAGGCGATCTTACCTACAAACAGGCTCAAGCCAGGTATGGCATCCAGGGGCGAAGCACCGTGCTGGCTTGGCTGCGAAAGCATGGTAAGTTGGACTGGTCTTCCACCAGGAGCAGCTCCATGTCAAAGAAGCCAGAAACACCTGCCCAAACCATCAAGCGGCTGGAGCGACAGCTCAAAGACGCCGAGGATCGCCAGTATCTGATGGAGAAGATGATGGAAATCATCGACAAGGAATACGGAGGCTCACTGCGAAAAAAGTATTTAGCCGAGTTGCCCGACAGGCTCAAGCCGAAAAAATAGTCCCGTTGACGCGTAGCTGCCGCCTGTATGGCATCAGTCCCCAGGCGATCTATCAGCGCCTGCAGCGCCATGCCAAGAGGCAGAAGGCGCAGGCTCCGGTGGAGCATTGGGTGAGAGAAGTACGGCGGCGCCTTCCCCGATTAGGCACCCGCAAGCTTTACCACTTGCTGCAACCGCGCCTGCAGGCTTCCGGTATCAAGCTTGGCCGCGACGGGCTGTTCGACTTCCTGAGAGAGTGCCGGCTGCTGATCCAGCCGAAACGCCGCTATACGAAGACGACGCATAGTCGGCACTGGCTGAGGAAGCATCCCAATCTGCTGGCGGGGCTGTCGGTAGAACAGCCGGAACAGGTGTTTGTCAGTGATATCACCTATGTCGAGAGCTGTGAGGGTGTTCACTACCTATCGTTGGTTACGGACGCCGCCTCGCGGAAGATTATGGGGTACGAGCTGAGTCAGCAGATGCGGGCTGAAGACACGGTAAAGGCCCTGCGGCGGGCAGTGAAAGCACGTTGCACGACCAAGCCACTGATCCACCACTCAGATCGAGGTGTGCAGTATTGCTCGGACCTGTACCAACGGGAGCTCGACAAGAGCGGCATTCAACCATCCATGACCGATGGGTACGATTGCTATCAGAATGCGCTGGCAGAGCGCGTCAACGGCATCCTGAAGCAGGAATTCTTGACCGTCAGATGTCGCACCTTCGCGGAACTGCAGAAGCTACTGGCTGAGTCGGTCTACGCGTATAACCACTTAAGGCCGCACTTGAGCCTAGGCATGGAAACGCCGGAATCTGTGCACAAAAAAGCCAGCTCGATAAGCGAGCTGGCCTAGTTGAAAACCGTAAACCTATTTCAGGACGGGACAAAATTCCAATATCAGAATTTGAGTTCGGTGCCGATACCGAAGTAGCTGCGGTCGTAGTCGTCCGCTGCGGTTTCGTCGGTGTAAAAGCCGAATACCTTGGCCGCGCTGGACAGCTTGTAGTCCAGGCCGAGGCTGTAGGTTTCACCGTCGGTCTTGACGATATCGGACTGGCCGTACTGGGCTTTCGCGGTCCACTGGTTGATCTTGTAGGCTACGGAAGTCATCCAGCCGTCCTGGGTGCTGCCGTCCGCTTTTTCCTGCTCCTCGAACAGAGCGCCGACCTGAACCGGGCCGATGCTGTACTGGGTGACAACCCGCTGTACATCCCACTCGTTGGCCTCTACGTCCTGGTCGTAGGCGTAGGCCAGGTAGAAGCCATTGTTGTCGTATGCGAGGGACACGGAAGTACCGTTGTCGCGCGTGTCGATCAGGTTGCCATCAGCGTCGAGGATCTCTTCATCCTTGTGGCTGATATACGCCGCAGACACCTTGAAGCCGCCGAAAGAGGGCGTGGTGTACTGCAGGTTGTTGGATTCGCGGTTGTCGCTCTTGGTGATGAGGCTCTTGATATCACCTTCCAGATCGTTGAACAGGTCAACCTTCTTCTGGGCGACTTTCAGCGGAGTGTCGAACTTACCGCCGATCACCTGGCCGAAACCGCCTTCCAGGCCGGCGTAAATGTTGCGCTGCTCGAAAGTGTCTTCGGCTTCGCCGTCGATATCCACCTGGTATTCCATCTGGTAGATACCCTTGATGCTGTCGTTCAAGGGCAGCTCACCCTTGACGCCGAGGCGGGAAGCGTTGCTCTTGATATCGGTGTTCGCGCCATCGCCTTCATCTGCGAATTGGAAAGCGACGTTAGCCTTGCCGTAGAAGTCGATTACTTTGGACTCGTCCTGGGCATTGGCCAGCGCAGGAACCATCGCAGCGATGGCCAGGGAAATTGCAGTCTTGTTCATGGTCGTCTCGCACAGTTTATGGTTGTCACGTGGGAGGCCGCGCTTATGGTCCGAATCGTCGCTGCCTCTCGAGTTGGTGCGGATTCTGCGACTCAAATATTACAAACGTGTTAAAGATGTCGGATTTCTTAAATTTTGATGACTGCGCGGTGCCAGGTCGTACAGGAAAAACAGCTCCAGGTGTCCGTGGCACGTGAATCTACACCGCTGGCCACTTTGCAGTGCACCGGTAAATCTGGCGATACTGCGGTTTGAGCACAGGAAGTGGAGTGGGGGAGCTATGGCTGGTTTTCGCGCGGGACACGTTTCCCTGACGGCGATTTTGTGGGCTTATTCCCTGGCGATTATCACGATCGGCACATTGCCGAGAATGCCTACTTTTCAAACGTTGCTGTTGACTGCAGCCGCGCTGCTGGCGAGTGTCCTGCTGTTACCCGCGCGATCGCGACTGCTCCCGCTACTATTGGCAGCGCTGGCGGGCGGTAGCTGGAGCCTTTGGCACAATCAACAGGGGATTTCCCAGCGCCTGCCGCTCAGTGCCCACGGGGCTGATTTCCTGCTCGAGGTCGAGGTCGTCTCGCTGCCGGAGTTGCGCAGGCTCGACAATGTTTTCGGCGGTACCGGCGCCAGCGACAGCCTGCGGTTCAGCGCTCGGGTCATCACAGCCATCCAGCCGGTGGACTCCGGCCAAATCACCGCCGGCCGTCTGCTGGATCTCACCTGGTACCGCATCGACGACGATATGCGCAAGCAATTGCGGGCGGGGAGTCGCTGGATTCTGCCGGTGCGGCTCAAACGCCCGCGCGGCAGTGTCAATCCCCACGGCTTTGACTATGAGGGGTGGTTGTTGCGGCGCGGTGTCTTCGCCACCGGTTATGTGCGGCCGGGGGATTGGCAACCGCGATGGTTGGCCCAGGGCCAGGGGCTGGCAGCGCTGCGACACCGGCTCCGCGATCGGCTGCTGGCCCTGGCGCCGGATCGCGGCGCGTTGCTGTCCGCACTGCTGCTCGGCGACCGGGGTGGACTGAGCGAGGGTGAGCGACTGTTGCTGCGGCAGACGGGTACCTCACATCTGCTGGCCATCTCCGGGCTTCACGTGGGCCTGGTCGCGGGACTCTTTCTACTGCTGGGAAGGCTGTGCGGGCGTACAATCGGCTTGTATTCCGGTGTCACTCCCAGGCTGTTGGCCGTTGTGGTCGCGCTGGTCGCCTCCCTCGCCTACACATTGCTGGCCGGCGCCCCTTTGTCTGCGCAGAGGGCACTGGTAATGACCTGGGTATTGCTGATCGCATGGCAGTGGCGGCGTCGAATTCACGCGGGCTTCGCTTTTAGCCTGTCTTTGGCGCTGGTGCTGACCCTGCAGCCGCTGGCGTTTTTCGGCGCCGGTTTCTGGTTGTCGTTTATTGCCGTTGGTGCGCTATTGCTGGGATTCAGCGGTCGCCAGCGCCTGGGGTGGGCCAGCGATGTACGGGGCGCGAGCTGGGTCGGACACAGTCTGCAGAGTATGAGCGGCCTGTTCCGCGGCCAGTGGTTCATCGCCCTGGCACTTTTCCTGCCCTCGCTGTTGTATTTTTCCGGTGCCAGTCCCGCCGGAGTACTACTGAATCTGGTCGCGATTCCCTGGCTCGGGTGTCTGGTATTGCCCCCTCTGCTATTCGGGGCGCTGATGATTGCCACTCCGATCGGCGTGGGGATGATCGATTTTGCCGCCTGGCAGCTGAACCTGATGATGCGCTTCCTGGAGGTGGGCCAGTCGGTACTACCTTCCTGGCAGACGCTGGGAGCGCCCTCGAGCTGGCTGCTTCTCGCATCGGCAGGTGTCGGCGTTGTACTGCTGTTGCTGCCGGCCGGATTACCCGGGCGCCGCTTGGGGTGGCTTTTCCTGCTGCCGCCGCTGTTGCCGTTTCTGCCCCAGGCAAATCCCGAAGAGGCCGGTTTTCGGGTCACTGCGCTCGATGTGGGTCAGGGGCTGGCCGTGGTACTGCGGACTCCACAGCAGACCCTCGTCTACGACGCCGGCCCTGTGTCCGGTTCCGGCTGGAGTGCCGGCAGCCAGATTGTCGCCCCCTATCTCCTTGGGGAGGGGGTTGCGGAGCTGGATGTGGTGGTTATCAGCCATGGCGACAGCGACCATGCCGGTGGCTTTGCGGGCCTGATGGCAGCCGAACCGCCGGCGCGGGTCATTGCGCCTGGCCTGCTGGCCGACAGACTTGGCCGTGGCTCGTTGCCAGGCGTATCCAGCTGCAGGTCGGGGCGTCGGGAAACTTTCGATGATGTCGAATTGCTGTGGCTCTGGCCGGAGGATGAACAGGTCTCCGGGGAGGAAAATGACCACAGTTGCGTGGCCTTGGTGCAATGGCAGGGTGTGAGAGTCCTGTTGACGGGGGATATTTCCCGGCGGGTCGAGCGGCAGCTCGTGCGGCGATATCCGGGCTTTGCGCCGGTGGATCTGCTGATTGTCCCCCATCACGGTTCCCGCTCTTCTTCCTCTGCGGAGTTTATCCGCTGGGCGCAGCCGGCGAACGTGGTCTTCAGTGCCGGGTTTCGCCATCATTTCGGTCACCCGCATCCTCAGGTTGTCAGTCGCTACCGGGAGGTGGGGGCGAGCCTGTGGAGTACCGCGGCGAGTGGTGCCATTACCTGGCGCTGGCGGGAAGGGCATACGCCGAGTGTCACCGAGGCGCGCACCGCGGGCCCATTCTGGTATCGCTCCTCAGATAATAATGTTCTGGTTAAATTTTGATCGCTCTGTGTGCGGTCAGCGTGGGCCGCGAAACTGGTACTGAGAAGCCGTTCAAGCTTCTGAGTTATTGTCGGTTATCGGAACCAATGATTGCGATTCGTGTCGCAATGTGGGGTCGGGGCTGTGCTAAGGTCTCCGAGAAATCGAAATACAAGAAGTACCAGGTATTTTCTGCATGAATAAAAAAGTACTTTGCAGCGTGATGCTGACAATGGCGGGGGTGATCGCCAGTCCGATGTCGAGCGCGTCGGAGTGGAAGTACACTCTGGGAACTGATATCAGCAGCGGCGACTACGGTGGCAGCGCCGATACCGATATCGTCAGCAACCCCTTTACCGTGAGCTACTCGCCGTCAGCGAGCTGGACTTTCAAGGCTTCCCTGCCGTGGACTCAGATCGAAGGGCCGGGCGATGTCATTCCCAGTGGCGATGGCGGTTTTGTTGTCGGCAATGGCAATGGCCGCGTTAACGGGAACGGCCAGAACGGCGGCGGCTCTACTGAGACTGAGACGTTCAAAGAGTCCGGTATCGGTGATCTGTGGCTTTCCGGTACCTACAGCCTGGAGCCGGTGGCGGAGCGGTGGTTTTTTGATCTGACTGCCAAGTACAAGGTTCCGACTGCGGATGAAGACAAGGGCCTGGGAACCGGCGAGCCGGACTACACGCTGCAGGCGGAAGTCTTTACTGCGGTGGGGGATTTCACTCCGTTCGCGACTGTGGCGCGCAAATTCAAGGGCGACCTGCCGGAAGCGGAAATCAAGGATGTCTGGTACACGTCTGTTGGCAGTGGCTATCGACTGAACGAGCAGAGCAGTGTCGGTGCTTCGCTGGATTACCAGCAGGCGACCACCGACAGCAGTGATCCTTCCACCGAGCTCTTCGGTTATTTCAATCACAGGCTGAATGCCCAGTGGAGCGGCATGGTCTACGCCTACGTGGGGCTCTCGGATGGCAGCCCGGACCAAGGGTTTGGTTTCCAGGTCAGTTACCGGCCCGGCGAATAAGTAGCGGTGAATTTTACAGGAGACAACAGTCATGAATATTCCTTTTAAGAAGCGCTTGGTACCGGCAATGCTCGCCGGTGTACTGGCGGGCACTCTGGCCTGGGCCGACGATGATTTGCCGGATAACGACGCCACAGACACCGAGGTGGTCGAATCGGTCGAAGACATCACCTCTGGAAAATTCGCCGGTTACTTCGGTGATTTTCTCGGGGACGATGCGGAAGCGACCATTGCGGGCCTGCGTGACGGTTCGATCCGCTACCAGGCTCCGGAAGACGCCGAGACCGACGCTGAGGCTGACGCCGCTGAAGATGTGGTCGAGTCCGGGGAACATGCCGAGATCGAGGGTGAGAACGGCGAAGTGACTTCAGGTGTCGGCTACGGCGCCGCGTTTATCACGGTGGCACTGGCAGAACAGATGGCCTTGTCGTCGCCTGTTATCGCGACTGCGGAAGACGGGACCGAGACTGAAATGGATGCCAGCTATTACCTGAACGAAGTGCTCTACAGGCGCGAAGTCCTGGGAATGGGCTATGGCCAGATCGCCAAAGATCTGGGCTTTAAGCTCGGTGAAGTGATCAGTGGTTATCGCTCCAATCGCCCGGATAAAGTGGAAAGTCTGAAAGCAGAGAAAATGGCCAAGACCACTGGTGCTGACATGCGCGCGGAAAAGGCGCAAAAAGTCGACAAGGTAGAGAAAATGGCCAAGCTCGACCGTCCGGAACGCCCGGTGAAGGTTGAGCGCGCTGAAAAACCTGAGCGCCCGGAGAAGCCGGCGCGTCCGGAGCGCCCCGGCCGCTGAGCCTCGCAAGGGTTCCGTGGAAAGCCGCCGCACATATGTGCGGCGGCTTTTTTTTGATGTGGCAAAAATCGCAATTTGTAATGCACTTCACACAGGCGAAAAAGACGCCCCACTTGGTCTTAGCTGGCGACGCCACCTGTGGTAGAGTCACATACCGATTTTCCGCAGTCTGGGAACCAGAAGAGTGTTAGAAATAATAAAATCCGGCGGCTGGCTGATGCTGCCAATTCTGCTTTGTTCCGTCGCCGTTATCGCCATCTGCATTGAGCGTCTCTGGACGCTGAATTCGCGCCGCATTGCGCCGCGCACCCTGCTGGGACAAGTCTGGAGCTGGTTAAAAAACAACCAAATTGATGCTGAAAAGCTGAAAGAGCTGCGCGATTCCAGCCCCCTGGGGCGGATCTTCGCCGCGGGCCTGTCCAATTCCCGCCACGGTCGCGATGTGATGAAGGACAGCATTGAAGAGACCGCCAGTCAGGTAGTTCACGATCTGGAGCGTTTTCTCGGCGCGCTCGGCACCATTGCTGCGGTGGCCCCGCTGATCGGCTTGCTGGGCACCGTGCTGGGCATGATTCAGGTATTTACCGCCATCATGCTCGAAGGCACCGGCAATGCCGGGGTGCTGGCGGGTGGTATCAGCCAGGCGCTGATCACGACCGCTGCCGGCCTGACGGTCGCCATTCCGGCACTGATGGCGCACCGCTATTTCCAGCGCCGCGTGGACAGCATCGTTGTCACCATGGAGCAGGAGGCGGTTAAACTGGTAGACGCACTGCACAGCGATCGCCGTATCGAAGCGGCCTGAGCGGAGTAGCGAACCATGCAATTTCGCCGCCAGGCCAAAGAGCAGGATGGGGTTAACCTGACGCCGCTGATCGACGTCGTCTTCCTGCTGCTGATTTTCTTTATGGTGTCCACCACCTTCACCAAAGAGAGCCACCTTAAACTGAACCTGCCCGAAGCGGCGGGAACCCAGCCAGAGAATCCGCCACGTGCCGTGGAGGTGCTGATCAATGCGGATGGCTCCTATTCGGTGGATGGTCGCCCGCTAATCAATAAAAAACTGACTACCCTGAAATCGGCGCTGTCGGAAGTTTCCGCGGGCGAGTACAATCGCCCCCTCGTGATTACCGCCGACGCCACCGCCCAGCACCAGGCCGTGGTGCGGGCCATGGATGCCGCGGGACAGTTGGGGTTCGTGAATCTCAGTATTACCACGCGGCAGCCGGAAGATAACTAACTCCTCGCGAAGCGCGCCGCGCCTGGATGTCTACAGTGAAATGGCGCCGACAGATGGCAGTTTCACTGCCGTGCTGCCGGCGTTTGTCGACTCTATGGTTTTTGCTCACGGTAGTGTGAGCGCCGGGCTTGCGAGGGGCTCAGTCGATAGTTTGTATGGATAGAGTCAAGACGCCCCCGAGCAGGCCGCAGCGCGGGGCGGAAACCTACCGCCGCCTGCTTTCCTATGCACTGCCTCACTGGCCGATCTTCGCCCTCTCTGTGGCGGGGTTTCTGCTGTTCTCCACCATGGGAGTCAGCCTGATCGCGGTTACCGAGCTGCTGCTCGATGCGGTCGGTGCCGGTATCCAGGAGAGCCGTGGCTTTCTGGCCAAAATAGTCGCCTCTCATTTCCCCGGTGGCGTCATGCCACAGGAGACGGCGCGCTGGCTGATACCGCTGGCGATGCTGCTGATCATCGTGTTGCGTGCCTGCGGTAATTTTATCGGGAGTTACGGCCTGGCCTATGTGGCGCGCTCGGTGATCCACCGACTGCGTACGGAGTTGTTCGAGAAAATCGGCCAGCTGCCCAGTGCCTATTTCGACCGCTATACCAGCGCCTATCTGATCTCCAAGGTTTCCTACAACGTCGAGCAGGTAACGAACTCCATCACCAAGGCGGTGAAGGTGCTGCTGCGTGAATCCTTTACCACCATCGGGCTGCTGATTTACCTGCTGCTGGTGAACTGGAAACTGACACTGACCTTTTTCCTGTTCGCGCCACTGATCGCCTTTATCGTACGCAGTGTCGGCAAACGCTTCCGCAAGCTGAGCCACCGCATCCAGAACACCATGGGTGATGTCACCCACGTTACCCAGGAGGCAATTAACGGCTATCACGTCGTGCGGATGTACGGCGGCCAGGGTTATGAAAACCAGCGATTCGAGACCGCCAGCGACAACAACCGTCAGCAGTTTATGAAACTGGTGGTGGCGGATAATGCCAGCGTATCGGTGATCCAGATCCTCGTCGGCCTCTCCACGGCGACGATTGTCTGGCTGGCGCTGGCGCCCGGCATGGTCGAGTCGATGACTGCGGGGGTCTTCGCGGCTTACATTGGCGCTGCCGCGTCCCTGGCCAAACCGGTGCGCAGCCTGTCGGAGGTGTTCGCGGATATTCAGAAAGGTATCGCCGCCGCCGAGAGTATTTTCGAAGTCATCGATGCACCCAAAGAGCCGCAGGGCGGGGCGTCTCGCTTGCCGGAGCCTGTGCGGGGTGCAGTCACCTTTGAGAATCTCGGGTTCCGTTACGACCAGGCGGCACCGGCAGTGCTAACTGACATAAGCTTTGCGGTGGAGCCGGGGCAAACGGTGGCGCTGGTTGGGGCCTCCGGTTCGGGCAAGAGCACCCTGGTGAGCCTGCTGGCTCGATTCTATGAACCTTCCAATGGCCGTATTCTGATCGATGGGGTGGATATCAGTGGGGTGCCGCTGACAGACCTGCGCCACCACATCAGCATGGTGTCGCAAAATATCGTGCTGTTTAACGATAGCGTGTACCGCAATATCGCCTACGGCGAACTGCAAAATGCCACACCGGAACAGGTGCGACACGCCGTTGAGCTGGCGCACGCCAGCGAATTCGTCAATGAGTTGCCGCAGGGGTTGGATACGGTACTGGGGGATAACGCGCAGATGTTGTCCGGCGGCCAGCGCCAGCGCCTCGCCATTGCCCGTGCCCTGCTGAAAGACGCGCCGATCCTGATTCTCGATGAAGCCACTTCGGCCCTGGATAACGAATCCGAGCGCGCTATCCAATTGGCCCTGGCCGAGGTGATGAAAAATCGCACTACCTTTGTCATAGCCCACCGCCTGAGTACCATCGAGAATGCCGAGCGCATTTTGGTGATGGAGCAGGGGCGAATCGTCGAGAGTGGTAACCACGCCGAGCTGCTCGCCGAGGGCGGTCGCTACGCGACCCTGTTACAACAGCAAACCGCTGGATAAGGCATCACACGCAATGTCACTGGAAGACTGGTTCAACAAGCGCTGGTATCCGGAGGAGCGGCAGGAAAGTACCCTGCCGCTGCTGGCTCCGCTGGAGTCACTGTACGGATTTGTCAGCGGGAACCGCCGTAATGCGAGTCTCAATAATCCGCCGGCAGCGCTGCCGGTACCGGTCATTGTGGTGGGCAATATCACCGTTGGCGGCGCGGGCAAAACGCCGCTGGTGGCCGAGCTGGCACGCTGGCTGCGGGAGCGGGGCAGAAACCCGGGTATCGTCAGCCGCGGCTATGGCGGTCGGGCCAGGCAGTATCCTTACCAGGTGACCGCGCAATCGCATCCCCTGGAGTCCGGTGACGAGCCGTTGATGCTGCATCTGGTAACCGGCCTGCCGGTGATGGTGTCGCCGAACCGGGCCGAGGCGGCGCGGGCCCTGGTGGACTATCACCAGTGCGATGTGATTCTGTCTGACGACGGCCTGCAGCACTATTCGTTGTGGCGCAGCTTCGAAATCTGTGTCGTCGACGGGCACCGCGGGCTCGGCAATGGCCGCCTGTTGCCGCGCGGACCGCTGCGCGAGCCCACCGAGCGGCTTCGCACTGTGGACCTGGTGGTGGTCAACGGTGAGCCCGAGGGCAGGGTAAAACAGCAGTGTGGCGATTTCCTCGAATTCCAGATGACGCTGGAGCCCGCCAGTTGGCACCAGTTCAACCTTGACCAGACTTCGACGCTGAAATTGACCTCGGGCCCCGAGCCGGGTCCCTGTCACGGGGTTGCCGCTATCGGCAATCCGGGTCGCTTTTTCCGCGAGCTGCGGCAACTGGGATTCCGGGTCACGGAACAGGCGTTTGCCGACCACCACCAGTTCACGCAGCAGGAACTTCAGTTCGACGGTGAGACACCGGTGATCATGACGATGAAAGACGCGGTCAAATGCCGTGATTTCTGGCAGAGTCACTGGTGGGCACTGGAAGTGCGGGCCCGTTTACCGGATGTCTTCTACCAGAGAATTCATCATCATCTGCAACAGTTTTCCGACAATGAATAACAGTCCTTCTTTCGATGTGATCATCCCGGCGCGGTTCGGTTCGAGTCGCCTGCCGGGCAAGCCGCTGGCAGATATCGGCGGCAAGCCAATGGTGCAGCACGTCTACCTGCGCGCGCGAGAGAGCAGCGCGGAGCGGGTAATCGTTGCCACCGACGATATGCGTGTGGCGGAGGCCGTGCGCGCATTCGGTGGTGAGGTCTGCATGACATCGGCGGATCACGCCTCTGGCACCGATCGTTTGCAGGAGGTCGCGACCAACCTGGGGCTCTCCGGCGATCGTATTCTGGTAAATGTACAGGGGGACGAGCCACTGATCCCGCCGCAAGTCATCGACCAGGTGGCTGCCAACCTGGCGGCCAATACAAGCGCTGGCGTTGCGACGCTGGCGGAGCCGATTCGCAGCCTGGGAGATTTTCGCAACCCGAATATCGTCAAGGTCGTTGCGGCGGAATCCGGTCTGGCACGTTATTTTTCCCGCGCTCCAGTGCCCTGGCCGCGCGATGCGTTTGCGGTGGATGCCGCCGAGTTGCCAGCCGGCCTGGAGCCGCGTAGGCACATTGGAATCTATGCTTATCGGGTTGCCTTGCTCAATCGCTTTGTATCCTGGCCGGTGGCGCCCCTTGAGCACTTCGAGGCGCTGGAGCAGCTGCGCTTCCTGTATCACGACGAAAATATCCACGTGGCGGATGCTTGTCAGGAAGTTCCCGGCGGTGTAGATACCGAGCAGGACCTGCAGCGTATGCGGGCGTTATTGGGCTAGAGCCGTTCCGTCGATGATTGAGACCGATGTAGATTTACAGCCACTAAACACCCTGGCCATTGCCGCTCGAACGGCATACTTTGCCCGGGTCGAGAATATCGAGGAGCTGCGAGAAGCACTCGCCTTCGCTCGCGCAAAAAAACTATCGATACTTCCCCTGGGCGGTGGCAGCAATATAGTGCTGACCGGGGATTTCCCGGGCCTGGTGATTTTGATTGAAATGGCCGGCCTGACGCTGGAAAAAAATTTGCGTGGCACCAGAGTGAGTGCGGCGGCCGGGGAAAACTGGCATCGGCTCGTCATGCAGACGACGGAGCAGGGGCTGGGCGGCCTGGAGAATCTCGCATTGATTCCCGGGAAAATAGGGGCCGCGCCAATCCAGAATATCGGTGCCTACGGCGTGGAGCTGCGGGATACGTTTACGGATTTGCTGGCTGTGCATATTCCCACTGGTGAGTTGCACGTCTTTTCCAATAAAGACTGCCAGTTCGGCTACCGCGACAGCGCTTTCAAAGGCGCCGCCCGGGATCAGTACATCATCACGCAGGTGAGCCTGCAGCTGCCGGCAGACTGGCAAGCGCGGCTGGACTATCCCGCCCTGCGGCAATTTTTCACCGAGCGTGGGCAGGACACCGCGTCACTTACGCCGGCGGCAGTGGCGGCGGCAGTGATCGATATTCGCAACAGCAAATTGCCTTCTCCGGATGACATTCCCAACGCCGGGAGTTTCTTCAAAAACCCTTTGGTTGACGCGGACTGTTACCGTAGCCTCAAGGCGGCACACCCCGATCTGGTGGCCTTTGCGGCCGGCGACCAATGGAAGCTGGCAGCTGGTTGGCTGATAGACCGGGCAGGGTGGCGCGGGAAGCGGCGCAACTCGGTGGGTGTGCACGATCGCCAGGCGTTGGTGCTGGTGAATCCCGGTCGCGGTAGCGGTGCCGAGGTGACCTGTCTTGCGGAAGAGATCGCGGAGGATATTCGGGCCAAGTTCGGCGTCAACCTGGAGCCGGAGCCCCGTTACTACCCCTGATCGACGGTGGGGACGGCGTGTTTTCGGGTGCGAGGGTAAGGCTTGGTTGTTCGACCGTTGCGCTGTAGATGTCTGGGCCTTCTTTGCTGAGCGGTGTGGTAACACTTGGACGAGCATAGTTTCATCGCTGCCGCCGAGGCGCTGGCAAGTGCGAGTGCGGATTGCGAGTGGCCGGATCTGGCTCCCGGCAGTGCATTGTTGATCCGGAGGTGGCTGTCCCCCGCCGAGTGCGCAGCGTTTTACGAGGCGTGTCTGCAGCGCCTGCAATGGGAACAGCCGCAGGTACGCCTGTTCGGCAAGTCCCACCCTGTACCGCGCCGCCACGCCTTTGTCGGCGACCCTGGTGTGATCTATCGCTGGTCGGGTCTGGAACAGCGACCGCAGTCCTGGATAGAACCGCTGGATATAATCAGGTCGCGACTGGCGGATGCGGGTTTCCGGTTCAATTCGGTACTCGCCAACCATTACCGTGGCGGTGCGGACAGCATGGGTTGGCATGCGGACAACGAAAAAGAGCTGGGGCACTGGCCGGTTGTTGCGACTGTCAGCCTCGGCGAGGAGCGCCGGCTGGCTTTCAAGCGGCGCGACGGGGCGGCGCGCCTGTCGTTGGATCTGCCCGATGGCTCACTGCTGTTGACGTCCGGCAAGGTGCAGCACTACTGGCTGCATGGTGTCACCAAAAGCCGACGTCAGTTGCGGGGGAGAGTCAGCCTGACGTTCCGCCATATAAATGGCCGTTATATGGATAGTAAAAATTGAACGGTTAAAGTCTATTCTGCAGCATTTGAAACGCTAGTCTCGCTTTCCAGCAGCGTATTTGTCTGGTATGTTGCGAGAAGGCTCTGTGGATGGATCTATGCGAGGTGTTGGGCCTCGTGGGCAATAACAAGAACGCAGTTAAAAGAGCGCGTGCGACCGAGGAATTTGCGCAACGCAGCCACTGCATTTATCCGTAGTTGGGGCTAAATTGATCAAAGTCTTAGTGGTGGACGATCACGACCTGGTGCGCATGGGAATATCGCGCATGCTGGGTGATGTCAGTGGCGTACAGGTTGTTGGCGAAGCGAATAGCGGCGAAGAGGCGCTGGCGTTTGTGCGCCAGTCCGAAGTCGATGTCATCCTGATGGACGTCAAGATGCCTGGCATGGGCGGTCTTGAGGCCACTCGCAAGCTACTTTCCCGCTGCCCTGAAGCCAAGGTCATCGCCGTGAGTGCACTGGATGACGACCTGTTTCCGGGGCGGTTGATGCAGGCCGGCGCGATGGGCTATGTGACCAAGGGGGCCGACCTGGAGGAAATGGTCAGAGCTATCCGGACGGTCGTATCCGGTGATGTGTTTATCAGCAGCTCCATGGCCACCAAGATGGCCATGCGCAATGTCAGTGGTAAGTCGGATAAAAATTCGCCATTTGACGATCTGTCCAAGCGCGAGCTGCAAATTGCCGATATGATCGTCAACGGTACCAAGGTGGCGGAAATCGCCGAAAGCCTGTCGGTCAGCCCCAAAACGGTAAACAGCTACCGCTATCGCATATTCGAAAAGATGGGTATTCACAGTGATGTGGAGCTGACGCTGCTGGCGGTGAAATACCAGATGCTGGATCCTGAGGCCGCCGTTTAATCCCGGAATATTTTGCGGGGCGTGGCCCGGCCGGGAGGGCGAATAGATCGCCCTCCATTTCCATTTGACTGCCAGATGTTCGACAGCAAACGTTTCCTATCGACCGTTACCCGCAAGCCCGGCGTTTACCAGATGTTCGACGCCGAAGGCAAAATCCTCTATGTGGGTAAGGCCAAAAACCTGCGCAACCGCCTGGCCAGTTATTTTCGCGCGTCTGGCCTTACCGCCAAGACCATGGCGCTGGTGCAGCGCATCGACAGTATCGAAGTTACTGTCACCCGCAGTGAAACAGAGGCGCTGGTACTCGAGCAGAGCCTGATCAAGTCCCAGCGGCCGCCCTACAACGTCATGCTGAAGGATGACAAGGGCTACCCTTACATTTTCCTGTCGAGCAAAGACACCTTTCCGCGTATCGCCTTTCATCGCGGCGCCAAGCGAAAGAAGGGTCAGTATTTCGGTCCTTTTCCCAACGCATCCTCCGTGCGCGACAGCCTGAACTTCCTGCAGAAGACTTTTCGTATTCGCTCCTGTGAGGACAGTGTGTTCCGCAATCGCTCGCGCCCATGCCTGCAATACCAGATCCAGCGATGTACGGCTCCCTGTGTCGACTTTATCAGCGAAGCGGACTACCGGCAGGACGTCCGTCACGCAGAAATGTTCCTCAGCGGAAAGAGCGACAATATTGTCCGCGAGCTTGCCGACGAAATGGACCAGGCCTCACGGAAATTGGAATTCGAGAGAGCGGCACACCTGCGCGATCAGATTTCCGCCCTGCGGCGACTGCAGGCGGACCAGGTGGCCGAGCGTTCTCACGGCGATGTTGATGTGCTGGGTGTTGCCAGCCAGGGCGGCACTTGTTGTGTGCACATCCTGTTTATCCGCCAGGGTCGCATACTTGGTAGTCGCAGCTATTTCCCGGATGAGCGGCTGGGGCTTTCCAGCGCCGAGTTGTTGTCCGCTTTTATCCCTCAGTTCTATCTCGGCAGCCAGCGCGAAGTGCCCAGGGAAATTTTGATTTCCGAGCCGATTGACGACCTGGAGGCGTTGCAGCAGGTCCTGGGCGAACAGAGCGGTCGCGAGATTTCGATAGTGCACCGCTTAAGGGGCAGTCGTGCCACCTGGGTAACCATGGCACAGCAGGCCGCGGAGCAAAATCTCAACAGTCGCACTGCAGCGCAGCAAAAGCTACAGGATCGTTTCGAGGCTCTGCAGGAAACGCTGCAGCTGGAGCAATTGCCGGAGCGGCTCGAGTGTTTCGATATCAGCCACTCCAGCGGCGAGGCAACGGTCGCATCGTGCGTGGTGTTCGATACCGGTGGGCCGGTCAAATCTGACTACCGGCGTTTCAACATTGAAAACATCCAGGCCGGTGACGACTATGCGGCCATGGCGCAGGCGCTCAAGCGCCGCTATACGCGCCTGTCGAGCGGGGAGGGTAAGTTCCCGAATATCCTGTTGATCGATGGCGGCAAGGGGCAGGTAAGCCAGGCGGTGGAAGCCCTCAACGAACTTGGCGTGGTCGGCGTGCAGATCATTGGCGTCGCCAAAGGCACAACCCGCAAGGCGGGCTTCGAAACTCTGCATGTGGTGGCCAGCGGCAAAGAGCTGGTGCTGGCTGCGGATTCGCCGGCGCTGCACTTAATCCAGCAAGTGCGCGATGAGGCCCACCGATTCGCGATTACCGGTCACCGCCAGCGGCGCGATAAAAAGCGGCGCGAATCACCGTTGGAGGGTATTGCCGGTGTGGGGCCGACGCGACGCCGCGCACTACTGCGCCATTTTGGAGGACTGCAGGAGATACGGCGGGCGTCGGTGGATGAAATCGCCGGGGTGGAGGGAGTCAGTCGCAAGCTGGCTCAAGATATATACTCTGTCCTGCACAATGAATAACCACTCGCGGGTGTTCAAAAAAATTTAACGGAAGGCGTCCTGATGGGCGTTTCAATT
The DNA here is from genome assembly GCF_900129095.1 of Microbulbifer donghaiensis. GTDB lineage: Bacteria > Pseudomonadota > Gammaproteobacteria > Pseudomonadales > Cellvibrionaceae > Microbulbifer > Microbulbifer donghaiensis. The sequence continues at coordinate 133,279 of NZ_FQVA01000001.1, forward strand.
TGTGCGATGGCTTGATAAGTTACGCCCACCGTAAGTACAGGGAAAACCATGACACTCGCCAACCAATTGACACTGCTTCGCGTCGCACTGATACCCGTATTCGTGGTGGTTTTCTACCTTCCCTACAAATGGAGCTATATCGCCTCCGCGGTTATTTTTGCCGCTGCCGCTGCAACAGACTGGTTGGATGGCTATATTGCCCGCAAACTCAATCAGAGCACGCCGTTTGGCGCCTTTCTCGATCCTGTTGCCGACAAACTGATGGTGGCCACTGCTCTGGTGCTGCTGGTCGGCCTGCATAAGAATCCCTGGTTTACGATCACCGCCGCGGTGATCATCGGCCGTGAAATCGCTGTTTCCGGGTTGCGAGAATGGATGGCGGAACTCGGCCAGCGCAGTAGCGTTGCGGTCAACTACGTCGGCAAGATAAAGACCACGGCACAGATGGCAGCGATCATTGTGCTGTTGGCATTCGATGTGCGTGATTATCCGATTATGGAAAAGATTGGCTACGTTCTGCTTTACGTGGCCGCGGCGCTGACCTTGTGGACAATGGTGATTTACCTTCGCGCGGCCTGGCCGACGCTTACCAGCGACGAACATAGCGGCGAAAGTTAAGTTGCAATTGTCGAAGAGAGGAAACTCTTCGATGCGTGGTGGCTAGTCGAAGCTCGGCCTGGATGCAGGCGCTGCGTCTTTTCTTGCCTCAACCCGTCGCGCTCAGCTGGAGTCGGTGTCTCCTGGGGGCTATAAGGTCGGGGGGGTGCAGTATTGATTTGGTGCCCGGGGCCGGACTTGAACCGGCACGAACTAACGTTCGGGAGATTTTAAGTCTCCTGTGTCTACCGATTCCACCACCCGGGCAGGGAGGTGTGCGAGAGGGGCATCGATGCCCGCTTGTGGGCATGGGCTTCTCGCAGGTCGCCGTTCTTTACAGGTGAAAGCCGGCGATGGGGAAAATGGAGGCTAGGGTCGGAATCGAACCGGCGTACACGGAGTTGCAGTCCGCTGCATGACCACTCTGCCACCTAGCCATATTTGACTCTGTAGAGGTTCAGTTCGCCGGTTCGAGTCTCACCGGCCCTCTTTATTTCGCCGCTGGCGCGTGGAGTTGCAGTCCGCTGCATGACCACTCTGCCACCTAGCCTTTGGTTTCCGCTGTTTGCGGAAGTGAAAACGCGGCGGATTCTATCGGATTGAAACGAAAAATCCCAGCGTTTTCTTATACTTACGCGCCACCGGGCGAGTAAGAAGGCGCTATTCTAGGGACTGCTCCGGATTAGTCAAGCGCTGTAAGCGCGCTTGGTGATTTGTGCGGCGGAAAAGTCGGATAGTCCGTTTTGTACAGAAGGGCAGGGCGTCTAATAACTTTTTGCACTGCTCTAGCGGAAACTATTTCCTTTTGATCTAAATTTCCCCTGTGGCTCGGCTGGCAATCTGATGCGGTTGTTCAATACTTCTTTTAACTGGCTAACACAACCTCCCCCAAACGTGTTTAGTAATGCCGGTAGGGCGTCCCACTAGGTACTCGCCCGCTGTGTAGTAAGGATGAAATCCTCCAAGTTTCACTCCTAATGGTCTTGGCCCTGACGCTCTCCCCCCCCCCCGTCGTCAGGGCTTTTTTTTGTCTGCAATTTGGCGGCTCAGGGTGATTCGTCACGCAGCTTGTCAGTGGTCAGGGCTTCAACCGGCCTTCCCGCCGCCGCTTCTGCGAGTGCATTAAACCTCTCCAGTGTGACCTCGCCGCGTTTCTCCGCCAGGCCGCGGGCAACATCGTCGATGCTGGCTTTGCCGCCACTGGCTTGTCGTATTTCCTGGTCCAGTGCGCGCATGACGCCCACGGCGCGAGCGGTGACAGGCCCGGAGGAGCGTTTAACCAGTAGGCTGGGCGCCTCCTTTCCCCAATCGGCCAACTTGTCCATAGCCTCTTCATAGCGGCGTTGGCTGATGCCGCCCGAGCGCCGCAATATCTCCAGGGAGTAGAATTCGGCCAGGCCCTCGACAATCCAGTCGCTCTGTTTGTCGCCGCGAATGCCGGTGGCCACGTGCACCAGCTCGTGGATCATGCTGCTGGTGCGGTTGCCGCTGATCAGCGGGCGATCGGCGTGCATGAACAGGGAGCGGGTGCCGGACAGTCCGCCGCGCCACATGGGGTCACCGGCGGTGACGACAAGGAGGTAGTTGGGGAACTTGGGGAATACTTTTTTGATTTCGGGCAGGTTCCAGTTAAGGAAGGCCAGGGTGTCCTGCCGATGGATGTCTTCGCCAAGCGGCCCCGCAATCTTGGTGTCTACACCGGTGATAATGTCCTGGCGGGCGCCGATGCGGCCGACGATCATCCAGCCCTTCGGGCGCACAAAGCGGCGACCGGAATCCTTTAGTCGGTAGTGATTCTCGCCAGTTTCGGGGTAGGGCAGGGCCGACGACCAGCCCTCTGGCAATTCCAGTTGTAATTCGGCCTTGGAGTGTCCCTTGCCGGTAACGGACATTGACGGGATTAACTTGTCGCTGCGCAGTATGGCCCAGTCGTCAGTGATGCGGGAATCGTAACTGCCGCTGCCTTTTCGGTTATTGATGGCGAACTTGTAGCTCAAACTGGAGCTGCTGCCCTCGGGTCGCCAGATTGCCTTGTCTTTGGAGAGTTCCACAAGGTGATCACTCGTGACCTCGGAATAGCGACCGGAGCCCAAATTGAGTGCCAACTGCTTGGGTATGCTCTGGCCGTTCAGCTGGATTTCGACCGCGGCCATACCCGATGCCGGGTCAATCGTGGCTTTGTAGAGCAGGTCGTATGTCTTGCCGAGGGCCGCCGGTGAGGTAACCGCAAGGCACAGGTAGACGAGCGTCGGGAGAATAAATGGGGACAGCCGCTTGAGCATCTTGACCTACTAGTGTTGCCGCGTGAGGGACTTTTGACAGCGAAAGAGGGTACTCGTGCCGTGGATTCCTGATCAAGTCTGGCAGCTTTGATGCTTGAGCTGGGATAAGTCTGGGGGACTTTGGCGGAAGGGGTGGGAGTTTGAGTCCGTGACGGCGTCGGTGGAACTTGTCGGTTATAAACTCTTGTTCCACGTGGATCAGTACGAAATTGCGCCGTCTGGCAAAGGAATCCGGTGGTGTAGAAGTGTGGCTGCTGGTCGGGTCGTGTGCGGTGTAGCCAAAGAATACGTACTGCGAGTTGATCGCCTGCTTGAATGAGTGGCGGCGTCTGCTCTGATTGCTTGATTCTGGCTTGATGCCAAACCCTTTGAGGACCAAAAGGTTAGGAAAATGGTCGGTGAGAGAGGATTCGAACCTCCGACCCCTTCGTCCCGAACGAAGTGCGCTACCAGGCTGCGCTACTCACCGACGTTTGAAGTGCTTCATCAGCGAAGCGGGGCGCATTATAACAGCCAATTCCCCGCTGTAAACCATTGATTTAACTTTTAATTTGCCGAATCAGCCCCTCCTGTGACGTAGACGCGACCAACACGCCCTCGCGGGTGAAAATCTGGCCGCGGCAGAAGCCGCGCGCGCCGCTGGCTGAGGGGCTGTCGGTGACGTACAGCAGCCAGTCATCGGCGCGGAATTCGCGGTGGAACCACATGGCGTGGTCCAGGCTGGCGGGCATCATGTGCGGATCGAACAGTGAAATTGGGTGTGGTTGCAGACTGGTGCCGAGCAGGGCCAGGTCCGATGCGTAACAGAGGGCGCTGCGGTGCTCCAGTGGGTTGTCAGACATCTCCCCTTCGGCGCGCAACCAGAACATGCCGCGTGCTTCGTGCACCTCGGCGCCGAAGTAGCTGTGCGGGTCCACCGGGCGGAAGTCGATCATGTAGCGGCGCTGGTCGTGCTGGGGGCTGACCAGTCCCGCTTCCTGGGCCAGTTGCTGGGTGCTCTTCAGCGTCTCCGGGTCCGGGATGCCGCTGGTGGGCATATCGGCCTGGTGATTGAAACCCGGCTCCTGGATCTGGAAGGAGGCAGACATATTGAAGATGGCGCGGCCCTTCTGCTTGGCCACGACGCGGCGGGTGGTAAAGCTGCCGCCGTCGCGAATCGGGTCCACATCGTAAATTACAGGCAGCTCACTGCTGCCCGGGCGTAAAAAATAGGCGTGCAGGGAGTGCGGCAAGCGGTCTTCAACCGTGCGGCTGGCGGCCATCAGGGCCTGGCCCAGGACCTGTCCACCGAAAAGTACCTTGCGGTAGTTTTCCACGTGATGGCGGCTGCGGAACAGGTTCCGGTCCAGCTCTTCAACATCGAGTAGCTTGCTCAGCTTTTCCAACATGGGCGATACTGCCTGTCATTTCAAAAATTAGATTTCGTTAGGATGGATAAGCGCGGATAGCTTGTCCAGCGGCGGAGATAATAGCAATAGTTGGTGCTATGACCATTACCGAATTTATCAAGTCCGATGTCAAAGCTGTCCTGATGGCGCAGGGCGAATTGCCGTACAAGCTGACGCTGGGCGCGATGTCGGAGCATTATAAAGTCAGCCTGACACCGGTGCGCCACGCCATCGACGAGCTGGTGGACGAGGGCGTGATCAGGCGCAAGGACAACGGCCGTCTGGAGCTGGTGCCTGACGCACTCAAGGGCTGCGAAGTTCAGGCCCCGGCGCCGGCAGCCTACGAGCAGAACCTCGAGGAGCAGGTTCGCAAGGATGTCATTGCGCGCAGCCTGCAGCAGGATACGGAATACCTGCGAGAGCAGGTTACTGCGGAAAAATATGGTGCGGGTCGCACGGTGGTGCGGCAGATTTTTTCCCGCTTGGCGGGGGCCGGGTTGATTGAACATGTGCCGCGTTGTGGCTGGCGGGTGCGCGCATTTAGTGAGCAGGATATGCACGATTATCTTGATATCCGCGAAATGCTCGAGCTGAAGGCGCTGGAACTGGCGCGCAGCAAATTCGATGAAGATGAGCTGCGCGAATTACTCAGGGCCAACCGCCCCGCACGGGGTAGCGACAGATCCCGTCTGGATTTGGATTTGCACGATTACTGGATCGAGCGCTGTGGTAATCGTTATATCCGCGAATTTTTCGCCCGTTACAGCCCTTTCTACAACGCCCTGTTTAACTACGCGGTGATCGATGAAAAGGTAAAAAAGGCAATGGCCAGCGAGCACTGCGAGATCATCGAGCGCCTGCTGGAAAAAGACTGGAAGGGCGCTCGGCAGGCGCTGTCTCACCATATCCGCGAGCAGCGCGAGGCGGTATCGCGCATGATCGACTACCTGAACAGCAAACGATTGGCATCTTAGCCGGGCAACTGCGGTGCCGCCGTGCCGAGCGGCAATTCAACCGTTGATGCCGTGCACAAACGGGTCTTCGGGCTCCAGTACCAGCCTGGTTTCAGCGCTGATATAGGCGCTGCCAGTGATGGTGGGAATGAGCTTGTCGCCATCCACGCGTATCCGCCCTTCAAACACGCTGCCGATGATACTTTCCTGCCGCCACAGCTGGCCCTCCTCGAGGAGGCGGTCGGCATACAGGCAGGCGAGCTTGGCACTGGTGCCGGTGCCGCAGGGGGAGCGGTCGTAGGCCTTGCCGGGACAGAGGACAAAGTTACGGCTGTCTGCTTTGGCAGGATCTGAAGGCGGGCCGAAAAGCTCAATGTGATCAATTTCTCCGCCGTTCTCTCCGCAAACGCCCTCCCTTTCCAGGGCCTGGCGAATACGCCAGCAATAGTCGGTCAATGTGTCGCTGTTGTCCGCATCCAGTACCTGCCTGTGTTCGGACACGAGGAAGAACCAGTTACCACCCCAGGCGATGTCGCCGCGCACTTCTCCGATACCTTCCACATCCACGGCTACTTGTTTGCGGTAGCGGTAGCTGGGCACATTGTCGATGCTTACCCGGTGGTTGTTGTGCAATACAAAAGAGACATCCCCCACCGGCGTTTCCAGCAGGTGCTGACCGGGCGATATCAGCCCGCGGCGGGCCAGGGTGACCGCTAGGCCGATGGTGCCGTGGCCGCACATCCCCAGGTAGCCGACATTATTGAAAAAAATGACACCGGCCGCGGCCGCCGGGTTCACCGGTTCGCAGAGCAGGGCGCCGACCCAGACATCTGAGCCGCGCGGTTCGCGCACCATGGCGGCGCGCAGGTAGTCGTAGTTGTGCCGGAAGTTTTCCAGCCGCTCTGCCATGCTGCCGCTGCCCAGATCCGGGAAGCCGCTGACTATTACCCGCGTAGGTTCGCCGCCAGTGTGTGAATCAATAACCTCAATGCTGTGCACGGTGAATGCCTCCAGTTGATCTTTTTATTGTTCCGTCAATTCACTGTTTTGTCAGCCGCTATTGTCGGCGACTGATCTCGCTAGAGAATACTGCGTTGGCTCCAGCTCCCGTCGATCAGCCGCCAGCCATCGTCGGGATTCTGGTTGCGCAGCAGCGGCGGCAGCCGTTGTTCGCGCACGTTGTCATAGCACTCGAGTTTGGCGAAGCGCCGCAGCGACGCGGGAATGCCCACCGCAGTAAAGCCCGCATGACCGCTGGCCGGATAGGGGCCGCCGTGGTTCATGGCCGGCGAGACCGCCACACCGGTGGGCATCTTGTCGTTCAGCAATCTGCCGACCCTGTCACGCAGAATCGGTTCCAATAGGGAGTACTCGGCTTCATCATCGCGCCGGCTGTGGGAATAGATAGTGCCGGTGAGGTTGCCTTCCAGGCATTCAATGATTGCGCGAGTTTGTTCACTGTCCGCGCTGACGACCACCAGTGCCGCGTTACCGAAAGCCTCGGTTTGCAGTCGTCGACTGTGCTGAAGGAACTGTTCGCCGCTGGTACGCAGCAACGCGTTGGGCAGGGAATAGCGACTGTCGTCAGCCATTCCTGTACCAGTCACCCGTTTGGCGCCGGCGCCACACAAGGTGGCTATAGCCGCGGCCAGGCCGGATTCCACCCCCGCGCCGAGCAGGGTGCCGGCCGGTGCCCGGGAAAACAGTTCCGCAACTCGCGCGATGAACCACTCCGCCTCCTCTCCCGCCGGCAAGATGACGAGTCCCGGATTGGTGCAGAACTGTCCGGTGCCCATCAAGCAGCTGTCGGCAAATTCCCTGGCGATTTCCTTGCCGCGCTCTGCCAGTGCGCCGGGCAGAATCACCACGGGGTTTACGCTGGAGAGTTCCAGGTAAATGGGCTTGCCGGCCTCGTCGGCGGCCTGCTTCAGCGCCAGCCCGGCAGAGCGGGACCCGGTAAACGCACTGGCACCAACGCGTATATCGCTGACCAGGCGCAGCCCATTCTCCCTGGCGGTGGCGTAAATCAACTGGACCGTAGCGGCGGGCAGACCTGTCTCGATCTGCGCAGCGAGGGCGAGTTCGGCCAGGCGTTGGCAAGTCCCGGGATGGGCCGGATGGCCTTTGGCGATCACAGGGTTGCCGGCGGCGATGGCCGCTGCAAAGTCGCCGCCGGCGATACCGTTAAATGCCAGCGGGAAATTATTTGGCCCGAACACGACCACCGGCCCCACGGGCGCCAGTTGCGATCGGATATTGAGCGCCGTGTCGATCGTCGGCTGCGCCCAGGAGCCAGTCCGTGCAGCGGCAGCCGCCTGGCGCAGTTGGCCGGTGGTGCGGGGCAGCTCTACCTCGGCCAGGCGCGGGGTCTTCGGCAGTGCGGTTTCGCGGTTGGCGAGTTCGGCTAGTTCGACCTTGGCGGCATCGATCTTGTCGGCGAAACGCTCGAGGAAGCGAGCTCGCTGTTCCGCGGGCAACTGGCGCAGCTGTCTCGCCGCGATGACGGCGGCGTCGAGCGCTTCGTCGCAGTCACTCCAGTCGGAGATCGGATAATGTTGATCGATCCTGCTGCGCGTGGCGGGATTATCCGGCGAGAAGCGGCCGCTTGCGGCGGCCTCGCGCCAGCGGCCTGCGATCAGTACGGGATGAGTTGTCATCAATCTTCCTGTTATTCGGCTACCAGGTTGGACGTCGCGTTGCGGAAGCCGCTATGCAGGCATTCCGCAGCGCGTGGCCGGACGGATCGCGTCAAGCGATCGCGGGGCGCGTGGCAATCGCCTTGCGAATAATCGCCAGCACTTCCTCGCGCTCTTCGCCAGTTACTGGCAGGCGCGGGTTGCGGCACAGCTCACTGCCATAGCCGCACTCCTGTACCGTCAGTTTGATGTATTGCACCAGCTTGGGTCTGGTATCCAGGTGCAGCAGTGGGGTGTACCAGCGGTAGATCTTGCGCGCTTCTTCGTAATTGCCGCTCGTGGCCAGATCCCACAACAGGCGATTTTCCTGCGGGAAGGCGTTGACTAGTCCGGAGATCCAGCCGTGCGCACCGAGGGCGACACTCTCCAGGGCCAGGTCATCGACACCGCAGAACAGGACGAAGCTTTCGTCGACGAGGTTGGCGATATCGGTCAGGCGCCGCGGGTCATCGGACGATTCCTTTACTGCGACGATATTTGGTACCTGGGCCAGTTCGGCCACGGTTTCCGCCGAAATATCGACGCCGTAACAGGCGGGATTGTTGTAGATCATCACCGGCAGATCCGTCGCGCCGGCAACTGCGCGGATATGGGTCACCACTTCGGCACTGTCTGCCTTGTAGGACATGGGCGGCAGTACCATCAGGCCGTCAACACCGGCTTCCTTGGCGGCGCGGGCGAAGTGACAGGCCTGTGTGGTCGTGTACTCGGCCACTCCGGTGAGCACCGGCACCCGGCCGGCCACCTGCTTAACGCTCGCGCGCAGTACCTCGATCTTCTCTTCAATGCTCAGCGAACAGTTTTCCCCGACGGTTCCCAACATGACCAGGCCGTTGATGCCGGCGTTGAGCATGACTTCCAGATGCTCCATGGTCGCGGGGATGTTCAGGCTCTCGTCGGCGTTGAATTGGGTGGTCGCTGCGGGGAAGACTCCGCTCCAGTCGATTTGCATATCACTTCCTCATCAATGGTATTGCCCGAAATTGTTTGTTCCGGGCGGGGTGCAGAAACTGCTTTATGGTGAATTGTTATTGTGTACAATAAATAACGTTTGCAGAGACTGTCAACAGAAAACTGGTTACGCCACCAAGTGGTGATAGGGAGGGGAAATGAATCTGGACCTGCTTTACCGCGAACATATCGCCGAGCTGTGTGTACGACATGCGCGAGCCCTGGATAACAGTGGCTACGATCAACTGCTGATCCACGCCGGCGCGCCCGGCACCGCATTTATGGACGACAACGACTATCCCTTCCGGGTAAATCCGCATTTCAAACACTGGCTGCCGCTACTGGAGCACCCCTATTCGGTACTGGTAGTGGCTGCCGGCGAGCGACCGCGGCTGATTTACTTTCAGCCAGAGGACTACTGGCACAAGCCGCCGGAGGATCCCGAGGGATCTTGGGTGGAGCACTTCGATGTGGTGCTGGCGAAATCGAAACAAGATATTGTCGCCGCGCTGCCATCCCGCCTGGAACGCACCGCCTATATCGGTGAGCAACCGCAGTTGCTGGGCGATTTCGCCGCCGCGCAGGTTAATCCCCCGCGGCTGATCGCCGAGCTGCACTTCCAGCGTGCCTATAAGACCGAGTACGAGATTGCCTGTCTCGGCTGTGCGAACGTGATTGCCGCCCGGGGTCATAAGGCCGCGCGCGCGGCGTTTTTGGCGGGTGGAACTGAGCTGGATATTCACCACGCCTACCTGCGTGGCGCCGGTGTACTTGAGAGCGAGTTGCCCTATGCGAATATCGTCGCGGTCAATAACCACAGCTCGATACTGCATTACCACGGCGCCGACCGCAGCCCGATGCTGCCGCAGGATATCCACTCGCTGGTAATCGACGCAGGTGCGCAATTCCGCGGTTATGCCAGTGATATCACCCGCAGTTACGCGTTCCACAAGGGCGAATACGCAGAACTGGTGCAGGCCGTGGATCAAGAGCAGCTGGCGCTGGTGGACGAAATCCAAATCGGTATGGACTTTGCCGAGCTGCACTGGCGCGGCCACCTGCGAATGGCACACCTGTTGTCCCGCTTTGAACTGGTGCGCCTCGAGGCCGCAGATATTGTCGAGCTGGGTATCAGTCGTGCATTCTTCCCCTGCGGACTCGGCCACTTTATTGGTTTGCAAGTACACGATGTTGGTGGTTACCTGAAGGCGCCGGACGGCGAGGAATTTGCGCGCGATCCCAAGGCCCCGTTCCTGCGCCTGGTACGCAAAGTGGAACCGCGCCAGGCCTTTACGGTGGAGCCGGGTATCTATTTTTCCGATATGCTGCTGGAGGAGCTGGCGCGCAGCGACAACAGCCGCCATATCAATTGGCAAAAGGTGAACGAGTTCCGTGGCTACGGAGGGGTAAGGGTGGAGGACTGTGTCGTGGTCCACGATAGCGGTGTGGAAAACCAGAGTCGCGATGCCTTCCGCGCGCTGGCCGGGGACGGTGCGCGATGAGCAAGAAAATCGATACGCTGGTGGTCGGTGCCGGCATCGTCGGTACTGCCATCGCCGAGCGACTGCAGAGCCGCGGCCATCAAACCGTGCTGGTCGATCGCGACGCGCCGGGTGACGGGTGTTCGTCCGGCAATGCCGGCCATTTTGCCACCGATGTCGTACTGCCGCTGGCCAATCCCAGCACAATTCTCTCCATTCCCAAATTGCTGTCGGACCCGCTCGGGCCCCTGACGATCCGCTGGTCGTATTTGCCGCGCATGTTGCCCTGGCTGTTGCGCTTTGCCAGGGCCGCGCTGCCATCCAATGCGCGGGCGTCAGCGCAAATGCTGCGCGAACTGAACAGCCGGTCCATCGCTAGTTTCGATCGGCTGCTCGGTCGTACCGGGCTGCAGGCGCTGATGGTGAAACGCGGGGCGCTGACTCTGTATGAAACTGAGAGCGGACGCCAGCGTAACAGAGCCACTGTGGCGTTACTGCGCGAATTCGGCGTGCAGGTCGAGGAGCTGGATTCCGGCCCTTTACGTGAACTGGAGCCGGCAGTCATCAAAGACGTTGCCGGCGGCCTGTATTTTCCCAAGACTGCGCACACGGTAAATCCCCTCAGGCTGGTCCAGGAGTTGGCGAAGTCATTTTGCTCGGGTGGCGGTGAAGTCCAGCGCGCAGAGGTGCATCGTTTGCAGCCGCAGCCAGGTGGCCGCGTGGAGGTCGGCCTGGACAGTGGCAACATTGATGCGCGCAGGGTGGTGGTGGCCGCAGGAGCCTGGTCCGGAACGCTGGTTCAACAGCTGGGCTATCGGGTGCCGCTGGATACTGAGCGCGGCTACCATCTGATGTTGCCGCAGCCGGGCGTGGAGTTGACCCGTCCAATGGTCTCATTCGAACGGTCATTTGTGATGACGCCGATGGAGGAGGGCATGCGTCTCGCCGGCACAGTGGAGCTGGCAGGCCTGCGTGCTGCGCCTAATTACCGCCGTGCGGATATTCTGTTCGACCATGCGCAAAAGATACTGCCGGGACTGCAGCGCGGAGAGGCGACGCGCTGGATGGGTTTCCGCCCGTCGCTGCCAGACTCGCTGCCGGTGATTGGACGAGCGCCGCGGGAGGAAAATATCTATTTTGCGTTTGGCCACCAGCACCTGGGCCTGACGCAAGCGGCGGTAACCGCAGAGATAATCGACGACCTTGTCGCCGGGCGTGAACCGGCAGTGGATGTGCGGCCCTTGGCGGTGGACCGTTTTTGAAATGCGGAATAGCCGGGCTGCGCGTCAGAAAGCGGGCGCCTGCCGGATATGACCGGCGCCCGCACTCTGCCGCGTTCGGAACGCCAGGGAACCAGCTCCCACGACTCGAGTCTTTGGGGGGTTGCGAGTTCGGACGTTTTGCGGTTAGCCGCTGACGCCGGTCACTGTGAGGATTTTTGGCGGCTGGGCACGCCGACTGAGCAAACATCCACATAGTTCGGGCGCGCCACGAACCAGTCTTCCGGGCGGTTGCGCCGCGCGGCGATCAGCTCGGCAAAGCTGGGCGAATCGGTACTGAGCACTTCGATCTGCTGCCGCTCTTTTTGCGGTACGTCCGCGGCCACACGCATGCGCAGTATGCGATTGTTTTGCGGGTTCTCGAGAATTCCGCCGGCTTTGTCACCGCGTTCCAGCTGCTGCAGGACTTCAATTCCCTCGAGGACGCGGCCAAATACCGTCGTGTTGCGGTCGAGGTAGCGCTGGGCTGGGCCGATAACGGCATAGAATTCAGTACCACCGCTATCGATGTCCTGTTCGCGCGCCATGGCAAAGGCGCCGTTACAGTGCACCAGCCAGCTTTCGCCGGTAGCGGGATCGCGCGCCGCGGGAAATCCATCGATAAACCCGCTCTGCGGCGCATAGCCATCCGGGCCGGGAAGGGGAGTAAAGTGCTCTGCCGGAACATTTTTACGCGAAAATTCCGCGGGAATTGTCCGTTTCCCATGCTTAACCGGCTTCGCGCCACTCTGGTCGCCGCCCTGAGCGACAAATCCCTCGATCACCCGGTACACATTGAGTCCATCGTAAAACTGCTCGCGGGCCAGTGCCCTGATATTGGCGGCGTGCGCCGGTGCCATGGCGTCGGCCAATTCGATGACGACACGGCCTCGTTCCAAATCGAGATACAGCATGTTTTCGGTGTCGACGGTCCGCCAGTGTTCCGCGGGTGCCTTGGCAATAATCTGCGACGGGGGGCGGGGATCCGCTGCCTGGGCAAAGGGAACCAACAGCAGGGTGAAGAGGGCGATTGTTCTTTTCATTGTTTCACCTGAATTTTCATCTGCCGCTATGATAGCGGCACTTGCGCGTCGCGGCGATTCTTCGGAATCTGTGCCCCGGGCTTGAGTGCAACCACAGTGAGAGGCTGTGGTCTGATGACGTTTACAGTTCTATCAGCTCACGGCTGAAGTTGTTGAGAAGTTCCGGGCCAGACCCGGTAAGCCGCACATCGTCCTCAATACGCACGCCGCCCCAGCCGGGAATGTAGATACCCGGTTCTACGGTGACCACGTGATCTTCTTCCAGCAGTTCTTCAAAACCTGTGGAGAGATAGGGTTGCTCGTGGGTGTCGAGGCCCAGGCCATGGCCGAGGCTGTCGCCAGCGTACTCCGCGTAAGGACAAGCGGCGAGAAACCGGTTTACCGTTGCGTTCGGTTGGCTGTATGGAATGCCGGTGCGCAGTGATTCCACACCCAGGGCCTGCGCACGACGGACCAGCTCGTAGATTTCCCGCTGTTTGCTGTCGGCTTTGCCGAGGACAAAGGTACGGGTCATATCTGAGCGGTAGCCATCGACTATTGCCCCGAAATCGATGGTGATCAGGTCTCCGCGGCTCAATACTCGATCGCTCGGCATGCCGTGGGGGCGCGACGTCCGCGCACCCGAGGTGAAAATGGTGGGAAAGGCCAGCCCCTCGGACCCGGCGCGTTTCAGGAGGCACTCCAGTTCAACTGCCGCCTCTCTCTCTGTGATTCCCGGTTGCAGCAGACCCAGCAACTGCTCGAGCGCGCGATCACCGATAGCCGCGGCGCGGCGCATGCTCTCCAGCTCGGCGGGCTCTTTGCGCCGGCGCAGCTTTTCCACCAGGCCGCGCAGCGGCTTCACCGCAATCGTATCCAGATCGGCGGCCAGATTCAGCCAGCGGCCGTGGAGAAAGTGGTCGCGCTCGTAGCCGAGCTGTCGAATGTCGCATTGAGCGGCCAGCTCCCGCACTAGCTGGCCCAGTGTCTGGCGGGCCCGGTCGCGCACGATGATCTGTACCTCGCCGCACTGCTCCCGCGCCTGCTCTCCGAAACGGTAATCGGTTAGCAGGAAAGCTTCCGTTGCACCGATCAATACTGTTGCCACATCGCGCTCATCACTGGCGAAACCCGTGAGGTAGCGGATATTGGACATGCTCGATACCAGTAGCCCGTCGATACCTGCGGTGGAAAACTGCTCGCGCAAATTGCGGATACGATGGAGTGTCATGGAAGTACCTCTTCTCGGGCGGCGAGTTGCCGCGCCATTTTTTTGTCGAACCAGTAAAGCCCGGCGGCAGCTACGACACCGGCCAGGGCGAAGCCGCCCCACATCAGGTCTGGCCGGCCCCAGTCTTTGGCCAGGGTGCCGTAGCCCCAGCCGGACAGAAAGCCGGCCAGCAGGAAGCCAAGTGCCATGGAGAGAAAGTAATAGCCCATGAACATTGCCGCCCTATCGCGCGGCATGACTTCTGCCACATATTCCTGACTCTTGGGGGAGGCGATCATCTCGCCGAGTGAGAACAGCAGCACCGCAACGATGACACCGGCCCCGCCAAGCACTGGGCCAAATCCAATCCAGAGAAAACTAACCGAAAGCAGCAGGCTGCCGCCGATCAGCAGCGGCAGCACCGGTCTCCCCTGGCAGCGCTTGCTGATCACTATTTGCAATATCAGGATACTGGCGAAGTTGAACGCAGTGATAAATTCCGGTCCCACCTGACCAGGACTCGCCGAGGACACGGCATCGGCAATAGCCGGCGACCAGCTCTGCAGCCAGCTCAACAGGGGAGCCGTATCGACAAAGTCGCGGATATACAGCGGGAGCGTGATAAAAATTTGGTTGTAGCAGGCCCAGAATCCGGACATCAGCAACAGGTAGATCACAAAGGGGCGGTTGCGCAGTACCGTCGCAATTTCCCGCAGTGGCGAATGACGGCGTGCAGGTGCGGCAGCGTTGTGCCGCGGTTCCCGATAAAAGAGCAGCAGCACGAAGTTGATCCCGACCCAAAGCGCCGCCATCGTGAACACGCGATCCCAGCTGACCCCTCGTACGACACCGGCCACGAGCGGGCCGACAAAGCCGCCAATGTTCACCATCGTATAGAAAATGCCGAAGCCGAGACCGCGGTTCTGGTCGTTGGTGGTTCGACTGACGGTAGCTACTACTAGTGGTTTAAAGATCGCCGCACCCACGGCCACCGCGAGCAGCACGGCGAAGAAGCTCCAGAAGTCGCGCACTTGGCCGAGGAGGTAATAGCCCGGTGTCATGATGATAAAAGCCAGCAGGAACATGCGCCGGTAGCCGACTTTGTCCCCCAGTGCGCCGGTGAACACCGGCAGTAGATAGAGCAGGAAGGGTATGGCGCCCTGCAGGAAGCCGCGCTGGCCCTCGGAAAAACCGAGGCCGCCCTCCGCCAGTGGGGTGCTCATGTAAAGGGATGACAGGGTAAAGAAGCCGTACCACGCCAGGCGCTCGAAGATTTCCATGGCGTTGGCCAGGTAGAAGCTTGGGCTGAAGCCATCCGCATCCGGTCTGCCAGTTGTGCCGAGGCGGCTCGTGGCTGCGCTATTCACCTGTGACATGTCGCGCTCTCTCTGTTTATGCTTATTGATGTTATTGTACGCAATATATTAATCGGTGTCGCGATTCAGGAAATCTTCGAGTGCCGCATTTGAGGTTCTTGTGGCGCCAAAAGCAACGTTTTGGGGTGGTAATGCCGAAGGGAAGGGGCCGGAAATTGGCGTATTAGAGAAGGTTTTTCTCTATTTGCTTTTCCAAGTTGACCGAATTGCCTATCATTCATGAATGGATAGTCAATTTCAGTCTCCAAATTTACGGACGGATAAGGTCGGAAGTATGGACAAGGCAAAAGAGAAGGTGCAGCGGTTTCGCGCGCGTGAACAGCGCATTCTGGACGCGGCTCTGGAGCTTCTGCTTGAGCACGGTGAAGAAAAAGTCACCGTGGAGCAGATTGCCGAACGCGTAGATATCGGTAAGGGCACCATCTACAAGCATTTCATCTCCAAGACAGAGATTTACATGCGCCTGTTGATGGACTATGAGAAATCCCTGACCGAGCGCCTGAAGACGGCGCTGGCCGCGGCTGAACAGGGCGATATTACTGCTCCGGCGCGGGCTTATTTCGAGTCGCGCATGGCCGATCCATCCAAGGATCGCCTGTTCCAGCGCCTGGAAGAGAAAATCATTGCGCTGAATCTGGCGCCGGAAATGATTGCTGAGCTCCACGCCATCCGCAATTCCAACGCGTCGGCCCTGAATCGCGTATTCGAGCGCCGTATGGAGCAGGGCGTACTGAAGAAGGTGCCCGCCTACTACTACTACTCCACCTATTGGGCGCTGGTGCAGGGAGCCGTGGAGCTGTATCACTCCAAGTCCTTCGCCGATGTCATCGAGGATCGCGAGGGCCTTATGGAGTTCATCATGGATGTCGGTGTCCATATCGGTGACATCTCCGGCCGTCGCTCTCTGGAAGAGGGGCGCCCCGGCGGCGAGGCAGCGGGATCATCCATTGGCTGAACCGTTGTTCCAGCAGCTGCAGCAACTGCAGCGGGAGTTTCGGGGGCACCCACCGGTCCACAAATGGAATCCGGACCTGTGTGGCGATATGGAGATGGTGATTCGCCGGGATGGCCGCTGGATACATGAAGGGACCGAGATTCAGCGCCAGCCATTGGTCAACCTGTTCGCCAGTATCCTGAAGCGTGAAGGTGACGAGTACTTTCTCGTCACCCCGGTAGAGAAGATGCGCATCCGCGTCGAGGATGCCCCCTTTATTGCGACCCAGGTTGCGAAGGGGGCAAAGGACGGGCGCGAATGCCTGCTGTTTACCACTAACACCGGTGACGTGGTGTCCCTGGACCGGAACAGCGATTGGCAGCTCAAGCCGTTTGGCGATCCTCCCCAGCCAGTTCCCTACCTCGAAGTTCGCGATGGTCTGCAGGCTCGCGTTTCCCGTGAGGTTTTCTACCAGTTGGTGGATTGGGCGGAAGAGGGCGGACAGGGCGAATCAGCTGGAAAACTCTGGCTGCGCAGTGACGGCAAAGAGTTTTTGCTGGGTTCCTATTAGTTCCCCATTTAATTCCGCATTCCGTTTTAACTAATTCTCCATTTCATTGCCCCGAGCGATTTTGTATCGGGGCCTGCGATTTATTGGTCTGCACTTTTTCTCTTCTAATTGACTGCAATTCGTTCTCTGGGTGAAACCTGTTTGCAATAAAAATGTAATTTACGCGCTGGCGCGAAAAATTATTTCAAATATTCCCGAAAAAGCCCCCTAAAGTAACATTTCCGCAATATTCGCTTCCTACACTCCCTCGCGTCCGAATCGCTAAGGCGAACAAAACAAACACGGTTTCAGGGCATCCTGAAAATCGGTTTTTAAGAAATTCAGGACGCACAGCTGAAGCATAAAAACAGATTTTTAGCTGCCCACAATTACACCTATTTGGCAAAACTTCCGTTAGGGGGAACTATGAAGCAAGTAAACAACAAGCTGCTGCTGGCAGCGGCGATCTCCGCTCTGCTGGCCGGTTGTGACAGCGGCGGTATCAACGTTGAGCCGAAAACTGTCGACAATTCTGTCGACAACTCCACCAGCACACCTGCTCCGGTTGAGACCGAAAACCCCTGTGCTTTCTACGAGAAGGCCGGCAAGACCGTGCAGGGTGAATTCGTTGCTCCGAACTGCCTCTACTCTCCGAGCTTCGTAGACTCCGGCAACAACCTGACGGTTGATCTGTACATTCCGGCTCTGGAAGAAGGCGGCGCTCACGTGTTTGAAGGCAGCCTGTTCGTCGGTGAGAACTTCGATAATGACGCCGATATGGCTGCTGCCGGCATCAGCAAAGGTGGTGACGGCGCTAAGCTGACCGTCGAGGCCGGCGCTACCATTGCGTTCCCGGACAAAACCAAGTTCATGGTTATCAACCGTGGCTCCCAGCTGATCGCCCGCGGCAGCCAGACTGCCCCGATCACCTTCACTTCCCTGACCGATGTAGAAGGCACCGTTGGTCCGGAAGACGTTTCCCAGTGGGGCGGCCTGGTTATCAATGGTTTCGGCGTAACCAACAAGTGTGTGTACACCGGCTCTGTTGCCGGCGGTGACCTGGCTACTGCTGACTGTCACGTTGACGCGGAAGGTTCCGAGGGTGCCGACCAGTCCAACTACGGTGGCGCCAACAATGCGGACAGCTCCGGTGAGCTGCAGTACGTTGTGGTTAAGCACACCGGTGCAGCTGTGGCCAACGGCGACGAGCTGAACGGCATTTCCTGGGGCGCTGTAGGTAGCGGCACCATCGTCAAGAACATCGAAACCTACTCCACTTACGATGATGGTATTGAGTTCTTCGGCGGTGCGGTAAACGTTGAGAACTTCGTTGCCGTATACGTGCGCGACGACTCCATCGATATGGACGAAGGTTACTCCGGCACCATCACCAATGCGCTGGTCGTTCAGAGCGCGACCGACGGCGCCAACTGTATCGAGTCTGACGGTATCGGCAGCTACAGTGCCGGCACTGACTACTCCGGCATCATCGCGGCGGGTATCAACAGCCGCCCGAAAATCGACGGTCTGACCTGCATCATTTCCCCGACCGACAAGGCCGCTGCAACTCACGACTTCGGCGCCGGCTGGCGTTTCCGTGAAGGCATCATGCCGCAAGTGACCAACTCCATGGTTGTGGCTTCCTACAGCGCGGATGCCACTCCTGGAGATAGCAGCAACTACTGTCTGCGTATCGACGATGCGGAGACCCTGCAGGGTGCAGAAGACGGTGACATGGTGCTGAAATCCAACCTCTTTATCTGTGAAGAGCTGGTGAAAGGTAACAATCTGCCCGGCGGGCAGACCATTCAGCAGTGGGCCGAAGCCAACGGCAACCAGTTTGCCACCATCACCGGTGCAACCGATCCGACTGCGACTGCCGATACCGGCCTGCAGGTACTGGAAGGTACTCCGTCTATCTTCTCCATCGCTGCTGCCAGCATGATGGTTGATGGCGCCGCTACTACCGTCGTACCGGATCCGGCTACTCGTGCTTACATCGGTGCGCTGAGCCAGGGCGGTACTGACTGGACACTGGGCTGGACTTACGGCCTGCACGACGGCGCTCGCGGTCAGGCACTGTGGTTCGAAAACTAAGTGTAACGCTTAGTCCCAGGGATTAGATCCCGGTCTGGGGGCGCCGCTTTCGCTACGGGAGTCGGCGCCCTCTTCGATTCCACCGTGTCAATCAGAAACGATAAGAGGCCATGGTTATGGTTAAGAAAGAAAAATTTCAAAGAGCGCCGTTGGTATTGGCTGTGGCCGCGGCCTCGACTCTCGGAACTGGCGCTTTTGCACAGGACGCTGAGCTGATCGAAAATTCTGCAGGCCCAGCGCCTCAGGTGAGCGCTCCCGCGATCGAAGAAGTCATGGTGCAAGGGCGCCTGCGCGATTCTGCCGAGATGCTGATCAATGAGCGTCTCGATGAAGAGGTAGTTACCGACGTTCTCGGTTCAGAAATGATCGGGCGCGTGGGGGACTCCACCGTCGCTGCGGCATTGCGTCGCGTGTCCGGCCTGACATTGGTGAGCGAGAAGTTCGTCTATGTACGCGGCCTGGGTGAGCGCTATTCCAACACCACCCTAAATGGTGCGACGGTTCCCTCGCCGGACCTGACTCGCAATGTGATCCCGCTGGATATCTTTCCCACTTCGGTAGTCGAGTCCCTGGCGGTGCAGAAGACCTATTCCGCTGATCAGGCGGCCACTTTCGGTGGCGGCAATGTCGATATCCGCACCAAAGGCATTCCGGAACAGCTGACTTACTCGCTGGAAATCGGTAGTGGTTTTAACAGTGAAACCAAAGGGGATGTACTGAGTTACAACGGCGGTTCCGATGACGATTTCGGTACCGACGATGGCACTCGCGCAATGTCGCGCGAAATCGATCGCGCTCTCGAGCGCTTCAACGGTAGTCTCGGTGTGCAGAATATCCGCGCTACCCTGATCAAAGAGGGTAACGTATATGGTAGCGCGCATGAAGCTACTGCTGCGGCGGCCGCCCTCAACCGCGAGTTGGCTCTGAACCTCAATCGCGATATCGCGATCGAGGAGGATTCGAGCCAGCCTGACTATGATGTCAAAGGCAGCGTAGGTAATCAGTTTTACTTTGGGGACAATTGGCAGGTTGGCTTCCTCGCCGGTGCCTCCTATAAAAATCAGTTGCGCGAAGAGAACAAGCTGAAGCGCAGCTATGGTTTCCCGGATGAGCGTATTGACACTGAGAATAAGTCCATCTATTCGGTGGATTTGACGGGGAACTTGAACGTCGGTGTGAATTTTGCCGACGAACACGATGTTTCTGCGACAAGTTTGTATCTGCGCAATACCGACGATTCCACTGCTGTTCGCGATTACTTCAACGAGAATGGAGAGGTGTCGAGCGGACATGGATTCCGCGAGTACTCGCTCAAATATGAAGAACGCGACATGGTGGTCAACCAGGTTAAGGGCAGTCACTCCATCGGCCCGGAAAGCAAGCGTCTGCTGCCGCTTGTTGGCTGGGTGCCGGAAGATATCCGCGTAGATTGGTTCTACACCGATGCGCGTGCGGCAACCGATATTCCTAACGAGGTGAATATCTCGGCGATAACCGATGCCGATCCGGTCACCGGTGAAGTGCTGGACTCGCAGGTTTCCGGCGCAGCCGGTCCGTCTGCCAGCTATCGCTTTACCAAGCTTGAAGATGAGGTCATCAACTACGGTTGGTCCGCGACCCTCCCGCTCGAGTTTTCCTCTTCCAGTCTGGAACTGAGCGGCGGCGTGGCGCGCACAGAAAAAGGTCGCAGCTACAAGGAAACGAACCTCGTGCTGGAACAGGATGCCGACAGTTCCATTCTGCAGGGTGCTCTGGACGACGTGTTTTCTGACGAGCACATCAGCGATGCAGAAAACGATTTTGTGCTCGGTGTTGCTGGTAACAACCGTAGCTATCTTGCGGCCACGCTGACCGATGCGGTTTTCGGTAAAGTAGACTGGACACTGAATGAAACCTGGCGTGTTTCCGCGGGTGCCCGTTGGGAAGACTATAACCAGGTTGCAATCAAGTGGAATCCTTACGGAAATACCGTCGACAACCCCCAGGTAAACGTGAACGATCCCGATGCGATTCGCTCGTTCAGTGAGGATAAAATTTATCCGTCACTTTCGCTGACGTATATGGGCAACCTTTGGGCTGAGACGTTCCAGTTGCGTTTGGGTGCCAGTAAGACTGCTGTGCGGCCGGACCTGCGGGAAATTACCGACGCGATCTACATTGACCCGATTACCGGTGAGCGCATCAGCGGAAACCCGAATACTCGCCCGTCGGAAATTACCAACCTGGATGTGCGTGCGGAATGGTTCTTCGATAGCGGGGATAACCTGACCGTATCCCTGTTCAACAAGGATATCCAGGATCCGATCGAGTTCTTCGAAAGGGCGTCCAGTGACACCAACATTTCCCGTGAAATTGTCAATGCCGAGTCCGGTGTGATCCGCGGTATTGAATTTGAGGGATTGAAGTCACTGGGCTTCATGGGTGAAACCATGGATGCTTTCTTCGTACAGGGTAACGTTACCTTGCAGGATTCTGAACTCATTGCCGGTGACGAAGCTGATGCTCCGACCAACCCAGAGCGGGAAATGACCGAAGCCTCTGAATATGTTGTCAACATGCTGGTCGGCTTCGATTCGCCGGACGGCGACCACTCAGCGACGCTGGGTTACAACGTATTTGGGGAGCGTTTGTACATTGCCGGTCGTAATGGTGCGCCCGATGGTTTCGAGCAGCCGTTCCACTCTCTGGACCTGACTTACTCCTGGTATCCGACTCAGGAGATTACTCTCAAGGCGAAAGTCCAGAACCTGCTCGACGAAACCATTGAGATCGAGCGTGCGGGTGTCATCGTCTTCGAAGAGAAGCCGGGGCAGACGTTCGCTTTGAGTGCACAATACAAATTCTAATTGGAATCCCTCAGGATCATTAAGATTTAAACAACAGGGACTCATTGAGGCCGGGCACTGATAGCAGCGTCCGGCTTTTTTCGTTGAGAGCTGCTCAGCTGACGGAGCGCAGGTGTTGCTGCAAATCTTCCACCAGTCCCTTGGTGTCGGCCACCTCACAGAAGCGGCCGTTTAGCCGCTCGATACATTCCAGCTGCAACTGTTCGCTGGCTGTCGCAGTGGCGTCCGCAATCAGAATTGGGCAGTAGCCGTAGTCCGCGGCGGCGCGAATGGTGGATTCCACGGATTCATCGGTGAACACCCCGCAACAATACAGCTGGGAAATACCCAACTGGTGCAGGTGCGCCTGCAGGACGCTGTTGCCGAAAGGGCCCGAGCCGGTCTTGTTGACAATGACTTCATCGCCGTGCGGTGCCACGGAGTCGATAAATTCCGCCTCCTGTGAGCCCGGCGTCGAGTGTAGGTCGCGCTTCTTGTGCCAGTAGGTACGGTCGCGACCGTCGCGGGTTTTGCTGCGCGTACGAATGTGGATGACCTCGATACCCTTGTCGCGGAAAACCGCCTGCAGGCGCTGGATATTCGGCAGCACCGACTGCTCCAGTGTGGTGAAGTAGTAGGTCTGCTCTGACTCATCGAAGGAGCCCAGGCCACCCCCGGTAAAGAAACCACCATCCGGGGAGGCAAACAGGTGCTGGAGGTCGATGCAGAGTAGGGCGGGTTTCATATCCGGTCTTCCGTTGTACTGACCGGAGGAAGCTTAGTCTGCTAAGTCGCTGGCGGCCAAAACAATGGCGCAGCCCTGCGGCACAGACATAAAAAAGGCGCCCGGAGGGCGCCTAAAAAACAAACCGGTTACATATTCGGGTAGTTCGGGCCGCCGCCACCTTCCGGTGCCACCCAGACGATGTTCTGGGTAGGGTCCTTGATATCGCAGGTCTTGCAGTGCACACAGTTCTGCGCGTTGATCTGGAAGCGCAGCTTGCCCGCTTCCTCAACAACCTCGTACACCGCCGCCGGGCAGTAGCGCTGCGCCGGTTCGTCGTAGATCGGCAGGTTGTGATTCAGGGGGATCTCGTCGTCCTTCAGTGTCAGGTGGCAAGGCTGGTCTTCCTCGTGGTTGGTGTTGGAGATGAACACCGAGGAAAGCTTGTCGAAGCTGAGCACGCCATCCGGTTTCGGATAGTCGATCTTCTTGCAGTCCGCTGCGGGTTTCAGCTGGGCGTGATCCGCCTTGGAGTCCCGCAGGGTCCATGGCAGTTTGCCCTGGAAGATGTTGATATCGATAAACGCATAGGCGGAGCCGACAATGTTGCCCCACTTGTGCTGTGCCGGGCCGAAATTGCGCTGCTTGTGCAGCTCTTTCCATGCCCAGCTGTCGCGGTACTTGCTGCTGTAATCGGTCAGCTCGTCATTGGCGCGCTCGGCGGCCAGGGCTTCCGCGACGCTCTCGGCGGCGACCATGCCGGACTTCATCGCGGTGTGATTGCCCTTGATCTTGGCGAAGTTCAATGTGCCGGCGTTGTCGCCGATCAGCAGGCCGCCGGGGAAGGTCATCTTCGGCTGGGACTGCAGGCCGCCCTTGGTGATGGCGCGGGCGCCGTAGGCCACGCGCTGGCCGCCTTCCAGGTACTGCTTGATCACCGGGTGGTGCTTGTAGCGCTGGAACTCGTCGAACGGGCTGACATGCGGGTTGCTGTAGGCCAGATCGGTGATCAGGCCGACGACCACCTGGTTGTCCTCCAGGTGATAGAGGAAGCCGCCGCCGTGGGAGCCGCTCTCGTCCAGCGGCCAGCCGGCGGTGTGTACCACCAGGCCCTGCTGGTGCTTGTCGTCGGCGATCTTCCAGATTTCCTTGATGCCGATGCCGTAATGCTGCGGATCGACGCCTTCGTCCAGCTTGAAGCGCTCGATCAGCTGCTTGCCCAGATGGCCGCGACAGCCTTCTGCAAACAGGGTGTACTTGGCGTGCAGCTCCATGCCGGGCATATAGGAGTCTTTGTGTTCGCCGTTCATGCCCACGCCCATATCGCCGGTGGCGATACCCTTGACGGAGCCGTCCTCGCCGTAGAGCACTTCCGCCGCAGCGAAGCCGGGGAAGATCTCCACGCCGAGATTCTCAGCCTGTTCCGCCAGCCAGCGGCACAGGTTGCCGAGGCTGATGATGTAGTTGCCTTCGTTGTGCATGGTGCTGGGCACAAAGAAGTTGGGGACTTTGCTGGCCTTTTCGGCGCTGCCCATCACGTAGATGTCGTCGCCCTTCACCTCGGTATTCAGTGGCGCACCGCGGTCTTTCCAGTCGGGGAAGAGCTCGTTCAGGGCCGTGGGTTCAAATACCGCGCCGGAGAGGATATGGGCCCCGACTTCGGAACCTTTTTCCACGACACAGACGGAGATGTCTTCATTGAGCTGGCGAATACGGCAGGCCGCTGCCAGACCGGCGGGACCGGCACCAACGATCACTACATCGTATTCCATTGATTCGCGTTCCACGGCGCTCTCCTCAGCTGGTTGCAATCGATTATTGTTGGCCGCAAATGGCCTTATACATTTATATTGGTCGCGGATTATATAGGTGTTTGAGCAACCCTACCAATTGCAGGACTATTCATTTGTCATGGCAAAAGTGCCGTATTTCAAGTACTTAGCCTAGAGATATAGTCAGCTTATATGCCGGGAAATAGATTTGCTGAATGGCAGTTGGCTCGTCTATTTGGCTATTGATTTTGCTCTATAGAAGGGCCACCATACACGCCGTTCAAACACTTGTTTGACTAGAATACCGTACTGGTTCGCGATATGAACTGTCAGTCGCGGCTCCCAAATGGCTTATTTAAGACGGGATTTCCATGAAAGTTCTTGTAGCTGTGAAACGCGTTGTGGATTACAACGTCAAGGTCCGCCCGAAGGCGGATGGTTCTGACGTCGATACTGCCAACGTAAAAATGTCTATCAACCCCTTCTGCGAAATTGCGGTGGAAGAGGCGGTACGCTTGAAGGAGAAAGGCGTTGTCAGCGAGATAGTCGCCGTTTCCATGGGTCCCAAGCAGTGCCAGGAGCAGATCCGCACCGCGCTGGCGCTGGGCGCCGACCGCGGCATCCTGGTAGAGACCGATGCCGATCTGCAGCCGCTGGCGGTGGCCAAGTGCCTGAAGGCGATCGTCGACAAGGAAGAGCCGCAACTGGTGATTATGGGCAAACAGTCCATCGATGGCGATAACAACCAGACTGGTCAGATGCTGGGTGCACTGACTGGCTTGGGGCAGGGCACCTTCGCTTCTGAAGTGACTGTTGAGGGTGAGTCCGTCAAGGTGACCCGCGAGGTAGATGGCGGTCTGCAAACCGTTGAGCTGAAGCTGCCGGCTATCGTTACCACCGACCTGCGCCTGAATGAGCCGCGTTATGCTTCGCTGCCGAACATCATGAAGGCGAAGAAGAAGCCGCTCGATACCACCAACCCGGAAGAGCTGGGTGTGGACATCACTCCGCGTACCAAGACCCTGAAGGTCGAGCCGCCGGCCGAGCGCCAGGCTGGCGTCAAGGTTGCCGATGTGGCGGAACTGGTAGAGAAACTGAAGAATGAGGCGAAGGTAATCTGATGAGCATTCTGGTTATTGCTGAACACGACAACGCCGAACTGAAAGGCGCTACGCTCAATACCGTCGCCGCGGCCAAAGCCATCGGCGGTGATGTTCACGTCCTGGTTGCCGGCGCCGGTTGTGGCCCGGTGGGAGAGGCCGCTGCAAAAATCGACGGTGCGAGCAAAGTGCTGGTGGCCGACAACGCCGCCTATGAGCATCAACTGGCCGAGAATGTGGCCAAGCTGGTTGCGGACCTGGGCAAGGACTACAGCCATATCCTGGCTCCGGCCACGACTACCGGCAAGAACATGCTGCCGCGCGCCGCGGCTCTGCTGGACGTGCAGCCGATCTCCGACATCATTGGTGTTGAGGGTGCGGACACCTTCAAGCGCCCGATTTACGCCGGTAACGTGATCGCGACCGTGCAAAGCAGTGATGCGATCAAGGTCATCACCGTGCGCACCACGGCCTTTGATGCGGTAGCCGCCGAGGGCGGTAGCGCGGCCGTTGAGTCCGTGAGCATCGCGGACGACGCCGGCATTTCCACTTTTGTTGGTGAGGAGCTGGCCGTTTCTGACCGCCCGGAACTGACTGCCGCCCGCGTGGTGATTTCCGGTGGTCGCGGTATGCAGAACGGCGAAAACTTCGAGATGCTGTACAAGCTGGCGGACAAGCTGGGTGCTGCCGTGGGCGCCTCCCGCGCGGCGGTCGACGCCGGTTTCGTGCCCAACGATATGCAGGTTGGCCAGACCGGCAAGATCGTTGCCCCGGATCTGTACATTGCCGTCGGTATCTCCGGTGCGATTCAGCACCTGGCCGGTATGAAGGATTCGAAAGTCATCGTGGCGATCAACAAGGATGAGGAGGCGCCAATCTTCTCTGTTGCTGACTATGGCCTGGTGGCGGATCTTTTTGACGCGATCCCAGAGCTTGAAACAAAGTTGTAATTTTTGATTAATATACTAATCAATATTGGAAAGGGCGGCATTGAGTCGCCCTTTCTTTTATTGGGTTGGTACTGTTTGCCCAACTTGGCGCGTTTTGCGAAGTGTGATTGAAAAGTGTCCACTATACTGCGCCAAGCCCGGAACATTGCCTTTCCCCGGCTGACGAAAGAGAATAGGCGTCAATAATTGATAAATTCAGTCAATTCTTGAACTGATACGCAGGTTTGTACATGTCCCCAGTAAAGCGAGCCGTTGGGTCCATCGGTGCCAGATTCGCACCGCGCGAGGCGCGCAGGTCACTGTCGCGCGGCGCCACGGCCTCTGTTGCGGTAGTCTCGGGGTGGCTGTTTTTTAACCTGCTGGCATATGGGTCGCTGCTGATTCCCGCTGGAGAAGAGGAATCCCTGCTGGCAAAACGCAGCAGTAGCGCACCCCGCGATCAGCGTATCGCCTCCCTGCCCAATACCCCCTTCTTTGGCCGCGCGCCCGTCAAGACCGAAAAGCAGCCAGAGGTGGACCTGACCAATATCCCGATCACCCAGCTTAATCTGGTGCTTTCGGGTGTGCTGGATAACAGCTCCAAGGACAAGGCGAGCGCCTTGGTGGCCGAGAAAGGCAAACCGGCGCAGCGCCTCTACGTTGGCGATACCCTGCCGGGTGGTGCCGAGCTTTACTCTGTCGCGGTCGACCATATTATCCTGCGACGTAACGGCAGGATGGAAAAACTGACCTACCCGGATGAAGATGGCCGCCCGAGCGTGCCGCTACGAAATTTCACCAATTACGCCAGCCAGGCAGCGGCAATCAGTGAGGCCAGCGAGGCGGGCAGGGGAGAGAAGCAGCAATCCATTCGCGAGCGGCTGGAGGAGTTGCGCAAGCTGGCCCGGGAGCGGCGGGCAGAGCATCAAACTAATTAATAAAAATCTGCAAAGACCAATTTTCCATTTTTCTACAAAATTAAAAGAGCCAGACAAATAATGATGAGGATGTTTTATCGGCGGCTGCTGGCCGCCGGGCTGGGATTGCTGTTGTCTACTGCGGTACTGGCTCAGGCTCCGGAAAGAGTCACTCTGTCTCTCGACAACGCCGATATCCGCGATCTGATCAACTGGGCGGCGGATTTCACCGGCAAGAACATCATTGTGCACCCGAATGTGAAAGGTAAGGTCACAGTGGTCGCCGGCGATCCGATGAGCCACGAAGAGGCCTTCGACGTCTTTATGTCGGTGCTGCAGGTCAACGGTTTCAGTTTGGTGGAGCAGGGCGGCACCTGGAAGGTGGTGCCGGATGCGCTCGCCAAACAGCAGGCGATTCCGGTCGTGGGCGATCAAACCCGCGCTCCGGCGGAATCTCTGGTGGTGCGAACGGTACGCGTGGAGAATATTTCTGCGGCTCAGCTGATCGCGATGCTGCGGCCACTTATCCCGCAGACCGGTCACCTGGCGGCCTACGCCGATACCAACACCCTGATCATCGCCGATCGTGCGGCCAATATCGATCAGATTGTCCGTCTGGTGAAGCAGCTGGACCGCGCCGGGGCTATCGATATCGAACTGGTGCCGCTGCAGTTCGCCTCCGCCAAGGACGTCAAGCAGGTCCTGGGTGAGTTGTTGCAGTCCGGCGGCAACAAGGGTGCGGCTGGTAGCGAAGTCCAGCCATTGCGCATCGCCGTGGATGAGCGCTCGAACAGCGTGCTGCTGACCGGCGATCCCGTGACCCGCCAGCAACTCAAGAATGTCATTCGCCGCCTCGACCAGCCGCTATCCGGTGAGGGAAACACCGCGGTGGTGTATGTGCAGTACGCCAACGCCGCCGACCTGAAGCCGATCCTGGAGGGAATGAGCGGCAGCATTCAGAAGACCGAGAAGGACCAGCAGGCCGCCGATGTCGAGGTGAGCATCCAGGTTAACGAGGCTCTCAACTCCCTGGTGTTGACGGCGCCGCCTGCGTTGCTGGAGACCATGAAGGGGGTGATTGCCAAGCTCGATGTGCGCCGCGCGCAGGTATTGATCGAGGCGATTATCGTCGAAGTTACCGAGGGTACCGGTAACGAACTGGGTATCAGCTGGATTGCCGGTGCCAACGAGGAGATAGTCGCGGGCTGGGATAACCGGCCGGCTACCACCGGCATCGATGAAGACGGCAACATCATCGATACCCTGAACCCTTTCTCGCTGCCGCTGACCAGCCTGACGGGACCGGGTGCCCTGCATTTGGGCTACCTGAGTGGCACCGATATTCGCGCGGCAATCAATGCCGTAGCCTCCGAGAGCAACGCCAACATCCTCTCCACGCCGACCATCATGGCACTGGACAACGAAGAGGCGGAAATCCTGGTCGGCCAGAACGTGCCCTTTATCACGGGCGAGCAGTTGCTGTCGGGCAGTAGTCGCGATCCCTTCACGACCATCCAGCGTGAGGACGTGGGCACCACGCTCAAAGTCACTCCGCGCGTGAACAACAACAACTCGGTAACCCTGGAGATCGAGCAGAAGGTCGAGAACGTACTGCCGTTTGCCGAAACTGCGACGGGCGCTTCAGATATCGTCACCAGCAAGCGCGAGATCCGCACCAAGGTGCTGATCGATGACGGTGCCATCCTGGTGCTCGGCGGATTGATCGAGGACAAGGTGACAGAGTCAATATCCAAGGTGCCGCTGCTCGGTGATATTCCGGGGATCGGTCGCCTGTTCCGCAATACCAACAAGGATGTCGACAAGACCAACCTGATGGTCTTCCTGCGCCCGAAGATCCTGAGTACCCAGGTGGCGGGCTACGAGGAGACGCGCAAGCGCTACCTCGATCTACAGGAGAAGCAGATTTATCTGAAAGACCGGACCAGCCTGATCTGGGACTGGCACCGCGGCGACGTGTTGCCGGACCTGCTGCCGCCTACTGGCAGCTATGACGATGGCGGTGTGCCGGTTGAGGTACTCGAGGCAGAAATAACAAAATGACGTCTGAAGCGGTAGAGACAGCTCCGATGACAAGGCGCCTCCCTTACGCCTTTGCCAAGCGCCACCGGGTGTTGCTGGTCGAACTGGACGGTCAGCCGCGCTGCCAGTTTGTGGCGCCGCTGAATCCGACCGTGTTGGCCGAAGTGCAGCGTCTCAGTGGCTGCGTGGTGGATATCGAAGAGGTCGGAGACGAATCCTTCCAGGCTGCCCTGCAGCGCCTTTATGAAAACCGCGAAGGCGGTAACCTGTCCGACGTCGAGGGCCTCGGTGACGAGCTCGACCTGGCCGCGATTGTCGATTCCCTGCCGGAAACCGAAGACCTGCTCGAACAGGAAGACGACGCACCCATCGTCAAGCTGATCAACGCGATTTTTGCCGAGTCGCTGAAGCAGGGTGCCTCGGATATTCATATCGAAACGTTTGAGAAGCGCCTGGTGGTCCGCTTCCGTGTGGACGGCGTGCTGCGCGAAGTTCTGCAGCCGCGCCGCGCCCTGGCGCCGCTGCTCGTGTCCCGTATCAAGGTAATGGCCAAGCTGGACATCGCCGAGAAGAGGGTGCCCCAGGACGGCCGTATCTCCCTGTTGATGGCCGGGCGCGAGGTGGATGTCCGTGTTTCCACCATGCCTTCGTCCGCAGGAGAGCGGGTGGTGATGCGACTGCTGGACAAGCAGGCGGGCAAAATGGACCTGGGCAAGCTCGGTATGTCCGATCGCGACCTGAGGGTGATGAGCGACCTGCTGTCGCGGCCCCACGGCATTCTGCTGGTGACGGGCCCCACGGGTTCCGGTAAGACGACCACTCTCTACGCCGGCCTCGGCAGCATCAACAACCGCGAGAAGAATATCCTCACCGTCGAGGACCCGGTGGAGTACAACCTGGAGGGGATCGGCCAGACCCAGGTCAATACCAAGGCCGATATGACCTTCGCCCGCGGCCTGCGCGCCATTCTGCGCCAGGACCCGGATGTGGTGATGGTCGGTGAGATCCGCGACCTGGAGACCATGCAGATTGCCATCCAGGCCAGTCTGACCGGCCACCTGGTGTTGTCGACACTGCACACCAATACCGCCCTCGGCGCCGTGACGCGACTGGTGGATATGGGCATCGAGCCTTTCCTGCTGTCGTCCAGCCTGATCGGGGTACTGGCCCAGCGCCTGGTGCGCGTACTCTGCTCTGAATGCAAGCAGCCCCACACGGCCGACGCCGGCGAATGTCGCATGCTCGGTATCGACGGGGACCGGGAATCGATCATCTTCCGCCCGAACGGCTGTGAACACTGCAATCACAGTGGCTACGTCGGCCGCGTGGGCATCTACGAACTGGTGCCGGTCAACGAGACGATGCGCCAGCTGATTCACGACCGCGCCTCGGAGAGCAAGCTGGTGGCGGAGGCGCGCAAGGTGGCACCGAGTATCCGCGACGATGGAGTCGCCAAGGTGCTTGCTGGAACGACTTCACTGGAAGAAGTACTGCGCGTCACGCAGGAGTCGTAGGCAATGCGGAATGATGAATTCGGAATGGTGAAAGCGCGTAGGATGGGCAAAGGAGCGCAGCGACGTGCCCATCATCTTAGTACCGATGGGCGCGCTGCGCTTTGCCCATCCTACGGCCCGTGCGTGAAGCGGAAGTCCTGACGTGGCGGCCTTCGAATATACAGCCCTCAACCACGCTGGCCGCAAGAGTCGCGGCACGCTCGAGGCCGACAGCGCCCGCGCTGCGCGCCAACAGCTGCGCGCCAAGGGTATGGTACCCCTGGAGGTGGCCCAGACTACCGAGACTGCCGCCGAGGGCGGTGTGCAGCTGTTTGGCGGTAGCCCGGGCCTCAGTATCAAGCACCTGGCCCTCTTGACCCGCCAGATAGCGACCCTGCTGCGCGCCGGTATTCCGCTGGAAGAAACGCTCGGCGCCATCGCCAACCAGAGCCGCAACCACAAGATACGCCGCATCGTGCTCGCGGTGCGCGGCAAGGTCCTGGAGGGGCACAGCTTCGCCCAGGCGCTGGGCAGTTTCCCGCGCGCCTTTCCGAAACTCTATCGTGCGACGGTGGAAGCCGGCGAACACTCCGGTCACCTGGATGCGGTATTGGAGCGCCTCGGCGACTACACCGAGAACCAGCAGAAATTCCGCCAGAAGGTACAGCTGGCGCTGATCTACCCGATGGTATTGGTGTTTATCTGCATCCTGGTCGTGACTGGGCTGATGGTTTACGTAGTGCCGGATGTGATCGAGGTGTTTACCGGCACCGGCCAGGTGCTGCCGCTGCCGACGCGTATCCTGGTCGCGTTGAGCGACTTTATTTCCGCCTGGGGCTGGCTGGTTCCGCCGGCCCTGGCGGCGTTGATCGCCGGAGCCATCTTCATGCTGCGCCGGCCGGCGATTCGCTATCGCTTCCACCACCGGTTGCTGGAGCTGCCCCTGATCGGCTGGCTGGTGCGCGGTAGCCAGAGCGCCCGCTATGTCGGTACGCTGGCGATCCTGACCGGCAGCAGTGTGCCGCTGGTACAGGCGATGGGTATCGCCAGTGGCGTAATGAGCAATGAATTTCTGAAGGAGCGACTCCTGGCCGCACAAAAATCGGTGCGCGAAGGGGGGAGTCTGCGCCGCGCCCTCGAAGACGTGGAATATTTTCCTCCGATGATGATCTACATGATTGCCAGCGGGGAATCCTCCGGCACATTGGATGAGATGCTTGGTCGCGCGGCCGAGTCCCAGGAGCAGGATCTGCAGGGGGCCGTGACTGCCTTCGTCAGCCTGTTTGAGCCGGCCATGCTGTTGCTGATGGCCAGTATTGTCTTGTTTATCGTGATGGCAATCATGATGCCGATCATGAGCATGAACCAACTCGTGGTATAAGAGCCTGTACGCAGGTGATTGGGAGAGAAACAATGAAAAATCTACGCAAGAGCGGCGGCTTTACGTTGATCGAGATCATGGTGGTTATCGTGATTCTCGGCGTGCTCGGTGCCCTGGTAGTGCCGAATGTGCTCGGCCGTACCGGTGAGGCGCGCATGAAGGCGGCGCAGGTGGATCTGCGCGCAATCGAGACGGCGCTGGACATGTATCGCATGGACAATTTCGTTTACCCGAGCTCGGATCAGGGGTTGCAGGCACTGGTGGCCAAGCCCTCCGGCTTTCCGGAGGCGAAGAACTGGGCCGAGCCCTACCTGAAGAAAGCGCCCAAGGATCCCTGGGGCAATGAGTACCAGTACATCAGCCCCGGCAGTGTCGGTCCCTACGACCTGTTCAGTCTCGGCGCCGATGGCAAGCCGGGCGGTGAGGGCGAAGCGGCCGATATCTTTGTCGCCGAACTCTAATTAATAGTCGTACGGTTATTGCAGATGCGTGCCGCCCTCCGCCAAAGCCGCGGCTTTACCCTGATCGAGGTGCTGGTGGTGATCGTCATCATCGCCACGCTGGCGGGCATGGCGGTACTGTCGCTCGGCAATTCCGGCGCCCGGGCCTGGAGCGGCGAAGTGCAACGACTCGCGGCGCTGTTGCAGCTGGTCGCGGATCGGGCACTGATAGACAAGGCCCACTATGGCGTCGTATTCGAGTCCGACAGATATAGTGTGGTGCGTTTCGATCCAACGGTGATGAAGTGGCAGGCGCTCGACGCTGCCGCAGCCAAGTCGCCGGCAGCGCGTTTCGTCACCCATCAGTTGCCCGGCAATGTGCGCCTGGAAGTCATTGCCGAGGCGCAGTTGCCGGCGTCGGCGCCCGCCGAATTTGCGGCCGAAGCCGATGAGGCTGAGCAGCCGATTCCACAATTCGTTGCGCTTTCCAGCGGCGAGATATTGCCGGTA
Source organism: Microbulbifer donghaiensis (assembly GCF_900129095.1). Lineage (GTDB taxonomy): Bacteria > Pseudomonadota > Gammaproteobacteria > Pseudomonadales > Cellvibrionaceae > Microbulbifer > Microbulbifer donghaiensis. The sequence continues at coordinate 166,206 of NZ_FQVA01000001.1, forward strand.
GAACTGGCCATGTTCCTGCTTCAAGACGGCGACGCCGGTCGCGGTGCGACTATTTCCTATAACAGCCTGCACGGCCTGCAGCTCGAGTGGCAGGCCGATGACTATTGATCTTGTGATCAAATATGTTCCATACATATTTGATCGTCGCCCGCAAAAAGCTGGCGGATGGCCGCCCCGCGCAGCTGCGCGGAGCTGCTGGCATTTTACGGGCTCGCGCCGGCCTTTGCCGGCGGCGGCACATCCCTGTGCCGCATTCTCCCGTTGTTCCCAGCGCGGATTTACTCTGGTCGAAGTACTGGTGGCACTGGTGATTTTCGGTGTCGTGGCGGCCAGTGTGCTGAAGACGATGCAGGACAGCGTCCGCCAGCAGGCGGCCATGGAAGAGCGGTTGGCGGCCAACTGGGTGGCGCAGCAGGTGCTCGCCGAAGTGCGCCTGCGCAGCCCCTGGCCGCCACTGGGCGAGAAGAGCGAGCGCGTGCCCTTCGCCGAGCGCGAATGGCAGGTGACCGCCCGCGTCGAGGCCACCCGCGAAGAGCGCATGCGCCATATCATCATCGAAGTTGCGCGTCCGGATGCGGAAAACCCGACCCTGACCCTCGATGCCTGGGCGGCAAAGGAGTGACGGGAGTGGTGGAAGTGCGGAATGCGGACCAATTGGCAGGACTGCCGATTTGCATCGCCGAAGGCGACCCCGAAGGGGTGAAGTGCAGGGACGCACTTCATGAATGCGGAATGCGGAATGGTGTCCGGGGCGGGGAGACTTTCTGCCAAAGTTCCGCGCGTAGCGGTTTCCAAAGGTCAGTATGCAGTGCGGGAAAGCAGGCGCCAGTTCATTCCGCATTCCGAATTCATCATTCCGCATTAAGAGGCCAGTCCGGCTTTACCCTGATCGAAATTCTCGTGGTGCTGATGCTGGTGGCGATTATCAGCGTCGGTTCCTATGCGCTGTTGGACACCTTCAATAGCACTGACCGCGCGCTGGAGCTGCGTGCGGAGGAATTGCGCCGTTTCTCCATGGCCATGTACCGGATCGATGACGACCTGCGCCAGCTGACCGCGCGCGCCGTCAAAAATGGCTACAGCGGCTATGAACCCGCCCTGCGCGGCGACGAGGATGAGTTGGAGTTTACCCGCCTCGGCGCTGCCAACCTGACGGGTGAGCCGCGCGGAGAGCTGCAGCGCCTGAGTTACAGTATTGGCTACGCGGAAGATGTGCCGGCCGACGTGCCGGATGCGGATAGTGGCGGCCTGCTGGTGCGCAGTCGCTGGCAGGTGCTGGATCGCGCGCCGGATTCGGAGCCGCTGGCGGAACCACTGTTGCTTGGCGTGGACAGCCTGAACCTGCGCTATTTCGATGGGGATACCGAGGCCTGGCTGTCGCAGTGGCCGCCGGTCACTTCACGAACCGATGCGGCCGCCGCCGAGATGCGGCTGCCGCGGGCGGTGGAGATGGTGCTGGTGACCCGCAACGGCGGAGAGCTGCGCCGGGTCTTTTCGTTGCCGGAGGTGTCGGCGACTGCCGGCGGTGGCAATCTGGATTCATCCGGGGATGACGACGATGGGCGGGATGGCAGTGGCGGCGACGGCGGCGACAGCGATCCGGGAGATGCCGAGAGCGGTGAAACCCCCGAGGACGGCGACCAGCGTGGGGGGCGCGACAGTGAATAGCATCGCTCGCCAGCGCGGAGTCGCCCTGATCACGGTATTGCTGGTGATGGTTATTGCCATCGCGGCCGTCACTCACGCGATTACCCGCAATCGGATTGCGGTTTCACGCACCGGTGCACTGCTGGCGAATACCCAGTTGGCAGAGTTCGTTGGTGGGGCAGAGGCCTGGGCGCGGGTTGCGCTGGAGCGGGATTTTGAGGCGGATCGGGAACAGCGGCAATCAGCGGATTCCGCCCTCGAGGCGTGGGCGCAGAAGGCGCTCGCCTTCAATCCGGATAACGGCAAGATTCGCATTAATATCAAAGACTTAAATTCATGTTTTAATGTGAATAATCTCACCGGTGCGGGCGACAAACAGTCGGAGCAGCAAGAGGTGTTCGAGCGCCTGGTGCGCAATGTGAGCGGTAAGGCAGAGCTCGCCAAATCGATCCAGGACTGGATCGACAGCGGCGACACGCCGCTGGCCCCGGGCACCGAGGACGACGGATACCTCGGCCGGGAACTGGCCCATAGAACCCCGGACACCCTGATCAGCGATATCTCAGAACTCTCGGCTGTGCAGGGGATGGAGGCTGAGGACTGGCAGAAGTTGCAGCCTTTCCTGTGTGCGCTGCCGGAGACGGGCACACCTATCAATATCAATTTCGCGCCACTCGAAATGCTGGAGGCACTCGATCCCCAGGCCAAAGCCACCGAGATAGTGCGCTTCCGCGAATCCGATGGGGTGTTCAGCGAGCGCGCGCAGCTGGCGGACTACGGCGTGAGCAAAACCGGCGGGTTGGCATTTCACAGCCAGTACTATCTCGTGCGTATCGCGGTCCAGCTGGGGCCCGATGGGGATTATCGACAGTATTGGGAAAGCACCGTGCAACTGGATGAAAGCAGCGGTCTGGCCAGGGTGGTGCAGCGGCAGCGCCGCACTTTTTCCGGTGCCATGATGCAGGAGCTCCTGGATTATGATCTTCCTGAGGCGAATAACTAAGTTAATAAAATCATATGGTTACGAAGAATTATTCAAGCGCTGAGAAAGGTGTTTCGGCGCCTGCGAAACAGCTGATGCTGCTGCGCCTGCGGGAGGGGACTGGACGCAATGCCCCGCTGCAGCTGCACTGCTGGAGTCGCAGTGGCTGGCAGCGGGTCGCGCTGGACGATGCCTTTGTGCGCGCCTTCAATCCCGACTGCGAGGCGGCGGACAATCCGGACGACGCGATTGCGCTCAAATTCCCGGAGGGGGCGCGCGCATTGCTGTTGTTGCCCGGCAACTGGGTCTGGAGTGGGCTGGAGTCGATTCCCAAGGCGGCGCGCCGCAATCCGAATGCCATTGGCTATATGGTCGAGGACCGCCTGGCGGAGGACGTGGAGGACCTGCATTTCGTTTGCCAGCCGCGCAGTGGCGATTCCTGCAGCGTTTACGCCATAGGTCTGGAAAAGATGGACGCCCTGCTCAGCCAGGTGCGTCGCTTGCATTGGCAGCTGGTCGCGGCGATCCCGGAATACCAGCTGCTCGATCAGCTGGGCGGTGATTCGGCCCTCTGGCTCGACGGCGACCAGGTGCACATTTGGCAGCAGGAGGGGCACGGCCTGTCCCTGCGGCGGCAGTATCTGCAGCCGCTGCTGGCGCCGCTGGCAGCCGAGGGCGACAACGCCGAGCGCAAACTCCAGTTACTCGGCGCCGGTGAGCAGGATTCGCTGGCGGTGGCGGAGCTGGAGTCCCTGTTCGCCGACAGGCTGCAGCGTGTCGATCAACCGGCGGAGGAAGCGCTGCTGGCCCACTACAAGGCGGCCCGTCTGGCTAACCTGCTGACCGGCGAATACCAGTTGGACGATGGCAGCGAGGAGCGGGACTGGTGGCACAAGCCGGTCAAGATCGCCGCAGCCTGTTTTGTCGCCCAGTTGCTGTTGTTTGTCGCTGCCGGAGGCTATTTCCAGTGGCGCGCGAGCGGTGCCGAGGATCAGGCGCGCGCGATGTTCAGTGAACTGTTTCCCCACGACAGGCCCGGCGCAGATATCCGCCGCCAGATCGATGGCTATTTGAAGCGTGCAGGTGGCAGCGGTGGCAACTTCGCCGGCCAGGTGCAGCTGTTGAGCCGGGTCTGGGAGCAGCACAAGGGCGGGGCGCTGAAATTGCAGTCGCTGCGCTTCGACGGTAATCGCGGCGAGATGGTCCTGCAGTTGCAGGCGGCCAACCTCGCCGATCTGGATGCCTTTGTCGGCCGGCTGTCCGCGGGCGAGTTCCGCGCGGACCTGCTCGGCGCCAACGAACTGGAGAAGGGGGTGTCGGGGCGCATACGCTTGCGCTGACACCCGCAGGCCCACTGGGGCGCAGTCCCGATGCGCGTTTGGGCAGGTGAACGAAACGACAGTAGAGAACGATGAAAGAACAAATTGCACAGTGGCAACAGAAGTGGCAAATGCTGCCTCCCAGTGACCAACGCGCGCTGGGCGCGCTGAGCCTGTTTCTCGGCGGCCTGTTTCTCGTCTATGGCCTGTTCCTGCCGGCGAAAAATTACTTTGATGGCGCCCGCTTGCGCGCGGAGGTGTCGGGTGAGCTGGTGCAGTGGATCGAGGATCAGCGCCCCGTGCTGGAGCGGCTGGAGCCCGCCAGCAGCGGTGCACAGGTTGCCGGTACTCTGCTGCAGCGGGTAACCGCTGCCGCCGAGAAGCACCGCATCACGATCAAGCGCTTCGAGCCCGAGGGCGATGGGCGCATTCGTCTGTGGATCGAAGAGGCCCGTTACCAGGATCTGCAGCCGTGGCTGAACAGCCTGATGCAGCAGCAGTTCAGTATCCGCACATTGAATCTCGATGCGATGGCGGAGGAGGGGATGGTTTCCGCGCGGCTTACCCTGGAGGGGTGACGGGCGGGAGCGCTGGGCGCCTGAATTCCGTTCCCGAGCGCTGCTGCAAAAAAAGTGGATGGTTGGATTGCCGTTTGTTTCGTTTTTCTGGGTATATTTCGTCACCTTTGCGCTATCTTTTTTCTGTTTAATCGAAATATTGGGCGCTGAGCCGCTCAGTGCTTTTTTACAGACAGAGCCGGGGCATGGCGGCAAAAGCCCTATACTGTGGTTAGTGAGATGAAACGGGTGCCAAAATGCTGTTCAAAGATACTTCCACCAACCATCTGGTCGAGGTGGCCGATATAGTCACGCTCTCCAATCCATACGAACTGACAGTTGTCGGCCGCTATCTGTGGGGAGAGGAAATGCAGGATCCCGAGGTCTTCGACAAGACACAGCTGTGCTTCCTGTCGGGTGAGTCTCTGCCGCGTTGCTGGCACGATAGTCGCTATCGCGACCGGGAAGTGCGACGCCTGCGTTGCGGTACCCGCGCCGCGGAAGATGGGGACTACTATCAGGGCGCCTGACGGATGGCCGCTGCTGGGTGATGTCGAACGGCTGTGCGCGGCCTGAGGCATCACTTATCAGCGGTTGCCAACCGCTGTACAATGCGCGCCAAATTTTTAGGCGGGCAACTGCATGTCGTTTGAGCAGTTTGAGGAATACTCCCTGTTGCTGGGAGTTGGCGGACTCATCCTATTTATGGCTTTCATCGTCTGGAACCTGGCCAAAGAGTCGAAGGCCGGGCGATTTGGTACCTTTATTCTTTTTATCGCGCTGGGCCTCGGTTTGCTCGGCTTTCTAATAAAAACAGTGCTGGTTGAAGTACTGGGAATAGGCTGAGGTGCCGCCGATGCAAGCGGGAATCCGGCCGGCCAGGGAAGATCTCCATGCCAATATTTGATCGCCCGGAACTCAAGGTACAGAAAGACCGTCGCGTATGCCGTGCGACCGACACGCGTCTGGCGAAGTACAGCCGGCGCGGTATGTTGTTGTCGCTGGCCGCCTTTTTGATCGCCGCGGCGATCGGCGATCTCCGTATCGAAGCGCCGCGACTGGTGCTGGTATTGGGCATAGGCCTGATACTGCTGACCATGCTGCGCGGCTATTACGTTTTCCGCTTTACGTATCTCTACTCCACGGGACCGCACCGCTGGCGCCGTCGCTATTTTCTCGCCTCCACCATCGGCGCCGCCTGGTGGGGTGTGATTCTGTTTTGTCACGTCTGGTTGCTGGGGTTCGCTCCGGAAACGCATTTCCTGTGGCTCTATACGGTCATCTTCTGTTCCAGCGTGACGACAGTTTTTTCACCTTACCACCGCTTCCTCACCTGGTTTATCGCCTTGCCACTGCTGCCAGCGGCGGTTATGGCGATTCTCTCCGGAGAGATTCTCGGCACCATCTACGGTGCGCTGACCTTTGCATTTGTCTGGCTGACCGCCCACCAGGCGCGCCGGGAGTCGGAGAACTATTGGGACCGCCTCGCGGCTATGCAGGAGCTGCAACAGCGCGCCAGCAGTCTGGCCGCCGCACGCAAGCATTCGGAAGCCGCCGTTGAGCTGACCAATGAATTTGTATCCAATATCGGTCAGGAGTTTCGCAGTCAGCTGTCCGACTCACTGGGAGCTCTGGCGCTGCTCGAAGCGGAACCGTTGACGGAGCGCCAGCGCGAATGGGTACGGCTGGCCAAGACCGCCGGCAGCCAGCAACTGAAACTGGTGGACAATGTCGGGCTGTTCACCCGGGTGGCCCGCAAGGACATTCGCCTGCGCCAGGGCAGCTTCAACCTGGTCAAGACGATCGAGAAGTCGTTCAAGTTTGCCGCCCGCGCGGCGCACCGCCAGCGCCTCGAATTCAACTTCCAGATCGATGACAACCTGCCAGTTATGGTGACCGGGGACAATCGCAAGACCGCACAGTTGATCCGCAACCTGGTCGACTCGGCGACGGTGATTGCCCAGGTCGGCGAACTCTGGGGCCAGGTGAGCTTTACACCGGTTACCAGCGGAGAGGGGCAGCTGACCATCAGCCTGAATGACGATGGCCGCGGTGAAATTCTGCCGGATGAGAGCGAACTGTTCGGCGCCTTTTCACGTATGGATACCACCCAGGTCACTACGGGTCTCGGACTTTCCATCGCCAAGGGTTTGGCGGAGGCCATGGGCGGATACCTGCAACTGCACTCGACACCGGAAGGCAACCGTTACCAGGCGGTGATCAAATTCACGATGGAGCCCAACCAGCGGGTATACCTGACTCCCGATCGCCGCCTGCAGGACGTCGAGGTGCTGCTGCTGCACCAGAAAGGCCTGTTTGTCGCCGGTGTGGGGCAGATGCTGCGCTCCTTCGGCATGGAAGTGGGCTCGCTCAAGTGGAAAGACGAAACCCATGAGCAGATGGAGGAGGCGCTGCAGCTGGCGGTAGAGCGCAAACAGCTGGTGATGCTGGCGCCGGCCATGGGCGACAGCGGTCTGCTGACCGCAGTGGCCGGCTTCTTGAGCCGGACGGAAGCGGATACCAGCGAGTGCCCGCTGATTTGCCTGGGCGGCTACGGACACAAGGCCGATTTCACCCAGGTGCTGCAGGTGCTGCCCGGGTCCCAGTACCTCGGGCGCCCCGCAACGCGCAAAGAGCTGCACGATGCCCTGATTACGCGACTCTACGGCGGTATCAAGAAAACCAGCAGGCGTATTGTCACCAGCGGTGGTGACATGCCGCGCCAGCATTCGTTGCTGCTGATCGAGGAATCGCGCCAACACCAGGGTGTCACAGAAGAAATGCTGCAGGCGCTCGGTTACCGGGTCGATGTCGCGGCTTCTGTCGTGGATGCGTTGGAGCAGTTACCGGATGCCGAATACGACCTGGTCCTGGTGGACTGCCAGCAGAATACCGATCACAGCGCGCAGATTATTGAAACCCTGCGTCACTGGGAGGCGGACAATACGCCGGATGACCGGCTGCCGATTATTGCGCTGACCAGTACCACCGAAGAGCAGTTCGAGGGGCGCTGCCTGGCGGCGGGTATGGACGACTTCCTCACCAAGCCTCTGAGCAAGGATGCGCTGCGGGAGACCCTGGAACGCTGGCTCGTTAACGCCTGAGTCGATAGCGCGCTCAGTGAGCCGGGGTGGCCTGTGCCTCGCCTGGCTGCTCAATGGGGCTGTTGGCGATAAACCGATCAGATGCCGCCCGTGTCGGCGTGGTGCTTCGGCAGTAGCGCGGATATCGCGGCAGCCAATAGTAGAAAACCGCTGGAAATCCACAGGCATGCCTGCAGGCCCGCCAGCTGGTAGACCAAACCCGATAGCAGGGTGCCAAGCAGGCGGCCGAGCGCATTGGCCATATAGTAGAAGCCGACATCCATGGAAACGCCATCCTCGCGCGCGTAGCTGACAATCAGGTAGCTGTGCAGTGAAGAGTTGATAGCGAAGACAGCGCCAAAAAGCAGCAGGCCGCCCAATAGACTCACAGCCGGGTGGATGCCTCCGTGTAGGCAGATGGCGATCAGTGCGGGGATGAGCGCCAGCGCTGTTGCCCAGTGAAAGGCGGTGCGTCCGTCGGGCAGCTTGCCAGAATTATTACCGGTTATCTGCGGCGCTACGGATTGCACGATGCCGTAGCCGATAATCCACAGTGCCAGAAATCCGCCCACCTGCCAGTGGTTCCAGTCAAACTGGCTGGCGAGGAATACCGGTAACGCCACCACAAACCAGACATCCCGCGAAGCGAATAGAAACAAGCGCGCAGCTGCCAACACATTGACCGCGCGGCTCTTGGAGAATATGTCGCGGAAACGGCTTTTTGCCTTGGCCCTGCCCAGATCTTTTTTGAGTAGGGCGACGCTCAACAGCCAGACGAATGCCAGCGCAATCGCCGTCAGCAGCACAGCGCCCTTGAAGCCGAATAGCGTCAACAGCGCGCCGCCGACAAAGAAGCCGACACCCTTCAGTGCGTTTTTCGAGCCGGTCAGCAATGCGACCCACTTGTACAATGCCCCCTGAGCTTGTCCCGGTACCAGCAGCTTGATTGCGCTCTTGGCGCTCATCTTGTTCAGGTCCTTGGCGATCCCCGACAGGGCCTGTGCGGCCATGACCCAAGGCACGGTCAGCGCTGCTGTGGGGACCAGCAACATTCCCAGCGCCACCACCTGCAGTGCCAGGCCGATGTTCATCGTGCGATTCAGGCCGAGGCGTGCGCCCAGCCAGCCGCCAACAAGGTTGGTGATAACACCGAACAGCTCGTAGAAGAGAAACAGCATCGCAATCTGCAGGGGGCTGTAGCCGAGGTCGTGGAAGTAGAGCACCACCAGCATGCGCAGCGCGCCGTCGGTCAGGGTGAAGGCCCAGTAATTGCCGGTGACCAGCAGATACTGGCGCACTTGCGGTGGCAGGTTGGAAATCATGTGCATCTGGAAGTGTGATCGCTAAATATTTGGTCTCGCGGAGCGGAGACGGGGCGCAGTCCTGTGTCACCGCCGCGAGTCTCGATCCTATTTTTAGGTTTAAAGGTCCGCGTTACCAACCATTCGCGCCAGCTCAACGGTGCGATTGGCGTAGCCCCACTCGTTGTCATACCAGGCGTAGATTTTGACTTGAGTCCCATTGATGACCATGGTCGACAGCGCGTCGATAACGCTGGAGCGGGGGTCGGTTTTGTAATCGATGGATACCAGCGGGCGCTCCTCGTAGCCGAGAATACCCTTGAGTTCGTTGTCCGCCGCCGCTTTGAAGAGATGGTTTACCTCTTCGACACTGGTGGACCGCTCAACTTCGAAGACGCAATCGGTCAGCGAGGCGTTGGCCAGCGGCACGCGCACCGCGTGACCGTTTAGCTTGCCAATAAGCTCGGGGAAAATGGCCGTGATTGCGGTGGCGGATCCCGTCGTCGTCGGAATCAGGCTCATGCCGCAGGCGCGTGCGCGGCGCAGATCCTTGTGCGGCGCGTCGAGAATGGTCTGGGTATTGGTCAGGTCGTGAATGGTGGTCATTGAGCCGTGCTTGATGCCCAGGTGCTCATGAAGCACTTTGACGACCGGTGCCAGGCAATTGGTGGTACAGGAGGCGGCGGTAACAATACGATGTTTGTCGCTGTCGTACAGTTGATCGTTTACGCCCAGCACAATATTGAGCACGCTCTCCTCTTTAACCGGAGCGGTAACCACGACCCGTTTAACTCCCTGGTCCAGGTAGGCCTGTAGCAGCTCTGTCGACCGCATCTTGCCGGAGGCCTCGATCACCAGATCGCATTGGGACCAGTCGGTGTCGGAGATGGAGCGGTTGGCAGTGCAAGTAACCCGGTGTCCGCCGATCGCAATGCCGCTGTCATCGGCCTTAGCGGTGTGTTGCCAGTGTCCGTGTACTGAATCGAAGTTGAGCAGGTGGGCGAGTGTTTCCGGGTCGGCGGCGGGGTCGTTGATCTGCACAAATTCAAACTCCGGCCAGTCCCAGCTGGCGCGAAGCGCCAGGCGGCCAATCCTACCGAAACCGTTGATACCCAATTTAATTGTCACGGTCGACCTCCCTCATAAGCATCTGTCAGATGTTATTAACTATAGATATATGAAAAAGCACATATATCGGCGTAAATTTTTTCTTCAGCAGCAGAGGCTGGCGCGTTCGGGCCTCGCCCCCATCTTGCACAGCCTGCGCAGATTGCCTTCGATAAATTGCTGGTTCGCACCCAGGGTTTCCAGCATTACCGACTTTGCCCAGGCGGGCAGGGTGGGATTGATGCGATAGAAAACCCACTGTCCCTGCCGCCGGTCCTGTAAAAGGCTGCAGTTGCGGAGCTGCGCCAAATGCCGGGACACCTTCGGCTGGCTTTGCTGCAGCGCCTCGGTCAGCTCGCACACGCAGAGCTCTCCCTCGTGGGCGATCAGCAGCAGGCTGCGCAGCCGGGTTTCATCGGCGAGACATTTGTAAAACTGTACGGGATTCATGCACTGTTCTCCGCTGATGGCCACAACCGATTGGCAGGGTTGCAATACCGGTAGCTAGGGTGGATCCCTCAAGCCGCTGCTGACCGATGGCTAGTATATATGGAAAATCATATATATAAATACAAAAAATTGGCCGCATGCACAGTGCTGCGACCAACTTCAAGCGATGCTTAAATCTTAAATTCGGCCCACACCGGCGCGTGGTCCGACGGGCGCTCCATGGCGCGGATGTCGTAGTCGACCCCGGTATCTACACAGGCGTCGGCCAGGGACTTGCTCGCCAGGATCAGGTCGATACGCAGGCCACGCTTGGGTTCGCGGTCAAAGCCGCGACTGCGGTAATCGAACCAGCTGAAGACATCGTCGGTATCCGGGTTCTGGGCGCGGAAGGTATCCACCAGGCCCCAGTCTTCGATTTTCTGCAGCCACTCGCGCTCTTCCGGCAGGAAGCTGCACTTGCCGTCGCGCAGCCAGCGCTTGCGGTTGGGTTCACCGATGCCGATGTCCAGGTCGGTGGGGGAGATGTTCATGTCGCCAATGACCAGCACGGGCGCATCGGCCTTGCAGGTGGTCTGCAGGTAGTCGTCGAGGTCCGCGTAGTACTTGCGCTTGGCCGGGAACTTGACCGGGTGCTCGCGGTTCTCGCCCTGCGGGAAATAGCCGTTGATAACGGTCAGCGGCTCCTTGCCGCCGATGTCGAACTTGCCGGCCACCATGCGCCGCTGGGCATTTTTATCGTCCCCGGGGAAGCCGTATTCCCGGTCGATAAATGGCAGGCGCGAGAGCAGGGCGACGCCGTAGTGGGTTTTCTGGCCGAAGTAGATAAGCTCATACCCGAGCTCGCGGACTTCATCCACCGGGAAGTCCTCGTCGGTCACCTTGGTTTCCTGCAGGCCGATAATGTCCGGCTGGTGTCCCTCGACCAGTGCGGCCATCTGGTGCAGACGCGCGCGGATGCTGTTGACGTTAAAGGAAACGACTTTCATTTTTCCCCCTGAAAATAAAAAGGTCGGGCGCACCCAACCTGAATTTGCTGCACTTGGCGCAAATTTTGTTCAATCTGGCTATCTATTCTACCTGATACCGCCTCACACATGAATATTAGACGCAGTGAAAAAGCTGGAGGGGAAGGCGCCATCTCAGAACTTCCGAAAGCCAAGAGGTAGCAATATACTGTATGTGTGTACAGTAGTGTCTGGTTGGTAAACAGCCGATGAGAGCGCGAAAGATCTATTTCTATGGTGAGCCCGTACGTATTGCCCGACAACGCTTCTGGGACGGTCGGCCCTATTATCTAGTGCAGCCGATTCGTTACGAAAAGTTCTGCCCCCACTTCGCAGTACCTGCCTACAAGGGCTGGAGAATGAGAGCTTTCACGACGATTCTGTCACTACGTGGAATCGCTAGAGGGCACATTTGGCATGCTCAGAGACAAGAGATGTGAGAGGTTCCTATGGAAACAGGCTAGGTATCCGGCAGTACATATAGTTGCTAATGGAGTTTACACAGTGTCATTTTCAGTTACGACATTATGCCCACCTGGAACGGTGGTTACTACAGGGTCAGACCATAATCCACTATTGTCTGAGTAAACTCTTCTCTCATATTGGTTTTTCGAATCTAATACATAAATAATTTTGCTTCCCTGTTGCCCCTTCAATGGCTGGCTTAGACTGGAGTCGGAATACTTTTTTCCATCTCTCGCGACATAAACGCCGCCCATATATCCGGCCAGTTTCGGTCGATCTGTTGCTGGAACTTTTTGGCAAACAGAATTTGCGAATTTACCTAAGAGTTCAGAGGTTCTTTGGCGTCCGGCTTGATTGTTAGCAAAACAACATACTACGAAATTTATCTTCCTAAGTAGCCCCCCGGGGTGCTTTTGAGCCAATAGGCTTGTAATGTATCCAGTTACATTTGCTGAGATATCGGCATTGCCAGCTGTGCCGTGAAAAAGAAAATAAATGCCAACGCCGTTTCCTACAATAGATACTGGATGGACTGCTCGAAGCTTAGTGAATGGCTCATCGCCTACGCCATTAGCGTACTCACTAAGATTTGCTTTCGCTGCGGCTGTTACGATTCCAGAGTTTGATAATTTATGACCTTTATTTTTTAAAATAAACTGATAGTAAATGGTCCTTTGCTCAATGAATACTGAGACAATATTGTCACCCGTTAGGCCTTTCGATTTATATTTTTGAATTAATCCATCTCTAGCGTTCCTAGTCTCAGTGTCGTCCGATCCATCAAAGCAAATTATATATACAAGACCCACTTTCATTTTACTTTCCGTCCGTTAGATGACTTGTATTAGAGTAATCCAGTGAAACAGTTCTAGTGGTCTATCTTTCACAGCCGCAACTCACACCGATACCAATAGCTAGCGCTACCGTGATTCTAAATCGCTAATCGCGTTTGTCTACGCCCTTAACTCACCGAAAAAAGAAGAAAAAGGCAGGCAGAATAGCAGGTCTAATCGCTTATGAACCATCCGCACACCAATGCGAAAGCAATTAACTTATCACAGTAATCGATCTCTTGAAGGATATTTCACTTACGTGCTATTACAGGATTTATCCGCCAAGTATTCAGCTGAAGTTCAGGTGCACATGCCTACTGTGTGACCTTGCAGTGGTGAAACATAAGTCAACTACGGAAAAAAATAGAAATGTTGGGGATCATAGGGAATTGGGGGGTGAGGACAGTGATAAAGTTCATCCCTTGGGTATTACGTAGACGTTATCCAGAAGAGCGTTTAAGTAGCTTGGTGGATGTGACAGTCAGCAGTGAACACGAAGCTGTAACTATCAACTGCCAAGGTCTGCCCTCGGCAGATGTCTGGATGGAGATTACCAACAGGTCGCCTTTCCCTCTTACGGTGACAGGGATTGAGGTAGACCTCTATTGGATGGGTACAATCGCTAAACTTGTCTCAGTACGTCCGAATGAAATAGAGCCGCATCAAAAGAGTCAACTATTCGTAAAAGGAACAATGAGCGGAAGACAGGCCGAACACGTGTTACAGCATTTGGATGTAGAAAAGGTGAGGGTAATGGCATCCATATACATAAAATCGGATGTACGGCGCTTTGAGAAACGTCATGACCAAGAGACGAGAAGCTACAGGCTCTTGCGCGTAAGGAAACCCGCTGAAGTCTCAGAGCCGGCTTAGGTTGAGACCGAATGCCTCGCAGAAAAGGTAGAGATGTGGCCGCAGAAAGTAGTGAAGACTTAGGTATTCCGCCTCAGAGTAGTACTTATGTTCCTTGGATTTGGCACCATAGTACATTTATTGATTTGGCGTCTCCAAATGCTGATAGACGCCGGGTCAACCTTCTTGAGTGGCCTTAGCTAGCTACAGCTCTATAACGCAGACAGCCAGTAGAAAATTGTTTAGCTTGGGGTTAAGGGTAACTGTCTATGTGGGGAAAGGATAACTACCCCTTATCCCGCATTGAACAAAAGTTACAATTGGCAGGATGGGTCCGCAAGTGCCAACCACTGGTTGCCTATACAGTGCTTGATGCGATATAATTCTCCTGCCCATTCAGAAAGGGTGATCCTTAGAAAGGAGAGCTTGTATTACTCCACAAATATAAAAAGAAATTTGTAGGGGATTACAGGATTCTTCTTTCTGATTGAGGTTAAACATTTAACCTGATACAGGATTGCTTTTATGACCACCATGAAACGTATCCGCGATATAAAAGTCCTTCGCGAAATGTACAACGTCTCCGAAGCCGAGACGATAACCGCAGACAACTATGTAACCCCACTAACTGGTTACGAACTTCCTTCCAGTGATGCTATATGCCAGTTTTTACGGCAGGGCTCTCCGTGTGGCCAGAAGCATCAAAAAGGCTTTGTGGTTCAGATAGATAGCGGTCAAAACGTCTTAATAGGCCATTGCTGCGCGTACAAGCAACTAAGCCTTGAGTGCTCAGGAGTAAAAGAGGATTTAGACCGTCTCTCCAAGCAACAAATGCAATACGAGAAGCAAGAACGCATCAGGGAACTACTGGAAAATAAAGCAGAGCACCAAACCACAATTCGTGATTGTCTAATAACTATTAGAGAGCAGTTGGCAATTCTAAATGACCTTGAAAGGCTATTGCCCTATCAAGTGGTTTCATCCTTGTTCGAAAGGGCAAAGGCAAATAATGCATCAGTCATATGGGAATGTTCGATCTTCAAGAAAGCCAAGGAAAAGGAAGATAACGAAACAATCCGTGTTCCTCATACTGCTGGAAAAATCCTAGGGCTTGAATGCTGGACGGAAGCTCCCAAAATAGAGGAACACAGAAAGTCCTTGCAGGAACTCAGAAAGTCATTATTTTCTGCCTCACTAAGTAAGCGACCGTCAGAGGCTGAGTTAGAGAAGATGAAGGAATTACTAAAAAGAATGACGAGTTTAGTGAGAATTCAACGAGATGTGGATCGCTTTAAATCTGCTGTTAGCAGGTTTATAGAAAAAGATAACCTCATGCTCCTACCGCACTCCATAAGCAACCATAACCATAGAGCCGCTACCCTAAGAGCTATTTCAGATTATTGTGATTTACCGTTAAATAAATCTGAAAAGCATTGTATTGCTGACTTTGATCGATCAATACGCGAGCAGTATGGAGCCTCAGGAATTCGGCTGCGCTCTTAAATTTAGCTATTAGGGGCCAATGTGGCCCCTTTTTTATTTCTACTTTCCCCAAAATAGGGAGGTATTGATTGAATTCTGTATCTCAAATATCCCTATCAGAAATATCATAGGGGGATAATTTTTAGTGAATTTTCTAAAATTTTAAATTCAGAAGTAGCTATCACACCTTTCACTTAGCTAGCGATATATAGAAATATCAGGGGCTTTAATGCATAGCTGTTTAACGTCGGGATACCCATCCTACAGCACTTTTTTCACGACTTTAAAATATCCTAGACATAAGAAAAACCATTCCCAGTTGTAGGGAATAGCTCTCTCAGGGATAGAAGGAGAGTAGATCGTTGTTACATACTCTTCTTCACTTTACCACCTAAATTGGTGCCCGGGTTTAGTAGACCACTACAGGTTGCCGCGTTTGTAGATGTAATTTAGACGCACTTTGGTATGCACTCTCTGTGTAAAAGTTAACCAGAGATGTGCTAAGTGCTTGATTTATTTGGGGCTCAGGACAAGGAAACGACTTTCATTTTTCCCCCTGAAAATAAAAAGGTCGGGCGCACCCAACCTGAATCCAAAATGGTTGAAGGGTGCGCTCGGCGCACCCTTCCTATCACATGTTTATTTAGACGTAATTAACGCGAATTGAAGTCCGCTACCTGCGGCGGGGTCTTGGCGATCTTGTCGGACAAGCCGATAAAGTCCGCCATGATAAAGCCTGCCTCGTTCAGGATCGGGTCCTTCTCCAGCTTGATTTCTACCGGACCGCCGATGGTCGCGACGTCTCCAGACTCGCTTTCTTCGTAGGCCTCGAAGCTCGCGTAGGGCTCGAGTCCCTTGGCGTTGCGACGGCGGTTTTCCATCGTCAGCAGGCGATCATTCAGATTCTTGCGCTCTTCTTCACGGGCGAACTCGTTCAGCGACACGAACTTCTGATCGGCGCGCTCGCTCTCGTACTGGAACTGTTCGCGCAGGAAGATGAAGTCCGGATCCGCTGACGTGCGCTGGTTGTGCTTGCCGATCAGGTCCGGCAGCAGGTCCTTCAGATTGAAGTACTTCGCGTGCGGCACGGCGTGAATCCGATCCCAGGGCAGGGCGGTGTCATAGGCGCTCTCACCGACGCTGTCGGCATCGATCAGCTGCGGCATCGGAATGTCCGGGGTGACGCCGGCGTGCTGGGTGCTGTCACCGGACACGCGGTAGAACTTCGACTGGGTGATCTTCAGTTGTCCCTCTTTCAGCGGCGCCATGGTCTGCACGGTGCCCTTACCGAAGGACTGGTTGCCCACCACCAGGCCGCGGTTGTAGTCCTGGATGGCACCGGCAAAGATTTCCGATGCGGAGGCGGACAGGCGGTTGATCAGTACCATCAATGGGCCGCGGTACATGGCCCGCGAGCGCGAGCGGTTGTGCCGCGAGATCTGCTCATTGGCGTGGCGGATCTGCACCACCGGGCCCTGATCGATAAACAGGTCGGTGAGCATGGTGGCTTCCTGCAGGGAGCCGCCGCCGTTGTTGCGCAGATCCAGGATCACGCCGTCAACCTTTTCCTCTTTCAGCTCGGCGAGCAGTTTGGCCACGTCGCGGGTGGTGCTCTTGTAGTTCGGATCGCGGCGGCGGTAGGCCTCGAAATCGATATAGAAGGTCGGCAGGTTGATCACGCCGATCTTGTAGGTCTTCTCGCCATCGGAGAATTCGAAGGTGGCCTTCTTGGCCGCCTGGTCTTCCAGCTTGACCTTGCTGCGCTGGATCAGGATGGTTCTGTGGCTGCCGTCGCCGCCGGTGGGGATGGTTTCCAGGCGCACGAAGCTACCGGCCGGACCACGAATCAGGTCCACCACATCGTCCAGGCGCCAGCCGACCACGTCGACCATTTCGCCTTCCTTGTCCTGGCCGACGGCCACGATCTTGTCGTTGGGTTTGACTTTGCCGGTGCGGTCGGCCGGGCCGCCCGCTACCAGGCGCGCAACCTTGGTGTATTCCTCATCCGCCTGCAATACGGCGCCGATACCCTCCAGGGACAGCGACATGCTCATATTGAAGTTTTCCAATGAGCGCGGTGACAGGTAGTTGCTGTGCGGGTCGTACAGGCGGGTCAGCGAGTTCATGTACAGCTCGAAGACATCGTCACTGTTCTGTTGCTCGACGCGCTTCAGCTGGCCCTTGTAGCGGCGTACCAGCAGGTCGCGGATTTCCTCATCTTTCTTGCCAGTCAGGCGCAGGTTGAGCACGCTGCTCTTCAGGCGCTTGCGCCACAACTCGTCAGCGGCGCTGATGGACACCGGCCACTGGCTCTCTTCGCGGTCGAGTTCCAGGGATTCATCGCGAGAGAAGTCGAATGCGGGCAGTCCCTTGTCCATCTGCGACAGGATGTTGTTCAGCCGATCGGTCACCCGCAGGCGATAGCGGTTGTAGATCTCGAAACCCGCCTTGACGTCGCCGGCACGGAGCTGGTCGTCCAGCTTGGTGCGCCACTCGCGGAACTCGCTGATGTCAGAGGCGAGGAAGTAGCTTTTGGTCGGGTCCAGGGCTTCGACATACTCGTCCCACAGGGTTTCGGACATCTCGTCGCCGACTTTAAGCTTGTTGTAGTGCAGCATCTCCAGCTTGCCGACGATCTCTCGGGCCGTACTGCCCTGGTCCTGCTCGGGCTGCAGGGTATTGATCTCGGCCTGGGAAGTTGCGGACAACAGGGTGGCAAACAAGAAGCCGGAACACAGAACGGCAATCCGATTGATAAGCATAGGGAGTCTCTTTATACGTCCTACTTCATAGGCTGCCGACGTCCCGTGGACACCGGCGACCTATAGCTTAGGACAAGTATAAAGGCTGAAAGCTCCGAAGGGCATGAAATGCTTCCGATCCGAGACAGTTGGTGCCTGCCACAGGCCAAACGGGGAAAATGATTGCGGCACTTGGCGTAAATTTTGTCATTTCGTACCATTTTCCGCTCGAGGGGCTCTCAGAAATTGGTTAAAAAGTGACAGTTTTTACATTAATTAACATTCCTAAGTCTCTGATATGGCTGGATTTGACGTTGCGGTCGACGTGGTTTCAGCAGAGGTGAGATAGCGGTGCTGGTACCACCCGGTCACAGGTCGAGTCCCGGCTCAGTATGCGTTGGCCCCGGGCCGCATTGGCGGCCGCGGGGCATGCCATCACGGGTCAGATTCGCGAAAAGCGGCGGTAGAGCACCGGCAAGACGAACAGCGTCAGCAGGGTTGCGCTGACCAGCCCGCCGACGATCACCGTCGCCAGTGGCTTTTGAATCTCCGCGCCGACACCGGAGGACAGTAGCATCGGTATCAGGCCCAGTGCCGACGTAATTGCGGTCATCAATACCGGGCGCAGCCGGGATACTGCGCCGTCGAAGATCGCCTGGTGCCCGTCCATGCCCGCCGTGCGGCGGCGATTGATGCTGTCCACCATCACAACACCATTGAGTACGGCGACACCGAACAGGGTGATAAATCCCACTGAACTGGGCACCGACAGGTACTGCCCGGAGGCCCACAGGGCAAAAACGCCCCCGACCACCGCAAGGGGAACATTGGTCAGAATCAGCAGGGCCTGGCCAATGGAGTGGAAGGCGAAATAGAGCAGCAGGGCGATCAGCGCAAGTGACAGCGGAACGACCAACATCAATCGCCGCTGTGCGCGTTGCTGGTTTTCGTATTGTCCGCCGATTGCGACGGCGTAGCCCGGCGGGAGATCCACCCGTTCGGCGATAGTCGCGCGTATATCGCCGACCACGCTGCCCATATCGCGCCCCTGCACGTTGGCCTGTACCACGACCCGGCGCTGCACGTCGTCCCGGCGTACCTGCGGCGGACCGGATTCGACCGACACTTCGGCAACGTCGCCGAGTCGCACCCAGGCACCGGATGGCGACTGTAGACGCAGTTCGGCGATGGCTGCGCGATCACTGCGGAAGCGGTCCGCCAGGCGCACATAGATATCGTAGCGTTCGTTGCCGTTGATGATCTGGCCGGCGCTGCTGCCGCCGAGGCCATCGCGTACCAGTGACATCAGGTCGCCAACCGAAAGGCCATAGCGGGACAATTGGCGGCGTTTCGGTTTGATGACGAGTTGGGCCTCGCCGGTGATCTGCTCGAGTGCCACGTCCCGGGTGCCGGCGACAGACCGCACGGCATTTTCTATTTCCGCCCCTTTGCGGGCCAGCATATCGAGATCCGGCCCAAACAGTTTAATCGCCAGCTGCGCCTTGACGCCGGACAGCAGTTCGTCGACCCGAGTCGCAATGGGTTGTGAGAAGTTGAACTGCAGTCCGGGATGCTGCTCGAGTTTCTGTTCCATCAGTTGCTGCAGTTGCTGCCGGCTTTCGGCGTTGCGCCACTCCGCCCTTGGCTTTAGGTCGATGTAGATTTCGATGTTGTTGACCGGCTCCGGATCGCCGCCGATCTCGGCGCGGCCGATCCGCGAGAGCGCGTAGTCGACCTCGGGAAATTCCAGCAGCATGGCCTCGAGTCGCGGCGCCACTTCCAGTGCAGTAGCCAGGCTGGAGGAGGGCGCCAGGGTCACCCGCAGGTTGATGGTGCCTTCCTCCAGTTCCGGTACGAACTCTGTGCCGATGCGCGGCAGTAACAACAGGGCCACAGCGAACAGGGCTAGCGCAGCGGCCACCACCAGCCGGCTATGGCGCATTGCCAGTGGCAGGGCGCGGCGGTAAAGACGCTCCCATGGCCCGAGTAGCGGACTTGGAAGCGATGTAATGCCGCGGCGGAACAGAAAACCGGCCATTGCCGGCACAACGACGAGCGCGACGGCCACTGCGGCGATGATGGCCAGCATGATGCTGATCGCCATCGGCTGGAACAGTCGCGCTTCGACCCCTTCAAAGCTGAACAGCGGCGTGAAGACCACCAGAATGATGGCTGCGGCGAAGAAAATGGGTCTCGCCACTTCGCCCCCGGCCTGGCGGAGTCGCAGCGGAATGTTCGCGCGCTCCCCGGCAGGCGCTGTGCCCAGGTGCCTGAACATGTTCTCTACCATTACCACCGAGCCATCCACCAGCATGCCGATGGCTACGGCGAGGCCACCGAGCGACATCAGGTTGGCGGATATGCCGGACACGGCCATGACCAGCAGGGCGATACCAATGGAAATGGGGATGGACATCAGCACCAGCAGCGTTGCGCGCAGGTTCATCAGGAAGAGGGCGAGTACCGCGACGATAAAGACGAACGCCAGTAGCAGTGCCACGACCACAGTGCGCACCGCCTGGCTGATCAGATCCGCCTGATCGTAAAAGACCTCGAAACGCACGCCCGCGGGTAGCGCCTGCCGAATCAATTCAACGCGCTGGTTGATGCCGTCGATGGTTGCCTTGGTGTTGGCCCCCATACGCTTCAGCACAATGCCCGAAACGACTTCGCCGTGGCTCTCGGGTTCGCCGACCAGGTTTCGTCGGGTCATGGTGACCGCGCCCTGACGAATTTCGCTGTCCGTGGTCACGCTGGCGACATCCGCTATCGTCACGACGGTGCCGTTGACACTCTTCAACGGTACCTGGCGAATCTGCTGCAGGCCCTGTTCGCCGTAGTCGAGCCAGCCGGTACCGCGAATGACCAGCTGCTCCTGGCCGCGATTCATATACCAGCCACCAACATTGGTGTTATTGGCCTGCAGCGCACCGGTCACATCCTGCTGACGCAATTGATGCGCCAGCAGCCGCGATGGATCCAGGTTCACCTGGTACTGCCGGACCTCACCGCCGTAGGAGAGCACTTCGGTGACGCCGTCAACCGGCATCAACAGCAGCTTTACCACCCAGTCGTTGAGGCTGCGCAGTTGCATGGTGCTGTAGCCGGAATCTTTATCGGCGAGCAACAGGTATTGATACACCTGCCCGAGCCCGGAGGTGTTGGGCCCCATCTCCGGTGTGCCGACGCCGGCAGGAATCAGTTCCCGCGCGGCCTGCAAGCGCTCGAACACCAACTGTCGGGCAAAATAGATATCGGTGTCCTCGCGAAATACGACCGTGACACTGGACAAGCCGGTCTTTGAAATCGAGCGCACCTCTTCCACATCCGGCAGTGCGTACATGACTGCTTCGATTGGATAAGTAATCAGCTGCTCCACTTCTTCCGCCGCCAGGCCCGGTGCTTCCGTATTGACTGCCACCTGTACATTGGTGACATCGGGGAATGCGTCCAGGTTGAGCCGCGGAATCGTCAGATAAAACGCAACGATGAGTGTCGTCAGGGCCAGCACCACCAGCAAACGGTTGGCGACTGCCCAATCGACGATGCCATTAAATGCACGACTGAACATATCGTTTCTTACCTCTACTGCTAGTGATTGTGCGGATCAAATCCGCCCTTGGAAATTTGCGCGGCGACAAAAAATGCCCCCTGCATGACGACGCGCGTACCCTCGGCTACGCCGCTGACCAGCCGCCAGTCGCCGAGCGTCGCACCGACTTCCACTTCCGTAGCCTGAAACCGATTGGGTTCCGTCTCCACGAACAGGATCCAGTCGCCGTCGTCACCGCGTAACAGCGCGCTTTCGGGCACGGCAATTACCGGTTGCCGGGTGTTCAGTTGAAAGTAGACATCGGCGAACATGCCCGGGTGCAGGCGGTGGGCTTGGTTGTCGACGGTCAGGCGAACCACGCGCGTGCGCGTCTCCCGGTCGATCGCGTGCGCTTCCTGGGCAACGCGTGCGGGAAATTCGCTGTCCGCTGCAGCGACAAACGCCGGTGATTCGGCCGGTAGGGGCAGGGTGTTGTCTGCGGGCAAGCGCGCCTCTACCCACAGTTCATTTTCACTGGCCACTTGCAGCAGGCTGTCGCCGGCGCTGACGGCCTGGCCCTGGTGAAAGTTGTCGGCGAGCACCACGCCGCCGATCGCTGCGGTCAGGGTGTATTCTCCCGCAGCCTGCAATTTCCCTTCGGCTGCGCCGGCGATGGCACTGTCTGTCAGTCCGAGCGCCTGTAACTTGCCGCGGGCACTGCGGTATCGGCTCTGTGCCAGAACGAAGCGCTTCTCGCCGACAAATTCCCGCCCGAGCTTTTCGACCCGGCGCCACTCATCGGCGCTGCTGTGCAGGGCCTCCTGCGCCGTTGCAATGGCCTCGCTGGTGAGCGTGACCAGTGGTTGGCCTTTCTGGACGTGCTGGCCCAGCACCGCGTGGCGCTCGACGACAACGGAGTCCACCCGCGGCGACAACAGGTAGCTGCGGTAGCCGTTGGCCACAACTTCGCCGGGCGCGTAGTAGCGGTAGTTGATAATTTGTGCGCGCAGCGGCTCGACACGGATCTCTGCCGTCGCCATCTGTGCGTCATTCAATACAATTCGGTCCCGGCCGATTGTGCCGCTCTCGCTGGCGCCAGCACTCTGATTGTGGGCTTCCAGCGGCGGGTGATCGGCTTGCTCCGCTTGCCGGCAAGCTGCCAACGTTGCGACGAGGGCGATCAATAAAAATCGATAAATCATGTATTCCAGCTCTTTCTGATGAGCGCAGCTTTCCGCAACGCGGTTGGCGACCGGAGTCGTGGTGCCAGTGCACGAGATCAACAATCGGCAGTGCATTAACGGACGGCGCGATTCCACTCGCTGGCTCGGAAGGCGACCGCGCAGGCGTGCGCGGACACACCGACAAGATGGCGAGCAGCTAGTTAACGGATAGACGCTTACGCGATTGGCGGCTGGAGATCGGGTGGAGAATTAAGGGAAGGGAAATTCGGGGAATATCGGTCTGGACTGTCTGGCTGATCAATTGATGCAATTGGGCCCAATGTACCAACGACGTAACATTGCGTTGGGTTGTGGCAGTGACAACAGTGATCGCAATCCTGTTTCAGCGTCTTCTCGGACTGGTGCTGGTCCTCAGGTGTATCGATGTGATCTATCGCGTCGATGTGGTCTGTAGGCACATGGGTGACGATACTCTGCAGTTCCCGGTGGCTGTCATTGAAAGCCGTCACCGATTGGGCGACCAACAGCACAATAAGTAAAAAGCAGAGACGAGTGGCGTTCATGAAAATTGGAACAGCAGAGTCGGTACCACTGAATTTAGCAGAGTCTGCAGAGCCTTACCAACATTGGCTGGTTCTGCGTCAGCATCTGGAAAGCTGCATTTGCACCCGCAGACCGCCGCCATTGATATTTTCCAGCGACAGTTCGCCGCCGTGGGCCTGCACGGTGTTGCCGGCGATGGACAGGCCGAGGCCGACGCCGCCGGTCTTACTGTTGCGGGATTTCTCCAGGCGATAAAAAGGTTGCAGTACCGCCTCCAGCTCATGCATTGGGATACCCGGTCCGCAATCTTCCACCACGATGCGGATGCTCTCCGCAGTGCCTTCGACGCTGACTTTTGCCTCGCTACCGTACTTGATGGCGTTGTCGATAATGTTGTGCAGGCTGCGTCGCAGCGCAACCGGTCGGCATTCGGTTACGCAGTCTGCGCCGCCGCTGCGAAACTGAACCGGATAGCCTTCCTCCTTGAGGTCGTCGCAGAGACTCTCTGCCAGAGCGCTCAAATCGATTCTGCGCGGCGTCTCACTGGGATCCAGCCCGCGGGCAAAATCCAGCACCGACTGGATCATGGTTTTCATGTCGTCGACCACCCGCTGCAGTCCCTCCCGCTCCTGGCGATCCTGCAGTAATTCCGCGCGCAACTGCAGGCGTGTGACGGCGGAGCGCAGATCGTGGGAGATAGCCGCCAGCATTTCTGTCTGGCCGTGTACCAGGCGGGCGAGGCGTTGCTGCATGCGATTGAAGGCGCGGGCGGCGGCCGCCACTTCGGCGGGTCCATTTTCCGGCAGTGGCGGTGTGTCAATATTGGTGCCGATGCTGTCTGCGGCCTTGGCCAGCTGGCCGAGTGGCGCCACGGTTTTGCGAATCAGGTATCCGGCCAGCAGCAGCGCAATCAGACCGGAGAACAACAGGTACACCAGCACGGCATCGTGTATCAGCGACTCGCCTTCCGGCAGGATCGCGTGAAACACCGCGCGCTCGTTATCGGGAAAATTGACTGCAACCAGCACGTCGAAGCCGTGTAGCGGCTCGTTTCTGGCGAGCAGCGGAGCGGGTTTCAGCCGGCGCAGGCAGACCTGCGCATGGAAGCCGGGGACATCGGCGAAGGCGCCGCCGAGCGATTCCGTCACACGGCGGGAAAAGTCGTTGTCGCGGCAGCGCTCGTCGTCGAGATTGCCGGGCTCGGGAAACATGGTCAGGAACTGGGTTTCCGCCGCGGCGAGAATGCGCTGGCGGTCCCGTTCCGGAAAGCTGCGGGCCAGCTCAACCACGCCAATAATGCGATCCGCCAGGTCCGTGGCCTCGGTCAGCAGGATCGTCTTGTCGCGATTGATTTCGTAAATCGCCAGGCTGATCGTGTGCGACAGCAGGAAGGCGCAGAAGAGCACCAGGATCGTGCGCGAACGGATCGTGTGTGGCAGCCGGAATCTCACCCCGCGTTCACTCCGCCTCGACCGGATAGGTGAACATATAGCCGGTGCCCCAGGCGGTCTTGATGATCTCCGGCTTCTTCGCGTCGTCGCCGAGCTTGCGCCGCAGGCGGCTGACGTGGGAATCGATGCTGCGGTCGAAGGGGAAGCTGTCGCGGCCCTTGGTCAGATCCAGCAGGCGGTCGCGGGACAGTGGTACCTGGGGATTCTGCACGAAGGCGAGCAGCAGTTCGGTTTCGCTGGTGGAGAGCGGAATCGCGGTAGTGTCGACATCGTACAACTCCATCTGCGCCGGGTAGAAGCGCCAGCCGGAGAAGCGATAGACGCCGCGCTTGCCGCTGACCGCCGGTTGCCGCGCGCGGCGCAGCACCGCCTTGATCCGCGCGAGCAGCTCGCGGCCGCTGAATGGCTTGACGATGTAGTCGTCGGCGCCCAGTTCCAGCCCCACGACCCGGTCGATCTCGTCGTCCTTGGCGGTGACCATGATCACCGGCGGCATCTCCGCGTCACTGTGCAACTGGCGGCACAGTTCGAAGCCGTCCTGGCCCGGCAGCATCACGTCGAGCAGCACCAGATCCACCGGCCGCTGGGCCATCTGGTGAAACATCTCCTCGCCGTCTTGCGCCGTCGCGACTGTGTAGCCTTCGGTGGTCAGCAGGCGGGCGATCAGGTCGCGGATATCGCAGTCGTCATCGACCACCAGAACACAGGCTTTGGGCACTGCCATCGGAATCACTTCGAATTATTGTCAGTTGTTACAGCTGCTGTAATTGCGTGCCGGTGCGGCGCGCTATGCCCCGACTTTAGCAGAGCCCCCGTAGCGCGCCAACTCGCGCGCCAGGCCGGAGCAGGGTTGTTAGCGCGCTGTGCTGACAAACGCAGCCACACTTTTTCACAATTCCGACAATATTCCGCACAGCAAAAATGCCAAAGTGATCGCAACAAGAAAACCGATAAACCGCAGGCATTTATGGCGATAACAATGCGAATAGGGATAGGAATCGGAGCGCCACTGGCGCTGATTTTCAGCCAGTCGCTGGCCGCACTGGAGCCGATGAATGCGACCGCACTGGTGTCCGCGTGCAAGTCCTACCAGAGCGACAGCCAGTCGGCGGCCGCGTCCAGCTGTCGGGCGTTCATACAGGGCTACCTGTCGGCCAGCAACGAGATCGTTGCTGCCGGCAATCGACCGTCCGAGTTTGTCGCCCGCGCCATACGCACCCGCGCCAGCCGCCTTTCCGATGCCGCGGAACAGCGACTCAACAGCCGCTACTGCCTGCCCGAGGGAGAGACCCTGGAGAAGCTGATCGCCAAGGTCGCCGCCGAGGACAAGCAGTTTGCACTGGATGCCGAAGCAGCGGTCGTGATGCGCCGGGTGTTCGACGGCCATTACCTTTGCGACGCGGCGATCCAGAGCTGATGTTGCAGTATTGCCGGCAATAACGGCTGAGTCCGTGCGAGTTGAGTATGCGCTACACCCTCTCCCTGATCGGGATACTGGCCTTTATCTGGCTGGCCAATTCCGGCCTCTACACACCGCTACTGCTGACGTTCGGCCTGCTGTCGATCGCCCTGGTGCTATTGCTGGCCCGGCGAATGCAGCTGGTAGATCGCGAGTCCCAACCACTGCATCTTGCCACGGCGTTGCCGGGCTACTACTGGTGGCTGTTCCGCAAGATCGTGCAGAGCAATCTGCAAGTGGTCTCCTGCGTCTGGCGCAGTCTCTTCGGTAACCGCGATGCGGCCATCTCTCCCATTCATATGCGCGTCAGGACCAACCTGCGAACTGATTTGGCGAAAGTGCTCTACGCAAATTCGATCACCCTGACCCCGGGTACCGTGGCAGTGGAATTGGATGGTGACGAAATCCTGGTGCACGCACTGGCCGCTGACGGAATAGAGGAGTTGCGCCGGGGTGAAATGGAAAGGCGGGTAGGAGCACTGGAAGAATAATGCTGGCCGCAACGATTATCGCACTGCTGGTGGTTATGGCGATGGCGCTGATAAGGGCATTGCTGGGACCGAGTGTCTACGACCGCATTCTCGCCGTGAACGTATTCGGTACCAAGACGGTACTGTTGATTGCGGTGATCTGCTTCACTTTCGGCAAGCCCGAATTTCTCGATATTGCCCTGGTGTACGCGCTGATCAACTTTGTCAGCGTGATCGGCGTGCTGCGCTATTTCGAGTTCCGCTCCGGCAGCGGCGGCGAGGTGATGGATGATTGAGCAAGTTGTGTGGCTGCTCAGCGGTTGTGCGCTCGCCCTGGGGTGCTTCTTCATGCTGTCCGGTGCCGTCGGCCTGCTGCGCTTTCCCGATTTTTACACGCGCATGCACGCCGCCGGTGTCACCGACACTCTGGCGACCTTCCTGATTCTCGGCGGCTTGATGCTGCTCGCCGGCTGGAGCCTGGCGCTGTTCAAGCTCGGCATGATTCTGCTGTTCCTGTTCTTTACCGGTCCCGTCGCGAGTCACGCGCTGGCCAGGGCCGCCCAGCACAGCGAGTGGAAGTTACCCGCCTTAAAAACCCGTGGCGAACAGGGCGGGGCAACAGAGCCTCCGACCGCTGCCGCGGACGTCGCGGAAGCGGACGCGCTCAATACGGATCGGGTCTAGGCAGCGGAGATGCAAAGCTGATGGAACTGTTACTGAATATTTCACTGCTCGCACTGCTGCTGACCACCGCCGTGGCGATCGCGTGGACCAGAGACCTGTTCGCGGCGGCGATGCTTGCCGGTATTTACGGCCTGCTTTCCGCGAGCTTCTTTATGGCGATGGGGGCCGTGGACGTGGCCTTTACCGAGGCGGCAGTCGGCGCGGGTATCGCACCGCTGTTGATCCTGTTGACGCTGGCGCTGTGCGGCCGCCGGCAGCGCTCGGACAAAACCCGGGCGGTACTGGCCCTGATACTGGTTGCCGCCGTCGGGACTCTGCTGCTGGCTGCCACCTTGGACATGCCGGCGTTTGGCGCCGCCGATGCGCCGGCACACGGGCACGTGGCGCCGCGCTACATCGGCGAGTCGATGGCGGAAATCGGTATTCCCAATATCGTTACCTCGGTACTGGCCAGCTACCGGGCCTTCGATACCCTGGGCGAAGTGGTGGTGATATTTACTGCGGGACTCGGTGTGCTGGCGCTGCTGCTCGGTGGCAGCGACAGCAGGTCTGCCGTGCCGTCACCGGCATTGCAGTCGGGCGGACAGTCGCGGGATCTGGTGCTGCGCGTGGTAGCCAAAATCCTGATCGCGCCGATCATGCTGTTTGCCCTCTATGTGCAGTTTCACGGCGAGTATGGCCCCGGTGGTGGCTTTCAGGCGGGGGTCATTTTTGCGGTGGGCTTTATTCTCTACGGCTTGGTGTTCGGGCTCGATGCGGTGCAGCGGGTCGCCGGCAATGGGCTGGTGCAGCTGCTGGCCGCAGTTGGTGTAATGATCTATGGGGCCGTCGGCCTGCTGGGTCTGGCCACGGGCAAAAACTTTCTCGACTACAGTGCGCTCGCCGGCGATCCGGTCAGCGGCCAGCATGTTGGCATCATCGCCATCGAACTGGGTGTGGGCATTACCGTAGCTGCGGTAATGATATTGATTTTCTACGCCTTCTCCGCGCAGTTGCGGCGCGACGGGCAGCCGGCGATGCAAGTAGAAGAGACTATCGACGAGATGATCGAGCGGAGGGTTGGATAAAGTGTTGCTGACGTCGCTCTACAACTACTGGGTGGTGATTGCCCTGATGATGATCGGGCTCTATATGGTCATCGCCCAGGGCAACCTGATCAAGAAGGTCATCGGGCTGAATATCTTCCAGACCTCGGTGTTTATCTTCTACATCAGCGCCGGCAAGGTCGATGGCGGCGGCGCGCCGATTCTGGTGCAGGGTGAAAACCTCTATTCGAATCCGTTGCCGCACGTGCTGATACTCACCGCGATCGTCGTCGGCATTGCCACCACGGCGCTGGCACTGGCGCTGGTGATCCGCATCAAGCGCGCCTACGGCAGTGTGGAGGAGCGGGATATTCAGGCCGCCGAAGAATTTCAGGCTGCGGGGCAAGATGCGGGAGAACATAAGCCGTGCTGAGCCATCTTCCGATACTGCAGGTCATTCTGCCGCTGGTTGCAGCACCGTCCTGTCTGCTTATTCGCAGGGCCACGCTAGTGTGGCTGTTTACGCTGGGCGTCAGCCTGGCGGCGCTCGCCGTCAGTGTCTTGCTGTTGCAGCAGGTCTACTCTACGGGTCCAATCAGTTACGCCCTCGGCGGCTGGGATGCACCCTGGGGCATCGAGTACCGCATAGACTTGCTGAATGCCTGGGTATTGCTGATCGTGTCCGGCCTCAGTGCGGCCGTCATCGCCGCGGCGCGGAGCAGTATCGCACGAGAACTGGCCGCCGGCCGGCAGATACTCTTCTACACCCTCTACCTGCTGTGCTTCGCAGGGCTGCTGGGGATCGTTGCCACCGGTGACGTCTTCAACGTGTTCGTGTTTCTGGAGATCTCGTCGCTGGCCAGCTACGCACTGCTCGCCCTGGGCCGTGACCGCCGCGCGCTGTGGGCGTCTTTCCAGTACCTGATCATGGGCACCATCGGCGCGACTTTTATCCTGATCGGGATCGGTTTTCTGTACATGATGACCGGTACCCTGAACATGGCCGACCTGGCGGCGCGCCTGCCGGCGCTGGGCGGTAGTACCACGGTACTCGCCGCTTTCGCGTTTATTTTCGTCGGCATCTGTCTGAAGCTCGCACTGTTTCCGCTGCACCTGTGGCTGCCGAACGCCTACAGTTATGCGCCGTCAATCGTTACCGCGTTTCTCGCTGCTACCGCCACCAAGGTGGCGCTCTACCTGCTGTTGCGCTTTACCGTCACTGTATTCGGGGTGGAGTTCGCCCTCGCCAGTCTGCCGCTGGAGCTGCTGTTGATCGGTCTGGGACTCGCGGGCGTGTTCGCAGCGTCCGCAGTGGCGATCTACCAGACGGATATCAAGCGCATGTTCGCCTATTCGAGTGTCGCGCAGGTCGGCTACATGGTGGTGGGTATCGGTATCGGCACCGCGACGGCGCTGCAGGCGACGCTGTTGCACCTGTTCAATCACGCGTTGATGAAGGGCGGGCTATTCCTGGCGCTGGCGGGGCTGGTCTATCAGGTCGGCGGCTGCCGCATCGACAGCTTTCGCGGACTCGGCCGCACCATGCCCTGGACCATGGCGGCCATTGCGATCGGCGGTATCAGCCTGATCGGCATGCCGCTGACCGTGGGCTTTGTCAGCAAGTGGTACCTGGTTACGGCGGCGATCGATGCCGGTTTCTGGTGGGTGGCGATTCTGGTGGTAGTGGGGTCGCTGCTGGCGGTGCTCTATGTCTGGCGGCTGGTGGAAGCCGGTTACCTGCAGTCGCCACCAGAGGCCCTGGCGATGATCCGCCGCGAGGCACCCCCCGGACTGTTGTTGCCCACCTGGCTGTTGATCGCTGCCAACCTGTATTTCGGGGTTGATACTCGCCTGCCGGTGGCGGTGACGGCTGCGGCTTCGCAATTCCTGCTTGGAGGCGCTGCACCGTGAACGATTCGACTCTGGTGCAACTGGCACTGTTGATTCCGTTGCTGGCGCTGGCCGGTATCCAGCTGACCGCCCGGAGCGCCAACCTGCGTGAAGCCGTATCGATCATTGCCGGCACGGCATTGTTTGCCGTAGTGGCATCGATGTACGGCCCGGTTATCGAAGGAAAGGCAATCGCGGTGCACTGGCTGGAGGTCCTGCCCGGCATGGCATTGGCGTTTCGCGTCGAGCCGCTGGGGCTGCTGTTCGCGCTGGTGGCAAGCTTCCTGTGGATCGTGACCACCCTGTACGCGATCGGCTATATGCGCGGCCACGGCGAGGAAAACCAGACGCGCTTTTTCAGCCTGTTTGCGCTGTCGATCGCCGCAGTGATGGGCATCGCGTTTGCGGAAAACCTGTTTACATTATTTGTCTTCTACGAGCTGCTGACCCTGTGCACCTATCCGCTGGTAACGCACGCCGGGACCGACAAGGCGCGCCAGGGGGGCAGGGTGTACCTCAGCGTGCTGCTCGGCACCTCTATCGGCTTTTTCCTGCTGGCAATCATCGCCACCTGGCTGCTCGCCGGCACACTGTCTTTTAAATCCGGTGGGGTGTTTGCGCCCGGCACTTCCGTGGCACTGCTGTCGGTGCTGTTGGTGCTCTATGTGTTCGGTGTCGGCAAGGCGGCGATCATGCCGTTTCACCGCTGGTTGCCGGCGGCCATGGTGGCACCGACACCGGTGAGTGCACTGCTGCATGCGGTGGCGGTGGTCAAGGCCGGGGTCTTTGTGCTGCTGAAAGTCTGCCTGATGATTTTCGGGCTGGAGACATTGCGGAGCATTCCCGCCACCGAATGGCTGCTGTACCTGGCGGGCGTGTCGATTCTGCTCGCGTCCATTGTCGCGTTGCGCCAGCAGAACCTGAAAAAACGCCTCGCCTATTCCACGGTCAGCCAGCTCGGCTATATCACCCTGGGTGCGCTGCTCGCGACCAGCGCCGGCGCCACCGGCAGTGCGCTGCATATCGTGATGCACGCCTTCGGCAAGATTACGCTGTTCTTCTGCGCGGGCGCGATCCTGGTAGCCGCACACAAGACCGAGATCGGCGAGCTGCGCGGTATCGGCCGGCAGATGCCGGTCACGATGACCGCCTTCCTGGTGGCCAGCCTGTGCATTATCGGCATTCCGCCGACAGGCGGCACCTGGAGCAAGTGGTACCTGATGCTGGGCACTTTCGAGGCGCAGCAGTGGTTGTTGATGGCGCTGTTGATGGCGAGTTCGCTGCTCAGTATCGCCTACCTGCTGCCGATTCCGCTGCGCGCTTTTTTCGGCAGCAATGGTGTGGGCCAGCAACCGCTGGCGGAGCAGGACGAAGCGGTGGCGATACGGGAAGCGCCGCTACTGTCGCTGATTGCACTCGGCATCACCGCCATCGGCTGTGTCTGTCTGTTGCTGTACCCGGATGTCTTCTATCTGCTGATCAAGGCTGGAATCTAGAGCGCGTATGAGTGGCGATAAATCGGATTTTTTTGATAAGCCGGACAACGTCCGCCGGTTGTTGCGAATTTTCTACGGTATCTGCGCGCTGCTGGTGGCGCTGGATTTTGTCGTGCACCGCCATACCGAGTTCCGCTGGGAGGGGTTGCCGGCGTTCTATCCGCTGTACGGCTTCGTCGGCTGCGTCCTGCTGGTTATCGTCGCCAAGTGGATGCGCAGATTCCTGATGCGCCCCGAGGACTACTACGACCGGGCCGAACTCGTAGATAGTGATTCGCAGGGAGGCCGCGGCGATGTTTGAAGTGGCGCCGTTTATTCCGTTCTTTGTCGCGGCGCTGATCGCTTTGTTTGTGCGCGGCTGGCCGCGAGCGCTGTTGATGATCGCCGTGCCGGTGCTGGGGCTCGCGAATCTGTGGCTGCTCGGCCCCGGAAGTTTCGGCGCCTATTCGGTGCTGGATTTTGATCTGCTGCTGTTCCGCGCCGACCGCCTGAGCCTGCTGTTCGGTTATCTGTTCCATATCGCCGCACTGATTGCCATTATCTACTCGCTGCACCTGCGCGACACGATGCAGCAGGTCGCGAGCCTGCTGTATGCCGGCAGCGCGCTGGGCGCAGTCTTTGCCGGCGACCTGCTGACGCTGTTCATCTTCTGGGAACTGCTGGCCTTGACGTCGGTATTTCTGGTCTGGGCGCGTCGCACCGGCCGCGCCTATTTGGCGGGGCTGCGCTATTTCACGCTGCAGATATTGTCCGGATTGTTGTTACTGGGCGGTATTATCTTTTACGCGCAGACGCAGGGTTCGCTGGAGTTCGGACACATTGGGCTGGGGCAGGGCGCCCAGGCTTCGATGGGGCAGTGGATGATCTTCCTCGCCTTCGGTATCAAGTGCGCCTTCCCGTTCTTCCACAACTGGCTGACCGACGCCTACCCGGAATCGACACCCACCGGCACCGTATTCCTGAGCGCGTTCACCACCAAGGTCGCCGTTTACGCGCTGGCGCGCGCCTATCCGGGTACCGAGTTACTGGTCTACATCGGCGCGACCATGGCCTGTTTCCCGATCTTCTATGCGGTGATCGAAAACGACCTGCGCCGCGTGCTGGCCTACAGCCTGATCAACCAGCTCGGATTTATGGTGGTGGGGATTGGTATCGGCACCTCGCTGGCGATCAACGGTGCCGTGGCGCACGCGTTCAACGACGTGATCTTCAAGGGGCTGCTGTTTATGTCCATGGGCGCGGTGCTGCAGATGACCGGGCGCATCAACGGTTCAGAGCTGGGCGGCCTCTACAAGACGATGCCGAAGACCACCGTGCTGTGCATTATCGGCGCCGCCTCGATCTCCGCCTTCCCGCTGTTCAGCGGTTTCGTCAGCAAGTCGATGATCATGAGCGCGGCGATCAAAAACGGCCACGACTGGGTGTGGCTGATCCTGCTGTTTGCCTCGGCCGGTGTATTCCATCACGCGGGCATCAAGATCCCTTACTTCGCCTTCTTCGCTCACGATTCTGGTCTTCGCGCTAAGGAGCCGCCGACCAATATGCTGGTGGCCATGAGTATCGCCGCAGCGCTGTGTCTGGCCGTGGGGATATACCCGCAGGCACTGTACCGCCTGCTGCCATTTGAGATGGCGTATTCGCCCTATGACATCACCCACGTACTGACGCAGCTGCAGCTGCTGTTCTTCTCGGCGCTGGCGTTCGTCTGGCTGAATCTGCGGCGGCTCTACCCGCCGGAGTTGCCCTCGGTCAACCTGGATGCCGAGTGGCTCTACCGGCGATTGCTGCCGACAGCCGCACGCGGCTTTGTCACGGGCGTTTTCCGCCTGGATGAGAGGCTGCGCAAGAGCGCGTTGCGTATGATCGAGCGGCTGTTAACAGCAATGACCAGCCACTATAAGCCGGACGGGGTCATGGCGCGCAGCTGGTTGACCGGCAGTATGGTGGCAGGCGTCGTGCTGGTACTGGGCGTATATCTATTGCTTGGTTTCAGCCGTTAGTCTCGGAAAGCCGAGTATCAATGGAGCGCGACCGCGCTGTATTCGTGCCGCAAGGTCGCAGAGAAGCGCACCATATCGATCAGCGAATCGATATAGCGTTCGCCCAGTTCCGCCAGGTCACCGACTTGCGGATCGAGCAGCCATTCCTGCAGTAAACCGATCAGTGAGCCGTGCAGCATCGGCACCGCCACGCCGATGTTGAGATCCGCGGGCAGCTGCCCCTGCGCTACGGCGGCGCAGACCAACTCGCGCATCCGCTCAATACCTTCCGCTCGCCCCTGCATCATGCGCTGCTGAATCTCACCGCTCTCGGTGACCAGCTCGCAGCGATGAAAGATGATTTCCAGGATCAGCTGCCACTCGCGGTTGCAGGCGACTTCCTCGAACAGCCACAGCCAGCGCGTGCGCAACAAGCCCAGCGGATCCCTCTTCAGCTCTTCGCCGGCGGATTCACACAGCTTTTCACCGGGCAGTTTGATGCGCTCTGCCAATGTGTTGAGCAGGTCCGCCTTGTTGCGGAAATGGCCGTAGACGGCACCGCGAGTGACGCCGGCGAGTTCGGCAACTTCGGTGAGGGAAGGGCGGGCGACACCGTGCTTGTGGAAGACGGTGATGGCGGCGTCGAGGATGCGCTCGCGCGTTTCCTGGGCTTCCTCTTTTCTGCGTTTGGCCATGGATCGGGGTACTGCCGTTAAAAAGTCACAAATTTCATTTGAGCCCACATGGCGTGCAATTGAACGCAGTTCGATTGATCTGTGTCGATTTGCTGCGGTTAATGGCGACCACTTAGAGGCGGCCGGTCTTCGCGATGCCACCCCGGTGCCCGGGCTGGCCGGCAGTTTAATTCATATTCATGCATGAATGAATACTTGATATGCATTCGTGCATGAACATAAAATGCCACGCTTCGACAGGACTAACCTGTCTGATCGCACAATTGATCCTATTTTTGCGGCAGCGCCCGGAAGGCGCGCCGTTATCGAGGTAGTAATGCTGAACAAGAAAGCGCTCGTCAGTCTGTTTATCGCATCTGCGCTGCTCACCGCCTGTGGCGAAAAGTCCGCGGCGCCGCAACAGATGGCGCCACAGGTCACGGTGGTCACGCTGAAGACCGAGCCGGTGACATTGACCCGGGAACTGCCCGGTCGCACCGCGCCCTACAAGGTGGCCGAGGTCCGGCCGCAGGTGAACGGTATTGTGAAGCAGCAACTGTTCCGTGAGGGCGGCCTGGTCGATGCCAACCAGCCGCTGTATCAGCTGGACGACGCCACCTACCGTGCCGATGTCGACAGTGCCAAGGCCAGCCTGCAAAGGGCCGAGGCCGCCGCAAATGTGGCGCGCCTGAATGCCGCCCGCACCGCAGATCTGGTCAAGACAGGGGCGGTCAGCAAGCAGGAAAACGACACCGCCCAGGCGGGTCTGCAGCAGGCACGCGCGGATGTCGCCGCGGCCCGGGCCGCGCTGCAGCGCGCGCAGATTCAGCTGGACTATGCCCGCATCACGGCGCCGATCGGCGGTCGTATCGGCAAGTCGGCCGTGACTCAGGGTGCGCTGGTGACCGCGAACCAGTCTTCCGCGCTGGCCACGGTGCAGCAGCTTGATCCGATCTATGTCGACCTGACGCAATCTACCGCCGAAATCCTGCGGCTGCGCAAGGCATTGGATGCCGGCACCCTCGAGCAGACCGGCGATCTGCCGGTCACCATTCTGCTGGAGGACGGCACTGTCTATGAGCGTCGGGGCAAACTGGAATTTGCCGAGGCCAGCGTCGATCCGACCACGGGCAGCGTGCTGCTGCGCGTAGTGGTGCCGAATCCGGACAATATGCTACTGCCGGGCATGTATGTACGCGCGGAGATCGGTCGCGGTATCCGCGAAAATGCGATTCTGGTGCCACAGCAGGGCATTGCCCGCGATCCCAAAGGCAGCACCTCGGCAATGGTGGTGACCGATGAGGGCGTCGTGGCCCAGCGCTCGGTGCAGGTGAGCCGCACCATCGGCAGCAAGTGGCTGGTCGAAGAGGGTCTCCAGGCCGGGGATCGGGTCGTGATCGCCGGCCTGCAAAAAATACGCCCGGGCGCGCCGGTACAGGCGGCCGAAGCGGAAGCCGAACCGGTACCGGTAACTGGTGAAAACGCGGCCAGCAAAGCAGAAGCCGCAGAAGTAAAAGCGCCTGCCGCGCACGAGTCGTAAGGGAGTTCGGCAATGGCAAGTTTCTTTATCAACCGCCCGATTTTTGCCTGGGTGCTGGCGATCATCACCATGCTCGGTGGTGGTATGGCGATCACCCAGCTGGCGGTGGAGCGCTATCCGAATATTGCGCCGCCGGCGGTAAATATCTCCGCCAACTATCCCGGTGCGTCCGCCAAGGTGGTGGAGGATTCGGTGACGCAGATCATCGAGCAGAGCATGAAGGGCCTGGACGGCCTGCTGTATATGTCTGCCACCAGCGAGTCGACCGGCAGCGCCTCGATCAGCCTCACTTTCGAGAACGGTACCGATCCGGATACCGCGCAGGTGCAGGTACAGAACAAGCTGCAGCTGGCGATGCCGCTGCTGCCGCAGGAGGTACAGCGCCAGGGTGTGAACGTCAGCAAGTCCCGCAGCGGCTTCCTGATGGTGGCCGGCTTCGTGTCCGAAGACGGCAGCATGAGCCGCAACGACATTGCCGATTACATCAATTCGACGCTGGTGGACCCGATCAGCCGCGTGCCCGGCGTCGGCAGCCTGCAGGTATTCGGTTCCAAATACGCGATGCGTATCTGGCTCGATCCGAACAAGCTGGAAACCTACAAGCTGACGCCGAGCGATGTGACCGCGGCGGTGCGCGCGCAAAACGCGCAGGTGGCGGTCGGCAGTCTCGGCGGTGCGCCGGCGGTGCCGGGCCAGCAGCTCAATGCGGCCATCACCTCGCAGGAGCGCCTGCAGACGCCGGAGCAGTTTCGCGACATCGTCATCCGCGCCAACGAAGACGGCTCGGTGCTGCGTCTCGGTGATATAGCCCGAGTAGAGTTGGGTGCGGAAAATTACGAGTTTATTTCCCGCTACAACCGCCAGCCGGCCACCGGTATTGCCATCAGTCTGGCCACCGGTGCCAACGCGCTGGAAACCGCGGCCGCGGTGAAGGCGAAGCTGAAGGAGCTTGAGGAGTTCTTCCCGGTGGGCCTGAAGGCGGTTGTGCCCTTCGATACCACGCCGTTTGTCGAGGTGTCGATCAAGGGGGTAATCCAGACCCTGGTCGAGGCGGTGATCCTGGTATTCCTGGTGATGTACCTGTTCCTGCAGAACTTCCGCGCGACGCTGATCCCGACGATTGCCGTGCCGGTGGTGCTGCTCGGCACCTTTGGCGTGCTGGCCGCGCTCGGTTTCTCCATCAACATGCTGACGATGTTTGCGATGGTGCTCGCGATCGGCCTGTTGGTGGACGACGCCATCGTCGTGGTGGAGAACGTCGAGCGGGTCATGAGCGAAGAGGGCCTGTCGCCGAAGGAAGCCACAAAAAAATCCATGAAGCAGATTACCGGCGCGCTGGTCGGAATCGGCGTGGTGCTGTCGGCGGTCTTCGTGCCGATGGCGTTTATGAGCGGTGCCACCGGGGTTATTTACCGGCAGTTCTCCGCCACGATTGTCGCCGCCATGGCGCTGTCGGTACTGGTGGCAATCGTACTGACCCCGGCGCTGTGCGCGACGCTTCTGAAGCCGCTGAAGAAAGGCGAACACCACGGCCAGAAGGGATTCTTCGGCTGGTTTAACCGCAACTTCGAGCGCGGCAGCAACAAGTATCAGGGCGGTGTGCGTGGCATTCTCGCCCGCGGTGGCCGTTTTATGGCGGTCTTTGTCGGCCTGTCGCTGGTGATGGCGCTGTTGTTTGTACGCCTGCCCAGCTCCTTCCTGCCGCAGGAAGACCAGGGTGTGCTGTTCTCGATGATCCAGGCTCCGGTTGGTGCGACCCAGGAGCGCACCATGGAATCTATCTACAAGGTCGAGGACCATTTCCTGAACAATGAGCAGGACACCGTGGAATCGGTATTCTCGGTGCAGGGCTTCAGCTTTGCCGGCAGCGGCCAGAACAACGGCATCGCCTTTATCAAGCTGAAGGACTGGGGCGAGCGCGAAGAGGCGTCCGAGGGCGCTGGCCCTGTCGCCATGCGCGGCATGGGGGCGCTGATGCAGATCAAGGATGCGATCGCCTACGCCTTCTCGCCGCCGGCACTGCCGGAGCTGGGCACTTCAGGCGGTTTCAACTTCTACGTGAAAGACAATGCCAACCTCGGCCACGAAGCGCTGACCGCGGCGCGCAACCAGTTCCTCGGCATGGCCGGGCAGAGCCCGTTGTTGGCCAACGTGCGCCCCAACGGCCAGGAAGACACGCCGCAATTCCGCGTGAATATCGATACCGCCAAGGCCACTTCGCTGGGCCTGTCGATTGCCGATATCAACGCGACCCTGAGCGCGGCCTGGGGTGGTTCCTATATCGATGACTTTATCGATCGCGGCCGTATCAAGCGCGTCTACATGCAGTCCGATGCGCCTTTCCGCATGGTGCCGGAAGACTTCCAGCGCTGGTCGGTGCGCAACGGCAAGGGCGAAATGGTGCCGCTGTCCTCCTTCGCCAGCTTCGGCTGGGAATACGGCTCGCCGCGGCTGGAGCGCTACAACGGCGTGCCGGCGATGCAGGTCAATGGCGAGGCCGCGCCGGGCATCAGTTCCGGTGAGGCCATGGCGGAAGTGGAAAAGCTGGTGGCACAGCTGCCCGCCGGTATCGGCATGGAGTGGAGCGGTCTGTCGTATCAAGAGCGCGCGGCCGGCGCACAGACACCGCTGCTGTATACGCTGTCGCTGCTGATTGTGTTCCTGTGTCTGGCCGCACTGTATGAGAGCTGGACGGTGCCGACCGCGGTACTGCTGATGGCGCCGCTGGGTATTCTCGGCGCGGTGCTGGCGAACACGATGCGCGGCATGGAACGGGATATCTACTTCCAGGTGGCCATGCTCACTACTGTGGGCCTGACCAGCAAGAACGCGATTCTGATTGTCGAGTTCGCCAAGCAGAACCTGGAGAGCGGCATGGAGCTGATCGATGCCACCATGCGCGCCGTGCGCGATCGCCTGCGGCCGATCCTGATGACCTCACTGGCGTTTGGTCTCGGCGTATTGCCGCTGGCGATTGCCTCCGGCGCCGGCTCCGGCGCCCAGCGGGCCATCGGCACCGGGGTGCTCGGCGGCATGCTGGTAGGTACTCTGCTGGGGATCTTCTTTATTCCGCTGTTCTTTGTCGTGGTGCAGAAGCTGTTTGGCAGTAAAAGGCGTCAGCAAGCAGATGCGACGACGGCCGTGGAGGCAAAGGACGTCCGACGAGAGACCGAAGCTGCGGAAGCACTGTAACCAACGCAAAAAAACAACGCCGGAAAATGCCGGCGTTCAGGTTGCTGACAAAGTTACGCAGTCAAAATTTAAGGCGAAGTGCTAGGACGAGTATTTCGAACCGTCGGCGACAGGACGTCGCCGCCGGAGCGTACAGGGAGGTATTCACAGCGTTTCGAAATGCTCGTCCTAGTACTTGGCCGCCACCGCACCAGCTCAGAACGGAATGCGGGGTTTATCAACAGTCTGAACGCCGGCAAATGCAGGCGTTGTTTTTTATGGTATCAGGTGACAGTGAAAACTGTGGTCGCCGTTCACTTCAGGCGGGCAGGGCGTGATTCAATTTCCTGCCGGGAGGACAGGCCCGGTTGCCAGGCGCTGTCCGGATAGCCAGGGCTTAGAGCTGCATAATCACCGATTTGGTTTCGAGGAAGTATTCCAGTTGTTCCTTGCCCATGTCCTTGCCGATACCCGATTGCTTGTAGCCGCCGAAGGGCAGGGCCACATCGATGGCATCGTGGGTGTTGACGGATATTGATCCCGCTTCCAGCGCCCTGACCACGCGCATGGCCCGGCTGAGATCCTTGGTGAATACCGAGCCTGCCAGGCCATAGATGTTGTCGTTGGCCAGGCGAATCGCTTCCTCTTCGGTCTCGAACGGTATTACCACCAGCACCGGACCGAAAATTTCTTCCTGCACGATACGCATGGTGTTGGTGCAGTCGGCAAACAGGGTCGGTTCGACGAAGTAGCCTTCCCGATCCACCGCCTTGCCGCCGTAAACGAGGCGCGCACCTTCCTCTTGACCGATCTGGATGTAATTCAGAACAGAATCAAGCTGGCCCTTGGAAATCTGTGGCCCCTGGGTAGTGGCCGGATCCAGCGGGTCGCCGATTACCGTCTCTTGCAGGGCGTTTGTCAGGGCTTTCAGGGTATCCTCGTAAATGTCCCTGTGGACATAGAGGCGGGAACCCGCCGAGCAGACCTGGCCGGAATTGAAGAATACCGACTGCTGGGTGCCGGCGACGATGTCGTCGATATTCGCGTCTTCAAACGCCACCATCGCTGACTTGCCACCCAGCTCCAGGGTCAGGTGGGTCATGTTTTCCAGCGCGGCCTTGCCGACGAGCTTGCCCACCGGCGTAGAGCCGGTGAAGCTGATTTTGTTGATGCCGGGGTGGCCCGCCAGATGATTGCCGACGACGGAACCCTTGCCGGTGACGACATTGACCACACCGTCCGGTAGTCCGGCATCCTTCCAGATCTTCATCAGGTAGAGCATGCTCATCGGTGTGATTTCGGCCGGCTTCAGCACCACGGTACAGCCGACGGTCAGCGGTGCAGCGAGCTTCCACATGGACATGTTCAGCGGCCAGTTCCACGGCACGATTGCGCCGACAACACCGACGGGCTCTTTCAGTGTGAAGCCGAAGCTGTCCCCGGGCCAGGAGATGTCGCGGGTATTGCCTTCAATCTTGGTCGCCCAGCCGGCCATATAGCGCAGAAAATCGATGGATCCCTGAATATCCACGGGCATACATCCGTTGATGGCCTTGCCTGCGTCGATGGATTCCAGTTCGGCCAGCGTCTGCGCGTGCTCTTCCATGGCGTCAGCCAGCTTCAACAGCAGGTGCTGGCGCTCGATGGGTTTCATTTCTGCCCAGCGGCCAGTGCGAAAAGCAAGCTTGGCCGCATCCACCGCGCGGTCGACATCACCGGTTGTCGCCGAGGGGACAGTGATTACCGGTGCGCCGTTGGAGGGGTCCTCGACGATTGACGTGGCTCCATTTTCCGCATCGACAAACTCGCCGCTGATGAACATTTTCTGGTGGCCGGTTTCAATAAACTCCCGCGTTTTATCCGTGACCTGATACTTGTCCAGCGTTGCCTGCAATATTTCGTTCATCGATTACACCTCCCAGGAGTTTTTAGCTTTTTAATTCGGTTGTCTTCACAACGGTATCGTAGTTTTTCCGTGACAATATCCCGCAGGTTCTTGCTGAGGAGTTCGTCGGGCCGGTTAGTTTTTTTGCAATTGATATTTAGAAAAACTAACCGAAGAATCTTCTTGTGGCATTTTTACCGGTTTTTCCCTTGGCGATCTGTCCCTTTGTGGGTGTATTCGCCAACTCGTTGTTCTCCATCAAGTCCGGAGTTTTCGCTGCGAGAATATAGCGCAGAAAATCATTCGAAACGATAGCTCAAAGGGTTACTTGACAGCGTCTGATTGATTTCACTGGCACCCTGGCGCAACAGGCGCGCAACCTCCGGGATTGTTAAGCGGGACAGCAAGCGCTCTTTAAAACACACCACGGCAAGGCTGTAGATGACGCCGGCAGTGTCGGAATGAATCGGCACACCCATGGCGAACACATTCTCATCGAGTTCATCGTCGATCACTGCATAGCCCTGTTTTTTAACTCTGTCGAATTCTTCCTTTAGCGCCTTTCTGTCGGTAATAGTGTTGGGACGAAATTGCTCGAGCTCATCGGAACCTAGCATTTCCTTTTGTACGGCCGGTTCCTGGTAGGCGCAAAGCACTTTGCCCGAGGCGGAGGCGTGTACCGGGAAAAAATCGCCCGGCATGATAACGGTGCGCGCCTTTTCCGAGCGCGGAAATTCGGCACAGATCGGGCGGATGGACAGGCCCGCCAGCGTGTTGAAATAGACCACTTCATCAAACTGATCGCACAGGTGGCGCAGCGTGGGTCTGACCAGTTCAACCAGGTTCCGAGTGGCGACCGAGCTGTGGTACTGGCGCAGGAAGCGGCGCCCCAGGCGATAGCGACTATGGCGGCCGCCGCCCTGCAGGTATTCCTCATCCACCAGGTTTTTTACCAGCCGGTAAATCGAAGAAATGGGGATATCCAATTGTTCCACCATTTCCGCCATGGTGGCGCCGGACGGGTGGGCGGAAACCACATCCATAATCCGCAGCATTCGGCTGAAGGGCTTGTCACTACCGCTCATATAGTATTCTCAATTATTGAAAGGTGTGTCCGCGGCAAGTTGGATAAGGATTG
Source organism: Microbulbifer donghaiensis (assembly GCF_900129095.1). Taxonomy (GTDB): domain Bacteria; phylum Pseudomonadota; class Gammaproteobacteria; order Pseudomonadales; family Cellvibrionaceae; genus Microbulbifer; species Microbulbifer donghaiensis. Next base: position 208,150 of record NZ_FQVA01000001.1, read on the forward strand.
CCTGCAACAGGTAAAATTATATCTTTACTGGCGAGATCTGCAGTCTATTGCACGTTTATAGTGTTATCAATATTCAGGAATTTGTTGAGGGTGAGCTGATGTCAGAGTTTAACCAGCCCATCGATTCGTCGCGCTTTAGCCGTGAATCGCAGGTGGCCACCATGATGCGCAACGTACTGGCCGGCCCGGAGCAGTACGATGAGCTGGAAATCGGCCTGTGGGGTTGCCCGTTTGACCTGGGTCTGGGTGCCCGTAACGGTGTCCGCATGGGGCCTGCCGCCATCCGTGAGGCGTCCCGCTACATCCGCAAGGTAAACCCCACCACCGCCATCAATCCGTACAAGCTGGCCAACATCGCTGACATCGGCGACCCGGAAATGAACATGATGATCCAGTCTCAGGCACTGGAGGATATCGAGAGGTTCGTCGCCGAGTTTACCGGCAAGGGCATTGTGCCTATCTGTGCCGGTGGCGACCACACGATTCCCCTGCCGATCCTGCGCGGCATGAAGAAGGGCGGTTACATTGACGGCGGCATTTCCGTACTGCACATCGATGCCCACGCGGACACCCTGGACACCCTCGGTGATGAAAAAATCTGTAACGCCACGCCTTTCCGCCGTGCGGTAGAGGAGGGGCTTATCGACCCCACCAAGAGCATCCAGATCGGCCTGCGCGGTACCCGCTTTGCCGAAGACGACATTCAGGGCTCTTACGACCTCGGCTACAACGTTATCACCATGGACGAATATGAAGAGATGGGCCGTGCCGGGGTGATCGATCGGATCAAGCGGGCCATTGGTGACAATCCCTGTTACATCACCATTGACGTAGACGGCCTGGATCCAATCTGCTGCCCCGGCACCGGCGCACCAGAGCCCGGCGGCATCATGATGCGCGACATGCAGATGATCCTGCGCAACATCCGCCAGCTGGATGTGATCGGTGGCGATGTGTGTGAGGTGATGCCGCACCGCGACCCGACCGGTATGACCCAGTTGAACGCCGCCAACCTGATTTTCGAAATCACCTGTCTGGCTGCAGAAAACATCGCGCGCAAGAAGGGGCGTATTTAACCCTCATCTGGTGAGGGGCCGGATTTCCGGCCATCTATCTGAAATGCATTGGAAGGGGAGGCGGCATGAATCATCTTCGCCCCATTGCTATCGTGACTGGGTCTGGCACCGGAGTCGGTGCCGCCATCGCGCACAAGCTGGCCGATAGCGGTTGGAATCTGGTCGTCAACTATACCCGCTCCATCGATGCCGCCCGGCAAACCGCTGAAGAGTTACAGGGCAGGGGCGCCGAGGTACTGCTGGTGCAGGCGGACATCGCCATAGATGCCGATTGTCGCAGGTTGGCAGCAGAGGCCGAGGACAAATGGGGCCGTATCGATGGGTTGGTCAACAATGCCGGCGTTACCCGGTTCTGCCCCGCAGCCGATCTGGATGGCCTGGAAGCGCAGGACTTCCAGCGAGTCATGGGCGTCAACGTGGTTGGCACCTATCAGATGACCCGCGCCTGCGTGCCGGCACTGAGAAAATCTGATTGCGGTTCGGTGCTGAATATTTCCTCTCAGGCGGGCTTCAGTGGGCTTGGCAGTTCGATCGCCTACGCCGCCTCCAAGGCCGCGATCAACAATATGACGCTGGCCCTGGCGCGGGCCCTGGCTCCGGAGATTCGTGTCAATGCACTATGCCCGGGATTCGTGAATACGCGCTGGGTCAAAGGCGGCATGGATGATGCGACCTACGAGCGTTTCCAGAAGCACATCAATGAGATGACACCGCTCGGGCGCATGACCGAGGCGGAGGAGGTGGCCGAGACCGCGCATTTCCTGCTGACCACCCGTGCACCGATTACCGGTGAGTTATTGGGTATTGATGGTGGCAACCATCTGACGGTCAACGCGCCGAATTTTGAGCCCTGACTTTCATTTTACGCTCCGATGCAGGCCGGGCGAGCGTTGGTAATTTTTTTGGAAATACGTCGGCACTGTCCAGGCTGACGGCTCCGGTTGTTGAAATTTGTGAGGTAAGCCAGCATGAGTGAAATTAACTTGGGTGGTCCGCAGGATCTCTTTTACTCGAAGAGCAACTTCGTGCCCCTGCCGTTGATCGTCAAGACCGAAGGTATCTGGATGGAAGACGATCAGGGCAACCGTTATATCGATGTGTCCTCCGGCCCTGTGGTCAGCAATATCGGCCACGGCAACGAGAAAGTGGCCAGGGCCATGTACGATCAGGCCGTGACGATGGACTTCGCCTATTCAAGGGTTTCCCGCCACCAGCCGAATATCGACTTGACCAGAAAAATTGCCGAGCTCGCCGGTGGTGGCTACCAGCGTGTTGCGCTGGCCTCCGGCGGTTCCGAGGCCATGGAAATTGCGCTGAAGTTCCTGCGTCAATATGTGGTAGCGAAAGGCCAGTTGCAGAAGCGCAAGATTATTACGCTGTCGCCTTCCTATCACGGCGGCACCATCGCCACCCTGGCTATCACCGGTGACGATGCCCTGGATCCCTTTATCGACGGCTTCGCCATGAAGTCCGAGCGTATCCCGGCGCCTTTCCAGTACCGTGTACCCGAAGGCCACAGCCGCGAAAGTTATCGCATGGAATGCGCCGATGCGCTGGAGGCGAAAATTCAGGAACTGGGTGCCGACAATGTTCTCGCGTTTGTGATTGAGCCGATTGGCGGCCTCGCCACCGGTGCGCAAATGCTGAGTGAGGATTACGCCAACCGTGTGCGCGAGATCTGCGACCGGCACGGTATCTACCTGGTTTACGATGAGATCCTGTGTGGTGCCGGCCGTTCCGGTAAGTTCCTGGCTTCCAGCCACTGGCCAAAGGCCAAGGGCGATCTGGTGGTTCTGGCCAAAGGTCTGGCCGCCGGTTATGCGCCACTGGGTGCGGTGCTGATGCCCGGCGACATGGTCGATGAACTGGCGGGCCTGACTGGCTTCAACTTCTCCCACACCTACAACGCGAATCCGATCACCTGTGCGACCGGCGTTGCAGTACTGGAAGTGCTGGAAGAGCAGGGGTTGGTCGCCAAGGCCGGACTCCGCGGTGACTACCTACGTGGCAAACTGGAACTGCTGGCAGAGAAGCACGCCTGCATCGGTGATATCCGCGGCAAGGGACTGCTGATGGCGGTCGAGCTGGTCGCCGATCGCAAAACCAAGCAAGGCTACCCGGCCAGCTTTCCGCCCACCGAGCACATCCGCATCATCGGTCTGCAGCACGGCCTGATTATCTACTCCCGTCGCACCGCCAACGGCAAACACGGCGACTGGTTTATGGTCGCGCCCCCGCTGACCATCACCGAAGCCGAGTGCGACGACCTTATCGAGCGGCTGGATGCGGTGCTGGGCGATTTCGAGACGGCTGCAGTGGCGCATATGGGCAGTCAGTGACAGCCGGGCTGTCTCTATATTCAGGACCGTGACCGAGTGTAGTTTGCAAGGTGTTCCCGAATAACTGATGGCAGTCTCTCGCTTCCCTTCTGGGCTCTGAGCCAGGGGGTGACCCGATACCGGCTTCCGTATGCCGACTTATCGATGCACCCCTTCGTCAGCTGTAGCGCCAATCCCGCGCAGCCTGCCTGAACAGCGATCGGTAACCATAACGTGCTCTTGATTCAAAGTTACAGCTACTGTACGTTGCGAGGGTCATTGGAATGGATGAGGGGGGCGCACGAGCCGCCGCGCCCCAATCGAGCCAATCAAAACACCAGCCGGTGTTTACAGGATATGACGTTGTCAGCCCATCCAGTCAATATGCGGCGGGTCGAGGTTTGGACCGGATCTCGCTCTATTGCGACAACTCAAGAGGTCGCGACTGGAATGTTCTGCAATAACCACTGGGCGGTTGAGTTGCGCAATGAAGAAATCGTGTAGATGTTTGCTTGTCGCCAAGAAAAGAGTGCTTCAATGACTGCGGAGAAAAACCGGGATCCCATTACGGGTCCAGTTAGTAAAGTGTTTTTCCACTACAGCATCCCGGTCACCATGGGGATGTTGTGCACGACTTCTGCGACCCTGATCGACGGTTTGTTTGTTGGCAATTTTGTGGGTGCCGAAGCGCTGGCGGCAATCAACTTTGTCAGCCCCGTTATGTTATTGATATACGGCCTGGTTTTTATGTTGGATACCGGGGCCTCGGTGATTGCTGGGAAGTATATCGGCGAGGGAAAGTTGCAGCTCGCCAGTGAATCTTACTCTGCGGCACTGATAGGCATTGTGCTGTTGATTCTGCTTGTCGTGGTTCCGTCACTGGTGTTTATGCCCGAGTTGCTTTTTGTTCTCGGTATACAGGGGCACCCACTCATCACCACCTTGGCGAGCGAGTATCTCAGTACATTCCTGTTGTTTGTACCGTTCATCTGCATGGGCCCCGCGTTCATGATGCTGCTGCAGACGGATAATCACCCTCGCTTGGCATCCGCTGCCATGGTATTGACCGCCGCGAGTAATGTGGCCCTGAACTGGCTGCTTGTGGACAAGCTCGATATGGGAATGACCGGTGCGGCGGTGGCTACCGGGCTCGCCGCGCTGCCTATGTGGCTGGCGCTACTGGTCTATATCCGCTCGCCCAAACGCAGTTTAACCTTCACGCGGCCCCAACAGATCTGGCCGTACTGCAAAAAAGCGAGTATTAACGGTGTTTCCGAGCTGGGCAGCGAAGCTTCCTATTCGGTAACCACGGTGATATTTAACTGGGCCATTATGGCGACTATCGGCGCTCAGGGCGTCACTGCTTTTACCATTATCAATTACGTATTGCTGCTGGGCCTGATGGCGGCCTTTGGCATCAGTGATTCCATTCGGCCGGTCTTGAGCAAAAACCTTGGGGCGCGCCAGCCGGAGCGTATCTACCAGTTCGCCAAACTGAGTGTTACTTCGGCATTGGCAATTGGTTTATTGATTATATTGAGTCTGTTCCTGTTTCCGCGCGCCATTATCACCCTGTTTGTGGCCGCCGATGAGCACACACTGGTGCAATTGACCCAGGACTTCATCGGTTTTCTTTGGCCGGCCTTTCTGTTTTTGGGCATTAATGTGGTTGCTACTGCCTATCAAACGGCGATGCATAGACCCCTGGAGTCGTTTATTATTTCTTTTGTCAGAACTTTGCTGTTCCCGGTGGTATTGGTGCTGTCGCTGCCGCTATGGTTCGGTGACAAGGGTATATTCCTGGCGTTGCCGATCGCGGAAGTGCTGTGCTTTTTGATCGCCATCTACTATTTCCGCGTTAATCGCCCGACAAAAATCGTGCAGGCAATAAATTTGTCGGCATAGATGTTGCCGATTTCTCCGGCCTGGCCAGAATTCCCGGTCATATGTCGATACCGGCATGGGCTTTCCGCCACCGCGGTACATCGTTCTCGATAACGGGCCAGGTTATCTCTTGTCTGCGAATGGGCGCTATTGATGGCGCGCGACTGTGAATATTTTTGATTTCCTGGTCGAGCTTTCCGCTTGTCAAAGAACAGGCTGAAACGACGGTTTTCGCTCTCGCCTTGTTGCTTCTCTTTTTTATCTTCTTCTGATTTTGCGGCCGGGTACGCAGGCCTTTTTCTGCGGCCTTGAAATGGGCTGCGGCATGTTGCCGGCCGCGAGGAGGCTCGCGGGTGGTTGCCGCGCCCGCAATGGTTCACGGCCGGGTTGGGTGCCACCGTTTATTGGCAATTTAATTCTCAAATATCGCAAGTATATGTCGGATAGAAAGGTGTTTGCCGGAGTTCATATTGCACTGAACCTACTGTGTATTTAGATTGCAGTCAGGCAGAGGGCTAGATAATAGCAATCGCCAATTTGTGAAAATTGAGATTAGATCCGCGTGTGGCGCAAAGCCGCTGCTATTGAATGAGGTTGAGTCGTGGCTAAAAATCCCAAGTACGATCCTACAGATCCGGCAATCGTTCCCCGCTTCTCCGACATCGCTACCCTGTTGCGCACCAAACGTCTGGAAGCGACCGAGGAAGTCGATATCGGCCTCTGTGGTGTGCCTTTTGATCTGGCGGTGAATTATCGCGCTGGCCAGCGTTCCGGCCCGGCTGCAGTGCGTGAGGCCTCCCGCCTGATTCGTCGCTGCCACCCGACTTCCGGTATTGCGCCGTTCGACATCGCCAATATCTGTGATATCGGCGATTGCCTGATTAATCCGATGAACAAAGAAAAATCCATCGACCAGATCGAAGCCTACTTCGACGGCCTGATGGAAAAAGGTATCACGCCGATCGCCATTGGCGGTGATCACACCATTCCGCTGCCGATCCTGCGCGCACTGAAGAAGAAATACGGCAAGATGGGCATTCTGCATGTGGACGCCCACGCCGACGTGCTGGATACCATCTGTGGTGACAAGATCAACCACGCCACCTTTATGCGTCGCGCCATGGAAGAGGGGATTCTTGACCCCGAGCGCGTCATTCAGATCGGCATGCGCGGCTCCCGCTTTGAGCCTGAAGACTTCACTTACAGCCTCGAGTCCGGCTACACCGTTATCACCATGGACGATTACGAAGAGATGGGCCGCAAGGCGGCGATCGAGAAAATCGTAACGACCCTGGGCGACGGCCCCATCTATATATCCATCGATATCGACGGCCTGGATCCGGCCTATATGCCCGGTACCGGCGTGCCCGAGCTGGGCGGCATTATCCCGCGGGATATGCAGGTGATCCTGCGTGCGCTGCAAGGTAAGGAAATTGTCGGCGCCGATATCTGCGAGTACGCGCCGGCGCTGGATCCGACGGGCATTACCGGTGTCGGTATCGCCAACCTGGCCTTTGAAATCCTCTGCATCACCGCAGACTCCCTGCAGAAGTACGGCAGGCTGTAATCCATTAAACCGACGGTCGGACAGCACCCGGCCGCTGCTTGTCGCTGGGTCACTGCCGTGAGCCGGCGGGCCACAATGTCCTATCGGGAAAAGTAAATGCTGTTACAAGTCAACCAAGAACGCCTTTGGCAAAGTATTGAAGATATCAACCAGTTCGGCGCGACTGCGGAAGGTGGTGTCTGTCGGCTGGAGTTTTCGCGGGAAAACAAACAGGCCCGCGACCTGTTTGTACGTTGGTGTGAGGAGGCCGGCTGTACCGTGCGCGTGGACAAGTTCGGCAATATCTTTGCCCGCCGCCCCGGCAGGAACCCGGACGGTGCCGCCGTGGTTACCGGCTCGCACCTGGATACGCAGACCTCCGGTGGTCGCTTCGACGGTATCTACGGCGTACTGGCCGGCCTGGAAGTGGTGCGCACGTTAAACGACAACAATATCGAGACGGAAAACCCGATCGAAGTCGCCGTGTGGACCAACGAAGAGGGCGAGTTGTTCCTGCCGATGATCGGCTCGGCGGTGTGGCTGGGCATGAACGATCTGGAGGAAACCCTGGACCTGCAGGAGTCCGATGGCCTGACCATTCGCCAGGGGTTGCAGAATATGGGCTACCTGGGGGACATGGAAGTAAATTCCTATCCGGTGAAATGCTACTTCGAGGCCCATATCGAGCAGGGACCGGTACTGGAAGAAAACGGTGAAGTTCTGGGTGTGGTGAACTGCGCCCAGAAACAGTACTGGTACAACCTGAAAGTGGTCGGCCAGGAAGCCCACGCCGGCCCGACGCCCATGGCGAGTCGCAAAGACGCCATGGTGGCCGTCAGCCGCATGGTGCTGGAATTCGATCGTATCGGTCGCGCCTACGACAACGCCCGCTCCACCTGCGGCCACTTCGAGGTGTATCCCAACTCCCGCAACACGGTGCCCGGAGAAGTGCGTTTCACCGGTGACCTGCGCAATCCCGATCCCGCAGTACTGGAAAAAATGGATATCGAAATGCGCGAATCGCTGGCGAAGATTGCCGACCAAATGCGCGTCGAACTGAATATTGAGCTACACACGACCATCGACTACGTACCTTTCAATGAAACCCTGGTGAACTGGGTGCGCGAAGCCACCATCGAAACCGGTTTGCCCTGGCGTGAGATGTACACCGGTGCCGGCCACGACTGCGTCAACATCGCCCAGCGCTACCCGGCGACGATGATCTTTGTGCCCTGTAAAGACGGCATCAGCCACAACCCGGCCGAAGATGCCAAGCCGGTAGACCTGGCTGCCGGTGCGACCGTACTGGCGAATGCCATGGTGAAAGCGGCCAATTATGGAGGTGAACTCTAATGACGTTGAATTTGAACGATCCCACATTGCTGAAAACCCAGTGCTTCGTTGGCGGTGAATGGGTAAGCGGCAGTGGTCAGTTGGAGGTATTCAATCCCGCGACCGGCAAACTGCTGGCTACGGTTGAAACGGTGGGTTCGGCAGAAACCGAGCAGGCGATTGAGGCGGCCGACAGGGCCATGAAAGCGTGGCAGAAAACTTCCGCCAAAGAGCGTGCGGTGTTGCTGCGCAACTGGTACGACCTCATTATGGAAAACCAGGAAGACCTGGCTACCATCCTGACTGCCGAGCAGGGCAAGTCCCTGGCCGAGTCCCGCGGCGAAGTCGCTTACTCCGCGTCCTATGCCGAGTGGTTCGCGGAAGAGGCTCGGCGCAATTACGGCGATACCCTCGCCATGCCGCAGACGGACCGGCGCGGCCTGATCGTGCGTCAGCCCGTGGGCGTTGTGGCGGCCATGATTCCGTGGAACTTCCCCAGCCTGATTACCCGCAAGATCTGTCCGGCCCTGGCCGCCGGCTGTGGTGTGGTGCTGAAACCGTCGGAGGAAACGCCGCTATCTGCCCTGGCGATGATTGAACTGGGCCGCCGCGCGGGTATTCCGGCCGGTCTGGTGAGTGTGGTCGTCGCCGACAATCCGGCAGATATCGGCGATGTGCTGACGGCCAGCGAAACCGTGAAGAAACTGACCTTCACCGGCTCCACCGCCGTGGGCAAGATGCTGGCCGCCCAGTGTGCCGGTACGGTCAAGAAGCTGACCCTGGAGCTGGGGGGCAATGCACCCTTTATCGTGTTTGACGACGCCGACCTGGAAGCGGCGGCGCAAAACGCGGCGCTGTCCAAGTTCCGCAACGCCGGTCAGGTATGTGTATGTGCCCAGCGTATCTTCGTGCAGGAAGGCATCTACGATAAGTTCGTTGCCCGCCTGAAGGAAATCGTCCAGGACTACAGGGTGGGCAACTGCATTGACGAGTCCAATACCCACGGCCCGCAAATTCACGAGCGATCTGTGCTGAGCATCGAAGAGAAAGTCCAGGATGCGATTGCCAAAGGGGCCAAGGTGGTGCTCGGGGGCAAGCGCGGCGAGCAGGGTCCCAACTTCTACCAGCCGACGATCCTGACCAATGTGGACGATTCCATGCGCGTGTTCAAAGAGGAAATCTTTGGGCCGGTGGCTGCGATCTACAAGTTCAAGACCGAAGAGGAAGCGATCCAGCGCGGTAACGATACCGAATACGGTCTGGCGGCTTACTTCTACACCCGTGACCTGGCGCGTGCCTGGCGCGTATCCGAGGCGCTCGACTTCGGCATGGTGGGCGTCAACGAAACCGTGATCACCGCAGATATCATCCCCTTCGGCGGCATGAAGCAGAGCGGGATAGGGCGCGAAGGTTCCAGGTATGGCCTGGAAGAATTCACCGAAATGAAATTTATCTGTATGGGCGGTTTGGATCAGTAATCCTGCCCAGTTTGAACATCGCCTGCGATCTGCGGATGGCAGGCAAACTCCGAGAAATAGATTATGACCTCACATCTGATTTATCCCTCCACCAATCTCAATGCCATCGAGCAGCTGGAAATCGTTGGTGGCGAAGGTATCTACGTAGTTGACAGCAATGGCAAGCAGTACATCGAAGGGCTGTCCGGTCTGTGGTGCACCGGTCTCGGCTACGGCAACGAGGAACTGGTGGAAACTGCGGCGCGCGCGATGAAGCAGGCCTCCTTCAGCCATCTTTTGCCGGCAAGTTCCACCGCCCGGCGGTTGAGTTGGCGGAAAAACTGCACGAACTGATGCCGGTGAACAATGCCAGTGTCTTCTTCGGCAACTCCGGCTCCGATGGTAACGACACCCTGGTCAAGCTGATCAACTACTATGCCGATGCCACCGGTCAGCCCCAGCGCCGCAAGATCATCGCGCGCGAGCGCTCCTACCACGGTATCACCGTTGCCGCAGCCTCGCTGACCGGCTTGCCCGCCAACCAGAAGCACTTCGGTCTGCCCGTCGACGCACTGGGAATCCTGCGCACCCACGCACCGCACTATTACCGCGGGCAGCAGGGCAGCGAAACCGAAGACCAGTTTGTCGATCGTATCCTGGCCGATTTGGAAGCACAGATCCTGTCTGAGGGGCCCGAAACGATTGCGGCCTTTATCGCCGAACCTATCACCGGCGCTTCCGGCGTGATCGTAGCCCCGGAAAGTTACTACCCAAAACTGACTGCGCTGCTGAAACAATATGACATCTGGTTCTGGTCTGACGAAGTCATCACCGGTTTTGGTCGTACCGGCAACGTGTTCGGCTGCACTACGATGGGCGCGCCGGAGCCCGACCTGATGACCACCGCCAAGCAGCTCACTTCCGCCTACTTCCCGCTGTCTGCCGTCGCTGTGCGGGGTGATATCCACGCAGCGATGCTGGAGCAATGTGGCCAGGTGGGTATCTTCGGGCACGGTTACACCTACTCCGGTCACTCCACCGCCTGTGCCGTTGGTTTGAAAACGCTGGAAATTTACGAGCGCGACGGAATCTATCAAAATGCCGCCGATCGCGGTGTGAAACTGCAGGCGGAACTGGCCAAGTTTGCCGATCACCCCCTGGTGGGTGAAGTGCGCGGCAAGGGCCTGATCGCCGCCGTCGAGGTGGTGGCGAACAAGGAAACCCGAGCCGAGTTTGCAGGCGGTGCGGGTGCCAACCGGGTGCTCAAGCACGCGCAAGACAATGGCTTGCTGTTGCGCAATACCGGTGGCTCTGCGCTGGCTTTCTGTCCGCCGATGATTGTTACCGACGAACAGATCGATGACATCGTCGGTAAATTCGGCGATGCCCTGGATAAGTCTTTCGCTGAACTGACGGCCGAGGGCCTGATCGACAGGGATCGCGCGCAGGAAGCATTACCCGCATAGATCGTCGTGATGCAGCCCCGCGGCTGCTTTGTGTGCGGCGAGGAGCCTGCGGATAACAGCTAGGTCCTCGTTGTCGAGTACACCGAAGAGGCCGGCATTCACGCCCTGACAATTCGGTGTGAATGCCATTTCCCACGCAGAATTTTCCATCTCCGCCCCGGCCATTCTGTAACTATCGCCGTTGCAGGCAATCGATAACCTTTGTGAGGTGTAGGGCGGTCAGGCGCGAGCCACAGCGCTGTTCGGCATGTCCCGATCAGCGAATAGTCAGGCCGAGATCAATGAGCCGCGCTCAGGTGTCCGCGGCGCATTGGGCGGTCAGTGATAGGCCCGCCCGGCGACACTTGTCGATCCACACGATGAATCTATTTTTCGGTAGCGACAGCCATTTTCTGGTGCGAACGGGCACGTTTTATGCGTTTCTCCGCCTCGCTGATCAGAATCACCACCTCGCCGATGGCCAGGGCGACTACTACGCCGATGATGACCGACCACTGTGGACCCTCACCGGGAACGTAGGAAAACAGGAATGCGGTCAAGCTGAGGATGGCAATGGTGATAACGGTCAGCACGTAGGCCACTGGCTGGCCACCGGGAATCTTGAAGGGACGCTTCAGGTGTTTTTCAACACGGCGCATTTTCAGGAATGCAAGGGCCAGACCGATATACGGCAGCATAAAGATTACTGCGCTGAATGACATCAGTGACCAGAACAGATCTGCGCTGCTTTGCGCCACTTGACCATAGAGCAGCAGGGCGGTGGAACACACAATTCCCATCGCCACCGCGGCGCCTACCGGGCCGCCATGCTTGGGATGGGTCCAGCCAAACAGGCTGGGTAGCTCGCCCTCTTTGCCGGCTTGGCCCGCAGTGCGGTTACAGCCCATTGTCCAGGTGGCGCCGTTAGAGAAAAAGGTGAAGATCGCTGCGAGGCCCAGGGCCATAACAATCGTTTCGCCACCGGGAATATCGGCCAGGAACAGGGTGAGGGTATCGATCAGGCCCTCAACGATGTCCACCTCGCCGGCCGGAATGACAACGAGGATGCCGGCGGTGGCAAGAATATACATAAGCAATACGCAGAAGGCGGACAGGAACACCGCGCGGGGTATATTGCGCTGGGGATTGCGAATTTCGCCACCGGCGCCGGATACCAATTCGAAACCGAGCATGCCGTACATCACTACCGGCAGATATTTGAGCCCCTCGTCCCAGGAAGGCGTCATCTGCTCCAGCGTGAACTCATTGGCGAGTTCGTGATTCATCCCATATTGCAGACCGCCAAAAATCAATATGGTGAACAGCACCATCTTCAGGATGGCCCCGACATTCGGTACCCACTTGCCGATTTTAAGGCCAATGACATCCAGTAAAACCGTCAGCCAGCAAAGCGTGAGGCCGATGGTGATCTGCTGGCCGATACTCAGTTCAATATTAAACAGGCGCGCGACAAAGCCGTTGAGCATGACATACAGGGACGGCAGCCAGATGGCGGTATTCACCCAGTAAGCCCAGACAGCTCTCGCTGCCCAGCGGTTGCCAAACACTCGACGTATCCATACATAGATCCCACCTTCTTCCGGCAGGGCGGTGCCCACCTCGGCGGTGATCAGGGCGATAGGGATCAGGAAGGTAATTCCGAAAAACACCCAGAAGAAAATGGCGGATGGCCCCATGGAGGCCGCCGATCCCAGCGTCTCCAGTAGCACGATGGCAGACACCGTGAACAGGACAAGATCCCGCATGCCGAGCGTCTTGGGTAGACTGTCTTTTTTATTATGTGTCATTTTTTTAAATCCCCGAATAAGGGCCTGTGTAAATTGTGCTGAACGTGGGCAAGTACCGATGTTTTATCGGTGCAGGCAAACCAACAGCACAAGCGGACGATGCATAATTATTGTCTTTCCGTTTCGATATTTTCTGGCATTGGGCTAGACCCTCGTGGACTTGGCTGTGTCATTCCCGGTCGCACAGAAAATTCTTTCCGTCAAACCGCTAGTCTGGGTTAGCGGCGAGTCGCCAACTAGTAGCTTCCTATTCCGAAATCCGGTCATAGCCGGAAGAATCGACACTGCGTGCCGATTTCAACCTCGCTATCGCCGGAAAAGCGCAGCGATTCGGCTTTCTTGAGTCCAGCAGTTCCTTACCGAATGGCCGTCAGACTCTGATCCAATGCATGGATGAAGAAGTCCACTTCCTCTTTACCCCAGGCCAACGAGGGGCGCAGCTTCAGAATGCCGGGCGTACCTTTACCGATCATTACTCTGCGCTTCAGCATCTCGCGGATAACCTGTTCGGTTTCTTCTACCGCCGGTGAGCGAGCCTCGCGATCGGTGACAAACTCCAGGCCAACGAGCATGCCGCGCCCGCGCACATCGCCGATCAGCGGGTGTTGGTCGGCCAGGCGGCGCAGCTCGGCGCGGAAGTAGTCGCCGATTTCGTTGGATTTCTGCAGCAGGTTTTCCCGCTCAATGACGTCGAGAACTGCCATACCCGCAGCACAGGCGACGGTGTTGCCGCCGAACGTGCTGAACAGCAGCGGATGGGTACCGCCGAGGAACTCCTTCATGATCTTGCTGGATAAAATGATCACCCCCAGCGGGTGGGCATTCGCCACGGGTTTGCCCATGGTGATGAAGTCGACGTTCTCCGCTTTCATGCCGGTGGCCATAAAGCCCCAGAAAGTTCCCATGCGGCCGAGGCCGGGCTGCACTTCGTCCGCAATCACGAATCCGCCGGCAGCGCGGGTCTTCTCTGCGACCAGGTTGAAATACTCACCGGGTGGCGTGATCAGCCCGTGTGCACACATGGCAGTGTCGACCATAAAGCTGGCAGGCTTGTGGCCGCGCTCGGCCAGGGCGGCAATCGCGCGGTCGGCGTCGGCGGCGTACTTACTTGCCGCCTCCGGGTCGCCGGCGTAAGGGCCGTTGTAAGTGTCGGGCTCGATCAGGCACTCGATCTGCTCCGGGTGCTGTGCCTCGGGCAGGTGCTGCCAGGATTCGGGCGAGTACCTGGTCGTGAGCTCGGTACAGCCGTGGTAGGCGTTTTCGATGACGAGTCCGCCCCGGTTGCCGCTCAGCGACTGGGCGATCTGCACTGCCAGGTCATTGGCCTCGGAACCGGAATTCACGAAGATGCAGGTGTCCAGGTGATCGGGCAGGTCCTTGGTCAGCCGTTCGGCGTAGTCCGCGACGATATCGCACATGTAGCGCGTGTTGGTGTTCAGCGCCTTGGCCTGGCGGGCAATGGCCTTAACGATGTGCGGGTGGCTGTGGCCCATTTGCGGCACGTTGTTGTAGGCATCGAGGTAGGCGGTGCCGTCCGCGGTGTACATCCAGCCGCCCTGCGCGCGGGTGATGTTCAGTGGGCGGTCGTAGAAGTGCCAGATCTTACCGAGATATTTTTCCCGGCGTTGCTCAAGCTCATCCTGGTGGTCGGCAAACACCGGGCCATCGGTATCGATCGGGCTGTAGACCGGAAAGCGCAGCGCCTCGCGCAGGCGGCGGGTAACGGTTTCGCGGCCCATGTCCACCAGTTTCAGCAGCATGCGCGAGTAGTTGCGATCCGCCACATGCACCTCGTCTTCCTGATCGTGCAGGGCGCGGTAGTTGCAGATGGTGGAGGCGACGGCCAGGCGCAGGCGCAGGGCGTCGAACAGCAGGTCCACCTCCTGTTCGGTGAGCGGGTTGGTGGTGTCGTAACCCTGGGCCACGTTGATCAGCGGGCGGATCGGGTCCTGCTCGTCGTCACTGTAGGCTTCGGCCGCAACGACGATTTCCGCAAGAATGCTGTTGTGGCCCATGTCGCCGAAGTCGAGCAGCGCCGCGACCCGGGTGTGGTCATCGTGGCGCACCATCACGTTGCCGTCGTGGCCATCCTGATGGACGATCTGGCAACGGGTTTTCTTCAGGCGGCCGAGCGTGCTTTGCTCGGCTTCATCAAAGATACCGGTCAGCAGATCGGGCAGCTCGCCGGCGGGCAGGTCGGGCAGCATGGCGCGCAACTGCAGGCAGCGACCGATGTCCCACAGGTGTTCGTTGCTGCCGGCATAGGGGTGAAAAAAACTTTGCAGAGCGTTGTCCACACGGCCCAGTAACGTCCCGATATTGAAATAGTATTCGTCGCAGTAGGCCTCAGGGGTATCTTCCACGGTGCGGCCATCCATGAAGCTGATCAAGCGAATCATGTGACGGGCACCGCTAAAATGAGAGGTTATCCACTCATAGGGCTTGCCGTTCCTGGTCGGGATGACTGGCGGGACATTGAGTTCCGGGTCCTGCTCCAGGATGTGTTCCACCGCTTTGACCTGCAGGTCCACGACCCCTTCGGGCTCCAGGCTATTGGAAATCTTGATGACTCCCTGTGGACCAGACTCATTGCCGATGAGCCAGGTAAGATCACGTTCGCTGTTAAGCGCCCGGTAATCGCCGTCCAGACCGTAGAGATCTTTTACCAATTCCTTGACTTGATTGAGTTCAATTTTCGGCAAGTTGCGATTAATGGGGGGATTGTTGCTCATAGTCTGGCTTCAGTGTTACCAAATTTTCCGGGCGAGTGGGCGAGCTGATTTGCCGTTAGTCGGACGGTTAGCTCTGCTGTTTTCAAAGTTCACATCAGCGTACGTCAAAGTTACAGGAACTGTAAAGTTGAGCTAATGCCCTATTTGGGGTAATCGGTCACGGTTTATGCCGAACTGTCGTGTGCTCGCGGGTGCAAACCGGTCGTACTTTCATGTCCTTCAGGCGGGTTAGGGCATCGCGGGTGGCGTCGAATCACGTAGAGTGGGGCGTGTACATTCCCGTACAATGCGCGCCATCGAAGTCAAATAAAGAGGGCGAGGGAATGCGTCTCGTAGTCATATCGCTGTGTTTTTTTTGCAGTATTGCTATCGCTGCTGAAACGCCGCGTCTCGAAACGCTGGTGGTCACCGCCAGCCGCCTGGAGCAACCACTGGCGGATCACGCCGGCAGTCTCTCCTTGCTCGATAGCCAAGCACTGCAATTGGTCGGCCACAACCATATTCAGCAGAGCCTGCTGCGCATTCCCGGGGCGAACTTTGCGCGCGGCGAGGGCCAGGAATATCTGCCGTCGTTGCGCTCGCCAGTGCTTACTGGCGCCGGGGCATGCGGCAGTTTGCTGGTCATGGAAAATGGTATTCCGCTGCGCGCGGCGGGCTTCTGTAACGTCAATGAACTTTTCGAGTCCCACACCGAACTGGCCCAGCGTATCGAGGTAGTACGCGGCCCGGCAGGCAGCCTGTACGGCTCCAATGCGATGCACGGCGTGGTCAATGTGATCGGTGCGAAGGTGGGCACAGAGGCCGGCGGTTCTATCAGCATTGAAGCCGGGCCAAACCAGTATGCGCGCTCGAATATCTCCGTCGACACCGGCAAGCACGGGAACAGTGGCGTACGTGCGGATTTGTCCCTGAGCCATGACGGCGGCTACAGGGCCGACTCCGGTTACGCCCAGCAAAAACTCAGCCTGGTCCACGAGTCTGCGCTCGGTGCCGTAGCACTGCGCAACCGTTTCGCCGTCACCAACCTGAACCAGGAGACCGCCGGATATATAGAGGGCGAAAAGGCCTATCAAGATCGCCAACTGAGCCGCACAAATCCGAATCCCGAGGCCTTTCGCGATGCGCGCGCATTGCGCTTGTCTTCAGAGATGGATTTTGGTGCTGTCGGTGGCGGGCAGCTGCTGGTCACGCCGTACCTACGCAAAACCGACATGATATTCCGGCAGCATTATCTGCCGGGACAGGCGTTGGAAGAGAACGGCCAGCGGGGCGTGGGCTTGCGTACCATCTACCAGGCCGAACTCGCGCCGGCGTGGCAGATCAGCGCGGGGGTAGATGCGGAGTACGCCCGTGGTTTTCTGCGTGAAACTCAGGATGCCGCCACGGCGGGCTCGGAATTTCTGCAGGAAACCATTCCCGTCGGCAGTCACTACGATTATCGCGTGGATGCGCGACTGCTGGCGCCCTTCGTCCACGCCAGTTGGCAGTCTCTAGAGAATCTGACTTTGCAGGCCGGTCTGCGCTACGAATTCACGGGTTATGACTATGACAACCGCATTCTGGCTGGCCGCACCCGGGCCGATGGCACCGCCTGTGGATTCGGCGGCTGCCGCTTTAACCGGCCGGCAGATCGCTCGGACGAGTTTCACAATCTTTCGCCCAGTTTCGGCGCAGTTTTCCAGCTGAACCCCGCTGCGCAGCTGTTTGCAAATCTGGCGCAGGGATTCCGGGTGCCGCAGGCAACCGAGTTGTACCGGCTGCAGCGGGAACAGACAGTAGCCGATCTGGAATCGGAGGAGCTCCGCAGCCTGGAGCTGGGTGTCAGAGGCGAGAGTGATCGTCTCGGCTATGAGCTGGTGGCTTATGCGATGGATAAGGAGAACGTGATTTTCCGCGATGCGGATTATTTCAACCAGTCCGGTGCCGAAACGACACATAAGGGACTGGAGTTCGCCCTCGACTACGAGCTGGCCTATGATTTGCGCCTGCAGATGTCCGCGAGCTACGCCGAACACCGCTACCGCGACGAGCGCTTACTGGAAGGGGAGTCGATCGAAGGGAATCTGATCGACTCGGCGCCGCGGCATTTCGGCAGCGGTCGTCTGCTGTGGCAACCGGACGCGGCGCTGAGCTGGGAACTGGAATGGGTGCACCAGGGGCGTTATTACACGGATCCGGAGAATCGTCACCGCTATCCCGGTCACGATTTGCTCAATCTGCGTGCGCGGTGGCAAGTGCAGAGCGACTGGGAATTGGCTGTCAGGGCCCTAAACCTGATGGACGAAGCCTACGCAGAGCGTGCAGACTTCAGCAGTTTTTCCGGCGATCGCTATTTTCCCGGTGGACGGCGTTCGCTCTATCTCGCTGTCTCGACAGTTTGGTGAGTGCGGAAGAGTCAGCTACTGCACCGCGCGCATCGACCCGGCGTGGGAGCGTGTGACTAAACCGCGGCTCGTCGATTGAACATTACCGACAGCATACTGATTGTTCCCAGTTCTATGCCATCGGTGGGAAAAGTCACGGTGTCTTCTTCGCTGCTGGCTCCGGCGACGTACAGCAGGGGCAGAAAGTGTTCCGGTGTCGGCACCGCGAGCCGCGCGTCGTGGCCGGCGAGTGGATAGTGGATAAGGCTCTGGTGATCACCGCGCGCCAGCGCGTCTTTTACCAGGGTATTGAAATTATCCGCCCAAGCGGGTGCTGCTATTCGCTCGCCCCAGGTCATCTGTGCGAGGTTGTGTACCACATTGCCGCTGGCGAGGATCAGCACACCCCGATCCCGTAACGGCCGCAACTGCCGCCCCAGCTCGTAGTGAAACTCCGCCGGCTTGGTGGCATCGATGCTCAGCTGCAGGGTCGGTATCTCGGCCTGTGGATACATGTGCATCAGTATCGACCAGGTACCGTGATCGAGCCCCCAGTCTTCGTCCATGCCAACCTTCAATGGCTGCAACAGCTCGCGGATCTCTCCGGCAAGTTCCGGCGCGCCGGGTGCGGGGTATTCGCATTCGTACAGTGCAGGTGGAAAACCGTGAAAGTCGTGCAGCGTGGCGGGCCTATCCGTCACGGCAATTTGCGTGCCGCGGCTAAACCAGTGCGCGGAGATCGCGAGAATCGCGCGGGGTTTCGGCAACTGTTCGCGAAGCTTGCGCCAGGCGCGCGTGTGCGGGTTGTCTTCCAGTGCATTCATCGGACTGCCGTGTCCGATAAACAAGGTGGGCATCGGCGGCTGACTCATTCGATTTTTCCATCAGTAAAAGCTGCGCTATTTACGCAACAGACCCTCGGACCAGCTTAGTAACTTTGGTGTGTAGCAAATAAAAAAGGCGGCGGAGAACCGCCGCCCAAACACTAAGCGCGTTTACAGGGGGGTTACAGAAGTCAGGCGAGTTCGGCGATGCGCGCCTGCGCCGCGTTCAGCGCATGGTCCTTGGCTTCGTCGCTGACTGCCAGGCCTTCGGCGTGCACAACTTCCACATCGGTGATACCGATAAAGCCGAGGAACTGGCGCACGAATGCAGTCTGGGAGTGATCCTCGCCGTAGTAGCCACCGCGGGTGATAAACACCACGGCCTTTTTGCCTTTCAGCAGACCTTCCGGACCTTCCGGGGTGTACTGGAAGGTGACGCCGGCGCGGGCGATATGGTCGAAGTAGGCGCGCAGGGTGGAGGGCACGCTGAAGTTGTACATCGGGATGCCGAGTACCAGAACGTCGGCGCTGGCGATTTCCTCGATCAGGGCATCGGAGTAGCTGACGACCGCCTTCTGTTCCGCGGTGCGCTCTTCCGCCGCGGTGATAAAGGACTGGAAGCGGCCCAGGTCCAGGTGCGGCACCGGCTCAGCGGCCAGATCGCGGCTGATCACCTGGCCGTCCGGGTTGCGGGCCTGCCAGTTTTTTGTGTACTGCTCCGCCAGCTGTGATGACTGGCCGTCGTTCTGGAACATGCTGGTCTGAATCTTGAGTAGCTTTGCCATGGGTGGTTACCTCCAACAGGGGTTATTTCCAAGATGGACGCATTGAATCATTGAATGATTCGATAAAAAATCATAAAAATACGCTCCTACCTATCGAATGAATCGATCATATGGCGAAAGAAATGACCTCGGAGTCGAACCTGACCCCACGCATTAGCCTGGAACAGTGGCGCTGCCTGATTGCGGTGGTGGAGCAGGGCGGCTACGCGCAGGCGGCGGAACGGCTGCACAAGAGCCAGTCGTCGGTCAGCTACGCGGTACAGAAGCTGGAGTCGGTGCTGGATATCAAGGCCTTTGCCATCGAGGGACGACGGGCGGTACTGACGACTGCGGGCGAGATGCTGTACCGCCGCGCCAAGCTGTTGCTCGAGGACGCCGCCGGTCTGGAACTGGCTGCGCGCAAGGCCTCGGCTGGCTGGGAGTCGGAAATCGCTATCGCGGTGGAGGTGTTGTTTCCGACCTGGCTGCTGCTGGACTGCCTGAACCAGTTTGGCGCCGAGAGCCCGCAGACCCGCATCGAACTCTACGAGACCGTGATCGGCGGCGGACCTGAGGCCCTGCAGCAGGGGCGGGTCGACTTGGCGATCACGCCGCATATTCCCAAGGGCTTTAACGGAGAACCGCTGCCGCGTCCGGCGCGGGTTATTCCGGTGGCGCACCCGGAACACCCCTTGCACCAGTTGGGGCGCGAATTGACCCTGCGCGATCTGCGCCAGCACCGCCACCTGGTGGTGCGCGATTCCGGTTCGCAGCGCACCAGCCGCACCACAACGGTGGAAGTGGTACAGCGCTGGACCGTGACAAACATGGCCACGTCTATCGGTGCCGCCTGTCGCGGCTACGGTTTTGCCTGGCTGCCGGAGGAGAAGATTCGCACGGAACTGGACGAGGGGAGCCTGAAGCCGTTACCGCTGCGCGGCGGCAGCGAGCGCGCTGTTCCCATGTACCTGATTTTCGCCGACCGCGAGTCGCCCGGCCCCGGGGCCTCGCGTCTGGCGGAGATAATTCGCAGCCGGCTGGAGGACAGTTGCCGGACCACATGACCCTAGTGCGAGTAAGTCGCTATATTGCGGTGACCTCGAACCTTCCCCGTATCGTTTGAGGTCCAGAGAATGTCGACTAATCTCTGTAGATTGTGGGCCCCGCGCGGGGGCCGACAGCAGGCGCGGCATTTCATTGGACATGGCAGTTTAAGTGCTTGTTGTTGCGCACTGCACGGATTTACCTGTCGGCACTTGCGGCGTGAGTGTCAATTGGCTTTGTGGAGTTCTTGGGTAGAAGGAGAAAGGAGAAAGGTAGCCATGCATCTGCGCATATTGTCGGTGATCCTCGCGCTTCTTGTCGCCCCGGTGGCAAAGGCGGCGGAATTCTCGCCATTGGTCGATACGGATGGGCAAATTCAATATCCGCGAAACTTCCGCACGGAAATGGTTCACCTGGGATCCTGGTTTGTTCCCGCGGGAGAAGCCAGTGGGTTTCACGACGTCTACACCGAAAGGGCGTCGGTTGAAGCTTTTCGCAAGACCGGCAAGTTTCCCGATGGCGCAACCCTGGTCAAGGAGCTTCGCCACAGCAAGTCGGGAACCTATACCACGGGTGAAAACGTGAGTCATGCGACCGGTGAGATTAAACAGGTCTTCGTCATGATTAAAGATGCGCAGGGGCGTTTCGCGGACAACCCCCTCTGGGCCGAAGGCTGGGGTTGGGCCCTGTTCAAACCGGACAATCTATCGAAAAACGTCGCCAAGAGTTTCAAAGCAGATTGTTATGCATGCCACTTGCCGGCCAAGAACAACGACTGGGTCTATATCGAAGGTTATCCGACCCTGATCGCCGAACCCTGACCGCGCGCGATTGCTGTACTCCATTTAGCCGTCGCTAGGTTCCTCTTTTGCGGCGGTTTCCGCACTGTTGTACCAGAAGTTGTAATAGTCCTCGGTCACCAGCTGCTCGAGGTTGGTCGCTTCTTCCCGGGGGCAGAAAATGGTGACGGTCAGCACATCGTGCCCCAGTTCGTTGGTGGTGATGGCGACCTTGGCATCCGGCCCGGAAAGCTCGACACCCATGCGATGTTCAATGAACTTGCAGTAGCGCTCGGCCACTTCGCGGAACGAGTCCGAATACTCGCGCACCCGCTCGGCGATAAATTTCTTGGCTTCAAACGGGTTGACCCCCTTGCTCTCGCGGACGATCGAGAAGGTGTGCTCGATATAGCGGCGCATGAAGTTAAGGTTCTTCACCGGCTTGGTGAAGAACACGCTGTTGGGGATATACAGTGTCGTGCCGGTGTAGCCGTTGCCGAGACCGTGAGGGTCAATTTCCAGCAGCGTGGTGCTCAGCCAGTCGCTGTCGATGACTTCGCCGAACTGGTCGCCGACCTTGACCCAGTCCCCCACGGTAAAGGAGCGCATGCCCGCCTGGAAGACACCGCCGACAAAGCACTGCACAAACTCCCGTAGTGCGATCACGATCGCCACGGAGAAGGCGGCAATCGACAGCGCAAACTCGCGCAGCTCGGCGACCCAGATGGCGATAAGCGCGATCACCAGGAACAGGTTGCCGTAATTGTGCACGGTGTTGATGCGGCGGCGCTTATCCGCCTTCAACCAGTTGCTGCGGGCAATGGCCAGGGATATCAGCCAGCGCAGCAAAAGGATTATCGCGACAACGCAGAGGGTAAGGATGAGTTTGTTGTCGAGGATCTGCTCCAGAACTTCAGATCCAGTACTAAAGGAAAATTGCATTGTTGTTACTACGAATAAATGTCGCTGTGCGATAACCAAGCTTAGCCGACTGGGATTGGCGCGCCGCGGACAGTCGGCGAGTGGGATTGCGCGCCCGAAAACGCGGGCCACACTGTAGCGTTTCACATCGGGAAATGTAAGAGGCGTGCGCGCTAGTGGCGAAAAAATAGTAGCGCTATAGTTAACCCCCAACATCTGGAAGGCTTCCGGAAGCAATCATGAGTAACGTGACCAAAGAGGTCGAACAGGAATGTTTCGTTCTTGAGGGTTGTGGAGCCCTGCAGGAGATAGTGCGGCCAAGGGAAAAGGAACTCGGGGGCTTTTCCGTTAGGCGCTGTCTGCCCAGCCGCGAACGGCAGATGGTTGGCCCCTGGATCTTTTTCGACCATATGGGCCCCGCGGATTTCCCGGCGGGCCAGGGCATAGACGTGCGCCCACACCCACATATCGGCATTGCCACGGTGACGTATCTGTTCGAGGGTGAGATCCTGCACCGGGATTCACTCGGAAGCCTGCAGCAGATTCGTCCCGGGGATATCAACCTGATGGCGGCGGGGCGTGGCATCGTCCATTCCGAGCGGGAGCGCCCGGAAGTGCGCGATATCGACCACCGCCTGCACGGGCTGCAGCTGTGGCTGGCACTGCCAGAAGCTAACGAGGAAATGGCGCCTGAATTCCACCACTACCCATCGGCAGATATTCCAGCACTGAACGTCGATGGCGTCCCCATCCGCGTCATTATGGGTACCGCCTACGGTGTCACGTCTCCCGTCAAGACCTTCGCCGAAACCCTCTACGTTGAAGCCCACCTACGAGCCGGGCAGAAAATCACGCTACCGGAAGCCCAGGAGAGAGCCGTCTACGTGGCCGGCGGCAACCTGACAGCGCGGGATTCCGAGATTCCGGAATTTTCGCTGGCAATGTTTGCCAAGCAACCCGGTGTGGTGCTGGAGGCCACCGAAGAAAGCCGCATCGCCATCATTGGCGGCGAGCCGTTAGGTAAGCGCTGCATCGTCTGGAATTTTGTCTCCAGTCGCGCGGAGCGCATCGATCAGGCCGTACAGCAGTGGAAGGACGGCGGTTTTCCACGAGTGCCCGGTGACGAGACTGAATTCATTCCGTTTCCGGACAAATAACTCCAATGCGCGGGGTCTATTGGACTCTTTCGTCTAGCACCCGCAATTCAGCGACATGTTTGAGGCCATGATCGCAGTAGTTAGAGATGGTGATGGTCTGTTGACCCGGACGCAGGGCGCGCACAATCGACTCGGAACCCCGTACATCGACAACGTCGGAAGAACCCGATATCGATATCACCAGCGGAACCGACGCCACAAACCGGTTATTCGCGTCATAGGCCCGCACGACCAGTTTATCGGGGTGCCAGCTTTCCCCCGGGTGCAAGGTGACAACCTTCGGTTCAATTTCGAAGCGAACCGGCTTTCCGGCACTGGCGCAGGCTTCTGCACTGGTATCAATGGTGAACATGCGCCAGCCGGCCTCGATGGATTCATGCGGCGTCAGCGAGCTTTTCCCTTCGGCGATGACGCCGGCAATTGCCGCAAGCGGCAACAGTGCGAACATCAACAGCGGCGTGCGCATCGGGACAATAGGCCTCTAGAAGTTCTGGTGGGAGCAGTCGCGGGCACTGAGTCCGTAAATAAACCAGGTCATGATTTTCCAGTCGCCATTCAGTTTGGCCAGGGAGAGTATGTTGCAGAAATCTTTCAGCCTGGGGTCCGGTGCGGACGGCCGTCGGAATGCAACCAGCACCGCTGCCGAGCCGTCGGCGCCCACCGCCTGATTTTCTATATCGAAGGCAGTAAACGGATGGGAATCCACACAAAATTGTTCTCGATAGATTTCCACCATTTTCGCGCCCAACTCCGGACTGGTGTCGAAGCCGGGCATCTGGCCGATATAGAAGACCGGCGTGGCGGCAAAGTGGGCACCAGCGACATCGGCAGCGCTCTTGGAATGATCGGGAAAGTCCTTGAGGAAGCGCTGGGTAAAATTCCACAGTTCTCGCGATTCGTCGGCGCAGGCCGCGCTCGATAACAAGACAAAAGCAGACAGAAATACGAACTTCATGGTGGCCGGGCAATTTTGACAGAGGGCGTATCAGATAGTGGCTGGCTTCATTTTCAAAAACCAGTAATCCGGAATTTTTGTCGTGGGAGTTGGCCTCGGCTCGAGTTCGCTCACTAAATCTCGCGCTCTTTCAGGGTTGTGCCGTCTTCGATACGCTCACTGGGATGTAGCACGACTTTTTCCCCGGGAGTGATGCCTTCGAGAATCTCGGCCATTTGTCCGTTGTTGTGACCCACTTTTACAGTCGTGCGGACAGCGCGATCATCCACCACCTTGAACAGGGCCCATTGCCCCTTGTGGCGAAACAGGGCGCCGGTTGGCACCTGCACCACTTCATCGGCACGCCATATCTCGATTGCGGCGTCGACACGATAGCCGTGGCCGAGGCGCGACCAGACTTCTTTTGGGTCGACAAAATCGATAATGACATTGACCCGCTGCTCCTCGATACCGAGGGCGGAGATCTTGGTAAAGCCGAAGGGTTCCACCAGGCGCACCCGGCCATTGAGCGGCTGGTCGCCACCCCAACTGGTGATCTGCACCGGCGCGCGCCTTTCGACCCTGACGGCATCGCGGGACAGCAGGTCGACGACAATTTCCAGATTCCCCGGATCGCCGATTTCCAGCAGCGGTGTCCCCGCGGGGACTACTCTCTCACTCTCCTGGGAAATGCGCAGTACGCTGCCACTGACCGGCGAGGTGACCCGCACCAGGTCCTCTTCATTGATTTCCATTTCGCCGGGTTCAATCAGCGCGGCGCGGGCGTTCTCCAGCTCTCCCTCGCGCATACGCTCCGCGGCGTGGGCGGTATCGAGTGAGGCTTCGGCACTGTCGAGCGCTAGTTCGAAGCGGTCCAGTTCCACCTCGGAAATATGCCCCTTCTTGACCAGTTTGCGCGCCCGTTTGGCATCGGACTGGGCGAATGCAAGCTTGGCTTCGGCATCGCGGCGCTCGGCAGCCGCCAGTTTGAGCGCTGCCTCGGCACTGCGGATTGCGGCCTCGGCCTGGCTGCGACTGCGTACGTCGAGGAACTGTGGCTGGGTCGGCAGCAGATCGGCGAGGTGGGTTTTGTTGGCAACCACTAGATCGCCGACTTCGCTTTCGATACGCAGGAGGTAACCCGTGAGAGGTGCAGAGACCACATAGACATCGTGTACCCGGGTGTAACCCTCGTCGCTCACCGATACCTGCATGGGGCCGCGCCGCACCTCGTCCATATCCACCGGCACCGGCTCCGGCATAAAGGCGAAGACCAAAAAGATCAGCAGACCGGCAAGCAGTGCCAGGGCGATGAGGCGCTTGATCAGTTTCCTGCTCATTTCACTCCCGGGTTTTCAGCACGGCGATCAGGTCCAGTTGATTGATCCGGCGCCGCACCAGTAGTCCGGACGCCAGCGCCGCAACCACCACCACCAGGACCGCATACCCATAGGTTGACGATGACACCAGCAACGGAATGCGAAACAGCTCGGTGTTGAAGGATTGCACCAGCGTCCAGGCCAGCAGGTAGCCGAGCAGCGCGCCGAGCGGCAGTGCGGCGAGTGTCAGTAATGCGAGCTCGCCCAGGAGAATATAAGACACCTCGCCGCGGGTGAGCCCGAGCACACGCAGGCTGGCCAGCTCACGGGCGCGCTCGGACAGGGAGATACGCGCACTGTTGTACACGACCCCCACAGCGATCAGGCCGGCAAACAGCGTATTGAAAAATACGAAGGTGCCGAGGCTCTCCTGCAGTGTCTCGTAGAACGCATTCTGTGCCTGCTCCTGCAGGCTGACGCCGGCCACCACCGGGGTACTCTTTAACTCTGCGTAGAGCGCATCGGTCTGGTCCGGGTCCACCAGCAGATAGGCACCGGAGATGGCGATATCCTCCTTCAGCAGGCGGTTGAGACTTTCCAGGTCCATGTAAGCCTGAGTCCCCATAAAGGTTTTTACGATGCCCGCCACGGTGATCTCCAGTTCCGGGCGCCGCCCGGTGCGCACCTCAACGCGCAGTGATTCGCCGGCGCCGATCGCGAGTAACTCTGCCAGTTTGTCCGACAGGACCAGACCATGGCGGGGCAGGGGCACCGGGTGCAGATCAGTATCGACCAGTCGCCCGAGATCGGCGCTGGGGGTCAGGCCGATGATCGCCTCGCGCCGGCTGCGCTGCCCGTTGCGCAGAACCACCGGCACGGCCCGAAACGGCTCGGCGGCCAACACGCCGGGTGCGTGTAATACGTCCTGCACGGCCCGCACATTGCGCGGTTCGACAAAATTGACCGTGACATCCTGGCGATCGATCACATTAAACGAGATATCAACCATATAAATCATCGCATCCAACGAAAAACTCGAACCGATCAGCAACCCCATGGACATGGCAATTCCGATACTGGTCATGGCTGCGCGTTTGGGCCAGCGGTACAGGTGGCGCAGGATCATGCGCGAGGGCTGATCGATCCAGCGCGCAAGCTTTTCCAGCCAGCGCGCCGAGCGGCTGTAATCTGGCGGGGGTGGCGGCACCATGGCCACCGCTGGTTCCAGGCGCAGGACTTTCAATACCGACGACGAGGTGCCCACCGCGGCGACGACCAGGCTGAAACCAATCGACAACAAATACACATCCGCCGGCGCGCGAAACAGCAGGAATGGGAATCTGAAGTAGTCCTGATACATACGCGCCAGGCCGTGGCCAAGCCACAGCCCGAGGATTACGCCAATCAGTATTCCGATTAATGTGATGGCGCCGATCATCTTCAGGTAGTGCAGTGCGACCGCCCTGTCGCAGTAGCCGAATGCCTTCAACAGGCCGATCTGCTCGCGCTCGGTATCGATCAGGCGACCCACCACCACATTCAGCAGGAAGGTGGCCACCAGCAAAAATATCGGCGGCAGCAATCTGCCCATGGTTTCCAGCTGCTGGATTTCATTGGTCAGAAACTGGTCGGAAATCTGCTGTGATCGCCCGTAGGCACCGGTGGCACCGTAGCGCTTCAGCAGGCGGTCGAGCCGCTCGAGCAGGGCGTCCTCACTGGATCCGGCCGAGGTCAGAATCACCGCTTCGTTGAATGCGCCGTCCAGATCGAAGGCATTCGCCAACGCCTCGCGGTTCATCCACAGCACGCCGAAGCGTTTTTTATCGGGGACGATTTCGCCCGGCGAAATCGCGTACACATATTCCGGCGACTGCACTATGCCGGTAACCGTCAGTTTCTTCTTGGTGCCGTTTAGAATCGCATACAAGTGCGCGCCGGGTTCCAGCCGGTGCGCCTCGGCAAAGGCGTCCAGCGCCAGCACTTCCTCTTCGTGAATCGGGTCGGGATAGCGCCCGCGCCGCAAAACGATGTCATTGATATGGGGCCCGGCAATTCTGGCTAGCGACTGTATCTCGCCGGTGATTGGCGCGGCTGCGCCCTCCACATCGAGGATGACACCGGCGCGGATACGCGTCTCGGCGCGGCGCACGTCGGGCAGGTCGTTGATCTGCTGGAGCAGCGCGTCGGGCGCGCGCTTCACCGGGGCCCAGACGTCGGCAAAGCGATAGCGCTCATAGTAGGCGGCGCGGGTTTCGGCCAGTGAGATCAGCATGCCCTTGGACATGATATACATACCCACACCGCAACCGATGACTACGGCGATGGCGAGCGCCTGGCCCTTGATCGCCCAGAGATCCCGGATCAGTTTGCGATCCAGCGGCCTGAGTAATTCGATCAGCATCGCTACCAACTCAGCTCGTGCGGATCGCAGGGGTGACTGTTGACTTCCATCTGCTGAATCTGTCCATCGGCCATGTGCAAAACGCGGTCGGCCATGGCGGCGATGGCGGCATTGTGGGTGATCACCATGGCGGTGGTACCGAGTTCGCGATTGACTCGCGCTATGGCCTCCAGCACCACGATTCCGGTTTTGCTGTCGAGTGCTCCGGTGGGCTCATCGCAGAACAGCACGCGCGGTTGCTTGGCAATGGCGCGTGCTATGGCGACGCGCTGTTGTTCGCCACCGGACAATTGCGCGGGGAAGTGATCCATACGTTTGCCGAGGCCCACCAGTTCCAGCGCCCGCTCCGGTGCCATCGGGTTTTCCGCGATTTCGGTGACCAGTGCCACATTCTCCCGCGCGGTCAGACTCGGAATCAGGTTGTAGAACTGAAAGACGAAACCGACATACTCCCGCCGGAATTTGGTCAGGTGCCAGTCGTCGAACGCGGTGAGCTCCCAGCTGTCGAAATAGACCCGTCCCTCGGTCGGTGAATCGAGCCCGCCGAGAATATTCAGCAGGGTCGACTTGCCGCTACCGGAAGGCCCCAGCAACACCACCATCTCGCCGCGCGGCACTTCCAGGTCCACACCGCGCAGCGCATATACGCGGGATTCACCGCTGCCGTAGAACTTGGTCAGCTGCTCGGCGCGAAAGGCGGGGTGGTCGTCTCTATTCATGTTTATTGGCGTTTCCATGGCCCTTATGGGCGCAACCCGCATAGTTTAGTAATTACCGTCGGGCTGTGTGCCCGCCAGCGCGGGAACAAACGCGGCTGCGGCAGATCACATCTCAGTAGCCGATGCCGGCGGCGAGGCAGGAACAGGTTCGCTGTGCCGGGATTCTGGCGGGCATGCGCTCTCGTTGGCCGGATGTCGCTGGGTAAAGCGCGCAGCGTGCCTCTATCCTTCTGCACAGCAAATCCAATTGGCAGTGCAGAGGGTGCGCGACTGGAATGCGGGCCTCCGCAATACGCTGCCACGCAGGGCGACTGTTTCCATGACCAATCCGGTAGCCGACAAGAAACCGGCCGAACCAGCCCTGGCGCCGATCGGCACCATCGCAGAGGTCCACGGACCAGTGGTGGTGATTCGCTGCGAGCGACTGCCGCCACTGCGCCAGGCGCTGCAGACCCAGCTTGACAGCGAGACTTATCTGTTTGAAGTGCACCAGCACCTCGATCAGCGTCACGTGCGTGCCATTACATTGCACCGCACCGCCGGCTTGCGCCGCGGCATGCCGGTGTACGACACCGGTGCCCCTCTCCATGTACCGGTAACGCCGGAATGTGTCGGGCGGTTGCTGAATATTTTTGGTGAGCCAATGGACGGCGGGGATCCGCTGGTCGCGCGTGAATACCGCAATATTCACGCGACACCCGCTGCGCTGTGGGAGGCGGTGGGCGCCGGTGCCATCCTGGAGACCGGCATCAAGGTCATCGACCTGCTGTGCCCGTTTGTGCGCGGTGGCAAGACCGGGCTGTTCGGCGGTGCCGGCGTCGGCAAGACGGTGCTGGTGATGGAATTCATGCACGCGGTGGCGGCGCTGCACCGCGGTGTTTCGGTCTTTGCCGGAGTCGGTGAGCGTATCCGCGAAGGTCACGAACTGTGGCACGAGATGCGCGAGGCCGGTGTCATGGAGCAGACGCTGATGTCCTTCGGGCAAATGGACGAATCGCCCGGTGTGCGCTTTCGCGTCGGACTCTCCGCGCTGACCTATGCGGAGTACCTGCGCGACACGCTGCAAAAGGAAGTCCTGTTCGTGATGGACAATATTTTCCGTTTCGTGCAGGCGGGCAGTGAGATCTCCAGTCTGCTCGGGCGCATGCCGGCGACCGTTGGCTACCAGCCGACGCTGATCAGCGAGGTGGCCGAGTTGCAGGACCGCATACTTTCCACCCGTGCCGGCGCAATTACCGCTGTGCAGGCGGTCTATGTCCCCGCCGATGACATGACCGACCCGGCGGTGAGTGCCATTTTCAGTCACCTGGATTCATCGGTAGTGCTTTCCCGCGCCCAGGCGGGCAAGGGCATCTATCCGGCGGTGGAACCACTGATGTCCAGCAGCCGCATGATGGACCGGCGCACGCTCGGCGACCGTCACTACGCCGTCGCTGAGGGAGTGCGTGAGCAGCTGGCCCGCTACCACGAGCTGGAAGACATTATCGCCATGCTCGGTATTGAAGAACTGTCCGAGAGGGACCGCCGCATCGTGATGCGTGCGCGCAAGTTGCAGCGCTACCTGACCCAGCCTTTTATGGTAACCGCCTCGCATACGGGCATTGCCGGTGTTTCCGTCCCCCTGGAGCAAACACTGGCCGACTGCGAGGCTTTCCTGCGCGGCGAGTTCGACGCGCTGTCCGAGGAGGACTGTTACATGCGCGGTGCCATGCGCGACAGCCGGTGATGGACAGTTTCACCCTGCGGCTGTATTCGGCCATGGAGCAGCGGGAATTCGCCGGGGTCACTTCCTTTGTTGGCGAAGATCTGTCGGGCAGCTTCGGCATCCTCGCCGGGCATCAGCGTTGCATGACGTCGCTGGTGTTCGGCTTGGCCCGATTTCGCTGCGGTGGTGACGACTGGCAATATCTGGCGCTGCCTGGCGGGCTGCTCTATTTTCTCGACAATCACTTGCAGATTTATAGCCGCAGTTACCTGGTCGCCAGCGACTACGAGAGGATCTCGGCCCTGTTGCGACAGCAGTTACTGGCCGAGGAACAGAGCCTCCACGAGATGAAAGAAAGTTTGCGGCGCATGGAGGAATCAATACTGCGCCGGCTGTGGGAAGTCGGTCGCCGCAAGGCGCAGGAATAGGCGCAGGAATAGGTGCGGCCATGGTCGACAACGGCGATAAGAAATTGCGCGACCGCGTTGAGCGCCAGGCGCGACGCATGAAACAGGCGGAACGCGACCGGCCCACGCTCATCGCACAGACGATCTATATCGGCACCCTGGGCCTGGTGTTCGTATTGCCCGTCATCGGTGGTGCCTACCTGGGTCACTGGCTGGATAGTCTGATCGAGGGCTATTCCACCCGTTGGACGTTGAGCCTGATTGTGGCCGGCGTTGTAGTCGGTGGTATCAATGTCTATCTGCTGATTCGGGAGTAGGGCATGGAGGCTGGTCAACTCTTTCCGTCAGCGCTGTTCCGGGTCGGTCCGCTGCAGATCACCAGTACCGTAGTGACGACCTGGGGGATCATCGCCGCCATCTGGCTCGGCTGCTGGCTGCTGTCGCGCCGCCTGCAAACACGCCCCGGTGCCGCGCAGACGCTGGCGGAAGGTGTTATGACGGCCATCGAGGAAGCGATACGTGCGGTGGCGCCGGATCACGTACAAATGTTGCTGCCATTTATCGCCAGCCTGTGGATCTTTCTGGTGATCGCCAATCTGTGTGGACTGATTCCGGGCATACATTCGCCCACACGGGACCTGTCGGCCACGGCGGCGCTGGCGATTCTGGTGTTTCTGTCCGTACACTGGTTTGGTATTCGCAGCCAGGGACTGCGGCGCTACCTGCACCACTACCTGACGCCAACACCAATACTGCTGCCATTCCACCTGATCTCCGAAGTCACCCGCACTGTCGCACTGGCCGTGCGGCTGTTCGGCAATATCATGAGCCTGGAAATGGCGGCGCTGCTGATTCTGCTGGTCGCCGGTTTCCTGGCACCGATTCCTATACTGATGCTGCACATTATCGAAGCGCTGGTACAAGCCTATATTTTCGGCATGCTGGCACTTATCTATGTGGCTGGCGGCCTGCAGTCACAGATGCTGAGGGAACAGCGCAAGGAAAACGAGGATGGGGAAGGTCAACAACGATGAATGACATAAGCTGGTTTGCGCTCGGTTCCACGGTGGTTGTCGCCCTGGCCATCGGCATCGGCGTCGTGGGGCCCGCCTTCGCCATGGGCCGCGCCATCAGCAGCGCCCTGGAAGCGCTGGCGCGCCAGCCGGAGGCTGAGCGCTCGATTATGCGCACGCTGTTTATCGGTCTGGCGATGATCGAATCCCTGGCGATCTACGTGCTGGTGATCGCCCTGATCATCCTGTTCCGCAATCCGTTGCTGGAATATCTGTTGAAGAGTTAGGGCTCCTCTGAATAAGTCCGTTAGCTCCGGAGAACATCGTGGAACTTAGCTGGTCGACATTCCTGCTGGAAATCATCAACTTCCTGGTGCTGGTATGGATACTGAAGCGGTTTTTCTATCGCCCGGTGCAGAGCGTGATCGCGCGTCGCCAGCAGGGTATCGAGCAGCGTCTGGCCAAGGCGGCGGAAATGGAGAGCTCAGCACAGGAACTGCAGCAAAAGTATCAGGGCCGACTCGAGCAGTGGCGCGGCGAGCGTGAGCAGGCCCGCGAATCCCTCGATATTGAGCTCAACGCCGAGCGCGAAAAGCGGCAAGCGGCCTTACAGCGGGAACTGGCGCAGCAGCGCGAAAAAGCCGCCGCCATGGAGCGCCGCCAACAGCAGGATCAGCAGCGCAAACTGGAACTGCAGGCACTGGAGCAGGGCAGCGAATTCGCCGCGCGGCTGCTGGAGCAGGCGGCGGGGCCGGAGCTGGAACAGCGCTTGGGAGATATGCTGGTCGACGCCCTGGAGGATCTCGATGATGTCCGGCTACAGCAGCTGCGCGCGCAGCTTTCCGAGCGGGATATGGTTGCGGAAGTGGCCAGCGCGTTTCCGCTGGCCGCGGAACTGCGGCAGAGGATCGCGGAACTGTTACGCGAACTATTGCAGCGCGAGGTGCAGTGTCATTACGTCGAGGATCCGGAACTGCTGGCCGGACTGCGTATCGGCATCGGGGGCTGGGAACTGGATGCCAATCTCCGCGACGAATTGCATGGTTTCGCACATTTGGCCCGCGAGCTCGCCGGTGCCTGAGTGGTGACCGGGGAACTGTTGTGCCGCCGCGCACAGTGGCTCAGCGAATATCGGCCGCGATTGCGCATTCGTGAGCGGGGGCGGGTGATCTCCGTCGGCGACGGCATCGCCTGGGTTGCCGGTTTGCCTACTGCAGCGATGGACGATGTCCTGAATTTTGACGACGGCAGCCGCGGCCTAGTATTCGACCTGACCGATGCGCTGGTTGGCGCGGTGCTACTGGCAGAAACCGAAAATCTTACGGCAGGCACTGCGGTGCGCCTGGCAGCCAGGCCGCTGGGTATCGTCGTGGGCGACTCATTGATCGGGCGGGTTGTCGATCCACTCGGCAATCCACTCGACGGCGGCGCGCCGCCGGATTGCCCCGACTGGCAGCGGCTGGAAAGTGCCTCGCCGACAATCGTCGAGCGGGACTTCGTGCAGCAGCCGCTCTACACCGGCAGCAAGGTGCTGGATACGCTGATTCCAATTGGCCGCGGCCAGCGCCAGCTACTGATCGGCGACGAGGGCCTGGGGCGCAGTTCCCTGGCCCTGGATACCGTGCTCAATCAGCGCGACCAGGATGTGCTCTGCGTCTATGTGCTCGTCGGCCAGAAGCGTTCGTCGGTGGTATCGACTATCGCACTGCTGCGCGATTCCGGAGCGCTCGATTACACGGTGGTGGTCGTGGCCGAGGCGAGTGCACTGCCGGGGCTGCAGCACCTGGCGCCTTTTGCCGGCTGCACTATCGCCGAGTACTGGATGCGTCGGGGCCGCCACACGCTGGTGGTCTTCGACGATCTCTCCACCCATGCCAAAACCTACCGCGAGCTGTCGCTGCTGCTGCGGCGGCCGCCGGGGCGCGAGGCTTTTCCCGGCGATATCTTTTCCGTACACGCACGGTTGCTGGAGCGCGCGACCTGTCTCAATGCGGCAGGCGGTGGCGGCAGCATGACCGCGCTGCCGATCGTCGAAACCAAACTGGGAGAAATTGCCGCATACATTCCCACCAATCTGATTTCCATCACCGATGGCCAGGTCTATCTGGATCGGGATCTGTTTGCCGGAGGATTTCGCCCGGCGATCGATATCGGCAAGTCGGTGTCGCGTATCGGCGGGCGCGCCCAGCATGCGGCGATCAAGCGCGAGGCCGGACGCATGAAACTGGACTATCTGCAGTTTCTCGAGTTGGAGATGTTCACCCGTTTCGGCGCCAAACTGGAAGCCGGTATGGAAAGGGCTATTCGCCGCGGCCGGCTGCTGCGTGAGATTCTCAAGCAGGAGCGCTTTTCCCCCCTGCCGATTGGCTTCCAGTTGGCGTGGATGGTCGCCTTTAACGACGGACTGCTGGACGAAGTCGATGTGGGATCACTGCCCGGACTGCTGCAGCAACTGCGGACGAAAGTGGACGCTTGCAGCCTGGCCCTGGAGAGCGAGCGCGATCAGTGGAGCGCGCTGGCGAAAGACTGGTTGCACCGGGCAGTGGAGGCGGCACCTTGAGCCACCGACAGGAGTTGCAGCACCACCGCCAGCAGCTGGCGGAAGCGCGCCAGATCATCAGCGCGATGCAGTCACTGGCGTTTATCGAAGTTCGGCGCCTGCGGCGCGTGAGCGAAATTCAGCAACAGGTGGTGGGTGGAATCCAGGCTATCGCTGCTGATTTTCTCAGTTTCCATCCACGGTTGTTGCCCGAATCCCCGTCGCTGCCGGGAATCGTCCTGCTGATCGGCTCGGAACGCGGTTTCTGCGGCAATTTAAATGAGGTATTGCTCGAGCAATTAGCGCAATTTCTCGAAACCTATACGGGTGAAAGACCGGGCGTGGTCGCCTGTGGTCGCAAACTCTGTGAGCGCCTGCGCGGGCAGCACAGACTGCTCGCGACAGTTGATGGGGCGGCGGTGCTCGACGAGGTGGATGTTACCCTAAGTCGCCTGATCGCGCGTGTCAGGGAGCTGGACGTGGGCGGTGGGGCTTTGGCACTGACGGCAATTTATTGGGATCCGCAACAGGAAACTCCACAGGTTCAGCAGCTGCTGCCGCCATTTAAAGACCTGCGCGACGCTACACCGGAATTCGCCTACGCGCCGCAACTGAACCTGGAGCCGCGGCAGCTGTTGCTGGAACTGGCGGACCAGTACTTGTTTGCGGCACTGCATGAAATTCTCTACGTTTCGCTGACAGCGGAAAACCTGCGGCGCATGCAGCACCTCGAGGGAGCGGTACGGCACCTGGACAACAACCTCGAGACGCTGCAGCACCGGGAGAACCAGTTGCGCCAGGAAGAGATTATCGAAGAGATCGAGGTGATTCTTCTCAGCGTGGACAGCGCAACTCTGGCGCCGGCGGGAAAATAGAAGGCTGATGGCGCATGCGGCCGCAGTGGCAAGCCACTTCATCGGCCGCGCTTTTTCAGTTCCGCTACCACTTCGATAAGAGTCAGGATTCTGCGCGCTAACTCCCGGGAAAGGTTGATCAGCAGCACGCCAAAGTCCAGCGGTTGCTCACAGTGCAGGGCGTAAAAAAGATCCGTTGTCACTTCCAGCACGTAACTGTCGCTGGCGGCTATCGCCGTTCCGGGCCAGGGCGTTAACGCGATCATACTCACGAAGCCGATCGCTTCGCCAAAGTGGAAGTCGTAAATATGTTCTCTGTGCTTGTTTGATGCCTGATAATAGGCAATCGAGCCTTTCAGGACGATGAAGAAGGAGCCTGACGGATCCCCAGTCTTTACTACTGTGTCGCCTTTGTGCAGGACGTGTACACGCCCATTTTTTAACAGATAGGCGATCGCCTTGTCGGACAGGGCGCCGAATACCGCGGCATCTTTCAAATGATCTATGCCGAGCTCGTCCAGTAAAAGCGCGCCGTCTAGCAGTCGCATCGCCATCTCCCCGATCGGAGGCCCGCAGGCTGTTCGACTTTAAGTATGGGCCAATGGCGGCAGGTTTGTTTTTTTGGTGGACCAAGTCCGCGGCGAGGGCACTGCAACACTGGCGGCGCCAGAGCATTTTTCGACTAGTGTTGCATATTCATTGACACAGACAGTCGTGTAACTCGAAAGATATGACCGATTCCGACAGCTCGCGCCAGTGGCATTGCCTGCCGTTGCCGGAACTGCAGCGGCGGCTCGACAGCGGCGAAGGGGGACTAACCACAGCCGAAGCCGGTCGGCGCCTGGCGATGTACGGCACCAATTCACTGCCACAACCGCGCCCCCCCGGGTTTTCGCGCCTCTTCCTGCGCCAGTTTATCAGCCCGCTGATCTATGTATTGCTGGCGGCGATGCTGGTTTCGGTCCTCGTCGGCAAGTTGGCGGACGCGACATTTATCGGCCTGATTCTGCTGCTCAACGCGGTGATCGGTGCGCTGCAGGAATACCACGCCCACCGCAGCGCACTGGCGCTGCGCAGACTGATGGTCAGCAGGGCGCGGGTGATTCGCGATGGCCAGACGGTAGAAGTAGCGACCGGCGAACTGGTGCCGGGGGACCTTGTATTGCTTGCGTCCGGCGATCGGGTACCGGCGGACCTGCGATTGCTCGAGGCGACGGGTCTCGAGGTGGACGAATCCGTGCTTACCGGTGAGTCCCTGCCGGTACACAAGGACAGCAATGCCCTGTGCGAGGTCGGCACCCCCGTGGCGGAGCGCCTGAATCAATGCTTCGCCGGCAGTCTGATTGCAGCCGGACGGGCGCACGGACTCGTCATCGCGACCGGTCTGCACACCGAAATGGGCAGGCTGAGTCTCAGTCTGGAGACAGCGGAGGCCGTGCAGCCGCCATTGTTCCAGCGCATCGAACGTTTCAGCAAGAAACTCACCATCGGCCTGCTCGCTACCGTGGCACTGCTAGCCGTATTGGAACTGGCCCGCGACACGCCGCCACTGGTGATTTTCATGACGGCCGTGGCCCTGGCGGTGTCGGCGATTCCCGAAGGGCTGCCGATGGCTCTAACCGTGGTGCTGTCGATCGGTACGCGGCGTATGGTCAAGAGGCATGTGATCGTACGCAAGCTGGTAGCGGTAGAAAGTCTCGGCTCCTGTACCGTTATCGGCGCCGACAAGACTGGAACCCTGACACGCAACCAGCTGACCGCCAGCGAGGTGGCGACCTGTGACGGTGACCGGTTTCCGCTCGCTAGCGAAAGCCGACCGCCAGCCGCAGATCCGCCCGTGACAGACGGTGATGCGGTGGCGCGAATCGTGCGTGTCGCCGCACTGTGCAACGAGGCCGAACTTCATACCCTCGAGAATGGGGACTGCCAGAGCAGCGGCGACGCCGTGGACCAGGCGCTGCTGATGATGGCTTACAGGGCGGGGCAGACGCGCCAGCAACTGCTCGCGGCACATCCGCTGCTGGCGCAGATTCACTACGAACCGGTACTCGGCTTTGCCGCCACGCTACACAGTGACGGCGAACGCCGCCTCGTCTGTGTCAAGGGTGCGCTGGAAAAGCTGCTGCCCATGTGCAATCGCATGGCCACCGCGCACGGCGACCAGCCCCTGGACGATGAACGTGCGCTCGCGACCATGCACCAGCTGGCGGAAACCGGCGCGCGGGTGCTGGCCATGGCGGACGGTAACTGGCTGGGCGATGAAGATTTTACCGCGGAAAAGTTTACCGCCCGTTTACAGGATCTGTGTCTGCTGGGACTGGTGGCTATGGTCGATCCACTGCGTCCCGAAGCCGCGGCGGCGGTGCGGGCCTGTCGCGGTGCCGGTATCCGCGTGTGCATGCTGACCGGGGACCACCCGCGCACGGCCCTGAGCATCGCGCGAGAACTGGGATTGGCAGACGGCGATGAAGGTGCGGTGACGGGTGTCGAACTCGCACTGGCGGAAAAAACCGGAGCGGATGCGATAGACGCACTGACCGCCAGGACACGGGTTTACGCCCGTGTCTCGCCGGAACAGAAACTGACTATCGTGCGGTCGCTGCAACGCCAGGGTGAATTTGTCGCGGTCACCGGCGACGGGGTCAATGACGCGCCGGCGCTATTGAGCGCGCACGTGGGTGTGGCCATGGGACAGCGCGGTACCGAGGTGGCCAAGGAGTCTGCGGATCTGCTGCTGACCGATGACAATTTTGCCTCGGTGGTTTCCGGCGTCGAAGAGGGGCGCATCGCCTACCAGAATATTCGCAAGGTCATTTTCTTCCTCATCTCCACCGGAGCCGCCGAAGTGGTGCTGTTCGTACTCAGTACCGCCCTCGGCCTGTCACTGCCGTTGACGCCGGTGCAACTGTTGTGGCTCAACCTGGTCACCAACAGCGTGCAGAGTATCGGCCTGGCACTGGAACCGGGGGAGGGCGACGAGATGCAGAAGCCGCCGCGGCCGCCGCGGGAATCCCTGTTCAATCCGCTGATGCTGCGCCGTGTTATTACTTCCGGCCTAGTGATGGGCGGCCTCGGTTTTATCTGTTTCTATGCGCTGTTGCAGCAGGGCTGGTCAGTGGACGCGGCGCGCAACAGCCTGCTGTTACTGATGGTGTTGTTCGAGAATGTGCAGGTATTCAACAGCCGCTCGGAAACCCACTCGATATTCCAGCAGCGTTTTTTCAGCAACCCGATATTGCTGCTGGGCACCCTGGCGGCGCAGGGCATACATATACTGTCGATGTATTCACCGCTGATGCGGGAGGTGTTGGGCGTAAGTCCGGTAGGCGCGGCGCACTGGGCGGCACTGCTGGCAGTGGCGCTACTGCAGCTGCTGGCTATGGAATTGTTGTTGCGGATATCGGCGCGGAGGGCGCCGGGTCCGGTGCTGACGGAAACGCGCCCCTAGCGCCGGGACTCTATTTCCACCACTTTCTCTATGGTGCGCAGCAGGGCATCCGGACTCAGGCTGATGGAATCGATTCCCAGCTCCACCAGGTACTGTGCTATTTCCGGGTAGTTCGACGGCGCTTCGCCGCAGATACCCGCCGGTATCTTGTTGCGTTTGGCGCCCTCTACGGCCAGGCGGATCATCTGCAATACACCGGGATCCCGTTCGTCGAAATCGAAGGCGACGATATCTGAATCGCGGTCCACACCCAGGACCAGCTGGGTCAGGTCATTGGAGCCGATGGACATACCATCGAACAGCTGGCTGAATGCATCGACTTGCACGACGTTATTCGGAATTTCGCACATCACGTACACCTCGAGACCGTTGCCGCCGGGTGCCAGTCCGTGTTCTGTCATGGCCTGCAGAACCCGTTCGGCCTCGGGGATACGGCGACAGAAAGGGATCATCACCTTGATATTGTCGAGACCCATATCTTCGCGCGCGCGTTTCAACGCGGCGCATTCCAGGGCAAAGCCGGCTGCGTAGGCCTCGTGTGCATAGCGCGCGGCGCCACGAAAGCCAAGCATCGGGTTTTCCTCGCGCGGCTCAAAGGCGGTGCCACCGATCAGGCGGGCGTATTCGTTGGTCTTGAAATCCGATGTCCGGACGATGACCGGGCGCGGATAGAAAGCCGCGGCGATAGTGCCGATACCTTCCGAGAGCTTTTCGATAAAGAAATCGGCACCGCTGACGTGATTGGCGGTCAGTTCGTCCAGTTGTTTTCGGTCGTCCTCATTCTCAACTCGGTCGGGGCAGGCCAGTGCCATCGGGTGCGCCTGGATATGTTCGGTAACGATAAATTCCATACGGGCCAGCCCCACACCGTCACAGGGCAGGGCGCTCAGGCGGAACGCCTGCTCGGGACTGCCGAGGTTGATCATCATGCGGGTCTTGGGGCGTGGCACATCGTCCAGCTCCGTGGTTTCGACCTTGAAGGGGATTTCACCCCGATAAATTTTCCCCACGTCGCCCTCGGCACAGGACAGGGTCACGGTGTCACCGGCCGTCAGCTGGCCGCTTTCCTCGCCGATGCCCACCACCGCCGGAATGCCGAATTCCCGTGCGACAATGGCCGCGTGGCAGGTGCGCCCGCCGCGTTCAGTCACCAGTCCGGCGGCGCGACGCATTGCCGGGCCCCAGTCGGGACTGGTGCTCTCCGCGAACAGCACCTCGCCGTCCTTGAAATCTCCCAGCTGCTCGACGCCGGCGATTCTACGCAGCTTGCCACTGGCAACGGCCGTGCCTATGGCGCGGCCCTGGGCGAGTAGTGCATTCTTCTCGGGCTTTTGTTGCAGCCGGTAACGCTGCAGCTGGTTGCGCGGCTTTTGCGAGGCGACGGTCTCCGGTCGGGCCTGCAGCAGATAGAGCTGGCCGTCGTCGCCATCCTTGGCCCACTCGATATCCATCGGACAGTCTTCACCGCGGCGCTCGCTGTAGTGTTTCTCGGTCTTGATGGCGTAATCGGTCAGCGTCAGGACGTCCTCATCAGAAAGGCTGAAATGTCGCCGGCGCGCATCGGGGGTTTCGATATTGTGCAGCTCCTGGCTGTTCATATCCTCGTCGCAAACCAGGGTGAGCTGCTTGGCACCGAGCTGGCGGCGCAGCACGCAGCGACAGCCGCGCTCGAAAGTCGGTTTGTGCACATAGAACTCGTCCGGATCCACCGCGCCCTGGACGATGTTTTCGCCGAGACCGAAAGCCGAATTGATAAACACCACGTCCCTGAAGCCACTGTCGGTATCCAGGGTGAACATCACGCCACTGGAGGCCAGGTCTGCGCGCACCATTTTCATCACGGCAATAGCGAGTGAAACCTTGAAGTGGTCGAAGCCGTTGCGCTCCCGGTAACTGATCGCGCGCTCGGTAAAGAGCGAGGCAAAGCAGCGCCGGCAGGCCTCCAATAGTCCGTCCTTGTCGCCAATATTCAGAAAGCTGTCGTGCTGTCCGGCAAAACTGGCGGTCGGCAGGTCTTCGGCGGTAGCGGAACTGCGCACGGCGAGACGCAACTGGGGGCCGTACTGTTCACATAGATCGACGTAGGCAGCGGTGATGTCGTGCACCAGGTCGTCGGGCATGCCAGCTTCATAGACGACCCCGCGCGCCTGCGCGGCTAGCTGCGCCAGCTGCTGGGTATCGTCGGTGGCATGCTGCTGAAACAGTTTCTGCAGCGACGCCCGCGCATCGCCCTGGTCCAGCACCGCCTGGTAAGCGGCTGCGGTAATCGCAAACCCATTCGGGACCCTGATTCCCTGGGGTGTCAATGTTCGGTACATCTCTCCCAGCGACGCCGTTTTCCCGCCGACGTCGGCTATGTCTTCGAGACCGATTGCGTCAAACCAGCGGACAAAGTGATCTTTGGGCATCGTGCATTCCCTTGCAGTGACTGAGCCACCAACCCGCATTAAATGTGTATTTCGCAGTTTTGACCATAGACAAACCTGCACGCTTCGGGCGGGACATTCGTGGTGAACCCGGGCTCAGAAAGCAGCGCAGAAAGTTACAGCTGCTAAACTCAAGATTCTACTGGGAATCGTTGTATCCCGTCCGCAGATGGCCCGCAAATACAATGAAGATAGCGGCACCAGATAGCACTGGAACGGCGTCACGCGGCTCTCTCGAAAACCTCCATCAATCCAGAAAATTACCCACTGCCCAATCCGAGCAGAGGAAACTGGCATGTTGTTTAAACAAATTCTACTGCCGCTCGATGGCTCTTCCGTCGCCGAGGAAGCCATCGGCCACGCGGTGCTGGTGGCGCGTAACTGCGGAGCTGCAATCCACCTGCTGCATGTACAGCGCACTGCAGCCCATTCGGATGAGCACAGTATCGATCCGGTGCACTGGCGCCTGCGCAGGGCTGAATTGCAGAGCTATTTGAATCGGCTAGCCGAATTTATATCCGACAAAGAAATCTCCGTTACCGTTTCGGTACGTGAGGGTCGGCCCGCCGAGCAGATCGTCGAATACTGCGAAGAGGCGGAAATTGATCTCATCGTTTTCACCGCCTATGGCAAGGGCGGTATCAGCCGTTTCCACTTTGGCAGCACCGCACAGAAAGTATTCAGCGGTGCCGGCCGCTCCTTCATGATCGTGCGCCCGGGCGTAACAGCGCCGAGTCAAGATCAGTTGGCGTATGGGCGTATTCTGATCTCGGTGGATGGCTCGCCACATTCCGAATGGATGGCGTGTCAGGTGGCCGCGATGATGCGCGGGCAGCCGGTCGAGCTGATATTGCTACAGGTCATTGCGGTGCCGGAAATGCCCAGGCGAATGCCGATTACCCGCGAGGAGCACGCCACACGCGAAAAATTTGTCGAAAACAATCGCCGTGCAGCGCAGTCCTATCTCGATGAAATGGCCCAGCAGCTGGAAAACGGCATTAAGGTGAGTTTCCGCTTGGTGATCGCGGAGAATATGGCGGATTCCATTTGTGCGACGGCGGCCGAGGAAGCGGTTGACCTGATCGCCATGAGTGCGCATGACTGGCAGAGTGGCGGTCAGCGTGTCATGGGCAACATCTGTCAAACGGTGATGTGTCACAGTCCCATTCCCGTCCTGGTTCTACAGGACCGACCCGAGATCCGCCAGTCGGGCGAGGCGGAAGATGAGGGT
The DNA here is from genome assembly GCF_900129095.1 of Microbulbifer donghaiensis. GTDB lineage: Bacteria > Pseudomonadota > Gammaproteobacteria > Pseudomonadales > Cellvibrionaceae > Microbulbifer > Microbulbifer donghaiensis. Next base: position 250,596 of record NZ_FQVA01000001.1, read on the forward strand.
TTCTGCCGGATACGCCAGGAATTCTATTCAGAAAACGGCGCCGGCTGATCATGAAGTCGCGTCGCAAACTCAATTGGGGTAGCCGCGCCGGGCGTAAATTCCTTTCCGGGCTGAAATCGTCGCGCAAGGCGAAACTAACTCCGCGCGCCGGAGGTAGCTCAGCGGCGAAACGGCAGCGCGATAAGGACCGCCAACTGGAAGTGGATATCGACGCGCTTGCCAGGCGTCACAAACAGCGGGCCGGTGGCGCACGTGACTATTCCCTCAGGTCCCACCTGCGCAGAATCGAAAATCATTTCCGGGAAATATACCGTCACCTGGCCAGGCGAGTGGAAGCCGGCGATAGGGGGTCCCGCGGGGAGGAGTGGCTACTGGACAATCGCCACATAGTGCAGGAAGCCCTCGAGCTTGTGCGTGAGTCCCTGCCACGCCACTTTCTCCGGCAGCTACCGACAATCCAGGATGAAGGAGACCGTTCCGACCTGCGTGCGCGTGCGCTGGCCAAGGCGCTGGTATCTGATATGGCGCAACCCCTGGATATGGATTTGGTTAGCGAACTCGTCGACCGCTACCAAGGCGAAGTCGTCATGACCACTGGTGAGCTGTGGGCGCTCCCGGCATTTTTGCGTCTTGGTCTGCTGGATCAACTGGTGCAGTTCGCCGATGACACTTTAGCCGCCGAAGAGGAGCAAACCGCTGACGATGAGTCCAACGTCAGCGATGTGGGCATTGCCAGTGTCATTATCAGCCTGCGCGAACTGCGTAGCCATGACTGGCGCGAGTTTGTCGAGTCCCTGAGCCGCGTAGAGGCGACTCTGCGGCGGGATCCGGCGGCCGCCTATGCCGAGATGGATTTTGACTCGCGCAATATCTATCGCGATGTGATCGAGGAGCTGGCGCGGAGCAGTGACAGAGACGAACTCGAGGTGGCCCGGCTGGCCGTCGAACGGGCATCTTCCCAGTCCGCCGGCGATCGGCGCAGACATGTCGGCTACTACCTGATAGAGGAGGGGCGCCAACAGCTGGAGGCTGCGCTCGTGTGCAAGCCAACGGTCAGGCGCCGCTTGTATCGGGCAGTGTCAGAAAGAGCAGTCGCCATCTATTTTTCTGCACTGGCACTGTTTTCCGTACCGCTCATCATCGCACTGGGAATTTACCTTCTGGCCAGTGGCCTGCCATTCATACAGACACTGTTGGTGTTAATTATTGTCACGGTGCCGCTATTGGGGATGGCCCTGGCACTCGTCAATGGGCTCATTACCCACACTCTGCCGCCGCGCAAACTCGCCAAACTGGACTACGAACTCGGCCTGCCGGACGACCGTCGTACAGCGGTGGTGATGCCGGTACTGCTGACCGATCTCGAAGACCTGCAGCGCAATCTCGAATGCCTGGAAGTCAATTTTCTCAATAATGACGACCCCAACCTGGTGTTCGCGATCCTGAGCGATTTCGCCGACACACCCACAAAAGATGAGGAGGGGGATGCGCAACTGCTGGTGGACGCCGACGAGCAACTGCGCCAGCTGAACCAGCGCTACCTCGAAAACGAGGGTCGCTCGCCGTTTCTTTTGCTACACCGCAGGCGATGCTGGAATCCGAAAGAATCCTGCTGGATGGGGTGGGAGCGCAAACGCGGTAAGTTGATTGAGTTCAATCGCCTGCTGCGCGGTGAGGATACAGACTTCGCTACCTGTTTCGGCGATCGCGCACTGCTAGGCGATATTCGCTATGTGATTACCCTGGATGCGGATACCCACATGCCACCGGGCAGCGCGCGGCGTCTCGTGGGAGCTCTGGCACACCCGTTGAACCAGGCGCTGGTAGACAGCGGGCAGCGGAGAGTAGTGGCGGGCTTCGGATTCTTGCAGCCGCGCCTGGAAACAGACCCGACCAGCTCCGCCGATACGATTTTTACCGACGTATTTTCCGGCGATCGCACCGTGGATATTTACACCCATGCGGTTTCCGATGCCTACCAGGACCTCTTCGGCGAAGCCATATTCACCGGCAAAGGCATTTACGACCCCAGGATTTTCAATGAGACCCTGGTGGGGAGCCTGCCGGAGAATGCCGTGCTCAGTCACGACCTGCTGGAAGGTGCGATTGGTGGCACGGCCCTGATGTCGGACAGTGTGTTCTACGAGCAGTATCCGCCCAACATCTTTGCGTTACTGCGCCGCTCCCACCGCTGGATACGCGGTGACTGGCAACTGCTGCCCTGGCTGCGGCGGAAGGTGCGCACAGCATCCGGCGACAAGGTCGCGAATCCTCTGCCGCCAATCCATCGCTGGAAAATCGTCGATAACCTGCGCCGCAGCCTCGAGGCACCGAGCCTGCTGACTCTGTTCCTGCTGGCGTGGAGCGGGTGGCTGCCGGGCAGTGCGTGGCTGTGGACACTCGGCCTGCTGTTGGTGGCCGCGACACCGGTCTGGGTGGAGCTATTGTCGCTTCTGTGGCGGACGGTAGCCGCGCCGCTGTACATCCACCGACATTGGCGCGGCAGTCCCACCCTGCTGCAGCAGCGCTTCGTGCATTGGGGGCTTTCACTGGCGCTGCTGCCGCGCTACGCATTCAATGCACTGGATGCCATAGTGCGCACGCTCTACCGGCTCGGCATTTCCCGCCATCGCCTGCTGGAGTGGACTTCGGCGGCCCACGTGAACCGCTTGGTGGGTGCGAGTGCAAAGGCACAGGAGACCTGGCGGCAACTGTGGGTTTGCCCGGCATTCGCGCTGATCGTTACGGCGCTGTTGCTGTGGTGGGGCCCAGCCAATCTACTCGCCGCTGCACCGCTGTTGCTGGCATGGCTGTTCGCGCCGCAGCTGATTTACCGTATCGATCGGCCTCACCGCGTGACAGCGCCGTCAATCAGTGAGGCCGACCGCCGCGAACTTCGCCTGGTGAGCCGGCGCACGTGGCATTTCTTTGAGCAGTTCATGGGGCCCGACGATCACTGGCTGCCGCCGGACAACTACCAGGAGGAGCCGCTTGCCGTACTGGCGCGGCGCACGTCGCCGACCAATATTGGACTTGGCCTGTTAAGTATCCTGAGCGCCTATGACTTTGGCTATCTGGACCTGTCACAGCTGCTGGCGCGGTTGGGTAACAGCTTCGACCGCATGGCTGGTCTCGAACGTTACCGCGGCCACTTCCTGAACTGGTATGAAACGCGGGAGCTGCGCCCCCTGCAGCCGCGTTACGTCTCCTCCGTGGACAGTGGCAACCTGGCAGCGAGCCTGCTGACCGTGGCTCAGGGGCTGGAGGAACTGCTGCTGCGGCCGTTCGATGGTCGCCAGCTTGTACTGGGCATTGCGGATACGCTCGGCGTTGTCGAGGAAACGCTCCAGCCGGATGAAAGTGCCGACAGTATGACCGCGGTGCAGACGGTAATCGGTGAAATTCGCGAGCTGCGCGAACGCCTGGAACAGCGGGCCGCTGATCGACACTGGTGGCGGACCATTGATGAGATCTACGAGCGGGAGGTGCCTGCACTCCAAGAGCGCGTAATCGCAGTTATCGAGAGTGACGATCGCAATTTCAGTGCCGAGGCTCTGTCGCGACTGCGGCAGTGGCTCGATGAATTGCATCACCAGGCGGTCGGTGCGCGACGCTATCAGGAAACATTCGAACCCTGGCAGCGCCTGCTCGAGTCGCCGCCGGAACTCTATCGCCAGGAATCCGCGGGGCAGGGCGACGAGTCGCCGCAGGCGAAGTTTCGTGCACTGTCCAATTTGCTCACTGGCCCCGTATCGATGGCCAGCCTGCCGGCGATCCGCCCCGATGCACTGAAGCTTATCGACGCACTGGACAGTGTGCTCGATGGTACAACCGCAGAACAGAAAGAAGAGGCCGCCGCATGGAATCAAAGGCTGCGTGCGGTGCTGCAGACGGCAGCCGATAACACCAATATCTATTGTGCCGAGCTGTACGGGCTGGTCGACCGGGCGCGGCGCTGGGTGGCGGAAATGGATTTCGCCTTTCTCTACGACAGCGAGCGCCATCTTTTTCACATCGGCTACAACGTTACCGATGCCAAGCTGGATCCAAATTATTACGATCTGCTGGCATCGGAGTCGCGCCTCACCGGTTTCCTGGCGATTGCCAAGGGCGATGTGCCGGCGCGGCACTGGCGTCACCTGGAACGGCCATTCCGGCAGCTGCATCGCAAGGTGGTGCTGATGTCCTGGAGTGCCACGCTGTTTGAATACCTGATGCCGCGCCTGCTGATGGAAACGCCGGACCGGAGCCTGCTGTGGCGTGCCTGCCGCAATGCGATCGACGCGCACCGCCAGTTTACCGGGCGCCTGGGGCTGCCCTGGGGTATTTCCGAGTCGGGCTATTACGAACTGGACAGCCATCTGCACTACCAGTACCACGCCTTCGGTGTGCCGGGCATCGGTTTCCGCCGCGACCTCGGCGAGCGCATCGTGGTATCGCCGTATTCCTCGATGATGGCGTTGCCGTTTGGTGCGGACGAAGTGATGGAGAACTTGCGAGCACTGCGGGCGCACGGCGGCAGTGGACAATACGGCCTCTACGAAGCGATCGATTTCGGTCGCACCGCCAAGCCGGCTCCCCGGCGTGCGCGTGTCGTTCGCTCCTACATGAGCCATCACCAGGGCATGATCCTGCTTGCCCTGAACAACTTTTTCCACGATGACATCATGCTGCGCCGCTTCCACGGAGATGTGCGCATTGGCGGGCTCACCGCACTGTTGCACGAGCGCATACCCAGCGCACCGCCGGCGCCACGACCCTGGAAGCGCCCCGGGGTCATGCGAAGTTTTCACCCGGAGGTGGCACTGGAGAGTTGGTGGGCATCGCCCCAACGTCCCTATGCCCAGTACAACCTGCTTTCCAACGGCCACCTTAGCGTGGTGCAGTCTGCGGATGGCGGTGGCGGTAGCTATTGGCACAATATCGCGGTTACCCGGTGGCAGCCGGATCCGACACGGCATCAGTGGGGACAGTGGTGTTATGTGCGCGATCTCGATAACAGTCATTTGTTTTCCGTCGGCCTTGCACCCTGTGGCGGTGATGGGGACAACTGCTCTGCACATTTTTCCCCCCAGAGCATCGAGTTTCAGCGCCGCGAGGCCGAGCTTTTTTGCCGGCTGCAGGTGGCGTTGAGTTCCCAGCACGATATCGAAGTACGCCGGCTGATTATTAAAAACGAGAGTGGTCGCGCTCGCCGGTTGTTGCTGGCGAACTATGCCGAAGTGGTGCTGGCGCCGGAAAATGAGGACCTGCGCCACCCGGCCTTCGCCAAGCTTTTTGTCGAGAGTCAGTATCTCCCGGAAGAGCGCACGATGCTCTACCGGCGCCGGCCGCGCAGCAGCGCGGAGAAACCGATCTACCTGGCCCATGGCGTATTGGTTCCGGCAGGCCTCAAGCATCAATTGGCCTGGGAAACGGACCGCCAGCGTTTTCTCGGCCGCGGCGGTTCGCCCGCGTATCCGCAAGCGGTGGCCGCCGGACTCGACGGCTTTACCGGTACCACCGGCCCGGTACTGGATGCCGTGATCGCCTCAGGGCAGGAAGTAGTGGTGCCGGCGCAGGCCGAGATCGAGGTGATATATCTCACTGGTGTCAGCAAGTCGCGGCGGGAACTGCTGTCGGTACTCCATTCGTACCGCTCGCAGCCGAAAGCGCGCTGGATCTTTGATCTCGCGCGCATGCAGTCGGAGCAGGAACTGCGCCACCTGCATATCGCCGCTATCGACTTGCCCTGGATGATGGACCTGCTGTCGGCGGTGCTGGCGCCCGGCGGCGGCCTGCGCGCGTCTTCCCAGGTACTCAGTCAAAGCGCCCATATCCAGCCATGCCTGTGGAGCCGCGGAATATCCGGTGACAACCCGATACTGCTGGTACAGATTCGCAATGAACAGGATATCGGTTTTGCCGAATCGATCATCCAGGCACACACCTACTGGTCTGGTCGCGGTATCGGCGTCGACCTGGTACTTATCGACGAGGAGTCCGCCGGTTATGCCCAGCAGACCCGCGATCGGTTGCAGCAACTCATTATCGATATCCGCGGGCGCACAATGCGCAAACTCAACGGCTCGGTGGTGATAGTGCCGGGTATGGAGCTGCCGGCCGCGGAGCGGGTGCGATTGCTGGGCGCCGCCAGGACGTTGCTGGATTCGGCCGCCGGGTCCGTAGCCGCGCAGCTGGAAGCCGCCGGCGCGAAATTGCAGGCGCAGCTGCAGCCGCTGCCGCCGTTTGTGCCTGTACACTCTGCCGACTACGCGCCGGAGCCAACGCCGGTGCTCGAGCGTCCCGACGACCTGCAGTTCGACAATGGTATCGGTGGCTTCAGCGCCGACGGGCGCGAGTATGTCCTGCACCTGAAGGCGGGCCAGCGCCCGCCGGCACCCTGGGTCAATGTGATCGCCAATCCGGACTTCGGCTGTCTGGTATCGGAGAGCGGCTCCTGCTGTACCTGGAGTGGCAACAGCGGCGAGCACCGGCTGACTGCCTGGAACAATGACCCGGTTCGCGACCCCAGCGGCGAGGCCCTGTACCTGCGCGACGAGGAGACCGCCGAAGTCTGGTCCCCAACGCCGGCACCGCGGGCCGCCAAGGGCGATTACCAGGTTTATCACGGCGCCGGCTACAGTGAATACCGCCACAACAGTCACGGCCTGAAACAGGCCTGGCGAGTATTCGTCGACCGCACGGCACCGGTAAAAATAGGGCGCCTGACCCTGACAAACTGCTGGCAGCGGCCGCGGCGTCTGACGGTTACCTACTATCTGGAATGGGTGCAGGGCCTGACGCGCGCCAACAGCTGGCCGCACCTGGTCAGTGAATTTGTCGCCGACAGCCACGCGCTGCTGGCCCGCAACGCCTTCGTGCCCGATCCCCAGCCCGGCGTCGGATTCCTGACCGCGAGCCTGCCGCCCCACGGACTGACGACCGACCGGCACGAATTCGTCGGCACCGGCGGAGACCTGGCGGCACCCGAGGCCATGTTTCGTATCGGCCTGTCGGGGCGGGTGCAGTGCGGCGGCGACCCCTGCGCGGCTTACCAGGTGCATGTGGATCTCGCCCCCGGCGACACCCAACAGGTTTATTTCGTGCTCGGCGAAGGTGCGGACCGCGCGGAGGCGCTGTCACTGGCGGCGGAGTTCCGCCAGCCGGAAAGGGCAGAGCGGGCGCGCACCGAGTTCGAACAGTTCTGGGAGGACTTCCTCGGCAGCGTGCAGATCCAGGTGCCCGATCGCGCCACCGAGCTGTTGGTCAATCGCTGGTTGCCGTACCAGACCCTGGCCTGTCGCCTGTGGGGCCGCAGCGGCTTTTACCAGTCGAGCGGAGCCTTCGGTTTTCGCGACCAATTGCAGGATGTGCAGGCGTTGCTGTGGACCCACCCCGAGTGGACACGTGGCCATATCCTGCGCGCCGCGTCACGACAGTTTCAGGAGGGCGATGTCCTGCACTGGTGGCATGAAAAACCGTTGCGCGGCGTGCGCACACGCTGCTCCGACGACCTGCTGTGGCTGCCGTTTGTCACCGCACAGTACATCCGCACCACCGGCAACTACGACATATTGCACCAGTCGGTCTCCTATCTGCAGGGGCCGCCGCTGGAAAAGGACGAGAACGAGCGCTACGCCGAGTATGCAACCAGCGATGAGTCGGGTTCGCTCTATGAACACTGCTGTCGCGCGATAGAGCGGGCCGGTGCCGTCGGCCCCCACGGGCTGCCGGTCATCGGCAACGGCGACTGGAATGACGGCTTCAACCGTATCAGCACCACCGGCCGCGGCGAAAGTGTCTGGATGGGCTGGTTCCTGCTGCGGGTCTGCCGCGATATGGCGCCGCTGTGCGAATACATCGGCGATACCGCACTGGCCGAACACTACCGCCAGCTCGGCGATAACCTGTACCAGCAAGTGGAGGAGAGCGGCTGGGACGGCGCCTGGTATCGGCGCGCCTACTATGACGACGGCACGCCGGTGGGATCCGCGCAGAGTGACGAGTGCAGAATCGATCTGATTGCGCAGACCTGGTCGGTGCTGGCGCCAGCCGAACCCGCCGCGCGCGCCGCTGAAGCAATGGAATCCGCCTATCGCTACCTGGTGCAGGAGGACGCCCGGCAGATATTGCTGCTGGCGCCCGCGTTCGATCGCACCAAGAAGGATCCCGGCTATATCAAGGGCTACCCGCCGGGTATTCGCGAAAACGGCGGCCAGTACACGCACGCGGCCACCTGGGCGGTCTGGGCGGCGGCCGGTCTCGGCCACAGCGAGCGCGCCCACCACCTGTTCAGCCTGCTCAATCCGATTACCCATACGGCTAACGCCGACGGGGTGCAGCGCTATCGCACCGAGCCCTATGTTCTCGCCGGTGATGTCTACGGGGTAGCACCCCATGTGGGACGCGGCGGCTGGACCTGGTATTCCGGCGCCTCCGGCTGGCTATACCGCGGCGCGCTGGAGGCACTCTTGGGCGCGCGTATCTGCGATGGCAACAGTCTCGAGATCAGGCCCTGCCTGCCCGGTGATTGGAAACAGTTCCAGCTGTCTCTGCGCTTTGGCAGCAGCCGCTATGAGATCGAGGTGGAAAACTGCGGCGGCTGTCCGCGCAAGATTTGGGAACTCACCATAGATGGCGTTCGCGCCACTGGCGAGCGTATCCCCCTCGCAGACGATGGCGGTGAGCACCGCGTCAGAGTCATTTTTGTGCCGCCGGAGAATAACTCTGAATAATGACTGCTCGCGGGCAATTTTGTCGCAGGCAGATCAGAAGTTACCGCTGACGGTCGTGGGGCCCTAAGCCCCGGTCAGATCGAGGCTGTAAATCACCTGAGTGGGGTCTTTCGGATCCGAGTGACATTCCCAACCCCACTTCCGCGCGATTTCATTCAGTATGTGATTATCCGCCGCCTCTATCGAATAGAGGCGCTCAATGCCGCGGGCGCGCGCCGACTCTATCAGCCGACTGATCAATAGAATGCCGAGTCCGTGTTGTTGCCACTCATCGCCGACCACGACTGCGCACTCTGCCGCCTTGCCATCCGGATCCAGAGCATAGCGGGATGCGCCGATTTCCTTTTCTCCCGCATCTTTTGGGATCACTGCAATAAAGGCCTCACGTTGCTCGTGATCAATATCAGTCAGCTGCTCGAGCAGTTTCTGGGTTGGTTTGCCGATACCGCCGTGAAAACGAAAACGCCTGGCATCCGGGGAAAGGCTGGTGAGAAACTCCCGCTCCAGCTCAATGTCGCTTCTATCCATCGGGCGGATGGTTACCACCTGCCCATCTTGCAATTTTTCCGTGACGGCAGTGGATAGCACTTTCTGGGGTTGTTCACTGGACATTGTCATCTGCCTCCTCTCAAGCCATTCCGCAGGTCTCTACAATCTGTCTCAATAATAGATCTCTGAAAATATTCCCGGGCCGCCAAATGAAATTATTTAAACGCTGCAGAGACCGGGACGGGCCCTTGGCAAGATGCAAGACTTTGTTCTGTTAGCTGCGAATCTGGATCGACTGATTCAGGCCTTACGCGCGGCGGGCTACCAGGTAATGGGCCCGACGCTGCGCGATGGGGCCATTGTCTACGACGAGATTCATGCTGTTGGGGATCTACCGCAAGGTTGGGGTGATGATCAAGAGAAAGGACGATATCGGCTAAAGCGACGCCAGGACGGCGCCTACTTCGGCTATGCGGCCGGGCCCCACTCGTGGAAGAAATTCCTGCAGCTGCCGCGTCGACCGGTATGGCAGGCGCAGAAGACCGGGCACTCCATGCAGATAACTGCCGCGGTGGAAACCGTGCCGGCAATGGCGTTTCTCGGTGTGCGCAGCTGCGAATTGCACGCCATCGCCGCGCAGGATCGCGTTTTCGTTACCGACCAGTATCGCAACGACAGCTACAGCCAGCGCCGGGCAAAACTCTTTACCGTGGCGGTGAACTGTACCTCCGCCGCTGCGACCTGTTTCTGTACCTCGATGCAGACCGGCCCCGGAGTCACACTGCCCTGTGATCTCGAGATGACTGAGGTTATTGACGGCGCCGAGCATTTTTTCCTGCTGCGCGGCGGTTCCGCGGACGGCGAAGAGATACTGCGGCAATTGCCGCTGTCCCCGGCCACCGAGCGACACCATAGGCTGGCACAGGATGCGGTGCGCCGGACCGCCGAGCAGATGGCGCAGGGGCCGCGGCACTTCGACAGTGCCGACCTGCAAGCGCTGCTGTATCGCAATTACGACAGCCCCAGTTGGGATCAGGTGGCCGATCGCTGCCTGTCCTGTGCCAATTGCACCATGGCGTGCCCCACCTGTTTCTGTTCGACGGTGGAGGACACCACCGATCTCTCCGGCGACCACGCCGAGCGCTGGGAGCGCTGGGACTCCTGCTTTACCGGGGATTTCAGCTATATCAGTGGCGGCGCCGTGCGCGCGGACACCCGTTCCCGCTACCGCCAGTGGATGACCCACAAGCTGGCTACCTGGTACGACCAGTTCGGCTCCTCGGGTTGCGTCGGTTGCGGGCGCTGTATTGCCTGGTGCCCGGTAGGTATCGATATCACCGAGGAAGTCCAGCGAATCCGGGAGGCCGAATCAGGGTGAGGGGTATCCAGCAGTTGTTGCAGCAGCACGCGCTTTTTCAGGATCTGCCCGAGGCAGATCTGACACTCATCGGCGGTTGTGGCGAAAACTGTGTCTATAACGCTGGCGAATACATTGCGCGGGAAAACGCCCCGGCGGATTTCTTCTACGTTATTCGAGAGGGGCGCGTGGCGGTGGAAACCTATATGCCCAACCACGGCGCCCTCTGCCTGCAGACATTGCACGACGGCGATATTTTCGGTTGGTCCTGGCTGTTTCCTCCCTATCGCTGGACCTTCGATGCCCGCGCCCTGGAAAAAGTCCGCGCCGTGCGCCTGGACGGCAAGTGCTTGCGGCAGAAATGTGAGGAGGATCCACGGCTCGGGTTTGAACTGATGAAACGCTTCGCGCGGATAGTGACCGAGCGACTGCAGGCCACGCGTCTGCAACTGCTGGACGTCTACAGCAGCGAGCGTCCGCGGACGGCTGAAACCCGGCAATGACCCCGGCGATCTACCGTATCGACAGCAGGGTGGAGGAATTTCCGGGAACCTGCACCGTGAGGATTTCGCCGGAGTCCGCAGGGGGCGCGCGCCGCTGTTCTGCCGGCCAGTTCAATATGTTGTACGCCTTCGGCGCCGGCGAAGTGCCGATCTCCATGAGCGGGCTGCAAGGGGATGGCAGCTACGTCCACACGATCCGCATTCAGGGCCTGGTGACGCGTGCGCTGCACCGCCTGAACGAGGGTGATTCACTCGGTGTGCGCGGCCCTTTCGGTTGCGGCTGGCCTATGGACAAGGTGGCCGGCCGCCAGCTGCTGGTTGTCGCCGGCGGCCTGGGTATGGCGCCTTTGCGGCCGATCGTCCAGGCGCTGATGGCGGGCAGTGCCCGGCCAGCTTCGGTACAGCTCTTCTACGGCGCGCGGCGGCCGCAGGAAATGCTCTACGCAGCGGAAGTAGAGCAGTGGAGTCGAGCGCTGAAAGTTGTCACTACCGTCGATCACGCGGATACCGGGTGGCCGGGACAGATCGGCGTCATTACCAAGCCGCTGGGTGCGGCGTCGGTGGATATAGAAAATGCCCTGGTATTTCTCTGCGGCCCGGAAGTGATGATGCGTTTTTGCATTCAGGTACTGCTGGCTAAAGGGGTTGCAACAGAAGCCATCTATCTTTCGATGGAACGCAATATGAAGTGCGCCATTGGGCACTGTGGCCACTGCCAGTGGGGACCGAACTTTGTCTGTAAAGACGGTCCGGTCTTTTGCTATCGGGACATTCGCCCATGGTTTGATATTCGCGCGCTTTAAGATAAAGAAAACATTCACGGAATAATGCATTGAGTAAGACTCAGGGAAGGCCCAAGCTGGCGGTATGGAAATTTGCCTCCTGTGATGGCTGCCAGCTCAGTCTGCTGGACTGCGAGGATGAATTACTGCAGCTGGCGGATGCCGTTGATATCGCCTATTTCATGGAAGCCAGCAGCGAGCAGGTGCGAGGTCCCTACGACTTGTCACTGGTCGAGGGGTCGATCACCACCGAGGCGGACGAGCGGCGCATACGGGAGGTCCGCGAGCAGTCCAAAGCGCTGGTCACAATCGGTGCCTGCGCCACGGCCGGCGGTATCCAGGCGCTGCGCAATTTTGCCGATGTGCAGGAATTTACCGCGGCTGTCTACGCTCATCCCGAATATATCGCCACGCTGAAAACCTCGACGCCGATCAGCACCCATGTGCCGGTGGATTTCGAACTGCAAGGCTGCCCGATCAACAAGAAACAGCTGCTGGAAGTGATCAGCGCCTTCCTGCACCGGCGCCCGCCGCAGGTGCCACCGCACTCGGTCTGTGTCGAGTGCAAGCTGCGGGGAAATGTCTGCGTGTGGGTCGCCCACGGCACGCCCTGCATGGGGCCGGTGACGCATGCGGGGTGCGGCGCTATCTGCCCCGCCTATAGCCGCGGCTGCTACGGCTGCTACGGTCCCAAGGAGAATCCGAATACCTCGTCCCTCTGTCATTGGTGGCAACAGGAGCTGGACGCCGACCGCGCCACCGTTGTCGAGAACCTGCGCAACTTCAACGCCGCCGCGCCGGCGTTCGAGCGCGAGAGTCGCCGTCAGGAGCAACGCCATGGCGAAGAGTAAAACCATCAAGGTCGACTACCTGGCGCGGGTCGAGGGTGAGGGGGCGCTGTATATCCGTTACGACGACGGTGGTGTGCAGGATGTGAAACTGAAAATTTTCGAGCCGCCGCGCTTCTTTGAAGCCTTTATGCGTGGGCGCGACTATCTCGAGGCACCGGATATCACCGCGCGTATCTGCGGTATCTGCCCGGTGGCCTATCAGATGAGCGCCGTGCATGCGATGGAAAATGCGCTGGCCCTGCAGCCGCCGCCGGAACTGCGCGCACTGCGCCGGCTTATCTATTGCGGCGAGTGGATCGAGAGCCATGTACTGCATATCTACATGTTGCACGCGCCGGATTTTCTCGGCTATCCGAGTGCCGTGGCGATGGCCAAGGATCACCCCAAAATCGTTCAGGACGGGCTGCAGATCAAAAAAGCCGGTAACGCGCTGGTGCGGCTGCTCGGGGGCAGGGAAGTGCACCCGATCAATGTCCGCGTTGGAGGCTTTTACCGGGTGCCGGCGCCGCCGGAGCTGGAGGCGTTGCGCGAACAACTGGCCGAGGCGCGGACATTGGCGGAGGAAACGGTGCGCTGGACGGCCTCATTGCCTTTTCCCAAGTTTGAGCGGGCGGCCGCCGACCAGTACGAATTTGTCGCGCTGTCGCACCCGCGCGAGTACCCGATGAACGAGGGTCGAATTGTCTCGACCCGTGGCCTCGACATAGATCCCGGTGAATTCGAACAACACTTTCGCGAAGAGCATGTCAGTTACAGCCATGCGCTGCACAGTGTCCTCGCAGCGCGCGGTGCCTACATGGTTGGGCCCATGGCCCGCTACAACCTGAACAGCGATCGCCTGTCGGCGCGGGTGCTGCAACTTGCCGACGACATCGGCTTCCCGCCGTTCTGCGCAAATCCGTTTCAGAGCATTGTGGTGCGCAGTCTCGAGGTTTTGCACGCGTTTGACGAGGCATTGCGCATTATCGACGGCTACCGTCAACCTGAATCGCCTTATACGAGCTGTGAGGTGCGTGCGTCCACCGGCTGTGCTGCCACCGAGGCACCGCGGGGACTGCTCTACCACCGCTACGGTATCGATGACGCCGGCAAGATCACCGCCGCCAGGATAGTGCCGCCCACCTCACAGAACCAGAAAACCATCGAAAGCGACCTGCGCCTGATGCTGCCGCAGTTTATGCACCTGCCGGAAGATGAGCTGCGCAACCGCTGTGAACAGGCGATCCGCAATTACGATCCCTGTATTTCCTGCTCGACGCATTTTCTGCGCATGCATCTGGAGCAGGGTGCCGGAGAGTTGTGCCGATGAACTGGGCAATCATCAGCCTCGGCAACCGTTTTCGCGGTGACGACGGTATCGGTCCGCTGGTGTTGGATAAATTGCGTGAACGCTTCGGCCGGGCACTGGACTGTATTGAGAATGGCGGTGACATGACGCAACTACTGGAGGACTGGCGCGAGCGCCACGTCTGCGTGGTGGATGCAGTTGTACTCCCGGGGCGGGCTGCCGGCGACATCATCCGTCTCGACGGTCTGGCGGACCCGCCGCTGGAAACTGTACGCACGACCTCAAGCCACGGACTGGACCTGGCCGAGGCAATCGAGCTCGGCCGGGCCCTGGGCGCCTTGCCACTGCGAATGGATATTTATGCAATCTGCGGCGAAAACTTTGCCACCGGCGCAGCGCTCACCGCGGACGTCGCGGCGGCAGCTGGCCGCGTGGCGAGGTCAATCGCCGAAACTCTCGTTCAACAGACAGGAGGTCCGTTTTGCACGAGCAATCCCTGATCAACGATCTGGTGGAGAAAATCCACCGCATTGCCAGCGGCGAAGACGGCAGGCTGGTGGCGGCCAATCTCCGTCTCGGCGCGCTGGCTCATATTTCCGCCGAACACCTGCGCGAACACTTCGAGCGCGCAACGGTCGGTACCAGCCTGGAAGGCCTGCAGCTGCAGATCGAGGCGCTGCCGGATATCCACCATGCCGAGGCACAGCAGATAGTTCTCGACAGCCTCGAATTCGAATACGGCCATGACCACTGAACGGCTTCACATAGCAATCGGTGGTCTGGTCCAGGGGGTTGGCTTTCGCCCCTTCGTCTACCGTTTGGCCAGAGACTGCGACCTGAGTGGCTGGGTCGCGAATGACAGCGGCGGCGTGCAAATAGAAATACAGGGGGAAGGCGCCAGGATCCGGGAATTCCTGCGGAGACTGCCGATTGAAAAGCCCCGGTACGCCACTATCGACAGTCTTACCACGGAAGCCAGGCCACTGTGCCGCGAGGTCGGTTTCATTGTCCGGCAGAGTGACAGCACTGCGGCGCCGGCCGCCGTCATCCTGCCGGACCTGGCGCCCTGTTCGGACTGCCTGCGGGAAATGTCCGACCCTGACGATCGCCGTTACCGCTACCCATTTACCAACTGCACGCTGTGCGGCCCCCGTTTCAGTATCGTTGCGCGCCTGCCGTACGATCGGGTCAATACGTCGATGAGTGCTTTTCCACTGTGCGAGCCCTGTCGGGAGGAATACGAAAATCCACTGGACCGCCGCTTCCACGCCGAACCCGTCGCCTGTCCCGCGTGCGGTCCGCAACTGCAACTATGTGACGCGAGCGGTACCCAGATCGCCGTGAGGGAGGCGGCGCTGCAGCTGGCTGCGGAGGCCATCGCAGAGGGCCGCATCGTCGCGCTGAAAAGTGTCGGCGGATTCCAGTTACTGGTGGACGCGGCGAACAGTGCTGCCGTCGCGCGGTTGCGAGATCGCAAACGGCGCCCGCACAAGACCCTGGCACTGCTCTATCCGGATATCGAATCGGTCATGCGGGACTGCCGGATCTCCGCGCTGGAAAAGGCGCAGCTGGAGTCGCCGCAGCGGCCCATCGTACTGCTCGCCGCCCGCGCCAGCGCAGGTGCGCGTATCGCCACGGCGGTGGCTCCACACAATCCCAACCTGGGTGTGATGCTGCCGGCTTCACCGTTGCACCAACTGCTGGTCGACGCGCTGCAACGGCCGCTGGTGGCCACCAGCGGCAATCTGTCCGCTGAACCCATCTGTTACGACAACGACGATGCTATCCGCCGACTGGGTGCAATTGCCGATCTGTTTCTGCTGCACGATCGCGAGATACAGCGACCCCTGGACGACTCGGTCGTGCGAGAGATGGATGGGCAGACGGTCATGTTGCGGCGCGCCCGCGGTTACGCACCAATGCCAATCGAATTTCCCGCGGTGTCGGGGGCACAACCCAGCGATTTTCTCGCGGTCGGCGCGGACCTGAAAAGTGTTGCGGGTCTTGCACGGGGCAGTGCGGCCTTCCTGACGCAGTATCTCGGCGATCTGGACAACCGCGCGGCGCGCGAGATGTTCGAGCAGTCCGTCTCCGATCTGAAAAATCTCTATCAGGCCGCGCCTGAATCGGTGATCGCCGATCAGCACCCGGCGTATATATCCAGCCGCTGGGCGCGCAGGCAGCAGTCCGCGTTTATCGGCGTTCAGCACCATGTTGCCCATTTCTTTTCTTGCCTGGCGGAGCATGGCCATCGCGACCGCGCCTTGGGCATTTGTTGGGATGGCACCGGCTGGAGCGCGGACAACACCATTCGTGGCGGTGAGTTCTTGCGCTGGGATGGCGACCTGGAGGTCTCGCATATCGCCGGGTTGAGCCCGTTCCCACTGCCAGGGGGGGAGGCTGCCATCCGCAATCCCCGTCGCCAGGCGGCGGGGCTTCTGTATGCCGCGTTGGGTCGAGGAGCCTTCGCAGACGAATTCTTCAGGGACAACTTCGAACCAGCCGAACAACAGAATCTCGCCATCATGTTGGAGCGCGGCATCTACTCGCCGGTGTGCACCAGCGCGGGACGACTGTTTGACGCGGTCGCGGCTCTTCTGGGCCTCGTGGGCGAAGTGAGCTTCGAAGGCCAGGCGGCAATGGCTGTGGAGTTTGCGGCGCAGCAATCCGATACGCGGCGCAGTTATCCATTTGCCCTTAAACAACAAGGCAGTTACCGGTTGCTCGACTGGGAGCCTTTGGCCGCTGGGCTGCTTGAAGATGGCCGGCGCGGAGTTCCCGCCGCTGAGCGGGCCAGGGCCTTCCACAATACCCTCGCACAGATGATGCATGCGGTGGCCGTGCGGGCCGGCGAGGAACACATATTTCTGTCCGGTGGTGTTTTCCAGAACCGGTTGCTGACGGAGTCAGCCGCGCGGCTGTTGCGGCAAGACGGCTTTCGCGTGCACTGCCACAGTCGCGTACCGCCCAATGACGGCGGTATCGCACTGGGGCAAATCTACTTCGCCCGGTGCGGGGCAAGCTACCGCACACTGAGCAAGGAGGGATACGAACAATGTGTCTAGGAATTCCCGGCAGGGTGGAAGAACTGTTGAACGAATCACCGCTGGAACGCAGCGCCCGCGTCAATTTCGGTGGCATCTGCAAGGAAATCAATCTGGCCTATGTACCGGAGGCGCGCGAAGGTGACTATGTGATCGTTCATGTGGGCTTCGCGATCAGCCGCGTCCGCGAACAGGAGGCGCACAGGATATTCCGCTATCTGGAGCGGATCGGCGAACTTGGGGAATTGCAATAGGACTGCGAAATGAAATTCCTGCACGAATACCGCCAGCGTGAGGCGGTGGAGAAAATTGCGGCCGAGATTCACAGGGTCGTCACCCGGCCCTGGACCATCATGGAGGTCTGCGGCGGTCAGACCCACGCGATCGTCAAATTCGGCCTGCAGCAATTATTGCCCCCACAGATCGAGCTGGTGCACGGTCCCGGCTGCCCCGTTTGTGTCACCTCGCTGGAGATCATTGACCAGGCGATCGCAATCGCGTCGCGACCCGATGTGATTTTCTGTTCTTTCGGCGACATGTTGCGGGTACCCGGCTCCAACGGGGATCTGCTCACCGTAAAAGCCGCCGGTGGTGATATCCGTACGGTCTATTCACCGCTGCAAGCGCTGAAAGTGGCCGAGGACAATCCGCACAAAGAGGTCGTGTTCTTCGCCATCGGCTTTGAGACCACCGCACCGGCGCATGCGATGGCTGTGGTGCTGGCGACAAAGAAGCGCCTGCGCAATTTTTCCCTGCTGGTCTCCCACTTTCTGGTGCCACCGGCAATCGAGGCCATCTGCTCGGCGCCCGGTTCACGTGTACAGGGATTTCTGGCCGCCGGCCACGTCTGCGCGATCATGGGTTACGAGCAGTACCGGCCGCTGGCGCGGGAGTATCGTGTACCCATAGTGGTTACCGGTTTCGAACCACTGGATATCCTTGAGGGTGTGCTGCTGTGTGTCCGTCAACTGGAGCAGGGCATCTGTCTGGTCCTCAATCAGTATGCGCGCGCCGTGGATCGCAACGGCAATCTCAATGCACAGGAAATACTCGAACTGGTCTTCGATATCGACGACCAGGCCTGGCGCGGCGTCGGCTCGATAGCGGCCAGCGGCCTGCGCCTGCGAGCGGAATTCGCCCGTTTCGATGCGGGCAGGAGATTTGGCATGGCGCACAGTTCCGGGCCGGACCGCAGTGGCTGTATCAGCGGTCGCATCATGCAGGGTTTGCAGAAGCCGTGCGACTGTCCGCACTTCGGCGGCCGCTGCCGTCCGGAGCAACCGCTGGGCGCTCCGATGGTGTCTTCCGAGGGTGCCTGCGCGGCCTATTATCGCTATCGCAACCGGAGCACCGCCGATGCACACTGAATGCCCGATACCTGTCAGCGCGGATGAAACCGTACGGCTCGGCCACGGCAGCGGCGGTGAACTCAGCCAGCGGCTGCTGCGCGAATACATCTATCCGCATTTCGACAACGCCTGGACGGTCCAGGCCCACGACAGCGCGACACTGCCGCGAATCGGCGGCCGCACGGTATTCACCACCGATTCATTCGTCGTCTCGCCGTTGTTTTTTCCCGGCGGCAATATCGGCGAACTAGCCGTTTACGGCACGGTAAACGATCTGGCCATGAGCGGCGCGCGCCCGCTGTACCTCAGTTGCAGCCTGATACTGGAAGAGGGGTTGCCAATGAAAACCCTCGCTGCCGTCATGGCATCGATGGGGCGGGCCGCGGCGGCGACCGGTGTGCAACTGGTCACCGGCGATACCAAGGTCGTGGAAAAAGGCAAGGGTGACGGCCTGTTTATCAACACCGCCGGCATCGGCTCGCTGGAACATGTGCTGTCGATTGCGCCCGACCGGATCCAGCCCGGCGACTCGATTCTGCTCTCCGGGGATATCGGTCGCCACGGTATGGCGGTAATGGCGCGGCGCGAGGGGTTGGAGTTCGATGGCCCGTTGCTGAGCGACTGCGCACCGCTGCACGAACCCGTACTGGCGTTACTGGAGGCCGGGATAAACGTGCACTGTCTGCGCGACCTGACTCGCGGCGGCTTGGCCACTGCGCTGGTGGAGCTGGCCGAGGGCAGCCGCCGGCAGTTTTCCCTGCGGGAAAATGACATTGCCATAACCGAGCCGGTCCTCGGCGCCTGCGAGATGCTCGGCCTGGACCCGCTGTATGTGGCGAATGAAGGGCGTTTCGTCGCTTTTGTTCCCCCGCACCAAGCGCAACAGGCGCTGGCGATACTGCAAAAGTGCCCGGTATCGGCGGATTCGCGAGCGATTGGCACCGTTTCCGCGAGTGAGGCGGCGGAGGTGATTCTGCGAAACTCAATCGGCTGCGAGCGCCTGCTGGACCGGTTGCCCGGAGAGCAGTTGCCGCGAATTTGCTGACCTCTACTGTCCGATCCAAGCCGTTTCAAGGATTGCCCGGTGTCCTATGTTTAACAGATCAGCCCAACTACCAGCAGGGAGACCCCCATGAGGGATGTCGCCATTATCGGCTACTGCCGTACCGCCATCGCCAAGGCGCTGCGCGGTGCCTTTAACCAGACCCACGGCATAGCCATGGGCGCGCATGTGCTCAAGGAAGTTGTGCGCAGGGCGGGCGTGGCGGCGGACGAGATCGAGGACGTGGTAATGGGCTGCGGCCTGCCCGAGGGCGCCACCGGTCACAATATCGCCCGCAATGCCGGTCTCTATGCGGGCTTCGGTAAGGATATGCCGGGCGTCACGATCAACCGTTACTGCGGTTCGGGACTGACTGCGGCCTCCATGGTCGCCAATCGCATTGCGGCCGGTGAAATAAAAACGGCGATCGCCGGCGGCTTGGAGAGTATCAGCCTCGTACAGTTCAATATGAATCTTCACCACTTAATCTATGAACCGTTGCAGCAGGAGATCCCCGCGGTGTGGTGGACGATGATCGAGACCGCCGATTATGTCGCGAAAAAATTCGGCATCAGTCGCGAGGCCCAGGATGAGTATGTGGTGAAGAGCCAGCGGCGGGTAGCAGAAGCGCTTGCCGCGGGGAAATTTGCCGAAGAAATCGTGCCGATGAAAACGACCATGCTGGTGAAAGACAGGGACAGCGGCGAGACCAGCGAGCGAGAGGTGACACTCGAGCAGGATGAGGGCCCGCGACCGGATACCACACTGGAGGGACTGGCGGGCCTCGAACCGGTGAATGCGGGCGGCACCATCACCGCCGGCAATGCATCGCAGCTTTCCGACGGCGCGGCGGCACTAGTAATGATGGACGCGGCCCTGGCCGCTCAACGCGGCCTGCCAATCCTCGGCTTGTTTCGCGGCATGCAGCTGTCGGCGGTGGCGCCCGCGGAGATGAGTATCGCGATTGCACCGGCAGTACAGAAACTGATGCGGCATCACGGCCTGGGTGCCGGCCAGATTGATTTATGGGAACTGCACGAGGCCTTCGCAGTCACCACGCTGTATAACCAGCGCGAACTGGAAACGCCCTGGGAAACCACCAATGTGAATGGCGGTGCAATTGCGCTCGGGCATCCCTATGGTATGTCGGGGGTACGCTACCTCGGATCGACATTACTCGAGCTGGAGCGGCGCATGGCCCAGCGGGCGATTATCGGTGTTTGCGCCGCAGGTGGTATGGCGACAGCCGCTTTTCTGGAACGCTAACCTCGATCATCAACTCCGGTTTAATCGCACTGAACAGCAGCGAGGTAGCTGCCGCTACCTGCGAAGCGGCGGCAGCTATTCAGAGGCCTATTTCGCTTAAGCCGGGATGTCCTTCCGGCCGCGGCCCGAGCGGCCAGTAAAACAGACGGTTGGATTCGTCGATGGGCAGGTCATTAATGCTGGCATGGCGTCTATGCATCAGCCCGTCTGCGCGAAATTCCCAGTTTTCATTTCCGTACGCGCGGTACCACTGGTTTTCGGCATCGCGAAACTCATAGGCAAAGCGGACCGCGATTCTGTTGTCGTGAAACGCCCACAGTTCTTTAATCAGCCGGTAGTCCAGCTCCCTTTCCCACTTGCGGGCCAGGAATGCCTCGACCTCGCTTCGACCGCGGGGAAATTCTGATCGATTCCGCCAGATGGTGTCTTCGGTGTAGGCCAGTGCGACACCCGCCGCGTTGCGAGTGTTCCAGGCATTTTCGGCGGCGCGTACCTTGGTAAGCGCGGTTTCCCTGGTGAAAGGGGGCAGGGGAGGTCTGCTAGTCATATCGATACCTCGTATTGCGGTCGGTGATGAGGCGGCCGCAGGGGCCGCCCCGGCTCAGATCAGGCGGTCAGGGTCTCTGCCTCCGGGAAGTCCACCTCGGTCTTCAGCGCCACGTTGATGTAATTGGTCAGAACGTTGAGCGCAACGAGTGCGATGATCTCGACCACTGCGCCGTCGGAGTAACCGGCAGCCTTTACCGCGGCGATGTCACCTTCGGTCACCCGGCCGCGATTACTCGCGACTCTGTGGGCAAAGTGCACTGCGGCTGCCGCCTTCGCATTCGGCGAACTGCCGGCCCTGCTGGCAGCGATATCCTCTGCTGACAGCTTTGCCACATTGGCGCCGATGTAGGAGTGCGCGGCGAGGCAGTAGTCGCAGCTGTTTACCTGGGCCACCGTGAGCGCAATGCGCTCCCGTGTCGCCAGGTCGACAGTGCTCTTCTCGAGCGCGCCACCGAACGAGAGATAGGCCTCCAGCGCCGCGGGACTATTGCCGATCAGGCGGAACATATTCGGCACCGAACCGAGTTTGGCGTTGACGGCGTTCAACAGTCCCTGCGATTCGACCGGGGACTTCTCGATGGTTACGGGGGTTGGGATACGGGACATAACAGCCTCCTTCAAGTCATTGACCGGATGAATTGCTCCGGTGCCAGCTAAGATAATTCTGCTCTTAAGCTGGAACAATATTGTAAAATTGCAATTCACAATTTTGCTTTACGGAATAATCTAGTGGACAAGTTGAAAGCGATGCGCGTCTTTGTGGAAGTCTGCCGGGCCGGCGGATTTGCCGAAGCGGGCCGGCGCCTCGGCCTGAGTCCGCCCAGTGTCACGCGCGTCGTCAACGAACTGGAAAGCGAGTTGGGTGTGGCCCTTTTGCATCGCACAACGCGCGCGCTGCGCGTTACCGAGTCCGGGCGCATATTTCGCGAGCAGGCCGAGCCATTAATAGATGCCTGTGAGGAAGTGTTCGATGTGGCGAGAGGTGCCCGCACGACGCCCCGGGGAAAGGTAAGGCTGACGGCCCCGGTACTCTTCGGCTGCTTGTACGTATCCCCGGTGCTCACCCGGTTCCTGAGTAAATACCGTGAAGTCGAGATAGAGTCCGTATATGTCGACCGGCCGGTCCAGCTGGTGGAAGAGGGCTTCGATATTGGCGTTCGCATTGGCCACTTACCGGATTCGAACCTGCTCGCCCGTGAAGTCGGCAGCATCCGTCGCGTAGTATGTGCGAGCCCGGACTATTTGACACGGCATGGCAGACCCCGGCAACCCGATGATCTGGCAGCGGCGGACACCGTTCGCGCCTCGCCCATCACACCAACATCACATTGGAAGTTCACCAATGGTATTTCGGTAGAAATTAACTCCCGCCGGGTGACGACTTCCATGGCAGATGCGATCGCAATTTGCAGGGCCGGCGGGGGCCTCACCCAGGTCCTGAGTTACCAGATCGGTCCCGACCTCGCAGCCGGCACTCTCGAAGTGGTGCTGCAGGAGTACGAGGCGGACCCGATACCGGTTCACGTACTGCATACGGAAGGCCGGACCAGCGCAGCGAAGGTGCGCCTGCTGGTCGAGGACCTGACCGAGGATTTGCGTAGCAGCCTGCGGACTTTGGAGCGTGCGGATCGCAAGTAGGGAGTGCGGTGGCGTGTTACGGCAGTTGAGTTTGAGAAATCGACGCGGTGCACTTTGCACTGCATCCGGTGCTGAACGGAGCGCGTATTTCTTGCAGGGGATCTCCCGGCTTTCCGACGCGGATACGCCGACTATTTCGGCGTAACCGCATCAGGTTATTGCTAGTTGGCAATTTTCAATTGCTGCATCTCTGCGCAATCCAGGTAGTAGGACATATATTTGTGCATAGCCTGGAAGGCCTCGAGGTTGCCGTCCATCGCGCGTTCGAATTCCCAGTGACAGGCAATAATTTCTGCCATGCCAAGATGGTGATCCGGACCTGAATGATCGCGTAGAGATTCCGCGGCGATCTTCGCCATTTGATCGGCGTTGTCCGCAGGTGTGCCGTGCTCTATGAGCGCCTTGCGAAAAGTTGTCTTGAAGTGTCCGAAGTGTGGCTCTTCGGCGCCGAAAAGCTCAATGGCGTGATAAATTTTTTGTGCAGTCGTCATGGTCGTTCCCCCGTTAAATCGAGCGAGGCATACTACCGGAAGGGCGTGTACGGCCAAATAGATTCACCGCTTGACTGCATGAAATTGGTGACAATATTTTTTTGATGGGAGTGATACGCGCCATTGGCGCTGTAATAAATCGACTTCCTGTACTACCGGGCCTATGTCGCGGATATTCCGCGATACTGGACAAGGGAATTTACTGTTTGATGTCGAGGGATTGTCTATGGAAGGCCGCGAACACCGGCTGAGCATGAGCGTGCTGATGACACCCGATATGGTCAACTTTACCGGTAAGGTGCACGGTGGCGAGCTTTTGTCCTACCTCGACAAGGTTGCCTATGCGTGTGCCAGTCGCTACGCCGGCGCCTATGTGGTGACCTTGTCGGCTGACAGGGTCATGTTCCGTCAGCCCATCAACGTTGGTGAGCTGGTGACATTTCTGGCGACGGTCAATTACACCGGCAACACCTCTATGGAGGTCGGTATCAAGGTGATTGCCGAGGATATTCGCAAGAAGATCGTGCGGCACACCAACAGTTGCTACTTCACCATGGTGGCGGTCGACGACAACGGCAAGCCGACCCCGGTACCGAAACTGGTGCCGCAGACTGATATTGAAAGGGAGCGCTTCGAGGCCGCGGTATTGCGTCGCAAACTGCTGCAGGAGCAGGAGGCGGCGCACGAAGACATCAAGAAAAAAGTGCGCGGCCGCAAGCAGTGAGGTGGCTCCGCGCACTGTTTTCTCCTTCTAGAAAGAGCGGTTCAGAAAAGTCGTTTGCTTGGCGACGGCGATCGATGGTGCGCTGAAATTAAATGTCAGCTCCGCCATTGGCTGCTTAAGATCGCGAGTGCAGACTCGATAGGGCAGCCAGCTTGCGCTGTTTTCTGTCAGGTCAATCTGCGCTGGACCGAACAATTCATAAGATCCATCCCCGGAAACGGCAACGTCGACCAACTGTTGCTCGCTCACAAATCCCTCGACCTTTACACGGTAATTGTTGCACACCGTATGGTCATCCAGCCGCATAAACAGCGCGCCACGATCACGCCTTATTTCGATCAGTAAATCCGTGGTGCCGGTGAAGCCATAGAGCACGGCGCTGAAGGCGCCAATCATGACTACGCCGTAGCCGGCAAGGCGGGGGCGAAGGAAACGGCTGTCCTTGCCTTGCAGTTGGGCTTCCGAAGCAAAGCGAATAAGGCCCCTTGGTCGCTCAACCTTGGCCATGACGCTGTCACAGGCATCGATACAGGCAGCGCAATCGATACAGGCGGCCTGCAGCCCATCTCTGATATCGATTCCCACTGGACATACCTGCACGCACAGCCCGCAATCGATACAGTCGCCGCTGGCGGCATCGCCTTTGCGGCGGTTTGCACGGGGCTCGCCCCTGCCAGCGTCGTAGCTGACGGTCTGGGTGTCGGCGTCGAACATGACGCTCTGGAAGCGTGCGTAGGGGCAGGCGTGCAGGCAGATCTTTTCGCGGACCAGCCCGGCGTCGATGTAGGTCAGGGCGGCCATCATCAGCAGCCACCCGGTCACCGCTGGCGACAGCTGTATCTGTATCGCGGCCGCTACGAGCTCGCGAATCGGGACGAAGTAGCCGGTAAAGGTCGTCGCGGTAGCGACGGCGAGCAGTATCCACAACAGGTGCTTGATTACCCGGCGCAGTAGTTTTCTTCCGGTGAGCGGCAGGCCGGCCTCGCGGGCGCGTTTACTGGCCCTGCCTTCGGTGAAATCCTCGATGCGGATAAACAGCCAGGTCCAGATACTTTGCGGGCACGCGAAGCCGCACCAGACCCGCCCCCAGGCAACCGCCAGAAAGAACAGCAGGCAGGCGCCGGCGATCAGCAGACCCGCCAGCAGTGACAGGTCATGCCACGACAGGGCACTGCCAAAGAGGATGATGCGGCGCTGCTCGAATGAAAAGAGCAGCCAGGGTTGGCCGTCGAACTGCACCCAAACCAGGCCGAAGAAAAGGCCCAGCAGCGGCCAGCTCACCAGACGCCGCAGGTTCTGGAAGCGACCGCTCGTGAGCCGCACGTGAAACTTGCCGTCCTTAGCCAAAGTCGGCGTGAAGTCTTCAACAACAGGGATTTTTTCCATTGGCACTTGCTTGCTCGCTGTCTGATGGCGCGCAGACTACCCGTGTGCGGTCGATAGGGTCAGGTATAAAAAAATTAAATATAATAGGTACAGATGGATATTTGGAGGTAGATCAGTGGCAGAGGGGTTTCGTTACCAGCAGCTGGAAGCCTGGCTGTTACAGGGCATTGCGGACCGGCGCTGGCGCCAGGGGGAGCGTCTGCCGTCCATTCGGACTCTGTGCCGGGAGCAGGCTGTTTCGAAAGCGACGGTGCAGCACGCGCTACAACGGCTGGAGGCCCGCGGGCTGGTGGAGGCGCGCCCCAAGGCCGGTTATTTCGTCGCCCCCCAACCGGTCGCGGTACAGCAGCCGCTGGCCAGGGCGCGCATCGAGGCGCCCCGACCGGTCACGGCCAGCGACCTGTTGCTGGATATCATGGGCCGAAGCGCTGCCTTCGATCTGTTGCCCGATCACCAGGGCGGGGAGATCCCGCCCGGGATCGTCGCCCTGAACCGCTCGATCGGCCGCTCGCTGCGGCGGCAGTCCGGCGACGATTTCCAGTACTACGACCAACCAGCCGGTGATAATGGATTGCGGGAGCAACTGGCTCTTCACGTTTCCCGGCGCGGCTGGAAGGTCGATCCGGATCAGCTGTGCGTCACTTCCGGCTGTCAGCATGCGCTGTTCCTGGCGTTGATGGCCTGTTGCCGGCGCGGCGATGTGGTCGCCGTCGAGTCCCCCGGCTTTTACGGTGTGATGCAGCTGATCGAGCAGCTCGACCTGCAGATCGTCGAGGTTCCGGCCTCCAGCGACAAGGGTATGGATATCGATGCGCTGGAAGAGGTGCTGCAACGCTGGGAGGTGACGGCGTGTGTTGTCTCACCGGCATTTGCCACACCCAGCGGCGCAATGATGCCCGACACCGCGAAAAAGCGGCTGTTGGACTTGGCTGAGCAGTACGACCTGGCGGTGATCGAAGACGATATCTACGCCGACACCGCTTTCGAGGCGGTACCGGATCCACTGAAAGCCCTGGACGCGGACAACCGCGTGATTCTCTGCAGCTCTTTCTCCAAGTGCCTTTCCCGCGATCTTCGACTCGGATGGGTTTCGGGCGCGCGCTGGCACGCGCGCATTCTGCATCTCAAGCTGGTGACGCAGTTGGCCAGCAGCCGCTACCTTCAGCAGGGGGTGGCCGATTTCATGGAGGATGGCAGCTTCGCTGCGCACCTGCGCCGTCAGCGCAATCAACTGCGGGAACGACGGGACCGATTGCTGGCGCTGTTGCAGGCCTGGCCCGAGGTGGTCAGGGCGAGCGACCCGCGAGGCGGCCTGGCGGTGTGGGTCGAGTTACCGGAACACGTGGACACCCTGGCCATCTATTCTGACGCGCTGGAGCAGGGCGTGGTGATCACGCCAGGGCCGCTGTTCTCGGCTTCGGGGCAGTTCAGGAACTGTCTGCGCATCAGTTTCGCCCACCCGTGGGAGAAAGCGCGGGTAGGCGCCCTCAATCGTCTGCCGGCGCTGTTGTTCGGCAGCTGAGATCCGGGTCGGCGTATATGTCGGTCTGGCAGTATCGGGCTGGAGAATTACAGTTATAACTGTGGAAGCCGGACCTATCAGTTCGTAAGCTTTTAGCCGTCAAAGCAGCTATCTGACTTTTCCGATCTATTTGCGTATTCGAGCCCGCCGATTTCAGGAGAAAGGTAAATGAAGGCATCTGATTTATTTGTTCGAGCCCTGGAGGCGGAAGGCGTCGAATACGTGTTTGCAATCCCGGGGGAAGAGAACCTTGACCTGCTGGAGTCCCTGCGCGGCTCGAAGATCAAGCTCGTCATTACGCGCCACGAGCAGGCAGCCGGCTTTATGGCCGCTACCTATGGCCGACTCACCGGCAATTCCGGCGTCTGTATGTCGACCCTGGGGCCCGGCGCGACCAACCTGGTGACGGCGGCTGCCTACGCCCAGCTCGGCGGTATGCCGATGGTCATGGTTACCGGGCAGAAGCCGATCAAGAGTTCCAAGCAGGGTCAGTTTCAGATCATCGATATCGTCGACATGATGCAGCCGCTGACCAAGTTCACGAAGACCATCGTCAGCGGCGACAATATTCCCGCGCATATCCGCGAGGCCTTCCGCCAGGCCGAGGAGGAGCGGCCCGGCGCGACGCACCTGGAACTGCCGGAGGATATTGCCCATGAGCATTCCACCATGCCTGTGCTCGAGCCGAGCTATACCCGCAGGCCGATTGCCGAAGAAAAAGCCATTCGGCAGGCGGTTGAAGCTATTTCCGGTGCGCGCAAGCCGCTACTGCTGGTCGGTGCCGGCGCCAATCGCAAGCTGACGGCAAAAATGCTGCGTGAATTTGTCGCCAAGCTCGGCATACCGACGGTTACCACGCAGATGGGTAAAGGCGTTATCGACGAGTCCGGGCCGCATTTTATCGGCAACACGGCCCTGTCCGACGGTGATTTCGTGCACCGTGCCATCGATCAGGCGGACCTGATCATCAATGTCGGCCACGATGTGGTGGAGAAACCGCCTTTCTTCATGCGCCCCGGCGGCCCGGAAGTCGTGCATGTCAATTTCAATTCGGCCCAGGTGGACCCGGTCTACTTTCCGCAGATAGAAGTGGTCGGCGACATCGCCAACAGCCTGTGGCAGCTGAAGGAGCAACTCGAGCCTCAGGAGCACTGGAGCTTTGCCGACGCGCACCGCATACGCGATGCGCTGCAGAAGCACATTCACGAAGGGTGTGGTGACGACAGCTTTCCGATGCGCCCCCAGCGACTGGTGAAGGACGTGCGCGATGTGATGCCGGAGGACGGCATCATTGCGCTCGACAACGGCATGTACAAGATCTGGTTTGCGCGTAACTACCCGGCCTACGCACCCAATACCGTGCTGCTGGATAACGCGCTGGCGACTATGGGAGCAGGCCTGCCATCGGCAATGGCGGCCAAGCTGGTGTACCCGGAACGCAGGGTGGTGGCTGTCTGTGGCGACGGCGGTTTTATGATGAACTCCCAGGAGCTGGAAACTGCCGTGCGCCTGAAACAGGACCTGATCATCCTGGTCTTGCGCGACGACGGCTACGGCATGATCAAGTGGAAGCAGTCGCACATGGATTTCCACGATTTCGGCCTCGACTTCGGCAACCCGGATTTTGTTGCCTATGCGGAATCGTACGGCGCCCGCGGGCACCGGGTCAGTGCTGCTGCCGAGTTGCAACCATTGATCAAGAAGTGCTGTGAGGAGGGCGGTGTACACCTGATCGATGTACCGGTCGATTACAGTGACAACGACCGTATTCTCAACCGGGAAATACGCGAGCTGTCGCGCAAGTTATAGCCCGTTTCCAAACGGCTATGGCCGAGAGTACCGGCCAGCCACAGCGACAATGATGGTCCGCCAGGGAGAAGAAAATCGTGCTTCGAGAAAGCTATCCTTACTATCTCGCCAACGAGGCGGTATTCGCCAACACCGATCTGGAAGTCACGGACAAGTATTCCGGCAGCGTCGCCACGCGGGTGGCCATGGCAGATACCGAAACCATCGACCGGGCCATCGACTGGGCAGTGAAGGCAGAAAAGCCAATGGCCGCCATGCCGCCCTACGAGCGCCAGGCAGTGCTCAATCACTGCGTCAGGCGCTTTCAGGAACGCTACGACGAACTGGCGGAGGCGCTGTGCATCGAAGCGGGCAAGCCGATCAAGGATTCCCGTGGCGAAGTCAGTCGACTGATCGATACATTCCGGGTCGCCGCCGAGGAGTCGGTGCGAATAGATGGCGAAGTCATCAATCTGGAAATTTCCGCGCGCGCCAGGGGCTATCGTGGTTTCGTCAAGCGCGTGCCGATAGGGGCCTGCTCGTTTATCTCGCCTTTCAATTTTCCCCTGAACCTGGCGGCCCACAAGGTGGCACCCGCGATCGCCGCCGGCTGCCCATTTGTGCTCAAACCCGCAAGCCGTACGCCGATCGGCGCGCTGATAATCGCCGAGGTGCTGGCCGAAACCGATCTGCCCAAGGGCGCTTTCTCTGTGCTTCCCTGTCACCGTGAGGGTGCGGATCTCTTTACCGTCGACGATCGCTTCAAGTTACTCAGCTTTACCGGCTCACCGGCGGTGGGTTGGGACCTGAAAGCGCGTGCCGGGCGCAAAAAGGTCGTGCTGGAACTCGGCGGAAATGCGGCCTGTGTGGTGGACGAGGATACCGATCTGGATGACGCGGTGGAGCGCATCATCTTTGGTGCCTTTTACCAGTCCGGCCAGAGCTGTATCGGCGTGCAGCGCATTTACGGCCATGCCGCTATTTATGGCGAACTCAAACGACGGCTCGTCGAGCGCACCCGCGAATTGAAAAAGGGCGATCCAAAACAGGAAGACACCTTCATCGGTCCGATGATATCCGAGGGCGAAGCCACCCGCTTGCACGGTTGGATTCAGGAGGGCGTGGCGAAGGGCGCTACGCTGCTGTGCGGTGGCGACCGCGATGGCGCCATGCTCGAGCCGACGCTGCTGGAAAAGGTACCGAAAGGTTGCGCCGTCGTTGAACAGGAGGCCTTTGGGCCGGTGGCGGTACTGGAACCTTTTGACGATTTCGATGCTGTACTGTCACGGGTCAATGACAGCGTCTTCGGCCTGCAGGCCGGCGTATTTACCCGCGATTTGTACCGGGCGCAGAAGGCCTGGGACGATTTGGAAGTGGGCGGCGTGGTAATCGGTGATGTACCGAGCTGGCGCGTGGACAATATGCCTTATGGCGGTGTGAAGGACTCGGGCCTTGGTCGCGAGGGCGTCCGCTGGGCGATTGCCGACATGACGGAAGAGCGACTGCTGGTTATCCGCACGCCGCAATAGCAGATTGTGGTGGTTTATCCGCTTGGGCGAAGGTGATTCACGTATGCTGGCCGGCGCTTTGCTGGTTCGCAATGCACGAGTTCACCCGCAGGGCCCTGCCGAGACAGGTAAAGTACTCGCTAAAGGCCGCATTGATGCGCTGCCGGTGTTCTCCCGTCGGGTAGAGGCCCATGCGCGCTTCTTCCGTGGCCTTGGTGCCGGCGACGAGAAAGTTGTTGCTGATACTGGCGTCCTGCACAAACGCCTCAAACGCACGGGCGCACAGCTCCGCGGGGTCACTGTAATACACACAGCCGTTGGCTTTGTCAGCCCGGCAGGATATTCGGAAGAGCTCACTCGGATTTCCACCTTCCTCGTCGAGCATAATGCTCTTGAAGCAGTCGAACAGGCGATCATTGAGCGGGTGGGGCACCGGGGTTGCGTCGCGCAGCCAGGCCTCCGACGCGTACATGGTCCCGGATGTATCGCTGAAGGCTTTGTCTGCGAGATAGTGATCGAGTGCGTGAAACCATTCATGCGCGATCGATCCGGGGCCGGCATTTTTCGCCAGGGAAAATGTCCTGCTCGCGGGCTCATAGAACGCCAGCATCCCCGGGCGCCCGCCGATCCCGTACTGAAACGATAGGGTTTCCCGCAGTGAGATCAGTGTCTCCGGCCCCTGCAGTATCGACATCAGGTCGGCTAGGGCATCGTAAAACAGCCCGGCGGCGCGGTCGCGCTCCGCCAGCGTGACCCAGCGGCCGATGCTGATCGACCTGAAGCCAAACTTTCTTCTGACGTCGCTAAAGGTGACCGGGTGCTGATCCCGTTGATTGGGGCCGCGGCGATAAAACTGTCGGGATGACACCATAACCAGGGTTGTATGCGGGAAACTAGTTCGGATGCTGGACTGTATATTAATACAGCTGGATGGCGCAACCGGGTGACACGCCTGGCAGTGGCAGATTCGCTCGGGAGAATTTCGTCAGGTGTTCTGCTCGACTTCCCAGAACTGGCTGAGTCCCGTCGACAGCGCTTCGCCGCTGTTGCAGATTTGTAGTTGCCAGTGGTCGGGGTACAGGGCCCGGTAAAACGGATCGGCGAAACGGTAGTCCGCCAGGATCACCACACCGCGGTCGGCCTCGGTGCGGATGACGCGCCCGGCGGTCTGCAACACCCGGGTCAGGCCGGGGTAGCGATAGGCGATATCGAAGCCGTTGCCGGCGGAATGCGCACCGCCGGAATCGCAGCTCTGCCGCAACAGCTCCTGTTCCTCGTTGACCTGCGGCAGGCCGACACCTACCACTATAGTGCCCACCAACTGTTCACCTACATAATCGACCCCCTCGCCGAACACGCCGCCCATGATGGCAAAACCCAGGCTCTGGTGGCCCACGCTGAAGTGCTCAAGGAAAGCGGCACGCGCGCGGTCGCTGCTGCCGGGTTGCTGCCGGACCAGCGCAATATCCGGAAAACGCTCGACGAAGCATTGCGCCACCTGCTGCAGGAAGCGGTAGGACGGAAAGAACACCAGGTAATTGCCGGGCCGGCTCTGGTAAACGCGGTAGACCATATCCACCAGTGCATCGGTCGCCCGGTGCCTGGCCTGGTAACGGGTATCCACATAGGGGCACAGGTAGACGCCCAGCTGTTCGGACTGGAACGGCGATGGCAGCGCCAGGTAGGGCGCCTGCGCCTCCAGTCCCAGCTGCTCATAGACATAGGCCGCCGGTCGCAGCGTGGCCGAGAATACAATGACAGCGTGAAACTGTCGGTAACTCTGCTGCAGGTAATCGGCCGCGTTCAGGCACAGCAAATTCAGTTCTTGCTCCTGCCAGGCTCCGCTGCGGCTTTCTGCCCTGGTCAGGCAGCGATGCTGTTCTGCCAGTAACTGCTCGATCGTTAAGTAGCGGTAGAGCGCCGACAGCCAGTCCGCGATCACTTCGGGCGGCGATTGGGACTGCTCCCATAACTGGCTGACAACGGCCATTACTTTCTGCGCCGCACGGCTGATTGCGGTCGGGCGGTCGTCCGCGTCTGACAGCGGCGTAACCCAGGTTTCACTGTCCCGGCTCGGCCGTGTCGCCGTGTCGTGTTGCCGGCGCTCCGCGATCCATTTATCGAGCGCCTTTACCAGAGTCAGAATTGCCCGGCGCAATTGCGGATGTGATTCTTTACAGGCCGCCGCCGCGCGACGACTGTCACTGCGACTGAGGGCGGCGCTGTGCATTGCCCGCCCGCGGTCGATCAGGTTGTGGGCTTCGTCTACCAGCAGCGCGCGTCGCTGGCGCTGGTCCTGCAGGGCTGCCATGTGTACCAGTGGATCAAACACATAATTGAAATCGCACACGACCAGGTCGATCCAGGGCAACATCTGCAGCGATAACTCGAACGGGCACAGCTGCAACCGGTCCGCCACCTGTGCCACCACGGCGGGGGTTAACAGGGGTTCGCCGAGCAGTTCGCGGCGCGCTTCGGGCAGGCGATCAAAGAATCCCCGGGTGCGCGGACAGATGCCATCGGCATCGCGGCTGCACAGACCCTGGCGGCAGGCACAGGTCTTGTCTCGCGCCTGGATTTCCAGCACCGAGAGGCGCAGTCCTTGTTCGTGCAGCCGCGTCGCTGTTTCCCGTACCACCTGGCGGCCGGAGTTTTTCGCGGTCAGGTATACGAGTTGCTCTACCTGGGCTTCACCGATGGCTTTGATGGCCGGGAACAGGGTGCTGACGGTCTTGCCGATACCTGTGGGCGCCTCCACCACCAGCTCGCCGCCGTCGCGCAGACAGCGGTAGGCCGCCACCGCCAGTTCCCGCTGACCGGGGCGGTAATCGGGGAATGGGAAGGGCAGCGCGCGGGCTGAATCGCGCACCTGCTGGCGATGCCGCTGCCAGCTTCGGTGCCACTGGATATATTCACTTACCGCCGCACGGGAAAAAGATTCCAGTTCCGCCCAGTCGAATTCGCGCAACTCCGGATACGTCTTTTTTTCCTTGAGGTTGTGCCACAGCATCTGCAGCGCGACACGGTCGTCAGCCGCGGCCGAGCGCTCCGCATCCGTCCGTTGCTGCAGTAGGTAACAGAAGCCGTAGACTTTTAGCTGGGCCCAGTGCAGCTGCCGTGTTGACTCGGGTAATTTATCGGGCGGGCAGTAGGTGGTCTTGATTTCGTCGAGTTGTACCGGCCGGTGCAAATCTGTCTGCGGGTGCAGGATATCCACGCGACCGTTAAGGGTTAGCGTCTGTCCCTCGCACAGCCATTCTACCTCCAACCGGTGCTCGGCCTCGCTGCCCGCCGGGCGCTGCTTCTGCAGTTTCTGGTGCGCGCGAATGCCCTCCTGCGCGGTAGGCCCCGCGGGGCCATCGCCGACCAGATCGCCGCGTCGGCAAGCGAAGGCCACCAGCTCGCCCACCGACAACTGCAGGGTGGGGGGGATGGCAGGTTGGGCTGTCTCTTGACTCTCGACTGTCGTTACCCCGGTTAAGGCTGCTTTGATTCCGCTCATACCGCTTAGGGCTGTTGCCACTCCACGTGCAATACCCGGTGGGGGATCTGGTGTCGGGCGAAATAGGCCAGCCAGCGCTGCTGGTTCTGCTGTAGTCGATCGCCGGGGCCTTTCACTTCTACCAACTCGTAACCGCCTGATGATGGAAACAGGATCAGGTCAGGAAGGCCGTTGCGGTGATGGCCGATGTCGCTGAGCAGTCGCCGGAACAGCCGGTGCCAGTGATCGGCGGGAATGCGCTCGAGCGCCAGTTGCAGCAGCGGCTCCGGCAGGGCCTCCCATGCAACCAGGGGGTTGGCGACGCCGTACTTCTGGCGATAGTGCCGCCATACCCGCCGGGCCAGGTGTTCGACGTCTAATTCGGCTAGGCGCTGTTCGAACGCTACGCGGCGTTGCAGAAAGAAGTCGCCCGTGCGGAAGTCGCTCGGCGCAACCTGAAATGGGTTGAAGAAGGCCCCTGGCACCGGGCTGAACAGGATGTCCCACACGTAGAGCCCGAGCACGCCATTGAACAGCGTGTTTTCCACGTAGAAGCATTGGTGAGGAAATGGATCAGGCTCTGCACTGGGCGACCCTAGTTCCAGATACGCAGCCGCCAACAGTTCCACCCGATCGGGTGCCGGTGGCAGTACCACGGTTTCCGTCGGCGGCTTGCACCGCTCCGGTGGTTGCCAGCCGCCCAATTGTTTGGCCTTTTTCGCTGTACGGTAGCCGAAGCTCTCCGCGAACACCTGCTCGGCTTCATTGTGGGGTGCGGCGAGAATTTCCCCGCACAGCGCCAGCCCCGTGTCGATATCGCCGCGCGTCACGGCAATCCGCGCGCGGCGCTCGCGGGCCGGTGGCCGGGCGCAGGCCCGATAGAGTCGGTCGGCGGCATCCAGGGCCTCCAGCCGTTCCAGCTGCCGGGCCAGCGTCAGGCGCAGGCGGTCCAGGCGCCGGTGCAGGGTGGCATCACCGTCGCTAACCTCGGGCAGCTGCTCCGCCAGCGCCAGTATTTCCTCGGGCCCCGCTTCCAGCGCGCCGTCCAACAGCTCCAGGCAGTCGTAATAGCGCAGGTGCCGGTCGATTTGTGCCCGGCTCTGGAACGGCAGGTTCTTGCGGTCCAGCGGGTAATTTTCGTAGCGGTACATCCCCAGGTCGCGCAGGACATAGTCAGTCAGGTCCTGGTTCAGGTTGCCGAAGAAACACAGCTTGAAGGTCTCGAAGTGCTCGGCCGCCTGAACCGCCAGCAGGGTTTCCCCGGCCGCTAAGGCATTCCGCAGTGCCGGCGCTTCGTCGTGCAGCTCCAGCAGCGCCAGCTCCAGTGCCGGGCGTTTCAGTGCCTTGGGCAGGGGGACGGGGCTGCAGGCCTGTAGCTCCGCCTTGCTGAATAGCGGCAACATTTCCTCAAGCGCCAGGGCGGGGTCGCGCTGCAGCAGGTCCGCCGTTACCAGCTGCTCCGCTGCCAAGGGAAGGTTTTCGATTTCGACATAATTCAACTTGCCCAACCGGAACAGAGCGCCCCTGGAGGATGGTACGCCCTTGCGGGACAGCAGCCGCACATAAAGTCGCTGGCTGTTGAGTTCCAGTGCGCGAAAGTCATGGTAAAAACGCCGCTCGCGATCTGACAGCAGCCCCTCATAGCGGGCGACCACAAAATCCACCAGTGCGCGGAAGTTGCTCAGGTAATAGTCGGGTGCCAGTTCAACGGGTTCGCCCATCGGGTGTCGTCGGGTACTTCAGTCGTCACGGATTGCCTGGGAAGCGGGCTGTCCCGCCAGAGTGCTGTATGGTTATACAGGATGTGGCGCATCCGAACAAACTCTGGTGCAACTGTCGGTCGCCAGGGCGTATCTGCTACCGCGGGACTACGCTATTTCGGCGCCTTAGGCATCCGTAGGGGCTCGTGCACCGATCGTGCGACTGACGCCGGAAAATGGGCGTTTATTCTTACTGCGCTCAACAATAAAGGCGCGGATTCTTCCTATACTCTGGCTGCGTCCGACACAGTGACCGGGACAGAAAATCGCGGTCATGCGCTGCCGGACTCACCAACATAAAGAGCCATCGGAAAATCGCGGCCGTCGCCATTACTAACAGGGAAGTGTTAGCAATCGATCTGTGCGGACCTGGCACTGTCTACAGGCAAGTAATTTATGGTGTTGCCAGCCTATGGCCTTCGCGGCCTGACGTGTTGGCGGTGTCTTATCGGTTACGCCAGACGGATGCAGCTGGGTGCGGACCTGCGGGCCCTTGAGGAGTGACTCATGCTACCGGCAGCAGAAGCCAGGGAAGAGATACAGACCGCCGGCGAGGGTGCCGACGCGCACCCGATAGCCTGCTCGAGCGTCGAGGTGCTGATCGGTGAGGCGGCCCACCGACAGTTGATGGACAGCGCTTTCATTGAGGCGTGGCGGGATCTATACGATGCCTGCCCGTGGGGCACTGCCGGCCAGCGACCCGAATTCGTGCAGACTTGGTGCCGCGTCTACAGGGAACAAGAGGAACCAATCCTGCTGCTGGAGCGGGCCGGTTCGAAGCTGACCGGATGCCTGCCCCTGACTCGTCCCATTGGAGAGGATGCCGATGGGGCTCCACTGCGCCAGGCCGGTTACACCGACTGCGAGTACCAGGTTTGGCTCGCCACTCCCGATAGGGCAGACGCCTTCTTCCCCCGCGCGGTAGCATGCCTGGAGCGAGAGATCGGGCCGCAGACACTGGACCTCGGCCAGTTGCCCCCCGCCATGCCGCGGGGCTGGCTGTCGCGGGACAAGCTGCGATTCCGCTGCCAGCTGGGGCAGACCGAACGCCGCATCGTGCACGTTTCGGATCGCGACGAGGTCGAGCGATACGTGCGCGGCAAGAAGCGCCTGCGCACGACGATGAACAAGCTCAAGCGCAGCGGACAGGTGCGCGTTCGGCGCCTGCGTGAACCCGATGAGATTCTCGCGTTTTTCCCGCGCTTTCAGGCGATGTTCGAGTTCCGCAAGGGCGCCGTTTACAACGTGCTGCCGTTTCGTGACTCGCCGTTGCGCCGCCGCTTCCTGGAAGAGCAGGCGAGGGTGCCGGGCCTGCTTCATGTCACCGTACTCGAGCGCGACGGTGAACTGTTGGCCGCCCATGTGGGCACTGCCGGCAAGCGCGAGTTGTCCGTCGCCGGCATCGTGCATTCCGAATTCGAATCTCACCACTCACCCGGCTCGCTACTGCTGTTAGAACTCACCCGCATCTTGTGTGAGGAAGGTTTCAAAATCCTCGATATGACCCCCGGCGGCGATGCTTACAAGGCCCGCATGTCCAAAATCGTGGAGCCAGTCTTTGAGCTGATCGTCCACCGCAGTATCGCGCACGCGATGGCGGTGCTGGGCAGGCGCAGGCTCAAGGCGATTGGGCGTGCAGCACTGCAGCGATTGCCGGAGTCAGTGCGCGCGCGCTTGTCGGGACTTGGATTCCGATCCCGATCGCAGCCGCTGGCGGAAGATGCCGGCCGGGGGGCGGACGTGGTGTCTGATGTCCATTTTCTGTATCCGCTGGCGCACGACGAAGCGGCAGCGGAAAGCACTATCGAGACAACCGCTTCCTGGGTGCACAATGACATCAGCGCACTACAGGCGGTAGTCGCGGATCGATCTGGCTACTTGGACCTGCTTAAGCGTGCCCATGCGCACGTGTGTGTCGGGGGACAGTTGTTCTGTCGCTATTCAGGCGACAGTGAAAGTGTGGAGGCGATCGCTTTCGTGACCCCGGCCGCTGCGCTGAATGTCCCCTTTCCGTTGCCTGAGGGAGCGCGCCTGATCGTCGAGCTGGACTACCTGGAGGACTGTCCGCGCGCGCTCGCCGACTGGGTGCGGGAACTTTCGCAAGTTGTCGGCCCAACTCCAGAGTCTCCGGTGTTTGTAGCGCTGCGGAGTGCGGTTGCTGCGGAATGCCTACCTGCTGCGGGTAGTGCGTGTATCGCGTGAACCTATTTTCCTTATTAGTACGACGTTGATGCATTCAGACCGGATGAAATATTAAACATCTGTTCCATTTTTGTTCAAACAGCCAGAGGATTTGACAATGGCATTACGCATAAATGACCAAGCACCGAACTTCCAGGCAGACACCACCCAGGGAAAAATCGATTTCCATGAGTGGATTGGCGATGGCTGGGCGGTATTGTTTTCACACCCCAAAGATTTCACGCCGGTTTGTACGACGGAACTGGGCTATATGGCCAAGATCCAGCCGGAATTTGAGAAGCGGAATACAAAAATCATTGGGTTGAGTATTGATTCATCTGGCGATCACGAAAAGTGGCTCAAGGATGTCGAAGAAGTTGGCGGTGCAGCGGTTAATTATCCAGTCATAGCGGATACAAACCTGGAAGTGGCCAAGCTATACAATATGTTCCCTGCGGACGAAACGGGCACTGCCGAAGGCCGTACCGCGGCGACAAATGCAACTGTGCGTTCGGTGTTCGTGATTGGCCCGGATAAAAATATAAAGCTTATGATGACCTACCCAATGACGACGGGCCGAAATTTTGATGAGATCCTTCGCGCGATTGATTCAATGCAGCTTACTGCCAAGCACCAGGTGGCCACCCCGGTAAACTGGAAGCAAGGTGAAGAGGTCATTATCGTGCCTACAGTAACCGATGAAGAGGCAAAGAAAATCTATCCCGATGGTTGGAAGACTGTAAAACCTTACCTCAGAAAGGTTAAACAGCCAGTCTGAAGGGCCACTTGGACTTTCTCGGGACAAATCTGACAACGCATCCTTAACGGAAGGAGGGTGCCGGTTTTGATGAGGTTTCCTGGCCGGTGCCCCAGAAAAAATGCAGCCATCATTCAAGTCGGCCCCTAGCCGGCGCCTGTCTCCGGCTCTTGGGAATCTCGCCACGAACACTTCGAATACTCTGCTTTAAAACAATTGGATTGAGCCCATACGCCAAATAGGCGCCAGGCGTATTTGGACTTCGATATTCGCTACTCCACAGCCAAAAACGGGAACAAAGGGTACAGAGAGAGCCTGTGCGCCTTTACCCTTACCTTTACCTCTGCTTCTCGCTTTCGCGATTGATCGTATAGCCGCTTGCGCGTCCTCGCCAGGGCTGCACAAGCATCCGGTCCAACCAAAGGTCACGCCGGGTACGGAACTGTTTGATTCCAATGGTCATGCCTTGGTGGCCGTCCCTCGGCTGTGCGCGATAGGTTCCCAGCAGGCGATCCCACCAGGGCAGATTGAAGCCAAAGTTGCTATTGGTTTCAGAGGGGTGCACCGAGTGGTGAACGCGGTGCATATCCGGTGTAACCACAAGCCAGCGCAGCACCCGGTCTGTGCCGGGCGGAATGCGGATATTGCTGTGATTGAACATTGTGGTGCCGTTCAAGAGGATTTCGAACGCGAGCACCGCGATGGCAGGCGGACCGAGCGCCAAGATCAGGGCCAGTTTGATTCCCATCGACAAAAGCACCTCGATCGGGTGAAAGCGCAGCCCGGTGGTCACGTCAAACTCCAGATCTGCGTGATGCATACGGTGCAGGCGCCAAAGGACCGGCACCGCATGGAACATCACATGCTGCAGGTAGATTGCGAAATCAAGAATGAGCAGGGAAGCTGTAACCGCGAGCCACCGGGGGGCCGCGACGATATTGAACAACCCCCAGCCGCGCTCCTCAGCCACGAGCGCAAGCCCCACAGGAATAAGTGGGATTGCCAAACGAAGAATTGCCGTATTGGCGACGACGATACCGAGATTGTTGGGCCAGCGGAGGAGGCGGGGAATTTCTTGGTTACGTCGCGGCTTCATTGCCTCCCAGGTAGCCATAACGGCGAAGACGCCCAGGAAGAAGGCGAGGCGGATAGCCGGCTCATAGATTAACAGCGTCTCTTTCATATGATCGACAAGGCAAATACCGTCACCGTTGACCAGCTAAGTTTTACGATGGGCCACCCGGTCAAAGATTGTGGAGAGCCGCGCATGCCTCTAATCCCATACATGGATCTCCACGGAATAGTTACACGCCCTAACATCCGGCAACCTATTGATTTTAAGCTAATCAGTAGTCCCCGGTTTCAACTAAAGAGGCAGATACGGTTACTTACTGGCGTGGATTAGCGCCTCTAGACACTGTTCAAGCAATACAGGAGAGGCGGTGGATCCAGTGCAATCCTACTCGCCACGCCTTTATCAGGGCCGTCGGAGTGGATATGCAGAGTCTCAACCTATGGTGGCCGCTGCTCAAGAGGGAGATAGGGTAGTAACTCATGCGTTATATCTAGCACAGTTAGGTTGTCAAAAGTCTGTGAATAAGGCGGCTATTACATCGGGATTTCTTCTTTTGGTTTTCTTCCTTCTTCCTGACGTCAAAGGTGATTTATGGGGATTATCGGCAATAAGTGCTATCCAAGAGGGCTATCTGGCACTTTGGGGCACAATTGCAAGATATAAGGCGTAATGCGAACATATGTCTAGCTACAGGGTCATTGATGGAACGAGTTTCTGATTATTCGATTATATAACCCATTGATATGAGTTTATCACTCCCCCATCTTTCACTCCCTATAGGCTTGGTTCTGGAATTCTAGGCAAGGATTCTGAAATATCCTGATAACGGTAGGAACCTCCCCCCATGCAAAATGCAATGGCTCGAAAGGATCTTATTGATCTCGCTGAGACCCGGAATGTCGAGGAAGCAGTGGGACGGCCAAGGACGGCAGCAAACGCAGTTTTCTGAAGGATCGTGAAGGCGCATTAACTGAGAGGTTTCTACCATGTTAAAGCGTATTGTTTTCGCAGTCGCGATGGTTTTTGTTACCGCACTGGCATTTAGCAGCCCTGTTGTGCCTGAGCCGGCCCTGGAATCAGAGTTCTACACCAGTAATCTGTAAAGCCGATCGGTTTTGTCTCATGCTGTGGTTCGGATACACGGTCGGCAATGCGGCATTCTATTATTCAGATGTGGTGCCATAGTAAATTTTTCAGGCGTACCCCCGCTTCGCCAACAAAGTGCAGTTTCTACTTCGGGGGGCGCAAAACCAGGCGCGCAATTATGCTGGATCGGATCCTGATCGGCCGGTGCGATCGATAGCAATGCTCAGAAACACGGATCAGCGATACGGCGCCGTCGCCATTGTGCTTCATTGGCTCATGGCGGTCTTGCTCATTGCGCTGATCGTGCAGGGCCTCTACATGACCGGCCTGCCCGACGTCGGGTTCAACAAGCAAAAAATCCTGCATATTTTAGCTCACAAGGAATACGGCATGCTGGCCCTGGGGCTGGCGGCGATACGACTTGCTTGGCGTCTTGGCAATGTGCTACCGGTTCTGGTCGAAAATCTTCCCGACTGGCAGAAGGTGGCTGCGCGGTTCGTCCATCTCTCTTTTTACGGCTTGATGTTCGCCCTGCCGATCAGCGGATGGCTGATGTCTTCCGCCGTGGGTATCCCGGTGTACGTCTTCGGGTACAGGCTGCCGGATTTGATCGCACACGATGAGCGCCTGTTTCAGCTGTTCATCGACCTTCACAAGTGGCTGAGTTATGCATTGATCGGCCTTATCATCGTGCACGCCGGAGCGGCGTTAAGGCACCATTTCTTTGGCCGGGATGACACCTTGAAGAAAATTCTACCTGCCGAGCGTGCTTAACCTGCACTCACTGCACCGTCTCAAGCGCAAATCCGGCCACCTGCTGCAGGGCCTTCGCAGTGGCATCGTTCGCCGCCACGACTCCGGCGTAAGGCGTATTCTGCAACATGGGTTCGCGAAGCGATATCGCCCTGGTGGCGATGATGCGTTTCGATGCGCCATCGGTGATCTGCACCCGCAGGGAAAGACGCAGGGTTGCCGGATCCGAGGTGAAGTCCTGCGTGAGCTCGAGAATCTCCGTCCGCAGCGCATAACTGTATGGGCCGAAGTAGGGCGGCGTGATTACTGCGCCAAAGTAATGGGTACTCTCCATCGTCTGCACCAGTAAGGGCAGGAGCATCTCTCGAGGCGATGCACCCCATTCGTACTGACTGAAATAGTCGACCTGGTACGGCCGGACCCTGTAGGCCATTCGCACGGTGTCGTAGACGGGGTTGATGGAAGGCGGTAGCACCACTAGTGTCGCCGCACGGGTATCCCGCTGGGGGATGGCGAGCGGCAGTTTGTCTATCACTCCCACCCGGATTTCATTGTCCACCGGAGCGAACAGTGTGCAGCTGGAAATCAGCGCTGCGGAGAGGGCGGCGAGGAGGAATCTGACTAACCTATCGTGGCCGCTTGCTCTCACTTTGTTTCGCCAGGACCGAGAGGTGGAGGGGTACTGCCGCGGACGAGGATTGATGGATCGCGATTGATCTTGACCGTAAAGCGGTCCATCGAGTTGGCCAGCTTATTCAGGTTGGCCATCGTCCGATATGCCTCCGGCAGGACCTGGAGCTGAAGTGCATTGATAGTTTGGCTACTCGATTCCAGTAGGGGGCCGAGTTGGCCGCTCGCTCGCTCGGTGTTCGCTATGATCGAGCTTAAATGCTCTTGTTTCTGGGCGAGCATGCGGCTGACACGCTCCAGCCCCTTCATGGTGTTGTTGCTCGAATCCAGCAGCGGCCCGAGTCGCTCGCTCGCCTGTCCGGTGTTCGCGATGATCGCGCTGAGGCTCTCCTGGTTCTCGGCGAGCATGCGGCTGACCTGCTGCAAATTGTCTACTGCATTCCTGAGGGACGCGATGGTCTTATCGTCCAGCAGTGCGCGCGCCATTTCCGTCAGCACCTGCACATTCTGATTGACCTGCATGATCGCCGTGTCCAGGCTCACGTAGCGGGACGGCGTGCTCGGAATCCGCGGATAGCGCTCTCCCCTAGCGGCCGTAAGCGCGTGCTCGTCCGTCCCGGTATCTTCCAGCAGGATGTATACGTAGCCGGTGAACCCCCGGGTGGCGAGACCGCGGGCGGTGATAGTGGCGACAGTCGCCCTTGTGATAGGTGCGTCTTTCTCGACATCCAGCAGAATGCGGACGGTGCGGGGGCCGGTGAGCTCAACCTGGTTAACCGTTCCGACATCCACCCCATGGAATTCGACGGGAGCACCGGGAATCAGCCCGGATACGGAATCCTGCGTAACAATCTGGTAGGTCGTGAAGCGGCCAGATACCAGGCTGTGCCAGATCAACCACACTGCGAGACCGAGCAGCACCGTGCCCGCAAATGCCAATCTTGCCCGGTTCTCTATGCTGAAGTTCATCGAGCGTTTCTCCGCCGGTGAAGCTGGTCCTAAATTTAGTCGGTCCAAGTTTAGATCATTACGCAGCCGAATAAATGGATATGCCGACAGCAGGGGCCTGTTCGATGAGGGGATCAGATGGGGATTCCGGGATCTATTCTCCCTCTATTACGCTATTTCAGCCAGTAAGGTGGCCACCCATTTTATGGTAAGCACCACAGGGCGACAGCACGGAAACCGGGCGCTCACATGAAGAAGCTCACGCTGATACGACACGCGAAATCCAGCTGGGACAATCCCTCCCTGGATGATTTCGGCCGCCCGCTCAACAAGCGCGGCATAAGAGACCTGCCGGCCATGGCGCAGAGAGTGCGCGACTCCGGCCTGGTGCCGGACCGGCTGTTGACGAGTGGCGCGGTCCGGGCGCTCACCACTGCAGAAGCCTTGGTCGTTTCGCTGGAGCTGAACAGCGACCAGGTGCTGGTGCAGCCGGAACTTTACGCGGCCAGCCACCAGTCTCTTCTGCGCCATCTGCAGTTGCAGGATGACCACTGGCATCACTTGATGGTAGTGGGGCACAACCCGGGGCTCGAAAACCTCGGTTACTACCTGACCCACGAAAGGCTGCCCAAGTTTCCCACCGCCGCGGTCCTGCATATATGCCTGAAGATTCCTCACTGGTGTGAGCTGGCCGAATCCTCCGGGACTGTCGAGCTGTTCGACTACCCGAAACTGCACAGATAGCCCCTATTTTCGCCAGAATTCCAAAGGCAGAGTATTGCCTGCACCG
Organism: Microbulbifer donghaiensis; assembly: GCF_900129095.1. Classification (GTDB taxonomy): domain Bacteria; phylum Pseudomonadota; class Gammaproteobacteria; order Pseudomonadales; family Cellvibrionaceae; genus Microbulbifer; species Microbulbifer donghaiensis. The sequence goes on from NZ_FQVA01000001.1 coordinate 294,351, forward strand.
TTAGTCGGCGCTCGAAAAATAGGCTGTAAATTGTGCCGCGTCGACTTCCAGTGTGAATTTCATCGATGTCGCGCGCACTGGGCGCCGAGGGGCGCACGCCACTCCGAAAAAAGCGGGGGGGCGGTCGGCCGGGCAGGAAGCGCTCACACATAAATATTTATGTGTGTCGAGGACATAAATAATTATGTGCCAATTACATAAGCATTTATGTGCGGCTTGCGCGATCATTATTGGGTGCGCCGCGCCATAAATAATTATGTGTGCATCAGAAATACTTCTGTATAGTCCACATAAACAGTTATGTGCAGCTCGCACAGGTAATCATGTGAGGATGGCGTGGCATCAGTAATTATCGACGGCAAGAACGCGGACTCCACTCGAGTCTCGATCAGCTTGGATGAATTTTTGTGGAAGTTGGTTTCGGCAGACTTCAAGTCCGAGGCCGACGCGCGCAGCTGGATTCGAAGCTACATCTCTACGCTGCACACCACCAAAGGGCTGACCGCGATCGTTCGCGATCACTGCCTGCATCGTATCGTAAAGCCCTCACTGATTCGTCGCATTCAGGGTTTGGATGCGCAGATGGATATAGAGGAGGCATAACTATTTATGCCGCAGGTGCAAGCCTTGATCGGCCACTCTATTGGGTGGCGCGTCAACACCAATCCTACATCGGGAATCCGCCGATATAATCGGCAGATTCAGCCTATTCGTTTTGCACGGCGTTGTTCCTTTTTCGTCGGCAAGCGACTTGGCAAATTTGTTGCAGGTTGAAAAGGGCCATAAATGAAAGGCGGGGCAGGGAATAGCGCGTTCTTATAGAGGCCTGTTCCCCAATTTACGCGCTTATCCCGACTTGCCCCTCCGTGGCAAGGAATCTCGAATTACTCAGGAGTCCTGCTTGAGCGCCTTTGCCAGGGTCCGCGCCAGCTCCGCTGCGGATTGCGGGTTTTGACCGGTAATCAGGCGCCCATCCTTGACGACGAAAGATTTGAACTTTTCGCCCTCCTGGTAATTGGCCCCACTGGCAGCAAGCTGATCCTGAAGAAGGTAGGGGGCAACTTCGGTCAATCCAGCAGCCTCTTCCTCTGCATTGCTAAAGCCAGCCACCTTCTTGTTCTGAATGGCTAGTTTGCCATCACTGCCATAGATATTCAGCAACGCCGCCGGCCCGTGGCATACGGCTGCCAGGAAGCCGCCGTTCTCATAGATCGCGGATCCGATCTTGTTTACGGCAGCACTTTTCGGAAAGTCCCAGGCAGTACCATGACCACCTGCGAACAGTATTGTCTGGTATTTCTCCGGGTCCACCTCGGCCAGCTCAATTGTATTATCGAGTAGGCTGCGGGTTTCTAGCGACGCCAGAAATTCGCGGTTGATGGCGTCGTCATCGCTCAGACTGCGCGGATCGATTGGCGCCGCACCGCTCGCAGATGGCGGAAGCCCTTCGGAAGAAGCAGGCAGGCGATCGTTTCGACGTCTTTAGTGCGGGAACGTCTCCCGGGGAAATTGATCCTTTTGCTGTTTCCGCGCTCGAGCGCCTTGGCGTGGACGCGAGCGGCTTGCGTCCAAAGTCTTTGGACACCTTTGCCGGAGAACCCTTCGACTTCGTGATATCGCTATGCGACAAGGCATCTCTGGAGTGTGAACCCCTGGCACTGGGAGAGCGCTTCATGGCCTGGAACTTTGAAGACCCCAAGAGTCGAGGTGGCCCCAATCCGTACAATGTCACACTGAATGAAATCAGCGAGCGCATCAAGTTGTTCTTGCTGGTGATCGATAAAGAGGTGAAGGCTTGATCAGTCTTGTTCAGTTCTTCAAGTGTCTCTCAGATGAGACTCGCTTGAACGCGACACTCCTGATTCAGAAAGAGGGCGAGCTGTGTGTCTGCGAGTTGATGGAAACATTGGGGGAGAGCCAGTCGAAAATCTCCAGGCACCTGGCCCAGCTCCGCAACTGCGGCATCCTTACCGATACGAGGCGAGGCCAATGGGTGTTCTATTCCGTTCAATCCGATCTGCCTGATTGGGGTATTACCATGCTTAAGCAAGCCTGCGAGGCCCATAAGGTCTGTTCTTGACATTGGCGGTTAACTGGCTGCTCAAGCCATTTACGATGGCTGCTTTGGGCTGGCTTTTTTCCGCGTGGTGTTCGCAGACCTCGTCGATCCGCAGACAGCGGCTGAGTATATCGCCGGCATGATTCTGCTTGGTGTTGCACCTTGCACTGCCATGGTATTCGTTTGGAGTCACTTGACCAGGGGAGATGCCAATTACACGTTAGTGCAGGTATCGGTCAATGATCTCATCATGATCTTCGCATTTGCACCAATTGCGGGGTTTCTACTCGGCGTCACCGACGTCACCGTACCCTGGGATACGCTGCTGTTATCAGTCCTGCTTTATGACGTCATTCCCCTGGTTGCCGGCGTGATCACGCGCAAAATACTGGACAGGCCCACCAATCACGCCCGCCTGAGCCACTTTATCCATAAACTGAAGCCGATCTCGGTAGCCGGGCTATTGGCGACCGTGGTGCTGCTTTTCGGCTTCCAGGCGGAGACCATTCTGGCGCACCCCCTGGCAATAGTGCTCATCGCAATTCCGCTATTGATACAGACCTACGGAATTTTTGCTATTGCCTACGGCGCGGCCAGGGCACTGAAGTTACCGCACAACGTTGCCGCACCCGCGTGCATGATTTGGACGTCTAATTTTTTCGAGCTGGCTGTCGCTGTTGCCATCTCGCTTTTTGGTCTTCATTCAGGCGCGGCGCTGGCTACCGTTGTGGGCGTATTGGTGGAAGTCCCCGTTATGCTCAGTTTGGTGGCATTCGCCAACCGCACCCGTCACTGCTTTGATGGCGTACAAGTTGAAGTGCAGTGAATCAAGAAGATTTGCCCAATGCCGCGAAGGACTGATTGCAGCCCACCGATCGGCAGCGTTTACCTGACATAACAGGGGGGCGGACCAAGTCGCCAATCGTATGCCTGGACGGCACACTGCGGCCTTGCCATTTCAGCGGTCTGCCAGCGAAGAGGCAGCCAGAGTTCCGCAGGCTTCCGGAGCGGAGACCTGGACCATCAATTCGACCCGGCGCAATCACAGGCATGACGGGAGCTATACAGGACTAAATAAACAATATTCAGTCCTGCATATATGCGGTGCCAGGAAAGTATCCCTACCTCTTGGGTAAGCTATCGTCGATACTGACTACGCGACGATCGTAGAAAAAGTGGGCGTTGGATGCTAACGATTGGGGCAAAATGTCGTTGTTACATCTTTTGAACAACAGTTGCGATACAATTTTCCAACCCATGCCATTAGTGTTGTACAAAACATCCCCGCAATGCTTGCAGAATATTCTCTTCATCCGCTTGGTTGGATGCTGGAATTCCACAATGTCGTCAGCGCCCCTGGTGATTTGCAGTTGGTCGGGATCCCATGCCAGTACAGAGTGGTAGGGAACCTGGAGCAGATCCCGGCAGTCTTCGCAGTGACAATAGGCGTGCACTTTCGGGGCCCCAGTCATGGTCGCTTCCACGGCGTTGCAGTCGCAGTGCACTTTGTAGGTTTCGCTCATTGTTTTCTCCGAAATTACAAGTTAGGAAGCCGCAGCGGCTGCGTGAGGTGCTTCCAGGTAGTTGTCTACGTCGACGGCGAGGATACGTTTGAATGTCAGGTAAACGTAAACCAGCATGCCGAGTGTCATACCGATTAGCGAGTATTCAATTCGGGACAGGAACGAGCTGCCGACAGTTATGCCAATACAGATGAACGTATTCGATACAATAGCGCGTCGCCAGATGGGAAACGCGTACCAATATGGTATCTGCTTGCCAAGGTAAAAGAATACCAAACCGGTAATCGCCAGCAAGGCAAAAGTCGGGCGGTCAAGATCACCAAGAATGGCGTGCCTGATCATATTGGCGAGGATCAACAGGCCCATGCACAACAGCAGGTGGGTAAATATCAGGATGTTTCCACTCGTCAGGCGCTTTGCCCGCTCAAGGGTTGGGAAGCTATCGAAATAGATCCACCATATGGCGCCAATCAACAAAAACCCGGTGATTGAAGAGGCCGTGCTGTACAGATCCCACTGCTCATGATCTAGTGACCCCACCATGGCGATCAGGGACTCGCCCAGAATGATAATAACCAATAGACCAATACGTTCTACCAGGTGAACCTTGTCCACAGGCTTGCTATTTAGCTTGTGTCTGAGGAGGATTTGTAAGCCGGCGTCGATAATGATGCCGAGGTAGAATACGACGAACTTCGCCGGCCCGGAAATCAGGGCTGCACTCATGCTCACCAGCGCGCCTACGGCAATTGCCGTGCCGACATCCTTGGCAAAATGGACGTACTGCTCCTTGCTGCGGTGGATAGTCCAGTACAGGTAGGCCAGCATCAGGCGTATCGCGCCGTATAAAAGGGCAAAAAGTGCAAAGCCCTGTTCCAGGCTGCTCTCGACAAAGAGTGACAGAACAACCAGTAGTGCCATGAGACACAGGCTAAACAAGCGGTGCTCGCGGCTGTCCTTGTCGAAGCGGTTGGAATACAGGGTGTGCGTCATCCAGATCCACCACACCGGGATAAATACCAGCGGAAAGCGTAACAATTGCTCCGCGCCAATATGTCCGTTGTGTGTATGGGCCAGGTCGTGCGTGACAACGCCGATTACCGCAACGAATACCAGGTCGAAAAACAGCTCGAGCCAGGTAGCGTGGCGGCCGGTAGAGCGGTAAAGGCTGACTACTGACATCATATCCTCCGGGAATCAGCGTTTGTTGGGGTGAGTCCAGGCGAATGGCTGCATCGCCGCATCGACTTCCGTGTGCGCCAGTGCGTTGGTGAAGTTGGAGATCAACTTGGCCGAGAGCCCGGTCAGGACCTCCAGTGCCTGGCGCTTGCTGAATCCCGCACTCAGGAAATTATCGAGCTTTTCATCGCCGATATGGCCGCGCTGGTCGAGGAGACTCTTGGTAAAATCGTGCAACGCCTGCAGCCTGGCATCGGGCAGGGGAGTGCCATCGCGCAATGCCTGGATTACGTCTTCGGGCATCTTGGCCGACTTCATCATCCACGTATGCCCAGGCACGCAATAATGACAGTCATTTTCGAAGTTTGCCGTCATGAACACCACCTGTTGCTCGAGTGGCGTGAGCGTTGTGTTCTTCATGAACAGGGAAATGGTTGTATTGTAAGCTTCATAGGTTGCCGGGGCTTCTGCCAGTACTTTGTGCAGGTTCGGGATCATGCGGAATGCCTGCAGTGATTCCTCCATCAATGGCTTTGATTCCTCGGGCGCATTCTCAATATCGTAATAGGTAAACATTGGATCTCTCCTGGATTTTTTCATCGTGAGTTCAAAGGGTCTGAAGCGCGTGCAGGTAGGTCGCAGTCTCCTGGGCACCCGACAGTAACTCCTTGCCGCCGATTACGATCGCGGGAACGCCGCGGAAACCCTGGGAAAGCCAGCGCTGTTCGGCCTGCTCCAGCGCCGTTACATGCGCCGGGTCCTGCAACACTTCCGCCGCCGCCAGCGGATCCAGCCCGACAACCTCCACCAGCTTTAACAATGTGGCGCTGTCGGAAATGTCCTGGCGTTTCGAGAAGTAGGCGGCAAACAGTGCCTCTGCCAACGCGTTCTGTCTTCCCAGCGGCGCGGCCCACTGCAGCAATAGGTGTGCCTCTCTGGTGTTGAACATCTTCATTTCGTCGAAGTAATCGAACGAAAAGCCAACCTCTTTGCCCAGCTGCGCAATTCTCTTCCTGGCTTCAATGCTGCCGTTCAGTGTTGTGCCGTACTTGCCAGCCAGGTGCTGGCGAAGGTTTTCACCCGCGGCCGGCATCTGCGGATTCAGCTCGAACGGGTGCCAACGGATGACCGTGTCATCCTCGAGTTCCGCCTGCCGGATTGCCAGCGACAGACGCTTGTAGGCGATCGCACACCAGGGGCAAACGACATCGGATAGTATGTCGATCGCTATGCTGCGAGTTTCCATTGCGATTAACGCTTCTCTTCGACAATGATGGCGATGACTTTCGTATCGCCGGTGTTTGTGACCTGGTGGGACCAGGCCTGGTGCCACATCACATGGCCGTCGGGAATGTCGGACTCGAACGATTTGCCGTCGCTTTCGCTGATGGTTATCTTGCCGCCTTTTTCGAAGTAAACGGTTTCGTTGCGATGGCTATGCACGATGTCCGCTTCACCGGGATTCAGAACCATTTTCAGAACCAGCACCCTGTCGTTCTCCAAGAGCAGTTCATATTGGTCGGGTGAGGCAATATGTGCTGCCTGGTATTCATTCGCCAGTGCCGCGGAAGAAGACAGGGCAAGCGCGGTAATAAAGGGCGTAAATATGCTTAGCGTCTTTCTCATGGGTAAATAACCTCGTATATCGACTCTAACCGCGGGCCATCGACTGGCCCACGGTATGGTGGCCATCCTGTGATGAGTGCTAGAAAGTGCGAATGAGCTTCTGGTTGACGAACTCCATAATGCCCAGGTGGCCAAGCTCGCGACCGTAACCGGACTTTTTCACACCGCCCATGGGCATGCTCGAATAGGTCCAGGAGATGTGGTTGACGAACGCCGTTCCGGATTCAATCTGTTCGGCAACCCGGACTCCGCGGGCTTCATCGGTTGTGTATACGGAACCGCCGAGGCCAAACTGGCTGTCATTGGCGAGCGCAATCGCTTCCGCTTCATCTTTTACAATGAATACGCAGGCCACAGGTCCGAAGATCTCTTCATCAAAGGCCGGTGTGCCGCGGCCGATGTTGGTGAGGATCGTCGGCTCGATAAAGGCACCATCTCGCTTGCCGCCTACGGTCACCGTGGCTCCGGAGGCGACAGAACGGTTTATCTGGTCTTCCACCTCTATTGCGGCTTTCTCCGTGCACAGCGGGCCATAACCCGTGCTTTCATCAAGTGGATCTCCAGCCTTCAGCTCCTGGAAGCGCTTCGTGACACGAGTCAGGAACTCATCGGCAATGGACTCGACCAAGATGATCCGTTTGGCGGCAATACAGATCTGGCCGCTACAGCTCAATTTGCCTTCCAGGAATCGTTCCACGGTTACGTCCATATCTGCATCATCGAGAACGATGAAGGGATCGACACCGCCGAGTTCCATCACGGTTTTCTTCACATTCCGACCGGCCTGTTCGGCCACCTTGGCACCACCCGCATTGCTGCCGGTGAATGAAACACCCTGAACACGGTCATCATCAATTACCACACCCGCGCCGCGAGCGGAAACAACCAGGTTCGTGTAGGTTCCCTCCGGTGCGCCGGCATCCCGCATAAGCTGCTCAAACGCTTTTGCGCACTGGGGAACATTGGAGGCATGCTTGGTGATAACAACATTGCCGGCGATCAGGTTCGGTGCGGTACAACGAGATGGCTGGTAGAAGGGGAAGTTCCACGGTTGAATACCGTAGATGATGCCAACCGGCTGGTTGATCATGGTTCCTTCGCCGTCTCTCGTTGAGATTTTCTGTGGCGCCAGGAGTTTCTCACCTTCGTCCGCATAAAAATCATATATTTCCGCACACAGTTCGATTTCGCCACGTCCATCGGCAAGTTTTTTTCCCATCTCCATGGCCATCAGCTGTGCCAGCTCTTCCTTGCGCTCGCGAAACAGCTCAGCCGCCCGACGCAATACCGATGCACGCTCGGAAAAGCTCTTGTCTTTCCACACCTTAAATGCTTCATCGGCTTTGCCGATGGCTGCATCAATTTCTTCGGGCGACATTTCCTCGTAAGTAGCCAGAAGTTCGTTGTTGTATGGGTTGACGGATCGTAAAGTCATATCAAAATCTCCGGTACATCTGGCTAGAGTTAGAAAGTTTCTTCGATATGGGCGCTGAAGCGCGAAAAATCGCTTTCAACATCCGCATTCTTCATCACGTCGTAGCACGCAAAGGTCTTCAGCGGCTCCATGCCGAAGAAGCGGAAGTTCATATGCATCGGGAAAAACAGATCGTCGACACTCTTGCCCTGGAACAGGTATTCGTTTTCGTCGTTGAACGATTCTTCCGGGGCATTGAAGGTCAGGGACAACATGTACTTCTTGCCGTTCAGCGTGCCGCCGGCACCGTAGTTTTTCTTCGGGGCGTCCGCGTGGCGACCGTCGCCATTACAAAGCTGACCGCCCATTCCCGCGGTGTAGACTTCGTCCATGTACTTCTTGAAGGTCCAGGGCACACCCATCCAGTTCACCGGGCTCTGCAGCAGCACTACGTCGGCCCATTGATGGTTTTCCAGTTCCCGGGCAACATCCCACTCGTTATCGATATTGACGACACGAGTCGTGTGACCCTTGGCTGTGATCAGTTCATCTGCCATCTGTACCAGGGCGCCGTTCAGGCGGCCTTCGGAGAAGGGGTAGTGGTGGTGGGCGTTGATGATCAGTACGTTGCTCATAGCGATTCCTCTGGTGTGTGACTCTAGGTGAACTTTGTACACCAGGGATACTATGGTAACCTTGTCGGCGTGTTCAATTAGTATACTTTTGGTAACCACCCCGGTTGTGCGAGGTGAATCGTGGAAAGCTATGTAAAGACCGATGAGAAGGGCCGCAAAAGCGTGTACAACGCCTGCATGGAGCCCTGTGCGGTCGAAAAGGGTATGCGCTTGATCGGCGGGAAGTGGACCGGCTCCATTATCTATCACCTGAAGGATGGACCCGTCCGTTTCAACGACCTGACGCGGATGTTGGGGGGCGCGAGCAAGAAGATGATTGACCAGCGGCTGAAGGAGCTCGAATCCAATGGCATGGTCATTCGAACGGTGATTAGTGACCGGCCGCTCGCGGTGACTTACGAACTGACCGAGTTCGGTTGCTCCGCGCTCGACTTCCTCGAGCAGCTGCGAAAGTGGTCTGAGCACAACGCGCTTTGACGGGGGCGCCAACAATGAGGCCTATGGGTCGGCCTATAGCGCCTGCTGTTCCATGTGTATTTGCTTATAAATATTATTTATAAGCTGTAGTTTGCGTTTGCATGGCGCCGCCAATCGCCGATGGGCCGGGAGGCATTCTCCGGCCCGTGGCAATGCTTCTTAAAATGTTTCTTCAATTACTCGGGAATCCCGCTTCAGCGCCGGCGCAAGAGTTCGGGCCAGCGCCGCTGCGGATCTTGGTCCGCAATCGGGCGCCCATCTCTGTCGACGACAGATTTGCACGCTTCTCGCGCTTGGTGTTTGGGCCCACTGTCAGACAGTCGGTCCTGAAAATGGGAAAGAGGCAACGCCGGTCGGTCTATATAGTCGAGCAGGGCGGATGAGCGCCGAGCAAAACGACGAGCAGCAGCGGCGGGATGAGGTTGCTGCATCAGGGGCGCTATCACCAGTCCCTGAACCGAGACGTGCTCCTCCCCCATTCTTATTCCGATATCTTCGCTTGATATAAGTCGCTGATCTTAGCCGACGAGCCGTCGCGCGACTTGCAGAATCGAGCAACTATTGCCCAGATTTGAGATAACCGAAATCCTGCTTCCGCCCCCAAAATCCCTTCCAATGAGTACTGCCGGGTGAGCTGACAGTGCCCTTAGTGCGACCACTTCCAGCTCCGCAACGACGAAGAAATCCCTCTGCCCCGAATAATACGGATATGACAGGGCGAACTTTTGAAGATGAGAACAGATATGAGCGATCTCTTTACTCCGCTAAAACTCGGTGCCGTTTCCGTGGCCAACCGCGTCCTTATGGCTCCGTTGACGCGCTGCCGTGCCGATGCAGACCATGTGCCGACCGAGCTGATGGCTGAACACTATGGCCAGCGCGCTTCTGCGGGCCTGATCATTGCGGAGGCCACCATGGCGATGGAAGGCGCTTCGGCATTCTGGCGGGAGCCGGGCATCTACTCAGAAGCCCAGGTGGTCGGTTGGCGAAAAATTACCGATGCCGTGCACGCGAAAGGTGGAAAAATCTTCCTGCAGATCTGGCACGGCGGTCGCGCCTGCCATCCACTGTTGAACGACGGCCGTGAGCCGGTCGCCCCAAGTGCGCTGCCGATTACCAACGACGAAGTTCATACGCCGGAGGGCAAAAAACCCTATACCGTTCCACGCGCGCTGCGTGATGACGAGATCCCGGCAATTGTCGAGGGCTTTGCGATAGCCGCGGAGAACGCCAAGCGCGCCGGGTTCGATGGCGTCGAGGTTCACAGCGCTAACGGCTATCTGCTGGACGAGTTCCTGCGCGATGGCGCGAATCGCCGGGAAGGGCCCTATGGCGGGCCGATTGAAAATCGCGCGCGCCTGCTACTGGAAGTGTTGGATGCCGTCTGCGAAGTATGGGGCGGGGACCGCGTTGGGGTCCGCCTGTCGCCACTGAACAGCTTTAACAGCATGAAAGACAGCGATCCCGTCGGCCTGGTCACCTGGCTGGCCCAGCGCCTGAATGATTACGGTCTCGCTTATCTGCACCTGATGCGCAGCGACCTGCTGGACGAACAGCAGGCGGATGTGATTTCACCCGTACGACAACACTACCGCGGCAAGCTGATTTTGAACATCGGGTACAGTGGCGAGGAGGCCAATGCCGTCATAGCCGCCGGTCAGGCGGATGCCATCGCATTTGGTGTACCTTTTATTGCCAACCAGGACCTTCCTCGTCGCCTGCGTGAAGGGGCGGATCTCAACGAAGCGGATCCATCGACTTTCTATTCGCAGGGTGCGGAAGGCTATATCGACTATCCCTCACTGGCAGAACTGGTTGAAGCTTGAATAAGTTTGCGGGAGAGGAGTCTCTCCCGCCGTCCTTAGGATTTTACTTATGATTTATCTTGTCGCCACGATCAAGACAAAGCCGGGCTGCAGGGACAAGGTGCTGTCAGAGCTCTTGCGCGTGCAACCCACGGTGAAGAAGGAAGAGGGCTGTTTGCAATATGAGCCCCTGGTAGATGAAGTGAAACTGGTGCCCAGGCAGGCGGACTATCGGGAAGATGTCGTTACGGTCGTGGAACAGTGGGCCTCGGTTGCGCATTTGGAAGCGCATTTTGCCACCGCCCATATGCAGGAATATGGGCAAGTTGTGGAGCCATGGGTGGCGGACGTCAGCCTCCAATTGTTGCGCGAAAATATTGATTAATTTCATTTCCAAAAAATGTCCCCACTGTAATGCTGTGGAGATAGGGCAGCCTTAAGCTCGGTGCTGCGGCGCGACCTGGAGGTGCATACTACATGGTAGGCCGACGAACCGCGGCCTCATCAGGATGACTTCTTCAAGAAACATGGTGGTGCGCAAGCGCACGCCGCGTAATTCGACAAGCAGATGAGGGTCGCCCGCTCATCGCGGGGCGGTCCAACCTTTGCGGCCCGAGGCGCCGAAAATGCCTCTCACATTACTCCCCACGACAAACTGATTAAGTTCACTTAGAACGTCTATTTGGCAGACCTTTTCCGCTAGTCTCATTGTGTGACCGTTCCTTCCAGGGTTGAGGAACCGAGCTGTTAACAGCGCAGAAACATGAATCTACCATGGAGCACAGCGAGTGATTAAGTGTGCGAAGTCCGATTTGTTTCGCAACATGTGTTTCTACCTAAAATCCTGGAAAAACTATCGCGGAGCAAATTTCTATCCAGGCGTAGGTTGCCCCGCCTTGTTTAAACGAATACCAGGAGATCGATAAAGTGCGCACCGTAAAAGCCTATGCAGCCACCAAAGCCAAAGGGGAGTTCGAGCCGTTTGAGTTTGAGCTCGGTGACATCGAACCGGACGAAGTCGACATCTCGGTCGAATCCTGTGGTATCTGTCACAGTGACCTGAGCATGCTGGATGATGAGTGGGGCATGGCGCAATACCCACTGGTTCCCGGACATGAAGTGATAGGAACAGTTTCGGCTATCGGCGACCATGTGACGCACCTGAAGGTCGGGGATCGGGTCGGATTGGGGTGGCACGCCGGCTATTGCATGGTGTGCGACCAGTGCATGGGGGGTGATCACAACCTCTGTGCCAGCGCGCAGCCCACTATTGCCGCCCGGCATGGTGGTTTTGCCGACACCGTGAGGGCAAAGGCGCCGAGCGTGGTGAAAATTCCGGACGGTCTGGACCCCGCTGAGGCCGGACCGCTGCTATGTGGCGGGATTGCAGTCTTTAATCCCCTGGTGCAATTCGATGTGTCTCCCACTGCCAATGTCGCCGTCATCGGCATCGGAGGACTCGGTCATCTGGGCCTGAAGTTTGCCAATGCCTGGGGCTGCCACGTGACTGCATTTACGTCACCATCCAAGCAGGAAGAAGCACTTGCGATGGGTGCACATGATACGGTCAACTCGCGGGATCCAGACGCTATCAAGAATGCTTCCGGCCGTTTTGATCTGGTGCTGTCGACGGTCAATGTGCAAATGGACTGGAATGCAATCCTGGCGACGCTCAAGCCGCGCGGGCGGCTGCAAATGCCCGGCGCCGTCAACGAACCTTTGGGTATCAACGTGCTTCCGCACATGATGTTCAACCAGCTCTCGGTGGGGTCTTCACCGGTTGGCGCGCCGGTAGTAATCCGTCGAATGCTGGATTTTGCCGCACGGCACAATGTGACGCCCGTCAATGAACATTTTCCCATGAGCAAGGTTAACGAAGCCTTCGAGCATCTTCGCAGCGGAAAGGCGCGCTATCGCATTGTTCTCGACCGCGACTGAGTGGATCCTGAAAGGAAGAAATCCGATATGAACAGTATTCGCCGCCGCACCGGTATCAAAGTCGAGCTCTAGTGCATTCATACATCTAGGTGCCGATTGGGGAGATATTGAATGTAGAAAGCAGATACTCAATGACGATATCCTCCAAATTTTAGGACGTGCCCGGAAATACGATCGGGTTAAAACCGATACTGTAGTGTAAGTTCCGTAAAGCCGAGATCCTCCGAAGGCGCGGTTTCACGCAGGAATTTCTCTGGCTTGCCAAAAGTATGTATCGCGGTGAATACCAGGCCGCGGCAGAACGTATACTCGGCGGTTAGCGAAAGCGCGGTAGCTGCGAAGTGCGCATCGCTGTCGTCCGGCCCGCGAATTATCTGGCCGGCGGGGCTGTAGAGCCCATCCTCAGTCTCCAGGCGCCAAAAAAAATTCAAGTCCACAGTGAGAGCCAGTGCCTCTATCGGCTGCAGGTAGAGAAACGTGTGGAAGTTGTAAAAGTTGCGGGGGCCGAATACTGCCGCTTCGGAAAAGTAGTTTCCGCGAGGGTAGAGCGGGTTGAATGTACCCAGATCGCTATCGTCCAGATCGTCGTCACCGCTGGCAATATTGATGCTGATCTTCACGGCGGGCTGCCAGTGGATGTCTGCCCACCGATGAGTCGTCTCCGTGGCCAGGGTCCAGGCGTTGATGTCGCCGCTGCCAAAACGGCCGAACTGATATAGGGTCTCCCAGTTCCAGGACCAGTTGCCCGCGTCACCCCAGTAGCGGGCGCCGAAGGAGTGTCGATCTTCATGCTCGGTGCCCTGGACATAAGTCGAATCTTCGTTTTCGTAACCCAGGTAGTAGAGATCAAGATTGCCGCGCAGGTTTCCGAAAGGGGGCAGTGGTTTTTGGAAAACGCTGTAAATGCCCCAGAGCGCCTGGGTGTTGTTGGTCTTGTCGTCGAAGACGCCGCGACGGTCGAGCCGCGGCCGCGCAGCGACGACATCCACTCGCCAGCCCTCGCCAATGACGAAGCCGCGGCCCCCATCGAAGGTGCGCCGCACATTGGGCCCCTCACGGACGTCCACCAGGCGCCCGGAGCCGAGTACTATCTCCTGGCGCCCCAGGCGCAGCGTCGCTTCGCGACCATCCCTTCCGCCCGGGCTCAGGTCGACGAAGGCGTTCTGCCACTCGAGCTTGTCTTCGTCCACGGGGCTGGAGCCTTCCGCGCGTCCGGCCTCGAGCGCACTGGTGAGCTGGCCAAAAAAACGCAGATGGCGGTTCCAGTGCAGATCGCCAAACAGGGAGTAGCGCTGCAGCAAGACGCCACGCTTGTCTTGCGGATCCTGGCCGTAGGTCGGGTTATTGGTGTACTCGTAGCGCTGCCGCACCTCGCCGCCGATGGTCAGGTAGCGGTCGGGGTCGTCGTCGAACGGGATGTACTTCCAGCAATCCGGCCAGCTATATGGCCGCGGCACAGTGCGCAAGTACGAATAGTCTTCGTCAAAGCGCAGCTTCTCGATGGCCGGGGGCTCCCCCTCCTGGGCAATCCCCGGCTCACCGATTAGGAGTGCGATGGCTGCTATCGCAGTAGTTTCGTAGCGCATGGCGTCAGGCGAGATCGAACAGCAGCAGCTCCGCGCCGCGAACGCTGTGCAGTTCCAGCTTGTGCTCGCCGCTGACCGCGGCACCACCACCCGATTCGAGTCGGTGACCGAACTGGGTGATGGTGCCGCAGGTGACCTGCATCCAAGTGTGCCGGCTAGGGCGCATGGTCTAACGCCGGTCCATGTAGTTCACCGGTGACCACTCCGGAAGGGCGCGCAGGGCCGGTTTGCGGTATTGCGGAAAGGCGTCGGAGGCATACTGGATTTCGCCGTTGACCACGGTGAGGTCGGCGCCGGTATCCAGTAGCTCGCGTTCTTGCACCTTGAGGATGTCGCGGTCGAGGATCGCGAAGTCCGCCACCATGCCCGGCGCAATGTCGCCCTTGCTGTTTTCCTCGCCGGAGAACCAGGCGGAACCCTTAGTGAACAGCTCCAGTGCGGTGAGGCGATCGAGGCGGTTGTCCGCGTCATACAGCTCGGTGCCGCCGACGGTGCGTCCGGACACGGCCCAGTAGTAGGTGGCCCAGGGATTGAAGCTGGACACGCGGGTGCCGTCGGTGCCCAGGCCCACGGGAATGCCCATGTCCAGCATCTTGCGCATCGGCGGGGAGCGGCGCGCGGCTTCTTCGCCGTAGCGCTCGATAAAGTATTCACCGGCGAAGGCCATGCGCCCCTGCACCGCGATACCGCCGCCCAGCGCCTTGATCCGCTCGAGGTTCTTGTCGGACACGGTTTCCGCGTGGTCGAAGGCCCAGCGCACCTTGCTCAGCGGCTGGGTCTCGTTGACCTTTTCCAGCACATTGAGCATGCGCCCGATGGACTCGTCGTAGGTGGCGTGGATGCGGAAGGGCCAGCCATTCTTCACGTGCAAGCGGACCACCTCTTCCAGCTCCTCTTCCGCCTGGTCTTTGAGGTCCGGGCGGCCGGAGGTGAAATTCTCGTAGTCGGAGCCGGACCACACCAGCAGCTCACCACCGCCCTCGATCACATAGCCGTTATCGTGGTCGCTGTGAAAGTTCTGGTCGTGGTGGTAGTCGGCCATCCACTCTTCAAACTGCTTGCGCTCCTCGCCCGGCTTCTGCGGGAAAAGGAAAGCGGACACGCGCATCGGCAGCTCGCCGTCCTTCGCCAGCTTTGTCGAGGCTTCGTAGTCCTTGGGGAACTGGTGACCGCCGCCGCCGGCATCCACGGCACTGGTTTCACCCAGGCTCAGCAGGTGGCGGTAGAACTGGATGGAGGAGTTGTACTGCTGCTTCCCGTCCAGCGGCGGCAGGGCACCGATGGTGCGGTAAAGGATCATCGGGTTGGGGTCGGCGATTAGTCGTCCGGTGGGGTTGCCGTCCGCGTCGCGCTCATAGCGGCTGCCTTCCGGCGCCACGCTGTCTCGGTCTATGCCCAGTGCCTCCATGCCGGCCTTGTTGAGCAGACCACCCGAATAGAGGAAGAGTACAAAGACGGGCGTATCCGGCGCGGCCTTGTTGAGTTCCGCAACAGTAGGCATACGCTTTTCCTTGAACTGGTAGGGGGACCAGCCGCCGATTACCCGCACCCACTGGCCCTTGGGTGTGCGCTTGGCCTGTTCGCGGACGAGATTCAGTGCCTCCTCAAGGCTGTCGATACCTTCCCAGCGGGTTTCGCTGTTGTAAAAGCGGCCACCGCGCACCACGTGCAGATGGGAGTCATTGAGTCCGGGAATCACGCGGCGCCCTCCGGCGTCGATGACTTTGGTGTCCTTGTCTTTGTCCGCCAGCAGGCTGGCGGCGTCCTTGCTCACCGCGGTGAAAACGCCGTCTTCCACGGCGAATGCGGTCAGGTTTTCGCCACCCTGAAAACTTGTGACCTTGGCATTGGTGACAATGAGGTCCGGCGCCGCCAGTGCGGAGGTGGCGCAGCTGATGCCGAGGGCAAGAAGGAGGTGGGGTAGGGCTTTCATACAGTTTTCTCCTTTTCGGTAACGAAAACGCCCCGGAGCGGGCCGGGGCGTCTTGGCGATTTACTGGCCTTCTTTGGCGCTGAACATCTCTTTAGCGTAGATGATGCCCAGACCGTAGCCACCGGCGTGTTCCTTGGCGATGTTGGTTACGGCCGCGTACGTTTCGCCACGAGCCCAGTCGCGCTGCAGTTCCAGCAGGTACTGTACCCAGGTGATCGGTTTGGCACCGGCCTGGATCATGCGCTGTACCGCCATGTCGTGGGCTTCTTTGCTGACACCGCCGGATGCGTCGGTGACGAAGTAAACGTCGTAGCCGTCTTCGATTGCGGACAGTACCGGGCCAACACCGCAGACTTCAGTCCACAGGGCGGCAATCACCAGTTTCTTGTTCTTGTGCTTCTTGACCACATTCACGACGCGGTCATCTTCCCAAGTATTCATGGTAGTCCGGTCGATCGGGGTCTGTTTCGGGAAGACCGCCTGCAGCTCCGGGAAGAGGGGACCACTGAAGGACTTGGAGGCCACGGTGGTCAGGATGGTCGGCACATTAAACGCCTTGGCGGACTTGGCCAGGCCAGTCACATTGTTGCGAACGTCCTGCACGCCGTGGGAGCGGGTGGCGAAGGCCATCTGCGGCTGGTGGTCGATCAGGATCACCGTGTGGTTATCCGGAGTCAGAAGGCTCTTGGCCGGCGCAGCGGCCTGTACCTGGACAGAAGCGGAAGCCGCGGTGATCAGGCCGACAGCCGCGATCGCCGCTTTGAATTTCTTGCTGATGATACCCATAGTCGTTTCCTCAAAGGTTGTTCGCTAATAAGCGTTCTGTGTGGTCATCACTGACCGTCGGGGCGCAGATTACTGGCGCTGCGGCGGGGTGAAAATTTGATAAATCCGAGGGTGTGTTTCGAAAATTTAGAAAAAGCCCGGGGCATGGGGCTTCCGCGGCGGTTTGGGCCTGTGAGTGCGAAATGAGAGCCGATAGAGGAGGGGGCGCAGCACAAGCGAACTTCCACCAAAAATGATCTTTCTATTTTGTAGAATCTATCTTTAATTTTTATCTTATTTTTTTCTAATCAATAGAGGTTAGGCTGTCACGATCTGGTTGGAGATGGTCATACAGTCCTTTTCGAGCCCCCAGAGTGACAGGACCTATCATTTCCTACGATTTGAAAAATTCCCAAAGGACTATTCATGCAAAAGACAACCCTGGAACAGTGGCGCATGTTCAAGGCCGTAGTGGATTACGGAGGGTTCAGCCAGGCCGCCCAAGCGGTTCACAAGAGCCAGTCCACGGTGCACCACGCAGTCGGCAAACTGGAAGAGAGCCTCGGCACGCCCCTGTTTAGACTGGAAGGGCGCAAGGCCATCCTCACCGACAATGGCGAATTACTGCTGCGTCGCGGCAGGTTCCTGCTCGAAGAAGTTGAACGCATTGAAACAGTCGCCGAGTCGCTGAGCACAGGTGTGGAGGCGAGCCTGAGTATCGCTGTGGACAGCGCCTTTCCCCAGGAGTTGGTTTTCTGTGTTCTAGAAAGCATTTCCATAAAGTTTCCGCAACTCAAAGTAGAAGTGGTGGAGACAGTCTTGTCTGGTGCCAACGAAGCAATCGCAGAGAGGCGCGCCACATTGGGCATATCACCGATCATGATGGATAGCGGCTTGAATGAAGAAATCTGCCAGGTGGAGTTTGTTGCGGTGGCAAACCAAGGGCACCCATTGCATCTGCTGGGACGCCCACTCACCAATGAAGACTTGAAAACGCACCGTCAGATTGTCGTGCGGGATTCCAGCACAGGAGCCTCAGTAAGCGCGGGCTGGCTTGGCTCGGAGCAACGCTGGACGGTAAGCCATATGCGAACCTCTGTCGATTTGGTGTGTAAGGGACTCGGCTATGCGTGGCTGCCGTTACCTTCTATTCAGCAGTACTTGGATGAGGGCTTGTTGCTGCCGCTTAACCTGGAGCGGGGGAGTCGCCGGACTGTGCCGTTCTATTTGAACTACGCGGATAGTGACAGCCTTGGTCCAGCCGCTCGAGAGCTGCTGGGTGAATTGCGTTACCAGACGATGGATATGCCTACGTAAATTATTTCGGCCAGAGAGCAGCGAACGCATTGCAGCTAACCGCCGCCCGGATTTCGCTGCAATACCAATAGAGGTTTGAGCCAATTCTCACGAGACCAGAAATACTTATGCGTTATTTCATTTTTCTTCTGACTGAATCTTTCTAAACCATCCGGCAAAAATCAGCGAAACTGCAATCGCGATGACCATCGCAGCGTAGGCCTGCGCGCCGTGCCAGTGCAACGATGGCAGGTCTACCAAGATCAGCCTGGTGTTGCCGCCCGGCACTATGGCAACTGCCACGCCCATCATATAGCCACCGACGACTCGACGCAGGGCGGGACGCACTGCAATCGGAACAATCGAGAATCGCTCGGCGGTAACGCCGCCCAAGACGGCGCCGGCAATCAGTAGCACCAGAACCAGCCAGCTGATTGCACCATACCCGCTGATGGGGGTAGTGATTCCCGGCCACTGTCCCGCCAGCATCAAGAGCGAAATGTTGCACAACATCAACGCCCATACAGCGAGCGCCGGATGCCAGACTCCGTGGGACCAGACGTGCGCTCGCCAGGCCCGGAGATGAATCAGCTCGCGCAGGTTCAACAATGCCATCAGGGCCAGTCCGGCTCGCAACAGCCAAGTCGCGGCCGCATTGTCTTGCTGGTTGCTTGATAAAGACGCTATGGGCTGCGTATCCAGCGTGAACTCGAGTGTGCCATAGCCGGCGGCAATTGCTGCGAGGGTGAGGGCGAAGGACAGGTCGCCGCTGCCGAGGCGTGCCACTGTGCCAAAAGCGCAACTGCCATTGATGGTGGCGCCGACGCCGAATAGCGCGCCACCGAATATTGGCAATATCCAATCATGCCCAGGAATTACATTCAGACCGCCAGCCTCGAGTAGCGGATGCGAGTAACCTAAATATTGGAAAGCGCCCAGCAACAGCATGGACCAACCGGAGCAATGCAGAAAACTGTTGAAGCGTGTCCAGCGTTTTTTCTGAATGACTTCTTCAATGGCGGCGACCGCGCACAGTGAGCCGCGTTGTGTCACCAGGCCCGCAAATAGGCTGAGCACGGCCACCAAGGCGAAAAACACAAAGTCGGACAGATTCATCAGCCAGCGGGACCGTAATCGATACAGCACAAGAGCATTTAGAGGCTAGCGCAATTTCGCCAGGGGGGCGCTGCTATGCCGAATCGCGCCTTGGTTGGGCACACATTGGCAGCCACCCTTGCCCATCACTACGTGCGCATAATATAGATTATGTTAAATGTGGTATGGCGGTTACTCTCCTTGGGATATGCTTGTGCGATGCCAGCCGCTGGCTAAACACACCCTTCTCGACAATAAACAACAAGAAATGCCGGCTATGAAACCAATTTCCCTGCCGTTCCTAACGATTTTCACTTATGTTTTGTTGTCATCTAGCCCTGCTCTCGGCCAGCAGGCCCCTGCTATAGCGATAGAAAATGTATCCATCATCGATATTGCGACGGGATCGATTGGCGAGCATCGGCGCGTACTCATTGAGGGCAATAGGATCACGGCGATCTCCAGCGCTGGTAGTGAGCCGCTTTTAGAGGCAACCCAGGTCCTCGACGGTAGCGGCAAATTCCTCATTCCTGGAATGTGGGATATGCACGCGCATATCGGCTCCGATGAGATGAGTCGGAAAAGCATATTGCCAATGTTTATCGCGCATGGTGTCACCGGGCTTCGTATCCTGCAGGGAGACTGTCCCGAACCTTGTGACGCTGTCGATGCGCCAATCGCCCAGATTCGACAGTGGCAAAAGGATATTGAATCAAGCCGGCAGATTGGGCCAAGGATGTTTTCTTCCAGCTACATCGTAGGAAGCTCTCCAGCAGACCCGCGAGAGACCGATCCTTGGCGGCCTTCAACCCCCGATCAGGCTCAAGCATTCGTTCAAATGGAAGCCGCGCGTGGCGTAAATTTTATCAAGGTGCACAATCTGGTTGCTCGAGACGTGTACTTTGCCTTGGCCGCTGAGGCGCAGAAGCAGCAAATTGGGCTCGTTGGGCATGTTCCAGGCGCAATTACTGCCACCGAAGCGTCAAATGCCGGACAAGAATCCATTGAGCATCTATTCGGTGTTATTGAGGAATGCACTGGTGGAGGCAAACAAATCCGCGATGACCTGAGAGTAAAATTGCAAGGCGACGTCGATCTTGCCAATGCAGCTCTACAAGAGATGATCCGTCGGTACGACGCCCGTCGCTGTAAGGGTCTTTTTGCGACTTTCGAAGCTAACGAAACCTGGCACGTTCCGACGTTGATTATTTATAACCATGAGCGCGTCCATACCTGGCCGTTAGACCCGAAGAATCAATATGTATCGGCGAAGCTTCGGGACCAGTGGCTGCAATGGCAGGACTGGGAGCTGGCATTTTTTGGCAAGGATCCCGATTCTTCGAAACTCAGGAACCTGCTGGGCCGCATAGTCTTTGAGATGGAGCAGGCTGGTGTGGGCCTTTTAGCGGGAACCGACGCAAACTGGTGGGGAATCTATCCGGGATACAGTCTCCACGAAGAGCTGGAGCAGTTGGTTGGGGCCGGCTTGACCCCGTTCCAGGCCCTGCGTACAGCCACTCTTAACCCTGCTATTTATCTGAATCTTCAGAATGAGATGGGTACAGTTGAAGTTGGCAAGATTGCTGATCTGGTCCTACTCGAAGGAAATCCCCTTGACGAAATTCGCAACACGCGCCGGATCCATGCGGTAGTGGCCAATGGACGTCTGTTCACAAAAGCGGACATAGAAGTCTTATCGAGTGATGTAGTGAACTACGTTCGCGATTCTGGTTTTAGTGAAGCCTCGGCTCATTGAGGTGCCGGCTAGCAAAGGGGGGCCGGGGAATTGCGGGTAAAGAGGTAGATGAACGAGGTGCCCCCCTCCCCTCCATTAGACTTCGCTGGGGCGAAGAAGCGTCAAGCCTCACGATCCGGGATGAGCGGACGGTAGTTACCGCTTTCACCCTAACAGTGCTGGCATGACGACCTGCTGAACGATCTGGCTACCTTCCGGTGTACTCCAGTCACCCACCAGTTCCGCAATGACTTGATTGGTGCTGGTCAGGACCACGCCGGCCTGTTCCATGCGCCGCAACGCCATATCGTCCGCCATCTTGCTCGGCGATCCGCCTGCGTCGGCGACCACCTGCACATCGTAGCCCTCACTCTCCAGGGTCAACGCCGGGTAAACCGTACAGACATCATTGGTGACGCCGGCAAGGATGAGCTTCTTGCGACCGGTGCCCTTTACGGCTGCGGCAAAATCTTTGTCATCCATAGCGTTAACAATACCGAGGCGCTTGACGCGCGCGGCGAAGGCGTCCGGCAGGATCGATTCCAGCTCACTGAGCAGTGGTCCCTGGGCCTGGTCCTCCATGCTGGAGGTCAGTACGGCGGGCATATCCAGAATGGCTGCGGTCTGCGCCAGCATCAACGCATTGCGCTTCATCTCTTCAAAGGGGATGGACTTGACCCAACCCATGGTGCCGACCTGGTGATCGATCAGCAGTAGCGCGGCGTTCTCGCCGGTGAATCTGTCGAGATGCATTGCGATTCTCCTGCTGCTTGAGGGGCAGCCGCAAGTCAATTTAAGGCTGCCAAGCGGCCACATCAAAATCAAATTGTGCCAAAGTCGCCTCGTTGATAGGCGGCTGTAGCGGCGTCCAGGGCTGCCGTAGACGCCATTGCCATCGGACCCCGCCAGTACACTGGTAGGCGCAGAGGCCGCCCGGCAAAGAGCACCGCCCTAAAGCCGCTTTCGCCAGCCAGTATCCCGATCTCGCTCGCTTCGAGCTTTGCCGGGGAAAGCAATGCGGTGAGGTCATTGCCGCCGAGGTGATGCCCATCTACCACAGCATTGCCATCAATCGGCATAACGAATGCGTTCTGCCCTGCCCCCACTGGCAGCGTGAGTGAGACACCCTCTTCCAGTGAGATATCGAACAAGCTGACATCGGTCGGCGGCGAAATTGGTGAAGCTTTCTCGCCAAAACTGCCGAGCGGATTTCGAATCCTCGCGCCGGACAGGTGCACTTCCGGTACATCCTGTGGGGGCAAATTCATGGTAAAGGGTTCTGCAGACTGCGCTTCACGGGGCAAGTTGATGAAGATCTGCAGCATATGTGCCGCCTTGCCGATTTCGACCGGGACTTCCTCGTGCACCACACCTCGCCCGGCGGCCATCCAATGGAGGCCACCGGGCAGGATCAGGTTCCGGTTTCCGAGGGAATCGCGATTCGCGATGCCAGTTTCTGAATCGGCGAAGACATAGGAAACCGCGGAAAAACCGGCATGCGGATGCGCGGGGAAAGTCGGCGCGCTGATCCGGGCGTGGTCGATGCCGAGGAACGGATCGATAAGTGCTGGATCGGCGCTGCGCAGACTGCGGGCGCGAAAATGATTTCCCCGACTTTCGCGATGCAGGTGAGCAATGGCGTTCACAAAGGTTCCTCAGGCGCTTACAGCCACAGCCAGAGCAGGATAGTCGGTGTAGCCAGTTTCACTGCCACCGAAGTAGGTATTGCGGTCCGCTTCATTCAGCGGAGCATCGACCTTGAGGCGCTCAACAAAATCCGGGTTAGCCAATACCATCTGTCCATAGGCCTCCAAGTCCGCCAGGCCCGACATTAAATCGCTACCAATCTGATCGCGCAGGCGACCGGGGCGGTTAACAATCAGCGGCTGCTGCCACGCTTCGCGGATATGCAGCAACAATGACTCATCGCCCTGATCCATGATGTGCAGGTAGGCCAGCTTTAGTTTGTTCAGCTCTGCCACCAGATAGCGGTAGAGCTGCGGCCCCTCTTCCCCTTCATCGATTCCCCAGAGCATGGTGCCTGGCGAGAGTCGAATCGCGGTTCTGTCTGCACCAATTTCGTCAGCAATGGCCGTCGCGACCTCGATGGCGAAGCGAGCGCGATTCTCGATAGTGCCGCCGTACTCATCGGTGCGGTTATTGGCACTGGGCGCAAAGAACTGCTGCACCAGATAGGCGTTGGCGCCGTGGATCTCCACCCCATCGGCTCCAGCTTCGATCGCCCGCCGCGCGGCAAAACGAAAATCAGCTACGGTCTGGCGCACTTCTTCGGCAGTGAGGGCGCGGGGCTCGGGGATCTCCTGCATGCCTGTGGCCGTGAACATTTCCGCTCCCGGAGCGATGGCGGAAGGCGCAACACCCTGGCGGTGATGCGGCGTATTATCTGGGTGCGACATACGGCCTGCATGCATCAACTGGACAAAGAGATGTCCGCCCTTTTCATGTACGGCATCGCTAATTCTTTTCCAGCCTGCCACGTGGTCATCGGTGTAAATACCGGGCGTGGTCAGGTAACCCTGGCCATCATCGGAGGGCTGGGCCCCCTCGGTGACAATCAGGCCAATGCTGGCGCGCTGCGCGTAGTACTCAGCGGCGAGCTCCCCCGGAGAGCCATCGAACTGGGCGCGAGAGCGCGTCATCGGCGCCATGACTAGGCGATTGGGCAACGTATAGCGTCCAACCTGGACGGAAGTGAATGTCTTGCTCATATCGTACTCCTCACTGGTATGGGTACTCTCGACTTCAGTTGTGCATCATCGAGCAAGTCTGGCGTGGGATAAATGCGCTAAAATGGAAATGATTAGTCCATATATGGAGCAATCTGTTGGAATTGCTGAATGACATGGCGCTGTTTGTAGAGGTTGCCAAAGCCATGAGCTTCCGCGGAGCGGCAGACGCGACGGGTATCCCCAATTCAACCGTGTCGAGGCGGATCAGCGGGCTGGAGAAGGCGATCGGGCTGCGGCTACTGAATCGGACAACGCGTAAAATCGAACTGACCGAGGCTGGCCAGCTGTACTACGAGAGCTGCAAGCGCATTGTCGAAGAGGCACGGCTGGCCCACGAACAGCTCGGCGAGATGCTGGCGCAACCGACCGGTCTCCTGCGGGCCTCTCTGCCGGTGGACTTCGCGACCATATTCCTCGTGCCGCTGATTGTGGAATTTGCCGGGCTCTACCCCGGTATCAACTTCGAATTCGACGTGACACCGCGCAAGATCGACCTGGTCAGTGAACGGTTCGATGTTGCCATCCGCATGGGTGAGCCGCCGGACTCAAACCTGATTGCGCGAAAACTTGCCAACCTGCCGGGTAAGCTCTATGCCTCGCCGGGTTACATCGAGCGCGCCGGTGAGCCCGCGCACCCTTCCGACCTCGATCAGCATGAATGCATTGGTTTTCCGCAAAGTAGATTGTGGACCCTGCACAGCGACACCGAGACGATCGAAGTCGCTGTCGGCGGCCGCTTTGTGCTCAACAATGTAGGGATGACCCGGCGGCTGGCTACGCTCGATATGGGTGTAATTCTTGTACCGGAACAAATCGTCGCCGAGGATCTGGCCAGCGGTCGTTTGTGTCCCTTATTACCGCACTGGCGCGGCACCCCGGTTTCTGTCTACGCCCTCACCGAAACCCGGCTGCTGCCGGCAAAAACACAGCGTTTTATTGAGTTTTTGCGCGAACGCCTGGGGCAGATTGGGTGACGCGCTATCGACGGGTTTCTCTTAGGAAGCAGTGCTGCAGTCGGAGATAGATGTCTTGTCGAGTGACGTGGTGAACTTCGTTCGCGAATTGAACTTTAGTAAAGCCTCGGTTGATCGAGGTCCTCACTGGCGGAGTAGTTAATGCCCGCGAAGCTCGCGGCAAAGCGGTAGATGAGCGAGGGTCTACCCCCTCCTCCATTAACTTCACTCGGGCGAAGAGAACCATCTAGCTTCATGATCCGGGATCAACGGACGGTCGTTACCGCCTTCATCCCAGCAGTCCCGGCATGATGACCTCTTGAATGATCTGGCTACCTTCAGGTGTGCTCCAGTCGCCAGCCAGTTCCGCAATGATTTGGTTGGTACCCGTCAGGACGACCCCGGCCTGCTCCATGCGTCGCAGCGCCATATCGTCAGCCATTTTGCTCGATGATCCGCCGGCGTCGGCGACTACCTGCACATCGTAGCCCTCGCCTTCCAGGGTCAATGCCGGGAAAACTGTGCCGACATCGTTAGTAGCGCCGGCAAGGATGAGCTTCTTGCGTCCAATGCTTTTGACGGACGCGGCAAAATTTTTGTCATCCATCGCGTTGACGACACCGACACGCTTGATGCGCGCAGCGAAAGCGTCCGGCAAGGTCGATTCAAGCTCACTGAGCAGCGAGCCCAGGCCCAGGTCCTCCATACTGGAGGTCAGGACGACAGGCATGTTCAAAGTACTTGCGGTTTGCGCGAGCATCAAAACATTGCGTTTCATTTCTTCAGGGGAAATGGATTTGATCCAGCCCATGGTGACAATCTGATGATCGATCAATAGTAGTGCGGCGTTGCTCGCGGTGAATCTCTCGAAAGGCATCGCGATTCTCCTGGATTCTAAAAGTTAGATTAGTCGTCACAGGGTGCTTCATTCGTAGATCGCTATCTTCAGCACTTGAGCCGGGTCAAGAGACTGCACAAGATCCACAGCTGTAATCGTCCTCTACACTGTTCTTGAAGCCGCCAATCTATTTTTGGCGCTACTCGAGGAGATTTGCCTAAATGATAGTTGTCCGCCCTGCCTGGGTACTGCTTTTCATATTGGTGGTTGCCGGAGCATTCGTTATTGCTCCCGCAAGCGCTCAGCCGCCGGACAAGACTCCTCAGTCGACAGCCGAAAAGAGTGAACCGGCGGTCGACCCGGACTCCGTCACTGCCCTTTCAAGAATGGGCAAATACCTCGCATCGTTGAAGACGCTCGCGTTCGATGCGGATATCTCTACGGATGTAGTGCTGGACAATCAGCAGAAGCTGTTGATTGGCGGTGTGGTGCGCTATCTGGCCGTGCACCCCGGCAAGTTGCGGGTGGAATTGGTGACCGACTCCATGAAGCGGCACTTCTTTCATAACGGCAGGAAATTCACGATGGTCGCGCCGGAGGAAGGCTATTTTGCGGAGCTGGAGGCTTCAATACCCACGCGAGAGTTCCTGGCCACCGCTGCCAGAGAGTATGGTGTGGAAATGCCTTTAGCAGATCTGGTCGAGTGGGGTCATGCGCAGGACTCGTGGAAAGACATTCGCGAAGGCTTTCTCGTCGGCAAACCCAAAGTGAATGGTGAGGAAACCGAACACTGGGCCTTCCGCAGCCCCGACCTGGACTGGGAAATCTGGATAAAGAGCGGTGACAAACCGCTGCCATTGCGGATATCCACGGTGAATACGCGGGACCCGGCTAAGCCGCGCTTCGAGGCCACACTGAAATGGTCCGAGGCCAAGGTAGCGAAAGATGAGATGTTTACGCCCGCTCTGCCGAAAGAGACACAGCGTATTGAGTTCAAGAAAATAGCGCCGAAGAAGGAGGGCAAGCAATGATTGGCTATCGCATTCGGTCAGTGCTTGGTTGCCGGAAAATTTTGCCGGGCTTACTCCTGTTCAGCGCCCTGCTCTCTTTGCTGGCAAGCCTGCCGGCTGGTGCACTGGGGAGGTTTGCCGGTGGCGGTGCGCACTTCAATATCGGCGGTCACTTCAATGCGATCAGGCCCATAGGCGGCGGTGGTTTCCGCCCGGACTTCCGTGGTGGGGATTTCCAGCGGCGCTTCCCCAACGCGCACCCGTTCGAGAACCACCCTCTGCAGCCGTATCGACATCGCTATCCGCGCTACTGGCCCTATGCCGGCCCGGGTTACTGGGCCGGTGCGGCAGCCGGCGCGGCCGCGGTGGCCGGCGCCTGGGTGTACAGCCTGCCGGCGGATTGCACGAGGGTTTCCGTTGGTGGGATCACTTATGAGCACTGCGGGCCGGAATGGTACCGACCCCACTACACCGGCACGCAGATCGCCTATGAGGTGGTGGCGGCGCCGCGCTAGCGAGGCCGCCCGGCCGCGACAGCGGGATCACTTGTCGCGATTGTCGCTGTCTTCTGTTCTGTCGGCTGCGCCATGTGCATAGGAGCGGGCAATTTTTCGCAACGTTCCCAGATGCTTGCCAAAATTTCGACAACCACTGCACATCGCCAGGTGGAACTTCAGGCTCGTGCGCTCGGCAAGCGTCAGTTCCCGCTCTTGGGATTCAGAAAGCAGGCGGGTCACTTCACGGCAGTTTTTCATTTCGCATTAACCCTCCTCGCGCCCAAACCAGTTGTTCTCGAGACACTCCCGCAGTCTCAGGCGGGCCCGGTGCAATGTCACGTTCAGATTGCTGACCGTGATTTCTGCGGCCGCACAGATCTCGTGGCTTTCCAGTTCGATAAACTCGCGCATCATAAACACCTGCGCCTGGCGCGCGGGTAAATAGTTCAGGCAGGACTCGAAGACGCGCCAGAAATGTTTATCGTGAATGGCCGCCTCCGGGTCCTCCCAGTGCGCCGGCCGCTCATCTTTCAACCAATGTCCGCGCCGATCGAACAACTCATCGTGGTCGTGCCCCTCCCTGTCCGCGCCCAAGAGCTGATCTGCGTCCACGAAGCGCTGGCGCTGGCGCAGACTGTCGGCAATCTTGTTTTTCAGGATGGCGAACACCCAGGTCTTCAGCGCCGCACGTCCAGCAAAGGTGCGCACGTTCTTGATCGCACCCACCAATGCCTCCTGCACGGCGTCTTCCGCCAGCTGTGGGTCGCCGAGTTGCAGGCTGGCGAAGCGGTGCATCTGTTGTCGCAGTTCCTGCAGGAATTGCTCGTCGCTGAGGGGGGATCCTTCCAATCCGCTGGTGTGGCCGGCATTCGGGGCCGCATTTTCGCTCAATGCCCTTTCCTCGAAAATCACTGGGTCAGGCAATACTACCCGAAATCGGCGCGTGCTCGCACGACGCGGAATCCGGCCTGTGACAGAACCGCCAGATTGCGCACTTTTGTACTTGGTCGGCGACAATGGCGTTTTTGTTACACAACCCAACAAAACCGCTGTAAGAATCTCTCCCGCGTTGACGACAGATAGCCGGAATTGCGCTTGAATAGCCCCAGGGCCGCACCTACCCTGCGGCGACGCTGATCAATACTCTGCTGAAGGAAAGCTACAGATGCATGAAGCCGTACAGGACTACTACGGACGCCAACTCCAGGGTTCGGCTGACCTGAAAACCGACGCTTGCTGCGACGCCAGCGCCGTGCCCGAGTGGCTGAAGCCGCTGCTGGCCAGGATCCACCCGGAAGTGCTGTCGCGCTACTACGGTTGCGGCCTGGTATGCCCGCCGCTGCTGGAGGGCTGCCGCGTGCTGGATCTGGGCTGTGGCTCCGGGCGCGACGTCTATGCCCTCGCCCAGCTGGTCGGTCCGACCGGCTCTGTGGTGGGCGTGGACATGACTGCTGAACAGTTGGCGGTGGCAGAACAGCACCGCGACTACCACGCAGAGCAATTCGGCTTTGACAATGTGCGCTTCCTGCACGGCTATATCGAACGGCTGGACGAGCTTGATCTGGAGCCCGGCGGTTTTGACGTGATTGTGTCTAACTGCGTGGTGAACCTGTCTACAGACAAGGAAGCTGTGCTGCGGGGAATACACCGGCTGCTGAAGGAAGGCGGCGAGTTTTATTTCTCCGATGTCTATGCCGATCGCCGCGTGCCGGAAGCATTGCGCACAGACCCGGTACTCTATGGCGAGTGCCTGGGCGGCGCACTTTACTGGAACGACTTCCTGAACCTGGCGCGTTCCAGCGGTTTCATCGATGCACGCCTGGTCGAGGACCGGCCGCTGCAGATCACCAATCCGGAACTCCTGGAGCGCTGCGGAAACCTGCGTTTCTTCTCTGCCAGTTACCGCCTGTTCAAGCTCGCACAGCTGGAGAGCGATTGCGAGGACTATGGGCAGGCGGTGGTTTACCGCGGCACTGTACCCAACAGCCCGCACCGATTTGTGCTGGACAAGCACCATCTTATCGAAACCGGCAGGGTCTTCCCGGTTTGTGGCAATACCTGGCGCATGCTGGCGGATACGCGCTTCGCCGAGCATTTCGATTTTATCGGCGATTTCGCCACGCACTACGGCCTGTTCGAAGGCTGTGGTGGGGGGCTGCCGTTCGACCGGGAAACGCGTGCCGAGACTGGCGCGCCATGTTGTTAAAAGTGGCCGATACAGATATCGAGGTGCCGCGCTGGAATATCCTGGTGCTGTGTACCGGCAATTCGGCCCGCAGCATTCTGGCGGAGGCCCTGTTCAGCCATTGTTCCGCCGGCTGGTTCAGGTGTTTCAGTGCCGGCAGTCAACCGACCGGCAAGGTGAACCCTTTCGCATTGCGGGAACTTGTTGCGCAAGGTATCGAGCCAGCCGGCTACCGCAGCAAGAGCTGGCAGGAGTTCACCGGTGGCGGCGCTCCACAGCTGGATGTGCTGTTGACGGTTTGCGATAGCGCGGCGGCGGAGGTTTGTCCGGCGTTCGCGGGCGACTACACGCATGTGCACTGGGGGTTGCCGGACCCCGCGGCGGTGCCCGACGACGAGAAACCTGCGGCCTTCGCCCATTGTTTCGAGACGCTGAAGCAACGGTTCGATGCGCTGCTTCAACTGCCCCTGGCAGAATATACGAGGCAGGACCTGGCGCAGGCAATGCGGCAAATGGCGGGCGCTGACGTGCCTGCGTTGGCGCCAGAGGGCCTCGATTAGCGTCCAGAGTCGAGAAACGCAGGAATACGGGTTTCCAGCCAGTAAGTCGGTCGCCACAGGGAACCACTGATAAAGCCGACGTGACCGCCCTTCTCGCTGATCTGTAACTGTACCTCAGAGCTGACCTCCGCCTTGGCCGGCAGCGCTGAAGGGCAGATAAACGGATCGTCTACCGCATTGATGATCATGGTCGGCACGCGGATATCCTTCAGCAGTGGCTTGCTGGACGCGCGAGTATAGTAGTCGTCGACATCGCGGAAGCCGTGCAGCGGGGCGGTAAAGGCGTCGTCGAAGTGACGGAAGTTGGCGAAATAAGCGCCGTCATCCAGGTCGGGCAATGCCGCAGCCAGGCACGGATCGCTGGCCTTATGCCGCAGGCTTCGTCTCAGGCAGGTCAGCAGGTGGCGCTGGTAGACGCGCGACAGGCCGCTATTGATACGCCGACTGCAGGCGTGCAGGTCGAGCGGTGCCGACACTGCAACCGCCGCCGCAAGCGGACTGTCCTGCCCGTCTTCACCCAGCATCTTCAGCAAGACATTGCCACCCAGCGAGTAGCCGACCGCCATCAGCGGTGTATTCGGGAACTGATTCCTGAATTCGCTCAGTAACCAGCGTGGATCCTCGCTGTCACCGCTGTGGTAGGCGCGCGGCAGCTTGTTCGGGATGCCGCCACAGCCGCGAAAGTGCATCACGGCTACCTGGAAACCGCTTTTGAGCAGGTTTTCCATCAGGCCCTGGGCGTAGGGAGAGGCGACCGAACCTTCTAGGCCGTGCAAAACCAGCACCAGCGGCGCGGCCGGATCGTCCCGCAGCTGTCGAGGCGTGTGAACGGCGAGGCGATCGCCGTCTGGTGTCGCGTACCAGCGGCGATCGGTCTGAATCCAGGCTTCAGAGCGGTGAAAACGGGCAAACACCGTCTGCAGGTGGCAGTTGCCCAGACCTTTAGCGGGCGAGAACTTCTCGGTCATACATCGGATCCAGCTTACTCAGTGCGCACCTTAACGCTTTTCGCGGTGGAACCAAAGAAAGGGGCCTGTGACATCCACTGTCGGCGGCCACCTATGGATTTTAACTAGTCTGTGGGACTCAGCGGGTGAGCGAGTATAGTCTGGCGGGGAAAGTGTGATTTTTGGCGGTTATAGCAAGGGGGTTCTATTGGTCTTCTTCCGGAGGGCTTCTATCGACCTCGGTCCAGCTGTCCGACACGCGCATAAGTGCGGTTGTCGCCGCCACGCAGCAACAGATTGACTCGGGACGGCTTCAGAGATATCAAAGCCGCCCATAGATTCTAACTTTGCTCGCGAAACTGGCTGGATCTACTGCTGGATTTGGCGGCAAAACTCCCGAAATTGGCGCGCAACTTTAAAGGTTTACGGCGGGATTCCGTCCTCGCTAACGCTATTCGGTAATTGGACCGCCGCGATGCCAATACCGCTTTCGCCAGCGACGGTGTACAGAAGATAAGTTCGGCCATCCTCCTCGAAAACATACGGATCGCGCAATTGATTAACATGGCCGTAAGCGACGCTGCGAATCGAAGGCTCCAGCGGTGCATCGGCACCCTCCCAGCTGGAACCTGGGCGCAGCACCTCAACTGGTTCACTCTCTTGCCAGCCGGTCCACGGACCCGATATATCGATATAGCTTAGTAGAATCCGCTCCGGCACGTGACCGACCTGGGTCCAGAACACGTATAGGGTGTTATTGCGTTTGAGCAAACCGGCGTGGCGCATATCCTTGTTAAAGAGCCGCGGCCCGCTCTCGAAATTTCTGATCCCGTCTTCGGAGCGATAAATCTGCCCCGGCATGGCGAGGGCAAATGTTTGTTCCCTATGGGCAAATGTGCGCATATAGGTTTTCCCGAGATCCTCATCGCGCGAGGTAAAACTGATCCCGTCATTGGAAACCGCCACTCTGGTCACCTGCTGGCCCGGCGCCTTCAAGCCGTGGTAGTACATCAATATGCGCCTGTTGTCGTGATCGACATGGACGTCGGGTGAGGCAATATGCGGCGTCGTCAGTTCTTTAAGAGGATCATGGGGGAAACTGTCGACATCGACGCCCATGGCTCTGAATTTTTCTTTCAGCGCATTTAGCTGCGCCGGCGACAGATCTTGTGGCTGTTGCGGGAAACCGGTCTGATATAGCTGTAATGTCCCTGGTGCGTGAATTTTCCACGGGCCGGTCAGCGCATCGGCGTAAGCAAGACGAATATAGGAGCCCTTATGGTCAGCAAAATACAGATAGTATTTTCCCAGCGGTTCCTCAATCCATTCTGGGACACGGATCAGTGATGGCCCCTGGATATTGGGGCCGATGCTGGGATCCAGCTGCGGAGAGATGATCGGTTTACCCAGCAGCCGTTGGACGCGCACCTCCACACTACCCTGCACAGCGTTGCCATCCGCCTTGATTGGGGTGCCGATGAGCAGTGCCACCGCGACACCGATGAAATTCAGTAAATCTATTTTCACGATTCAGTTGTTCTCAGTTGGCGGCAATTCGACCTGTGCGCTGTCTTCGCGTCGACTGGTTGAGAAGCTGGCGACGGGCTCTGCGCTGCGGC
Organism: Microbulbifer donghaiensis; assembly: GCF_900129095.1. Lineage (GTDB taxonomy): Bacteria > Pseudomonadota > Gammaproteobacteria > Pseudomonadales > Cellvibrionaceae > Microbulbifer > Microbulbifer donghaiensis. The sequence goes on from NZ_FQVA01000001.1 coordinate 326,776, forward strand.
GCTGTTCCAGCCAGAAGACGCCATCGAATCGGCCGCTGTTGCCGCGAGTCCCAACCAGGTCTAGGTCACCGTCATTGTCCATATCCCGCGCCAGTAGTTCGTCGTACATGCCCCGGATGCGGCGGGAGATATCGTGGCGCTGCCACTGACGCCCTTCGTGGTCGAGTTTTTTGAACCATGTGAGACGGCCCAACGGTCGGTCGTAGCCGCCGGGCTCGTCCCGGTCACGCCGCCCTTTGCTATAACCGCCGATGGCCACGTCCATGAGGTTGTCGCCGTCCAGGTCAGCAACGTGGATCGCGGCGACGTGGTCCGGGGCTATGCTGCCAAGCGGATGCGCGCGCCAGGCTTCCCCTAGCCTTTCTGGCTGTTCCAGCCAGCCAAACAGATCCAGCTGAAACTGTGTCAGTATGTCGATGCGGCCATCGCCATTGACGTCGCCGAAGGCGAGCGTTTGCCCCGTGAGGAAGGGTATGCCGCCGAAAAAGATGTTTGACCAGCCGTCGATGTCCAGCCACTGACTGCGGAATACCCCTTCGCGGTTTTCGAACCAGATAAGGCCCTGGTGCCCACGGCCGCCGCCGACGATATCCAAGTCTCCATCGCCGTCCAGGTCTATCGGTTCTGCGTTGATTGGAAGCCGTACCTCCGCGAGTATCTGCTCGGACCAGGCTGCGTCGAATTGGCCTCCGGTAACCGGGCGGAAAACTGACAGCGGGCGTGGATCTGCCCACCAGACCGAGAGAAAGTCGAATAGAGTTGGGCGTTTTTTCTTGCCGGCCCCAGCCTGGGCTTCGCCCTTGTTGGCGGCGACAATTTCCGGCCTGCCATCGCCGTCGAAGTCAGCTGCCGCCGCGCGGATAAAGGAGCCGCGGTTGAGGCTATTGACCGGGCGATAGACCTGCCAGTTGCTCGCTATGCGGGCTTCGCTTCCCGGGTTTTGTAGCAGCAACAGCGCACCGCCCTCCACGGCCAATATAATGTCGATATTGCCATCGCCATCCATATCGGCCAGGTCTGCGTCCTCAACCTCCTGCACCATCCCGCCTTCGAGTAAAGTGACCGATTCCCATCTGTCGGGCAAAGCCGAGGCAAAGGCGATGCGCACATGATTGCTGTCCTCGTGCACGCTGACGATGTCTTCGTGACCGTCATTGTCGAGATCCGCCATTACCAGGCCGTCGGCTCCCCGCAGGGGAATGCCATTCACCTGCTCACCGTCAATCAGGTGCTCACGCCAACTGATGTATTCGTCCGCGGGAGATAGGGCCGTGCTGTTTTGCTGAGCGAGTGGTAGCGCATCTACCGCTTCCGCCAGCAGCGCGCTCATTGCGACAGGGATAAGGAACCCCAATCTGAATAGATACATCAGTCAGCCTCCCACATTACAGGGAACTGAGCAGCGCTCGGTAGACCGCCACTGCTTCTTCCTTGGTCCTTGTCCCGTAGTCGGGATCCGCCGCAGTCTGCGCGACCACTGCATTCGCACTTGGGTTGACGTAGATAATTTGCCCGGCAAACCCTACTGACATAAATTCTCCGGCGTCGCCGTGTGGAATCCACCACTGGTAACCGTAGTCAGTGCTCTTGTGGTGCGGTAGGTTGCGTACCGCGGTGTTATCGGCGGTCGTGGATTCCCGCAACCAGTCCCCGGAAACGATTTGATGGCCGTTGAACTTGCCCTCGTTAGCGACCATCAGGCCGATGCGTCCCAGGTCGTGTAGACTGGCAACAAGCCCCATCCAGCCATGCTCCATCGCATCCTCGTCGGTGCGGCGATCGACCAGCCAATAGGCTGGCTGTTCGGTGCCCAGCTTTGTCCAAAGCTTCTCCTGGGCGAATTCGGCTACGGTGGTGCCGGCGACCCGCTCTAAAAGCACGGTAAGCACCTGGGAGTTGGTGTTCAGGTATTCCCAGGCTTCGCCGTGCTCTGCCCCCGGTTTGTGCTGAGCAGTTTTTGGCTGCTGGCGCATACCACCGTTGCCGAAGGCCAGGCTCCTGACGGTGGCGCCGCGAATATCGCGCCCCTCCCCCGCTGCTGCCGCACTTTCGCCTTCGAAGTACAGCGCGGTCGTCATTTGCAGCACATTTTTGATGCTGGCTCCGTCAAATCCGCTTCCTTTCAGTTCTGGCAGATACTTTACAAGCGGTTCATTTACGTTGTTGATCAATCCCTCGTCGATGGCGATACCGACCAGCAAACTGACAATGGATTTAGTAGTGGAGAACAGGATGCGGCTGCTTGCGGCTTCGTAGCCAAAGTAATTGCTCTCGTGAACGATTTTTCCGTCCTTGATCACGAGTAGGCCGGTGAGACGTCTGTTGTCGATATAGTCGCCGATGATTGATTCTTTGCCATCGAAGTCGTAACGGATATCCGCTACTTTCAACTGTTTTCTTGTTACAGGAAGCGACGATACCGCCTCACTATTAGCGATTTTCCTGCTCGGGTAGAGCGTGTGCAGCTGGCGAAAATGGATGGGGGCGGCATCGTTTTTGTGACTGAAGTTCGCCGCTACTTGGCGCACCGGCCAATTGATTTCGGTCGCAGGCTCCGCGTTGGCAATCGGTGCCAACATCGTGAGTGACAGTACGAGTGACTTAAGAGGCAGGCTTTCAGCGGACAGCATAGTAATTCTCGTATTGTTGGAGCCACTTCCTGTTTCGTCAGTGGCTGGCAATTTCGAAAGAAAAATGAGCCCAAGATTTCGGGCTCCAAACACGATGCGAATAACGGATTAATCGAAGTAGTAGCTGCCGCGTAGACCGAAGGTACGCGGGTCGCCCTGAATACAGCGAATCAAGGTGCCACCGTTAGAGATGGTTCCGAAGGCGCCGCCGGAAGGTTGGTCGTACATACCGGTACAGTAGTTTTCGTCGGCCAGGTTCTCTACGAAGGCGCTCAGGGACCAGATTCCCCCGTCCCCATTCAGGCCTGCCCGTAGGTTGGCGAGGGCGTAGGCGTTTTGAATGGTCTGTGGGTTGTTGTTGGTGGTAGCACCTACGTCGACGTCGTCCGTCCACATCACTTCACCGCGCAGGAACCACTCCATACCGCTGTTGCCGAGGGGCTGGGTCCACTGGCTGGACAGATTCGTCTTGTGTTCCGGTGAGTAGCGGTTGCGTGTGCCACTCAGGTCCTGGGTCCCCGCCACGCCAGGCAGGTTGCTGCCATTGGCAAAAGACAGAAAGGCAGAATCCAGGTAGGCGTAGCCCAGGCTAAACGACAGCTCATCCAGCGGGTGGTACTGCAGATCCAGTTCCAGCCCCTGCTGGCGCAGCTCGCCGGCGTTGGAAATGATAAAGGTTAGATCCTGGAAGGAGCGGTCCTGAAAGTTGTCGATGTCGGTGCGGAACAGGGTCGCGTTGGCCACCATGCTGCCATCGAGCAGCGTGCTCTTGATGCCCAGCTCCCGATTGAAGACCTCTTCCGAATCGAATAGGCGCTGCTCAGCGGAGAGACCGCCCTGGGTCATGACGGAATTGAGGCCGCCAGACTTGTAGCCAGTGGAGACGGTGGCGAAGGCCATGATCTCGTCACTGATAAAGTACTTGGCGTTGGCGAGCCAGGTGATCTGCTCGTCTGAAAATGCCAGGTTGTCGTGGTTCTCCGGACCGGCCAGTAGCGCGGACGCGATCGGGTTGTTGGACATAACGACAAAGTTGCCTGTCTTGTCGTCATCCGAGTAGCGCACGCCGGCGGTCAGGTCAAAATTGTCACTTAAGTGATAGGTACCCTGGAAGAAAACCGCCAAGGACTCCGCGGATTGGCTGAATTCAGACGGCGTTGCATTCTCCTGTGAGAACGCGGCGCACATACTGGCGTATCCCCCCGTGAGCGGACAGAAGGCCGCGCCCAGGTCGATGGTCTGATCTATGTCGTAGTCTTCCCGAAAGTAGTAGAGACCCGCTACATAGTCGAACTTCTCCCCCTCAGGCGATATCAGCTGTATCTCCTGGGAGACAGAATCGCTGTAGAAGCCAGTGATGCGGGTCAGGTCGTCGACCGGCAGGCGGAACAGGGAGTGTTCACTGGTGTCGTTCGCCCAGTCCCGATAGGCACTAATGGAGCGCAGGCTGTGGCCGGCGAAGACCTCTTCCCAGGTCACGTCCAGCTCAGCGCCCCACTGGCGATCGTCCATATCGTCGTCATGGATCTGGTTAACCTCGTGATCCAGGCCGGATATGTCCGGCGCCGCGCCCAGGTAATTCAGAATCGTCATTCTCTCCGGGGTGGCGGATTCCGGCAGCACCTCGATCACCGAGCCGTTGCTCTGCAGCTGCTGATAATCAAGGCGGAGCAGCGCGCTTAGGTTCTCGGTGGGCTCGTACAACAGGGAGGTGCGCATACTCTCGGACTGGCGCGCACCTACATCGTCACTGGCGTCGTAGCGGTTGCTGCCATAACCGTCGACACTGTCGAAGTTAGCCACCAGGCGCGCGGCGCCGTTGTCGCCCAGGCTCTTGTTGGCGACCCAGGTAGTATCGTAGCTGCCGTAGTTGCCGGCACCGGCGTCAATCTTCAGATAATCGGCGCCCACTTCCGGCGCCCTAGTGCGCAAGTTCAGGGCGCCCATGGACGCGTTGCGACCGAACAGTGTGCCCTGGGGGCCGCGCAGCACCTCAGCCACTTCTATGTCCTTCAGGTTGCCTAGCACTGCGCCGGCGCGCGGAATATAGGCGCCGTCAACATAGACCGCGACGCTTGGATCCATCGCATTGTTGGCGGCGGTGCCGACGCCACGAATGGCGATACGCTGGTTGACCGCCTGGCTGGCTTTGGTGACATACAGGTTGGGCGCGATACTGGCGATATCCTCCAGTTCTTCCACACCGGAATTTTCCAGCTGCTCGCCGGAGTAGGCAGAGATGGAAATGGGGACGTCCTGAATACTCTCGGCGCGCTTGGTCGCCGTGACAGTGACTTCCTCGATGGCGCTCTGGGCCTGGGCCAGACTGCCGGGGACACTTGCCGCCATGGCAATGGCTACGGTGAGCGGACTACGCTGCGCGAATCTTTTCATTGTCTCGTCTCCTCTCCCTTCGGGGTCGTTTTTATTATTCCGCGCCATGCTAGACTCGATCATTGATAATTAATAATGATTAATTTAAATCCCATGATGCACATATTGCATCAATTAGCCATGGATCCTCTCCTTCATGCTGACTCTCAAACACCTCCGGCATCTCGATGCCATCATCCAGCAGGGCACCATCCACGGTGCTGCCGAGCGGCTACACCTCAGCCAACCCGCCCTGACCCGCAGTCTCAACACGCTGGAGGAGGCGCTCGGGGTGAAATTGTTCGACCGCTCCAAGAGTGGCATGGCGCCGACAGGCTTTTGCCAGCAGATCGCCGGGCGCTGCAGGGAGCTGTTACTGGATCTCGACGAGATCCAGCGAGAGGCCGACCTCTTTCGCCATATCGAATTTGGGGATTTGCATATATCGGTCGGGCGGGCGATCAAGGAGCTGATTGTCCGCAATACGTTGCCGGAATTTGTGGCCCGCTACCCAGGTGTATCTGTAACAGTTAGCGAAGGAAACCACACTGAATTGGTCGACCGCATAAAGCGGCGCGAGGCGGATATCCTGTTGGCAGGATCAGTCAGTTACCGCAGTGTTGAGGGCCTGCGACACGAACCCCTCAGAGATATTCCACTTTCTATTATTGTTGGACCTGATCATCCACTGAGGGGATGCGCCGAGGTGCAGTTTGATCAGTTGGCGGAATACCCGCTGATCGCCGCCACCAGTGTCAGTCCATCAAATCCACTACTGACGGCAATAGACCGCGCCACATCCAAACCTGCACCTCAAGTGCTTTGTGGTGATCACCCCACCCTGAAGTCGATTCTGCTCCGCACCAATGCCTGGCTGCCGACACCGGAGATTTACTTTAAGAAGGAAATTGAGACTGGAGAGTTGTGCAGGCTGGACCTGCATCACCCGGCGATGAAAATTGAGCTCAGCGTCATTGAGCTTGTTGGTCGATCTCGTTCGCCGGCAGTCGAGAAGTTCCTCGACATCTGTCGGACTTATTTGGAATCAGTGGAACTGTGAATCCGGAATCAATCATCTTCTGGCTTTTCTATCCGGGTATAGAACCGGTAGTCGCCGCCACTCAAAAGCAGGTACACATTGTAGGGCTCGAACTCACCGCCTCTATACATTCCCGGGCTGCCGTCCGGCATGCCCGGTACGGTCAGGCCGAAACTGCCCTCGGGCGGATCGGCGAGAAACTTGTTGATCAGTCGCGCGGGGACGTGACCCTCGAAAACATACTTGCCGTGCCAGACCGCGGTATGGCAACTCGTCATGCCCTCGGGCAGGCCCCACTGTTCCTTCACCTTACTCATGTTGCCCCTATAAGCCACTTGGGCCTGTAAGCCGTTTGCATTGAGGTGCTCTATCCACCGCTTACAGCAGAAACACAGCCGGTGCTTGTAAACCGTCAAGGCATCGTCAGCGGTACCGGTCGCCGGTTCCGCTGCGTAACTTAGCGATATGTTGAGCGAGGCTGCCAGCGCGAATAGGCAGAGCTTCAAATTAACTGATCTGTGCATAGTGGATAGCGTAGTGTTGCTGGGGATCGGACCAGTGGCATACCGGGCTGAAACCGGCCCTCAGCAGCAGTCGGTTAAAGCCGGAAATGGAGTACTTGTGACTGTTTTCCGTATGAATGGTCTCCCCTTCGGCAAACTCGAATTTTCGGCCTGCGACTTGCACGAGGTGGCTTTTCAAGCAGACGAGATGCATTTCCACGCGCTGTCGCAGCGGGTGGTAAAAGGCTCGGTGCGCAAACAGGGAGAGGTCGAAGTTGCCGTTCAACTCACTGTTGATACGGGCAAGGATGTTCTTGTTGAATTCCTCGGTGACATGCTCGCTGTCACAATAGGCCCGCTCTAGTACGACAGAGTCCTTCACCAGGTCGGTCCCAATGAGCAGCCCGTCTCCGCAGCCCAGTTTTGCGGCGAAAAAGCCGAGCAGGTTTTCCGCCTGCACTGGCGTGAAATTGCCGATGGTGGAGCCTGGGAAGAACAACACGCGTTTTTGGGTAGATAAATTCTTTAGACCTTCCCATACATCCGCCTGGGTGAAATCTCCGATCGAGGCGATTACCTCCAGGTTGGGCAGGCGGGCAGTTATCCGTTCCTTTGCCGCCAACAGGATCTCCGGAGATATATCGATGGGATAGTAGCCGCTTGGTGCCTGAAGGTGTTCCAGCAGTGGCTCGACTTTCTCGCAGTTACCCGCACCGGGTTCAATGATCAGCGCACCGGGACCAACCTGGCGTGCCATTGCCGTGATGTGCTGGCGAAAAATGGCCGCTTCAGTGCGGGTAAGATAGTAATCGTCCAGCTCGCAGATCTGCTCAAACAAAAGTGAGCCGGCTTCATCGTAGAGATACTTGCACGGCAGTGTTTTCTGCTCACCCGCCAGGCCCGCCAACACATCTCTAAAGAAATCACTGTCCTGCAATTTTTCATCGCGAATGGACGACACGGCCATATTCACATTCAGTCTCCTGCCAGGCGGATTCCGGTAAACTGCCACGCTTGGTGCGGGTAGAAGAAATTGCGATAACTCATGCGGATATGCTCCGCCGGGGTAACACAGGAGCCACCCCGCAGGACTTTCTGGTTGCACATGAATTTGCCGTTATATTCGCCCACCGCATCGCTGCTCGCCCTGAAGCCGGGGTATGGCAGATAGGCGCTCGAAGTCCACTCCCACAGATCACCGAGGAATTGTGTCTGCCCGCGCTCGGCGGCGAGGGGGCGCAGAGCGCGCTTTTCCAGCAAATTCGCGGTTGCCAACTGATCCGGCCTGCGCAACTGAAACGCTGCTGCTTCCCATTCGAATTCGGTTGGAAGGCGCTTGCCGGTCCAGCTCGCGTAGGCGTCGGCCTCGTAGAAGTTGATGTGGCAGACCGGTTCCGCCGTGGCAACGGGCTGCAGGCCGTGCAGCGTAAATTGATGCCAGCCCTCTTCCCTCTTTTGCCAATAGAGCGGATGGGTGCAGGCATTCTGCTGTACATGCGCCCAGCCATCGGACAACCACAGGCGCGGATCGCGGTAGCCACCGTCCTCGATAAATTCCAGGAACTCGCCATTGGTTACCAGCCGGGAGGCGATGGAAAAATCCTGTAGCAATTGCTGGTGTGCCGGGCTTTCATTGTCGAAATAAAAATGTTCCCCCTCGCTGCCGATTCCGTAGACCCCACCGGCTATCCGCAGCCAGCGCAACTCTTCGGCCTGTCCGGTATCCTCCTCTTCCGGTATGGGATCACTGTAGGCGGGAAAAGTCGGATTGATCGACAGAGCGTGCTTGATATCCGTCAGCAGTAATTCCTGATGTTGCTGCTCGTGATTGAGTCCGAGGGTGATCAGGGTTTCGAGTTCCTGAGTCAATAGGTGCTCGTCCAGCAGCCTCCCGATAAAGTCGTCGACAAAGCGGCGATAGGCGAAAACAGTATCCAGATCGGGGCGCGACAACATGCCCCGCTGTGGGCGCCTAAAGGGTGTGCCGAGGCTGTTGTAGTAAGAGTTGAAGAGCTGGTGAAAGCCCGGGTCGAACTGGCGGTAACCGGGAAAATGTGGGCGCAGGACAAATGTTTCGAAAAACCAGGTGGTGTGGGCCAGGTGCCACTTGGTCGGACTGGCATCGGGCATGGACTGCAGCTGCATGTCTTCCGCCGATAGCGGATCCACTAACTGCTCAGTCTCTCCCCGAACCCGTCTGTAGCGTGAGAGGAGTTGCTGCTGAATTTCCGAATTTACCTCACCCGCCAGTATTGTCATGGCAACAGCCAACTGCGATTTATTTGAATTGCTTGCAAATGATCATACGCAGTTTTAGCGGGATTCCCATGAAATCGCCCGCAAAGAGGATTCATTCGGCGCCACTTTCTGTGACCCAGGCAGGCAAAAATTTGGGGAGCGCACATAAAAAAGGGGCCGGCAAGTGCCGGCCCCCACGCTCATCAGGCTGATTCAGCGACGCGCTTAGAAGCGGACGGTGAAGTCTGCACCGTACATGCGCGGCATGTAGCGCCAGGCAGGGCTGGCACCGATCGCAGCACCGGTACCGCCGTAACCGCCGGCGATTTCCTCGTCGGTGGCATTCTGGACCCACAGGGCCGCAGAGTAGCGGTCAGAGGCGCTGTTCCAACCGGCACGCAGGTTCAGCAGCTGGTAGTCGTCGATGACACGAGTCGGATCGGAAATGGAACCAATGCGCTCGTCAGTCCAGTTGTAGTCAGCGCGCAGTCGCACATCCGCACCGGAAGCCATGTCGATGGTGTATTCCGCCATCAGGTTAAACTTGTTTTCCGGCGTGGAAACACGCGGCTGGCCGATCTTCTCTTCGGCGTCTGCTGCGGTTTCACCGATGGCCTCAATGTAGCCGTACTTGGTGAACTCGGTGTCCAGGTAAGAGTAGTTACCGGCGATAAACAGGTTATCGGTAGCGGCCCACTGTACCTCGACTTCCGCACCGGTACCCTCGGCATCGGAGTTACGCAGGTTGTAGCTGGGGATGGGCACGCCCACCAGATCCAGTTCCTGCAGGTTCTTGTACTCGTAGCTGAATACAGACGCGTTCAGGCGCACGCGGTTGTCGAACAGGCTGCTCTTCACACCGACTTCCAGGTTGACCACATCTTCCTGGTCGAAGGACGGCGCGACATTCGGGCCGAAGTTCAGACTGTTGAAACCACCGGCCTTGAAGCCGTCAGCCAGCGACACGAACGTCATGACGTCGTCGTTCCAGCGGTAGTCCAGCACGATACGACCGGAGATATCGCTCCAGTTGTCGTTCAGCTTGGAATCCAGAATCGGCTGGCCGTTGTTGTAGAAGGCCATGCCGAACGGCTGCGCCGGCAGTTCCAGGGCCGGCAGCGGCAATACGCCGATCACGTTGCCGTTCCCGTCCATCAGCGGCACATTGCCACCGGTCAGCGCGATCGGAATCGCGTTCTGGTAGGCAGTCTGGATGGTGAAGTCTTTCTCGTCGTAGGTGTAACGGGCACCCACGGTCAGATCCAGCTTGTCGGTCAGGCTCCAGGTAAAGTCGCCGTAGATGGCGGTGGAGCGGTAGTCGCCGGTGTTCAGGACATTTTCGTTCCACGCTACATCGCCAGCGACCCAGGGCTGGAAACCGGCCAGCAGCTGCATGGCCATCGCCTGGGAGTTCAGCATGCTGCCGGTAACGCCCGCGGGCGCACCGAAAGCGGCAAGCAACTGGTCAACCTGGCCGGACTGCAGCATCAGGTCGTAGACGAAAGATGCGGCGGCGATACCTTCCAGGCCGAGCTCTTTGTAATACTGGCGCGCCTGGACAGCGGCATCTTCCTGCTGTGTTTGTGTCATCTGATCAAACACGGCCTGGGGAATGCCAAATGTTTCCGGGTTCATCTTGAGACCTTCGTAGACGGCGAAGGACTCCAGCGAGCCGGAGGTGAAGTAGGCTTCGGTCAGGTGCTCCAGTTTCTCCTGGGAGTAGGAAGCGCCGACGGTCCACTTCAGGGTGTCGGTGGCACCGTTCAGGCGGAATTCCTGCGAGAACTGCTCCTGCTCGTCGAAGTTGGCGGAGCCGAACATGTAATCCGGGTTGGCAGTGCCGTCTTCATCCTGCTGCAGGTGCGCGTCGAACTTGCGGAACGCCGTGATGGAAGTCAGGGTAAAGTTGTCGAAATCGCTGGTAACGGTCAGAGAAGTACCGAAAGAGTCGCGATCTTCGATGGTCGGGGTGTCCAGCGCGTAGTCGCCGTAGACGTCGGAACCGCCGTCCAGTGCCTGCAGACTCGGCACGATACTGGAGCGCAGTGCGCTGCCCTGGTCCATTACGCCGTAGTCGGCGCGCCACAGGACTTCGGTATTCGCCGTCGGCTCCCACAGCAGGGAGGCGCGGTAAGTCTGGGTGTCCTGGTCGCCGGCAGAGAATCCACCCGCGATATTATCGGCGAAGGCGTCGCGACGGTTGTTGGACGCGGTGATGCGGCCATACAGGTTATCGCTCAGCTGGCGGTTGATCAGCAGATCGGAAGACTGACGGCCGTAGTTGCCGGCGGTCAGGCTCAGCTCGGTAGTGTCGTCGGCCTGCGGCTTCTTGGAGATGATGTGGATGGCACCACCGGTGGCGTTGCGGCCGAACAGGGTGCCCTGTGGGCCCTTCAGCACTTCCACGCGCTCGATATCCGCCAGCGGCACTTCGGCGCCGGCACCGCGACCGGTGTAGACACCGTCCACGTATACGGCAACGGCCGGGTCGGAACCCACAGTAAAGTCGCCGGTTTGAATACCGCGAATACTGTAGGTTGGCTGCAGCGGGGTGTCGTTATTCATCTCAACGCCCGGGGTGAATTTGCCCAGGTCGGTGAGGTTCTCCACACCCATGTCTTTCATGTTCTCGCCGGTAAAGGCGGAGATTGCAATAGGAACGTCCTGCAGGTTTTCCGCACGTTTCTGCGCGGTTACCACTACTTCCTCGATTTCCGCAGCGTAGGCCGTGCCGCTGATGGCAGTGGCAATGGCAATGGCTCCAGAGAGGATGGACAGGCTGAATTGCCGGGATTTCCCGGTCTGATCGGCATCGTGCATCATCGCGTCCTCGCGTTTGTTGTTATAAAAGCGTGATGTTTTAGGTGTCGTATTTTTGTTATTGGGCGCCATCTTACGATCGAAAAGTCGCTTTTGAAAGCCTGTTATGACTTTTTTCTAGTGACTGGTCAGTTCTGCGTGGCGTGAAAATGAGGATTGGGACTTTACTGGCATTTGATTCCTCAGAAAATCTGCATTTGTGACCAGCATTTGTCCCCGAGTAACTATTTTGACGAGCGCCCCGATTGCTAAAATCGACAGTCAGAGTAGTTACAATAACGCCCTGTTGGAACTCCCATGGCCCCGAGATCTTCGACTTCCCGCCTGTTGCCGCGCGTACTGATCGGCATCTTCGCACTCATCGTCCTGCTGCTACTGTGCGCATGGCTGTGGCTGCGGCAAAGCCTGCCGATCCTGGACGGCACCCTGGAAACCGGCACATTGCGTGTGCCCGCCACCATCTCTCGAGATGCCCAGGGCATTCCGTTGATCGAGTCCGAGGACCGCACTAGCGCCGCGTTTGCGCTTGGCTTCCTGCACGCCCAGGAACGTTTCTTCCAGATGGACCTGTTGCGCCGCAACTCCGCCGGCGAGCTGTCTGAGTTGGTCGGCGCCGCGGCGCTGAAACACGACAGGGAGATTCGCCTGCATCAGTTCCGCAAGCGGGCGGAACGCAACATCGCCGCCCTGCCCGAGGCGCAGCGCCGTCTGCTGGACAGCTACGTGGATGGCGTCAACTTCGGCCTGCAACAGCTCGGCGCCAAGCCGTGGGAATACGCCCTGCTCGGCCAGGAACCACAGCCCTGGTCGACTGCTGACAGTCTCCTGACCATATTCAGCATGTATCTCACCCTACAAAGCCCGATCGGCAAATTCGAACTGCGCGACACCGCGGTTGCAGAGCTTTTGCCGCAGGACCTGTATGAGTTTTACTTTCCCGCCGGCGGCAGTTGGGATGCGCCGCTGATCGGTGATGCCCGCGGGCCCGTGACGTTGCCCGAGACGTCGATTGCCTCCCTGCTCGGCGACGATGATGTCATCGCCTACCAGAAATTTGAGAGCGATGACAAAGTTTACGGCAGCAATAACTGGGTGGTCGGCGGCGCGCTCACCGAGCACGGTGGCGCCATTCTGGCGGACGATATGCACCTCGGCCTGAATGTGCCCAACATCTGGTACCGCGCCGGCTGGAATATCGCCGGCACCGATCGCACCATGCGCGGCGCGACCCTGCCCGGCGGCCCAATTGCAGTGGTCGGCAGCAATGGGCTGGTGGCCTGGGGCTTCACCAACACCTTCGGGGACTGGGGCGACCTGATTCCGCTGGAGCTGAGCGAAGACGGCAAGCAGTACCGCACGCCCGATGGCTGGCGCGACTTCGAGAGTGAGCGCGAAACCATCGCCGTGAAGGGTGGTGAAGCTGAGATTATCGAAGTACGCAAAACCATCTGGGGCCCGGTGGTGGCGGAAGACCATCGCGGCACGCCCCTCGCCTACCGCTGGATCGCGCACGATATCCGCGGCGCCAACCTGAACTTGCTGCGACTGGAAACCGTGACCTCTGCCAGGGAGGCCCTGGACCTGGGGCCGCAGCTCGGCATTCCGCACCAGAACCTGGTAGTGGGCGATAAAGACGGCCATATCGGCTGGACAGTGGGCGGCGCCATTCCCCGCCGTGTGGGTCTCGACGGCAGCCGCTCGCAGTCATGGGCAGACGGCGGCACCTACTGGGATGGTTACCTCGGTGTCGACGAGCAGCCGCGGGTTTTCGATCCGCCTTCGCACCGCATCTGGACCGCCAACGCCCGCACCATGGACAGCGATTTTCTCCGCCTGATGGGCAGTGACGGCTACGCGCTCGGCGCCCGGCAGCAACAGATCCGTGACGATCTTTTTTCCCGTCCACGCTTTGACGAGCAGGCCCTGCTCGACATCCAGCTGGATGATCGCGCCGTATTCCTGCAGCGCTGGCAGGAACACCTGCTTGCGCTGCTGGATGGTCGCGACAATTACGGCGACGTCAGAGAACAGGTGCGCAACTGGGGTGGCCGCGCCGCCGCCGATTCCGTCGGCTACCGCATTGTCCGCAATTACCGACTCAAGTTTATGGAGATCACCACCGCGCCTATTCTGACGTATATGCGCCGCCACCAGCCGGATTTCTCCTTTGGCCCCCTGAAGCGGCAGTTCGAATATGCGCTGTGGGAAATGGTGCAGCAGGAACCCGCACAGCTGCTGAATCCGGAATTTGAATCCTGGTCCGCGCTCAAGCTGTCGGCACTGGATCAGGTGCTCGCGGAGATGGCGGAGGATGGCAAGCCGCTGGCGCAGCAAACCTGGGGTGCGGAGAATACGACGCGTATCCAGCACCCGCTCGGCCGCGCGGTAAGCGCGGTGAACTGGTTTACCGCGATGCCGGCGGATCAGTTGTCCGGCGATACCCATATGCCGCGCTTCCAGTCCCCGACCCACGGCGCCTCACAGCGCATGGTGGTAGCGCCAGGTCGCGAAGACAACGCGATCTTCCATATGGCCACGGGACAGAGCGCCCATCCGCTGTCCCCGTTTTTCGGTAACGGTCATGAGGACTGGGTAGAGGGCAATCCGTCGCCGCTCGGGGAAGGTGAGGTCCGCTATACCCTGCGGCTGCAGTAGACGAAACGATAACGGGTTGGCCCGGCCGCCGAGTGGCGGCCCGCCTTTAACTATTAAATGCGGGCAGGTTTTCGAATTGTCGTCGCACAGCGCCTGCCGTCAGGCGGTTTCGTCCAGGATCGCGAAGGACAGGAAAGACGTGAACAGGCCGATGGCCAGTACGAACGGCAGCAGTGGAAAGCAGAGCATCAGCAGGCAGGTGCCGATCCAGAGGTTTTTTACCCAGCTTCTTTTCAGGCGATAGCGGTGCGTGTAGCGACGGGTGTGGCTGTCCTCACGGTTCGGCACACAGAGTTCGTTTTCCCGCGGCAGGAAGAATCGCACTAAAAGAGTGCATTGGAACCGGATCAACGCCATCAGCATATCGAGCACCCTCGCCAACCTCTCTTGGAGTATAGATGCTCGAATTGAACCGGCTGATGGCGCTCCGTCTACCGACGAGTACAGTGATTACTGCGGGTGATACCAGCGCAGTTTCTCGTGCAGGCTGACAACGCCGCCGATAATTGTCAGTGCCGGCGCTTCCACAGCTTCTGTTTCCGCCAGTTGCGGCAGTGTGCGCAGATCGCCCACGACAACGCGCTGCTCGCTGGTGGTGCCCTTCTCTACCAGCGCTGCCGGCGTGTCCGCCGCCAGGCCGTGCTCCACCAACTGACTGCAGATGGTCTGCAGGCCGGTCAGGCCCATATAGAAGACCAGTGTTTGCCCGGGTGAAGCCAGCTCGCTCCAGGGCAAATCCAGCTCTCCCTCCTTCAGGTGGCCGGTGATAAAGCGCACCGACTGGGCGTGATCCCGGTGGGTTAAGGGAATGCCGGCATAACTGGCGCAGCCAGAGGCGGCGGTAATGCCGGGCACGACCTGAAACGGAATGCCGGCGCCCGCCAGTTTGTCGATCTCCTCGCCGCCGCGGCCAAAAATAAAGGGATCACCACCCTTCAGGCGCAGCACCTTCTTGCCCTGCAGCGCCAGGTCAACCAGCAGCTGGTTGATACCGTCCTGGGCCACCGAGTGAAACTCCTTTTTCTTGCCCACGTAGATGCGCTCCGCGTCGCGACGCACCAGGTCCAGTACGGCCGGTGACACCAGGCGATCGTAGAGCACCACATCGGCCTGCTGCATCAGGCGCAGCGCGCGGAACGTGAGCAGGTCCGGATCACCGGGGCCACCGCCGACCAGATAGACCTCGCCGCCCGGCGCGGGACTGCCCTGCCACTTTTGCAGGGCTTCGAGCAGCTCGTTTTCGCCATCGACAACATTGCCCGCCACTACTTTGTCGGCCACCGGTCCGGAGAACACCCACTGCCAGAAATCCTTGCGGCTCGCTTCGGGCAGGCTCGCTTTAACCCGGTCGCGCATACGTGCCGCCAATTCCGCCAGAGAGGCGATCCCGGGTGCGAGCAGTGCTTCCAGTTGCGCGCGGATCTGCCGCGCCAATACGGGAGCGGCACCGCCGCTGCTGATGCCGATCGACAGCGGTCCCCGCTCGACGATGGCGGGAAAAGTGAAAGTGCAGAGCTCGGGCGCATCCACCACATTGACCGGCAGGCGCCGTGCCCGCGCGTCGGCGGAAACCGCTCTGTTGATGTCGGCATCTGCCGTTGCAGCGATGACCAGCTGCGCCGGCCCGAGCAATTCCTCGCGGTACTGCTCGCGGAAAATCTCGCCACCGCTGGCAGTGGCCAGACGCTGTAGCTCATCGGAAATTTCCGGCGCGACGACCAGCAACCGCGCCTCGGCTTTGATCAGCAAACGCGCCTTGCGTGTAGCTACGGAACCCCCGCCGACGATCAGGCAGGGACAATCTTTGACATCGAAAGCGAGAGGCAGGTAACGCAAGGTAATAATCCGTTATTGCAGGGGAACACAATTTGCGGCAATCGCAGAGCAAAAAAAGGGCGAACACCTCGTTCGCCCTTTCCGGTTTTCTTTACTGGGTTTCCGCGACGATCACTTCCTGGCCGCGCATGTAGGGACGCAGCACTTCCGGCACCTCGATGCTACCGTCCTCGCGCTGATAGTTTTCCAGCACGGCGATCAGCGTGCGCCCTACCGCGAGCCCCGAACCGTTCAGGGTGTGCAGGAGTTCCGGCTTGCCGGTTTCCGGATTGCGCCAGCGAGCCTTCATGCGGCGCGCCTGGAAATCGCCGACCAGTGAGCAGGAGGAAATCTCCCGGTACTTGTCCTGGGACGGAATCCAGACCTCGATATCGTAAGTCTTGCGCGCGGCAAAACCGATATCACCGCCACACAGGACCACGGTGCGATACGGTAGATTCAGTTTCTGCAGGATAGCTTCCGCATTTTCGGTCAGCGTCTCCAGTGCCTGTTCCGACTGGTCCGGGCGGGTGGCCCATACAAGTTCTACTTTTTCAAACTGATGCTGGCGAATCATGCCGCGGGTGTCGCGACCGTGGGAGCCGGCTTCAGAACGGAAGCAGGTCGTGTGCGCAACAAACTTGTGCGGTAATGATTCGGCGTCCTCAACAATGTGATCGCGGTAAAAGTTGGTTACCGGTACCTCCGCGGTCGGAATCAGGTAGAAGCCGCGCTCATCGGTAAGTTTGAACAGGTCTTCCTCGAATTTCGGCAGCTGTGAGGTGCCGTAGAGGGAATCACCGTTGACGATCACCGGCACATTGGCCTCACGATAGCCGTGTTCCTCGATATGGGTATCGAGCATGAATTGTGCGAGGGCGCGATGCAGTTTCGCCACCTGCCCGGTCATCACGGCAAATCGCGAGCCGGTCAGCTTGACCGCCATTTCGAAATCCAGACCGCCAAGCTGTGCGCCCAGGTCCACGTGATCCTTGACTTCAAAGTCGAATTCACGCGGCTGCCCCCAGCGACGCACTTCGACATTGTCTTCTTCGGACACGCCTTCCGGCACGGACTCGTCCAGCAGGTTGGGAATGGCGGACACAATCGCATCCAGTTCGTCCTGCAACTCGGCCAGTGCGTGCTTGGCATCATTCAGCTCACCGCCGAGGGATTCCACTTCTTTCAGCAGTGGTGCGATATCTTCCCCGGCGGCCTTGGCGCGGCCGATGTTCTTGGACTTGCTGTTGCGCTCGTTCTGCAGACTCTCGGTGCGCATCTGCAATTCCTTGCGGCGCTCTTCGAGGCTCTCCAGCTTGTCGGTATCCAGCTCCACGCCGCGCTTCTTCAGTGCTGCGGCCACTTGGTCCATCTGTGTGCGAATGAGTTTGGGATCGAGCATTTTGGTTTTCTTACTGCGTTAGAAATACTTCATGGTAATTGCCATGGCCGCTGCAGTCGCGGCCAGGCAGAGCACCAGGCTGATGAATATATAGGCCAGGGCCGTCAGAGGCTGGCCATTGTGCCACAACAGCAGGGTTTCCAGCGAGAATGTCGAGAAGGTGGTTAGGGCACCGAACAGTCCGGTCATCAGTAGCAGTCGCCACTCCTGGCCCAACAGGCCCCGCTCGACGATCAATACGTAGACGATACCGATCAGGAAGGCACCGGTGACATTGACGATCAGGGTGCCGAGCGGAAAGCGGCCCTCGAAGACCGGGTAGCTCCACAGGCTGATCAGGTGGCGCATCATGGCGCCCACCGCGCCACCAAAGGCGATTGCCAACCACTGCATTGAACTGTCCTTAAAATCTCTACTGCGCTTTGAACTGCCTGAGGCGGCAACGCCGACGGGGTAGTCCGTCTTGCAAGCGTCAGATTTTAACGGAATTTACGCGCGCCGGCAGAGGCGCTGATTCAATCGTCTTCGATCTTGCTATAGCGCTGCTGCGGGCTCTGCCGGTTCAAGCTGCGCAGCTTTTCCAGCTTTTCGCCGATCTTCAACTCCAAACCGCGGGGCACCGGCTGGTAGTAGCTACGGCTGGCGATTTCTTCGGGGAAGTAGTTCTCACCCGCCGCAAAGGCATCGGGTTCGTCGTGCGCGTAGCGATAGTCGGCACCGTGGGCCATGCTCTTGGCCAGCTTGGTAGGAGCATTGCGCAGGTGGACGGGTACGTCGTAGCTGGGATCGCGGCGCACGTCCGCGATGACCCGTTTATAGGCGGTGTAAACGGCATTACTCTTGGCAGCCACTGCCAGGTAGGCAACCGCCTGCGCGATGGCCAGCTCCCCCTCGGGACTGCCGAGGCGCTCCTGTACATCCCAGGCATTCAGCGCCAATTGCAGGGCGCGGGGGTCCGCATTGCCGATATCCTCACTGGCCATGCGCACCACGCGGCGGGCGACATACAGCGGGTCGCAACCGCCATCCAGCATTCTTGCAAACCAGTAGAGTGCCGCGTCGGGATCGGAACCGCGCACGGATTTGTGCATGGCCGAGATCTGGTCGTAGAAGTAGTCGCCGCCCTTGTCGAAGCGGCGCACGTCGGCGCTCAGGACCTCGGTCAACACGCCCTCATCGATTACGAAGCGACCGCCCTCCTCCCGGGCGAGATCACAGGCTATCTCGAGCAGGTTCAGTGCACTGCGGGCATCGCCGTCCGCGGCGAGGGCGATCTTGCGGAGCACTTCTGGCTCGATGGTCACGTCGCGCCGCGCGAGTTCCTCGTCCTCCCGCAGAGCCCGGTTCATCAATCCCAGCAGGTCTTCTTCCGCAATGCTGCGCAACAGGTAAACCCGGCAGCGGGATAGCAATGCGTTGTTGAGCTCAAAGGCGGGGTTTTCGGTGGTCGCGCCGACAAAGGTAACGGTGCCCTCTTCCACATACGGCAGAAAGGCGTCCTGCTGGGCCTTGTTGAAGCGATGCACCTCGTCGACGAACAGAATGGTGCCGCGCCCGTACTGGGCGTGGTGCTGCTCCGCCTCCGCCACCGCCTGGCGTATTTCCTTCACTCCGGCGAGTACCGCCGACAAGGTGGCGAAGCGGGCGTCGCATTCCCGGGCGAGTAGCCGCGCGAAGGTGGTCTTGCCAACCCCGGGCGGACCCCAAAGCACCATCGAGTGCAGCTGGCCCCGCTCCACGGCTTCCCGCAGCGGTTTTCCCGGCCCCAATAAATGCGCCTGGCCCACATACTGGGCCAGGGAGTCGGGCCGCATGCGCGCGGCCAATGGCTGGTGTTTCCGCGCGGACTGAAACAGGTCACTCATCGCGTTTTATTCATCACGAATGACGTCGGTACCGGCCGGTGGCTTGAAATTAAAGATGGAGTCAGCCAGCTTCGGATTGGCGGTCATGCCACTGAATTTGATTTTGGTGGTCTGCCCCATGCTGTCACGCACGGTCATCGCGGAGGGCAAACCGCTCTTGGAAAAGCGGATTTCCATGGTCTTGAAGGGGGCCTGGGCATTTTTCGGGGTCAGGTGGTAGGCGCCCTTCTTGCTGCTGACGTTAAATGATCCGCGAATCTCCTCCACCTTGCCGCCGAGTAGCAGTGCCGGGGTGTCCTTCATGCGCTTATCCACCGGGCGCACAGTGACCTGCTCCAGATCGGGGTCGTAGAGCCACAGCTTCTTGTTGTTGGTGACCAGCAATTGCGGATAGGGAGCGCCGGTTTCCCAGCGCAATTTGCCGGGACGCTGTACCGAGAATTTGCCGCGACTGTCCTGCAGTACTTCGCCGCGCTCATCGATCAGCGTCTGCTGGAACTTGCCGGAAATCGCCCCCAGTGGCTGCAGTAATCGGCTCAGTTCGTCGGTGGCGTCGGCCCAGGCCGCGCTGGCGATCATGCCAAGGGCCAGCAGGGAGTTGCGCAGTAGACTTTTCATATCAGGATTCCAGTCGTGGGATTTCCCTAAAGATTAGTTGCAGGCAGGTGAATGCTGCCTGAACCTCCCGCCATAGCGCCATTTGCAAGCGGCCAATCAGGCCGGCGGCGGCGCCAGCACGGTGCGGTTGCCATTGTGTTCCGCCGGGGAGACAACGCCGGCGGACTCCATGGCATCGATGATGCGCGCGGCGCGATTGTAGCCGATGCGCAACTGGCGCTGCACCGAGGAGATCGAAGCCTTACGCGACTTGGTAACGAAGGCAACCGCTTCGTCGTAGAGGGCATCTGCCTCCGGGTCGTCCTCTTCTCCGCCCTCGGTTTGCAAGCCGGGTACCGGGATGTTGTTGTTGCTGTCGTCGACGATACCGTCGATGTAGTCCGGCTCGCCGCGGCGACTCCAGTCCGCCACCACCTGGTGTACCTCGTGGTCGTCGACGAAGGCACCGTGAACGCGCACCGGCACACCGCTGCCCGGCGGCAGGTACAGCATGTCACCGTGGCCGAGCAGCTGTTCGGCGCCGCCCTGGTCGAGGATGGTGCGGGAGTCGATCTTCGACGACACCTGGAAGGCGATGCGCGTCGGCACGTTGGCCTTGATCAGGCCGGTGATTACATCCACCGACGGGCGCTGAGTGGCCAGCAGCAGGTGAATGCCCGCGGCGCGGGCCTTCTGTGCGATTCGTGCGATCAGCTGCTCCACCTTCTTGCCGACGATCATCATCATGTCGGCAAATTCGTCGATCACGACGACGATGGCCGGCAGCGGCTTCAGGTGCGGGCGTGTCTGTTCCGCTTCTGGCACGCTGGACATGGGATCCGGCTGCCAGATGGGGTCTTCCAGCGGCTCACCGGCCGCGATGGCATCCTTCACTTTGCGGTTGAAACCGGCCAGGTTGCGCACGCCCATCGCCGCCATCAATTTGTAGCGCCGCTCCATCTCCCCGACGCACCAGCGCAGGCCGTTGGCGGCATCGTTCATGTCGGTGATCACCGGGGTCAGCAGGTGCGGAATCCCCTCATACACCGACAATTCCAACATTTTCGGATCCACGAGAATGAGGCGCACTTCGTCCGGCGTGGACTTGTACAGCAGGCTCAGCAGCATCACATTGATGCCGACCGACTTACCGGAACCGGTGGTACCAGCGACCAGCAGGTGCGGCATCTTGGCCAGGTCCGCGACCATCGGCTGTCCCGAGATATCGTGGCCCAATGCCAGGGTCAGCGCGGATTTGGCATTGTCGAAGACGTCCGCCGACAGCACTTCGCTGAGGCGCACCATCTGCCGGTTCTCATTCGGTATTTCGATGCCGACGACGGATTTACCCGGGATCACCTCCACTACCCGCACGCTGATTACCGCCAGCGAGCGCGCCAGGTCTTTGGCCAGGTTGGAGATCTTGCTCACCTTTACGCCGGGTGCCGGTTGGATCTCGAAGCGGGTCACCACCGGACCCGGCAGCACCGAGACCACCTCGGCCACTACGCCAAAGTCCTTGAGTTTCAACTCCAGCAGGCGGGACAGGGCCTCGAGGGACTCACGGGAGAAGCCGGCCTTCTTGTTCTGATCCGGTGGATCCAGCAGGGACAATGGCGGCAAGGTGCCGGTGACCGGGCCACCCTTGAAGAGTTCGCCCTGCTTTTCCTTGGCTGCGCGCGGGCTCTGTTTCGGCTTGGGGGCCGCGGGTTCGATCTTGGGTGGCAGCCGCTTGGCGGTGCGCTGTTTTTCCTCTTCCACCGCGGCCTTGCGCACCACGATCGCCTCGCGGGCGGCCCGCTCCTCCGCGCGCTGCTGGCGCGCGCGCTGGAGGCGGTTGCCCAGCCAGCCGACAAACCCGAGGATGTTGCGACCGATGGCATCGGCCAGCTTCAACCAGGAGAGCCCGGTAAATACAGTGATTCCAATCGCAAACAGGGCCAGCAGCAGGATGGTCGCGCCCACATAGCCGAGGCTCATTTCTGCGGACTCGGCAACGGCGGCGCCGATAATCCCACCATTGGAGAATGGCAGCGGCTCGTCCGCCTGGGCAAAACACAGCGTGGCGATACCGGCGCCGGTGATCAGCAGCAAAGCGAGGCCGGAGACCCGCAATGTAAATAGCGGCCCGTGGAAGCGCGCGTTGCGATCGCGCAATATGCGGAAAGCGCGCCAGCCAATCATCAGCGGGAACAGGTAGGCCATCCAGCCAAGCAGGGAAAGGCAGATATCGGCCAGCCAGGCGCCGGTCGGCCCGATTGCATTCTGAATTTGGCCGCCGTGGCCGGTATGGGACCAGCCTGGATCCTGCGGGCTATAGCTCATCAGGCTGATCGCGAGCAGCAGCGCGCCTGCCAGCAGCCCGATCAGCGCCCCTTCACGTAGCAGGCGGGCGATCAGGGAGTCCGGCAGGGCTCCATGTTCTTCGTTGGGCTGTTCGGTCGCGCTATCGGCCTTCAATGGCTTACCTCGGCTGTTCTTACTACTTATTAGATCTGGCTCGGCGGTATCTATTGGCGGACTGTGTACTACAGACGCCGCGGAAATGCTACCGGCAGCCTTGTTAAGGTAATACGTTAACTGTCTTTTTATCCAACAAAATCATAAAGATAGCTCACTTTCCTGAGGTAAACCGTGAACAAGCTCGAGTTTCGCCTGACAGTTGTCGGTGTGAGGATTTCAGTGAAAGAATAGTGCCCTGCAATGGGTCAAATTAAGCGAAACTATTTCGCCGACCTGTGTCTATCGCCTATCATGGCGACCAATTTAATAGCCTCGACTGATCAAAATATGGTCGAGCGGGTTGATACCCGAATCACTGAGTACACTGTGTTCAATCGACTTTTCAAGAGCGTTCCATGAGTAATAACCACCATCGACTGATTATCCTCGGCTCAGGTCCTGCCGGCTACACCGCGGCCATCTATGCGGCGCGTGCAAACCTAAACCCGGTAGTGATCACCGGTATGCAGCAAGGCGGACAGCTGACCACCACTACCGAAGTGGAGAACTGGCCGGGCGGCGTTGCGGATCTGCAGGGCCCGGATCTGATGGTGCAGATGCAGCAGCACGCTGAGCGCTTCGAGACTCAGATCATTTTCGATCACATTGATTCCGTTGACCTCAAACAGCGCCCCTTTACGCTGAAAGGTAACGACACTTACACCTGCGACGCGCTGATTATCGCCACCGGCGCTTCAGCCCAGTATCTCGGCTTGCCGTCCGAGGAGGCGTTCCAGGGTCGCGGCGTCAGCGCCTGTGCAACTTGCGACGGTTTCTTCTACCGCGACCAGAAAGTGGCTGTCGTCGGTGGTGGCAACACAGCCGTCGAGGAAGCCCTGTACCTGTCCAACATCGCCAGTGAAGTGACCCTGATCCACCGTCGCGATGAGCTGCGCGCGGAGAAGATCCTCCAGGACCGCCTGATGGACAAGGTCGAGAATGGCAATATCAATGTATGCTGGCACCAGAGCCTGGACGAAGTACTGGGTGACGACAACGGTGTGACCGGCGTGCGCCTGCGCAGTACGCAGGACGGCGCCACCAAAGAGCTGGATGTATCCGGGGTGTTTATTGCCATTGGCCACAAACCGAACACCGATATCTTTGCCGAGCAGCTGGAAATGAACGGCGGCTACATCGTGGTGCAGAGCGGTCTCGACGGCAACGCCACGCAGACTTCCATCCCCGGCGTGTTTGCCGCGGGAGACGTGTCTGACCATATCTACCGCCAGGCGGTGACTTCCGCGGGCACCGGTTGTATGGCGGCACTGGACGCCGAGCGCTTCCTGGACGCCCAGTGACACCTGTGCCGGTCGTTATCTGATAGATTGGGGCGATCCACTGGATCGCCCTTTTCGCATCTGGACGGAGATCTGCCCTGCGAGGTGCGCGGCAAGCATGAGGACTGAACCATGATGGGTCCCAATGACGGCTACCTGACCCTGCTGGATGAGAGGCACATAGAGTTCCCGCCCACCAATTGCGCACTGCGGGACCCCAATGGCCTGCTGGCGATCGGCGGCAAGCTCTCACCGCCGTGGCTGCTGACCGCCTACCGACGCGGCATCTTTCCCTGGTTTTCCGACGATCAGCCGATTCTCTGGTGGAGTCCCTCGCCCCGCTGCGTGGTCTTCCCCGAGCGCTGCCGCATCGGCCGCAGCCTGCGCAAGGTACTGCGCCGCGGCACCTTTCAGGTGACCTTTGACCGGGCGTTTGAGCAAGTCGTCGAAGCCTGCCGCGCGCCGCGGCCCGATGCTGAGGGCACCTGGATCACGGATGAAATGCGCGACGCCTACGTCGAAATGCACCGCCTCGGCCATGCCCATTCCGTGGAGGTGTGGCGGGAGAATCGGCTGGCTGGCGGACTCTACGGTATCGCACTGGGGCGGGTGTTCTTTGGCGAATCAATGTTCCACCGTGAGACCGATGCCTCAAAAGTCGCTTTTGTCCACCTGGTGCGGCAATTAGAATTGTGGGGCTGCCCGCTGATCGACTGCCAGGTTAGCAATCCTCACCTGACCAGTCTGGGGGCGGTAGAGGTGCCTCGTGAGGATTTCGAGCGTCTGCTGGAGGCCGCTGTGCGTCAGCCGCCGTTCCCGCAGCCCTGGAAGTTGTCGTGGAGCTATGAGTAAGTATTCCCAACTGGATTCGGTGCGCCTGCTGGCCACTCTCCCCCACCCTTGCGGCTATCTGCCCGACGAGGATGCCACGACCGTGTTCGTGGACCCGCAGACACCAGTCGACCAGCGACTCTACAGCCGCCTGTCGGAGCTGGGTTTCCGCCGCAGCGGTGGCTATCTCTATCGGCCGCAGTGTGCATCCTGCCAGGCCTGTGTTCCGGCGCGGGTGCCAGTCGGGCTGTTTGTACCGAGTCGGCAACAGCGGCGCTGCTGGCGGCGCAATCGGGACCTGGACATCTTTCATGTCGAAACCATCGATACCGATGAGCACTATGAGCTCTACGCCCGCTACATCGAACGGCGCCATGTGGACGGCGAGATGTACCCGCCCAGCCGCGAACAGTTTCGCAGTTTCCTGACACAGGCCTGGGGCGCCACCCGCTATATCGAGTTCCGCGCCCGCGGCAGGCTGGTGGCAGTGGCCGTGACCGACCTGCTGACCGCCGGGTTGTCGGCAATCTATACTTTCTTCGATCCCGAAGAGGACAAACGGAGCCTGGGCAGCTACTGCATTCTCTACCAGATAGAGTGGGCTCGCCGCCTGGGGCTTCCCAGTCTCTACCTGGGGTACTGGATCGAGCAGTGCCAGAAGATGGCCTACAAAAGCCAGTTTCAGCCCATCGAGCTGCTGCGGGAGAACCGCTGGGCACTGAAGGCTCGCTAGCTCCCGACATTCTGCCTTTGCTCTATTCTGCCTTTTCGTGCAAAATGCTCGCCCGTCGCGCCGCGGCTAGGCTTAGTGCCCTGCCTCATACTAAATGCGGCCCGCTGATACCCGCATTTAGTATGAGGCAGAGCACCGGTGCCACCGGGGTAAAGGTCAGATAAAGTTATTTTGAAGGTTACTGCCGCATGGCAAAAGACGATTACATTGAGATGGAAGGCGAGGTGATCGACACCCTGCCCAATACCACTTTCCGCGTAAAGCTGGAGAACGGACACGTGGTGATCGCGCATATTTCTGGGAAAATGCGCAAGAACTATATTCGCATCCTCACTGGTGACAAGGTCAAGGTAGAGTTGACTCCCTACGACCTGACCAAGGGCCGTATCACCTACCGCGCCCGCTAGTCACGAGGCAGGCAGTCCGGCGATCACGAATACGCCGGCTGCAGCAAAGAAAAAGCCACCCTGCGGTGGCTTTTTTTGTTGACTGCAAAAAGAGCTTCGCTTGCGGCGGATCAGGCAGGTACCGCCGTCTTGATGGCCAGCTCGTCGTTCTCGATCGTGACCTCTACGCGGCCGCCCTCCTCCGCCAGCTCGCCAAACAGCACTGCCTCCGCCAGCGGCTTGCGCAGCTTGTCGCGGATCAGGCGCGACATCGGACGGGCCCCCATTTTCTCATCGTAACCGTGAACGGCGAGCCATTCGCGCGCCTCGCTGTCGACCGCGAGCGTCACATGGGACTCGTCCAGCTGTGCCTGGAGTTCGACAATAAATTTGTCGACCACAGTCTTGACGACATCCAGATTCAGCGCGCCGAACTGGATAATGCTGTCCAGGCGGTTGCGGAACTCCGGAGTGAACATCTTCTTGATTTCCTCCATGCCGTCGCTGGAATGGTCTTGGCTGGAAAAACCAATCGAGCGGCGGCTCATCAGCTCTGCGCCCGCATTGGTGGTCATGATCAGGATGACGTTGCGGAAGTCCGCCTTGCGGCCGTTGTTGTCGGTCAGGGTGCCGTGATCCATCACCTGTAGCAGCAGGTTGAACACCTCGGGGTGCGCCTTCTCGATCTCGTCCAGCAGGACAACACTGTGCGGGTGCTTGGTGACTGAATCGGTCAACAGGCCGCCCTGATCGAAACCGACGTAACCGGGTGGCGCCCCGATCAGGCGGGAAACGGTGTGGCGCTCCATATACTCGGACATATCGAAGCGGATCAATTCGATCCCCATCACCTTCGCCAGCTGGCGGCACAGCTCGGTTTTACCGACGCCCGTGGGGCCGGCGAACAGGAAGGAGCCTATCGGCTTCTCCTCTGCGCCCAGCCCTGCGCGGCTCAGTTTGATCGCGGTACTGAGCGCCTCGATGGCGTTATCCTGGCCAAACACCACCATTTTCAGGTTGTCATCCAGTTTGGCGAGCTGCTCCTTGTCGGAAGCGCTGACGCTTTTGGCCGGGATGCGGGCCATTTTGGCGATGACGGTCTCTATCTCGCCGATACCGATAACATCCTTGCGCTGCTCCAGGGGAAGCAGCGACTGATAAGCGCCGGCCTCGTCGATCACATCGATGGCCTTGTCGGGCAGGAAGCGCTCGGTAATGTGGCGGCTGGACAGCTGCGCAGCGGCCTCGAGTGCCTGGTCGGTGAATCGCACCTTGTGGTGGTCTTCGAAGCAACTTTTCAGCCCCTGCAGAATCTGCACGGTTTCTTCGACAGTGGGCTCATTGACGTCAATTTTCTGGAAACGACGCGACAGGGCGCGGTCTTTCTCAAAGATGCCGCGGTATTCGGTAAAGGTGGTAGAGCCGATACAGCGCAACTGGCCACTGGACAGCAGCGGCTTCAGCAGGTTTGAGGCATCCATGACACCACCGGAAGCCGCGCCGGCACCGATAATCGTGTGGATTTCATCGATGAACAGCACCGCGTGCTCGCGTTTCTTCAGCTCGGCCAACAGGGCCTTGAAGCGCTTCTCGAAGTCGCCGCGATACTTGGTGCCCGCCAGCAGCGAGCCCAGGTCGAGCGAGTAAATAGTGCTGTTCAGCAGTGGCTCCGGCACTTCTTCATCGACAATGCGTCGCGCCAGGCCCTCGGCGATAGCCGTCTTGCCCACGCCGGACTCGCCCACCAATAGCGGGTTGTTCTTGCGGCGGCGCGCGAGTACCTGGGTGACCCGCTCCACTTCCGGCCCCCGGCCCACCAGCGGGTCGATGCGTCCGAGTATGGCTTCCTGGTTCAGGTTGGTGGCGTAGCTTTCCAGCGGATCCGAGCCGCCGGGTTCTGCACCGGTACCGATTTCCTCGTCGACCTGCTCCGGCGCAGGGTCGGGATTGTGGTGGTGGTTGTTGCCGCTGGAGCCGACGCGGGAAATGCCGTGTGTGATGTAGTTGACGACGTCGATGCGCGCGACGCTCTGTTGCTTGAGGTAATAGACTGCCTGGCTCTCCTGCTCGCAGAAGATTGCGACCAGCACGTTCGCCCCGGTCACCTCCTTCTTGCCGGAGGACTGCACGTGGAATACTGCCCGCTGCAGTACGCGTTGAAAGCCGAGGGTCGGCTGGGTCTCCCGGTCCGTATCGGCCTCCGGGATCAGGGGTGTGGTGGAATCAACGAACTCGAGCAGCTCGCGTCGCAGAGCGCTGAGATCAGCCCCGCAGGCGTGCAGCACATCCGCAGCGGACTCATTGTCCAGAAGTGCCAGCAACAGGTGCTCCACGGTCATAAACTCGTGCCGTTTCGCGCGCGCACCCTTAAACGCCAGATTGAGCGTTACCTCTAAATCCTTGCTGAGCATCTAAACCTCAAACCCTAAACGCCAATGTCACCCGCCGATTCCACCGGTAAGCGCGCGCCGGAAGCCGGCGACTTGAGTGTGCCTGATTCCTTTCAGGCGACGGGACCCTTGTATCAAAAGCAGCTTCACTACAGCGTCAATCTTCTTCGCTTTCGTCCGCTTCGATCTCACACAGCAGGGGGTGCTGGTGGTCCCTGGCGAATTGATTAACCTGCGCGGCCTTTGTCTCCGCTATATCACGAGTATAGACACCACAGATCGCTTTTCCCTGCGTATGAACCTGCAGCATCAGTTGGGTGGCGCGCTCCCGATTGGCGCCAAAAAACAGCTCCAGAGCCTCGACGACAAAGTCCATTGGCGTGTAATCATCATTCAGCATGACCACCTTGTACATTGGCGGCCTTTTCAGCCGCGGTGGCGCTTCTTCCAGCGCCAGATCGCCTTCCAAGTCCCCCGGATAGTGGAAGTCGTCTTCGGCGTCGTTCGAGTGTAGTTTAATGGCCAGTGAAATACCCATAGCGCTAATCAATGAGATCCTGCAGTGATTTGATGTTGTTACCGGCGTACATGTTAGGCAGGGTGCCATTGTAACCTTATTTGTCCGGGGGCACAGCGGACGGCAGTGGTTCTTGACATTCGCAAATCAGTTAGCTACAAGAGGTATTGCCTGCCCTATCCAAGGGCACCATCGCGACAAGGAATTGGAATCGCGAGCCATGTGCAAGCAAGCGCAGATAAATATAAAGACTCTGTAAGGCGGCCAGCAGTCGCCGAGGCAATTAGAGGGAATTCGCTATGCCTACCGGTACCGTCAAGTGGTTCAATAACGCCAAGGGATATGGGTTTATTCTTGCGGACGAAGGGGGAGAAGATCTGTTCGCGCACTATTCCGCGATCCAGATGGAAGGTTACCGAACACTGAAAGCGGGGCAGCAGGTCACTTTTGACATTATCAAGGGTGATAAAGGCTTCCACGCGGCAAACATCTCGACCGTGTCGGGCGCAGACGCCCCGCACGGAGATCGCGACGCCAGCGAGACTGACTCCGGACAGGAAAAGAGTCAGGCTCAGCGGGAGAAAGAGGCGGAACTCCTCGATTAAAGTTCGCCAGTCAGCCGTCAGCTGGACTTATCGACCGGGCAATAAAAAAGCCCCGCACCTCTCGCTGCGGGGCTTTTTGTTGTGGAAGAGCGGCGGCGCGCCGCCCTTCCCCATGCCATCTTAGGCCATGTGCTTGATGACTTCGTCGCCGAACTCGGAGCAGGACTTCAGTTCCGCACCATCCATCAGGCGCTCGAAATCGTAGGTCACGGTCTTGGCTTCGATCGCACCTTCCATACCCTTGACGATCAGGTCTGCAGCTTCGTTCCAGCCCAGGTGGCGGAGCATCATTTCTGCGGACAGGATCAGGGAGCCCGGGTTTACCTTGTCCTGACCGGCGTACTTCGGTGCAGTACCGTGAGTTGCTTCGAACAGGGCAACCTCGTCGGACAGGTTGGCACCCGGGGCGATACCGATACCGCCAACCTGGGCAGCCAGGGCGTCGGACAGGTAGTCACCGTTCAGGTTCAGGGTGGCAATCACGTCGTACTCGGCCGGACGCAGCAGGATCTGCTGCAGCATGGCGTCGGCAATCACGTCTTTTACAACGATCTCTTTGCCGGTTTTCGGGTTCTTGAAGCTGCACCAGGGGCCGCCATCGATCGGCTGGGCACCGAACTCTTCGCGAGCCAGCTCGTAGCCCCAGTCGGCGAATGCGCCTTCGGTGAACTTCATGATGTTGCCCTTGTGCACCAGGGTCAGGGAGTCGCGATCCTGATCAATGGTGTACTGCAGGGCTTTGCGCACCAGGCGCTTGGTACCCTCTTCGGAAACCGGCTTCACGCCGATACCGCAGTTCTCCGGGAAGCGGATCTTCTTAACACCCATCTCTTCCTGCAGGAACTTGATGACTTTCTTCGCTTCGTCGGTATTGGCTTTCCACTCGATACCGGCGTAGATGTCTTCGGAGTTCTCGCGGAAGATCACCATGTCGACCTTGTTCGGCTCTTTTACCGGGGAAGGTACACCGGAGAACCAGCGCACCGGACGCTGGCACACGTACAGGTCCAGCTCCTGGCGCAGAGCGACGTTCAGGGAGCGGAAACCGCCACCCACCGGGGTAGTCAGCGGACCCTTGATGCTGACCACGTAATCTTTGATCGCCTCGAGGGTTTCAGCTGGGAACCAGTCGCCAGCATAGGTTTCTGCCGCTTTCTCGCCGCAGTAAATCTCCATCCAGGCAATGCCCTTGTCGCCGCCGTAGGCTTTCTCAATAGCGGCATCGATCACCTTGCGCATTACCGGGGTGATATCCACACCGATGCCGTCACCCTCGATGAACGGAATAATCGGGCGATTCGGAACATTCAGCGAACCGTCGGAATTGACTTTAACTTTTTCGCCGTCTGCCGGCACTTGGATATGACCCATATTGCTTAAACTCCCAAAACTCTGTGACTATTTAGGTCGGGTGTTGCTTGCCCTGCCCTTTTGAACCGCGGCGCGGGATTAAAAAACGGCGGGATTATATCAGCATCCGCCCATTTTTGTAGCTGGATTACAATAGTCCGTTTTTCCCATGGCAAAGATCATCCTTTTTAACAAGCCGTACGGCGTGCTCAGCCAGTTCACCGATGACCGCGGTCGCCCCACTCTAGCCGACCACATCAAACGTAAGGGCTTTTACGCAGCTGGCAGGCTCGATTTTGACTCCGAGGGCCTGTTGCTGCTTACGGATGACGGTGCCCTGCAGCACCAGATCAGCCATCCGCGGCAGAAGTTGCCGAAGACCTATTGGGTGCAGGTTGAGGGGAGCGTCGACGACGAGGCACTGAATGCGTTGCGCCGGGGCGTTTCACTCAAGGATGGCCTGACGGCGCCCGCCAAGGCGCGGCGACTGGCCGAGCCCCGTGTCTGGCCGCGGGTGCCGCCCGTTCGGGCGCGCAAATCGGTGCCCACCAGCTGGCTGGAACTGACCATCCGCGAGGGGCGCAACCGCCAGGTGCGCCGCATGACTGCGGCCGTCGGCTTCCCTACCCTGCGCCTGATTCGCATGGCCATCGGCAACTGGCAGCTGGGAGCCCTGGCGCCCGGCGAGCAGCGGCTGGAAGAGGTGTTTGTCGCACCGGGCGTGACTTCGGCCCCCGCCCGCAGGCCGCAGCGGCCGCGCCACCGCCGCTAAGCCCCCTTATCACCACTAATCTATAGGGGAAGATCAAAGTGGTCTTGGTCACAAGGCCCTTTCGCAGGTAAAATTCGCCCCCTTTTTATAGCCCTGATGTAGCTGATTGCCCCTGTCTATGCCCGAACCTACCTCCAAACAGCCCCTGCGCGTCATCGTCGGCATGTCCGGCGGTGTGGATTCTTCCGTCGCCGCCCTGCTCCTGATGCAGCAGGGTTACCAGGTGGAAGGCCTGTTCATGAAGAACTGGGATGAAGACGACGGCACCGAGTACTGCACCGCCAAGGCCGATCTCGCGGATGCCGAGGCGGTGTGCGAAAGGCTGGGTATCAAGCTGCACACCGCAAATTTCGCCGCCGAATACTGGGACCACGTGTTCGAGTACTTCCTGGCCGAATACAAGGCCGGACGTACTCCGAACCCGGATATCCTCTGTAACCGGGAGATCAAGTTCAAGGTATTCCTGGAGTATGCCGAGGTGCTCGGCGCCGACGCCATCGCCACCGGTCACTATGCGCGGCGCAAGGATATCGATGGGCGCACCTATCTGCTGAAGGGCCTGGATGTCAATAAGGACCAGAGCTACTTTCTGCACGCAGTCGGTGAGGCCGAGTTTGCGAGATCACTGTTTCCGCTGGGTGAACTGGAAAAGCCCGAAGTGCGTCGCATCGCCGAGGAAAACGGCTTTATTACCCACGACAAGAAGGACAGTACCGGCATCTGCTTTATCGGTGAGCGCCGCTTCAAGGACTTCCTCGAACAGTATCTGCCCGCCCAGCCGGGCAACATGGAAACGCCCGAGGGCGAAGTCATGGGCGATCATGCAGGCCTGATGTACCACACCATTGGTCAGCGCCAGGGGTTGGGGATCGGTGGCGTCAAAGGTGCCGGTGAAGAGCCCTGGTACGTCGTGGGCAAGGATCTGAACCGCAACGTGCTGATCGTGGCACAGGGCGCCCACCACCCGTTGCTCTATGCCACCGGCCTCGAGGCCGCACAGACGCACTGGATCAACGGCGACGCACCGGCGGCGGCCCGTTCGGCTGAGGGACTGCGCTGCAAGGCCAAGACCCGCTATCGCCAGCCGGATCAGGACTGCGTCGTACATATGCGGGAAAATGGCGATCTCACCGTCAAGTTTGACGAGCCGCAGCGCGCGATCACTCCCGGGCAGTCACTGGTGCTCTACGATGGCGAAATCTGTCTGGGCGGCGCGGTGATTGAAAGGGCCACCGGTATCGGTGCTGCCCTGCCGGAAAAATACCAGAAGAATTAAGGAGCGATTTTGAAGAACTGGCGGGATCAGGCACTGGCACTCGCGGCGATTTTCCAGTCCGCGACACTGGTGGAACGCCTGGCGAAAACCGGCACCGCGCCCCAATCTCAACTGGAGACAGGTGTCTACAGCCTGTTTCAGCTCAATGCCGATTGCACCGACGACATTTTCGCCGGCGCAGCCAATCTGCTTCCGGGCCTGAAGGTGTCGCGGCAGTTATTGCAGTCCCGGCAGCACCCGGAATACACCGACTGCCTGCGCTATGCGCTGTCGATCCTGTACCTGCAGCGCCAGCTGAGCAAGAAGAACGACCTGCTGGCGATCATCGGCAGCAGGCTCGATAAGGCCAAGACACAGGCGGACCACTTTACGCTGACACATGAAAATGTGTTTTCCAACCTGGCCAGCATTTACAGCGACACCCTGAGTACTTTCCGCTTCCGCATCCAGGTGCTCGGGGACTTCAACTACCTGCAGCAGCAGCGCATCGCCAATCAGATACGCGCGATGCTGTTTGCCGGCGTGCGCGCCGCCACCCTGTGGCGCCAACTGGGAGGCCGGCGACTGCACCTGCTGTTCCAGCGCAAAAAACTTTTGGCCGCGACGGATGAACTGATCGCGCAAATTGAATCTACAAGTCACTAAACCCGGAGATTTACCATGACAGTCGAGCTATCCGCCCTTACCGCGGTCTCCCCCATCGATGGACGCTACGAAAGCAAAACCGCCTCGCTGCGCGACATTTTCAGCGAGTACGGCCTGATCCGCGCCCGGGTGGAAGTGGAAGTACGCTGGCTGCAGAAGCTCTCCCGTCACCCGCAGATCGAAGAAGTACAACTGTTCGACGACTCCGCCAACCAGCTGCTCGACGCCATTGTCGCGGAGTTTTCCCTGCAGGACGCGGAGCGCATCAAGGAAATCGAGCGCACCACCAACCACGATGTGAAGGCGGTTGAGTACTTCCTGAAGGAAAAGATCAGCGGCAACGAAGCCCTGGCCAAGGTCAGTGAGTTTGTCCACTTTGCCTGCACCTCCGAAGACATCAACAATCTTTCTCATGCACTGATGCTGCGCGCCGGGCGCGATCAGGTAATGCTGCCGGCGATGAACCAGATCATCAGCGAAATCGCCGACCTGGCAACCAATTTTGCCGATGTGCCGATGCTGTCTCGCACACACGGGCAGACGGCGAGCCCGACCACAGTGGGCAAGGAACTGGCCAACGTTGTCGCGCGCCTGCGCCGCCAGGTACAGCAAATCCGCGCTGTGGAACTGCTCGGCAAGATCAACGGTGCAGTGGGCAACTACAATGCACACCTGTCCGCCTACCCGGATATCGACTGGGAGAAGAACGCCGAAGAGTTCGTGACCTCCCTGGGTCTCAGCTGGAACCCCTACACGACCCAGATCGAACCCCACGACTATATCGCCGAGCTGTTCGACGCGATCGCGCGCTTCAATACCATCCTGATTGATTTTGATCGCGACATCTGGGGATACATCTCTCTCGGCTATTTCAAGCAGAAGGTCGTGGCCGGCGAAGTCGGCTCATCCACCATGCCGCACAAGGTCAACCCGATTGACTTCGAAAACTCCGAGGGGAACCTGGGGCTGGCGAATGCCGTATTCCAGCACCTGGCGGCCAAGCTGCCGGTTTCCCGCTGGCAGCGCGACCTGACCGACTCCACTGTATTGCGCAATATGGGTGTCGGCGCCGGCTACTCCGCAATCGCCTATGCCGCCACCCTCAAGGGACTGAGCAAGCTGGAAATCAACCGTGAGCGCCTGGCAGAGGATCTCGATAACGCGTGGGAAGTACTGGCGGAACCGATTCAGACTGTCATGCGCCGTTACAATATCGAGGAGCCCTACGAGAAACTGAAGGCATTGACTCGCGGCCAGGGTATCAACCAGCAGACGCTGAAGACTTTTATCGAAAACCTGGATATCCCCGCTGAGGCCAAGCAGTCCCTGCACGAGCTGACGCCGGCGAGTTACATTGGCAACGCTGTGGATCAGGCGAAAAAGATCTAAAGCGTAGGATGGGCAAAGCGCAGCGTGCCCATCACCCCCGAAGATGGGCATGTCGCTGCGCTCCTTTGCCCATCCTACGAATAGGGATCTCGTGATTAAGCCACTCACTCATCTCGGCGATATGCCGGTAGCGGAATTTCTCCGCGACTACTGGCAACAGAAACCGCTGTTGATTCGCAATGCCTTCTCGGGTTTTCAGTCGCCCATTTCCGGCGAGGAACTGGCCGGTATGGCCCTCGAGGAGGCGGTCGAGTCCCGCCTGGTTCTGGAGCACGGCGACGAAGGCCCCTGGCAGCTGCGCACCGGACCTTTCACCGAAGAGGAGTTCCTGTCTCTGCCACGCTCCCACTGGACGTTGCTGGTACAGGCGGTGGACCAGTGGATTTCCGAGGTTGCCGAGCTGAAAGACTACTTTCGCTTTCTTCCCGACTGGCGGCTGGACGACGTGATGATCAGCTACGCCGCCGACAAGGGCAGCGTCGGGCCACATTTCGACTATTACGACGTCTTTCTGTTGCAGGCCGAGGGTAAGCGCCTGTGGCAGCAGGGACCGAAAGCAGATGATTCGAGTCCCCGGGTTGAAGGTACACCGCTGAACATCCTGCAGGACTTTGAGCCGGACAACAGCTGGGTCCTCGAGCCCGGCGACATGCTGTACCTGCCGCCGCAATACAGCCACTGGGGTATCGCCGAAGGTGCCTGCACCACGATTTCCTTCGGCTTCCGCGCCCCGTCGGCGGCCACTATTCTCGAAGATCTCGCTGCGGAACTGGCGCACGGCCTGCCGCAGCACCTGCGCTACACCGATGCAGGCATTGCGGCCGCCGCCAACCCGGCGGAGATAGATCCCGCGGCGGTAGCGCGACTGCAGCAACAGCTGAGCAGCTGGCTGCAACAGCCACAGAATATCGCCCAGTGGTTCGGTGCAGTAATGACCGAGGCAAAATACCCGGACACGGTCGCGCTGGATGCCGGTGAGGCCGAAGACTGGCGGGATCAACTACTGGAAGGCACGGAACTGGTGCTGAATCCGGCCTCCCGCTGCGCCTTCTGCCGAGATCCTGCGACGCTTTTTGTCGACGGCGAGTCATTTCCGGTGTCCCTGCCGTTCGCCGAGCGGTTCTGTGAGAGCCATCGCCTGGTGCAGGACGACATTGAAGCCTTCCCCGAGCTGGGTCACACTGGGGGTCTGATAGACCAGCTGGTCTCCCAGGGAAGCCTGATTTTCCCGCCGGAGGATTTCTGAAGATGGCGACGATTATTCGCCCCGCTGACTGGGCAACCGAGCGCGCCTCAATTCGCGCGGTCAGAGAGGAAGTCTTCATTCGCGAGCAAAAGGTTGATCCGGATATTGAGTGGGATGACCAGGAGGAAACTGCACAGCACTTCCTCGTGCTGGAGGATGGTGTGGCGGTGGGGACCGGTCGCATTACTGCCGCAGGCAAGATCGGTCGCATGGCGATTTTGAAATCTGTTCGCGGCAGCGGGCTCGGCTTCCGCTTGCTCGAAGCGATTTGCGAGTACGCCCGCGAGGCCGGCGTAAATCGGGTCTACCTGCACGCCCAGCGCCACGCCGAAGGTTTTTACAGCAAGGCGGGATTTGTCGCCGACGGCCCCGAGTTTGTCGAGGCGAATATCCCGCATATCAAGATGGTGCGCCACTTTGGCTGATGAGCAATCTGCAGATCCTCGCCCTCTCGACGATTTGGCCGGCTTTCGCGCGGCGCTGATCGAACTGCTCCAGGGGACGCGCCGGGAGTTGTGTATCTTTTCCGAGCAATTGGCCCGCGCTCTCTACCACGACAGCGAAGTTGCGGAGACTCTGTCGGTCTTCGCACGCAGCAGCGCGCTCGCCCGCGTTCGGGTTCTGGTCCGGGACACGACGCCGATAGTCGGGCGCTTTCACCGGATACAGGGGCTGGCGCAGCGGCTGAGCTCGCGGATCACGATTCGCAAGGTTCAGGCGACGGTGGACACCCCCGATTGGGAATTTGTCGTTGCCGACGGCCAGCAGGTGCTGCAGTGTGAGGATCGCGAGGTGTGGCGCGGTGTCTACTATACGGATAATCCAGTGCGTGCGCGCAGCCTGCTGGATCAGTTCGAGCAGGATTGGCCGCTGGCGGTAACTGATCCCGACCTGCGGCGTCTATCCCTCTAATGCCCCTCTAATGCCCCTCTAATGCCCCTCTAATGCCCCTCTAATGCCCCTCTAATATCCCTCTAAGCCTGGCCGATGCATTGCGGCGAAGAATCCTGCCGAATAGCGCCCACAGCGCCAATTCTCGCCACCCGCTCCCCCAGATACATCGCTGTGAGTCGGTCGAGGTGGTGAACTTTTCCGTCTTCGGTCTGCTGGGCGACTAAACCGGACAGCGCGCCCAGCCGATTGCGTCCGTGGGCATCCCAACCGCCCGGCAGGTCCAACCCTACCCACAGCATACCGTGCTGGCAGGCAAAGACATTTAGGGTCTGCAGGGTGTTCAGTTGATCGCCGCTCGGGCTGCCGCCAATGGTGAAACCGGCGGCAACTTTTCCTGCCCAGGCACGTGTTCCATAGCGCTCACTGGTTGCATCCATAAATGCCTTGAACGGTGCGGCGACGCTGCCCATAAAGGTCGGCGAGCCAAAGACAATTCCGTTGCAGGCATCCAGCTGCTGCAATAGCTGCTCGTTCTTATAGCGCCCCTCCTCAATATCTGTCCCCATTATTTCTAGCGGAACTGCCGCCGCACCTTGGATAGTCCGAACCCCGGCTGCCACAGCCTGCGCCAGTGTCGCGGTGGTGCCGGTCGCAGAGTAATAGACAACGCCAATTTTCATCACGCGCGCCCCCCTTCTGTGGCGAAGAGTTTATTCAACGCACGATCGAGCGCGGGATCGCTCGGCAGCCGTATTTCAAATACTTCGGTGAGTGCTCGCCGCAAGTCCGCGGGCGCCGCCAGCCTGACCACGGTCTTGGGCCCGCTGTGCGGATAATAGGAAAGTTCGCGATTGAGCAGTGTGTGGCGCCCACCGGCAAAGGCCCGCGCGGCGACAAGTTCGGTGACGAAGCGGGACTGCGGATGTGTTGCACAGTACCAGTTAAACACCTTGTAGTCGCCGGCACTCTGCGGTTGCAGATCGAAGCGATACACCGACAACCAGCCTGGATCCATTTTTACTTCCAATAGATAGTCGCGATCGATACGGCGGACGCGGTAAATTCCGTGCGCAGTCTGCTGCTCTCCCTCTTCGTTCAGCCGCAAAGGTGCCGTGGGCGTCTGCCCGCCAAAGCCGACATCCACCAGGTAGGAAGTGCCGTCGACCTCGGCTTTCAGGATCATGTGGGATTGCGCCGGCTCGTGATC
Organism: Microbulbifer donghaiensis; assembly: GCF_900129095.1. Lineage (GTDB taxonomy): Bacteria > Pseudomonadota > Gammaproteobacteria > Pseudomonadales > Cellvibrionaceae > Microbulbifer > Microbulbifer donghaiensis. The sequence goes on from NZ_FQVA01000001.1 coordinate 364,736, forward strand.
CGCAGGCATCCGCCAGAGCACGCGCGCGGCGAGGCCGGTTACCGGAATGCCGATCGTTTGCAGTGCAGCGCGCAGCAACGCGTTCTGTTCAAAGCAATAACCGCCCCGCCCTTCCCGCACCAGTTTGCGCTCTACCGATGGCAGGTCGATATCTACCGGCCAGCCGATAAACGGGTTCAGGCTTTCGAACGGAATAAATTGGGTTTGCAGTTTGACCAGGGCTTTCAGTGTGCGCAAATCTGCGCTCGGCTTGCCGGTATAGCCAATGCGCTGCAGATAGGCGTCCAGATCGATTGTCACCGTTTTCATGGTTGGCTGCTTCCTCTGTGCCAATGAACGAGGCGTGCAGCTTAAAACCTCAAGCAAGGTTAAGGTCAATAGCAGGCAGAGAAAAATCTACCGGTGTGACAAATCCTGTCAGACAATTCGTTCCGGTGCTGTGCTCTGTTCCAGCCGTATGGCGATGAACTTTGACGTGGGCGTGTAACTGCCGATACCGTAACTTTCTAGCGGCACCAGGGGATTCGCCTCCGGGTAATATGTCGCAGCCTGCCCTTCCGGAATGTCAAACGCAATCAGCGTAAATCCCTGCACTCGACGTTCGATGTCATCATTCCACAAGGACACTATGTCGACCTTCTGGCGATCCTCGAAGCCCAGCCGGTGAATATCCTCGAGATTGGCAAACAGCACGTGCCGCTCACCTTTTACACCGCGATAGCGATCGTTAAGGCTGTAGACCGTGGTATTGAACTGATCGTGAGAGCGGAGCGTCTGTAGCACCAGGTCCGGCTTGCGGGCTTTGTGCCTGACACCTTCGTTGAGCAGGGAGTCGGGCAGTGAATGGGTGATAAATTTTGCCTTGCCCAAATCCGTGTTCCAACGGCGCTGGCCGGCCGGATTTTGCAGATAGAAGCCGCCGGGCTGCTCGAGCCGGCGGTTGAAATCGCGAAAACCGGGAATGACATCGGCGATAAGATCGCGAATCCGGCCGTAGTCTTCCACCAGTGCCAGCCAATTGACCATGTCCTTGCCCAACGTGGCATCGGCAATACCGGCGATGATCGCCGGCTCCGAGCGCATCTGCGACGAAAGCGGCTGCAACTGGCCGAAAGATGCATGCACCATGCTAAAGGAATCCTCCACGGTAACCGCCTGCGGCCCGGACAGCTGGCGGTCGATATCAGTCCTGCCGAGACAGGGAAGAATCAGTGCCTCACGGCCAGTTACCAGGTGGCTGCGATTGAGCTTGGTGCTGATCTGTACCGTCAACTGACAACGCTGCAGCGCCCTGTGCGTGCGCGGTGTGTCCGGTGTCGCCTGGGCGAAATTGCCCCCCAGACCGACAAAGACTCTTATCCGGCCTTCTTCCATGGCCTCAATCGTCTTCACAACATTGACACCGTCTTCCCGCGGGCAGCTAAAGCCGAAGCGCTGCTCGAGTGCATCCAGCAACTCGGGCGCAGGTCTGTCGGCTATCCCCATGGTCCGGTCGCCCTGCACGTTGCTGTGTCCGCGCACCGGGCAGAGCCCGGCACCGGGCTTTCCGATCTGGCCACGCAGCAACAGCAGATTGGTGATTTCCTGAATGGTCGGCACCGAGTGCCGATGCTGGGTAATTCCCATCGCCCAGCAGAAGATCAGCCGCTCACTGCGAGCGAAAATGTGCGCGGCCCGTTCCAGCTCCGCGCGCTGCAGGCCGCTCTGCGCCAGAATTTGGCCCCAACTTGTTTGATCTACAACCTGGCGGTACGCCTCGAAGCCGGCACAGTGTGCGGCGACAAACTCGAGATCCAACGGCCCCTGCGCCCCGTCCTGCTCGGCCTCCCGCTGCCACTGGAAGATGAATTTCGCGATACCGCGGACGGCCGCCATGTCGCCGCCGAGGGCCGGGCGAAAATAGGCGGTATTCATCGCCGAATCCCCGTCCGTCAGCATCTGCAGCGCATTCTGCGGAGACTGGAAGCGTTCGAGGCCGCGCTCCCGCAATGGATTGAACACCACCACCTGCGCACCGCGCGCCACCGCCTCCCTTAGGGGTTCCAGCATGCGCGGGTGGTTGGTGCCCGGATTCTGTCCCATCAGGAAGATGGCGTCGGCGCGCGCAAAGTCTTCATAGGTCACCGTGCCCTTGCCGGTACCTATACTCTCCTGCAGTGCGACACCGCTCGCCTCGTGGCACATATTGGAGCAGTCCGGAAGATTGTTGGTGCCGTAGGCTCGTGCGAACAACTGGTACAGGAAGGCGGCCTCATTACTCGCGCGCCCGGACGTGTAGAAAGCGGCTTCGTCGGGTGAGGCCAATCCCTTGAGGTGCCGCGCAATGACGGCAAAGGCCTCATCCCAGCCGATGGGCCGGTAGTGATTCCCGCTGCCATCCAGATACATGGGCTCGGTCAACCGCCCCTGGTACTCGAGCCAGTAGTCATCGTGTTTCAGCAACTGGTCGATGCTGTTTTCGCGAAAAAATGCGGCGTCGACTCCGCGTCCTGTCGCTTCCCAGTTGACCGCCTTGGCGCCGTTTTCACAAAAGCGGATACGGCCCTCTTTGGGTGCCTCGCCCCAGGCACAGCTGGGACAATCAAAGCCGCCGTGCTGGTTAGTCTGCAACATGGCACGGAGATTCTTGAAGGGTTGCTTGCTGTCGCGCCACGCGTGGGCAACGCTACGCAGCGCCCCCCAGCCGGCCGCGGGACGCTGGTAAGGGTGAAAGCGAAATCGATCGGCGGGCGGTCTCATAGCAACTCCTTGACTGGTGCAGCCAGCGGGGAATACAGGCGCGCGGGTGCCTGCGCGGGCTGGTGCAACAAATTGAGGTGATTCGCCCGTGCCCAGCGGACGCACATATCGGTTGGCGCAGAGAGACTGACGAGTGTCCCAACCCCGGCCCGCACGGCCTTCTGCACCAGTTCCAGGCTGCAGCGGCTGGTGACGGCCACGAAGCCGTGCGCGAGCGGGATTTGCTGTCGCAGGCAGGCACCCAACAGCTTGTCCATGGCGTTGTGGCGACCAATATCTTCCCGGCACAACTGCGTGTCGCCACCGGGACCAATGTAGAGCGCGGCATGCATAGCCCCGCTGCGTTGACGGTGCCGCTGCGCCCGATGGATGCGTTCACGCAGCGCCGAAAGGTGTACCGGCGGTGGCAGAGGTGCATGAACATCACCACCGCGCTTCCCGCGCAACGGTGACAGCACCTGGGCGAGAGCCTGGACACCACAGAGACCGCAGCCGCTGTTGCCCGCCAGCGTTCTGCGCAGTTGTTTGAAGCCGTGGTGGGCGCGGTGGTTGAGTCGGATATCCAGGTGCACAGCGTCGCCGTCGCGGTGCACCCGGATATCCAGAATCTGGGTCGCCGATTCCACTATGCCGTTGCCGATGCTGAAACCGACTGCGTAATCTTCCAGGTCTGCCGGTGTCGCCATCATCACCGCGTGGCTCATTCCGTCGTAACTGATGGCCACGGCGGCCTCTGTGGCCAGCGGTTGAAATCCGAGGGGGCCAGGCTCGGCAGTATCCCGCTCAGTCAGAATGGAAAACCCGGCCTCTGCCGCACAGGGCACTCCCGCGGTTTCTGTATCGATGAGTGGCGCCGCGGGTGTTCGCGTAAGCGTAGCGGGCATAATCGCATCCTTGTTGCCGCAGGGTTGTGTAGTGCTATCCGGGCAAGAATATACCCGCCGGCGTACGGGCGGGATCGATTCGGCGCCACTTCACCGGGGTGTCGCGGTATTCGACAAAAGGAGGGAGCTGCGGGCTGGAAGGCCTGCTGAGTGGATAAGAAAAACCCCGCTCATGGCGGGGTTCTTCTTACCAGCTAGTGATTTCAGCGGGCCGGGCGGCTGGCCTTGAACTGGCGGCGGCGGCGGTGCAGAACCGGCTCGGTATAACCGTTTGGCTGAGCGCAACCTTCGAAGACCAGTTCGCACGCTGCCTGAAAGGCAATGCTGTCGCCAAAATTCGGGGCCATATCGCGATAGTCCGGATCGCCGGCGTTCTGGCGGTCAACCACCGCTGCCATGCGCTGCATGGTTTCCTGCACCTGCGGCTTGGTCACCACGCCCTGCTTCAGCCAGTTGGCGATATGCTGCGAGGAGATGCGCAGGGTCGCGCGATCTTCCATTAGGCCGACGTCATTGATGTCGGGCACCTTGGAACAACCGACCCCCTGCTCTACCCAGCGCACCACGTAGCCCAGAATCCCCTGGGCATTGTTGTCGAGTTCCCGCTGGATCTCCTCGGCGCTCCAATTGGGATTTTCGGCAACCGGTACCGTCAGAATGTCGTCCAGACTTGAGTGCGGGCGGTTGGCAATCTCTTCCTGCTGTTTGGCCACATCCACCTTGTGGTAGTGCAGCGCGTGCAGCGTCGCCGCGGTGGGCGAAGGCACCCAGGCGGTGTTGGCGCCGGCCATCGGATGCGCCAGTTTTGCGTGCATCATCGCCGCCATCTCGTCCGGGATCGGCCACATGCCCTTGCCGATTTGCGCCCGGCCCTTGAGGCCGGTGGCCAGACCTACGTCGACGTTCCAGTCCTCATAGGCGGCGATCCACTTCGACTGTTTCATATCGCCCTTGCGGACCATCGGGCCGGCGAGCATGGAAGTGTGGATCTCGTCGCCGGTGCGATCGAGGAAGCCGGTATTGATAAATACCACGCGCTCTTTCGCTGCGGCGATACAGGCCTTCAGGTTGACGGTGGTGCGGCGCTCTTCGTCCATGATTCCCATTTTCACGGTATTGCGAGCGAGGCCGAGTGCGTCTTCGATACGATCGAACAGCGTGTTGGCGAAGGCCACCTCTTCCGGCCCGTGCATTTTCGGCTTCACGATATAGATGCTGCCGGTGCGGGAATTCTTGATCGGTCCCTCGCCGCGAATATCGTGCAGCGCTATCAGGCTGGTGATCATGCCGTCGAGAATGCCTTCGGGAACCTCGTTGCCGTCCTTGTCCAGCACGGCGTCGTTGGTCATCAGGTGACCGACGTTGCGCACGAACATCAGGCTGCGGCCCGGCAGCGTCAGCGCATTGCCATTCGGTGTGGTGTATTGCCGGTCGGCATTCAGCTTGCGCTCGAGTGTCTTGCCGCCTTTTTCAATCGATTCTTTCAGGTCGCCCTTCATCAGCCCGAGCCAATTGCGGTAGACGACCACCTTGTCTTCAGCGTCTACTGCGGCAACGGAATCCTCGCAGTCCATGATGGTTGTCAGCGCGGCTTCCACCAGCACATCCATGATACCGGCGGCATCGGTCTTGCCGATCGCGCTTTCGCGGTCGATCTGTATTTCAAATCGCAGGCCGTGCTGTTTCAGCAGGATAGCGCTGGGGCTTTCGCTGTCGCCGCGGTAACCGGCGAATTGCTTGGATTTCTGCAGTGTGGCGATATCGCCGTTCGCCAGCACCACTTCCAGCAATGAGCCATTAATTCGGTACTCGACCGCATCCTTGTGGCTGCCGCAGGTCAGCGGCGCGGACTGATCGAGAAAATTCCGCGCGTACTGGATGACTTTCGCCCCGCGCACAGGATTGTACTGACCGCCTTTCTCCGCGCCGCCCTCTTCACTGATCACGTCGGTACCGTAAAGGGCGTCGTACAGGCTTCCCCAGCGGGCATTGGCGGCATTGAGTGCGTAGCGGGCATTCATCACCGGCACCACCAGCTGCGGACCGGCCATGGTAGCGACTTCCGCATCGACATTTTCGGTCGTTGCCGCAAAATCCGCCGGCTCATCGACGAGATAGCCGATCTCGCGCAGGAAAGTTTTGTAACGTTCCAGATCGCGGAACGCGCCGGGATTGTCGCTGTACCAGCGGTCGATCTGCGCCTGCATCTGGTCGCGCTTTTCGAGCAGCGCGCGATTCACCGGCGCCAGGTCACGGACGATGCTCTCGAACTCGGCCCAGAACACATCGGCACTGACTCCGGTACCGGGTATTACTTCTTCGGTGACCAGTTTGTACAGCTCGGATGCGATTTGCAGTTCGCCGATTTGGACTCGTTCCGTCATATCCTGGGCCTCTCGCTAAATTGTGGGAATGCTTTTGTCAGAGTTGCGGGCATTCTAAACAGCCGCTCAACCATATCGCTAATTTATAGGCGCAATTCCCACTATTCACAGATTGAATTTACCGAACCTAAAGTGACCTGCCGATATCGAGAATCAATCGCCGTAACCAGCGGTGCGGCGCGCTCTGTTGCAGCAACGGGCTCCAGGCCATCTTCAACTCCAGCGGCGGTATCTCCAGAGGCGGATCGCGGCGCACGACACGGGGGTTATCCTTGGCCAGCTGTGCCATGCGCGTCGGCACAGTGACGATCAGGTCACTCTGCTCGGCCAGCAGCATGGCCACCTGATAGTGACGAGTGAATACGGAGATATCCCGTTTTGCCCCCTGGCGGCCGATCGCCTCATCCACCCAGCCGAGGCGCTGCACGTCTTCCGGATTCACCCCGACACCGACACCCATGCCGGTTTTACTGACCCAGATATGCTGCGCACTCAGGTAGCTCTGCAGATTGTAGTCATCGAGGATAGGGTTATCGGCACGCATCACGCAGGAGAACGAGTCGCGCCACACGGTGGCCTGGTGAAAACTCTGGGGCATGCTGTCGAACCGGTTGATCACCATATCCACCTTGCCCTGCTCCACGTCCACAAAGCTCACGTCGCTGGGTGTCATGATGTCCAGGCTGATGGCCGGCGCCGACTCGCGCAGCTGGATCAACAGCGGCGGAATCAGCGTGGACTCGGCGTAGTCACTGGCCATGATGCGGAAGGTGCGACGGGCTTCGGCCGGCTCGAAGTCCCGGTTGGGCTGGATCACCCGGTCGATCGTGGCCAGCGCTTCGCGCACCATCGGTTGCAGTTCCAGCGCGCGTTCGGTGGGCATCATGCCATCGCGGGTGCGCACCAGCAGCGGATCGTCGAACAGTTCCCGCAGGCGCTTGAGGCCATTGCTCATCGCCGGCTGGGACAGGCCCAGATAGTTCGCGGCACGGGTCACGTTGCGCTCACGCAGCAGTACGTCCAGGTAAACAAGGAGGTTCAGGTCGGCTCTTTCAAGATTCATGCGATATTCGTCAGACTGATAGCGAAAATAAAATCAATAAATTGGGCAAATTATGCCAAGGCCACTAGCATATGCAACAACAAATCGCAGTCATCTTTTCGAGGAAATACCGCCATGCCTACCTATTCTCAAGAAATCGAAGCGGCAGCCAAGCTTTGCGACGCCAGCGGCAGCGCCTGGGACGCCATCAACCCGGAATCCGTGGCCCGTATGCGCCTCCAGAACAAGTTCAAGAACGGCCTGGATATCGCCAAATACACCGCCGATATCATGCGCAAGGATATGGCGGCCTACGACAAGGACTGCACCAAGTACACCCAGTCACTGGGATGCTGGCACGGTTTTATCGGCCAGCAGAAGATGATTTCCATCAAGAAGCACTTTGAAGGCAATACCGACCGCCGCTACCTGTACCTGTCCGGCTGGATGGTCGCCGCCCTGCGCAGCGATTTCGGCCCACTGCCGGACCAGTCCATGCACGAGAAGACGGCGGTTTCCGGCCTGATCGAAGAGCTGTACACCTTCCTGCGCCAGGCGGACGCACGCGAGCTGGGCGGCCTGTTCCGCGAGCTGGACGCGGCCCGCGAAGCCGGCGACAAGGCCGCTGAAAAGGCAATCATCGACAAGATCGACAACCATGTGACCCATGTCGTGCCGATTATTGCCGATATCGACGCCGGTTTCGGTAACGCGGAAGCCACCTACCTGCTGGCCAAGAGAATGATCGAGGCCGGTGCCTGCTGTATCCAGATCGAAAACCAGGTATCTGACGAGAAGCAGTGTGGCCACCAGGACGGTAAAGTGACCGTTCCCCACGAGGACTTCCTGGCCAAGATCCGCGCGGTTCGCTACGCCTTCCTCGAACTGGGCGTCGACAACGGTGTAATCGTTGCCCGTACCGACTCCCTCGGTGCCGGCCTGACCAAGCAGATCGCGGTTACCAATGAGCCGGGCGACCTGGGTGACCAGTACAACGCCTTCCTGGACTGCGAGGAAGTGGCCCCCGGCGATCTGGCCAACGGCGACGTGATCATCAATCGCGAAGGCAAGCTGCTGCGTCCGAAGCGCCTGGCTTCCAACCTGTTCCAGTTCCGCAAGGGTACCGGCGAAGCCCGCTGCATCCTCGACAGCGTGACCTCCCTGCAGAACGGTGCCGACCTGATCTGGATCGAAACCGAGAAGCCCCACGTGCGCCAGATCGGTGCCATGATGGACGAGATCCGCAAGCAGGTCCCGAACGCGAAGCTGGTGTACAACAACAGCCCGTCCTTCAACTGGACCCTGAACTTCCGCCAGCAGGTATTCGATGCCTGGAAGGAAGAAGGCAAAGACGTGTCCGCGTACGACCGCGACAGCCTGATGAGCGCCGAGTACGACGACTCCGAGCTGTCCAAGGCGGCGGACGAGAAGATCCGCACCTTCCAGGCGGATGCGGCTCGCGAAGCGGGTATCTTCCACCACCTGATCACCCTGCCGACCTACCACACTGCGGCCCTGTCCACCGACAATCTGGCCAAAGAGTACTTCGGTGAAAAAGGCATGCTCGGTTACGTGGAAGGCGTACAGCGCAAGGAAATCCGCCAGGGTATCGCCTGCGTGAAGCACCAGAACATGGCCGGTTCCGACATGGGCGACGACCACAAGGAGTACTTCGCCGGCGAAGCGGCGCTGAAGGCTGCCGGTAAAGACAACACCATGAACCAGTTCGGCTAAGCGCCGTCGGCAAACAGGAGTCAAGCAGATCGGATTCTGCCGGCTCCTGAACTTGATTCACTCACGTTTGGGGCCACTTTGTGGCCCTTTTTTTTTGCCGCAAGCCCCTCTGTTACTCCCCCTATTCAATTTGCGCCGCAACCTGGCATCGCCGGAGCTGGCTTCACCGGGCTTAATGCCTTTCGCGGGTGTTTAGGGCACGCTGCCTGATCCCCATCCCGTCATCGGAGCCAGGCCGATGGACAGCCGCCGTATTTACGCCGTTGTCTTCCATGGCAAGATAAATTTTGCGTCGAATTGTGCGCCGCCTTATGCCTCTTTAGGGGTAGTCCCCTGAGCCCCCTTGTGTGGTACGTTCGTTCAACATAAAAATAATAGGGAATAGATTCTTGGAACTCACACCGCAAATCAAAGCTGAGCAAAGCTCACCACAAATCGCGGGCCAGAGAAAAGGTGGCTGGTGGCAGTACTGGGTCATGAAGCCCGCCAACTGGTGGCTGCCGCTACTTATAGTCGTGTTGATCGGATTGGGGAGCCTGTTGTTTGTCGGCAGCCGCACCTACTCCGACGCCCCGCCTATGGTTGATTTCATTAATCGTTCCGGAGAAAAAATATTCTCCCGCGAACAGATAGAACACGGTCAGGTGGCCTTTCTGAAATACGGTCTGATGGATTTCGGCAGTATGTTTGGCGATGGCGCCGGACGGGGACCAGACTTTACCGCCGATGCGCTGCATGAGATGGCGCTGGCCATGCAGGACTTTTATAGCGCGGCGTCCCCACCGCATACGGAATTTACCAGAGATGCCATTGCTGCTCGGGTGCGACGGGAAATCAAAGAAAACGGTTACGACTCGGAACGCGGCCTGGTACGTATCAATGCAGCCCAGGCACACGCCTATTCGCAGCTGCTCGTGCATTACCGCGACTACTTCCGCGGGAAGTTACCATTACTACCGGCCCTGGCGAATGCCGACGGCAATGAGATCGACGATCTGGCCACCTTCTTCTTTTGGGGCGCCTGGGTCAGCGGCACGCAGCGACCGGGCAAGGCGTACAGCTATACCAACAACTGGCCCTATGATCCTGAGGCGGGCAACACGCCGCCGCGGTCAACACTGATATGGAGCCTGGCCGCCATTCTGGGACTATTTCTGGTGCTCGGGGTAGTGCTATTTCTACACGGGCGTTTTTCCCAGTTGGTAGGGTGGCGGGCGCGTAACCGTGAGCAGCCGTCTCTGACACCGCTATGGGTGAACCATTTTGTCCCGACACAGATGCAAAGGGCCACCTACAAGTTCTTCCTGGCTGCTGCATTGCTCTTTGTATTGCAGGTATTTTCCGGTGTGTTGACGGTGCACAATTTCCTCGGTCTGAACCGTGTGCTGGGTATTGACGTGGCGCAGTTTATTTCGCTGGTGAGTGCGCGGGGTTGGCACCTGCAACTGGCTCTGTTGTGGATAACCGCCTGTTGGGTGGGCGCCTCGTTTTTTCTACTGTCTGCATCTTATTCCAATCAACCACCGGGACAGGTAGGTCTGGTCAACCTGCTTTTCTGGATGTTTGTGGCGATGGTGGTGGGCAACCTCGCGGGCGTAATGCTCGGGCCCTTGGGTGTCTTCGGCGAATACTGGAATCTGCTCGGCAACCAGGGCTGGGAATTTGTCGAGATGGGTAAATTGTGGCAGTCGGTCCTGATGGGAATTCTCGTCCTGTGGGCCTTCATTCTGTTCCGCGGAATCCGGGCCAACTGGGGCCGGCAACAGCGATGGCTGCTGCCCAACTGGCTTTTTTACTGTGTGGTGGCCGTCTCGCTGCTGTTTCTGTCGAGTTTTGTCGCCGAGCCCGAAACCAATTTCGTGATCGCAGATTTCTGGCGCTGGGCGGTGGTGCATATGTGGGTGGAGGCATTCTTCGAAGTGTTTGCCACCATTCTGGTGGCCTATGTAATGTATCTGATGGGCTTTGTTAGCCAGCAGGGCGCCTCGCGGGTGGTGTACATTGCAGCCCTGCTGTTTTTGGGCAGCGGTTTGCTGGGGCTGAGCCACAACTTTTACTGGAATGCAAAGCCGGTGGCAACTCTGGCGGTCGGCAGTATTTTTTCCACCCTGCAGGTGGTGCCCCTGATCCTGCTGTCCCTGGAAGCCTGGGAGTTCAGAAAGCTGCCGTCGCAACAGGGTTCGGCGGGCTTTGGGCAGGCTGAGGCCTTCCTGTTTTTGCTCGGTGTGAATTTCTGGAATTTTCTCGGTGCGGGGGTGTTCGGCTTCCTGATCAACCTGCCGATCATCAACTACTACGAGCATGGCACCTATCTCACCGTCAATCACGGCCACGCAGCTTTTATGGGTGTTTACGGCAATCTGTCGCTGGCGGCGCTGGTCTTCTGCAGCCGTTACCTGATCAGCGGCGATGCCTGGCCGGCGGCATTGGTGCGGCGGGCTTTCTGGTCGATCAATATCGGCTTGATGCTGATGGTATTGATGGACCTGTTGCCGGTCGGCTTCGATCAACTGGTGACAGTTATCGATCGCGGCTTCTGGTTTGCGCGCTCCGAGGAGTACATCCAGAGTGACACCTTCCAGTGGCTCACCTGGGCGCGAATAGTGGGCGGAGTGGTCTTTACTTTTGGCGGCGTGCTACCGCTGGCATGGCTGATGCTCAGCCGCTATCGGGCCCGCAAGGCAGTAGAGCCAACGGACGGCGTCGGCCGCGATATCACCCCGGAATTCGGTTAACTCGCGGTGCCGGCAGATCTCGCGCTCTGTCGGCGTCACTCCCGGCGCAACGGCCGTACTTTTTAGCCCTTCACCATTGGTTCGGTCCGCATCACCCGTCATCTTATGTAGCCAGCGGAAACCGGGAAACCGCGCCAAAGTCGTCTAGCCTTATGGGGTGACTTTGTCTACTTGGCGATTCCTATGCCCGATTCGAGTCGCGTTCTGGTGCTGAATTCCGGCAGTTCTTCCCTCAAGTTTGCACTGCTCGATCCCCACAGCGGTGAACAATACCTGAGCGGCATCGGCGAGGCCCTGGGAAGTTCTGAGCCCCTGCTGAGCTGGAGGTCGCCGGGGCAAAAGCACAGCCGGCAGCTCGACGGCGGCGCGGCGCACGCGGTGGTGATCGAATTACTGGTGCGCGAGCTGCTCGAGGAGACCTCGCTTGCGCAGGGAGCATTGATCGCCGTCGGTCACCGGGTTGTGCACGGTGGGGAACGGTTTGCCCGTTCGGCCCTGATCGACCAGCAAGTCATAGACACTATCGCCGAGTGCGCCGACCTGGCACCGCTGCACAACCCACCTGGCCTGCTCGGCATACACGCCGCAATCAATGCCTTCCCGGAGCTGCCGCAGGTGGCGGTGTTCGATACCGCCTTTCACCAAACCTTGCCCCGGCACGCCTACCTCTACGCCCTGCCCTATTCCCTGTACCGGGACCAGCGCATTCGTCGCTACGGCATGCACGGCAGCAGCCACCGTTTTGTCAGCGAGCGCGCCGCCGACCTGCTCGGCAAGCCGCTGCAGGAGACAAACCTCATTTCTGCACACCTGGGCAACGGCGCATCGCTAACGGCGGTGAAGAATGGCGAGAGTGTCGATACCAGTATGGGCCTGACCCCGTTGGAGGGGCTCGTTATGGGCACCCGCTGTGGCGATGTGGACGCCGGCCTGCTCATGCACCTGGGGGATGCGCTCGGTTTTTCCCTGGAGAAAATCGGCTGTCTGCTCAACCGCGAGAGCGGTTTGCTGGGTATTTCGGAACTCAGTAACGACTGCCGCGAGCTGGAGCGCGCGGCTGCGGAGGGACACGACGGGGCAAGGCTGGCGCTGGAGATCTTCTGCTACCGCCTGGCGAAATACATAGCGGCCTACACCGTGCCCCTGCAGCGGATCGACGCGCTGGTATTCACCGGTGGTATCGGTGAAAACTCGGCATTCGTACGGCAAGCCGTGCTCTGTCAGTTGCAGCACCTCGGCTATCAGCTGGACAACCACCGCAATCAAAGCACGCGGTTTGGCGCAGAGGGCCGGATTTCCAAAGACGGCACTGCCGCGGCGCTGGTGATTCCCACCAATGAAGAGTGGATTATCGCCCGCGACGCAGCGTCACTGGTCGAGCGCGGAGATTGAATGCCATGTCACGAACCCTGATGTTGGTCCCTCTCAGCGCCCGCGTCGGCATTACCTCTGTCAGTCTCGGCATCATCCGGGGACTGGAGCGAAATGGCGTCAGCGTCAGCTTCTTTAAACCGGTGGCCGAGGCGAGCGGGAGCGCCAGCGAGCGCTCCACTGAAATCCTGCGCCAGGTTTCCTCGATGGAAATCCCGGAGTCGTTTAGCAACCAGCATACCGAGTCGATGATCTCAAGCGGGCAGATCGCCGAGCTGCTCGAGGAGATTCTCGCCCGCTTTCGCGAGGGCGCGGCCCGTGCGGATGTGGCGATAGTCGAGGGGCTGTTGCCGAGCGCCGAAAACCAATACGCAAACCAGCTCAACTATCAGGTCGCCAAGACACTGGATGCGGAGATAGTGCTGGTGGCCACGCCCTATCGGGACTCGACACAGCAGCTCAAGGAGCGGCTCGAGTATGCCGTCGCCGAATTCGGCGGTAAGGAATCCAAGCGCGTGGTGGGCTGCATCATCAACAAGGTCGGTGCACCCGCCGAGCTACCGGATGCGCCGGGCGCGGATATTACCGGCGTCTTTGAGCATCCGCACCGACGCCGCAGCGAACTGGACATCCTGTCCCTTTACGGCAAGAGCCCGTTGCGCATCGTCGGCTGTATTCCCTGGGATGCGGAACTGCTTGCGCCCCGGGCGCGTGACCTGGCAGATCACTTCAATGCGGAAATCGTTAATTACGGTGAGCTGGAAACCCGTCGGCTGCACAGCATCACCTTCTGCTCGCGTTCCCTCGGCAGCATGATCTACCGGTTTACGCCCGGAGCCATGCTGGTGACGTCCGGCGATAGACCCGACGTCATCGTGGCCGCCTCGCTGGCGGCGATGAACGGCGTGAAGATCGGTTGTCTGCTGTTGACAGGCGGTTACCACCTGGAACCGCAATTGCGCAAACTGTGCGGACCGGCACTGGAAACCGGCTTGCCGGTTATCTTGGTCAACAACAACACCTGGCAGACCGCGATGCTGCTGCAAACCTTCAACAATAAAACCCCCAGTGACGACCCGGAGCGGATCGAGCGCGTACAGGATTTTATCGCGGGCCACCTGGACAACCAGTGGCTGGAATCCCTGAGCGTAGAGTCGGCACGCCCCAAGCGGTTGTCACCACCGGCGTTTCGCTATTACCTGACGGAACTGGCACGCAAGGCGAACAAACGCATCGTTCTTCCGGAGGGCGACGAGCCCCGCACTATCCGCGCCGCGCTGATCTGCGCGGAGCGCGGTATCGCGCGCCCGGTACTACTGGGCAAAATGCGCGATATCCACCGCGTCGTCGAGCAGCAGGGGCTGCACCTGAGTGACAAGGTGGAGATCGTCGAACCGTCCAGTGTGCGCGAGAAGTATGTTGAGCCCATGGTCGCTCTGCGCAAGAGTAAGGGACTGACTGAAGTCGTCGCCCGGGAGCAACTAGAGGACAACGTCGTACTCGGCACCATGATGCTGGCGCAAAATGAAGTCGACGGCCTGGTGTCCGGCGCGGTCCACACCACCGCGAATACCATTCGCCCGGCGTTACAATTGGTCAAGACGGCGCCGGGAGCACAACTGGTATCGTCAATTTTTTTTATGCTGTTGCCCGAACAGGTACTCGTTTACGGCGACTGCGCGATCAATCCCGACCCGAATGCGGAAGAGCTCGCCGCGATAGCGATTCAGTCGGCGGACTCCGCACAGTCATTTGGCATTGAGCCGCGCGTGGCGATGATCAGTTATTCCACCGGCTCTTCCGGCTCCGGCTCCGATGTGGAAAAAGTGCGCGAGGCGACCCGCCTGGCGCGGGAGCAGCGTCCCGACCTGGTCATTGACGGGCCGCTGCAATATGACGCGGCGGTAATGGAAAATGTGGCCAGACAGAAGGCTCCGGACAGCCCGGTGGCGGGCCGAGCGACAGTATTTATTTTTCCGGACCTTAATACCGGCAACACAACCTACAAGGCGGTACAGCGCAGCGCCGATCTGGTCAGCATTGGACCCATGCTACAGGGGCTGCGCAAACCGGTGAATGATCTCTCGCGCGGCGCACTGGTGGACGATATCGTCTACACGATCGCACTGACCGCCATCCAGGCCAACCAATAGCCCATCACGCGAGTCTCAGTCTCCACGCAGCGGGCGGCGCAGATCGATAAATTTGCGCAGCGCGCCCGCGACCGCATAGGCCTCCAATCGGTGCTCAAAGGTATCGGTGCGCTCAAACTCCATACGGGTCAGGCAGCGGTGAATGAATTGCATGGGTTCCGAGTGATCCTTCCACGCCTGACGGCCCCGCAGAACCAGCGGCAACATCTTCCACCATTTTTTACTGCAGACACTCAGTTTCTTCAGGGCCACCGCGAGCTGCGCCTCCTCATCGGTGAAGTCGCTACCGAGCGGAAAATACGGCAACAGTGCCAAGCGCCGCGGGTCGTCGAAGGCGGCGGCGATTCTGTCGGGTGTATTAGCACTGAACTGGAGCGGGATAACGAAGTCCTTTTCGATTTTTTCGGCGCTCTTGGCCTTTGCCAGCAAGTCGCCCTGGAAGCGGGAATCACAGATACATAACAAGGCGACCATAACATCGCGATCCGACTTGCCGCGCAGGTCGGCGACGCCGTACTCGGTAACAACGACATCACGCAGGTGACGGGGAATGGTGGTGTGAGGGTATTCCCACACGATATTGCTCTGCCAGAGGCCACCGCTGATGCGGGTACTGGGCAGCGCGATCACCGATCGCGCCTCTGGCAGTTCCTGGGCCTGGGCGACAAAGTTATATTGCCCCCCCACTCCGCTGACGACCTGGTTGTCCTTCAGTCCGTCAGAGACTACCGCACCACTCAGGGTGACCATCATCGCCGAGTTGATAAACCTCGCGTGCCGTCGTTGTGCGACTTTCAGCGCGCGGTCCTGCTGCAGGTCGTTGATATAATCGATGGCCGTCATATTGATGCCGGCACGCTCTTCTGCTGACAGCTCGCGCAGTTCCCGATACATGGCCGCGGGGCCGAGATAGAAACCGCCGTGCAGCCAGATACCCCCGAGCAGTGTTTTATTCAGGCAGTTGCCCAGCAGGCGACGGCGCCCGTGCTCACTGTGCAGGTCGCACTCCTCCTCCTCACCCTCGGGGTTCAGCAGCTTGTGGCCACGCCAGCTGTAGCTCGCATCGACAATGCCGAGCTTCTGTAACAACGCGGTATCCGCGGGTGTGAGGGGGCAACTGATACGCCCGCAGTCTTTCAGTGCCAGCAGCATCTCCTCGTTGACGGTGGTGGATACCTGATCGCTGTCCAGTAGGGATTGCAGTGTCGCATCCGGATACACTTCGCGGCGGAGTACACCGGCGCGGCGCAATGCCAGAAATCCCGGCGGTACCATTTCACTGGCGCCGTAGAGTCCCTGCCTGAAGACATCCAGTGCTGGCGGCAGCCTTTCACGCAACTGCAAAGAATCATCGGAGCTGAGATCCTGCGCTATCTGGCGAAACGCCGCATTTTCGCTCTGGCGCATACGCAAGACGTGACAGATGGCGTCCCCCAATGCGCCAATTCCCACCTGCAGCGTGCCACCGTCGACGACCAGGGTGGCAATATGGAACGCGAGGCTGTATTCGGTAAATCCGATCGGCAGTGACGGAGCGGCGAACAGCGGCGTATCGAATGTATCGCCTTCCAGCAGGAAATCGAATTCCGTGGCGGCCAGTTCGCAGTCGCCGACCATATACGGCAGTTGCGGGTTGACTTCACCGAGAAGCAGCAGCTGGTAATCTTCCCTTTCCCGCGCCAGCTTCATCACCGGCAGGGTCAGGTCGGGATTACTGCTCAGGCTGAATCGCTCGTGTGTCGGACTCGGCGCGACCATTTGCGCAATGACATTGACGCCCCGATCGAGCAGGTCCCGCGGCACATGGGTGTAGTTGGAACTGACGTAGTCCTGCTGTGCGCTCGCATTGCCCAGAAAGGCGCCGGGCTGCATAAAGAATTCACACACCTCAATATTGTCCGGCAACAGCCCTTTGCGGCGCGCCGGCGTATAGCCGAGGTCCTGATACCGGTTGTAGAAACGATCGAGCAGCGGCTGCACAAAGCGCCTGCCGATCTCCCCTTTACCGATAGGCCGCTCCAGCGTCAGTGCGGTAAAAATTGTCAGTGAAATGGACGGGTCAGCGGCCGCCCGGGCGTACAGCGCATTGGCGAAATGGTTGGCCTTGCCGATTCCCAGGGGCAGGCCGAGGACGATGCGTTTGCCGACCTTCTCCAGCACCGCATCGACGCATTTTTCTGCGCAGTCGAAGCGCTGTGGAGTGTCGGCGCCGGTCTCTTCCATGTGCGTGTTGCTCCGGCTGACTCCTAGCGGGCAGCGGAAGTTTGTTGGCCGAGATGATCGAAATGATCCACCTGAATGGCCATGTCCACGGCGTCCGCTGTATCGCGCAGGCTCTCGGCCTCGCTCTCGCTGATCAAGCCGCGCTCCAGGCCCTCGTCGACCGTCTTGCGGCTCAGGGTGCGTATGCCGCCCTTTTTAAGCTTGTCCCGGGCTTCCTCAGTCGCGCAGACCTTGTTGAACGCCTGCTCAACGAGGTCCACACCATCGCCCGGATTACCGAGGAATACGCCTCTGGTCAGACGGTCGCGGGTTTCTGAAGGTGTCATAAGCAGATCGGCACAGGCCCGCGACTGGCGATCCGACGCCGTGTGGACACTGTGCCCCCAGGGCATCGTGAGGAAGTGCATCAATTGGCCGAGGAAGCGGCGGGGGAAATTCTGGAACACCTCGAGCAGGCTGACCTCGATTTCGTGCAGGCCGGCACGCATCGCAAACTCCAGCAACGGCCGGTCCTCTTTCGGGCTGCCATCATCCTTGAACCGTTTCAGGGCGCAGCTCAACAGGTACAGCTGACTCAGTACGTCGCCGAGACGGGAGGAGATCAGCTCCTTTCGCTTCAGTTCGCCGCCTAGTGACATCAGTGATATTTCAGTCACCAGGGTCAGGATCGCGGAATAGCGGTTCAGCTGCCGATAGTACTTGGCCGCCGCGCCCACCCCGCGGGGGCTGCTGGCAAAGAGTCCACCCGTCCAGCCGTGGAAGATACCGCGCATAAACGTCTTGAACTGGAACCACATATGCTTCGGCAGCAGCTCGTCCAGCGCTTCAATCCCCGCTTCGGTGTCAGGGTTCTCGGCTGCCATCATTTCCTCGAGCAGGTACGGATGGCAGCGGATGGCACCCTGGCCAAAAATCATCAGGCTGCGAGTGAGAATATTGGCGCCTTCCACGGTTATCGCCACCGGCACGGCGCGGTAGACATTGCCGATATAGTTCAGCGGCCCGTCCATGATCGCCTTGCCGGCGTGAATATCCATGGCGTCATTGATGGCCTGACGCAGGCCGGTCGTGGCGTGGGCTTTCATGATCGCCGAAACCACCGCCGGTTTACGCCCCTCGTCGAGCGCGCGGGTCGTGGTCTTGTGGGCACTGTCGAGGACGTAGGCAATCGAGGCGATTTCCGCCAGGCGCCGCTGCACGCCCTCAAACTTGCCGATCGGTATACTGAACTGCTCGCGAATACGCGCGTAGGCGCCGGTGGTGCGGGCCGCCATTTTGGCACCGCCGGTGGAAAGCGACGGCAGTGAAATCCCCCGCCCCGCCGCCAGCGCACTCATCAGCATATGCCAGCCGCGACCGACGTTTTCCTGACCGCCGATGATCCACTCCATCGGCACAAAAACGTCCTTGCCCCAGTTGGGCCCGTTCTGGAAGGCCTGCATGGCCGGCAGGTGACGCTGGCCGATGGTGACCCCCTCGGTATCGGTGGGCACCAGGGCCACGGTAATACCCAGCTCCTCCGTGTCGCCGAGAATATGGTCGGGGTCGTAGAGTTTGAACGCGAGCCCCAGAATCGTCGCCACCGGCCCCAGGGTGATATAGCGCTTATGCCAGTTCACCCGCATGCCGAGCGTCTTTTCGCCGTTGTATTCGCCGTAGCAGACTACGCCGCTATCGACCATGGCGGCGGCGTCAGAGCCGGCCTCGGGGCTGGTCAGCCCGAAACAGGGTATTTCGCGACCATCGGCCAGGCGCGGCAGAAAATATTGCTTCTGCTCCTCGGTACCGTGGGCCATCAGCAGCTCGCCCGGCCCGAGCGAGTTGGGCACCATGACGGTGACGCCGACACAAGTGCTGCGGGTAGAAATCTTGGTGACAATCTCCGCGTGGGCCGTTGGCGAGAAGCCGAGGCCGCCGTACTCCTTCGGAATGATGATGCCGAAGAAACGCTCTTTCTTGAGGAAGTCCCACACTGCCTTCGGGATGCAGCGATCTTCAAAGCTGATCTGCCAGTCGTCGACTATTCTGCACAGCTCTTCGACCGGACCATCGACAAACGCCTGCTCTTCCTCACTCAGTGACGGTGGCCCCATATTGAGCAGCTGCTCCCAGTCGGGCTTGCCAGACAGCAGCTGCGCATCCCACCAGACCTCGCCCGCCTCCATCGCCTCGCGCTCGGTATCCGATATCGGTGGCAGGACTTTCTTGATCAGGTTGAGTAGTGGCGCGGTAATCCACTTTTTGCGCAAGTCGCTCATTTTGACTGTCCATGTGGCAAATGTGCGGAAACACAGAACTGACTGTGCCGAAAGCTGGCGAGGGATTTCAGCACAAATGATAGGCGACGACTTTAAGCGAATGCCAGTGCGCCGACGCCGGTGAAGATAATCAGCGCCGCAATCAACCGGCGCGCGGAAAAGCGCTCGTTCAGCACATACACGGAAATTACCGAGGCGAACAGGATGCTGGTCTCGCGTGTGGCGGCCACCGCCGCTACCGGCATCACCGAAGTCGCCCACAGGGCGACGGCAAAGCCGCCGCTGGCCAGCACGCCCGACGCTGAACCGCGCAACAGGTTTGTGCGCGCAAAGGCGATGCCGCGCATAGGTTGCGTGACCAGCACGGCGAGCAGGATTCCCGCTCCCGACAGTATCTCGAGCCACGCCACAAAGCTGAGCGGGTTCGCGACGGTACGCACACCGGCGGCCCCCAGCGTTGTGTAGCCGGTGATGGCGATACCCGTTCCCAGAGACAGCAGAATTCCCGGGCTGGATACCTGCAACTCCTTCAGCAGCAGCGCGAGAATACCGCAGCTGACCAGCAGCACACCGGTCAACTGCAGCGGTTGAAGAGACTCATCGAGAAACAGCAGTGCAGCCAGCGCTACCAGCAAGGGGGTTACGCCTCTCGCTAGCGGATAGGCCGTGCCGTAATCGAGCACGCGGTAGGAACGGGTTAACAGGAAAAAATAAATGTACTGAAAAATCGCACCACCGAGCAGGAATCCGATGGCTTCCGGCTCAGGGGGAGGCAATTGTGTCGCCAGCAGAATGCCGATCAGCAGTCCGACGCTGCGAATCATCGCCAGCTGCAAAAACCCTTCGGCGCTGTGCTTGACGACGGCGTTCCAGGCGGCGTGGGCCAGTGCCGACAGCAAAACCAGCCCGTAAACAATGGATTCCGGTACTACCAAGTTGTAAAACTCAAGCTTCCTACTCTCGGCGCCGGATTCCCACGTGCGTTGCAGAGGGTCAGATCAGAGGCTGCGGGGAAACGATCACGCCGTTATTGTCTGCGTACAGGTATTCGCCAGGCCGGAAAGTCACACCGCCGAAGGTCACGGCCAGATTTCTCTCCCCGATTCCCTTCTTTTCTGTTTTCATCGGGTGAGTTCCCAATGCCTGCACCCCTAACTCTAGTCCAGAAATCTCATCCACATCGCGTATACAACCGTACATGACGATGCCCTCCCAACCATTGGCGCAGGCTTTTTCCGCCAGCATATCGCCAAGGCAGGCGCGCCGCATGGAACCACCGGCATCGACGACGAGCACTTTGCCACTCCCCGGTTCGGCAACGAGCTCGCGCACCAGGGAATTATCCTCAAAGCATTTGATGGTAACTATCTCGCCGCCAAACTGTTCGCGGCCACCGTAGTTGACAAACATCGGTTCAACGACCTGGACCAGCTCAGGGTGAGCGTCACACAGGTCTGGAGTGGAAATCGCCATGGGCTACCTCGGATTTTTTCTCAGTCAGGGCAATGATGATAGCGATTCGCCGGCGGCGTTGTAGTCGCATCAAAAAATAGCGGGTATAAACTCAATGGATAATACCCGCTATCTGTTCCGCTACCGGGGCGACCAATCAATAGGTTACTCGCACAGGGGTGCCCACGCGGGCATAGCGGTAGAACTTCTGAGCCATGTGCGGCGGCATGCGAACGCAGCCATGGGAGGCGGGATAGTTGGGTACATGGCCGGACGCGTGCATACCGATACCGCCGTTGAAACGCAGATAGTTGTTCATCTTGGCTCCGCGATAATAGGTCCCAGGCGGACGGCGGTCTTTGCGGGTATTCACATCTGCCTTCACGACACGGCCGGTTCTTCTGTCGACGTAACTACCGTAGATGGTGGAGCGGTGTTGCGGATGCTTGGACAGAATGCGGAAATGCCCGGGCCGCGTACTGAAGCCCCGCTTGCCGGACGAGACTTTGGATACGCCGACGAGCTGCCCCCCTTTGTAGAAGTAGGCCCGCTGTTCACTCAAATTGATGGTAATCGATACTGATCCGGAGGAATTTACTGCGGCGACATCGTCAAACCAGTTGATCCCGCGGGGGTGTGCAATTGCGGATGGAATTCCCAACAATGCGCTCAAAATGACCGCCAGAAAGGCGTGAAGCAATGGGAGACGACTTGTTCTGTTCGAGTACATAGCTCACCTCAACTACTTTTTTCTGCTTGACACTAAGTCCGGCCGAAGAAAGAGCCCGTCTGGCAACGCTGCGACCCCGATCACTGGGAGTGGGAATTTCACAGCCCACGGAAAATGCCTTGTGGCAATAAATGCAACGCCGTTTCCGGTTTATGCTTCGCCTTAGGACTAATTCGATTCTATTGAGGGAGTTTTGGGCACTTAGATTGAATTATTCTCTACCCAAATGGTGTTATCGGGATGGAGCTTGAACATAGTCTCTGGTGATTGGGTCGCCCACAAAAAACACAGGAAAAAATCTGGCGATTCACGGCTATAACCGCAACAGGAGTCTAATAATCACCGCCGTGGCAACGGAGATTTGGAGGGAAATTTTCGTAGCGAGATTCATCGAGGCAGAACGAGAAAGCGGCCCAACAGGGCCGCTTTCTGTGCAACATCAACCTTCTTCATTGGCCAGGAATAGCCAGGTATCTACCGCGGTATCCGGGTTGAGTGAAACACTGTCTATGCCCTCGTCCATCAACCAGCGGGCAAAATCCTTGTGATCCGACGGGCCCTGCCCGCAGATGCCGACATATTTACCGGCCTTCTTGCACGCCTGGATGGCCCTGGACAGCAGTGCCTTGACCGCCGGGTTGCGCTCGTCGAACAGGTCCGCCACCAGTCCGGAATCCCGATCCAGACCCAGGGTCAGCTGTGTCAGGTCGTTCGAGCCGATGGAGAAACCGTCGAAATGCTGCAGGAAATCCTCTGCCAACAGCGCGTTGGACGGCAGTTCGCACATCATGATGACTTTCAGTCCCGCCTCACCGCGCTTCAGGCCGTTTTGCTCCAGCAGGCCGACTACTTCAGCGGCCTCTTCCGGCGTGCGCACGAAAGGCACCATGATTTCCACATTGGTGAGGCCCATTTCATCGCGAACTTTCTTCAGCGCACGGCATTCCAAAGCAAAACACTGACGGAAATCCGCCGAGCGGTAGCGGGCCGCGCCGCGGAAGCCCAGCATCGGGTTTTCCTCGCTCGGCTCGTACAGCTGACCGCCTACAAGGTGTGCATATTCGTTCGACTTGAAGTCAGACAGGCGCACGATCACCCGATTCGGCGCGAAAGCCGCGGCCAGCGTGGCGATACCCTCTACCAGCTTCTCGACGATAAACTCCTCCGGTGAGGCGTAGCCGCCGATGCGCTCGCGGATATTCTTCTGCAGATCTTCGGGCAGCTTATCCAGCTCGAGCAGCGCCTTGGGGTGAATGCCGATCATGCGGTTCAGGATAAATTCGAGTCGCGCCAGGCCGACGCCCTGATTGGGCAGGTGGCTGAAGGCAAAGGCGCGGTCCGGGTTGCCCACGTTCAGCATGATCTTGAACGGCAGCTCGGGCATATCGCTGACTTCGGTCTCTTCGCGCTCAAAGTTCAATTCACCGGACATCACGAAACCGGTATCGCCCTCGGCACAGGACACCGTCACCGGCGTGCCGCTGGTGAGCAGTTCGGTGGCGTTACCACAGCCGACGACCGCCGGAATGCCCAGTTCGCGCGCGATGATGGCAGCGTGACAGGTGCGGCCACCGCGGTTGGTGACGATCGCACTCGCCTTTTTCAGTACCGGCTCCCAGTCGGGGTCGGTCATATCGGTAACCAGGACCTCGCCGTCCTGCATGGCCGCCATGTCCTCAACGGACTCCAGCACGCGCACGCGGCCGGCACCGATGCGCTGGCCGATGGCGCGACCTTCGCACAGAATGTCGCCGCGCTCGCGCAGGTGATAGCGCTCGATGTGGGTGCCCTGATCGCGGGAGCGCACGGTTTCCGGACGCGCCTGCACGATAAACAGTTCGCCGGTATCGCCGTCTTTGGCCCACTCGATGTCCATCGGCCGGCCGTAGTGGTCTTCGATCTTGCGTGCCTGCTGTGCCAGGCTGGTCAATTCCGCGTCAGTCAGCGCGAAGCGCTGGCGGTCTTCATCCGCCACCGGCACGGTCTTGACTGAGCGTCCACACTCACCGCTCTGGTCGTAGACCATCTTGATCGCCTTGCTGCCGCGGTTGCGGCGCAGAATCGCCGGGCGGCCCGCATCCAGAGCCGGCTTGTAGAGATAGAATTCGTCCGGGTTCACCGCGCCCTGCACGACGGTTTCGCCGAGACCAAAGGCCGCGGTGATAAAGATCACATCGCGGAAGCCACTCTCGGTGTCCAGGGTGAACATAACGCCGGCGGCGCCGGTCTCGCTGCGGACCATATGCTGGATACCGGCGGACAGGGCCACGCCCGCGTGGGCATAGCCGGTGTGCACGCGATAGGCGATGGCGCGGTCGTTGTACAGGGAGGCGAACACCTCGTGCACCGCGCGCAGAACCGCGTCAATGCCGCGGATGTTGAGGAAGGTTTCCTGCTGGCCGGCAAAAGAGGCATCCGGCAGGTCTTCTGCGGTTGCCGATGAGCGCACGGCCACCGCGGTTTCACCACCACCCAGTGCCTGGTAGCCCGCGCGAATTTCCTCCTCCAGTTGGGCGGGGAAAGGCGTGTTCAGGATCCAGCCACGGATCTCCTCGCCCGCCGCGGCCAGCGCGGTGACGTCGGATACGTCCAGTTCCTGCAGGCGCTCGGCAATACGCTGCTCCAGTTGCTCATGCGCCAGGAAGGCGCGGAAGGCCTCTGCGGTAGTGGCAAAGCCGCCCGGGACACTGACGCCGGCACCGGCCAGGGAGGAGATCATCTCGCCGAGTGATGCGTTCTTACCGCCGACCTTGTCGACATCCCCCATACCCAGTTTTGCGAATTCGATGGTGAAGTTCGTCAAGTGAAGGCCCTCTGAAGCAGGAATTGTGGCGGCCGATTATAAGGATGAGGCTTGTAAAAAATAGCCCGTAAAAATCGCCCAAAATGTTGTAAATTTTCTACAAGGCTTTTCGCGACCTGAGCGCCAAAACGCTTTACACTGCACGCCTCGCCTAGCTCTATTTGGAAAAAATATGGCAAAAAACAAGCGCACCGCATTTTTTATTTCCGATGGCACCGGCCTGACCGTGGAGGCCATCGGCCACAGCCTGCTCGCGCAATTCCGCGACCAGCACGTGGAACAGGTGACCCTGCCCTACATCGATTCTGACGAAAAAGTACAGCAGGCCCTAAAGAGAATCGAGCAGTCGGCGAGCGAATCCGGTCTGCAGCCGATCATGATTACCAGCATCGTATCCGACAAGATCCGCCTGCAGCTCCATAAGAGTTCGGCCCTGATGCTGGATGTCTTCGAGAGCTATCTGACGCCGCTTGCCAATCTGTTTGGCCGCGATCCCGCACAGTCGGTCAATGTCTCCCACGGCATCGCCGACGACCGCCGCTACAGCGATCGCATCGAGGCGGTGCATTTCGCCATGGACAATGACGACGGTCGCCGGGTGAGGGAGTTTGAACGCGCCGATGTCATTCTTGTCGGCGTATCGCGATCCGGGAAGACGCCGACATGCCTGTATCTCGCCCTGCAATTCGGCCTGCGCGCGGCGAATTATCCGATTACCGAGGAGGATATGGACTCCACGGCACTGCCGAAGATACTGCGCCCTTACCGCGACAAGCTGTTCGGCCTGACAATTGACCCGCGCCGCCTGATGCAGATTCGCCAGGAGCGCCGCGCCAACAGCCGCTACGCTTCTATGGAACAGTGCGAATTCGAAGTGCGCCAGGTGGAACAGATGCTGCGGCGGGCACAGGTTCCCTATCTGAACGCGACACAGCTATCCGTCGAAGAGCTGGCCACGCGCCTGATGTCACAGGCGGGGATTGAGCGACGGGTCGACTGAGCGCCGCCATTGGTCGGCCTTTTCTTGTGTCGGCAAAGTGTGTAGTGTGCGCCGTCTTCTGACAGCTGTATTCTGAAATGCAAATCGTCTCTCTGCCCTATTCCACCAATACCGCCGTGGCTTTCCAGGCGGTTGCCGACCTGCCGGCCCCGGTGTGGCTGGATAGCGGTCGGCCGCGGGCAAACGGCGGTCGTTTTGACATTATTAGTGCCGATCCGATTAATGCATTGGAGCTGTGTGCAGACAGTGAGCAGCCTTTCGGGCAGGTGGACGACCTGCTGTGTGAGCTGGAGCCGCAGGACCGCGACCCACAACTGCCCTTTTGTGGTGGTGTCATCGGCTATGCGGGTTACGAATTGGGTATGCAGGACAACTTCCTGCCCTTCGACACGCGCACGACAGACCTGCCCGCCGGCTTTTTCGGGCTTTACAGCTGGGCGCTGATCACCGATCACCAGCTGGGAGCGAGCCACCTGGTTTTTCACCCCGCCTGCACACAGCCTCAGAAACGCGATCTGATTGCCCGCTTTACCGCCGTGCGCTGGCAGACCGAGCCGCGCTGCGGCGACTTCCGTCTGCTGGCGCCATTCGCCCACGAATTCTCAACGGCAGAGTACTGCGCGCGTATCGAAGCGGTGCTGGAGTACATCAACGCGGGGGATATCTACCAGGCCAACTTCACCCAGCGTTTCCGGTCGCGCTACGAGGGCGACCTCTTTGCCGCCTACCTGGCCCTGCGCGCAAACGTGGCCGGTCCTTTTTCCGCCTATATGGCCCTTCCACAGGGCAGCCTTCTGAGCCTCTCCCCCGAGCGCTTTATCCGCGCGGACGGCAGCAGCCTGCAGACGGAACCGATTAAAGGCACGGCGCCGAGAAGCGACGACGCTGACAAGGATGCCCGCGCCGCAAGGGACTTGCAGCAGAGTGCCAAGGATCGCGCCGAAAACCTGATGATCGTCGACCTGCTGCGCAACGATTTTGGCAAGCTGTGCCGTCGCGGCAGCGTGCGGGTCCCGGAGCTGTTCCAGCTCGCCAGCTTTGCCAACGTCCACCACCTGGTCAGTGTTGTCACCGGCGAATTGCCCGACGAGTACGGATACGCGGACCTGCTGGCCGCCTGTTTTCCCGGCGGTTCGATCACCGGCGCACCGAAGCGCCGCGCCATGCAGATCATCCGCGAGCTGGAACTGAGCCCGCGCGGCATCTACTGCGGCAGCGTCGGTTACATCAGCAGTTGCGGCCACGCCGATACCAGCATCGCCATTCGCACTTTTAGTGCCAGCGACGGCAATATTACCGGGGCCGCCGGTGGCGGCATCGTTGCCGACTCGCAGCCGCGGTCCGAGCACGAGGAGTGCCTGAATAAAGTCCGCATGTTGCTGCAAACCCTGGAAAACTTCCTCCCCTGACCTCCGCCCCACAGGTCGCAGATCCCCAACCACCTCCATCACTTTGGTTATATAGCTATCAGTGATTGATATTTCAAAGTTATATGCCACTTTGCTAGATTCTGCGCCAATTAGCAAAAGTCCCGCGGGGCTTTCGTGTCTGGAGGGAGATATCGTGAAGATTACGCTGGTTAAGAAAATACTCGCCGACGGCTCACCCTGTGCAAAATGCCGCGACGTGCAGCAGAAACTGGAAGAGCAGGATTTCCTGCGCTTCGTCGACCAGACATTGATTGCCGACGTGCGCGACGAGCAGAGCGCAGGCATGCAGATTGCGCGTCAATATGCCGTGGAGCGGGCCCCCTTTTTCCTGGTGGAGGAAGAGGGACAGCAGCCACAGATCTATACCGTCTACTTCAAGCTGGTCAAGGAAGTCCTGCAAAAGAAGATGGAAGCCTGACACAGGAGCCAGCCTGGCAGGGTTAGGCCCTACAAAAAAACGCGGCTCGCAGCCGCGTTTTTTTGTTGAGTGTCGGCAGGAATCAGTAAACCGGCAACTCGAGGCCCGCGAACAGCTCATCGAGTTCCGCGCGGCTACTCGCGTGAGCAGCCTGATCAACCAGCTCGCGGGTCAGGTGGGGGGCGAATTGCTGAATGAATTCGTACATAAATCCGCGCAGAAAAATCCCCTTGCGGAAGCCGATCTTGGTCACGCTCGACTCGAAGAGATTGCTCGCATCCAGCGCCACCAGATCTTCATCCTCTTCATCCACCGCCATATCGGCGACGATGCCAATCCCCAGACCGAGGCGGACATAGGTCTTGATCACATCGGCATCCGCCGCCGTAAACACGACCTTGGGCGACAACCCCTTTTCCAGAAAGGCCTCGTCCAGCTTGGAGCGACCGGTAAATCCAAAGACGTAAGTGACAATCGGGTGCTTTGCCACGTCTTCCAGTTCGAGCTTGCTGGCCTGGCACAAAGGATGCCCCTTCGGCACGAGAACACAGCGGTTCCAGCGGTATACCGGCATCATGACCAGGTCACTGAAAAGCTCCAGCGCCTCTGTCGCGATTGCGAAATCGGCGGTCCCGTCGGCAGCCATTTCTGAAATCTGCATGGGCGTACCCTGATGCATATGCAGGGACACCTCGGGGTAGCGGGCAATGAAGGATTTTATGACTGCCGGCAGCGCATAGCGGGCCTGGGTGTGGGTGGTGGCGATGGCGAGGCTGCCCTTCTTGTCATTGCTGAACTCCTGGGCCACCTGCTTGATGTTCTCCACCTTGCGCATGATTTCGCCGGCGGTTTTGAGTATCGCTTCACCGGCCGGGGTGACGCGCGTCAGGTGCTTGCCGCTGCGGGCAAAGATTTCCACGCCGAGCTCATCTTCCAGAAGGCGGATCTGCTTGCTGATGCCGGGCTGGGAAGTGTAGAGGCTCTGTGCTGTCGCAGAAACATTGAGGTCGTGATGGGCCACTTCCCAGATATATCGCAACTGCTGCAGCTTCATAGAATCTCCCTTCTTGCCTGAGTGCCCTTCCCCGCGACAACGGCCCTTCCAGCGGATAGGCTGATAGTTATAAAAACTGTCTAAGTTTATGCGAGAAAAGAATAGCAGTGAAAGCGGGCCTGAGCCAACCCGAGGCATGATTTCTATGGCGTGACGCCGGATGCAAATTCAGCCCCGCAGGAGCCAACCGGTATTTAGCAGGCAAATTCGCTCAGGCGTCCTGATTGGCGATGCCGTGGGGTACGTGCCCGGTAGCCACGTGTTCAGCCGCCGAGGCGCAGTGGCTCGGCTGGTCGTCGAAGAACACATCGGCACCGAAGGCGCGCAGAAACTCGCCCTTGGGCAGACCGCCGAGAAATACCGATTCGTCGATACGGATATTCCACGCGCGCAGGGTGCGGATGACCCGTTCGTGCGCCGGTGCTGACCGCGCCGTCACCAGCGCGGTGCGGATAGGACAGTCGTCTGCGCCGAACTCGGCCTGCAGGCGCTGCAGGGCCTCGAGAAAGCCCTTGAACGGACCACCGCCCAGCGGTTTTTGCGCCGAAGCGCGCTCCGCGGCAGTGAAGGCAGCCAGCCCATCGCGCTTGAAAATCTGCTCCGCCTCGTCGGAGAAAATCACCGCGTCACCGTCGAAGGCGAAACGCAGGGTATCGTCCCGGCGCTGCCGCGCGCCGCCGGCGATCAGTGTCGCCGCCGCGACGCCCTGCTCCAGGGCGTGACGGACGTCGCGACCATCCGTCGACAGGAACAGATGACAGCCGAAGGGCGCGATATAGCGATAGGGACTCTCGCCGTTGCAGAATGCCGCCCGGGTGATGTTCAGCCCGTAGTGTTCGACCGAATTAAAGACCCGCAGGCCGGTATCGGCGCTGTTGCGGGACAACAGAATCACTTCGACCCGCGGATCGCCCTCAAGGCGCCCGTTGATCTGCAGGAATTTTTCCACCAGCGGAAAGGCGTCGCCCTTTTCCAGGACATCATTCTCCCGCTCTATCTGGTAGGCGGAGAAGGCCTCCAGGCCCTGCTCCTCGAAGACACGGTGACTGTCCTGCAGATTGAACAGCGCCCGCGAGGAGATGGCGATAACCAGCTTCTCCGGTCGTTGCGACATTACGGGGCCTCCACGTCGTCAAGCCCGGCGGGGCGGCGCTCGTCGCGATGGCTGTCGAGCATGCTAACCAGCATCTGCTGCAGGTCTTCCTGAGTGCGCCGGGAGCGCACGCCGCGCTGGTTGACGATGACCAGAACCAGCGCGTGACAGGTCTCCAGTGTCGCCCGGGCGAGGCGGTTCATTTCGTTGGGCGGGCAGACAAAGCCGAGGCGCTGGTACATACCGGTGAGATGGCTGATCACCAGTTCGTCGTGGCGCTCGTCGAGTTCGTGCAGCTCGGGAATGCCCCACATCGCCTGCACCAGCGGCAGCAGGCCGCGCTGCTCTCGATATACCGCCACCAGCCGCTGCAACAGCTCGGCGATAAACCCCTGCAGGGACGTATTCTCCAGGTCCTGCTGCGCCAGCTCTTCCAGCGCCATCGTCATGCTCGCCAGCCACTGTTCACCCATCGCGTAGAGAATGGCGTGCTTATTGGGGAAATAGTGGTACAGGGAGCCGACGGAAACGCCCAGTTCCTTGGCGATCAGGATGGTCGTCAGGTCGTTGAGACCCACCTCTTCCAACAGGCGTCCCGTCGTATCGAGAATCTGCCGCGTCCGCTCGCGCGCGCGCGCCTGAACCGGCTCCCGGCGGGGCGTCAGCTGGCTTTTGCGCTTTTTCTGCTCAGTATTGGACAAAGTCACTTTCCCTTCTCCGATTGGCCGCCAGTTTAACACCAAAGTCCCCCGGCATTCGCCGCTGTGCGGCGGCAATTTCCGGCCACAAAAAAGCCGGCGTAAAACGCCGGCTCTGTTGTCGCAACCTGTGAGGTCCCGCTCCGGGTTAGAAGCGGTAATCCAGGTTCACGCCGACCAGACGACCGCGCGAGGGGTCTGTCTTGGTGGTCGGCAGGTTGTACAGCGCTTCAGCGTAGCCCCAGTGGTAGTACTCCTCGTCGAACAGGTTTTCGGCGTAGATGCCGGCTGTCCAGCTCTCGTCGGGCGCCGTCAGGGATACACGCAGGTTGACGATATCGCGGCTGTTCAGCTTGACCTCTTCGGTATTCTCGAGATCGGACCACTGCTCGCCGGTGAAGGTGTACTCAGCGGAGTAATTGATCTCACCCAGCCCAGTAGCCTGGTGGTAGGTCAGCACAGTGGCAGAGGAGAATTCCGGCGAGAAGGCCATTTCGTTGCCGTCACAGGATTCACACAGCTCTTCCGGCGCACCGGTGAATTTGGTGTCCAGCCACGCCATGCCCAGGTACAGATCCAGGTTGTCGGTGATCAGCCAGCGGGCGTCGACTTCCAGGCCGCGGCCCTCGGACTCACCCACGTTGCGGGTAATGGCCGCAGCGCCGACGAAGAAGGCCTGCTGCAGGTCGTCGTAGGTGTACTGGAAAGCCGCCGCGTTCAATGCCAGGCGGTTGTCCAGCAGGCGCGCCTTCAGGCCCAACTCGTAGGACAGGACATTTTCCTCGTCGAAGCGACTCGGCTCGGCATTGCCGGCATTCACCTCATAGCCCTGCTCGTCCAGCCATTCGTACTGGCTGTCCTCATCGTCGCCGTAGGCCGGATCGGTGATGTGGTAGGACAGGTAGTCGAAACCGCCGGACTTGTAACCGGTCGCCACACTGGCATAGGCGGTGACGTTGTCGTTCAGGTCGTGGTTCAGGGTCGCGCGACCGGAGATATTGGTCCAGGTATTGTCACCGGTAATGCCGGCCTCATCGGTATACATGGACTGGTAGTTCCAGCCGCCGGTCCAGGTGTCGGGCCAGGGGGATACCACCTTGTAGTTCTTGGTGTCGCTGGTATAGCGAATGCCCAGGCCCAGGCTGGTGGCATCGGTAAAGTCAAAAGTGGTGTTGGCGAAAACACCCCAGCCGGAGTACTCGCCGAAGGTGTCTGCAGCCTCAATGGACAGACCGCCCGGAGCGTATTCCCAGGGCTCCCCCTCGAAACCGAACGCCTCGTCGATCACGTCCTGCGGCAGGCTCGCACAGGTATCGAAGCTATCCAGGCCCTCTTCCCACTCGTCGGCATAGATGCCGTCACAGATGAAGTCCTCGCTGTCGATACCGGCGAAGAACGCATCCACGTCCTCCTGGTAGTAGGAGGCACCGATCACATAGTTGAACATGCCGCTGTTGTTGGAGGTCAGGCGGAACTCCTGGCTGAAGAAGTCACCGGTCTGGTCGCGCACGTAGGTGTCGATGGGATTGGCGGTACCGTCGAAGTCCTCGACATAGGTGTAGTTGTGGGTCTTGTAACCGGTGATCGACGACAGCGTATTGCCGCCGGCCAGCTCGTGCTCCACGGTCAGGATCACGTCGCCGATTTCAGACTCGTCCAAACCCTGGGCGTCGTTGTACACCTGGTCGTAGTCGCCATCGGTGTCCAGTGCGCGGTAGATGGTGCCATCTCCCTTGCGGTCTTCGTACTGTGCCATCAATGTCACAGTGGTGTTCTCGAGGCCATCGTAAACCGCGGTAAGACGCATGGCGTCCGTTTCGCTGGCACCCAGGTCGCGACCACCGGCCAGGTTTTTGATATGGCCGTCTTCCTGCTGGTGCATGCCGGCGATGCGCACGGCGAGATTGTCACCCAGTGGCATATCGAGGCTGCCCTCGAACTCCTGGCGGCCGTACTGGCCAGCGCCGACGGAGACCTCGCCGGCGAGGGTGTCGCCCGGCTTGCGGGACACCATCGAAATGGCACCGGAGGCGGTATTGCGGCCGAACAGGGTACCCTGCGGGCCCTTGACCACTTCTACGCGCTCCAGGTCATACATGCTCGGGGTGGCACCGGTACGGCTCTGGTATACACCGTCCAGAAATACGCCCAGCGCCGGGTCACTGCCGCTGCCGAAACTGTTGTTGTTAACGCCGCGAACGGAGACCGAATCGAAGAAAGAATCGTTGGTCTCACCGGAAACGCCCGGGGTCAGCGCGAACAGGTCCTTGAACTCTTTCAAGTTACCGTTCTTGACCGTATCGCCGGTAAAGGCGCTGACGGCCATGGGTACATCTTTCAGCGACTCGGCACGCATCTGCGCGGTAACGGTCACTTCTTCGATCTGTGCCGCCGAGGCGCCGGTGCTCACGGCGATAACCGCCGCACCGATGGCCGACGCAAGAGCGTGTTTGTTGTTGTGCAAAAGTTTTATTGATCCAGGCATGGTCGCCCCCGTCATTTTTTTTATTCAGGGTTGCTCATCCGAAACCGCCGATGGCGCTAACCCAGCGAGTGAACTTGAAGGTCTGTTATCCCACAAACCGAATAATTATTCAAATTTGAAATTCAGCTCCTAGTTACCCTGGTGCTGACCCCTCCAATTGGAATGGCCATCAGCCGCCCAGCTTGTCCTTCAGGCTGTAATAGAGCATTCCCGCTACCAGGCCGGGCCAGCGCAGCAATGTGCCGCCCGGAAAGCTCGGTGTTGGAATTTGCGCCAGTATATCAAAGCGCTCCTCGGTTCCCGCAACGACTTCTGCAATCAGCTTGCCGGCAAAAGTCGCCGTAGGCACACCGTGGCCCGAGTAGCCCTGGCTGTAGTAGACGTTGGGCTCCAGCCGGCCCAGGTGCGGCATGCGATTCAGGGTAATCGCCAGCGTCCCGCCCCAGCCGAACTCTATCCGGGTATCGGCGAGCTGCGGATAGACCCGCAACATGTACTTGCGGACAAAGTTGCGGATATCCTGGGGGAAGCGCGATGTGTAGTTTTCACCACCACCAAAAATCAGGCGGTTGTCGCCGGACAGTTTCCAGTAGTCGATCACGAACAGGGTGTCCTGCAGCGCGTAATCGTTGGCGATCAGCTCTTTCGCCAGCGACTCCGACAGCGGCTCGGTGGCCAGCACAAAATTGTTGATCGGCATAATCTTGCCGGCCATACGCGGTTCCAGGTTGCCCAGATAACCGTTGCAGGCCAGCACGATGTTTTTGGCTTTCACCTGCCCGTTTGCGGTCTCCACCAGGCAGGGGGAACCACCGCGGTATTTCGTCACGCGGCTGTGCTCATAGAAGTCGACACCCGCTGCGGCCGCCGCGCCGGCCAAACCGAGGGCGAAATTGAGCGGGTGCAGATGCAGGGAACCGCTGTCGACCTGCGCACCAAAATAGCGCTCGGACCCCACCAGCGTGCGCGCCTCATCCTCATCGGCATAGCGCATCTGCTCATAGCCGTAGCGATCGCGCAGCAGTTCGACCTCCTCCTGCAGGTGCGCGTTATGACTGCGCTTCGCCGCCAGGTGCATAATGCCGCGCTTCAGGTCGCACTGGATGCTGTGCTTGTTGATCAGGTCTTCCACCAGGTGCACCGCTTCGACGCTCATGTCCCAGAGCTGCTTGGCGGTATCCAGGCCGAGCATCTTCTCCAGGTCTTCCTGGCCGCGGCGCTGCCCTACCCCGACATGCCCGCCGTTGCGCCCCGACGCACCCCAGCCGACACGCTCCGCTTCCAATACCACGACTTTGTAACCTCGCTCTGCGAGATGCAGCGCCGAGGAAAGCCCGGTATAGCCCGCGCCTATCACACACACGTCCGCCTCGACCGTGCCCTCGAGCTGCGGGTAGACGGGTGCGGGGTTTGCACTTGCCGCGTAATAGGAGTCGGGGTGGCCGACCAGTTTGTTTACTGTGCCAGTGGCGTTCATATAGCTGTCTCCAAGCAGGACCCTCGGGCCTCAAGTCCGGCAAAAACCGAACAATCATTCAATTTATATTGAATAATAATTCGGTTTCTTGTCATAATCAAAGCCCGCGAACGGTAATCCCTATCGATCGCTGTTTTTTTAAGCCCGGCGTGGCGCGCCCGGCGGCCCCGCAAAATCAAACTGCGGAGGATGATGCCGCGCGCACAGTAGGACCGGGCGTATACTAATGCAACCCAAAACGGGGAAGATCATCTCGATCAAGGTGCAAAATGGACAAGATTACAAAGTGGCTCGCAGATCACAATATTTCAGAGGTTGAGTGTCTGGTGCCCGACATGTCCGGTAATGCGCGGGGCAAATTTACCCCCACGGACAAGTTCCTGACCGAAGACAGCCGGCTGCCGGAAAGTATTCTGGTGCAGACCGTAACCGGCGATTATGTCGATGAACACAATGAACTGGTGGACCCGGCAGACACCGACATGCTGCTGGAACCGGACCCGGATTCCGTGCGACTCAATCCCTGGGCCAACGAACCCACGGCACAGATTATCCACGACTGCTATACCCGCGATGGCAAGCCGCATCCGATTAGTACGCGTAATATTCTGAAGTTCGTGCTGGATAAATACGCAGCCAAGGGCTGGAAACCGGTTGTCGCTCCGGAAGTGGAGTTCTATCTGGTTAAGCGCAACCTGGATCCGGACGAGAAATTGTCCGCACCGGTAGGTCGCTCAGGTCGCACGGAAAAAACCCGACAGTCTTACAGTATCGACGCGGCGAATGAATACGAGCCGATCATCGAGGACATGTACGACTTTTCCGAGGCCCAGGGCCTGGACGTGGACACACTGATTCACGAATCCGGCACCGCGCAGATGGAAATCAATTTCCTGCACGGCGATCCACTCAAGCTCGCAGACCAGGTTTTCACCTTCAAGCGCACCGTGCGTGAAACCGCGCTGCGCCATGGTATTTACGCCACCTTCATGGCCAAGCCGATGGAGGATGAACCTGGCAGCGCACTGCATATTCACCAGAGCATCGTCGATGCCGAAACCGGCAAAAATATTTTTGTCGACGACGAAGGCAGGGAAAATGAAACCTTCCTGCACTTTGTCGGCGGCATGCAGAAATATACTCCGGGTTTTATCAGCTTCTTTGCGCCGAACGTGAATTCCTATCGCCGGTTTACACCGGAGATGGCGGCACCGACCAGCCTGCACTGGGGCTACGATAACCGCACCACCGGTCTGCGCGTGCCGGACAGTTCGCCGCAGGGGAAACGTCTGGAGAACCGCTTTCCCGGTGCCGACTGCAACCCGTACCTGGCCATCGCCGCCTCCCTGGCCTGTGGCTACCTGGGCATGATCAACCGGATCGAACCCAGTGCGCCCTACCACGGGGACTGTTCCAGCGAGCCCATCACCCTGCCCCGCACGCAGGAGCACGCCCTGAGCCTGCTGCTGGAGTGTGAGGAAGCGGCGGAAATGTTCGGCGAGAAGTTCGTGCGCGCATGGAGCGCGATCAAGCGCGACGAATACGAGGAATTCAACCGGGTAATCAGCTCCTGGGAGCGCGAGTACCTGCTGTTGAATGTCTGACGCCTGTAAGATCCAGGTTCGACACTAAACGTCGACTGTAAAGCCCCGCTCGCGGGGCTTTTTTATGCCAAGCCAGCACCAGGTTGGAAATTGACCACTGGGTGCCCGACAGGATATTAATCCCACCTTTGTGAAACCTTGCGCAAAGATATTGAAAAGAATTTCAATATATAGAATTTCCATCATTCCTTTCTTGTCGCTTTGAGTATGCGGTGTAACCTCAATCCGGTTCGGAAACACCGGACCCCGGTTTGAGAAAGCGGCGCGCCGTACCGAGCAATTCGACCCCACCCCGGTGCCCGGCCTTCTTCTGCAGTCTGACCATTCAACTGAATCGATCTGTGACGGTGCCGACAGGCCTGCCAGTACCGTGGCGCAAGCGGGGCGATCCCCCGTGTCCGCAGCAGTCGATCGCAAGATAAGAGCAATAAAAGGAAAGCTAGCAATGAAGCATCTAACTGGAATTGTCTGTACTTTGGCATTGGCGGTCAGCGCCCATGCTGCCGACAGGATACCGGCGACCCCGGATATGCTGTCGGCCCAGGCACTCACCGCAGTCGCGGGCGCGGATATCGCCCTGGAAAAAGTCCGCGAACGCACGCTCGCCAACGGCAAAACCATCGCCCGCTACCGGCAGACCCACAAGGGAATTCCGGTTTGGGGCCAAACCATCACCAGCACCACACAAGGGATATCTGCGGCGGTAACAGGCGATGTTTTAGCCGGCCTGGAATTGGAGGTTCCTTCGGTGCGCGCGTCCATACAGGCGGATAATGCGCTGGAACGCGCGATGGACCACTTGATCAATCAGCGTGCACAGCAGGGCCTGCTGCGTGGCGCCCTGTCGCTGCCCGCCCTGAAACTCGCTGCGGAAAAACAGACGCATACGCTCTATGTCCATGTCGATGCGCAGGATAAGGCACGCCTCGCCTATCTGGTGAGCTGGGTCGAGTACGGCGATCAACCGTCACGCCCCTTTTACTTCATTGATGCCCTGACCGGCGAGGTACTGGAGCACTGGGAGGGTATCAATCACCAGGACGCCACCGGCCCCGGCGGCAACCAGAAAACCGGCCGCTATGAATACGGGACCGATTTTCCCCCGATGCAGGTGGACAGCAGCTGCCGAATGGACACCACAAATGTCGAAACGGTGGACCTGAACCACAAGACCAGTGGTGGCAACATCTTTTCCTTCACCTGCCCGTATAACGACTACAAGGAAATCAACGGTGCCTACTCACCGCTCAATGATGCACATTACTTCGGCAATGTGGTCTTCAATCTCTACAGCGACTGGTATAACACCGCACCACTGACCCAGAAGCTTCGTATGCGTGTGCACTACAGCAATAACTACGAGAACGCCTTCTGGGATGGCAGCCAGATGACCTTCGGCGACGGCGGCAGTACCTTCCACCCTCTCGTCAGCCTCGATGTCTCGGCGCACGAGGTAAGTCACGGTTTTACTGAACAGAATTCCGGCCTGCAATATTCCGCACAGTCCGGCGGAATCAATGAGGCCTTCTCCGATATGGCCGGTGAGGCAGCGGAATTCTATATGCGCGGCACTAACGACTGGATGGTTGGGGCCGATATCTACAAAGCCAGTGGCGCTCTGCGCTATATGGATGACCCCACCCGCGATGGAAAATCGATCGGTCACGCCTCGGATTATTACTCCGGTATGGATGTGCACTACAGCTCGGGAGTGTTCAACCGGGCCTTCTACCTGATCGCTACCAGCAGCGGCTGGGATACCCGCACGGCCTTTGATCTGTTCGTGCTCGCCAACCAGATGTACTGGAACACCACTTCCGACTATATCGACGGCGCCTGCGGCGTGCTAGCAGCCACCGGGGACCTCGGATACGACTTGTCCGCGGTTACTGCAGCGTTCGATACGGTTGGCGTATCGACGGCCGGTTGTGGCGGTGGCGGCAATCCCGGCGGCGGCGAACTGGAAAACGGTGTGGCCATAGGAAGTCTCTCGGGAAGTACCGGCCAGGAGCTGCATTACACGCTGGAAGTACCCGCTGGCGCTTCCAATCTGAGTTTCCAGATCTCCGGCGGTAGCGGTGATGCCGACCTTTATGTGCGTTTCGCCTCCGCTCCAACCACTTCCAGCTACGACTGCCGCCCCTACCTCAACGGCAATAACGAGACCTGCAACATAGCCAACGCACAGGCCGGGACTTATTACGTCATGGTGCGCGCCTACAGCAGTTTCTCCCGCGTCAGCCTCGTGGGCAGCTTCAACGAGGGCGGCAACGGAAATGGTGACGGCTGGGTGGAAACCGACCTCTCTGGCAGCCAGGGCTCCTGGCAGCACTTCACACTGAATGTTGATGCCGGCATGTCCACACTCGATGTACAGATGTCCGGCGGGAGTGGCGATGGCGATCTCTACGTCCGCTATGGCGCCCAGCCCACGACGGGAAGCTGGGATTGCCGTCCCTACCGCTGGGGAAATAATGAAAATTGCAGCTTCAGCAATCCCCAGGCCGGCACCTGGTATATCA
The DNA here is from genome assembly GCF_900129095.1 of Microbulbifer donghaiensis. Classification (GTDB taxonomy): domain Bacteria; phylum Pseudomonadota; class Gammaproteobacteria; order Pseudomonadales; family Cellvibrionaceae; genus Microbulbifer; species Microbulbifer donghaiensis. The sequence goes on from NZ_FQVA01000001.1 coordinate 403,025, forward strand.
GTATTCGCGGCTACTCCTCCTACTCTGGTGTGACGCTGGAGGCGCAGGCGAGCCCCTGAGCACTGACGCAGCGATGTAAACAAAAAAGGGGGGAGCCTGATGGCTCCCCCCTTTTTTAAAGCTTAAACAGCGACTGCTATCTATTTATGACTGGGATCCTTCCAGTACTCCTTCACCGTATCTTTCATTTCCTTTGCCAGGACACTGATACCGAACAGGTTGGGCAATGTCATGATAACGATTGCCACTGCGGAGAGGTTCCAAATAACCGTGGTGTCCTCGACCGCAGCCCAGTAAAAGGCAATGACGTAGACCAGGCGATACGGCATTACCGCCTTGGGGCCGAACAGGTAAATCATGGAACGGTCACCATAATAGGACCAGGCGATCGCCGTAGAGAAGGCAAACAGCAGGATACCGAGAGTGACGATCAGGCTGCCGTACTCACCAAAGAAGCCCCGCTGAAATGCCTTGTTGGTCAGTGCGACGGAGTGTACGAGAGAGTTGCCCCAGATTTCGATATTCGGGTTGGCAAAGTTGCCATCCACTACGGTCAATACGCCGCTGAAGTTGTCGTCGCCCACGCGGAATACCAGATCTTCCGCAACCGAGCGCGCGTGAATCAGGCTGAACTCCTTGCCGTTTAACGCGTGGCCGTCCGCGACGACGATGGAACCGCTGTAAGGTTTCACGTCGCTTTCACTGCCACTCAGGAAATGGAACAACTTCTGCACGTCTTCCGGTTTTTGATCGTTGTAGCTGCCAGCGACAGCAACCAGGTCGGCACGCTCAAACTTGTTCATGTGCTTTTCTGTCCAGACACCCGAAGACAGAATCACCAGACCGGTCAATGTACAGATGATGATGGTGTCGATAAAAGGCTCGAGCAGGGAAACCATGCCTTCGGAAACGGGCTCGTCGGCGCGCGCCGCGGCGTGCGCAATCGGTGCAGAGCCCTGCCCCGCCTCGTTCGAGAACAGGCCGCGGTTTACGCCGCGATTAAACGCGTAGGCAAAGCTGGCACCAAGGAAGCCACCAGCGGCGGCGCTGCCATTAAATGCATCGCGGAAGACGGACACGAATGAGGGGATGATGTTCTCATAGTTATACAGGATGACCGCGAGTGCGCCGATAATATAGAACACAGCCATCACCGGCACGATGGTAGAGGTTACTTTGGCGATACGGGTAATGCCGCCAATAATCACCATGCCGAGCAGGATCGCGAGCACACCGCCCGTCAGTTCCTTGTCGAGACCAAAGGTATCGTTCATCGCCTGAGCGATATTGTTGACCTGTGGCAGGCTGCCGGTGCCGAAAGAACTGATCACAGTGGCGACAGCAAACGCCACCGCAAGCCACTTCATATTCAGGCGGCGTTCCATATAAAACATGGGTCCACCGGCATAGTAGCCGTCCGCCGCTTTGATTCTGTATTTATGCGAAAGGGTCACCTCGACAAATTTTGTCGTCATACCGAGGAAGGCGGTCATCCACATCCAGAATAGCGCCGCAGGACCACCGAGAAAGATCGCCAGGCCCACACCACCGATGTTGCCGGTACCCACGGTGCCGGACAGCGCGGTAGACAGGGCTTGGAAGTGGGAGGTGTCACCGGGATCACCTGGCTTATCGTATTTGCCCTGCACGATCTTGATCGCATGGCCGAAATAACGGAGCTGCGGGAAGCCGAGGTAAATTGTGAAAAAGAAACCGACGCCGAGCAGCACCCAGGGGAACCAGGGTGCCGAACCTAGCATGCCGTCCAGTGACAACAGCAGTTGATTAAAGGATTCCAAACTAACCCCCACTACTCTGACTTAATTCTGATTGTTTTGTGTACAGTTTCAACTGTGATTTGCTGCGCAGGTTAGCAGCTTCCGCAACAGTAGAACAGTAACAGGACTTTTTACAGCAGGAACGGAAAGTTTTCCCGGTGAGGAAACAGGCCGAATTGCCCACCGGTATGTACAAACACCAGGTTTTGGCAGTCCCGATAAGTGCCTTTGTGCAGTTCCTGCAACAAACCGTAAAAGGCCTTGCCGGTATAGACAGGGTCCAACAGTAACCCTTCCAGGCTGGCCGCCTCGGCAATCGCACGGTACACCGGTTCTTCGGCAATCGCGTAGCCCGGCCCGATATAGTCTGCGTTAACATTTATAGATAAAGCGGATTCATCCACGGCGTTGCCACTTAAGCTGCTCCAGTGGCGAATATCTTCGCGAACTTTCTGCTGGAAGTACTCCGCATTGTCACAAACAGCATAGCCTGTCACACGGGCCGTCGAACCGAGCAGCTGGCAACCCAGCGTCAGGCCGGCCTGGGTGCCGCCGCTACCCGTCGCACAAACGATATGTTCGGGCACAAAACCGCGATCTCGGCAATTTGCCAGCAATTCCTCAGAGCCAGCGATATAGCCCCAGATGCCGAGCCCGTCACTGGCTCCGGTGGGAATACAAAATGCCTTGTGGCCCCGCTCGGCATAGAAATCTCGCCAGTGCTCGAAAAGTTTTTCGAGATCTGAGAAATACTCCCGCGGTGGATAGAAGGCGGTCGCCGCTCCGGCCAGCTGATCGACCAGGAGATTGCCATCGGGAATGCCTTCAAATTCACCGCGCAAAATCAGCTGTACCCGCATCCCCAGGCGCGCGCCGACCAGGGCCGTTGTGCGGCAGTGATTGGACTGCACGCCGCCGCAGGTAATCAAGGTGTCACAGCCCTGCGCACGCGCTTCACCAGCAACAAATTCCAGTTTGCGCAGTTTATTGCCGGACATGGCCGTTTCCGTCAGGTCATCTCGCTTGACCCAGATGCGGGGCCCGCCATGGGGGGTGGAGAATTTCTCTGTTATGCGATCCAGTGGCTGCAACGGAGTGGGCAAATGGGCCAGATTCACGCGCGGGGGATAGGAGAGTGGCTTTTGGGTGACCAAGTGTGGTGCCTCCTGGCTTGAAGTCCTTATTTTTCCGGCGCAAAGTCACGAAAGGATAAAACCGCCTCACTCGACACAAAAAACCCGGCAACAGCCGGGTTTTTATAATCGAGGCGACAGCAGACGCCTTAGATCTTCTTGATGGTACCTTTCGGCAGAATTGCGTGAACGGCTACCTTCTGGAACTTGAGTGACATATTGTCGGCAACCTCAAGAACGATGTAGTCGTCATCGACTTTGTCGACACGCCCCAACATACCGCTGGTCATTACCACTTCGTCGCCCTTTTTCAGCGCGCCCACGAGCTCCTGGTGCTCCTTCTGGCGCTTGCGTTGCGGGCGAATAATAAAAAACCACATAAATGCAAACAGGCCCGCGAACATCAACAGGGTTATCATCGGATTACCCTGCGGCGCCGGAGCGGTCTGTTGTGCCACAGCAGCGGGAATAAAAAAGCTCATGCAGAACCTCAAAGAGTCAGCCTATAAATTTGTCGCCAACTCTAACGGGTTTACCCTGCCGAGGCAATGGATCGGGCCGGTTCCGGGAGGTTCCGGCCGTCTATCCGCCCGGTCAGAAACGTTGACGCACCTGGCGGCGGTAGCCAGTTGGTGACATGCCGGTCCAGCGCTTGAAGGCACTGGTAAAACTGGTCCGGTCTGAGAAGTCCAGGATACGCGAAATGCCGTCCACACTGAGCGCGGTATCTTTCAGGAAATGCACCGCGTGGCGGAAACGCACATGATCGCGCAATGAGGCGAAACTCAGATTGTGCTCCTGCAGCCGACGCTGCAGCGTGCGAGTTGACATACTGAGGTCTGAGGCCACCGGACGGATGGCCAGAGAAGCCTTACCGATACGTTGCTCCAGTACGTCGATTACCCGCGCCGCAATACCGAAGCTGGTCGCTTCCGGCGGTGCCAACAGCTGGTCGAGAATATTCGGGTCACCGGATATCCTGGCCTGCTGAAGTGGTTTGTCTTCTGAGAGCGAAGTCTGGTCGGGCTGAATGTGATTCATCGAGCTGCTCCTTTTAAGTTCCGTGAGCCGCAGTTATTTTTCTATGTCCGCTTCCTGCGAACCCCTTATTCCTCAACCTGCCCTTGTTACTGTTTACCAGAGCGGGCTACTACCCGGGTGCGGGGAGGCACCTGAAACTGACATGGAATCCTTCACAGAGCTGTACATTTTTTAAACTTTTGCCCCGGCAATATCCCGTCGGGATACAACTCTCCACCGGCGCACCTTTCCTTCACATCAGGCAGTATAGACCAAGAATTCAAAATGCAAGGAACGTCAACAAATTTTTTTTGCCCGCTGTCACATAAGGCATAACGCGCCATATGTGCACAAATGTACCTGTTGTCACATGGTAATGGTGAAGTAAGCGCAAATAGGAGGGAGATCGATGCCAGGGACGAAAATTGAGTCATCCCCGGCGAGGAACGAAAGTACCAGATTAGTCGAGATTGTCGCCAATCCAACCGAGTACATCGTCGTGGTGTGTTTTCGTTTTTACCTTGTCGATGATATGGCACAAGCGCCCTGCTTTATCGATGATAAATGTGGTCCTCAGCAACCCCATATATTCCTTACCCATAAACTTCTTCAGTCCCCAACAGCCATACTTGTCGGCGACCTTGTGGTCTTCATCGGAGAGCAGATCAAAGTTCAGTTCGTGTTTCTCGATAAACTTCTGCAACTTCGCCTCAGGGTCCGGGCTGACACCCAGTACCACTGTATCGACGGAGTCGAAGCCCGCAGCGCTGTCGCGAATACCGCAGGCCTGGGTGGTACAGCCCGGTGTTAACGCCTTGGGATAGAAATAGAGCACCACGTTACTCGTGCCGCGAAAGTCCTTTAGCGACACTTTCTCGCCATTCTGGTTTGTAAGAGTAAAAGCCGGCGCAAGGTTGCCGATCTTGGGAAATGCCATACTAACCCCCGTCAATGCTGCAGATATGAGGGCGCGATTATAGCGAAAATTACGGGTGGTAAGCGCTGTTGATAGTTGCAGTCAAAACTCCTGCAGCCGATATTCCCTTTCGCGCCGTGCGCAGATGCCGCACTGATTGAGCTTTTGTATCAGCTCTGCGCGCTCTGCATCGGTGAGGAAGTCACCCACTTCCAGACAGCCCTCAGGTCCACTGAAACAAACTGAGGCCGGTTCGGTGGCACTGCCCCCCATTCTCACCAGAATCGCCAGACTCTCGCGGGAAAACTCCTGGTGATAGACACTCTGCTGTCGGTGCCCTTTGCAGCAATCGAGTATCACACGCTCGTTGCTGATGCGAATCACTTCCCGTCGTGTCCCCTCCAAATAGACGTAGCCGAACAAGACGGCGAGCAATGCCAGTTCGAGACCGGCAAACGGCAGTATCATCCAGGCCCCGGCCAGGGCAAACGCGAGACTGATACCCAGGGATACCGCAACCAGAGAGACGAATACCCACAGGTTGCCAGAGAGGGAGAGGGACTGATTTGGCTGCAGCAGTATGCAGGCACAGCGCGATGAATTGCGGCCGACTTCAGTAACCATAGCGCGCAGCTCCGGAAAGCACTTGAATTCAGTGTAGTGCGGTTCCCCAGCCTGAACACATTGCACCGCTCGTGCCACTGTCCTCGCGGGGGCCAATAGCGGCGACGTCATCGGGGTATCTTCGATTTTTTCGGTTCTTCTCCCGTGAATTGCCCGAGATAAGAGTGATTAGATCGAACATATTCCCATAAAAAAACCCGCACCTGAGTGCGGGTTTTCCGTCTGCCGGAGCTGAGCGACTGCGGCTGTTACGGCAGCAGGTGTGCTACGGCATCACGCTCTTCCGCCAGCTCCTGCTCAGTGGCCGCCATCTTCTCGCGAGAGAACTCATTGATGTCGACACCCTGAACAATTTCCCAGTCACCGTTTTTACAGGTGCACGGGAAAGAGTAGATCAGGCCTTCCTGGATACCATAGGAGCCATCGCTGTACACGCCCATGCTGGTCCAGTCACCTTCGTTGGTGCCCAGTGCCCAGTCGCGCATATGGTCGATCGCCGCGTTGGCTGCAGATGCCGCGGAAGAGGCGCCGCGGGCTTTGATGATTGCCGCACCCCGTTGCTGGACGGTCGGAATGAAATCATTCTCGTACCACTCCTGGTCCACCTTATCCATCGCGGCCGCACCGGCCACTTTGGCCTGGTACAGATCCGGATACTGAGTGGATGAGTGGTTGCCCCAGATGGTCATGTGGGTGATGTCGTTGACGCTTGAACCGGTCTTGCCCGCCAGCTGCGACAGTGCGCGGTTGTGGTCCAGGCGGGTCATGGCGGTAAAGTTGCGCGGATCCAGGTCCGGCGCATTGCGCTGAGCGATCAGTGCATTGGTATTCGCCGGGTTGCCGACTACCAACACTTTCACATTGCGCGAGGCAACGTCATTCAGCGCCTTGCCCTGAGCAGAGAAGATCGCGGCGTTGGCTTCCAGCAGATCTTTACGCTCCATGCCCGGACCGCGCGGACGCGCACCAACCAGCAGCGCATAGTCGGCGTCTTTGAAGGCCACGGTGGCGTCATCAGATTGCACAATACCGGCCAGCAGCGGGAAGGCACAATCATCCAGCTCCATGGCCACGCCTTTCAGCGCTTCCAGGGCGGGGGTGATTTCCAGCAGCTGCAGGATAACCGGTTGATCTTTACCCAGCATTTCGCCGGAGGCGATGCGGAACAGCAGAGAATAGCTGATCTGGCCGGCGGCGCCGGTCACAGCAACACGAACAGGTGCTTTCACGATTCTTCTCCCTCGTTTGTAAGCGGCCCGCATTATAGAGACTTGCGAGCAAATTTCATCTCGCGCGGCGAGATTCTAGACCTAAGTATTAGGATGAATTGAATAACGATTGATCAATTAGCGAAACTTGAGCCTATGCCGGCGCGGTTTCGCTGTAGCGCGCCTGCAGCGCTCGGTAGATCTGTGCGCTGTAGTCAGACGCGGTGGTGTCCAGTTGAGTGGCTATCTCGGCGAGGTGCTCGTTGTCCTCCCGACCGGCCCAGTTCTTTACGTAACTCCCGTCCTTGTAGCCGTTGTCCTGACGGAAGCGATTGAGCACATTCTTGCCCACATAGCGCTGGTAAAGCTCGTCAAAAGTCAGCTCTGCGTCGGCCAACAGCTGCGCGAAACCGACCAGGTCGAACTGCTTGCTGGCCAGAGTATTCAATGTGAAGGCTTCCAGGTTACTGCGGAAGTCACCGGCTTTGCGCTGCCCTGCCCCCAACTCTGCGAGCATGTCGGCCGCTACCTGTTGAGGACTGCCCTGCTGCAGCTCCAGGCTGAGGCCAAAATGCCAGATGTCGACCAGTTCGAGCTTGACCTGGTCCATATCAGGCTCCTGCTTTTTCCACCACTTCCAGCCGTAGTGATCCAGCAGCTCGGCGCTTTCCACCCAGATCGCGCGATACCAGGCAAAATTCTGTGCGCGCCAGTTGTCGTTAACCAGCGTATTGATCTCATCTTGCAGCGCCAGCATGGTCTGCAACTGTTGTTTCATCATTGGGGAGGGATTCCTGTACTGAAATGGGTACCCTGTAGCCGGGCTCAGGCTGCCCGGGGGAAGAGTCGATAAAAGTTTTCCGTGGTGATCTCTGCCAGCTGCTCAAACGGCATGCCGCGGAGTTCGGCGATGAATTCCGCAACTTCGCGCACGTAGGCCGGAATGTTGGGCTTGCCCCGGTAAGGGGCCGGCGCCAGATAGGGCGAGTCGGTTTCCACCAGCAACCGATCGAGCGGCACACGGCGCGCCACATCGCGCAGCTCTTCGGCATTCTTGAAGGTGACAATACCGGACAGGGAAATATAGTAATTCAGATCCAGTGCGGCCCTGGCCATTTCCCAGCTTTCGGTGAAGCAGTGCAGTACACCCGCATGCTCGCTGTCACCGTGCTCGCGAATCAGGTCGATCGTATCCTCGCGGGCGTCGCGGGTGTGAACGATCACCGGGAGTTGCGCGCGGCCCGCCGCCTGTAGGTGCGCGATAAAGCTCTGCTGCTGCACCTCTTTGGTGTCCGTGCTGTAGTAATAATCGAGCCCGGTTTCGCCCAGCGCGACAACATTCGGCTTCCGCGCCATTTCGACCAACTCGTCGACACCGGCCAGGCCCGAATCCACATCCAGCGGATGCACGCCGACGGAACAGACTACGTCGTCGTATTGGCCTGCGAGCTCCACTACCCGTTCGACATTCTCAAGACTGATTCCGACACACAGGAACTTGCCGACGCCGCGACTGCGGGCGAGGTCTAGCACCGCATCGAGGTCACCGTCGAATTTGTCGAGTTTGAGCCTGTCGAGGTGACAGTGAGAGTCTACAAGCATGAATCAGTTACAGCGTGTGGGTCGGCCGGCTGGATTCGAGCGATCCCGCCAGATAGGTTTCGATTTTGTTCTGGGCAACATTGTCCTTGTCACTGAACTGCACACCAATACCCGGTGTGCGGTTCCCCTGCGCGCCACTCGGCGTAATCCACACAACCTTGCCGGCAACCGGGACCTTTTCCGGTTCATCCATCAGGCTGAGCAGCAGGAAGACCTCGTCGCCGAGGTTGTACGATTTGTCGGTGCTGATGAACAGGCCACCATTTTTCACAAACGGCATATAGGCCGCATAGAGTACGGACTTATCCTGTATCTTCAGCGAAAGGATGCCGTTGCGGGCACCGCCCCCCATGGCCTTCATAGCCGGACCTCGTTGTTCTTGATTTACGGTAAGGTATCTGAGCACTTCGGTTGTGTCCAGAAATCCGGCCGGCGGACTTGACGCAGCACCCGGCCAGCCGGTCGATCCGAGCTATTCTCAAGCAGCCCTCCCTGGGGCAGAGCCCGGCCCGGCCATCCATGGCCGGTCGCGAAACTGTACAGCGAGCGGTGCCACACAGAGCGTTGTTCTCAAGCAGCCCTCCCTGGAGCAGAGCCCGGCCCGGCCATCCATGGCCGGTCGCAAAGTTGTACAGCGAGCGGTGCCACTCAGGGCGTTATTCTCAAGCAGCCCTCCCTGGGGCAGAGCCCGGCCCGGCCATCCATGGCCGGTCGCAAAGTTGTACAGCGAGCGGTGCCACTCAGGGCGTTATTCTCAAGCAGCCCTCCCTGGGGCCGAGCCCGGCCCGGCCATCCATGGCCGGTCGCAAAGTTGTACAGCGAGCGGTGCCACTCAGGGCGTTATTCTCAAGCAGCCCTCCCTGGGGCCGAGCCCGGCCCGGCCATCCATGGCCGGTCGCGAAACTGTACAGCGAGCAGTGCTCGCTAGACGTACAGTTTCGCCCAGCGAATCATCAGTTCTTCGATCAACAGGCGCTTGTTGGGGTTGGCGCCGCTAATCAACGCCTGCCGCCCCAGCAGGAGTTGCTCGTAGAAGCCAAACAGCGGGCGCAGGCCCTCTTCACCGCTGCCCGGCAAACGCTGCAACAGAACCATCACCTGTTCGTCGGCCGTCAGATCACAACTCCGGGCCCGCAGCATCTGTGCCAGCCACTGCTGCCAAAACTGCAGCAGCTGGCTGAGCTCTACTCCATCTGGAGGACTCTCCCAGCGTCCCGCCAGCGATACGGCGCTCGCGGCACCCTGTGCCAGCGCAGTCAGATCAGCCAGAAACTGCTCGCGGGCCTCCCGCGCTTCCGGTTCTGCCAACTCCAGCGCCAGCAGCGGTGCGCCGCCCGACAGCGCCAGCGCGCGACGCGCAGCCTGGCCGTCCAGCCCGCCCTTCTCCAACCACCGCAGTGCCGACTCCTCGCCCGGTGCCGGAAACCCGATGGATTGGCAGCGGCTGCGTATGGTCGGCAACAGCCCCGATGGTGAGTCGGTGATCAACAGGAAAATGACCGAAGCCGCGGGCTCCTCCAGGTTTTTCAGCAGTGCATTGGCCGCGTTGACGTTCATGGCCTCCGCCGGCGCCAACCAAACCACCCGCGCGCCCCCGCGACCGCTGGTGCGGCCAACGAACGCACCCAGCTGGCGAATCTGCTCCACTTTGAGCGGGCCACCGGGCTTCTCCGGTTCCACCCGCAAAAAATCCGGGTGCGAGCCGGCCTGCCACAAACGGCAGCCGCGGCACCTGCCGCAGGCGAGCCCCTCGCGCGGCTGTTCGCACAGTATCAGCGCGGCAAACGCCTCGGCAAAGCGGCGCTTACCCAGACCCGCCTGCCCACTGATCAACAGTGCGTGAGGACAGCGTCCCGCATGCCACTGTGCGCCGAGCCGCTGCCACTGACTGGCCTGCCAGGGTAGCGGCGATGGGATGGTTGAATGTTCGACGTTTTCAGTCACTTGTTTTCGTCTAGTGGTTGGGTGCGATCACCGCTATGGCCGCACAAATACGCTATACAAGCTGTTCCAGTTCGCGACGCAGCTGTTGCTGTACAAGCTCCAATGACACGCCCGCGTCGATCACCGCATAACCCTCCGGAAAGGCTTCTGCCCGTTCGCAATAGGCGGCGCGTACTCGCTGAAAAAAAGCCAGCTGTTCGCTTTCGAAGCGGTCCGCCGCACCGGTGTTGGCAGCGCGCGACAACCCCACCTCGGGGTCCAGATCCAGGAGCAGGACCTTGTCCGGTCTCAGCTCGCCCTGCACTGTCTGTTCCAGCTGCGCGATCAGCGCCCTGTCGAGGCCCCGGCCTCCCCCCTGGTAGGCGTAGGTCGCATCTGTGAATCGGTCGCAAATCACCCAGTCTCCACGCGCCAGCGCCGGCGCGATCACCTGTGCCAGGTGCTGTGCCCGCGCAGCGAAGACCATTAGCAACTCCGCGGTGGGATCCACGGCTTCCTCGCGCCTGGCGAGCAGCAACTCCCGCAGCTGTTCCGCCAGCGGCGTACCGCCTGGTTCGCGGGTCTGAACAAAGGAGATACCCTGCTCGCGGAGCCAGTCGGTTACAAACTGCAGATTGGTGGACTTGCCCACCCCTTCAACACCTTCCAGGGTGATAAATTTTCCGCGTTGCAAAATCAATTTCCTTTTTCCGGACTGGACCGGTAATCGGCACGCCGCTTCAACTGATACTCTCGCACAGCCCGGTTGTGTTCCGTCAGGGTGGCCGAGAAATGGTGAGAGCCATCCCCCTTGCCGACAAAATAGAGACTGTCCCCCGACTTCGGGTTCAGCGCCGCGCGGATTGAGTCCCGGCCGGGCAGCGCGATCGGTGTCGGTGGCAGACCGCTGATCGTGTAGGTGTTGTACGGCGTTGGCTGGCGCAGGTGCGCGCGGGTCAGGTTGCCATCGAACTCCTCGCCCAGGCCGTAGATAACCGTGGGGTCTGTCTGCAGGCGCATACCTTTGTTGAGCCGACGGACGAAGACCCCGGCGATCTCACTGCGTTCCGACGGCTGACCGGTCTCTTTCTCGATGAGCGACGCCATGATCAGCGCCTCGTAGGGAGATTTGTACGGCAGATCCACGTCGCGCGCGCGCCACTCTTCATCCAGCACCCGCTGCATGCGCGCGTGCGCCTGCCGCAACAGCTCGATATCTGTGGTGCCGGAGCGATAGATATAGGTATCGGGAAAAATCCAACCTTCGGCGCTGTCCTCTTCCACCCCAAGCGCGCCTGTGGCCGTTGCGACGCTGCTACCGGCATCGGACTTGACGATATTGCGGCCGGCGCGCACCTGCTCGAGCGCCTGGCGGAAAGTCCAGCCCTCAACCAGCGTCAGGCGGTAGCGGGTCACATCGCCACTATGCAACCGCGCAACCAGATCCATGGCATTGCTGCCGTAGGGCAACAGATATTCGCCAGCATGAATGCCGGTTTTTTCCTGCCAATAGGCGTAGGCCAGCACCAGGCGTGGCCATTTGATGACGCCCTCATCCGCCAGATTCCGCAGTGCCCGGGACAGATTGCTACCGGAATCGACCTGGAAACGCAGACCATCGTCACCGACGGCGAGGGGCTGCACCAGTGCCGTTCTGGCAACCCAGAGCCCGGCGCCGGCTGCCATAACCAGCAACAGGACAGCGCCGCTGACATAGCGCCAGATGCGCGTGCGGGACTTTGCTTGTTTTTTCTTCACCACAATTCTTCCGCTATCAACTGCTGTAACCGTCGCACTTCGGGGCCCAGAGGCCAGCGACACACGCCGATCAGTTCCGTCACAGGCATCACGCCGCGCACACTATTGCAGAGCGCCACTTCCTCGGCCGCACAGAGGGTGTCGAGATCCATGTCCCTCTCGGCAAGCGCAAAATGACCACCCAGCCAGCTCATCATGACACCCCTGACGCCACATCGGTGCAGATCGGGCGTTATCCACTGGCCATCTCGCCAAGCGAGCAGATTACATCTCAGGCTTTCTATCACCCTGCCCCCACTGTCGCGCAACAACCCGTCGACCGTGACCCCGGCAGGTAACTCGGTACTGGCGCGATTATATCGCGTCCGCTGCAGTGTTTTGCAGCCGGGATTGGCAGTTTCGACAATTTCGAGCCGCGTTTGACACGGGAAAAGACGAATCCCCTGCTCCAGCTCTGGTGTCGCCTCCAGTGGCAACAGGCTCAGATCCCATTGCTGCCGGCCTTCGACAAGCCCGCAGCGCAAGCGCAGCTTGGCGGACTCCAGCGGGCACTCCGCAGCGATCTCCGCGATCACCGAACCCATGTCGGCCAATTGCTGTGCGGTTACCCTCCCGCTGCGCAACAGGCGCTGGCGGTGGAGCGGCCACAACGGCACGGAACCATGCTGGCAGCGCATAGTCTCCAGCAGCCCATTTGAATAGTCGTCGTCCGACGGCAGTGTGGGAGCGGCCGTGCCGCACAGAAAGAATTGCGGGAGCTTAGACATGCTTCCCTCGGAAAGAGCTGCGCCCGCCAAATCGGCGGGCGCAGTAGATCAGACGCGCTTGAAAATCAGCGAACCGTTGGTACCACCGAAGCCAAAGGAGTTGGACAGTACCGCATCAATGCTGGCTTCCTGCGTCTCCATGGGCACCAGATTGATGCCGTTGCAGGCTTCGTCCTGATTCTCCAGATTGATGGTGGGCGGCGCCACCTGATCGCGGAGCGCCAGCACCGAGAAGATGGCCTCAATAGCGCCAGCGGCACCCAGCAGGTGGCCGGTCATGGACTTGGTGGAGCTAACAGCCAGCTTATCTGCAGCGCTGCCGAAAACGGAGTGCACCGCCTTGATTTCCGCCTTGTCGCCCAGCGGCGTGGATGTGCCGTGGGCATTAATGTACTGAATGCCATCCGCCGTCAGGCCGGCATCGTTGAGGGCATTCTGCATGGACAGCGCTGCGCCGGCGCCATCTTCTGGCGGTGACGTCATGTGGAAGGCATCGCCGCTCATGCCGAAGCCGCTCAATTCTGCATAGATCTTGGCACCGCGCGCCTTGGCCCGCTCGTACTCTTCCAGCACCAGCACGCCGGCACCCTCACCGAGGACAAAACCATCGCGGTCCCGATCCCAGGGGCGACTGGCCGCCTGAGGATCATCGTTGCGCGTTGACAGCGCACGGGCGGCACAGAAGCCACCGAGGCCAACGGGCGTGGTTACCATCTCGGCACCGCCGCACACCATGACATCCGCATCACCGTACTGAATACAGCGCATTCCCAGGCCGATCGCATGGGTACCGGTCGTACATGCAGTCGTGGTCGAAAGGTTCGGCCCCTTCAAACCGTATTTGATGGACAGGTTACCGGCGACCATATTGATGATGGCCCCCGGAACAAAGAAGGGGGATACGCGGCGCGGCCCTTTTTCAGCGATCAACATGGCGTTATTTTCAATCGCCTGGATACCGCCCATGCCGGAACCGATACACGCACCAATGCGAGGGGCATCCTGCTCACTCACTTCGATCCCACAATCTTCCATAGCCTGGATGGCTGCCACCAATCCATACTGTAGAAACACGTCCATCTTGCGCGCTTCTTTTTCCGGCATATAGGGCGTTGGGTCGAAGTTTTTCACCGTGGCCGCAAAGCGGGTGGAAAACGCCGAAACATCAAAGGTCTCAATCGGTGCTGCACCACTGGTGCCCGCGAGGACGGCTGACCAGGTCTCGCCCAGGGTATTGCCCAGCGGACTCACCATGCCCATCCCGGTTACGACAACTCTTCTACGCGACACTCGTATTCCCCCGAATTTCACTACTGCCCGCTGACAACACCTCGAAAAGGCCGCCGAACAAAGCCGGCATCAGCGGTCACAAATCCTTAGAGCCAATAAAAGGAGAGCCGCGCTATGCAACATAGAACGGCTCTCACAAATCATTTGGTTGCGGATAGCAAGCGGCTATCCGAACCTAAACTACCCAGCGGGGATTAACCAAGGTTTTCCTTGATGTAATCGATAGCCAGCTGAACAGTAGTAATCTTTTCGGCTTCTTCGTCGGGAATTTCAGTTTCGAATTCCTCTTCCAGAGCCATTACCAACTCAACTGTGTCGAGGGAGTCAGCGCCCAGATCTTCAACAAAAGAGGCTTCAGGCTTAACGTCTTCTTCCTTCACGCCCAGTTGTTCAGCAACGATCTTTTTAACGCGCTCTTCAATGCTGCTCATGATTCAATTTAACTCCTAGTGGATAAAAATCTGTTGTAGTCGTTATTGTTCCCTGATTTTTGGGATTGGACCGCATTGAGTTGCGGAGATAACGACCGGCTCACACAGCTTCTGGTTAATGCGAGGCGGCATTGTACCCCAACTTTTTCGGGATGTAATGCGCAGCCTTTCATTGCCGTAAGCTTGAATATAAAAACCTTTTAAATCAATACGTTACATGGATTTTTGAGAAAAAATCTCACGCCATGTACATGCCACCGTTAACGTGGATAGTCTCTCCGGTCACATAACCGCCAGCATCACTGGCCAAAAATGCAACAACAGAAGCGATTTCTTCGGGCGCCCCGAGGCGGCCCAAAGGGATCTTGCTCATCAGTGATTCACGCTGGGCTTCAGGCAAAACTTTGGTCATATCGGTATCGATAAAGCCGGGAGCCACAGTATTGACCGTAATGCCGCGGGAGCCAACTTCAGCAGCCAGGGAGCGCCCAAAACCAGCCACGCCCGCCTTGGTCGCAGCGTAGTTGCTCTGACCCGCATTGCCCATGCTGCCGACAACGGAACTGATATTGATGATGCGGCCCCAGCGCGCCTTGGTCATGTCCCGCAGACAGGCTTTGGTCACACGATAAACAGCGGACAGGTTGGTATCGATGACCGATTCCCACTCGTCGTCCTTCATGCGCATCAGCAGATTATCTTTGGTGATACCAGCGTTGTTGACGAGGATGGTCGGCGCGCCGAATTCATTCTTGGCTGATTCCAGCAGCTCGGCCAGGCTTTCCGGGCTGGTAACGTCCAGGACCTTGCCGGCACCTGCGATACCCTTTTCCGCAAAGCGCGCGCTGATCTTTTCAGCACCGCCAGCACTGGTTGCAGTACCGATAACTGTGGCACCCAGACCGCCGAGCGTGTCGGCAATGGCGGCACCAATGCCGCGGCTGGCACCGGTTACCAGTGCCACCTTGTCATTCAGGGAAATTGTTAGTGTCATTGTTACTCCACGTAAATTCGGCAAAAGGTAAATTCGCCAGAATCGCGCTTAACCGGCGGCAGCCAGTAAAGCCTCATTCAATTGTGCCGGCGTGTCGATATTGTGGGCACTGAGGCCGCGATCGATTCGTTTCGCCAGGCCAGCCAGCACTTTGCCGGGACCACACTCGACCAGCTGCTCTGTACCCGCTGCAGCCATCGTCTGCACGCAAGCGGTCCAGCGCACCGGGCTGTAAATCTGCTCGATCATCAGCGCCTTAATCGCCGCCGGGTCTGCTTCCGGCTTGGCGTGCACATTGTGAATGACCGGGATTTCAGGGGCGTGAAAAACGGTAGACTCGATCTGCGGAGCCAGCTTTTCCGCCGCCGGGCGCATCAGCTCGGTATGGAAGGGCGCGCTGACCGGCAGCGGCATAGCGCGCTTGGCACCAGCAGCCTTACAGGCCTCGATCGCCCGGTCTACCGCAGCGGCGCTACCGGCAATAACCACCTGGCCCGGAGAGTTGTAGTTGACCGCCGCAGCCACTTCGCCCTGCGCGGCTTCCGCACAGGCGGCTTCCACCGCGGCGTCATCGAGACCGATCACAGCTGCCATCGCGCCCTGCCCGGCCGGTACCGCCTCCTGCATCAGGCGCCCGCGCTCTCGCACCAGTCGCACCGCATCAGTAAAGGCCAGAACCCCGGCACACACCAGAGCGGACCACTCGCCCAGACTATGCCCCGCCATCAGCGCCGGACGGGCACCGCCGTGGGCACACCAGACTCGATAAAGCGCGACACTGGCTGTCAACAGCAGCGGCTGGGTACGCTCGGTCATGTTGATATCGGCCTGTTCGCCCGTCTGGCACAGGTCCCAGAGGTCGTAGCCAAGTACGCTGGACGCCTCGGCAAAAGTCGCGTGGATTTCGGGAAACTCAGCCGCGGCATCCGCCAGCATACCAATCTGCTGGGAACCCTGGCCGGGAAAGACGAATGCGAGCCTTGCATTGGTCATGGCACATCCTTTGAAGCTGGTTTGCAGTATCTGAAAGGGGGAGTCTTAAGACTGCGCCATCGCCTGGCCGACCCTGGCCGCCAGATCGGCTTCGGCGCACTCTTTGGCGGTGATCATTGCCCGGTAAAATGCCTCACTACTGGCACCGCCGTGACTCTTGATCACATTGCCTTTCACCCCTAAAAAGCTGGCGCCATTATAGCGGGCGGGTTCCACCTGTGTACGCCATTTTCGCAACAGCTTTATGGCTAATTGGCCAAAAAATCGCTTGAAATACCCACTTTTCTCGATGGTGAACGCTTTTTGACCCATCAGTCGAATGACGCCTTCAGCGGATTTCATCGCCACATTGCCCATCAGCCCGTCGCAGACTACGACATCCACTACGCCGGTAAAGATATCGTGACCCTCAACGAAGCCAGCGTAGTCGATTTTTGCATCCCACTCTAAGAGTTCGGCCGCACGGCGGATCTCTTCGGTGCCTTTATGTGGCTCAGCGCCGATATTCAGCAACGCCACTTTGAGATCGCGCCTGCCGGTATGCACCCGCTGGGCCTCTATCCCCATGCGCGCAAACTGCAGTAGATCCTCGGCGCTGCAGTCGATATTGGCCCCCAGATCGAGCAGGAAACAGGAGCCCTTCTCCGTGGGAAGGGATTTCCCCAAAGCCGGCTTCCGCACTCCCTCGATATTGCCGAGAATGCTGCGACTCAGAGCCAGCAATGCACCGGTATTACCCGAGGTGACCACTGCCTGGGCTTCACCCCTGGCCAGTGTTTGCAGTGCCAGTGCCATGGAGGATTCGCGCTTGTGGCGCAGGGCATGAAGCGGGTTACAGCTTTGGGTAATGACCTGCTCGCAGTGAGAGATTTCGAGCCGACTGCTCAGTTGAGGCTGGCGCTCCGCATCAATCAGGCTTTGGAGCTGAGGGCTAGGGCCGAATAACTTCAGCTCTGCTTCGGGGAATTTCTTGAGGAATCTGATACAGGCCGGAACGACAGAGCGGGGACCTAAGTCCCCGCCCATCGCATCCACGGCCAATCGCAATTGGCTGGACAAAGTTTACTCTTCTTCAGAGCCGCCGACTTCGATCACTTTGCGACCGCGGTAGAAACCGTCTTTGGTCACGTGGTGACGACGGTGCTTCTCACCGGTAGTCGGGTCAACGGACAGGGTCGCACCGGCGCCCAGGGCGTCGTGAGAGCGACGCATACCGCGACGGGAACGAGTCTTTTTGTTTTGCTGAACAGCCATGGCTTGCTCCTAAAATAAACAAATTACACTGGAACCGGGGCGCCTACCGGCGAGCCCAAACTCATCGAACCGCCTTACGACTTGTTCGATGAACCCTTCAACTGTTCCAGCACTTTAAAGGGGTTTTCCCGCTGCTCACCCGCCTCAGCGGACTCTTCCCCGAACTGGAAGCGGTCGCGGGCGACACACTCCTGCTCGTGGTAGGCCACCATCGGCAGATTGAGCAAAATCTCATCTTCAAGCACCTGGTACAGGTTCAGCTCATCACTGTCCTGCACCACCGGGTCCAAATCCTTGGGCAGCGCTTTGCCCTGCTCTTCAGACCACACAATCCCCCAGTGGAATTCCGCTTCGACCTGCTCAGGCATCGGCTGCAGGCAGCGCTGGCATTCCAGCTGCACCTGACAGTGCAACTTGCCGCTGACTGTCAGATGACCCTGCAGGTTCCGCCCGAACTGAAGTTCGGCGCGGATATCCCCATCGATCGACTCCACCGCGGCGTTCAGTCGCTCGAGCGACTCGTGCGGCAGAGTGCCGATCAGTTGCTGCTCGCGCTGCACCAATTTGCGTGCATCGACGCTCTTCGGAAGCGCTGCTGTAGAGGGGGGTATCGACATAAGCGCGCAATTCTATGGACAAGCCCTACCCTTGTCAAAACAATTCAATCGCCGCAGTATCGGGCCCTGCAATCCATTTCTCTCAGCACCCGCGGACGCTTTTTTATGGCTCGCCCCTTGATTCTAGCCTCAAGCTCTCCCTACCGAAGAAACCTGCTCCAACAGTTGCGGATACCCTTCGACAGCGCAGCCCCCCATATAAAGGAAGAAGCATTGCCCGGCGAGCAACCGCGCGCACTCGCACGCCGACTCGCACAGGAAAAGGCACTCGCCCTGGCCGCCGACTTCCCCGACGCCCTGATAATCGGCTCCGACCAGGTAGCCGAATGCGAGGGGCGCGCACTGGGAAAACCCGGCAGCCGGGAGCGCGCCATAACGCAACTCGAATCCTGCAACGGCAAGAGAGTGCATTTTCACACCGGCATCAGCGTGCTGGATACGGCCAGCGGCCACCAGCGCACCGAAGTGGAAACATTTACCGTTTATTTTCGAAATCTGACCGAGGACCAGATCCGGCGCTACGTCGAGCTGGAGGCTCCGTATGACTGTGCCGGGTCCTTTAAAGTCGAAGGGCTTGGTATCGCTTTATTCGAAAAAATGGAAGGTTCGGACATGAATTCCCTGGTCGGCCTTCCATTAATTCGATTGGTAGATCTGTTGCAGGAATTCGGGATCAATCCTTTGGTGACTCGCGATTAAGGCACCAGCGGCGGCCAGCGCAACAACTCCGAGAAGTGATCGATGATCACCCGGGGGCGCAATGTTTCGAGCCGCTCCGGCGTGTGCACGCCGTAACTCACACCAATGGACGCCATGCCGGCCGCCGCGGCCATCTCGAGGTCATATACGGTATCACCCACCATGACGGCGTCATCGACTGCACGACCGGTCTCGACAAGGAGTTCGCGCAGCATCAGCGGATTGGGTTTGGAGGCCGTCTCATCGGCGCAGCGACTGGCGACAAACAGCTCACCCAGGCCATGCTCCTCAAACTCGCGATTCAGGCCCCGCCGGCTCTTGCCGGTCGCCACCGCCAGTTGATGCCCGGCACCCAGCAGCTGATCGAGAGTCTCCAGCACCCCGTCGAACAGCGGCAGCGGCTCAGTGCGCGCCGCCAGCCACTCCTCTGCATAGTATTCCCGCATCTGCTGGCGCTGCTCGCTGACCGCCTCGGGGAATAGCGACAAGATCGCCTCCGGCAGACCGAGCCCGATAATGTTGCCGATCGCCTCCGGCGCCAATACCGGCAGCCCCACCCTCTCGGCCGCGCGCTGCATACAGGCAACGATGCGTGCCTCGGAATTACATACGGTGCCATCCCAATCGAGGATTACCAACATGACGGTCAAACTGCTCCTATTGCTTCCGCAGCGCCACCAGCACCGCCTCCAGCTCATCCGCAAGCGGCGCCTTGACCTCTACCTTGTCACCGTTCGGCAGGGTGCAGCGCACCATTGCCGAGTGCAGGAAAAGGCGCCTCAGGCCCAGCTCGCGAAACTCCCGGTTAATCTCGTCGCCGGTGTATTTCGCATCGCCGGCCAGCGGACAACCGACAAATTGTGCGTGCACGCGAATCTGATGCGTGCGGCCAGTTACGGGCTCTGCGGACAAGAGTGTGGCCCCCTTGAACCGCTCCAGCACCTGAAAGCGGGTTTCAGAGGGCTTGCCTTCGGGATTGACGGAAACCATGCGCTCGCCGCTTTTCAATGTATTTTTCCGCAGGGGCGCCTCGACCACGCGGCGACCCCGCGGCCACTTGCCAGCCGCCAGCGCGAGGTACGACTTGCCCACCCGGCCACTGCGCAGCTCCGCCTGGACGTGCTGCAGCACCGAGCGCTTGCGCGCCACCATGATCGCGCCGCTGGTATCCCGGTCCAGCCGGTGAACCAGCTCGATAAACGGGCTTTGCGGATACATCTGTCGCAACACCTCGATAAGCCCCAGGCGCACACCACTGCCGCCATGGACCGCCAGTCCCGCCGGCTTGTTGATGACCAACAGCCCGTTCGCATCATAGAGTATGGATTCTTCCACCAATTGACGCAGTGGATCCCCCGCAACCGGAGCGGGAGCCTGTTCGGCCGCCCGAATGGGGGGCACCCGCACGATATCGCCCGCGGCCAACTTGTATTCCGCCTTGACCCTTCCTTTATTTACCCGCACCTCCCCTTTTCGGAGAATCCGGTAGATCCGGGAGCGCGGCACACCCTTGAGACGCGCCTGCAGAAAGTTGTCGATGCGCTGACCCGCCAGTTCGTCGGGCACAGTCAGAAGCTGCACGCCACCAGAGGGATTCCAGGTATCGGTGGGATTGGCCGCTGCGGCCGTATCGGAGGGGGGTCTACTTCGCATGGGGCGCATCATAGCGCCGCTGCCACAGCAATTGAAGCACCCCGCGGCCCGTGCTATATTCGGCCGGCCTGAATTGGGCTGGTTTTCGGCCATGCGCGGCTTCCCAAAGAGAAGTGACAGCCATGGTTTCAGAGAAAATACCGCCAATCGGCCGGGGCGCGCCTCTCCATTCGAGCAAGGCCGCGTCATTGAAAAAACTTCGCCGATTAGGTCTGCCCCAATCTAGAGAATCCGGGGCGCCTCGCCGGCTACAACCTCCCGCCATTGTGCGGGCAACTATCGCGAAGGTAAGACGGGCCGCAGCCCGCAGCGCTTGAAGGACGACTCATACACTTGCGTCCCGCTCTGTAAGAAGCCGCCAGCGACCGCACTGGCAACCCGGGCAGCGAAGATATCCGCAAACCCGGCGACACAACATATAGAGAACTGAGGGGAATCGGCCAAAAGCCGACCGACAGAGCCAAAGAAGGACGCAAAACCTCGCCGCCCGCACCAACTTTTATTGGAGGGTGGCGCCCAGCGAGAACGCACCCAAATACCAGGGGCGCGAAACCGGAACTGGGTAGTACTACATAAAAGGTGCTAAAGGTACCAACGAATGCCCCGCCAATTGCGCGCATTCGGAGTTAATGCAGTGGACTATTGGGTACAGACCCGCTTTGCCCCGCCCGAGTCAGTATCGGCGGAAGGCAGCACAAGCCCATAGTCCCTGCCCGCCCCACGGTCATTTCCGTGCGGCAGAACCCACAAGCCTGCGAACTCCGCTGTCCTGCCTTTGCGCAACGCAAGGACACATGACACGCATGAAGAGAATGCTAATCAACGCAACTCAGCCTGAAGAGTTGCGTGTAGCGCTGGTCGATGGCCAGTGGCTATATGACCTGGACATCGAAAACCGCACCCGCCAACAGAAAAAAGCCAACATCTACAAGGGCAAGATCACCCGCGTAGAACCCTCCCTGGAAGCCGCCTTTGTCGACTACGGTGAAGAGCGCCACGGTTTTCTGCCGCTGAAAGAAATTTCCCGTGAATACTTCGCCAAACAGCCCAAAGATATCGAAGGCCGCTTCAAAATTAAGGATGTGGTCAAAGAGGGCATGGAAGTTATCGTGCAGGTGGACAAAGAGGAGCGCGGCAACAAGGGTGCGGCGCTGACCACTTTTATCAGCCTCGCCGGTCGCTACCTGGTTCTGATGCCAAACAACCCCCGCGCCGGCGGTATTTCCCGTCGCATCGAGGGTGACGAACGCTCCGATCTGCGCGATGCCCTATCCAACGTGGAAGTGCCCTCCGGCATGGGCATCATCGTGCGCACCGCCGGCGTCGGCCGCAGCGGTGAAGAGCTGCAATGGGATCTGAATTACCTGCTGCAGTTGTGGGACGCCATCAAGAAAGAAGCGGACGGCTCAAAGGCCCCGCACTTCCTGTTCCAGGAAAGTAACGTCATCATCCGCGCCATCCGCGACTACATGCGCGACGATATCGGCGAGGTCATCGTCGATGACAAGGGCGCTTACCAGCTGGCCGCGGAATTTGCGCGTCAGGTGATGCCGCACTACGCCAACAAGGTGAAGTACTACGAAGACGCCATCCCGCTGTTCAACCGCTACCAGATCGAAAGCCAGATCGAAACCGCGTTCGAACGCGAAGTGAAGCTGCCCTCCGGCGGCTCTATCGTGATCGACGTGACCGAAGCGCTGGTATCCATCGACATCAACTCCTCCCGGGCCACCAAAGGCGGCGATATCGAGGAGACCGCGCGCAATATCAACCTGGAAGCGGCCGATGAGATCGCCCGCCAGCTGCGCCTGCGCGACATGGGCGGCCTCGTAGTAATCGACTTTATCGACATGCAGAGCAAGTCCAACCAGCGCGACGTTGAAAAGCGCATGGAAAAGGCCCTCGGCATGGATCGCGCCCGCGTCCAGATCGGCCGCATATCCCGCTTCGGCCTGCTGGAGATGTCACGTCAGCGCCTGCGCCCGTCCCTTGGTGAGACCACCTTCCGCGTCTGCCCGCGCTGCAGTGGGCAGGGCACCATCCGCGGCACCAAGTCGCTGGCGCTGTCCATCCTGCGCCTGGTGGAGGAAGAGGCGAAGAAGGAGCGCAGTGCAGAAATCCGGGCCATCACCCCGGTCAACGTCGCTACTTATCTGCTCAATGAGAAGCGCAAGACAATCTCCAATATTGAAGCCCGCAACAATACCCGCGTGGTAGTGGTGCCCAATGCCGAAATTGAAACGCCGCACTTCGAAGTGCAGCGCCTGCGCGACGACGAAACCGGCACGGTGGAAACCTCCTACAAGATTTCCGGCACAGTCGAAGACACCAGCGCCAAGCTGGAAGAGGAACCCACGCGCGCGCCTGCGCAGCCCGCGGTACAGCAGATTGCGCACACCGCCCCAGCGCCGACACCGGAGAAGAAACCGGAACCGGGCCTGTTCAGCCGCCTGATCAGCGCCATCGCCGCGCTCTTTACCGGCGAAGGCGACAAGACCAAGAAGCACAAGAAAAGCAAGGGCCGCGGCAAGGACTACAAGAACCAGCGCAGCCGCACCCAGCGCGGCGGTCGCGGTGCACGTGGTGGCCGCCCCTCCCGTCGCCGGGACGAGCGACGCGACGAAGGCAAGCAGGAAGCCAAGCGCGACGAGCGCCGTGAGGAACAACGGGAAGAGAAACGCACTCCCAAGCGTGAAGAAACCCGTGAAACCACTGCTGAGAGAGCTGCCGGAGAAGGCCAGCGTCGCCGTCGCCGTCGCCGCGGTGGCGAGGGACGTCGCCGTCGGGAAGAAGGCCAGACTGTAGCTGCAGAGACCGAAGTATCCGCAGTGACCACAGAAGAAACCGTCGAGCAGCCGGAAGAGTCTTCCGAGCAGCGCCCGGCACGCCGTCCGGGCAACGTCCGTGGCCGCCCGCAGGCACGCCGTCGCGGTCGCCGTGGTGACAATGCCGCTGCCGCCGCTGTCGCGCAAAGCCAGGAAGAGCTGGAACGCGAAGTCAATGAAGCGATCGACGAAGCCGAAGGTGAAGCCAAGAAATCCTCAGCTAAGACTGCTGAAGCTCCGGAGGTGACGAAACCCGCCGCCAAGGAAAGCTCTGCGGAACCCCAGAAACCGGAAGCACAACCCGCGCCCGTTATCGAAGCGGAGCAGCCGGCGGAGATCGTGGAAAAACCGGTCCAAGCAGAAGCGGCCGAACAGGCGCCGGAACCGGAAGCCGTTGCCGAAGAAGCGCCTGCGGCTGCTGTCGAAGCAGCTCCCCAGGCCGTATCTACAGAGGAAGCCACGATTGCCGAGACCACTGAAGTGGAGGAAGGTGTGGAAGAAGGTGTCGAGGAAGTTGCTCTGCAAGAGGCCGCCGAAGCTGAAAAAGCTATCGAGGAAAAAGCCGCTGTCGAGCAAACGGTCGAGGCTGCCGTCGAGGAAGACACCATGGCAGCCAAGGCAGAGGAAATGCCACAGCCGGTGAGTTCTGGGCTTCAGGGACGCGCCAGCAATGATCCGCGTGTTAACCCGCAGCCGCTGCAGGAACTGGCGATTGTTACTGAGCACCGCGACCTCGGTCCCCTGCGCCCGCTGGACACCGCCCAGCCTGCAGCCATTGAGCACAGCCCGCGCGCCCTGGCTCGCCCGGCCAACGACCCGCGTGTCGCACGCCAACCAGTGCAGGCCAATGACAACGGCAATAGTGACTCTGCGGCGGAGGCAAGCTAAGCGCCCGAGTCGCCTACGGGCAAGCCGGCCAGGAATGCCCGGCTTGCCGCGATTCAACCGTATCGGATTGGGCAAGCGATAGCTTCGGCATAACTGATCAATAAGTAGCTAACTTATTGAACCGCTTAAAAAAATCGTCTGCGCACTTGTACCGGAAAATTCGACCGGTATAATGCGCCAGACAATTTGGTGGGGTGGCTGAGTGGTCGAAAGCGGCGGTCTTGAAAACCGTTGACTGTAACAGGTCCCAGGGTTCGAATCCCTGCCCCACCGCCATACAAAAGAGCCCGGCTATATGCCGGGCTTTTTTGTATGGTGCTGGGGTAGCCCAGGATGAGAACCCCCGTTCGACTCGGAGGGCAAAGCCCGTAGAGCAGCGAGCGTAGCGAAGCTAATCCCTGCCCCACCGCCATATAAAACAACCCGAAGAGCACACCGGCAGCAGCCTAAGTTATCCACAGATCCTAGGAGGCAACTGTCAGGTGAATACCCTCACTGTACACGCTGATCAAGCAGCAGTCGGCTTGATCAACCGCTCCTACAACAAAGCCCCGGCAGGTTACCCTGCCGGGGCTTTTGTGATTCAAATCGATCGAGTCCGACCCCATCGATTTTTCTAGAACCTAAACCCCTGACCATTTGCAAGCAAGTATGTGCTCTCTACATACCTGGGACCTTCCGGGTCATATGTAAAAATTACAATTCCGGCAACCCCAATCTCTTTCGAGTACAGAACAATTGCCGGAGTCCCAAATGCTGACTTTGAGCTTATATTTGTAACCTCTATCGGGGTAACTCCTATACGCCTTCCCAATAAATTTAAATCTTTTAGTTCCTTGTTAACAAAGGCTAGCCCTTCGTATTCCCACGACAACCCTTCTTTTGGCGACCAATCACGCGGAATAACAAAATTGAACCCCAAACTTGTTATACCGCGCCACTTCTGAGAATCCAGAACTTGGTAATCATATTTAACGTTGTTGATCCCGACAGTTCTTTCTTGTGGGTTAAAAACTACGCGCTCAGTCTTCAACAAAGTTTCGGAAATTTCGCCCCGCTCTTCGAGCCAATAAGTCCTGAGAGATTCATATACTATCGATGATTTTTCCACAGGCTTTGCACTCACATTAAGCGTCACTAAAACTGCTGATATCAATATTGCCAATTTCACAAGCACTCTCCATCAGTAAACGCCGGGGTACACATTTCTTAGGAAGGTATCAGCAGCTCGTTCTTTTGGCCTCTGATCCAATGGCACCAATCTTCCGTTAATAGTTTGAACCATATTCCTTGGTATAGTGTGACCTACTTCATGCCCAATAATACCTCTAACTGCGTGTAAACCAGGCTTCATATCAACAAAGTAGCCTAGCGCTCGAGGCGCTTTTGACCCATTCAAGTAGGCGCTGTAGCTTCCCTGATAGAACGTAATATTCACACCAAGCGCTTTTACCTCTCCCGAAGCCATTCCCCCTAGGCGAGTTTCAGCCAACGCCTCAGCCCCATCAGGGCCTCTGCTATCCACATACTTCCAATTCGCTATTCGCATTCCATGCATAGCCTGAGAAATATCATCAGCTAGCTGCGCATCTCCCGTCCTCAGCGCCTCCATTCTACGCTCAGACAAATGGAGATAAGTGTTAGTAATTTCTTTCTCTAGCAGACCGATAAATTCTTGTTTTCCAGTGGAAAGTGCTTCTCGCCCATCTCCAGAATCACCCGCAGAAATCCTTGGTGCGAAATCATTTACCGAGACTTCATTACTCTGCCCACTGGAAGCATTATTAGCGCCACTTCTATTCTCATTGTCACGAGGAGAACTTACCGCAACCGCACCGATTTTTCCCCCACCATTGCCGTTACCTTTCAAATATACCACCGTCGTCCCATCGGACAACTTTACTTCGACACCACCACACGTACTGGAGTTGCAGGCCTCGATCGCCTGCTCCACTTGTTGACCAGCCTCGTCTGTAACTGCCTCGTTAGTACCCGCAAGATTCACTACGTATCCCGTTGGATCGGTGTATCGCAACGGATTATTCATGACATATGAATAGGGATTGTACGCTTGGCTGTTCCCCGGCATGGAGATAAACGGGTCCACGGAAAGAAACCGGCCCAGATTGTAATCATAGGCCCGCCCATTCATATGGATTAACTCCACCCCATCCAGGTGCTCGTGGCCACTGAAGCCTCGCCTGGTGATGTCCCTGCCAAGCAGCCCGCCGTTACTGTCGTCCTCGTTCAGGTCCCTGACCTTGCCGAACGGATCGAAGCCCCGCCTCTCCTGGATGCTTCCGGCTATATCGCTGATGCTCTCGATGGAGCCCAGGTGGTCCTTGTGCAGAAACTGCCAGCCGGTTGATTGCACCGAGCCGTTCAGGGTTTCGGTGCGATACTGGGCGAAGTCGGCCACGGTGGTGCGCTCCACCACGGTGGTATTGCCACCCTGCAGCGTTTCCTCGTACTCATAGGTCCCCAGGTAATAGCGCGTGGTCGTCGCACTGCCGTCGGTGGCGACCTGCTTATAGCGACTGTCGTCCGGCCCATAGTAGTAGCTGGCGCTGTTGCCGTTGCTGTGGCTGATGGACCTGGGCTTGTTGTTGACGCCGTAGCTGATGGTTCTGAGTCCATCGGCGGTCAGGTTGCCGTTCAGGTCGTAGTGGAAGGTGCGGGTGCTGAGGTCCTCCAGGGTGACCTGGGTGACGGCGTTGGGGCCGGCGTTGTTGATCGCCCGGCTGACATCCCCGTATTGATAGGCGTTGCCGGTGTCAGAGAAGTCGCTCTTGTACAGCAGGTTGCCGGCGGCGTCGTAGCCGTAGTCCACGGTGGCGTGCAGGGTGGCCGGGATATGGGTGTCCCAGCTGCGGCTGGACTGGGTGAGCCGATGCAGCTCGTCGTAGACAAAACTCTCGTCGACGCCGGCGATGGCATTGCGTCTGTGCCACAAGTTGCCGTAGCTGTCGTACTGGTCGTAGATCAGGTTGGACTGCGCGCAGTTGCCAATGATCGAGCTGACGCAGCGCTGGTTCAGCAGGCCGGCGGCGTTATACTGACTCTCCTCGATCAGCGCGTTGGCGAAGCTCTGCTGGGTGATCGCATCTGTGGCAGTGCGGCTGTCGACGGTGCGCAACTGGACGCCCGCGACAAAGTCCCAGTCCTCGGCGACGCGGCCCGTCTGGTCGTAGAGTGTTTCGACGATGGTGCCGTCCGGGTACTGCACACCCTTGATGCGGCCGTAGTTGGCGTCCCAGGCAGTTTCCTGCACGAACACGCGGCCGTCGATCTGGGAGGTGCGGACGGTTTCCCGCTGCAGGCTGTCGTAGCTGTAGATGCGCTCGAAGTCGGGGCTGCTGCTGGAACCAGTGTACTCCCGGTCGAGAGTACCGCGGGCACTGTCGTCGAACTGGAAGTGGTGGGCGGCGTCGCTGCCCGGGTAGGCATCGGTGAGCCGCCCAAGGGCATCGTAGTTGAAGGTACTCACCTGCGCTTTGGCGTCCCGCTGCCAGCGCAGTTCGCCGAGGGTGTTGTAGAGGAACTGCCAACCGCCCATGTTGGGGTCGTTCAACGCGAGCTTGTGGCCAAAGCCGTTGTAGGTGGCGGTGATGGCGTTGCCGGAGACATCCTGGATCATGGCTACATTGCCCAGGGCGTCGTAGCGGAAGCGGGTGAACTGCCCTTTGGCGTCCCGGTGGTACATTGGCTGGCCGAGCACGCTACTGCGGCTCGCCATCATCAGCACCGGCCCGAGACCATTCGGGGTGACGGTGATATCGGTGGTGAGACCACTGTAGTCGTAATTCACTTCGTAGCTAATCGGCAGGCGGCTGACGGACTTGTGGCCCGGGCGGCTGAGACCATCGAACTGCGAGAAATCGACGCTGCCGTAGTCATTGGCAGCGGCGTTGCTGTAGTGGGGATCGACCACCTGGGTGACCCTGCCCCGGCTGTCGTAGCTCTGCCACTGCACGATAGTGTCGTCGGTGCCTTCGGTTTCCCGGTAGACCTCGCGGCCCAGCGCATCGTAGTAGCTCAGCACCATAGGCGCGCCGGCCTGGGCGGCGATCTGGAAGTAGACCGCGTGGCGGCTGGTAGCTGCGGAGGGGCAACCGGCACTGCACCACTGGCGCGACAACTTCTGCGCCGGAACGCCCGGGGCGTCGGCTTCGGTCAGGTGTCCGAAGTGATCGTACTTATTGTTGGTGGTGTGGCCGTTGGCGTCCGTCTGCGTCAGCGGTAGGCCGGTGCGCGCATCATAGGTGGCACTGTTGGCGGCGACTGTCAGTCCCCAAGCACTGTTGTAGGTCTTGACCACAAAATAACCGTCGTCGCTGCCGGTGGAATAGCTCATCTCGGTCCAGCGGCTGCCCTCGATAGCGGTGTTGCCGCTGCCGTTACTGGTCAGCGTAACCCGATCCAGCTGCTTGTAGGGGCCGGTGTAGCGGTTGGTGGTCACCAGGTTCAGTGAGGTGTCATCGCTCGTCGTTGTGATACTGGTCGGCTGGCGGGTACCGCTATCCGTGTACCCGTAGGTCTTGGTGACCGTGACATCCGTCAGTGCTCCCGCAGGCAGCTGCAACGGGTCCTGGTAGCTGATCTGGTGACGCTCGGAAGCGTTATCCAGCTTGAACCACCAATTAGCGGTATCCAGGGTGAAGTTAATGTCCTTGGTGGTAGTCTTGGTGACGTCACCGCTGTTGTCGCTGACTACGGATGTCTCATCGGTGAGCAAGCCAAGGTAGTGGTAGGTGCGCGTGACTGACTCGGTGCTAATCAGACTGCCGTCCAGCTCCTTTTTTGTCGTCGTCGAAGTATCTGCATAGACAAATTTGGTATTGGCCAGTTGGCCATTGACCACCGTCAGCTGGTTATCCACCACTGCTGTTGTGACGAGAGTTCCGCTGTTGTTGCGCACCTTGGTATCCTGGTGCAGCACGGAGCCGGTTTCCGGGAAGTCCTGGGCAAAGGTTGTCACCACTTCCGCATAGGAATCAGTGTCGGAGTCCGATGCGAATTTGCGTTCGGTAATCTCCCTGAATCCCTGGTGCCCCCTGCCCTGCAGATTGAACAGCGCATCCTTGTAACTGAAGGTGGTCTTGTTCAGGCCACCGAGTCCGTCACTCGTGCGATATTCTTTTACTGCCATGGTAGCAGTACTACCGTTGATAACTGGGAATGCATGATTCGTGTTAGTAACGTTGTAGAAGTCTGGACTACTCCTGAGAGACTGGTAACTGAATTCATGTCTTACCCCTAGCGCCGTGGAAATACCAGTCACAAGATCCGCGTCGGAACTCTGGTTGTAGTACACATAGATGCCCGGCTGGCTATATGGGCCAGCCATGGTCAATTCAGCTCGGTTATCGTTAAGTGTGCGACCAAAGCGAGTCAGAATATCCGCATAACTATCACCATTTTGATCGACCATACTGATATCGGTAAGCGGTGCGATTACGGGAAGTGAAACTTCATCGCTAAATGTCACTTTTCCATCGTTCTCAATTTTACCGAGAACAACACTCCAAGAATAAATATCGAATTTATCCCCATAACCGTTATCGTTGATCCAGAACTGACAACCATTGGTTTGAAACTGCTCGCATTGCACCTGATGAAGAGCCGTTGCCGATGGATAGACAAGATCTGAAATGCCATCGCGATTAAAATCCATCACACGAATATACGAATCCAGATAGCGCTCCACCCTTTCTCCATGGAAATATTCTTGATAAATTTCCCGCTCCCATGAAACCAGATAAGAATCACTGGTCAAATCACCGCCACTATTCTCGTATAATCGCCAATCCTTTACAGCGGGTTGATACACTAATACATCGAGTAAACCATCGTTATTTGCGTCAAAAAATAGCGGATTAACATTGTATTGAACAGAAACACCAGTATCAGTAGTTGCGATTGATTCGATAACACCGTTATTCCAAACAGGTGCCACGACTATTACTTTATTTGATCCTTTGAGGGGCTCCTCTGTGACACCAATCAGCTCCTCCAATCCATTTCCATCATAGTCAGCCACCACCATCGCTTTATCGATCTTGATATTTGGGCTTGAACCAACAAATACAAAAGTTCCATTTTCGCTCCCCTCATAAAACCTGAGAGTAACCGGTAAACTTTCTGTACTGCTAGATTGATAAGTTGTCACCAGATCTTGGATTCCATCGCCATTAAAATCCAGAGAATAAGCGGAACACGCACGAAACTGGCTAAGAGATGGGTCGTTCATTACATCATCATAGGGGTAATTTACGCACTCATAGCTCACGCCGGTATCACCCTCGACAAAACTTGAACCATTCCAGCGGGCATATCGTAGCTTTCCGTCGCTCAAGCCAATATTATCGACGCGTCCATCCAGATCAATATCAAATCCGCTATTACTAAAGCTTTTGGATTGCTCAAAAAGGCCACCTGGAATTTCGTATCTATATGGAAGTGTCTCTTCTTGCCCTGAGGAAGACAAGGTAACTTTCGTCCCCAGTGAAAAGTCCGGTGTACCATCACCGTCATAGTCATGGAAACTACTGATCGGCGAGTCAAATTCCTGCTCGGATATACTGAGCACTTTAGTGGGCGTTGAACCTAAGACAAAGTCCCAATCTGTCCAGTCCAGCACAGTACTCGGGTAGCATTTCTTTTGAGCACCCACCGCACCCCAACCGCAAAGCTGAATGTTGTCAATTTTAGATACGTTAGTGCCTTCCCTGTAATATACCGAGTATTCTCTAACCGGCGAGCCATCCACATAAGTAGAAATAGACTTCAACCTTATATCTGCGACTACCTCACTCTTATTCCTATAGCTACTTATGACGTCATCTCGGTCTTCATATGTAAAACTAACCTCACGATTACCCTGCGTATCGCCGTCTCCGGTGTAGAATATTTTCGAGAGGTAAGAGGCGCCACCACTAAAATAATAGCTATAAATCACGCTGTTATTGTGAAGATCCTGGATCTTTCTCAATTTCCAAGAAATAGTAGACCCACTTCCGCCGCGCCTTACTCTGCTATTTTCCGTATCGCCAAAATATTTTTTCACGCCATTACTAGAATCAACAGAAAAGGATGCGCCACTCAAAGCACCAGACTGAACAATACGAACAGCCGGATTTGTCTCTGGATAATAGACCGAACCAGAATCTCCATATGTACCATCGTCGTCATCCAAGATAAGCCTTACACCATTAATACATAACTTATCTTGAGAATCATCGGAAACACTCTCGGCACTACCATCCAATGCATAAATATCTGCGCAGCGATCTATTGAACCTCCTGTACTCAAGGACCAGCCCATCCCGAGAATTCCGTTACCAGAGTTGCTACTGTAATTTAGCTTTACACTAGGCTGTAGGGCCGCCCTCCCCGGAGGGATAATGATTGGTATTGATAATATAGAGCTACCACCACTAACAGTCACCTCGGGATCAATATGACCCACTGTGGAGTCATACTCAGGCACCACCGGATCTGGCAGCACATCATCTAAGATGTCACCAAAGTCTAGCTGCACGATATCTACAAGTGATACGGGCGTGGTCACGCAGGCAATTGACGTGTTGCATGCCGTTAGCTGATACTCCCAACTTTCATCAGGGATCGTTTTCGTAATGCTCGCACTTCCCGCTTGGCCCGTATAAATCGAATTCCAATTGACATCACCGAACAACCGCTCCTCCAGATCCCAACTGGTTACGGTGCTGCTCGCTGAAAATCCCGCTGAATAGGAACGTCTTGGCTTTCCTTCTGCCGGCAGGTTCAACCATACTGACTGAGGAAGCTGCCTCGCCTCCACACTTGCGCTTACAGCGCTCGGTTCAGAACAGGCCCATTCGAATCCATTACATTGCACTAATTGAAAAGACCAGTAGCCATCAGACAGGCCTGTAACTGTTGCATCGTCGGTAGTTATCTTATCGCCCGGAGTATGCTCCGAAAAAGTGCCCGATGTACCCTTACGGCTCAATACTTTGTAGTATTCACCTGAAGCCGGTGCTTCACTAAAAGTTAATAGTGCTGACTGATCAAGTGTCTGAGAAGGCGCTGATGGCGGAGCTGGCTTTGCTGGTGACTTCCGGACTCGCACAGTGTTTTCTGAACTGAAAGCAGAGCAAGCCCATGCAAAATCATTACAGGCGGCCACCTTGAAATGTAGCTCATCTTTATCTTGCCCGGATTGAGGGCTTTGGCTAGTGGTGGCCTGACCAGCACCCGCATATGGCCCGCTGCCAACACGCTTTTCTATGAAATACAGATTTGCGGGAGCTACATCCGGCCAGTCGACCGTAAAAGTTGTAGTGTTCGAATTGATATCCGAAGGCTTGCCTGGAATCGGCGGTTTAAAACGAACCTGTGTAAAGGAAGTATCGGCACTTAAAACGCTCGTACATGCCCAAGACCTTAAATTACATGCGAGGACCCGATAATAGTAATCTCCTTCACCTTCTGAAAGAGGATAGTTTATGGTGTTACCACCATCTACTATATTGGCGTCTACAAGACCAAAATTTGTACCATCGCTACTTTTGTATAGCTGGTAGTAGGTCGCATTGCCTGAAGGCCTATTCCAACTTAGCAAGATTTCAGCGGAAGTGCTATTGGCTGGAGCTACTAGATCCGGCTCATCGGGACGCAGCCGAACTTCGACAAGTCCGATGTTTTCCGGCGAGTAACTGGAACAGGCCCAACTAAACTCATTACATGCTCTTACCCGGAAGTTCCAATAACCATCGGTAAGGCTCGAAACAGGAGCACTGTTGCCTGATGTGTTAGCTGCAGCATTTATCCAGCTTCCGCCATTAATTTCTTTTGCTTGCACATCATAATATGTCGGGTTTCCGGTTGGTGTATCCCAAGTAACTGTCGCTGCACCATCCGTCGTACGAGCATCGTCTTCTTCTATTTCGATAATCTTGCCATATTCGTCTTGCCAGATCGTAATCCCAACAACACCTGGTTGGGCGACCCGGCCGGGAGTAAACCGTACGTAGTTGTTGCCGCTGGCGCTGGAGTAGCTGGAACAGGCCCAGCTAAACTGGTTACAGGCGCTAACACGAAATTTCCAGTCCCCTTCACCAAAGCCGCCACTACTTTGACTAGTAGTACCCACATAACCATCAACATACTCTGGACTGCTCCAATTGTTAGATTTAGTTCCTTGAAGCTTGTAATAGCTGGCCGTGCCAGATGGTTTAGACCAGCTCGCAACAATAATTCCGTCAGTACTTTTATAATCCGAAGACGGGGCGCTAGGTTTACTTGGTTTGAAGCGGACCTGCACCAAATTTGGGCTCGAATAGGCAGAGCAGGACCAACTGGTGTTACATGCCGCAACCATATACTCCCAGTCCGTATTGTTTCCCTTTGCTGCCGGCTCGTAACTGGCCGTACTAATCGTGACGGCCGGCCCCCAACTTCCGCCTTTGGAACGCTCTTTTACCAGGTAGGAATTAACAGTACCGGCGGGCTTTGTCCAATTAAGTGTATAGGTGCTACTTGTAGTATTAATATTTCCAGGAGCAGATGGCTTTGACGGGCGATCAGCAACTGTCGCTCGCCAAGTACCTGAATACGATGAGCAGGCCCAACTATAACCATTGCAAGCTCGCACACGATAATCATACCCACCATCCGAAGACACAGTATTGGATGTACTGATTGAAGAGTAACCAGTAACGACGTTGGCCCAGGATGTAGTACCCGCCGGAGCTCGCTGGAGATCGTAGTATGTAACAGTGCCGCTTGGCTTTGACCAGCTTACAGTAAATGTTTTAGTGGTCGCATTGAAGCTCGAAGGCGTAGATGGTTTACTTGGTTTTTTTCTAACTTTAATAATTCCTGAATATGTGTACCCACTGCAAGCACCATTACAGGCCTGAACCCTATACTTGTAGTCACCATTTCCGCGCCCACTAATCGAGTAGTTTGTATCGGGGTAATCAGCCAAGCCAATATGCGAGTATGTAATCCCCCCATCAAGTGATTCCTGAATCCAGATTTCTGTAAGTCCTACAGTTCCATCTGGATTACTCCATGATAAATTGTAGCTACCGGAGGTATTGGTTGAGGGTACTGAAACATTGGTTCGTATAGAAGGAGCAGTAGGGCCACCTCCTCCTATGGGTGCAGCGTAAAGTTCAGACCACGGAAAGATAACTAGAAATGCTAAAACCCTGAATACAAGGTGAATAGTGCTCACTTGCTCCCCCAAGGATGACTTTATTTAATTTATTTTTATATAGCCTTCTAAACGGATAGCACCGAGGCCGGCCAGGAGCTTTATATCAAGTTTCAAAAAATAATTAGAACTAGTCTCCTGTCGCGGAATATAACTTAGAAAGTATTTCCATGGCCATTACACGTCATTACAAGCGCCGAACTGTGACCTGACGCACAAAAACCCTATCGTTCAAGGCGCGCAGATCTACGCAAAGCACACCAAAAATGAGCCTTCCTGCCATTGGCCGCTCCCTTAGGTAGCAAGGCGCGAGCTTTTGATCAGTCGGCCTATTTAACTCAAAGTCCCTTTTCGAAACATCAATATGTGACTATTAAGACGTGGCCATTGTCAGGGACAGCTTACGGACTGGCGGCCGGCCATAGAATTATGCTCTATGTAGTGGCACACTAAATTTTGCCACCTCTTTTTTGATTGGCTCAATTTTCGTTACAGAACCTGGCCCACTCCTCCATCATTCTCCGACCCTCTTCAGCTAACTCTCCGCGAGCATATGCCGACCGGGTTTTATCATCATTAATATGTGCCAAAGCTAGCTCGGATCAGTGGTCGGGAAAGCGCCCATTTTGGAAAGATCAACCCTTGAAATTGGTCCCGAACCCATGTGGCGTAGCGACGCGGCCTTATTTTGGATCGAGAAATCCGGGTCCGCCAGCTGCAATATCTGCTTAATGGGCTCGTTTGATTATCGCTCCCTTGGCCGCATTGCTCATGCCGTCACCGCTGGCACGTGAAAAAATAGAAGCGGCATTTTGTGGAACGCTCCTGAGTATTCGCAATGCCACATCTGATAACGGTACTATATGCACCCACCCGGCTTTCATTCGCTCTCGAGTAATTCACCATAGGGGCTCTGGTAGGTGTACTTCCATCCAAGCAGTGTCGGGATTTTGATCAACTTATGAGGCAATCACTTCCCACGGGCGGGAGGCAGCAAATATGGCAAATTTCAACGCTCTTGCCGCCATTCCTCTTTGTTTAGCTATCGCAGCCATGAAACGGGGCATCTCGCGTATAGGACGTGTAGGATGGTGTGCCCGGGCCTTCATTTTGACAAGCCTATCGACACTTGGTAGCAGTGGCTTCAAGAGCTGAAGTCGTGCGGGGTTTTCCATATCTCAGAAACCGGGGGCAACTGCATAGCCAAAAACATTCTCCATACGCTGAATAACCCTGCTGGCGGTTTCAGTTTTCACTGTCCAAAAGGGAGACAAGGTAGTCAGCAGCTCCTGCCGGTTGATTTCAGCTACAGGCCTGTCACCAATTTTCTCAAAAGCAAAATTCTCAAGTGTCCGCTACTATTGTTTTGAGCACTTGGTGTTCCTGATCTCCTGACGCTTGATCCCGCGGCGCGTAATTGCCGCATTCCGGAAGCTGGTCAGTTTGGCCTGCGATGCGATTAACTTAATCCGAGCCTCAGCCCGTTTCATTACTTGATCACAGCCCTCCCGAATTACGGCGCGCATCTCGCGAGCAATTGATCTCTGGATAAGCTCCCAAGCCGATCTCCTTCCGCTTACTCCCGACCTGGCGCGAAGTATCCAACTTACTGCGCCGCTGCTTTGTACCTGCAGATGGAAACCCGCTACCCCGCCTGCGGAATTCAACCCTTTGGTGGAAATTCTGCGCACTTCAACCGCCTTCAGCTCTCGAGCCAATTTTGGCATCACTCTCGACTCATAAACATCCGGGTGGATTCTACCCAGCATTAAACTCCACATAAGTATTGAGATTGAGTAAAACTGAACGGACCTTCATGAGACAGTAATAATTTTAACTTGTTGTTTTTATTAGATTATTTAGATGGCATGGCACGGCATGAATCAATCGTTTGGCGGTCTGCCCCACCGTCATAAAAAAAACCAACCCCATCTGTCTGGCGTGAATCAATCGCACTTGGCCACAGCAGTTTCACAGCGACTCTCGCTACACTCAATTTTCCGCCTGTTGGGAACTCCCCCGGCCAAAAGACTAAATCAAGACGTCGCCAGCTTTGTTGCGGGCTCGCTAGTTTTTCTCTGCGGCCCCATACGCGCTTCCATCTCTTCGCAGAGAAGGCTTCTGGAAACAAGAGTAAATTACTGAACCCGCCTCTTATGAAGATTTGCTGTAAGGCGATCTATACAAAACGCCTGGGCCCAAATTTCGCCAATCAATTCTTTTCACGCCTTCGAAATTTCCGGCACGGACCACTTGGAATTCCTTTTCGCCTTTTGACACAAGCAAGTTTCGTTACGAAACCCAGCAACGAATGGATCCCTCAATGCACCATTCAGAGTCATTTTTTGGCGCAGGCCTATTTCTCATGGCAATTTTTCACTGTTCAATTTTTAACCATTATCTACCATTCAGATATGGCTGAATTTTGACCATCCCCGGTCAACACTGGCCATAACCAAAACCTAACCGTATCGGCGGCGCCGGGCTCGTGCGCACAGGAGGCTATTGCCCGCAAAAACTGTACGGCTGGTTTATTGGTGTGCGAGGCGCACACCCGACATTTTTACGGGGTTGATTGCAACTTAATGGTTTACAGCGTGATGTAATGAGGAGTCCACCTATGGAAAGGTCGGAGCGGAAAAGACAGAATTTCTTGATGCCAGCATCAGCAGTTCTGCTGACTATGGCGTTTGGGGTAAACGCAGTAGCGGAAGAGGAGGCCATTCTCAGAGAACAAGCCTTGAAGGTGCTCGGTAAACACGTGTTCTTCGATACAGACCTATCGATGCCTAAAGGCAATCAGGCCTGTGTCTCCTGTCATGAACCTTTCGCTGGAGGTACCAGCGGCTTCTCCGACGTAAATGAAACGACCGTCGGCGTGCCCGGCGCAAACTTTGATACGGACCCAACCGCAATAGGTGGCCGCAAGCCACCTTCTAATACCTACGCAACGTTTAGCCCCTCATTCTCTGTGGCTCCCTTCCCCCCTTCACCTGATGGACCATGCTTCGGTCTGTCTGTATCAGGCTTTTGCGGCGGTAACTTTTGGGACGGACGTTCACAGGGTGAATCAACGGACGGCCTAATCTTCCGTGACGCTGGCACGGCTGGCCCCCACTTGGGCATGGAAGTTTTCTATAACATCGAAAATGCCGCGATAATGGCATTTGCTAAATACCGCGGCCCGACCTCGGATCAAGCACTAAACCCGATGCCCAATGCGGTTGAGCAAAATATTGGCCGCAAGGAAGTATGTGAATTAGTAGCTGAGTCTACCTACAGTCCACTCTATAAGCTCGCATGGGGCGAAGACATAGACTGCAGCAGTACTTATGCCTACTTAGGCGAAACGCATTACGACATCAGCTTTAAACGGATGATGCTAGCGGTCGGTGCCTACCAGCATAGCGAAGATATCAACTCGTTCAGTTCCAAACGGGATATAGCACTGAGGTCTGAGTTGGCCTGTGACGGCTATAGCTTCCCGGAGCATTATAATCCCGCAGTGTGTAAGAAGCTCTACAAGTCGGGTAAAGAGCCCGGTAAATTCCCACTTATGCTGCTAACAGATCAGGAAAACGAGGGGCACGATCTGTTTTACGGTGAGGCTGGATGTCAATTCTGCCACAGCAATAAGCCTACCATAGCTTTTGGCCCCTTTAATTTTCCCGGAGATGATGGCACCGAGCTAGAGCAAACTTACACCGACCACGGTTATCACAACATCGGTGTGCCGGTAAACGCGCTCATTCCTAAGTTCAATGGGCCAGATACGGGGGCAAATAATCATCAGCTAGGTGCACTTGATGGCCTACACAGGACACCGACGCTGCGAAATGTGACAAAAGGTGAAAAGTCCAATTTCGTCAAGGCTTACACGCACAGTGGCTGGTTTAAGACCCTCGAGGGGCTGGTTCATTTCTATAATACGAGCCGGAATTTCGGGGACGAAGCTGGCCAGAAAAAGCGCTGCGAGGAGCTCTTCCCTGAGCAGGAAACTTTTACTATGGCGGAAGCTCTCGCCAATAATTGCTGGCCAGCCCCTGAATTCAATACCGGGCTTGCGCCAGCAAACTTCGTTGGCAATATTGGGCT
This sequence comes from Microbulbifer donghaiensis, assembly GCF_900129095.1. Lineage (GTDB taxonomy): Bacteria > Pseudomonadota > Gammaproteobacteria > Pseudomonadales > Cellvibrionaceae > Microbulbifer > Microbulbifer donghaiensis. The sequence goes on from NZ_FQVA01000001.1 coordinate 441,697, forward strand.
TACCGAAGACCAAGAGGCGGCTCTGGTGGCCTACATCAAGACATTGAATGACCAGCACACCGCTAAAACGCCAGTTTTAGTGAAATCCAATTCTTTCCACATGAGTCCGGTGGCAATGCTCTTCGCCACAGAAAAGTGGAGCGAAGAGATCTGCGAAATGGGCACTCCATCGAATGGCGTATATTCGGTTAAGGTAAAGTCCCCCAAGAACTGCGTGCGCTTCAAAGACCTCTTGGACATTTTGGGAGAAGGTTACTGGGTTAAGTAGCAAGTTCCCGCACAGCTATCACTAGTCGTTTAACTAATCAAAGGGTTTCCCCTGCGGCAGCGGGGGAAACTCTTTTTCGTTGCCGAGTCTGGGCCAGCTCAATCTTTTGATAAACCATAACGGACATTACTAAGTCGCGTTGGATTAGAGACTGGGGGCCGGTCACAGCGAAAAAAGGCGGATATCAGCTATTACGTGATGACCTATTACAACCGACAGTCTTCCCATCAGCACATCCACGGAATACCGCCAGGCAAGGCGGAAGAGAAGCTCAATTTACTGTCTGGAAGTAGCTGACTACGACAAGCCAACAACAGTAGCGCCGGACCAAAAATGTCTATCCGGTCACTTACAGTGACTTATGAGTCCAACTTAAAAGTTGCAATACTGAGCCTTGGCCTTAAACTTACAGTTACTAGATATTTATACGCACTGCACTTAACTGCGTGAGCGGCAACCACCATTGCACCAGCCCTGATGCAAGGGCTTAAACAGAGCATCGGCACAAAGAGGTAAACCATGAACTTTATTAAAGAATTTTTTGATGCTGAACCGAAGCAAGTAGAAACCCTAGACCGCGGCAAAGCTGACATTGGGCTGGCTCAGGAAGCACCAGCCCATGGTAACGAGAGTAGTGCGGAATTCTTCTTGACCACAACAGTTACCTCACACCTGGCAAATGCCGGACTGATTTAACCCGCTGATACGCAGCACTACAGACTAAGCGAGGTGAAGAATGGAGCTGAAGATTTACAGGAGCCTTAAAGGATTCCTGGGGCTTCTAAAGGATCGAGGGACTAACGGCCGGGAAATGCCAGTAGGAGCAGCACAGGTATTCCTTGAGCTGGCTGCAGACGATGGACTGACGATGACCCAGGTTATGCAGAGAACGGGTCAGACACAGTCCAGTGCCAGCCGAAATTCGAGGATGCTCACGGCTTGGACCACGCCCAAGCTACAAGGACTCGACTTGGCCGAGTGGAGAGCAGCCCCTGACGATTTTAGAAGCAAGCACCTTTTCCTTAACCCCAAGGGTAAGAAGCTGATCAAGCGTATAACGCACATCATGGGAGAAGTAGTATGAAGCGTCGAACACTGGAAATAGTTTGGTTGATGTTGTTCCTTGCGGGTCCTCTCGTCATCATGATTCCCAGCTACAGCGCACAACTGGGCGTCTATGAAGCATTGGGATTGCTGTCGGTAATTCTGCTGATTGCTCCGTCAGAATCCGCCAGGAGAAAGAAGCAAGAAACAGAGCACAAGCACTATGCGGCCTCAGTCACGGGTGGCATGAAACATTCCGGAAAGTGCGAGGAATCTGACAGCTCGCCCCCCGAAACCAGATGAGCAAACAATGAAACGTCAATCGCCAAATAACACGGTAAAAGGCAGTGGCCTGGTGACAATCAGGCCCGCCTTTGTGCGACTGCTAAACAAAAACTCTAATGCTCAGTGTGCCCGCTGGACTCCCACCCACGCTCCAATAGTAGCTGTGTTTATTCGCTACCAACCCTGAAGAAGTCCCTGACCATTGGCATCACGCCTGAGCCCGTTACCAAAGCCCACCCCCCTGATCACAGGTGCTTCTGCAGCTCCGCCAGATTCAGCGTCGGGGTTATCCAAATCTCCGCATCCAACGCCGCGAAGAATGCCTCGTTGTGCGCCATCAGTTTGTCCTGTTTCATTTCCTCAAAGATGAAAATCGCCGCCCGCTTTCCCTCTTTCAAGTGGAAGAAGGCTGCCTCCGGCTTGGCGGCATCAATAAACCGATTGATCGCGGCGGACATGGATTTGTCGGCAACGGCGGCATTGCCGCGCGCAACCGGGATCAGGACTTCCATTAGCAGTCGCACAGGTCTTCTCCGGAGAAATGGATATCGGTGACTGAAACCATAGATCTCAACCTTGTCGGTGTGGAGCTTTTCCCGTCAGTTACTGCGCCATATCAGTGACCGGGTTCAAGCGCGCGCGCCTATGCCATGGGCCTCCGTGACTAGCATTCCGTCCTCGACCTCTCCCCGAACACCGGCACTGTGAATACGCAGGGGCCGTTATGCGGTGCCGAGCCACAAGATAGACCGGGTTTCCGGCGGCAGCGCTGCGCTTTTCTCAACAATCTGTATCCCAATTCTCACTTCGAGTGTTTGGACAACTGACCAGTGCCCGAGCATCCGCAGCCGCGGAAGCGGCATGTGTAAACAAACGCCTCGATAGAGGATTCCGACTGTTATGAAAACTGTTTCACCTATCACGATCTGCTCTAAGCAGCCCGATAGTGCCGATACCGGTAGGACGCCCGTCAAAGGAGGTATAAGTGGACGCATTTCCGCACATTTATGGTGATTAGCTAGGCTATACATTGGCGGCGATGAAATCTCGTGGCACGGCGGTGCTCCAGAGCGAATCTATGGCGGTACGGTATTCCCCTATTCTGTTCCTTTTCGTCTGCATCCTGGTTGTGTCTGTCGCCGTGGGGCTGCTGTTCTATTTCGACCTGGACGACCGCATCATCGAGCTATTGCAGTGGATGGAAAGCCGCGGCTGGCGGGCCACTCTGTGGTTTATCGTGATCATCGCGCTGGCCATAGTGGTACTGGCGCCCGGGGTGATCTTTACGATGGGCGCGGGATTCGTATTCGGGGTCATTAAAGGAACTTTACTGGTGATTGCCGGAACAGTGTTGGGGTCGACAATCGCATTCCTGATCGCTCGCTACCTGTTCGGCGAGCGGCCTTCCCGCTGGATCATGTCCCATATCAAGCCGCCGACGATCGGTGAAGTGATTCGGAAGGAGGGGTGGCGCATGATCATGTTGACGCGCCTGGTACCCCTCTTCCCCTTCAAACTGTCCAATTATTTCTTTGGGCTGACACCGGTACGGCTGCGGGATTTTGTGCTCGGCAATGCGATCGGCATCATTCCGCTTACGCTGCACAATGTTTATGTCGGCTCTATCGCCGCAGATCTGACCACCATGGGGCAGATGGAAGAACGTACGCCGGTGCAATGGGCGCTGTACGGTATCGGCTTCGTACTGGCAGTCATTGCCGTTATCGGGCTGACGCGTATGGCGCGCCGGGCCCTGAAGGAAAAAATAGAAAGCGAGGATCTGTGATGCCCTGGATGAAATGGCTCCCCTGGCGTTTCTTTGTGCGCAGGTTTGCCACCGCGCACGGTTTCCTTGACCCACTTACGCTGATGGCGAGGCTGCAGAGGTTCGCGGAACCGTCGGAGGTCAGTGAACCAATCGAATTGCTGCGTGCCGGTGCGGTCTTTCACGCGCGCGCGCTAATTAACAGCAAAGTCATCCAGCACAACCTCGACTGGGTCTGGCCCTACTGGATTGAGCGGCAATTCGATCCCCGCGACGAGTCCTTTATCCCGCGGGCCTTTTCCATTACCCATTGCAACCTCAGTCACCGCAACTGGACCGCCGTGGGCCTGCCGGATTGCGAGGAAATGCCCGTCGTGGATCCGCGCGGCCTGCTGACGCCGCACTATGACGGTTGGTCGATTGACGCCTGGGTCGTCAGTGACAAAGGCGAACAGCTGATCCCGTCAAAAATCCTGAACTGCGACCAGCGACTGGAACTCGACGAAAACATTTCCGTTGTCACCGAGTCCGCACAGGACGGCCTGCGACTGCACAATTGCGCCAGGGTGGAACTGGACAAGAGCGGCGCACACTGCCTGCTGGACCTGAAGGCGGAGTGCCCTGCCGGGGGCTGGCTGGTGGTAACCCTGCGACCATGCAATCCGGAGGGCGTGAGTTTTGTACACAAGGTCCGCCTGGATGAAAACCGCCATCGCTGGCTGATTGAAGACAAGTTCGCCGTCCACTTTGAGCAACCGGTAGAAAAGCACCTGGCCTCCGACTATCGCCATGGCGACATCTATCTGCACCTGCAGGACGAAGGCGGCCGCGTACACGGGGAGTGTGAAGTGGGTATGGCGTCGGCCGCCGCGCTATTCCGCATCGAAGACGGCAAGCCGCTGCGTATTGGTGTTCGTATTCCGCTGCACACCGAGAAACAGAAAAAGCCGACGCCGCTGACCTGGCCGGACAGTCTGCAGGGCCACTGCGCCATGCTGGTGCCCGACACACAGTTTCAGTTCCTCTACGACGCGGCCATTCGCACCCTGGTGCTCCACTCACCGAAGGATGTGTACCCGGGCCCCTACACCTACAAGCGCTTCTGGTTCCGCGATGCCGCCTTTATGATCCAGTCACTACTCCAGGCGGGCCTGGTGGACCGGGCCGAGCGCGCGCTGGATCAGTTTCCACACCGCCAGAAACGCGATGGCTTCTTCCACTCGCAGGACGGCGAGTGGGATTCCAATGGCGAGGCTCTGTGGATTTTGGATCTCTACTGCCAGCTGACCAATCGACCTCTCAAAGCGGCGTGGCGCGAACCGGTGCTGAAGGGGGCCAGCTGGATCAACGACAAACGGCTGCCGAAAGACGGCAGCCGATGCGCCGGGCTGCTGCCGGCGGGTTTCAGTGCCGAACATCTGGGTCCGAATGACTGCTACTACTGGGACGATTTCTGGGGCGTTGGCGGTCTGCGCGCCGCCGCGGCAATCTGCTCGCGCGAAGGCCTCGAGAACGACGCACACCTGTTTAACGCACAGGCCCATGATTTCCAGCAGACCATCGACGAAAGCCTGTCTGCCGGCATGGCAAGACTGGGCAGACCGGCAATGCCCGCGTCGCCAAACCGGCGGCTCGACGCCGGCGCGATCGGCTCCATTGCCGCCGGCTACCCGCTGCAACTGTACCCACCGGACGATCCGCGCCTCACCGATCTCGCCAATTTCCTGATCGACAACTGTTTTGTCAGCGGTGGATTCTTCCAGGATATGATCCACTCGGGCATCAATGCCTATCTGACACTGCATATCGCCCAGGTATTGTTGCGCGCTGGCGACCCGCGCTGCCTGGACCTGATGCGCTGCGTGGCGCGCCTCGCTTCGCCCACCGGCCAGTGGCCCGAGGCCATTCACCCGCACTCTCTCGGCGGCTGCATGGGTGACGGCCAGCACGCCTGGGCCGCAGCGGAATGGGTGACGATGCAGCGCAACTGCTTTGTGCGCGAGGAAGGCGACACCCTGGTACTCGCTTCCGGATTGCCGCCGGAGTGGCTCGTCAACGAAGCGGCCGATGAGCCGATTCGCTTCGGTCCCGCCCTCACCCGCTTCGGCAAGGTCAGCCTGGAGATCACGCCCGGAGCGAGTCCGCGCGTGTCCTGGCTCGCCGAGTGGTACCGGGGCAGCCCGAAAATCGAGATCCGCGCGCTCGGATTCAAGCCGGTCACCGCGGCACCGGAAGCCAACCACGTGGAGCTCAGTGCTTAGGCCGCCCCTATGAACATCGTCATGCTCACCAACACCTATCTGCCCCACGTTGGCGGTGTGGCGCGTTCGGTATCCGCGTTTAGCGATGAATATCGTAAACGCGGCCACAGGGTGTTGATTGTCGCTCCGGAGTTTCCCGACAAGGTGCCCGATGAGCAAGACGTGGTACGCATTCATGCCATCCAGAATTTCAATGGCAGCGACTTTTCGGTGGCCCTGCCCTTCTCCGGCGACCTGAGTGAACGCCTCGACGAATTCTCTCCGGACATCGTTCATTCGCATCACCCTTTCCTGCTCGGCATGAGCGCCCTGCGGGTGGCTCGCGAGCGGGAGCTGCCGCTGGTTTTTACCCACCACACGCTGTACGAACGCTACACCCACTATGTGCCGGCCGATTCCCAGGCGTTAAAACGCTTCGTGATCGAACTGGCCACGCGCTATGCCAACCTGGCTAGCCAGGTATTCGCACCCAGCCAGAGTATTGCCGAGCTATTGCGCGAACGCGGCGTTAAGTCGCCGATCGCGGAAGTGCCAACCGGCGTGCAACTGGAACAGTTTGCCGGTGGCGAAGGTACCAAGATGCGCAGCCGCCTGGGCATTCCAGAGTCCGCGTTTGTGATCGGCCATCTCGGCAGGCTCGCGCGAGAAAAGAATCTGGAATTCCTCGCGACGGCGACGGCCGAATTCATGGCGCTGCACGCCGATGCGCATTTCCTGCTGGTCGGCAGCGGGCCTCTCGCCGAACAGCTGAAGGTCCTGTTCGCCAGCCGCGGCCTGGCCGAACGTCTTCACATGCCGGGTACGCTGCTCGGCGACGACCAGCGCGATGCCTACAGTGCGATGGATGCGTTTGTTTTCGCCTCCACCAGTGAAACCCAGGGGATGGTGCTGAGTGAAGCGATGGCCGCGGGTGTGCCGGTCATCGCGCTGGATGCCAACGGTACCCGTGAAGTGGTATGCGACGGTGCCAACGGTCGACTGGTGATGCGTGAGGAGCTAGGCGATTTTGTCGCCGCCACGGAATGGCTCTATGGCCGTTCAGCGGAACAGCGCCAGGCGCTATCGAAAGCCGCACTGAGCACCGCACAGGATTTTTCCATGGAGAACTGTGCGCAGCGCGCCCTCGACCTGTATGCGCCACTGCTTACACAGCACTGGCCACTGGACGACTCGCTCTACGCGCAGTGGTCGCGCCTGCGCAATCTCATCGGCGCACAATGGGAAATTCTCGAGGGCGTCACCGGTGCCGCCGGAGCCGCCCTGACAAACTCACCACAACGATAACAGTCGGGCCGCGATGCTGAGCCGAATTGGATCTACTCTGCGCCGCTGGCGCCGCCGCTTCAGCCGCAGCGAGTGGATGGCGCATCTGCTCGGCCTGTCCACCAGCGAAAGCGCCCCCAGTGATCCCGGCCTGATCCTGATTCAGGTGGACGGCCTCGCCTACCCGCAATTTAAGAGGGCCATGGCCAAGGGTCGCCTGCCGTTTATGAAACGGCTGATCAAAAAGGAGCACTACCACCTCGAGCACCTGTACCCGGGGATCCCGACAACCACACCCGCAGTCCAGGCGGAGCTTTTCTATGGCGAGCGCCAGGTCGTGCCGGCATTCTGCTTTTTGATGCATGAAACTGGCGAGCTCGGTCGCATGTACGACCCGGAGGTCGCCGCGCTGGTGGAAAAAAGGATCACCGCAAAGGGCCGCAACCCCCTGCTGAAAGGTGGCAGCTGCTACCTGAGCCTGTTCCGCGCCGGCACCGAGCACGGCGAAGCGCACTTCTGCCCCGCCGATCAGGGCTGGGGGCCGGCGCTGCGAGAGGCGAGCCCGTGGAAGGTCTTCCTGCTTTTGCTTACCAATGCCTGGAGCCTGGTGCGTACCGGTGCGCTGATCGTGGTGGAATTCGTGCTGGCGCTGGTCGACTGCGTACGCGGTGTGATCCAGGGGCAGGACCTGATGCGCGAGCTGATGTTCGTGCCGACGCGGGTCGCGGTTACCATCCTGATGCGCGAGCTCTGTACCATCGGGGTCAAAATCGACATCGCCCGCGGCCTGCCGATTATCTATGTCAATCTGCTCGGCTACGATGAACAGGCCCACCGCCGCGGCCCGCGCTCCGCCTTTGCCCACTGGGTGCTAAAGGGCATCGACGACGCCATCCGCCGTATCTGGCGCGCCGCGCACGCGTCCGACCGCCGCCATTACGATGTATGGATTTTCTCCGACCACGGTCAGGAACAGACCACACCCTACGAGGAGCACTTCGGGCGCAGTCTGGGCGACGCCCTGTCCGAGGCACTGTCAGAGTTACCGGCAAAGCGGAGCCTACACCGCAGAAAGAGCGGTCGGGGCGTACAGCTGGAACGCGCGCGGCTGTTCGGCAGCGAGTGGATGGAGAAGATGATCCGGGAGGACGAATCAGAATCCCCCGACGCCAGTTCGCCGCTGGCACTGGCGGCACTGGGCCCGGTAGCCATGCTCTACAACGTGGACATGAACGGCCACAGCCGCGCCGATATCGCCCGCCTGATCGTCGAGAAGGCCAGTGTGCCACTGGTGCTCTATCGAACCGATCCCGACGATCCCGCTGCGCCGGTGCACGGCTGGTGGCGGGAGGGGGCCGTGCGACTGCCGGAGGACGGCGCCAAACTGTTGGGCAGCGGACACTCGTTTCCGATACAGACCACCGCCGATATGATCCGTCTGTGCAGCCATCCGGATGCCGGCGACTTTATGATGTACGGCTGGTGCGACGGTCAGGATCCGCCGCTGACCTTCGCGATGGAAAACGGCAGTCACGGCGGTGTGGGGCCCAACGAGACCCACGCCTTCGCCCTGATGCCGGAGGATATACCGCCGCCGGATCCCAAACGGGGCCACTGGCGCCCGCAGGAACTCCGTTCGACGGCCCGCGCCTATTTGCGCGGTGTCAGACCCGCCGCGGTCAAGCACCGACCGCAGCGGGGCAACACGCTGCGGGTAATGACCTATAACGTCCACAGCTGCCGCGGCCTGGACGGTAAGCTGTCGCCACAGCGCATTGCCCGGGTCATCGCCCGCTACCAGCCGGATGTCGTGGCGCTGCAGGAGCTGGACGTGATGCGCGAACGCAGCGGCAGCCTGGACCAGGCCGAGCGGCTCGCGCGGCTGCTGGCGATGAATGTCCAGTTCCACCCGGCCCTGCACCTGGAAGAGGAGCGCTACGGCGACGCGATACTGACGCACCTCCCCGTGCGTCTGGCCAAGAAAGGTATTCTGCCGGGCCCGCCGCCTGGCCAGAGTGGCCTCTTCAATCCGGCCGCCGATGAGCCGCGCGGTGCCGTGTGGGTAGAGGTCCAGCACAATGGCCAGAAGCTGCACATCATCAACACCCATCTGGGGCTCTCCCGGGCCGAGCGCCTGCGCCAGGTAGATGCCCTGCTGGGAGAGGAATGGCTGGGGCACCCCGACTGCGACGGCCCCAGGATCCTGGTGGGGGACTTCAATACGCTGCCGAGTTCGGCCGAGTGCAAGCGACTGGCCGGACACCTGCGCGATGCCCAGGTACAGGCACCCGACCATAATCCGCAGGGAACCTTTTTCAGCCGCATGCCGACGCTGCGTATCGATCACGTCTATGTCAGCCCCGACATCAAGGTGAAAGGAGTGCTGGTACCGCAGACGGAGCTGACCCGTCAGGCGTCAGATCACCTGCCGCTGATCGTCGATATAGAGCTGCCGGACGGGAAAAGCTGAGGTCTGCGGCGGTTGAAATCCGGCGCACGAACCCCAATCTATGGCTTTAACCTTGCGGCTAAAATCCGCAAAGAACGCAGGGGTTTTGCCGATCTGTCGTGAATCTGTCGCCAGTAGTGGCGAACTGCCCGGCTGACTTGATGGTCCAAACCACTGCCTATATGATTCTCGTATCTTTCACTAGCAGGAGTCGCTAATGCAGCCGCAAGTCTATACCCAAACCCGTGCACTGGATCGCTCGGAATCGGCGAAGGTACTGCGCAATACCTATGCCCTTCTCGCCATGACCGTACTGTTCAGCGCCTTTACCGCCGGTATCGCCATGGCGATTGGCATGAGCCGCGGCGTTGGCATCATCTGTTCCCTGGCCGCGCTGGGCCTGATCTGGTTCGTGCTGCCGCGCACCGCCAACTCCGGCAAAGGTATCGGTGTCGTTTTCGCGTTTACCGGCCTGCTCGGTGCCTCCCTGGGCCCGATCCTGAATTACTACATATCGGCGGGTGCCGGCCAGGTGATCACCCAGGCACTTGGTACAACCGCGCTGATTTTCTTCGCGCTGTCCGCCTATGTACTGACAACCCGCAAAGACTTCAGCTTTATGGGCGGCTTCCTGTTTGTCGGCCTGATCGCAGTACTGGTCTGTGCGCTCGGCATGATGATCGCCAGCTTCTTCGGCGTGCACATGCCGTTGGCCAGCGTGGCCCTGAGCGGCGTGATCGCCCTGCTGTTCTCCGGCTTCATCTTGTATGACACCAGCCGCATCGTGAACGGTGGCGAGACCAACTACATTATGGCGACTACATCCCTGTACATCTCCATTCTGAACCTGTTCACCAGCCTGCTGCACATCTTCGGCTTCGCCTCCGACGATTAAGCCCCCGCAGCTGTCTGTGGTAAGAACCGATGCCCCGCACTGCGGGGCATTTTACTATCCGGCCCCCTATGAAATTTTCCCTCGCCGTCTACTCCGCCCCCCACTCGTCGCAAGCCGCCGCCAGTGCGCTGCGCTTCGCGCGTGCGCTGCTGCGTGAAGGGCACCAGCTCTACCGGGTATTTTTCTACTGTGACGGCGTGCACAACGGCAGCAGCCTCAGCGCACCGCCGCAGGATGAAACGGACCTGCTGGCCGGCTGGCAGGCGCTGCAGCAACAGCACCAGCTGGATCTGGTTGTCTGTATCGCCGCCGCACAGCGGCGCGGTGTCCTCAGCGACAGCGAGGCCAGCCGGCTGGAAAAACCCGCGGCCAATCTCGCCGCGGGCTTTGAGCTGGCCGGACTCGGCCAACTGGCCGACGCGGTGGCACAGTCGGACCGCCTGGTGACTTTCGGAGGCTGACCATGACAAAACGCATTCTCGCCCTGTGCCGCCAGGCACCCTACGGCAATGCACTGGCCCGCGAAGGCCTGGAGGCCGTGCTGGCCGCCGCGGCCATGGACCAGGTCGCCGACCTGTTGTTCTGCGGCGACGGGGTCTTCCAGTTGCTGCCGGAACAGTCTCCCGCCGGCATCGGGCAGAAGAGCCTGCAGCGCAACCTGCAGGCACTGCCGCTGTTCGGCGTCGAGCAGGCCTATGTCTGTACCAAGAGCCTGGCGCAGCGCGGTCTCGACCTGGAGGCACTGAGCCAGGGGCAGCTGCCGCTCGTACCCGTCGACGACAGCGCCGCACTGATCGCCACCTATGATTCGGTCCTGAGTTTCTAATTTATGAGCCTGCATATCGTCAGCAAATCCCCCTTCTCCAGTACCGCGCTCAGCGACTGTCTCGACGCCTTTGCCGAGGGCGACGCCCTGTTGCTGATCGAAGACGGGGTCTACGCGCTCAGCGGGCGCATGAGCGAGCGACCGGCGGTCCAGCCGGTATACTGTCTCGCGGCGGATGCCGCCGCCCGCGGCCTGCAGATACCCGACTCGGTCACCGCCGTCGACGACGCCGGCTGGGTCGCGCTCTGCGCCGAACACAACCCCGTAGTCAGCTGGTTCAAATGATGCAGAGCATTCAGGTAGAGGGCCGGGAGGTCCCGCTCGACAAAGAAGGATTTCTGCGTGATCTGCAGGACTGGACGCCGGCGGTGGCGGAGCAGTTAGCGCGCGCCGAAGATATTCAGCTGACCGAGGCCCACTGGGAAATCATCGAACTGCTGCAGCAGTTCTACCGCGAGTTCGAGCTGTCCCCGGCGATGCGCCCGCTGGTCAAATATATCGGCCAGCATCTCGGCGCCGACAAGGGCCGCAGTATCTATCTGATGCAGCTGTTTCCGCCGAGCCCGGCCAAGATCGGCAGCAAGATCGCCGGCCTGCCGAAGCCCACCAACTGTCTGTAACGCCGATCACACATGCAGTATCACCCGGCGCTTACCGCGCTGGTGGCGATGCTCCCACAGGTAGATACCCTGCCAGGTACCCAGCATCATCCGGCCATTCCTGACCGGAATGGAAAGGCTGGTGGCCGTTAACGCCGCCTTGATATGCGCCGGCATATCGTCCGGGCCCTCCAGTGTGTGGGTATACAGGCTGTCGTTTTCGGGTACCAGCCGGTTCAGCCAGCTCTCCAGATCCGCTCGCGCGCTGGGATCTGCGTTCTCCTGAATCAACAGGCTGGCGGACGTGTGCTGGATAAACAGGGTGCACAGTCCCTCGACGACCCCCTGCCCTGCCAGCCACGCGGACACTTGGTCCGTAAATTCGTACAGCCCCTGCCCCCGCACTACTATTCCTATCTCACCAATTGCCATAGGGATTCCTACACACTTTCCTTTACAATGCGCGCCCGCTCGTAGATTCAGACTGCATTCTAATATGGCGATACACCGCGTTAATACCGACGACTACCCGGCACAGCTTCAGCGCAAGGCCGAACGCCTGCGCGAGGCCTTTAGTGCCTATACGGATCTGCGGCCGGAGGTTTTCCCATCACCACCGGAGCACTACCGGCTGCGCGCCGAGTTCAAGGTATGGCAGGAAGGTGGCCGCGCACACTACGCCATGTACCGACAGGGCGAGTACAAGAAGCCGTTTATCATCGACGAATTTACCGTGGGCTCAGAGCTGATCAACCAGCTGATGCCCAAGGTGCTCAACGCAGTGAACGAAAGCGAGACCCTGCGCAAGCGACTGTTCTCGGCGGAGTTCCTGACCACGCTGAGCGGCGATGCGCTGATCACGCTGATCTATCACAAGAAGCTGGACGACGAGTGGGAAGCCGAGGCCCGCGCGCTGCAGGCAAAACTCGGCTTTCCGATCCTGGGTCGCTCGCGCAAGCAGAAAATCGTGCTGGAGCGCGACTATGTCACCGAGCAATTGCCGATCGGCGACAAGAGCTATCGGTACAAGCAGGTGGAAGGCAGCTTTACCCAGCCGAACGGCGATATCTGCCGCGCGATGATCGGCTGGGCCAAGGATGTCTGCAAAGACAGCGCAGGCGATCTGCTGGAACTCTACTGCGGCAACGGCAACTTCACCATCCCGCTGTGCGAGCACTTCGACAAGGTGCTGGCTACTGAGGTGTCCAAGGTCTCGGTCAACTCGGCGCAGGAAAATATCCGCGCAAATGGCGTGACCAACCTGGATATCGTGCGGTTGTCGAGCGAGGAGTTTACCCAAGCCATCGACAAGGTGCGCCCGTTCCGGCGCCTAAAGGAGATCGATCTGGACAGCTACGACTTCTCCACCGTGCTGGTAGATCCGCCGCGCGCGGGGTTGGATAAAGATACCTGTGCGATGGTCGCCCGCTTTCCGCGGATCCTGTATATCTCCTGCAATCCGGAGACACAGCTGGAGAACCTGCAGGAGCTGAGCAAGACCCACCGGGTCGAGCGCTTCGCGCTGTTTGATCAGTTCCCCTACACCGATCACACCGAGTCGGGGCTGTTACTGGTGCGCAAATAACTTATCTGTCGTCATGCCGGCACGGGCCGGCATCCAGGCGTCGGACTCCGGCAACTGCACACCGGCCTGCGCCGGTGTGACGAATCAAAAAGATCGGCCGAGAATCCGGCGCGCCGCATCCAGCGCAAAGTCTTTGTACTCTTCCTCGATCTTGGCCATCTCTATTTCGTACTGAAACTGCTTCTTGCGCGGCAGTTTCTTCCAGTCGTTGAGAATCGGGATATGGCTGGTCTTCTCGGCGATCTGGTAAAACGCCACAAACTCATCGCGAATGCCCTGCTCTACCTGCAGCGCGTCCAACAGGACACGGATACGAATCGAAGCCTCGGTCAGGCCGACACCGTCATCCAGCAACGTGCGCGCGATAATCTGGATGCTGTCGTTGACACGCTGGCGCTGATCCGCCGCGGCCCGTTCCAATTCGGCCAGCTGTTGCGCCTGCGCCTTCTGCGCCACGCTCAGCTTGCGCAGGTAGAAACCTGCCACTGCAGCAAGGATAAAGATTATCAGCGCGGCCACGATCAGCAGCCAGGTCGGAAATAGGCTCATCGGTAAATTACCTCTAGCAGTGCCAGCCCCAGGCTGGCGGTGACGATGGAGAACAGCGTACTCAGCGCAACGATATTGGCCGCGAGCTGGCTGTTGCCCCCCATTGCGCGGGCCATGATAAACGAAACGGTCGCGCTCGGCGCGGCCGCGAGCAACAGCAGCACGCCCATGGATTGCGCATCGAGACCGAACAGCCAGCCAAAGGCCAGCAGCACCACCGGCACCGCCAGCAGTTTGAACGCCACCGCGCCGAAGGCGGTCAACGAGCTGCGCCGCAGCAGGCTCAAGTCCAGGCTGGCGCCGATGCACAGCAACGCCAGTGGCAGCGTAACGGAAGCCAGGTAATTGCCGGTCTGCAGCAGGATATCCGGCAGTCGCAGGCCGAACTGCCGCCCGAGCAGCGCCAGCACAATGGCAATGATCAGTGGGTTCTGGGCGATGTCCCGGCCCAGCCTGCCCCAGCTGAATTTCACTTTCTGGCTGTATACCGCAAACAGCGCGACTGCGGTCAGGTTATACAGAATCGTTACCACCGCCATCACCAGCGCCGCCTGCGCCAACCCGCTGCTGCCGTAGGCATTGGCGGCCCAGGCCAGGCCGATAATACCCAGATTGCCGCGGAAGGCGCCCTGGATAAACGCGCTGCGGTCACCGGTTGCCAGCGGTCGCGCCGCCCCCCACGCAAGCGGTATCGTCACCAGAGTGCCGAGAAAGCCCGCCGCGAGCAGCGGCAACTGCTGCCCCAGTTCCGCGTCCGCGGTGAAAATTTTGATAAACAGCAAGACCGGCAAGGTGACCAGGAACACCAGCCGCGAGGCGTCATCGACAAATGACTCCCGCAACAGGCCGATGCCGGCCAGCCAGTAACCGATAATCAGTGTGAGGAAAATCGGCCCGGTAACCGACAGCGCGAAGGAGAGTGTCTCCATGAAAAATTATTCGCCTTCGACTTCGGTTTCCAGCTCGGGCTCCGGCAGGGATTTTAGATCTGGCGAATCGGCTCGCTCGCGCAGATCTGCGGCAATTTGCTTGCGGGTCTTGGCGCCGAGTTTACGCAGGCTGTCGATACGCTTCACCGCGTTGCCGCGGCCGGTAGCCAGGCGCTTGTAGGTCTGCTGATAGGCCTCTTCTGCCTGGCGCAGGCGCCCGCCGAGGTCGTCGAGGGATTCCAGCACCATTGCGAACTGGTCGTGCAGCTTGCCGGCCTCGTCGGCGATCTTTTCCGCGTTCTTGTTCTGCTTCTCGTAGCGCCAGATATTTTCCACCGTGCGCAGTGTCGCCATCAGGCTGGTGGGGCTGACCAGCACGATCTGCTTCTCGTAGGCGAAGCGGAACAGCTCCGGGTCCGCCTGCATCGCCAGCATATAGGCCGCTTCGATCGGCACGAAGATGAACACGAAGTCCAGTGTGCGCACGCCCTCGAGCTGCTCATAGGCTTTCTTGTTCAGTCCGGTAATGTGTGCGCGCAGGGAGTTCACGTGCTGCTTCAGCGCCTGGGTCCGCTCCTCGTCGCTCTCGGCGGAGCTGTAGCGCTCGTAATCCACCAGCGAGACCTTGGAGTCGATGATCAGGTCCTTGTGTTCCGGCAACCGCACGATCACGTCGGGTTGGCGGCGGCGGCCGTCGCTGGTAATGGTCACCTGTGTCTCGTATTCGCGCCCCTTCTGCAGGCCGGACTCCTCCAGCAATCGCTCCAGCACCACTTCGCCCCAGTTGCCCTGGATCTTGCGGTCGCCCTTGAGCGCGGACGTCAGGTTCAGGGCCTCGTCACTGATGCGCTGGGTCTGCTCGCGCAGCGCCTTGATCTGGCCCAGCAGGCTGTTGCGCTCCGCATTCTCGCGGTCGTACACATGCTCCACCCGCTTGCGGAAATCGCCCAGCTGGCGCTCCAGCGGATCGAGGCTCTTGCGCAGGCTGTCCTCGCTGCGGCGCACGAACGCCTGCTGCTTATCCTCGAAAATGCGGTTGGCCAGGTTCTCGAACTGTTCCGCCATCGACTTGCGGGTCTGCTCGAGCAGTTGGCGCTGCTCCGCCAGTGCCGCTTCGCTCTTCTCCACCAGTACCTGGCTGCGGGTCAGGCGCTGCAGCTTGTCGTCCAGCTCCGCGCGCAGCGTCTGTACCTCGTGGGAGAGTTGCGCCTCGCGCTCACGGCTGCCGTCCAGGCGCGCCTCGGCCACCTGCAGTTCCGCCGCTGTCTGCGCCAGCTTGCGCCGGGCACTGGAACCGGCGAGCCAGAATACCAGTCCCAGCAAAAAGACCAGGACAGTAGCGGCCAGGATTGCCTGTTCGAGGCTCAGTTGCAGCGGAAACGTTGGCATTGGTTCTCTAATACTCCCTGTAAATTGAGGTATTCTTCTGGGACTGAAGTTGTGGTCGGGATTCCGAAGTTATCTATGCAGACGCAAAGCGCCCATTCTAACAGCTTGCCCCCCAGCGCGCTGATCTTCGATTCTGGCGTGGGCGCCATCAGCATTGCGCGGGAAATCCGTCAACTGCTACCGGGGCTGACGCTGCACTTCGGCATCGACAACGGCTTCTACCCGTACGGCAGCAAGAGTGAAGCGGCGCTGCGGCCGCGTATCGTCGAACAGGCCAGCGCCATGATGGCACGCAGTGGGGCCGACATTCTCGTGGTCGGCTGCAATACCGCCAGCACGCTCGCCCTGCCGCAACTGCGGGAGGCGCTGACGAAGCCGGTGATCGGCGTGGTCCCTGCGGTGAAGCCCGCCGCCGCGGCCACCCGGACCCACACCATTGCCCTGATCGCCACCGAGGGCACCGTCAACCGCAATTACACCCGCGATCTGATCGAGCAGTTCGCCAACGGCAACCGCGTCATCAACGTGCCGGCGCCGGAACTGGTGCACCTGGCCGAAGCCAAGCTGCGCGGTGAGACGGTGACCGCGGCGGACCTGGAGCCGGTGCTGCACCGGATCTTCCATACCGCCGGCGGCGACAAGGTGGATATCGCCGTACTCGCCTGCACCCACTTCCCGCTGTTGCGCGACGAGCTGAACCGCTATGCACCGCGCACCATTCAATGGCTGGATTCCGGCGCGGCCATCGCCCGGCGCGTACAGTGGTGGCTTGGCGAACTGGCCCTGGAGCTGCCCACCAGCCCCGCGCAGGGCCTGCTGTTGACCAGCGCCCCCGACAGCGATGGCCGCATCGCCGGCGCCTTCGCCGAGTTTATCCCCGGCGCCAGTTATGTGGCCCGCTGACGATCGGGCGCCAAATCCGGTTGACACCGCGGCCACAAACCGCGACCGTTAAATCCAAACTACAAGCCCGAACTGGTGCCCCGATTCCATGCTGCAACCGGCGTTCCCCGTCCTGGAAATCCTTGCGCAACTCCCCCCGGGAGGCCTGCTGCTAACCCCGAACAATCGCCTGCGCAACCGCTGCCTGCAGGTCTACGCCGCCCGCCAGGAGGCCGGCAGCTGTTGGACACCGCCGCCGGTGGCATCCCTGCAAGGCTGGCTCGACAAGCTCTGGTTCGAACTGCAACAGCAGGGCTGGACACCGGCGCTGAAACAGGTGCTGAACGGCGAACAGCGCCAGCTGCTGTGGCAGCGCGCCTTCGACCAGGCGCTGGAGCGACAGCTGCTGAACAACCAACAGCTGTGCCGGGATGCGGACGCTGCGCTGGGGCAACTGCTGCAGTGGCAACTGGTCACCGACATCGAGCGGATAGACACCGCCCTGGCCCCACTACTGGAGCAGTTTGCGCTGAGCCTGAATCCGGGCGAACAGCCGCTGATTGCGATGATCGAGGCCTTTGCCCACCAGCTGCACACCCACAACGCCATCACGCAGGACCAGCGCGACCAACTGATCCTGCGCGCACTGCGGGAGGAGGTGATACCCAAACTGCCGCAGATCGATACCGCCGGCTTCGCACAGATATCACCGCTGGCGGACGCAATCGTCCACGAGGCCGCCGTCAAGGTCGTCGCACGCCCCTCGGCCGAGCGCCAGGGTGAGGTCCGCAGCGCCCCCTGCCAGAGTCTGGAAGACGAGTTGTACCAGGCCGCCCGCTGGGCCGCGGGGAAACTCGGGCAGAATCCGCGCGCGAGTGTCGGTATCGTCGTCAATAACCTCGGCCAGTGCCGTGCGCAGGTAGAGGCCATATTCACCCGCGTGCTGGAGCCGCAGTACCTGGACCCGGAGCAGCACCGCTACACACTGCCGTTCAACTTTTCTGCCGGTACACCGCTGGCACAGACCCCAGTCGGCAGTGGCGCCCTGCAGCTGCTGGAACTGCTGCGCGACGAATGGGACTACTCACAGCTGCGCAACCTGTTGTTCAGCCCTTTCTGGGGCAGCGCGGAAGAACTGCAGCTGCGCACCGCCCTGTTCCGCCGCCTGCAGAGGCTGGAACTGCGCCGCATCGACGGCGCGACCCTGCGCTACTGGGCCGAACGCGTGGCGCAAGGCCTGGGGCTAGAGGCGCCGCAGCTACCGGGACAACTCGAGAAGCTCGGTGACTGGCAGCGCCGCTGGCAGCGCGCGCCGACGGAAGTCTGGGCCGCGCGTTTTTCCGAAACACTCGCCGCCCTCGGCTGGCCCGGCCCGCGCAATCCCGACAGCCAGGAATACCAGCAGTTGATGCACTGGGAAAACGCACTGGAAGAGCTGGCCGCGCTGTCCGCCTACGGCGGCAGCCTGCCCCTGAGCCAGGCACTGCAGCTGTTGCGCCAGATTGCCAGCCGCACGCCCTTCCAGGCCCAGACCCACGACGGCCCGCTGCAGATTCTCGGCGTGCTCGAGGCCGGCGGCCTCACCTTCGACCACCTGCGCCTGGTCGGTTTCGGCCAGCAACAGTGGCCGCCGGCACCGGCGCCCAACCCGCTGCTGCCGGTACAGTGGCAGAAGCACTGGAAAATGCCGCGCGCCAGCGCCGAACGCGAACTGGAACTGGCGCGCGAACTGAGCGCCGACCTGCTCAACGCCAGCAGCGATATCGTTATCAGCTACGCGGCTGAGGAAGACGGCGTCCACCAGGGCCTGAGCAGCCTGTTCGGAAGTCCCGCGCCTGCGGCGCCGATCGACTCCGACCCCCTGGGCGAACACTATGCGCAGCTGGCCAGCGCCACCGAACTGGAAAAGGTCGCCGACGAGCGGCTGCCAGCACTGCCGCCCGCCGACTGCGAACACGTGCGCGGCGGCGCCTCGGTGCTGAAAGCCCAGGCCCTGTGCCCCCTGAATGCGCAACTGCGCTACCGCCTCGGCGCCACCGGCTTCATGGCGCCGGATATCGGCCTGAGCCCCGCCGAACGCGGCAACATCGTGCACCAGGTGCTGGCGGAGTTCTGGGAGCAGTGCGGCGATGTCGCACACCTGCAGTCGATGGATGGCGACCGGCGTCGCGAGCAGATTGACGAAGCCATCGACAACGCCCTGCGCAACGTGCGCAGGAAGCACACGCACCTGCCGGCGGGCTTCTGGGCCATGGAGCAGAAGCGCTTGTCGCGTCTGCTGGAGCAGTGGCTAGAACTCGAAGCCGACCGCCCCGCGTTTGCCGTGGAGAAAATCGAATGGGAACAGCAGGTGGAGATCGGCGGGCTGCAGTTCAACCTGCGCCTCGACCGCCTCGACCAGCTCGCCAGCGGCGAGCAGCTGGTGATCGACTACAAGACCGGCACGCCCGGTATCAAGGACTGGCTCGGCGAGCGCATTCGCGAGCCACAGCTGCCACTGTACGCGCTGTTCCAACCCCGCGCCCGCGCTATTGCCTTCGGCCAGGTGCGCAACGGCGACTGCAAGTGGAACGGCTGCGGCGACCTGGAACAACCTATCGACGGCATCAAGGCGGCCGCCGACACACAGAAGGACTCCCCCTTCGCCACCTGGGACGAACTGACCCAGCACTGGCAATGCGGCCTGCAACTGCTGGCCGGTGAATATCGCAACGGCGTCGCGACGCTCACCTTTGATCGACCCGCCGACAACGACAGTGAACTTTGGCCCCTGAACCGCTGGCCGGAACGGGAGCAGGCAGAAGAATGACAGAAGTAGTGATTCCAACCTCGATCCGCCAACCCGTCGATGCCGAGGCGCGTTCGCGCGCACTGGATATTCGCCGGAGTTTCGCCGTATCCGCCCCGGCCGGTTCCGGCAAGACCGGCCTGCTGACCCAGCGCGTACTGAAACTGCTGGCCAGTTGCCAACAGCCAGAAGAAGTGCTGGCGATTACCTTTACCCGCAAGGCCGCCGGGGAAATGCGCGAGCGATTGATCGAGGCCCTGCACAAAGCCCGCAACAGCGAGCGACCCGACAACCCGCACGATGCGATCACCTGGGACCTGGCCAATCAACTGCTGCATCGCGATACGGAACAGAACTGGCAACTGCTGCAGATGCCGCAGCGCCTGCGCATCCAGACCATTGATGGCCTGTGCCGCAGCCTCGCCAGCCAGCTGCCGATCGAGAGTGGCCTGGGGGCACCCGGCGAACCACTGGAGCAGACGCAGATCGCATTTGAAATGGCGGTCGTGAACCTGCTCAAGCATCTGGACGGCGAGACCCCGGACGGGGATCTGCAGCAACTGCTGCTGCACCTGGACAATGACCTCGGCCAGTTAAACAAACTGCTGCAGATACTGCTGGAAAAACGCGAGCAGTGGCTGGGCCCGCTGCTCAGCGTCGGCCACGAAGGCGCGCAGGATTATTTCCATTTCGCCATCGACGAACTGGTGGCGGAAAACCTCGCTGACCTCGCCAGCGCCCTGCGCGGCTACGCCGGCGAGCTGATCGAGCTGGCGCGCTATGCCGGCAAAAACCTGCAGCGAGACAATCCCGGCCACCCACTGTGCAGCTGCGCGGAACTGGACGCCCTGCCCGAAGCCGACAATAGCGCCCTACCCGCCTGGCTGGCGCTGACCGAATTACTGGTGACCGGCAAGGGCGATATCCGCAAGGCAGTCGACAAGCGCGTGGGTTTTCCGGCGGTCGACAAGAAAGACCCGGAAACCGCGCTTGCCAATGAATACAAGGCGCGCATCAAGGATCTGCTGGCGGAACTCAGCGAAAATCGGACCCTGCTGGACACCATCAACGAGGTGCGCAAACTGCCCTCGGGCCTGCAGGAAGACCAGTGGCTACTGCTACAGGGGCTCGCACAGGTTCTTCCCAAACTGGTCGCCGAACTGAAGCTGGTATTCCAGCAGCTCGGCGCCACCGATTACACCGAAGTCGCGCAGGCCGCGTTGATTGCACTGGGCAGCAGCGATGAACCCACCGACCTGGCGCTGAAGCTGGATGTGCAGACGCGGCATATTCTCGTCGACGAATTCCAGGATACCTCGCAGATACAGCTGCAGCTGCTGGAGAAACTCACCGCCGGCTGGGAGCCGAATGACGGCCGCACGCTGTTTATCGTCGGCGATGGCATGCAGTCCTGTTACGGCTTCCGCAATGCCAATGTGGGCATCTTCCTCGATGCGCGCTCAAGAGGCATCGGCGAAGTGCCGCTGGAGGCACTGGACCTGCAGGTAAACTTCCGCTCCGAAGGTGCCGTGGTGGACTGGGTCAACCGCACTTTCCTGCGGGCGTTTCCGGCCGAGGACAATATCAGCCGCGGCGCCGTGCGCTACCTGAGTTCCCATGCGTTCAAGGACACCAAATGGCCGGCGCCGGCGGTGAATTTTTACGGTTGTATCGACGACAATGCGCGCAGCCGCGAGGCGCAGCAGGTTGTCGAGCTGGTCAGGGACCTGCAGGCCAGGGACCCCGGCGGCCGTATCGCCATTCTGGTGCGCAAGAAGAAACACCTGGGCCGTGTGCTGCCGGCACTGAGTGCCGCCGGTCTCAGTTACCAGGCGCCCGACCTGGCACCGCTGGCCAGCAAGATGGTGGTACTTGACCTCCTGAGCCTGACCCGCGCCCTGCTCGACCCGAGCGACCGCATCAGCTGGCTGGCGCTGTTGCGTGCCCCCTGGTGCGGACTCCAGCTGCCGGATCTGTATACGCTGGCAAACTGGGGCAACGGCGACCTGGCACCCACCGATCCCGGCGCGCGTCCTTTGCTGTGGGCACTGCAGGAAATTGCCGACATTCAGCTATTGAGCGACGACGGCCGCGCACGTCTCCAGCGCGCTGCCGGCCCAA
Source organism: Microbulbifer donghaiensis (assembly GCF_900129095.1). Taxonomy (GTDB): domain Bacteria; phylum Pseudomonadota; class Gammaproteobacteria; order Pseudomonadales; family Cellvibrionaceae; genus Microbulbifer; species Microbulbifer donghaiensis. Next base: position 463,595 of record NZ_FQVA01000001.1, read on the forward strand.
TTCTGCGGGCCTGGCAACAGCGCGGCCGCAAACCGCTGCGCGCCTGGATAGAAGGCCTGTGGCTGGCACTCGGCGGCCCCGCAGCGGTCACCCAAAAGAGCGATCTCGACAACGTACAGGACTTCTTCCAGCTATTGGAGCGATTCGACAGCGGCGGCACCATCGCCGACTGGCAGCAATTCTACAACGCACTGGAAAAACTCTTTGCCCGCCCCGGCCAGGATGCATCGGTGCAGGTAATGACCATCCACAAATCCAAGGGCCTGGAATTTGAGCACGTGCTGATTCCCGGCCTGGACCAGGGCGGCAAGCCCGGTGGCGACCAGCTGCTGCGCTGGGCGGAATGGCTGAATCGCGACGGCGACAGCCGCTTCCTGCTCGCGCCGAAAAGTGCCCGCGGCGACAGCGACCCACTGTTCGATTATCTCCGCTATGACAACAGCGAGCGCGAGCGCCTGGAGGGTACCCGCCTGCTCTACGTCGGCTGCACCCGCGCGATCCGCTCACTGCACTTGCTCGCGTGCGTCGCGCGGGACGAAAAGAAGGGCGACCTGAAGGCCCCCGGAGCCGCCGCCCTGCTGGCCAGCATCTGGCCGACGCTTCGCGCCGATGAGGCGAGCGACTGCTGCCACTGGCTGGAAGCGGTGGAAGGCGAAGATCCGGTGCAGAGTGCGGCCGGCAACCGCGACTACCTGCTGCGCCTGCCGCAGCAGTGGCAGGTGCCGACCATACCGAAGCAGGACTGGCTGGTGCAGTACCGCATGCCCGACTATCTGCCAACGGAAACCGACGAGGCCAATATTCCCGAGTTGGGCCAGGTGGCGTTCCGCTGGCTACGCCATGCCGGCACCGTCGCCCACGAGACGCTGGCCGCGATCGCCGAATCCGACCTGCACGACTGGAATTACGAGCGCGTACAACAGCAGCGCCCGCTGTGGCAGCTGCGCCTCGGCCAGCTGGGCCTCTACGGCAGCAGTCTGGAGAAGGCCAAGACCAAGGTCGAGCAGGCAGTATTGAATGCCATCAACTGCGATAGCGGGCGCTGGCTCCTCGACAGCAGCCACAGCGAGTCCGCCTGCGAACTGGAGCTGCACAGCGGTGGCCGCCAGCTGCGCCGCTCCATCGTCGACCGGACCTTTATCGACGCAGACGGCGCGCGCTGGATCGTCGATTACAAGACCGCCGAACCAGCGGCGGAGGAAGACCCGGACGACTTTATCGCGACCCAGCTGGAGCGCTATCGCGGCCAGCTCGAGGCCTACCGCAAGCTGTTCTACGCCCGCGGCGAGCGCAATATCCGCTGCGCCCTCTACTTCCCGCTGCTGCAGAAGCTGGCGGAACTGAACTGATCCGTCGGCAAAAGGGCTCCTACAAACCAGCGCACTGTAGGAGCCCCTTTGCCGACTCCCAACTTGGCGCGAAATAGCCCTTTTGGTTACAAATGAAACCCTCGCCCTGCCCCTGACTGCTGGGTAGGATAGATGCCCCGATTTGCGCGCCACGCGCAGCGGCGAGTTGGACCAGAGTAACTAGTGAGCGCCATGACCACACAGCAGTTCGACGACTTGAATGTCGTCTCCCAGGAAGTACTGATCAGCCCCGAGCAGCTGAAGGGTGAACTCCCGATCAGCAATGCCGCCGAGGCCACCGTGGCCACCGGCCGCGCCGCGGTACGCGATATCCTCGACCGCAAGGACCACCGCCTGATGGTGGTGATCGGCCCCTGCTCCGTACACGACGTGGACGCCGCCATCGACTATGCGCAGCGCCTAAAGAAAATCGCGGACCAGGTGTCCGACACCCTGCTGATTGTCATGCGTGTCTATTTTGAGAAGCCGCGTACCACCGTCGGCTGGAAAGGCCTGATCAACGACCCCTTCCTGAACGACTCCTTCAAGATTGAGGACGGCCTGCATATCGGCCGCAAGCTGCTGCTGGACATCGCCGAACTGGGCCTGCCCACCGCCACCGAGGCGCTCGACCCGATTTCACCGCAGTACCTGCAGGACCTGATCTCCTGGTCCGCCATTGGCGCCCGCACCACGGAATCCCAGACGCACCGCGAGATGGCCAGCGGCCTCTCCTCCGCCGTGGGCTTCAAGAACGGCACCGACGGCAGCCTGGACGTGGCCATCAATGCGCTGCAGTCCACCGCCAATCCGCACCGCTTCCTCGGTATCAACAAGGAAGGCCAGGTCGCCATCATCCACACCGCCGGCAACAAGTACGGCCACGTGGTACTGCGCGGCGGCAACGACAAGCCGAACTACGACTCCGTCAGCGTCGCCGTATGCGAACAGGAGCTGCGCGGCGCCGGCCTGACACCGAACATTATGGTCGACTGCAGCCATGCCAATTCCAACAAGAACCACGAGCTGCAACCGCTGGTGGTCGACAATGTCACCCACCAGATCCTGGACGGCAACCAGTCCATTATCGGCATTATGGTGGAGAGCAACCTGAAAGCCGGCAGCCAGAAGATTCTGGAGGACCACAGCCAGATGGAGTACGGCGTATCGGTAACGGACAAGTGTATCGACTGGGAGACGACCGAATCGCTGTTGCTGAAGATGGCGGAGCAGTTGCGGGATACGCTGAAAAAACGCAGCAACTAAGCACTGCCAGACCTGTCCCCGCGTAGAGGCCGAACTGGCGGCCTCTACCCCATTTGCCGTTCGACAATACTCCCCCTTTTATCGCGCCGGTTATTGAACTGGCACAAAGCGCTACTACCCAGCATGGTTGATTTAAAAGAGAGCGAACATTAGCTCTACAAGTGCGGCACGAGTGCAAAAACGCGATACATCGCGTCCGGAGCCCACCATCGCAGAATCCCTCGATCTAAACTAGAACTATTGTCAGCAATACAACTGACTTCTCCACACCTACAAGGGCATGGTCAGTGTTACCATTGAGAAATACTATTTGCCCCTTCTTTATGGGCTTTTCGGAATCGGCTGTTTGTAGCTTGATCTCCCCCTCGATACAGTGGATTACCACGGCTCCTTTCACACTGCAGTAGCCTGCGCGATGCATATTGACACCAGCATCGATTACTAGACGCGCAAGTTCTAGTCCCTCTGTTTTTGCTATTACTTTTGACTTCTCGGTTTCTAAATCATTCGCCCAAGTCTTGAGGTCTACTACTTCCCCCGCCGAAGCATGATGTGTCGCCATACGTTTTCACCAGTTCCTGAATGTCAAATGAACCTATTTTGCGCCCCTCATACAGATCGGTTTCCCGTGACAAAGTGCGGAGCACAACGAGCAGAACGAAAAATTGTTATGAGTTTGCCGACAACAGTCGAGCTGAACCATTCTTCAACCTTGCATAAATACGGCGAGACAGACCCGACATCAAGACTCGACAGAGACGCTGTTTACCGCCGATTTAGACCTATTGTTTCGAGTCGACTAGTGTTCATGTGCGCGCTTCCCATCAAATGAGAAGTTTGGAAACTTTGATGTTGCATATATCGAGTGACAGGCTGTACAGGTCTCTATTAGGCGGTAGTAGTAAAAGGTTGAAAGATCCGCATCGTGGTTCATTGCCGCATCTTCAAGTTTCATTGCCTGAAGATGAAAATAGGAGTCCATTCTCTTAAAGTGTTCAGGCAATGAACTGGCGAGCTCCTTCTTCTGATCCGGAGTGATCTTCTGATTAAGAATGTAGCTCCCCCTTATCTGCGCACTCGTATCTGCTACAGTTTCCCAATCAGCCGTTGCTATACCCACAGGTATTATCTGAACAGCGCCGAGAAGTGCGCGCATTTCAGCGCGTAGTAATTCCATGAGTTCAGGTGATAACTGAATATTATCTTTCTCCGCAGACGCTTCTTTTGATGTATCAGCCCCCACAGCAAAGGTCAACACGGTAAGAAAAAAGAAGATAATACGGCTCATTTTAACCATAATCACGCTGTCCCGGCATCGTCAGACACCTCTCTTTCTGTTTCGGCTAGACTTCTTTCTTCTTCTGCGCTGGTCGACCCGACCCAGGCAGCATCAATAAAAGCTGCAACATTCTACCCTCAAGTACTCTGTATTTTTCCCACACTTCATCAGTGATGCTTGTAACCACGCTCCAGCTCTACCAAATGCGGCAATAGTTCGGAGTGTTTTTGCACATGAAAAATGAAACGCGGGACGTCTCGCTCTGTTGATTGCGCCATGAAAGGCTCACCCCAGAAACTTAGCAGTGCTTCGGTTTCGCCGCTGTGCGCACTTTCAGCCAGAATAAATGAAATGGTTTTACTCAACCTGCACCAATGGGGCTCCCTCACCTTTGGGTGTCCTGAACAAGCTAGAATCCTTGGCTGCACCACCTCCGTCCATAAACTTTTCTGACTTTCATCCAGAACAAACTGTATGGAGGTGATCATAGGGTTCTCTACCGCAGATCTTAGTAACGAATCAAATAGCGGTTCTGGTCTATACATCGATAGACAGACATTGAACCAAATGGCATCACCTGCCATTTGGCGAGAAAACCGCTCACTCTCGGACCGCAACTCGCGCGGACCGACAAGAATCACATCGGGCGCCCTAATCGCCGCCCGTATTTTGTCAACCGTGTTTTCAGTCCGTTCGACTTGCTCGGCGGTAATTTCATTATTCCTTGTATGACGCATAAAGTTGATAAACAAAAGTCCCAGCAGGGCAAGTACGATAGGGAATATGACGTGCTCATCCACAATGTGGAGTAAATGTAAGACGATAGCGATAACGGCCGCAAGAATACCCGCTATCGCATCCCATTCATAACCCAGTAGTTTCTTAAGTTTCACTATTTGCCTAACGTTCAACGTTCGTATCGGATCATCCTGAGCCTGTTGATCATCGAGTTTTCCAAACTACTTGTTTTTAATTATTCGTAAGAATGGCATTACCAGAAGTAAAACCTACAACTTAAGACGTCGCACAGCACATATACAGGAAATCCTAATTAGAGTAGAGAAATAAAGCGAAGTGAAAAGCTGATAAAATTGAGCCTACTTCAGCAGCATCAAAAAGCTATCCCTCTGTCCGGGTGATTGACGCTTAGTATATCCTCGGCGGTTATGCATATTCGCGACAACCTGTACATCACGGGCCCCGATTTACAACTGATAGTCGATGCATTGCAATTTTTTGTTGATGCAAACTTGACCGTCGATATCACCAATCCCCCAGACCGTCCACCTGTTTGATATCACGCTGGCCCGACCACTCCGGATTCACTGCGAAGGCAATGGCCAACCCGTGTACTCGCAGCGATTTTCAATCTAACGCGGCCTGCTTAGGATAGTCCTAATGGAGTATGGGATAGAAATACAGCCTGCTCCGAAGGGAATGGCGGGAAACACCTTCCATCCCAGGTTTTCGAAGAGTTGCAGGTCAACCAGTCCAACGACCTGCCATAATGCCGCCGCATGGACTGGAACTACGCGACAAGCTAACGGTGCCGTTTAGCCGCCCTTGATGGCCAAAGCGACATAGGAGAAGACACCGTAGACTTTCGAGTGAAGCAGCTTGCTAGGCGCAAGATCCTGTCAGTGGGGGTGTGGGGCAGATTGGGGGTGTGGCCCCTTCGCTGACGACTTGGTTGCCGCCTCCCATAGTCCCTCTACATAGTGGACGTAGGCCACATACGCTTGGACATGGCGACGACCCGCCACGACATCGTCTGGATCGAAGTCTTTGTGGGTCATTGCAGTATGAAAATGCTCGTGCAGACCCTTGCGGATTGTATCTGTGAGGAGCTCCTCCACGGCCTCTTTCGAGCCACTATCGAGCGCTTTGTCGGCTGCAGGAATGGCGGGACCAAGGTCACGACCTGCCGCTTTCAAACCGGTATAGGGCGCACCTTCGGACCCACGATGGACGCGGACAAGAGTCTCAAAAAAGAACGTATCTGCCAGACTCATTGCCCTCGGCCCGAGTTTACGGACAGACAGCGTGTGATCGAAAGCGCGACGAATTTCCGGTTCATCGTTCTTTGGAACCCATGGCAGTACCAGATTGACGTTACCTGTATCGAGTGCTTTCTTCGCGAGTGTTACTACCGGCCCGTCCAAGGCATCGCAGTGGGCTGTGGCCGGGCTAGGCAACAACACCAATGTTATCAACAGGCTGAAGAATACGGTCGGCACCAGATAAGCTGGTCTGTGCGAAATCATGTGTTTTTCCCTTCGGATTGATAGCCCCGCGGTAACTAGCGTTGCCGTTTTCGGCCGAAAAATCGCGCCGCGACCTGGCGGCGACATTAGCTTTCTGGCGGGATGTAATACTAACTTTGTTGAAGTGGCGCTAAAGCTCGCACTATAGAGTTTTAAGTGGGTATGTGGGATACCACCAAATGGTTATCAGGACCCCGACTGGAAGTTCCACCCAGGGTGAAATACCGTTTGTTCAGGGGGCTTGATTTTCCAAGAGCGAAAGATCATGTAAGAATGCCCGATGCGGTTACCAGACAAGCTTTCTTCTGACATTTATGACACTCTGATTTGCTAAGAACGGCACCGAGCGGCGTAGAGTTTTACAGGAGAACATTCTCGATTGAAGCTCAACAACTTTTTCCTGCAAATAGAGTTAAAAAGGGGCGACATTTCCGCCCCCTCTTCACTTGTCTAGCAATAATCTAAAAAGCAACGCCAACGAAAATCGCAAGCGTCAGCAGTCCCCGCGCGTTCTGATTCAGCCATCTGGGCATTGACGATGCCGCTGATTAACCAGCACCGTCGTCGGGTAAACACACAGTACCGGTGCTATATCGCGGCTTCCGCCGCCAATTCGCCGGCGCGCGCATGCAGAGCAGACCGCTTTTCCTTTCAGCATCGTCGCGATGTCCCGCGTTATCCCTATCCGCTCACCAAATATTCGATCAGCCGCGAAAAACCAAAATTTGGCGTGTTTTGAATCGAAGAAGGCGCGTTGCTTACCCTGTGTGCGACCTGGGCCTATTAAGCTCAATTATCTTTACTGCTGCACTCGTTATTCACGGGAGGTGACTTCAATGCTGAAAAGAATCCTGTCCCTTTGGTCCATCACGGCAATTGTCGTGGCGACACTGGCCGCACCGGAGCCCACAATAGCGCAGGAAGAGCCCCCACTGGCAGGTATGGATAACCCGGAGGGGCCACACGCGCTGACTCGGAATCAGCCGAAGTCGAACCAGTTCTGGTGGCCAAACCAGCTGGACCTGTCACCGCTGCGGGACCACGGCGCCGCGTCCAATCCGCTGGGTAACGATTTCAACTACGCCGCGGCATTCAAGAGCCTCGACTACAGCGCATTGAAGAAGGATATCGAGACCGCCTTGAAGACCTCCCAGGACTGGTGGCCCGCCGATTACGGCCACTATGGTCCGCTGATGATCCGTATGGCCTGGCACAGCGCCGGAACCTATCGCATCGGTGATGGCAGGGGCGGTGCCGGGGGTGGCCAGCAGCGCTTCGATCCCCTGAACAGCTGGCCGGATAACGCGAGCCTCGATAAGGCCCGGCGCCTGCTCTGGCCGGTCAAGGAGAAATATGGCGATGCGATCTCCTGGGCCGACCTGATGATCCTGACGGGCAATGTGGCGCTGGAATCCATGGGCTTCAAGACGTTTGGCTTCGGCGGCGGTCGTGTGGATGACTGGGAGCCGGATCTCGTCTACTGGGGGCCTGAGACCAAAATGCTGAGCGCGGACAAGCGCTTTAAGGGAGACAAGCTGGACAACCCGCTGGCCGCCACGGTCATGGGCCTGATCTACGTCAATCCGGAGGGGCCGAACGCCAGTGGCGATCCGATGGCCGCCGCGGAAAGGATTCGAACGTCTTTCGGGCGCATGGCCATGAACGACGAAGAGACGGTGGCGCTGATCGCCGGCGGTCACGCTTTCGGCAAGAATCACGGCGCCGTCAAGGCCGATTGCATAGGGCCCGAGCCCGCCGCCGCGCCCCTCGAGGAGCAGGGGTTTGGCTGGAAAAACAAGTGCGGCAAGGGCAAAGGACCCGATGCATTTACCAGTGGCCTGGAGGGCGCCTGGACCGTGACCCCGGTCCAGTGGAGCAATAACTACCTGCAGAACCTGTATAACTTCGAGTGGAAACAAATCAAGAGCCCGGCTGGCGCGATTCAGTGGATACCCAAAGAGCCGAGCGCGGCGAACCTGGTACCCGACGCGTTCGATCCCCAGAAGCGGCATGCGCCGGTCATGCTGACCACCGATCTTTCACTGAAGATGGATCCCGCCTATCGCAAGATTTCCGAGCGGTTCAAGGACAACCCGCAAGAGTTGGCGGATGCATTCGCCCGGGCCTGGTTCAAACTGACCCACCGCGATATGGGGCCAAAATCACGCTATCTCGGCCCGGAAGTGCCCAAGGAGGATTTGATCTGGCAGGATCCCGTGCCCGCCGTGGATCACAAACTGATTGATGGCGGGGACGCCGACCAGCTTAAGGCGAAAATCCTCGCATCCGGATTGACCGTGCCGCAGCTGGTCAGGACTGCTTGGGCATCCGCCTCCACCTTCCGCGGCAGTGATCTGCGCGGGGGCGCAAACGGCGCGCGCATTCGCCTGCTACCGCAGAAAAACTGGCCGGTGAACGATCCCAAGGAGCTGGCCGCTGTCCTGAACAAGTTGGAGTCCGTCCAGTTGGATTTCAACAAGTCCCTGTCTGGCGGCAAGAAAGTCTCACTCGCCGATGTCATCGTATTGGGCGGCTCCGCCGCAATCGAGCAGGCCGCGCAAAAAGCGGGGCACAAAGTGAAGGTTCCGTTCAACCCGGGCCGGACGGATGCAACACCAGAAATGACGGATGCGGCATCGTTTACCTATATGACGCCGACAGCAGACGGCTTCCGGAACTATTACGGTGGTGGTAATACCATGTCTCCTGCGCAGGCGTTAGTCGACAGGGCCGACCTGCTGACCCTGAGCGTGCCTGAAATGACGGTGCTGGTCGGCGGCATGCGTGCGCTGGACGCCAATACCGGGGGTTCGAAACATGGCGTGTTTACCGATAGCCCGGGGACATTGACCAACGATTTCTTCGTCAACCTTCTGGATATGTCCACGGACTGGCAGAAGTCTGCAAAAGGTGCCGGTATCTACGAGGGCCGCGACCGCAAGTCCGGCCAGCAGAAGTGGACCGCTACACCGGTGGACCTCATTTTTGGCTCCAACTCGGAACTCCGCGCGGTGGCCGAAGCCTATGCGATGAATAGCGGTGAAGAAAGGTTCGTCAATGACTTCGTGAATGCGTGGGTCAAGGTAATGAATCTCGATCGCTTTGACACGCCCGAGGCACGGAGCAGGTAGACACCAACAGGCGAATTACTTTCTCGCCAGGAGCCACGGCGGCTGGCTCCTGGCGCGTGTCGCGAGTGACTAAAATCAATTGAAATACATTGAATACCATCGTTAAAAGCCATCGTTAACTGCTGCCAACCACCCTCCCTTCCCTCGCCAGATTTACGTCCATGCTTTCTGGAAAATCGGGAAGAGAACGACTGTGGAGCAACACAGTATCAGAGTATCGGTGATGGCCTACCTAATGGTGATCAAGTCTGCGCTACAGCGCGGACTTCTACCGCGGCGAATCTCTGAAATCGACGATAGACCGGCGCTGCGCGATCTAGAATTCTGTATTAATGCGAAGTTTTGCCTGCCGTCCTTTGCCCGGGCGCCACCCAACAACCCATGTAACTGTTCGCTGCGTCGATGGTTGCAATGGAGTACAGGTAATGGAAAATCCATCCGGACCTTCTAACCGGTAGTCACCACATGCGTCTCCCTGATTGCCTCGGCGCGCCCTATCCGCGGCTGGCACTGTACCTGCCCCACCGCCCGAACGACTTGGCGCAGCTTTTAGATGCGCCCAGTGCCTCGGCTCTTATCGCTGCCAACTCAAACCATTGGCGCAAGATAGTGACCTTGCTCGCGAAGATCGCGAGCCCCGTTGCCGACGACTGGCGCAACTTCAGGGATCAAGCGTTGTTCCAACAGACGGCCCTCTGCTTTGCACCGCAGCTCAGCGACACCGCCGCGTGGCACTGGATCGGTGGCAAGGACAATCTGCAGCGTTTCGCTAATTTGCACCACAATGCGCAGCCTTTGCCCAACAGCCCCGAGGTTCTCATCGATCCGGAGAAGCAGCTACTGCTTACTCCCTACCCTGATTATCGGCAACTCAGTAATGCGTTAGTGGCGCAAATCCGCACCGTCTTGGATGACGAGGGCTTCTACAGGACCTAAATCCCCCGTAGCGTAATTTGCCGGGGAACTCGCGAATCGGAGGGACGGAACAAATTTTACTCAGCCAAATCTGCGCCGATATTCACCGGGCGTCATACCGGTGATCTGTTTAAAGCTTCGGCGCAAGCTGGTGTCATCGGCAAATCCAAGTTCGTCGCTGATCGCATAAATTGATTTGCCCGTACTGATGAGAAGGTCGCTGACCTGGTTGAGCTTGATCAAACGTAATAATCGGGAACAGCTATGCCCGGTCATGGTGGCAATCTTGCGACTCAGAGTACGGGGAGTTGTTTTTAGGTGCTCCGCCAGTGCTGTAGCCGTCATCTCGGTGTAGGAAGCCTGCTCCACCCAATAGAAAACGTCCCGCAGGAATGTGTTCTGTTGCATCAGCTGGGGCAACTCTCGAAAGGGCGTGTTCCGCTCGAGCGGACGCGGCAATACCATGTATTGCTGGATGTCGGTGGCGATATGCTTCCCGCAATGCCGCTCTATCAGCGACAAGGCCATCGGGAGATAGCCATTAACACCTGCCGCGGTCGAATTGCGACGACTGTCCATGAAAGTGCTGTTGATTTGCCAGCGAACTTTCGGAAAACGCTCACGAATTGACTGCAGTAACCACCAGGTTGTTGTGGCGACCTGGCCGTCAAGCCTCCCCGCCCTGGCCGCGAGGTAAACGCCGGTGCAATAGCTCATTACTGGGATACTTCTATCCAGCCTGGCAATGGACTGAACCAGAGCACTATCCTCTTCGGTGTGGATATTGGAACTGTCGCGCCAGGCACCTGGTATCAGCAGCCCGTCTATTTTCGCCCCACCCAACCTGACGGAGGGTAGCTCCACGCCGTTGGCGCAGGAGACCGGCGCCCCCTGCTCACTTAGCCAGCAGAATTCAAATTGCTTTGTACCCGTTCTGGTATTTGCCGCCAGAAGCATATCCGAGAAAGCAAACAGCCCCGATGGAATACAGCCGGAATACAGAAGCAGACCTATTTTCATGGGCACCAAAAATGTCTGTTTAATGTCAATTATTGCCATGCTAGCAACTGCAGTGAATTCCTACAATGCGGGCCACCACTGAGGAGAGCACTATGAGAATCACGCAGCTACGCAATGCCACTGTTGTTGTAGAAGCCGGTGAACGGGTAATACTGGTTGACCCCATGCTGGCCCCAAAGGGAGCCATTCCACCCCTGAAATATTTCACTGAAACACGACGGCGGAATCCGCTCGTTGAACTACCAGATAATGCGGCAGAGCTACTGAATCGTGTCACTCACTGCCTGATTACGCACTGCCAGAAAGGACATTTCGACCACCTCGATCGAGCGGGCACCAAGTGGCTGAGAGACCGCAGCATCCCGGTTTTCTGCATGCCGGGGGATGCGGCATTCCTGGCGAAGAAAGGGCTGAATGTCTCACCACTGAAACAACAAAATGCAGAACAGGCTTTTCTGGACGGCACCATCATCCCCGTTCCGTGCCGTCACGGCAGAGGGATCGTAGGCAGCCTGATGGCACACGGCTACGGCTATTTCATCAGCCTGCCCGGAGAGCCCTCTTTATACATTGCCGGCGACACCATACTGACCGCCACAGTGGAATCCTGCCTGCGCAATCAGCGGCCGGCCATTTCGGTGATGCCTGCCGGTGGTGCCAGATTCGATATGGGCGGAGACATCATCATGGGAGCCGATGACGTTGTGAAAGCGAGTCGAATCAGCCCGGGAATCGTCATCGCCAATCACCTGGAAGCATTGGACCATTGCCCGGTAACCCGAAAAGAGCTGGAAAGAATGCGCAACGCGGAAAATCAGGCTCACAAACTGGTGATTCCTGACGATGGGGAGACGATGGAATTTGCCGCAGGTTGAGGGCCCGAGGGGGGCAGACTGCTCAAGTTGGTAGGGAAGCAGTCTGAAGCAGCCTAATGCCGCAACCATAGCGGATACGTTTGCGATTGGGTGCAGATATCACCGCATTGGTGACAAATGCACTTCCAAAACAGCTGGAACCAATCGCCACACACTGTTTCTCCACCCTAACCAACCCCAGCGGTGTGGCGACTATCCCTCGACAAATCCTCGACCAGTCCTCGACTGGCCGGCACTACCAAATAGCCGGAGCTACCGATAAGAACCGATACGCACGAGTGCACTAAAAGTTCAGCATGCGAGAGCGGCGCTGGGTTTGCGCTCTGAGACTGTCGGGCAGATCCCAGGTCATAAAATCCCGGATCGCATTACTGAGCTGATCGGGATTCACATGCACTTCTTCGAAGTAGCGGTTATAGACCGCATTGGGGCGATTCTCATCCAGGAACAATTGCGCAAATCGGCTGAACTGTGTCTTGATTTCCGGTGCTATATCGACATTGACATAGGCGCCGTATGTCGTTTCCTGCGGCTTTTGCGCGAGTGCCATCAGCTTCTCGCGGACCTCTCGGTTTGTTTTCTGGCTCCACTCACCGTTTCTGCTCATGGTCAGTACATTCAACATATCCCTGACCGTGCAAGTGGCTTTGGCATCGCGAACGGCTTTTAGACTGCTGGCGGTGGTGCTGCCCTCTCTGCGCTTCTTGCCAAGATCCTTCAGAAAGGCCTTGTAGGCATTGCTGAAGTTTTCCGCCCCGCGCGCGATGATCGGGGTATGAATGCTGGTCGCGAGCCTGTTCAGATCCGCGTTAGCCTGCAGGCCGGCGCCGGTTTTGCGCTTGTGGTTCCAGCTTTTCAGATGTGGGTAGAGGCTGCCTATTCCCGTGGTATGCCCTTCTGCCTTGAGCATCAAATAGGTCCGATCATTGGTCTCCTGCCACTGCACCAACAACTCTTCGTAGCCAACCAGGAACTTCCAGCCGCTGTGTGCCGATCGTCCAGACTTACTCAGGTGACTGCTCTTGCGTGTGGGCAGTTTTTCAAAGCCCGTTCTGACACTGGCGGCCTCGCTGGACGTCATACGCAAGAAATAGGTGCCCTTTTCCATTGGCTTGTAGATCCAGCAAGCGACGTAGAGCGCCTGGAAATCTGCAACTGACCAGGCATGTCGATTTTGGCCCTTGCTCTTCCAGACGCTGTGAATGTCGTGCTGTTGGTGGAAGTGCGTATCAAAGTAAGTACAGAAATCGCCATAGCTTTGGAAATCCGGCCCAAAGAGTCGGCGGCTAAAATCACTTTCGATAAGAAGATAAAGAAATTGGCTAATATCAGATGGACTGTTGGGCATAGCTCTCATCCCTGGTTGAACTGTTGCCGGATGTTTATTTTTACGACGAGAAATGTCAGATACAGAAGTGCGTCACCGACTTCAAAATCGGCAACTCTGAATCGCGACTCAAAATAACCCCGATGCTATTTAGTGTCCACAAAAAAGATTGTCGACTAAAACCAACAATAACTGGATATGAGTTTCCGCCGGTTAGACCGCCATTTGATTGAAAAAAAGAAATGCGAACCCGACAGCACTGAGTATGAATCTGTACCAATTAATACTCCGGCACGCCCCTGAAATTCGATTCCGACCAGAGAACTGAGCAACCGCGGCCAATATCGCCGGTTCACTGCAGATAAATGGGAATAGAGGCGATACCGTCTATTCCGCTTTTCACCAGAACAGGATTCTAACGAGCAATGAATAGGGTACTACTCACGGGATTCGAAGCTTTCGGCAACACACCGGTCAATCCCGCCGAAGCAGTGACGCGAGCGCTGGACACCGCGAGCATAGGGGGCGCTGAAGTAACCGGTATCATCGTGCCAAACAATTTTTTTGAATGCATCGATGTCGTGCGCAATGCCATCGAAGAGATCGGGCCACAGCTGGTCGTAATGATGGGCGAATACGGCGGCCGTGCCACTATCACGGTCGAGCGCATCGCGCAGAACTATAACGATTCGACGCGCTACCAGTTAAGAGATAACCGCGGCGTGGCGCTGCAGGGCGAATTGACGGCACCCGATGGCCCGGCAGCTTACCGCAGCACCCTGCCCCTGCGCGCAATGGTCGAGGCAATGCGCACTGCCGGGATCCCCGCCGACATATCTGATACGGCGGCCACCTTTTGCTGCAACCACCTGATGTACGGCATTCTCCACTACCTCTCGAGCAATGCACTGGATATTCCCGCAGGCTGGATCCATCTGCCCCAACTGCCCGAGGTCGCGGCCCTGCCGGAGAACCTGGGCACGCCGAGTATGTCCCGCGAAACCGCGACCAAAGGTGTCTGCACGGCAATAGCGGCGGCGCTAAAGAATCCACGGGATGTCGATGTGCCTATTTTGTCACGGCTGCAGATCTGAGCCTGTGTGCCATCCTTTACCGCCCGAGGGATGCCCCTTTTCGCCGCGCAACCGCTCACCGCACACAAGCCACCGACAGCCGCTCAAACTTTGAACTCCTCTGTCGTCTTTTATATCCTGTCCGACTGAACATTTGCGACCGCGCCTCTGCGGCCACATCTTTCTACAGGTTAAATGATTATGAGAACAAAATTTCGAGGGCTTGCGGTCGCCGCGCTGGTGCTGTCTTCCGGGTCCGCGGCCTGGGCGAGCGAAGATCCCTATATGTGGCTCGAGGAAGTCGATGGCGAGCGCGCTATCGAATGGGTCAAAGAACAAAACGCCAAAACCAGTACCCATCTGGAGCAGGGATCACTGTACAAGTCGCTCTACGCCGACGCACTGGCGGCACTGAATGCCGAAGACCGGCTGCCGGAAATCACGCAGAAAGGCGACTGGCTGTACGAGAACCACCACAGTAAAGCCCATCCCCGCGGCCTCTACCGCCGCATCTCCGCCGATCAGTTCAACCGCGGCGGCGAGCGATGGGAAACCGTTCTGGATATCGACGCCCTGTCCAGCACCGAGGGCAAGAAATGGGTCTTCAAGGGCATGAACTGTGAAGACGATGCCCAGACCCGCTGCCTGGTGGCCCTGTCCGCGGGTGGCGGCGATGCCGTCGAACTGCGCGAGTTCAATGCGCGCGACAAGAAATTCGTGAAGGATGGTTTCTTTGCCCCGGTCGCCAAGCAGTCGGCGATTTGGCTCGATGCCGATCGTCTGCTGATCGCCAGCGCCCTCGGCGACAACGCCGCGACCAGCTCCGGCTATGCCCGCAGCACCAAGCTGTGGCAGCGCGGCGAACCACTCGCCAAGGCCAAACCCATCATGGAAATCCCGACCGACTCCGTATGGCTGCGCCCGATAGCGATCGGCAGCGGTGATCAGCGCTCGGTGATTCTGAGTGAGGCGCTGGATTTCTGGAACAGCCGCGTCTTCGCCTATCGCGACGGCAAGGTCGTACCGCTGCCGTTGCAGCAAAGCGCCGTCATCGAGGGTGCCCTGGGCGATGAGCTGGTGGTGAAACTGAATAAAGACTGGGAAGTCGACGGCAAGAGCTGGCCGCTGGGCAGCCTGGTGCTGGTTTCCCAGGACGCGCTGCTCCAAGGGGAAGCTAAAGTTTCCGCACTGGTAACACCGAGCAAGACCGAAGTGGTCAACTCCGTCGTCGTATCCGAGGCCGGTGTGCTGGTGACTATGCTGGACGACGTCAAGGGCCGGGCCTATTTTTATCGCCGCGGCGACAACGGCTTTAACAGGTCCGCGCTCGCATTTCCCGATAACGGCCAGCTGGCGATCGCAACCTACGACGACGAAAGCGGCAATGCCTACCTGACCTGGGAAAACTTCGTCACCCCGCCGACCCTGTACCGCTTCGATACGAAGGCGGACAAGCTCGACCGCCTGTTGGTGCAGTCGCCGACCTTTGACGGCAGCAAGTTCAAGATCGAGCAGTACTTCGCCGAGTCTCGCGACGGCACCAAGGTGCCCTACTTCGCCGTCATGGCCAAGGACGTCAAGTTTGACGGCAGCAACCCGACGCATATCTTCTCCTACGGCGGCTTCCGCAATGCGCTGCTGCCGTCATATTCCGGCTCCTATGAACCGCTGAATGGTGCCTACGGCAAGCTGTGGCTCGAGCGCGGTGGCGTTTACGTGCTGGCCAATATCCGCGGCGGCAGTGAATACGGGCCCGCCTGGCACGCCGCTGCGCTGCGCGAGAACCGGGTGAAATCCTATGAAGACTTCGCCGCGGTGGCAGAAGACCTGATCGCACGCAAGATCACCAAGCCCGAGCGCCTCAGCATCGAGGGCCGCAGCAACGGCGGCCTGCTGGTCGGTGCGAGCATGACGCGCCGCCCGGATCTGTTCAATGCGGTGATCTGCGGCGTACCGCTGCTGGATATGAAGCGCTACCACAAACTGCTGGCCGGCGCTTCCTGGATGGGTGAGTACGGCAACCCGGACACCGATGACTGGAACTTCATCAAGGAATACTCGCCCTATCAGAACCTGAAGGCGGAAACCGAGTATCCCTCCGTGTTCTTCTTCACCTCCACCCGCGACGACCGTGTACACCCCGGCCACGCCCGCAAGATGGCAGCGCGGATGAAGGAGATGGGCCAGAAAGTGGAATACTTCGAAAATCTCGAGGGTGGACACAAAGGCAGTGCAACCAACGAGCAGCTCGCCCACCGCGTCGCGCTGATGTACGCGCACCTGTGGACCGCGCTCGACTAGAGCGCGTACCGATCCATCCGGCGGAGCCGAGCTTTCCGGCTCACTCCGCCGGACCTTCTGTAGCGAATCGGCCGCAAATATTAGCGGCCTCAACCCGCCATTTTCCCTGTCTCAACCCCTGGCAATATCGGCCAGTCGGTACGGCTTTGCTTGATTTGCGCAATGCCGAAAAAATCCCGAAGGCGATGGCAGGAAGACTGGGGTTTCGGCGATATGGGCACTTTCAGCTATAGAGTCACTGCCCGGTTACCCTGTCTATTGTTATCGATTTGAGTGCCGGTAGTACTGCCACAATTAACGGTAGCGACCTCTTCCGGAGTTTCCCGTTGAACACCCCAGTCATCCAGATTAGAACATTGGTGTCGATAACGACCAACGCCACAACAGAAAATGGACGTTTAGCGCACAGGAACTACATTTGATCGTGATCCATTGGTACGATGGGGGCGCACCCCGTTTTCAGAATAGGAATAATAACGATGAAATGGATTCTGATTTTGGCCGCCGTGTTGTTCTCATCCATTTGTCATGCCGCGACACTAAGTTATGCTGACAGCTTGACCATTGATTCCGCCGCGCTGGCCGAGAAGCGCGAGTTCTATATCAAACTGCCCGATTCCTATAGCGAAAACCCGCAGCGGAAATACCCGGTCCTTTATGTCCTCCACGGTCAGTGGGACACACTGCCCGCAGTGGCCACGCTCACCCTGCTGGACAACGAGATTCCGGAATTTATTGTGGTCGGAGTGCAGAGCCGAGGCCCGGAATTGCGCCCGGCCTCCGATGAGGCAACCAGTCGTCAAACACCGTTTGCGCGTTTCCTGGATAAGGAGCTGGTGCCCCATATCGAGAAACACTATCGTGTGGCCCCTTACAAGATCCTCTCCGGGCACTCCAATTCCGGCCGCTTCGTGATGAACAGCTGGCTGGATGACGGCAAGGACTTTTCTGCCTATTACGCCTTCAGCCCCTCCATGGAAGACGGCGTCATTAACAGCCGCGCCAAGGCGATTCCGAACCAGATACTGAGAAAACGTGCCCCGCTGGCAGTGACTATCGCCAGCGAGGGCGATCATATGCAGGTGCCGTTTACCGAACTCGCTAAAGAACTTCTGCCCCCAAGCCTTGGCAATACCACCTTCAAGCGCTTCCCCGAACAGACCCACAGTACCAGCCGTCACGCATCGCTCATGTTCGCACTTCAAACAACCTTTTCGGGCTGGACACCCTCGTACCAGGTCAAGGTCGGCGGCTTCGCCGGACTCAAACAGCACTACACCGAACTTAACGAGCGATTTGGCTTTTATACTGAAATTCCATTGGAGACCCTGCAGCGACTCAGCGCCCACCACGGCATGTCCGACGCCGAGGATGCGGACGAGAATCTGGCACTCATCATCGAATACGGTATCGAGCAGAAGGCCGACAATGCCGAGGCATTTATCGAGGTCGTGGATTACATGAACAACAATGATCTCAAGGCAGGTGGGGCCAGGGTGCTCAAAAATGTCTGCAGAGTTGTGCCTTCGAACAAGGCCTGTCAACTGGCGAGTAAATCCGCTCGCTAGCCGTGTGAGGGGATGGGATTGAAATCCGGCTCTGGCACATATACATATTGCCGAAACGACTCCGACGGGAATTCCGGATGAACAACACTTCCACTATACAGTTGGTCTGCCCTGAATGCGGCACCATCAATCGAGTACCCGCACAGAAGCTGGACGACCGCCCCCTGTGCGGCAAGTGTCGCAACAGGCTACTGGCAGGCCAGCCCATCTATGTAAGCGACCAGAATTTCCGTCGCTTTATCGACAGGAGCGGCCTGCCGGTGGTCGTTGACTTCTGGGCACCCTGGTGTGGCCCCTGCCAGCAATTTGGCCCTGTCTTCAGCCAGGTGGCTGCGGAGGTGGCTACCAAAGCGGTCTTTCTAAAGCTCGACACCCAGGCCAACCAGCAGAGTGCAGCAGCTTGCCAGATCCGCTCCATTCCAACACTGGCGCTGTTCTATGGCGGCCGCGAAATTGCGCGCCTGTCGGGTGCTCTGCCCAAGCCCCAGTTTCAGCAGTGGCTATATCAGCAGCTTGATACGCTGCAGTGACGATGTACCATCCTCGTTAACCGGCAAAAGGAGTTTGCCGGTTCAGGGAGAAACAATAGATAGGGAAACACATGGAAGTGAACTTCGTCAGACTTATCCTCGAACCCTCGTTTGAGTTTCCGGTGACGATTACGTTAAACCTGGATACCAACGAGTTCATCGTGGAATCACTGTCGATAATCCAATCGCGAGGTTACGAACAAGGCGATTCTCGGATAAAAGTCACCGTCGACGAGCAGTTTGTCATTCGCGTGCGCGAAGAAATTGATGCGCTCTTTCTGGAACCCAGCCAAGTCCCTGCACGTTTCGGTGTGGATGGTACTACCTGGCGCCTGGAGATTCAGTGGCACGGCCACCGTCATAGGCGCGAGCAATGGTGTCCGGATTCTGGCGCCCTGTATGACATCGGAACATTACTGCTAGACAAGGCCGGGAAATATGTGCGACTCGGCTCCCTGTGCTGAAGATAGCGTGCGGGGCCAATTCGCCGGCTCCCGCGATGAAGGCACAACCCTAAACTGTAGAAAGCCTCCGAAAAACACCTCATCCCCTCGCGCGCCATAGATCTGCCATCCTCCTGCGATGACCTGGAAAAAATGGACATGCCGGCCGACGATATAAAAGTCCCGTTGCGCGAAATCAGTGCGGACAACCGGGGCATCCGCGGCGGCCGAGCGGCCTCTGATATCGACCTCGGCTTCAAGGTGGACGTCTGAATATTTGCGCCGGCCCACGGATTCAGTAGCGTCCTCCACGGGATGACAAATCGGTATAATGCCGCCCATGTCAGAGTTACCCATTCACGCCGCCCTGCCCGAACTGCTGTCCGCCCTGAGTCGACACAACAATGTCGTCCTGCAGGCGCCGCCAGGTGCGGGCAAGACCACCGTCGTGCCGCTGGCACTACTGGACAGTGACTGGCTCGGCGAGCGGAAAATCATCATGCTCGAACCGCGACGGCTGGCCGCACGGAGTGCCGCGGCACGTATGGCGGAACTGCTCGGGGAACCGGTGGGTGAAACTGTCGGTTACCAGATACGCGCCGAGCGCAAGTCGAGCAAGCACACCCGTATTCTGGTGGTCACCGAGGGTATTCTGACCCGCCTGCTGCAGTCCGACCCCGAGCTGGCCAGTACGGCACTGGTGATCTTCGACGAATTTCACGAGCGCAGCCTGCAGGGGGATCTGTCCCTGGCCCTGTGCTTGCAGTCCCAGGACTACCTGCGCGATGACCTGAAACTGCTGGTTATGTCGGCCACACTGGAAACCGAGGCTGTCGCCGGTCTACTTGGCGATGCGCCGGTTGTCACCAGCGAGGGGCGCAGCTTCCCGGTACACATCCACTATCTGCCGCACCAGCAGGTACCGGACGACCAGCGCCAGCTGCCCGCCCTGATGGCACGCAAGATCGTCGAAATGATGGACAGCGAAAGCGGCAGTCTGCTGGCCTTCCTGCCCGGCGTCGGCGAGATCAAACGGCTGGAGGAATTACTGCGCGCAACACTCATTAGCCGCGATGATATCGATATTGCGCCGCTGTACGGCGATCTCAGCAAACAGCAGCAGGACGCCGCAATCGCACCCTCCCCGGCCGGCCGCCGAAAAATCGTGCTCGCCACCAAACTAGATCAAGCAATTGACAGCTCCGGTATTCGAACCCTGAGGCTCAGGAGAAGACGCAAGAAGCCCCAGCCATCTAGCTAGCCGATACGGTACTGAAAATAAATTTCACAAAAATGTGATTTTGTAGGTTGATTTCCCCGACTGAACCCCCATTTGGTTTCTTGCCACTTAACCAGATAGGACTTTCAACTCATGACCGATACCAGCTTTCGCGATCTGATGTACAACGCTCGCCCCAGCTCTACCGCTGATGCAGATGTAAAAAGAGCAAATGCTGTCGCAGCCGCCCTTGAAATAATCAAGGCCCGAGCAACTCAAGCTACAACACACGGCTGTCATTTAGATGTTGAATTCGATAACTTGGCGGATTACGCGACCAAAATCCAGCAGGCGCTGGAAACGAAGTAACCGTCCAAAGAGTAGAAGCGAGCCGCAGCCGGATGCTTGGGGAAGTATGCATTGCACACCTCGCCGACTGCGGTCGCAAACGCCATTCTGAAGGATTCAATCCAACAGTTACAGATGCTTGGCGCCAGAGTCCACTAGAGTTTGTAAATCACGAGAAGACGCAAGAAGCCAACACCTACCACTCCCCTGTAATCAGAGCTACAATCATATACTGTACATGCATACAGTATCCGGGTGGCTTATATGAAATACAGGCAGATCGTCATCGATGACGAAACCGTCTTATTAAGGCGCGTCAAGGGCTACTACGAGATCCAGCTACCAAAGTACTCACGTTACTGCGGCCAACTCTCCCTCCCCATTGGCCCTGACCTTAGGCACAGGCTCACCATTCAAATAATGAGTATTCGCGGTATCAGCCTAAATCATGATTGGTTAGAAAATCGCCACAAGTAGTTGCGAGGGGGGAACTCTTCTATAGATTGGCTAGCTCTCTAATTCGACCTTTGACGGCATTAAACCTACTTTTCAGCTCAACATTCTTCGCCTTCCAACGCTCTTTATGATCTATCGGCATTTTCCCCTGTTCAAATTTTTCTTTAGAAAAATCCTGAGCAAGAGAAGTATTTTTAGTAAATTCCGTTACAAAGGCAGCTAGCTCTTTTTCGATGTCAGGAAAATACAGTGTAACGGTTGCTTCTAATATGTCTATTGGTGGCCAACTCTTAATCATTGGCTCACCGTCAAGAAGGCACTGCGCTCTATATTCCTCAAGCCACAACACGCTTTTATATAAATATTGTAGAGCTTCTTCGGCCTTTACCCGCAAAATCTCGGTTCTTTTTGCTCGCTGTTGAAGAAAGTTAACCCCTAAGCTACCCGCGATACCAATGGCACCGCCAGCAGCAACAGGTATCATCGCCATAAAGGCTTTTGCAAGCTCACTTACTTCTTCCGCCATCAGTTACTCTCATTCTTTCCGCAAGCCAAGCAATGCAGATACGGGCCATATCTACCTACTTTCTGATCAACCGTGCCCCCGCAACGTGAACACAGATTCTCTCTTCCAGACCACCAGCGCCAAAGTCGGAAACTCGAATAGATCCCAGTCAAAATAGTTGCAGCCACTAGAGCCAAGCCGCCCCACCCAGCAATCCAGATTGAGCCACTGACTACTTTCTTAAACATTGGCGAATCACCGAGCACCCCCGGAATAAATTCACCAAAGACAAGTATTACCACTACGGTACCAACAAGCAGTCCCAAGGGCCACTTGAATAGCCCCAATAACATCCTGTTTTGCATACTATCCTCGCGCCTTAGCCGGTGCCGATATTGACGCTTGACAATATATCATCAAGCTACTTCTCTGGTTCACTCGGTTCTACCAAATTAACTTCAATGAGAGCCGTGAAAGTTTCTAGCTCTTGTTGACTCAATTGGAGAGCGTATTTCTCCGCTATGGCCATGAACCTTTGGACATAGATTACGGCTACCGGCGTTACTATCGATCAGCGCAGCCAGAGTAAGAGCCAATGACCGTGACAATGCTGTGATTGCCTGAGAAACCGTAGAATCAATTCTGGGAGATAGTAAGGTGGAGTGTACTGGGGGCAGCCTATCTGATCGAGTGGCAAAATATCTGTAAGCCCACCCACCAATAGCCTCTGAGATCGGGGCTATAAATACACACAATGACCGACTGGAACATAAGCTGTACGGAAAGAAAGAGTGTACACAAAACAACCACCCGATTATTTAATGATCATCTTGATAGATTTGGTCAATCCATAGTAAATGTAATAGCACTTTATGTCATAGATTACCTGTGCTAGACATGAAATAATATGTGGAGTCTGGGGATAATCCTCAGATTTACTAACACACTGGTGGCTTATGGCATAGATACACAATTTGATTACTTAAACGGGGGAAGCTCCGTGTACCACATTGTTGAAGAAAATAGGCCAGCCAAGTAGTGCTGGATTTTTTTTGTTCTAAAAAAGGGAGAAACAGAATATCTGTGAAAAATAATGAACGTGTAAAACCGATTAAAAATATCTACTTGAGGGAGTCTCTACTCTCTCAGTTGAGCAAAGTAAGAACTATTACCGGGGATTCACCCAGCATGATTATTAACGAAGCCTTAGAAATACATTTTAACCACATCTTGCAAGATCAAGGAGAAAAAATTGACACAAGTAGAAGTACAAGCAACACATAAAAATCTATTTAGTTTACCCGCTAAAGAGATATATTCTGAAGAATTTGTCTTTGAGTGGTATGGAATAGGTGATTGGGCCTACCCAATGATCTACACAGGCGACAGCACAGATATTGATAGCCTGCTAGGGGAATTGGTTGCTGATACTGGGGTGAGCCTAAAAGGCAAACGAAAAGAAGTAGTAACTGCCCTGTTGTTGAATCTCATTAATGTGCACGTTTACTATCAAGGCGAACGGGCGCTAACTGTTTTCACTGACTACCACAAGCTGAAGAAAGGTACGGAGTACCACGATATATTTCCTGTCTCTGGTCGAATTATGGGGGAATTGGTTCATCAGGTAGCGCAATCAGGAGTAGTCCAGTATAAGAAAGGTATTCCGGGGCATGGCTCTAAGCTGAAGCTCACTGAGGATGCCTTTAGCTGTTATATGGAGGCGCTGAACCTCAATAACCTGTCTGCGGCACTCCCTACCCCTGTTGTGTATAAAGATGATCAGGGACGCTTTCTGACGGCTTCTAACACCACCGCAAGGGATGCTAAAGGATCTTTGATCACTAAGGTAAATGAGTTACTCGCGGACACTGACATATCTTTAAATGGGCAATCATTTGGCCCTACACAGAAGATGCTACAGCGGAAGTTTAGCAATAAGGCATGTACGGAGAATGGTAGGCTTTGGGGCGGTTATTGGCAGTCTGGCATTGAGAGCGAAGATCGTTTGAAACTGTTGATCAATGGCAATCCCGTGTGTGAAGTGGACATTAATAGCACTCATCCCCTTATTGCGTATGCTATGAGCGGAATGGATCACACAGCGTTTGTACATGATGCCTATTGGTGCGAGTTGCTGTCGGGTGGTCATGATGAGCAGAGGAAGCTGGGGAAGCAGATAGTATTGGCTCTCTTCAATGCAAACAGTACAGATAGAGAGAGCATAGTGAGGGAAGTTGCCGGGGTTGTCCGTGATCAGAGAGAGGATAACGGAGAAGGCCGGGAACTTGAGATTCAGTGCTGTCGTTACATTCCAAAGAAAGAAATGAGTGAGCGGTTCAAGCTGGAAGAAGTTATTAACAGTTTGATTGATAGGAACAGCATTCTGTTTGATAACGGTTGGTTTGGGGGTGAAAGCTGGAAGCGATTGAACAAGATTGAGTCTGACATTCTGTTAGAAGTGATGGGGCATTTTGTGAGGCGTGGTATTCCCGTGTTACCTGTTCATGATTCTATTGTCATTGAGCGTCAGTATCAGGAAGAACTAATCAAGGTGTATCAAGATGCAATCTGTAAGGTATTGGGTAGGGAGTTTAGGCACCGGGATAAGCTGGTGTCCTGTTCATTAGGATGATAGGGATAGTCATCCGATACTAAGTGAACCCTGAGTATAGCGTGGCGTTATCTACCAGACGCAGAGTGGCGTCTATATAAGGCCACGATACTAAGCTACCCAGTAGAACTACCCATATACCTACCCATAAGACCCCCCCCCTTCCATATACACAACATTTGGCCCTTTTTGAGCTCTAAGCCATTGCTTTATAAGGATTTTTACCTTCCGAAAATGCTCCGATTCTGTACGTTCTTGGTGGGTGAGAAAGTCACTGAGTGCAGGTGAGAGGCATAGTAGCTAATAACACTTGTCGCTAACCCTCCATATGCAGAAAAAAACAGCCTAAATCGGGCTACAGCCCCCGTCATTACTCACTTTCAGCTTCCGAAAATACTACGGATGGCCCCTTATTGCATAACTAAAGGAGATGAATCATGAAGAATCCAAACGCCAAACTCGCCGCTCTCTGTCGATACCTGGCACTGAACACTGAAACACCAGCTCACTACGTCTCTACCTTATTCCGAATTCCAGAACGTGAAGTGGTGAAGATCAAAGGCCGAATCAAGGTACGCCGAGAGAATCAGTTTTAAATAGCCTTAGAAAGAGATACAGCGCTTCTAGCCTTTTCCCGGTACGTTGGGATGGGTAAAACTTCAATGCACTAAAAACCTATAGATTTTCTTATCTCACATTCCAGTCTCCATTTCATACAGGTGGGAGCTTGCTAAACAAACACTTCTCTCCCTCCTCCTGCCTGCTCCTCCTCTTTCAATTTTAAAGACTTGGTTGACGATTATTTGGTCAGGTTGATATCTCCTATTTTTAGCTATTGATTAGGATGGAAACCCTAGTTATCTCTAGGGTCTACCTCTCTAGCCTGATAAATATCCAGCATCTAGCCGTACGGGCTGGGTATCCTTCCGGTGGACTGAAAAACAGGGGGAATTAATAAGTGTTTTTTACAGGACGAAATGCGTCTCAGATGGGAAGCTACTCCCCGGGAGCGAAACGGGAAGCAAGATATGGCGGGGGCTTAGAGCGAATTGGAGCGTATCTCCCGCTAGCTTCCCACTCTTGCTGTTACTGCCTGTTTTTTGTTCATCGTTCGATCCTGAAAGTGTTAAAACCTCCATTGCGATATGTTATATTTTCCCTGTCGGAAATCAGGGGGGGTTATGTAATGATCAAATATGTAATTTACTACCGAGTCAGTACGAAGCGACAGGGGGACAGCGGCTTAGGTTTGGCGGCACAGAAGCGAGACATTAATCTCTTCCTCGAAAACTACTCTTCTACCCCTTATGAAGTGCTCCAGGAATTCACAGAGATTGAATCGGGGACGAATAGCGATAGACCGGAGCTACAGAAGGCAATCAAGCTGGCTAAGGCTCAGAGGGCTATTCTGTTGGTTTCTAAGCTGGACAGACTGAGCCGCAAAGTATCGTTTATCGCTTCTCTACTCGATGACAAGAAATTGGAATTCAAGGTGGCTCAGATGCCGCACGCTGATAAATTCCAACTACACATCTATGCGGCTCTTGCTGAACAGGAAAGGGATTTTATCTCTACTCGCACCAAGTCAGCATTGAAGGCCGCTAAGGAGCGTGGCGTAAAGCTGGGAAGGCCAAACGGTACAACTACTGAAGCGAACATGAAGAGACAGAAACACGCTCAGGAAGCCGCTCAGAAGCTTTCAGGCATACTTAAGCCAATGATTGGCAATTACTCCCTGCAAGAAATGGCCGATACTCTCAACAATGCTGGTATCCAGACAGCCCGAGGTAGCGAGTTTAAGCCAATGACTGTTAAGCGTGTGTTAGATAGGTTAGAACTTGTGCCGAAATGAAGAGTATGTAACAACACATATACTCTTCTATGCCAGAGAGCCTTTCCCCTACCAACAGTGGGGAGTGGCTTTTTTATGCCTGTTGATATTTCAAAGTTATAAATACCGCCAGAAGGATGGCTATCCGCCCCATCTAGCAGCTACGCACCGGCATCAGAGAAGTCACCCTATGATATTTCTGATAGTGATATTTGAGATACAGAACCCCATCATTACCTCCCTATTTTAGGGAAGGGTAAAAATACAAAAGGGGCCACAATGGCCCACGCCGATAAATTCCAGCTTCACATATACGCCGCACTGGGTGAGACTTTATCAGCGCGAGAACCAAGAACCAAGGCAGCGTTAGCAGCTGCTAAGGAACGTGGAGTGAAGTTAGGGAGCCCCATTGAGTGTTGCTAACAAAACCAGACGTGAGAAGGCTAAGAAAGCGACTTCACCACCTAAACTGGTGTCCGGGTTTAGTAGACCACTACACAAAGGACTATTGGAACCCATTGTAGGTCATCACTCGCTAACTTCACTAAACCCAAACACGTCATAATCCACAGATCCGTTGCTCTCCTTCGTATAGACGGTAACTATATTAGCCGTCGTTTCAAATGTTACTTTTGAATCTGAAGGGTGCACTCTCATTCTGCCACCGTTAAAAGACCAGATTATTTTATTCCCGCTGATATTACATTTTCCTGTCCATCTTGTGTTATCGCGCTGGCGAATATATGTAAGATGAGCCACATCTCCATCAACCTTATCTAATCGTATAAGTTTAGGGGACACCGCGTTAACAGCAGCAAAACCAGCTTTGCACACATGAGCTTTCGTAAATGGAGGGGTGATAGCATTAGAAGATGACGCGGAAACTGAGGAGCCATTATTAAAGATCTTGGAAGCAATGATAATAATTAGAATAGTTCCGCCAAAGAATTTAATATTGAAACTTCTTGTTTCTTCTTTCGTCCAACCACCTTTAGATTTCTGTCCCTCTATTGTTGAGGATTCAGATAGTTTGGCGGAATTGTTGTTCGTTGGTAGAGTAAAATCAACAACTATTTCGTCAACATCTTGAGACACCCAAGGATTATTACTCCCTATTCTATATTCATTATTTGAATTCAATTCAGATGCGATTTCTTCACTACTTTTACCTTGTTCGTAAAGATCCAGTATTTTTGCAATTTGCTTATTAGCGCCAGAGTGTTCTACATATATTGGGGTGACCGCCGCACTACAAAAACGGCATACTTTAGCTTTGCGCTTGATCGTTTCAGCACAATATGGACATTCTCTTTGATCCATAGAGGTATTTCCATGTTGAATTGATGGCTCAATACTTAAGAATCTATAGTTGAACCTAATAAAGTGCACATCCTTGTGCGGAATAAAGTATTACCGAGTATTACAGGCTGGTGCACAATGCTTGCAACCGTCCGCCTTGTAAGGTGACCAAGTTAATTTACTGTCTGCTTCCTTTACAGCTAATTTACAGTTGCCGTGATAACCAAGATCAATGCGATTTTCTACATCGGGCAAACAACCATTTGCCTCATCTACATTGTGTACTTCGTGGGCAAAGTCGCTTCCGTTGTAGTCTTGGTATGCATTGCGATTAACAATGAATTTAGGCATGGGAAAAATCCTCTGTTGATCATTAAATGTCTCAACGAGGAATAGGAGAACTTGGCTATATCGCAGACAGGAAGTGCAGTCTGTGAACCTCAACACCCAGATTTCGGCCACCTATTCGGGTTGAGCATTAACTGCTATAAACTACGAACAGTGTCACAATTTTATCCTGACCGAATGCCTGAGTAAACATCCAGTAATGTCGTTGATCGATTATCGCCTAAATCTTAATCCATGAGTTCCCCGAAAAGGTACGAGCGTTCTGCTATGGCGGTCATCGTGTAATTGCGTGTAATGAGAACAGTCAAAAATTCGGGAATGCGCTGAAATTTCTATATCTCCAAATTCACCGCAGCCCCTAACTCCAAGCTAAAAGCCTTCCTTGTGGTTTCCTGTATTATCATTATTGTTGTATTTACTACTTTTCTAATGGTTCGCTTGAGTAGAACTTTGCCCATACAGGAAAATGATCTGAGACTTTCTTCGATGAAAC
Organism: Microbulbifer donghaiensis; assembly: GCF_900129095.1. Lineage (GTDB taxonomy): Bacteria > Pseudomonadota > Gammaproteobacteria > Pseudomonadales > Cellvibrionaceae > Microbulbifer > Microbulbifer donghaiensis. The sequence goes on from NZ_FQVA01000001.1 coordinate 492,046, forward strand.
TGTGTCAATATCCCAGTCTCCGGTAAAGTACACAGACGTTTCTGGTGTCATCACTATGCGATCATAAGCACAAGCAGTATTTGCGGAGAAATTAGTATCAGCGTCATGGGGAACGATCCATTCAAAACTATCGAGAATTACTGATCCAATAAAGTCATCCGGCTCAGCATAATCACAAGAAGCATTAAAGTCGCCAAGAACTATGAAGTCCGTTTCTTCAGGAAGATGAGTCTTCGCATAACTAACACTATCAGGGAGCGCAAGAATTTCCGATACAGCCTCATCGGGATTTGTGTGAACTGTTATCAGAGCAAAATCAAATTCGCCATTTTTGGCTTTAAACCGAGCGATATAAGGCTCTCTTTGGAAGTGGTCATTCTGTGAGTCATTGTACAGCCCAACGTCCTCTAGGACTGAAATGGCATCCTTGTTATAGAAATACGCATATTGCTCTACCCCTGAGCCCTGATCGTCCGGCTGTAATCCTCCTCGCTCACTAATTACAAAATCGTAGTTTGATCCATCTTCATTTATTGCGGATTTAAAGGCTGGAGCCACTCGCCCCTGAATGTCTCTGATCTCTTGAATTGCGACTACATCATATTTTCTAACAATACTTGCCAGCTCTTGCATCACTTCTGGCTTGCCGATTTTTGTCTTTCCGAAGATCTGAATATTAAAAGTTGCTATCGTGATGGTATTTTCAGGCAGCTCTACTAACTGAGTCCACCGCTTACTAACAAAGCCGCGACCACCGGTATCCAAGGTAACTTCATAATATCTAGGTACTGATCTAATAAAGTTCAGCTCTTCTCCGGGGTATAGACGTCCAACTACTGGGCAATCTCCACAGCTTCCTGATCGAACATTTACCCACCGAGTTACATCGTCAATAGGGGCGACAGATTGAGCCCAAACGGTTTTAGAAGTGAGGAAAAACAGAAAGATCAAAAGCAACTTCTGATTTATCTTGGTCATCTTTATTACTTTTTATCCAAGGTTGATGTTATACAGACTATCGTCTAGTAAGTCTTTTTACGGCCACAACTGTTTGCCAAATTAATATACCAAACGCAACATGAATAATTAGACTAAAAAATTCCATCCCTTCATGTAAAAATTTTGAAAATGGACCTAGGTGGCGTGCCCAGCCATTCACATGGGTGAATATCCAATCTATTGACTCACCATCAGTTGGGAGAATCTTATAAAGCCAATTATCTTGTTGACCTAAAACCAAACCATAATAGATTAAAGCTAGCAACATCATTAACCAAATTGGCCGCACATAGTTTTGGCCAAAGGCTGATATCTTTTCATTCATCGAAAGTATTAGTTTCTCTCTCCAAGTTCCATTCTTAGTAACTTCCTCTTTGTATTTCTTCATCTCAAAGGCAAAGTACTTATTGGCCTCAATATGATTCCCAATACTGTCAAAGGAATCTTTTATTATGCGATAAGTTTCTCTTTTCGTATCGTCGCCAAATATTTCCGCATTTAGGAAGTTCGGCGCCTCTTTGAGATTTGCATCTTCAAGGCTAAGTCCACCGAAGAACTTCGTATTCCTAAAATTTATGAAGCTTAGGAATGTAACATGCCTAAAAACAGCTTTGCTGTCTTGGTTTTTTGACAGCTTACTACTCTCTGCGCCACTGTAATCCAAGCCAAACTCACACTCCTCAAATGCTGCAAAATCATCAAATATGCTCTTTCGTGCATCAAAAAATAAAAATTGTGACTTATAGAAATCAGCAAGCTTTAGAAAGTTAGTATTGTAAACCCTAATTTTTTCTACCCGATTTTCTTTAAATTCAACCTTACCCTTAAATTCAGTGTCGGTGAAAGCGGCAACCAACAGTGTCTTACAATTATTGAGCGCAAAACGATTTAGAAACGTACAGCCAGAAATTTGCAAACTATGCAGTTCGGCATCTACATCTGATGAATTTAAAAATAGCTCATCACTAAATGTCGATCCGGAGATGTTTAGATCTCCTTCAAAGCTGCAGTCACTAAACAGCGGACCATCAATGTCTCCTTCACCCAAGTGCACAATTAGGACATCTTTTCTAAAGTCACAATCACAGTAGATGGCTTCAAGGGGGTTCACCAGGATTTCGACGGGACGTATAAACCAGTCACAGCAAAACGTACACTGATCAAAATGAATCTTAGTGTTCTGATGGCCAAAGTCTTGCATGTAAAAATTGCAGTGCAAGAGGTGAACCCCGTAAAAATTCATTAGACGCTGCGCGAGATGTATTTTGTAGCCAGAATCTAGATTTGGAAATGATAACCCTTCTACTTCAAGGATAGACTCATTAACTATTTCCTTGAGTCGCGCTGTAGCGGGCGTAGACCTGCCAGCAAGAATTTTTTCAATTGTTTCCAATGAGAATTCCGATACTGGCGCATCGACTTTTATGATCTTTGCGCATTCTCTATATAGATAGCTGCAAAACGCTTCGTAAAATTGCCTTTGATATTCTTCTTCACTGGGGTCGCCCGGCCATTTGTCTTTCCTGCAGTGTAGGATGCATGTATCTTCATTTAAGTGAACTGGCCGCTGGCAGTGCTCTTCAGCACACAGCTGAACTGTTGGTGCAGCCTTATTATTAGACTTTAATTTTTCTTCTTGCATCTATCCCTCCCCCAATCCACAGCAACCAGAGTGAGCATCTATAGTACAGCTTGAACCACTGCTGAAATTACCACCCCTAAAACTACCCCAGTGATGAGAGTTAAGGGTCGCAATGATTCCATAGAATGAAGCTTGCTTCCTAATTTTGTCAAAGAATTTAAGACAACCTCTTTGAATCTTTCTTCTCGATCTTTCGATTCTATTTCCTGAAAACGTATATCACTGAGCGGGAAGCAGTAGTCTATGAATTCGGTATCTTCGGCATCTTGAATGCCTCCCAATCGTCCTTTAGCTCTTTTCCATCCAACCCGTTCTGCTTCTTCAATCAGAAACTTCATGTCGATAAATGAGTCAAAAGCGTTATGTTCAACCTGAACAATATATGCTCGGAAAGTATTCTCTTCTATGTCCCACTCGATATCATGTATGGTGAAGTAATTAGTATCAGATACGATTCTCATTCCTTTCAGCGGTTGAAATCTGAGTGTAACACTGCCTCTATAGAGTGTTATGTAGCGATCCCTATCTACACTCCATATGTGAAGAACAAGAACACCGGAAAACTCATTGGTTTGTTTAAGCTCTGCTTCTGTTTCCATTATTGTTTTCGTCCATTGAGTTAGATTGAAGATTAGCTGGTGCGCCTATATTGGCAGCTTCATTAGCGGCATTGGCACTTCTAACCAGTGGGCTAATGCATATATGCCCATCACTGTTAAACCAACTATTGCAGTAGTAAGGAAGCGATATAAAACAGCGCGACGATGTGCCTTCGACTCAGCCCGATCAAATATTTTCTCTTCCGAAATTATACGTTCATATATACCGTGCAGCCTTCTATAGTTGGACTCCAGCTGTCGAAAGTCATTTGCCCAGCCATTATGAGTATTAGTCTTTCCATCCAAAATGTCCTGAGGGGTGATGCTATTTCGAATCAACTCATCATGAAGCTTTTTCAGTACAAAGCTTGATGAATTGTTGAAATCAGTTGGTGTAGAGATTCTTATGACTGCTCTATCTGGCAAAAGGTCTACAATCTTCTTCTGTAACTTCTCTGCCTTATCTCTGAATGGTATATTTGTCATACTCTCTCCCCCTATCTATTCCCCACTTTTCTAAAGGGGCTACAAGCCCACTTCTACAGTAGTTCCAAGTTCCAAACTGAATGTATTACGTGTAGCTTCCTGCATTATCAGGCTAGGCAAATCATACCCTTCCAGCTCTTCAGGAGTACACAAAATCCCATCTTTGTTATAGAAATTAATCATTATTGCCCCCTTCCCTTTCAGCGTTATCGTTAGCTGATCCTTATGTTTCAAGTGAAGAGATTCCATGTACTGCTTCAAGAATCTGTTGAACTTCAATCGGCTGTCATAGCTGGACAAATCAAGATCACTGATATTCGTATCTATTGGCTCTACAGTCTTAGCCTGTGTCCTAAGCTCCGATATTTGAGATTGGATCGATTCTAGTTCTGTCTCTATCTCACCCACCTTCCCCATAATAATTTGAGTGGCTCTCTTCCCTTCTGTCATTGCAGCTAGCTCAATCTGCTTCTCTAGCTGAGTGTTCAATGAGTCTTGCTTTATAGAGAGTCCCTGAATCTCAGCTTCTATCTTGTCTGTGTCCGTACCATTTACAAGCTTGCTGTAATCCAAGCCGGACAGAATAGATATCAGGTTATGCTCTAAAACGTCATAAGGGAAGCTAGGTTCACTACATCCCCTACCCCCTCTTAGAGCATCCTTGCAACGTAAGTATTTATTCCTGTTACCCGCTGTGCTGATGTTCGAGTTATAAGCCATGATCCCGCTACAGGCTCTACAAAACACAAGCCCCTGAAACAGGTTAGCGAAATTACCCTTTCTACCTGCCGTAGCTTTCTTGAATGTCTGCTGTGTTGCATGGAATAAATCAGGATCAATCACACAGGGATAGTAGTCCTCCACCACTGCCCCCAGATCCTCATATATCCGCTTCCCGTGCTCTTTCCGTACTGTCTGAGGCTGGTAGTGCCCTATCACCTTAGGCTCTGTCAGGTAGCTTCTGATAACGGTACGCGACCAAGGCTTACCAGTGAAAGACAACAGCCCTTCCTCATTAAACACTCTGGCTATCTTGTCTGGCCCCATACCATCGTGATACTTCATCTCAAACATACGCTTAAGAAGCTCTACACGCTCTGGGATAGGTTTAAATGTCTTTCTATCCTCACTCAGTTCTAACCAAGCTGGGGCCACTTGTGTTCTTTTCTCGCCGCCAGTGATAGCTGTCTTACGTTTAGCGTCTATCGCTTTCTTGATTCGTTCTGACTTTTGGTCACTCTCTAAGGCACCAAGATAGAAACCGATTGTAGCTATTAGATCAGATAAATTATTCCCATCATCTGCATAGAGGATCAGGCCAAAGCGCACTAGGGCTATATCTATCCCATATGAGAAGATTTCATTTACTAGTTTCTGGCCTTCCCTGATTCCCAAACGCGACAATCTATCTGGCGCTTCTACAACAAGTAAACTATCGGGAGGTATCTCCCCCGTCCTACACGCAGCCAGAAACGAACCAAGACCAGCATTCTCCTGTATGTTTGCCCCTGAGAAGGCAGATACCCCACTGTCAGTAAAGGAGAGGTCTGACAGGGTATACTCTGGATATCTGGACAGGAACTCTATAGCGGCTTGCTCCTGTCTCTCTAAACCTTGTCCGCTCAACTGTTTCTCGCTGGAAACACGTGAATATAGAAACGCCTGCTTAGTTGTTTGATTTTTAGCCATATGCGAAAACTTCGAATAGATGAACGTTTCCTAGGTACTGACTCTGATGACTGGGAATATGAGATATATGACCCAGAGACAGCCACAGAGGAAGACGGTTATGAATATGAGTACGACCTATCCCCAGAGCTGCTAGAGCGAGAGATAGATCTTACCTACCATAGGCGGAAAATTACACTAGCAACCAACGTGGCGGAGACCAGCCTCACGATTGAGGGGATCCGCCTGGTAGTGGACTCCGGGCTGATGCGGGAGTCGCGCTTCGATCCGAACACCGGCATGAACCGCCTGGTAACCACCAGCATTTCCCAGGCCTCCGCGATACAGCGCTGTGGCCGCGCCGGCCGCCTGAGCGAAGGCTTCTGCCTGCGCCTGTGGAGCGAGTCCCGCCAGGATGGCCTGGCCAGCAAGAACACCCCGGAGATACTGCTCAGCGATCTGGCGCCGCTGACCCTGGAACTGGCGCAGTGGGGCGCGACCGATACCGGCGAGCTGCGCTGGCTGGATGTACCGCCTGCCGCTCCATTCGCACAGGCCCAGGAGCTGCTGCAGCAACTGGGCGCACTGGATGGCAATCACCGCATCACCGGACATGGCGCCGCCATGCTGGCACTGGGCACCCATCCGCGCCTGGCCCATATGATGATTCACAGCCTGGCGTTGGGGCTCGCGCACGAGGCCTGCCTGCTGGCAGCGCTGTTGTCGGAGCGGGATATCTTCCGCGGCGAGGCGCGCTGGGACCGCGACATTCAAAAGCGAATGGAGGTTCTGCAGGGCCAGGCGAAAGATGCGGGAGCGGACCGGGGCGCGGTACAGCGTATCCGCCAGCAGGCAAAAACCTGGTTGGCGCAGCTGGAAAAATACGCCGGTGCGGACAAACCCGTCGACGCGGACGTGACAATCGACGAGCTGGATCGTGTCGGCATACTGCTGGGCCTCGCCTACCCAGATCGCATCGCACAGAACCGCGGCGACCGCGAGCGCCGCTTCCTGCTCGCCAGTGGCCGCGGGGTGCATTTCTCCCACGAAGACGAGCTGGCGCTTGCAGGCTACCTCGTTGTAGCCGAACTGGACGGCCAGGGCCGCGACGCGCGCATTCAACTGGCCGCGCGTATTTCCGAAAATGCCCTGCGGGACTACTTTAGTGATCTGATCGAACAGTCCGAGTCGGTGCGCTGGGATGACAAGGCCGGCCGCGCCGTTGCCAGCGAGCGCACCTCGCTCGGTCGTATCGTTCTGGAAGAGCGGCCGGCAAAAAGCATCTCGCCGGACATGCTGAGCCGCGCCCTGCTCGACGCCGTGCGGCAGAAGGGCTTGCAGGCACTGCCCTGGACCAGGGAGGCAAACGGGCTGCGCGCGCGAGTGCAGTTTCTGTCGCTTATCGCCGCCGAGCAGCCGGACCTGCTGGCGGATCTCCCGCTGCCGGACTGGAGCGATGCGACACTGCTAGCCACTATGGAAGACTGGCTGCTGCCACACCTGCAGGGTTGCAGCAAGCTGGATCAGCTCAAGCAGCTGGACCTGCACAGCATCCTGCAGAGTCGGCTCGACTGGTCGCTACAGCGGCGGATAGAAGAGCTGGCGCCAAGCCAATTTCAGGTACCGAGCGGCTCGCGCATACAGATCAACTACGCAGAGCAACCGCCGGTCCTGGCCGTGCGCCTGCAGGAGATGTTTGGCCTCGCGCAGACACCGGCAATCCTGCACGGCCGCTATCCCCTGATGATTCACCTGCTCTCACCTGCCCAGAGACCGGTGCAGGTTACGCGCGATCTCGCCAGCTTCTGGGCCAACACTTATCAGGAAGTTAAAAAGGAATTGCGCATCAAGTACCAGAAACACTACTGGCCCGACGATCCTCTCACCGCACAGGCGACCAGCAAGACCAAGAAACGCATGGGCTCGCCGTAATCCCGATATCACACTGCCGGTTGAGATCCGAACGACCCCCATCGTTTTCACACCGGTGGATCAAAGTGCTGTCTATGCTGGAAATGGTATCGAGCCCGCTTCAGTGCCGGCCACAACTTTTCAGGAAAAGCTTTATGCGTCGGACTCTGCTCGCCGCTCTCGCTGTTACGGCGTTGTCTAATTACGCACTTGCCCAGTCGGCCACCGGTGGCAACAAGGTGACAGTACTGACGGAAGGTTACGTCAGGCCGATCGAGGGGCGCGAATTTATCCCGGGAAAAAGTGCCGACGGCGCGCGCAATGTCGCGGGCACGGTGGTGCTGGTCCGGGGTGAAGACGTCACGCTGGTCGCCGATCCCGGTATGGTGAAAGACCGAACGAACATACTGGCTGCACTAAAAGAACAGGGGGTGGCGCCGGAGGATGTCACCCATGTGTTTATCAGCCACCACCACCCGGATCATACGGTTAATATCGCGCTGTTTCCCAATGCCGAAGTAGTGGATTTCTGGGGGCGTTATCGCGATGACCTGTGGCAGGACCATGCCGATGGCTACGAGCTCGCTCCGGGCATCAAAGTCCTGCGCACCCCCGGGCACACCGACGAAGACGCTACTCTCCTGGTGGAAACGGCCGACGGTACCTATGCCCTGACACACCTGTGGTGGTTTCCGGATATGACTCCGGCGCAGGACCCTCTCGCGTCGAGCCAGGCCGACCTCGACAAACATCGCCAGCAGATTCTGGAGATCGCCGACTGGATTGTCCCGGGCCACGGCCAGATGTTCAGGAATCCGCAGAAGTCGGGGCGTTAACCCAGGATCCCGCGACGTCAGCGCCTGCAAGACTTCAACTCAACCCGGCGAAGTGGACAGATCCGCCAGTTGCCGCCCAACGGCAACCTTGCTAACTTCCATCAGACCGGGTTTTGTTACTGGAGATGGATTTTGAGACGAGCCCTCACCGTTCTACTGCTCCCGCTGCTGTTTATCGGCTGCGATTTCGATGAGCTTCCCGAATTTCCTGTCGGACGCGCGATCGACGTCCAGCAGGAGATGCGCGATTTCATTCGGGCTATCAGCCTCTATGCCAAAGGTATCGACCAGGAGTTCCTTATCATTCCGCAGGGTGGCGTCGAACTCGTCACCATCAATGCGCGGGAGAGCGGCGCCGCCGATTTCGACTACATTGACGCGGTTGACGGGCTCGCCCAGGAAGCCCTGTTCTTTGGCTTTAATGGCATCGATCAGCCGACACCAGTTACAGAGCAACTTCGGCTACAGACTTTCCTGGATCTCGCCAGGGACAACGGCAAGGTCGTTCTGGTAACGGACTTCGCCACAAGCCAACGCAATATCGACGACTCCTATGCGCTGAACGAAGAGGCCGGCTACATTTCTTTCGCCGCCGATCAGGCCGAACTGGACGACATTCCCATCTATCCGCCGCAGATTCACAACCGCAATCTCGATGATATAGACCGCCTAGCAAATGCCCGAAATTTCCTCACGCTGATCAACCCTCGCCTCTTCTCAACGCGCCAGGAATTTGTCGATGCGATCAGCGAGACCGATTACGACATCGTCATCATCGATTTTTTCTTTAATGGTCTGGAATTTACCGAGGAGCAGATCGCGCAACTGAAGGTGAAGGAAAATGGCGGCCGGCGGCTGCTGATCGCCTATATGAGTATCGGCTTTGCACAGGACAACCGTTTCTACTGGCAGTCCTTCTGGTTCAGCAACCCACCCTCATGGCTCGAGGATGAGGTCCCGGGATTACCCGGCAACTACCAAGTAAAATACTGGCGGAGTGAATGGCAGGACATCATCTTCGGCAATAGCGACTCCTACCTTTTCCGGATTATTGATACGGATTTCGATGGTGTCCTGCTGGACAATGTCGATGCATTTGAGCTCTTCGAAGAAGCCGACATTTAACCGGAACTAACGCACAGACCACCCAGGCCAGGCTTATATCCGGCAAAGCCAGGCATCTACTGGGCACGCACAAAAAAGGCGAACCTGTGGTTCGCCTTCTTGCTTTGACTGCCTTGGGACGGCGATCAGTAGTATGCCTGCGATTTGTCCGAATGGTCGGTGATATCCTTCACACCCGCCAGCTCCGGCACCTTCTCCTTCAGGGTCTTCTCCACACCCTCTTTCAGGGTCATGTCCACCATGCCGCAGCCCTGGCAGCCGCCGCCAAACTTCAGCACCGCATACATATCCTCGGTGACCTCCACCAGGCTCACCTGACCGCCGTGCGCGGCGAGCCCAGGATTGACCTCGTTGTAGAGTACGTAGTTGATACGATCCTCGATCGGACTGTCATCGGTGATCTTCGGCATGCGCGAATTGGGCGCGCGGATGGTCAGCTGGCCGCCCATCTTGTCGGAGGAATAGTCGACCCGCGCGTCATCCAGGTACGGAACGCTGCGACCCTCAAAATAGGCCTTGAACCCGTTCATCTCCATTACCACATCGTCCTCCTGCTCCTCGCCGGGACGGCAGTAGGCAATGCAGGTTTCCGCATTCGGGGTACCGGGGTTGGAGACGAACATGCGGATAGCGATACCTTCGCAGTCCTGCTTCTCCAACAGCTCGCGCAGGTACTCCTGGGCGGATTCGGTGATGGTGACATTCAGTGCAGACATAACGATTCTCTAATAACCGAGCAAATAACCGAGTTTCCTTGTCGGGTATTTTACTCCCTGTTGCGGTCAAGTTAAACCTGCGCGATAGCGGTGGCATCCTGCCGGCCCCAGCGCCCCTGCCATCAATCCCCCGCCGGCTCCTTCACAAAGCCCAGCAGCGTCTCGGCCGTCTCCTCTGATGACTGCGGATTCTGCCCGGTGACCAGCTTGCCATCGACGACCACATAGGGATGCCAGTCGTCGGCCTTGGAAAATTTACCGCCGTTGGCTTTCAGCATGTCCTCCACCAGGAACGGCACCACGTCGGTCAGCTCCACGGCGGCCTCTTCAGAATTGGTGAAGCCGGTGACGTTCTTGCCGTGCACCAGCGATCTGCCGTGCACCTTGGTGTGGCGGAATACGGCGGGGCCGTGGCAGACAGCCCCCACAGGCTTGCCGGCCTTGTAGAACGCCTCGATCAGCCCGATCGAATGCTTGTCTTCCGCCAGATCCCACAGCGGGCCGTGGCCACCCGGATAGAAAATCGCATCGTAATCGGCTTCAGTGACATCGGCGAGCTTCAATGTATTCGCCAGCGCCTGCTGGGCATCCCCGTCTTGGCGGAAGCGCACTGTGGAGGCCGTCTGGAAGTCCGGTTCGTCGCTCTTCGGGTCCAGCGGCGGCTGCCCGCCCTTCGGCGAGGCCAGGGTGACGTCGGCACCCGCATCCTTGAAGATGTAATAGGGTGCGGCGAATTCCTCCAGCCAGAAGCCGGTTTTCCTGCCGGTATCCCCCAGCTGGTCGTGGGACGTGAGAACCATCAAAATCTTCATCGCTGTCTCTCCTGCGCTGATAGATGTAACAATAAGATCAGTCGTCGGCGCCGACGCGCACGACCAGCTTGCCGAAGTTCTTGCCCTCCAGCAGGCCCATAAAGGCCTCAGGCGCCCGCTCCAGGCCCTCGACAATTTCTTCCCGGTATTTGATCTGGCCACTGGCCAGCCACTCGCTCATCTGCGGGAAAAATTCCCCAAAGCGATCCTGGTAATCGATGATGATGAAGCCCTGGATCTTCAGTCGTTTGACCAGTGCCTGGCCCATCAACAGGCCCATGCGGTCGGGCCCTTCCGGCAGGGACGAGGCGTTGTACTGCGACACCAGGCCGCATACCGGAATACGCGCAAAGGTATTCAGCAGCGGCAGCACCCCATCGAGCACCTTGCCACCGACATTTTCGAAGTAGACATCAATGCCATCGGGACAGGCCGCGGCCAACTGCGCGTCAAAATCGTCCGCGTAATGGTCGATACAGGCGTCGAAACCCAATTCCTCCACCGCGAAGCGACATTTTTCCGCTCCGCCGGCGACGCCGACCACGCGACAGCCCTTGATCTTGCCGATCTGGCCGACAGTCGCGCCCACCGGCCCGGTCGCGGCTGCGACCACCAGGGTCTCGCCGGCTTGCGGCTGGCCGATATCCAGCAGCCCCATATAGGCCGTGAAACCGGGCATGCCCAATACTCCCAGAGTGTAGGAAGGATGCTGGGGATTGCGTCCCAGGTTCACGAGGCCGGTGCCGTCGGACAGGGCGTAATCCTGCCAGCCGCAATAGGCCAGCACCCAGTCACCCTCGGTAAAGTCAGGATGGCGCGATTCCACAACCCGGCTGACAGTCCCGCCCACCATGACCTCGCCCAGCTGCACCGGCTCGGCGTAAGACGGCGCGTCGCTCATGCGCCCGCGCATGTAGGGATCCAGGGACAGGTAGACGCTGCGCAGCAGCAGTTCACCATCGGCGGGGGCCGGCAGTGCCACCTCTTCCAACCGGAAGTTTTCTGACGTCGGTGCAGCACTTGGCCGGGATGCCAGCACAATGCGTCGGTTTTTATCACTGGGCTGATTCATTACTCACTCCTGGTTGGTCAAAGACAGACTAGCCGCGAACGGCATCCCTACATGGCGCGCTATTAGACCAGTCGTCTAGTCGCACCTTATAAAAATACCCGCTGGATGGCGGGTAGTGAATATCGGTTTCAGGTCAGGCGGAGCAGGTCCCTGGTAGTTGCCATCGCCTGTTCCATGGCCTCACCGCTGCGGTGGAGTTTGGCCAGCAGGCTGGCGCCCAGCCACAACTGGTACAAGCGGGCGGCCGTCTCGCGGGCATCCAGTGACTGCGACAGCGAGCCGTCTGCCCCGCCCGCCTCGATACATTCGGCGAGACGCGCGATGATGCGGTCAGTGCCATCGCGCAGTGTCAGGCGCATCGGCTCGGACAAATCGGCGACCTCCGCGCTCAACTTCACCACGAGGCATTTCTGCTCGTCGCAGGGCTCACAGTAGTCCTTAAGCCAGTCCCGCCAGTAGCGCATCAGCTGCTCCGCCGCGCTGCCGCCCTCGCCGGAAAAGCAACGATCCATATCTTCCAGATACCTGCGGAAGTAATCCTCCAGCAGCGCCTGGCCGAACTGCTCCTTCGACTTGAAATAGTGATAGAACGACCCCTTGGGCACGCCGGCCGTATTCAGGATCTCACTCAGGCCGACACCGGAAAAACCCTTGATAGACATCACCTGGTGACCGATATCGAGCAGGTGCTGGCGTGTATCTTCGTAGCTGGATTTCATGGCGGGCATCCTATCGAATACTAGACCGGTCGTCTAGAACAATTAGTTACCACCATATTCCCTGCAGCAGTTGGGCCGAAACCGACCACAAATCACTTTGATAGTGTCCCCGGGTACATGTGCGCCAGGATGAGTAGCCACAACAGCAGGGTGATCACCGAAGCGGCAGAACTGGCCGAGATTATTGCGGCAACGCGCGCTGGGTGCTGCTGATACTTAGTGGCCAGCACAAAGGTCGTCTTGCCTACCGGCACGGCGGCGCAAACGACGGCCGAGATTGTCATGATGGGGGTCAGGTCGACCAGGAAAGCCAGAAGCAGTACCAGAACCGGCAAGACGATCAGTTTCACCAGCGAAACACCGACGATCGCACTTAGGTCCTTGCCAATGTCCTCGACCTTAATCGACAGACCGATGGCAAAAAGCGCGCAGGGAGTCACGGCCGCGCCCAGGAGGCTCAGATACTGCTTGGCGACCGCGGGGAGCGACCAACCGGTAGCCGCGTAGGCAACGCCCAGGAGGGTCGACAGAATTACCGGGTTCAGTAGCGCGTGCCGGACACCGGATAAAACTCCCGAACCTGCACTCGAACCCGACTCCGTCGACTGCGCCCGCTCGAGCAGCACCGTAGTGACCAGAATAACGACGATCAGGATTACCGTCGCGATGGCTGCCGGCAACACAGCCTTGTGGCCGAAAACCGAGTGCAGCACCGGTAACGCGACGAAGGCGGTGTTCGAGAAAACCCCCATAACCGACAGCATCGTCGCATCGCCCAGCGACTTATGCCGCCAGTGCCGCAAGTAAAAGAACCCGATGGCGAAAAGGATCGCCACCGCCCCGCCAAAACTGACGTAGAAGCCCGGGTCCAGCAGCCTCTTCATCGACTCTTCGGCGAGGATTGAGAACAGCAGCGCCGGAATGGCGACCCAGAACGCGAACTGTATCAGCACATCAGCCGTGCCATCCGGCAGGATCTTGAAGTGGGCGAAAACGATACCGGTGACAATGATTGCGAATATGGGAACCAGGAGCCCTAAGATTTCCACCGATACACCACCTTTCCCCAGTCTCTGATTGGGTGTCCCATCCGCCATGCTGCTTCATGACGGTCCCCAGCTTCCACCGGGCGGCTAGCGTCTGTGCCCAGCGCGTGCACAGTCTTCCGGCAGGCCCGGGCACCCGTGTGATGGATTCAAAATAGTGCGTGAAACCGGGTCCAACCAGCCGATTGTGCTAAGATTCCCGCCCTCTCGCCTCCGGCAATAGTTAAAGGTAGTCCCATGTCCCAGCAGTCCCGCAGCCAACGCCTTCAACAGCTTCAAACCGCGCTCGAGCAGCGTATTTTGATCCTGGACGGGGCCATGGGCACCATGATTCAGCGGGAGAAGCTGGAGGAAGCGGACTATCGCGGCGAGCGCTTCGCCGACTTTCACCAGGACCTCAAGGGCAATAATGACCTGCTGAGCCTGACCCGGCCGGAACTGATCGAGCGCATCCACCTGGACTACCTCGAGGCCGGTGCCGATATTATCGAGACCAATACTTTCAATACGACGCGACTGTCCCAGTCCGATTACGACCTCGAGGACCTGGTACCGGAACTGAATCGCGTCTCCGCCGAAATCGCCCGCCGCGCGGCGGATGCGCTCTCCACGCCGGAAAAGCCGCGCTGGGTCGCCGGCGTGATCGGCCCGACTTCGCGCACCGCGAGCATCTCCCCGGACGTGAACGATCCGGGCGCGCGCAACGTGACCTTCGCGCAGCTGGTGGACAACTATGTCGAGGCTGGCCGCGCGCTGATCGAGGGCGGCAGCGACCTGATCCTGATCGAAACCATCTTCGACACACTGAATGCCAAGGCGGCCATCTACGCGCTGCAACAGCTGTTCGAGGAACTCGGCTTCGAGCTGCCGATCATGATTTCCGGTACTATTACCGATGCCTCCGGCCGCACCTTGTCCGGCCAGACGACCGAGGCTTTCTACTATTCGGTGGCCCACGCCAAGCCCCTCTCCGTGGGTCTGAATTGCGCTCTCGGCGCCACCGAGCTGCGCCCCTATATCGAGGCGCTGTCCGGGGCCTGTGCCCAGCACGTGTCCGCTCACCCGAATGCCGGTCTGCCGAATGAGTTCGGCGAATACGACGAGACGCCCGAAGAGACAGCCGCGATTGTCGCCGAGTTTGCGCGCAGCGGCTTTATCAATATTCTCGGCGGCTGCTGCGGCACCACCCCGCAACATATCCGCGCGATCGCCGACGCGGTGGCCGACATTGCGCCGCGCAAGCTGCCGGAAATCAAACCGGCCCTGCGCTTGTCCGGTCTGGAACCCTACGTCGCCGATGAAAACTCGCTGTTCGTCAATGTCGGCGAGCGCTGCAACGTGACCGGTTCCGCGGCGTTCAAGCGCCTGATCCTGAATGAAGACTACGATACCGCCCTGCAGGTCGCCTCCACCCAGGTGGAAGACGGGGCCCAGGTGATCGACTTCAACATGGACGAAGCGATGCTCGATTCGGTCGTCGCCATGCGCCGTTTCCTGAACCTGGCCGCCACCGAACCGGATATCGCCAAGGTGCCGTTCATGGTGGACTCGTCGAAATGGGAAGTTATCGAGGCGGGCCTGCAGTGTATCCAGGGCAAGCCGATCGTGAACTCCATCAGCCTCAAGGAAGGCGAGGAAGACTTCATCGAGAAGGCGCGCCTGTGCCTGCGCTACGGCGCCGCCGTGGTGGTAATGGCGTTCGACGAGGACGGCCAGGCGGATACCTTCGCGCGCAAGATCGAGATCTGCAAACGCAGCTACGACATTCTCGTCGACAAAGTCGGCTTCGCGCCGACGGATATTATTTTCGACCCGAATATCTTCGCCGTCGCCACCGGTATCGAGGAGCACAACAACTACGCAGTCGACTTTATCGAGGCCACTCGCTGGATTCGCGAGAACCTGCCCGGTGCGAACATCTCCGGTGGCGTATCCAATGTGTCCTTCTCATTCCGCGGCAACAACCCGGTGCGCGAGGCGATTCACTCGGTCTTCCTTTACCACGCCATCAAGGCCGGCCTGAATATGGGTATCGTCAACGCCGGCATGCTTGAGGTGTACGACGAACTCCCAGAAGAGCTGCGTGAGAAAGTTGAGGACGTGATCCTGAACCGCAGCCCGGACGCCACAGAAGCGCTGCTGGACATCGCGGAAAAATACCGCGGCGACGGCAGCGGCCAATCGCGCAAGGAAGACCTGAGCTGGCGCGAGCTGCCGGTAAACAAACGCCTGGCGCACGCGCTGGTTAAGGGCATCAACAACTATATCGTGGAAGACACCGAAGCCGCCCGCGCAGCAGCCACACGCCCGCTGGACGTAATCGAAGGCCCGCTGATGGACGGCATGAACGTGGTCGGCGACCTGTTCGGCGAGGGCAAGATGTTCCTGCCGCAGGTGGTCAAGTCCGCGCGGGTGATGAAGCAGGCGGTCGCCTACCTGCAACCGTATATCGAGGCGGAGAAAACCGAGGAGAGCAAGCCCAACGGCCGCATTCTGATGGCCACGGTGAAAGGTGACGTGCACGATATCGGCAAGAATATCGTCGGCGTGGTATTGGCCTGTAACAACTACGAGGTAATCGACCTGGGCGTGATGGTGCCCTGTGAGACGATCCTGCAGACAGCCAGAGACAAGCAGTGTGACATTATCGGCCTGTCCGGCCTGATCACGCCGTCTCTCGACGAGATGGTACACGTGGCCGCGGAAATGGAACGCCAGGGCTTCGATATCCCGCTGTTGATCGGCGGCGCCACCACATCCAAGGCACACACCGCGGTAAAGATCGATCCGCAGTTCAATCGCAACCAGACAGTCTATGTGGCAGATGCTTCCCGCGCGGTGGGCGTAGCCAGCAGCCTGATCTCCGACGAATTGCGCCCGGCGTTCGTGCAGGGTGTGCGAGAAGAATATGAAAAGGTCCGCACCCGCACCGCCAACCGCAAGCGCAACGACACCCGCCTCAGTTATCAGGAGGCACTGGGCGCGGCACCGCAATTCGACTGGCAGGGCTACAGCGCAGCGGTGCCACTGAAGGCCGGTGTCACCGTGATCGAGGATTTCCCACTGGAGAAACTCGTCGACACCATCGACTGGACGCCCTTCTTCATCTCCTGGGATCTGGCCGGCAAGTTCCCGGCGATCCTCAATGACGAGGTGGTCGGCGAAGCGGCCACCGATCTGTACAAGAATGCCCAGCTGATGTTGCAGCAGATTATCGACAGGAAACTGCTGCGCGCCCGCGCCGTGTTCGGCCTGTGGCCGGCCAATAGCGAAGGCGACGACATCATCGTCTACAAGGATGAGAGCCGCACCGAGGAACTGGCGCGGCTGCACCATATGCGCCAGCAGATCCAGAAACGCGGCGGTGACGGCCAGTGTCGCTCACTGGCGGACTTCGTCGCGCCGGTGGACACTTTTAGGGCTGATGGCTCTCGCGTTGCCGATTATGTGGGCGGTTTCGCGGTGACGACAGGACTGGGCGCCGACGAGCTGGCGGCTGAGTATGAGGCGAAGCACGACGACTACAACGCGATTATGGTCAAGGCGCTGGCAGACCGGCTGGCGGAGTCCTTCGCGGAATACCTGCACAAAGCCGTACGCCGGGAATACTGGGGCTATGCGCCGGACGAACAGCTCAGCAACGAAGAGCTGATCAAGGAAGCCTATCAGGGAATCCGCCCTGCCCCCGGTTATCCGGCCTGCCCGGACCACTCGGAAAAGGCGACCCTGTTCAAGCTGCTGAACGCCGAGCAAAATGCCGGTGTGAGCCTGACGGAACACTTCGCCATGTTGCCCGCGGCCTCCGTCAGCGGCTGGTATTTCGCCCACCCGCAGGCCAAATACTTCAATGTCGGTAAAATAGGCCGCGATCAGTTACAAAGCCTGGCGGAGCGCAAAGGAGTCAGCGAGCAGGAACTGGAGCGCTGGCTGCGCCCGAATCTGGAAGACTAATATTTGCGTATGCGCTAGCAAGGGACACAAATCTGTGGGAGCCTGCTTGCAGGCGAATAAGGCCTAGCTCCGGAGCCTTTCGCCTGCAAGCAGGCTCCTACAAAGCGGAAGTGAGAGTCCACATGACGGAAAAAGAACAGCCCCAAAAACCCTCTTTCGGCCAGGTGGTGCTGAGCACCCTGGCCGCCGCCATCGGTGTGCAGAGCAACAGGAACCGGGAGCGGGACTTCCAGGGCGGCAGTATCAAGACCTATATCGCCGCCGGCGTGATCTTTACCACCCTGTTCGTGCTGACGCTGGTACTGGTCGTGAAAACGGTACTGGGCAATATGGGTTGATCGCTATTTGCGTCGGCGCGCCAACAACAGGCGCAGCCCGGATACACCTGAACACCCAAAGTGTGGCGGAAAAACGATTCTGAAAAGGGGGAGTCCCGCCCGGTACCGCTCAGCTCCGGGTCCGGGGTAAATTACTGAGTGGCTACCCAGTAAATGCAGGTCACAACAAAAATGGCCACCAGAGCCACCGCGGCAAATGCATCCGCCGCGTTGTCGTCTTTATTGGATACAACTACTTCTTCACTCATCGAAATACTCCGATTGCTCATTATTGTTATTCAAAGTAGATGGACCGTGCGGAACGGCAAGTCAAGTAGAGCAAATCCGGATCTGTGGCGCAAGCGACGCCCTCTCAGCAATTTCCCCGACTTATAACCAATAGTTACAGCTATAGCGAAAAATATTGTTATTTTTTGCATAAGGCCGCTGGTATGTTAGGCGCCACCGGAGACTTTGCGGAGCCCTGCCCTGTCTCCTCGATCAGCGCAAAAAGGCAATGGAATCAAGCTGTTATGTATCGATATGACGACCGGGACCGCGCCATCATTTCCGATCGCGTTGCCCAGTATCGCGGCCAGACCGAACGCTACCTGGCCGGAGAACTGAGCGAAGAACAATTTCTGCCGTTGCGCCTGCAGAACGGCCTCTACATTCAGCGGCTGGCGCCGATGCTGCGCATTGCCGTGCCCTACGGACTGCTGAACAGCACCCAGCTGCGGCGCCTGGCGCGTATCAGCCGCGACTACGACAAGGGTTACGCCCACTTCACCACCCGCCAGAACCTGCAGTTCAACTGGCCACAGCTGGAAGACGTGCCCGATATCCTGGCCGAGCTGGCCGAAGTGGAAATGCATTCGGTCCAGACCAGCGGCAACTGTATCCGCAATACCACTTCGGATCCCTATGCCGGTATCGCCCGCGACGAGATCGCCGACCCGCGCCCCTACTGCGAACTGATCCGCCAGTGGTCTACCTTCCACCCTGAATTTGCCTTCCTGCCGCGCAAGTTCAAGATCGCCGTCAGCGGCTCCGAACAGGATCGCGCCGCCATCCGCCTGCACGATATCGGCGTGCAGATTGTGCAGCGCGGAGAACAAATCGGCTTCCAGGTTCTGGTCGGCGGCGGCCAGGGCCGCACGCCGGTCATCGCCGAGCAGATCCGCGAGTTTCTGCCGGAGGAAGACCTGCTGTCTTATCTGGAAGCGATCGTCCGCGTCTACAACCAGCTGGGCAGGCGCGATAACAAGTACAAGGCGCGCATCAAGATTCTGGTGAAGGCGCTCGGCGCCGAGGAATTTGGCCGCCGCGTGGAGCGGGAGTGGGAGCAGATCAAGGATGGTGTCGACCGTCTGACTCCGGAGGCACTGGCCTGGGCTAAAGGCTTCTTCACCGAACCCGCTTACCAGGCCTTTGACGGCACTGCCAGCGATGCCGCGCTGCAGGCCCAGGCCGAGAGTGACAAGGCGTTTAGCCGCTGGCTGGAGCGCAACAGCTTCCCGCACCGGGTGCCGGGCTACCGCGCCATCAAGCTGTCCACCAAACCCACCGGTGTGCCGCCGGGGGATGTCACCGACCGCCAGCTGGAAGCCATTGCCGACCTGGCCGACGAATTCAGCTTCGGTGAGGCGCGGGTCACGCACGACCAGAACGCGGTGCTGGCGGATGTGCAACAGGACCGCCTGCTCGAACTCTGGCAGGCCGCGCGCAAACACGGCTTCGCGACACCCAATATCGGCACCCTGACCGATATGATCTGCTGCCCCGGCGGCGACTACTGCTCGCTGGCCAACGCCAAGTCCATACCGGTGGCGGAAGCCATCCAGCGCAAATTCGACGACCTGGATTACCTCTACGATCTCGGCGACCTGAACCTGAATATCTCCGGCTGCATGAACGCCTGCGGCCACCACCATGTCGGCCATATCGGCATTCTCGGCGTGGACAAGAAAGGCGAAGAGTTCTATCAGGTGCAGCTGGGCGGCAGTTCCTCGGAAAATGCCAGTTTGGCCAAGGTGCTGGGGCCCAGCTTCTCGCGCGCGGAAGTCCCCGAGGTGATAGGCAAGATCCTCGATATTTACGTTAGCCAGCGTCAGCCGGAAGAACTCTTTATCGATACCTACAACCGCATCGGCCTGCAGCCCTTCAAGGAGAGCGTCTATGCCAAAGCCAGCTAACTCACCGCAACCGGAGAACCCTGCCCAGGTAATCATCGACGGCGCGGTAATAGAGAACGCCTGGCGCCTGCTCCCCCAGGCCGACGACGACGTGGAAATTACCGCCGACTCCCTGGCGCCCGGCAACGTGATCCTGCCGTACAAACTGTGGCGCAGCCTGCGCGATGATCTCGCGGAGCGCGCCCACGAAATCGGCGTGTGGCTGGACAGCGACGAGAGTGCCGAGCTGCTCGGCGAAGATGCGAAGTCGCTGCCACTGATCGCGGTGCACTTTCCCGCTTTCGCCGACGGCCGCGGTTTCAGCACCGGCAGGCTGCTGCGGGAACGCTACGGTTTCGAGGGCGAACTGCGTGCGGTGGGTGCCTTTATGCGCGACCAGCTCACCTATCTGCGCCGTTGCGGCTTCAACGCGTACGCCTACGAGGGCCAGCAGCCCCTGGCGGGCCTGCTGGAATCCCTGCGCGACTTCAGCGACAGCTATCAGGCCGCGCTGGATCAACCGCTGCCACTATTCCGCCGCCGCGGGCTCGCTTAACACACCAAGACTTTCACACCCATCATTCCTGCGCAGACCGAGACCCGGCCTGCGCAGGGATGTCGCGTCCGTGCAGCTCCCAGCGCCCTTGGGACTGGATTTCCCCCGGCCAAAACGTCAATATGCCCGCCGTAAACGAACGATGGCGAGCCGCTCACTTTTTCGGCAATTGCCGGGCGCCCCGCCCAATGACCAGCGAGAGCTCAGACAAGCGATGACAGTAAAAGTCGAATCCGTAGACAGCCTATTGAAATCCAGCGGCCGCGAGGGCGACAAGACCCGCGTACAGGGCTGGATCCGCACCCGCCGCGATTCCAAAGCCGGCCTGTCCTTCCTGGCCGTGCACGATGGCAGCAGTTTTGACCCCATCCAGGTGGTGGTCGAGGCCGGCCTGCACAACTACCAGTCGGAAGTGCTGCGCCTGACCACCGGCTGCGCCGTGGATATCGAGGGCACCATCAAGGCGTCCGAGGGCAAGGGCCAGGCCATCGAGCTGCTGGCCAGTGAAGTGCATGTGCTCGGCTGGGTCGAGGACCCTGACACCTACCCGATGTCACCCAAGCGCCACACGATGGAACACCTGCGCGAGCACGCCCACCTGCGCCCGCGCACCAATGTCAGCGGCGCCGTGGCCCGCGTGCGCAACTGCATCGCCCAGGCGCTGCACCGCTTCTTCCACGAACAGGGCTTCAACTGGGTGCACACGCCGATCCTCACCGCTTCCGACTGCGAGGGCGCCGGCGAGATGTTCCGCGTCAGCACCCTCGACCTGGAAAACCTGCCGCGCACCGACAAGGGCGACATCGACTTCAGCAAGGACTTCTTCGGCGAGGAGAGCTTCCTGACCGTGTCCGGCCAGTTGAACGTGGAGAGCTATTGCCTGGCGCTGTCGAAGGTATACACCTTCGGCCCGACCTTCCGTGCGGAAAACTCCAATACCACCCGCCACCTGGCGGAGTTCTGGATGGTGGAACCGGAAGTGGCCTTCGCGGACCTGGCGGATATCGCCGACCTGTCCGAACAGATGCTGAAATACGTATTCAAGGCGGTACTGGAAGAGCGCCCCGATGATATGGCCTTCTTCGCCCAGCGCATCGACAAGGACGCCATCAGCCGGCTGGAAAACATCATCGACAATGACTTCGCGCGCATCAACTACTGCGAGGCTATTGAGATCCTGGAAAACTGCAAGGAGAAGTTCGAGTTCCCGGTGTCCTGGGGCATCGACCTGGCCTCCGAGCACGAGCGCTACCTGGCCGAACAGCACTTCAAGAAGCCGGTAATCGTCATGAATTACCCGAAGGACATCAAGGCCTTCTACATGCGCATGAACGACGATGGCAAGACCGTGGCAGCGATGGACGTGCTGGCGCCGGGCATCGGCGAGATTATCGGCGGCTCCCAGCGCGAAGAGCGCCTGGAGAAGCTGGACGAGCGCATGGACGAGATGCACATCCCGAAGGAACACCTGGACTGGTACCGCGACCTGCGCCGCTACGGCACAGTGCCGCACGCCGGCTTCGGCCTGGGCTTTGACCGTATCGTGGCCTACGTGACGGGCATGGGCAATATTCGCGATGTGATTCCCTTCCCGCGCACACCGAAGAACATCGCCTTCTAAAAATAAGCCCCGCGCCGCGGGGCTCAGACTACTGATAAACCAGCAATCCGTTCTGAGCTGGTGCGGTGGCGGCCAAGCACTAGGACGAGTATTTCGAAACGCTGTGAATACATCCCTGTAAGCTCCGGCGGCGACGGTCCGGCCGCTCTAGGTATTCGCGGCGCCTTCGGCCCTGTCGCCGACGGTTCGAAACACTCGTCCTGGCACTTTGCCTTAACTTTTGACTGCATTACTTTGTCAGCAACCTGAGCCCGCACCGCGGGGCTTTTTATTTTCCGCAGCGTCCGCCTGCCGCGCAAAACCTAACTGCCGCCAAATACGGCCATCAGCGCGATCAACACAACCCACAGCAAAATCAGGTACCACTGCACCGCCTGATTACCGGAATTCTTGGAAGCTTTCTGTTGCGGCTGGATCTTGGCTTTCACCTTGGCGTAATCGAAGGTATGCCGGGTCAGTTCCTCCCCCTGATAGACCTGCACCTCCCGCGCACCAGCACCGAGCGCCAGTTCCTTGAAAGCCCGCACCTCGACGTCTGTCAGCCCGCCCTGGGTTTTCTCCATCGGCTGCAGTACAACGATCGGCGAAGGCGTGAAAAGTGTTTGGTCGGTGAGCTTCTTAAAAATGTGTTGCAACAGCTTTTCGCCGGCAGTGAAATCGCGCAGCAAGGAACGCGGGTGGGAGAAAGGGTTGATCACTTCGATATTTTTGCCGGCTACCGAGGAAGCGCGATTGCCAACCGCGACGACAATGCGCCGCCTGTTGCGCTGCTCTATGGCAACCAGCGGAGATTCATCGAAAATTTTACCATTCTCGATATTGGTCACCCTGATGCGCTTCTCCCAGATCTGCACATACAGTGTGGTCCCCAGCTGACCGACGAGTTTATTGAGCACGCCAAGCTCCCTGCCCGGTTATCTCCAAAAAACTACTGGCTCGAATTGACTTCAATCCCCGTACCGGCAGGATCCGTGAAAAATACCTGGCGCAGGTCACCGCCGGGTACATGTGTCTTGGTATAGCTAACACCCAGTGATTCCAGCTCGTCGACCACGGCCTGGAGGTTCTCCGTGTGGAAAGCGGTGTGGTCGAGATAGCTGGGCGCTTCTGTCGCAAAGCGCACATTGCTTTCCACCAGGTGTACCAGCGGCCGCTCGCCCGCGTAGAGCCAGAATCCGCGGCGCGCGAAGTCCGGCCGGAAACCTTCCTGCAATCCGAGTACGGCACAATAGAAGTCCCGTACCTCCAGCAACAGCTCCATCGGCGCGCTGATATTGATGTGATCCAGCCGCATGGGATGCACTCCAGTAGCTATTAGCTATTAGCTATTACTTTGGTCTGTTACCTTATCGGCCCGCCGCTTCGCGGGACGAATCCAATTTCGCCCGGGCCTGCGCCGCCTGCTCCAGCATGGAATCCAGCTTCGGCCGCCGATACAGCGTGCCACCAGAAATGACGCTGTCGATATCCTGCGTCGCCCGTATATCTTCGAGCGGGTTTCGGGTCAGGACCACCAGATCGGCGCGTTTGCCCTCCGCAATACTGCCGTAATCGCGCCACTGCCCCATAAACCTGGCGCCGTTTACCGTGGCGGCCTGCAAGGCCTGCAGTGGACTCAGCCCGGCCTCCTGAAACAATACCAGCTCGGTGTGCAGCGCCTCGGCGGGATAAACATAGGTGTTCAACGCCGCCGAGTCGCTCCCTGCCAGCAGCACGACACCGGCGTCAGCCAACAGTGGCAACTGGCTGGCAATCAGCTGGTAGCGTGCCTTGCGGGCCTCGCGTTCCTTGTCGCCCTCGCCCGCCATGCGATCGATACGCCACTGGTATTTGCTCATGAACCTCTGGGTCAGGTAGCGCTGGAAAGCATCGTCGCTGTGGTCCGTTTCCGCGAGATAGGCCAGCTGCCGGCCGCCAATCAGTGTCGGCGTGACGGCGACACCTTTTTGCGCCAGCATCCGGTAACCCTCGATCGCTTGCCGTTGATCAAAGCCCGCGCGGTAGCGCTCTGCTGCCACCTCTTTCGACAATTCGCCCGCACGCACTGCTTTGGCAATGGCCGCCTCGTCGGCATTGCCCAGGCGCAGTACATAGGATGCGTGCTCGATACTCGACAGGCCGGCATCTGCCAGTTCACCGATACTCACGCCATAGGGTACGTGTGTGGACACGAGATGCCCGCGGTGGTTCGCCTCGGCGACAGTGTCGATGAACAGCTGCGGATCCATGGTGTTTTCGGTGATCTTGATGAAATCAACGTTCATCTTTTCCAGCTTGTCCATACCCGCCAGCATAGACGCGCGGTCACCGACTTCGAGATCGCCTTTCCAGATAGAGTCTATGCCCTCAAACTTTTGCCCGGCGGTGAAAATGCGCGGACCGAGCCGCTTGCGCTCCGCCACTTCCGTGCGCCAGTTCAGGACCTCCGGCGCCAGGTCACTGGCCGCATCGCGCACTGCGGTGATGCCGTACGCCAGATACACCGGAAACAGCAGCGCGTTGTCTTCGATCAGGTCCCGACCTTCAAAGTGGACATGCATGTCCCACAGGCCCGGTATCAGGTAGTTGCCCCCCAGGTCCACGACCTCCTTTGCGGCGACCTCTGCCTGTTGCGCCGCCGGCAAAATTGCCGCAATTCTGTTGCCTTCAATCAGCAGCAGTTGTCCGTCGCGCACCTGCCCCGATTCCACGTCCACCAGCCGGAAATTTTTCAGCAGCAGGTCGTAATCCCGCTGCGGGCCATCGGCAGCCAGGGAAAGAGAGGCAAGAAAGCCGGTAACAACAAAAACAAACTGGAAAAGGTTGCGAAGCATAAATTCCCTCAATTCTTAAACCGGGCCCATGTAACCGGGCCTCTCGTTATTCGACACCACCACTCTGACAGCCGAGCCTGGAACTGTTTCAGACAACGCCCTTACCCTGCAGCGCCTCGATTTCCTCATCGTTCTTGCCCAGCAGGTTTCGCAATACCTCTTCGGTGTGTTGGCCCAGTACGGGAGGACCCTGCTCATAGTCGAGCTGGGTCCTGGAGAATACCACCGGGTTGCGCACCGTCTTTACCTTGCCAGCGGTCGGGTGCGCCTGTTCCAGCACCATGCCCCGGGCCTGAACTTGAGGGTCCGCAAACACTTGATCGAGGGTATTGATCGGGCCGCAGGGCACGTGGGCATCGCTGAGTTTTTCCAGCCACCAGTCGGAATCCCGTTGGCGTGTTGCCGCCTCGATTTGCGGGACCAGCTGCTCCCGTGCCTGTACCCGCGCGGCATTGGTTGCATAGGCCGGGTTTTCGGCGATTTGCTCGATGCCGGCGATATGGCAGAAGCGTTTGAATTGCTCGTCATTGCCGACTGCGAGCATAAAGTAACCGTCGCGGGAGGGTACCGCCTGGTAGGGCACGATGTTCGGATGGCCAGTGCCCTGGCGCACAGGGGCCTTACCGGAAGTGAGATAGTTCTGTGCCTGGTTGGCGAGCCAGGCCACCTGGGTGTCCAGCAGTGCCAGGTCGATATGCTGGCCGTCGCCGCTTTGCTGGCGATGGATGACCGCCGCCAGCACCGCCGATACGGCGTACATGCCGGTCATCAGGTCGGCGACGGCAACACCGACCTTCTGCGGGCCGGCACCGGGCAGGCCTTCCGGCACGCCGGTAATACTCATCAGCCCACCCATGCCCTGAATCATCGCATCGTAACCGGCGCGATTCTTGTAGGGGCCGGTCTGCCCGAAGCCGGTGATGGAACAATAGATAATGCCGGGGTTGATCGCCCTGATGGAGTCGTAATCCAGGCCGTATTTTTTGAGCCCACCCACCTTGTAGTTTTCCAGCAGAATATCGCACTGCGCCGCCAGCTCTTTTAACAGCTGCTGCCCCTCTTCCGTGGTGATATCCACGGTGACGGATTTCTTGCCCCGGTTGGCGCTGAGGTAATAGGCGGCATCGGCGGTATCCGCGCCCTGCTCGTCCTTCAGGTAGGGAGGCCCCCAGTGGCGGGTATCGTCACCGCGCTCGGGACGTTCGATCTTGATCACCTCGGCACCGAAATCGGCAAACACCTGACTGGCCCAGGGGCCGGCCAGAATTCGGCTGAGATCGAGTACCTTCAAATGCGCGAGCGGACCTGCCATAACTTCCTCGTCTTGGTCTTGTGCGGGTTGAAGCCCCGGGCAAATTTTGCGGCAGACTATCAGATTTGACCGGTCGGTGCTCGACTTGGACACAATAGAAAATGCCCGTACACTGACGCCAATATTAGAAGAATAAGGAGCTGCGGAATGACCGCCGCACAGACAAAAAAGTTTGCGTCCTTTAGCGACTTTTACCCCTACTACCTGGAAGAGCACCGCAACCTGACCTGCCGCCGGCTGCACTTTGTCGGCACCACCATCGTTATCGCACTGGTTGTCTCAGCCATTGTGACGGGCAAGCTGCTGTTAATGGCTGCCGTGCCTGTGGCGGGCTACGGTTTTGCCTGGGTCGGCCACTTCTTTTTCGAGCACAACCGGCCTGCCACCTTCAAACATCCCTTCTACAGCCTGTTGGGGGACTTCGTCATGTTCAAGGACATGCTGATTGGCCGCATCGATCGCTAACCCTTGGGCTTTGCCAGGCCAAACTTGCGCAGCTTGTTAGCCACCGCGGTATGGGAGATACCGAGGCGCTTGGCCAGCTCCCGGGTTGAGAGTTGTTCGGCGACCAGATCGCCGAGCAGTGCCCGCTCCAAGCGTTCCATCATTTCCCGATAAGTCAGACCGCGCCCCCACTCCTGCCAGGGCAATCGCGGCTGCACCGCCAAATCCGGCAGGTCGCCCACCTCGACGGTGTCACCATCGCGCGCCAGACAGCGACCGGCCGCTGCCACCAGATAGTCACGCAGCCCGTTGAAATTATCCGGCCAGTCGTGCCGTTTTAATATCGCCAGCGTTTCTTCACTCAGGTTCAGTGGTCTGGCCTGCGGCGTCTCCTGCCGCAGCATGGCCAGCGTGAAGCGCGACAGCGCCGGGCGCATAGTGCGCAGCGGCGGCAGTGTAATCGCGAGTGACGAAAACAGCTGTGCCAGGGCCGGTTCGAGTTTTTCGGCACTGCTACAGGTAGCGATGGGGCGCAGCTCCGGCGGCAGATCGCGCAATTGCCGCAACAGCGCGAGTTGCGCCGTCGCGGACAAGCGGTGCAGATCCTCGAGGATCAGCGTGCCGGCACCGCGCACATGGGCCGGCACTTGTAGCTGCCCGTCGCGCGGCAACAGGCGGTGACAATCGCCTGCGGCCGCGACCGGCGACAGGTGGTGGAGCGCCGCGGCAAAGGTGCTCTTGCCAACACCGCGCTCTCCGGCAATTAACAGTGGCGATCCCAAGCCGGCCAGCTCTTGCAGCCGCAGACAGCTCTCGCGGCGCCGATCGAAATCCCACAGTGCCACCAAACGCGGCAACTCTGCGGCATACTGATCCATCTCCGACGGCTGCAGCGTCAGCACGGCGCCAGCCAGGGAATCCACCGCCCCGGGGCTCTCTTCTACCGGAATCGGCGACCACTCCATGCGAAAGGCGCGGCCACGCACGCGCACCGGCAGGCCGTAACGGGGCACGGTAAAGTCTCGCAACAGCTCCGCCACCTGCATCAATGGCAGGAAGCGCTGCAGCTGCAGCCCCGGCACCCTGTCCAGACTGACGCCAAACGCGCGCGCAGCGGCCAGGTTCGCCGCTATCACGCGCCCTTCGCGATCCACCGACAGCACCGGATCGGCCACATGGCGTAATAGCGTGTCCAGTTCAAAGTGCCGTCTTTCCGACGGGATCAGCGCTATGCGTCGCACCCGCTGTACTCCCGGCACCTTCAGCAGGGACTTCTCGATGGCCTGATACTGTGTAGCCAGCATGTTCGGCGCCGACAGATAGACTTTGTCACCACTGTCGCCGCCGAGCTCCCCGGATGTCACATTTATCCGGTATTCACCAAAAATCTGCATGATTTCATGCAAAATGCCGACACGGTTAGCACAAGTTATCTCTACTCTCATCGATCATCTGTAAAGAATTATTTACAGAAAGTGTATCGCCGGCACACGCGCTACCGCAAGAGTGCGCATAACGCCCTCCCTTATCGCCGCCGCACTGACTAAAAATACGGGAGAGATAACAACAAAACAGAGCGGTAGACCGGCACCGCCCCTGGCGGGCAACTCGCTGCGCAACCGCAGGAGCAACTGAGTCATGAAAAAAGACGCGAAGAAACCCAGTAAATACGTGGCACGCCAGCCTGACGAGCAGGGTTTCATCCACTACTCCGAAATCGAGCACCAGACCTGGCAGCGCCTGATCGAGCGTCAGCTGCAGGTGGTTCCGGGGCGCGCCTGCGACGAATACCTGCACGGGCTGGAGCTGCTCGACCTGCCCCGTGATCGCGTCCCGCAGCTGGAAGAGATCAGCAGCGTACTGCGCCGCGAGACCGGCTGGGAAGTCGCGCGGGTACCGGCGCTGATCGGCTTCGAGACCTTCTTCGGCCTGCTCGCCGATCGCAAGTTTCCGGTGGCCACCTTTATCCGCACGCCAGAGGAGTTCGACTACCTGCAGGAACCGGATATTTTCCACGAGATCTTCGGCCACTGCGCCATGCTGACCAACCCGGCATTCGCCAACTTTACGCAGAAGTACGGCCAACTCGGCCTGAATGCGACGCCGAAAGAGCGCGCCTATCTGGCCCGCCTCTACTGGTTCACCGTGGAGTTCGGCCTCCTCAATACCAAAGACGGCCTGCGTATCTACGGTGGCGGCATACTGTCATCCCCGAAGGAGACCCTCTACGCCCTCGGCAACGAACCCGAGCGCTACGACTTCGACGTCCTCGATGCGTTGCGCACCCCCTATCGGATCGACATCGTTCAGCCGATCTACTACGTATTGAACGACCTGCAGCAGCTGCAGCAACTGACCGAAATCGACCTGATGGCCAAGGTGCGCGAGGCCATCGAACTGGGCCTGTTCGAGCCGCGCTTTCCGCCGAAAGACGCCGCATAAGGCACGACTGCCGGGCGGGCCAGCGGCCCCGCCCGGAATTCCCGCGGCCCCAATCCCCCCCTTCCCTACCTGCCTCCAATCCCGATACATAGCGAAGGAAATTCCACTACCAGCAGGAACATTCGGAGCCTATCGTTACATCAGTGGGTGAAGTGAGAGCCCAACTATCCCCGCGAGGCGGGTACGGCCACTACACTCAAGGCATAGGACTATCACAAGGGGTAACCGCGCCATTGATGGCGCACAAATCGTCGCTCAGGGATACACGGCCCCGCGGTTTTGGGAGCTTCGTAGAATTATGTCCTCACTCGATGCGATCGATAGACAACTTCTTGCCATCCTGCAAAATGACGTCAGCCTCTCTATCGAGGAACTGGCTGAGCGCGTGGGCCTCACCAAAACCCCCTGCTGGCGCCGGGTGCAGAAGCTGGAAAAAAGCGGCATCATCCGCCGCAAAGTGGCGCTACTGAATGCGGAGATACTGGGCCTGCCGGTATCGGTTTTCGCCCAGGTCAAAACGGACCAGCACACACCGGAATGGGCGGACTCCTTTGCCGCCCATATGGCGGAGCTACCGGAAGTGGTGGACTGCTACCGGATGGCGGGTGACTACGATTACCTGCTGCGCATCGTGGTCGGCGACATCGCCGCCTACGACCGCTTCTACAAGGAGCTGATTCGCCATGTGGGCATCAGCGACATCATTTCGAACTTCGCGCTGGAGCAGATCAAGAGCACCACGGAACTGCCAATTCCCCCCGGCGAACAGTGAAATTGCGGTGAAGGTGCGGGCACAGCTGTTCCGGCTGCGCCCGCATCTATGGATAATGGACCCGGTGCCTCATTACGCAAGGATGTCCAGTGGCAGAAACCTCTCTCTTCCAGTCGTTTTTCCTGATTTTTAGCGGCGCGGCCATCGTTGCCTCACTGGCACTCTTCGGAAGGCAGCCGCTGCTGGTCGCCTATATCGCCCTGGGCCTACTCCTCGGGCCATCGGGGCTGGCAGTTATCGACAATGTGCAGCTGCTGGCGGAAATGTCCAATATCGGCATTATCTTCCTGCTGTTCCTGCTCGGTCTCGACATGCAGCCGCAGGCGCTTCTCTCCGTATTGCGCAAGGCCACCTTCGTCGGGCTGGTAAGCTGCGCGATTTTCCTCGGTCTGGGTTTTGCCATTGGCCAGCTATTCGGTTTTACCAACACCGAATCCTGGGTCATCGGCATGGCGATGATGTTTTCCAGCACCATTATCGGTATCAAGTTACTGCCGACCACGGTTCTGCACCACAAGCACCTGGGTGAGATGATGGTGGGCCTGCTGTTGTTCCAGGATTTCGTCGCGATTACCTGCCTGATGATTCTGCTGTCCGGCAGCACTGGCGAGGTGGATGTGGCGCAGTTGGGGCTGTCCATTGCCGCCCTGCCGCTGTTGGTGTTTTTTGCCTGGGTGGTGGTGAAGTATCTGTTGCTGCCGCTGTTTACCCGCTTCGACCGCTTCCACGAGTACGTCTTCCTGCTAGCACTGGGCTGGTGCATGGGACTGGCGGAGCTGGCGGAAATACTCGGGCTGTCGCGGGAAATCGGCGCCTTTATCGCCGGTATTACCCTGGCGACCAGCCCGATCTCCCAGTACATCGCCCTGAGCCTGAAACCGCTGCGGGATTTCTTCCTGATCCTGTTCTTCTTCAGTCTCGGCGCGCAGTTCAAGTTGTCGATGGTGCCGGAAATTGCCCTGCCCGCGCTGATTACCGCGGCGGCAGTGCTGCTGGTCAAACCGGTAGTATTCCGCTACCTGCTCGGCAATCAGAGTGAACACAAGGTGCTGGCCTGGGATATCGGCTTCCGCCTCGGCCAGATCAGCGAATTCTCGCTGCTGATCGCCTTCCTCGCTTTTAACCAGCAGCTGATTGGCAGCGGTGCTTCGCACCTGATCCAGGCCACGGCTATCCTGACCTTCCTGGTGTCTTCCTACATCGTGGTGATGAATTTCCCCAACCCGATCGCGATCAAGGACGAGCTGCGCAGGGATTGATCGGAATGCGGAATGCGGAATGCGGAATGCGGAATGCGGAATGCGGAATGCGGAATGCGGACAATATTGTAGCCCATCCGGCGTAGGTTGGAGTGAGCGCAGCGATGTGCCCTTTTTTTGATCGGCACGCGGAGCTCAGCGCTACCTACGCCTTGGCGACTTTCCGATTGTTTTTCAGCATGCCGAACAGTCGTGGAATATCCTTGGCAAACATCAGGTACAGACACGGCACCAACAACAGTGAAATTGTGGTCGCCGCGAGGATGCCGTAACCGAGTGAGATCGCCATCGGAATCATAAACCGCGCCTGCACCGAAGTTTCGAAGATCATTGGCATCAGGCCGCAAAACGTTGTCACCGTGGTCAGAATGATCGGGCGGAAGCGCCGTGCCGCCGCCTGCTTGATGGCGTCGGTCAGGTCGGTGCCCCCTTCGCGCAAGCGGTTGCCGTACTCGATCATCACCAGGGTATCGTTGATCACCACCCCCGCCAGTGCCACCATGCCGAGCAGGCTGACCATGCTGAGTCCGTAGCCCATGATCAGGTGCCCCAGCAGCGCGCCGATAACACCGAAGGGTATTGCGACCATCACGGTCAGAGGCTGAATATAGCTTTTCAGCGGAATCGCCAGCAGCAGGTAGAGCGCGGCCATTGTCAGGGAGAAGGTCAGCCCCAGGGATGCCAGCCCCTCGCGCTCTTCGGCCTGGCGCCCCTCATAAGTAACGCTCAAACCGGGAAAGTCGGCCTGCAGTTGCGGCACCACGCTCAGATCGAGTTCGTTGGTCACCAGCGTGGCCTGATCCGGCGGGTCCACATTGGCCGTCACCGTCATGACACGGCGGCCGGCACGGCGGTTGATCGTGGCGTAGGCCCGCCCCTGCTCAACCTCAACCAGATCCGGCAGCGGCAGCCAGAGTCCATTGCCGGCGCGGATCATAATGCTGGATATATCTTCCAGTGTTACCCGCTCCTGCTCGGGCAGGCGCACCATCACCTTGACCTGATCGCGACCGCGCTGCTGGCGCATTGCCTCGGCGCCATAGAGCGATGCGCGCAACTGCCGGCCGATATCCTCCGCGGAAAGCCCGAGACTCTTGGCGGTCTCGGTCAGGGTCAGGTCCAGCTGCTGTTTGCCCAGCGACACACCCGCATCGATATCGCTGACATCGGGGAATTTTTCCAGCTCCGTCGCCAGCTGCTGGGCGGCCTGTTCCAAAATCTGTGTATCGGTATGGCGGAGCTCCACCGTCAGTGCGGCGCCGGCACCCGGGCCGCCGCGGTCGGACACGAAGCTGGAACTGAGGGCGCCCGGAACCGGCCCCACTGCACGGCGCCAATTGCGCACAAAGTCCCCGGTGGAGAAATCGCGCTGGTCCGACGGCACCAGGTAGACATCCACCTGCACCGAATTGTCCCGCACCAGGCCGCGGACACCGAGCACGACGTTTTCCCGATCCACCTCGGCGAGCACCCGATCAGCCGCGCCCATTATCTGCCTGCGCGCCTTCTCCAGCTGCTGCTCGGCAGTGCCTGCGGGAAAGGTGACTTCAACGCGCCCGGTATCCCGTTCGACCTTGGGCATCAGCGTAAAACCCATACGCCCACTGGCAGCGTAACCAGCGACCACCAGCAGGATCGCTATGGCAATCGCGATGGTGCTGTAGCGGTGGCGCACACAGAGATCCAGCAGCGGCTTAAAGCGCACCTCCACGAAGCGGTCGAGACTGCGCGCGACCATTTTCTGTCGCGCCGCGAAGCGCCGCGCCCAGCCATTCTTGTAACCGCGACGCGAGTGGGCCAGATGCGACGGCAGGATAAAAAGCGCTTCCACCCAGGAAATAATAAAAACTGAACCGACCACAAACGGAATAATGCCGAAGATCTTGCCCATGAACCCCGGCAGTTCCATCAGCGGGATAAAGGCGACGATATTGGTCAAGATCGCAAACGTCAGAGGCACCGCCACCTGCCGCGCACCGGCGACGGCCGCCTCCAGGTTGCTGTATCCGAGCCGGCGCCACTCGTGAATATTTTCACCGGCGATAATCGCATCATCGACCACGATACCCAGCGCGATAATAAAGGCGAACATGCTGACCATATTCACCGAAATATCGAGCGCCGGCAGGAACAGCAGTGCGCCGAGGAAGCTGGTGGGGATGCCGAGGGTCACCCAGAATGCCAGGCGCAGCTCCAGAAACGCGCCCAGCACCACAAACACCAGCAGCAGGCCGATAAATCCGTTTTTCAGCAACAACGACAGGCGCTCCTTGAATATCTCCGAATCGTCGTCGCGAATACTGATGTGCACGCCCGGTGGCAAGTTGCCGTCGAGATCGGCCAGCACTTCGCGCGCCGCATCACTGACACTCATCGGCGTCTGGTCGCCGACGCGGAAGATATCGATACCGACCGCCGGCTCACCGTTAAACACCATGTTGCGGGGTTCATCCACCAGCGCATCGCGAATAGTGGCGATATCGCGCAGGTACACGTTGCCGCCGCCGACACCCTGCACCACAACGATATTGCCGAATTCCCTTGCCCAGTCGCGCCGCTCGGTCACTCGCACGAGGATTTCGCCCGCTTCGGACTTCACACCGCCGGCCGGTACATCCACGGCGGCATTGCGCACTAGCTGTGAAACATCCGGCAGCGACAGGCCGTAGCGGCGCAGATCATCGCGCTGGACCTCGATCGCCACTTCAAAGTCGCGCACGCCGGAAGTTTCCAGCTGGGTAATTTCCGGATGCGCCTCCAGCTTGTCGTAGATCTGCATGGCAATATCGCGCAGGGTGCGATCGTCCAGGTTGCCGTGGATCACCAGATCCATCACGTCGCGCTTGCGCTCGGCCAGGCTGACCTGAGGTCGCTCGATATCCGAGGGGAAGGTGGTGACGCGGTCGATCGCCTGCTGCACGTCCTGATAGACCTGGTTTGCGTTGGCGTCCTCGTCCAGTTCCAGCGTCAGGCTGGCACTGCCCTCGGCGGCTGCGCCACGCATTTCCTTAATGCCCACGATCCCCTGCACTGCCTGTTCCGCGGCCACCAGCACGCCGCGCTCGACTTCCTCGGGGCTGGCACCGGGGTAGCTGATCTGTACGCTGACCATGTCCAGGCTGAACTCCGGAAAGACTTCCTTTTTCACCGTCAGCGAAAAAATCAGCCCGCCGACGATGAACACCAGCATCAACAGATTGGCCGTGACATGGTTGTGCGCCATCCAGGCGATCGGGCCCGAACGCGTATCCACAGTCGGCCGGGTTCCGCTACCAGAGCTCATCCGCGCTCTCCTTTTTCCGGCGCTTCAGCCGGATTCTTACCACCCGGTCTGTCACCTCGACCCGGTCGGTCCGGTTTCTCGCCATTGCCGCCGCCCGGCTTCTCCCGGCCGGCAATCTGCACCGGCATGCCTTCGGTTACCGCAGTCAGGCGCGTGGTGACGAGAGTCTCACCGCCGCTGAGGCCAGCCTCCAATACGGCGAAGTCCCCGTTCAGGAAGGCAACTTCTACGGGCCGGATGACAAGGCGGTTGTCCACCACCTGCCACACCCTATTCCCATCCTGGACGGCAGTGAGCGGAACGCGCACGCGTTCGCGCAGTGCCCGACCGGTAATTTCCACCCGCGCGAGATCGTTCAGCAGCAGCTGCGGTTCAGCCGGTTGCTCGATCGACAAGGGATCCGCCAGCTCGACGAGAACCCGCGCGAGCCTGCCCTGCTCCTCCAGCACCGGAATAACACGCACAAATTCACCACGCCGATACTGCCCCTTGGGCCACTGGCTGCCGTGTATGCGCACTTCCGCGTCCGGGCTGTTCAGGCGCTCCAGTTGCGCGGCCGCCACCTCCACTTCGATCTGGAAGCGCTCCGCACCGGCGAGCGTATACAGCACCGTACCCGGCGCCACGCGATCTCCGACATCGACGCTGCGACTGACCAGCAGCGCGGTAAAGGGGGCGCGAATCTGGGTCAGGCGCAGATCCCGCTGCGCCAGGCGAACCTGGGCTTCGGCGGAGTCGACCCGCGCCTTGGCGGCAGCCAACTGGGGCTCCCGCAGAACCAGCGCCAGGTCGGTCTCCGGTAGAGAGCTGCCCAATAATTCATATTCCTCCTGCGCCACCAGGCCCTGGCCCTGTTCCTGCTGCAACTCCGCGCGCCGTTCGGCCAGGGTACTGCGGGCGGTCTGCAGGGCCAGCTGGTAGGGTTCGGATTCGATACGCAGCAGCTGCTGGTTTTTTGCCAGCGTCGAACCCGGGCCAAGATCATAGTCCAGCCACTCGACGATCCCATCTACCTGCGGCTGCAACTCGGCGAGTTCGCGTGCGGTCACCTTGCCCAGCGCACTGACGGTCAGCGGAAACTTGCCGCGTTCGGCGACCACAACCTCGACGCTCGGCGGCGGCGCTTTGCGTTCGCCGCGACTCAGGGTCGGCTTCTCCCGCATCAACCAGTTTGAAACCAGCAGCGCGAGCACTATCAACGCGACCGGTACGACAAAATTCCAGTTGAGTTTTTTCAGCATTAACTTCCCCCCTCCCGGTACAACTCCAGCTCCACCGGCTGCGCCGCCGGAAGGTCTTCATAGGGCAGCCCCCCTGACAGTGCGCGGTAGAGGGCTACGCGGTTCTCAATCAGTTCGCGCCGCGCGCTCAGTATTTCCCGCGCCAGCGATTGCTGTTCATTGGTGGCTGCAAGCACATTGAGAAAATCGAGGCTGCCGCGCGCATAGGCTCGCCGCTGGCGCACCAGAATCAGGTCCGACAGGCGTTCCCGCTCGCGCAGGTGCACCAAGCGGTCTTTCACGGCGCGCTCGCTGATCAGCGCCTGCTCCACTTCGGATAGCGCCTGCATCACGGTGTTGCGATAGAGCGCCCAGCGCTCCTGTAACACAGCCTCCTGCTGGTCCTGCGCCGCCGCCAGCTGCCCACCGTCGAAGATGACGCCCTCCGCGGCCGCAGTGATCGTCAGCAGCCAGTCCTTGGTAATGGCACTGATGGAGCTGCCACCGCCACTGGCGATCGCCGACAGGCTGATAACCGGCAGTCGCTCGGCCCAGGCCTGGTCCGCCAGGTAGTAGCCCTGCAGCAGATCGCGCTGTGCCCGCTGTACGTCGGGACGGCGCAACAGTAACTGGGCCGGCACGCCTGTATCCGGCAGTGCCGGCAGATTCGGCATATCGGCGACCACCTGCAACTGCCCCTCCAGCGCCTGTTCGGCAACGCCGAGCAGTGCCGCGAGCTGCACCTTCAATGTTTCGATATTGAACTCGACCTGCTGCAGCTCCTGTTCAGATTGCTGCACGAGCTGGCGCTGCTGCAACACATCGGCGGCGACGGTAACACCGCGCCCGAAGCGCAACTCCAGCACCCGCAGGGTCTTGCGGTTGGTATCCAGCTGCTGGCGCAGCAGATCCCGCTGGCCCCACTGCTCCCGCAACTGTAGCCAGGCGACGGAAACTTCCGCCGCCAGGCTGAGGGCGGCGGTCTGTAGATTCTGCTCCTCGGCCAGGCGCCCGGCCTCGGCCGCCCGCGCGCCGGCGCGCACCCGACCCCAGAGATCGATTTCATAGCTGGCGGCCAGCCGTCCGCTCCAACTGTTGCCCTCATTCTCGCTGCCGGAAAAATCGAAATCACCCGAAGAGGAGCGGCGCTGTTCGGTATTTTCCAGGCCCGCGGTCAGGCGCGGCCAGAATCCGGAACGCGCGCCTTTTGCTGCGGCCGCCGCCTGCTCCAGACGCCACAAAGTGGCCTGCAGATCGGGGTTGTCGCGCAACGCCAGCTGCACCAGCTGATCCATTTGCGGATCGCTGAAACTGCGCCACCAGCGAATCTCGACCGCGCCGCTGCCGGACGCGCGAAACCGGTCCGGCAACCCCAGGCTCTCCTGCGCCAGATCCGGTGGCAGGGTCTGGCTCGCGCAGGCGCTCAACAGTGGCAAACAAATGGCTACAAGACGGAAAAAACGCAAGGAAATATCACCAAAGTCTCTGATTTAGCGTCAAGTTGGAAAATTATTGCGCCTATTATGGAATCCGTATTTGGACCTGCAAGGCAATTTACGGTTGTTTACGCTAAAAGCGGGAACCGGGAGGAAATTTTGCCTCCGGCGGGAGTGCTCCGACGCCCCTACTTAGGTATGATGCGCCACACTAAACTGATCGGTCACAGGGTACTGTCGCGAGGATCACCGGCGGCACCACTCCAGAAGCTGATCCGGGCCGCGCAATCGGCGCCGCCCGCACAATCGGACCGGCTGGACACGCCGGTTGAGATCAATAACGGAAGTAGACGAGACACACCATGAGTAAACATCAGCCCCTCGCCCACTGGGACGACATTCTGCTGCTGGACCGCCAGCTGAGTGACGAAGAGCGCATGGTGCGCGACACCGCGCGCGAATACTGCCAGAGCAAGCTCATGCCGCGCGTTCTGGAGGCGAACCGCCACGAAATTTTCGACCGCGAGATCATGCGCGAAATGGGTGAGCTGGGCCTGCTCGGTTCCACCATCGAAGGTTACGGCTGCGCCGGCCTGAACTACGTGTCCTACGGCCTGGTGGCCCGCGAGGTGGAGCGCGTGGACTCCGGCTACCGCTCCGCCATGAGTGTTCAGTCCAGCCTGGTGATGTATCCCATCTCCGCCTATGGCAGCGAAGCGCAGAAAGAAAAATACCTGCCCAAGCTGGCCACCGGTGAGTGGGTCGGCTGCTTCGGCCTGACCGAACCGGATGCCGGTTC
This sequence comes from Microbulbifer donghaiensis, assembly GCF_900129095.1. Taxonomy (GTDB): domain Bacteria; phylum Pseudomonadota; class Gammaproteobacteria; order Pseudomonadales; family Cellvibrionaceae; genus Microbulbifer; species Microbulbifer donghaiensis. The sequence goes on from NZ_FQVA01000001.1 coordinate 530,076, forward strand.
CGATCCCGGTGGCATGAAGACCCGCGCCAAGAAAGTGGACGGCGGCTACCGCCTGAGCGGCTCCAAGATGTGGATCACCAACAGCCCGATCGCCGACGTGTTCGTCGTCTGGGCGAAAGATGAAGAGGACATCATCCGTGGCTTTATCCTCGACAAGGGTATGGAAGGCCTGAGTGCACCGAAGATCGAGGGCAAATTCTCCCTGCGCGCGTCCATTACCGGCGAAATTGTCATGGACAACGTGTTCGTGCCGGAAGAGAACAAGTTCCCCGACATCGGCGGCCTGCGCGGCCCGTTTGGCTGCCTGAACCGCGCCCGCTACGGTATCTCCTGGGGCGCCATCGGCGCAGCCGAATACTGCTGGCACGCCGCGCGCCAGTATGGCCTCGACCGCAAGCAGTTCAACCGCCCGCTGGCACAGACCCAACTGTTCCAGAAGAAGCTCGCCGACATGCAGACCGAAATCGCCCTGGGACTGCAGGGTTCACTGCGAGTCGGCCGCATCATGGACGAGGACAAGCACTTCGACCCGACCATGATCTCGCTGATGAAGCGCAACAACTGTGGCAAGGCACTGGACATTGCCCGCGTATCTCGCGATATGCACGGCGGTAACGGTATTGCCGACGAGTTCCACGTGATTCGCCACGTAATGAACCTGGAAGCGGTGAATACCTACGAGGGCACCCACGATGTCCACGCCCTGATCCTGGGGCGCGCACAGACCGGCCTGCAGGCCTTCGTTTAAGCCCGCCAACAGCGTATCCGTCAGCCACGACGGATACGCTGCACCCTACCCGCCAAGCTGCATATTGCATTCAAGGCCTGCTCGCATATAACCTCGGCAGCCGGGCCCACCTGACTCCCGGACACAAAAAGTTATGGAACATCTGCTGTACTGGTTCGATCTAATCGGGATAGTGGTGTTTGCCTTCACCGGTGTGCTGGCGGCAGGTCACAAGCAGATGGACCTGTTCGGCGCAGTGGTGCTGGCCTGTGTGACCGCGACTGGCGGTGGCACCACCCGCGACATGATCCTGAATATTCCGGTATTCTGGCTGCAGGACAGCTACTATCTCTGGATTGCTGCCGCCACCGGGGTTGTCAGCTTCTACCTGATTCGCTACCTGCAGGTGCCGATGCGCCTGCTGATGATCGCCGACGCCATGGGCCTGGCGGTCTTTGTAGTGATCGGCACACAGAAGGTACTGGAATTGGGCCACTCACCGGCAATCGCCATCGTGATGGGGGTGATGACCGGCACTTTTGGCGGACTGATTCGCGATATCCTGGCCGGGGATATCCCCCTGCTACTGCGCCGGGAGATCTATGCCACAGCGGCACTCAGTGGCGCCGCGGTGCTGGTGATACTCGATGCCAGCGGCAAGGTGCCGGGTGAAATAGTAGTAGCCATCGCAGTTTTGGTGACCCTCACGATTCGGCTCGCCGCCCTGCGTTGGAATCTATCCGCGCCCATCGCGCGTTTCGGCAACAACTGACCAGCCAGTATTCACAGGTATTACCGCAGTGTGTGATTTCCGTCTTCACAAAACCGCCCTATTTCTTCTCTGCATCCTGCTCAGCGCCTGTGACCGAAGCGCTCAGCAGGACGGCAGCGCGGGCCCCACGCGTCTTATTCCCAAGCCCTGCTGGTTCGAAACTGATAACAGCTGGCCGGTTACCCAGTGCTTCATGATGGAAGTACCGGAAGACTACGCCAAGCCATCGCAGCGCAAGATCCAGTTCCCGGTGGTGCGCTTTATTGCCAATGAACCGGATGCCGGCAAATACCCCCTGCTGCACCTGGGTGCCGGCGGTCCCGGCGCCAGCCTCGGCCTGGAGCCGGAAAACGCCAGCGACTGGTTGTGGATCAACTACGCCGCGATGACGGTAGACGACGGCCGCGACCTGATCATCATGGATCCGCGCGGCACCGGCATGGCCCAGCCGCGCCTCACTTGCAGCGAGTTTATCGAGGACGCGCAGACCGCTTTCCGGCGCAAATTGTCCTCGGACGAAGAAGCGCGGGTGTTTACCTTCAGCATGGAGCGCTGTTACAGCCGCCTGGACAAGGCGGCCGACCTGGCCCAGTACAACAGTGCGATCATTGCCCGGGATGTGGAAGCACTGCGGCAACAGATGGGGGTGGAGAAGTTCAATCTGTACGGCGTCTCCTACGCCTCCCGCTATGCCCTCACCATGGCCCGGGATTACCCGGATTCCGTGCGGGCACTGGTGCTGAACAGCGCCGTCTTCCCGAATATCGTCTACACCCAGCAGTTGGCCAAAGATTCACTGGCTGCCTATCAGCGCGGGTTGCAGGCCTGTATCGAAGACAAGCTCTGCAACAGCCGCTACCCGGACCTGGGCCGCCGCCTGGAGAACCTCGTACAGACACTGGATGAAAACCCGCGAACCATCCCCATTACCCACCGTTTCTCGGACGAGGAGTACCCGTTCGTACTGACCGGTCAGCGCTTGCTGCGCGTGCTCTTCCAGGCGCTATACAACGAAAATTTCTACAGCGACCTGCCGAAAGTCATCGAAGCGCTGGAAACCAGCGACAGCGCGGACCTGAAGCCTGTTCAGGCGGCGGTGAGCCATTTTATGGAAATCGTCCTCGATCCCTATTTCGGGGACGCCGCCGGTGTCAGCCATTTCTGTTATGAGGAAGCCCCCTTTGTCGATTTCGACAAGGCCCGCGCCAGTGCCGCCGACAGCGGGATTCTCGGCGGTGCAGTGCGCTCCGATATCGAATTGATGCAGGTGCAGTGCCGGATCTGGGCCATCCCGTCGGCACCCCTCTCGGAATCGAAGGCAATAGCGACGCCTCTGCCCGTCATGCTCCTGCACGGGGGGCTGGACCCGGTGCTGGCCGCCGACGATGTGGACAAAGCCCGGCAAAAGCTGCCAAACCACCAGTGGCTGCTGTTTCCGGCCCTGGCACACGACATCATCTCGGCCAGCAACTGTGCCGAAGAGGCCGCAGCGCGCTTCCTCGATAACCCGAAAGAAGACCAGACCGATGCCGTCAAGGCCTGCCGCCGCGAGGAGATCGCCAACAAGATTCCCGCTGACGGTGATGCCCCGCCACCCGGTCAATACAGCCATCAGGATTGACTCAATAGTCCCGCAGTGGACACAGATTGACCGTTTGCTAGTCCGGAATAGCAGCCGGAGGGAAAGCCACCCGAGTCGCTGGACAAAGTGCTCATATACGCTTAATTTCGCCGGTATAACGACGATAAATGCACCGGCGCGACGAGCATGAGCGAAAAGGCAATCATTGAAGTAAGCGAACTGGCAGACTTGGAGCCGACATCCGATGTGGTAATCCTGGATTGCCGCTATGACCTCGCCGATCCCGAAGCCGGCGCGCGGGCCTACTCCGCCGGCCATATTCCCGGCGCCCGATACGCCTGCCTGCATACGGACCTGTCAGGTCCCCTGGGCCGATACGGCGGCCGCCACCCGCTGCCGAGCCCGGCGGAGTTTCAGCAGTTTGCCCGCGAAAACGGTATCAATCGAGATTCACTGGTTGTCGTCTATGACGATAGCCGTCTCGCATTTGCCGCGCGCGCCTGGTTCCTGCTTCACTATTTCGGCCATGAAAAAATTGCCGTGTTGAACGGCGGTTTCAAGGCCTGGCGCGACGCAGGGTTGCCGCTCAGTACGAGCACCTCCTCGCCCGCGCCGGGCAACTTCGTCGCCACCCCCCGCAACGACATGTTGCTCGATCACCGACAGATATACAGAAATCTTGAAAACCCGCCCTGGCAGCTGGTCGACGCCCGCGATACGCAGCGTTTTGCCGGGATCGAGGAACCCCTCGATCCCATAGCGGGACACATCCCCACCGCCCTCAACAAACCCTGGCAGGGGGTGACCAGAGAGGATGGCAAGCTCAAGTCCGTCAGGGAGCTGCGAGACCACTGGCAAGACATTCCCGCGGACGACCGCCTGGTGAATTACTGCGGTTCCGGTGTCACGGCCTGCGTGAATCTGTTTTCACTCTACCTGATCGGCTGCACCGACGCGCTGCTCTATCCGGGCAGCTGGAGCGACTGGTGCGCGCATATCGTCTACCCGGAGACCGAAGCCGGATAACCGCCCTCATCCCTCTGAGCCGGGCGCCCCCTCCGGCGGGTAGTAAACCGTGTTGCGCAGCGCCGCACGCTGCTCGGGGCTGAAATTCGGGAAAGGCATTTCCTGGGCAGCAGCCCATTCGCGCACCTGCGCCTCCGCTGACTGCTGCCGCTCTACATCAATACCGCCATCTCGCGAGAAGTAGATCGTTTGGGAGCGGAAAGCGAAATCCGTACCTGACTGGTGCACAATCCTGAAAATGCGGAAGTAAATATCCTCACAGATGGCCCGATACTCCGGAAAGTCGTTGCTGTCGATATCAACCCGCAACTGCACAATCAGCCCCGAAGAACCAAAACCGGCAAATCGAACCGATGGCTCTTCGTCCACTACGCGCGGATGCCCTACCAGCATCTCGCGGATATTCACCAGCAGGAAACGCAACTGGTCTTCGCTGGTTTCAAAACGGAGCGAGAGCGCTGTCTTCAATAGGATGTGACGGCGCGTTGTGTAATTGACGATATGCATCTGACTGAATTCCGCATTGGGGATGGTCGTCAGGCTGTTATCGATCCCCCGCAAGCGCGTAGAGCGCATGCCAATACTCTCTACTGTGCCGGCACGCTGAAAGTCATCCCCCGCGTCCTCGCCGTAACGACAGAAATCGCCAACCTTGACGGGCTTGTCGCCGAACAGGTTGAGACTGCCAATAAAATTTTCGAAAGATCCACGCATCGCCAGCGCGATTGCCACACCGCCGATACCGAAGCCGGCCACCAGGCTATAGAGCGGTGCACCGAGACGACTGGTCAATAGGAATGCCACCGCAATCACGCCGACCAATCCGAGTGTACGCGCGATAAAACGCAGCAGATTGGCGTCCAGACTCTGATCGAGCACTCTCGAACGGTGAATATAGATCTCCATGATCGCCAAGGGCAGCGACCAGGCCAGCCAGGCAAGGGCAATATAACTGATGAGTTCCGCCACCAGGGAAACAGCGCCCCCCACGGCGTCGGTCAGGGTTAACTGCCGATGCAGGAAAGTCGCGAGAGGAAGAGTCGCGACGAGTAAAACCAGCGGCACCACAAATCGTGACAGGGCCACAAGCATATGCTCGCTCCGCCGAAACCTCGCCGACAGCCGGTAAAGGACAGCAAAGAACAGACCGTAAACGGCAATAGCAACGATAAGAGCCAACCACTTCCAGACAGCCTGCCTGAAAATACTGCGCTTCATCCAGTCCGGGAATGATTCAATCCGTTGCGGTGATACCAGCCAGCCACGCATTGCGAGATACGGCCTCATTTCCGCATAGTTTCGCAACGGCAACTCGCGCTGGTATGGAAGGTCCCGCACGCGTCGGTAAAACTCATGGGCGCGCGCAACCGTATCGGCGGAGAAAACAAACTTCCCCGACTGGGGACCATCCGTCAACCGAACCAGCGTGACTTCTGTGTGGGGCACCGTCCAGCTCGCCAGCGAAACCCCATCTTCGGCATCTTTGTTGCCACCCTCGATTGCGCCAACGGCGCCCGCAACGCCGGATTTCTTTTGCGAACCCCCAGTCTGCTCTACCGCTATCGGCGCCAGTTCGGCCACCTTCTCCCGGCCGGGAATCTCGTCCCACGGGGGCAGCTCGATGCGTGACAGGACGTCATAGAGGTAGATGGCAGCGTCGTTGCCAAAGTCATCGCGGGCGGCGGGCGGGATCTTGCTGAGATCCAGCATTTTGCGGATCTGCGCCTGTTTTTGCGCAAGGCGCTGTGCCAATTGGCGACTGGGGTCCGACCAATACTCGGTTCGCGCATAACGCGCGAGTTCGTCACCTCGACTCAGGAACGAACTAAGCGTCGCTCGCGGACTGGATAGATCGAGCGGTTCAAGAGGGTGTTGGCCTGGATCGGCCAGGCTAGCCTCCGGATCCGAAGACTGTGCGACCACCACCAGAGTGACCAACTGCAACAGCACGACTTTCATCCATCTAGAGCACACGACTTCCTCGCCCGAACGCGCCAAGCGCATTCGATCAATAGAGTTGGATAGCTGTTAAAAAAAGATAGACGAAACGGACAGGGCCCCATAACAGGATCAAAGCGATCAAAAGTTCCGCGGAATGGCGAGCGGCTGTAGCGCGGCAGAGGGCCAGGAGGCAGAAAGCAGAGAGCCGGCAGGAAGGGCCGGCCCGATCAGAGAATGCGCCTTGTCACCGCAGCAGACAGGCGCCGGTACCAGCCAGGCCGCAATAACCATCCGGGTTCTTCGCCAGGTATTGCTGGTGGTACTCCTCGGCGTAGTAGAACTCGGACGCCATCGCAATTTCGGTGGTTATCTCACCGTAATCCTTTTCAGCCAACGCCTGCTGGAAGGCTTGTTTGCTCGCTTTCGCCTCCTCAAGCTGCGCCTCGTCGAAACAGAAAATACAGGAGCGATACTGGGACCCCAGGTCATTGCCCTGGCGCATGCCCTGAGTCGGGTCGTGCTCCTCCCAGAAGCGGCGCAATAGCTCACCATAACTGACCTTCTTCGGGTCGAACACGACCAGAACAGTTTCCGCGTGGCCGGTGCGCCCGCTGCAGACCTCCTCATAGTTCGGGTTCTCGGTGGCACCATCTGCGTACCCTGCCGCAGTGGTATAGACGCCGTCGATTTCCCAGAACAGCCGCTCTACCCCCCAGAAACAGCCCATACCGAAGATGGCTTTTTCCATACCGTCTGGAAACGGCGCTTTCATTGGGTGGCCATTCACATAGTGAACCGCACTGATTTCCATCGGCTGTTCACGTCCCGGCAAAGTCTGATCTGCATCGGGCACCTGGAATTTGTCGTATTGCATCAATCACCTCAAGCGCCGGTTTCTCCGGCAACCAAAATACCGCCAGTAGCCTTCATCGGGCGCGACACTGCCCAGTCAAGGTACTCGGCCCCCAATTTCTCTTCCGCTCGCTGCGCCAGCCGGAAAAACGGCGATCGCCCCGGATCGGCCAGCACCACCCGCCCCACACCGGCCTGCAGCGCGCGGCGGGCCAGATTATAGAGTGTGGGCTCCAGATTATCCCAGAAACAAATATCAGTGCCGATCACCGCATCGTACTCGGCCAAATCAGACTTGGTCACCTTTTCATAGCGGCAGTGCCAGGTATCCACGCTGACGTCATTTAGCTTCGCGTGATATTCCAGGAACGGAAAAACACTGGGGTCAGCATCCAACCCCGTTACGCGCGCATGGAAGTGTTTTGCGCAGAAAATGCCTCCCAGGCCCCAGCCACATCCCAGGTCGAGCACCCTGGCACCCTGCTTCAGCGGATGGCGCTTCAGGTAGTCCATCATCAGGCACGAACTCTTCCAGAATTTGTTGCCGTGCAGAGTGGCCTCTCCCGCTTCACGGCGCAGCTTGCGCATATCCGGGTGGGCGTTCTGGCGGACGATCAATCCAAACAGGCGACGACTGTAGCTACTGGACGCCATGGCTCTGTATACATCTCCTCTATTTCAGAATTCGAATGTGAACGTGGCAATCGCTGCCAGCGCAGCTAGTCTACCGTCAATTTTTATAGGCTTCAGCCGGCCCGGTCGCCACGACTCACAAAAGCTCGTCAAAAACTGTCATCTGTGTCGCCGGTTAAAAGGTGAATCCGCCAAAATAGCACTTTCCGATTGCCTTTTGGTACGCCCATCCCAGTCACTGAGCTACCTTGTTATTCGAATAATCCGGAAATAACTGCCTAAGTAGCGCAGGGAAGATGTGAATAGTGCAATGCGTAAGTTCACTTCAGCAGGCTTAACACTCCTCTCCGTACTCGTCACGGTGAAAACCCAGGCCTTGCCGGTCTTTGAATCCAAGGAAGTCGCCCTGTACATACAGGGCTACATGACCACCCACCAGATAAATATTCAGGGGAACACCGAGTTGATCGATGGCGCCTCGCGCCTTGGCTTCAACCTCGATGTTCCCGCTTACAAAGACTGGAATGTTGGGTTCAATATTGAGTGGGGGTTGCGACTGGTTTCCCCCAACCAGCAGATAATTATCTCCGGTGACCAGCAGGCTGAGCCCGGAGAGCAGCAAGACCCGCTATTTGTTCGTCAGGGCCACGCCTACGCGAAACACAAATTCTGGGGCGATTTTGCCGTCGGCAAGCAATGGGCCGTCTATTACGACGTCGCGCACATTACCGACTGGTACAACGTGTCCGGCGGGCTGGCCAGTGGCGCCTTTGCCCTCGGTGGCGACGGCGGCATCACCGGTACCGGGCGCGCGGACGGGGCGCTTACCTGGCGCAAGCGCTGGCGCGCGCTGTGCGGGGAATTCCAGATCGGCCTGCAATACGCCGCGCACGTGGCAGACCTGAACATCCAGGCCGAGGGCGCCCGCGGTCCCGATACCCTGCTCGTCTGTCCGCCGGAAGACTGTGAATACGGCATATCGCGAGGTGCATCGCTGACCTACAAAGTCGATATCGGGGACGGCCTGTTTATCGGTACGGCCTATAACCGGGTCAACCTGGATCTCCATACGAAAAGGGGGTTGCTGTTCGATATTTCTGATCCCGCTTTTCCGGTCCTGATCCGGGATGACGAGGTGATCAATGCCAGCAGCAACGATTTCGCCTTTATCGGCGGCATCGCCTACGGCAGGGGCGCCTTCCAGCAGGGGCTCTACGCCGCCTATAACTGGCACCGCTCCCACAACAACGAGCTGGCGCCACCCAGTACCACCGCCGGTGCGACCAACTTCTTCAACGCCATCGGTTCGGAGAGTTTTATCAGCTGGACCTGGGGCAAATACAACTGCTATTCCTTCTACGGTGGCCACAACCTGCTGAAATCCCACGATGACGAGATTTTCGAACAGGCCCTGATTACCGGAGACAAGTATCGCCTGGGGTATCTTTTCCTGGGGTTCCAGTATCAGTGGAACGAGCGGGTGCGGCTGTACGTCGAAGGCGGCATAGATGACAGTAACGATGTGGCTCGTTCGCGGGGCGACTTTATCGCCGCAGGAATGAGAGTCGACATCTGATAAGCTAGCGGCTCCAAGTCTCACCGAGGAGTCTGCCTTTGGGCCGCATGATCCTGCTGATTGCCGTCGGCATATTTGCCTGGCTGGCGTGGCAAAAATTCAAAACCAGCGCACCGCAGGACAGGCGCAAGCTGTTGCTGCAGTGGCTGCTGATTGGCCTGGCGCTGGCTGCGGTATTGCTGGCCATCAGTGGCCGCCTGCACTGGGTGGCCGCCGCCATTGCGCTGGTGCTGCCCGTTATCGGCAGGACCTTGAGCTGGTTGAGCCGGCACCTGCCCTGGCTGGCGCCGCTGCTCGCCAAACACGCCCAGGCCCGACAGGAACAGAAAAAGAACGAGCACGCCGCCGACGCGGACAAGTCCGCTCCCCTGACCCCAGCCGAGGCGCGCCGCATACTGGGTGTCGACGAGAGTGCCAGCCGCGATGACATCATCGACGCCCACCGCAAACTCATCCAGAAATTCCACCCGGACCGCGGCGGCAATGATTACCTTGCCTCGCGCATCAATGCGGCCAAGGAACTGTTGTTGCGCGATTTGTAGTGGCCACGGTCTCCTATAGGCGACACAGCAGGTGCACGTAGCGCGCCAGCTGCCGATAGGGGTCGATGCGGGAAAACTCCAGCTCCTTTTCCATGATCGCCGCGGCGGGAAGCTTGTCGCGGATGACCGGGGTCATGAAGTCGTGAAAACAGCGGATGCCGCTGTGCGCGACAACGGTCAATCCAGCCTGCGCCAGCCAGTCCTGCACCCACTCAAGCAACAGCGGATTCTGCGGCGTCAGGCTGCCGGGATGACCGCCCCAATGACCGGTATCGATATTGCGATCCAGCTGGCGAAAACTGCCGCGCTGCAGCAGGCGGAACTCGAGCGCACGGCGGTTGTAGAAGGTCAGGGACAGGTAACCGCCGGGTTTGAGCAATGCCCGCAACTGCTCCACGGCTCGCTTCGGCTCCGCCAGCCACTCCATCACCGCGTGACAGATCACCAGATCGGCGCCCTGCAGCTCCGGCACCTGGTAAAGCTCCTGCAGCGACCGGTGCAACAGCGTGACCCGCTCCTGCAACTGGCGCTCCTTAACCCGCTCCGCGGCCTGCTCCAGCATCTGTGCAGAGATATCGGCCAGGTAGACCCGGTGCCCGCCCTGCGCCAGATCGATGGCAAACTGCCCCTGGCCGCCACCGGCGTCGACGATCTTCAGGGAGCCCGCCTCGGCCAGCAGCGGTGCCAAATCCCGGTTCAGAACAGCCAGGCGAATATCGCCCTTCAGGCCACCGTAAATGCGGTTGCGGAAGCGGTGCGCGAGATCGTCAAAATTACGATCTGAGTATTGATCGGATGCCATCTGGATTACAGATCCCGCCCCTGCTGAACATGCCGCCGGCGATTTTCTTCGATCTTGTCGCTCAGCGCGCTGTCCATATCCACACCCAGGGTTGCCGCCAACTTGCACAGGTACATCTGGATATCCGCAAGTTCCGCGGCCACCTGCCTGGACTCAACTGACTGCATCAATTCGTGGATTTCGGCATCGCTTTTCCACTGCAGGTGGCGACACAGCTCCGCCACCTCAACCGACAGCGCCATGGCCAGATTTTTCGGCGTATGCAGGGACTGCCAGCCACGACAGCGCGCGATATCGTCAAATGCCGCGAGAATATCGCCGGTTTCCATCGGTCTATTTCTCCAGTATCTGATCGAGGGAACGCCCCTCGGCGGCGAGGATCGACTGCAGCGTGCGGGATCGGAATTCACGTTGGAACAGGACCCAAACTACCGCCAGGTAGCCGACGACAAACAATAGCGGATGGATAAACCACCCCATCACTGCCATCGCAAAGTAATAGGAACGCAAGCCATAGTTGTAGCTGTGTCCGGCCTGGTCGATGACCTTGGCCGTGCTGATGGCAAAGCGGCGGCGCTCCTCCTGGGATAAGTCCTCGGCATCGGCGGGTGGCGCGGCACCAAGCAACACGTTGGCAAAAGAGTACTGGCGCATCGACCAGGTGAAATTGAAGAAGGCGAAAATAAAGATCAGTATCAGCAGCAATATTTTCAGCTCGAACTGCTCGACGGAGGTCTGCCCCGCAATCGGCAGAGTGCTCAACAGCTCGATTGCCGCCTTGTTGGCGCTCAGCGCCGTCACCAGGCCCGCCAGAATCAGAATGCTGGTCGAGGCAAAAAAACCGATAACCCGCTCCAGGTTGCCGATGATGGCGGCATCCGGCATACGCATGTCGCGCTCCAGCATGCGCAACATCCACTCGACCCGGTACCACTGCAGTGAGGACGACAGCGACCAGGTGACCTTGGCCTTCTTGCGCGCAAAGACGGTGTATCCCGCCCAGGTAATAAAAAAGCCAGTGACACTGATGATATCCAACCAGGACAACTTCTCTCTCCGTGTTCGTCTACATTTATGCCGGGGCCCCAAACTCACCGCAGTCTTTGCCCTGCTGGCACCCTTGTCAACACTGTTTTTGATCCACGGTGGCACCGTTTTTTCCATCGCGGCGCTGTTTACCCGGTGCGGACAGGCGGTAGAATAGCGCCCCCATGCGCCGGGCCCAGCCACCGGCTACAGAACTCGTATAACCCCAGGGAGCTGTCTTTTGAGCAACTCACATCCCGCCTTTGAACTGGTTACCAGCGCAGATATCGAATCCCTCGGCGTCCATGTCGAAGAATACCGCCATGTAGTTACCGGTGCACAGCACCTGCATATTGCCGCCGACAACCAGGAGAATGTCTTTCTGGTAGCCCTGCGCACAGTGCCGCAGGATTCCACCGGCGTCGCCCATATTCTCGAGCACACCGCCCTCTGTGGCAGTGACAAGTATCCGGTGCGGGATCCGTTCTTCATGATGATAAGGCGTTCCCTCAACACCTTTATGAATGCCTTTACCAGTTCCGACTGGACCGCCTACCCGTTCGCCAGCCAGAACCGCAAAGACTTCGACAACCTGCTCGATGTCTATCTCGATGCGGTGTTCTTCGCACGCCTGGACCCGCTCGACTTCGCGCAGGAGGGACACCGCCTCGAGTTCAAGGAAGTCGACAACCCGGACAGCGAGCTGGTATTCAAGGGCGTGGTCTACAACGAGATGAAAGGCGCCATGAGTTCGGTCTCCTCCCAGTTGTGGCAGACACTGAGCAAGTACCTTTTCCCGACCACGACCTACCATTACAACTCCGGCGGCGAACCGGCAGATATCCCCAAGCTGACCTACGAGCAGCTGGTGGCGTTCTACCGCAGCCACTACCACCCGAGCAATGCCGTTTTCATGACCTTTGGCGACATTCCCGCCGCCGAGCACCAGGCCGTGTTCGAGGAAAAGGCGCTGCACAAATTTGAGCCGCTGAACAAGTCCATTGCGGTCGGCCGCGAGGACCGCTATCAGGCACCACTGCGGGTTGAGGAACACTATCCGCTCAGTGATGAAGAGGGGTTGAAAGAGAAAACCCACATAGTGCTTGGCTGGCTGCTGGGCGACGTCACCGACCTGGAAGAGGCACTGACCGCCCACCTGCTGTCCGGCGTACTGCTGGACAACAGCGCCTCCCCACTGATGAAGTTGCTGGAAACCACCGACCTGGGCACCTCGCCCTCGCCGCTCGTGGGGCTGGATGACTCGCAGCGCGAACTGGTGTTTGTCTGCGGCATCGAGGGTAGCGAGCGAGAGCGCGCCGATGAACTGGAACAGCAGGTGCTGACCGTGCTGGAAGAAGTCGCAGAAAAAGGTGTGCCTTACGAGCAGGTCGCCGCCAGCTTGCACCAACTGGAGCTGGCGCAGCGGGAAATCGGTGGTGACGGTTATCCCTACGGGCTGCAACTGATCCTGACCGCACTGACCGGCGCCACGCATCGCGGCGATGCGATTGGCCTGCTGAATATCGACGCGACCCTGGAAAAACTCCGCGAACAGATCAAGGACCCCCGCTTTATCGCCGACAAGACCCGCAAGCTGCTGCTGGAAAACCAGCACCGGGTGCGCCTCATACTCACGCCGGACGACAGGCTCACCGAGCGCCGCGAAGCCGACGAGAAAGCCGTACTCGCCGAGATCAAGACACGGCTCAGCGAAGGTGAAAAGAAACAGATTATCCATACCGCCCACGCGCTGGCAGAGCGCCAGCAGCGCGAGGATGATGCCTCCATACTTCCCAAGGTCGGCGTAGAGGATATCCCGCCGGAGTTGCCCAAGGTTGACGGTGAAGAAGTCCAATTGGGCACCCGCAAACTGACCCGCTACAGCGCCGGCACCAATGGCCTCGTCTACCAGCAGATGGTAAGTGCACTGCCCGAGTTCAGCGAGGAAGAGAAACAGCTTCTGCCCTACTATTGCCAGGTGTTGAGCGAGGTGGGCCTCGGCGACAAGGACTACCTCGAAGTCCAGCAATGGCAGACCCGTGTTGCCGGCGCGCTGCACGGTTTTACCAGCAGTCGCACCGCGATCGACGACCTGCAGCACCTGAGCGGCCACTTTATCCTGTCCGGCAAGGCACTGGCGCGCAACCAACAGGCCCTCACCGAACTGATGCAGGCGACCATGGAAGAGGTGCGCTTTGACGAACTCCCGCGTATCAAGGAGCTTCTGCTACAGACGCTGGCGCGCCGCGAACAGGGTGTCGTTGGCAATGGGCACGCACTGGCAATGGCCGCCGCCAGCGCCGGCTATAACCGCGCCGCCTTCGAAAACCACGCCACTGGCGGCCTGCTGGGACTGCGCAACCTGAAGGCACTGGTGCGCGGGCTCGACACCGAACAGGGGCTGGAAAAGCTCGCTGGACAGTTCCAGGCAATTCACCGGAAAGTCCTTGCCGCACCTCGCCAGTTCCTGCTGATCGGCGAGGAGGACAAACTGTCGGAATTCAGTGACGCGCTCGCACCGCTGTCCGCCGACTCCTCGCTGCCGGCGGCCGATCCCAATGCGCCCTTCGAGACACAACATATCGAGCAGCTGTGGCTCGCCAACAGCCAGGTCAACTTCTGTGCCAAGGCCTATGCGACGGTACCCATGACACACCCGGATGCCGCCCCACTGGCGGTGCTGGGCGGTTTCCTGCGCAACGGTTACCTGCATCGCACCATTCGCGAACAGGGTGGCGCCTATGGCGGCGGCGCCAGCCACGACAGTAACATCGGCGTGTTCCGTTTCTATTCCTACCGCGACCCACGCATGGAGGAAACACTCAACGACTTCGACGCATCGCTGAAGTGGCTGGCGACGGAAAAACACAAGGATGAACAGGTTGAGGAAGCCATTCTTGGCGTCGTGGGCGCACTGGATAAGCCCGGCTCCCCCGCCGGCGAAGCCAAGAAGGCTTTCCATTCGAACCTCTATGGCCGCAGCCACGCTGTGCGCCAGGAATTCCGCCGCCAGGTGACGGAGGTAAACCTGGAAGACCTGAAGCGCGTCGCCACCAGTTACCTCAAACCGGAGAAGGCCAGTACCGCCGTCGTGACCGGCGCTCTCGGCAGAGAGGCGGGCCTGAAACTGAATTTACAGGAAGAGAAACTTTAAGCGCTCCAGCCGTTGTAGCCAGCGGACAGCTGAGACGGGGCCACTGCCGTTTGGCAGTTGGCCGCGCTCGCGCTTAGACCAGATACCGGCGCTGCCGGCACCAGCAGTATGACCAAACACGACAATATCTACGCAAACCCACTCGGCGATGTGGCCGGATTCAGATTCGATCAATCGGTGGTCGAGGTCTTTCCGGACATGATTCAGCGCTCCGTGCCCGGCTACACGACCATTGTGGCCATGATCGGCACACTGGCGGAACGCTACGCCCAGTCCGGCAGCCGCTGCTACGATCTCGGCAGCTCCCTTTGTGCTGCCACCCTGTCCATGCGCCACCGTATCCCCGCGGCGAACTGCGAAATCATCGCTGTCGACAATTCCTCGGCAATGGTGGAGCAGGCACGCAAGGTACTGGCGGCAGACAGTGGCCAGGTACCTGTGCAGCTCATTTGCGATGACCTGCAAAACGTGGCGATCGAGAATGCGTCGGTAGTCGTACTGAACTTTACCCTGCAGTTTGTTCCGGTGGAGCAGCGACTGGCCATCGCGCAGAAAATTCACGACGGCCTGCGCCCCGGCGGTATTCTGATTATTTCCGAGAAAGTCGACTTTACCGATCCCGACCACCGCGAATTGATGATCGACCTGCACCACTCCTTCAAGCGGGCCAACGGCTACAGTGAACTGGAGATAGCGCAGAAACGCACCGCGCTGGAAAATGTGCTGATCCCGGAAACCCTCGACACGCATCGCGAGCGATTGAAAGCGGTCGGTTTTACCAGCGTCGATGTCTGGTTTCAGTGCTTCAATTTTGCCTCACTGATTGCCATCAAGGGCAAAGCCGACAAGTGATTACAGCGTGATTGACTACACCCATCTCTACGCCGCCCTGCTGCATATCCCTGCCCTGCGCCCCTGGCTGACGCAATTGCCGGAACAGGTCGCTGCCGGCCTGAGTCCGCATCGCTGGGGCGACCTGCCAGACTGGCAGGCCGCCCTCGCCAGCCTGCCCGATATAACGCCGTCCTATATCGAGCTGGTCGACAAAGTGCGTATCGGCTGCAGCGCCGACGCGTCGGAGGCACAGCTGCAACAGCTGGAACAGCAATTGCGCAAGCTGCATCCATGGCGCAAGGGACCCTGGGAAGTGTTCG
The DNA here is from genome assembly GCF_900129095.1 of Microbulbifer donghaiensis. GTDB lineage: Bacteria > Pseudomonadota > Gammaproteobacteria > Pseudomonadales > Cellvibrionaceae > Microbulbifer > Microbulbifer donghaiensis. The sequence continues at coordinate 545,863 of NZ_FQVA01000001.1, forward strand.
ATATTTATATCGATACAGAATGGCGTTCGGACTGGAAATGGGAGCGGGTATTGCCGCACCTGGCACCCCTGGAGAATCGCCTGGTACTGGACGTCGGCTGCGGCAACGGTTATCACTGCTGGCGCGCCCTGGGTGCCGGGGCGCGGCGCGTTATCGGTATAGACCCCTCGGCAAAGTACGTGGCGCAGTTCTATGCGCTGAAAAAATACCTCGGCGAAGAACAGCCCGCGGATATACTGCCGCTGGGTATCGAGGCCCTGCCGCCAAACCTGCAGGCCTTTGACACCACCTTTTCCATGGGCGTGCTCTATCACCGCCGCTCGCCGCTGGACCACCTGCGCGAACTGCGGGAAACACTGCGCCCCGGAGGGCAGCTGGTACTGGAAACCCTGGTGATCGACGGCGAGCTCGGTGACTGCCTCGTTCCCGAGGGTCGCTATGGCAAGATGCGCAATGTCTGGTTTATTCCCAGCTGCGCCACACTGGAGAGCTGGCTGAGAAAATGCGGCTTCGAAGATCCGGTCACCGTGGACGTGAACGCCACCAGCTTTGGCGAGCAGCGCCGCACCGAGTGGATGCGTTTCGAATCCCTGGCTGATTTTCTGGATCCAGAGTCACCCAATCAGACTGTCGAAGGTCACCCTCCGCCCAAACGCGCCGTAGTGGTCGCTAAAGCACCGTAGCTTCTATTACCTGAGCGGCATAAAGACGCATTAATTCCGCCAGATTCCGGACCTGTAGCATTTTATCTGGAATGGCGCAGAGCATCTTGATTGTTACGCCTTGTTCGGCAAAGTTCGCCCTCAATTGGTGCAACTATATCCTATAAGCATCCTGCAGGAACGCACGTGCCATCGCCCGCTTTACGGCAACGCACACAGTGCTTCCAACGGCAAACTGCGGTCCAGAGACTTCCTATGAGCATTAGCGTTTTCGAACTATTCAAGATCGGCGTCGGCCCTTCCAGCTCTCACACCGTGGGCCCCATGGTTGCCGCGCGTCAATTCGTGCAGGACCTGGCCAGCCGCGAGCAGCTGCAGAAAACCGATCGGGTGCGGGTGCACCTGTATGGCTCCCTCGCCCTTACCGGTATCGGCCACGGTACCGATATGGCGGTATTGATGGGCCTGCTTGGCGAAGCCCCCGACACCATCGACGTGGACACCATCGACGAGAAGATGGCGCAGATCGAGCAGGACCACAAATTGCTGCTGAGCGGTGACCACAATGTCGAGTTTATTCGCGATCGCGATCTGCTTTTCCACAATGACGAATTCCTCCCCCAGCACGCCAACGGCATGACCTGCCAGGCCTACCGCGGCGAGGAACTGTTGTTTGAGCGCAGCTATTTTTCCATTGGCGGCGGCTTCGTACTGTCCGAAGAGGATTTCGCCCACAAGGATCAGATAGCCACCCTGCTCCCCTTCGACTTCAGTTCCGGCACACAGCTGATGGAACTGTGCGACAAACACGGCTGGAGCATCGCCGACCTCGCCATGGAAAATGAAAAGGCGTTCCGCAGCGAACAGGAGGTCAAAGACAACCTTTGGCAGATATGGGAGGTGATGGACGCCTCGATTCAACGAGGCTGTCGACAGGGCGGTGTATTGCCGGGCGGCCTGAACGTGCGCCGGCGCGCATCAGAACTCTACCGAGAACTCAGCAAGCAGACGGAAGAAGAGCGCAATCACGGTCTCGCCATCCTCGACTGGGTCAGCCTGTTTGCACTGGCCGTCAACGAAGAAAACGCGGCCCGCGGCCGCATCGTTACCGCCCCGACCAACGGTGCTGCCGGTGTCATTCCCGCGGTGGTCGCCTATTACGTGCAATTCGTACACGATCCGAAGGAGCACGGCGACCTGAAGGACCAGGTGGTGAAATTCCTGCTCACCGCCGGTGCCATCGGTATGCTGTTCAAGAAGAATGCCTCGATTTCCGCGGCGGAAGTGGGCTGCCAGGGAGAGATCGGCGTCGCCTGCTCCATGGCCTCAGCCGGTCTCGCTGCCGTTCAGGGCGGCAGCAACCAGCAGATCGAGAACGCCGCCGAGATCGGCATGGAGCACAACCTGGGCCTGACCTGCGACCCAATCGGTGGCCTCGTACAGGTGCCCTGCATCGAACGCAATACCATGGGCGCAGTGAAAGCCATCAACGCCGCGCGCCTGGCCCTGCGCGGCGACGGCGCACATATTGTGCCGCTGGACAGCGTGATCGAAACGATGCGCCAGACCGGCATCGATATGCAGAGCAAATACAAAGAGACTTCGCTGGGCGGCCTGGCGGTGAACGCCGTCAACTGCTGATATCTTGCTATTGAGTGCCGCGGCAGCGCGTGCGGCGGCACGGCCCCTAACCTCCGGGAACGTCGATTGACCGACTCGCCCCCTGCCCGGCCGGCACCCGCATTTTCAGTGTTCTGCCCGCTAGAACAGCAACGGCGAATCGCAGCGGACACAGCGGCTGATTGCGAACAGAGGGCGGGCGAACCGTTTAGTGGGGTATACCGTGCTTGGTGTAGATATCGAAGCGCCCCGACTTCCCCTCCAGCGATAGCGAAGGTTTTTTACCAGCCAGCAATGGCGCTAGCCGCGGCCGCTTGACCACGGTACGGTAATAGCAAGCGGCAAAAGCCGGTTCCAGCAGCGCGTCGGCATCTTCATCGCCGCCCACCAACTGGTGGAACGCCGCCATTTCCTTTTTGACCTTGGCGCTCTTGCCCCGCTCTGGAAACATCGGATCCAAATACACCACCGGTAGTGATTCCGCGGCCTGCTGCGCAAGCCAGTCGACTGCGGAAATATCGGTCTCGCAAAGGTGTAGGCGTGAGGCGATTTCAGCCAGCTCGCGGTCTGTCTCCGCAGCTTCCCCGAGCCGGCGCAAGCCATCGGCCAACAGCGCGCGCACCACCCGGTTGCGCTCCAGCATCATTACGTCGCAACCGAGCGAGGCCAGCACGAAGGCGTCGCGGCCAAGTCCCGCTGTCGCATCCACTACGCGCGGATAGAAGCCGCTGCGAATACCTACGGCCTTGGCGATCTGCTGCCCCTTGCCGCCGCCGTACTTGCGTCGGTGTGCCAGTGCGCCACCGACAAAATCCACTGTCACCGGACCCGGCGCCTTGCGGCCGGTGGCCTGCAATTGCAGCTGATTTCCACACAGCAAAACGTACGGCCGATCGTCAATCCCTGCCGGATTTCGACAATCGAGACAGGGAATATCCAACTGACTCGCCAATGATTGCGCTGCTGTCAAATACTCTGCCGCGCTCGCGACAGTTGCCAAAGCGTTTTCCAAAATAATTCCAGGGAGAGGCTCTAGGATGGCGCGATGCTAACCCGCTTCAGCGAGCCATGCCAGAGCTGGCTGGTAGTCGACCGAAGAGAAGGGACGGACCTCGGCGCTGACAAAGTGGTCGACCAATCGCGGCATATAGCCAAGTAGCGGAAGATCGGAAACTACGGCGATTCGGCGGATGTGTTTGTGATGGTCCCGTACGAATCGACAATGGGACACCAGCGCGGCAAAACTTTCCCAACCGGCGAAGTTCTGCGCATCGACCAACAGCCCTGTCAGCGGGCCGCGCTCACTGATTACCGGGTCGACCTGCGCCTCCAGTGATTGGAAATCATCTTCGGTCAGCGGCCCCAGTGGTCTCACTTCCAGGATCCGGTGCCCGCGGTGCCAGTTGTGGTCGATCATTATCAATAGAAAAGCAGAAGCCGCTTTGAACCAGCGGACTCCTGCCTTAAAAGCAAATACAACCTTTCCTCAGCCCTGCGGCTCGTCGTCAGTGCTGCTGTCTTCACCGCGCAATTTATCAGTGACGTCTTCTGCAGCGTCTTTGGCTTTATCGCCCACATCCTCAAGCGCTTCGCCCGTTTTCTTCGCCGCTTCCTCAACGGTATCGGCAGCATCTCTAGCGGCATCTTCCACCGTGTCACCGACATCTCGCGCAGCATCTTCCGCTCTATCCATCATCGTGTCGGAACTTCCCGGAGGCGTGGTATCTGTCTCATCGGACTCCTGTGGCATCTGCGTATCCGGAGTACCCATACCATCGGGAGGAGTCGTAGTGTCATCCGGCGGAGTGGTCATATCGTCCATTTGCTGTTCACTCTCGGGCTGCTCGAGTGAATCGTAGGCATCCTTGGCCTTGTGATCGCCGCCGCGCGACATAAAGTAACCGATAATCAACAATAAAATGATCAGCGGAATCAATAACTTCTTCATAAACGCACCTCTAGACCCCTGGCTGTTTTGTGGATGGAGACATTAATCGCAAGACCTACTGTGTTGCACCAAGCCGGTTTGGAAACGATGAAATCGGCTGATTCCCAACGGCCTCGCGATACCAATATGCCTTACCCTAGCCTCTTGGCGCCCATACGTTCTCCACAACTTTGGGTCTACTGGAAGAAGACGACGCCAATATTGATAAGAATAACTCGCCATTTGGGTTCTTCAAGGAACAATATTCCCCTGTGACAGTTCGGATTGCTGTAAAAATTTACCGAATTAGAACCGGGAGTTTTAACGGGAACACTTGAAACGCTGACTGCGACACGCGACTGGGGAAGCCTTTCGCAATAGCAACGACGCGAATTTCTCAGCCCTGCTTGTCAAAGTCCCTGAGACGGGCAAGCAGCTGTGTCGCTTCGGGTTCGGCAACAGCTGAATCGCAGCCGCGCAACTGCAATCGGCCATAGCTGTCGGGACTGGCAAAAATGAGGTAACTCTCACCTTTCGTTAATTTCTTATCACAGGCCTCAAGGCCGAGACGAAAGGCAATCAGGCGATTGGCTTCACCCTTCCATACCTGGCGGGAAACGGCTGAATAGACATACCCGGAAATGGCAATCATGCCCGGTTCGGAGAGCGCATTATCGACATCGCGGTGCACACCGGTAATCTGCACCTGTGCCACCAACTCCGCAGCGGCGTAACGCAACGCCAAACTATCTGCACCTTCGTCCGCAGCGGCCGATTGCGCCTCCTGGGCCGACGAGGTCACGGCGCAACTCGCCGCAATACCCAAAATTGAACCATTAAAAAAGAGGCGCCAACTGCGTTTATTCCATGCCACCGCGCTATCTCCATTATTGAAACGCAAAGCTCACCGCCAGGCTTGTCACGGCAACTCACCCCAGCCGCACCTGCTGAACGTGCGCCAATCGGGCAACAAAAAAAGGGCACCGGAGTGCCCTTTTGTCACGAGAACCTTCCCTGGTCCAGCTGCAGTTATCCTGCAGTCGCGCAAAACGGCTTTCCGGCGTCCATGCCTTTGCGGCCCAATGGGCCAGCCGTTTTTGTCTCATATTATTTGAGCGGGAGCAACTCCAGCTCCACGCGGCGGTTCGCCTGGCGACCGGAATCGGAGTCGTTGCTCGCGATCGGGTAGCGCTCACCATAACCGACAGCCTGGACACGTCCGCTGGCCACGCCGCGGCCGGTAAAGAAGCCGGCGACGGAATTGGCGCGGCCTTCACTCAGATTCTGGTTGAAGACGTCAGAACCGGTGCTGTCGGTGTGTCCGCTCACGCGGATCGCAGTCTGGTCAAACTCTTTCAGCACGATGATCACGGAGTCCAGCGTATCGTAGAAGTCCGTGCGGATATCTGCGCGACCGGTGGCAAAGGTAATGTTGCCGGGCATAACCAGGCGGATGTTGTCACCCTCACGCTGCACGCGTACGCCGGTGCCTTCCAGACGCTGGCGCAGAGCCATTTCCTGGCGGTCCATATAGTAGCCAATGCCACCGCCAATCGCTGCACCGCCCACGGCACCGGTCAGAGCACCCTTCTTGCGGTCTTTCTTGCTGGCGGTAGCCGCACCAATAATCGCACCCGCTACCGCGCCGGCACCGGCACCCTTGGCCGCGTTACTGGTTTTGCTTTCACCTGTATAAGGGTCGAGCGTAGTACAGCCCACCAGTGAGCCCAGTGCGAGCATTGCTACCCATTTTTTCATGTAAGGTTCTCCTAACGCTTTGTCGATTGACGGGTGTCGAGAAACGCGGCGGCAAAGTAAGGCGCCGCGCTTTGAACAGTATTCTTGCCATCTTCAACTGACTGGCAGCTGAACCGGTCTTCTTTTCGGTTTCGAAGCCTAGGGCTAATTCGGTGTCAGGTCTACCGGTTGGCGCTCAATATTTACCGCGAAACCATCTTCTGGCTGCTGCGGGGAGCGATCGGTGAAGCCAACTCGCTCCGAAAGCTCTCGCCAAACTCTTCCACAGCTTCTGTGGATAACTCTGTGCATGAAGCGGTAAAAGAGTGCGCCAATGACCGCAGACTCTCACTCCCAGCATTTTGCATAATTTTTAATCTCCCTCTATTTTTTCTTTACAAAACAGATACTTAGAGGAAATTCAAGTTTTTACGTACCAATTATTTCCGGCCCCAAGGCGCGTCCCAATAGCCGGGCTCGGCATGTGGAAAAAAAATTGTCAATACTTGACTCGGGGCTGCGAAATATTTTTTTTAGAAGAATTTACGCTTAGCGCCTACACCTTGCAGACTGAAGAGCATTAGTGTACGCGGGTACCACTTAACAGATGTACTGCCATTCCGATATCAGTGGCCAGGACGCTCCGGTCAGGCCACCTCAATAGTGCGGTGGCTTTTCATCGGAAGCCTTGCTGCCCCCCTGCATCTCAAATGAGAGGTCTCCGTACTTTTCTCCGAGTTCCCGCAACGCCGCCGCCAGAGCCCGGATTTGGCTATCCTGTGCGGCAATTACGTCGTTCAGCTGGGCCAGGGTATCCTCCTGAAAAGCCAGGCGGCTCTCCAGCTCATCGACTCGCGCGGACAACGCCGCCAGCTTCTGCTCCTGCTCCATCACAGCAACCTATATAGATGTTCTACCAGGCTCACTGAACGCCGGTCCATAAACAGGCTCTGGCCGAGACGCGTAGTGACATAGCCGAAGCCGAGGCCCCGCTCGGGATCGGCAAAGCCGACACTGCCACCCGCTCCCGGATGACCGAAGCCCTGCTCGCCGCCAAAGCGCAAGTCGGCGGCCCTGCCACTGCGGATAAAGCCGCAGCCAAAACTCACTTCCGCCTGAAGCACGGCGTCACGCCCGTGGCTCTGCTCTCGCCTCGCCTCTTGCACCAGCTCTGCAGGCAGAGTGGCGGGGCTGTCCGAAGCGAGATCACCGTAGACAGCGGCGAGATCCCGCGCGCTGAAGTGGCCGTTCGCAGCGGGGATTAGCGCCCCGCGCCACTCGGTGCTGTTGGTGCCCATCATCAGGCTCACAGGATTGGTGAATGCCATTGCCACGGGGCCATTACGGTCCTCTTTGATCGCGCGACCTACTGCGTTTTCGCGTAACTCCGGCAGTGGTTGCTTGAGAGGCCCCACATCGGCAATACGTGTGGACATGTGTCCAATGGCACCGAAACCGCCATCGAGCTCGAGGGGTTGGGCCAGCTGCCGGCGGTAAAGTTCCGGCAGCTGTGTGGACGATACCTGTTCCAGCAGGCCGCCCAGCGCCCAGCCGTACAGGAAGGGGGCATAGCCCTGGTGGCTGCCGGGTGTCCACCATGGCTCTGCTGCCGCGACCTGGGCACAGGCACCCTCCCAGTCGTAGATCAGTCCATCAGCCACCTTTTGCCGGAAGGCTACCAGGCCCGCCCGGTGACACAGCAGCTGTCGGGCCGTGATTTCCCCCTTCCCTGCCGCGGCAAAATCTGGCCAGTAATTCGCCACCGGCCGGTCGAGATCCAGCTTGCCGGACGCAACCTGCTGCATAACGAGCAGTGCCAGTACACCTTTTGAGGAAGAAAACACGTTGGCGAGGGTATCTTCCGTATAGGGCGTCTCCCCGTCCCGGTCCGCCGCGCCCGCCCATAGGGATACGATCAGCTCGCCGTGCTGGCGTACCGCAAGGGCTGCGCCGCTGTCTCCGCACTCGCGGAAATTGGCGGCAAAGGTGTCGTAGAGCGACTCAAAACCGGGGGCGCAATAGCCGTATAAATCCATGGGTATCCGTCCAACGACTTCCAGCAGGGTAACAAAGGGAGCGCAAGGGTAAATTCTTCCCCTCCCCGGCGCAAATAGTTAGCATGGCGCCAACGATAAAGAGGGGACAAAACATGACTGAGCAACCGGCAATCCAGGACCTGATACCGGCCAACCATTGCTTCGGCTGCGGCCCGGACAACGACCTCGGCCTGCAGATCAAAAGCTATTGGACAGGGCAAGACAAGAGCCTCTGCACTTTTGCCCCGCAGCCACACCACAGTGCCGGACCCGTCCAGTATATTAATGGCGGCATCATTGCCACCGTTATCGACTGCCACACAATCTGTACGGCCATTGCCGACGGCTACCGGCAGGCAGGCCGCGAGGTGGGTACCGGGGACAAAATCTGGTACGCAACCGGCAGGCTGGACGTCAGCTATCGTGCCCCCGCAGCCATCGACAAACCAGTCACCCTCGAGGCAACCATCGTCGAGCGCAGCGAGCGCAAGACACTTCTACACTGCGAACTCAGCAGCGAAGGCCGCCTCTGTGCTACCGCCGACGTAGTGGCGGTCCGGGTGCCCGACGGCTGGTAAACAGGTGACGTGGCAATGCCACGTCAACGCAACTCCTCTAACTCCGCAAGTTTGTAGCCGCAAAATTTGCAGTACTCGGCATCCTTGTCATGGCCGGCGCGGCTGCAGTTGTCACAGCGATGCAAGGCCTTTTCCCGCCCAAGTTCCGAAGCCAGCTCCGCGGTGACGATCCCGGTAGGCACGGCAATAATCGAGTAACCGATCAGCATCGTCATAGCCGCAATGGCCTGGCCAAGGGGGGTTTCCGGAGAGATATCGCCGTAACCAACCGTGGTAATGGTCACGATGGCCCAGTAGACGCTCTTGGGAATACTGCTGAAGCCGTGCTTGGGCCCCTCGACGAGAAACATAAACGCACCGAAGATCACACACAGCACCAGCACACTGGCGTAGAAAACCAGGATCTTACGCCGCGCCAACCCCAGGGAACGCAGCAGTACATTGGCATCGCGCAGATAGCGCACCAGCTTCAGGACTCGGAATATGCGCAGCACACGCAACAGACGGATGACCAACAGGTAGCTGGCCCCGGTATACAGGAGGGCGAGGTAACTCGGCAGAATCGCCAACAGGTCGACGATACCGTAAAAACTGAAGATATAAGAACGGCGATTGACGGCACAATAGATACGCAGCAGGTATTCGACGGTAAACAGGCCAGTAAAGATCCATTCCAGCAGAAAGAGCACCTCCCCATAGCGCCCCGCGACACCCTCCACCGAGACCAACAACACCAGCCCGACGCTGATTAGAATCGCCCAGATCAAAAAGACATCAAAGTTCTTTCCTGCAGGGGTATCAGTGCCGAATATCACTTCATTGAGCCATTTACGGCGGCTGCTCAATGCCATCCCGTTCTCCATCTCTTCAATCAAAATCCTGATGAAATTCTATCCGTTAGTCCAAACCGGGTCGCCCCCAATTTCAGCGCGCATCAAGCGGGCAGCAGGCAGTTCATACGAGTAAATTTCCCCGGTCCTCTACGCAAAGAAGTCACATTCTCCGTAAAGGAAAATAAAGTCAGGTCAAAAAACTCCAAAATCTTCAGATCAAACGCAGAAATTCGCCAAATGACAACGCCCGCCTATTGTGATTGATACGAACGTTCTGTTTACTAGCATCACATTCTACTTGTGAACTGCATCACGCTTTTATGTGCCTCGCAAGGAGATTTTGAAAAACCAAAAAAGCACCACCGGCTTCGATTCCGGGGAATACTATTTTTAGGGGGAATTCTCTTGTTCAACCGCAAACTTGTAGTCGCTGTACTCGCCGCCGGTGCCCTGGCCGGCTGTGACAATGATTCGTCTCGCAAACAGCAGGAGACCCTGCCGGAAGCGATAAATACCGCACCGAGCGTCTCCATTGACGGCATCGAGGCCGTCGCACCGGGTGCTGTCGTCACTGTGGAGTCCATGGCCACAGATGCCGAAGGCAATATCGCCACTTTCCAGTGGTCACAGACAGCTGGCAGCGCGGTTCAGCTGTCCGGCGCCGACACCGACACCCTCAGCTTTACTGCACCCGCCGCTGAAACCGCCACCAAGCTCACCTTTACGTTGACCGTCACCGACGAGGAAGGTGAATCCGACTCTGCCGAAGTTACCGTCGACGTCCTGGCCAATGCCGCTCCGACCGTGTCAATTGAGTCCGTGGATCCGGTTGCAACTCAAACGACCGTAATATTGAGTGCAACTGCCAGCGACGATTATTCCGAGGGCCTGACGTTTGCCTGGGAACAGGTAGACGCTGAAGGTGGCTTCGAGGTTGCGATCACCGAATATGACGAAGATGCCAGCTTCGTAACCCCGGCGACCAAGTTCAATAAATCGTTGAAGTTCAAGGTCACCGCCACCGACGAACACAACGCATCCGGCACTGCCGAAACCGAAGTCGATGTAACCGGTGATATCCACGCACAGATTAAAGCTCTGACCGACGCTATTGTCCTGCAAGACTTCGAAATTATTCACGCGGAAGGCTTCCTGGTCGATGATCCGGCCACTGCCGGCATATTTAAATGGAAGCGAACCGATACTGGCGAAGCAGCAAATATCACCGCTCCGATTGCGGTGTACCTCGACCGCGCCGGCTACTCCGAGATAGCGAAGCGTGCGTTTGACAGTATGTATGAGCGCACAAACGCGGATCCCACTAATAACAGCAACTTTAACAGTGCTGATCTGGGCGCATTCCTGTACGCCTATGAGGCAACTGGCGATCAAAAGTACCTCGATGTAGCTACCGCCATGTGGCCCGCGGCTCAGGCAAAGTATGGCCCCAACGGCCTGTACCCCCCGCGTGACCAATACCCGCAATATCCGAACCTCTGGGGCTACGATAGCCATCTCCAGTTGATGGGAGCATACCTCGCGGCCAAACACGAACTTGCCGGAGCCCAGGGTTACCTGGATGATTTTGTGGCCTGGTATGAAAGTGAACTGCCCGAGCAGCTGGCAACCAACCCGTCGAATGCCATCTATACGAACCTGATTTCTCAAGAGTTCGAATTTGGTATCCGCGATGATTCCTACGTGTTGACTACCGATGCGACCGAGGCCGATATGCAGACCATTTCTTTTGCTCTTATGAGCAATACCATTGAAAAGGAAGCTGCTGTCGATTATCTGATGGACGCCCTGAGCACCAAGTCTGACGACCACTACTCAGAAGGTGTTGCCGAGGCAATTGGCGCGCTGCACATTTTCGCGGATAAGTAACCCTTTCGCAGTAGGCGCAGCCATTGGGCTGCGCCTCTTTTCCCACCCCTCACGTAGCCCACCTCCTCCCGACCAACTGACTTTGCCAGTGGCCGCAATCTTCTCCTGCTTTCATTAAACTTGCATTTACGACACAATCGAGCCACTCGTAGCCAGTCAACTCACAACTATCAGGATTTCTGGATTGATGTCTAAGGAGAATCGCCTCGTCTATTCCACTGATAAGGGCCGTGTCAAAGAGGAGCCCAAGCTCGCAGAACGTCACGAAGGCGACGGTATCGTGCGTATCCAGCGGGAGACCAAAGGCCGCAAGGGCAAGGGTGTGACCTGCGTGCGCGGCCTGGCCGGCACCGATTCCGAGCTGAAGCTATTGCTGGCAGAAATGAAGAAACGCTGTGGCTGTGGCGGCACCCTGAAGGACGGGATCATCGAAATCCAGGGCGACAAGCGCGAAGAGATCAAGGCCTTGCTTGAGGCCCGCGACTTCAAGGTGAAACTGGCCGGGGGCTAAACCGCCCCCAGCAGTCGAAGCGGTTTCACTTTCAGCTTCCGCTCCTGCTTCAAGCAGGGTTGCAAAAGCCTGCAAAGCAGGACGCGATAGTGCTCGGCGATTGCCGCACTGGCATTCTTGCATTTGAGCTCCAGCGTCTGCAGTGTATCAACCAGCGCCGGACGCTTATCCGGCAGCTTCGGCGCCGGTGCTAACTCTACGCGCTGCTCCAGCGCGGCGCCCAGGCCGAGCCGGCGCAAGTCATCGGAAGCATCCACGACAGAGAAAAGGCTTTCCAACTCCCTCACTGCCAGGGCGAAATATTTTTGCACCAGGTCCCGCTGAGCGGGCTCCAGTGACAATCGATCGATCATCAGTCCGAGCATATCCGCGTAGTTCTCGAGCCTGTCCAGGTGTGGAGCCAGAGCCTGGTATGCCGACAGCTGCTGCAGAATTTGCGCAGCGGCCTGTCGCTCGCCAGCGGGCATAAGCTCCAGAGCACGCCGCAGACGCAGGTTGAAGACACCGAAGATCTGCTGGATCTGCTGGCCCATTTCCTGCCTGCGAACCCGATTATCTCTGACACTCTCATCTGCCATCGACGGCGTGGTGCCGGACAGGAAAAACTCCTGCGGCTGAATGTCGCTCTGTATCCGGATCAATGCCGCCCCCAACTGCATCGCCGCGCCGCGTGTGCGCAGGGTATCGTAGCGCTGCTCGAGCTCGCGGAGTTCCACCAGCCGCCCGCGCAGCCAGTTGATGGTTTCCTGCAGGTCCATTGCCTGCAGCTCCTCGCTGGCGGGCGCCTTCAGTGGCAGGAACCTTCGCGGCGGCAATTGATTGAAATACTCGGCAAGTATCTGCAGCGCCTGTTCCGCCTCTTTGCTGACGCACAGCAAGCGCTGGTTTTCTGCCGGGCGGGTCCCCTCTGCGGCAATGCCTGCGCTGACGGAGCGCTCCAGCTCAGCCAGATCCTCGAACAACTTCTGCACGGCGAACTCCCGCGATAGCAATGGCTGCAGAGCCAGCTCTTCCGCCCAGCCGATGCGCTCATTGTCTGCAGCCTGCGCGCTATCCCAGGCATCACTTTCCTGCGCCATCGCCAGCTCGATATTGGAACGGGTCTCGTCATCGAGGTTACTGAACATCCACAACACCGCGGCCGGGTAATTTTGCAGGTGCTGACCGGCGACCGCCGCTTCGCGGTTGATTTCCGCTACCAACAGTTCCGCGTGCACCAGTTGGTGCCACTTCTCCGCAAACACCGTGAACTCGCGGCTCCCCAGCAGTTGCGCGGCCCAGGCATCACCGCGCCGCTCAAGTCGCCTTGCGACAGTGGCAGTCAGCGCTCGGTGCAGACCGTAAAGACGGTCGAGCAACGGTAGTACTGCCTTGCCGCAACTGCTGAGCATAAGGTGCAAGGGCCGTCGCAGCGCACTGGCCTCACCGCTGGGAGACACGATGCTGCGATCATTTTCCAGCGCCCACTGCATGTGCTGAATGCGCCGGGCTGTATCCAGTACCAGCCAGGCACTGACACCGCCGAGCTTGCCGCGATAAGCGCCACATGCTCTGGCCACGAGAGCCAGCAACTCATTGCCATTGAGTGAGCGCACTGCGCTCAAGCCAATACGCAGCGGCAACTGCTGGGAACAGACATCGGCAAGTGTTGGTTCTACGACCACGTCCACACCCGCGGCAACAGAAACCTGACGCACTTCAGGCAATCCGGTCTTGTCGGCCAGAACCTGCAACAGCAGGCTCAGGCCTTTGGCATCAGTAGGCTGCAGCGGAATGACATCGGGATCCTGCGGCACCAGGCGTCGCGCGGCGAAAAAGGGCAAAACAAGCAGAGCGGCGACAAACGCTGCCAACAAAACGGAAAGTAAACTGCCGATGGCCGTAAAGGCGCCGAATTCTCCGCTGACTATCGCCTGGACAAGCTGCCAGACGGCTCGCAATACGCTGTAACCACACAGCCCCAGAAGAATGACGAACAGTGCGGGCACCAAGGCACCGGCGAAGATACCGGCCACCAGCTGTGCCCGCTCGACACTCGAGCTTTTGACGGTCGGTGTCACGTCATTAAACAGTGACTCGACCTGTGCCCGTGCGCCGCCTTTGCGCGTACTCGCCGCCTCTGCAACCTCAGCCGTCACCGCCGCCGTCGCGGCTTCTCTGGTCTGGGCAGGCAAATGCGCCACGACCTCCCTGCCCACCTCGGTCGATACCGGCGCGGAGGTAGTGGCGCCCTCATTGCGCGCGCGACGCTGCTGCGCGAACTGCATTTTCGCAATCAGGGCGCGATTATCGAATTGTCCCGCGGGAAATACGTCCACCCGCAGGCCGATTTTCTGCAGCCGTGAGCGGTACTCCAGCACCTGTTTCGAAGACAGCTGATCCTTGATCACCCAGCCTTTGACCAGCAGGCGGCGGGCCTGCGAGAGGGGTATGGAAAATGCCTTGGCCGCGTCCTGCACAACAGCTTCCGGTGCTCTGGCGCGCAGGGTCTTTCCCGCTGAAACGACTTGAAACTTCTCCTGGCCAGACATTTGGCGCTCCTGTCAGATTGTGACATCCAGTGTCACTTTGTGAACGGTTGGAGGAGGGAGACTAAAAGATTCGCAGCAACCACGGTGGGGACTGGTTCTCACAGCTGCGGTCAATAACTGACATTTCTCTAAAATAGTGGTGACGCGCACAATTTTCCAGGAAGGTCACGCCACCCGGTTTGGCCGCAGGTGACAGGGCTATTGCGGTGCAAATATCAGCAGCACCCGGTCGGCCAGGTCTGACAGAGACAACCCGCGGCCGCGGGGCTTGAACCAGCTGTAGGTGTGGCTGAGGGCGCCCACCAGCAGGCGGCGAACCAGCGCCGGCTCATCACCGGGACAGTGCGCCCCGGCAATCGTATCCAGCCAGATCTGTTCGTATTCATCACGCAGGCGCAACACCTTCTTCTGGCTGTCTGGTGACAGGCTGCGCCACTCCACCACCAGAATCGAGAAGCCCGGAACGGCCAGCCCGTGAATCGCCTCCAGTTCGCACACAATACAGGCGCGCAGCTTCTCGCGCGGGGATTCTGCCGCGGCCACCGCGTGCGCCATACGCGCCCGCGCATAGACGGTGACTTCCTGCATCACCGTGCAGAGAATATCTTCCTTACTGGCAAAATGATGGAAGATACTCCCGGACAATATCCCCACCTCTGCGGCGATTTCCCTCACCGTGGTGCGCGCAAAGCCTTTCTGCTCAAAAAGCCGCGCAGCGGCATGCAGCAGGCGCCCCCTGGGCGATTCCGGATCCGTCAGCACACCCTCCGCCACCAGCGACGCAATCAACTGCTGCGTCGAAGGGTCACCGTTTCCCTGCGCCGATACTTGCGCGTTTGTTTGCACGAGACTCCCCTATTTCCAAAACCTGTGGGACCGACTATTGAATACCAAGCGCTTGCTTGGTAGCGTTAGGGTATTCTGCGCTTTCACCCCCCGGGGCGCAAGTGCCGCCAGAACGACAACAAACCGGACCACGCCGATTCTGGCCAGGGGTCCGTGTAAAGAGAACCGCATAAAAGGATATCCCCATGAGCTATCAGAGCCAGCTCCGCCCCGGCAGCTTTGCAGGGCAAACACTTCTGGTGACCGGTGGTGGCAGCGGCATCGGCCGCTGTATCGCCCATGAACTGGCGAGCCTTGACGCCCATGTCGTACTGATCGGCCGCAGCCCCGAGAAACTCGAAAAGACGGCGGAAGAGATCCAGGCTGACGGCGGCGACTGCAGTCTCTACAGCCTGGATATCCGCGATGAAGAGCGCGTGCGGGAAACCGTCGCGACTATCCTGCAGGATCGGGAGAGGATTCACGGCCTGGTCAATAATGCCGGCGGTCAATTCCCAGCGCCGCTCGAACAGATCAAGAGCAAGGGCTTCGAGGCGGTGGTGCGCAGCAACCTGCTGGGCGGCTTTCTGATGGCCCGCGAAGTGTTTGTGCAGAGCATGAAGAATAACGGTGGCAGCATCGTCAATATCACCGCCGACAACGCCGGGGGCATGCCGATGATGGGCCACTCAGGGGCGGCCCGTGCCGGCATGGAAAACCTTACCCAGTCCGCGGCAATCGAATGGGCCGCACACGGTGTCAGGGTCAATGCCGTGGCACCCGGCTATATCCTCTCCAGCGGCTTCGACACCTACGATCCGGATTTCCTGCGGGAATTGTTACCGGGCTTCCGCGACAGCATCCCCCTCTACCGCCTTGGCGAAGAGGCGGAGATCAGCGGTGCCGTGTGCTTTCTTCTGTCCGATGCCGCCAGCTATATCACCGGCCAGACGCTCCGCATCGACGGGGGCTCAAGCCTGAATCACCACTCGCCGCTCTGGCGCCCGGTGCCATCGCGGGGCAGCAGGCGTTTCACCGGTTTTCACCGCAGCAACAAGCCGCAGGTCGTGAGGGAGCTGGAAGCCGAGGGCAAGCTCTGATGCAGCCCGTCGATTCCCAGCTGGACACCCACTCGCCCGAGTTTAATGACAACCGCGAAGCCATGCTCGCCAGCATCGCGCGTTTTCGCGAGGCGGAACAGCGGCCGATTATTGCCGCGCAGGAAAAAGCAGATCGCTATCGTGAGCGCGGCCTGTTACTGCCGCGGGAGCGCCTCAACCGCTTGCTGGACCCCGGTGCGCCTTTTATCGAGCTGTGCGCACTGGCCGGCTACAAATTATATGACGACAGCGATGGCACCGGTGCCGGTGGTGGCGCTATCTGCGGTATCGGCCAGATCAGTGGGCGACGCTGCCTGGTGCGCGTCGACAACTACGCCGTCAAGGGCGGCACCATCTCACCCGCGGGCATGGACAAGGCCCTGCGCGTACAGAAGATCGCACTGGAAAACCACCTGCCCTTTGTCACCCTGGCGCAGAGCGGTGGCGCCAACCTGATGTATGCCACCGACACCTTTGCCCCGGGTGGGCGCGGCTTCGCCAATCAGGCGCGCCTTTCAGCGGCGGGCATCCCGCAGATCACCGTGGTGCACGGCGGTGCGACAGCCGGCGGCGCCTATCAGCCGGGTCTCTCCGACTACGTCGTGCTGGTGCGCGGCCAGACCGGCATGTACCTGGCAGGTCCCCCGCTATTGAAAGCCGCAACCGGCGAAGTGGCCAGTGAAGAGGTACTCGGCGGTGCAGAAATGCACTGCCAAGAATCCGGCAGTGGCGACTACCTCGCGGAAAGCGATGCGGATGGCATTCGCCTGGCACGGGAAATCATCGCCGGCCTGCCAAAATCAGGCGTCGAACAACCGGTGCGGGAGTATGCGGAACCGCGCTATCCGATCGAGGAATTGTTGGGGCTGATACCGGCAGACAGCAGGAAACCTTACGACGTGCGCGAAGTCATTGCGCGTATCGCCGATGCCTCTGCCCTGCTGGACTTTAAACGGGAATTCGATCGCCAGACTTTCTGCGGACATATCCGGGTCGAAGGGCACCCGGTCGGTGTCATTGGCAACAACGGCCCGATCACACCGAAGGGCGCGAATAAGGCCGCGCAGTTCATTCAGCTGTGCGAGCAAAGCGGAACGCCGCTGCTGTTCTTACACAACACCACCGGATTTATGGTTGGCACGGAGGTCGAGCGCCAGGGCGTTATCAAGCACGGCTCCAAAATGATCCAGGCTGTGGCCAATGCGACAGTGCCGAAAATCAGCATTGTCATCGGCGGCTCCTACGGTGCGGGCAACTACGCGATGTGCGGTCGTGGCTTCGATCCGCGCTTTATCTTCGCCTGGCCGAACTCGCGCACCGCCGTTATGGGCGCGGCCCAGGCAGGCAAGGTGCTGCGCATCGTCAGTGAACAGAAAATGCAGCGCGCAGGTCAGGTAGACGAAGGGGCGCTGAATAAACTGGAGTCGGATACCGCCACTTTCATGGAAGCAAACTCCGATTCACTGGCGTGCAGCGCCCGCCTCTGGGACGACGGCATCATCGATCCGCGCGATACGCGCAAACTGCTGGGGATGCTCCTGGAAATCTGCCGGGAGGAAGAGCGGGTAAAACTCCGGAAAAACTCGTTCGGCGTGGCGAGATTCTAACCGCCGCGACCGAACACCGGAACATCAACAGGTACTCAACGGGGACAACAATAATGATACTGACCGACGAACACCGGGAACTACAGCGCACGGTGCGTAACTTTGTGCAGCAGGAAATCAATCCCAATGTGCCCGAGTGGGAAAAGGCCGGAGCCTTCCCAATTCGCAAAGTATTCCAGCAACTGGGGCAACTGGGACTGCTCGGCATCAGCAAGCCGACAACCTACGGCGGCCTCGGTCTCGATTTCAGCTATGAGACGGTCTTTCTCGAGGAACTCGGTGGCGCGCACTGTGGCGGTGTGCCCCTGTCTATCGCAGTCCAGACTTCGATGTGTACGCCTGCCCTGGCCAATTTTGCCAGCGATGCGCTGCGCGAGCAGTTCCTGGCACCGGCAATCCGCGGCGACATGATCGGCGCTATCGCGGTATCCGAACCCGGCGCCGGTTCCGATGTGGCCGCCGTCAGGACCACGGCGACGGCCGACGGCGGCGACTACATCGTCAACGGCAGCAAGATGTGGATTACCAACGCCCCCTGTGCGGATTTTTTCTGCACGCTGGTCAATACCGGCGAGGGCAAGCCACACCGCAACAAATCCCTACTGATCATTCCGGCCAAGACACCGGGCGTGCGCGTGGGCCAGAAGCTCGACAAGCTCGGCATGCGCTCGTCGGAAACCGCACCGGTTTTCTTTGACAATGTGCGGGTTCCACAGAGCAACCGCATCGGCGACGAGGGCGCCGGCTTCCTGCTGCAGATGCTGCAGTTTCAGGAGGAGCGACTCGCTGGCGCGGCGCTGACCATCATGGGCCTGGAGAACTGCGTTACCAGTACCATCGACTACGTGCGCGAACGCCACGCCTTCGATGCGCCATTGCTGAACAACCAGACGGTGCACTTTGCGCTGGCGGAAATGCAGACGGAAGTGGAATGCCTGCGGGCGCTGACCTGGCAGGCGGTGGAAGCCTATGTCGCAGGCCAGGATGTCACGACGCTGGCCTCTATGGCCAAGCTCAAGGCCGGCCGCCTGTCCCGCAGCATTCCCGACCAGTGTCTGCAGTTCTGGGGTGGCATGGGTTATATCGAGGAGACGCCGATCAACCGCTCCTACCGCGACTCGCGCCTGACGGCGATCGGCGGCGGTGCCGATGAAGTGATGCTCGGCATTATTTGCAAGCTGATGGGCATATTGCCCAACAAGCGCAAACCTTCCGAATGAGGCCGGCTCCCAATGCAGACGATCATTAGTGAAAAGCGCGGTATCGCACAGATCGTGACCCTGAATCGCCCGGAGCAGCGCAATGCCATCAGCCTGCAGATGGTGGACGAGCTGCTGCAGCAACTGGCCGAGGCTGAGAGGGATCCCGATCTGCGCGCACTGGTAGTTCGCGGCGCCGGTGGAAATTTCTGTGCCGGTGGCGATATCGGCGATATGCTCGCCGCGCAGCAGAGTGCCGCCGACGGCGGCAGCGATGCTTTCTACAGGCTCAATCGCCGCTTCGGCGAACTGTTGGAACACTTCAACCGCACACCGCTGGTGGTCATTGCCGCGCTCGAAGGTGCGGTCATGGGAGGCGGAGTGGGACTCGCCTGCATCGCCGACATCACCATCGCCGAAAGCAACACGACAATTTCCCTCCCGGAAACTCGGCTGGGCCTGCCGCCCGCACAGATAGCCCCGTTTGTCGTGCGCCGCATCGGTCTTGCCCAGGCCCGGCGCCTCGCCCTCAGCGCGGCGAGAATCGACGCGCAGTTGGCGCTGGCACTTGGCCTCACACACCAGGTCGCCGAAGGAACGGAAGCCCTCGACCGGGCGCTGGAAAAGCAGTTGCAGGCGATCGCCGGCTGCGCACCCAATGCGCTGGCGGCCACCAAACAACTGATGCTGGCAAGTGCGAATCTCCGCGGAGACGAGGATCTGGGCCGGCTGCTCGACAGGGGTGCCGAGTTGTTTGCGGCGGCCGTGCAGGGGCATGAAGGGCGCGAGGGCGCCCGCGCGTTCATCGAAAAACGGGCTCCGGAGTGGCAGTACTGATGTCGACACCCCCTACCCTACTGGTCGCCAACCGCGGCGAAATCGCCTGTCGCATCCTGCGCACTGCCCGTGCCGAGGGCTACCGCACCGTCGCAATTTACAGCGAAGCCGATCGCCAGGCGCCGCATGTCCGCAACGCCGACAGCGCCGTTGCCATCGGCGGCAACACACCCGCCGAATCCTATTTGGATATCGACAAGATAATCGCCGCGGCGAAGCGCAGCGGCGCCACGGCAGTTCACCCCGGTTACGGTTTCCTCGCCGAAAATGCCGACTTCGCTCGCGCCTGTGCGGAGAACGGACTGCAATTTATCGGACCGTCAGCCGACGTCATCGAGCTGATGGGCAACAAGCGCAAGGCCAAGGATTTTGTCGCCGGTGCCGGCGTGCCCTGTATCCCGGGGTTTCAGGGGACTCAGGACGATGAGCGGTTGACCGAAGCGGCCGATAATATCGGCTATCCGCTAATGATCAAGGCGGCTGCCGGTGGCGGCGGGCGCGGAATGCGCCTCGTACACGACACCGGCAATCTGGCCGCGCAGCTGCGCTCGGCGCGCAGCGAGGCCCTGAGTGCCTTCGGCAGCGACGAAATCATTCTGGAGAAGGCGCTGCTCGGCGCGCGGCACATCGAAATTCAGGTCTTCGCCGACAGTCACGGCAATGTCATCCACCTCGGTGAGCGCGACTGCTCCATTCAGCGCCGCCACCAGAAGATTGTCGAAGAATCACCCTCGCCCGCCGTCGGCCCAGAGCTGCGCCGCAAGATGGGCAGCGCCGCCGTCGCCGCGGCGAAGGCGTGTGGCTATGAAGGCGCGGGCACGGTGGAATTCCTGCTGGATAACGACGGCGAGTTCTATTTTCTCGAAATGAATACTCGCTTGCAGGTAGAGCACCCGGTCACCGAAATGGTAACGGGCTTCGACCTGGTCGCCTGGCAGCTGGCCGTAGCGCGCGGCGAATTACTGCCGGTTTCACAGGAACAGGTGCTACAGCGCGGCCACGCCATCGAGGTGCGCCTCTACGCCGAAGACCCGAACAACCAGTTTCTCCCGCAAACCGGGCGCATTCACCACTGGCAACCACCGCGTGGCGAAGGTATTCGCATTGACCATGCGCTGGCATCCGACATCGAGATATCCCCCTATTATGACCCGATGCTGGGCAAGCTGATTGCATGGGGAAATGACCGCGAAGAAGCGCGCCGCAGACTGTCGAATGCCCTAAGCGGGCTGCAGCTGATCGGCCCGAAAAATAACATCCATTTTCTCAGCCAACTGCTGCAGCAAGCGGATTTTGTCGCCGGCCGCGCGGACACCACGTTTCTGGAAAAGTCGTTCTGCCACGCTGCTGCACCGGATCCCACCGCCAACGTCGTGGCAATAGCGACCGCACTTTTTCACGAGGGGAAGCTGTCCGCACATGACCGCCGCAGCAGTCGAGCCAACTGGCGCAGCGGCGACAACAGCCTGCCGATCCACTATCACCTGCAGTGCGAATCCCTGGAGTATGATTGCCAGCTTTACTGTCTCGGCGGGCATCGTTACCGAATCAGCGTAAACGACACGGCAAGCGATATCGAAATCCTGCAACGGAGTGATCACTCTGCACGGTTGCTGGTCGACGGCATAGAACACGACCAGACCTGCCTGCAGATCGACGATGCGCAGTACCTGCTGCGCGGCGGTCGCCAGTGGCAGTTTGTCGATATCACCTACGCACCGGCGCGGACAGTTCAGGGACAGGGCAGCGGCAGGATCACCGCACCGATGGATGGCTGTATCGTCGACATCTGTGTGCACGCGAATCAGGCTGTCAGCCGCGGCGAAACCATCGCCGTTATGGAGGCCATGAAAATGGAGCACCCGCTGAAGGCTGATCGCGACGGCACCGTCGTCAAGCTTGCAGCAACGGCCGGCGAACAGGTCCGCAGCGGCCAGTTGCTGGTGCAGATTGAAGCGGTAGGGATAACAACAGACGCCACGTCCTAGAGGATCACGCAGTGTACGATATCGATGCCACCCGCCCCGCCAGTCCTTTTTACAATGACAGCCACCGGCAGTGGCGCGAACAGCTGCGCCGCTTTGTCGACCGGGAAATCATGCCCTTTGCCAACGCCTGGGACGAAGCCGGCGCGCTGCCGGCAGACCTGTGGCATAAGGCTGCCGGTGTCGGGCTGTTACAGATGGGCTATCCGGAAAACTACGGTGGGATTGAAGCGGACTGCTTCCACACCATCGTCGCCGCCGAGGAGCTGGCGCGCTGCGGTGCCGGTGGCCTCTATGCCAGCCTGATGGTCCACGGTATCGCCCTGCCGCCGCTGGTGCACTATGGCAGCGAAGCACTGAAAGACCGGGCTATTCCGCCGGTCCTCAGGGGCGAAAAGCATATTTCCCTGGCCGTCACCGAGCCTGGTGCCGGTTCCGATGTCGCCAACATTCAGTGTCGTGCGCTACGAGATGGCGACGATTATATTGTCAGCGGAGAAAAGACATTCATCACCGGCGGCATGCGCGCCGACTGGTTTACGACTGCCGTCAGGACAGGCGGTGAAGGGGTCGGCGGTATCTCGCTGCTGCTGATTCCTGCCGACGCTGCGGGCGTGAGCCGACACCAGCTGGATAGGAAACAGGGCTGGTGGTGCTCGGATACCGCGAGCATCTTCTTTGACCAGGTCCGGGTACCGGCGACAAATCTGATCGGCGACGAAAACCAGGGATTCCTGCCAATCGTCCACAATTTCAATCGGGAGCGCCTGGGCATTGCCGCCTCCTGCGTCGAGTACAGCCGCGTATGCCTGCACGAGGCTGTCGAATGGGCACAGCAGCGCGAGACGTTTGGCAAGCGGCTGGCAAACCACCAGGTGATTCGCCACAAATTTGCCCAGATGTTGCAGCGAATCAACGCCGCCCAATGCTACCTGGACATGTGCGCCTGGGCGGAGGAACAGGGCCAGCTGAAAATCGCCGACGTGGCGCTACTCAAGGTACAGGCTACCGAAACCCTGGAATTCTGTGCCCGCGAAGCGATGCAGGTCATCGGCGGCGCCAGCTATATACGCGGCGGGCGCGCGGAGCGGATTTACCGGGAAGTCAGGGTCAATGCCATCGGCGGCGGTTCCGAGGAAATACTGCGAGACCTGGCATCGCGACAGATGGGCATTTAATTTCAGCGCTGCCGCCAGCGGGAAACTGTCGCCCCCGCACTATCGTCAGAGGACGTCGTCGTCAGCGGGCATCGCCGTCCCAAACATCGTGTTCCACGCCCTTGATATCGTACTTGCGCGCATCGAACACCGGTTCGTCGATACCCTTTGCCCGCTGCTCCTCATAGTCCCCCAATACCTTGAAAGCCACGCCGGATAACAACAGGATCGCCAGCAGGTTGGCGGTGGCCATAAAGCCCATGGACATATCGGCCATATTCCACAGCAGGGCGAAGTTATCCGAGCTGCCACTGTAAGCCACCCATGCACCAAACAAAATGAACAGGATATAGAGCGCGCGGTAGCAGAAAATCGAAAGACGCGTATGCCACAGATAGAAGATGTTGGTCTCCGCGTAGTAGTAGTTGGCGATAATCGAGGTGAAGGCAAAAAACAACAGCGCGATCGCGATAAAGCCTCCACCCCAGGCACCCAGCTCGCTGGCCAGGGCGTCCTGCGTCAGGGTCACACCTTCGATGTTGCCCACCATATGCACATCGGCCAGCAGGATTATTGCCGCCGTCGCCGTGCAGATCAGGATGGTATCGAGAAACACCGAGGCCATCTGCACATAGCCCTGCACCACCGGGTGCTTTACATCGGCCGCCGCCCCGACGTTCGGCGAAGAGCCCATACCGGCCTCATTGGAGAACAGACCGCGCTTGATACCATTGGCTACCACGGCACCGAACGCCCCCGCCCCGGCCTCTTCATAGCCAAACGCGTTGCCGAAAATTTCCGCAAAGACCTTTGGCAATTCACCGAGGTTCATCAGAACCACCACAAAGGCAACACCGAGATAGGCCAGCGCCATAAAAGGCACGACAATACCCGCGAAGCGGCCTATCGAGTGGATACCGCCAAACACAATGATCGCCGCCAGCAACGCCACCACGACGCCGACCAACAGCGGGTTGATACCCCAGGCACCGTGAATGGCCGCGGCCATTGCATTGGACTGCACGGCGTTGAAAAAGAACCCGAAGCAGACGATCAGAAATACGGAAAACAGCACCGACAGCCACTTCCACTGCTTGCCGAGCCCCTTTTCGATGTAATAGGCGGGGCCCCCTCGAAACGTGCCATGCTGCTCGCCCCTTTCCTTGAAGGTCTGCGCCAGGGTGTTCTCGATAAAGCTGGTGGCCATCCCCACCCAGGCAACCATCCACATCCAGAAAACCGCACCGGGCCCGCCCGCGGTAATCGCCACCGCCACGCCGGCAATATTGCCGGTGCCCACGCGAGCCGCGGCGCTGGTGGCAAAGGCCTGAAAGGCGGACACCGAATCGTAGTGCTCCTTGTGAAAGCTTCGCTTCATCACCGTGAGCATATGACCGAAATGCCGAAACTGAATAAAGCGGCTGTGCCAGGAAAAATAGAGCCCTGCCGGCAACAACCCGGCAATCAATATGCCGAGCCACCAGATGCCGCCCAAGCCACCCCAGGTAATGGAGTTGCCCCAGCCGATAAACGTGGCGAGGGTGTCGAGAAAGCCTTGCATCGCATGCTCCCGGGCAGGATTACACCGCAAACTGCGCACCTGGCGCAGAAAATCACGCTCCGTATAAAGACTAGTCGAGAACCGGGAAAAGGAATGAAATAGGCGTGGACCAGCGGTCGGCAAAACGCGACCGCCGGCAAACCAGAAGACTAAAGGAAGATTTCACGGGCCCGCTGCGGAGACACCACCTTGCGGCCGCATTCCTCGGCGACACTGACCAGTGCCTCGATCAACTGCCCGTTGCCACTGGCACGCTCGCCGCCGGGAAGATAGAAAGTGTCCTCCACACCGCTGCGCAGATGGCCACCCAGTTCCGCGGTCCTGCGGTGCACCGGCCATATCTCCTCGCGGCCGATCACGGTGCTCTGCCACAGGGCGCCGGCCTTCATATATTTCGGCAGCAGCTGCAGTAATTCCACATCGGCCGGCATACCGGAAGCCACACCCATCACCAGGTTGTAGTTGGGCTGCTCCACCATGCCCACTTCGCTGAACATACCCACCGAGCGCACTATACCCAGATCGAAACACTCGAATTCCGGCCGGGTACCGGTTTCGCGACAGACCGCCAGCAGCTCTTCCACCTTTTCCACCGGATTCTCGAACAGCAGCGGCGGCCAGGCCCAGGTACCGTTGGAGCGCACCTTGAGGTAATTCAGGCTGCCGGCGTTACAGGCGGCGATTTCCGGGCGACCTGCGCGAATGCAGTCGAGTGCACCCTGTTGATCGCGGCCGATGGTGCCGGTGGTGAAATTCAGAATGACATCGGGGCAGGCCGCGCGAATTGCATCCGCGATTGCCAGCGCCACCTGCGGATCCCAGCTGGGCAGGTAGCCCTTGCCCGGCTCCTGGGCACGGAAATGCACGTGCATGACCGAGGCACCGGCGTCATACGCCTCCCGTGCTGACTGTGCCATCTGCTCCGGCGTTACCGGTACCGGATGTTGCTCCGGGTTGGTCAGTACCCCCGTCAGGGCACAAGTGATCACCACTTCATCCGACATCGCAGGCTCTCCTGGCTTATCTTTATTCGTTGCATCGTGTCGTTCCGGCGTTCCGGCGTTCCGGCGTTCCGGCGGACGCTCGACAAGCACCAAGCGCTTGCTTGGTTTTTGCAGCCTAGCACAGGCAGCGGCGCAGAAAAAGGCACCTTGTATCGCCCCCTGGGCCCCGGCAGAATGCGCCGCTAACCCACGGGAATCTAGTGAAGGAAGTGAATCCATGAGTGAGTCCCCGGCCGACCAAATTGCGCCCTACGGCAGCTGGAAATCCGCTATTCGGGCTGAACTGCTGGTAGAGGGCAGTGTACGACTGAGCGAAGCCAGCCTGGTGGATGGGTGCTGCTACTGGCTGGAATCACGGCCGGCGGAAAAGGGCCGCTCGGTTCTAGTGCAGTTCTGCCCGCAGCGCGGCCGTCGCGATCTGCTCCCCGCCCCTCTCAGCATTCGATCCAAAGCCCATGAATACGGCGGCGCCAGCTATCTCGTCTGTGGCAATAGTGTTTTCTTTGTGCTCGCCGAGGACCAGCGCATATACCGCATGGATCTCGAAAAACTGGTGCCGGAAGCCATTACTGTCGAGGGTGATTTTCGCTATGCCGACCTCTTTGTGGACCGCGTGCGACAGCGATTGATTTGCGTTCAGGAAGATCACGCGGCGGCAGAAACCGGCGGTGAAGCACGAGCCCGCATTCTCTCGATCGACCTGCAAGCACCGCTGGACAGTAGCCCACAAATCCTGGCCGAGGGCGCCGATTTCTATTCGAATCCCAGCCTGAGCCCGAATAGCGGACGGCTCAGTTTTCTCCGCTGGCACCACCCAAACATGCCGTGGGATGCCACCGAACTCTGCCTCGCAGAGCTGGATAAAGCGGGCACCGTACTGGCTACCACGGTAGTGGCCGGCGGCGACAACGAGTCCATTTTCCAGCCGCAGTGGTCACCGGAAGGCGAACTCTTCTATGTTTCCGACCGCAACAACTGGTGGAACATTTACCGGATGGGGCACGACGAGCCGTTGTGGGACAAACACGCCGAATTTGCCACGCCGCAGTGGGTGTTCGGCATGTCCACATATGGGTTCCTGAATTCCGACGAGATGCTCTGTACCTTCACCGAGGAAGGGCGCTGGCACCTGGCCAGGATCGATATTCACAGCGGTGAGCACCGCGTTATCGAGCAACCCTTCAGTGATATAGAGAGCCTGCGCTGTGAGAGCCACCGGGCCGTCATGATCGCGGCCGGCGCCGATAGTTTTCCAGCAGTGGTCACCTACGACAACCACAGTGGCACACTGGAAATCATAGCCAGCAGCAACAGCAATCCACTGCCGGAAGCTGTCTTTTCCCTCGCGCAGGAGATCGAATTCCCCGCCGGCGAACGCCACGTCTACGGTTTTTACTACCCGCCGCACAATCCGCAATTCACGGCGCCGGCCGGTGAGAAGCCGCCGCTGATAGTCTTCAGTCACGGCGGCCCTACCGGGGCCACCTCTGCCGGCCTGAATCTCAAGATCCAATACTGGACCAGCCGCGGTTTTGCCATCCTCGACGTCAATTACTCCGGCAGCACCGGCTACGGGCGCGACTATCGCGAACGCCTTACTGACAGCTGGGGCATTACCGACGTGGAGGACGTCTGCGCCGGCGCCGAGTATCTGGTCGCCAAGGGGTTGGCAGATCCCGACCGACTGCTGATCAAGGGCGGTAGCGCCGGCGGCTACACGGTGCTGGCCGCCCTCACCTATCACAATACCTTTAAGGCCGGCGCGAGCCATTACGGGATCGGCGACCTGACGACACTGGCGCGGGACACGCACAAATTTGAGTCCCGCTACCTGGACAAGCTCGTCGGCTCCTGGCCGGACTCCGAGCATATCTACCGGGCGCGGTCGCCGATCAATCACGTGGAGCAACTGGACTGCCCGGTGATATTCTTCCAGGGACTGGAGGACAAGGTGGTGCCGCCGAATCAGGCGCAGACCATGGTCGATGCGCTCAAGCGTCGCGGCATTCCCGTGGCCTACATTACCTTTGCAAATGAGGGCCACGGCTTCCGCAGCGGCGACAGCATCAAGCTGGCGCTGGAAGGCGAACTGGAATTCTACAGCCGCATTTTCAAATTCCCGCTGCCGGAGCCCGGACCGGGCATCACCATCGAGAACCTGGATTAACAAGAAGAACGCATCAGTATGGGCAGATGGAGACCACCGCGCCCGCGCGGTTCCCGCTATATTACCCCGGAGGGCGCGCAGCGCATGCGCACCGAGGTCAAGCACCTTTGGGAAGTGGAACGTCCGCGCGTCACCCAGGCCGTCAGCGACGCGGCCAAACTGGGAGATCGCTCAGAGAACGCCGATTACATCTACGGCAAAAAGCGCCTGCGCGAGATCGACAGCCGCGTGCGCTTCCTCACCAAGCGCCTGGAAGAAGTCACTGTGGTCGACCGTATTCCCGAGGACCGGGACAAAGTCTTTTTCGGGGCCTGGGTGACCCTCGAGGACGATGATGGCAAAACCCTGACCTATCGAATCGTCGGCCCCGACGAGTTCGACGTGAAAGCCGGCCTGATTTCCATGGACTCGCCCGTAGCCCGCGCCCTGCTCGGTCGCCGCCTCGATGACGAAGTGGAACTGCGGAGTGGCGAAGAATGGGTAACTTATTACCTGGTGGATATCCGCTACCAGGATTAGCAACCGCAATCGCGCAAATCCCAAGCAACGCCCGCGACAGCCGTTACGGGCGGACAATCTTTCTCTTGCACTTCTGCCCGGGTCAATCGTCTGCATCGCGCATCAGGCGGGTCCTATCTTCATTTTTTAAGTTTTTTATAACAATATTGGCCAGCCAGGTATGTGCCCTTTATCCGCACATGGTCGATGATGTTTGTTGCCGGGCAACCAGTTACACGAAAATAACACCAATCTCCAAACTGGCGCACCGATAAGCGCCACCCGGACAAGGAGCAAACTGCATGGATCGTTCAACTTGGGTCGAAAGTGCCATCGCTAACGCGGACACTCTATGGGCTAGATCAAAGTCCAATATCATCGGCAACACCTACAGCGATATCCGCGATCAACAAGGCCACCAGTACGTGGACCTGGTTATGGAAGGCGGTGGAATGCTGGGTATCGCGCTGGTGGGTTATACCTACATTCTGGAAAAGGCCGGTATCCGTTTTCGCAAGATCGCCGGCACCTCGGCCGGGGCGATCAATGCGCTGTTCCTGGCCGCGGCCGGCACTCCGAGCGAAGTCAAAAGTGAAACACTGCTGACCATCATGTCCAATGCGGACTTTGCCAGTTTCGAGGATGGCAGGGACTTTTCCAGGAAAACCGTCGCGCGACTACTCAGTGGCAAGGGCTCCTTCCGCAGCTTCGTACTGCACCCGATAGATGCACTCCGCACACTGAATCACCTGCTCAAATTCAAGGGCCTGAACCCGGGCAATACCTTCAAGCAGTGGCTAGAGGAGCAACTGAAAGAGCTGGGTATCGAAAACACGGCGCAACTGAACACGCGCATCAACCAGTTTCCAGACCTTGTCTATCGCGACAGCAGGGACACCCAGGTAGGCAAGGCGGAGGTCGCGCTGGTCGCCGCGGACATCACCACAGAGACCCGGGCGGTTTTTCCACGCAAGGCGCCGCTCTATTTCGCCAGCCCTGACAGCGTCAATCCGGCGGAATTTGTACGCGCATCCATGTCGGTACCCGGTTTCTTCGAGCCTCATGTCGTCGGGAAAATCCCGCAGCTCGATGACGGCGAAGCCGTGGCGGAAAACTGGCGAAAAATCAAAGGGATCAAAGATCCCCGCGCCTATTTCAAGAATGCCTTCCCCGAGGACGTCCAGTTTGTCGACGGCGGTATGGTGTCCAATTTTCCCTTCGACATATTCCATAGCCGCAGCGGCACACCCAAGCTGCCAACATTCGGCGTCAAACTGGAACTGGATCTCTACCAGCCCAAAACCAACAAGCTGGGCCGCTTTACCACGGGCCTGATCAATACCTGCCGCCACATGCTCGACAATCACTTTCGCGCGACGCTCAATGCCGAGTACAACGAACTGGTGAAAGAGATTGCCATCACGCCGCTGGCGAACGGCGAGCGGCCCCACTGGCTCAACTTCTCCATGCCGGATCGCCATTGCGAACACCTGTTCCTCTGCGGCGCCGAGGCGGCCATCGACTTCCTGCGTACAGACCCGGACGATCCGGAGCAGGGATTCAATTGGGCCGAATACCTGCAGATCCGCCAGTCGCAATCGATCCCGTCGGTGGAGCACAGAGCGGTAGTCGAGGAGCCGGGACACTAGCGCCCCGCGACCGGCGCCAGTTCTTCACCGGCCCCGTATCGTGCGGGGTCCAGCTCGCCGGCCAACGGCACGCGGGACTGGCCGCCGATTAAACTTCTTCCCTGCCATCTTCACTAGAATTAGGGCATAGCGATACGAACCACAGGCGCCACCGGACACGGAATCAATGCAAGACGCCCCCTCGGCCAGCGCTGCGGGTGGAATTCCCGACCCCTTGCAAGTCTTTATCGACCCGGAAAGTGTCGTCGCCCTCACTATCGCCCTGGGATTGGGTCTGCTGATCGGCCTGCAGCGCGAACGCACCGCTGATCGCCTCGGCGGTATCCGCACCTACCCACTCATCGCGATTTTTGGCGCCCTGACCGCGCGCATCAGTGAACTGCACGACACCTACTGGATCATGGCCGCGGGACTGCTGTGCATGACGGTGCTGATCGTGATCGGCAACCTGGAACGGCTGCGCGGCGAGCAGGAGAGCAGCGGTATCACGACGGAAGTATCGGCACTGCTGATGTACCTGCTGGGCGCTTTCCTGGTTTTGGGCGAAAAGTCCGTGGCCGTCGCGGTAGGTGGTACCGTCGCGGTGCTGCTGCACCTGAAGCCCAGCATGCACAAATTTGCCCAGCGGCTGCCCGAGCAGGATCTCCGCGCAATCATGCAGTTTGCCCTGATCTCCCTGATCATACTGCCGGTGCTGCCCAACCGCACCTTTGGTCCCTACGACGTCCTCAATCCGTTCAAGATCTGGCTGCTGGTGGTACTGATCGTCGGCATCGGTCTCGGCGGCTATGGCGCGTATAAACTTGTGGGGGCGCGTGCGGGCACCCTGCTCAGTGGCCTGATCGGCGGACTGATCTCTTCTACCGCGACCACCGTGAGTTATGCGCGCCGCGCCAGGGTCGAGAGAAGTGTCGCCGGTATAGCGGCGCTGGTGATCCTGATTGCTTCCACCAGTATGTTTATTCGCATGTTTGTGGAAATCTCCGTGGTGGCGCCACGCATACTGCCGCAACTGCTGCCGCCGCTGATCACGCTGCTGCTGGTAAGTGCACTGACCTGTGCCATCGGCTATCGCTTCTTCGAGCACCGGCGGAATGAGATGCCGGAACAGAGTAACCCGGCCGAGCTGATGCCCGCACTGGTGTTTGCCGCGCTCTATGCGGTGATCCTGGTGGCGATCGCTGCCGCCCGCGAATACTTCGGCAACCGCGGCATTTATGTGGTCGCGCTGATCTCCGGGTTTACCGATGTAGATGCAATCACCCTGTCCACGGCCAACCTCGCGGGCAACGGCGTGCTCCCCCCGCCAACGGCATGGCGCGCCATGGTTATCGCCACCCTCGCCAATATGCTGTTCAAGGCCGGCGTGGCCGGCGTACTCGGTGGCCGTACGCTGCTCCGCCACCTGGCAATCCTGTTTGCCGTACCCCTTGTTGCCGGAATAGCGGTAGTCGCGTTCTGGCCAGACCAGTAGCGCGTCAGCAGGCTGCAGATCCGTCCGCCGGTTTCGCGGATACCCCAGTAATGACGAGCGTATAAAATCGAATAATTTCGCTCAAGCTGCTTTGCCGCTCTCGAAGTCCAGCAAAGCCAGAGCGTGCCGGCACCGATATACTCCACCGCGACATTGCGCTATAAAAGACGTCCCTCCAGACAAACGGATTTGCGATGTACTCGATCAAGAAATTCAGTCTCTACCTCCCGCTGGCGACCTTGCTGCTGTCCGCACCATTTATCCATGCCGGTGAACTGCAGGCACTGCGGGAAAAAAATTGGAATCACGGCTCGGAAGATTGTGAAATCAATCGCGACCCACCGATAGAGATTTACCAGCACGACCCCGACACTTTTATCCTGCGCCAGAACCGCTGCCTCAATCACGAAGCGCCTTTTATCTACGCGCTGTTCGGCGAAGAAATTCTGTTCCTGCAGGACACCGGTGCCACTGCCGACGCCGAACAGTTTCCACTCTATGAGACAGTGCGATCGCTGATCGAGCGACGCAAGGCCGCAGGCCGGGGCGAGCCGCAGGAATTGCTGGTGACCCATTCCCACGGACACAGGGATCACAAGGCAGCCGACGGCCAGTTCCTCGACAAGCCTGGCGTGACCCTGGTGGCAGCCGAACTGGGCGCAGTTCGCGAATACTTCGCGCTCAGTGACTGGCCCAATGGCTCTAGCCAGCTGGATCTGGGCGGGCGCGAACTGACCATTCTCCCGACGCCCGGCCACCACGCGCAAAGTATTGCCGTCTACGATTCGCACACCGAGTGGCTGCTGACGGGCGATACCTTTTATCCCGGCCGGCTGTATATCGACGACTGGGATGCCTACCGAGCCAGTATCGAGCGCCTGCTGAACTTTTGTCAGGACAACCCGGTAGCAGCGCTGCTGGGAACCCATATCGAAATGTCCAGCACACCCGGCCGCGACTATTCCAGAGGCAGTAGCTTCCAGCCGGATGAAGCCCCGCTGCCACTCGCAGTTGCCGATCTGCAACTGCTGCATAACGAGCTGCAGGCGCTGGGTACAGAGCCGAAGCGCAAGGTACTGGATAACTTCATCATTCAACCGAAAACCCGATTCGAAAGGTTCCTCGGCTGGGGGCTAAAGAAACTGGGGCTCTGAGCCGCACAACTGGCAGAGCCAGCCATGACACGCGTCTGTGACTGTGGTTGCTTGATTTTGAATCGATAAACTGCGGATACTGTCCTCCAGCCACTGTGGCTGCCTGCAAGAACGCACACAGGACAACAATAATGAAGCTCTGGACTCACGCCGTGATCTCAGGTGCCGGCAGCGGTATCGGGCTCGGCATTGCCACTCGCCTGCTGCGCCGCGGGAGCAAAGTCAGCGTGCTCGATCTGCAGCTCAGTGAAGGGAGCGCGGCCGCGCTCGATTGCGCGGCCGAAAAAGGGACTGGCGAGTGGCAGTTCCTGCGCATCGATATTACCGATGCCGCGCAAGTGCACGGCGCGGTCGCCGAGGCCGTGCGTCAATTTGGACCGCCGGAGCTGGCCCTGAATTCCGCCGGGATTATTATCAACAAGGCATTCACGAATCTGACGGCGACGGAATTCCAGCAGGTAGTGAATGTAAACCTGAACGGCAGTTTCAACTTTGCCAGTGCTGCCTTGCCCCATATGCGTGCCGGGGCGCGCCTCGCCCTGATCGCCTCAATGGCCGGCCTGACCAGCAACTATGGCTACGCCGCCTATGGCACCTCCAAGTTCGGCGTTGTCGGTCTCGCCACTACACTGCGCTTTGAGTGCGAGCCGCTTGGTATCGGCGTCAGCTGCATCTGCCCCGGTGAAGTGCGCACGCCGATGGTTGCCGGAGAGAACGCGACGGGAAACCCCATTTCGCTGGAACTGAAAAAACTCGCGGGCTCACTCGACGTGGATAGCGCCTGTGACACGATTCTCGCCGGACTGGATGCCGGCCGCTGGCAAATCATCCCCGGTATGCGCAGTAAACTCACCGCACTGGTCAGCCGCCATTGCCCGAATGTCTTTTACCGCCTATGCTGCCGCCTGCTACAGCAGGTCATGCAGAGACAGAAGCCCCTCAACGCGGAATAGCGCCCTCGGTATTCGTCCATGTGCAGTGGCCGACGGCCATTCTTATTTCGCTGCCCTCCACTATTGGCAGTCGCCCGGCGCGCTGACACCCGTTTAAATTGAGCCAGCGAACAGGATTTAGGCCCGTCATTACACCTATTTTCAGCGAATTATTCCAAACTCGTTCCGAGTTTACGTCCCCGTCACAGAATACGCGCGCCCCACCCCGGTGACGCTTGAATCTACTGATCGATGCGATAGTATCCAAGACGCACAAATGGCGTCCTTCTCTCGAGGTGACAGTCAAGAAATATAAAGGCTCTGCAAGGAACAGCGCTACCCGCCCCTGTTACTCCCGGCGGACGATAGTGTTCGACATTCCGCTAGCGACCGGGAAGCAGCCTGGCGATGGCTTCGGAATTTCGCACTGCCCTGCCATTGCAGAACAAACACAAAGCATTCGGAGACGTTATGCGCAAATCCTTACTCGCTACCGCTATCGGCGCCAGCCTCGTCTTGGCTGCCTGCTCAGACGGAAAACCCAACAACTCCCAGGCGCTCGCCGAAAAGACGCCGACAACCAGTGCCGAGAGCATGGATACAAAAGACGTCTCCTCCGCTAACCCGCTGCTCCAGGCGAGCCCGCTTCAGGACCAGGCGCCGCAATTCGACAAAATCAAAGTCGGACATTTCCGCCCGGCATTCAACAGTGGCTTTGAACAGCATCGGGATCAGATCAGCGCGATCGCCGACAACGCCGAACCCGCCACCTTTGACAATACCATCGTGGCCATGGAAAAAAGCGGTGAGCTGCTGTCGCGGGTTGCCCGTGTTTTCTTTAGCCTCGCCAGCCTGAACTCCGACGACGAAATCCAGGAAATTCAGGCAGAGGTTGCTCCGCAGCTGTCTGAGCACAACGACAATATCTATCTAAACCCGACGCTATTTGCCCGCGTTGACAGCATCCATCAGCACAAGTCCGAACTGAGCGCGGAAGACCAGCGACTGGTAGATTTCTATTACGATCAGTTTGTTCGCGCCGGTGCCAAGCTGTCTGAACAGGACAAAGCGCAGGTTCGCACGATCAATACCGAACTGGCGAAACTCTCCACCGAGTTCAATAACAACATCCTCGATTCGTTCAAGAATGATGTGATTCTGGTGGCGGACAAAGAGGAGCTCGACGGCCTGTCCGAAGATCAGATCGCGTCGCTGGCGGCGGCCGCCGAGGGCGCCGGTAAAGAGGGATACATGATCTCCCTCGTCAACACCACCCGCAACCCCATTCTGGGCAGCCTGAAAAATCGCGAGTTGCGCCAGAAGATCTGGGAGAGCTCCGCCAACCGCGCCGCCGATAACAACGGCCCGCTGCTCGTCCGCATGGCGGAACTCAGAGCGGACAAGGCCAAGCTCCTCGGTTACGCAGACTGGGCTTCTTACGTTACCGCCGATCAAATGGCCAAAACCCCACAGGCGGTATTCAAGATACTCGACGATCTGGCCCCCAAAGCCGTAGCCAAGGCCAAAGCTGAGGCGGCTGATATCCAGGCAATTATCGAGCAGGAAGGCGGCGACTTTTCACTGCAGCCGTGGGACTGGGCCTTCTACGCAGAGAAAGTGCGTGCAGCCAAGTACGACCTGGACGAGAGCGAAGTCAAACCCTACTTCGAATTCAACCGTGTCCTGGACGACGGCCTGTTCTTTGCCATGCAGCACCTGTACGGCATCACCGTCAAGGCGCGCAGCGACCTGCCGGTGTGGAACCCCGACGTAAAGGCCTACGAAATCTTCAACGCGGACGGCAGCTCCGTGGGCCTGTTCTACCTCGACCCCTATGCCCGCGAAGGCAAGAGCGGTGGCGCCTGGATGGACGAGTACGTCACCCAGAGCCATCTGCTGGGCAACAAGCCGGTGGTATACAACGCGCTGAACATCCCGAAACCTGCGCAGGGACAACCGACGCTGATGACCTTCGATGAAGTCAGCACCATGTTCCACGAGTTCGGCCACGCCGTACACGGCCTGTTCTCCCA
This sequence comes from Microbulbifer donghaiensis, assembly GCF_900129095.1. Classification (GTDB taxonomy): domain Bacteria; phylum Pseudomonadota; class Gammaproteobacteria; order Pseudomonadales; family Cellvibrionaceae; genus Microbulbifer; species Microbulbifer donghaiensis. Next base: position 581,367 of record NZ_FQVA01000001.1, read on the forward strand.
GGTGAAATACCCGAGCCTGGCCGGCACTGCCACCGCCCGCGATTTCGTCGAGTTCCCATCGCAGTTCCACGAAGACTGGAGTATCGAAGCCGCGGTAATTGCCAATTACGCCAAGCACTACGAAACCGGCGAGGCGATCCCGCAGGCACTGCTGGACAAGATTCTGAAGGCGCACAAATTCAACCAGGGATTCGACACCACGGAATACCTGGCCTCGGCGCTGCTGGACATGGAATGGCACAGCATCCCGGCCGGCACCAAGATCGAAGACTTCAATGCATTCGAGAAGCAGGCGCTGGCCAAGCACGGCATTGACTACGCGCCGGTACCGCCGCGCTACAAGTCTGCCTACTTCAGCCACATTTTCGCCGGTGGTTACTCCTCCGGTTACTACGCCTATCTGTGGACGGAAGTATTCGCGGCTGATGCCTTCGCCTACCTGCAGGAGAAAGGCGGCCTGAACCGCAAGAACGGTGACAGCTACCGCAAACACATCCTGTCCATGGGCAACAGCCAGGATCTGATGGAAGACTACCTGCAGTTCCGCGGCCAGGAACCCAGCGTCGACGCCCTACTGGTCCGTCGCGGTCTGCTGACCAAGTAAGCCCTGTATTCAACGGCTCTTGAAAGAGAGCGGTTGAATCATTGCCACGTTTCTCTGCGGAGAGAATCCTGGGTTCTCGCCGCAGAGAAACTGTTCGGGGGATTTATTTCTGCCCCGCCTCAGCCGCCGACGACTTTCGGCACTTCCTCGCGGGAACCTTATCCTCGAAACCCACCCCTTGTGAACCTGGCTCACACCTGAGCCCCCTTTCGGGCTCGCAAATTTCATTTGATTAACCCGCACGCTTCTGCGCCCTGTTGCGAGTATCGACTATGCTGACGTGATCATCAGTTGACGATCAGACAGGGAATAAGCAAACCATGTACGCGCGCATCACCACCTACAAAGTCAAACCGGCCGACTATGAAACTATCGATAAGAGAATCGAGGTGTTGACGCCCGAAATCATGTCGATTCCCGGGCTGAAGCAATGGATCAGCTGCGGAGATGAAAATGGTGAACGGGTGATTATCGGTATCTACAAGAGCAAGGAAGACGCCGAGCAGGCTACCAGTAAGGTCAAAGAATTATTCGCCAAATTCGAAGAATTTTACGATGTGGCGCCCACACCGCACGGCTATGAAGTGCTGCGCCTGGAGTCCAACTAGTGGTCCAAGCGGTAAATTCTGTAACCGATCTCTTCATCACAAGCCCCAGTGCTGCGTTGAAAAAGCTTGAATTAGCCCTGCTAGTCCTGCGCTTTTTCGCCTTGCCCTGGAGCCTGCGGCTGGGAGCTTTAGTTACCGAATTTACCGCTTGATCCACTAGCCGCCTTGAGGCGCTCGCAAAGTACGGCCGGCACAACGGCTGAACTGCTGTTGCACCGACGCACATTTTTAATCGATTAGAACGCCCGCCGGCGGTAGTGGCGGTAATTCGGGGTCCAGAAATTGCGCTCGATCGCGCGCTCCAGTTTTTCTTCATCCACCACCGGCGCCACGCCATCTTCCTGTGCCTGTCGGCCCACGGCCATGGCAATGTGTTTGCTGACGTCGCGGATCTCGGCGAGTAGCGGCAGCATGGCGCCCTTGCCGGCTTTCACCACCGGCGCCTGCTCGGCCAGCGCGTTGGAAGCCGCCATCAGCATGTTGTCGGTGACACGGGTTGCGGCGGCGGCGATAACGCCTAGACCAATACCGGGGAAGATGTAGACATTGTTGCACTGGGCAATCGGGTAGCGCTTGCCCCCGAGTTCCACTGGCTCGAACGGACTGCCCGTGGCCACCAGCGCCTCGCCGTTGGTCCAGGTCAGGATCTCCTCCGGGGTCGCCTCGGCGCGGGATGTCGGATTCGACAGCGGCATCACCAGCGGCCGCTTACAGCCCTCGTGCAATGCCTCGATCACCGGCTGGGTGAACAGGCCGCCCTGCCCGGAGACGCCGATCAGGATGGTCGGCTTCACCTTTTCGATCAGCTGTTGCAGGCCCCAGTCGGCCACCCCTTTCAGCTTGGCCGGGTCCTGGGCCAGGCGCGCCTGGAAGTCGAGCAGGTTCTTCATGTCGCTGGTGATCAGGCCGTAACGATCGAACATGAACAGGTGGCGGCGCGCGTCGGCGTCACTCAGGCCATCGTTCACCATCGCCATCACGATTTGCTCGGCGATACCACAGCCTGCAGAACCGGCGCCCACCACCAGCACGCGCTGATCGCGCAGCGACTCGTTCCTGGCCTTGCACGCCGCGAGGATAGTGCCGAGCGCTACCGCGGCGGTGCCCTGGATGTCGTCGTTGAAACAGCAGATCTCGTCGCGGTAGCGGGTGAGCAGCGGCATGGCGTTGGTCTGGGCGAAGTCCTCGAACTGTACCAGCACCTTCGGCCAGCGGCGTTTCACCGCCGCGATAAACTCGGCCACGAACTCGTCGTACTCCTCCTGGGAGATACGCTCGTGGCGCCAGCCCATATACATGGGGTCGTTCAGCAGCGTGCGGTTGTTGGTACCGACATCCAACATCACCGGCAGCGTGTTTGCCGGACTGATACCGCCACAGGCGGTATACAGAGACAGCTTGCCGATGGGTATGCCCATGCCGCCAATACCCTGATCGCCGAGACCGAGGATGCGCTCGCCATCGGTGACGACTATCACCTTGACGTTTTCCTTGGTGGCACTGCGCAGAATATCGTCCATGTAGGCGCGGTCCGGATAGGACACGAACAGACCGCGGTGGTTGCGGTAGATGTTGGAAAATTCCTCGCAGGCGGCACCCACGGTGGGCGTGTAGATGATCGGCAGTATCTCCTCGATGTGCTGCTCGATCAGGTGGAAAAACAGCGTTTCGTTGTCGTCCTGAATCGCGCGCAGATAGACGTGGCGTTCCAGGTCGGTGCGGCACTGCTCGTACTGCTGGTAGGCGCGGCGGGTCTGCTCTTCGATGGACTCGACGTTATTTGGCAGCAGCCCGACCAGGTTGAATTCGATACGCTCTTTCAGGGTAAAGGCGCTGCCCTTGTTCAGCAGCGGCATTTCCAGCAGCGAGGGGCCGGCGTGGGGAATATACAGTGGACGCTTGTCTTTATTGCTCATAAACCTGCTTACATCGGGTGCAGTGGGTTCGCCCGTGCGGCGCAAAGATGCTGAATATGTCCGGCATCAATGACCGGGAATCACCATTTCGGTCATCTGATACCGTGCTTTGATACCGTAGAAAGCACCGCTGCGGCGAAAGGCCGCAAGACTAGCGATTGCGCACTAGGATAACAAGGCTTCCGGATCATCCAGCTTCGACTGCGGCGCAATGCCTTCCACTTCGACAGTAAGATGGAACACCTGCGGACAGCGCTCCTTCAGCTCAGTCTCCAACTCGTCGATGATACGTTCAGTGCGCTCCAGCGTCGCCTGAATCACCGCACGGGTTTCCACGTATTCCCGCACGCTGTCATTGAGCCGCTCCTCCGGCACGCGCGATAACAACGCGCGCTCGTGCGCGTCGATGCGCTGGCGCATATCGCCGACCAGTCGCTCTTCGCGCAGTTCCACTTCGGCCACCACGACCGTGTGGGTCTCATCGACGATGATAGAACGGACATCGTGAAAGCGCTCGATTTCGGCGTGGGACATGCAGATCTCCTGAAATGCCCGCTCGGCAGACTGATCACGAATACTGGTCAGGAAGCGCATATTGATCATGCCGAGGAAGATGGCCGTCACGCCGAGCATCGCCGCAATGATGACGGAGAAGCCGATATCCCAGAGCTTGTTGCCGGTCACCTGGGTCATCGCGATACCGGTTGCGGCAAGGATTACACCGGTTACGGCGATGGTGTCCTCAAGCAACACTGCCAGCAGGGTCGGGTCGTCCGCCTCGCGCAGATAGCGAAACGGATTCTTTCTGCCGGCGGCACGCATGCGCAGTGCAAATTCCTTTGCCGCCACCACGAGTACATAGCCTTCCAGCACCAGCGCAATCAGCAGTACCACGGCCGAGATCCATATCGGCGCAATGTCCAGCCCCAGAATCGATACGGAGGTGGGCCGCTCAATCACGTGCAGCTGGTGATAGGCGTGCCAGGCATGGGCGAGGCCAAGTCCACAGCCGATGGAGAACAGGCCGATGGCGCTCCACAGGTTCCACAGGTACTTCTTCTGTCCGTGGCCAAATGCGTATTGCCGGTCCGCCGGCCGCCCGCCCTTGATCAGCCCTACCAGTAGAAATACCTGGTTGAGCGTATCCATCAGGCTGTGCACCGCCTCGTTCATCATCGCCGCCGAGTGCGTAGCCAGAGCCGCCAGTCCCTTCAGGACGGTGACAATTGCATTGACGCAGATCGCGTAGAGAACCGCTTTTCTTGAACCTTGGGCCATTGGCTATTCCGACTTCCTTATCGACTGGATGGGATCGTTGAAGAGGGCGACTACTCTACCGCGTCACGGAACGAAACGACAGGGACAAATCGATGTTCCACGCCCATCGTCTTATCTTAAACACCTGTCGGCCGACAGTACGCTTTGCAGCGCCGATTCTCCAACTTTCGGGATACAGAAGCTCACTATTCTTAGTGGGATAAGGTTCATAACCCGGAGGCAAATGTAGTGTTTGATTACAGGAAAGTGACACTTTGGATAGCCGCGGCCGCCCTGCCCTGCCTGGTAGCGGCCCAGGCGAGCCCTGAGGTCCCGGCCGCCATCGCTACGCCGGATAAAACAGAAACGCGAATTGGCACACTGGAATTCCGCGATGGCGTTCCCAGCGTTGAAACCACTGAGCGCGTGCTCGACACGCTCACTTTTACTCGCGCGCTGGAAGCCTTCAATAACAGTTTCCGCGGCGCCTCAGCCTACGCAATTCGTCAGGGCCTGCACAGTATCGGCGCCAAGGACAATGACGTGGTGCTGTTTTCCGAACTGATGGACGCCAACTCACTGTTTCTCACCGCCAATGCGGATACCGTCTACTACATGGCGGCGGTTGATTTATCGAAGGGGCCGATGGTTTTAGAGCAGCCGTCGATGGGCTTGGGCACCATCAACGACATGTGGTTCAACTGGGTCATCGATGTCGGCTTTCCGGGTCCGGACCGGGGTGAGGGGGGCAAGTATCTGCTGGTGCCACCGGAATACGAGGGTTCATTACCGGAGGGCGGTTATTTCATTGCCCAGGCCAAGACTAACCACCTGCTCTACGCCGCCCGCACCTACCTGGTCAATAACGACCCCAAACCCGCCGTCGCGAACATCAAGAAAGCGCTCAAAATCTATCCCTACACCCCCGGCGGCCACGGCACCAGCATCGCCACCGCACTCGAGGGCAAGGTTCGACTCGGTAAGAACCCGCCCGCACCGGAGACACGCTTTATCGAGGCCAGCGGCAAGGCATTCAATACCATTCCCCCGAGTGATTTCAGTTTCTTCGAAATGGTGAACGCCAATCTGCAGAATGAACCTGCCGGCAGTTTCGACGTGGAGCTGGCCGGCCAGCTGGCGGCATTTGACATCGTCCGCGGCAAGCCGTTCAAGCCAGATGCGCGGACGAAGAAGATTCTTTCCGACGCAGCCGCGGTAGGCAACGCCACCGGCCGTTTACTGAACTGGCGCTGGCCCCTGGCACACCCGGACTGGGCCTACTACCCCAATTCCATGTGGGGCAACATGCTGTGGCAGGGCGGCGCCTTTTTCGAAACGCCGCCGCCGCAGTTCACCAGGGACGGCATGTTCAAGCCCTACCCGTCCACCGGCGCCCGCACGCTGGACTCGCGCACCGCCTTCTACTTTGCCTATACGCTCGATTCACCGGGAATGATCATGCGCATCCCCGATGTCGGCTCCCAGTACCTGATGGGTTTCACGGACTCCGACGGCCAGCCGTTTGATGGCGCCAAGACTTACAGAGTCACATTGCCGAAAAACATCCCCGCGGCAAAGTTCTGGTCGCTCACCGCCTATGACAACCAGACACGCTCCATGCTCGCGACGCCGCAGCGCTATCCCCGCGCGGGCAGCCAGAGCTACCCCACCCCTGCCGCGAAACCCAGTCGCGACGGCTCTACTACTATTTATTTCAGCCCCCAGCAGCCGCGAGACGTCGATCGCGGCAACTGGATTCAAACGACGCCAGGCAAGGGCTGGTTCACGATCTTGCGCCTCTACAGCCCGCTGGAGCCATTTTTCACCAAGCAGTGGCGCGCGGGTGAAATTGAACTGGTGAGGTAGGCGCATCGTTCTGCCACCTCCCTGAGTGCTCGATAGCCGTGAATTTCAGAGATTGAAGATGTTATTAAGGCAACTTAGCTTAGCGCTCGCCGGCGCCCTATCGAGCGCCGCACTTTTTGCTGCCGATTTTCCCAATCAGGTATTGTGGGGAGATACGCACAACCACACGGGTTTTTCCTTCGACGTGTACCTGTTCGGTACACCGAACTCAACACCCGATACCGCCTATCGTTTTGCCAAAGGCGAGGCAGTGATTAACCCTACCACCGGCACTATCTGGCAACTGACTCGCCCGCTTGATTTTCTGGTGGTTGCAGATCACGCGGAAATGCTTGGGACCATGCCGCTGCTTTTCAACAACAAAGATCCACTGTTCGCCAACACCAAGACTGGCAAGGCAATGCTGAAACTCGGCGGGGACAAGTCAGAGGAGGGGTTGCAAGCGGTTTATGACGCTATCAACTATGCGGCGTCAAACAAGCCAAACAAGATGGGGGTTACCGCGAAAGAAATGATTAGCGATCTACATACAGGCAGCAAACGCAAGTCCGCCTGGGATCACGAGATAGAGATGGCCGAGCGTCATAATACGCCAGGAAAATTCACTACGCTGATCGGCTGGGAGTGGACGTCCAATACCGATGGCGCCAACCTGCACCGGGTTATTTTCCAGCAGGAAGGTGCCGACGTCGCAAAACAGTACCTGCCCTACAGTTTCTTGGAGAGTGATGACCCCGAGGATCTTTGGGCATGGCTGGAGAAAACAAGCAAAACAACAGGAGCCAATTTTGTCGCGATTCCTCATGGCTCAAATATCAGTATGGGCAGAATGTTTGCCGCTACCCGCCATAACGGTGAGCCGATTACTCCGGAGTATGCCAATAAACGGATGCAATGGGAAAAAGCCGTCGAGGCCACGCAGATCAAAGGCGATAGTGAGTCCAACCCCCTACTCTTTCCAAACGACGAATTCGCGGACTACGAAGTGTATGATTTTGCGCTTACCCCGGACGGGGCCCGCCCCAAAGCAACCCAGGCAGACTATGTGCGGTCGGGACTGATGCGCGGCCTCGAATTCCAAGAAAAGCTCAATGCCAACCCCTACAAATTCGGCATGATCGGTTCCACTGACAGTCACACCGGTATTAGCGCTATCGAGGAAGATAACTTCGCGGGCAAGGGCCAGCACGACAACATTCCTGCAAAGCGCTCCCATCCGACGGGCATTGGTTCCTCCAAGGGCTGGGACATGGGCGCTGCCGGTTTGGCTGGTGTCTGGGCCACCGAGAATACGCGCAAGGGGATCATGGATGCCTTCAAGCGCAAGGAAGTTTACACAACCACTGGTCCGCGCATCACACTGCGCTTCTTCGGCGGGCCCGACTTCCAACCGATGGATACTAAAGGCGAGATTGCCAAGGCGGGTTATGCTCGCGGGGTCCCCATGGGCGGTGACCTGCAACTGACAAATGGACAACGGCCAACTTTCCTGGTTGGAGTACTAAAAGATCCAGACGGCGCCAATCTCGATCGCGTACAGATCATAAAAGGCTGGGTCGACAAGTCAGGTAAAGCGCAGCAACGCATCTACGACGTCGCGGTGTCCGGCAAACGCACGATCAGTAAGGACGGCCGCTGCAAGGAACCCGTGGGTAATACTGTCGACGTGAAAACCGGCAAGTACACCAACAGCATCGGCGCACCACAACTCTCTGTCGCCTGGGGCGATCCAGATTTCGACCCGAAGCAATCCGCTTTCTACTATGTGCGCGCCCTGGAGATACCGACACCTCGCTATTCGCTGTTGGACGCCATCGCGTTGGGCATCGACGTAAAGGTGACTGGTCACCCTGCGACGATTCAGGAGCGAGTCTACAGTTCACCCATTTGGTACACGCCGTGAGCCCGCAAAGATCATTGACCTATCAGGTTATCGGGCTCTCCGAATAGGGATATGACGACAAGGAGTCACCGTTAATGTTCCCACAAAGATTTGCCTTTGAAGCCATTGCTCTGTCCCTGGCCGTATTACTGACCGCCTGTGACGGTGACCGCAGCACAACGGACAAGGCGGCTAAAGACCAGGGAAAAGCTGACGAACAGATTGTCGGCGAGGAGTTCGGCACTGCCACACCGGACTCCGGGGATATCTCGACCGAAGACAACCCCTACTCTGCCAGTGAATCCGCCACCGTGCCTGCGACCGGTTCCGCGGCCGGTAGCGCACCCGCCTCATCTGCCGACCACCCGAGCAACGTCTATTTCGGCGATACCCACGTGCATACCGGCTGGTCCGCCGATGCCGGTATGGACGGCGCCATCCTGACGCCGGATGACGCCTACCGCTTTGCCCTCGGCCAGGAAGTGAAATCCAATTCCGGCCTCAAGGCCAAGCTGCACCGCCCCTACGACTGGTTCATGATCACCGACCACTCGGATGGCATGGGCGTCATCAACGAAATTGTCGCCGGCAATCCGGAAATGATGGCCGACGAAACCATCAAGCGCTGGCACGACGCACTGACATCCGGGGATGAAAAGGCTGCAGCTGACGCCAAGAGCGAACTGATCGTCATGCAGTCGGAGGAAAGGTTGCCGAAACAGGTCATGGATCCGAAGTGGATGAAATCCGCCTGGGAAAAGACCGTCGACGCTGCCGAGAAATATTACAAACCCGGGGAATTCTCCACCTTTATCGCCTACGAGTGGACAGTAAATGCGGATGGCGGCAACAACCTGCACCGCAACGTCATCTTCCGCGACGGCGCCGACCGCACCCGCAGCCTGCTGCCGCTGACCACTTTCGAAACCCAGGATCCGGAAAAGCTCTGGGCCTGGATGCAGGCCTACGAGCAGAAAACTGGCGGACGCGTACTGGCGATCCCCCATAACGGCAACCTGTCCAACGGTCGCATGTTCGAGGAGCAGCGCTTCGACGGCTCACAGATGACCAAGGAATGGGCGCAGATGCGCGCGAAGTACGAACCACTGTTCGAGGTCACCCAGATCAAAGGCCAGAGCGAGTCCCACCCTTCACTTTCGCCGGAAGACGAATTTGCCAACTGGGACCTGTGGGACAGAGGCAACCTGATCATGGCCCCGAAGCCGAAGGGGGCTATTAAATACGAGTACTGGCGCGAGGCGCTCAAGAACGGCATGCACCTGCAGGATGAGCTCGGCACCAATCCCTTCCAGTACGGCGCCAATGGCGCCACCGATACCCACACCGGCCTCTCCACTACCGAGGAAGACAATTTCTTCGGCAAGTTCAAAACCCTGGAGCCGAGCAACAAGCAACGCTGGAATTTTCCGCTGCTCACCGGGCCGAGCGGTGCCTACATAGGCTGGGAACAGGCCGCCTCCGGCGTGATGGGGGTGTGGGCGAAAGAGAACACCCGCGAAGCCATCTGGGACGCGATGATGCGCAAGGAAACCTTTGCCACCACCGGCCCGCGTATGCAGCTGCGTTTCTTCGGCGGCTTCGACTTTAATGAGCTGGACGCCGAAGGCGACATCGCCACGGCGGGTTACCAGAAAGGCGTCCCCATGGGTGGAAAATTATCCGGTGCCAAGAGCGGCCAGCCGATGACCTTTCTAATTGCCGCGATGAAAGACCCCATGGGCGCCAACCTGGATCGCGTGCAGATCGTCAAGGGCTGGGTGGACGGCAACGGCGACACCCACGAAAAGGTCTACAACGTGAAATGGTCCGGTAACCGCAAGAAGGACGCCATGCACCGCATCCAGCATGTGGGCGATACTGTCGACCTGAAGACCGCCAAATACACTGACGATATCGGCGCGCCACAGTTAATCGGCTATTTCAAAGACGAGGAATTCAATCCCGCGCACAAAGCCGTCTACTACGTGCGGGTGCTCGAGATTCCAACACCCCGCTGGACACTGTATGACAAGGTTCGCTTCGGTATCGACATGGACAAGAAGGTGCCGATGACCCACCAGGAACGCGCCTTCTCCAGCCCGATCTGGTATACGCCGTGAAAAGGCGGCAGGCAGCGATAGCCAGAGCAGCAATGACAGTGAAATAACAAAACACACGAAGCGTCCGCCAACCCGAACGATATTCGCAGTAGCTCTCCGTGCCTTTTCTGCGGTGTCCGACAGCTCTCGTCTATTGTTCATTGATCTATGGTTTATACACTGGCTTCCTGTCTCGCAGATTCGTCGAATCCACGCAACGGCAACATAGATCGCTCAGGAAGCCGCAGGAAAAAGGCACGCCTCCTCCATTAGTAAATCAAAGGGATTTGTCTATGCGACTTTTCTATTCTGTTTTACTCCTTTCGGCTCTGCTGATTGCCTGTGGCGGTAAAGATGAGGGAGAGAACCAAAAACAGGACGGGCAGGACAGCACAGTAACTGCCGGCGGCGCGGTGGCGGAACCGCCCGCGCAGATGCAGGACACTTTGCCGGAATCGTCGCCATCAACGTCTTCCCAGGCTGCAACACCGCCAACAACACCCGCACAACCTGAACCTGCGCCGGTGGCATCCCAACCCGCAACTGCGCCAGCGAACTTGGCGGGTAGCAAACCCAATATCCTGCTGATTGTCTCGGACGACACCGGCGTGGGCGACCTCGGCCCCTACGGCGGTGGCGAAGGGCGCGGCATGCCGACACCGAATATCGACCGCATGGCGGCCGAGGGCATGACTTTCTTCTCCTTTTACGCGCAGCCCAGTTGCACACCGGGTCGCGCGGCCATACAGACGGGTCGCATTCCCAACCGCAGCGGCATGACAACCGTCGCCTTCCAGGGCCAGGGCGGCGGGCTGCCCAAGGCAGAGTGGACACTGGCATCTGTACTGAAAAAGGCCGGCTACGAGACCTATTTCACCGGCAAATGGCATCTCGGCGAATCCGACTATGCACTGCCCAATGCGCAGGGCTACGACTTTATGGAGCACGCCTTCCTTTACCACGCCAATGCCTACACCTACGGCGACCCCACCTGGTTCCCGGACATGGACCCGAAGTTGCGCGCCATGTTCGACAAGGTGACCAAGGGCTCCCTGTCCGGCAAGGCCGGCGAACCGGCCAAGCAGGATTGGAAAGTTAACGGGCAATACGTGAACACCCCGGAAAAAGGCGTCGTCGGCCTGCCCTTCCTCGACGATTACATCGAAAAATCCGGCATCAAATTCCTGGAACAGGCGGCAAAGAATAAGGGCACGCCCTTCTTCATCAACATCAATTTCATGAAGAACCACCAGCCGAATATGCCAGCGCCCGAGTTCAAACATAAATCGATGTCGAAATCGAAATACGCCGATGCGGTCGTGGAGCTGGATACGCGTATGGGCCGCGTCATGGACAAACTGCGCGAACTGGGGCTCGATCAGAATACCCTGGTGTTTTACACCGTGGACAACGGTGCCTGGCAGGATGTCTTCCCGGATGCGGGTTATACGCCATTCCGCGGCACCAAGGGTACGGTACGTGAGGGCGGCAACCGGGTGCCGGCCATCGCCGTATGGCCGGGCAAAATCCCGGCGAATATGCGCAATCACGACATTGTCGGCGGCCTGGACCTGATGGCGACCTTCGCTTCCGTAGCCGGCATCAAATTGCCTGTGAATGACCGTGCCGGCCAGCCGATCTATTTCGACAGCTACGATATGTCGCCAGTACTTGCCGGCACCGGCAAGAGCGCGCGCACTTCCTGGTTCTACTTTACCGAGGACGAGCTCACGCCGGGCGCGGCCCGTGTCGGCAACTACAAGGCGGTATTCAACCTGCGTGGCGACGATGGTGCCCACACCGGCGGACTGTCGGTGGACACCAATCTCGGCTGGAAAGGCGCAGAAAAATATGTCGCCACGGTACCGCAGGTATTCGATCTCTGGCAGGACCCGCAGGAGCGTTACGACCTGTTTATGAATAACTTTACCGAGCGCACCTGGACCATGGTGACGATCAGCCAGGCGATCGAGGGGCTGATGAAGACCTACCTCCAATATCCGCCGCGCAAACTGCAGAGTGAGAGCTACAGCGGCCCGATAACCATTACGGAATACCAGCGCTTTCAATGGCTCCGCGATCAACTGGAGAAGGATGGCGTCAAGATTCCGATGCCGACGGGCAACTGATAAATCCCAAAATTGCGTGCGCGAAGGCCCCGATATTCGGGGCCTTGTTCTATAGAGCAGCGGGCCTGCTACCGTTTCGGCATCAGGCCCATTTGACTCCGCGCCATTACTAATTACTGCCGCCAGCACCCGCCTCCAGCTGCTTCTGGATTTTTTCCAGGTTGAACGCACCCGGCGTCTGGCTGGGAGGATAATCCTGCATGGTTTTGAGGAACTGCGCGGCCATCTGCTGCAAGGGCACCAGCACGAATGCCCGTTCGAGCAGCCAGTCGTAATAGTCATTCGCATTGTGCTGTGCGCGCTCGAAGGGATCGCGGCGCAGATTGAATATCAGCGGTATCCGCAGTTCCGTGAAAGGCTCCATCCATACACCGAAGGCTTTGCCACGGTTTTCGAGAAATACCGCCTTCCACGGCTGGTAGCGCATCGCGACAATCTGCCCATCGTCGTTCACATAGATAAACTCTTTGCGCGGCGACTGGTCTGCCTTGCCGCTAAAATAGTCCAGCATGTTGTAACCGTCGATATAGTTGCGATACTTGCGGCCGTTCAGCCGCACACCGCTCAGCAGTTGTTTCTTGATATCGGCATTGCCGCCCGCCGCCGCCAGTGTCGGCAGCCAGTCCTCGTGCGAAACGATACCGTTCAGCGTTTTTCCTGCCGGGAACTTGCCGGGCCAACGGACAAATGCCGGTACGCGGTAGGCGCCCTCCCAGTTGGAATTCTTTTCGCTGCGGAACGGTGTAATACCGGCGTCGGGCCAGGTATTGTAGTGAGGGCCGTTGTCGGTGGAGTAGAAGACAATCGTGTTGTCGGCGATACCCAGTTGATCTAGAAGATCGAGCAGTTTTCCCACGTGCTGGTCGTGTTCGACCATACCGTCGATGTACTCGTTGCTGTTGGGGCCGCCCAGATTCTTGTGCTCTTCGCGCACATGGGTGCGGAAATGCATGCGGGTCGCATTCCACCAGACGAAGAAGGGTTTGCCGGCCTTGTGCGCGCGCTCGATAAAATTAATCGCGGCGCTTACCGTTTCGTCGTCGACCGTCTCCATACGCTTCTTGGTCAACGGGCCGGTATCTTCGATGGATCCGCCGGCCTTCGAACGGATAACACCGCGGGGGCCGAATTTCTTGCGAAATTCCGGGTCTTTCGGGTAGTCGCGGTTCTCCGGCTCCTCCTCGGCGTTCAGGTGATAGAGGTTGCCGAAAAACTCATCGAAACCGTGGTTGGTCGGCAAATGCTCATCGCGGTCTCCCTGGTGGTTCTTGCCGAACTGTCCGGTGACATAGCCGAGACTCTTCATCACCGTGGCAATGGTCACGTCGGACTCCTGCCAGCCCTCCTTCGCCCCGGGCAGTCCCACCTTGGTCATACCCGTTCGCACCGGAACGTTACCGCCAAGGAAGGCCGCGCGACCGGCAGTACAGGACTGCTGGCCGTAGTAGTCGGTGAACGACAGCCCTTCCTTGGCGATACGGTCGATGTTCGGTGTGAAATACCCCATCAGACCGCGGCTGTTGAAGCTGATATTGGTGATACCGATATCATCGCCCCAGATCACGAGAATATTCGGTTTTTCCTGGGCCTGAATGACGCCCGGATAGAGCAGTAGCAGCGACAGCGGGACCAGCAGCAACCCGCGCAGTGAGGATAGGTACATCATTTCCTCCCGGAATCCTGCCTGCCTCGGATATGGCTTTCCGGGAGTAGCAGGCTGACTCCCGGAAAACTTCATAAAACCTACCGGCCGGAGGCGCCCTGCCGATTACCCCAGGGAAATATCACCTTCCAGTCATTCTTCATATCGACGACCGTCCAGCCCTCCTTCGGCGCCGTCTTCAGGGCTTTGTCCAGCTGACCCACATGGGATGGATGATCATAGGCCCACTCGCGGTTGCCATCGGTATGGTGCACCAGCAGGCCGAAGCGAGGGCCATCGCCGGCCGTGGTCCACTGCAGCATCTCGAAATCGCCATCGGAATTACCCGCGGCAAAGATGGGCCGGCGGCCGATATGCTGGTAGATGCCAACCGGCTTACCGGCCTTGTCGTCGATCAGGTTGACCTCGGGCAGCTTGACGATCACCGGCTTGCCATCGCGCATCTCGTATTTAGCTTTTAGACTACTGCCGACAACCTGTTCCGGCGGAATACCGTAGGTTTTGCCGGCGAAGGCCCGCAGGAAATCGATACCGCCGCCGGAGACGATAAACGTCTTGAATCCGTTCGCCCGCAGGTAGCTCAACAGTTCCAGCATCGGCTGGTAAACCATCTCGGTGTAGGATTTGTTGGTCTCCGGGTGCCGCGCCTTGGCCAGCCATTTCTTGACGCTCTGCTGAAACTCCTCCCCGGTCATGCCGGTATGGGTGGCGGCGAGCAGCTGCATCAGCGCCGGCTTACCCCCTTCCAGCGCCTTCTTGGTATCGCCCCTGATGATCGAAGCGAAGGGTTCCTTTTGTTTCCACTCCGGATGCTGCGGCGCCATTTCCTTGACCTTGTCGATGGCATAGAGCAACTGGAAATAGATCGGCTGCTCCGCCCAGAGGGTGCCATCGTTGTCAAAAGTGGCGATGCGCTGCTCGGAAGGCACGAATTCGGGGGAGCCCTCCCGCGTAGTCTTATCGACGAAGGAGATAATGGACTGCTTGGTTTTGCCATCATTCCACGACGGCAGCGGGTCTGCAGCCTGGGCAGCAGCCGTGACGCCCAAAAGGCTCAGCATCACTCCCAGCTTCAGGAGGCTGAGCAGACGGTTGGCAAGGGTCATAGGCACTCCTCGAAATGTATGCCGAAGCCATGCAAAGGCCCGCAATCCTTGCGCCTTATCTCACCATAGTTCGAAAAGCGAAAATGTGTGAATCAACGACACTCAATACCGTCCGGTCAGCGCAACCTGTTGCTCAATTGGAGGGCATCCGAAACAAGTTGTGGCGCGGGGGCTGCCGGGCGGCGTGGCGCTCACCAAATGGCGAATTGGTGTCGCGCCGACATACGGATTGCCATCATCGGCGAGTAAGAACTTCGAGTCCCAGACGCAGACCGCCCCGGTGTTGCCCGCTAAGTTGTTGGCCTTGTTGACAATTACACCCTGCCCCGGGGGGCCACAATGGCGTAAAATGCATCCATAATAATTCTATCCGTGGCAAGGGCACCGCTATCATGGAGATTCACGGATGAAAATCGGACCCGCAAACAGTGTCCCGGCGAAGAATAAAATGAAGAGCCTCTGAGGAACCCATGCCGACCACCCTGCGCATCCTGCTGCTCGTGCTGTTTATTTGCGGCTGTGACAGAAATACCCAGCAAGACCAGTCGCAAGCCGGACCCAACACCGATGAAGCCACTGCTGAGAAAACCACCGTCTATCCGCAGGAAAATAATGGCCGAGCCGGCGACACTGCCCGCAAAGAAAGTGATGCTGCCGGGACCTACATTGGCTCGCAACAGTGCGCCAGCTGCCACCGAGATCAGTTCAAAGCCTGGCAGCACTCCCACCACGACCTGGCGATGCAGAAGGCCAGCGACGCGACGGTGCTGGGCAATTTCAACGATGCGCAGTTCGACTATTTCGGTACCGTATCGCGATTCTACAAAAAGGACGGCCAGTATTTCGTGCGCACGGACGGCCCGGACGGTGCCCTGCACGATTACCCCATCGCCTATACATTCGGCGTCTTTCCCCTACAGCAATACCTGGTTGAGTTTCCCGGCGGCAAGCTGCAGGCGCTGAGTATCGCCTGGGACAGCCGCAGCAAGTCGGAGGGCGGCCAGCGCTGGTACCACCTGAACCCCGACGAGCACATTAGACACGGCGACGAGCTGCACTGGACTGGCCTCAACTACAACTGGAACTTCATGTGCGCCGACTGTCACTCCACCAACCTGCAGAAAAACTTCGATCTCGCCAGCCAGACCTACAGCACATCCTGGTCTGAAATAAATGTGGCCTGCGAGGCCTGCCACGGCCCCGGCTCCCGCCACCAGCACTGGGCAGAAAACCCGAATCCCGATGACACGAACAAAGGCCTGGCCGTTTCCTTCAGCGGACGCCAACAGGCCGCCTGGGCCATGGACGCCGACACCGGCATCGCGCACCTGCAGCAGCCGGCCGATACGCAGACCGAAATCGAGACCTGCGCCCAGTGCCATTCACGCCGCACGACCCATTTCCCCGGCGCACAGGCCGGTGACGAATTTCTAGACCATTTCAACCCCGCATTACTGAGCGAGTCTCTCTACCACGCGGATGGGCAGATCAACGACGAGGTTTACGTCTACGGCTCTTTTCTGCAGAGCAAAATGCATGCGGCGGGCGTGACCTGCAGCAACTGCCACGATCCGCACAGCTTACAGCTGCGGGCAGAGGGAAACGCAGTCTGTGCCCAATGCCACCTGCCGGAAAAATTCGACACCGCCGAACACCACTTCCACCCGGCAGACAGTGTCGGGGCCCAGTGCGTCAGCTGCCATATGCCCACCAAGACTTATATGCAGGTCGACGTGCGCCGCGATCACAGCCTCCGCATCCCGCGCCCGGATCTCTCCGACAAGCTGGAAACACCCAATGCCTGCACCGGCTGCCACACGGACAAATCCAATGTCTGGGCGGCGGAGGTACTGGAGCAGAAATTCGGCCAGCCGACTGAAGCGCACTACGGTGAGGCGATTTACGCAGGGCGTCACGGCCTGCCCGATGCAGAGTCCAGATTGGTCGCACTGATTGCAGACGAATCCCAGCCGACCATCGCCCGCGCGACGGCGATCAGCCTGCTGCCACATTATCTTTCAAGAAATTCTGCGCAGTTGCTGCAGGCGATCGCCCAGGGCGACGATGCGCTGCTCAACCTCGGCCTGGCCAAGTCACTGGATTCCGTGCCGCAGCAGATACGCCCGGCGTTGGCCATCCCACTGCTGTATGAAGACGAGCGGGTGAGCAGCGCGCTCGCGGCGAATTCGATCGCCGCGCTGCCGATGGACGGCTACCCGGCGGCGGTACAACAGCGGTTTACCGAGGCGCTGAACAATTACCTCGCATCGGAAACGTTCAACGCGGATCGCCCCGAAGCCCTCACCAACCTGGCCGCACTGCATGTGCAGCGCGGCAACCCGGAACAGGCGGAAGCTTTTTACCGCAGGGCTCTGGCGATAGCCCCCTATTACGGCCCCGCCTATATCAACCTGGCCGATATGTATCGCAGCGCGGGCCGCGAACAGGACGCCGAGAAGCTGTTGCGCGCCGGCCTCGACAAGGTATACGCAAATTCTCCGCTCCAGCACTCGCTGGGGCTGTCCCTTGTGCGGCAAAAGCGCATGGACGAAGCGCAGGAATTCCTGCGCCGGGCGGCCGAGAACCCGAATACCACCGCGCGTTATATCTACGTGTACGCAATAGCGCTGAATACCGCCGGCAAGAGCGCCGATGCACTGAGTGAGCTTGAACGCGGTCTGCAACGTTTTCCCGGCAACCGCGAGATCCTTTCGGCGCTCGTTTCCATCAACCGGGAAAGCGGCAATAAGCAGGCCGCGGAAAAATACGAGCAAATGCTGCGCTGAATTCCGCCCGAAATGGGCAGCACTCTTCGGGTCCAGCACCCAGGCGCCTTGCGACTGGCTACGCTTTACGCTGTGGTCTGTTTAGTCTGCGGGGTAGCTCCATGTACCGGTTCAGCCAAATATTGTTACTTTCCTGCATGCTCGCCGCCTGTGGTGGCGACCGGGATCAACAAAAACCAGACAAAGATTCGGCGGAACCGGCACAAACTGATGAGTTATCCGCTACCGAGTCGGTCACCAGAAACGGCACCGGGACCGGTAATGCAAGGGAAATTGTCGTTGAAGAAGAACTGGGCGATGTACCTGCTGAATTCGCCGACAACGTCTATTTCGGCAACTTTCACGTGCACACCAGCTACTCGTTTGACGCCGTTACCAATGGCTCCACCACAACACCTGCAGATGCCTACCGCTGGGCCAAGGGAGAGGCCATCCCCGCCGGTGTACTCGGCGCCGAATTGCGCATCAATCGACCGCTGGACTTTTACGCCGTCTCGGACCACGCGGAATACCTCGGCGTCTTCAAGAAAATGTACGATCCCAACAGCCCGCTCAGCAAGTTGCCCCTCGCCAGGGAGATCACCTCGAAAGATGCCAAGGTGGCCTTCGATGCCTATGCGCGGATCCTCGATTCTATGCAGCCCGGCATGTCCGATCCGACCCTGTCCGATCCTGCGATCACCAAACCTATCTGGCAGGAGATGGTAGAGACCGCCGACAGGTTCTACGAACCGGGCAAATTCACGACCTTCCCGGCGTTTGAGTGGACTTCAAACCCGAACAAGCTGAACCTCCACCGCGTGGTGGTATTCCGCACATCCGAGGGCGTGCCGGATATGCCCTACTCGGCGCTGGACTCGGAGGACCCGCGGGATTTGTGGAAATGGATGGAGACTGCCCGCCAAGGCGGCGCGACCCTGTTCGCGATACCGCACAACGGCAACGCCAGTGACGGGCTGATGTTCCCTATCGAAATCGACAACGAGCCCCTGAGCGCGGACTATATCGAGGCGCGGGTTAACAACGAACCGGTGTACGAGGTATCGCAGATCAAGGGCACTTCGGAGACGTTTCCCAGCCTGTCACCGAACGACGAATTCGCCGATTTTGAGATCTGGGATTACATCCTTTCATCGACCAAAGTCGAGCGCCCGAAAAACAAGAAAGGCGGCTACGCGCGCCAAGCCTTTCTCGACGGCCTATCGATGGCAGCCAACGGCGGCGGCAACCCCTACGTGTTCGGTTTGATCGGTGACTCCGACACACACAATTCCGCCTCTGCCGTTGAAGAAGACAACTACACCGGCAAGTTCGGGATCGAAGCCAGCCCGGAACATCGCCTCGATGGCCCCATCCCCGGTGACGAAGCCAACAACCAGCGCGTGCGGGAATTCAGCTCCGGCGGTCTCGCAGCGGTGTGGGCCCCGGAAAATACCCGCGAAGCCATCTGGGATGCCGTCAAGCGCAAGGAGACCTACGCGACTTCCGGACCGCGGATGAAAGTGCGCTTCTTCGGCGGTTGGGATTACGACGACCAGAGCATGGAGGGCGACTGGGCCAAGGGCGCCTATGCCGCCGGAGTGCCCATGGGCGCAAAACTGAAGCCCGGCGCTGCCGGCAAGAAACCGGCATTCCTGGTGCAGGCCATGAAGGACAGTACCGGCGCCAATCTCGACCGCATCCAGATCATCAAGGGCTGGGTCGACGAAGACGGTGAACAGCACCAGCAGATTTTCAATGTCGCCCTGTCCGGCGATCGCAAACCGGATACCGCTGGCAAGGTCGCACCGGTAGGTAATACGGTCAATGTAAAGGACGCGACCTATACGAATACTATCGGTGCGGCGCAGCTGTCTGCCGTATGGAGCGATGACGACTTCGATCCGGAGCAGCACGCGTTCTACTACGCGCGGGTTATCGAGATACCGACACCGCGCTGGTCCACCTACGATGCCATGCGCGTCGGGCGCAAACCGCGCGAAGACCTGCCGGTGACTATTCAGGAGCGCGCCTGGACTTCGCCAATCTGGTACACGCCCTGAACCGATCAGGTTTCACCGCTCAATAGCGCGAGGCCCGGCAGATTTTGCCGGGCTTTTTCGTTTCGTGCGATCGCCTTCCGGCCCGCTGTATGACCATACGTATCGACTGCGTCAGGCGAATTCCCACACGAACCTCGGCCCCATAGTGCCGGGCAAAGATTGACATCTCAACGTCGACGCATCGGGACCCGATTCCTTTGAGCATTCACAGAAAGTTTGAGCTCGTCGTGGAAAGTCAAAATTGTGTCGCAAAATGAAAAGCCCTGGTCCCGCGTTATTCCATAAGCTGCAGGCATCGCCCAGAAAACACTCAGTCCACGGGATTGCGGACGCCGGTTGGCCAAGGACAACGCGCAGCAAGTCAAACTGCCGCGCGGAGTTCAGCCACCTCTCGATGATAACAGGGCAGGCCTGTAGTCGCCTGCACGATAACCAAGCAGTTACAGGTTTCGTATGTCTCATTCCCGTCCACCAGCAGGCAACCAATCCAGATTCTTTCCTCTCAGGACGCCGTCCGAATTGATTGCTGGACTGGCGACCACACTGCTGCTCGGGAGCGCCGCGACACAGGCAAAGGAATTCGAGTTCGGCGAAATCTCTGCCGATGTGCACGGCAGCGTGGCGCTGGGCGCACAATGGACTGCGGATGAGCCCAACCCGGATTTTATTTATCAGGGCAACGCCGATGCGATCGGCTACGGTTCCGCCGGTGCATTCAACCCAAATCTCGGCCGCACCCAGGACGACGGTCGCCTGAATTTCCGCGAGCGCGGCATGCTCGGGTCCACCCCGGCGGTGCTCACCGGTGAAGTAAACCTCAAGTACCGCAACCTGGGCCTCGATATCCGCGGCCACGCCTGGTACGACTATATGCTCGAAAATCGGGAAGTGGATTTCGGCAGCGCCGCCAGCGGCTACGGTGCGGGTACGAGTCTGAACGACACGCGCCGCGAAGCGCTGCGCGATTACCAGCTCGACATTTACAGCTACGGCGATTTCAAGGTCGGCGAACGGGACCTGCACCTGGGGCTCGGCGGCAAGGAATTGAACTGGGGCCAGGGACTGTTTTTCCAGAACGGCATCAACGCGATCAATCCCTACGACCTGGCCGCGCTGCGCATGCCCGGCACGCCGTTGCGTCTTCCAGTGCCCATGGCATACAGCCGCCTCACCCTAACCGACGGTCTCGCACTGGAATCCTTTTACCAGTTGGAATGGCGCCGTACCCTGTTGGACAGCTGCGGCACCGCCTTCTCCACCGTCGACTATATCGCCGACGCCTGCGCCGGCACTCCCCGGCTGGCCTTTAACGACCTTGAGGCCTACGGTTCACAGCAGTTCGTTCATCGCAGTGCGGATCGGCAGGCGCGCGACGACGGCCAGTTCGGCCTGGCTATCAAATACAAGGCCGCGAGCCTGAACACGGAGTTCGGGGCCTACGCGATGAACATTCACTCCCGCGAGCCGTTTATCAGCGTTATTGCAAATTCACACGATACCGCCGGCAGCGGCTGGCGCGACCCATTGGCAGATCCACAGAACCGGGCCAACAACAGCAGTTACTTTGTCGACTATCCGGAAGACATCCGTATCTACGGCCTCAGCTTCCGCTCCGATCTGTTCCAGGCAACAAAGCTGTTTGGCGAAATCAGCTACCGACCCAATCAGCCGGTACAGCTGGCCACCACCGACCTGGTTCCCGCTTTCGTCAACAATCCGGACGTCCTGGCGAGCCTTATCGGCCAGCCTCTGACATTGGGGCATGACGCTAAA
The DNA here is from genome assembly GCF_900129095.1 of Microbulbifer donghaiensis. Lineage (GTDB taxonomy): Bacteria > Pseudomonadota > Gammaproteobacteria > Pseudomonadales > Cellvibrionaceae > Microbulbifer > Microbulbifer donghaiensis. The sequence continues at coordinate 603,098 of NZ_FQVA01000001.1, forward strand.
AGCGCGGCACCCGGCTCCATTTACGAGGGATACGATCGCCGCGAAATTTCGCAGTTCTCTCTCGGTGCAATACAGCCGATCCCGAATGTACTCGGCGCCCAGGCGCTGGTGCTGGTTGGTGAAGTCGGCGTGAAGTTCATGCACGACCTGCCGAGTCTGGATGAGCGCCGCTACAACAAGGGTGATGTCTACGGCAGCGACGGCGCCCACGGCAGTGTCGCCGGCTGCGCACTGGGAGCACCGGTGGGGAAGTACAAGAAATACGCATGCACTGCCGATGGCTATACCAGCGATCTCGCCTGGGGCTACCGCCTGCGCGCACAGCTGCTCTACCCCGATGTCGTCAAGGGTCTGGATGTAAAACCCTATATGATGTTCGGCCATGACGTTAACGGTTGGTCGTGGGACAGCAATTTTGTCGAAGGCCGGCAACAGGGCCGGATCGGAATCGGTGCGGAATACAACAGCCGCTATACGCTGGATCTGCACTGGTCCGGCAGTGGCAACACCCCGTTCGCACCAACTGACCGCGACTATTTTGGTGTTACCCTTTCGGCAAAGTTCTAACACTCATATCCGGCAATCCATCGGTTCCGCATACGCCGTATAAAAACACACGGGACGCCAAATAGACCGGCATCTGGTCGCAAAGCACCGACACGATCGCTTTCTGCCGGGCTATTAGCGTCTGTGCTGCGCTTTCCACAGCCGCGGCGACAGCCCCGTCCAACGCCTGAAATTGCGGCTGAAAATGGCAACATCGGCGTAACCAAGATTCAGGGCCAGGTCGGTAATACTCAGTTGTCCATGTTGCAGATGCCGCTGGGCGATTTCCATGCGCGTGCACTGCAGCAACTCGCGAAAACTGGAGCCCTCTTGCTGCAATCGCTTTTGCAGTACGCGCGCATGCAGGTTCAGTGCAGCGCCGACTCGTTCCACACTGCACTCACCGCTGGGTAACAGGTTGGCAATAATGTGCCGCACCTGCGCCTGCAGGTTTCCCGGATAAATAGACTCCAGTAATTTGATGCGTTGTTGAAAGTGCTCGCGCAGTAACTGCTCGTCGTGCTGCGGCTTCCTGTCGGCCCAGCTCAGGGGAAAACTGACCCCGCCAAAATAGCTGTCGAAAACCAGACGACCGGAATATCGCTCCGATTGCGAAAATTTGCTCGCCGGCTTCGGCTGCGGCAGGTGAATCTTTAGTTGCGGACTCGCCGCATCGATCATCTGCGCCACCGTATTGAATGCCTGCCCGGCGCTCAGCTGCGTCAGCTGGGCGAGGCCACTGGCATTGGTGAAATCGAACCCCAGTTGCAGCTCCATCAGGTCGCCGTGCGGAACCTGATTTACGTGTACCCCGTAGGCGTGCAGGCGGATGTGCTGATCTGCATAGCGCAGTGCATCCCCCAGGGTTTCCTGCTGGCGGATAGACAGGGCAATCTCACCGAGCGCCAGCAGACTCTGCCCTGCCGACAGCCGCAAGCCGAACATCGGCTCTTCACAGATAGCCGCCGTGATATCCAGCAGATCCGCCAGGCGCGTGTAGGACACATAGGTGTTGGGATCGCGCAGCTGCGCGCTGCTGAAACCGGCCTCCCGCAATATCTGCGCGGGATTGCGGCCGAGCTGGCCCACCAGTTGTTCGTAACCCTCGATGGCGCCGCTGCGAATCAGAAACATCTGCCCTCCTCCATTCACAAACTCTTGCGCCCTATTCGCAAAAGATCAACTTTTGTTCGCAAATAGTCAAGTTGTTATTCCGCGCCATTTCATAGACTGCGAACAGCCCAATCGAGGGCTCCAAACAATAAGAAACCGAAACCAAAACCGGAGAAGATGCGATGAGTGAAGTGAAGACCCCTGTCCTCGAAATGCTGGCCGCCATGCAAAGCGGCGGCGTAGTGTCCCGCGACGACGCCCGTGAGGCCATCCTGCTTCAGGAAAGCGATCTGCCCTGGGTCAGCCTGCCCGACGGCTCACTGCTGCAGGTGCTGCATGTGGACCTGAACCAAAACCTGTGGATCATTCGTAACCGCTTCAAGCCCGGTTTCGGTGTCGACACCCACTACCACACCGGTCCCGTGTTTGCGGTGACTACTGCCGGTGAATGGTTCTACAAGGAATATCCCGCCAAGATCAACAAGGCCGGCTCTTACCTGTTCGAACCGGCGCACTCCGTACACACCCTGACCGTCGCCGACGATACCGAGGAAGATGCAGAAGTCTGGTTCGCGGTCTTCGGCAGTAACGTCAACATCGACGACGACGGCAACGTCACCAGCGTGCTCGACGCCAAGACGGTGATGAATGTCTACCGCGCCCTGTGCGCCGCCGAAGGCAAGACCTGCGAAAACATGATCGTCCTTGGCGAATAAGCGGAGTCAGTGATGAGCCGTTTGACTTCCGCCTTCGTCACCGGTGCCGGCGGCTTTATCGGCCGCCACCTGGTGCGCCAGCTACTGGCCGAAGAGGTCTCCGTCGTCGCCCTGATGATGCCCGGCGAGCCGGTCCCTGCCGAGTGGGGCGACCGCGTCCGCACGGTGATCGGCGACGTGCGCCAACTCACCGCGCTCGTCGACGAAATAGGGCCGATGGATACGATTTTCCATCTCGCCGCCGTAGTCGGCGACTGGGGCGCAAAGCAGACCCATGTCGACATAACCGTGCACGGTACCGAGCAGGCCATCGAGCTGGCGCTGCGCTGGAATGCGCACTTTGTGGTGACCACCAGCATCTGCGCCTATGCCAGCGCCCTCGCCCGCGGATCCCTCGACGAAGACAGCCCGCTCGGCAAAGTATCGTCGCCGTACGAGTACTGCAAGCAGGAACAGGAGCGCGTCACCCGCGAGGGCGTTGAACGCGACGGTCTCAAGGCGACCATCATTCGCCCCGCCAATGTGTTCGGCGTCGGCAGCGGTCCCTGGGTCAACCTGATGGCAGACATGCTGCGCCAACAGAAGCCCTGCCTGCTCGGCAGTGGCGAGTGGGACGCGGGGCTGGTGCACGTGAGGAACCTGGTGGCGATGCTGATCGCCGCCGCGCGTTCGGACTGCACCAGTGCCGATATTTTTGTCGCCGCGGATGGCTACGGGGTGACCTGGAAGAAATACCTGAGCCGACTCGCACAGCTGCTCGGAGCGCCGCAGCCGACTTCGGTACCCAACTGGCTGGCGCGCAGCCTGGCACCGGTTCTCGAATGGCTCGGGCATCTGCTACAGCAGGAAGAAAGGCCGCTGATTACCCGACAGTCTTTCCGCCTGATGGGCGGGCCCAATGAGTTCTCGACACTGAAAGCGAAACGACTACTGGGTTACACACCTGCCGTCAGCTTTGAACAGGCGATGCAGGAACTGTCCGAGCACTTCGGCAGTGCACAACCGTCGAGTAGCGCTCCGGCCGCGACCTCCTGAGGCCACTACACAGGGCCGACCACCGGCAGCAAAGCTGCCGGTGGTCCCGACTCCAATTTTTACTCCCCAAAATAACAACGACCACCAGAACCAGGAGAACTCACTATGGGCAACTGGAAAGACGGGACTCCGAAAACGGCATTTATCTCCGGCGGCGGCAGTGGTATCGGCCTGCATCTCACCCGCGAGATGTTGAAGCAAGGTACCAGTGTGGCCATCTTCGATCTGAACGTCGAAGACAGCCTGTTAAGCGAATTGCGCCAGCTCGGCGCAGGTAAAGCCCAGGTCGAGCGCTATATCGTGAATATTGCCGAGCCCGAGTCCGTGGACGCAGCGATGGACGAAGCGGCGGCGGAGCTGGGCAAGCCGGACTTTGCTATTAACTGCGCGGGTATCCTGCGCACGGCGGTATTTACGGAACTGTCCTACGAAATGTTTGAGCAGTCCATCCGCGTAAACCTGATCGGCAGTCGCAACTTCGCCGCCGGCGTGCTGAGGCATATGCCGCGCGGTGGCCACCTGGCCCTGATCGCTTCACTGGCAGGTATTTGTGGCAGCTACACCCACGGCGCCTATGCGGCCTCCAAGTTCGGTGTCGTCGGCCTGGCCGAAGTCCTGCGCACCGAACTCAAGCCGCGCGGTATTGCCGTTTCGGTGGTCTGCCCCGGTGAGATCCAGACGCCGATGCTCGATGCCGAGCGCGAGACCGGTAGCGCCGTTACCGAAGCCGTCAACGAATTTGCCGGCGTCATGTCCGTCGACGATGCCGTGCGCGGCATTATGCAGGGACTGCAGAAACGCGCCTTCATGATCACCCCGGGCTTCCGGGCGCGCCTGACCCGTGCGATGGCGAGAAAAACCAGCGCCCTCTTCCGCTGGGTTGTCGACGGCAAAGTGGCGGCGGCGCTGAAAGCGGAGCAGCGGGCATCCGCAGCGCGCTGAGTATCGCAAGGCAAACAACACACGGTCACAGCAAGACAATAAAAATAATTCTGAGAGAGAAGCACATGAACCTCAACACCCTGTCCGAGCCGCAGACGAAGAGACTGAGCGCGGCCATTCACGCACTGCTACCGGCACTCGCGTGTGCCAGCTTTACTGCCCAGGCAAAGGACTTCCAGCTCGGCGAAATCTCCGCAAGCGTGAACGGCGACCTGCGCGCCGGCGCCCAGTGGCTGGCCGAGGATCCGAATCCCGACTTTATTCACCAGGCCAACGCCGACCTGATCGGTTACGGCTCGGCCGGCGAGTTCAACCCCAACCTGGGGCGCGATCTCGATGACGGCCGCCTCAACTTTCGCGAGCGCGGCGACCTGGTCTCCACGCCCATGGTCCTCACCGGCACAGCAGAGCTGAAGCGCGGTAATCTCGGCCTCAATCTGCGCGGCCGGGTCTGGTATGACTACACCCTGCGCAACAAGGATATGGATTTCGGCAGTGCCGCCAACGGTTACGCCGCCGGCGAACCACTGGGTGACAGCCACGCCGATCAGTTGCGGGACTTTCGCTTCGAGGCCTATGCCTATGGCAACTTCAGGCCGGGTGAACGCGACCTGCACCTGGGGCTGGGAGACAAAGTGGTGGAATGGGGAGAAGGCCTTTTCTTCCAGAACGGCATCAACGCCATCAGTCCCTACGACGTTACCGCCCTGCGCCTGCCGGGAGCCGACCTGCGCCTGTCCGTGCCGATGGCCTACGCCAAATTCGATCTCAACGAGTCGATCTCGATGGAGGCTTTCTACCAGCTGCAGTGGCGCAAGACAGTACTGGACGGTTGCGGTACCGCCTTTTCCGCCTTCGACTATATCGCGGACAGTTGCGTCGGTGCCTTTCCGCAGGGACCGAACGATGCCCTGGCCAGTAGCGCCGGTCTCCATATCGCCCGCGGCCCGGACCGGGGAGCCCGCGACGACGGCCAGCTGGGCCTGGCAGTCAAAGTCACATCCGCCAGCCTCAACACCGAATTCGGCGCCTATGCACTGAACATCCATTCCCGCGAGCCGAATGCGAGCCTGCGTGTCAGTACCCACAGCACACCGGGCACCGGCTGGCGCAATCCGCTGGAAGATCCGCAGAACCGGGAGAACAACGGCTATTACTTCGCGGATTACGCCGAAGACATCCGCATCTATGGCCTGAGTTTTCACTCCAACCTGTTCCAGGCCACCCAGTTGTTCGGCGAGATCAGCTATCGTCCCAACCAGCCGGTACAGCTGGCAACCGGGGACCTGATACCAGCCTTCAGCAGCAGCCCGGAGTATCTGGCGAGCCTGATCGGCGAACAGCTCACGCTGGGCGAGGACGCCATCAACGCGGAACCCGGTTCCATTTACCAGGGTTACGACCGCCGTGAAATCTCCCAATTGTCCCTCGGTGCCATCCAGCCGATCCCGGCCGTACTGGGCTCGCGCGCCCTGGTATTGATCGCCGAGCTGGGCGCCAAGTACGTGCATGACCTGCCGGCACTCAGTGAGCGCCGTTACGCAAAGATCGATGCCTATGGCAGCGACCTCGCCCACAACAGTATCGGCGGCTGTCTGGTTGGCGTACCGGTGGCAGAGTACAAACAGTACGCCTGCTCAGCGGACGGCTATACCACCGACCTCTCCTGGGGTTACCGCCTGCGGGCGGAGCTACTCTACCCGCACCTGGTGGATGGCCTGACGGTAAAACCCTACCTGATGGTCGGGCAGGACGTGCAGGGCTGGTCCTACGACCGCAATTTCATCGAGGGCCGCCAGTCCGGTACGCTCGGTATTAACGCCGAGTACGGCAAGCGCTATAGCGCTGACCTCTTCTGGTCCGGCAGCGGTAACACGCCGATTGGCCAGACCGACCGCGACTACCTCGGTGTCAGCCTGTCGGCGAAATTCTGATACCGCAGTCGGTACTGCCCTTGCCGGGCAGTACCGGCACTTTGCCACGATGCATGGCGAGCGAACTATCGTCTTTCCGCAATTCTGTTCAGTAGACTCGTGCCTCCTCCCCCCGAAATGGCGTCACTGCCACAATCAGATCTCCCTGTCACCATCTGCTTAACAGCCCGCCGGACCCCTTGTCCTATCCTTATCGAATCATGAATACATTGATTCGCTCCACAGCCCTGATGGGATATATCGAACTGGTACAGGAACTGGGTGGCGACCCCGAGGCACTGCTGCAGCGATTTTTGATCGACCCGGAAAAGGTGCGTACACACGAGGGAGTGATCTCTCACGGGGCCATGATAAACCTGCTCGAGGAAACGGCCAGGGACCTGGACCGCCCTGATTTTGGCCTGCAGCTCTCGCACAAACAGGACCTGATGGTCCTGGGACCACTGGCAGTCATTGCACTGAATGCACCGACTGTCGGTCGCGCACTCGAGCAGATCATCCGCTATATGCATTACTACGCACCCGGCGTATTGATGGAACTGCACTGGGATGTAGAGCCGGGAATCTCGCGGATGTCCTTCGATCAGGCCACCAAGATCAAAAAGATCGGGCAAATCATGGATCTCACCCTTGGTGTCGCGGACAACTCATTGAAAATGCTCTACGACAAAACATTCCGGGCGGAGAGAGTGATGATCAGGGGGGATTCACCAGTCAGTATCCGCGAGTATTTTGTCCGCTTCGACGCGCCAGTATGTAAACAACAGCAGTATTACGCTTTGATGTTAAAAACCGTGGTGCTCGAAAAACCGATCAATCAATCGGATCCCAATATTCACGATATGCTCGAATCCTTTGTACAGAATGCCCTGCGCGACCAGCCGTTGACCATCCCTGCACAAGTAGAGCACCTGATTGCCGAATTGCTGCCGACCAACTGCTGCAACCTGAAGACTATCGCATCGCAACTGGGATTCCAGCCGCGCACTCTGCAACGTCACCTGGGATCGGCATCGCTATCTTTTGATGAACTCCTTGACCGCGCCCGTAGAGAGAAAACACTGCAGTACCTGGCGGAAAAAGATATGCCGATTGCGCAGGTCGCCTGCCTAGTCGGCTATGCGGATTCCACCACCTTCAGCCGCGCCTGCAAACGCTGGTTCGGCGTGCCACCGATTAAGCGGCGGCAGCAACTGTTAAGCAAGCTGTAGGTGCGATCATCAATATCTCCTCTCGGCCTGAACCCTTCAAGATTCCAGGTGTCACGCGCTGACGGGCCATACGGTCGACCTCTATTCGCCGGAAAAAGGTGACCAAGCAGTACTCACCGACCTTCGCCCTTCACAAACACCGTAAAACTGGCGACACTGCGCGAACAAAAATAAAGTTGAATCAGCGAGCTCTCCATGCAGTCACAGCATTTCGATGTACTGATCATTGGTGCGGGTCTGTCCGGTATCGGTACCGCCTGCCACCTGAGCCGGGAATGCCCGGACAAGCGCTTCGCCATCCTCGAACGCAGGGACAATGTGGGTGGCACCTGGGACCTGTTCCGTTACCCGGGTATCCGCTCGGATTCCGACATGTTCAGCTTCGGTTTCAAGTTCCGCCCCTGGAACGGGCTCAAGGTACTGGCAGACGGACCATCAATTCGCCAATACATCGGTGATACGGCCGCCGAATTCGGCGTGCATGACAAGATACATTTTGGTGTGGATCTGGCCGACGCCAACTGGTGCAGCGCGCAGCGGCGCTGGACGCTACAGGCCGCAGACACCAAAAGCGGCGCACCGCGCCGCTACACCTGTGACTACCTGATCTCCTGCACCGGTTACTACGACCATCACCAGGGCTATACGCCGGAGTTTTCGGGTATCAAGCAATTCAAAGGCCAGTTTATTCACCCGCAACAGTGGCCGGAAAATCTGCACTACCGCGGCAAAAAGGTCGTGGTGATCGGTAGCGGCGCTACCGCAGTCACACTGGTTCCAGCCATGGCCGAAGACGCGGAACACGTGACCATGCTGCAGCGCTCGCCGACCTATGTGCTGTCCATCCCCGCCTACGACAAGCTCTCCGAGATCCTGCAGAAGTTCCTGCCGGAGAGCTGGGTGTTCCGCATGGCGCGCTGGCGCAATATCAAGTTGCAGCGCTGGATGTTCAAGGTATCCAAGCGTTGGCCGAAGCTGATGCGCGCGCTTTACCTGCGCGGGGTGCGCAAAGGCCTCGGTGAAGATTTCGATATGCGCCATTTCACCCCGGACTATATGCCCTGGGACCAGCGCCTGTGTGCGATTCCGGATTCCGACCTGTTCGATGTCATCAAGACCGGCAAGGCCTCGGTAGTTACCGATGAGATTGACGCTTTCACCAAAGAGGGTATTCGCCTGAAGTCCGGTGAGGAACTGGAGGCCGATATTGTCATTTCCGCCACGGGTCTCAAGGTGCAGGTATTGGGCGGCATGCAGCTGCGGGTCGACGGCGAGCCGGTGATCATCAACCGCAAATTGACCTACAAGGCGGTGCTGATGGAAGGCGTGCCGAACATGTCATGGATCTTTGGTTACACCAATGCGCCCTGGACACTTAAGGCAGATATCGCCGCGCGCTATGTTTGCCGCCTGCTGAATCATATGGGACGCAACAACCAGCGAGTGTCAGTCGCGATTGATCGCGAAGACTGCGCCGAGGATACCTCCGTGATGAGCGCACTGCAGTCAGGCTACGTCCAACGTGGCAACGACGTACTGCCGCGCCAGGGCCGCAAGTATCCCTGGCGGCTTCTGAATGACTATGAGAAAGACGCAAAGATCTTGCTAGAGGCACCGCTGGAGGACGGCATACTGCAGTTCTATTCCGACGCTAAAACCGACCTGCATTTTGCGGTCGAGGCAGAAACCTCCGCAGGCTGATGCTATAAGAACATCTACCGGCTCGTTCCCCCGCCGCCAGCACCGTGCCATACCACGGTTTAGGCGGTTGCGGGCCGGCCCATAAAAACGACTCGCCTGCCTCGGCCTCTCCCCCCTCCGCCAATCCTGCTAGGCTACACTCACCCCCTTACCATTCTTGCTAAGTTTTCCCCCACTTCGGAATGGTTTTGCGCGCTGGCGGGATCGTGGTATTCGGACAGCCAAGTACGGCTTGGGATTTCAAAACTGTCGATCGCAATCAACGGAGTGAAATACGGGGAAAATGGCGGAAACCAAAAGGACAAAATTTTCGACTCACAGCGTCTTTGCCTGGCTGTTTGCGCTACTCTTTCTGACCTTGTGCGCGGCCATCCTGATTTCGACGATATCGACTTTCGTACAATTCTTCTTCTCGTCAGAAATTTTCTACAGCGAAAACGAAATTCCCGAAGTCATCATCAATGCCATCAGCAATCTGATTATCGCTCTGGCCATGTTTGAGCTCTATGTGGTCATCAAGATCAATATTCACGCGGAAGACCAGCTCGTCGCACTCCATTCCCTGCTCGAATCCGCCCCAAGATTTATCATCGTGGTGTGTGCAGCGCTTGCGCTCGAGGGGTTGGTGCTGGTCATAAAACTGATTCAGGATCAGAAGACAGAGGAGCTTCTTGCCCCAATTGCTGTGATCTTCAGTGCGGCGACACTACTCGTCGCACTCGGCGTCTTCCTGAAAATCTGTCCGCACAGAATCGGACTTGCCGAAGATTCCGACGACGAACCCGAGACCTAGGCGTTATCCATACAGTCTCATTGCCTGACGGGTGACGGCCCCTGCCAGGGCGCTGGACTATGATCGGGCCACGGAATTCCGCGATTAATACCTACGTCTGTGCCAAACCTTCGACACTCGCCCTTATGGCCGTGTAATCCGGCGCGGCAACCGCAGCTTGTAAGTGTCCAATGAATCAACCAGCAACGGATCGATCAAAGTCCTCCGCCCTTCCCCCGGCAGTCGCTACCCGCCTCGCAAAAGCTTTCGGCAGCGCGGCCAACGGACACCACGCCGCTCGCTCCGGTTTTCACCTGTTGCACGAGAACCTGTCCGCGCTGGCGGGCCGCGCCGTACTTATCGACGAGTCCGCCGTTTCCGTCGACCTGCAGTACTACATCTACCGCGATGACACCTCGGGCCGCATCCTCACCCAGAAACTACTTGACGCCGCAGACCGCGGCGTCCGCATTCGCCTGCTCGCGGACGACCTTGGCACACGACTAAACAACCCCTGGATTACGGCCCTCGATTCACACCCCGCGATCGAAGTACGCATCTTCAACCCAATCGGCGGTCACAGCGGCGTCCGCCGTCGCCTTGATCAACTGCTCAGTTTTGGCCGCATCAATCACCGCATGCACAACAAGCTGTTCATAGCGGACGGCATCGCAATGATCACGGGCGGGCGCAACCTTGCCGACGGTTACTTTACCAGCGCAGACATAGAGTTTATCGATGTGGATGCCCTGGCCATTGGCGCCGTTGTGTCAGACGCGACCAAGACGTTTGATGAATACTGGAACAGCGCGCTCGCGGTTTCGGTCTGCAACCTGATAACAACCGAGGGCGCCACTCACACCCTGCCGGAACTGCGTGCGCACCTGAGAAGAAAAAATCGGGAGGAACAGGATTCAGAATTCTTTCGCGCAGTAGAGGAGTCAGCGCTCGCGTCCGACCTCGCGGCGGGCAAGGTACCTTTTCACTGGGGACCGGCGACGCTGTACGCGGATCCACCGGCGAAGGCCATAGACCGTGAAAGCCTGCCGGTAAGCGAATTCCCCGGCTACAGGCTGAAGCAAGTCGTGCAAAAGACCCAAAAGCGGCTGCAAATCAGCAATGCCTATTTGATTCCGGGCGAACCGGGCATGCACCTGTTTACCGAATTACGAGAACGCGGCGTGCAGGTCGACGCGCTCACCAACGGACTCAGTTCTACCGATACGGCCCTGGCGCACGGCGCTTATTCCCGCTACCGCAAACCACTATTACGGGCCGGTGTACGCCTGTGGGAGCTGCAAGCCAATGCAGTGAGAGAACACCGCATGCGCTGGTTCAGTGGTAGTACTCAGTCGACCCTGCACGCGAAGACATTTGTACTCGACAGCGGCCGCGGCTTTGTCGGCTCCATCAATCTCGATAGCCGCTCCATGATTCTGAATACAGAAATCGGCGTCTTGATCGAAAACGATGAGATTAACGAACAGTTACACCAACTGTTTCGCGAGTGGACCGCACCTTCGATGGCCTGGCGTGTCGAACTGGATGAAGCTGGACAACTGACATGGCGCGGGGAAGATGAAGGCGGCAACACGCTGGAGGAACACAAGGATCCCGACAGCACCACCTGGCAGCGATTTCTGACCTGGGTACTTTCGAAGTTACCGGTGGAGTCGCAGATCTAGTCAGCCAGCCAGTCACGCGCGCGCCTGGCGTCCCCAAATTGCGATCAGCGTTGAGGCTCAGGAAGAAGACAGGCGCGAACGAACTATGATCTCCGACGTGAGGGTATTGTGCACCGGACAGCGGTTAGCAATTTCAAGCAGCCGCTGGCGCTGCTCACCGGTCAGGGCCCCTTCCAGCGTAATTTCCCGCACTATCTCGTCGATCTTGCCTTCCTTGGACTCGCAGTCTGCACAGTCCTTCGCGTGAATCTTGCGGTGTGACAGAATGGTGCGAACCCGATCGAGTGGAATTTTTTTGTGATCCGCGTACATGCGAATGGTCATGTTGGTACAGGCACCCAGCCCCAGGAGTACGTATTCATAGGGCCCTGGGCCTTTATTGTCGCCACCGAATTCCTCCGGCTCATCGGCAATCAGGTGATGTGGGCCCGACGTCAGCGACTGGATAAACTTACCCTCGCCGGCTTCCTCAACCGTGACGACTGTTGGAGTCGGCCCACCCATCAGATCTTCCTCTTTTTCTACGGCTGGCAACCGTGTTTGTCGCTACTTTTACCGGAAATCGCCGCGTATTTCCCCATAACAGCTTTAGTCTACGACGAACTGAAAATACAGAAGAAAACGGTAGCAATTTATTTACAATTCAAACTGCACCGACGCTCCAAAGAAATTCAGGGAGTAGTCGTCATAGCTGCCCTGCAGGCGGGGACTAAAGGGAGGCCGGCCGCTCTGATCGATATTCGGATCTCCCACCCATGCCAGGGTATAACCGACATCGAGTCGCAGGCCTGGGCATAGTTCCTTGCGGGCGCCCAGGCCCAGGCGCCACGTTTTGTCGACGACCAAATCGGCGGTGCGCGAATTCAGGTCTTCCATGCTGCTGTCGTAGCCGATGCCGGCGGACAGCGACCATCCCTGCAAGGCGCCTGCGCTGTATTGATGGCGGATGCCGAGGGCCCCGTGCCAGGTATCGTCGTATTCCCGGTTGATGGTCGCACTGGTCTGATCCGGGTTATCGATTTGAAACCCAATAAAACCAAACTCCGACCACTCCTGCCAGTTCACGTTGGCGTACAGGGTGGTGACCGCGGACAGGCGCTGCTGCAGGCTGAGTGTCACTGTCTGCGGGACGTCCATATCAATATCGGTGCGGGCGCCGTTCAGGCGAGACACAAGTAGCGAGAAAAGCGGACCAAAATCCCGCAGCCGCAGATCGTCCCTAAACTCCCAATCCACTTTCGATGTATAGGAGAGGCCCAGCGTGGTGGTTGCAGTCGGCTTGTAGATGACGCCGAGGTTTGCGCCAAAAGCGACATCCGTGTCGTCGTACTTCAGGCGGGCATCCCCTCCTAACAATCCTGCGCGCGGGCGCGACTCGTACTTGTAATAGCCGCCCATGATATTCAAGCCAAGGCCAAGCGACAGGCAATCACTCGCCTTCCAGCTCAGCGATGGCAGCAGGCTCATGCCGATTAAGCTGACATCCGTTACAAAGCGCCGGCCTTTCCAGTCATTGTCGTAGTCGAGTACACCGCCCATATTCCCCGCCATGGCAAACCCCCAGCCGACGCTGTCGGTCAGACGGCCCGCGGCAAAAAATCCACCGCCGGGAAACCACTCGATGGCGTTGCCGCCGTCGTTACCGGGCACGTTGCTCTGGCCACCGTCACTAAAATCGAGATGGCCATACATGAGCTGGCCCGAGGCCATGATCTCGGTATCGTCCCGCCAGACGGTGCCGGCGGGATTGGTATAGGCCGTTGACGCATCCTCCGGCATCGCGGCCCAGCCGGCGCCGGCAGTGCCGAGCGTCGGCGTGCCGATTTCCCAGACCATCAGGCCGCCGGCACTGGCCACTGGCGACACTAGCAGAACCGCAGCCGCCATGATCGACGCGCTGGTTTTGATGCGGTTGCGGTGGGGCTTCATAACCAACTCCATCTGGCTGCGATTACCAACTAATTGCCCTTGGGAAACAACAAAATGAAATTAAAACGGAATCCCATATTGTCAGCCCCGGCATCCGGGCTGTCGGCGTAATAGCGGGGGCCGGCCTGTATCTGGTAGGTCTGCTTTCCCACCTTGAATACTTTCGCGACAAAGAACCCGACGGGAACATTCCACTGCTCCGTTTCCCAGTCGTAAGTGGATTCTGTTTGCAAGGTGTAGGTCCAGGCGCTCGGCGTCGTATAGGAAAAAAAGGGCTGGATGAAGGTGCTGTTCACGTCGTCGCGCTTGCTGTCGCCGCCGAAGGACCAGATATGGTTGACGAGTGCGCCGATGGTCCAGCCGCCGGTCTGCTTGAGCACGACGCCCGTCGGACCGGCGCCCCATTTTTCTGTGCCCAGCTCCGGCTCGGTAGCGGTGGGAATCAGGAAGGCGGGGCCGACACCCCAGGTGATGCCGTTCACCGGTTCCTGCGGCGAGAAGAACAGACTCTGGGTGGTATCGCCGAGTCCCGTTTTTTCCGGCGTCTGCGGTAGCACGTCTTCCTGGTTGATCACAGGAACAATGGTGCGACTGATCAGGTTCCACTTTTCGTTCAGCGTAATCGGTATCACCGGCTGGATATTGAGCGTATAGCGACGACCTTGATTGAAGGGCCCCACATCGCGATCGAAATTGTTCTGGAAGGGCACGCTGATCAGACTGGAGACGGGGTTGGCCAGTTTCTTGGCCAGATCTTCACTACTCTGCGCAACAGATAGCGTGGAACACAGGAAAAATAGAAGAGCGGCGATAAGTCTCGGCATCCTTTCCTCTGCTGAAACAATCCAGGAAAAAATTTTTCGCTCCTGAAAGTCTAGAAAGGAAACAGCGATCGCCACGCGTCAAGTAGACGACAGTGTGCCGGCGGGGGGGAATTCGGTGTCAGCTTTACCAACAGGTGCAATGCCGTGACAAAAAAAAGCGGGCTAAGCCCGCTTACTTCGGAGGAATCTGCGCGATCAGCGCACGCCTTCCAGCAGGTGCCGCGCGATAATCAGGCGCTGGATTTCGCTGGTGCCTTCGTAAATGGTAGTGATGCGCACGTCGCGGGACATTCGTTCCAGCGGATATTCACGCGTATAGCCGACACCGCCGTGCATCTGCAGGGCGACGTAGCAGGCCTCGTTGGCCTTTTCGCTGGCGTAGAGCTTGCCCATGGAGGCGGCCGGACCGAAATGCATGCCGGCGTCCTTCTGCCACGCGGCCTGCAACAGCAGCAGGCGCGCCGCTTCCATCTCGGTATACTTGTCCGCCAGCTGCCATTGCAGCCCCTGGAACTGGGCCAGCTTCTTGCCGAACTGTTCGCGCTCCTGCAGGTAAGCGCGCGCGCAATCCAGCGCCTCCAGACCGATACCCAGCGCCAGCGAGCCGATACCGATGCGCCCTCCGGCCAGCTCACCCGCGGCGATGCGGAAGCCGCGGTTTTCTTCGCCCAGCAGGTTCGCGGCGGGGATGCGGCAGTCGTCGAACGCCACCTCATTGGTCACCGACGCCTTCTGCCCCATCTTCTCCTCGGCCTTGCCGATGATGAGGCCCGGCGTACCCGCCTCCACCAGGAAGCAGGAAATGCCCTTGCCTTTCGGCGCGTCGGAATCGGATACCGCCCAGACGACAAAAACACCGGCGAATTCGGCACTGCTGATAAACAGCTTGCTGCCGTTCAGTACGTATTCGTCACCGTCTTTGACCGCGCGGGTGCGCATGGCGGCAGCGTCGGAGCCGGAGCCCGGTTCGGTCAGGCAGAAGGAGCCGGCGGCGTACTCACCGCTGCAGATTTTTGGCAGATACCTAGCTCTCTGCTCCTCGCTGCCCATCGCCTGGATCACTTCGGCGACCATGTTGGTAACCGAAGTGGTCGTCGCGGTGGATGCACAGCCGCGCGCCAACTCGGTGATCGCCAGGCTAAAGGCGATAGTGCCGGCGCCGGTGCCGCCGTACTCGGGATCGATATTGATGCCCATAAAGCCCAGCTCGGCCAGCTGCTTGAGTTTCTCCAGCAGCAGTTCACGGTTGCCAGTTTTGTCCAGCTCCGCGGCGACGGGCTTCAGTTCGCTGTCGGCAAACTGGCGCGCCGCTTCCTGGATCATCTGCTGTTCTTCGGTGAGTGAAAAGTCCATACCGTACCTACTTATATTTATCTCGAAGTCTTCATGTAGGAGCCTGCTCGCAGGCGAATGCAAGGGTCAACAAAAACCCCGGAGAACTTCGCCTGCAAGCAGGCTCCTACATCATTACAGCGATCTCTCATCTCGTCATCGTTTGTAGATCAACCGGCGCAGCAACCCCTGCTGAACCGCCACGCCGAGCATAATAAAAACCAGACCGACAATGGTTGCCATTTGAATCTTCTCACCCACCAATATCGCAATCAAAAGCAACGAAAGTGGCGGCGAGAGATAAATCAGGTTACTGATACGCGCAGTATTGTCGCAATGCATCAACGCCGCCTGCCACAGCAGGAAGGCGATGCCCATTTCAAACAGGCCCACATAGATGGGCCCCAACCAGCCGGCCAGGGGCGGCCACTGCCAATCGCCCTGTACCAGGATTGCGCCTGCCAGCCACGGCAGGCCACACAGAAAACTCAACAACAGATTGATCGATGCATTGCCACCGATACGCGTGTTCAGCAGCCAGAAACAGCACCAGATCAGGGTACTGAACAACGCCAGCCCCACACCCAGGGGCTGTTCGAAGCGCAGACCCAGCAGGTTGCCGCCGGTGGCAATGACCAGCACGCCGCTGTAGCAGATCAGCGCGGCCACCAGATCCTGGGTCCGCAATTCCTGCTTCAGTACCGGTACCGACAGCAGCGCCAACAGAATGCCCCAAGTGTAATTGAGAGGCAGCACCTGCTGAGCGGGCAGCATGTCGTAGGCGTAAAAGAGCACAAGGTAATAGAGGAAGGGATTGCAGAAGCCGAGCGCGACATACCAGCGCCAGTTGCGCCGCCAGGCCAGACGCAAGTCGCCCCAGCGCCCCTCCCGCGTGACCACGATACTCATGACCAGGGTCGACACCAGGGCAGCGACGCTCACCAGCTGCAGCGGCGATACGTGCTGCAGCGAAAGCTTGAAGGCACTGGCCACTGTGGACCAGCAGAGCACGGCCGCCAGCGCCAGCATAACGGCGCGGCGGTTATCGACCGTCGGCAAACTACCCATAGATCGGTACAGCTATCAATTCCGGGGTTAGGCAGCCTGTAAAACTTAGACTGTTCTGCTGCGGGAAAGCCTAAGCCCGACAGGCTGCTAAGCTTTACAAGAGTTTTGTGCGCCAAGCGCGCTCAGCGCTTGCCACTCTTGCTCTTGGGTTCGGGATCCGGCACCGCCACCGCGGTATCGGTCTTCACCTCCTGGATCACCACATAGGTGTGGGTCTCGCGCACTCCGGGGATGGAGGCCAGTTTCTCGCCGAGGAAGCGGCGGTAACCGAGCATGTCTTTGATGCGGATTTTCACCAGATAGTCGAAACCACCGGCAACCATATGGCACTCCTGCACTTCCTCCAGGCTGGAAACATGCTGGTTGAACGCCTCCAGCGCCTCGGTGGCCGTGTCGGTCAGGGTGACCTGGATATAGACGACGAGGCCGGCGTGCACCTTGAGTGGATCCAGCAGCGCCACGTAGTCGCGGATAAAGCCTTCGCGCTCGAGGCGCTTGACCCGCTCCAGACACGGCGTGGGGCTCAGATTCACCCGCCGCGCCAGCTCCACGTTCGGCAGGCGCCCGTGGCGCTGCAGAATGCGCAGTATCTGCCGGTCGATACGGTCCAGATCTTCCAACTGTCGAGACATAGCAACATACCCTACTGGTAATCACGCAAACAGGCGTGATATTTAACCACAAGCGGCGGCAAAATGGCGATTAATTCTGAACACTTTCGCACATAATCCGGTTTTTTATTCTGGCCCCTAAACACAAAATCTGAGTTACAGAGCTTGGGAGACAATATGTCGACAAACGTCGCCGGCCAATTCACCAAAGAGTTGCACAGCGCCCGCCAGCGGGCCCACGAGTATTTGCACGCCGACGAAAACCGGTGCGTCAGCGAACTGCTGGCCGCGCCCCGGCCCAGTGACAGCCTGCGCAAGAAGATCCTCAATACTTCGCGCGAGCTGGTGCGCCATTCCCGCCAGCACCGCAGCAAGCGCGGCACTTTAGATGCCTTCCTGCAGCAGTTCGGCCTGTCCAACAAGGAAGGCGTGGCCCTGATGTGTCTGGCGGAGTCCCTGCTCCGGGTACCGGATGCGGATACTGCCGACAAATTGATCGCCGAGAAAGTGCATTCCGGCAACTGGTCCAGCCATCGTGGCCAATCTGACTCACTGTTCGTGAATGCCTCCACCTGGGGCCTGATGCTGACCGGCAACATCGTCGAGCTGGATCCGGACATCACCGAAAAGCCCTCCCACTGGATGAAGCGCCTGGTCAGCCGCATCGGTGAGCCGATGGTGCGCACCTCCATGATGCAGGCGATGAAGATCATGGGTGGCCAGTACGTACTGGGCCGCACCATCGAAGAAGCCCTGAAACGCGGGCCGGCGGAAAACCTGCCCGGCACCCGCTTCTCCTTCGATATGCTCGGCGAAGGCGCCCGCACCATGGCGGACGCGGAGCGCTACTTCGACGCCTACATGATGGCCATCGAAACCATCGGCAAGAACAACGACAAGCGCGACGTGGTCGAGGCCAATGGCATCTCCATCAAGCTGTCCGCCCTGCACCCGCGCTACAGCGTGCTGCAGCACGACCGCGTGATGAACGAACTGCTGCCCCAGGTAAAGCGCCTGTGTGTGGCGGCCGCCAAATACGACATGGGCCTGAATATCGACGCGGAAGAGGCCGAGCGTTTAGATGTATCGCTGGACATCTTTGAAGCCCTGGCCCGCGATCCGGAACTGAAGGACTGGCAGGGTCTCGGCTTCGTGCTGCAGGCCTACCAGAAACGCGCGCCGCACGTGGCCGACTGGCTGATCGCGCTGGGCCGCGACTCCGGCCGCAAGCTGATGGTGCGCCTGGTGAAAGGTGCCTACTGGGACTCCGAGATCAAGCACGCCCAGCAGATGGGCCTGTCCGACTACCCGGTATACACGCGCAAATGCCACACCGACCTCTCCTACCAGGTGTGCGCGCAGAAACTGCTGGATGCCCGCGATGCCATCTACCCGCAGTTCGCCACCCACAACGCCTACACCGTTGGCCTGATCCTGGAAATGGCCGGCGACAGCGATGACTACGAGTTCCAGCGCCTGCACGGCATGGGTCACCTGCTCTACGCCCAGCTGGAAGAAGTGCACGGCAAGCGCGTACCGGTGCGGGTCTATGCCCCGGTCGGCGCGCACAAAGACCTGCTGCCCTACCTGGTGCGCCGCCTGCTCGAGAACGGCGCCAACAGCTCGTTCGTCAACCGCTTTATGGACGAGAAGACCCCGATCGAAGAACTGGTGCAGGACACCCTCGAGCTGAGCGAGGCCTGCAACCCCTATCGCCACCCGCAAATCCCGGTACCGGAGGACATTTATATGGGCGCAGAGGCTCTGCCACGCAAGAATTCACACGGCATCGAACTGACCGACCCGCAGGCGGTAGAGCCGCTGCTGGCTGCCGTGGACAAAGCGCGCGGCAAGCACTTCCTCGGCGGCCCGATCGTGGACGGCGTCATGGGCAAGTCCGAAGAACCCGTAGTCAACCCGGCTACTGGAGAGCTTGTGGGCCACACCGCCAACACCGACAAGCACCTGATCGACCAGGCTTACGCCTCTGCGAACGAAGCGCAGATCGCCTGGGACCGCCTCGGCGGCGAGGCGCGGGCGAAGATTCTCGACAAGATCGCCGATCTGTACGAGAAGCACATGAATGACCTGGTCGCGCTGATCTGCCTGGAAGCCGGCCGCACCCTGAACGATGGCGTCTCCGAAGTGCGCGAAGCGATAGACTTCTGTCGCTACTACGCCAACGGCGCGCGCAAGCACTTCAGTGAGCCGACCGAACTGCCGGGCCCCACCGGTGAAGAAAACCGGCTGTACCTGAGCGGCCGCGGTGTCTTCGTCGCCATCAGCCCGTGGAACTTCCCGCTGGCCATCTTTACCGGCCAGGTGGTCGCGGCACTGGCGGCGGGCAACACGGTGCTGGCGAAGCCGGCCGAGCAGACCCCGCTGATCGCCGCGCACGCGATCGAACTGATGCACGAAGCCGGTGTACCGAGCAAAGTGCTGCACCTGATCACCGGTACCGGCGCCGCCGTAGGCGCGCCGCTGATCGAAGACCCGCGCCTGTCCGGTGTCGTCTTCACCGGCTCCACCGAGACCGCGCGCCTGATCAACAAGCAGCTGGCCGATAAAGAAGGCCCGATCACCCCGCTGATCGCCGAGACCGGCGGCCAGAACGTGATGATCGTCGACTCCACCGCCCTGCCCGAGCAGGTGGTGGACGACGTGATCCAGTCGGCATTCCTCAGCGCCGGCCAACGCTGCTCCGCCCTGCGCATCCTGTGCGTGCAGGACGTGATTGCGGACAACCTGCTGAACATGCTCAAGGGTGCCTGCGAGGAACTGACCCTCGGCGACCCGTCCAAGCTGGAAACCGATATCGGTCCGGTCATCGACGAGAAAGCCCTGGGCCTGCTGGAAGCCCACCGCGAGCGCATGCAGCAGGAAGCCAAGCCGCTGTTCGCATTTGACGAAGCCAGAAAGCCGGCAAATGGCACCTTCTTCGGCCCGCAGGTGGTGGAGATCGAAGACTTCTCGCTGCTCAAGCGCGAAGTGTTTGGCCCCTTCCTGCACGTAGTGCGCTTCAAGGCGGAAGAGCTGGAAGACGTGATCCGCCGCATCAACGCCACCGGCTACGGCCTGACCTTCGGCCTGCACTCCCGCATCGAGGGCCGCGCAAGCGCAGTGTTCAAGCGCGTAAACGTGGGCAACTGCTACGTGAACCGCGATATGGTTGGCGCGGTCGTGGGCGTGAACCCGTTCGGCGGCACCGGCCTGTCCGGTACCGGCCCCAAGGCGGGCGGCCCGCACTACCTGTTCCGCTTCGCCAATGAGAAGACCAAGACGGTCAACGTCGTGGCCACTGGCGGTAACACGCAGCTGTTTACCCTGGGCGAGTAAGCGGCCGCCGCAATAGCTTGCCCTGAAAGGGCGAACCATCCGATTCGCCCTCAGGTTGCTGACAAAGTTGCGCAGTCGAAATTTAAGGCAAAGTGCTAGGACGAGCATTTCGAACCGTCGGCGACAGGGCCGAAGGCGCCGCGAATGCCTGCAGCGGCCGGACCGTCGCCGCCGGAGCTTACAGGGATGTATTCACAGCGTTTCGAAATGCTCGTCCTAGTGCTTGGCCGCCACCGCACCAGCTCAGAACGGAATGCGGGGTTTATCAACAGTCTGAGGGCGAACCATATGGTTCGCTTTTTTTGTCTGGCACCTCATCAACCCTACCGAACGAACACCATAGGAAGGTCTTTACTGTATAGCGAGCTGCGGGAAAGTAGCGCGCCGCCGCTTGCAACAGTCTGTTGCGTGAAAACTCGACCCAGTCTGCCGGAACCATGTCAGCAATG
Source organism: Microbulbifer donghaiensis (assembly GCF_900129095.1). Lineage (GTDB taxonomy): Bacteria > Pseudomonadota > Gammaproteobacteria > Pseudomonadales > Cellvibrionaceae > Microbulbifer > Microbulbifer donghaiensis. Next base: position 624,302 of record NZ_FQVA01000001.1, read on the forward strand.
GATAGCTGTCACCTGATACGCACACCCATTCTCCACCCCGCGGGGCCTGTGGCACTCGCCGAGCGCGACCTGCTCCTCAGCGCGGTGCTGATCATGTTGATCGTGATAGTGCCGGTCTTCGCGATGACTTTTCTGTTCGTATGGCGTTACCGTGCCACCGGCGGGCGCGGGCGCTACACGCCGAACTGGACCTATTCCGCCGGGGTCGACGCCGTTGTATGGCTGGTTCCGGCAGCAATTGTCGTGAGCCTCAGCATCCTGTTATGGCGCGAGACACACGCACTGGATCCTTACCGACCACTGCCATCAGACAGGGAGCCACTGCAGGTCGAAGCCATTGCGCAGGACTGGAAGTGGCTGTTTATCTATCCCGAACAGGACATTGCTACAGTCAATGAACTGGTATTTCCAGCCGGCCGCCCACTGAGTATCCGGATCACCTCCGACACGGTAATGAACGCCTTTTTTATTCCCGCACTGGGCGGTCAGATCTACGCCATGGCCGGGATGCAGACACGACTCAACCTTCTTGCCGATCGACCGGGGTGTTTCCGCGGGCGCAATATGCAGTACAGCGGCGATGGCTTTCCCGAACAGCACTTCGCCGCACATGCGCTACCCACTGCGGAGTTTGGCGAATGGGTCAACAGGGTTCGACAGTCGCCCGCAAGGCTGGACAAACGCGCCTACCTGGCGCTGGCCGCCCCGAGTATCGGCCACCCCGTCGGCTACTATTCCGGTGTTGCACCGGGGCTTTTCGACCACGTCATCGCGAAATACGCCGGCGGCCACACACAATAATTCACGGAGACACGCATGCTGGGAAGGCTGAGCACCGACGCCCTGCCCTTTTACAGCTGGGTAGCGCTGAGCGGTGCGGTGATCACGGTAGTGACTTTCATTGCGGTAATCGGCTTGATTACCCGCTTCGGCAAATGGGGCTACCTATGGCGTGAATGGCTGACCAGCCTCGATCACAAGCGTATCGGTATCATGTACGTGTTACTGGCGCTGGTGATGTTGCTGCGCGGTTTTGTCGATGCGGCGATGATGCGCGCGCAGCAGGCCGTGGCGCATAACTCCGACGGCTACCTGCCGCCCGAGCATTTCGACCAGATTTTCAGCTCGCACGGCACCATCATGGTGTTTTTTATGGCGATGCCGTTTCTGACGGGGCTGATCAATATCATCATGCCCCAGCAGATAGGCGCGCGCGATGTCGCTTTTCCTTTCCTGAATTCCGCCAGCCTGGGCCTGACCGCTGCCGGCGCCGGTCTGGTATTGATTTCACTGGTGATCGGCCGTTTCTCCACCGCGGGATGGACAGGCTATCCCCCCTACTCCGGTGTAACGACGAATCCCGGTGTCGGTGTCGATTACTGGATATGGGCAATTCAGTTAAGCGGTATCGGCACCACGCTTTCCGGAATCAACTTTATCGTCACCATTCTCAAGCGGCGTGCGCCGGGTATGACGCTGCTGCGAATGCCCCTTTTCTGTTGGACCACGCTCGCATCCAGCACACTGATGATTTTCGCTTTTCCCGCCCTGACGGTGGCCACGGCACTACTCGCCCTGGATCGCGTTTTCGGCATGCATTTCTTTACCAATGCCGACGGCGGCAACCTGATGAACTACATCAACCTGTTCTGGATTTGGGGGCACCCGGAGGTATATATCCTGATCCTTCCCGCCTTCGGCATTTACTCCCAGGTCGTCGCCAACTTTTCCGCGAAAAGCCTGTTTGGCTACAAGTCCCTGGTGTTTGCCACCATGGCGATCGCCCTGCTGTCATTTACCGTGTGGCTGCACCACTTTTTCACCATGGGCGCGAGCGCCAACGTGAATGCCTTTTTCGGCATCGCCACCATGGTGATCGCCGTTCCCACCGGAGTAAAAGTCTTCGACTGGTTGCTGACGATGTTTCGCGGGCGCATCACATTCCACCCCGCCATGCTGTGGACGCTGGGCTTTATCGTGACTTTCGTCATCGGCGGCATGACCGGCGTGCTGCTGGCGCTGCCCCCGGCGGATTACCTGATGCACAACTCGACTTTCCTGGTGGCGCATTTCCATAACATGCTGATCCCCGGCGCACTGTTCGGCTACCTGGCCGGCTATATGTACTGGTTCCCGAAGGCGTTCGGGTTCACTCTGGACCAGCGCTGGGGCAAGCGGGCTTTCTGGTGCTGGATAATCGGCTTCTACCTGGCATTCATGCCGCTCTATGCGCTCGGCTTTATGGGCATGGCGCGACGTATGGAACACTATGAAATCGCCGCCTGGCAGCCGTTCCTGGTGACCGCAGCGCTGGGAGCCACCGTGATCGCCATCGGGCTCGCCTGCCTGGCAATCCAGTTGCTGGTCAGTATCCGCAATCGCGCGAATAATCGCGATCTCACCGGTGACCCCTGGGACGGCCGCACCCTGGAGTGGCTCACGACTTCCCCACCGGCCCCCTACAATTTCGCGCTGATACCGCACGTGCACCACTTCGATGCCTTTCACGAGATGAAACTGCGCGGTGTCGCCTATACCCGGCCGACTCGCTACGAAGATATCCTACTGCCCAGGAACACCGGTGCGGGTGTGGTGCTGGGTGGTTTCGCATTTATCTTCGGGTTTGCTGTGGTCTGGCATATCTGGTGGGCGGCCATCGCGGCTCTCGTTGGTATTCTGGTGACGGTCATAGCACGCAGCTTTTGCGACAGGATAGAGTTCCTGGTGCCCGCCAGTGAGATTGAAGAGATAGAAAACCGCCGCTTTCTCAATCTGAGTAAAGGGAATGCGCTGTGAGACTAGCGACAGGCGCGGCCAGCTTGCTGCCGGAACCCGAAGCCTACGAACAGAGGGCACTGGGCTTCTGGCTGTACCTGATGAGTGATGCGATTATCTTCGCCCTGCTGTTTGCCACCTACCTGGTGATGGTCGACAACACCGCGGGCGGTCCCGGTGGGCAATCCCTGTTTCACCTCGCACACACTTTTGGCGAAACACTGTTACTGCTTACCAGCAGCCTCACTTTTGGGCTCGCATCCTTGGCGCTGGACGCCGGCAGCCGCAGTAAGGTTATCGCCTGGCTCGCTGTCACCTTTCTATTCGGTCTCGGATTTCTTGCGATGGAATTGTTCGAGTTCCGCGACATGCTGGCGGTGGGAGCCGGACCGCAGCGCAGCGGATTTCTATCCGCATTTTTCACACTGGTGGGCACCCATGGACTGCATGTGAGCGCCGGACTCCTGTTTATTCTGGTAATGATCTGCCAGGTCGCAGTCAAGGGCCTGGCCGCTCCGGTTGCTTCCCGCCTGCTCAGACTTGGATTTTTCTGGCACTTTCTCGACATTGTCTGGATCGGCATTTTTTCCGTGGTATACCTGCCGGCACTTCTATGAATATTTCTACAGAACGAATACCGCAATGAAAGATACCGGCGCGCCTGAAAAACGCAGGTCGAACACCTATGCCGCCGGCTACGTACTGGCCCTGCTACTGACAGCCATTCCATTTGGGCTGGCAGCGACAAATCTGGTTCCCCGTGCCACGGCCCTGGCAATAATCGCAATCGCGGCAATTCTGCAGATTTTGGTTCACCTGCGTTATTTCCTGCATCTCCGCTTGCGTGCCACCGCACCGGAAAGGATCCTGGCCCTCGCCTTCGCCGGTATTCTGATTCTGATCATGATCGGCGGCAGTCTCTGGATCATGTTCGACCTGCATCACCGCATGTGGATTTGATAAAGTGCCGCGCAATATTGCGGATAGTTATTAAGCGTTAGCGATTGGGCTGCTTATGGCTATTCGTAGAACCCCGATCTCCGGGAGGCCAAGCAAAAAAAAAGAGCCGGGGGTTGCCCGGCTCAAGCCAAGTCCTGTGAGGTTTGCCGAATATCAGAGGACGTTCATGCTTGTTTGACCTTGCTGTTCAAAAAAAGATCAATTCAATACGCGATATCCGCGACCGAGCAGACAGTTTCTGGCGACCCGCTCGGCTTCGACATTGGCACTGGTCACGCCGGACACCCCGCCCATTATCGCACCGGCCCCGGCGCCGGCGGCCGCCGCGCTGCTGCTGTCACCAATGATCGCGCCCAGCGCGCCACCGAGCAGCGCACCGCCGGCGGCACGGGTCGCACCCCGGCGCCCCTCATCGGCGCGTGCCGCATAGGAAAGCGCTCTGCAGTCCGCCAGGTCTGCCTGGTACTGCTGCATATTCACGCCATAGGTATCGATAATGATGCCGCCGGCGCCAGGCACCTGCTCCGGTTGGGCCGCACAGCCACACAGCATGGCAGCGCTGAGACCGACGGCCGCCATCAATCCGAACTTCATCAGAGGCTCCTCTCTACCTGGACACCGCCCATCCAATCCCGCAGATCGGCCGGGAATGTCGCCTAGTTCTTCTTTAGGTTTAGCTGTTGGTAGAAGAGCGCGCCAGCCAGGCGCTGAGGAAATTTCGACTTTTCGGTCAGCTCAGAGAGGAAAAACCCTAGTCGTAGCGATAGTCAATCTGCAGCCGCTGGTTCTGTCCCTGTTCATCGAGCAGATTGACCACCCCCTCGAAGAATTGCAGGCGCCGGCTATCAGCGCTGTATTCCAGGTAGAGGTCACCAGCGAAGAAGCGCAGCAACGGCTGTGCCAAATCAACCCGCAAGCACACCTTGCCTGTTTCGTTCCCGCGGCAATTAACCTTCCGTGCGCGCAGCGCGATCGCACGTCCGTGAATCGGGGAAGCAAAGTTGAACTCCAACCTGTCTCCGGCCAACAGGCTCTCCCAGTTTTTGCGCACGAAAGCGTCGAACCCGGCATCAATCACATCGATGGTGGTTTGCCCGACTAGCGCGCTCTCCCAATCGGCGGCAGCCGAGGCCCGGTATCGCATCTGCCACTGCCCGTCCCTGTTGCGGACTTCACGCTCCTCGCCAAGCCGGTAGTCGCGCTGTAATACTTCCGGTCTCGGACTGTTGCGCGCCGGCTCTGTCTCTCCGGTGAAAAGAATTTTCTCGGCGATACGAAAACCCTGCGGGCTGTAATACAGAACACGGGTACTTTGGTTTTCCGTAGGAAGGAAATACTCGCAATACATCAGCGCGCCGCTGCGCGGATCCCGGGCCAGTCCGGTTACCTGAGTTTCGCCCTCATAGCCGCAGTGGGCCGCCGCACCCAGGGCCGCAGCGGCGAACAGACTAAGCATATCGCGCCTCGCTAAACATCCGCTGGCGTGCGAGCCAGGTCGTAAATGGTAGAAACAGTGACCAGATTACCACGAGGAGAGTCAGTGGAAGAATCACCGGTTGCTGAAATTCGACCGTGCCATTCAGCCAGGCACCGGTCCAGTAACTGAACGGCCCAAACACGCCGCCAAGTATCGCGGCGAGCCAGGCACTCTTTTGCAGAAAGAACATGCTATAGCGCAAGGCGGTGGCAAAGTTGACCCACAACAACAACAGCCACGGCGGCGGGAACGGCGAACCATTGTTATTGATCAGCAAGCCGCTGGAAAACACCGCTGTATCTATCGTTGCGCCGCAACACCAGATCACCAATACCCAGAGCCACTCATTCGGCTTGTCCGCAATGAAGCGCAGATGCACATATAGGTTCGCCAGCGTGAACGCGGCAATCACTATTACACTGTCGACCAGCACACACAGCGGCCAGGCAATATCAAACAGCACCGCGTTGGCGGCAAATCGCCACATGTCAGTAAGCAGTGAGCTGGCATCGCGGTTTGGCGAAGACAAACTGGGCAGTGCTGATCACCCGCTCCAGGAAGCCCCCCTCGCAGTAGCACAGGTAGAAATCCCACATGCGAATAAAGCGCTCGTCGAAACCCTGCCCCCGCACCTGCCCTATTTCGGCGAAGAACGCATCGCGCCAGGCGCGCAGCGTGCCGGCGTAATGTGCGGCGATATCCTCGAGGCCGACAATCTGCATATCGGTGTCATCGGCAATGTGATTGGCCACGACCTGATTGGACGGCAGACAGCCCCCCGGGAAAATATAGCGCTGGATAAAGTCCACCTGGTTGCGGTAGCTCTCATAGCGCTGGTCCGGCATGGTGATGGTCTGCATCACCATCAGACCATCGTCTTTCAGCAGGCGACTGCAGCGGGAGAAGAACTCGGCGTAGTACTCGTGGCCGACCGCCTCGACCATTTCGATGGACACCAGCTTGTCGTACTGCCCGGTGAGGTCGCGGTAATCCTGCAGCAACAGGGTGATGCGATCCTGCAGGCCTTCCCGCTCCACCCACTGCTTGGCGTAGTCGTACTGCTCGCGGGAAATCGTGGTGGTGGTCACGCGGCAACCGTAATGTTTCGCCGCGTACACCGCCATACCTCCCCAGCCTGTGCCTATTTCCAGCAGGTGATCGGATGACTGCAACTGCAGCTTGCGGCAGATTTTCTCCAGCTTATACAGCGATGCCTCGTGCAGGCTGGCATCTTCGCGCGGGAAGACCGCAGACGAGTACAGCATGGTCTCGTCGAGAAACAGGCGGAAGAAGTCATTGCCGAGATCATAATGGGCGGCAATATTCTTGCGCGAGCCACTGCGGCTGTTGCTGTTCAAGCGGTGCAGTACACGCAGCACTGCCTTGTGCAAAAAACTCCAGCGGGAATCCATGTTTTGCAGCAGAGACATATTGTTCACCATCAGGCGAATCACGTTCACCAGATTTGGCGAACTCCAGGCGCCCTGCATGTAGGCCTCACCGGAGCCGATGGTACCGTTCAACAGCACCTGCACGTAAGTGCTGTCGTCGTGCACATTGATCTGCGCGCGAATGCTGGCCTGATCGACAGGCTGACCAAAGGTGAAGCGCTTGCCATTTTCCTCCACCACCAGGTGTCCCTGCTCGATAGCGTTGAGTTTGCCCAGCACCAGCTTGCGTGCCAGACGCGCCAGCCAGTTCTGCCGCGCGTCGTTTGTTGTCTCCTTTACCAATCGCGCCTGTACTACGTTGTCGATTGCCTTCATCGTCGCTTGTCTCCTACCTGAACTTCAACGCGGCGACCTGGATGTGGAAATACAGGAACGCGTTTCAACCACAATTTGAGAGCCTGCCAGTAAATGGCACCTATCACTTTTACGGTCATCAATGGATAGCGGATCAGTATGCCGTTCAGCGATCGGCCGCTTATTTCTTTGCGCCGCAGACTGAGCGTGGCGTCAAAGACACGTTCACCAACGTCGCAGGATTGCAGATGCGCCGTCAATCTCTGTCCCGGTGTCGCACTGCGCCAGCGGTAGCCCTGCTCCAACGGCATAAACGGCGATACGTGAAAGTCCTTGGCGAACGAGGCTTTCTGCACCGCGGCTTTGTTGCGGCAGTCCAGCAGGTAGCTGTGGCACTCGTTCCACGGCGTATTGTGGACATCCAGTAACAGCCAACGCACATTCGCGCCGTCGCGATCGAAGCAGTAGTAGATACTGATCGGGTTCATGTTGTAGCCAAAGTAACGCCAGTTCGCCAGCAGGCGAATCGGGCCCTCCGGACGCTCTCCCCCCTCCTCCGCGACGCGGCGCCGCACCGCCTCATCGAGACTCAGTGCGGGATCGCCGAAGAAGTCCTCTCGCCTGAAACGGGCGGGCGCCCAGCGCCGCTGCGACCAGAAACATGTTTGTGCACAGACTTGATCTACCTCCGCCAGGTCGAGATACATCATGAAGACCCGGTAGCGAAACTGGTGCGCGCGCGGCGAAAATCTTCGGTGCCGTACCCAGCCCGTATAGATGGCGCTCTCCACTACAGCTTCCTCACCACTTCACTCCGAGCCCCTCGGCAACCCGCAGGGCGCTGCTGACGCCATCTTCGTGGAAGCCATTGGCCCAGTAGGCGCCGCAAAACCAGGTGCGATTAACACCGTTGATACTGGCCCAGCGCTCCTGCGCGCGCATGCCGGCCACAGAGAACTGCGGATGCGCGTAGTCGAAGCGCTGCAGAATCTTGTCCGGATTAATGCGCTGCTCGGCGTTCAATGTCACGCAGTAGGTTTTTTCGCTCTGCAGGTCCTGCAGGATATTCATGTTGTAGGTGAGCACCGGCAGCTCGTCGTGCTCCTCGCGCAGGCGATAATTCCAGCTCGACCAGCTGCGGCGGTGGCGCGGCAGTAAACTGGTGTCCGTGTGCAGCACGACCGAATTCGCCGCATAAGGGATAGCACCGAGAATATCCTGTTCGTTGTCGCAGGCATCGGCGAGACACTGCAGCGCCTGGTCGGAATGGCAGGCGAACACCACTTCGTCGAACAACTGCTGCTCGCCGCTGGCGGTCTGGAGTTCCACTCCGTCGGCGGTGCGCCGCACCGATTGCACCGGCGTCGACAGACGGATTTTGTCGGCAAAGGATTTTGTCAGCGGACGGATATATTCGCGCGAACCGCCGCGGATCACGCGCCACTGCGGCCGGTTGAGGATATTGAGCAGGCCGTGATTGAAAAAGAAACGCACAAAGAAGTTCACCGAAAACTCGAGCATCTGCGCCATACTGGCCGACCAGATCGCCGAACCCATCGGCACCAGGTAGCGGTTGGCGAATTCCGCTGAATAGCCGTTGGCCGGCAGGTACTCGCCCAGGGTGAGCCCCTCATGCAACTTGCCCGCCTGCCAGTCTTTCAGCGCATTGCGGTTGAAGCGCACTATGTCCCACAGCATGCGCCAGTGCCCGGCGCTGACCAGGTTGGCGCGCTGGGCGAACAGGCTGTTGAGATTGTTGCCGGCGTACTCGAAGCCCTCCTTGTCACAGCGCACACTGAAACCCATCGACGTGGGCTGGGATTCGATACCCAGTTCACCCATCAGGCGAATGAAGTTCGGATAAGTCCAGTCGTTGTAGACGATAAAACCGGTATCGATTGAGAGGGTACGGCCGCCCTCTGCCACATCCACCGTTGCGGTATGGCCACCCAGCCGGTCTTCGGCTTCGAATAACGTAATATCGTGCTTGCGGTTAAGCAGATACGCAGCGGTGAGTCCGGAAATGCCGCTGCCGATAATCGCGATGCGCATCAGGTTTTCCTTAAAGTGCGAATTCTGGTCATTCTGGGCGCGCAGTAGCGAAACCAGAGCGAACGAAAGAAGCCCAGAAACCGCAGCGGCCAACTGAGGCGGCGCGGGAAATCGATTGTGTGTTTCTTGGATGCCAGCCCCCGCTCGATACATTCCGCCGCCTGATCAGCGGTCATCAGGAACGGCATATCAAAGTCGTTGCGTTGCGTTAGCGGGGTATCGATAAATCCGGGGCGAATGTGCACCACCCGCAGATTGGTCCGGCAGGCGTCGGCCCGCACGGCGTCGAGAAAGTAGCCCAACGCCGCCTTGGAAGCGCCATAGGCCTCGGCGCGGGGAAACCCGACCACCGATGAGAGGCTGCCCACCGCAGCAAAAACCGGCGTGCGGCTGTTGGCGAGCAGCGGCAAGGCACTGCGCAATGTATTGACGACACCGAAATAGTTGGCATCGAATACCCGCCGGTAGCTGGCGGTATCCAGCTGCAGGTTGTCGTCGTACTCGCAGGTTCCCGCGCAGGCGATCACCAAATCCAGGTGGTCGGTCATCTCGGCCAGGCGCGCGGCGGCTTGCTCCATCTGCTCGTCGTCACCAACGTCGCAGTCGAGAATGCGGATGCGCTTGGGGCAAGACTGCTGGAGTTCTGCCAGCGCATCGCGCCCGCGGCTGCTGGCAATCACGAAATTGTTCTGTTCTGCCAGGCGCAGGGCCAAAGCGCGACCGATGCCGGAGCTGGCACCGGTTACCCAGATGGTTTTGTCGCGAATGACTGTCACGGCTCAGCCCCCACCTGAGCCATACGGGACTTGACTCCGCGCACCAGGGTACCGAGCAGTGGCACCCGTTCATACACCATGGCGCCGAGATCGTAAAAATCTTCGTGGTAGTACACCTTATCGGCGTAACGCAGCAAGCTGCAGCCACGCAATACCAGCGGGCGGCCGCCATTCAGGGAAAGGTGCGCATAGTGCATATGCCACGGCAGGCAGGCGCTGTCGCCGGCGATGGAAGCATCGTCGAATTCGAAACGGCACTCCGTCAATCCCTCGCTCATCGCCGCGAAATAGCGCTTGAGCCCCGGCAACCCTTCGATCCGATGCAGCGGATCGCAGAAAATGATGTCGTCCCGGTAGAGTCGCTCCAACTGTGACGGGTCCCCAGCCAGGTAGTCACTGTAGTAATACTGCAGGTCCTGAATCAGGTCGCCCATGCGCTATTCCATTGTTGAACTGAACTGCAAACTCATACGCCACTAGCGGCGGTATGGATCACTGTGTAACTACACTGCGGTGTCCTTAAACGGCGCCACAATCTACTTCGACAACAGAGATTCAATCGTGCTTTTCGAGCGTAGTCGGGTCGACAGGCAGTGAAAGATCACAAAAACGGCGCAGATAGCCCACTGCAACAGCGGCAGAAAAAGAGTGCAGACAACCGGGAGGCGGGACAATGACTTGGTGTGAACTGCGGAAAATGGTCGGTGCGGAGCGCGATTGGCTGGCATTCGAGCGCCTGTTCCACCATTTTGCCGCGCTGATTGAAGGCTTCCATCACAGCCGAGCACCCAGCCCGTCAACGCCGAAGCGGCAGACGAGCCGGGGCCGGAAGTGAAGTTCCGGGGCTGGCACCAAAGCATTGAGCCTTGCTGCCAGCAGGACAAGTAATTTGTCAGGCTTACTGTGGCAGTACAGGCAGCGAGATCTGTGACGCCTGCTCACCGCCGGTTTTCACGGACAGCAGCGCATCGGGGAATGGTGGCGCTTCCATATTGTCTTTATCCGCGCCCATGATCGCGACGCGAAGACGGTTGCCTTTGTTGATGCGGTAGACAACGGGCAAGATATCGAAGTTGATCTCGACCACTTCACCGGGCGTCAGCATCTGCTGGTCTTCCTCGTAGGCGCGGTGCCAGGGGATGTCCAGCACATTCCAGGGCGCTTCGCTTTCCTTGCGCAGGGAGACTCTGAGGTTGCCTTCGGTGATGTAGTGAGAACGGCCGTTGCCATCCACCTCTTCCAGCACAGCGTAAACATCCGCATCCGGGGTGCTGGCAGAAAGGTACATTTTCACCAGCGGTATACCGGCAATCACCAGATCTTCTTCGAAAGGCGGTGAGGTGAAAGTCAGTGAGCGGGCGTCATTTTCTGTCATGTCCGGGTAGAGAGCGGGTTCACCGAAATTGGAATCCCAGCGTGTCGCGGTACCAGTGGTGGTATCCAGATTGACCTGATACTCGGCTGCAGCGCTCTTTTCAGGAAGCTGAGTCGACAGCAGATGATCGGCGTTTTCGGCAGCGCTTTGGTCAAAGAAGTAGCTGACGCGCTGGCTGTCCAGCGGGAAGTTTGGCATAGGCATCCACGTCCAGCTTTCCCGCATGGTATCTACTTCCGCGACGTGAATTTCAGGCCCGTCCATCACGCCGTTGTTGATGCCCTTCAGCCAGTAATCAAACCAGCGCAGCATTTCCGTTCCATAGACTTTATCCCGCTCCGCCGCTTCAGCGTCGTTATTCGCCTCATGAGCCCAGGGCCCAAAGGCCATCTTCTGCGGGCCGTGATAGTTGTAGTAGTGCAGCAGAGTATCGGTGGTATAGGGATCGTGCCAGGCACCGAGGTGATAGATGGCTACACCAGACTCGTTGACGGCCGCATTCACACTGGAAGGCATGTCCTTGAACCAATCAAACTCGGGGGCTGTCGAGTCGCGGAATCTTGCCGTTTGCAGAGGGCTAATGGGATCAAAATTGGTCTCGTGTTCTGTAACGGCGGCCGCAGCCAGAAAGCCGTCGGTGTCGGCATCAACCGGTCTAGGCTTGCGGACTTTATCCAGGTACTGCGTACCCTCACCCCAGGTCTTCACCTGATCTTCATGCAGGATGCCGCCATGGCGAATGGCATCGTAAAAATTGAAGTAGCCATTTTCAGGGGTAATGGCCTTGAGCGCGGGATGCTTGGTACTGGCGGCCATGTACTGGCTAATGCCCATATAGGACAGGCCGTACATGCCCACATTGCCATCGCTGAAATCCTGCTTGGACAGCCAGTCGATCACATCGTAGGCATCGCGCGTCTCGGGCGCGCTGAACAGACCCTCGTAGCGGCCGAAAGAGGCACCGCCGCCGCGTACATTGACGCAAACAATCACATAACCGTGCTTCGCCAGGTGCTGCAAAATAGGGTTACTGGCGATATTCGGAACCCCATCTTCCCACTGGCGGTGGTAACGGGAGTAGGTCCACAGCACCGGCAGAGCCTCATCAGTCATGACACCGTTGTTAGCCGGGCGGGAAATATCCGCAGCGAGTCGCGTTCCGTCACGGGTCGTGATGTAGGTCGAAGTCGTCACCCAGCCATCGAAGCGTGCCTGGGAATAGCCCTCGTAATGGCCGAATTCGGATATTTTCTGGGCTTGCTGGTCCTGAGCCGACTTATCGGCGGCAGTTTGTCCCGACTCTTGGCCGCAGGCAGCAACGAACAGGTTCGCCGCCACCAGGCAGGCAGGCCAGAGTTTATTCAGATTGCGTTTCAAGCTTGCTCTCCTCATTATTTTTTTAGCCACTGTAATCTTACATGAAAAGGAGACTTGTCAACACTCTCTCTTGTTTACAGGCCTGAGTCCCCCTCGCCCTATCAGCGCTACCAACTCTTCCCCCAGGAACCGGCTCCCGCAATCACTCCACTATGCTCCCCCGGTTAAAGTTGCAGGTACTGAATCCGCCCGCTTGCATTCTTTTCTGCTGTTGACCCGAACTACGCGCTCGTGCGCCACCGCAGGCGGAGTGGACACAAGGTGGCCGCGATCCACTGCCCCCACCGCCGCCGGAATCTATTCCTGCGACAGAGATCCGATCGCGTTGCCCGAGCGTAGAAGGTTCGACAGACAGTGAAAGATCGCTAAGATGGCGCAGATAACCCACCTCAACAGCGGCGGAGACAGAGTGCAGGCCCCCGAGAGTCGTGACGATGACTGGAGTGAACTGTTGACGCTGGTCGGCGCTCAGCGCGACCGGGCAGCGTTCGAGCGGCTGTTCCACCATTTCGCCCCGCTGATCAAGGGCTTCCACCACAGTCGCAACGCCCAGGCGTTCAGTGCCGAAGCGGCCGACGAGCTGGTTCAGGAGGTGATGTTCCGGGTCTGGCGCAAAGCGCCGAGCTTCGATGCCCGCAAGGCATCGGCGAGCACCTGGATCTACACCGTCATGCGCAACTGCCGCATCGATATGCTGCGCCGCAATAGTCGCCGCCAGCACGAGGATGGCGGCGTCGACGTGGAGGATCTCTGGGACGAGGCGCCGGACAACCAGCCGCTGCTGTTCCTGCAGCAAAAGCGCAACGAGCAGGACATCGCCGCCGGCCTCCGCGCGCTGCCGGCGGAGCAAAGCCACGTGCTGGAGAAGGCCTATATGGAGGGCAAGTCACACAGTGAGATCTCTGCGGAACTCGGACTGCCGCTGGGCACGGTCAAATCCCGCGTCCGGCTGGCATTGAAGAAGTTACAAGCGATATTGGGCAGGTAGTTACAGCATGATTCGCCACCACCCGGAAAACAATCTGTTGTTGGAGTACGCCGCCGGCAGCCTGCCCTGGGCCCTTAGCCTAGTGGTCGCCGCCCACGTACAACTGTGCCCCCAGTGCCGCTCGCAGTACCAGACCATGAACCGCGTCGGCGGCTCCCTGCTCCAGGACGTTGAACCACAGCCACTGCCCGCAGATGCCCTGCAACGACTGATGGGACGTATCGCAAGCGCCGAGCAAGGTGCGGAACAGGAAGCTATCACCGCGAAAGCCGCAGCGACCAAGAATGCAGATCCGCTGTTCGCCAGACTGCCGCGGGTTATTCGCAAACTGGTGGACGGCAATGAACCGCTGAAATGGAAGCGGGTGTCACCGGCGTTGCGCATGTCGCGCCTGCACACTGGGCAGGAACGGTACGAGGTAGCTTTCCACCGCATCCACAGCGGCGGCAAGGTGGCCGAGCACGACCATCGCGGCCGCGAGATCACTCTGGTGCTGTACGGCAGCTTTTCGGATAAGGATGGCGTCTATGGCGAGGGAGATTTCCTGGTGCGCGAGCCCGGTGAGATCCACCGCCCCATCGCCACCCAGGATCAGGAGTGTCTGTGCTTCTCCGTAGTAGAGGCGCCGGTGACGATCACCGGTCCGCTGGGCTGGCTGATCAATCCATTCCTGTCGTTCCGCCCCGGTTGAGCAGTGGCATTCCGGCCGCGGATGCGCCAAGCGCATCCGCGATCCGAAAGACCAGTTAACGCGCCGCCAGCACCGGCTCCTGGCCGTCGTCGCGCACAAACAGATTCAGCAGCTCATTCCAGCGCCCGTGCACCTGCTCGAACTTTTGCTCGCGCACGTGACCGTAACCGCGCACCTGCAACGGAATCTCCAGTAACTCCTGCGCAGCGGCCAGGTTGTCGCCGCTCAACTGTGCCGCCACGGCACTGACGGCCCGCTCTACCTGCCGCGCCCAGTTGCGCTCGGCGCGCCGCTCGCGGGTATAGCCAAATACATCCAGCACGGTGCCGCGCAGTGCCTTGCCCCTGGCGAGCAGCGGCATCAGGCGGCCCATCCAGGGACCGAACTGCATTTTGCGCACGCGACCGCTGCTGTCCGGGCGCGCCAGTAACGGCGGCGCCATATGGAATTTCAATTTGAAGTTGCCGGTAAAGGTCTCGCGCAGCTGGCGCTGGAAATCCTCACCGCTGTAGAGCCGCGCCACCTCGTACTCATCCTTGTAGGCCATCGCTTTGTACAGGCTCTCGGCGGCAGCGCGGGTCAGGCGGCCGTCGTGGCGCGACAGCGCTTTTTCCGCCCCGTGCAGCCGCTCGATGGTACGGGTGAAATGGCGTGCGTAGCCCGCGCTCTGGTATTCGGTCAGTTCCGCGGCCAGCCGCGCCACCAATTGCTCGACCGTCTCCTCGGGCTGCACCAGTTTCACCGGCTGCGCCGGCACCGCCAGCTGCTCAACCGCTTGCGGATTTACCGCCAGCAGGCGACCGGCGCGGAAGGCGCGCAGGTTGTTCTCGACCGCGACACCGTTCAGCTCGATGGCCCGTTCCAGCGCCGACTCGCCGATCGGCAGCAGGCCTTTCTGGCAGGCGTAACCCATGATCATCAGGTTGCTGGCGACGGTATCGCCGAACAGCGCCTGGGCATACTTGTTCGCGTCAAAGGCGAAGTATTCCGCACACAGGGATTCGATACTCTGCTGGGTCGCATCTGCCGGAAACGCCAGTTCATTGTCGCGCACGAAGGCGGCAACCGGCACTTCCGCGGTGTTGACCAGTGCGCGCATCCTGCCCTCGGCAAACTTCGGCCGCTGGCCCGCGGCAGTCACCATATCGCAACCGAGCAGCAGTTCCGCCGCGCCGTCACGGATACGCGCGGTGGTGATGGTGTCCGGGCGCGCGCCGACTTTAACGTGCGCGACCACGGCGCCGTTCTTCTGCGACAGCCCGGTGAAATACAGGGTGGTACTGCCCTTCTCCTCCAGGTGCGCCGCCATGCCCAGCAGGGCCGCCACAGTCAGTACACCGCTGCCGCCGATACCGGCGACGAGGATGCTGAGGGGCTGGTCCAGGTTCGCGACGGGCGCCGCCGGCAGGCCGGCGATCGCCACATCGAGGGAATCCGCCAGGGCATTCACCGGCGGCTTCTTCAGCTCGCCGCCCTCGACGCTGACAAAGCTCGGGCAGAAACCATCGGCACAGCGCATATCCTTGTTACAGCTGGACTGATTCACCTGGCGCTTGCGCCCGAATTGCGTCTCCAGCGGCTCGACCGCGATACAACTGGATTGCACGCTGCAGTCGCCGCAGCCCTCACAGACACGGTGATTGATCAGCAGGCGCGTGGCCGGATCGGCCATCTGCTTTTTCTTGCGCCGGCGGCGCTTCTCCGCCGCGCAGACCTGTTCATAGATGATTGCGGTAACGCCCGCAGTTTCGCGCAGGCGGCGCTGCACCGCATCCAGCTCCGCCCGCGGCAGAATCTCGACCGCGGATGGCAGCTCGCCGCGGTGCTGGTGCCAGTAATCCGGGTTTTCACTCAGCAGTACCACTGTGCCCACACCCTCGGCGAGCAGCTGCGCGGCCAGACTCGGCGCCGTTACTTCGCCGTCGGCGGGCTGGCCGCCGGTCATTGCCACGGCGTCGTTGAGCAGTATCTTGTAGGTGATGTTCACCTTGCTGGCGACCGCCTGGCGGATGGCCAGCAGGCCGGAGTGGTTGTAGGTGCCGTCGCCCATGTTCTGGAAAATATGGCCGGCACTGGAGAAGCGGTGCAGCCCCACCCAGTGCGCGCCCTCGCCGCCCATATGGGAGTAGGTGTCGGTGCGCAGCCCCTTGCCCAATGCCATGATATGACAGCCGATGCCGGCACTGCCGAGGCTGCCCTCGGGCAGCTTGGTGGAGGTGTTGTGCGGGCATCCGGCACAGAAAATCGGCTCGCGGGCGAGCAGGCCCTGCGCCTTCGCCGGCACATTGCCGCCGAGCTTTTCCGCCAGCGGAACGATTTTTTCAGCCAGCTCGGTATCCGCCAGCCAGCGGGCGATCGCCTTGGCCACCTGGTCCGGGCCGAAGCCCCAGATCGCGGGCAGCAAATCGTCGCCATTCAGATCTTTCTTACCCACTACTTTCGGGCGCTTACCGTCGGCCCAGCCGTAGAGCAGCTTCTTCAGCTGGTCTTCCACCAGCGGGCGCTTCTCTTCGACCACCAGCAGACGCTCCATGCCGTCGGCGAATTCGCTCATGCCGCGCGGCTCCAGCGGCCAGCTCATGGCCACCTTGTAAATGGAAATGCCGGCTCTCTCGAG
Organism: Microbulbifer donghaiensis; assembly: GCF_900129095.1. Lineage (GTDB taxonomy): Bacteria > Pseudomonadota > Gammaproteobacteria > Pseudomonadales > Cellvibrionaceae > Microbulbifer > Microbulbifer donghaiensis. The sequence continues at coordinate 641,135 of NZ_FQVA01000001.1, forward strand.
ATCGCGCTCGGACAGGTTCAGCAACTCCAGCGCCTCCAGCAGGTCGCCGTGCGCCTTGCCGACGGTCACGATGCCGAAGCGCTTCTCCGGTGCCGCGACGATGGTCTTGTCCAGCTTGTTGGCAAAGGCAAAGGCCTGGGCCGCCGGCAACCGCTCCTCGAGCATGCGGCGCTCGTATTCCAGCCGCTCGGCGGGCCAGTTCAGGTGCGGATCGTAATTGAGGCCGTGGGCCGGTATCGGGAAGTCCGCCGGCAGGGTGAATTGCGGCAACTCCGGTACGACCAGAGAAGCGCCCGCCTCGACCGTCTCGGTGATGGTCTTGAAGCCGACCCAGAGCCCGGAGAAACGCGACAGGGCGATGCCGGCCAGTCCCAGCGTCAGGTATTCGTCGATAGTGGCCGGGAACAACAGCGGCATCATCACCGACTCGAAGATCTGGTCGGTGTTGTGGGAAAACATCGAGGACTCGGCAGTGTGGTCGTCGCCACACAGCGCCAGTACCCCACCCAGCTTGGAGGTGCCCTGAATATTGGCCTGGCGGAAGACGTCGGCACTGCGGTCCACACCGTGACCCTTGCCGTACCAAATGGAGAAGACGCCATCGCGAGTCGCCTGCTGGCGGTAGTGGTCCAGCAGCTGGGTACCCCAGATATTGGTAGCGCCCAGGTCTTCATTGATGCCCGGCTCGAAGTGGATATCCCGCTCGGCGAGGAGTTTCTTGTGGCGCCACAGGGCCTGGTCATAGCCGCCCAGCGGCGAGCCGCGATAGCCGGAAATAAAACCGGCGGTGTTGAGCCCGGCGCGTTCATCCAGGCGCTTCTGCATAATGGGCAGACGCACCAGTGCATCAATGCCCGTCAGAAACACCCGGCCGGCATCGCGCGTGAACGCGGCCTTCAGGGAATAATCGCGATCGAAGCCCAGCTCCTGATCACCTTCGACCATCGCCATGGGTACCACCTGCATCTCGTTATTGCTTTGGTCGGTAAAATTACCACCGCCCAACGAAGCAGGTCATACCAAAATAGCCCCTCCTGAGGCATAATATGGGCACAAGTCGCCAAAGACCGGCTGGTATTGGCAACAATTCACTCAAATAGCACCCATCTGGGGAATGCAAGCGACGGACAGATTGTCGCAGCGGTCCCCCAAACGGCCCCTTGCAGGCGCCCCCTAAAACGGGCGCCTATAGTTATCGGCGAGAGTTATCGGCGAGGCGGGTGCACCCAGCGAATGACGAGAGACGGAACCACACAATGGCCTATATTCTGGACGCCATCGACAAGAAGATCCTGGAGATTTTGCAGCAGGATGCAACCATCCCCAATATCGAACTGGCGGAAAAAGTCTGCCTCTCCCCCTCCCCCTGTTCCCGCCGGGTCAAGAACCTGCACGAACAGGGCTTCATCAAGCGCGCGGTTACCCTGCTGGAGCCGGAAAAAGTCGGTCTACCGGTCAGTGTATTTATCCAGGTGACGCTGAATCACCAGGTAAAGAAAGAGCTGCAGGATTTCGAAGCAGTGATCGGCCAATGGCCGGAGGTCATGGAGTGCTACCTGATGACCGGCGACTTCGACTACCTTCTGCGGGTAGTCGTGCCGAACCTGCAGGCCTACCAGGAATTCCTCGACAAAAAACTGACCGAGCTGCCGGGTATCGACCATATCAAGAGCAGCTTCTCACTGAAGCAGGTGCGCTATCGCACCGAGCTGCCGCTGGATCAGTTGCTGGAGAAAAGTTAAGTAGTACTGGGGCCTCGGTTTCGGGGGGGGGGGAGGCGCGGTGAGGGCCCTTCGGGAAAAAACCTGATCGGTAACTATTTCCCGAAGGGCGCTCACCGCACCACGAACCATCTTCGCATTTCCCATAAAGAAAGTAATCGCCCGCCGCAGCAGTAGAGGCGCAGCGGCAGCCACCTGGCAAATAGTTACCGATCAGGTTTTTTGCCAGGTGGCTGCCGTTGCGCCCCCTCCCTACAAAGCTCCAGCCGGACAGGATTTCAGCCCTACTTACCGGTGCAGGACAGTCTTTAGAGTTACCCCGCGATTAGAGCCGCCGAAGCGGGCCTCCGCTCAACCCAGTTGCTGACAAAACCTGCAAACAAAATTCCCAGCAGCAACATCCACAAATAGATCTGCGAACTGTCGTCGCGGGACGGCTTCTCCACCTGCTCCAGCTTCTGACCACTGACTTGCTGCATCGGCGCAGCCGGGGCGGTGACGTTGTCCGGGACCTGGCCACTGACCAGCGGCGCCAGTCCAAAGCCAACTGCCTGTTCACTGACGAAATCCTTGAATTTCTCATTGTCGCTGGCCACGTCGAACTGCTCGGCAAGCTCAGTGTAGGTCTCCACCATCTTCTTCAGGGTTTCCGCATCGGCTTCCCAATAGCCCTTGCGCACGGCTTCCAGCATGCGCTCCAGCATCTGCGCCAATGCTTCGGCATTGTGTTCCTCGAAGAATTCACGCATCGCCATCTGGTACTTGTCGTCCACGTAGACCTCGAACATCTCCCGCCACTGGTCGTCGCGAATGCTTTCCGGCGTCATCACCTCCCAGCCCCACATATTGTTGACGCGATCCAGGATTGCGGTGGCGCCGGCATAGCCGGACTCCTGCATCGCCTGGATCCAGCGCGGATGGAAGTAGCGGCTGCGCATCTCCTGGTTGATGAACTCGTCCAGCGTCTGGGTTTTGATATTGTCCTGGCGGCGCAGATTGGCCACGTACATTTCCGGCGTTTTGCCGTCCAGGTTGCGTACCGCCAGCCCCATGCCGCCGAAGTACTGGAACGGATCGTCGTTGGTCATCAGCGCGTAGAGATTGGTGGAGCGCGAGAAGATCACGCCGTCGGTGCCGGACAGCACCTTGCCGTAGAGGCCCGACGCTCTCTGGTCCTCGCTCCAGCGCGACTCGTCCTTGCCATAGGCGAAACCCATGCGGCGCATATAGAGGTCGGCCAGCTTATCGTCGGCCTCCCAGCTGTCGGATGCCAGGCTGGCGCCGTTCAGGCCGGTGCCGTAGTTGCCGGTTTCGTTGGAGAAGATACGCACCGAGGAAAGATACTGCGCGTCCTCCTCGCTCTTGCCCTCTTGCAGAAATTCCCGCTGCAACGCCTGGGCATGGCGGTAGACGAAGTTGTTGTCCTCCTTCATCTGCGCCACCTGGTCGATGGCCTCCGCCAGCCACAGCATCACGTTGGGGAAGGCATCGCGGTAGAGGCCGGTCGCGGAGATGACCACGTCAATGCGCGGACGTTTCAACTGCGAATATGGAATTACCTCGGTACCGACCACATTCCCCTGCTGGTTCCACTTGGGCTTCAGACCCAGTGCGTGCAGTATCTGTGCTTCCAGTGCGCCCTGGTGGCGCATGGTTTCCAGCGACCACAGTGAGAACGCCAGCTTGTCCGGGAAACGGCCGTGCTTGGCGTGGTAGTCGGCAATCGTCTGGTCCATCAGCTGCACGCCCGCCTCGTAGGCCTCCTTCGACGGCACCTTGGCCGGATTGAAGCCGATCAGGTTGCGGCCGGTGGGCACCGCCTGCGGGTTGCGGATCGGATCGCCACCGTGACTGACCGGGATGTAGCCGCCGTCGAGCGCCAGCATCAGATTCTGCAGTTCGGCGATATTGGCGAAGTTGTCGGAGTAGTCGCGACCGGTATCCAGCTGGTGACGCAGCCCTTCGGGTAGCGCGCCGGCGGCCAACTTTCCGGACAGAAAGCCGTCCAACAGCTGGAAGCCCGGCTGCGCCGCCAGCGCCACCACATTGCGCTCGTCGCGCTGCTGTTCTTCCGGCAGGCTCAGTTCGTTTTCTTTCTCGTATTCGCCGGCGGCAGTCATGAAACCCTCACCCAGCATCTGCAGCATGGTGCTGGTCAGGTGCTCGGACCTGGGCAGCTCGCCGAAACGGTGAATACCGAGCGGCTGACTCATGTCTGCCAGCTGCGCCAGATAGTCCTGCAGGTGGCTGAGCTGGTTATCGAAGTCTGCGCTGAGTTCTTCCTTTGACAGTTTCAGGTCCTTGAGCATATTCAGCGCTTCCGCCAGGGCCACGATGCGATCGCGGGTATTGAGCCTGGTCTGCCCTTCCTCCAGCAATAGATAGTTACCCATCAACTCGGACAGTTCCGCCACCTCGGCATACAGCCCTGCCTTGGCGAAGCCCGGGGTCAGGTGGCTGATCATCGTTGCGCGGCCACGGCGCTTGGCCTGCATCGCCTCGCCGACGTTGTCGATGATGTACGGATAGAAAACCGGAATATTGCCGAGCGCCAGATTCGGTGCGTCGTACACCGACAGGCCGCGCTCCTTGCCGGTCAACCACTCCTGGGAACCGTGGGTGCCCAGGTGGATATAGGCATCCGCGCCGAAAGTCTCGCGTGCGTAGAGGTAAACCGCCAGATAGGCATGGTTCACTGGCGTTTTCATATCGTGATACAGGGATGCGTGATCCTTGGCATTGTCTGCGCGCACCCCCTGGGGCAGCACGATCAGGTTGCCAAGCGCCATGCGCGGAATCACGAAAGCCATCTCGCCGTCGTGTTCCGCCAGCATGGCATTGTCTTCAGGCTTGCCCCAGCGCTCGACGATCGGATCGCGCACCGACGCAGGCAGTGCGTTGAACCATTGCTGGTAGGTAGACAGCGGCATCCAGTCGGCCAGCCCCTTGTCAATCAGTGCGGCGCTGTCCTCGCGCCGGTAATAGGGGCGCAGCAACTGGCCGGCCCAGTCGATCAGGGTTTTGGCATCGCGGGTTTCGATCTGGTAACCGCGCGTCTTCATCTCTTTCGCGATCGATTCGATCGACGCCGGCACATCGAGAAAGGCGGCACCGATGTTTTTCTCGCCGGGAGGATAATTCCAGATAAAGGTGGCGACTCTCTTATCAGCGTTTGACTTGTGGGCCAGACTGGCGTGATTCCAGGCGCGCTCCGCCAGTGCATGCATCTGGTCAGCCATTACCTGTTTGACGCCGTCACCATTGGCCGCAATCAAAACCGGATCGATACTGCCGGTGTCCTCCGGCATCACGAGGAAAAACGGTGTCAATGACGGCGACACACCACTGTTGTCTGCCAGGTAAGTGGCCTCGTCGCCCTCGCTGTAATTCAGTGCGTGAATCACCGGCACTCCGAGTTTGTCAAACTCCGCACGGCGCTTGCTGACGTAGTGCAGCGAGCGGTAATTGACGATCAGGTCGACGCGCGTCTGGCCATCCTTATCCTGCAGCAATTCAGGATAAGTGAGCGGCAGGTCCTCGCCTTCGAAGAAGAAACCGAAAGCCTTGGCTCCCTTCTCCTCTAGTCCCTGCAACAAAGCATCCACGACCTGCTGCTGCTCGTAGTCCACCACAGAGCGGTGAATCGCCACGGCAATCACCGGCTGACCCGCCCCGGGTTTCAGCCAGTTGAAAAATTCGGTCTCACGATCGGTGACCTGGCCTGTATATTGCGGATGGTAGAGGCCGACATCCGGTACAATAACCGGCGCCGATACTTTCTCGTCGGAGAGTCCGAAAATTTCTGCCGACAGATACTGCATCAGGTGCCGGTAGTTTTTACGCCCCGCATTATTGAAATAGGCCCCGATCGCCTTCTGCTGTTGCGCAGTCAGCCCCTGGTTCATGGACGCGTTATCCAGGTCGCCGAGCGATATGACGGGTACCTGCGGGTGGTTAATCAATAACGGCTGGTACTTGCTGAACATAAACTGGGACAACGCGGGATTAATCCCGTCCAACATGATCAGGTCCGCCGATGCCCAGGCCCGGGCTATTTCTTCCTCGCTTTTCCCCTTGCTGCTGAATATCTCCAGCGCGTAGGGTTGATCCGCCGCAAGTTCGGCCAGCAGCTCGCCCTTGGCCTTGGACGTATGACTGGACATCATCAGCAGTACCTTGGCCAATTCGCTGGCCTGTGCCGCCCCCGATAACAACAGCGCAGCAACCAGACACAGCCAGCGCGCACAATTCGATTTCGGCATTGTTATTTGCAACACGGTTATTTGCCCCCCGCTCCCTGAGTCGCACTGCCTTCCACTGTGGACCTTTGGTCTTTGCTTTCGGGTACGTACACCAGGCTGCCGTCGGCCATCTGGTAGGCGATACCCGCGCGGGTACCCTCACCGGAACCGATCTCACCGGTGGATTTGTACTGTTTGATTTCCTCGCCGTCCTTGACGATCACTTCCATATTCGGCTCGCCGGCATTCTTGATCACTGTGACTTTCTCGCTGGCAAACACGTTGAGGGGGTTCTGCGCGATCGCGATCAACAGTGCGGCAATAATGACCAGAAATACATCGATCAGGTTGACTGCACTCAGTATCGGGTTGAGCTCCTCGTCTTCTTCCAGAAAGCGCATTACGCCGCCTCCTTGAGCTTGCGAATGTTGATCAGCTCGCTGGCAAACCAACGCTTCTTCACCGATGCCGGCCAGAAGGTGAGCGTCGAAATGGCCAGCCCCCAGATCACCGCAGCGAAGGCGATGATCAGGTTTTCGCTGATGCCTTGCACGTTGCCGTCGGCCAGCGCGCGCAGCGCCGGGCCCATCGGAATCATGGTGGCGATCAGGCCGAGCATCGGCGCAATGCGGGTGGCCATACGCAGCAGTTCCAGCTTCTTCAGTGCAAAGACTTCCAATTCGTCGTCGCAAGCCTCGGGGTTGCGCACATAGTAATTGTGCACCTGGTAGCCCGGCAGCCACTGCGCCTCCCCCTCGCTCAGGGCGCGCTGGTAGGCGACGGCATTCCCGCGGCGCAGCAGCCACAGGGACAGGAAGCGGCCGCAGGCGTAAAGGGCGTAAACAAACAGCAGCAGGATGGCCAGCAGTACCGGCGCCATAAACAGGTCGGCCACGCTGGCCATCAGGTTTTCGATTGTCTGGATATTCAAGGCGCACCCCGCAAGTGAATTTATTGGTATCTGGATCGAGGATGCGCAAATTAACCAAATGAAGCCTCCTGGTCAATTTAAATCGTTCTGATAATTATTCGCATTTCGCTTTACTTTGCCGTTTGCACATCTATAATTCGGCGCTACCGGAGCCGGTGGCCCGCTCCCCCACCGGAACAAGCTGACGCCAGAACAAGCAGATAAAGACCAAAAGGACATGACCATGAAACGTCACCCCCTCGCCGCGGCCCTGCTGGGCCTGCTGACCACTTCCGACCTGTACGCCGAGACCGGTGACAAGCCAGCCAGCGACGAGCTGGAACTGATCGTTGTCAGCGGGCGCGCGGAGAAGCCGCTGAAGGATGTCACTGGCAGTGTATCGGTGGTGACCGGTGACGAAATCGAACAGCTACAGCTCAATGACATGAACCGGCTGTTCCAGTACGAGCCCGGTGTCGAGGTCACCGGCCGATCCGGTGGCGCGCAGAATATTCTTGTGCGCGGCATGGGTGGCGACCGGGTACTGATCGTCAAGGACGGCATGCGCATGAACGAGGGCTACGGTGCCAATGGCCTGAACGATGTCGTCGGGCGCGGCATGATCGAGACGGACACCCTGAAACAGGTGGAAGTCGCCAAGGGCGCCGCCTCCTCGCTGTACGGCTCCGATGCGCTCGCCGGTATCGTCGTTTTTACCACCAAGGATGCCAGCGACTACCTTGCCGACGACGAGCAATTCGGCGGTGCGGTGAAAACAGGTTACAACGGCATTACCAGCCAAACCCACACCTCCCCTACCCTAGCCCTGCGCACCGGCAATTTTGAACAGCTGCTACAGCTGACCTACCGCGACGGCGAGGAGGAGCAGAACTACGAAGAGACCCAGGATCCCTTCCAGATTGAATCCGAGAGTCTGCTGTACAAGGCCAGGTACAACCTCGGCGGCGGGGATTTCATCAGTTTCTCCGCCGACCACTGGAACCAGGACGCCAGCGGTGAAAGTGCCGACGGCCTGTTGTATTACTTCCGCGGCCTCGCCGCCTACGGATACAACATCGTCGCCGAAAGCTCCCTGTCCGAAAAAGAGACCCGCGCCTACCAGCTGCGCTATCACAGCGAGACCGCCACGCCGCTCTACGACCAGTTGAACATCAGCCTGTACCGCAACAAGTCCGCCCAGAGCGACGAGCAGTACGGCCAACTGGATATCAACGCGCCGATGTTCGGCGTGGTAGAGATCCGCGATATGTGGGAAACCGGTAACTATGAACAACTCACCAACGGCCTGCTGTCCAACGCCGCCAAGGCCCTGAATGCGCAGCACACGCTCGGTTTTGGCGTGGATATGGAAACCACCGAGAGCAGCCGCACGGTGCACCAGTATCGCGAAGTGGCCGGCTCACCGACACTGGACAGCAGCAGCGAGAAGTTCCCGGAAAATGAGGTGGCCCGCGCCGGCCTGTTCGTCAATGACGAGATAACTTTCGCCGGCGGCGACCTGACCGTGACACCGGGCCTGCGCTACGACTGGTACGAGATGGACCCGAATGGTGCGGTAAAATCCGATGGCAGCGAGTATGCCGTCATCGAGGAAAGCAATGTCTCCTTCAACCTCGGCGGCCTCTACCGGATCCACCCGCGCCTGACGGCATTTGCGCAATACGGCCAGGGCTTCAAGGTACCGGCCTATGACCTGGCCTATCTCCAACACTACCTGCAGCCGACCGCGTCCTATATCTACGAGGTGGTGCCGGCCGACGACCTGTCACCGGAACAAAGTGACACCTTCGAACTGGGGCTGCGTGGCCACGCTGGACCGTTCGCCTTCAGTTCGGCGGTATTCCACACCCGCTACGACGACTTTCTCGAGACGCAACTGATCGACAGCGAGACGTTCTTCAATGAAGACGGCAGCTTCTCCCACGTGTACGAGAAGTACCAGTACCAGAACATCGACTCCGTCACCATTGAGGGCATGGAAGTGAGTGCGACCTGGTACCTCGACCAGAGCCTGGAACTGTTCGCCAACGCCAGCTACCAGCGCGGCGAAAATGACAACACCGGCGACTACCTGCGCAGTATCAGCCCGCTGTCCGGTGTCGTCGGAGCCAGCTACAGCGCGGGACAGCTGTCCAGCCAGTTGCTGCTAAAGTGGGCGGACCGCATGGATCGTGTCAATGACGGCGAGGCCGAGGTGGCCGGGTACGGCGCGATAGACTGGATGCTCGGTTACCAGCTGCTGGAGCAATTGTCCGTCAATCTGGCGGTCAACAACCTGCTGGACAAGGAGTATGTGCCCTTCCTGAATGTCGCCGGACGCGACGCGGGCAGTGACCTGTCGGTGAGTTCGGCGGCGGGCCGCACCTTCGCCGCCTCGGTGAAGTACGCTTTCTGAAAATTCAAAGCGCGTTTGCAAGCCGCACTGCCCCGGCACTGCGGCCTTGTTGCATTGTCAGCGCCGGAAAAAGCTGATAATGACGCTCAACACGACACTCAGGATAATCATCGAAACGATCGGAACGTAAACGCGGCTGCGCTCCGATTCGATACGGATATCACCCGGCAAGCGTCCGAACCAGTTGAACAGCCAAGGGGCGATGTGCATCAGTACGCCCACGACGATCAGGACTACTCCGGCGACAATCAGCCAGCGCGCCATATCCCTGCCCTCTCCTGCCTGCACGCCGCACCAAACGCAGCGCGTCCTTACCAGTGTAAAAGCCCCCAGTAAAAAATCGGAAAACAGGCCGTTTGGCAGATATTTCCATCCACTGATACCATCGGACAGGTTCTCCGACAGACGCTCTGATAAGGCTAACAACTATGCGCCTCTTTCATACCCTCGCCGGTTTCTCCCTCGCACTCGCCTCGTGGAATCTCCAGGCGACGACACTGATACACAACTTTGACGGCTACCAGGCCGCCGCCCAACAGCTGGACAAGTTCAACACACTGGTCTTCGACCAGGGCAAGGTATTGGCAACCGGCGACTACGCCGCACTCAGTCAAAAGTACCCACAGGCGAAGAAGATCGATGCCGGCGGCAAGGTCCTGCTGCCGGGGCTGATCGACGCACACGGCCATGTACTGGGAGTGGGACGCCTGCAACAACAGCTGGATCTGCGCGACCAGGACTTGCCGCAGACACTGCAGTCCATCAAAGAATTTTCACAGAATCTGAAAGCGGGCGAATGGCTGATCGGCCGCGGCTGGAACCAGGTACTCTGGGCCGGCAAGGAGTTTCCGACCCGGGCACAGCTGGATGCACTGGAGATCGACCAACCGATCTGGCTGCGCCGTATCGACGGCCACGCCGGCTGGGCCAATAGCGCCGCCCTGAAACTCGCGGGAATCACCCGCGCAACACGCGCCCCTGCCGGGGGGGAAATCATTCGCGACGATAACGGCGAGCCGACCGGCGTACTCGTCGACAACGCGATGGCTCTGCTGGAGAAGATAATCCCGCAGCCCTCACTGCAGGAGGAAAAAGCGGCGCTCGGCACCGCCTTTGACCTGGCGCTGTCGCTCGGCCTCACCGGCGTCCACGACGCGGGCGTGCCGGAACAGACCCTGGAAGCCTACCGCCAACTGGCGGCAGAGGATGCGATTCCGCTGCGCGTCTACCCGATGATTTCGATCGATGACAAGAACCTGCCAAAGCTGCTCAAAGCCGGCCATGTCGGCGCGCCCGACGAAAGGCTTTATGTGCGCAGCGTCAAAGTGTATGCCGACGGCGCCCTCGGCAGCCGCGGCGCTGCCCTGCTGCAGCCCTACCACGATCGCCCGGGGGAAAAGGGCCTGCTGATCTCCCCGCAGGGTGAGTTGCTCGCCCAGATAAAGCTGGCGACGGAAAACGATTTCCAGGTAAACGTGCACGCAATTGGCGACCGTGCCAACCATATAGTGCTGGACATCCTGCAATCGCTGAACAAGGAGCACGACCAGAAACCGTTCCGCCATCGCATCGAGCACGCGCAGGTTCTCACCCTTGAAGATATCGAGCGCTTCCCATCACTGAACCTTGTCGCCTCGATGCAGCCTGTCCACGCCACCAGCGACAAGAATATGGCCGGTGACCGCCTGGGAGAACAGCGCCTTGAAGGCGCCTATGCGTGGCGGAAATTCCTCAGCCAGGGCACCAGGATTGCATCCGGTTCGGACTTCCCGGTGGAGCCGGTCAATCCGCTGTTCGGCATTCACGCGGCTGTCACTCGCCGCGACCGCCACGGAGATCCGGAAAAGGGCTGGCACGTCGAAGAGGCCATGACCATGGAAGAAGCCCTGCGCTCCTTCACCCTGGACGCCGCCTATGCCGGTCACCAGGAACAGGTGATCGGCAGTCTGGAGCCGGGCAAGTTCGCCGACTTTATTCTGCTCGATCGGAATATTTTCACCATCGACCCGCAGGAAATCTGGAAAGCGCAGGTACTGGAAACCTGGGTGGAAGGAGAAAAGGTGTACGCCCGCAGCGAATAACCTGCAGGCCAAAGCGCAGCCAAAACTGCGTGCCATAAAAAAGCCGCAACAGTAACTGTTGCGGCTTTTTTTGGTCCGGCAGAATTAAATACGGCGGGCCGTCTGGCCCGCCCCGTAATCAGTTCTTGACGGCAACGGTAGTGGCTTTCTTGGTCGGCACCGGGAAGCCGCGGTCACGCATCAGCGCTTCGATCTTGGCGTCGCGGCCGCGGAAGGCGCGGTAGGCTTCAGCCGGATCGACGGCGTTGCGCGGCGCAAACAGGTGTTCCACCAGTTTGCCTGCCACTTCCTTGTCGTAGAAGCCGCCCTTTGACTCGGCAAATGCCTCGGCCGCGTCGGAAGTCAGCACGTCAGCCCACAGGTAGCCGTAGTAACCGGTGGCATAGCCCTCGCCGGAGAAGACATGGCCGAAATGCGGTGTGCGGTGACGCATTACCAGTTCCTTCGGCATACCCAGATCCGCCAGCGTTTCGCGCTCGAACGCATCCGGGTCGATACCTTCCGGATCGGTGGTGTGCAGCTTCATGTCGATCAGTGCGGAAGCCAGGTACTCGGTGGTGGCGAAGCCCTGGTTGAAGGTGGCCGCTTTCTTGATCTTGGCGACCAGATCCGCAGGGATCGGCTCACCGGTCCGGTAATGCACCAGGTAATTGTCGATCACCGCATCGGTGGACAGCCAGCGTTCCAGCAGCTGTGATTGGAACTCGGTATAGTCACGCACGCCGCCGTTCAGGGTCGGGTAAGACACATTGGAGGCGAGGAAGTGCAGCGCGTGGCCGAACTCGTGGAAGAAGGTCTCCGCATCGTCCCAGCTCACCAGCACCGGCTCACCCGGGGCGCCCTTGATGAAGTTGGAGTTGTTGGAGGCCAGCACCGTCTTCTTGCCGTCGAAGGTGGTGTGATCGCGGTACATGGTAGCCCAGGCACCGGAGCGCTTGCCCGCGCGCGCGAACGGATCCAGGTACCACAGGCCGATGTGCTCACCGCTGGTCTTGTCCTTCACTTCCCAGACTTTTACGTCTTCGTGGAAGACCGGCACGGAGCCCTCTTTAACCGCCGTAAAGCTGAAATTGAACAGCTCACCGGCGACGAAGAACATCGCTTCGCGCAGTTTATCGAGCTGCAGGTACTGCTTCACTTCGTCGGAGTTCAGGTCGTATTTGGCCTTGCGCACCTTTTCCGCGTAGTAGCGGTAGTCCCAGGGCTCGATGGTAATGCCGGCCTTTTCCGCGTCCGCCACTGCCTGCATGTCCGCAACTTCTTCCTTAACCCGCGCAACCGCCGCCGGCCAAACGGCCTCCATCAATGCCGTGGCATTTTCCGGTGTCTTGGCCATGCGGTCCTGCAGGCGCCACTCGGCGTAGTTGTCGAAACCGAGCAGGCCGACGCGCTCATCGCGCAGCTTCAGGATTTCGGCGATGAGCGCGTTGTTGTCATGCTCGTCGCCATTGTCGCCACGGCTGTAATAGTTTTTCCAGACCTGCTCGCGCAGCTCGCGGTTGTCGGAATAGGTCAGGAACGGGTCCATGGACGAGCGCGTATTGCTAATCGCGTAGTTGCCCTTCTGGCCCTTCTCTTCCGCCAGCGCCGCCGCCGCAGCCACGAAGGAATCCGGCAGGCCGCTCAGCTGGTCGCTGCGCAGGAAGATATCGTAACCCTCCTCGTCGGCCAGCACGTTGTTGGCAAACTTGGTGTAGAGCTCGGCCAGGCGCTGATTGATTGCCGCATAGCGCTCCTTGGCTTCACCTTTCAGAGTCGCGCCGTTGATCGCAAACTGGTCGTAAGTCAGTTCCACCAGGCGCTTCTGCTCCGCGTTCAGGTCAGACGCGTCGCGCTGCTCATAGACCGCCTTGACGCGCTGGAACAGCTTGTCGTTCTGGATAATCTTGGACTGGAAGTCCGCCAGCTTCGGCGCCATCTCCTGCTGGATCGCGCGGAATTCCGGCGAGGACATGTTCGCGCTCCAGATGCCGTAGTAGGCAAATACGCGATTCAGGTCGCCGCCGCTGCGCTCGAGTTCCTCGATGGTGTTGGCGAAGGTGGGCGCCGCCGGGTTGGAGGCGATGGCGTCAACCTCAGTCAGGTTCTTGGCCATCCCAGCTTCCAGGGCCGGCTTCAGGTCTTCGACACGCATCTTGTCGAAGGCCGGTACGCCGCCGTAGGGACCAGTCCACTCCGCCAGGAGGATATTGCTGGCAATCGTCGCGCTGGCGGCCTCGGCAACCGGTTGAGCCTCGATGGTGTTCTTCGCGGCCTGGGCCTGCTCTGCTTCTTTGCTGCAGCCAGCCGCGGCCGCCAGTGCCGCCGCCACGGACAGCGCGATCAATGTTTGACGCATCGGCAATCTCCTCTCAGATACTTTCTAATGAAACTTTTAAGCGCCCGAGTTTAACCCCAGTTGCCCCGACGCCGCCAATCCCTGCCCTGCAGCGCCCGGCTACCGTCGACGGACAGATGGATTTTCACGACCAACGCCCTGCCCTGATTAGCCCAGTAACTGGCACGAAAGGTCGCTATTGGTGCTGTGAGAACTAATTGGTAACGACTTTTTAAGTGGATAGTTTTATCGGATTGAAAACATACGGCGCTGCGTCAATTACCGGGATCGGGGCGTACAGGGCGGGCCTGGAGCCCGCCCGATTGAAGGGCGCTAAGCCGGAGGGAAATTACTGGCGGAGGTCTTCGACGATGGTGCCGGCGCGCCGCAGCTCTTCCTCGTGTCCGGGCTCCCGCCAGGGTTCTTTCAGCGCGTCGCCGATCCATTCCTGCATGGCCGGCAGGTCGAGGATTCGGTCTCGATACTCCGCGGCACTCGGGCTCAGCGGCAGGTCGTAATTTTTGGCCCGCACGGTGACCGGCGCAAAGAAGGCATCCACGGCCGTGAACTCATCGCCGGCCAGAAAGGGGCCGCCAAATCGCTGTAACCCTTCCAGCCACAACTCTTCAAAGCGGTCGATATTTCTCTGCAGGCTCGCCGGGATTTCCGCCAACTGCACTCTAACGCCACAGTTCATCGTGCAGATATCCCGTAACACTGCAAAACCGGAATGCATCTCCGCGCTGGCACAGCGGGCCCAGGCGCGCGCAGCCTTATCCTGTGGCCATACTTTTGCATGGCTTTCCGCGATGTATTCGACGATTGCCAGCGAGTCCCATACGGTGGTGTCGCCGTCGACCAGGCAGGGCACCTGTCCATTCGGGGAAAAGCTGCGGAACTTCTCCCAACTGCCGCCTTCCTCAAAAGTTACTAACTGTTCATTGAACGGTATCTGCAGCTGGCGCAGTAACAGCCACGGGCGCAGAGACCAGGAGGAGTAATTTTTGTTGGCGATAAACAACTGGAACATGGTCACCCCCAGTATTGGGACAAGAATTAAAGAGATGATGTTGTATTAAACAAAAAGGCCGGGCAATTGCCCGGCCTTATCGATTAATCAGGCTGATCTGTCGTCGCGCAACCACTCGGCCACGCAGAATGCGAGCTCCAGTACCTGATCCGCATTCAGGCGCGGATCGCACTGGGTGCGATAACAACTGGCAAGATCCGCCTCAGAAATTTTCCAGGCACCACCGGTGCACTCAGTGACATGCTCGCCAGTCATTTCCAGGTGAATGCCGCCCGGATGACTGCCTTCGGCACGGTGCACGGCGAAGAAATCGCGGATTTCGCGCAGTATCTTGTCGAAATCGCGGGTCTTGTAACCACTGCTGGCCTTGACGGTATTGCCGTGCATCGGGTCCGCACTCCAGACCACCGAGCGCCCTTCCCTCTGCACTGCCTGTACCAGTGCCGGCAGCTTCTCGCCAAGGGTGTCGGCACCCATGCGCGTAATCAACGTCAGGCGGCCGGCTTCATTGTGCGGGTTCAGTTTGTCGATCAGGCGCAGCAACTCGTCCGCCTGCATATTCGGGCCGACTTTCACACCGATCGGATTGCATACACCGGACAGGAATTCCACGTGGGCACCGTCCAGCTGACGGGTGCGCTCGCCGATCCACAGCATGTGGGCAGAGCAGTCATACCAATTGCCCGACAGACTGTCGGTGCGGGTCAGCGCCTGCTCGTAATCCAGCAACAGCGCCTCATGGGAGGTGTAGAGCACGGTTTCGCGAATCGCGGGGGTATTGGCGGAGGTAACGCCGCACACCGCCATAAACTCCAGTGCCTCCTGCAGACGCTCCGCCAGCTGCGCGTATTTCTCCCGCTGGGGATTATTCTCGAGGAAACTGAGGTTCCAGCCGTGCACCTGGTGCAGGTCGGCGAGCCCTCCCTGGGCAAAGGCGCGCAACAGATTCAGTGTCGCCGCGGACTGGTTATACGCAGTCAGCATGCGCTGCGGGTCCGGCACGCGCGCCTCGGCGGTAAAATCGATGCCGTTGATAATATCGCCGCGGTAACTCGGCAGTTCCACGCCGCCGATGGTTTCGGTATCCGCGGAGCGCGGCTTGGCGTACTGTCCGGCCATACGCGCCACTTTCACCACCGGCAGGTTGCCGGCAAAAGTCAGCACTACCGCCATCTGCAGCAATACCTTGAAGGTGTCGCGAATGCGGTTGGCATTGAAGTCGGCGAAAGACTCGGCACAGTCGCCGCCCTGCAGCAGAAACGCCTTGCCTTCCGCCACCTGGGCCAGCTGGCGGCGCAGCTCGCGCGCCTCTGCGGCAAAGACCAGCGGCGGATAGCCCGACAATTCCCGGGTTACCTGATCCACCTGGGCAGCGGACCCATAGTTCGGCTGCTGCCTGGCGTCGAAACTGCGCCAGCTTTGCGGGGTCCAGGTTTGGGAGGGGCGTTCGGACACGGGGGTATCTACCTCAACTTCCATTTATCGGCTCTTACATCAGAAGGGAAACTCGCCGGGGCGGACAGCGCCCGCCCCGGATACATGCCTGCAGGGGATTTTACAGGATGCTGGCAACTGCCTTACAGAAATACTCCATATTTCCCTGACTCAGTCCGGCGATACTGATACGGCTGGAGTCGACCATATAGATAGAGTACTCCCTCTGCAGGCGCTCAACCTGCTCCGGGCTGATACCCAGGAAGGAGAACATGCCTTTTTGCCGCTGGATAAAGCTGAAGTCACCAGCGGCACCGGCAGCGGCCAGACTCTCGACGACACCGGAGCGCAGGCCATTGATGCGCTCGCGCATCTCGGTCAGCTCCGCTTCCCAGTTGGCTTTCAGGCCGGCGTCGGTGAGGATGGACTCAACGATAGCGGCACCGTGGGACGGCGGCATGGAATAGTTGCCGCGCACAACGTTCAGCATCTGGCTCTGGCCCTTGTCGGCATCGGCGCCGTTGTTGTAAATCGCCATCGCCAGGCCGACACGCTCGCGGTAAAGGCCGAAGTTCTTGGAACAGGAGGCGGCGACCAGCAACTCGGGTACCGACGCCGCCATCAGGCGCAGGCCCCAGGCGTCGTCGTCGAGACTGTCGCCAAAGCCCTGGTAAGCCATATCGATAAACGGCGTGAAGCCCTGCTTCTGCGCCATCTCCGCCAGCACCTGCCACTGTTCGCGGGAGAGGTCTGCACCGCAAGGGTTGTGGCAGCAGGCGTGGAACAGCACCAGATCGCCCTCCCCCACATTCTTCAGGGTTTCCACCATCGCGTCGAACTGCAGGCTGCTGGTAGCGCGATCGTAATAGGGATAGCTCTTGATCTGCAGGCCGGCGTTGCCCAGCAGCGGCACGTGGTTCGCCCACGTGGGGTCGCTGACCCAGATTGTGGCGCCCGGCTTGGCGCGATTGGTAAATTCCGCCAGCACGCGCAGCGCACCGCAGCCGCCGGGAGTCTGGGCCGAGCGCACGCGCCCGGCCAGCAGCGCCGGGTGATCCGCGCCCAGAATCAGCTCCTGCATGGCCGTGTTAAAACCGGGGGTGCCAGCCGGACCGATATAGGCCTTGGTTTCTTCGCTCTGCAGCAGGCGCGTCTCCGCTTCTTTTACCGCCTGCAGCACCGCGGTGTGCCCCGCCTCATCCTTGTAGACACCTACCCCCAAATCAATCTTATTGGGGTTTTCGTCGGCGCGGTAACTGGCCAGCAGACCCAGGATCGGATCCGGCGGAAGACTGCTCAGGTGCTCAAACATCACAAAACTCCTTCTACTATATTCACTCGTTCGTGGAGGAACCGCTGAAAAAAACGTAGCGAGCGAGTGGCTGGTGGCGGCCGCCGGAGCGCAACAAGCGGAGTGTACACAGAGTACATGAGCATTGTTACCGGGCTGGCGCACCAGCACCGCCGGACGCCGCCAGGCGCACGCGCAGTAGTTTTTCAGCGGTTCCTCAATCGATCAGGCCGCGCTCGGCCCATGCCTGGGCGCGATCCATCAGCTTTTCAATAATGCTGTCCAGTTGCTGGCGCTCTTCCGCAGACAGAGATCCCATCAGGTCATTCTCGTACTGCTGCGCCAGCGGCACTATGCGCTCGTAGACGTCTCGCCCCAGCTCCGACAGGTTCAGAACCTGCCGGCGACGATCTGCCGGATCCTCGCTGCGGGTGATGTAATCGTTCTTCAGCAGCGAGGACACGGCGCGACTGATCGCCACCTTGTCCATCGCCGTCTGCTCCACCAGTTCGGCAGCCGACAGGTCCGGGAAGCGCCCCAGGATGGCCATCACCCGCCAGGCGGGAATGGTCAGATCGAAGCGCGCACCATAAGCTTGGGCGATGGCATTGCTCACCCGGTTCGACAGTACCGACAGCCGATAGGGCAAAAACTTTTCCAGGCGCAAATCGTCGCGCGCTACCTCCAGGCTCTCCGCATTGGAATGGGGCGCATTGTTATCAATTGTCATGGCTGTTCACACACCTGCTTTCTGCTCGGAGTTGTATCAGGTTACAAATGTAACTAACATTGGTTTCAATTGTAACCACTGCCACCGGAATTTTTCTCCGGCAAGGTTGCAGGTCATCAGACAAAATCGGTCGCGTATTATACGGCTTTGCGCGCCATTTTTGGTATCCAAATCCCGCCGCTGCGCTAAATTTTTGCGCACGTGCCCGGCGGCTATAGAGCAGTTGCTGCCCGGCAATTGCCGTCGCTTCATCTAATTGCGAGATAGCCCGATGAAAAACTGGATCAACTTCCCCCGTGTCGAAGGGGAAACCAGCCGGCAGGCCCACGCTGATTTTCCCGCGAACACCTATGAGCGCGAGATGGGCAAAGAGGGCTTCTTCGGCCCCGCCACCCACTTCTATCACCGCCACCCGCCGACGGGCTGGAGTAATTTCGAGGGGCCGCTGCGGCCGCACGCCTTCGACAGCACCAAGATGGTCCACCAGGGCAACAGCCCCTGGGATCACAAGCCGATTGTGCAAAACAGCGACAGCCTGGTGGCGCTGTGGACCTGCCATGAGGCCATGGATCACCTGGTGCGCAATGCCGATGGCGACCAGCTGCTGTTCGTCCACAACGGCAGCGGTGATCTCTACTGCGACTTCGGCCACCTGCACATTCGCGACGGCGACTACATCATGCTGCCGCGCGGCACCATGTGGCGACTGGAGCCCTTCGATGACGAGCCGCTGGAGCTGTTGATGGTGGAAGCCACCGGCAGCCACTTCCAGCTGCCGGAAAAGGGACTGGTCGGCCCTCACGCAATCTTCGACCCGGCCATACTGGATGTGCCGAGTATCGACGACAAGTTCCGCGCGCAGCAGACCGAGGATGAGTGGCCGGTCAGGGTAAAGGCCCGCCAGCAGGTCTCGACGATCACCTACCCGTTCAATCCGCTGGACGCGGTCGGCTGGAAAGGCGACAACCTGGCGGTGCGTATCAACTGGCGGGACATCCGCCCGCTGATGAGCCACAGGTACCACCTGCCGCCATCCGCGCACACGACCTTCGTGGCCCGCGGTTTCGTGGTGTGCACTTTTGCGCCGCGCCCGATCGAGAGCGACCCCGGCGCATTGAAAGTCCCCTTCTTCCACAACAACGATGACTTCGACGAACTGATTTTCTATCACCGCGGCGACTTCTTCAGTCGCGACAATATCTACCCGGGTATGCTGACCCTGCACCCGATGGGCTTCACCCACGGCCCGCATCCGAAGGCCTTTGCCGCCGGCGCCAAACACGCCAAGAAGGAAACCGATGAAGTCGCGGTCATGCTCGACAGCCGTACGCCCTGGAACATCCTGCCGGATGCCCACGCGGTCGAGTTGCCTGAGTACGTGGATAGCTGGGCGCAGCCGCACGATTAGCGAGCACCGCTCGCTGTGCGGTAGCGCGACCGGCCATGGGCCGAAGGCGCCGTGAATACCTGGAGCGGCCGGACTGGCCGGGCCGGCATTAGCTCCAGGGATGGCTGCTTGAAATGAAACATTTTTAGGCAGTAAGAAAAGGATCAAAGAACAATGAAACTCGCTTCCCTCAAAAAAGGCCGCGACGGCGAATTGATCGTCGTCTCCCGCGACCTGGGTCGCTACTGTGGGGCCGCCGATATTGCACCCACTCTGCAGGCGGCACTGGACGAGTGGGATATCGCACAACCGAAACTCGAAGCCCGTTTCGAGGCCCTGCAGGATGAGCAGATAACCAGCTTTCCGTTCACCCCCGCCGAATGCCACAGCCCCCTGCCCCGCGCCTATCACTGGGCCGACGGCAGTGCCTACGTGAACCATGTGGAACTGGTGCGCAAGGCCCGCGGTGCCGATATGCCGGAGTCATTCTGGACGGATCCGCTGATGTACCAGGGCGGCTCCGACACCTTTCTCGGACCCACCGAGGAAATCGCCATGCCCAGCACCGACTGGGGCATCGACTTCGAGGCGGAAGTGGCCGTTGTCACCACAGACGTGCCGATGGGCATCAGTGCGGCAAAGGCCGAGGACAGCATTCGCCTGCTGATGCTGGTCAACGACGTATCCCTGCGCAACCTGATCCCGGGCGAACTGGCCAAAGGCTTTGGCTTTTACCAGTCCAAACCCTCCAGCGCATTTTCCCCGGTGGCAGTGACGCCCGATGAACTTGGCCATCATTGGCGGGGTGGTATGGTACACCTGCCGCTGCATGCGATTCTGAACGGCGAGAAAATCGGCTCCCCCAACGCCGGCGTGGACATGACCTTCAATTTTCCACAACTGATTGCCCACGCCGCCAAGAGCCGCCCGCTGGGTGCCGGTACCATTATCGGCTCCGGAACCGTCTCGAATGTGGACCGCGCGGCGGGCTCCTGCTGCCTGGCGGAAGTCCGGATGCTGGAGATCATCGCCGACGGCAAAGCGAAAACACCATTCATGCAGTTCGGTGATCAGATCGAGATCGCCATGTACGATGAAAATGACAGCGACATCTTCGGCACCATTCATCAGCGAGTGGTGCAATACGTAAATCCCCAATAATTCCTCCCATAACAAACAGGACGAGAAATAAATGGAACTACACGGCTACTTCCGCTCCTCCGCCAGTTACCGCGTGCGCATCGCCCTCAACCTGAAAGGCCTGCAGTACGACTACCAGCCGGTGAATCTGCTGAAAGGCGAACAGCGCGGTGACGAGCACCGCAAACTGAATCCGCAGGGCCTGGTACCGGCACTGGTGGATGGCACCACCATCCTGACCCAGTCCCTGGCGATTCTGGAATGGCTCGACGATCAGTACCCGGAGCCGGCGCTACTGCCCAAAGACCCGCTGGCCCGCGCCAGAGTGCGCGCCATGGCCTACGGCATCGCCTGCGACATACAGCCGATACAGAACCTGCGTGTACTTCAATACCTTCAGTCCGAGTACGGCATCAGCGATGAGGAAAAAGTGAATTGGATCCGCCACTGGATTCACGAGGGCTTCAGCGCGCTGGAGCAACAGCTGGACCCAACCCCCTTTGCCGCCGGCGACCAGCCGGGACTGTTTGAGTGCTGCCTGATCCCGCAGATTTACAGCGCAGAGCGTTTCGGTATGGATATCGCCGAGTACCCGGCCATTCACCGCACTATGCTCGCCTGCAACGAAATTCCGGCGTTTGTGGAAGCGCGCCCGGAAAATCAGCCGGACAGCACCCTTTAACGTCCCCTCCAGATAGCGCCCTCGCTCTGCCTGAGTGAGGGTCTGCTTAAAAGTCAGCGTGTGCTGAGTCAACCTGCCGCAACCGTTGAGTTCTTGGCTACGCTATATACGCCATGGAGGAAAGCGTTTGGCAGTTCATATGCCAGACAGGCATACCAACATCTTTAAAAATTCTATTCCGGTGGTATTAGGCAAATTTCCTGCAGTTTTCGCCATGGCAGGTGGCGTCGATGATCCTTACGCTTTGCAATCATTATCAAGCAACGCAACTCGAGCGAGGAATCAGCATGAGTGAGAATATTGCGAATAAAGTGGTAGTAATTACTGGCGCCAGCAGCGGACTGGGTGAGGCGACAGCCCGACACCTTGCCAGCCTCGGCGCAAAGGTCGTGCTCGGCGCCCGCCGCGCCGACAAGCTCGAGAAAATCGCCGGCGAAATCCGCACTGCCGGCGGAGAGGCGGAATACCTGAAGACGGATGTAACTGTCCCCAGCGAAGTACAGGCGCTTGTTGACAAGGCGGTCAGTGCCTATGGACGCCTGGATGTCATCATCAACAATGCCGGTTTGATGGCGATAGCGCCGATCTCCGAACTTAAGGTTGATGAGTGGGACCGCATGATTGATATCAATATCAAGGGCGTGCTCTACGGCGTCGCCGCGGCGCTGCCGGTCTTTCAACAACAGAAGAGTGGTCACTTCATCAATATCTCCTCGGTCGCCGGTATCAAGGTATTTAGTCCGGGCGGCACTGTCTACAGTGGAACAAAGTACGCGGTGCGGGCAATCAGTGATGGACTGCGCCATGAGGTCGGCGGCGACATTCGCACCACCACTATCGAACCGGGCGCGGTTGAATCCGAACTCAAGTACGGCAGTTCACACCAGGAGAGCGCCGACATGCTGGGAGCTTTCTATCAACTGGCCATCCCGTCGGACTCGGTCGCCCGTGCCATTGCTTATGCCATCGAGCAACCCGCCAACGTGGACATCAATGAAATCGTGCTGCGACCGACAGTCCAGGATTTCTAAACGTCTCTCGAGTTCCTCAGGAACATTCCCTTTGTCCGAAGGGGACGGCCCGGCTTCGTCCACATGAGTCAAGTGCGGTGCGCGATCGATCAAGGACAGAAGATTGCGCCCAGTAAAAGATTACTTTCGACGCAATAAGTGATCTACCGCGCACATTGTCGACTCTGCTCAGGAGTTTTTGGTCTCCACACGCAGTGGCTCCTTGAATGTCAGGGTGCGGTATGGGAATGGAATCTCGATGCCGGCCTCATTAAGGGCTTTCTTTACTGCAGTGACCACTTCACCGGTGGACTCACGTATCGCCAGCGGGGTCGAGCCGGTCCACCAGGTGATTTCAATATCGACGCTGCTGTCGCCGAAGCCGTGGGGAAAAATCTGAATCGGATCGTCGTCGCGCACTGACTTGCAGGATTCCACCGCTTTTTTGATCACGCCCACCGAGCGGCTCACATCTTCATGGTAGGCCACCCCGGCGATGATACTGATCCTGCGCTTAACGCGATCGGTAAGTATCTCGCAAGGGTTCTTGAACAGAAAAAGATTGGGCACCACGACAAGCTCGCCGGTCAGCTTGCGTATCATGGTGTTGCGCACCTCGACAGATTCCACCCGCCCCACAATGCCCTCGCACTGGATCACATCCCCCTCCTCAAACGGGAAGTTCCACAGAATCTGAATCCCGGCGAAAAAGTTCTCGATGATATCCCTGAAAGCGAGGCCAATCGCGACTGACAGCAGGCCCACGGCCCCCAACGCCTTGCTCGGCGTAAAGTCCGGAAAGAGAATCATTGCCGCAAACAGCAGGCCAAAGAACCAGATGACGATGGTGAGCAGGCGAGCGAACAGGTCCCGCAGGGACTTGCGCGAGGTAGTACGCTGGAACAGCCGGGCACCAAAGTGGCGCAGTAAAAACACTACGACCCAGGTAAATATGACCACCGTCAATGCGGCAATCATATAGGGCGTGTGCGCGAGAAAATTCTCCCAAACCTGATCGAACGACTTGACCACGGTCCCGGCGGCTTCGGATACCGCTTCCGGGGTGATTTCCTCTAACGCGGATTCCTGTTCGTCTTTCTGCTGCAACTGTGGATTCAGCCGAAAAGACACCAGTTTGAAAAGGGGCGATAAAAATTCATTCACCGGGTTTGCGCCCCAACGCTATCTTCAACGATATCTTCCAGTCGTATCCGCTTTTGCAGAAACCGCTGCGACTCCTCGAACGACATCCCGTCGGCCCTCCATGGCCGATGCTATGAGCGCCAGTAGTTGACGGCACAATCTTCGAGCCGCCCGCCGACTAACCAGGAAAAAACACGGGAGGACTGTACGCCCGCCAATGCCAGCGCCCCACCTGTGTTGACCTATGAATCCGGCTCATAATTATAGCCGTGAGACCTCCTGCACTGCCTTGACTGCGGCGTCCATACTGCCCGAAATCGATCGCGCCGGTGGCCAAACCGACATGAACCTCCTCCGGGCATTCAGGACCGCGGCAGCTGCGCCAATAGGAAGTCACGCATGTTTTCGCCCATCAGTTTGCGGATCTCACCTTCGGTGAATCCCTGTTTCAGCATTTCCTCGGTCAACACGCCCAATTCGCCGGCATCGAAAGCAACTTCAACGGCACCGTCACAATCTGAACCCAGGGCAACGCGCTCCAAGCCAACGAGCCCGATGGCACAACGTGCGGTCTTGACGATCTGTCGCGCCGCCCCGCGGCAGTTCCACATGGCCGCAATCCGCCTCTACGGCGATATCTCAGGCCCATAGGAAGCTGTCAGCACGTAAGTCGCCGATGAGCAGGGTTTTGTGCAGAATAGCGGCCTTCTCAGCCAGCGGTGGATATACGCCCCTCAGACGCTTGTCCATTTTCGGCTCGACGCCGGGCAACAGCAGCCACTTCCAGCCGGCGAACAAAACCAGAACAACAAGTGTCAAAGCCACATAGAGTTTTTTAGCACTGACCACCGCACCAGTATTCGTTATTGGTTTTGGCCGACCATCAGTGCTCACCAGCAGAAAAGAATGTCCAAATTAAAACCAGTCGAGGATTATCTGTGACAGCAATCTACCGCCTTCCCTGGCTTCTAATACTTGCCGTCCTGCTCAGCGGATGCGCGGTACTCTCGCCGAACTTTCAGAAACCGGAAGTGGAGATTACCTCACTGGAACCACTGCCAGCGGGCCCGGGTAACGATCTGCGTTTCCGCATTCACCTGCGGGTATTCAACCCCAACAATTCAGAGCTGGCACTGTCCGGGCTCTATTACACCCTGAGTCTCGCCGGCAATAAGGTGATTACCGGCACATCCAGCAATCTGCCGCCCATTGCGCCTTACGGGCAGGACAATATTACGGTGGATGCGACGGCCAGTCTGGTGGGATCAATTTTTGCAGCCGCAGAGCTGATCGGCAGCCGCATGGATACGGTGCCTTATGAACTGGAAGCGAAACTGGGTTTGCGCCGGTCGATAGTGCCGTCGATTACTGTACGCCGGCGCGGTGAGATACGCCTGGCTCAGTACCGCTAATCAGCGTTTTCATTCGAGAACCTGATCCGGCTCCAGAATCCAGCAGCGGGGGTTGTTGCTATAGCCCAGCAGCGGGTAGTAGTCATTGGCCGCGGGTGCGGCCAACAGGATCAGTTTGCACCGGGGCCCCAGCTGTTGCTGCGTAACGGACTGCAGCCTGCGACCGATGCCGAGCCGCTGGAAATCCCGGTGCACGGCCAGATCGGAGAGATAGCAGCAGTAGTGGAAATCCGTCACCGAGCGGGCGATGCCCACCAGCTGGTCATCGCTCCAGGCAGTCACGCTGAGATTGCCGTTTTCGACCATCCCCTGCATGCAGTCGGGATCGTCTACCGGGCGGCGCTCGGCGAGGGTTGAATGGCGCAGCAGCTCGACAAACTGCTGCGCAGAGATGTGATGGTTGATGCGGTATTCGATGGACACCGGCTACGCTTCAGCGTCGCGCCGCGAGAATGCCGCCGGTCATGGCAGCCAGCGAGGCCAGTGCACCCAGCCCCACCAGGCTATAGAGACTGATGGACTGCTGCACTACTCCACTCAACAGCTCCCCGAAGGGGAACTGCCAGACGACGATCGCCGATGCCGCTACGACAGCGGCATACTGGGCGCGGGTGGCGCGGCGCTCGGCACGCTTGGTCGGCGCCGGCAGCTGCTGCATCACGCGCTCACAGAAACCGTCGTTGTCCAGATAGGGCTCATTGAACTGCAGCTGCTTGCTGAGCCACTGGTCAAAATCCGGGTCGCCGAAATCCACTTCTTTGCCGTGCAATACTGAATCGCTCAAGGTATTCGGGTTCCGTTGTTCAAACTTATCCACTGACCACCTCCTCGCGCCATGCCTGCAGCATTGTCTGCAATTTGGCTCGCGCGCGATTGACATGAGATTTTACCGTACCAAGTGGCAACTTCATAATACTGGCCGCCTCTTCGTGGGAGAAACCCCGCTGCATGCACAGGTGCACTGCCTGGCGCTGGGCGTCGCTGAGCGTGCTCATGGCGGAATTCAGGTCCCGCGCCATACCCAACTGCTGGGCTTCCTCAACGCTCTCCTCCGCCTGCGCCCGGTCAACCGCGTCCTGGTCGACCACCGGTGCGTTCTTGCGTTTATAGCTCATGACGAGGTTGTAGGCGATGCGGTACAGCCAGGTGCTGAAACGCGCATCCCCACGAAAAGCCGGCAGTGCCTTGTAGGCCTTGATAAAGGCTTCCTGGGCCATGTCGTCCGCGAGGGCCTGGTCGCCATCGCACAGCTGACGGAGCGAGAATCGCAGCTGTGACTGATAGCGCCGAACCAGCTGGGCGTAAGCCCGCTGGTCCCCGTCTTCGACGACGCGCCGAATTAAATCCTCGTCATTGAGGTCCATAAACCGCTGTCCCCTATCCCCTTATTGCTGGGGCTGCTTATTATCCAGTTTCCAGTTGACGAAGCGGGCGACACCGATAAACAGCGGTATCAGGCCGAGACTACCGGCCTCAGGTCCGGCGGCCACGGTGAGCCAGATGAAGATCGCCAGGCCGACAGCGATCAGGGTAAAACCGCGATCCTTCATATTGCGCGGGGACTCCCCCTCCATCGCATCCAGCAGTTCCGGCGGGATATCGCGACCCTCGGCGACCATGCGGTTGATGTTATCCATCAGCAGCTGCTTCTTGCGATAGCTGTTACGGGTCACCAGCCAGACGATCAATATGGGCGTACCGAACACCGCCAGAATCGAGATAATCGGGATCATCACCGCGGCATCGCCCTTAAAGGGGAAGTCGTCGTGATCGTGGGCATCGTGGTGGCCACCACGGGGCTCGTCGAAGTCACCGGAAATGCCGATATTGATATTCTTCGGCACGCTGTCCAGCGCCTCTTCGACAATCAGCCCCCTCTCGTCGAGAATTCCCTTGTTCTCCAGCTTCTCGATGATCCGCCGACTAAGGGCACCGCCGAACTCCGCGCCGAGGTCGACCTGTACCTCGCTGCGATCGCCATTCTCGTCCCGGGTACGGATGCGCAGATTGCCATTCTGGTCACGGGTGATGCGCACCTGCTTTTCGACCCTCTCTTGCTGCGGCGATCGGGGAGCCTCAGCGGCAGCCGGTGGCTTGGGGGGCTCTGGCATTACCTGGTCTTCCGCAGGAGTTTCCTGGGCCCAGCCGCCGGCGACACTGAATGCCGCCAGCAGGGCAACGAGCCAGCGGGCGCCGGCCCGCGCAGGGTTTAGTTTTCTCGCTCTCATTTTGTGCTCTCGATTAGTACTTTATTTCAAACTATCCAGAAATCGGGGTAAATCTTACATTACCGTCAGCCGCTCGCCAGGATAGGGATTCGCCGCCCCACCCTGCACCGGCTTCTCTTCGGCAATCCGCACTGGGTAGCCAGTGCCGCTACGCTCCTCGTGGGCCTTGTCCCGGCACTCCTGCAGCTTGCGCGAAAAGGCCTCTTCGGTCTTTTGCGTCAGCTCCTGCTGCACTTCCGCCAGGGGGAGCTTCAGCTCCGCGGCGCCGGCCTCCAATGCAGTCAGCATCATTGCCAGCGCGGCGTAGAATTGTACCTTCTTAAGTGATCCTGCGGTTACCATGGTCGCCTCCAGGTAGAATTTCCTTGTACACCCTAAAGACAACCCCACTGCGGGACTTGGATGCAGCGTTGCGGAAAATTTTTTCGAGTCCAGCATTGATGGCCAGACTGGGGGCATTGCACGGAACTGGACCCCCGGGCAGGAATGTCGCGATAATCCCCTGCTCGAACAAGGATCAGAAAAAGATGCCAGCGCCCAAAGAAATACTGACATTCTGGTTCGGCCAGCCGCAGCTGGATGCGGTGCCGGACGACAACCACCGCCAGCGCTGGTTTGCCGGCGGCGAGGAACTGGACCGCAAGATCGAGAAGTACTTCGATTCCACCGTGGAAGCTGCCCTGGACGGGGATCTCGCGCAGTGGCGCGAGACACTCGAGGGCGAACTGGCACTGGTGCTGGTCTGCGACCAGTTCACCCGCAATATCTATCGCGACAGCGATCGCGCCTATGCCGGCGATCCGCTGGCGCTCGATGTCGCCCTGAGCATTATTGGACGCGGGGACGACCGGGAAATGGGCCTCTACCAGCGCGCCTTCCTCGGCATGCCGCTGGAGCACAGCGAGGAAGCGGCGATGCAGAAGCGCTCGGTGGACTACTTCAACCAGCTGCGGCTGGATTACCTGGACGGCGCCGAGGGCGCGGCCCAGGCCGAGAACTTCTATCAGTACGCCGTTGCCCACCGCAAGGTGATCGACGAGTTCGGCCGCTACCCGCACCGCAATGCGGCGCTCGGACGGGAGTCCACGCCGGACGAACAGAAATGGCTCGACCAGGGAGGGGGCTTCTGATGGATCTGCTCAACTGGCTGTCACTGGCCGGGATCTGTGCCCTCGGCGCCATGTCACCGGGGCCCAGCCTGCTGATCGTACTGCGCAGTGCCGCCTCCGGGCTGCGCCAGGGCCTCGCCTGTGCGCTGGCACACGGGGCGGCAATCGCCATCTATGCGGGCCTGACAGCCTTCGGTCTGGCGGTACTTATTACCCGCTCTCCAGTGCTGTTCAACATCTTACAGTGGGCCGGTGCGGCCATGCTCGTATATCTGGGCTGGAAGGCACTGCGCGCCCCGGCGCCCAATACGGCGGCGGCCAATATTCCGGCACCCCACCAGACCGTGCGCCGTTCGGCCCTGCAGGGATTTGGTGTCGCTTTTTTCAACCCCAAGGTCGCGGTGTTCTTTACCGCCCTGTTCAGCCAGTTTGTGGCCGAGCAACAGGCTCTGAACACCAAGCTGGGCATGGCTGCGCTGGCCGCCGGCATAGACGCAGGCTGGTACTGCCTGATCGCGCTCGCCGTATACGCAGGCCGCAATCGCAGCTGGGTCAGCAAGTCCGCCGGCCACCGCATGCAACAACTGTTTGGCCTTTTACTGATCGGGCTGGCGGCAAGGCTCGTACTGACACTTTGAAGCCCTTTAGACACGCCCCCAGTACCGGCGTTTTCCAGGCATAAAAAAAGGCCCGCTGTGCGGGCCTTAAACGTCTTACTGCGGGGTCGGAGCCAACTGTCAAATGGGGGGGTAGACAGACAGCCGGCTACCAGATTCATTATGACAGCCCCGCCCAGGTTACACAGGCGAGCCACCGCAATGCCGGCTCCGCTTATCGCATCCCCTGCCACAACCACGACTGCGTCACATTCACTTTCTTTGACGTTGACACTGAACATGCATACATATACTGTATGTGCATACAGACTTATCAAATGCCGCAAAATAACCGGAGGCAAAACATGGCCGTAGTAGCTGTTTGGAAATGCGATAGAGACGGAGCAATGTTCGACAACAAGAAAGACGCCGAAGAACACGACAAGATGCTGGAACTGGCCGCCAATATCACCTCGCTGATTGAGCGCCATATCGACGGTATTTCCGAACAGGCCGGAGAAGAAATCGGCCTGCTGCTGGCCAAGCGCCGTGAGGACCTGGCCAAAGCCTGCAAGGGCAAGCCGGAAGTTCTGTTGGAAGAGAATGAAGCAAAAGCAGAGACAGCAGCGGAATCTGCACAGGACTCTGACGACGACCGCGTCACAGCCTTTGCCGCCAACCAGTAATTTTATATTTCCATCCCTGTACTATGCGCCCGGCTTTGCCGGGCTTTTTTTTGTTGTCTATCTAGGCAAAGCCCGGATCATCGATCAGGCTGCGCCTAATGCCTTGACAATATCGATCACCGCCAGGACAAGAATAACTGTCCAGCTGATGGCCGTACCGAAGAAACGTCCCGGATGGTAGCCCCCCTTCCCCCAAGTAAGACCGAAGGCGTGTAGCAGGCGCCCAAAAACAAACAGCGCACCCAGGATATGCAGCCACAGTGCACCCAGCCCATTGAGCTCCGCGATCAGCATCAGCAGCAGCGCCATCGGCATATATTCGGTAGCGTTGGCGTGCACCCGCACCCGCACCTGATTGAGGCGGTCGTCGCCACTGCCCATCCCGACATTTTTCGACCAGCGGAACTGCACCACGCGCGCGGCGAGGGCGATAAGCAGAATTGCGCAGAGGCCCGCATAAAGCGCTGTTACTGTAGCCATTTTTCTTTTCCTCAAAAAAGCGGGCCAATGCCCGCTTATCTATATTTATTATTGAACAGAGCAATTGCCCTGCCCTGAGCGGTCAGCGTTTGTAGCCGAACTCGTGCCCCTGCTCAGGCTTCAGATAGCGGTCACGCAGGCGCGTGGATCGGGTCACCAGTGACAGGGGCTTGCCGTCGATCAGCACCTGCTCCGGGTAACTGGTAACCTCCAGCGGATCGCCACTCCACACGACGATATCCGCCACCGCGCCGGGCTCGAGGCTGCCGCCCTCGAGATCGAAAATCTGCGCCACGTTGGCACTGATGGACTTGAGCCCATCCTCATAGGGCAGGCCGCTG
The DNA here is from genome assembly GCF_900129095.1 of Microbulbifer donghaiensis. Lineage (GTDB taxonomy): Bacteria > Pseudomonadota > Gammaproteobacteria > Pseudomonadales > Cellvibrionaceae > Microbulbifer > Microbulbifer donghaiensis. Next base: position 671,520 of record NZ_FQVA01000001.1, read on the forward strand.
GCCACGGCATTGCCGGCGGATTGCCGCGAGAGGTACACGTTGTGGGTCGAGGCATATTCCGGGCCGCCAATGGCCACAGTAACGCCAGCTTTGGCCAGCAGCGCCGCGTTGTCCAGGCGTGCACCGAGACTGGAAAAAGAAAGCGGCAGATTGTTGATCGCATCGATCACCACCGGAACCCTGGCCGCAGCCAGCTGATCCGCCACCATCCAGCCCTCCGCCGCACCGAAGATCACCAGCTGCAGATTGAATTCTTGGGCCAGCTCGATTGCCCACAGAATATCACTGGCTCGATCGGCGGTGACCAGCAGCGGCTGTTTGCCACTGATCAGCAGCTGCAGCGCCTCCAGGTCGGCAATGCTGTGGCCCATCTCACGCCAGTCGCCGCGGCGAATCGAGTCCTTGTTGTCCCGGTATTCACGCGCTTCCTCGAGGGCATTTTTGATTTTCGCATAGGCACTGGCGCGGCTGCCGCCGGCCAGCTGACCACCGGCCTCACCCAGATACGCTTTCTGGGCAATATCTGTGGCCACCACGCTGTCGAAATCGCCATTCAGCTTGATGGCGAAACTGCGCCCGGCGAAGACACGCTGCGGGTCGCCGACACTGTCACCCCACAGGCTGATACCCGGAAATACCAGCGCACGGGTCACACCGCCGGCACGGTTGAACGGGATCAGTGTGGATTTCGGGTTGTACGCGGGCAGCGGGTCGAAGGCACTGCCGATACTGTCACCGGTCACCGCGAAGTCGTTAGTCGCGTTGGCCGCGCCAATTTCCACCAGTCCCAGCTCGGACACCGGCGCAATCACGCCCGGCGTAACCACCTTGCCACGCGCATCGATCACTTTGTCTGCATCGGCATTCAGGGAAAGCCCGATTTCCTTTACGCGCCCGTCGACCACCAGCACATCGGCGGAGTCGAAACTGCCCGCATCAGACAGGGTGTGTAGCTTACCGCCCTTGATCAGGATCGATTCCGCCTGCGCGGAGGCCGTCACCAGCCCGAGGACCAGGGCGCAAATCGCGCATATTCTGCTTTTCAATTGCCCGCTCACAGCCGTTCCCCCTCTGCATCGAGAATGCCCAGCTCAAAGTCGCTGTGCGGTTGGCGCGCCTTGTCCGCGCGGTCGTACATCAGCTCTCCGTCGATAAAGACCTTGTCGGCCTTGCTATAGACGCTGAACGGATTGCCGGACCAGACCACCACGTCGGCCATCTTGCCCTTCTCCAGGCTGCCGGTCTGCTCATCGATGCCCAGCGCCTTGGCCGGGTTCATGCTCATCCAGACCACCGCGTCTTTCGGCTGAATATCAAAGCCGGCACGCTGGCCCGCGGTCATGGCCTTGGCCACTTCCTCGTTCAGGTGCTGAATGCCCACGGCAGAATCCGAGTGAATCATCGCGCAGGCCTTGGCCTGATCGACGATAGCGATGTTGGCCTCGGTCATATCGAAGGCCTCGTGCTTGAAGCCCCACCAGTCGGCCCACATGGCCGCGCAGACATTGTTCTCCGCCAGCAGGTCGGCAACCTTGTAGGCCTCGACGGCGTGGTGGAAGGTGGAGATCTGGAAATCGAACTCCTTGGCGACATCCATCATGATCGCCATTTCCTCGCCGCGGTAGCAGTGGTTGTGCACCAGGATTTCGCCATCGAGCACACCGGCCAGGGTTTCCAGCTGCAGATCGCGTTCCGGCTCGTCACCACCGTTCTCGCGATACTTTTCCCACTTATCGCTGTATTCGCTGGCTGCAATCCACGCACTACGGTAACCCGCCACGTTGCCCATCCGGGTGGAGGGCGCGGTACCCTTACCGCCGTAGACGCGCTTGGGGTTTTCACCACAGGCCATCTTCAAGCCGTAGGGTGCGCCCGGGAATTTCATATCCTGCACGCGACGCCCGGGCACGTTTTTCAGGGTAACGCTGCGACCGCCGAACAGGTTGGCAGACCCCGGCAGTATCTGCATCGTGGTCACCCCGCCGGCCAGCGCCAGCGCGAACTGAGGATCCTGAGTCCACACCGAGTGCTCCGCCCATACCTCTGCGGTATTCGGCGAGGTCATTTCATTGCCATCCTGAGAGGACTCGATAGCCGGTGCCGGGTAGTTACCCAGGTGCGAGTGGACGTCGATAATGCCCGGAGTGACCCACTTGCCCTTGCCATCTACGACCAGGGCATCCTTGGGCGCCTTGAGACCCTCACCGATTTTCGCGATCTTACCGTCCTTGAACAGGAGGTCGGTACTATCCAGTTGCTCGCCAGTACCGGTGAGCAGGGTTGCGCCCTGAATCAGTACCGGCTGGGACTGAGTGATGGAGTAAGTGGAAGGAAAGGCATCCTGGCGGGCGAAATCCTTGGATTTCTTGTCACCGTCCGCCTTCTCGTCTCCCCCGCAACCGGACAGTAATAGCGCGGTCGAAAAAACGGCCGCGATACAGTGCCCGAATGTTCGAGAGTGCAGCTGCATAGTGGATCATCCAGTGTTATTAGTTATTGTGAGGCATGCTAACAGGTTGACGCGCGCTAGCCATTACCAAAACTACCAAAGCCTTGATTCAGTTGCCATCGAGACTGCGCACAGAGGAGGCCCGCCGGCGTTTTTCCGCTGGAAGCGCACCGCCACCCGCATCAGTCGCCAATTGCAAAAAAAATGACTCGAGTCGCGCCTCACAATTCAGCGCAATCATCAGCTGCACTAGAGCCACCAGATTGCAGCCGCGACCATTCTCCAAGCGCTTCAAAGTACTGAGGCCCACGCCGGATTCGCTTGCCAGTGATTCTTGGGAAACGTTGCGGGCAAGACGCAAGCTGCGGAAGTGATCCCCTAGCTGCTCCAACACTTTTTGTGGCTCGGTCGACTTCATACTCAGCCCATTCCTGCATGCATGAGCGAAAATTATAAATCGATTCCGAACGCGTGAGCATATGGAGCCTGTTCGGGGCAAGCGCGACTTAAATGAGAGCAGAATCGAACGGTCAGTAATGGAACAGCTTGATGATCGGCTCGCCGTTGTCGCACTCACCGACCACTTCCGGCTCGGAGATCTTCGAGCCCGCCTGCAGGATCTTGTCGCTGGGATAGCTGACAAAGCAGGCATATCGGAAATTCACCGCCCAATTGCAGTACAGGCGGCCGTTTTCTTCCTCATAGAAGCGCAACTGGCAGAAACTCAGGGAGGGACTCTCGCCACCTTCCGATTCGGGACCGACATTAATAGTGGTCTCACCGTAGCAGGGGACGGATAACAGCAGACCGAAGGCGAGCAACCACCGCCACATAACCTCACCCGCAAAATCACTGCCTAACTCCAGATAAGCGTAGCAGCGCCCGGCGCCCTTTTCCTCCTCGGCGAATGCATTTTTGCGGCGCCTCAGCGCCCGGCGGCCAGCGTCTGAAAGCTATGGGATTCAGCCAGGGTCAGCTGCAGCTCGTACTTCTGCACAATCGCCATAAAGCGCTGTACGTAAATGCGGCCCACCGGCGCGTAGGGGGGCATCCACTCGTCCGGGCCCTTGTCACCCTTGCTCTGGTTGCGGCCGTCGTCCACCAGCCACAAGTTGTCCGGATCCTCCGCAAAGCGGCGCTTGCGCTCGCGGCTCCAGTGGGCACCGCCGTGATCGTGGGCCCACTTCAGCGGCACTATGTGCTCCACATCCAGATCGGAGGCCTTGAAGTAGAAATTGCCGGTATAGGGATCCAGCCACAGTCCGGTGGACACCTTACAGCCGTCCGCGCGAGTGAAAGTTACCGGAGCCAGGGAATAGCGGACCAGCAGCTCGTGCCGGGTATCCTGGCAATCCCGGTCAAAATCGGACCAGCGCGGCAACCACTCCGCCCTGTCGTAGGAACCCGCCACAGCCGGAACGCCGACGAGCAGGAGCGAAAGCAAAATAACCCGTGCGATTATTGATCGAATACACATACGACAACTACCAATCAACGATTGGCACAATCGTACACAATACTATTCGTACGAAATATCGATCAATTCACTGTGCGGGAAAGCCGCAGTCAATTAGTCGCCGCGGCGTGCATAGTAAAAGGGAAAAGTTACTCGAAGACGCGCTCGCGCTTTTCCAGTACCGCCGCCACGGCGGCTGACCAAAGCGCGTACCCTTTGTCATTGAGGTGCAGGCCATCGGCGAGAAAGACATCCGTCATTGGCCTGCCATTGTCCAGCAGTGCGCTGGCCACATCGATATAGAAATAACCATCGCGTTCGGCGCACAGCTTTTCGAACATCTGATTGGCCTGCTCCATTTTTGGCCACAGTGACCAGCGCGCGAGGCTGGGCTTGATGGAAATAAAGTAAATGCGCAGATCCGGCTGTCGCTCGCGCAGCTTGTCGCTCAGCGCCAGAAACTTATCCAAAACCTGCTGTGGCTCGAGGCCCTGGGCGATATCGTTGTCACCCTCATAGATGGCGACCGCCCGCGGCCGATACTTGGAAATCAACGGCTCGGAGTAATACAGCAGGTCGTTCATATTGCTGCCGCCGAATCCGCGCGGAATGACCCGGATGCCCGGCATATCGCGCTGCATGCGCGGGTGCCACATGCGGATACTGGAGCTGCCGGTCACCACCACCCCACCCGGAACCACGGGACGCCGGGCATCCAGCAGTGCGAAATGTGCTACCTCCTGCTGGAATCTGAGCGGGTCGGCATAGTCCACCACTGGAGCGGCCGCCACTTCGACACTGAACAGCAGGATTGCTCCAATCAGGGCGAAAACTTTCCTCATGCGCGGGGGCTTCCTTCTTTTATTCTTCCAGCAAACTGTGTTCCCGCCGCTGAAACAGCGGGTCAGCCGCAGGTTATCATCAGTAGCCAGTAGCTGCCCAACTCTATTTCCAGCCCGGGCTTCCGCCCGGATCGGCGTGCAGAAACCTGCGCTGTTATGCGGGTTCAGCCAATTCCTGTCGGTTTTCCCCCTCTTGCCGGACATGCTGCGCCGATTCCACCTCGTCCGCCCGGACCTTGTGGAAAATCGCGTAGAACACCGGCACCGCGATCAGGGTCAGCACGGTGGCAAAGCCGAGACCACCCATGATGGTCACCGCCATATCCGCGAAGAAGGCATCGAACAGCAGCGGTGACATACCCAGTATCGTGGTTACCGCCGCGAGGAACACCGGGCGCAGACGGCTGACACTGGCCCGCCGGATCGCGGTCAGACGCGGCAGGCCCGCGTGGGTCTGCACTTCAATTTCGTCTACCAGCACCACCGCATTCTTGATCAGCATGCCGGACAGGCTGAGCACCCCCAACAGCGACATAAAGCCAAACGGCAGGCCAGAAATCAGCAGACCGACCACTACCCCCACCAGCGACATGGGCACCACCAGCCAGATTATTACTGGCTCCTTGACGGTACCAAACAGCAGCACCGAAATCAGGATCATGATCAGGAAGCCGAGCGGCAAGCCCTTGCCCAGCGACTTCTGCGCGTCTGAGGAGCGCTCGAATTCCCCGCCGAATTCCAGCCGGTAGCCGGGCGGCAGCGACAGCTGCTCCGCTTCCGTGCGAAGGCTCGCAAAGGCTGCTATCGCCGTCACGCCCTCTGGCGCATCGCCGCTGATGGTGACGGTAGGGACGCGGTTGCGGCGCTGGATCAGCCCCTCTTCCGCCGTGGTTTCGAACGATTCCACCAACTGCCCGGCCGGGATATAACCGCGCTCATTCGGACTCCACACCAGGCGATCCTGCAGGGAGCCCACCTGATTGCGGTCACGCTCTGGCAGGCGCGCGACTATCGGGATGATCCGATCGCCGCTCTCGAAACTTCCAACGCGGTAGCCGGCAGTGGCGAATTGCAGTGTGCGGCTGATATCGGCCCCGGTCACTCCCGCCACCCGCGCCCGCTCGTCGTCGAGGCGTGCCAGGATGGTCGGCTCCCGCGTGCGCCAGTCCTGGCGAATATCCTCCAACCCCTTCTTGCGGAACACATCCTCCACATTACCGGCCACGGCGCGCAGCGTATTGAAGTCCGGACCGGAAATCCGCACCTCCACATCCGCGCCCCCGCCGGGACCAAACACCAGCCGCTTGAAGGTAATCAGCGCCTCCGGGTGCGCATTGCGTAATTCCGTTTTCGCGCGCTCAATCAGAGCCGCGATCTGTTCGCGGTTTTCCGTGCGCACGATCAACTGGCCGTAAGCGGGGTTCGGCGGCTCTGGCGCATAGGTCAGCATAAAGCGGTCGGCACCGCGCCCGGCCACCGCAGTCACCGACACCACCTCTTCCTGCGCCTGCATGAATGCCGTCGCCTGCTGCAGGGCACTCTCGGTCCGGTGAATGTCGCTGCCCTGCGGCAGGAAATAATTTACGTAAAAGAGTGGCGCATTGGAGTTAGGGAAAAAACCCTGTTTCACGAAACCAAAGCCAAAGTAACTGAGCAAGGTCACCACTACCAGCAAGGCAACCGTGCGGCCGCGGTGCTGAAGCGCACCGGAAAGCGCGCGCCCATACATGCGATAAAAACGCCCACCGTAGGGATCCTCGGCGCCCGCATCTTTTCCAGGTTTGAACAAGTGATAGCCAAGGTACGGCGTTATAGTAATCGCCAGCACCCAGCTCAGCAGCAGGGAGATACCGATCACCGCGAATAGCGAGAAGAGGAATTCACCGGTGGCATCGCTGGACAGGCCAATGCCCGAGAACGCCATAATGCCGATAATGGTTGCGCCCAGCAGCGGCCAGAAAGTCTGGCGCACCACGCGGCCGGCGGCACTCTGCGGTGACTCTTTTTTCTGCACCCCCATCAGCATACCCTCGGCGACCACGATGGCGTTATCCACCAGCATACCCATCGCAATGATCAAGGCCCCGAGGGAGATGCGCTGCAGGCTGAGACCGAACAGGTTCATGATCAGTACCGTGCCCAATACGGTAAGGGCAAGCACAGTGCCGACGACTACCCCGGAACGCCAGCCCATAAACACGCACAGCACCAGGGTTACGATGATCACCGAGGAGATCAGGTTGAACAGGAAGCCGTCGACACTCTCCTCGACCACGCGATGCTGTTCGTAGACCGGATGTATCTCGATACCGAGCGGCAAGCCCTGCTCGAGCTGGGCGAGCTTTTGCTCCACCGCCTCTCCCACATCGACGATATTGGTGTTCTGCGCCCCGGCGACGCCGAGCAGAATGGCCGGCTTGCCATTGTAGCGGGCGATAAAATCGGGGTTGTCATCGTAACCGAGGGAGACGCTGGCAATATCCCGCACCGCCAGCATCGAAGTGGAACCCGGCACCCCCACCAGAATATTGCGGATCGATTCCAGGTCACTGGCCTGATTGTCGACCACGATGCGGGTGCGGAGGTCGCGGCCTTCGATTTCGGCCACTGGCTGAGTGCTACTCTCCGACTGCAGCACCTGCGCCAGGTCGTCGAGTGAGAATCCGAAGTGCGCAAGGCGCGCTTCGTCGATATCGAGATAGGCAACCTCATTGATAACCCCGGAACGCGATACCTTGGCCACACCCTCCACGGTGAGCAGCTCGCGGCGAATCACCTTGGTAATCTCGCGCACCTCCGTCGGCGAGAATCCCTCACCGGTCACCGCATAGTAGATACCGAAAACCTCGCCGAAATCGTCATTGACCAAAGGCTCGCCGGCACCGCGCGGCAGCTGTACCTGGGCATCGCGCACCTTGCGGCGCAGCTCGTCCCAGACCTGCGGCAGTTCAGCGGAAGCGTACTGATCCTCAATTTCCACACGGATTTCGGACATGCCCGGACGGGATGTAGAAGTAATGCGCTTCAGCTGCCCCATCTGCTGGATGGCGACCTCGAGTTTTTCGGTAACTTCCTCCTCTACCTGCCGCGCACTGGCGCCCGGGTAGGCAGTAAATACACGGGCCTGCTTGATGGTAAAGGCTGGATCCTCGAGGCGGCCGATATCTGCCACCCCCCACAATCCCCCAACCAGGCAGATCAGCATCAACAGCCAGCTGTAAACGGGCCGCTGGATAAATACATCAGAAATCTTCACAACACTTCCCCACCTTTGTCAGTGGCCGACAGATTTACTGCGAGGCTTACTGCGCGTAGTTGCGCACTTTGGCCCCTTCATAGAGGTGCTGACCACCGGCGGCTACCAGCTTCATCGACGGTTCCACGCCCGCGGTAATCTCCACCACGTCGCCATTGGTGCGCCCCAACTCAACCGGGGTTTTCGATACCGACTGGTCGTCGCGGATCAGCCAGATGAAAGGCGAACCGTCTGCGCTGTTCTGCACCGCGGACAGCGGCACCCACAGCTCGCCCCGGGCCTGGTTGAGAGTCAGGTTCACCCGGGCGGTCATGCCCGGCAGTATCTGCACATTTTCCGGCCGCGGCATACCCAGCTCGACGATATAGGTTTGGGTGACGCTATCCGCCTCCGCCTGATGTTCGCGGTACTCCAGCGGAAACTCCCGTCCCGGCAGGAACTCAAAGGCCGCGGTAATGGCGCCCACTCGCTCCCGATTCGCCGTGGCCAGCAGTTTTTCCGGCACAGAAACCTGGATACGTACTTCCGACACATTCTGCAGGCGGACTATGCCCTGCCCCGGCTGTACATTGGTGTAGTTCTCCACCAGCTTGCGCGTCACCAGCGCATCGAAGGGGGCCTGCAGTTTTGTGTAAGCCAGATCCTGCTGGGCCTTCTCCAGCGTTACTTTCGCGAGATCGTAGTTGGTCTCGGTTTCGTCCAGCTGTTGCTGCGAAATCACATTGCGATCCGCCAGGGAGCGCTGGCGGGCAAGCGTTTTTTCCAGCAGCCCGAGATTAACGCGGGCCTCTTTAACCCGGCGAAGAAAGTCGCGGTCGTCCAGGGTCGCGATCAACTTGCCCTTGGGAATAATCTCTCCTTCGCGAAACTGCAGTTGATCCAGTTTTCCGCCCACCTGAAACGACAGGTCCACGGTCTGTACCGCCTTGACCCGCCCGGCAAACTGGCGCCGGCTGCTCTCTCTATCGCTGGAAACAGTAGCGACTTTTACCGGCCATAAGCGCTCGGCCTGCTGTGCGTCGTCGCCGGAATCGGAGCAACCCACAAGGGCCGCCGCGGCCGCCAGCAGCAAAGCCAATGGGAAATGGACATTACCGGACAATTTCATATTCAGTACCCAGAAACTCGAGTTGGGGATTACAGGGGTCAACAAGCAGAATCAGTCGAGGTCGGCCGCCAGCTTCAGCAGGCGTTTGTGCAGGCGCTCGAAAATGGGGTCATCGGAATCCATCACCCCGAGTACGCGCCCGAGAAACAGGCCGCGGGCGGCTGACAGCAGCAACAGAGCCATTTCCGGGTCACTGCAGTTATTCAATAACTCGCTGCGGACCTTGGCCTCTTTGGACTTGATCGGCTCCAGCAGCGCCGGATCTTCAGCCACCGCAGCGATCAGGGCGCGCGGCAGGCTCTCCTCGTCCTCCATCAGCGCAAACATTGAGTGAATACGGGATGCCAGTGGTCCGCCGGTTTCGCCACCGCTGGCGGCATACTCCGCTGCCAATTCCGCCTCGCAGCCGATTGCCGATTCCAGCATCGCCTGCAGCAGCGCCTGCTTGGTGCGAAAGTGGTGCAGCAGCCCGCCCTTACTGAGGCCGCACTGCGCCGCCACCGCATCCAGGGTGAGCTTGCGTGCGCCCTTCTCCCGCACCACTTCTTCTGCGGCGCGAATAATGGCCTCTTTATCGATCTTGGACATGTGACCTCCCGGACACCTCTGGTCAAAACCAACCAACTGGACGGTATGTTATCAGCGCAATGGGGGACGTCAAGCGGGCGCCGCCTCGCGCAGCACACTATTCTGCGGAAACGTATCTGTGCGGCGCAGAGACGCCATTCCGCTGCGGGGCCTTCTATCGCGCCCCGAGACGGGTACACTCGCATCGCCGCAGAAGCCTGCGGCACCTCAGAAGAACGTCGAACAGCCGGCAACAGACAGGAGTCACCTATGTCAGAACAACCTTGCCCCTGTGGCTCGGGCAAACCATTGGCCGCCTGCTGCGGGCTCTACCTGTCCGGCCAGGCCTATCCCAATACGGCTGAAGCGCTGATGCGCAGCCGCTTTGCGGCCTTCGCCAGCGGCAACCTGGCCTATCTGCGCAAGACGTGGGATCCGGACACCTGCCCGGAACTGGACAGTGATGACCTGCAGACCCAGTGGACCCGACTGGAAGTCATCAAGAGCAAGCAGGGACTGAAAAGGTCGATCGTGGAGTTTAAGGCGTGGTACCTGGAGAACGACGTCGAACACGAGATGCACGAGATCTCGCTGTTCAAGCCGCACAAGAAACGCTGGGTCTATGTCGGACCACTGACCGGCTGGCCGTGAGATAACCATGCAGCCGGAACTTATTTATGAAGACGACCACCTCATTGCCGCCTACAAGCCCGAAGGCTGGCTGGTACACCGCTCCGAGATCGACCGTCACGAGGAGCGCATACTGCTGCAGTACCTGCGCGACCTGGTCGGCTGTCACCTGTACCCGATCCACCGTCTCGACAAACCCACCTCCGGCGTCATCGTCTTCGGCAAGAGTGGCGACATCGCCGCACAGGTGCAGGCCCAACTGGAAAGCGACGACTCGGTGAAGAAATACATCGCCATCTGCCGAGGCTACTGTCCGGAGGAAGGCGAGATTGATTACCCCCTGCCACCGGTCGCCGACTTCAAACACCAGCGCAGGCGTCCCAGGGCCGACCTGCCCCGCCAGGCCGCGGTTACGCTGTTCCGCAGGCTCGGCACCGTCGAACTGCCCTATGCCGTCGATCGCTATCCGAGCAGTCGCTACTCCCTGGTGGAGATTCAGTTGAAGACCGGCCGCCGCCACCAGATTCGCCGCCACTTCAAACATATCCACCACCCGCTGATCGGCTGCCCCAAATACGGCAAGTCGACGCACAACCGATTTTTTGCCGAGCAATACCACTGCGGCAGGCTACTTCTCCACGCCCTGCAGCTGGAACTGGATCACCCGGTGACCGGTAAGCGGCTGCACCTGGTCGCACCACCGCGGGGATGCCTGTTATCGCTGATAGAGAAATTCGGCTGGCAGCTGCCCGATTAAACGGCTAACCGTCGGCGGCGCACGACCGGTTAGTCCCTCTGTTCATTTGGCATTGCTCCGCAGTTGCTACTGCGATCCGCTGGAGCCAAGCGACGCCATTGTCTAGGCTTTATACATCTATGCGCCAATCAGAAGGCTGCCGCCGAGCCGCGCCAGTCATCCGCGTGCGGCCACTGAGCGGACAGGGATGCCCGAAGTTTACTCACCGCTGTGTGGAGGCTCCCTTGTCGTCGCCCAGTTGGAACGAAATCATCGTCCGGCCGACATCCTTCGGCTCCCCACTCGTCTCTGCTGCGATCAGCCTGCCGCCGTCTCCCGATGCAGGTGTTGCATCGCTCGTGACAAACCGGGTGTTCGCGGCTGACCACCACGGCTGCATCGCTATCACCCGCGCTCCAGGGGCAGTCATTTCAACCAAATCCCTGCCTGCAACACCCAGGAATCGCGAATGAACGATCCCTTTAACCTTCAGCGCTTCCTCGACGCACAGAGCGAAAAATACGAAACTGCACTGGCAGAGCTCACTGCCGGGCACGAATACTCGCACTGGATATGGTATGTATTTCCGCAGATCGCCGGGCTGAGGGACAGCGATATGGCCCTGCGCTACGCGATTACCGGGCTGGAGGAAGCCAGGGCCTACCTCGCACATCCGATTCTCGGCGAGCGCCTGAAGGAGTGCTGCCAGATATTGCTGCAACTGGAAGGGATGACGGCCTACGATATTTTCGATGGCCCGGATGACATGAAGGTCAGATCATCGATGACCCTGTTTTCCGCAGTGGAAGGTGGGCACACAACGTTCAATGAAGTGCTGGAAAAGTACTTCCAGGGCAAGGTGGATGCGCGGACACTGGAGATTCTGGAGAGTCAGAAACAGTGATACCTATATAGTCGCCCCGCCCATCCCGCGGAGCGACTTTGCATGAAGTGCGGCACCCAATTAACCGGCAAATTCGTGGCAATACCAGGACTTGAAATGAGCGACCCATTTGACCTGCAGCGCTTTGTCGAAGCCCAGAGCCACAATTACGATGCGGCGCTGGCAGAGCTTTCTGCCGGACAAAAACGTTCCCATTGGATGTGGTATATCTTTCCGCAATTCCGCGGCCTGGGGCACAGCGCCATGGCGCAGCGCTATGCCATCAAGGATCTCGAAGAGGCGCGCGCTTATCTTGATCACCCAGTCCTCGGCCCCAGATTGAAAGATTGCTGTGAACAACTGCTGCAGGTGGAAGGCAGGTCGGCGCATGAAATCATGGGCAGCCCGGACGATATAAAGCTCCGCTCCTCGATGACGCTGTTTTCCGTCGTAGAAGATGGAAGCAGTGTGTTCGATCGGGTGCTGAACAAATATTACGACGGCCAGCCGGACTCGCGCTCACTCGAAATAATCAACGACCTCGATCAATCCTGAAATCCATTCGTTCAATCAGGCGTGCTTCGTATGAGATGCGCTGCAAGCGCAATTTCAATATCATGCAGGCGCTTAAGCTTTAAGATTAGTTCCTCAATGTGTTTTGGAAACGAGCCTTCATGATAAAAAGAATTAAGTGCGCAAACTCCCCTCTTTTCACCCAGTACATGCTGGTCGCCGCGTTTCTGGTCTCGCATTCAGCTTATAGTGCGCCCCAACTACAGGCGCCACTGCCGACCTTGTTGCCGTGGCAGGGAGAGTCCGAACAACTGATCGTGAGCGAGGGTGACTGGGTGACGCCCGCAGAGGCCGGTGGTTTCAGTACCACCCCCGATTATCAACAGACCCGCGCCTTCATCGATCGCCTGGCCAAGGCCAACCCGGATATAAAAACCCAGGATATCGGCAGCTCAACCGGCGGGCGCAAGGTGCAGCTGGTGACACTCACCGCGGGCGGCAGCGATCCCAAGACCAACGGCAAGCCGACCCTGCTGGTACAGGCCGGTATCCACTCCGGCGAAATCGATGGCAAGGATGCGAGCCTGATGCTGTTGCGCGATTACGTGAACGGCGATCGGGAACTGCGCCAACTGATCGAGCGCGTGAACCTGCTGCTTATCCCGATTCTGAATGTGGACGGTCACGAGCGCGCCGACCTTTATACCCGCATGAACCAGCGCGGCCCGGATAACGCCGGCTGGCGCACCAACGGCAACAACCTGAATATCAATCGCGACTACAGCAAGCTCGACACGCCTGAGCTGCGCGCGGTGATGGAGGTGATCAATACCTACCAGCCGGAACTGTACCTGGATATCCACGTCACTGACGGCGAGGACTATCAGTACGATATTACCTTCGGCTACAACGGCGCTTTCGCCAGCGACTCGCCGGCTATCGCCCAGTGGCTCAAATCCAGCCTGCAGGACAGGCTCGATACCGCACTGACAGCCGCCGGCCATATTCCCGGACCGCTGATCTTCGGCGTGAATTCACAGAACTTTGCCGACGGCATCAGCCACTGGACCGCCAGCCCGCGCTTCTCCAATGGTCTCGGCGACCTGCGCCACACCCCCACGGTGCTGGTGGAAAACCATTCGCTGAAACCCTATCGGCAGCGGGTACTGGGCACCTATGTATTTATTGAGGCCGGACTCAGGGCACTGGCGGAGGACGGAGAGACAATCCGCAAGGCCATCACCAGCGATCGGCAGCGCCGCCCGGAAAACCAGGTACTGGCGTGGGGCAGCAACGAAAAACCCGATCTAACCGTATACGCCGAAGAACCCTTCAAGGGCATCGCCTACCGGAAGGAAAAGAACCCGATCACCGGCAGTGAGCAGGTCGTATGGCTCGGCGAAGCCAAGGACTACCCCGGCCTGCCGGTGTTTGTCGACGACGTAAAAGCGGTGGAAGTGCGCGTGCCCAGGGCGTTCTACCTGCCGAAGAACGAAAAGCTGGTGCTGGAGCGCCTGAAAACCCACGGCATCGAAGTCAGTGAGCCCAAAGGCCAAACCGCCAAGCTGACCCGGTTTAGCGTCGACAACCACAAATTCGCGGACAGCCCCTTCGAGGGTCACTTCCGCGTCAGTGGAGAATTCAAGGAGGATCAGGTCGAGGTGCCGCTCGCTGACTATGTGGAGATCAGCACCGACCAGCCGCTGGGCCGCCTCGCCGTGGCATTGCTGGATCCGCGCGGACCGGATTCCTTCTTCCAGTGGGGATTCTTCAACCAGATATTCCAGCGCACCGAATACTACGAGCCCTATGCGCTGGTACCGCTGGCAGAACGAATGCTGGAGCAGAACCCGGCCTTGAAAAAAGAGTTTGAACAGCGCCTGCAGGACAAGGCATTTGCCGAGGATCCCAGGGCGCGCATGAACTTCTTCTACGAGCGCAGCCCCTACTACGACCAGGCCTATCTGAAGTATCCGGTGCTGATGAAATACTAACGGCCCGTTACGGGAAACCCGGCCGGATAACCGGCCGGGGCCCTACCGACTATTCCCCTACCAAAGTCTGGATCCGCAGATACTCCCGGCCATCCTCGCTGAGCAACCTTGCCAGTGACGGCAGCAGCTCGTCCATGGTGGCTTTCAGTGTCCACGGCGGATTTACCACGATCATGCCGGAGGCGGTCATGCCATGGCCGTCGGTGTCGGCACAGATACCCAGCTCGAACTGTTCGACGCGGCGAATACCGGAGGCAATGATCTGCTGCTCCAGCTGGTCGATACGCCTGCGCTCGACTACCGGATACCAGAGCGCCACGGTGGCGGTCGGCATTTTCCGATGGATCAGCTTGAGCGCGTCAACCACGCGCTGGTAGTCCTGTTTCAACTCATAGGGCGGATCGATGAGTACCAGGGCCCGGCGCGACGGCGTCGGCAGCAGCGCGGCGAGTCCCTTGAAGCCGTCCTCATCGCGGATATATACATTTCGGCCACTGCAGGCCCGGCGCAGCTGCTCGACATCGCTCGGGTGCAGCTCGTACAACCAGGCCTTGTCCTGCGGGCGCAGCATGCCGCAGGCAATGGCGGGCGAGCCCGGATAAACCTGCAGCGGGCCAGCCGGGTTGTGCGCCAGCACTTGCTTTAAGTAAGGCCGCAGCGCCGGCAGGCCGGGATCACCGGGCAGCAGGCGCCCAATGCCATTGGCATATTCACAATTCTTTGCCGCCAGAGCGTCGCGCAGGCGATAAAGACCGGCGCCCGCATGGGTATCGATATAGTCGAGAGGTTTGTCTTTCTTCTGCAGGTAGGTAAGGATTTCCACCTGCACGAGGTGCTTCAACACATCGGCAAAATTGCCGGCGTGAAAACCGTGGCGATAACTGAGCATGGGACCGGCTGGATGATCTCGGGAAGTCAATCGGGCCTGTGACCCGAGCGGGCCATCGCGGCTGTGGAGAGTAGCCCTTGGGGACGGGCCGCAAGCCGGCTCACCAGGGATCTCGCGCGTAATCTATTCCGCTGTTGAGGTGGTGTAAACAAAATTTTGCAGACGCCAGCGCACCCGGTCGGACAGACCTACACAGGCCAGCTCTGACTATCGGCCCCTGAGCAGACACCGGCCCAGTATCTGGCGGCGTTCGATTGTAGCGACGCCTAGGCCTGCACCTCACCGAGAAACTCGCTTTCTGCCGCCCGGGGAAATCCATCGAAGACGCCCAGTTCATCGCCCAGCAGCCGGAGCCTGTCTGCACTGATCTGACCCTGCTCACACAGTGCCGCGAGCGCGGCGTAGGCGATACTGGGTGCATCCACCTCGAAGTGCTTGCGCAGGTGCTGCCGGGATTCGCACACCCCGAAGCCGTCGGTCCCCAGCGGAACATAGTGCCCCGGCACCCAGCGCGCGATACTCGCCGGCAGTGCGCGCATGTAATCGCTACAGGCCACTATCGGGCCCGCTACTGAGCCGAGCACCTGCTGCAGATAGGAAGTGTGCTGCTCCTCGGGCTGCATCCGCTTCAGGCGCTCTGCCCGCTCCGCATCCCGCGCCAGCTCCGTATAACTGGTCACGCTCCACACGTCCGCGGAGATACCGCGATCGGCGAGCAGTGCCTGGGCTGCCAGCACCTGCTGCATAATGCTGCCACTGCCGAACAGCTGCACCGATGGCTGCGCGCGTTCGGCGCTGTCCGCCGGGCGGAAGAGGTAAATGCCCTTTTTCACCCCCTCCTCGATGCGCGCCTGTTCTGCGGGGATCGCCGGCATCGGATAGTTCTCGTTGTAGACGGTGATGTAGTAGAAGACCGGCTCGCCCCGCTCGTACATCACCTCGATGCCGTCGCGCAGCAGTATCGCCAGCTCGTAGGCAAAGGCCGGGTCGTAGCTGCGCATATTCGGCACCGTCGATGCCAGGATGAGGGAATGGCCGTCCTGGTGCTGCAGGCCCTCGCCGTTCAGCGTGGTGCGGCCTGCCGTGCCGCCGAGCAGGAAGCCGCGGCACATGCTGTCGGCGCAGCCCCAGATCATGTCCCCCACCCGCTGGAAGCCGAACATGCTGTAGAAGATATACAGCGGTATCGTCGGCACGCCGTGGTTGGCATAGGCGGTACCGGCGGCCAGGAAGGAAGCCATCGCACCCGCCTCGCAGATACCCTCCTGCAGAATCTGCCCGTCGGCTTTCTCGCGGTACGGCAACAGGCTGTCGGCGTCCACCGGCAGGTACTTCTGCCCACCGGGGGCGTAGATACCCGCCTCGCGGAACAGTGCCTCCATACCGAAGGTGCGCGCCTCGTCCGGGACAATCGGCACTATGTACTTGCCGACATTCTTGTCCTTGATCAGCTTGGCCATCATGCGCACCACCGCCATGGTGGTGGAAAGCGCGCGATCGCCGCTGCCCTTATTGAACTCAGCAAACAGTGCGCCGTCCGGCGCCTTCAATGGTGGACAATCCACCCGGCGGTACGGCATACCGCCGCCGAGCGCGCTGCGCTTTTCCCACAGATAGCGCAGCTCCTCGGAGCCCTCCGCCGGACAGAAGAAGTCGGCCTGCGCCAGCTCCTCGTCCGCGAGCGGAATGCCGAGCTTCCTGCCGATGCTGATGCGCTCTTGCGTGGAAAACTGTTTCTGCTGGTGGGCGGTATTCTTGCCCTGGGTCGAGTCACCGAGACCGTCCCCTTTCACCGTCTTGACCAGTATCACCGTCGGCTTGCCGCTACGTTGCGCGGCCCGGGCGAAGGCGGCATAGATCTTTTTCGGGTCCTGACCGCCGCGCTTGATCTCCCTGACCTCTTCATCGGTCAGGCTGCTCATAAGGGCCTGTAACTCGGGCGAGTTTTCCACCCAGTGTTCGCGCTGGGCGCCGCCGGGCCGGGTGGAGTACAGCTGATAGTCGCCGTCGAGAGTTTCGTCCATGCGTTTCTGCAGCACACCGTTGCGATCATTCTGCAGCAGCGTGTCCCAGCCACTGCCCCACACCACCTTGATCACCTGCCAGTCGGCGCCGCGGAAACTGCGCTCCAGTTCCTGGATGATTTTGCCGTTGCCGCGCACCGGGCCATCCAGGCGCTGCAGATTGCAGTTCACCACCAGCACCAGGTTGTCGAGATTTTCCCGCGAAGCGATATTGATGGTGCCCAGCACTTCCGGTTCGTCCGCCTCGCCGTCACCGATAAAGTTCCAGACCTTGCCGCCGTTGTCCGGCTTCAGTCCCCGGGCTTCGAGGTATTTGGCGAAGCGCGCCTGGTAGATGGCGGACGGGGTCGAGAGTCCCATGGAAGCGGTGGGCGCCTGCCAGAAGTCCGGCATCTGCCGCGGGTGCGGGTAGGACGACAGACCGCCACCCGGCTGCAGCTGGCGGCGGAAATTCCGCAACTGCTGTTCGCTGAGCCGCCCCTCCAGAAAAGCGCGCGCGTAAATACCGGGCGCCGCGTGGGCCTGGACGTTGAGCAGATCACCACCGTAGTCCGCGTCGCGGCAGCGGAAGAAATGATTGAAGCCCACCTCGAGCATAGTGGCGGTGGAGGCATAGGTGGCGATATGACCGCCCACACCGGTGCCGCTATCGGCGGCCTGCAACACCATGGCGATAGCATTCCAGCGGATCATATTTTCGATCCGCTGCTCCATCTCAAGATTACCGGGATAAGCCGGCTGTTCGGAAAGCGGTATCGTGTTTCGATAGGGAGTATTCAGCGGTGCCTCGTCCAGCGGCACACCGCGCCTGACCAGGCGCTCCTGTAGCGACCGCAATATCTCCTGGGCGCGGTCGGCGCCCTGGTAGCGCAGGATATCGTCCAGCGATTCCAGCCATTCCTGCAGTTCTAAATCCTGATCCCCAATGAAGTCGTGCGGGCTGACTTGCATATTCACGATGCGCAATTACCGGTTCGGTTTTTATCGGAAAAGCCACATCGCAGTCGGGGCCCGGGCAAGATTGAAAGCGCGTTCAATACTGCCCGGGGCCCGCCCTGCGATGGCGATATTTTTATTGTCAGGAATAAAGCGGCTGACTATCAGAGGATAGTGACCAGGGCCTGATCCAGGTCCGCCTTGATGTCCTCGGCATTTTCCAGGCCGACCGCCAGCCGGATCAGCGTGCGGGAAATACCCGCCTCCGCCAGCTCCTCGGGTGCATAGGTGGAGTGCGTCATGGATGCCGGGTGCTGGATCAGCGTCTCGGCGTCGCCGAGGCTGACCGCGCGCTTGCACATCTTCAGCTGGTTGATAAACGCCACGGCCTGCTCGAAGCTGCATTTCAGCTCAAAAGCCATCACGCCACCGGCGCCCTGCATCTGCGTGCCGAGCAGGCGGTAGCCGGGGTGATCCGGCAGACCGGGATAGTAGACTTTCTCGATGGCGCCGTGGCCCTGTAGGTATTCGGCCACCACCTGCGCATTTTCACAGTGGCGCTGCACGCGCAGGTGCAGGGTTTTCAGGCCGCGAATCACCAGCCACGCATCGTGGGGGCTCATTACCGCACCCATGTCTTTGCGCGTGGTCATCTTGATGTGATCGATGAGCGCGCTGGGCCCGCATAGAATGCCGGCCACTACGTCGCCGTGGCCGTTCAGGTACTTGGTGGCGGAGTGCAGCACCAGGTCGATGCCGTGGGTCGCCGGGCGCTGCAGGATCGGCGACATAAAGGTGTTATCGATCACGGTGATGATGCCGTGTTCCTGGCCGATCGCCGCGATGGAATCCAGGTCGATCACCGTCAGGCACGGGTTGATCGGCGTCTCACCGTAAATCACTTTGGTATTCGGCTTAATAGCCGCGCGCACGGCCTGCGCATCCGCCAGATCCACGAAGCTGACTTCGATACCAAACGCGGGCAGCTGATGATTGAACAGCGCAAAGGTGCAGCCGTACAGGCGGTGGGAAGTAATCAGGTGGTCGCCGGCTTTCAGCAGGCCGAAAACCGCCGCGGACACCGCACCCATCCCGGAACCGAAAGCGGCCGCCGCCTCGGTTTCCTCCAGCACGGCCATGCGCGCTTCCAGCTCATCGACGGTCGGGTTGCCCAGGCGGGAGTAGATATGGCCCTGGGCGTCACCGGCAAAACGGTCCGCGCCCTGCTGCACATCGTCGAAGACAAACGTCGACGTCTGGTAGATCGGCGTCGACAGCGGTCCGTGTTCGCCCTGAGACTTCTTACCACCGTGGATGGTATTGGTTTCGATGTTCTTAGATTCCCACATATGTGCCTCTACTTATCGTTATTAATCCGATGAGCCACACATGTGCGGCCCATCTAGGGTTCCGGCAAGTCCAGCTGTGTCGTCTGCTTCAGTACCTTCAACACGATGCTGGTATGGATCCGGGCGATGCCCGGCAGAGGTATCAGTCGCGTGGCGATGAAGCGGTCGAGTGCGCGGTTGTTCACGGTGGAGACCTTGATCATGTAGTCGTACTCACCGGTAACGTGATAGCACTCGAGGACTTCCGGCATGGCCACCAGGCGATCCAGTACCTCGGCGATGCGTTCGTGCTGGTGCAGCTCCAGCGCAATCTCGATCAGGGCCAGGTTGTCGTGGCCCAGCTTTTCCCGATTGAGCATTGCGGCGTAGCCGCTGATATAGCCCTCCTGTTCCAGCCGCCTGACCCGCGCCAGCGTGGCTGGTGGCGACAGGTGCACGCGATCAGACAATTCCACATTGCTGATCCGCCCATCGGCCTGGAGGACCCGCAGGATGGTAATATCCGTGCGATCCAGCGACGAAACTGAGTTTAACATTGAGCAACCTTTACGGATTTAAATTAGGCAATTACCACATTATTCCGAATATTATTAATTCGCAAGCTGGATCCGCGAGGGAGAGCGAAGAATATTCCGTTGCCGACTGAGCGGGCTTGCCGATTGTTAGGCGGGATCGGGGGTTGCCGAGGGCTGCTTCGGGAGAGACTCGCGGCCGACCATCGCGCCCATTACGTCACCAAGGCAGACTTTTGCCAATCGGCCCAAACGATTACCCTGACCGGAATCAATGGAACAGAACAAAAACGAAGGGAGCAGCGATGAGCCATCAATTGCCCTACGGACTGGAGCAGTACGGAATCCGATTGCGCCGCATAGCCACCAACGGCATCCACCTGAATGTCGCCGAGGCCGGCGACGGTCCGCTGGTGTTCCTGCTGCACGGCTTTCCCGAGTGCTGGGCCAGCTGGGGACCGCAGATCAAGTTTCTTGTCGACCAGGGCTATAGGGTCGTGGCACCGGAAATGCGCGGCTACGGCGACAGCGACGCCCCCGAGGACATCACCGCCTACGATACCGTGGAGTTGGCGGCGGACGTGATCGGCCTGCTCGACGCCTACGATCAGGAGCGCGGCGTGATCATCGGCCACGACTGGGGCTGTATCGTCGCCTGGCATACCGCCTGGCTGCACCCGGAGCGCATCAAGGGCGTCGGCGGCCTCAGCGTGCCCTGGTTCGGGCGCGGGCAGACCGACACTTTAAGCGCGCTGAAGCGGCAGATGGGCGATAACTATTTCTACATCATCGATTTCCAGAACGCCGCCGCCCACGAGGCCCTGAACCGTGACAAAGGAAAATCACTGGAAGCGATCCTCACCGGCCATTTTGACCTGCTCGGGCAGAAGGCTGGCGACCAGGGCCTGCTGGAACGCATCACCATGCCGGCACGGCGCCCGGACTATATGCCGCAGGATTTCCTCGATTACATTACCAGCCGCTACCAGCGCCACGGCTTCGAGCCGGTACTCAACTGGTACCGCAACTTCGAACGCACCTGGCAGCGCACCGCCGACCGGGATGGACACACCATCACCGTGCCGGCCATGTACCTGACCGGCAGCAAGGACTGGACCAACCGCTACGCCGACAGCATCGGTCTGGACATGCACGAGCGCTGCAGTGACCTGCGTATCAATGAAGTGATCAAGGCCGGACACTGGCTCGGGCAGGAGGAGCCGGAGTTGGTCAATCGCAAGATTGCCGAGTTTCTTGCGTTGATCGGCCACTGACCGTTGGCCTGATTGACCCCAGAGGATACGCTTGTAATTTTGGTAACTTGTCTGAGTGCTTTGAAAAGTAGCAACTAAATGCAACAAGTCGGCTGCCGCTGCTGCAACAACAGGTAATTTAATATTTCGATACGGTGATTCGTTTCATCGCACTCGAAGTGGCACATAACCGGACCAGGCTGTACAAGCCGGCATCGCCATGCGTGAATCACGGAAGCAATTACTCATAAAAGCAATTAGTCATAAAAACAAGGAAGGATAGATAAGTGAAGGATTCGAAAGCGTTTTGGGACAAAACCGCACCTCGATACGCCAAAAGCAAGATCCGGGATGAGAAAACTTACCAAAAGAAACTGGCACTCACGCAGGAGTACTTCCGACCGGATTGGTCTGTCTTAGAGTTCGGCTGCGGCACTGGCAGTACGGCAATTATCCACGCGCCCCACGTCAAGCATATTATCGCCACCGATATATCGGACAAGATGCTGGATATTGCCAGCCGGAAGACAAGGGCAGCAGGCATTGAAAACATCAGTTTTCACCAGGGCACACTGGATAGCCTCGATCTGGCAGCAGAAAGTTTTGATGCCATTCTGGGCCTCAACGTCCTACATCTCCTCGAAGACGTGGATATCACGATTACACGAGTGCACGAGTTACTGAAGCCGGGCGGCGTCTTCGTATCCAGCACCGCGCTGATCGATGAAATTGCCCTCTATTGGAGATGGTTGATTCCCGTTATGCAGTTCGTGAACCTCGCACCTTATGTGAATCGCTTTACCAGGCAGGGTTTCGTCTCGAAACTGGTCGATGCAGGCTTTAACCTCGAGCTCGAATGGCAGCCGGGGAAAGGATCGATTTTTATCGTTGCCCGGAAGTGTGCATAAGCAAGGCTACCCCCAATGGCAAGGAACTGAAATTCCGGGGTATGGAAGTTAAATAACAAACTGGTAAATTGCGCGCCTGCAGTGCCAGACGCAGCTGTACTGCGCTGGTTGCCGAAGGAATAGTGGTCCAGCACCCACCCCTCGACGGCTGGCCTCATTACCAGCCAGCCGGAAAACTGGCTAGCATTAGAACGATTTCAGGTAGGATGCGGTCGCCGCTGGCGTCTCAACACGCTTGATCGAGATCAATCCAACCGCGGCGATGACGGCTATGCTTGCCGCGAGTCAAATAGCGGGGAAGCCCATGCAATCCAACTTCCAGAAACTAATCGAAGCCGCCCAGAACCAGCCCCAGCCGCAGCGACTGCTGTTCCTGCTGGCAAAGGCAGAGCGCAACAACAACCCGAAGAAGTCCACCGCCAAGGGAGCCATCACACCGGTGATGTGTGTGGACAAGCTGCCGGAGGAACTCTCCAGCTTTGCCGACTTCATCGCCGAAGCCGACGGGATCGACACCAGCTGGAACATGATCCTGATCGCCGGCCTGAACGGGGAGAACGGCCAGGCGCCGACCACCGAGGAGGCCGAGCCGCTGTTGAACAAGATGGCGAATGACCTGATGCAGGGGCAGGACCTCTCCCGCTACCTGATTCTGGACCGGGAAGAAAACCAGATTGAAATGATGCCGCGCTAACCGCGAGCAGCCCGCCTGACCTCCGCGCGCCGGCTTACTGCAAGCCGGCGCGTGCGGTCATCAGCCCCGCCCTGCGTTTCTTCGGGCAGCAGGCCTCACACCACCGTAATCAGCGCCTTGGCACCGTCCTGTGCCAGCAGTTCACCGATCGGCTCGATGCCGAAGCCGTCGCGGCGCAGCAGTGCCTGCACGCGCGCCTCGGCCTCCGGCGCAACCGCCAGCAACAGGCCGCCACTGGTCTGCGGATCGCACAGCAGCTGTTGCTGTTCTTCACTTAGTGCACCAACCTTGTGGCCGTAGCTGTCAAAATTGCGCCCGGAGCCCCCGGGCACACAGCCCAGCGCACGGTAGTGCCGCGCCGCCTCGATCACCGGCACCGCGGAATATTCGAGCCGGGCGCAGAGGCCACTGCCCTCGCACATTTCCGCCAGGTGTCCCAGCAGCCCAAAACCGGTGACATCGGTCATAGCCCGCACACCGTCGATCTGCGCCAGCTCGGCGCCGATGCTATTCATCAGGCACATGCTGTCGCGGGCCAGGTGGGCGTGTTCCGGTTGCAGCTTCTTCTGCTTCTGCGCGGTGCTCAGCACGCCCACGCCCAGGGGCTTCGTCAGGTAGAGCCGGTTGCCCGCCTCGGCGGTGTCGTTGCGCTTGAGTTGCTCGATGGCCACGGAGCCGGTCACCGCCAGGCCGAAGATCGGCTCCGGCGCGTCGATGCTGTGGCCACCGGCCAGCGGAATACCGGCCTCGCGACAGGCCTGGCGGCCGCCATCCACCACCTCACGGGCGATCTCGGCCGGCAGCACATTGATCGGCCACCCCAGAATGGCGATGGCCATTAGCGGCCTGCCACCCATGGCGTAGATATCGCTGATAGCGTTGGTGGCGGCGATGCGGCCGAAATCGAAGGGATCGTCCACGATCGGCATAAAGAAATCGGTGGTACTGATCACCGCCTGGCCGCCGCCGATATCGTATACGGCGGCATCGTCGCGGGAGCCGTTGCCCACCAGCAGGCGGTCACCCGCCGCGCACGGCTCGGCGGGCAGCTGGCTCTGCAGGATCACATCCAGCACGGCAGGGGAAATCTTACAGCCGCAACCGGCGCCGTGACTGTATTCGGTAAGCTTGACGGTCTCGCTCATAACCGCTGGAGGCCTTCGATTTGGATTGGAGCCGCTATCATACGAATTCTGCCGCCAACACAAAAGGTGGCCGGTGGCGAGGTCACAGAAAGCCACAGAGGCTGACGGTAGTAACCGCGTTTTTGAGCCAGACTGTTGGGGCAGTTTCCAGCCCAGATTAGTTTCCCCTCGCAGGAGCAGCCAGGGACAATGGCAGAATCCAAGACACCCCTCACGCGGTCCCAGAAACTGGGCTTGGTGGCACTGACTTTCGCGATCTTTCTGATCGGCAACGACTTCACCGCCTTCTCCGTTGCCGTGCCCGCCATCGAGAAACACTTCAATTCAGACATCACCACGACACAGTGGGTCATCAACGGCTACGCCCTGGTGTTCGGCGTCTTGATCGTATCCGGTGGTCGGCTGGCTGATATGTTCGGGCGGCGGCGCATCTTCTTTATTGGCACCGCAATATTCGTGGCCTTCTCGGTATTGGGCGGACTCGCGGTAGATATCTGGATGCTGTTAATTTGCCGCTGCCTGATGGGAGTCGGCGGTGCAATGATGTGGCCATCCGTTTTGGGCATGACCTACAACCTGATGCCAAAGGATCGCGCCGGCCAGGCCGGTGGCCTCATTATGACAGTTGCCGGTGCTTCCAACGCGATCGGCCCCCTGCTCGGCGGTACACTGACCGACGTCCTGAGCTGGCGCTGGATATTCTTTATCAACCTGCCCATCGCCGCGCTGGCGGTTTTTATCTGCTGGAAGGAGATCGCCGACGACAGGCCGGAAGATCGCCAGGAGCGCATCGATTATGCCGGCGTGACCACCTTGTCGCTGTCTCTGTTCGGCCTGCTACTGGCACTGGATCTCGCTGTAGACCTGAGTTTCAAGAACCCGCTGATCATGATGCTCCTTGTCGCTTTTTTCGTATTCATGGGTATTTTTATCAAGGTGGAAGGTCACAAAGGACGCAGTGGATTGATCCCCGAAGACGTGGCCAGCAACCGCAAGTTTTTCGCTGCCGGCCTGACGACCCTGCTGCTGTCGGTGATTTTCTTCGCCGCCCTGCTGTACATTCCGCAGTATCTGACCAAGGTAAAGGGCTTCTCGGCGATGGGCGCCGGCGCCGGGCTGCTGCCGATGATGGTGACCTTCGCACTGATGTCTTACCAATCGGGGCGGCTCTACGAAAAGCTCGGTGCCAAGCTGATCATCACGGCCGGCATCATCTGCCTGGGCGGTGGCATGTTTATGTTGTCACACCTGCACAAGCAGACAGAATTTTCAGCGCTGGTACCGGGCATGATTGTACTGGGCGCCGGCATCGGCCTCTTCTACCCGACAATTACGACCGCCGCGATTACCTCCGTGGATCCGAGCAGGTCGAGCCTGGCCGGCGCCATTCTGTATATGTTCCAGATTGCTGGCGGAGCCATTGGCCTCGGCATGAACACCACCATTGTTGCGATGGCACCAGATATTTCGACGGGTATTGACCGCGCATTTACCGTCAATTCCTATCTCGCGCTGGCGGGGCTGATTGTGTGCTTACTGTTTGTGAGCGGTAAACCGGCCGAGCAGACACAGTAGAACCAGGCCAAATAGGCGAGCACACTTCTCAACCTGGATTTTTCAGGATCATAAAATGACTCAAGTCATGAAACTGGCCGATGGCCGTCAGCTGACCTACGACATATTTGGCGATCCCCACGGAGTACCCGTGATCTTCAGCCACGGGTACTCAGACTCGCACCTAATCCGCCACCCGAACGACTTCCTCACCCGTTCAATCGGCGTGCGCTGGATTGCCGCCGATCAGCCGGGCGTCGGTGGATCAACCGCAAAGAATGGACGCAGAATGGTCGACTGGGGTGCAGACATGGAACAGCTGGCGAATCACCTCGCTCTCGACAGATTCAATGTTGCCGGACACTCGGGCGGCGGCCCGCACGCCCTGTCAATCGCCTACCGCATGCCGGAGCGGGTCGGGAAAGTCGTGCTCGCATCACCGGTAGCCCCATTTGACGACAAGGCCGTGACAGGCATGCTGGTGTTAAACGAACTCAAGGCCATTGTAAAGATGCGACACCTCCATCACGTCTTGCGCTGGCTGCTGAAAGCGGAGGCCAGAAGAATCAACAAAAACATCCCCGCGTACGTAGCCGCCACCGCCAAAATGCTACCGAGGGAATCCAGGACGATTCTACGCAACCCTGCTCAGCAAGCGCTGTTCGAAGACAACTTCCGGGCCGCCTTCGCGCAAAAGGAAGAAGGCATCTATGAAATGACCCTCGCGTTGTGGAACTGGGGATTTTCGCCGCGTGACATTCGCCCACCAGTGGAGATTTTCTATGGCAACAACGATGGGATCATCTCCCCGCGAATGCCACTATACCTTTCCGAGCAGCTTCCATCGGCCAAGGCACATGAATGGAATGGAGCAAATCACTACAGTTTCGTCGATGAGGACTGCTGGATTGATTTCATCACGGCCGCCCGGGGATAAAAATGATCCGCCGTCCATCGAGCGGCCAACGCAGAGTAAACAATTGGTTCTCATCCTAACAGAGACACTGAAGTGTTACTCGGCAACTGACTTTCAGCCGCGTGCCTGCGACCCTTGCCAACGCTAGTCGGCCGCAGACCATTGAGGCGCAGAGAACTACATAGCATGGCGGGAAAGGTCGCACTGTTGCGCCAGACTGTCAGGGCAGCATTCACCCAGATGATTCACCAGCGGTAAAGCGGGCAGCGGTTATGGCGCAATCCAAGACGCCCCTTGCAAGCGCTCAACGGTTAGGCTTGACGGCGCTGATTTTCGCCATTTTTCTGGTCGCCAACGATTACACCATTTTCTCCACCGCCCTGCCGGCGATAGAGCAAGAATTTCACACCGACATAACTACCACCCAGCAGGTCATCAATGGCTACACATTGGTCTTCGGCGTATTGATTGTGTCCGGCGGGCGACTGGCAGACCTCTTTGGGCGACGGCGTATCTTCTTTGTTGGCGCGGCGATTTTTGCCACTTTCTCACTGCTCGCTGGGCTCGCAGTTGAAATCTGGATGCTGCTACTGTGCCGGGCGCTGATGGGTATCGGCAGCGCGATGATGTGGCCATCCATTATAGGGATGACCTACCACTTGATGCCCGGCAATCGAGCCGGCCACGCCGGCGGCCTGATAATGACCGTCTGCGGCGTTGGCAATGCCGTTGGCCCGATTCTCGGCGGCACTCTCGCCGACATATTGAGCTGGCGATGGATCTTCTTTTTGAACCTGCCTATCGCCGCAGTGGCCATTTTTTTATGCTGGAAGGGGATCACAGACACCAGGCCGGAGAATCGCGGTGAGCATCTCGATTACGCCGGCGTAACATCACTGTCATTGTCCCTGTTTGGCTTGCTTCTGGCCCTCGATCTGGCGGTGGATATTGGCTTCCAGAGTCCGTTGACGTTGGCTCTATTGGGCGGGTTTCTACTATCTATGTGTATTTTCCTGCGGGTGGAACGCCGCGCAGGGCGCAATGCGCTGATCCCGAAGGACGTAGCCAGAAACAGAAAGTTTTTCGCCACGGGCATTGCAACCTTGTTGCTGGCAGTGATTTTCTTTGCCCCACTGCTATACATCCCCCAATTCCTGAGCAAGGTACACGGATTTTCGGCAATGCATGCGGGCATGGGACTGCTGCCGATGATGGTTACTTTTGCCGTCGCATCCTATGGTTCTGGGCAACTGTACAACAGGCTCGGAGCCAAGCCGATCGTATCGGCAGGTGCGGTATGTATGTGCATCGGCATGTTTGTGCTGTCGTATTTGCATGAACAAACACAATTTACGGCGTTGATACCGGGATTGGTGGTGGTCGGCGCCGGTATCGGTCTTTTCTATTCAACCGTTATTACCGCCGCGGTCACCGCGGTGGATCCCAGCAGATCGAGCCTGGCCGCTGCCATTCTGTTCATGTTCCAAGTTGCGGGTGGCTCCATAGGGCTCGCTATGAATACCACTATCGTCGCCATGTCTCCGGATCTAACGACGGGCATTGAGCGGGCATTTACCGTCAATGCCTATCTCGCCCTGGCGGGTCTTATCGTCTGCCTGCTCTTCGTGAGCGGCAAGCCCGTTGAACTGGCGCAAAAGGTCCGGGACAAGTAGCGCCTCGCCAATTTAATTGCCACCGGACATTAATTATGAGAGTTATTGGATCTCAGAACATACTGTAAAAGGAGTGTAATCAACCACTTGAATTACACTTCTATAGCCACGGTACAGTAGTTGCTGTACTGTAGAATCTTTCAGCGTTATCTGAGGGTTGCATGTCTACGGATCTCATCGATGCACAAGTGTCCCCAACCGGGCAGTTCGATATTCTATCCAAGTACGAAATCAACAAACTCAGCTGCGAAAGCCGCGGCCCCCAGTACCAGACTTTCCGCAACTGTTCCCTGGCCGTACTCAGCAGCGGCGGCCACATGGTCGACGGCAAGGAGCTCCTGGAAACCTATGCCGACTTCGATATCTCCGTTATCCCGACCGAACGCAGCGTAAAGCTCCAGGTCAAAAATGCCCCTGCCATTGCCTTCGTCGACGGCAAGATGATTCGCGGTATCGCCGAACATCTTTTTGCCGTACTCCGCGACATTATCTACGTGAACAGCGAAATCACCGGCGACCCGCGCTACGACCTGGTATCTGCACAGGGAGTTACCGACGCGGTATTCCATATCCTGCGCAATGCAGGCACTTTTGACCGGACCCGCGTCCCGCGGCTGGTGGTCTGCTGGGGCGGGCACTCGATCTCGGGCGAGGAATACGATTACACCAAACAGGTGGGCTACGAGCTGGCATTGCGACATCTCGATATCTGCACCGGTTGTGGTCCTGGCGCGATGAAAGGCCCGATGAAAGGCGCCACAATTGGCCACGCCAAGCAGCGCGACCGGCACGGTCAGTACCTCGGCATTTCCGAACCGGGCATCATCGCGGCAGAGGCGCCAAACGCTATCGTCAACCAGCTTGTCATCATGCCGGACATCGAGAAACGACTGGAGGCTTTTGTACGCACAGGCCACGGAATTATTGTATTCCCTGGCGGCGCGGGAACCGCCGAGGAGATTCTCTATCTTCTGGGAATACTCCTGCACGAAGACAACAGGAAGCAACCCTTCCCGGTGATTTTTACCGGGCCGGCGAGCGCCGCAGATTATTTTATTCGCATCGACCAGTTTATTGCCTCGACCCTGGGTGAGGAAGCGAGATCCAGGTACCAGATCATTATTGATGACCCTGAGAAGGTGGCACGGCAAATGGCCGCGGGCATTCAGGAGGTGCGGCAACACCGCAAGGAGAGCGGCGATGCCTATTACTTCAACTGGCAACTGAAGGTATCAACAGAGTTCCAACGGCCGTTTGCCCCCACCCACGAGAATATGCGCGGCCTCGAGTTACACAGAAACCAGGAACCTTACCTGCTGGCTGCCAACCTGCGCCGCGCGTTTTCCGGTATCGTCTCCGGCAACGTCAAGGACGAGGGTATCCGTACGGTGGAGAAAAATGGCCCATATGAACTGTGTGGAGACCCGGCAATAATGCATAGCATTGATACTTTGCTGGAGTCCTTCGTGAAACAGCAGAGAATGAAACTTCCTGGAAAAGAATACATTCCCTGTTATCGGATCAGTGAAGGCTAACAGTTAAAGCATCCAATAAATCGGGTCAGATTAACGTTCTGGTACGACATGCACCAAAACAAAGGAACGTCACAATGGCTATCTGACCCCATTTAATTCCGGAATCACCTCCTGGAGCGCTGTCGATCGGCAAATCGAACAAGTGGGCACCCTATTTATCGCATTGTTATCATTATCAAGCCCCATAAGTTTGCCCTACTTCCAACTGGACCCGCCAATGCCCAGCAGCAACGGCTCCAATGCCTCCTGCTACACTGGGGGGAGGCTGGAAGCACACCGAGTATCTACCGGCACCCGCTGTATGCGTGTTTATCCCTGTGGAACCTGCGTTCATGAGCGATCCCGACCGCACCCGGATTACCCCCTCCCGCAAGATCTATGAACACCTGGATGAAGCCAGCCTGGAGCTGGAGAAACACTACACTCCCGGCGGCGCTTCCGACCGTTTTGCCATGGCAATGGTCAAGATGCTGCGCTTTATTGCCGATACCTTTTTCGCCAAACGTTACGGAAACCGCGCCATTGTTCTGGAAACAGTTGCCGCAGTACCGGGCATGGTCGGCGGCACCCTGCAACACCTGAAATGCCTGCGCCGGCTGTGCGATGACGAAGGCTGGATTTTCACCTTGCTGGACGAGGCGGAAAACGAGCGCATGCACCTGATGGCATTTATGGAGATCATCCACCCCGCCTGGTACGAACGACTAATTGTGGTGATTGTGCAGGCGATCTTCTACAACGCCTTTTTCCTCTTATACCTGATCTCCGACAAGACCGCTCACCGTCTGGTAGGTTACTTCGAGGAGGAGGCGGTAATAAGCTACACGCTATACCTCCAGCGCATCGACAGCGGTGACGAGGAAAATGTGCCGGCGCCGCAGCTCGCGATCGACTACTGGGGGCTGCCCGAAGATGCTCGCTTGCGTGAGGTCGTGGAGGTGATTCGGGCTGACGAGGTGATGCACCGCGATACCAACCATCGCTTCGCCGACCGGATTGCGGCAGGACAGCATTATTAACGACGGCAATTATTCTCCCCGCTGTCGACAGGGTTACTTCACCGGAACAATGCGATCGCTGTTTTCACAACCTGCGATTCACCCGGGCTTCAGCACTCACCAGCGCCAGTTCGACACTGCGTCGCAGCACCCGGTTTTCGCAAACCCTGCCCTTGCTGATAAAGAATGGGGCGGACCCGCCTGACACTAGCCCGCTCGAAACTATGCCTCTCCAGCTTTGAGATTTTTCAGGAAAGGACCAAAGCCTTTCGCGCCCAGCCAGAAGCGCAACAGGTTTTCCACGCCATTGCTAGTTAACGTCGCCCCGGACAGGCCGTCGACCTGGTGTATCGCTTGTGGACTGTTGGGATCGACGCTGCCTTTGACAACACTAATGGCGACATCACCATCGGCGTCGAATACCTTGCGGCCATGCCACAGGGCCTTCCAGTTGGGGTTGTCGACCTCACCGCCAAGCCCCGGGGTTTCCCTGTGTTCGTAAAACGCGAGCCCCGCAACAGTGTTCAGGTCGCTCTCCAGAGCAAGGAATCCAAACAGGGTGCCCCAGAGACCGGAACCGCGCACGGGAAGAATCAAGCGATTCAGTTTGCCGTTCTCTTCCACCAGGTAGACTTCGGAAACATTCTCGCGGCGGAAAATCTTGGCGATGTCATCGGATCGCGCCAGGCGCTCATGGGCGCCTTTGATGCGGGAGGCCGCGCGACCGCTACCCCCGGCGGGCATTTCCTCCGTGAATTTACCGGTGGTCAGATCCACATAGCGCGTGGTCACTGTCTGGAAAGCCTCATTTACCTCTTTGGCACTGGCGCCGCTCTCAACCAGACCACCTGCCACCAGGACATTGCGCTTCCTGTCCAGCTCGACGTTGGCCTGCTGCGCCGGTCTCAGCAGCACCGCTGCAGTGGCGACCACCACGGAGCAGACGAGACACATTACCAGGGCAACCAGCAAAGTGCCCCTGACGGAATCCTTGTTTACCATGTGACAACCTCCTGCTGATCCGGGACTGCCCAAAAAGTGTACAGACAATAGTAAGAGTAGGATTGCGAGCAAATATCATCCGTCGGACGGACACCCAGACACGCCCGCTGCTGCTCTCGAGGAAAATCGGTCCGCCAAATACAGAGCCAAGGACATCGGCGGTGAGAATGTCGGCGAAGAGCTGTATGGGCACGACACAATCCTGGGCACGGCCCGCGCCCCCTGCACGGGTGTCTACCCGGAAGATCCGGTAGTTTCAGCAGATCGGCGGCCCCAGCGCTACCGCCTGGCGAGAGTCACGCTGGCTCGCGTAGAGCAAGCACAAAGCTCTGCACCCAGTCATTCCGCACCGCACTCCCGAGACTGATCGGTCAATCTCCGGGACTGGTCATAATGCCGCTCAATAACTGGTATAGTGCCTTTACTCTCACCAACCTGGTACGGGTGACGACTAACAAAAACTAGAGGGAGAATTCCCCCGTTGATTACCAAGGCCAAAGGCACTTTGCGGCACACCGTCAACGGTCTACAGAAGCGCCTTATCCAGCTGTTACCCCGTCACGTCCCGATTGCATTCAAATTGGCGCTGGTCATGACCCTGCTGCTGGTGCTGGGGATGGCGAGCCTGGGCCTGTTTATCAGCGATAACCAGAATCGCCTGATTCGGACACAACTGCATGAGTTCGGCAATACCATGGCGTTGCAGCTGGCGAAACTGGCCAGTGAGCCGATATTGTCGGAGAACAGCCTGAACCTGCGAATGCTGACCACCAACCTTGGCCAGGACGAAAAGATCCTCGGGGCCGGTATTTACGCACGCGACGGCGAACTGCTGTCGGCGACCGGTATCCAGCCGGTTTTGACCGATTCTCCTTTCGATGCCGCCGGGGTCATATCCCGGCCCTGGTTCCGGTACACTGCTGACGGTTCCCAGGAGCGGTTGCTCAGCTTTATCGCCCCGGCTACCTACCTAAACGTCCGGGTCGGCTCGGTGGTGGTGACCCTGTCGGCATCGCAGATGGACCAGGCCGCAACCAAGGCCCGCGATGCCATTGTCTACGCCACCCTGGCCATGACTGTGCTGGCGTCCCTGCTGGCCTATTGGCTGAGCCGGCGCCTGTCGCTGCCGATCCACCATTTGATGGAGGCGACCCAGGCCATCGACCGCGGCGACTTTGCCACCCGAATTGAGCAGCAGCGCAATGACGAGATCGGCTATCTATTCGAGGGATTCAACAATATGGCGGCCGGGCTGTTGAGAAAATCGCAGGTCGAGCAGGTCTTTTCCCGCTATGTGTCGAAAAACGTTGCCGACAAGGTACTGGCCAACCTGGACGAAATCCGGCTGGTCGACCGACCGATCGAGGCAACGGTGCTGTTCGCAGATAT
This sequence comes from Microbulbifer donghaiensis, assembly GCF_900129095.1. GTDB lineage: Bacteria > Pseudomonadota > Gammaproteobacteria > Pseudomonadales > Cellvibrionaceae > Microbulbifer > Microbulbifer donghaiensis. The sequence continues at coordinate 704,731 of NZ_FQVA01000001.1, forward strand.
CACTGGTTTTACCGCGATGTCAGAAAAGCTGCAGCCGAGCCAGGTTTCCGAACTGCTGAACGAGTACTTCTCGTATATTTCACGCGCCTGCTCATTGTATGGCGGAGTGGTCGACAAATTTATCGGCGACTGTGCGATGCTGGCGTTCGGTGTGCTGGAGGACGATACCGACCACGCGTTCAACGCGGTCAGCTGTGCGGTGCTGATTCAGCAACTGGCCGCACAGTTAAACGAGGAGCGCCGCGCCGACGGCCGAGCCGAAGTGCATTTTCGCATCGGCATCAACTGTGGCGTGATGCTGGCCGGCAACCTGGGCTCCGACGAACGAATGGAATTCACGGTGGTCGGCGATGCCGTCAACCTGGCATCCCGCCTGTGCAGCGAGGCCCAGCCGGATCAAATTATCATTCGAAAACAATTATTTACCATGCTACAGCCGCGCATCGTCGCACAGTCCGAGCGGACAATCCCGATCCGCGGCAAGTCAGCCCCGGTGGCGATCTACTCGGTGCAAGATATCCATCAGAAAAATCAGCCGCAGCTGCAGACCAACCTGCAGAAGCTACTGAATAGCCGCCCCCGCAAAAAGAGCCGACAGGCGGCCTACCATGTGTGATCGCCGGTTAGCGCTTTTATGGTTTTTGCTGTTGCCGCTGCTGCCGGCGTGCAGCCTGATCCCCACACAGCAACAGGCGCTGGAAGATTTTCCAGCCGACGCGCTGCAACAGGTGCGCCAGCAGTCCGCCGAACTCGGCCGGCTGCAGAATCTGGCTACTGCAACGCCGGCCCAGCAACAACAAATCAAACAATTGCATAGCAGCCTGCGGCAGTTCGAGCGCAACGTAATCCATACCGCGAGCCGGCTGGAGAAACAGGACGACTGGCACGGCGCCGAGCGGGTTTTACAGGGTGCCAAAGACATACTGCCGCAAAGCCAGGCGCTATACAGCGCGCACCAACAATTTTCAGAGCGACGCCAGTTGCACGAAGAACGGGTGCGTATGGAACTGGCGATCCACCGCGGCGAGCAGTTGCTGAAAGACGCCGAGACTTACCAGCGCCTGCAGCAGCTCAAGGGTCCCGACGTTCTGACCTGGCTGGAACTGCAGAACTTTCACCGCAAATGCCGCGGCTCGGCACAGGCACTACAGCAACATGCGCAACAAGCGTTGCAACGGGAGGACTATACGCTGGCCCAGCGCGGCCTGAAGATTGCACGGCGTCTGTACGGCAGCGACCTTCTGCAGGATGAGAATCAGCGCGAAAAAATCGATCAGGACCTGGCCCTGGCCAACCGCCAGCTTCGCCCAACGAAACGCCATCCCGCCGGGGACTCCCAGAAAAAGGATAACCAGATCCTGGTCGCGGAAGTGCAACAGGCACTGGACGCCGGCGACCTGCTCGGCGCACGGCATCACTTGAACCGGCTACAGCAAGAATCGCCGCAAGATCCGCTCCTGTTGCCGCTGCAATCGCAGTTTCGAACGCAGCTGGACGCGCGGCTCGAAGCCGCGATCAAGCGGGGCAATGACCTGTACAGCGAGGGCAAAATCGAGCGCGCCGTGGAAATCTGGCGCGAAGCCAAAGCCCTGGATCCGGAGAATGTCGAACTGCTGACCAATATTGCCCGGGCCGAGAAAGTACTGGAGAACCTGAAAGCGCTGTCGGCACCAACCGGTGCCCGGCCCTAGGAGTAGCATTCAGAATTCTGTGCCATCTCTAGACGATTAACAAAAAGAGATGACCCATGTCCAAGCCTGCCTTCAACATGGATGCCACCATGGAGGCGCTACGTGAGGGCAACGACCTCAGCGGCGAGGTGGGCAACAGCTACAAGGACATCCGCACACATTGCCGATGTCGAACAAGTGGGGGGTGGTCAACGTTTTGGCACGGTGTGCGCCTAAATGAATAAGCGTCAAAAGTTGATCTGACCCCATTTATTTATTGCTCCTCTCCATTAAATTCTAGCTTGTAAATAGATCTCAACAAGCCGCCTGATTATTCGACTTATATTTATCAGCCACATTCTATCTAACCACCTGCATTACACCAGGATTGATATTGGGAAGGCTGCAGCTTTATATGAAATAAAAACCGCTGCATAATCAACATAAAACATACTAATCAATGGATTGTTGTTGGACTAAAGACATATGAATAATTTAAACATACCGAAGACACTTCAAGATGCTATTGAGAATGAGCGACTTGTATTATTCATAGGCGCAGGGTTATCTATAGGAAGTGGTTTGCCAAGCTGGGGGAAAATAGTAGAAGAAATCTTAGGGGAAAATGAACAGTATATAGACAATTCTCATGCCTACATCACGGCATTAAATGCGAAAATAATGTCTCCATTAGAAGTCCTCGATAAGTTGAGTGAACACAAAAAAATAATTTACAAATCTTTCGAGAAAATTCTAAATAGACCTACGTCTTCGTCAGAAATTCACGCTTCGTTAGGTAGATTGACGAAGCGATTTGTTACTACGAACTTTGATACACTTATCGAATCAAATACGGATTTAACCAATGTCATCACACATGAAAGCAACTACAACTTATCAAAAATAGATGATGATGATGAGTATGTGGTAAAAATCCATGGCGATATTAGTCGAGTGGATAAATGCATCATATTTTCCGAGCAATATGATTCACTTTATCAACACGAACAGCTGGCTACATTTCAATTAAAAAAACTACTATCTAAGTATAACTTTCTTTTTGTTGGATTTTCTTTCAACGACCCTTATGTAAAAGAGCTGTTTGATTATGTAAGTAGTATGCTGGAGGGCTATGGCCCCAAGCACTATTTTGTGTCGGATAATGATGTAAATATCGAACACTTAGAAAGTATAAACATTAATGACTACGCAAAATTGAATTCTTTTGTTGACAACCTCTTATCTTTCAAACCATCTGCCGAATCAGTCATCGCCGCCGATTCAGAAACACCTAAAGATAAATTTATCAAGGATATTGACGGAAGTGATAGAGCGCCTACAGTCAAAGGATGGGTTGGTAGAGGAAAGGAACTATCCATTCTACATTCAGATACATTTAAAGTGATATTTATCACAGGCATAGGAGGAGAAGGTAAATCAGCCTTAGCATCTCACTATATAGCTGAAGAAGAACAATATAGCTTGACTGACTGGAGAGATTTTAAAGAGGAGGATCATAAGTTCCAACACAAAATCGCTTCCATGATACAAAGAGTCGATCCGACTATTAATGCAAAAGAACTAATGGGATTAAGTGATGAGGAACTCGTCGATTTATTTTTCTTAAAACTTGGTCAGAAAAAAGCGCTTTTTGTTTTAGACAACGTAGATAGCTATATAGATTTGGAAAACTTCGAACCTGTGAATGGTGTGGGATATCTTTTCTATAAAGCCATAGAGCTAGATCATAATTCCAAATTCATGTTTACTTGCAGACCTTTTATTAGGTTTGCAAGTGTAGAATTTTATCAGCTTTCACTTTCAGGATTAACAGAGAAAAACACCATAGACTTTTTTTTGAATAGCGCAACTAATATCTCAAAGGACAAACTAGAGATATACGCCAAAAGAGCTTTTGAGTTAACTAATGGTCATGCTCTATGGCTAAGCTTGATTATTGCTCAATCGCATCGTGGTGAGAAATCACTTATAGCCTTTCTAGATAAAATTGAGTCAGGAATTTCGATTGATGAGAATGACTCGACAATTTTATCAAAAAATGTCTTAAGTAACATCTGGACTTCATTGCACGAGCGAGACCGCTTGTTACTTAGAACATTAGCTGAGTCAGTAGTTGCAGAAAGCACAGAAGACTACGCTGAGATTCTTCGGTCAGAGCTAAATTACAACCAGTACCAAAAAGCGCTAAAAGCGCTAAGAAATTTTAACTTGGTGGTAGAAAAGAGAGGAAGTAATTACATCGAGCTACATCCTCTTGTGAAGGAGTTTATACGAAAAAACTATCAAACCTCAGAGAGAAATAAATACATATCTCTCATTGCCACCTATTATGATAAGTTTATATATGTATTGAGAGAAAAATTAAGCTACAAACTCAGTTTTGATGAATTCGTGAACTTTACAAACAAAGCAGAGCTTTCAATTAATGCTGGAGATTATCAAAATGCTATAAACTCATTGTGGGAAGTGCATGACTCGATGGTTGCTGCAGGATACAACGAAGAATTTTTACGCGTTGGGAAACTGCTGCTTTCTTCAATAACCTGGTCAAAGAAACGCATAGATCAGTTTGAAAATTTCTATCTACTGATGGCTTATATTATTAGGTGCCTAGTGGAGTATGGCGACGATGAATATGCTTTAAAGTTCATTGAAAAGTATGAAAGCCTTATCAATAATAAAGAAGAAGCCTACATAAGATTATGCGACATTAAGTCATATAGATATTGGTTTAAATGTGAATACCCTCGCGCAATTAATGTGTGTGAAGAAGCGATTTATTTATTAGAAAAAGGTAACCAAGAAGATAAATTCAGCATTGCACATACTTTAGCACTTGCTCAGCGAGATAGTGGAGAATCGGAAGAAATCCACAAAGCATTAGAATATTTTAGAGGAACCACATCACTTGAAGAGTTATTATCTACCGAAAAAATAACGAGATCAGGTAACGGGCCAATGCTAGGAAACATTGGTAAGTGCATGTATTTAATGGGAGATTTGGAGAAAGCCCTCATCTGTTACACCAAGTCATATTATTGTTTGTTTGAAAGTGATTCACATAATCGGTTGATCAACTTAGGTTATGCCTCTTTCTGGCTAGCGGAATTACTACTCGAACTAGGAAAGAATGAAGTAGCCTATTATTTTTATAGGTTTGCTTTTGAATCTTGGAGTAATTCATCACCGGTTCTTTCTAATAGACACAGATCAAAAATAGAGCCAAACTCCACATACCGCTCTATATATTCTCAAGAATTATGGCGTGTAGAAAAATATTGTAATGACTGGGTAAAGAAAACTCTCGACATTAAATAAATATTTAACCGGATTTAAGTCAATTAGCTAGGCATATGTGTCTAGCTAATCCGGTAGTATTCAGAATTCGTAAGCGCTCAAAATTTCCCAGTTGAGAAATTGTAACTTTAAGGAGTATGCGGGTTTTTCAGCAGCCTGCTAGATAGGTGGTCAATTGCAAACTAGAACCATCAAGCCAAACGGCCCTTTACCGATCAGCATTAATTGAATTTACTTTAGATTTATTTTGCAAAACGCGAAGACAGCTCGTGCGCGAAATGGATGTACAGTGAGGGTATTCACCTGACAGTTGCCTCCTAGGATCTGTGGATAACTTAGGCTGCTGCCGGTGTGCTCTTCTTCTCTCCTCCTGGCTTAGGTAAGCCAGCTTTAAACATCGTATACGGCGTTCGACCGTTCATGTTGCGGCCCTGATGGGGCCGTTTCTCGTTGTACTTGAGCAGATACTGATCCAGATCATTCTGCATTTCTGCCAGGGACTCGTACCACTTCTCCCTTCCCTTGATACGGAAGTGTTCATCGAGAAGTGTTCGGTGAAGTCGCTCTACGAAGCCGTTGCTCTGAGGACGCCGCACTTTAGTTTTCCGGTGCTCGATCCCCTCCAACTGTAAGAATAGTTCATAGGGGTGGGTGTCCGAACGGCCACAGAATTCGCGGCCGTTGTCACTCAGGATAGTGCTGATTTTTGCTAGATGTTTCTCGAAGAATGGCAGCACATCACTATTCAGAACATGGACGGCAGTATCCGGCATCTTGTTGGTGTAGAGACGGCCCCAGGCATAGCGGCTGTAACAGTCAATGACAGACTGCAGGTAGATCTTGCCGACGCCTTTCAATACGCCGACAAAGAACGTGTCTACAGCAACTAAATCACCTGTATGCCGCGTTTCTATGTGTCTTTCGCGGAATTCAGGACTGAAGCGTTCGAGCGCTTCGACTTGGGAATCTGTGAGGTGAAAGCCCGATTGAGAGCTGGTCTTTTCCAGCCGCAATAGCCGCTCGTGCTTGGTCGTGAGGTTATGGCGAACCCAGACACCTCTGACTCCACCGGAGCTTACCTGTATGCCTTGAAGTGAGAGTTCTTGGGCCACTCGTAGACAACCCTCGGTTGGATTCTTCAGGCAATAGTCCAGGATGGCTTTTTCTACCTCGTCGGTTACTCGGTTTGGGTGGGGGGCCCCTCGCCCCCGGCAGCCGATCTATCAACCCCTGAGAGCCGTAAGTCTGGTAGTTACGGCGGATCTCGTAGAATTGCTGGCGGGAGTAGCCCATGACCTTGCAGGCCTTGGAAACATTCCCCAGTTCATGTGCCAGCTCTAGCAACGACAGTTTGCGACGTGCTACTTTCGCTTGTGTGGCCATGGTGATTCTCCTGAGTAAAAGATTGGTTTGGCGATTAATCTTTTAACCCAATGGAGGCACCATGGCCACCGCTTAAAAAGTGGCCAGGTGTCAGGTAAATACCATCACACTACAAAATGGACAGCAGAATACAGGGCCTGTTAGGCAGCAGGCAGAACCCCAGAACTTCAAAACCTCCAACCAGAAGAGGTCTGGCGAAGTAACTTGATTACCCATGTAAATCCCAAGTGACACATCAAATATCCATTTGGGATCCTCACCACCTGAATTTAATACGAACTTAATTTCGAGGCACAAAAAAGCCCGCTAAAAGCGGGCTTTTTGATATATGGTCGGAGTGGCCGGATTTGAACCGACGACCACCACACCCCCAGGGGGAAAATGGCGTGAATCTCAATGAATCCCAGTGAACAAGAATGAACGTCGAAACATACTTTAATCTTTATATATCAAACACTTACAAAGTTCATTGTTGTTCATTCAAGTCTACTCCCCTTCCCCCGAGTTCACTCCAATTGGACTTAATATGGACTTAAATTTACTATCCCATCAAAACGGGGGTAGTGATGAAGGCCAAACTCACCAGCAGAACAATCAAGGATCTCGCGCCAGCCGAAAAGGCCTATGAGGTCGTCGATACAGACGTGAAGGGGTTCCTACTCCGGGTCCAGCCCACCGGCCGTATGACCTACTACTACGCATACCGCACCGCAAGCGGAAGCAAGAAGCGCATCAAGATCGGCTCTCATGGTACCCAGGTGACTGCTCAGCAGGCCCGAGATCTCGCTACCCGCTATGCGGGACAAGTGGCCGAAGGCAAAGACATCCAGGAAGAGAAGCAGTCCTCCCGTAAGGCCGCCCGCGCCGCCTCGGAAAAGACCCTAAAGCGGTTTACCGAGAACCACTACAGGCCCTGGGCACAGACCAACCTGAAAAGCTCAGACAGCACTATTCAGAGTGTCTACGCCAGCTTCCCCGACCTCCTCGATACCCCTATGGCAGATATCTCTGTTGCCTGGATCGAGCGCTGGCGGGTCCAACGATTGAAGGATGGCAACAAGCCGGCCACTCTCAACCGCCTAGTCAATGCATTGCGCTCCATTCTCACCAAGGCCGTAGAGTGGGAAACCATTGAGGAGCACCCTCTCCGCAAACTCAAAGCGCTCCATGTCGATAGTGCTCCCAAAGTTCGCTACCTGAACAGTGACGAGGAAGAGCGACTCTACCGAGCTCTGGAAGAGCGCGACATGAAGCTCAAGGAAGCCCGGGCGAGAGCCAATGAGCACCGGGCTATTCGCGGCTACGAGCTGATGAGCGACCTTTTCCGATTTACATACGGAGATCGGCTCACACCTTTGGTGACCCTGAGTCTCAAAACCGGCATGCGCCGGGGCGAACTATTCGACCTGACGTGGGAGAACGTGGACCTCGACACCAAGGTCATCACAGTCACAGCCGAAACCGCGAAATCTAGGCGCACCCGGCATATCCCCCTGGGGCCAACCGCACTGAAAGTCCTTACGGCCTGGAAACAGCAAGCTCCTCTTCAAGCTGGGCGCGTATTCCCGGCAGACGACGGTGGCAGGCTCGATAACGTGAATACAGCCTGGCGCAACCTTCTAAAGGCCGCAGATATCTTCAATTTCCGCTGGCATGACATGAGGCACGACTTTGCCTCAAAGCTAGTGATGAAGGGAGTTCCTCTAAATACCGTACGAGAGTTGTGCGGCCATTCGGGACTTGATACCACCTTGCGTTACGCGCACTTGGCGCCAGATCACAAGGCCGAAGCTGTCGCCCTAATTGGGTAAGATCCATACCAACCTGCTCTATATAGAACTGCTATGAAAGATTACACAGGACTCTGTTATACCTTCGCGGAAGCTCAAGACATCATGTCCTTGCGCCCGTCGGAGCTCCAGCACGAGATAAGAACCAAGAAGTTGAAGCCTGTTATCTATACAGAGCCCAGGCAAATACTCCTCTTCCTTCCGAGAGAGTCAGGAGAATGGGTAGGCCTCGCCACCTGCACTTATCGCGGCCATATGACTGTTGCTTTTAGCACAGTTGCCAACCTCCTAGACGGCAGTTCTTCCAATGTTGGTAACGGATGGGGCCGGCTGCTCGATGAGAGTGGTATTTCCCATTGGAATAGCGCTTATCCGTTTCAGCGCCCAGTGCCCCACGGGCACTTAAAGGAGTGGCGACCTCTCGCAAGGGATGAAATCCCTCTCCACCGCCTTTGCGCAACGCCCTTACCAAAGGAATTCACCCCACTTCACGATACGGTTAATGATTTCATTCGCCAGATTGCCACTGTATATAAGGGCGAAGAGGCTACAGATAAGGCCTTGAAGGAGCTTCCTGAGAAAAACGGCCTGATGCTAGATTTCAAAACAAACTCTGAAATCCACCCAAATTCGCTACGGATACCAGCTTCTGAGATTGATCAATATCAACAATCTCTCAAGGAAGATAAGGTCGTAGTATCTACGACGACAAATGGGAAGAAGGAAAACCAGTTCCATACCCTGTTAACACGAGTAATTAAGCACTCGCCAGAAATCAAGGCCAAGCATGCTTGGACGCTGCTGGAGAAAGACTTCGAGTCCGATGAGGCCGCTTTCGATCTCGATGGCATCATACAGGCAATAAGCCCAACTGAACTGGAGTGGAAAAGTAGGCACGGAAATACGAGCTATCTAAAATTTAACTCTTTCGCCCCTACTCTCAGCAAAGTCCGCGGCAAACTTAAAGAGGATGAAAAGAATAACTAATGGAAAGGCTATTAAAAAAATCTTATGAACTGGAGGCCGAGTTAGGCCAGTTTTTCCAGCTTGGGCTGCGCGATGATTCTGCAAATTTTGTCGCAAGCCATGCAATGTGCAGTTTGGCATTTGAATACGCAGAATCTGTGAAGTACTTGGTTGCGGCTGAAAAATACAATGCTGCAATTAGCCTTCTTAGACTTCAGTTCGAAGTACTGGTTAAGGGGATGTGGTGCCTCTATAGCGCTCCAGAGAAGGCAATAGAAAATCTCTTCACACCAATATCAATAGATAATTTTAAGCAGTTAAACAAGACTCCTGGGCTGAGTCAGATGCTAGAGGAACTGGAGGGAAAGGCACCTCGAGAAGCCACATCCATGCTCAACGAGTTCAAAGAGTGCCATTGGCAACCCCTTTGTTCATTCGTTCACGGAGGCGTGTTTGCATTTCAAACACACGCAATCGGTTTCCCACCCAGTCTCATCCTGAATATGCTTCAAACCTCTAATGCGATCTCTACCATGGTCGCCATGCTTATGATCATCCTATCGGGCGATATTGAGCAAAGAGGCAAGCTTACTGAATTGCAGAGAAAGTACGCAGACTGTCTCCCTATCCTCCTTCCAGCCTAACACTCAAGCGTTCACATTTTAACCAACCTCAAGCTGCGGGTGCCCTGCTCGCATCACTTCGCATCACTTCTTCACCGTTCGCTTCACCATTCGGTTCACTTTCGGTTCACTTTCGGTTCACTTTCGGTTAAGCGGAGGGTCCAGTTCGGTTAACCCAAAGGGTTAAAAATTAACGCTGAGCCCGATTTTTTAACTCTGGGCTTAACGCCCCATTCCAGCACTTACGGTTAGATCATCGACTTCAAAAGCTTGGTGAGACAACTGATGACTACTGGTAAACAAGCCCTGCTACCCAGATCCCTCTCGGAGGCACAGGCCGCTCAATACATCTGTATGAGCCGGTCATTTCTTCGCCAGTCCCGTATGGATGGCAAACGGGACTCTCGTACACCTGCACCGCCCTTCATCAAGATCGGTCGCTCAGTTCGCTACCTACGGGAAGACCTGGACCAATGGTTGGACGAACAACAGAAGTTGGACCATTTGGGTCAGATGGGGCTATAGCATGGCTGTCGTATCAGATCCGGCCTATAGCCCAAAGCTCGCAAAACCCTGTTTGGCTTATAGCCTTAACCCTGTTTTGACCCTGCCTGGAACCCTGCAGGGACCTATAGGCCATGTCCGACCTATAGGCCAATGGGCTAAGCCCCACGCTCTACCTATAGGCCACCAACCCTCACGAGAACCTACGCTCGCGCTAAAGGGGTCTGAGTCCCGTGACTGAGTTCGCCGTCGACGAGGCTCTACAAATCACCGAAGGCTTCGGGACCCACGAGTGTCGCGCTTTCAGAGCCCACATATTCAAGTCACACGAGTTCATCTGCCTTGCTCTCGCCCAACACTACAAACGCATTGCCTTCGCGGAGGGGCACGTAAAGGCTAATCAGACCCTACGAAAAATCCACGAGACCCTAAAGCTTGGGAAGTCATTTGAAGGATTGTTGATGACATCCCCTGATGACGATGTACGGCACTTCGCCCAGCACAAGGCCAAGATGCTTAAAGCTATGTTCTTTAGGGAGAACAAGGCCGGGCGATACAGGAATGGACTACGCAAGGCGATTAAGAGCGTCGAGAACTGCCAGCTGACCTTTCCCCATCCCGATCCTCTCCAGGCAAGCCAAGAAGAGATAATGCCGGCGCTCGCCCGTGTATTCTGCCCCGACTGGTGGCGGCGAGGCGTTCGAGCGCTTCAAGACACTTACTTGGAAGCAGTCCATATCGAGCTTGGCTTGGTCAACAAACGATCAGGGATCTATGCCAGTAACCATGGGGTGAACCGAAAGCTCGCTCAATGGAAGCGAAATGAAGCGGTGCTGGCCGCTTTGGAAGCGGTGAACGAGCTAGGCGAAGTCTTCAACTTGCTCGATGTAGCGAAGCGAAGTGTAGCGAATCTGGCCAACCGGCGAAGCGAACTCATGACTCGTATGGCTGGCTTTGAAGCGATCTCCCAGAAGCGTGGTGAGGAAGGCGTATTCCTTACTCTTACCGCCCCCTCCAAGTACCACAGCCACTTGTCCGCCAACTGCAAGCCAAACCCACGGTACAACGGCGCCAACCCAGCCGAAGTCCAGGCGTACTTCAACCAACAGTGGGCCAAGATCCGAGCGAAACTAAAGCGAAGCCAGATCCAACCCTATGGTTTCCGCGTGGTTGAACCACATCACGACGGTTGCCCGCACTGGCACATGCTCTTGTTCCTTGCACCCGAGCAGGTCAAGGAGGCACTCAGTATCTTCCGCCACTACGCGCTGGAGATAGACGGCAACGAACCCGGAGCCCAGGAACGGCGCTTCACCGTCAAATACATAGACCCGAACAAAGGCACTGCTGCGGGCTATATCGCTAAATACATAGCCAAGAATATCGACGGTGAGCAGGTCGGCGAAGACCTATATGGACATGACGCAATTCAGAGTGCCATCCGCATCCGAGCCTGGGCGTCCACCTGGAAGATACGTCAGTTCCAGCAGATCGGCGGCCCCAGCGTCACCGCCTGGCGAGAGTCACGCCGGCTCGCACACAGTGAGCATGCCGAAGCCGCCCTAGACTCGATAGATAGTGGACTATTGAAAGGGCTCATCGATGCTGCGGACAAAGGGGACTGGGAAACCTTCACTGAGCTATCCGGCGGCCCCACTCCAGAACGGGCCAGCCTGCCATTGCGAGCTTTGCACGTAGTCAAAGAAGGTGTAAACAAATACGGCCAAGAAGCTCAAAAATTGATCGGCCTGCTATTCCAGGCGAAGTCCTGGGTTATCACTCGCTTCCACGAATGGACAGTTCGACCTGTAGCCGACTACCCGAGCAGCGGCGCAGAGGCGGAAGCAATAGGAGGGGCGAACGCCCCTCCCTTGGAGTACTGTCAATAAGTGTACGGCAGGCGTTTTCTCGATCGGTATCTTTGAGAAGAGATTAAGAAAAAATAAGACTCGAAAATGGGGAAAAAACCATCCTCTCAAACGAATTGATACCTATCCCGAAAACTTGAAAAACTCAAACCCTTCAGTCTTGTCCGACACTCTTTCCAAAACGCCGTATCCCGTACCATTCATAACCATTTTCTGCCTTTCAATGACATAATCAATGATATGCTGGCCTTTATCGATTCCGATATATTGCCTTTTCATTTTGTGGGCAACCGCAACCGATGCTCCAGCCCCCAAATATGAGTCGAGGATAAGGTCTCCCTCGTTCGTAGCTATCTCGAAGATCTGCTGAATTAACCTTTCAGGCTTAGGTGTATCAAAAACATCCTTCCCGGGAAACAGTTTAAGTAAGTGTTTCTTAGCCTCTTTATTAGTCCCCACCGTGTCTGCAAACCACAGCGTCTCAGGAGTCAAACCTGGGCGCGACTCAGAAAGATATTTCTTTAGCCTCGGAACTCCTGCCCCATCTTTTCCAAACCATATTCTCCCCTCCTCAATAAGCCCCAACATTTTACTTTCGTTATATGCCCAGCACCTTCCATTAGGAGGAGCATGAACAACACCGGCAGGAGAAACCAACTTGTAAAATTGACTTTTAACTGCATGTCCAGCTTGAACATTAACAGACACTGACTGCCAAGGTCCTTTGGGATCATTATCTGGATTTTTGTACCTACTCAATACGTCATCGGTTGGCGGCAGCTTATTTATTGACGCTACAAATTTTTTTCTTTCCTTCGCATAAACCAAAATATATTCGTGGTTATTTGAAAAATGCTTTCTATTCTCTCTGGTCGTTCGCTGCTGCCAAACTACAGTTGTAATAAAATTCTTTCTACCAAAAACTTCATCAGCTGCAACTTTTAGGTAGTGAACCTCCCCATCGTCAATTGATATCCATATACTTCCATCATCACGCAAGAAATCTCTTAAGCTCTTAAGTCTTTTTTTAAGGTCAGACAACCATAAATCGTGGGTACTATCGTCATAATGAGTATACTTTTCTCCATTATTGTAGGGGGGATCAATATATACACACTTAACTTTAGATTTATAATCTGCCCTGAGAGCAGATAAAACATCTAAATTATCACCCAGAATTATTTTTCTGGTTTTCCCATCAGTTTTTGGTGAAGAGTATTTCTTGATTTTTTTAAGCATAGGACAGATACCACTACCTACAGACAATTAATACTTCAGCTACGTCTTCGGACTGAAGATGAAGATCTGAGCGATTTAACTTACTATGCGAAAATTTTCCAGGTGAGCGCAGTTCAACCGTAGAAAAGTACTCACTGGCCAAATCTAACAGAAACTCCAGCTCCACCACTCTAGGATGTGCACCCTTGCTTTTATCATAGGGAGAATACGAAAGCAGCAATATCTTTTGTCTGCTAGCTACAGACGCAAACAATTCTCTAAACGCTCCAGGAGCCTTAGACCTAATACAAAAATCAGACTGATGCCTATCCTCTCTATACAGCCCCCGGCTCAATCGAGTGGCGCCACCTATATTTGTGGTGGATACCGCTGGAAAATCCATCTTAGCGATTGTCTCGAGCCCATGATAAAAACGGCTATAGTGATCCCTTGTATAGGGCGGATCCGCATACACTACTGAAATATCGTCGTCCAAGTGATTCAACGCTTCTCTAAAATCCATTCGCAGAACTTGATGCGAAAAATCTCCTGCTTGACTGCTAGTATATTTATTGATCCAAGCTTCAAAAATAGGCAACACTTTCAAATTTCGATCTTTTCTGACCTGGTTCAATATCCCTTTCTTCGGCTGGCCGCTTTTATTTCTGGGGCGAATTGGCTGAGCGAATTGCTTGCCGACAGTATTTACGATGTCACTTGCGGTACTTAAAGCTGACGCCATCAGCGTATCGCGATTCCTTGCGTCGACTCCTTTTAATGAATCCAAAATGACATCCAATTCCAGCGCCTGCCTGAAAGAAAAGTAAATGCCCCCAAAGTATATAGACGCCAACAGGCAGTTTTTATCGAGCCCCTTAACTCTGTATGCGACCTCAGATAGTGCCTTTTTTATTTCTTCATGTTTGACAGATTCTTCACTGTTAATCGAAGAGTACAAAGATGAGGATTCGAGAAAATCACAAACCACCTCTGGGTTTGAAGATAAATCCCCATTAACTATCCTCTCTTCCAGATCAATCATTGGGCGCAATATTGCATAATATTGATCGAAGAGATCCGAGCTAGAGATTTTTCGCGAGCACTTGAGAGCGGCGTCATTATTTACTGGCTTAAGCAACGCCGAACAAATAACCCGCGAATATTCTTGAATATCTACTGATACTACCTTCCTATCCCTGGAGAGGTACTGACTAACTGATCCAGAGCCAGCGAACAAATCACAAACGCCGCCCCCTTCAGGTGCTACATCATCTACAACCGCCTTTATGAAGTCCAGGAACCTCAACTTGCTTCCCAGGTAGTGAACGGTTCTAAAAGGTAGCTTTTGCGAGCCCACAGAAATATCAAGCGGCAAACTCTCTTGCATCGTCATTCTAGACTCTACCAACCCTTATACTGACTAAATACAGTTTCATTAATCATTGATTCAACATCAGAAATTTGCGCAACTATTCTCTTCATTCTGTCAGCCCGACCATCCCAATTTTCATCCATCCAAGCGACCAATGTTTCATAGTGTGAGTCACCAGGTAAAAAAAGATGGTAGAGGAATACTCGAGTACTTACTTGAACAAAAATACCGATAGGCTTTCCCGTATCCGGGTAACTGATTCCCGATGCCGCATCTAATTCAAAACGGTAATTTTGACTTTTAACAGAAACACTTTGCCTCACTTCTACGTGCGCCAGAGTTCCATCTGCATTTACATTTCTGAGCAAAACCCTCTGGCTGTTATCCCCGGGAATTGCACCAAAAAATTCCTGAAACGTTCCGACATCAAAATTTGCCTGCTTCCAACGGTCCCCACTCCTTGGAATTTCGGCAAACAACACTTTGCTACTAGCGGAAAAGCTCCATTCTGAATCTAGGTCTGCGGCGCCGGAGGCCACAACTTCAGGACTCTCCGACTCCTCTTCCCGCTCCACTCTACGCACCACACCAGCGCGCCTTCTGAGTTGATTTTGCCTAACCTTCTGAATTACAAGGTCATCGGAAATCGGCCTCAGCCGATCTCCAGATTCGGCTAGCCAAGAACTCCAATAAGACTCTATTGCTCTAGTTTGATCTTGCTCCAACTCTATAACCGCAAAACCCTCGCGATTTTTCCGAAGGCCCCCTAAAGTCAAGTTCCCGGAGCCGACGATCAATGAGCCCAGATCTTCTTCGTTCTTAAAAAAACTGAATTTAGGATGGAATAGTGAAGGCTCGTCATGCAGAAACGCTTGTACATTAAGACTAGGTCTACGCTGCTGAATCCGATCCAAAGACTCCAAGCACGCAGCGTTCGTTATTTCATCAATCCCAAGGACGAGAGAGTACTCCCCCCGCTCCAGAAGCGCATCGAATACTTCATCATTGAACAACAGCTCAACCCCTGTCGCGGATGCGAATGCGAATGCGCCATACCCGGCAATTGAGCTTGAGCAAGTATTTATTAGCGCTTCGTGAGTTGAATATGACCGGGTAAAGATCGGGTCTTGTATATGAAGCATTATTTTTTTCCTTTCACCGATGTAATACTGAGGCAGATTTCACATACCCCTATCACCTACCACTATTCATGATGCCCTGATTTGTATCACAGCCTTCGCGGCTCCTATGTCACGTGACATTTTAACTTACTTGCTACTCACATGGACTTAATATGGACTTAAACTGAAGACACAAAAAAGCCCGCTCAAGAGGCGGGCTTCTAAGTCGCTGATTTACAACGGTTTTATGGTCGGAGTGGCCGGATTTGAACCGACGACCACCACACCCCCAGTGTGGTGCGCTACCAGGCTGCGCTACACTCCGACGGAGAGAAATCAAGCACCTAAAACAACGTAAGTGATTGATTTATAAGGGGCATCGCACTGCGATGAGGCGCAAATCATACATTAGTGGCGGGGGATTGCAAGCCCGGATTTGCGCCCTTCAATTAAGTGGAAAATCAGGCCTCCAGCAGGGTCAGTACGCTCTCCAGCTCGGCGATGACCTGCGGGATGATCTGCTGTACCTGCACTGTCTCGGCCTTGTCGCTGCCGCTCTCCATTTGCAGGCGGGCGCCGCCGATGGTGTAGCCCTCTTCGTACAGCAGAGCGCGGATCTGGCGGATCAGGATAACGTCCTGGTGCTGATAGTAACGGCGGTTACCGCGGCGTTTGACCGGGCTCAGCTGGGGGAACTCCTGCTCCCAGTAGCGCAGCACGTGGGGTTTCACGGCGCACAATTCGCTGACTTCGCCAATAGTGAAATAGCGCTTGCCGGGGATAGTTGGCAATTCGCTATTGTGACTCGCTTCCAGCATCTTCTTCTACTCGTGCCTTGAGTTTCTGTCCCGGTTTGAAGGTCACTACCCTGCGCGCGGAAATAGGGATTTCCTCTCCGGTCTTGGGGTTGCGGCCCGGTCGCTGGCTTTTATCACGCAGGTCGAAATTGCCGAAACCGGACAGCTTTACCTGCTCGTTATTTTCCAGCGCGTTGCGGATTTCCTCGAAAAAAAATTCGACGATTTCTTTGGCTTCGCGTTTATTAAAACCCAGCTCTTCGTACAGCTTTTCGGCGAGCCCGGCCTTGGTCAGTGCCTCTGTCATTGGTTCCTACCAACAGATTCAGAGGCGTCGACTCCAGATCGGAAGCGGCCCAAACCGCGGCGGCTTCAACCCGGTAGCAGACGCTCTCGGGATGCCAGACAACCTGCACCCCGGAGCATCTGACTCCACTAGCGCAGGCTGGCGTTGTATTTTTGTTCTAATTTGCCGACCACCGCATCCACGGCGGCATTGATTTCGTCGTCGTTAAGGGTGCGCGAGGGATGCTGAAAGGTCAAGCCCATGGCGACACTTTTTCTATTGAAATCAATGCCTTTGCCCTGATAAACGTCAAAAACCTTGAGGTCCGTCAAAGTTTCGCCGGCTGCTTCAACGGCTGTTTCCACCATGCTGGCGGCCGGCACATCGGCGTCGATCAGCAGGGCCAGATCGCGGCGCACTTCCGGGAACCTGGACAGCGGGCGGAACGCCGGCAGGCGGGCCTGGCCGAGAGCCTCGAGGCTCAGCTCGAACACGAACGCGGCCTTGGGCAGGTCCAGCTTCTTCTGCAGCTGCGGGTGCAGGGCCCCCACTACGCCAACCTCGACGTCACCGCGAAGGATCCTGGCGCACTGGCCCGGGTGCAGGGCCGAGTGCTCGCCGGCTTCGAAGCGGAACTCGTCCTCGGCACTGCAGTGGGCCAGCAGGGCTTCGATGTCGGCCTTGATGTCGAAGAAATCGACCAGATCCTTGCCTCCGGTCCAGTTCTCCGCGAAGCGGTTGCCGTAGATCAGGCCGGCCACCATCGGCTCCTGCTTCAGCTCGCGCTCCGAATTACCGGGGGGTACGAACCGCAGGCCGGTCTCGAACAGGCGCACGCGGTTCTGCTGGCGGTTCAGGTTGTACTGCAGCGACTTGCACAGGCCGGGAATCAGCGAGGTGCGCATCACCGCCAGCTCGGCGCTGATCGGGTTCTGCAGCGCCACCGGCTCGGCTTTCGGGTCGAAGAGCGCGGCGGAGTCGCTGTCGATAAAGCTGAAGGTGATCGCCTCGTTGTAGCCGCGCGCCAGCAGGGTCTGCTCCAGCGCGTCTTGTGCAATCTCGCTCTCCTGCTGCGGCACTATATCCAGTGCGGCGGTGAAGCTCTCACTCGGAATGCGGTTGTAGCCGTAGACCCGCGCCAGCTCTTCGAGCAGGTCGGCCTCGATGGCGATATCGAAGCGGAAGCTCGGCACCAGGAAGGTCCAGCCGTCGGCGTTCTGCTCGATCTTCTCCAGGCCCAGGCGGGTCAGGATATCGACGATCTCGTCATCGCCCAGGGCAACCCCCAGGCCCTGCTCTACCCGCGCGCGGCGCAGGGTGATATGGCGCTCGGCGGGCATGACTTCGCTCAGCTCACGCAGGTGTACCGGGCCCGGTTCGCCGCCGACGATATCCAGCAGCAGCTGGGTGGCACGCTCGACCGCCTTTTCCTGCAGGCGGTAGTCGACACCGCGCTCGAAGCGGTGCGAGGAATCGGTGTGCAGACCGTAGGAGCGCGCCTTGCCGGCGATGGCCAGCGGGCTGAAGAAGGCGCTCTCGAGGAAGATATCGCGGGTGCTCTCGGTCACGGAGGAATCCAGGCCACCCATAATGCCGGCCATTGCTAGCGGCTTCTCTTCATCG
Source organism: Microbulbifer donghaiensis (assembly GCF_900129095.1). GTDB lineage: Bacteria > Pseudomonadota > Gammaproteobacteria > Pseudomonadales > Cellvibrionaceae > Microbulbifer > Microbulbifer donghaiensis. Next base: position 723,270 of record NZ_FQVA01000001.1, read on the forward strand.
GTGATCAGCAGAGTGCCGGCCTGCAGTTTCACTTCCTGGCCGTCCAGCAGGGTCAGCTCTTCGCCCTGCTCTGCCAGGCGCACCTTGATGCCGCCCTTCAGCTTCTGCAGGTCGAAAGCGTGCATCGGCTGGCCCAGCTCAAGCAGCACATAGTTGGTCACGTCCACCACCGGATCGATGGAGCGCAGGCCGCTGCGGCGCAGGCGCTCCTGCATCCACATCGGCGTGGTGGCAGTGATATCGATATTGCGGATCACGCGCCCCACATAGCGCGGACAGGCCTCTTCCGCCATCAGCGAGACCGGCAGGCTGTCGTCGATCTGCTGCGCAACCGGAGCGATCTCCGGGCCGCTGACCGCGCAGCGGTTCAGCACACCCACTTCGCGGGCGATACCGGCGATACCGAGGCAGTCGGAGCGGTTCGGGGTCAGGTCCACCTCGATGGTCTCATCGTCCAGCTGCAGGTATTTGCGCAGGTCCTCGCCCGTGGGCGCGTCTTCCGGCAGTTCCCAGATGCCGTCGCTGTCTTCACCCAGCTCCAGCTCGGTCTGGGCGCACAGCATGCCGAAGCTCTCGACGCCGCGCAGCTTGGCCTTCTTGATCTTGAAATCGCCCGGCAGCATGGCGCCGACCAGTGCGAACGGAATCTTGATGCCGACGCGCGCATTGGGGGCACCGCACACGACCTGCATCTCGCCGTCCGGGTGGCCGGCCACTTTGCACACACGCAGCTTGTCCGCGTCCGGGTGCTGTTCGGCGGCGAGTATCTCGCCCACGACTACGCCGGAAAATTCACCTGCGACTTTCTCAACGCCATCCACTTCCAGGCCGGCCATGGTGATCTGGTCGGCCAGTTCCTGCGCGGTCAGTTGCGGGTTTACCCATTCCCGCAGCCAGGAGTTGCTGAATTTCATATCCGAGTCTCTGTTCTGAATTCTTGGTGATGGGCACGCTTCGCTTTGCCCACCCTACAAATATTTCGCTGGCGGAGTGCGAGCTCCGCGGTTCCGGGATTAAAACTGTTTCAGGAAGCGCAGGTCGTTGTCGAAGAACAGGCGCAGGTCGTTGACGCCGTAGCGCAGCATCGCCAGGCGCTCTACCCCCATGCCAAAGGCGAAGCCGGAATAGGTTTCGCTGTCGATATTGCAGGAAGCGAACACGTTCGGGTGCACCATGCCGCAACCCATGACTTCCAGCCAGCCGGTGCCGGAACACACGCGGCAGCCCTCGCCGCCGCAGGCGGTGCACTGGATGTCCACCTCGGCAGACGGCTCGGTAAACGGGAAGTAGGACGGGCGGAAACGCACCGGCACGTCCGCTTCAAAAAATGCTTTCAGGAACTGGTCCACACAGCCTTTCAGGTGCGCGAAGCTCACGCCCTTGTCCACTACCAGCCCTTCCACCTGGTGGAACATGGGCGAGTGGGTGACGTCGGAGTCGCAGCGGTATACGCGGCCCGGACAGATAATACGGATCGGCGGCGCGGCCTTTTCCATGGTGCGGATCTGCACCGGCGAGGTGTGGGTGCGCAGTACCGTGGACGGATCGATATAGAAGGTGTCGTGCATCGCGCGCGCCGGGTGGTGCGCGGGAATATTGAGCGCTTCGAAGTTGTGGTAGTCGTCTTCGATCTCCGGTCCCTCTTCCACGGAGAAACCGAGGCGTACGAACAGCTCTTCGATACGGCGCATGGTGCGGGTGACCGGATGCGCATTGCCCTGCTCTTCGCCGCGGCCCGGCAGGGTCACGTCGATGGTCTCTTCGGCCAGCTTGGCGTTGATCGCGGCCTGCTCCAGCTCGTTGCGGCGCGCGTTGATTTTTTCCTGCACCTGCTGCTTGGCTTCGTTGATTTTCGCCCCGGCAGCCGGGCGCTCTTCGGCAGACAGCTTGCCCAGGCCCTTCAGCAGCGCGGTGAGCTGCCCCTTCTTGCCCAGGTAATCCACGCGCACCTGGTCCAGTGCCGCCAGGCCGTCAGCCTGCTCCACCAGCTCCAGCGCCTGATCGGTGAGGGACTGCAAATCTTGCATCGAACTATTCCCGTTCCAAGTTAACTCTAATTGTTTCTGCGTCATTCTATGTGGGAGCCTGCCCTGCAGGCGATCACCGCGGCGCAACACCACCCTTTCGCCAGCAGGGCTGGCTCCCACAAGGGGCCGTCTTAACTTGGCCGTGTTGAACTCCGCCCCATTACCGCTATCGGTAAAAAATAGCGGATACCCCATAAAAAAATAGGGAAGGGCCAAACAGCCCTTCCCTATTTTTTGTATTCAGTCTTGCAACTGAAGTGACAGCTTACGCTGCCAGGGCTGCCTTGGCTTTTTCAACTACGGCAGCAAAAGCGGCTTTGTCGTAAACCGCCAGATCGGCCAGAACACGGCGATCCAGTGCGATGTCGGCCTTTTTCAGGCCGGCAATCAGGCGGCTGTAGCTCAGGCCTTCAGAGCGGGACTGGGCGTTGATACGAGTGATCCACAGAGCGCGGAAGTTACGCTTCTTGACACGACGGTCGCGGTAAGCGTACTGGCCGGCTTTGATCACCGCCTGCTTGGCTACGCGGAATACGCGCGAACGCGCACCGTAATAACCTTTAGCTTGCTTCAGAATTTTCTTGTGACGACGACGCGCCTCTACACCACGTTTTACACGGGCCATAACTCTATCCTCTTAAACCTTTTAGCGATGAGCCAATTACTTGGCGCGCAGCATGCGATCGACCAGGGTGGCGTCAGACTTGTTCATGGTCTGAGTGCCGCGCAGCTGACGCTTACGCTTGGTGGTCATCTTGGTGAGGATGTGGCTCTTGTTAGCGTGCTTGTGCTTGTAGCCCGCAGCCGTCTTCTTGAAGCGCTTGGCGGCGCCACTGTGCGTTTTTGCTTTCGGCATTTTGTACTCCAAAAGTAATTAAGTGCCTGCGAACAGGCTTCTTTCAAATAACCGCCGGAAGCCGGCGGCGTTGCGAGAGTGGGGAGGCAGCCGTCGCCCAACCACTTCTCAAAGGAGACCTGAGGGTAGCTTAGCGCTTCTCAGGATCTCACTTTTTCTTCTTGATGGGAGCAATCACCATGATCATCTGGCGGCCTTCCAGCTTCGGCCGCTGCTCCACGGTGCCCAGTTCTTCCAGGTCTTTCTCGATGCGCTGCATCATTTCCATACCCAGTTCCTGGTGCGCCATCTCACGGCCGCGGAATCGCAGGGATACCTTGGCCTTGTCGCCCGCCTCCAGGAAGCGGCTCAGGTTGCGCAGTTTGATCTGGTAGTCCCCGATATCGGTACCGGGGCGGAACTTCATTTCCTTGATCTGCTGCTGCTTCTGCTTCTTCTTGGCGGCGTTCTTGGCCTTTTTGGCCTCAAACACGTGCTTTCCGTAGTCCATAACCTTACAGACTATCGGATCGGAGTCCGGCGAAATTTCAACGAGATCCAGACTGGCTTTCTGCGCGGCTTCCAGTGCGTCATCCAGGGAGACAATGCCTACCTGCTCGCCGTCGGCGCCAATGAGGCGAACTTCCGACGCCTCGATCTGATCATTGATGCGGGCCTTCTTAGACCCTCCCTTGCTCTCTCGTTTAATAGCTATCGTCTCCGTTAATTTTCAGAAATAGACAAACGGCCGCGGCGATCCACATCCTGGCCAAGAATCTCGAGGAATGACTCAAAAGTCATGGTTCCGAGATCTTCACCGCTGCGTGTTCGCACGGCAACCGTCTGGCTTTCTACTTCCTTATCGCCGATTACCAGCAGATAAGGAACACGCTGAAGCGTGTGCTCGCGGATTTTAAAGCCGATCTTCTCGTTTCTCAAGTCGGCCGCAGCGCGATACTGCAGGGCGCCGAGGCGCTCTTCCAGATCGCGACAGAAATCCGCCTGGCGGTCAGTGATATTCAGGATCGCCACCTGCTGCGGGGCCAGCCAGGTCGGGAAGGCACCCTCGTAGTGCTCGATCAGGATACCGATGAAGCGCTCGAAGGAACCCAGCGCCGCGCGGTGCAGCATGACCGGGGTCTGGCGCGAGCCATCTTCCGCCACATACTGGGCGTCCAGGCGGCCCGGCATGGAGAAGTCCACCTGAATGGTACCGCACTGCCAGACTCGGCCGAGGCAGTCCTTCAGGGAGAACTCGATCTTGGGCCCGTAGAAGGCGCCCTCGCCCGGCAGCTCTTCCCACGGCAGGCCGGCGGCGTCCAGTGCATTGGCCAGCGCCTTCTCGGCCTTGTCCCAGCTCTCGTCGGAACCGACGCGCTGTTCCGGGCGGGTGGAAAGGCGGTAGATAACGTCGTCGAAGCCGAAATCCTTGTACACGGAGTGCAGCAGCTCCATGAAATCGGACACTTCCGACTGGATCTGGCCTTCGGCACAGAAAATGTGACCGTCGTCCTGCACGAAGCCGCGCACGCGCATGAGGCCGTGCAGGGAGCCGGACGGCTCGCTGCGGTGACAGGAGCCGAATTCCGCCAGACGCAACGGCAGATCGCGGTAGCTGCGCAATCCCTGGTTGAACACCTGCACGTGGCAGGGGCAGTTCATCGGCTTGATTGCGAACTGGCGCTCCTCACTGGTGAGGGTGAACATGTCGTCGCCGAACTTGTCCGCGTGACCGGATTTGCGCCATAGAGAGAAGTCCACCAGCTGCGGGGTCTTGATCTCTTTGTAGCCGTATTCGCGCTGGCGACGGCGCATGTACTGCTCGATGGTGCTGTAGATGGTCCAGCCATTCGGGTGCCAGAACACCATGCCCGGCGCCTCTTCCTGGATATGGAAGAGATCGTATTTCTTCGCCAGCTTGCGGTGGTCGCGCTTCTCCGCCTCTTCGATGCGGTGCAGGTAGGCCTTCAGGTCTTTCTTGTTGGCCCAGGCGGTGCCGTAGACACGCGTCAGCATCTCGTTGCTGGCGTCGCCGCGCCAGTAGGCGCCGGCCACCTTGGTCAGCTTGAACGCCTTGAGCTTGCCGGTGGACGGCACATGCGGGCCGCGGCACAGATCCTCGAAGTCACCCTGGCGGTACAGGGAGATATCTTCGTTGGTGGGAATACTGGCGATGATCTCCGCCTTGTACTCCTCACCCATCTCGCGGAAGTACTTCACCGCATCGTCGCGCGGCAGCAGGCGGCGATTGACCGGAATATCTTCCTTGGCCAGCTCTTCCATGCGCTGCTCAATTTTCTCCAGATCTTCCGGAGTAAACTGGCGCTCATAGGCGAAATCGTAATAGAAGCCGTCCTCGATCACCGGACCGATGGTGACCTGCGCGCCGGGATACAGCTGCTTGACCGCCTGGGCCAGCAGGTGCGCGGTAGAGTGACGGATAACCTCCAGCCCCTCCGGCTGGCGATCGGTAATAATGGCCAGTTCCGCGTCGCGGTCGATCACATAGCTGGTGTCGACCTCTTTGCCGTCGACCACACCGGCAAGCGCAGCTTTGGCGAGACCGGGGCCGATATCATTGGCAACGTCGTATACGGAAACAGGGCTGGAAAATTCTCGACGGGAACCGTCGGGGAGAGTGACAACAGGCATTGTACTTCCTTATCTATCAGTGGCGATCCCTACCAAAGACCGCGTGAACGTATGTAGCTGATTTTGGGAGTGCGGTGCATGGATGCACCGCCGCCGGCACCTGGCCGGCGCGAGCTTTGAAAAACCAGCAAAATCACATTTTGTGCAGATTTTTCAAAGCGACCTTTGCGAAGCGACAGGATGTCGATTTGCAAAGTGCAGGTAAATGGTAGACCCGAGCGGACTTGAACCGCTGACCTCTGCCATGTCAAGGCAGCGCTCTAACCAACTGAGCTACGGGTCTTCTACTCTGCAGCGGGGAGCCCCTGGCTGCGAAGAGCGCGAACTTTAGCACCGGTTTTCAGCGTTTTCAACAACTTAGTGAACGCCTTTGCCGGAAACGTCGATCGCCTTCGCGGGTCACCCCAACAGGACAGGAAAACGACCGAAACCCGATGTCGAGCCCCTGATGCCGGTGGCCGTCCGGGAAATATTTACCGACAAGGTTTTTTTCCCGGGCGGCGGCCGGCATCAGGGGTGCCACCCGAATTGCCTCCCCCGACTACTGCTCCTCCTTGAGGCGGGCAATCTCGTCGCGCAGCTTGGCCGCCGCCTCGAATTCCAGGTTTTTGGCGTGGTTGTACATCTGCTCCTCGAGCTCTTCGATGCGCGCCCAGCGCTGCTTGTCGGACAGCGGCTGCTTGTCGACCTTGTAGGCGCCCTTCCCTTCGGCCACCTTGCGCCGCCCCCGGCCCGGCACACCGGGAACTACCGCGCCCTCGAGGATATCCGCCACGCTCTTGCGAATGCCCTGCGGCGTGATGCCGTGTTCGGCATTGAATGCCACCTGCTTTTCGCGGCGGCGCTGGGTTTCGTCAAGCGCGCGCCTCATCGAATCGGTGACCTTGTCCGCATACAGAATTGCGCGACCCTCCAGGTTGCGTGCTGCGCGGCCGATGGTCTGGATCAGCGAGCGGTCGGAGCGCAGGAAACCCTCCTTGTCCGCATCAAAAATGGCCACCAGGGCCACTTCCGGCATATCCAAACCCTCCCGCAACAGGTTGATACCGACCAGCACATCGAACTCGCCGATGCGCAGGTCGCGAATAATCTCCACCCGCTCCACCGTGTCGATATCCGAGTGCAGGTAGCGCACACGCACGCCGTTCTCACCCAGGTACTCGGTCAGGTCCTCCGCCATGCGCTTGGTCAGCACCGTAATCAGCACCCGCTGGTCCGCATCCGCACAGCGGCGTATCTCGGACAGCGCATCGTCCACCTGGGTGGACGCGGGGCGAATCTCGACTTCGGGATCCACGAGCCCGGTCGGGCGCACCACCTGCTCCACCACCTGACCGGCGTGCTCCGCCTCGTAAGGGCCGGGTGTCGCGGACACGAAAATGGCCTGCGGGGCCAGGTGCTCCCACTCCTCAAATTTGAGCGGCCGGTTATCCAGCGCGGACGGCAGGCGGAAACCGTATTCAACCAGAGTCTCCTTGCGCGAGCGATCGCCGCGGTACATGCCGCCGATCTGCGGTACGGTGACGTGACTCTCGTCAATAAACAGCAGCGCGTCGTGCGGCAGGTAGTCAAACAGCGTGGGCGGCGGCCGGCCGGCTTCGCGCCCGGAAAGGTAGCGCGAGTAATTCTCCACACCGTTGCAGTATCCAAGCTCCTGCATCATCTCCAGGTCGTACTTGGTGCGCTGCTCCAGGCGCTGCGCCTCCAACAGCTTGCCGTTGTCGCGCAACTGTTTCAGACGGTCGCGAAGCTCGTCCTTGATCTGGTCGATGGCGCTGACGATGGTCTCTCGCGGCGTCACGTAGTGGGACTTGGGAAAGATGGTCACCCGAGGGACCTTCTTCAACTGCTCCCCGGTCAGCGGGTCGAACAGCGTGATTTCCTCGATCTCTTCATCGAACAGGGACAGCCGCACTGCCTCCATATCCGAGTCCGCCGGATAGATATCGATAACGTCACCGCGCACCCGATAGGTGGCGCGGCGGAAATCCGTGTCGTTGCGGGTGTACTGCAGCTCCGCCAGACGCCGCAATATCGTGCGCTGATCCACCAGGTCACCGCGATCCAGGTGCAGCACCATCTTCAGGTATTTGTCCGGATCACCCAGACCGTAGATCGCGGAAACGGTGGCCACCACAATCACGTCGCGGCGCTCGATCAATGCCTTGGTCGCGGACAACCGCATCTGCTCGATATGCTCGTTGACCGAGGCATCCTTCTCGATAAAGGTGTCCGATGACGGCACATAGGCTTCGGGCTGGTAGTAGTCGTAGTAGGAAACGAAATACTCGACGGCATTCTTGGGGAAGAACTCCTTGAACTCCCCGTACAGCTGCGCCGCCAGCGTCTTGTTGTGGGCCATGACGATCGCCGGGCGCTGCAGGCGCTCGACGATATTGGCCATGGTGAAAGTCTTGCCGGAGCCGGTCACCCCCAGCAGTGTCTGGTGACTGAGGCCATCCTCTATACCTTCCACCAGCTGCTCAATCGCGGCTGGCTGGTCACCCGCCGGACTGTATTTGCACACCACCTCAAACGGACGCGACTCCATAAATCTCACCGCCAAAACCAACTGAAAAGCAATCTGCGATTGTAGAGCCTGCTCCCAGGCCCCACAAATCCAGGACAGATCAAAGTTCCATCTGCCACCAGCCCGAGCGAGCTGGTGACTTTTCGCTCAACCACCAGTAAAAAATAAACTCCTGACAAATCAATTACTTAAAGTGCAAAAAAGGGGTTGACCCGCACGAAAGGCCTCTATAATATACGCGCCATCTGAACGGCACTGCACACAAGCAAGCCGCTAAGAAATTCCGCCTTAGCTCAGTTGGTAGAGCAAATGACTGTTAATCATTGGGTCGCTGGTTCGAGCCCAGCAGGCGGAGCCAAATAGCAAAAAGGCCCCTCAGCGCGAGTTGAGGGGCCTTTTTGCTATTTGGCTTTCAACTATTTGCCGGGCGAGAAGAGCCCAGTTGGGTGAGGCAAGCGTCTGCGACGTATACGTCGCGCGCAGTCGAACGACGCCCATCTGTGATGGGCGGCCGGAGGAGCCAAACATGAAAGCCCTTAGCGAAAGCTAAGGGCTTCAGTTTTCTGACAAAGTTACACAGTCAAAATTTAAGGCAAAGTGCTAGGACGAGTGTTTCGAACCGTCGGCGACAGGACGTCGCCGCCGGAGCTTACAGGGATGTATTCACAGCGCTTCGAAATACTCGTCCTAGTGCTTGGCCGCCACCGCACCGGCTCAAAACGAAATGCGGGGTTTATCAATAGTCTGAAGCCCTTAGCGAAAGCTAAGGGCTTATTTCGTTATGCGCCGGGTGGACACACACCGCGATGATCGGTGCCTGGATACAAAAAAGCCCTGCAATGCTGCAGGGCTTCTCGTGCATCATGGAAATTCGCCAGGGCTTAGCGACGACCGGCATCCACCGGCAGCGGCAATCTCTCCACCTGCCCCACCTGGGGTGCCGGCTTGCTTTCGCGACGCTGCGTCCAAACCACATCCACCAGGCTCTGCTTGGGCGCATAATCTTTTACGGCCTCCATCAGTATCCGGTGAACTTCCTCACAATCGTGCCGGGTGCAAGCCTGCCGCAGTCCACCGATCAGTGTTTGGAGCCTTTCGCTGGCGAGCCGCTCTTCTTCGGCACGCATGATCATCGGATGGTCGGTTCCGGAAACATTGTCCCCAAGCAATAATTCTTCGTAGAGCTTTTCTCCGGGACGCAGACCGGTGATTTGGATTTCGATATCGCCATCCGGGTTCTCTTCATCCCGCACCGTGTGCCCCATGATCTGGATGAGGCGCTTGGCCAGATCGTAGATCCGCACCGGCTCGCCCATATCCAACACAAACACATCACCATTGCGCCCCATACTACCGGCCTGCAGCACCAGCTGTGCCGCCTCAGGGATAGTCATGAAATAACGTGTCACCTTGGGGTGCGTGACCGTGACCGGACCGCCGGCATTAATCTGGTCAGTAAACAGCGGAATCACGGATCCAGATGAGCCGAGCACATTGCCGAAACGGACCATACACACACGGGTCTTGGCAAAACGGCGCCCGAAATCCTGGCACACCAGCTCGGCAAATCGCTTGGTCGCCCCCATCACGTTGGTGGGGCGCACCGCTTTATCGGTTGAGATCAGCACGAACTGCTCGACGCCAAAGGCCTCGGCCGCCTCCAGTACGGACAGGGTGCCGAGGACATTGTTGTCTGCACCCAGCACCACATTCTGCTCCACCAGCGGCACATGCTTGTAAGCCGCCGCATGGTAAATCGTGTGGATGGAGAAACTCTCGATAATCTCCGCCATGCGTACGCGATCGCGCACATCACCGAGAAGCGCCGTCACCTTCAGCTGATGCCCTTCGTCCTGCTGTTGCTGGTAGAGCTCCCGCTCGATCTGATAAAGCGCATATTCCGAGGATTCCACCAGCACCAGGTGCGCTGGCCTCCACAGGGCAATCTGCCGGCACAACTCGGAACCGATAGAACCGCCCGCACCGGTTACCAGCACCACCTTGCCGCTGATGGAGCCGGCAATCAGGGCCTTTTCCGGCTCGACCGGCGCGCGGCCAAGGATATTCTCGTAGATCTGTGACACATCGGCAGTGCGGCCGGCGCCATCGACAAGCTCCTCCAGCCCTGGAATCACCTTAACCACCAGCCCGCGCTCGCGCAGGCCGCGGGTAATTTCGCGGCGGCGGCGCTTCGGCACACCCGGCATCGCCAGTAGAACCTCGGAGATATCGCGCTCCACCACCACGTCGAGAATATTGCTCGGGTTATAGACGAGCACACCGTCGATCAGTGTCTTCTGTTTGGAGGCATTGTCATCGAAGAAGGCCACCGGCTTGTAGATTTCGCCGTGTACCAGCGCCTTGTATAACTGCAGCCCGGCGGTACCCGCACCGTAAATGGCGACGCGGGTCTTGTGAATTTCCAGCGCCATCTGGTAATAAATGCGCACCAGCCAGCGGGAGCCACCGACGGCAATCAGGGCGAAACACCAGTAGATGACCGGCACCGAACGCGGCACCCCGGCGAAGGTAAGATAGGAAGCTACCGCGAGCACAACTGCGGAAGCAGTGACTCCCTGCAGCACCGCCACAATGGCCTGCTGCCCCATATAGCGGATGACCGTGCGGTAGAGACCGAGGCGTAGAAAGATGAAGCTGCTGGAGGCAAGTGTCAGCGCCAGGCAGATCAGCATCTCCACCTCCAGCGCCGGAGACAGCCCGTTGACCCGGATCGCCATCGCCATCACAAAGGCGAAGCTCAACATCAACAGATCAAAAAGCAGCATCAAAACCGGCTTATGATGCTTATGTACGGTCCGCCAGATGCGTGTCACATAGCCCCCAGATTTTCCCCATTTCCCCATTTCCCCATTTCCCCACTCGCGGCCCCCTGCCCCACACAGGGTCCCGACCGGTTACACCAGGCCGAGTATTGCCAACGCAAGCGCCAGTATAGACGTACTCAACATAAATCCCAGCTGCCAGTACAGCGTTTTTTTCACCCCAATACGCAGCGCACTGCGCTGGTAGATATGGTCGCGATGCGCTTCCCACCAGCGCTGTCCCGCCAGCACCCGACGCAGCAGCGTAAAGCTAGCGTCCAACCAGAAGGGTGCGAACACAATGATTGGCACCAGCAAACCAAAAGCACCGCGCTGCCAACCGTAAAGACTGACGGCCACCACAGCCAGCCCCAGGGTCGTGGAGCCCGCATCGCCCAGGAAGATACTGGCCGACGGCCAGTTGAAGCGCAGGAATACCAGCGCACAGACAACCAGCAGCGTACAGACACCGGCGATATCGCCCTGCCCGCGCAGACCAGAGACGAATCCCAATGTCGCGAAACCGATGGCCGTCATACTGCCTGCGAGGCCATCCATACCATCCATAAAATTGTACAGATTGATCATCCATACACCGCCCAGTAAGAGCAGCGGGTACCACCACCAAGTGAGCGGCTGCGGCAAAGCGGACAGCACCAGGGCCACGGCCAGCAAATGGACTGAAAAGCGGATGCGTGCAGCAACGTGCCGCAGGTCATCGATTACCGAGACGGCCAACAGCAGCACAAATCCCGCCATCAATGACAATGGTAACGAGACGGGGCTCGCGACCAGCGCCGCCAAACAGCCGGCGATTAGCGCCCAGCCACCAGTCCTCGGCACTGGCGTTTCATGCATGGAGCGATGGTTCGGCAGGTCTAGCGCGAATTCGCGCAAATTGGACAGCAACACAACGGTTACTCCGTAGCTGACCACAACTGCCAGTACCGCTGGGGGCAACCACCCCCCCATAAACTCCATCAGGCAACCCCTTGCAAAAACTGGCTGTATCTCTCTTCAGCACGCCACGGCAGTGCGCGACGCAATCGAGCGGCACTATAAAGTTCGCTCTGCTCCAGCTCAAGTAAAGCGCGGACAACCGACAGGCCCCGCAGGGGGCGCAGTGGCGCCAGTACCAGGGAAGTCAGACGCCTACTGGTCCGCACATGTACACCGGTCAACGCGAGAATGATGCCTGCCAGGTCGTAATAGTTGGGCTCGGCGACGATATAGACCTGCCGGTCACAGTATTCCGCCTCCGCCAGCAGGACGATTGCCCGCACCAGATCCTGAAGATTGATAACGCTGCGGCGACCACTGGCTGGCAACACCGGGGCCAAACGGCCCAGAATACTCAACCGCCCCCGCCAGCGCCCGGCTTTACCACCTCTTTGGGCATTCTCGTTTTCGCAGCCGTAAACCGCTGCCGGACGAACCAGGTTGACCCGGCACCGGCATTGTTCGGACAGCAACTGCTGCTCGCCCAGCCACTTGCTGTATCCGTAGACATCTTTCGCCGGCGAGCCGGTATCCTCATCCGCAACCCGGCCCTGCGGCGGGCAGACCGCCTTGACACTGGAGAGGTAAGTAAAAGACTCGGCACCCGCGGCTTCCGCAAATCGCAGCAGCAGCGTCGGGCAGTCACTGTTGAGCCAGCGCGCGAGACCCGGACTACGCTCACAGTCAGACCTGCCGGCCAGTCCGGCCGCGTAGATCACCCGGTCACCGGTCTGGAAAAGAGAGGAAAAATCACCGTCGGGCGTCAGTGAGAGAGATCGGTGGTCACAACCTTCCGGGCCATTGGGGGCGCGAGATACAGACAGCACCAGCTGGCCGTCCGAAGCAAGGCGACGACAGAGTGCCTCGCCGATATATCCAGTGCCGCCTATTACCACCCAACGCGCCATCTGTTGTGTTACCCACAGTAGTTCTTTTCCCGAGACACTAGTCGACAGTCAACTACTAAACTGCCGACTGTGCACGGATTGTTAAATTTAGAGCTGAATCCTGTCGCGATTCTTCTCCAGGGTTGCGGTGCCTATGCCTTTGATCTCGAGCAACTGCTCAATCGAGGTAAATGGCCCCTTCTCCTCGCGGTATTTGACGATCAATTCCGCGCGAGCAGCGCCGACACCTTCGAGCTTTTCAGCCAGTTCGGTAGCCGAGGCGCTGTTGAGATTGACCGTTACTACAGCCATCTGCGTATTATCGGTCTGCATGTCATCGGCAACGGCAAGTGCCGAGGTACAGATCATAAGCAGCGCGGCGAATATGATAGAAATTGGTGTACGGATAAGATTCATTACGAACTCCCAGTGAACATTAATTATTTTCACATTGGGACTGCGTTTACTCCCCCAACCCGCGACACTTTACCAACTCATTGCGCGCCTTTGGTCACTAAATGATTACACGCCATTACAACAGCGTTACATCGATTATTCCGCGCCGATCTCCGCCAGAATTTTTCGCAACGCCTGCATCGGGTCCGCTGCGGCAGTAATCGGCCGACCGATCACCAGATAATCGGCCCCCCATTCCAGTGCCTGGGCTGGGGTCACGATTCGCCGCTGATCATCGGCGGCAGCGCCGGCCGGACGGATGCCGGGCGTCACCAGGGCAAACTCCGCGCCACATTGGCGGCGCAGAGCCTGAGCTTCCTGCGCAGAACAAACGACACCATCCAGGCCGGCATCCTCAGCCAGGGCAGCGAGAGACAACACCTGCTCTTCAAGGGTGCGCTCCACGCCGATGGCCGCCAACTCTTCCGGCGCAGTGCTCGTCAGGACAGTCACTCCGATCAGCAGCGGTTTACGCTCGCCATACGGGCGCAACGCCTCAACAGCCGCTGCCATCATACGCGCACCGCCACTCGCATGGACATTGACCATCCAGACCCCCAACTCTGCAGCCGCTCTCACCGCGGAGGCGACAGTATTGGGAATATCGTGAAACTTGAGATCGAGGAAAACCTGAAAGTCCCGTGACACCAACTCTTTGACGAGCTGCGGCCCGGCAATGGTGAACAGCTCCTTGCCGACCTTGACACGACACAGGCTGGGATCGAGCTGATCCGCCATCGCCAGTGCAGCTTCGGCGTTGTCGTAGTCCAGCGCGACAACGACAGGGGAAGAAACCTGAGATTGCAAAGATATACCTCTCATTAGCGCGCCCGGCGCGCCCTATTCGTGGACAATGGTTGACCGCTCACTCGCCCTCCACCCCCTTGACGGAGCGCACGGAATCCCAGTGCTTACAACTGGGGCAGAGCCAGTGGAGCTGATTACCGGAAAAACCGCAATTACTGCAGCGGTAATGGGGTCGACTGGCAATCAGTTGGTCAATCAGGGTTTTGAGCAGAGACAGATTCTCTCTCGCCCGCCCCTGAGTAGTGTCGATATGCAAGTCAATAAAGTGCCCCAGACCGCGCAACGACGGGCGCAGAGCCAGCTGCTTGCCCATAAAGGCCGCAGCAGCCGCCTCGCTTTCATGGCGATGGATTCTCTCGGTCAGCGCAATCAGCACGCTGTTTGACGGGTGTTCCCGCAACAGCGACTCCAGATAGCGATCCAGCCCTTTTTCATCGCCTATCTCCTGGTAACAGGTGATCAGCAACTCGAGAATTTCCGGGATATAGTCCGGATTCTGCTTTGGAATCCGCTGCAAAACCTTGATTGCCTCGCGCGGGCGGCCGAGCAGGTACTCGAGCTTCCCCCAGAGCAGGTTGGCGCGCACGGAGTTGCGATCATACCCAAGCGCAGCATCGATATGTTTACGGGCACTCAGGTAGTCCTTGTTGTTGATCGCCTCCTCCGCCAGCTCACAGCAGAAATGCGCCTGTATCGGCGCCCATTCAGGCGACAGGCGTTTGAAGCGGCGACCGTGCAGGAGATTGACCGCATGAATGGCTTTCGACCATTCGCGCTCGTCGCGGTAGACCTCCACCAGATGTTCGAGACTGGTATTGCGCAGCTCGGAAGAAGTTTCCACCAGTTCCTGTAGCAAGCGCTCCGCCCTATCCAGCCAACCGGCGGCGATATAGTCACGCGCCAGCTCGAGCTGGGCCTTCTGCTGGCTGACACGCGTAAGGCTCGGGCGCGCGAGCAGGTTCTGGTGCACGCGAATGGCCTGGTCGTGTTCACCGCGCTTGCGCAGCAGATTGCCCAGTGCCAGATGCGTGTCGAAAGTTGCGCTGGTGACTTCGAGCGCATCGATAAATTTATCTATGGCGTCATCGTGACGCTCGCTCAACAGGTAGTTGAGCCCCTGCGCATAAGAGCGCGCCAGCGCCTGCTGTTGCTGGCTGCAATCGGCTTTTTTTCTCGTGCTTCTGCGCCCCAGTATCCAGCCGATAGCGATGGCGGCGAGCAGAAAAAAGAAAAAAGTGAGGTCGAGCAAGTTAGTCTCCGGACACCTGTCGGCGTACTGTCTGGAGTTCACGCTCCAGCCGCTGCAACTGCCGCTCCAGCCCGCGTGCGCGACGGCGCTCCGCATAGAACGGCAACAGGCTGACAACAAAGCCCAGCAACAGCCCAAGCAACAGAAAGCCGATCAACCAGAAGCCCACACTACCCGACGGCAGCGCGTATCCGGCAAAACTTGGCGCTATGACATTGGGATTGTCCACAGCGAAGTAGACCCCGACGGCAATGCATAGCAGGGCCAACAATCCGTAGAAGAGACGCATCAACCAGCGCAAGAATGACAAGGGAACCTCCACGTTCCACCAGGTGTGACTAGCTCAACAATCCGACGGGGTTTCTATCTCGCCTTCCTTGCCCCATCTTTTCCCGCAGCGATCGGCATTTTGGCCAGCCTCGGGCAAAATAATCATACTTCGGTCACCGTCTCGTCGTGCATACTGCGATTGACCCGGTCGCGCAGCTCCTTACCCGGCTTGAAATGGGGTACATATTTGCCGGAGAGCGCCACCGCATCTCCTGTCTTAGGATTGCGGCCGGTCCGCGGTGCGCGATAGTGCAGCGAAAAGCTGCCAAAACCCCGTATCTCTATGCGTTCCCCCTGGGAAAGCACGTCCGACATAGTGTCCAACATCACCTTCACCGCCAGCTCCACATCTTTGACTGGCAGCTGATCCAACCTCAACGCAATCCTATCGATCAGTTCGGATTTGGTCATGCGCCCCGCAACCTTCTGTAAGTCATTGATTATTCTAGATTAGAGCGGCAATCATCTAATAGAAAGCCGGACTGGGCAACCCCAGTCCGGCTCTCAAATTGCCCTAAACAATCAATTCAGGGCTTTTAACAACCAAGAGCTATGACACCCCTGCAAAACGTAGCGAGCGGGTGGCTGGCGGTGACCGCCGGAGCGCAGGAAGCGGAGTGTACTGCAGTACATGAGCATTCCGAGCACCGCCGGCCGCCGTCAGGCGCACGCGCAGTAGTTTTTCAGGGGTTCCCGATTACTCTTTGTTGTTCATCTGCGCCTTGATCAGGTCACCGATAGTCGCCGGCTGAACCTGCTCAGCCTGCTTCTTGCTGTGATCCTTGATCGCTTGCTTCTCGTCGTCCTGATCCTTGGCTTTGATGGACAGGCTGATCACGCGGTTCTTGCGATCCACGCTGGTGATCTTGGCCTCTACCTCTTCGCCTTCCTTCAGCACGTTGCGGGCGTCTTCGACCTTGTCGCGGCTGATTTCGGAAGCGCGCAGTACGCCTTCCACTTCTTCCGCCAGGACAATAACCGCCTGCTTGGCGTCAACTTCTTTCACGGTACCGGTAACGATGGTGCCGCGGTCGTTGGTCGCCACGTAGTCAGAGAACGGATCGGACTCCAGCTGCTTGATACCCAGGGAGATGCGCTCGCGGTCGGAGTCGATACCCAGGATAACAGTCTCGATTTCATCGCCTTTCTTGAACTTGCGCACAGCTTCTTCGCCGGCTTCGTTCCAGGAGATGTCGGACAGGTGCACCAGGCCGTCGATGCTGCCGTCCAGACCGATGAAGATACCGAAATCGGTGATGGACTTGATCTTGCCGGAGATCTTGTCGCCCTTGGCGAACTTACGCGCGAAGGCATCCCACGGATTTTCCTGGCACTGCTTGATACCCAGGGAGATACGGCGACGCTCTTCGTCGATGTCCAGAATCATCACCTCTACCTCGTCGCCAACGTTGACAACTTTGGACGGGTGGATGTTCTTGTTGGTCCAGTCCATTTCGGAAACGTGAACCAGACCTTCGACGCCCTCTTCCAGCTCGGCAAAACAGCCGTAGTCGGTCAGGTTGGTCACAACCGCCTTCACGCGGCTGTTTTCCGGGTAACGCTGCTTGATGGATACCCACGGATCTTCGCCCAGTTGCTTCAGGCCCAGGGATACACGGCTGCGCTCGCGGTCGAACTTCAGTACCTTGACTTCGATCTCGTCGCCAACGTTCACGATCTCGCTCGGATGCTTGATACGCTTCCAGGCCATATCGGTGATGTGCAGCAGGCCGTCGATACCGCCCAGGTCCACGAAGGCACCGTAGTCGGTCAGGTTCTTGACGATACCCTTGATGCTCATGCCTTCCTGCAGGCTGGCCAGCAGTGCTTCGCGCTCTTCGGAAGTCGCAGCTTCCATAACGGCGCGGCGGGATACCACAACGTTGTTGCGCTTGGCGTCCAGCTTGATGACCTTGAATTCGAGCTCTTTGCCTTCCAGGTGCGCGGTATCGCGAACCGGACGTACGTCTACCAGAGAGCCGGGCAGGAACGCGCGGATGTTGGCAACGTCGACAGTGAAGCCACCTTTAACCTTGCCGCTGATAACACCTTTAACCACCTCGTCAGCAGCGTGGGCCGCGTCGAGGATCTTCCAGGCTTCAGCGCGCTTGGCTTTTTCACGGGACAGACGGGTTTCACCGAAACCGTCTTCTACCGCTTCCAGGGCAACCTGTACTTCGTCGCCCACCTGCAGCTCAATTTCACCTTTGTCGTTGGCGAACTGCGCAGCAGGGATAACGCCTTCAGACTTCAGGCCCGCGTGTACGGTAACCCAGTCTTTGTCCACGTCGATCACAACACCGGTCACGATGGAACCCGGTGCCATCTCTACGCTTTTCAGGCTCTCTTCAAATAAATCAGCAAAGCTCTCGCTCATTACATTACCTATATAGATGGGCCCAGCCGTTGGTAACTATTCAGTTTAGTCAACCGCCAGCCGTGACCCCACCGCGCTGCCAGCACGCGGGTCGGATTACGACAACGGCCGGGCGATTCTGGCTGATCCCGGCCGCTGTCGTTTAAAAACTATTTACCTTATCAAGCTCGATCGCTCCCGGCGATCGAGCTTGGTCGCGGCAGAAAACCTGGCGCAGGTGCGCGGACCCGCTGGGTTTTCTGTCGCTCGCATTGGCTGCGCCAATGGCGGCACAGCCCTGTGCCGCTGCGTTGTTCAAGCAAGTGCCGGTGCAGGCTAAGCGCGGATGCGGTCGCGCACCAGCTGCAGCACTATCTGCAGGACGCCGTCGATATCCACCCCGGTACTATCCAGCTCAACCGCGTCTTCGGCGGGAGCCAGGGGGGACGTGGCGCGGTTCATATCGCGCGCGTCGCGGGCGCGGATGTCCTCCAGCAGGTCGCGGAGGCTAACAGAAACCCCCTTCTCCCGCAACTGCTCGAAGCGCCGCCTGGCGCGCTCCTCGGCGCTGGCGGTCAAAAAGATTTTGACCGGCGCGTCGGGGAACACGGTGGTGCCCATGTCGCGCCCGTCGGCGACCAGCCCCGGGGCCTGACGGAAGTCCCGCTGGCGCTGTAATAGCGCGGCACGCACACCGGGCATTGCGGCCACCTTGGACGCCGCCATACTGACCCGTTCCAGGCGGATATCGTGACTGACGTCCTGCCCCTCCAGCAGTGATACCACCTCCCCATCGCGCAGCTCAAAGCGGATATCCAGGTTGGCGGCGATCTCGGTCAAGGTCGCCTCGTCGGTCAGATCGGCCTCGCGGTTCAGTGCCGACAGGGCCGTCAGCCGGTAGAGGGCACCGGAGTCCAACAGGGCGTAGTTCAGTTTGTCGGCCAGCAATCTGGCAATAGTGCCCTTACCCGATCCACTGGGGCCGTCGATGGTAATGACCGGCGACGGATTGTTTACTTCACTCATAAGATCCTTACTTTCGGGATGCCGCAAGCGCCCCGCTCAATACAGTGCGCTACGCCAGCTGCAACTTCAGGCCAGCCCGCTTCGCCAACTCGGCAAAGTTCGGGAACGAAGTCGCCACATTGGCGCAGTGCAAAATGCGTATGGTATCGCGCGCGCGCAGAGATGCCACGGCAAAGGACATCGCAATGCGGTGATCGCCGAGACTGTCCACGGTGCCACCACCAAAGGCCGTATCTTCCCCCGCCCCCTGAATGACGATACCGTCCGGTGTTGGCTCGGCATTGACACCAAGAATGCGCAGCCCATCCGCCATCGCCTGGATGCGGTCGCTCTCCTTGACTCGCAACTCCTCGGCACCGGTCAATACCGTCTCCCCCTCGGCACAGGCAGCAGCGACAAACAGCGCCGGAAATTCATCAATCGCCAGCGGCACCTGGTCTTCGGGGATGCGAATACCCTTCAGGGGCGCGTAGCGCACGCGGATATCCGCCACTGGCTCACCGCCGACTTCACGCCGGTTCAGCAGCTCTATGTCCGCTCCCATCGCGCGCAGGATATTGATCACGCCGTCGCGGGTCGGATTGATACCCACGTGCTCGAGCAGCACGTCGGACCCCGGCGCGATTGCCGCGGCCACCATAAAGAAAGTGGCCGAGGATATATCCGCCGGCACATCGATTTTGCACGCGACCAGCTTGCCGCCGCCGCTGAGCATCGCGCGGGCGCCGCTACGCTGCACCTCGTAGCCAAATCCCTGCAACATGCGCTCGGTGTGATCGCGGGTGGGCGCGGGTTCAGTAGTACTGGTCTCGCCATCGGCGTAGAGGCCGGCGAGCAACACGCAGGATTTCACCTGGGCACTGGCCATCGGCAACAGATAATCGATACCGTGCAGTGTACGTCCACCCTTCACCACCAGGGGTGGGCGCCCCTCCGGGCCGGTTTCGATAACCGCGCCCATCTCGCGCAGCGGGTCGGCGACACGGTTCATCGGGCGCCTGGACAGGGACTCGTCACCGGTCAGCGTGACATCGAACGCCTGCCCGGCCAGCAAGCCCGCCAGCAGGCGCATCGAGGTGCCGGAATTGCCCAGGTACAAAGGCCCCGGCGGCGCCTGCAGCCCGTGCAGTCCCACGCCGTGAATCACCACACGACCGTCCACCGGCCCTTCGATAACAACACCCATATCGCGAAACGCCTGCAGGGTCGCGAGCGCGTCCTCACCCTCGAGAAAGCCCTCCACCTCGGTGACGCCTTCGGCCAGGGACCCCAACATAATGGACCGGTGGGACATGGATTTGTCGCCGGGCACCCGCAGGCTACCGCTGACAGCGCCCCCCGGTTGTGCAATAAAAGTAACTTCCTGTGCTTGCATAGGCTCTGTATACGCTTTTCTGGCCAACAATTTTGTAAAGTGATCCCGCGCCGCCTTGGCCCGGGTGAAGACGCCCATCAGGCGCTCGCTGTCACCGGCCGCAATGGCTGCGCGCAGCGAAGACAGATTAGCGCTATATAGATCGATCGCCTGCAGAATTGCATCGCGATTTGCGAGCATAATGTCCCGCCACATAACCGGATCACTGGACGCGATACGGGTAAAATCGCGGAAGCCGCCGGCGGCGTAGCGGAAGATATTTTCGTTCTCGGCATCATGCGCGAGGGTATCCACCAGGCCGAAGGCAATCACGTGCGGCAGGTGACTGGTGGCGGCGAGCACTTCGTCGTGCTCAGCCACCGGCATATTCAGGACTTCCGCACCCGTCGCCTGCCACATCTGCACCACGCGTTGCAGATGATCCGCAGCGGTATTTTTCAGTGGCGTCAGGATAATGCGATGGGCAATGTAGAGATCGTCTCGCGCTGCCGTCACGCCGCTCCTTTCCGAGCCGGCTATCGGATGACCGGGTACCAGAAATTCCGGCACCCGCCCCCAAACCCTTTCCGCCGCGGCGATCACACTGCCTTTGACACTGGCGCCGTCGGTTACGGTGACACCTGCGGGCAGCCGGCCGCGCAACTCGGCAAACACCTGCTCCACCGCAAGCGTCGGCACCGCGATAAAAATCACATCTCCGGCGTCCAGCTCGGGTAGCAGTTCGCCGAGATCTGTCACCGCGCGATCCACTATGCCGAGTTCAACGGCCTGCTCACAGGTGCGCGGACGGCGGGCAACGCCAACCACCTCGCGACAGGCACCGGCCGCTTTCAGGGACAGCGCCAGACTGCCCCCGATCAAACCGATGCCAACAACCACCAGGCGGCCGATAAGCGGTCGCCCCATCAGAGCACTCCGCGCGGATAGGAGCCGAGCACCTTGAGATCCGATGCGCAGGCTCCGACTTCTGTCAGCGCCGCGGCAATTTCCGCGGTATCGCGGTGACCCTTGAAGTCGATAAAAAACACATAAGTCCAGTTGCCGGATTGCGAGGGCCGGGTTTCCACCCGCGTCAAGTCGACATTGTGGCGCCGGAAAGGCTCGAGCAGGTCGTGCAGGGCGCCCGGCTCGTTGCGCATCGACACCATCAGCGACGTCTTGTCGTCGCCGCTGGCCGGCACTGCCTGCGAGCCGATTATCAAGAAACGGGTGGAGTTGTCGGGACGGTCCTCGATTTTCTCCGCCAATACCTTCAGGCCGTAGAGTTCAGCGGCCATATCGCCGGCGATTGCCGCGGCATTCCACTCCCCTTTCACCCGCTTGGCCGCCTCGGCATTGCTGGCCACCGCCACCCGCTCCACATTCGGGTAATGGGAATCCAGCCACTTGCGGCACTGCGCCAGACTCTGCGCGTGCGAGTAAATGCGGGTGATCGCGTCCGGACGGGTGATATCGGAAATCATCAGGTGATGGTGTATACGCAGCTCCACCTCACCGCAGATCCTGAGGTTTGATGTCATAAAGTTATCAAGCGTGTGGTTGATTACACCCTCGGTGGAATTCTCCACCGGCACCACGCCGTAACTAACCGCGCCGGCTTCTACCTCACGAAACACTTCATCGATCGCCGCCAGCGGACGGCTCTGCGCCGAATGGCCGAAATGCTTCAGCGTAGCCTGCTGCGTAAAAGTGCCCTCGGGTCCGAGATACGCGACCTTGACCGGTTCTTCCAGGGCCAGACAGGCTGACATGATTTCGCGGAACAACCGCGCCATTTCCTCATCGGTAAGCGGCCCCTTGTTACGCTCCATGGCCCGGCGCAACACCTGCGCCTCGCGCTCCGGCCGGTAATACAGCGCGTCTTCACCGGTCGCTTTTTTAACTTTCGCGACTTCCAGCGCGCACTCGGCCCGCTCACTGATCATGCGGGCGATCTCGCCATCGATCTCGTCGATACGGTCGCGCAGCGCCAGCAGGCGCTGGTCACTGCTGATGGTTTCTTCAGTCATCCGTCTGCCTACATATTTCCTGATTACTCTGGATCCAGAACCCGGGAAAAGGTACCAGAGCCAGATGCGAAGGCCCTGCTGTCGGGGGACGTCCGGGAAACGATTGCCGATAAGGTTGTTTACCGGACGTCCACCGGCGGCGGGGCCGCCACTAAGCCTAACCGAAATCGCTCAGCCGCAGCGCTTCTCGAAATCGACCATAAAGGCCACCAGCGCCTCGACCGCCTCTAAAGGCACCGCGTTGTAGAGCGATGCACGCATACCGCCGACGGAGCGATGCCCTTTCAGGTTCAGCAAGCCCGCCTCTTCGGCCTGCTGCAGAAACTCTTTGTCGAGCCTTTCATCGGCGAGCACAAAAGGCACGTTCATCCGCGAGCGACTGGATTTTTCCACCGGGCTGGAATAAAAATCGCTGCCATCGATAAACTCATACAGCAGAGAGGATTTTCTCTCCGCCAGTTGCGCCATCGCCTCGACTCCGCCCTGCTCCTTCAGCCACCGGAACACCAGACCCGACAGGTACCAGGCGAACGTGGGCGGCGTGTTGTCCATGGAACCGGCGTCGGCGGCGATCTTCCAGCTGAGGCTACGCGGAATCTCCGGCAGGGTGCGATCCAGCAGATCATCACGCACTACGCCTACCGCAATACCGGAGGGGCCGATATTTTTCTGCGCCCCGGCATAAATTACCCCGAATTTCTCCACCGGAATCGGCTGCGACAGGATATTCGAAGACATGTCCGCCACCAGCGGACAGCTGACTTCCGGCACGTAATCAAATTCCACACCGCCGATGGTTTCATTCGGCGTGTAATGGAAGTAAGCCGCATTCTCGTTCTGGCACCAGCTGTCGGGACCGGGCGCATAAGTAAAGTTCCGGTCTTCACTGGAGGCCACTATATTGACCCGCCCGTAGCGTCGCGCCTCCTTGATGGCTTTTTCAGCCCACTGCCCGGTATGAATATAGTCCGCGACCCGCTCCTCCCGGCTGCCACCGGCGCCGAACAGATTCCACGGCACGGCACTGAATTGACCCGTGGCGCCCCCCTGCAGGAACAGCACCTTGTAGTTGTCGGGAATATTGAGCAGGTCGCGCAGATCCTGTTCGGCGCGCTCGGCCACCTCGACAAATTCCGGCGAGCGATGGCTGATCTCCATCACCGAACAGCCGAGGTCGCGCCAGTCGAGCAGTTCCTGTTGCGCCTGTAGCAAAACAGGTTCCGGCAGCGCAGCCGGGCCGGCACAGAAATTAAATTTCCTCATGAAGCAACTTCCACAAGAACACAGAGAAATGGTTACAAATTCAACTAGATAAACCGACGCAAAAACCGCCATTCGGAGCAAAGCGCATCACGCTTTTGCCGCGGTTTTAGCGCGCCAGAGTCAAAAAAGGCCGCGAAGTTCGCAGCCTTTATTGTCAGCGCCGATGGGGATCACTCCTCCCCACCCTCGTCATGCTCGCCATCTTCGCCTTCCTCACTCTCCTGGATGCGCGCCAGACCAACCAGCTTCTCGCCGGTCTTGAGTCGGATCACCCGCACACCCTGAGTGTTGCGACCAAGTATGGAAACTTCGTCGACACGGGTCCGCACCAGTGTACCCTGGTCGGAAATCAGCATGATTTCCTCACCCGGATGGACCTGGCAGGCACCGACCAACTCGCCATTGCGCTCACTTTCAGCGATAGCAATGACACCCTGAGTACCGCGTCCCTTGGTGGGGAAATCCGCAGTGGCGGTGCGCTTGCCGTAGCCGTTCTCGGTCACCATCATCACGGACCCACCCTCTTCCGGGATCACCATGGCGATGACACACACACCCTCGGCCATGCGGATACCGCGCACACCGCGGGACACCCGCCCCATGGAGCGCACATTCTCTTCCGCAAAGCGCGCCGCCTTACCAGCGCTGGTAAGCAGCAGCACATCGCGGCCGCCGTCGGTGATGGCAGTGGCCACCAGGCGATCATCCTCATCCAGTTCGATGGCGCGCAGGCCGACGCTGCGCGGGCGCGCGAAGGCGGTCAGCGGGGTCTTCTTCACGGTGCCGTTGGCGGTGGCGAAGAAAATAAAGTGGTCCTCGTCGTACTCGGACACCGGCAGCATGCTGGATATACGTTCATCTTCCTCAAGCGGCAGCATGTTCACCATCGGGCGACCGCGGGAAGCTCGGCCGGCGGTCGGTACTTCGTAGACCTTGAGCCAGTACACCTTGCCCCTGTTGGAGAAGCACAGGATGGTGTCATGGGAGTTGGCAATCAGCAGGTGCTCGACGAAGTCCTCGTCCTTCACCTGGGTTGCAGACTTGCCCATGCCGCCGCGGCGCTGGGCCTGGTAGTCCGCCAGCGGCTGGCTCTTGGCGTAGCCACCGTGGGAAATGGTCACTACCTTGTCTTCTGGGGTGATCAGGTCTTCTACGGTCAGGTCCTGGCGGGAGGCGACAATATCGGTGCGGCGCTCGTCGCCGAACTCCTTGTCGAGCTGTTCCAGTTCCTCGCGGATCACTTCCATCAGGCGCTCGAAGCTGCCGAGAATATGCAGGTATTCAGCGATCTGCTCCAGGCGCTCCTGGTATTCGGCCAGCAGCTTGTCGTGCTCCATGCCGGTCAGGCGGTGGAGGCGCAGCTCCAGGATTGCCTGGGCCTGGGCCTGCGACAGGTAATAGGCACCATCACGCAGGCCGAATTCCTTCGGCAGGTCGTCCGGGCGGCAGGCGTCGGCGCCGGCGCGCTCGAGGAACTGCTGCACCTCGCCGACCGGCCAGCCCTTGGCCAGCAGTGCCTCGCGCGCATCCGCCGGAGTGGCGGAGGACTTGATCAGCTCGATCACGGGATCGATATTGGAAATCGCTATCGCCAGGCCTTCGAGGATATGTCCGCGCTCACGTGCCTTGCGCAGCAGGTAGACAGTGCGGCGGGTGACCACTTCCTGGCGGTGGCGGATAAAGTATTCGAGCAGCTGCTTCAGGTTCAGCACCTTGGGCTGGCCGTCCACCAGCGCCACCATATTGATGCCGAACACACTCTCCAGCTGGGTCTGGGAGTAGAGGTTGTTCAGGACCACATCGCCCAGCTCACCGCGCTTGAGCTCGATGACTACGCGCAGGCCATCCTTATCGGATTCATCGCGCAGCTCGGAGATACCCTCGATCTTCTTGTCCTTGACCAGCTCGGCGATGCGCTCGATCAGGCGCGCCTTGTTCAGCTGGTAGGGAATCTCATGAATGACGATGGTCTCTTTATTGGCCTTGTCATCGCGCAGCACCTCCGCCTTGGCGCGCACATAGATGCGCCCGCGACCGGTGCGGTAGGCCAGCAGGATACCGGCGCGGCCGTTGATGGTGGCCCCGGTGGGGAAGTCAGGCCCCGGGATATATTCCATCAGGTCGTCGACAGACAGCTCTGGATTGTCGATTAGCGCCAGGCAGGCCCGCACCACTTCACTCATGTTGTGCGGGGGGATATTGGTGGCCATACCCACGGCAATACCGGAGGAGCCGTTTACCAGCAGGTTCGGCACCCGCGACGGCAGCACTTCCGGCATCTGCTCGGAACCGTCGTAGTTGTCGATAAAGTTGACGGTTTCCTTGTCGAGATCGGACAGCAGTTCATGGGCCAGCTTGTCCATGCGGATCTCGGTGTAACGCATCGCCGCCGGGCTGTCGCCATCGATGGAACCGAAGTTGCCCTGGCCATCCACCAGCATGTAGCGCAGCGAGAAAGGCTGGGCCATACGCACGATGGTGTCGTAGACCGCGGTATCGCCATGCGGGTGGTATTTACCGATTACGTCACCAACGACACGTGCCGATTTTTTGTACGGCTTGTTCCAGTCGTTCTTCAGTTCGTTCATCGCGAAAAGCACGCGCCGGTGCACCGGCTTCAGGCCATCGCGTACATCCGGCAGCGCGCGGCCCACAATCACACTCATCGCATAGTCCAGATAGGACTGCTTGAGTTCTTCTTCGATATTGATCGGAGAGATTTCTTTGGCTAATTCGCCCATGGCTTATGGCGTTCCTTTTTATAGCGCGGGCGTTAGTACGGTGCCCGGATAAGCGGGCGATTCTACCACAGTTTGGCGCCAGAGGATGGTGTCCTTATATGCCGCAAACACTGGATCCACTCCCGCCAGGGCCGCCAGTTGCCGGCGGAGTGCTCCACCGCTAAAGTCTACCGCTTCGCAAACAGCCGCCAAGCCACCTCCATGCCCCAAGTCATCGACAAACTGATACGCGCGCGCTGGATAATTCCGGTCGTACCCGCACAAAAAGTGTACAGAAATTGTGCGCTCGCCATCGACGATGGCAGGATCGTCGCCCTGGTTCCAGCTGCCGAGGCGGCCGCACGTTTCGCGCCGCGCGAGGAAGTTCATCTCGACCAGCACGCACTGATTCCGGGGCTGATCAACACCCACAATCACGCGGCGATGACGCTGCTGCGCGGCATCGCCGATGATCGCCCGCTGATGGAGTGGCTGGAGCAGCATATCTGGCCGACAGAGAAGAAATGGGTGAGCCCGGAATTTGCCACAGATGGCAGCCGCCTGGCCGCCGCGGAAATGCTGCGTTCCGGCACTACGACATTCTCCGATCAATACTTTTTTCCCGAAGCCACCGCCCAGGTCGCCAGGGAATCCGGCATGCGCGCCCAGATCGCCTTCCCTGTGATCGACTTCCCCACCCCCTGGAGCCGCAACGGCGACGAGGCATTGCAGAAGGGTCTGGCACTGCGGGACGACTACCGCGCCCACGAGCGCGTCGAGGTAGTGTTCGCTCCCCACGCGCCCTACACGGTCGGCGATGCCACCCTGGAAAAGATTGCGGTCTACGCCGCCGAAGCCCAGGTTCCGGTGCAGATGCACCTGCATGAGACCAGCGGAGAGGTTGAACGCGCCCTCGCCGAAAGCGGTGAACGCCCTACCGAGCGACTACAGCGACTGGGCCTGCTAGGCCCGCAGACCCTGTGCGTGCACATGACCGAGGTAAACGAGCGCGATATAGAGCTGCTGCAGCAAAGCGGCGCCCATGTCGCCCACTGCCCCAAGTCCAACCTAAAGTTGGCATCCGGCTTCTGTCCGGCCGCCAGACTGCTGGATGCCGGCGTGAACGTGTCCCTGGGTACGGACGGTGCCGCCAGCAACAACAGCCTGGACCTGTTCGCCGAGGCCAATACCGCCGCCCTGCTTGCCAAGGCGATCAGCGGAAATGCCGCCGCCCTGCCCGCCCACCAGACACTGGCCATGGCGACGATCAACGGCGCCCGCGCACTGGGTATCGACGAAATTACCGGTAGTCTCGAGGTGGGCAAGAGTGCCGACCTCACCGCTGTCGATCTCGGCGGGCTCGAGCAGCAACCACTGCACGACCCGATCTCGCAACTGATCTACACCGGCGGCGGGCACAATGTTAGCGACGTCTGGGTCGCCGGCAGACAGCTGCTGAAAAGCCGCAAGCTGCAGACACTCAATGAAGCGGAGGTGATTCAGCGGGCCCAGCACTGGCGTGCTAGAATCGCCGGCCATTCTGAGTAATGGCAACAACTCCCGGCAGCAGTGCCGCCCTCAGCTTCCCGAGCTCGGGCAGGAAGCGAATGTAGTAACGGAAAAACACATGAGCAATGTCGATCCGGCGGAAATCGCCAAGTTTGAACAGCTCGCCAGCCGCTGGTGGGACCGCGAGGGCGAGTTCAAGCCGCTGCACGAAATTAACCCCCTGCGCGCCAACTACATCGACCAGCGGGCACCGGTCGCCGGCAAGAAGTTACTCGATGTGGGCTGCGGTGGCGGAATCCTGACCGAAGCCATGGCGCAGCGCGGTGCCGAAGTGACCGGCATCGATATGGGCGAGGCGCCGCTGAACGTCGCCAAGCTGCACGCGCTTGAGAGCGGCGTCAACGTGGAATATCGACGCATTGCCGTGGAGGAACTGGCACAGCAACAGCCCGCCAGCTTCGATATTGTCACCTGCCTGGAAATGCTCGAGCACGTACCCGATCCCGCCTCGGTAATCCGCGCTTGCGCGGAACTGGTTAAGCCGGGTGGCCAGCTGTTTTTCTCCACCATCAACCGCACCGCCAAAGGCTGGCTGCTTGCCGTCGTCGGCGCAGAATACGTGCTGCGACTGCTACCCAAGGGCACGCACGAGTACGGCAAATTTATCCGCCCGTCAGAAATGGGCACCTGGATCCGCCAGGCTGGACTGGATACTCGCGACATCACCGGCATGACCTACAACCCGCTAAGCCGCAGTTACAAACTGAATCCGCGGGACGTAGACGTGAACTACCTGATGCACGCCAGCAAACCGGAATAAGTGACTGCATACACATGAAAGCTGTTTTATTCGATCTGGATGGCACCCTCTTCGATACCGCTCCCGACTTTATCGTGGTCCTGAACCAGCTGCGCCACCAGGAGCTGTTGCCGCCCCTGCCCGACGAAACCATTCGCTCAGTAGTGTCCAACGGCGCGCGCGCGCTGGTAACGCTCGGCTTCGGCAAGGACGAGGGAGATGCGGCCTTTGAGGGGCTGCGGCAGCGACTGCTGGACCTGTATCTCGCGCACCTGGCCGAAAAAACCGTACCCTTCCCCGGCATTGAAACCTTGCTCGACAATCTCGCCGCACACGACATCGCCTGGGGTATCGTCACCAACAAACCGGAAGCCTATACGGTACCGCTGATGCAGGCTTTCACCCGCCTGCCGGCGCCGGGCGCGGTTATCTGCCCCGATCACGTAACCAATCGCAAACCCGACCCGGAACCGGTGCTGCTTGCCTGCAGCCAGATCGGCTGCAATCCGGAAGAAGCCGTATATGTCGGCGATCACGAGCGCGACATCGTTGCCGGCCGCGCCGCGGGCATGCCGACCATTGCCTGCCGCTACGGCTATATCGATGAGGGGGATGATCCAGCCAACTGGGGCGCTGATCACCTGGTGGATACTGCGCATGAAATCTGGCCGCTGCTGCTGAAACACTACCTGAATTAAGCGGACAAACTACTGGCAAAGCGGCCGCAATGCCGGTACGCACAGCGCCGCCCCACGACATCAATTGGAATTTTTATGTCTGAATCTATCGGCAACTACAAAGCCCCCCAGGACCTCCTCAAAGGCAAGGTCATTCTGGTCACCGGCGCCGGCGACGGTATCGGCAAGACTGCGGCCAAAACTTTTGCCGCCCATGGCGCTACCGTGATACTGCTGGGTCGCACCACCCCCAAACTGGAAATGGTCTACGACGAAATCGAGGCGGCCGGCGGCCCGCAACCGGCGATTTTCCCGATGGACCTGAACGAAGCGCGCATCGAAACTTTCGAGCACTTCGCCGAAGCGGTCGACCAGGAGTTCGGGCGCCTGGATGGCCTGCTGCACAATGCCAGTCTGCTCGGCCAGCGCACCCCCATCGCCAATTACCATTTCGGCACCTGGCAGCAGGTGATGCAGGTAAACGTCAACGCCGCATTCGGTCTGACCAAAACCCTGCTGCCACTGCTGGAAAAATCGGAAGCGGGCTCGGTCGTGTTTACCAGCTCCAGCGTGGGGCGCCAAGGCCGCGCCTACTGGGGCGCTTATGCCGTGTCAAAGTTTGCCACCGAAGGCCTGATGCAAGTGCTGGCCGATGAACTGGACGGCGTGTCCAATGTGCGCGCCAACAGCATCAATCCCGGCGCCACGCGTACCAGCATGCGCGCCGCCGCCTATCCCGCCGAGGACCCGCAAACCGTCACCGCGCCCGAAGCGATCATGCCTACCTACCTGTATCTGATGGGTGATGACAGCCGCGGGGTGAGCGGCAAACAATTTAATGCGCAAGGCAATTAGCCCCGCTGATAGCGGAAGCGCACACAGGCCGAATAAGGTAAAAAAATACCCGGAAAGTTTCCGGGTATTTTTCAATGAAGAAGCTGACCAGCGAATTATTCTTCCGCGTGATCGATCTCCTCTTCCACCATTTCCTCGGCTTCATCCGCGACGGCAGCCATGGAATCTGCCGCTTCTTCGGCAGTTTCCATCATTTGCTCCGGAGCATCGGCGAAAACATCACCCTCAACTTCCATCATTTCGTTGCTGGCAACAACGGCCTTGTCCGCAGCCTCTTCCATCACCTCACCGGCTTTTTCCACTGCGGATTCCACTTCCTCGGCGATGGCCGCCTCAGAAGTCACCGGCTCCATGTTTTGGTAATAGAAGTAGCCACCGATAGCGGCGATAACGATAGCGGGAATAATGAGTTTCTTCATTTTCCAACCCCTGAATAGTGTGAATTTATGATTATTGGCACAGGATATTGTTCCACGCTGGTCCGGCTAATAACGTGAGATGCTGCACGTTTTCGTTTGTCGACGCTCGGCTACTGAGGCAAAATCCACCTAACTTAACTAGCGAAACTGACAATATGCGAACTGTATTTTTCTTTTCCCTATTCTCACTCCTTGCAGCAACCGCGACCGCCGATACGGTAACCAGCCAAATCAAAGGCTGCTCAACCATCAAGGCAGATGCCGAACGCCTGCAATGCTACGACGCACTGAGCGACTCCCTGGAACAGCGTGCCAAAGCGAACTTTGGCCAGGAGCAGCAGCAAGTCGTCGAGGAGGCGCCCGAGTCCATCGAGGCGACCATTACCCAGATTGACAAAGCCGCCCACGGCAAGCTGTTGATTACCCTCGACAACGGCCAGGTGTGGCGCCAGAACGACAGCGGCCGCGTGAACTGGAAGAGCGGGGACACGGTCACCGTAGAGCGCGCGCTGTTTGGCTCCTTCCTGATGAAGCCCGTAGAAGGTGGTCGCAGCCTGCGTGTCAAACGGGTTCGGTAAGCCACCCCATATTGTCCCGCGCCGCCACACTCGCAATCGACTCGCAAGCCTCCCAGTTTGAACTGGTGAGAGCCACCGCTGCCCTGGCGGCGCGGTGGTGGCCACAGGCAAGCGCAAACAGAGCCGGGCTCTCGATACAACACTGGAACTGGTTGGTCGCTGGATTCGCTTGCGTCTGCCGGCCCAGCTGCAGTTCCGCGGAAGCGAACTGCGCACTCGCGGCAGCTCTACGCCAAGCCCCCGCCGGCTCGGTTTACAACCATTCAGTGCTGCCATCGGCGTCCTGCGAGCGGCCGAATACATCGACTTTACCTTCGACAGCCGCGCAGCAGCTGAAGCGGCTCGCGCCGCGTTCGCTGTAGACGGCTGGGCGAACAATAAAAACCCATCAGTCAGAGATAGTAAGGCGCAGCTTTCCACCCTCATCTATATTCAAAAAGGAATCAGGCGCCACGTGACTGCCGCCCGTCGAGGGGGCGATCGCGGGCCGTTCACACAGCCAACAAAAGGTTTACTCTCTTGTCCCGAGAAAATTTTTACTCAAGGGATGAAGCATGGCTGAAGGACACAGACGAACCCCTCTCCGGTGAAATTCCTGCGGAGGATGCTTCCGGGCGCGCCAGTGCCAGCGGTACTGAACCAGACGCCCCCGAAGCACCGGCAGCGGAAGAGCCGATGGCGGAAAGCGGCAGCACGCCGATGCAGAACTATCTCAAGCATCTGTATCGGCTGGAATTGCTGACCCCGGAAGAGGAACACACCACCACCTGTCTACTCAGGGACCTGGAAGACAAGCTGATTGCGCTCCTGCAGAAACGCGGCGTCGAACTGGTCGAGTTGCGCAGCGAGGGCGTGGAGCAGCGCGGCAGTACCGGGGCTTACGATCACGGCCTGATCATCGCCCGCGCCGAAGAGCTACTCGCCTC
Organism: Microbulbifer donghaiensis; assembly: GCF_900129095.1. Lineage (GTDB taxonomy): Bacteria > Pseudomonadota > Gammaproteobacteria > Pseudomonadales > Cellvibrionaceae > Microbulbifer > Microbulbifer donghaiensis. Next base: position 755,376 of record NZ_FQVA01000001.1, read on the forward strand.
GGACAAACTCCCCCGGCGGGACCGCAGCTCCATGCAGAGCCTGCTGCGCCGCTTTCAGGCGCAGCGCAAGAAACTGATCCAGTGCAACCTGCGACTGGTCATCGCGATTGCCAAGCGCTTCCGCAATCCCTCGGTACCTTTCATTGATCTGATTCAGGAAGGCAACGTGGGATTGATGAAGGCCATAGAGCGCTTCAAGCCGCAAATGGGCTACCGTTTTTCCACCTACGCCTACTGGTGGATACAGCAGGAGATTCAGCTGGCGCTGCGGCGTAACGAGGATCTGGTGCGCCAGCCTGCCAATGTGCAGGACGACCTGCGCGCAATTTATCGCGCCATCGGTGACGTGCGCGCAGACGGGCTACCCGCCTCCGACGAAAACCTGGCGAAGCACACCGGCCTGGATCTGGAGCGTATTCAAAGCCTGTTGAAGCTGCCGGGGCCCACTGGTTCACTGGACGACCCCGTAGCAGACGACCAGAGCAGCACGCGACTGGATTATGCGCCGGCGGATGAGCTCTACAACACCGATGAACTGGTCACCAACCAGGAGCTGGCCCAGCGGCTGCGTGAAGCGGTAGCGCGCCTGCCAGCGCGCCAGCGAACGGTACTGAACCTGCGCTACGGCCTCCTCTCTGATCGCGACTGCTCTTTCCGGGTCATCGGCGAACAGCTCGGACTGAGCCAGGAGCGCGCGCGCCAGCTGCACTCGGACGCACTGCGCCAACTCAAGCGACAGTGGCGCTGATCTTCTCGCCGGTGACAGGCCGCAGGAATTGCGCTTGTCATCGGCAGATATCCCGCTAGGCTTATCCTCTGATTCAAGACTGGATTAAGCGATAAGTCATGGGCAGATTTTTTGCCGCAGCACCTGCTTCCAGGGCAGTCAGGACCGCCCTGCTCGTCCTCACGACGACTCTCTGTAATTTTTTTGTCATATCCGCAGCGCGCGCAGAGCACGAGCTGATTGTCAGTGCGGGCAAGGGCCTCGGTGATGCACTGATCCAGCAGAAATCCATTTCTGCAGCAGAAATGGTTGGCCTCAATTACTCGTATCTATTTTCGGATTTTCAGGGCGGACCCGGCTATTGGCAGTGGTGGGCGCAGGGCAGCTATTCGCGCATGCGCCTCGATTACCGCGGCGAGCAGCAACACCAAAATATATTCGAGCTGAAACCGCTACTGCGATGGTATCCGCAGCGGGATCCCTACGGACTTTTTGGTGAGGTCGGCGTCGGCGCAGCCTACCTGACCAACAAAAGCTTCGGCGACATTGAACTGACGACAAAGCCGAATTTTGCCCTGCACTTTGCCGGCGGCTATCACCTGCGCAACGGATACACCCTGTCTCTGCGCTACAGTCATTTCTCCAATGCCTATACCAACACGCCGAATCCTGGATTTGATTTCGCATCACTAAACGGGCACTTCAACTTCTAGCGACAGGTGCGTACAGTACCCATCGCCTGACTTTTCGCGGTAGTCACACCATCGCGCGCGATCATTTTTGGCATATCCCACATCGCCAAACAGTCACAATTCAATCAAATTTCTGTAACAGCCCCACGACAATATACCCCAATAAAAATATGGGGGTTATATGGACGCTAACCGTTCGGCGCCAGAAACGGACAGCCAGTCGAGCGCCTATTCATCCGCGTCTTCACGCGCGGAAATGAAGCAGTCGCGTGAACAGGATATACGCAGCATCTGCCACCTGGTCGCCAGTCGCGAACACGGTGAGATGGAGCAGCATGTGGCGGATCTTTCCCGCTGGCAGGCGCTCAATACCGACGCCCGGATCTCCGTCATCGCACATCCGCGATATCGGTACACGCTGCACGAACGGGTAAAGTTCATCCCGCTCAATACCGATCGCAGCCGCCATCACCCGACGCTGGTGTGGCGCCTCGCCAACCATATCCGTGCCGGCGAATACCAGATCGCCCATGGACACGGCAGCAAGTCTGCGCAACTACTCGCCGCGGTACAGAAATATACCGAGGCACAGCAGGTCATCACCCGCCACAATGTCCGCCACCCGCGGGACAAGCTGGCCAGCGCCTTTTCGGCGCGTATCGCTGTCAGCCGCTCAACTGTCGCCAACTCGCGGCTGGACTGGAATATCATTCCCAATGGAGTCGATGTCTCCGCAAAGGATAGTGAGGCGTCGCCGGAAGTCCGGTTGCATGCCGCCCCCCGCATTCTGGTCGCGACACGCCTACTGCGGCTAAAAGGCATGGATGCACTGCTGGGAGCACTGGCAAAACTGCCGGAGATTCATCTGACGGTAATCGGCGACGGGCCAGACAAGGTGGAATTGAAGCGCCTCAGCGAAAAACTTGGCCTCACTGATCGTGTCAATTTTGTCGGTTATACCGATGAGATTGCGGCATTTATCCGCGCTGCCGATCTTTTACTGATTCCGTCGCCCGGCGAAACCACGCTCTACACATTGATTGAGGCCTTGCTGAACCGCTGCCCGGTCGCCTCTGCCCACAGTACATACGCCGAGGAATATATTCCGCCCGACTACCTGCTGAATAATCTCGAGCCAGAGCACCTGGCAGAGAAACTGGCGTTCGCCCTTCGGGATGGGAACAAGTTACTGTGTGACTTCGCACCCGTGTTCGCACGTGCGGCAAACGAACTGACGCTGGAACAGATGGCCCGCTCGACCTGGCAGGTCTACCAAAAACTGCAGCCCTGATGGCGTCTTTCCGAAAAATACTTTAGCGCGAAAACCGGTATCGATGGCGGCTGCGCATTAACAGCATCAGATCGGATTGATAGAAGCATTCCGTCATATAGGCGTTTGAGGTCAGACCGTTTCGCACAGTTCGCGATAAACAGCCAGCGTCTTGGCCGCCGAATCCTCGTGGCTGAAACCACGAAAGGCGATCGGCTGGGGGCGCGCTAGAATCTGCAGGCTGGCCTGCACCAGGGCGTCCATATTGTTGCGTGCAACCAGTCCCTGAGGAAAGCACTGCTGCAGCACTTCCGCCGCGCCGCCATCTTCATAGGCGATTACCGGACAATTCATCGCCAGGGCTTCGGCAGCTATGATCGCGCTGCTATCGTTGTCCGCACTGAACTGGTAAGTGATCTGCGAGCTGGCGTACAACTCCCGCATATCGCGTCGCTCACCGAGAAACAGCACCTTGTCGCTCAGCCCCAGGTCCAGTGCCTGCTGCTCCAGTTTTCGCGCATATTTCTCGCCATCCTTACCCGCGGAGCCGACCACGAGCCCGAATACGTCCTCGCGCTGTCTGGACAGCGTTGCAAGCACCTGCAGGAAAGTAGCCTGTTCGTTCTCCGGCGACAGGGATGCCGGCATCAGCAACCAGTTCTTCCCCTCCAATTGCGGATAATGGTTAAGCAGGCGCAATTGCCAGTGACCGGAGATAGGGGCCTGGCGATCAAACTCTCTGGTATTCACACCGCGGTGAACGACCTGCGGCGAAGTGCGCAAATTATGCCCGCAGCGCTCCTGCAGTTGATCGGCCATCCGCCGCGAAGTCGCAATGACACGCTCACCGGAAGCGATGATTCCGTTGTGAGAGTTTCTCGGGTAAATATCCGCTGCACCGGTGACAAGCCGCGGGCGCAACTCTTCCGGCATACCGCGCCAGGCGCGCAGGGTTATCCGGGCGGGGATATACGAATTGACATGAACGACGTCAGCTTGCAGTTCCTGCAGGAGACGGCGCAGCCGCCCCGCCAGCCTCAGGGACCATACAGATTTTTTTTGGAAGGGCATCTGAATATGCTGGCTGCCGCGCAATGTCAGGCGCGCAACCAACTCACCACCACCGGAAATCACGATGGACTCATGCCCCAACCGGACCAACTCATGGGCAAAATCCACTGCCGCCTTGCCCGCAATATCCGCCTCAAGATCAGGCAATATTTGTACGATTTTCAATCAACCACCGTGAACTCAGTGAAATCTGAACTATTCTGCAACCCTTCCACACCCGCGCCCAGTGCATTTCGCACAAAACTCAATTCCGCCATGGGATTTAGCGGCCGAAGCACAGACTCAGTTGGCAACCAAGCTCCCTTTAAGCCCCCTTTAAGCTCCTTGCGGCGCGGCAGTCGGCAGGTAGCCTCGTCAGATGGGTGCTAAGATGATACGTCAGTCGCCACCTTCAGGAAATATGAATGCCAAACCGTTACCTTTTGCAGCCATTACTTGCCTTTTTCCTGTTGTTCGCCGCAGTCGCCAATGCGGCGGAAAACGATCGGGGTATTTTCTGGCGGGCGGACAAGGCGGGCCAAACCATTTTCCTTCTCGGCTCCGTGCACCTGGCCACCGCCGATTTCTACCCGCTGCGCTCGCAAATCGAACGCGCCTACGCCGAGAGTGATGCCCTCGTCGTGGAAGCCGATATCGTTGCCGCAGAGAGCGATATGGCACTTCAACAGCAGATAATGCTGGAATCGCTTTACCAGGGGGATCGCAGCCTGCGCGATGACCTGTCACCCGCCGTGTACCAGCAGCTTCGATCCTGGCTTCAGCAGCGCCGGCTACCGGAACCGGTGTTTGTTCGCCAACGCCCGGCCATCGCCATGATCTCTATCAGCATGGTGGAAATGCAGGCCCTGGGACTGGACCCCCGACTGGGCATCGATCGCCATTTCCTCAAGAAAGCCAAACGTGATGGCAAGCCGATCGTGGAACTCGAAGGTGTACTGCAGCAGTTACAGCTGTTGAATGACCTGGAAAATCCGAGCTTGTTACTGCAGCAGACACTGGAACAATTGGAGGATATGCAGACTTTTGTGCCGCGTATGACCAGCGCCTGGAAACGTGGCGATGGCGAAGCCCTGTACCAACTCATTATCGCCGACAGCCTGCAAGAACACCCCGAATACCGGCCGCTCTACGAGACGCTATTTTTTCGGCGCAACCGCGCAATGGCAGAAAAAATTGCGGGCAGCTCACCCACATACAAATCACTGTTTGTCGTCGTCGGCGCCGGCCATTTACTCGGTGATGAAAGTGTCATTGCCCTGCTGAGAAAGCAGGGGTACGAATTGCAACGGCTGTGATCCCCTTCTTGGCACGCCCCGCAACAAACTGATATTAATTATTTGTTGAATTGGCCGAGCGGCAAGGCGACGCCTCCTGTTATTGCTAAACTCGAAAAGCATCGTTTACCCAAGCAGTGGCAGGGTTGGCATACAGGGAGGTATTCAATGTGCCGCTTCGCTTTAATATGCGCCTTGGTCGGCGCGTCCATTATCCATCCAGCGCTGGCCGACGAGGCGGAAACCAAAGGCGGACTGAAAATCACCTCGGATGACGGCAACTTCTCCGCCGAGTTAGGCGGCCGCATCCACTTTGACACCTACCTATTCGACCGGGATATCGAAGACCCTGTCAGCACTACCGAATTTCGCCGCGCCCGGCTGGCCATGAAAGGCAAATTGTGGGAGTGGGAATACAAGCTGGAACGGGACTTCGCCTCCAGCGGCACCGGCGGAATGCGCGACGTCTATATCGCCACCGAGGTCCTGGGCGGCAAACTGACCATCGGCAACTTCAAGCCCTACCGCTCCATCAACGAGCTGACCAGCTCCAATGAAATCACAATGATGGAGCGTTCCTTCGCCTCAGCCAGCGGTATCTACGCCGATCGTGGACGGCAACAGGGTGTCGGCTGGCTCACGCACTGGGACTGCTATACCTTTGGCGCCATGGCGTTCAACTTGCGCGATCCCGGCGGGCCGCGCAATGAGGGCGTCGGCGCCGCCGGGCGCTTTACCTGGGCGCCGGTCAATGACGAAATCAGTACGCTGCACCTGGGGATTTACGGAAGCTACGAAAACGCCAACCGCAACTCGAATCCGCTGGTGGCAGATGTCAGTTACGCGGGGCGGCGCGGCCCCAGCCAGCTCATATCACTGACGCCGGGCGACCGGGAGTTTTTCTTTGATGATTTCGTCGATGATGAGTTTTTCTTCGGCGAACACGGCGGCAGCGTTGGCACCATAGGGCTGGAACTGGCCGGGACCTATGGTCCGCTGTACGGGCAGGCGGAGTATGTTTATGGGGATTTTGACGGGGACTACTTCCTGTCCGAAGAGGTCTTCGACGATTTCTTCGGCGCGCCACCAACCTTCGACTGCGACCCGGATTTTGGTTGCTTTATCGGCGGCCAGGATGTGCGCACCTGGTATGTCATGGGGAGCTGGGTGATTACCGGTGAACACAAGCCCTACGACAGCAAAAAAGGCGTGTTCAAGTCAGTAAAACCACACAGCGACTGGGGTGCCTGGGAACTCACTGCGCGCTACGAAACCATCGAGAACAAGGATATCCGCAAGCTGGAAGCGAGCAACCTGCGACTCGGGGTCAACTTCTACTTCAACCCGCGAGTGCGCTTTATGTTCAATATTGTATTGGGAGATGATGACTTTACCGGCGACGACACCAACCAAATGGCGTTTCGCGCCCAGGCAAGCTGGTGATGCGGAATGCGGAATGCAGAATGCGGAACAGCGTGTGGCACCCGGGCCTAACCGCCGAGCCGCCCCTTGCGAAACTTGGGCGCGGCCCCCGCTCCAGCGGAATACACGATGCTCATTCGCGTATTCCGCACTCGTCATTCCGCATTCCGCATTTCTTTACCCCACCTGCTGTGCCTTGGCCGGGTCGAAGACCTCTACCGGCGTCACCTCATCCAGGTCTGCCGCTGGATTCTCGAAACGCAGCAGCGCCGCATCGCGCACTTTCTTCACTTTTTCCAGGTTAGCGTCTTTGACCACGCCGTAACCGCGAATTTCATCGGGATAGCTGAGTAGATCAATCGCCGCCGCGTGGTTTTCGGCATTCAGCTCGCCGATTACCCGGTTTACCAGCTGCTCGTATTCACCGATAAGACCCCGCTCCATCTTGCGCTCCGCGGTGTAGCCGAAAATATCCAACGCGGTGCCGCGCAGGAATTTCAGTCGAGCCAGCAGGCCGAACGCCTTGTGCATCCAGCCGCCGAACTTCATCTTGCGCGGGCGCCCCAGGGCCTTGTCGAACGGCGCCAGCAACGGCGGTGCCAGATTGAACTCCAGCTCGAAGTCGCCGGCAAAGTTTTCCTCCAGTGCCTTGGTAAAGCGGCCATCGGTATACAGACGGGCCACCTCGTACTCGTCCTTGTAGGCCAGCAATTTCGCGTAGTAGCGCGCGACCACTTCAGCCAGCGCCTCGCTGCCGGGCACCTTGAGAATTTCCGCGGCCTTGACCTTATCCACCAGGGCGCGGTAGCGCTGCGCCAGCTCGACATTCTGGTAGCCGGTCAAATGCTCGCAACGGTGCGCAACGATCTCTTCCAGAGTGCGCGGCAGTTCAATCACTTCCTCGTCGCTCGCCAGCAGCGCATCCAATGCCACGCGATCAGCTGCCGCCAGACGGCCGGCGGCAAAGCCCTGCAGGTTACCCTCGATCGCCACCCCGTTCAGCTCGATGGCCTGCAGCAGGGATTCCTGCTGCAACGGCAGCAGCCCCTTCTGCCAGGCGTAGCCGAGCATGAAAATGTTTGCCGCCAGTGTATCGCCCAGGGCAGCACTGGTGAGCTTGTGGGCTTCCACCGCCTCCAGCTCTTTGACCGCACCGCTTAGAGTATCCAGTACCGCCTGCGGCGAATGCACATCTTCGCGACCGAGTACCGAAGCAGCCGTCGGGCTCAGGTGGGTGTTCACCACCGCGCGGCTGTGCGTCTCATCCAGCTTGGCCAGACAGGCAGCCAGGTTGCCCGCCGCGATCAGGTCACAGGCCATCAGGGCGTCGGCGCGGCCATCGGAAATGCGCACGGCCTGTAGCGCCTCCGGTTCGGCGGCAAAGCGCACGTGCGAATAGACCGCACCACCCTTCTGCGCCAGACCGGTCTGGTCGAGGGTGCTGCTGGCCTTGCCTTCGATGTGGGCGGCCATTGCCAGCAGCGCGCCGATGGTAACGACACCGGTGCCACCGACGCCGGTGACCAGCAGGTTGTACGGCTCGGCCAGCGCCGGCAGTTGCGGCACCGGCAACTTGTCCGCCTCGGTGCGCAGCACATCGCCAACACCAGCGCGCTTGGCCAGCTTGCCGCCCTTCACGGTAACGAAGGACGGACAGAAACCGTTAACACAGGACATATCCTGGTTGCAGCCGGTCTGGTTGATCCGGCGCTTGTCGCCAAGGGCCGTGTCGACTTTTTCCACCGCAATACAGCTCGACTGCTGCACACAGTCACCGCAGCCCTCACACACCAGCTCGTTGATAAACGGGCGCCCTTCCGCTTTCGGCAGCAGGCCGCGCTTGCGCTTGCGGCGCAGCTCGGTAGCGCAGGTCTGGTCGTAGATAATGACCGTAACGCCTTCGGTTTCGCGCAACTCCTTCATCACCACCGGCAAGTGGTCGCGATGACGAATCGTCACTTCGCTCGGGAAAGTCAGTGCGCCCTTGTACTTGTCCGGGTTATCCATGACCAGCACGACCTTGTTCACACCCTCCGCCAGCACCTGGCGACAGATCATGTCCGGTGCCAGCTCGCCGTCGTGGGGCTGGCCGCCGGTCATGGCCACGGCGTCGTTGAACAGGATCTTGTAGGTGATATTCACCTTCGCCGCGACGGACGCGCGGATGGCGAGAACGCCCGAATGGAAATAGGTGCCGTCACCCAGGTTCACAAAGACATGTTTTTCACGGGTAAATGGTGCCTGGCCAACCCAGTTAACGCCCTCGGCGCCCATCTGGGTAAAGGTATAGGTCTCGCGATCCAGCCATTGCGCCATATAGTGGCAGCCGATACCGGCCAGCGCGCGGCTGCCCTCCGGCACCTTGGTGGAGCGGTTGTGCGGACAGCCTGCACAGAACATCGGCAGGCGCGAAACGCTGGAACCCGCCTGCTGCGAAATGCGCTCCGCCAGCGCATTGAGACGCATCAGGCGGTGCTTGGCGCGCTCGCCCAGTTTGGCATCGCCCAGTACTTTGCCCAGTACCTGAGTCACGATGGCCGGCGACAGTTCGCCATACATCGGCATCAGCGCGCGATCGTGTTCGTCGACCTTGCCGAGAATGCGTGGGAAATGCGGGTCTTTCTGGTGCACGTTGTACAGCTCTTCTTTCAGCTGTACTTCCATCAGGCTGCGCTTCTCTTCCAATACCAGCAGCGTATCCAGCCCCCGGGCAAACTCCTGAATACCGGGCACATCCAGCGGATAGGTCATACCGACCTTGAGAATGCGGATACCGAGCGCTTTCGCCTTCTGTTCGTCGATGCCCATATCCTCGAAGGCCTGCATCAGGTCGAGGTGGGCCTTGCCAGTGGTGACGATCCCCAGAGTCGCGTCGGAGTTTTCCAGCACCACCTTGTTGAGGTTGTTGGCGCGAGCAAAAGCCAAGGCGGCCGGGCGCTTGTAGCGCCACAGGCGTTCTTCCTGCTCCAGGGGATTGTCCTGCTTGCGGATATTCAGGCCGCCCTCCGGGCGCTCAATCTCCGGATAGGCAAACTGTACCCGCTCGGGATCCACGTCGACGGTCGCGGAACTGTCCATATTTTCCGCCAGGGTAATCATCGCCACCCAGCAGCCGCTGAAGCGGGAAAGCTCGAAACCGTAGTGGCCGTAGTCCAGCACTTCCTGCACGGTGGCAGGGTTCAGCACCGGGATATGCATATCGACAAAGGCGAATTCGGACTGCCCCGGGTAGGAAGAGGACTTACAGCCGTGGTCGTCCCCGGCGACGATCAACGCACCGCCTTTCGGCGAGGAGCCGGCCGCATTGGCATGGCGGAAGGCATCACAGGAGCGGTCAACACCGGGGGTCTTGCCGTACCAGATACCGCAGACACCATCCACTTGCGCGCCTTCAAACAGGCCTACCTGCTGCGAGCCCCAGACGGCGGTTGCCGCCAGCTCTTCGTTAACGCCGGGCTGGAAGCGGATATTGTGCTGATCGAGAAGCTTTTTCGCGCGGGATAACTGCTGGTCGTAGCCACCAAGGGGAGATCCGCGGTAACCGGAAATGAACGTGGCAGTATTGAGACCGCGGGACTTATCCATGCGCATCTGGTCGATGGGCAGGCGCACCAGGGCCTGGATCCCGGACAGCAACACGCGGCCCTTCAGGGTGGTGAAGCGATCATCCAGGGAGATCCGCTTTGCCTGGCCGCCTTCCCGGGACTGGGCCGCGCCCTGCGGATTGTTTACTTTCTCACTCATACGCCTACTTCCGGTTGTCTATTCAGCTCGATTCCGAGATCGAGTTATTGGTCGTTATTCTTCCGGCCTGATCGCCATCAGCCGCCGACAGCTTCCGTACCCGGGCCCGCTGGAGCAGCTGGCGGGTAATCACAAGAAGTGTCCAGCCTGCGACGAGCTGGTCAGGTCATACTAGTGCGTTAAGCGCAATAGAGCATTGCTTTATTTACGCATTTGCGCGTAAAATTATGATAAACATCTCGAACAGATTATTTTTTGTAGGATAGGAGTTTATATGAAGCGTTCGACAGACCTGGATGATTTTGACCGCAAGATTCTGCGAGCGCTGCAGGAGAACGCCGATTATTCCATGGCGGAACTCGGAGACAAAGTGGGCCTTTCCCACACTCCCTGCTGGCGCCGGATCAAACGCCTGGAGGCCGAGGGAATTATCCGCGGACGCGTCACCCTGCTCGACCCCCGTAAACTCGACCTCGGGGTCACAGTATACTGCTACGTCACTATACACAACCACGACGAGGAGTCACTGAACAACTTCGAATCGGCAGTGCAGGATGTCCAGGAAGTCGTCGAGTGTTACTCCACCAGTGGCGACAAGGACTACGTACTGCGCGTGGTCGTGGACAGCGTCGAACACTATGAGCAACTGCTGAAGCGCTCGCTGGTACATCTGCCGAACGTGGCCTCGGTCAATTCCACCTTTGCCCTGAAACAGGTGAAGTACACCACCCAGTTGCCACTGTAAGTCCGCCCCTCCAATCACAGGGGCGAATCCCCGATTCGCCCCTGCCGAACCATTCGCCGCTTTAGTCCTGCTCCTGCAATTCCTGCAGTACACGATCCACCACCTGCTGCAGATCGCTGCCATCACAACTTACGGTAATATCCGCGTACTTGCGATACAGCGCCTGGCGCTCGGCGAACAACTCCTCGAACGACTGCCCCGGCGCCATGGCGATGCCGCGGCTTTCATAATTGTGAATGCGCCGGCGCAGCTCGTCCGCAGAACAATCCAGAAAGACGACGGGACCAAAACGCTGGAGATTTGCCATCCCCTCTTCGCTGTATACGGCGCTGCCGCCGGTGGCAATAACGTGATTGGGCAGCTCAGCGTTCGAGAGCACATCCCCCTCAATACGCCGCAGGTTCAGGTAATCGGTCTCGTCCATGATGTCCTGCAGAGTCTTGCCTTCACGCAACTGGATCATCACATCGGTATCGACAAAATCCAGCGCCAGCTCCTTTGCCAGCAATACCCCCAGCGTACTCTTGCCGGCGCCCGGCATACCGATCAGTACAATACTTTTGTTTTGTTTCATTGCGACAGTTTATTACGACAATTCACCGCAGTCAGTTACCGCTGAAACCTTTGTGGCCCTCTCAGTCTCCCCGCCGCGGCAATAGCAAAGCCCGCAGCCAGCCCCGCAGCGAATTGCCGTCCATTAACATGCGGTCCAGTTCATCCAGGTTGTGCGCCTGGCGAAAGGCATCGGCAAACAGCGCTTCGCGGGTGATCATTCTCCGCCCGGGATTGATTTTCTTAATTTCGTGCGCCGGATTCCCGGCCACCACCGTGTTTGCAGGCACATCTTTGGTCACCACACTGCCAGCGCCTACGACAGAATTGTCACCTATGCTGACGCCCTTGCAGATGATTGCACTATCGCCGATCCAGACGTTGTTACCCAGTTTCACCGGCGCCGTACAGCGGAAGGGTCGCGTGCGATTGTAGAGCCCGTGCCAGTCGGAATCGGAAATATAGACGTTGGCGGCAATCATGCAGGCATCACCGATGGTGATGGACTCCGCTGCAGAAATACGCACACCGGGCGAGATCAAGACATAATCACCAATGGTAATAAAGGCATCGCCCCCGCGGTGGCCGAGCGTGGTGAAACGGATGCAGTTATCCGGCGTGGAAATCAGGTGGGGATAATTTCCCAGGACAATGTTGCGACCGAAGACATGCACCGAGCCCGGATCCATAATTTCCGGCTCTACACCTATGGCATCGAACTGAGGCAACAGGAAATAGCGTGTACGCCATTTACGAAAGCGCACGAGCCAATGCTTAAGCCAGTAGGGTCGATGATCCTTGCGCATTTCTCAGATCCGATTTTTATGCAAATTTTCCGCCCTGAAATTCACAATTGCTTTTATCAATGTGGCGGTTTAGTGTTTGGGAAAACTACATATAACGAGCGGTAACATATGTCTATCAAGCTGCCCATCGACATCCACAGTATCAAGGGTTTTCTGGCCGCCCACGAAGGCGAAGCACTTTTTCACCTGGCAGCCGAAGCCAGCGAACTTGGCCCCTGCCTCGAGGTCGGAAGCTACTGCGGCAAATCGAGCATCTATCTCGCCTCCGCCTGCAAGCTGACCGACAACGTACTTTTCGCAGTTGACCACCACCGCGGCTCCGAAGAGCACCAACCCGGAGAGGAATACCACGATCCGGAACTCTTTGACGATAATGCCCAGCAGATGGACAGCTTTCGCACCTTCCGCACAAACATCCGCGCGGCGCAACTGGAAGAGTGGGTAGTACCCGTCGTCGCCCCCTCAGCGGTGGCAGCGCGCTGCTGGAATACGCCACTAGGCCTTGTCTTTATTGACGGCGGCCATTCACTGGAAGCAGCCATGACTGACTACCGCAGCTGGTCCCGCCATATCGTGCCCGGCGGATATCTGGCCATTCACGATATTTTTCCGGACCCGGAAGACGGCGGGCAGGCCCCCTACGACATTTACAAACTAGCCCTGGCTTCCGCTCAGTTCGAGCTGGTGGAGACAGTCGACACTCTCGGCGTCCTGCGCCGGGTCTGACACTAGTCGCACCGAGGTAAAGAGCCCTCTCGCCGGAGTCAAGCCGGCGAGCGCGTCAGCTGCCAGCAACATCGCCCCCACCGTCCAGGTGGTTTTCTCTTCCGGCCATATTGCCTTGTCACGGTACACGTAACCGGTCCAGTAACCGCCATCGCAGTCCTGCCAGCGATGCAATCCGCGGTACAGTTTCGCTGCGCGGCCCGATTCTCCCGCAGCGACCAGGGCCATCGTCAACTCACAGGATTCCGCCACCGTTACCCAGGGCTCGTCGTTGACACAGCGGCAACCAAGCCCCGCCACCACAAATTCATCCCATTTTTTCCGCAGCCGTGCCCGCGCAGCGCTGCCGGCAAACACTCCGGTCAGCACCGGATAGAACCAGTCCATCGAGAAGCGCGCCTTGCTCTCCCATGTGCGATCAAAGCGATGGGGTTTCTCCCTCAGTGCCGCGCCCAGGGCGACTCTTCCGCTAAGCCAATGTGGGCGGGAATACCCGAGAGTGCAGGCGATATTGATCGCACACTCCAGGCTCTTATAGATCGAAGAGCAGCCGGTAATCAGCGCATCTTCTCTCGCTACGTTGTCACTGTCGACTGCCCAGTGGATTTCCCCGTGCTCGGTCTGCAGGCCGAGTACAAACTCCACGGCCTTATCAACCGTCGGCCAGTACCGATGCAGGAAATTCACATCATCGGTAATCAGGTAGTGATGCCAGATACCGGTAGCGACATAGGCTACAAAATTGCTCTCGCGGCGCTCGCGATTGTGCACCGCACCATCCTTGTACGCCGCCCACCAGCTGCCGTCCTGCAGCTGGATATCTGCCAGCCACCGATAGGCCCTTTCTGCCGCGGCAAACTCACCGGCAATACTGAGCCCCATGGCCGCTTCCACATGATCCCAGGGATCTGCGTAGCCGCCTTCGAACCAGGGAATAGAACCATCTTCCAGCTGTTGCGAAAGAATATAATCCGCACTGTTTCGCACAAACCCCAGCGGAAACAGCGCCGCGTCGCCAGAGCGGGTTATCGCCAGATCGTTCAAGACTGCACCTCCACTGCAACCGCTGGAGTGTCGGTTTCGCCCATAACTTCTGTGATTATCTCCGCCGCAACCGGAGACGACTGCGGCTTAACGAAATAGAGCACGATGCTTTTGCCCAAAAATGGATTCAACAGCTTTTCCAGTGCCCGCGTTAAGAACGGCTTTTGCATCAGATCCCAAACCAGCATCCGGTGATAGGCGGCCAACACACGGGACTCCGGCCTGTCCCAGAGCCAGCACTTCAGCCACCAGTAAGGCGAGTGCAAAGCATGCGCCTTGTGTCGGGCAAAGAAGCTGTGGCCGAGTCGTTCAATACTGCTGCGCAATTCGCGCTCTCGGAAAATACGAATATGCCCCCCTTCGACCTGGTGGTACTCATCGCTGAGCTGCCAACAAATCCACTCGGGGAGAAACGTCGGTACGCTTGCGGCAAAAATGCCACCCGGCTTCAGGACGCGGTCGATCTCGGCAAGTACCGCCCGGTAATCCTCTATGTGCTCCAACACCTCGGAGCAGATCACCACATCAAAAGTGCCTTCCGCAAACGGCAGCTGCAACCCATTTGCCACGCTGAACAGCAAGCGCCCACGGGTCTGCTGCTGCTCGGCAAACGGCTGGGCGCGCTCGCAGGCAGTGCGCACATCGGCGATATTCAGGTCGACGGCGACGATATCTATCGCCTCCGAAATCAACAAGTGGATGGCGTGGCGACCCTCGCCACAGCCGAGATCCAGTACTTTCTGCCCCGGCTCCAGCTTCAGCTGCCGCGGATCGACCGTAATCATCAGGCCGCCTCCGCGCCGCTGGCGTCTGCCGTCCGCACAACGGACTTAGGCAGCGCCTTGACTTGCGGTTCGCCGAGAATCCGCCGGTAGTAATCCACCAGCCGCGACGCCGCCAGTCGCCAGGAAAACTGCTGCAGGATGCGCGCCCTGCCCTTTTCCGCCAACTGGGCACGCTGGGCCTCGTCGGTTAGGAGGGTCTGCAGCGCCCGGGCCAATGCCTTGCCGTCACCGGCAGGTACAACAATGCCGGCGTCACCAACGACTTCTGGCAGTGCACCGCCATCGCTGGAGATTACCGGTACCCCACACGCCATCGCCTCACCTGCCGGCAGACCGAAGCCCTCATACAGGGACGGGCATACCACCACACTGGCCTGCGCGTAGTATTCGACCAGTTGCTGGTTCGAAATGCCGGATACAAATTTGACCCGGTCCTGCAACTGCAGCCGACTCAGCAGCTGCTCGGTAGCACCGCCCTCCTGCAGGCGACCCACAACCAGTAATTCAAGGCCCGGGAATTGTTCGCGTAACTCAGCCATGGCGTTCAGCAGGAAACGCAATCCTTTCAGGGGCTGATCCGCCGAGGCGGTTGTCATGACGCGCAGCGGCAGGCGCTCGATATGCGGCTGCGGTCGGAAAACTTCGGTGTCGATGCCGTTGTAAATCAGGTGAATGTCCCGGGGGTCGACTCCGAACTGCTCGATGATATCCCGCTCGGACTGGCGGGATACCGTAACGATATGTCGCAGCTTCCGCGCCACTTTGGTCTGCATGCCCAGAAAGCTGTACCAGCGGCGCACAAGCAACCGGAAACGCCAGTCCGGGGCGGCGTCCAGAGCCAACTGGCGATCACGGGTTATCGGGTGGTGAATGGTTGCGACGACCGGCAGGCCGCTCCGCTCGATGTCCTGCAAGCCGTAACAAAGAGACTGGTTGTCGTGCACGATATCGTAGTGACGTCCGTGCCTGCGCAGGTATTTGGCCACACGGCGACCGAAGGTATAGGGTTCGGCAAACCCACCGGTCAACTTGCCCCACCACTCGATAAAATCTGTCCACGACAACAAGTGCCTGAGCGTCAGGGCTCGGGTTGGATGCTCCACCTCAAACAGGTTGAGCCCAGGCATCTTGATCAGCTTTACGCGGGGATCCAATTCCGGGTAGGGCTGTCCGGAAATCACGTCCACAGAGTGACCGGCATCCACCAGCGCCTTGCTCAGATAGTTAAGGTAGACGCCCTGCCCGCCACAATAAGGATGGCTGCGATAGCCCAGCAGGCATATTTTGAGAGGCCGCGAGCTCGCAACCGATGGACCGTCTGTACAATTCCCCAAGGCGGTCATAGCTTCCCCATTTGCATTGTTTTATCGGGTCCCGTGAATACAAAGTATCCAAACTGCGATGCCACACTTCACGTATTGAGGCGGCCGCGCAGCCACTTGTTTAACTACTCACAGAACCAGAGCTGGCGAAAGCGAAGAATACACTGGCGCGGAAATGACTGCTAGGCAGAATCTGTCCACTCACGGCTTCTTGTGCCGATCGCGACCGACTCACACCGGAAATACAAAAGGCAGGTGGATATCCAGGGTCATCCACCTGCCTCATTTTTTATACCGGACTGATCAAAAGCTGAACCGGTAACCTACGCCGAGATTGACAATCCAGGGATCCATGTCCAATTCGTCGCGGACGCGCACCGGGAGAATCACGCTGTCGCCAAAACCCGGCACAAATGTCTCGGTGTCGTAACCGATAGAAATATCCGGCCGCGCCCGCACATACATGGCGGCGAGATTTACCTGCCAGCCACTGTCGCGACCGAAATTGAAGTCCACGCCAACCTGAGCGGTCCAGTTGAAGTCGCTGCCGAAATCGACCAGCCCGAATCTTTCCCGGCCATCGCGGAATACCGGCCGCAGGAAATCCTCCTCGATATCCACGTAGCTGACACCAAGGCCGACATACGGCTGAATCAGGCAGGTCGGGTTCATCGGGTACCAGTTCGCATAGAGGCTGGTGGTATAGGTATCGAAGTCGCCGATACGTTCAGAGAATGACCCGATAAATTCGCCGCCCGTGCTTGCAGAAGAGAACAGCGTCGCTTCGAGGTTGGCGTCGACGCTGACATTGAGTTCTATCCCAAAATGCTCAATCGGTAGCCAGACACCACTGACATACCAGGTGGTGTCGTCATCCAAATCCACTTTGGTGAAGACGTCAACTGGCACCGCTTCCACTGGATCCGTCGTGGGATCGTCGGTAACGAATACCTGCCGGTGAGAAAGGACATCGTCATCCGGATCCACAAAGGACGCACCGATGCGCACCATAAAGGTACCGGCGGTGTAAATACCTTGAGGCGGGGGCGGTGCAGGGTATCCAGAGGGGCCGGCGAGGGCCGGGTGGGCGGCGAAGCCGGCGTAACCCGCCATTGCCAGAGGGATGAGCAGAGACTTCAATCTCATGGGGTAACTCCTTGTAACGCTGAAAAGCTCCTTCGCCGCAGTCGCGGTTACTTCAGTATAGGCAGGCATTCTCCGTATGCAGTAATGCGTACCAATTAGAGCGCGCAAATAAGGAAAGAATTTCTGACAGAAAGTGGAAGGACAAAAAAAATGCCCGCCATGTGGCGGGCCAGTTTTCTCGAACACACTTTCAGGAGGAGAGTATCAAGCGCGTCACGCGCTTAGATTAGGTATAGCAAAGGATTTCCCCACGCTATTCCCCCTGTCGCCAAAGGCTTCCAAGAGTGGAAGCAAATGGCGCCGAAGCGTTCACAATCAGACATCACACTCGGTGCAGATAGCTCTGGTACTCCACATCCGTCACCCGCGCACCGATCTCCGCCAATTCCTGGCGCTTCAATAACAAGAAGAGCGCGACGAAACGCGGATCCAGATAGTCTTGCCACAGCGGGCTTTGCTCGAAGCGCGCCAGCGCACCACTCCAGGTATTGATCAACTGTTCGCTTTCCACCTGGTAGGCATCACCTTCCACCGGCGCCGGCGGCTCCAGCTTGTTTTCGATACCGTGGCAGACACCGGCGAGTATCGCTGCCAGCACCAGGTAGGGGTTCACATCCGCGCCGGCAATACGGTGCTCGATACGGCGCGCCGCGGAGTCACTGGCCGGAATACGCAACGTCGTCGTGCGGTTGTCGTACCCCCAGCACAAGTTGAGCGGTGCATGCGAGCTTTCCTGGAAGCGGCGATAGGAATTGCTGTGCGGAGCAAACAGCGCCATCGCATCGTTGGCAGTAGCCAGCATGCCGGCGGCCGCGAAGCGCAGCAGGTCCGAACCCTCGTCACTGCCATCATCGAATACGTTCCGGCCACTTTCGTCAATCAGACTCAAGTGTACGTGCATGCCGTTGCCGGCCTGATCGCCAAAGGGCTTGGCCATGGTGCTGACACGCAGACCGTGACTGCGCGCCACCCCTTTCAGCAAGCGCTTGAACAACAGGGTCTGGTCGGCAACCTTGACCGGATCCGCGCTGTGCAGCAGGTTGATTTCGAACTGCCCCGGCGCACACTCGGACAGGACCGAGTCCGCGGGGATGCCCTGCGCCTCACAGGCGGCGCGCACATCGGCAAAGAAGTGCCGCTGTGCATCCAGCTCCGACAGGTCGTAGACGTCGGTGGACGGCACCAGCTCGGAGTCGTTGTCACTGACCGGGCGCGGGCGCGCCAGGTGATCCGCGTCTTCGCGCAGCAGATAGAATTCCAGCTCGGTGGCGCATACCGCCGTGTATCCCAACTCCTTGAGCCGCGCGACAACACGCTGAAGCTGGGTACGCGGATCGGCGTAGAGAGGCGATCCGTCCGGCTCGTGCAGCTGCATATGCAGTTGCGCAGTTTCCTCGCGATGCCAGGGGGCCAGGCAAATCGGCGAAACCGGGATGCAGACACCATCGCTGTCACCACTGGCATAGACCAGCGGACTGTCCACAATGTCCCGCCCCCAGATATCCAGGCTGGCGGCACTGCGCGGCATCTGCAGGCTGCCTTTCAGCAGCTTCTCCGCCGCTTCCGCCGGCAGCCATTTGCCGCGGGGAACGCCGTTGATATCGAACGAAAATCCCTCGATCCACTTGAGATCGGGGTGCTCGTGCAGAAACTTCCGCGATATCTCCAGAAGTTCTGGCTGCGGAATAAACTCATTTTCTTGAGACATAAATTGCCTGAATGTTTTTAGTTTTATGGCGGGAGCGACCAACGGCCGCCCCCGCACACGCGCTGTGCGGCGACTGCGATATTACGCCAATGCCTTGGCCGTGTCGTCCAGAGCGCGACGGGCCTTTTCGACCAGCTCATCCACCTGCTCGGTGGTAATGATCAGCGGCGGAGCGATGATCATAGTGTCGCCGGTAGCGCGCATAACCAGCCCGTTCTTGATACTCATATCGCGGCAGATACCACCGGCGGTGCACTTGTCGTCGAAGCGCGTGCGGCTGCCTTTGTCTTTCACCAGCTCCAGGGCGCCCACCAGGCCGAGGCTGCGGGCCTCACCCACAATCGGGTGTTCCGCCAGCTCCGCCCAGCGCTTGGCGAGATAAGGGCCGGTGTTATCGCGCACGTTCTCGATGATCTTCTCGTTGCGCAGGATATTGATGGTGGCCAGGCCCGCCATACAGGCGGCCGGGTGCGCGGAATAAGTGTAGCCGTGGGTGAATTCACCGCCCTTGGCTTTGATGACGTCGGCCACGCGATCACTGACCATGGTGCCGCCCAGCGGGAAGTATCCGTTGGTTACCGCCTTGGCGAAGGTCATCAGGTCCGGTTGCATGCCATAGTAGTCGGCACCGAACCAAGCACCGGTGCGGCCGAAGCCGAAGATCACTTCATCCATTACCAGCAGGATGTCGTACTGATCGAGGACCTTCTTGACTTCCGGCCAGTAGGTCTCCGGCGGAATGATCACGCCGCCGGCGCCCTGGATCGGCTCGGCGATAAAAGCCGCAACCTTGTCCGGGCCCAGTTCCTGGATCTTTTCATCCAGGCTGCGCGCAGCGTAAACGCCGAATTCTTCCGGCGACATATCAGCGCCTTCACCGAACCAGTAAGGCTGCTGAATGTGCTCGATGTAGTCCAGGGACTGGAACTGCTTGTGCATGCCGCTCATGCCACCGAGGCTGGCACCGCCGATGGTGGAGCCGTGGTAGGCGTTCTTGCGGGAAATAACGATGCGCTTTTCCGGCTGCTCTTTGAGGTCCCAGTAGCGGCGGATAATACGCAGGTTGGTGTCGTTGGCCTCGGAGCCGGAACCGGTGAAGAACACATTGTTCATACCGTCCGGGGTCACTTCCGCCAGCGCATCCGCCAGTTCGATGGAAGGAATGGTCGTGCACTGGAAGAAGCTGTTGTAGAACGGCAACGTGTTCAGCTGCTCATAGATCGCATCGCTGATCTCCTTGCGGCTGTAACCGAGGTTGCAGCACCAGAGACCGGACATGCCGTCGAGCATCTTGTGACCGTCAATGTCGGTGATGTAGGCGCCTTCAGCGCTGGTGATCACCCGGGTACCCTGTTTGCCCAGGTCATGAAAATCGGTAAACGGATGCAGCAGGTGCTCGCGGTCGTGTTGTTGCAGTTGACTCTTGTTCATATATCGCTCCTGGCTTGTAGATGAGATCCGCTCCACCGCACTGTGCGGCGCGCCACCCATGACGTGGGCCCAATCTCTCCAAATTCTGTTACTCGCCTGTCCCTGGCGCTCACCCTGCGGGCGCCTCTTGGCGCCCAAATTTGTATCCCTCAAATTTGTGATTCGCGCCATCCCTGGCGCTCACCCCGCGGGCGCCTTTTGGCGCCCAAATTTGTATCCCTCAAATTTGTGATCACATTTTAGAGGTGTCGGTGGCGAGAGCGCAAGATCTATCGATCCACAGCGACAACACTATAGTCAGGAGCCCTATTTCACCCCCAGATTGGGCCACGGCGCCCGGGCATGGGGGACTTGCGGGTCTACAGCGCAGTAGAGCCCTACTGCCGCACTCGCGGCGGCGCACCGTCGAGGGATGACTGACTAGGGCGGGATAGCACCGGAACTGGGGGGGAGCGGGAGGTGAGCGGACAAGAGTCGATGGGGCTGGCGGAGCCGGCCGGCATCTGGATGACCGCGGCAGCTCCATGAGATTTCCTATAGCGGCAGCACCGCCTGAGTGCGGGGCCGCCGACCACTGCAGGTGCCATGGCCCCGGGCGCGGAGCCAGTACCGGCAGATCGGCATCGACACTGCAGCGGATGGGAAGCGAGCGCGCGGGCGCGCACTCATCGCGGCTTTACGGCTCGACATGCACCTGCGGCTCGACGTGCACCTGTGGTTTGACGTATACCGCCACTGGCTCGACCGACAGGCGCACTTCGCCGATCGAATACTGGTCCTTGGTGCCCGAACCGTAACGCCAGAAACCGCGGCTGTCTTCGGCCTGTACGAAGCGGAAGCGCACGCCCTGGCCAGCCTCATCGAAGGCATAGCGGCGCAGTTCGCGCGATTCGCGGTTATCGAGCAGGGAAAAGCCCAGCAGCTGATCGAGGCGCTGGTTCGGCAGCGCAATGCCTGCTCCCTGCTGCGGCCGGTAACCGAACGCCTCGTTTCCAACGGTTGCGCCCCCGTCCGCCCGCAAGGCCTCTGTTTTCCAGTTGTAGCTGTCGCCGTTACTCAGCACAGACAATCGTATATCAGCGACCGCAAAGCGCGAGCCGTCCCCCGCGAAATCCGCTCCGCGCGCGTCCACCAGGACCAGATTGCCGCTCCCCAGCACCTGCATGTCGCCGCTCTCCCGATCGACCAATATCGCGGTGTCTTCGTCGATACCGAAACCGCGTCGCTCCGCCTCCGGCAACGGGGGCGCCAGTGCCCGCACAAGGCGACCGAGACGGCTCTTCCGATCGAAGTGCTGGTCGACAATACCGGTTTGCAAGAAGCCGAGCCCTGTGCTCAGCATCAACCGGCCGGACTCCTGCGAATGCATGCCCGCGTAGTCACCAGACTGAGGCTGCGTCAACGCGGAGAGGGAGTCCCCGGCGGCGATCATGGTGCGGCTCATGATTGCCGCACCTGCACTGGTTCCGCCTACAATCGCCCCCCGCTCCAGTTGCCGGCGGATTGCCGCCAACATCGGCGTATCCTTGCCATCGGGGCGCAAAAATGTGTCGGTGACACGCGTCTGGTCGCCACCGACAAACCAGATACCGCCAACCTTTGCCAGTCGCTCTGCCTGAATGCGGTCGTACGCACCGCGGGACCAGCGACTCTCATCGACAGAGGTATCCGGATCGTCCTTCACCGCCACCGGTAAAATGTGCACCTTGCCTGTAAAGCCGTACCGCTGCAGGTCTTGCCGAAACGCTTCGGCGTAGTACGCTGGCCGGCCCGAAGCGGCTGGCACTATAGCTACATCGGGGAGCGCCGCAGGTATCGACGCTATAAACCCGCGATACACAGCCGCATTGTCACTGCGCAATGCCCCGCCGACGATCATCAATTTTCCTCGCTCCGCCGCCTGTAGCTGGCTCGCTGCCAGAGCAATCAGAACACCAAAGAGAGCCCGGCCAAGCCCGGCAATACCAATGTGCATTGTTAACCTGCCAATAGATTAATGTTTGTTGGTCCGGATGCCGGGACAGCTTCCGGCACGGCCGTGAATCGCTGACGCTCGGCACGCGGAGGGCGGCCAAAGTGATTGCGAAAAGCGCGGCTGAAATGTGATGCGGAACTGAAGCCACAGCGGTTGCCGATCTCTTCAATACTGCAGTTGCTGTGATGCAGCAATTGCCTGGCTGCAGACAGGCGCAAATCGATATAGAAACGTGCCGGCAACTGCCCGGCGAAACGGCGGAAGATTCGTTCGAGCTTTTTGCTGGTCACGCCGAGGTAAAAAGCTATCTCCGCGGTGGTCAGCGGCTCTGTGAGATTGTTCCGCATCAGTATCTGCGCATCCAACAGTATCGAGCAGTCCTCTACTTCACCGCGCGACCTGCCACCACCGGCACGACCATTTTCGCAACGGTAAGAGAACAATGCATTCAGCATTACCCCCAACGCCGCTTCGTTACAACAGGTCCAGATCCGGCCATCGCCAGTAAATTGCGACGGACTGGGCAGGAGCTGCGGTTCCAGCCGTTGCAGCTCCGCGCCTAGTTCCGCCGGCGCACTGCAGTGGTGTCCCCCCAGTAGCCCGGCTTGCGCGAGCGCGATTACGCCGCTGCCAATGCCGATCAGTTGCCCGCTACGTACGCCGATACGTTGCAACAGAGCGCGCTGACTCGGCTCGAGTGGCGATCCCTGGCGCCCGCCACAGACGACCAGGGTGCGGTCTGTCGGTTCCACCTGCCGCGGCAGCATCTGCGCCCGAACCTGCACGCCATGTTCTGCGGGAACTGCTTCGTCATAGAAACTACAAATCAGCGGAGCTCTCCCCCTGTCTGCGGTAAACCGCTCGCTCAGTACTCCCAGACTGGCCACGGAAAAGCCAGGCAGCAACAGGATGACAACTGAGTCCGCGGGTCTCTGGCTCATGACCCGGCAAACGCCCCCGCATAGCGAAGTCCACCGTCAAAAAATCGCCATTCTCCCCGCGCCATGACGTGGCGAATAACAAAGCTCTGCGGGTCCACTACGGCAAGATCGGCGTCCATCCCGGCTGCGATGCGGCCCTTCTGCCGCAACCCGAGTACGCTGGCGGGATTGGCGGTGACCGCCTGTAACGCCTTGACGAAGTCGATATTTTCCACACTGACGGCCCGCTTGAACTCGCCGAACAAACTGGATACCGAGCCCACTTCGATATCCTGCAACCTGCCCTTCTCGCAGAAATTCGTCATGGAACCCTGGGCGTCCGAAGAGAACGTAATGCGTTCCGCAGGCACGCCGGCTTCCAGTGCCGCCTTCAGTGCAGCACTCGCGCGCAGCTCGCCAGTGGCGAGGATTTCCGGCGTTGTCGACGTGGTAAAATCTATATATCCGCCGGCGCGGGCAAATGCCACGCCGTGTTCCAACAGGGCGTCATTGCGATTGATATGAGTCGGGTAGAACTGACTGATGGGAATATCGGACGCCGCCACCGCGTCAAACAGCGGCTGCAGTCGCCCCTTGCAGGCACCCACGTGAATACTGACCACTCCACTCTTGCCGCTAAGAAGTCCCGCAACCCGCGCATCGGAAGCGACTCGCACCAGCTCATGGATTGAGGGCTGGGAAGAGCGATGATCGGAAATGGCCAGCTCGCCAACACCGATGATATTGTCGACCAGCATGATGTCGGTGCGTACACTGCCGGTCAGCGTATTTACCGGAAACTGGTAGGAACCGCTGTGCATGTAACAACTGAGCCCCTGTGCGTCCAGCGCCCTGGCCTTGCCGTAGAGTTCGTTCAACGTCCGCGTGGTGGCGTCGGTGCCGAGCACACCGACTAGCGTCGTGACAGCGGAGGCAATTGCCTCGCGGGAATCCAGCTCCGGGGTACGCGAAGCAAAACCACCTTCACCGCCCCCACCACTGATATGCGCCAGAGAATCCACCAATCCCGGTAGTAACCAGGCGCCGTCTGCATCGACGGTATCGCCAATATCCGCTGGCAGATCCAGCCCGTGGTCGATTCGGGCTATCTTGTCACCCGCCACCAGTACATCGCAGATACCGAAATCCCGCGGCGCAAAGACATGGGCGTTTTTTATCAGGATAATTTTCGACATAGAAAGCAATTACAACTCAGAAATTGGTAAAGGCGGCAATGACCACTGCCGTCGAGGCAATCAAAAAGAGTCCGGCCTGTAACGGCAATACAAATCTCACCCAAACGCCCCAGTCGAGTCGCGCGGCACCCAGGCACCCCATCAGTGCGGCAGAGGTGGGTACAATGATGTTGGTGAGGCCGTCCCCCAGCTGAAAAGCCAAAACCGCGGTCTGACGGGAGACGCCGACCACATCTGCCAGCGGTGCCATGATGGGCATCGTCAGCGCGGCCTGCCCGGAGCCGGAAGTTACGAAGAAATTGAAGACGGTCTGGAACGCCAGCATAAACCAGGCTGACACAACACCGGAGACACCGGAAAAAGACTCTCCAGCCCAGTGCAGAATAGTATTCAGAATGCTGGCGTCGCTGGGGTCGTCGCCGCCGAGCAACAGCACTATGCCCTTGGCAAAAGCCACCACCATCGCCGCCGGCAACAGTTGTTGAGCACCTTCCTTGAACGCAGCGGCAGCTTTGTTAGCGGTTAAACCGTTGAGGCCGAACAGGATCGCGACTACGGCAATGACGACACCCATGGTAAAAAACTGCGTGGCGATTTCCGGCAGGAAATAATTGCGTTGCACGACGCCCCAGATCATCCAGCCAATGCCAGCGGCGAACAGCAGCAATACCCATCCGTCGCCACGCACCATGGTCTGCAATGAATCAACCGGCATGCGCCTCTCACGAAATACGCCATCCGACATATAAGCGAGTGAGACTTGCGGTCTGCGCTGGACTCGACGCGCGTAGGAGACCGTGAAAACAGTGAGGAACCCGGTGCTGATAAGCCACAGCAGCATACGCGGGCCGCTGCCGGACATTAACGGTACTTCGGCAATTCCCTGGGCAATACTGACCCCAAAAGGATTCATCCAGGAAGTGGCAAAGCCAACCTGAGTGGCGACGTAGGTGACCAGCAACGCGGTAATGCTGTCGTAACCCATAGATACCAATAGCGGCACCAAGAGCAAGGTAAAGGGAATTACCTCCTCCCCCATGCCGAAGACTGCTCCGCCGATGGAAAACAGGCAGCACAGGATAACCAGGTAGAGCGAGCCTGCCCGTCGGTTGCGGGCGATCACCTGAAAAAGGCCGCGCTCTATCGAGCCGCTGGCGAAGATCAAACCAAAGGCACCGCCGGTCAGCAGGATAAAGGCAAAAACGCCGATGGAAGCTCCCCACTTTGTACCGGACACCATCCCCTCAAAAGGGAAGTTGAGCAAACCGATCTCCCCACCCTCGGCAAACAGCGCCATACCCCGGGGTGCCTCCGCTACCTGCCGGTAGGTGGTCGGGTCAATCACACTGCGTTCTACGTCGTTGACCGTATTGACGATGGTGTCGAAGCTGCCGGCGGGAATCAGGAAGTTGAGTGCAAAAGCGCAGATGGCCACACACAGCAGGATCAGGTAGGTGTCCGGCATCACCCATTTGGGTTCAGCGGCGACACCGCCGGCGTCCCGCGGGTCGGCGTTGGGAGTAGAGGATTGCATGGAAGATTCACCCATATTAGTTTTTATCGCCTTCGCAATCGTTCGCGACATCCACCGGGGCGGAAAGCCCCGGCGGATACCATCCTGACGCTACCGCATCAGAATGCATGGCCGTAACGGAGAGTCATGAAGCGCCCCATGGAGTTGTGGTTGAAGTGATCGACGTTGGCACTCGTACCCAGTACCAACGGCGGCTCCTCATCCAGCAGGTTATCGACGCGGAAGCTGAGCCAGCTGCCATTATCGAAGTCGCGACTTACACTCAGGTCAAACACTGTCCATGGATCCACCTCGACTAGCGAGTCGCCCGGCAAACCTACGGCTTCCAGAACCCGCGGGCTCGGATCGTCCATATAGCTGTGGGTGTACCTGGCACCCAGGGTTGCAGACCAGTTCTGGTAACTCCAGCGCAGGGAACTGTTGGCCAGCCAGCGCGGGTAAGTGTACTCACCGGCTTCACTGACAACACCCAGGGCCGCCGACGGCAGCTTGTCAAATTTCTCCAGATAGGTGCCATCCAGCGTAAAGCGGAAACGACCCCAGTTTTCGGTATCGAAATACTGTGTAAACGCCATATCCACGCCGCTGGTTTTCTGCCAGCCGAGGTTGGTCAGCTGGAAATGCGCATCAACGACGAACCCTCCGGCCATCTCCAGCCCAGGCATCCCGGTTGCCAATTCGCCCTCAGCCACTACCGGGAACTCCCCCGCCAGCGCCCGCAGGATAAAGTCGTCCTCCTCGACACCAATCAGGTTTTCGTGCTCGATATTCCAGTAGTCGATGGATATCTCGGTATCGTCAGTCGGTTTGAGCAGGAAGCCGACACCCCAGGTAGTTGCGGTTTCCGGCTTCAGGCCGTCGTTGCCCACCTCTTCGGACAGCAGCGCTTCGCCATCTTCGTCGGCAAGACCGTCACAAGCGGCCGGCGTCACGGAACAATCAACGGTGTAACTGCTCAGCAGAGTGCCGGCACCCACCTGGGCCAGGGACGGGGCGCGGAATGAGGTGGACCAGTTACTACGAAAAATAATCGCGTCGTTGAAGGCGTGGCGCAGCGCGACCTTCGGGTTGGCATCGCCGCCGAAGCTGTCGTAGTGATCGTAGCGCAACGCCAGCTGCAGCTCGGTGTTGGAAGCGAGCGGAACCATCTGCTCCATACATACTGCCCACTGATCGCGCTCGGCGTCGGCAGAGGTGGAGCTGAAGCCCAGAATCGGTTCCGGATTCAAAGTCGTGGAAATCGCATCGCCGGACGGCCTGTCCTGTACGGTTTCACGGCGGAACTCGCCACCGACGGCCACCTGGATGGTGCCGGCGGGCAGCTCGATCCAGCTGCCGGAAATATTGCCGTCGATTGCAATCAGCTCTGACACACCGTTGCGCCGCGCATCGGTGCGCACATACTGATCGACGACTTCCAGCTGATCTGCCTGGCCACCGAAGGGGTTGTACCAAGCGGTAGTCTGGCCGATGGATTCACAGGTCTCCCCGACATAATCCGCATCCGGACGCGCCAGATCCAGCTCCCAGCGATTGACCAGAGTGCCATCGGCACACAGGTTGCCCATACTGGCGTTATAGAAAGTTTCCGAACGGTACAGGCCGGACAGACCGCGCTGCTCCGATTCACTGCGTCCGATATTGGCAGCCAGCTCCCAGTCCCAGCCGGAGAGAGCGCCGCGCAGACCTGTCACCAGACGCACGGACTCGCTCTCGACTTCCACCGCGCGGGGATCCGGGAATTTACCCCAGGCGTAGATCGGATAGCCGTAGAAATCACTGAAAGAATCGGTGGGATAATCCTCGCTGAAAGCCCCCTCTTCGACGATATCCGCCTGCAGCGCTTCCGGCCACAGAGGGCTCTCCGGATCAAAAGGCGCGCGACTGAAATTGGCCGGGGCGCTAGTGCCGCGGGACTGGTTCATCTGCACCATCGCGGTGTTGAACCACTCCACGTTATCCGTCAGCTGGTAACTGAACGTCCCCACCAGACTCGCACTTTCATACTCGTCCTGGGTAGCGACATAGGCGTTGGTGTTGAATTCACAATACTCGCCGAAACTGCCAAAACCGAACTGGTCATCCGGACAGCCGCCGTCGAACGCCACTTCGGTCTGGTCGTAGTACATCGCGAACAGATCGTTGAAACTTGGGTAAATACCCTGCTGGCTGGGACGCACTGAGTTCGCCGAAATATCTCGGTCCCGGTCGTAGAGTGCATTACGGGTAAAAAAGTCGGCTACCAGCATCGTTCGGCTGCGCTCACCCTTATGGCCCCATACCCAGTTCAGGTTGTACTTGCCCTCATCGCTACCGGCAGTTGAGTTTCCGTGGGAGATGGAGATTTCGCTGCCCTCGAAATCCTCGCGCAGCACGAAGTTAACGACCCCGGCCACCGCGTCGGCGCCGTAGGTGGCCGCGGCACCGCTGGGTAGAACTTCCACCCGCTCGATGGCCGCCAACGGAATCGCATTGACGTCGACAAACGACTCCTGCCCCTTGGCAAAGGAACTCACGGACACCCGTCGCCCGTTTACCAGGACCAGGGTCGCCGAGGCCCCGAGCCCCCGCAGAGACACACCTGCAGCGCCTACTGGTGTGTCGCTCGACAGCGGCCCGCCAGTCGCCGTGGAAAAGGTCCCACTGCCGCCGCCAGTCTGGGTCAGCTGCTGCAGGATTTCGATCGGTGACGTCGCGCCAGATGCTTCGATATCTTCACGGCCGATTTGCACGACCTGCACCGCGCCCTCGGTATCCAGCCCCTTGATGTGGGTACCGGTGACCACGACCTGTTCAATAGCCTCCTCCGGCCCCTGCGCACTCTGAGCCACAGCGGCACTGCACACTAATGAGCAGCCAATAGCGAGACGAATCGCCTGGTACAGATGGGTTCTTTTATTCATTGTATTTCCCTTTGCTTTCCGGGTGTCGGACCCTGGCAAGTTGGTAATCAGTAATTACAGACACATCTCGGGTAAACGGACACACGACGGCCGGGCAATGCCACACAGATCAGCAGACTCTAGACATACCAATCCCGTGGAATATTGCAGAGGAAATAAGTGCGGGGAGATTCCGACTTATAGCTTCCTTTCCAATTCACTCAGCGGCTATCGAATATTGCTCATTACTGAGCAGCGCTCGATACCGTTAAGCCCCGGCTACGCCGAGAGAAGGAAGCTACTCGTCAAACCACTCACTGAGGTGGTAGTTGGCGGAGCAGCGCTCGATAGCAATAGTAGTCATTTTGCTTGAGTTCATAGCGCTTTCAGTTGGCTGGTTAAAATTCTTCTTAGCAAACTTCACGCAATTTTTATCACGCTGAAAAAATGCTGTAAAGCCTTTCATCGCATCGCGCAGGAGTCGATGGAAAACGACGGCCAATACCAAATGATCTGCGGCACAGCCAGCGGAACCTGTGACTCCGCGTCAGCATCCCGAGTGAAACCCTGTTCTGCATCCAGCCGCGAACCGGGGATACTGAACCCGGCCCACTCGCCGCCCGCCTGTGACTTCCCCATTACTGGTAGGGTTGATTAATGTAGAAGCTGCCATTTCGCCCATCGATGCCGATGCGCTTCGGCACTACACTGGTCGCGCCAGTGAAGATATTGAACTGCTCATACTCGGACAATTGGTAGCGCAGCACATCTTCATAGATGACCGGCTCACCACAGCTTGCCTGGGAGCGCGACGTCGCCCCATCCTCGGCGAGCACATAGACATGACCGCTGCCATCCACGATTCCGCCGCCGTCTGTCGAGAAGAAAATCGACGTCGCCTCATCCACACCGATACCGCGAATACCTGGCGGCAGGCCGGCCATGAAGACCATCAGCCGCCCCATGCGATCCCGCTCGGCAAAATGCGTATCAATGATCAGGTTCTGCATGGCGGGCGTACTGAGAAAACCCGTGGAAATATTGATGTATTCGTGACACAGATCGGTGACCGCCTCGGAGGAATAGATACCCAGCACGCCATCCGGATCATAGATATGCTCGGACTGCACCGCGGCGCCGGCAGAAGTACCACCGAGCACACCTCCTCGAGCCAGAACCTCGTCTAGCGCCTGCTGCAGCAGCGTGCCCTGCCACTGGTTCAGGTACTCGGACTGGTCCCCGCCGGCGATCCACACAAATTCCGCCGACCGCACCGCCCAGGCGACGTAATCGTCGTCCGCGTATTGCCGCCGGTCGACGATCAGCGTCTCCACCGAATCTGCACCCAGCAACTGTTGCAAATAGTCGTTGTAACCATCGCTGCCGGAGGTGCGCAGTACCACCACATCACCGCCAGCAAGCAGTGGCTTGACCCTGCGGGTAAAAGCCGCATCCACATCGCTGCCCCCGCCCATGACCAGCAGGCCACCCTCGCCCTGCTCCACACAGATATCCGCTTCGCTGCCAGTCAGGTAACGGGTAAGCCCGCCGGGCTTCGCCGGCCGCGCGCCCAGATTGCACAGACCGCCAGAACCGCCGCCGGGGATACCGCGTACATCGAGGCTGTACCAACCCTGGCCCCGATAGCGGATTATTTTTAGCGTGTAGAACCCCGTCCCCTCGACACTGACGGAAGCGCGCTCGGGCACCCTGCCGCTTTCCGCGCTATACAGTTGCCGCGAGGAGTCGTACAGATACCAGTCGAAGTCGTCGCCACCGTGATGATCCAGACTGATGTCCAGGGTGGCGGGCTGTTCGATGTTGAAGTAATACCAATCCTGGTCGCGGCGACTGCCGATAGCACCATCCACTAACTGGCCAGAACAGACCGGGCCATCGGCATCGGGTTCTGAATCATTGGATTCGGATTCCTCGGAGATACAGGCAAACGTAGAATGCCCTACCAGAAGACAGGAAAATACCAGGGCGATTCTAGTGAACATGAAACACTCCTTGATGGGGGCGGCCGCCCTGGACGACGGCCAGTTATTGTTATGTCATCAAAGAGTAACGCGGCGGCGGTTAATTGAATCGCCGCCAGACAACGAAGGGGAAAAATGGTCAAGTCCGCGGCGGAAATTGCACATTTTCAATGGATTCGGCGCAATGCCCCGCCTCAGAAAGCGCAGTCCGTTGCATCCAGCAACATATGAGTAATAAGCCCGATACCCAGATAGCGCAGTGGTGGCCAGGGCAGGAACATCATCGCGCCGTAGAGGGAAATGGGCAGCATCTTGTGCAGCGGATGGAAATTGATACTGCAGCGATTGGGATCATAGACCGGATTGGCAACCAGGTGATCCAGGTCCACCAGGTTGGCGGCCAGCATGATCAGCGCCGCCCTCTTCCAGTCAGAGCGAAAGAAAAACCAGGCAATGGCCACCGGCACCAGCCCGTGCAGGGCAAGATGAATATAACTGAACATTGATTTACAGAAGCTCTTCTGCGGAGATGGAGCCGAGGCCCTCTTCGATATCCTGGCGAATGGCGGTGCGCACGCGCTCCGGCTTGCCGGAGGCAATGGCCTCGAGCAGGTCCTGGTGGCGGTCGGGCAGCTCCTGCACGCCGAAGCGCTGGAACACCAGGTGCTGCAGCGGCGCTGTCTGCAGCCACAGGCTCTCGATCAGCGACAGGATGATATGCGGCTGGCCGAGACGATACAGGGTGAAATGGAATTCGAGGTTGGCGGTGACATACTCCTCGATGTCCTTGTCCGCCAGTGCCGAGGTCACCCGCTCGTCCAGCCTGCGCAGCTGTTCCAGCTGCTCCGCGCCGACAAAGGGCAACGCCTGCTCTGCCGCCTGGCATTCCAGCGCGACCCGGGCCGCACAGATCTCGGCGAGCTTCTCGGGCGTCATGGTCGGTACGGTCACCCGGCGGGTATCCGACAATTCCAGCGCGCGCTCCGAGGTCAGGCGACGCAGGGCTTCGCGCACCGGCATCGGGCTGCAATCCAGGTCCGCGGCCAGGCCGCGGATAGTGATAGCGTGGCCGGGCAGGAACTTTCCGCGCAGAATCGCATCGCGCACCTGGTAGTAGACCCGCTCCTGGGTGGTGCGGTACTCCTCCTGCGGCGTGTTGAATTCCTGTGCCGAACTCATGCGGCGGCCACCCGCTGCAGTTTGTGCGGCACATCATCGGAACCAACCTCGATCAGGTGATCGCCAACGGTACCGCTCTGCCACAACTCGTAGAAGTCTTCCGCGACGCGGCGGCTCATATCCACTACCTTGTTCCAGTACTTCAGGCGCTCGTCGTTACTGAGCCTGTAGAAGTCGTTGCGATCGGGAATCTTGCCGTAGGGCAGGCTCGCCACGAATGCGGGCGACGGCGCCACCAGCAGCGTGTTTTGCATGGCACCGCCCTTGACCCAGCGCCAGGACAGGCTCTTGTCGAACCAGCCGGGCACCATGTAGGGGAAGAAGTGCGGATAGAGCGCCAGCCCTTCCGGGTGCTGGAAGCGCAGGTCGAAGTGGTAATCGGTTATGCCGCCGTCCCGATAATTGCCCAGCGGCGCTCCCTGTGGGTTCTGCACCCCGGCCATGACGAGCGGTATCGAACCGCTGGCCAGTACCGCATCGCAGACATTTGCCGGCGACAATTGAGTATTGACCGTGCGCAGGTTGTCGAAGTGAACCGCCGCCCGCTCGCCGGAATGAAACACTACCCTGTCCCAGAAGGCGCTCAGACTGCGCCGCGTCAGGGCGTTGGCCAGCGCCGAGGCAAACAGGGCCGGCGCCAGCAGCGCGCGCTTTTCACTGGCGAGCGGCCCGCGGCCGCGCACTGTGACGAAATGGCTGTGCCAGACCGGGTTCTCCGCCACCTGGCGCGCACCGTCTTCGCCCAGTACGTCCAGCAGGATCTTCTCGCCGGCTGCGGTGATCTCCACCGGAGTGGGCCTGTCCGAGTCGTAAGACTGATTGATATAGCCGTATTCGAGCCGCTCCAGAGCCCCCAGTGAATCCTGCATCGCATAACACATATTGCGAAAACTGCCGATAGAAGACCCCAGAGTCACCACCGGCTCGCGGCGCTCGCGGAAGAACTCCCCCATCAGCACCCGGTCCAGCTGGCTGATCACCAACCACTTAGGGCCACCGGAAGCGCCGACCAGCGTGGAGAATTGCTCCGGGCGCAGTCCCTCGTCGCGGATGCGGCCGGCCGCGTTGGCGCCGGCCAGTAGAACACAATTGGTTTTTTTCACTGTTGCTCTCTAAACACTCTCAGGCGAGCACGGAGATCGCCCCTCAAATCGTCACTACCAGGTCAACTCTGTGCTCAACCCGCCGCCGGCGATCGCTACCACTCGCCAGTATTTTCCATCGACGCCCACGGCTCCTGCGGCTCCAGGGGCTCGCCCCGCTGCAGCAATTCGATGGAAATACCGTCCGGGGAGCGAACAAATGCCATATGGCCATCGCGGGGCGGGCGATTGATGGTGACGCCCTCGTCCATCAGCCGCTGGCAGATTGTATAGATATTATCCACGCGGTAGGCCAAATGACCAAAATTGCGCCCGCCGCTATAGGTTTCCGGATCCCAGTTGTAGGTCAGTTCCAGGCAGGGCGCCTTGTTTTCACGCGCGCTGTCGGCATCACCCGGCGCAGCGAGAAACACCAATGTAAAGCGCCCCTTGTCATAATCGTTGCGACTGATCTGCTGCAGACCCAGTTTTTCGCAATAAAACTTCAAAGACTCTTCCAGGTCCGCCACGCGAACCATTGTGTGCAGATATTCCACGCTACTACTCCTTCCTCTGGTCACCATCTACAATCGCGGCACAAATTAATTGATTAGCGTTACAGACGCCAGTGTCCTGTTACATACTAAATGCGGTTATCAGCGGGCCGCTAAGTAGCCAGGTGCAAGGCGCATTTGCGCAGGCATAGCCGGCTACGCCAAGTAAATGCAACGCCGCAGATGGCTGCTTAGCGGCCCGCCCGGAGGGAGCTCCCCAAATCGTCCACCGCTGCGTTGCCGCTCTTGAAAAGGGCGCGCCATTCCCTGCGAGCGGCGCCTAACTGTGAACTATTTGGGGTGCTCTGCTAACCGCATTTAGTATGTAACAGGACACAAATAACCAAATGTATCAAAAATACTATCGCCAATTCTTGCAGGCTCCCAGTGGCAGCCCTTCCTCGATGCTGCACATGGCGTGCCACTCCCACCACTACTGGCCGGACATCACCCTGGACGCTGTCCAGCAGTACTGGCGCGATTCGGCGCTGCTCGCCGATGACAAGTGGGGTCCAGTCTTCGAAGAAAAGATTCCCGCCTGGCAGGCAGCGGTGGCCCGCACGCTGAGTTTGCCGGATCCGGAGCGTATTGCTATCGCGCCCAATACTCACGAACTGGTCTATCGCGTAATCAGCGCCTTCGATCTCAATCGCCCGCTGCGAATCCTCACTACCGATGGGGAATTCTACAGTTTTGCCCGCCAGCTGCAGCGGCTGGAAGAACTGCCGAATATCGAAGTGACGCGTATTGCCAAAGAGCCCTATGGCACAATGGCCGAGCGATTCGAACAGGAGTTGCAGCGCAATGATTACCAGCTGGCCTACGCCAGCCTGGTCTTCTTTGACTCCGGCGTCGTGTTTCCAGAACTGCTGCAAATCGCCGAGCGAAAACCTGCGCGCACCGAATTCATCATCGATGGCTACCACGGTTTCTTCGCCCGCCCCATCGACCTTAGCAGGGTTGCCGGCAAGGTGTTCTTCACCGCCGGTTCCTACAAATATCTGGGCGCCGGCGAGGGCATGTGTTTTATGAGCATCCCCGCCAACTGCGACTTGCGACCGCTGAACACGGGCTGGTTTGCCGAAATGGCCGAACTCGAAAACCGTGTCGACCGTGTGGGCTTTGGCGACAACTGGCTGCGCTTCGCCGGCGCGACCATGGACTACTCGCCCCTCTACAAGGGGTTGGCCATTTTCGAACTCTTCGAGCAGGACGGTATTACCGTGGAGAAAATCCACGACTATGTACTGGCAGCCCAGCGGCGATTCCTGAACACCATGGATGAAGCCAACCACCCGCTGTTGAACCGGCACAACCTCATCTGTCACGATCTGGACGACGGTCACGGACACTTTTTCACCTTCGACTGCGGCACCGCGCAGAACGCCGAGAGACTGCAACAGGAACTGAAGTCCAGAGCTGTGCTGAGCGACCGGCGCCAGCAGCTATTGCGTCTCGGCTTTGCAATCTATCACGGTGAAAATGAAACTTATCGCCAGGTGTTCACCTAAGAGGTTGGTGAACTGCCCACTCAGCTGCCGTTCAGAAAGCGGCGGCTAGTATTCCGGCATCGGAGTCAGCGGAATACCCCAGACCCCAAACGACTTATAAGGAAAAAGTCATGAACGTTGTAAAAATTTCGACCATTGCCCTACTCGCCCTGCTGGCCACCGCCTGCGGCGGCGGCGCCCCCGCTGAACGCGGCACGCTGGTGTCCATCTCCGCCAGTGGCGAGGCCAGCAAGGTGCCAGACACTGCGAATATCTCCGCCGGCGTCGTGACCGAAGCGGAGGACAGCGAAAAGGCCATGCGCGATAACGCCGAGCAGATGGACAAACTGCTGAAAGCGATCAAGAAAGCCGGCATCGACGACAAGGACGTACAGACCAGCGGTATCAGCCTGTCCCCCCGCTACGACTATCAGCAGGGGCAGAAACCGCAGATCACCGGCTATATGGCGCGCAACACCGTGAACATCAAGGTGCGCGAAATGGAGAAGCTGGGTGACGTGCTGGACGATCTGGCCGCGGCCGGTGCCAACCAGATCCACGGGCCCAACCTGGAAATCGGCGAACCCGAACCGGTAATGGCAGAGGCGCGCAAACAGGCACTGGCAAAGGCCCAGGCCCGCGCCGAGGACTATGCAAAGTCGCTGGACATGAAGGTACGCCGCATCGTCAGCGTTTCGGAGAGTGGCAGCGTCGGCATACCGCGCCCGATGATGCGTGCCGAAATGGCGGCAGCCAAGGACAGCGTCAGCACGCCAGTCGCACCGGGTGAAACAACCCTGACGGTCAATCTGGACCTGGTTTTTGAACTGGAAGACTGATGGACCATTTCCAAGAAAAATACAAAGGGCCCGCATGCGGGCCCTCAGTTTACTGACAAAGTTATGCAGTCAAAATTTAAGGCAAAGTGCTAGGACGAGCATTTCGAACCGTCGGCGACAGGACGTCGCCGACGGAGCTTACAGGGATGTATTCACAGCGTTTCGAAATGCTCGTCCTAGTGCTTGGCCGCCACCGCACCAGCTCAGAACAGAATGCGGGGTTTATCAACAGTCTGAGGGCCCGCATGCGGGCCCTTTTTTACTGCGCGTATTATTGCGGCCGCTTGAAGACCTTGCCGTCCTTCATCACAAACTGAACCCGCTGCAACTCCGAAATATCCTCGAGCGGGTTGCCGGCTACGGCGATGATGTCCGCTTTCTTGCCCTCGGCAATACTGCCCAGTTCATCCTGCATCTTCAGCAGGCGTGCTGCATTCCAGGTCGCGCTGCGAATCGCGTCGGAAGGCGTCATGCCGCCCTGTACCATCAGTACAAATTCCCGCGCGTTGTCGCCGTGACGGCTCACGCCGGTGTCGGTACCGAAGGCAATATTCACTCCGCGCTTGTAGGCATTGGCAAAGGTCTGCTGGATCAGTGGGCCGATGGTAGCCGCCTTGCTGCGCACCATATCCGGGAAGAAACCTTCCACCGCAGATTTCTGGGTGACCCACTCGCCGGCCATCAGCGTCGGCACATACCAGGTGTTGTTGCGCTTCATCAGCTCCATGGTTTCACCATCCATGTAGGTACCGTGCTCGACGGAATCCACACCGGCGCGGATAGCGCGCTCCATGCCCTCTTTACCGTGGGCGTGGACCGCTACAGTGAAGCCGTAATCCTTTGCCGTGGCGACGATCGCTTCCAGCTCGTCTTTCATGAACTGCGGATTCTGGCCGCTCTTGGCCACGCTCAGCACGCCGCCGGTGGCGGTGATCTTGATCAGGTCCGCACCGTCCTTGTAGCGCTGCCGCACCGCCTGGCGCGCACTTGCCGGCCCATTGACCACGCCTTCGGCGGCACCGGGGCTGCCCATCAGGTCGTGGCGGTAACCGTTAGTGGGGTCGGCATGCCCGCCGGTGGTGGCGATGGACTTTCCCGCAGTGAAGACCCGCGGTCCCTCGACGGTGCCGGCCTCGATGGCATTGCGCAGGCTGATGGTCACATTGTCACTGTCACCGAGATCCCGCACCGTGGTAAACCCGGCCCGCAGGGTGCGGCGCGCGGTATCCACGCCGCGCAGGGTGTAGTCGGCGGGATTCCAGGTAAAGGTCTCGGTATAGGTGCGCGGGCCAAATTCGTAGGTCAGGTGGGTGTGCATGTCCATCAGTCCCGGCAGCACGGTGTAGTTGCGCAGATCCAGCAGCTTTTCCCGGTCCCGCTTGGCAAACCCCTTCTGCACCGACTCTATACGGCCATCGACCACGTGAATTGTACGATTCTCGAGCAACTTGCCACTTTCACTATCGAACATCTTGCCGGCATAAATGGCTGTGGCTTCGGCCAGCGCCTGTACGGAAGCGAGCCCCGCACAGACCGCCAGCAGCCCCGCTGCAGCGCGATTGAGGAAGTTGCCCCGATTGGCATTTGTTGTCATTGTCCCACCCCTGAATTCCAACATAGAGTCAATTCGTTTTTATAAGAAACGGCACAATCTACCGCAATCGCCCCCCAACCCCAAGGGAAGAGTCGAGAGGAAGCCCCGATGAAGATCTACGAATACGCCAGCGCCCCCAACTGCCGCCGGGTGCGTATGTTTTTGGCCGAAAAAGGCGTGGCAATGGACTACGTGCAAGTGGACATCGCCAAAGGCGAAAACCTGACAGCGGAATTCCGCACCAAGGATGTGAATGCAAAGGTGCCGGTACTGGCACTGGAGGATGGCAGCCATATCGCTGAATCCGTGGCCATCCAGCGCTATATTGAAGAGCTGCACCCGGAGCCGCCGCTATTCGGCCGCGACGCAAAGGAAAAAGCACTGGTGGAAATGTGGAACCGCCGCGCCGACTTCAACATGATGTCCAACGTCGGCATGTGCTTCCAGCACACCTCCGGCTTTTTCAGCGACCGCATGAATGTCTTCCCGGAGTTTGGCGAAGACGCCGGCAAGAAAGCGTTGAAGTTCTTCGATGTCCTTGACCAGCACCTGTCCGATCACGAGTTTCTCGCAGGCGACTATTTCTCCGTCGCCGATATCGGCATGCTGTGCTCGATGGACTTCGGCAAGGTGGTAAACCTGCGCCCGGACGCCGAAGAGCACCCGCACCTGACCCGCTGGCGCAAGCAGCTCAGCGCGCGCCCCAGCGCCAAGGCCTGACGACGCCACTTCGTTGCGGGGCGCCCTGCCCCGCTGTCACGAGAACTCCTCGGCGGCTAGGACTGGAGCTCAGGGGTTCGACGCTTTTCCGCGACACTGACCAGCCGCACATCCCTTTGCGGGAAGGGAATCTCGACACCGTGCTTCTGCAGTGTTTCGAGGATGATGAGCAGCAGGTCCCCGCCCACGCGGTTGCGACCATCGTCGATACCCTGCATCCAGAATTCGACAAACATGTTCACACCGTTGTCACCAAAGCTGTCGATCTCACAATCGGGCCGCTCCTCAATGGGGTAATCCTCACCACTCAGCACCTGGGGATGGCTCGCGACAGCTTCCTTGATAATCTCCACCACGGCGCGCACGTCGGTGCTGTAGCTGACAGAGAAATCGACGCGGTAACGCTGCTTCTCGTTCTTATGTGTCCAGTTGGTGAACGTGTTGGAGATAAATTTCTCATTGGGCACCACGATGTCCTTGCCATCGAAGGTCTCGAGCGTGGTGGAGCGCATGTTGAGCTCGGTCACCACGCCGCACTTGCCATCCTCCAATTCTATATAGTCCCCCACCGAGACCGAACGGTCCATCAGGATGATGATGCCGGAGATAAAATTAGAGGCTATGGCCTGCAATCCGAAGCCTATTCCGACACCCACCGCACCGCCAAACACAGCCAGGGCTGTGAGGTTGATACCCATCAACTGCAACATCAGCATGGCGACGATAAAAAACAGCATCACCTCGAATAGCTTCGCCAGCACCTCCTTGGTGCGGATATCCAGTGTTTCCTGCTTGCGGATAATCGTCTGGCCCGTTGAGTTAGACACGCGCCCCAGCCAGAAAAGCAGTGAACCGAAAATCAGGGTTCGAACGATGCCGTAGACAGAAAGCTTGATATTTCCCAATTGGATCGACATTCCGTCGAGCACCGCAACGATATTGTCGAGCACTCCGACAGCGTGGAGGAAAATAATCGGCATACCGACCCAGCGAAACAGCTTCGCCACCAGCTCGTTGGCAATAACCAGCCGCACAAACGAGTTGAACAACAGGATGATCGCAATGGCCACGGCTACCCGCATGACCAGGCCATCGCCGAGCAGTGCCGGCGCGAACGCCAGCGAAAGCTGTAGCAGCAGGATGGCGGTCAAGGGGAAAAGTAGCCGACCGCAGCGGAAGACCAGATGGCGAAGGGGCGTAATTTCCGGCTCGGCGGGAGGCTCGCAGAGCACCGGCACGTAGCGGCAAACCCGGGCTGACAGCACATAGGCCAAACAGTAAACCAGCGCGATCAAACCCAGCTGGCTATAGAATTCCACCCCGGACGCCGACGCCAGGGCCCTATCCGAAGCCGCATTCAATTCTGCAAGCAGGTTCTCGGTCGTCATATTCGCCACCGGCTGTCAGGGCCTCGTTACGACCGCCGGGTTCGTCGGCGGCGGCATGGACGATAGTGCAAGTTTCACTCGACAGTCTCCAGGCCCTGCGGATTCACCGCATCCGCCGGCAGGTTGCCAATATCCGGCTGGCGACGGCGCCGGGTCTTCGCCGGCACCATGCCGCGCATGGCCTCGAGTTTGCCGAAGCACAATAATTTGTCATTGGGCTCCAGTATGCGTTGTGGTTTCGGATTGGGAATTACCTTGGCGCCGCGATAAAGCGTCAGGACGTTGATATCATGTTCATCCGCCCGAATCTCAGCAATGGTGCGGCCCACGAACTTAGATCCTTCGGGAACATAAACTTCGGTGACACCGTAGCCTTTACTCACAGTAAGCCGCTGACGCACGTCGATCTCCGGGAAGTCCACCTGGGCGGCGATATACTCGATCACCGCACCTGCCACATCCAGACCAGTACAGGTTTCTATACCCTCGAGCCCAGGCGACGAGTTCACCTCCATGATCTGCGGACCAGATTTGCCCTCCAGCATATCCACACCGGCCACGCGCAACCCCATTATTTGTGTGGCACGCACCGCGGTATCGATGTATTCCTGCGGAAGATCCACCGGCTCGGCGATACCACCGCGGTGCACATTACTGCGAAATTCCTGTCCCTGGGCGACTCGGCGCATCGCAGCCACCACGCGATCGCCGACGACAAAGGCGCGAATATCTCTGCCCTTGCTCTCGGCAACAAATTTCTGAATCAGCACATTCTGCTTCTGGCTTTGCAGCAACTCGATAATCGCCTCGGCCTGCTTGACCGTCTCCGCCAGCAATACCCCTATGCCCTGGGTCCCTTCGATTAGCTTGATCACCACCGGCGCGCCCCCGACCCGCTCGATAGCGGGCAACACATCTTTCTTGTTATGCACGAACGTCGTGCGGGGAATGCCAATATGGTGGCGGCTCAGCAGCTGCAGGCTGCGCAGTTTGTCGCGGGAATTGTTGATACCGTGTGCGGTGTTTGCGCAGAACACATCCATTTCCTGAAACTGCCTGACGACTGCAGTTCCGTAGTACGTAATAGAGGCGCCGATTCGCGGTAATACGGCATCGAAGTCTTCGATCTGTTTCTGGCGGTAATACAGGTCCGGCGCAGCGCGCTGGAGATCGATTGCGAACTTGATCGTATCCAGCACCTGCACATCGTGACCACGACTTTGCGCAGCCTCCTGCAGTCGCAGTGTGCTGTAGCATTTGGGCGAACGGGAGAGAACGGCAAGTTTCATTGTGGTTACCTTTCCTTATGTATTCTGGCGGCGCACCGGCTGTAATTTTCGCGTCGATGGCGGCGGGACCGGCGCGAAAACCTCAATTTTTGTATTTGTGTTCGGTGTCCACCCGCACGAACGCAGTTGCACACTGCTACACGGGTGACAGCGGCAACACCCAGCCTAGTAGAAAGCGAAAAAAGTGCCAGTTTTAACTCCGGCAGGCATGGAGCGCGCCCCCTCGCGCGCTCACCCGAGGGGCGTCCGCCTATGACTCACTTGGCAAAACGGTGACCGGCCCTATATCCAGCGCCTCTATTTCACCCTGGATTTTGTCGAGATCCCCCACAATCACCCAGGTAAACTGCTCGGGCGCCAGGTATTCCCGCGCGGAGGCCTCCACAGTCTCCTTGGATAGCGCGGCAACCCGCTGCGGATATTCGGCGATATATTCCGGCGGCAACCCCTTCTCTACCTGCCAGGTGATACTGGAGAGCAACTGCCCCTTGGTCTGGAAGCGACCGCTCTGCTTGAGCACTTCGTCATCGCGATAGTCAGCCAGTTCCTTTTCCTGCACCGGCTGGTCGCCGAGATAGCTGCGGTACTCTTTCAGAAGCTCCTTTATCGCCGGCGCCGTTTTATCGGTCTGCACCGGCGCGAACAGGATATAGGGGCGCTGGCCCTCGGTATCCAGGGAAACTGCGCGGGCGCCATAGGACCAGTGCTTATCCTCGCGCAGGTTCATATTCACCCGCGAAGTAAACTTGCCGGCGATAATATCCGTCATCGCATCGAAGGCCTCGGCGCCCTCCGGCTGCCACGGCGGCATCACCAGGCCGGCCATAATGTAGCTCTGCTGTGCACCCGGACGATCGAGCAGATAGACCCTCGCTTTCTGCGGCCGCTCCACCGCCGGCACTTCGATTTTGGCCAGTTCTGTCTTGGGAGCCTTCCAGTCGCCGAGCGTCTGGTTCAGTAAAGACTTGATTTCATCCCTTTTGACATCTCCCACGATCGTTAGCGTGGCATTGTCCGGCCGCACCCAGGTGCTGTGGAACTGCACCAGGTCTGCGCGAGTGACTGCCTCGATACCCTCGACAGTGCCGGAGCCGGTCAGCGGCGATCCATACGGGTGCTCTTTCCCAAACAGCAGCGGCGGCAATTCGCGCAGGGCCAGTCCCTGGGGCTGCGCTTTTTCCTGAGCAATACTATCGATGCGGTTGGATTTCTCTCGCGCCAGGTCCGTTTCAGGAAAAGATGGCTCCATTACCACGCTGGCAAACAGTTTCAGCGACGGCTCCAGTTGCGACTTCAGCGCACTGAAAGTGATGTTGTTGTAATCCAGGCCACTGCCGGCACCAATACTCGCACCGAGCTCTTCCTCGCGGGCACTGAATTCGAGCCCATCCAGATCACCGGCTCCCTCGCTCAGCATTTGCGCCGCCACGGAAGCGAGACCCGGCTTGTCACCATCTGCCGCCGCACCGCTGCGAAACTGCAGGTTCATAAATACCACCGGTGTGTCGTGGCGCTCTGCCAGTACCACGCGCAGGCCATTATCCAGAGTGAACTCGCTCTGCTGGGGCAACTCGAGCTCCACCCTCTTATCGACTTCCGGTAATTTACTGCGGTCGACCCCCGCTGCCGCCGCCGAATATTTCTGTTTTGGTTTGACGATCAGCGTATATCTTTCCGGTTTTAGCCAGCGGCTGGCAACATCCTGCACCTCGAGCGCGGTAACCTTGGCATACTCCTCGAGGCCGCCGATCAGCGCCCCCGGGTCACCGTAGTAAAACTCGGAGCGCGCGAGAATATCGCTCTTGCCACCAAAGCCCCCGGTCTTCTCGAGGCCTTTGACGAGACCAGCAAACTCGCTCTGCTTGATACGGCGTATCTCCTCCGCGCTCACTCCATCCCGGGCAAACTGCCGCAATTCTTCATC
Organism: Microbulbifer donghaiensis; assembly: GCF_900129095.1. GTDB lineage: Bacteria > Pseudomonadota > Gammaproteobacteria > Pseudomonadales > Cellvibrionaceae > Microbulbifer > Microbulbifer donghaiensis. The sequence continues at coordinate 798,389 of NZ_FQVA01000001.1, forward strand.
CAGCAGCTTCTCGACCTTGTCCAGTGGCTGACCGGGCTTGACGTCCACGATGATGATCAACTGTCCGGCCAGCTGACGCCCGTAATAGAAGGCGCTCACTCCAGTAGCCACCTGCTCATCGCGCACCAGCCGCCGATAGAGCAGCGAATTCTGACGGTTGGCCAATAGCGAGGTGATAAGGTCCAGCGCATTCTCTTCCTCGCTGCCGAGCGCCGGCACGTTCCACACTTTATAGATGCGTGTCTGCGGTACCTGATCGAACATCACTTCGCGCTTGTTTACCTGGACGGGTAGTTCCCAGTTTTTAATGCGCGGTTGCACCTCCGTGCTCGGGATATCGCCGAAATACTGCCGCGCCTTGGCCATGGCCTCTTCAACAGTAATATCACCGGCGATCACCAGTATCGCATTGGCCGGCTGGTAGTAATCTGCAAACCATTTTTTTACGTCTTCGAGGCTGGCGTTGTCGAGGTCATCCATGGAACCGATCGGGGTCCATGAGTAGGGATGAAACGGCGGAAAGGTACTGCTGGCGATGGTGTCAAAGGCCTTACCGTAAGGTGCGTTTTCCCCCTGGCGCTTTTCGTTCTTCACCACGCCACGCTGTTCGTCCAGCACTTCCTGGGTAATAGCGCCACTGAAATGCCCCATGCGGTCCGACTCCATCCACAGCGCCATGTCCAGCGCGCCTTTCGGTACCGTTTCGAAATAATTGGTACGGTCGTTATTGGTGGTGCCGTTCATATCGGTGGCACCGGAGCGCTGGAAAGGCTCGAAATATTCGCCTGGATAGTTTTCCGAACCGTTGAACATGAGGTGCTCGAACAGGTGCGCGAAGCCGGTCTTGCCGGGGACCTCGTCTTTGGAGCCGACCTTGTACCAGATATTGATCGAGACCACCGGCGCCTTGCGGTCCTCGTGCACGATCACCGTAAGGCCGTTATCCAAGACCTCCCGGTGGAATGGAATCTCCAACTCGGGCGCGGGCACATAGGCCTGTTTGTCCGCTGCCGCCGCCCGGCTGCTGGCGGCGGCTTCCCTGTCCACCGACAGTGCTCGGTGAGTATCGTCGCCGGGCTTGCCACAACCGGCGAGCAATAATGAGGCGATAAGAAGAGCGAACGCGGATTGGCGGAGATCCATTTTTTTCCCTTATCAAGATCGGGTCTTAAGAAGGAAATTGTAGGCAACATTTGCCCGGACATGTCGGCTAATTCGCCGATCAAATCCATCGGCGCGACAATCGGGAGGCAAAAAAAATGGGCACCGGAGTGCCCAAATAAATACATCACAGAGAGAAGCGATGATGCGAATCGCTCAGGGGAGAAATACCTGCCAGGGCGTCACGCCCTGCTCAAAATTTATGCAGCTTCTGAGTCAGTTTTTTTTAGCGCGTCTTCGTGACCGAATCGTTCTTCGGCAATACGGTCTGCCACGTGAGCAGTGGTCTCACCGGTTTCGTCGGCACGCTGGAAAACTTCTTTCATGGTGGTTCCGATGGTCTCGATGTGCTCCTTGACCTGGGCCGGGTTGTAATCGCCCTGCTGCTGGTAATACACGTCGATAATGCCGCCGGCGTTAATCACGTAATCCGGAGAGTAGAGAATGCCCTTCTCACGCAATACCGCCGCGTGGCGCTCTTCCGCCAACTGGTTGTTGGCGGCACCGGCGATGGCGCCCACTTTCAGGCGGGAGATGGTGTCGTCGTTCAGAATCGCGCCCATGGCACAGGGGGCGAACAGGTCAACATCCAGGTCGAAAATTTCGTCCGCACCAACAGCGGTCGCACCCAGTTCATTCACGGCGCGGTCGATATTGTCCTGGAAGATATCGGTTACGAAGAGTTCTGCGCCCGCTTCCTTCAGCAGCTTGGCCAGGCGGAAGCCCACATTGCCCACGCCCTGCAGGGAAACCTTGAGGCCGTTCAGGTCGGTCTTGCCCCAGCGGTGTTCAACCGCGGCTTTCAGGCCGACAAAGACACCGTAGGCGGTGGACGGGGACGGGTCGCCACCGTGTTCGGAACCTTCGATCAGGCCGGAAACGAATTTGGTACGCTCGCCGATAATATGCATGTCGGCAACGCTGGTACCGGAATCCTCGGCGGTAATGTAGCGACCACCCAGGGTATTGATGAAGTCGCCCATCGCGCGCAGCAGCTCGGGCGTCTTGTCCTTGCGCGGGTCGCCGATGATCACGGCCTTACCGCCACCCAGCTTCAGGCCGGCCATGGCAGATTTGTAGGTCATACCGCGAGACAGGCGCAGCACGTCGTTCAGTGCCTCGCCATCGTCGGCGTAGGGCCACATGCGGCAGCCGCCCAATGAGGGTCCCAGATTGGTGTTGTGCACCGCAATAATCGCCTTCAGTCCGCTTTTGGCGTCCTGATAGAAAGCCACTTGCTCGTGCTTATCGTAGGCGGGATGGGAAAATATACTCATTTACTGTTCCTCTCCGGGAGACCGGTTCTACAGCTGGGGAACAACCACAGCCCTTATCTGTTTTTATCGGAAGCTAAGATTATATCGTCCCGCGGCAGATAAGGTTTGCATTTTTTGCACGCGAACATCCTAGAAGCGCTAAACCATCACTCAAATTGAGAAAAATTAGGATGCCGGGTCACGCAAGAACATGGCAGGCGGCACAGTCATCAAAAGAGAACAAGAGGACTTTTGCCTCGCCCGTTGTCGCCCGCCGTCCGCGGTGTCACCGTTCGTGACACCCGGTCCCGCAGCCCGTTACATCCAGCCAGATCCGTCTGGTAGAATCCGCGCCCACTATTGACCCTCAGACGACCCGCAGAGATAACTCGATGCTGAATGCCGACGCCCTCAAACAACTCTCTCAACTGAAAACCGATATTCGCTCCAACAAGGAGTTTGCCGAGGGCCGGGTGCGCGGCAGCAACGGCAAGTTCGGCTTCGTGGTACTGGACGACGGTCGCGAGGCCTTCTTGCCACCGGCAGAGATGGAGCGCGTCCTCCCTGGCGATCGCGTGCGCGTCAGTTTGAATGACGAGGAAAAGGGCAAGCTGTCTGCCGAGCTGGACGAGCTGCTGGAAAGCGAACTCAAATACCTGGTGGGCCAGTATGTACAGCGCGGTCAGGGTCACTTCGTACAGCCGAGCCAGAATGGCCTGTCGCGCTGGATCTTCCTGCCGCCCAAGGCCCGCGGCAAGGCGCAGCCGGGCGAGTTTATCGCCTGCAAGATTAACCGCCACCCGTTCAAAGACGGCAAAGCCCAGGCCAAGGTCGAAAGTGTAATCGGCAAGCCGGACATGCCCGGCATCGAGCACGCCTTTGTTGTCGCGCAGCACCAGCTGCCAGAGCAGTTCGGCGAGGCGGCTCTGAAACAAGCACAGGTAATAATGGAAAAGCTGGACGCGGTTACCGCCGAACGCAAAGACCTGTCCGAACTGGGCTTCGCCACTATCGATGCCGAAACCACCCGCGATATGGATGACGCCCTGGCCGTCACCGCCCGCGATGGCGGCTGGACCCTGCATATCGCCATTGCCGACCCGTCCAGCCTGATAGAAGAAGGCAGCGCACTGGACAAAGAGGCCTTCAAGCGCGCCCACAGCCAGTACCTGCCCGGCGAAACCCTGCCCATGCTGCCCCGCGACCTGTGCGAAAACCTCTTCTCCCTGATCGCCGGCGAACTGCGCCCGGTATTGGCAGTGCATGTCGATATCGATAGCGACGGCAGCATTGGCGACAGCCGCTACGAATTCGGCGCAATCCGCTCCCAGCACAAGCTGAGCTACCAACAGGTCGCTAAATTTATCGAGGGCGACGAAAACGCCGTGCCGGAAGAACAGAAGGCACACCTGCGCAACCTGGCCGCCCTCAGTGAAGCCCGCGCCGCCTACCGCGCGAGCCACTCACTGATTATGGAAGACAGGCCCGATTACGAGATCTGTCTCAATCGCCAGCGCAAGATCGAGCGCATCACCAAGCAGGAGCGCAACGCCGCGCAGCGCATGGTGGAAGAGGCCATGCTAGCCACCAATATCTGCATCGGCGGCAAGCTCGCCGAACTGCAGCAGGGCTGCTTCTCCGTACACCTCGGCTTCCGCGACGAGCGCATGGGCGAAGTGAAGAGCCTGCTCAAGGAAATGCTGCCGGAGCACGCGGAGAAAGACCTGCACCAGCTGGGCAACTACCTGGCACTGGTGAAATACCTGGAGACTCACCACGAGTCGCAGATGCAGAACCTCCTGGCAGTCCTGAAGCGCATGCTGCGTCCGGGCCAGCTGGCCAACAAGGCCGGTGCGCACCTCGGGCTCGGCCTCGAGGCCTACGCCACGGTTACCTCGCCGATCCGCAAATACAACGACCTACACAATCACCGCGTACTGCATGCCGCGGCAGAAGCACAACAGGCGCAGGCGCTCAGCGACGAGCAGATCGAAGCGTTACAGGACAGCCTGATCCGCGGCCGCCAGGCCAACCGCGCACTGGAGCAGTGGCTCTATGCCCAGTTTATGCAGGACAAGGTCGCTCAGGAATTTACCGGCAAGATTACCCTCGTTAACGGCGCAGGCCTCGGCGTGCGCCTGGACGACAACGGCATCGACGGCTTCGTGCGCCTGAACGGTGACAAGAAGAATCTGCCGGAATTCGACGGCAAGCACCTGATCCTGAAACACAACGAACGCAGCTATCAGCTGGAGCAGCCGGTCACCGTCAAGGTGGCCGCCGTGGACGTGGACAAACGCCGCATCGCGCTGGAACTGGTGAGCGATCAGGCACTGGCCGACACCGGCACTGCGGAATAGCCTGTACCTGGCCGGGGTGCGCAACGCGCTGCACCCCGGCCACTTCTGACGCTTTCGGCCGGCACCGGCCCGCGGCACAACCGCCACCGGTGACAAGCCACTCTCAAAAAGAACTAACTTGAGGCCCCCGATGAGCAATATCGCCGAACTGAACCCCTCCCCGCTGTGGAAGCACTTCGCCAAACTCTGCGAGATCCCCCGCCCGTCCAAGCACGAGGACAAGGTGGTGGAATATATCGTCGACTTTGCCAGAAACCGCGGCCTCGACGTACAGCTGGACAAAATCGGCAACGTGATCATTAAGAAGCCGGCCACTGCCGGTATGGAAGATCGCAAAATCCTCGCGATGCAAAGCCATGTGGATATGGTGCCGCAGAAGAATGCCGATTCCGACCACGACTTTTTGAACGACCCCATCCGCCCGCAGATCGACGGCGAATGGGTTACCGCCACCGGTACCACGCTCGGCGCCGATAACGGCATCGGCGTGGCTGCCATTCTGGCACTGCTGGAAAGCACCGATATCCCCCACCCGGCACTGGAAGCCCTGCTCACCATCGATGAAGAAGCGGGCATGACCGGTGCCAAGAATCTGCAGCCCGGTTATTTTGACGCTGACTTGCTGCTGAACCTGGACACCGAAGACGAGGGCGAGCTCTACGTGGGCTGTGCCGGCGGTGTGGACGTCAATGCCACCCTGCCCTATTCCGCCGAAACGGTTCCGGCAGATCACAAGGCATTCAAACTGAGTGTACGCGGCCTGCGCGGCGGCCATTCCGGCCTGGATATCGACAAGGGCCGCGGCAATGCCAACAAGATCGCAAATCGCATTATCGATGCGGCGAGCCGTGAAATTGCCGGACTGCGCATCGCCGCACTCGACGGCGGCAGCCTGCGCAATGCGATCCCCCGTGAATCCTTCAGCACCATTACCGTGCCGGCGGACGCGGAAACCAAGCTGGCGGAAATCGTCGCCACCGAGAGCGCGGTCATTGCACGCGAATTCGATAACGAAGCCAAGCTGGAAATCACCCTGGACGCAGCCGATACGCCGACCAGCGTAATGGACCAGTCCGCCCAGCAGAAACTGATCCGCGTGATCCGCTGCTGCCCCAACGGCGTGGAGCGCATGAGCACGGCGCTGGAGGGCATCGCCGACACTTCCAACAACCTGGCGCGCGTGGTCACCGAAGAAGTCGACGGCAAAAACCAGGTGCGCATCCAGTGCCTGGTGCGCAGCCTGTCCGACAGCGCCCGCGACCAGCACGGCCTGAATGTTGCCGCCACCTTCGAGCTGGCCGGCGCCGAAGCCTCCCTGGACAACGCCTACCCGGGCTGGACACCCAACATGCAGTCGCCGCTGCTGGCGCTGATGAAGGATGTGTACAAAGACATGATTGGAGAAGAACCGGAAGTAAAAGTGATCCACGCCGGCCTGGAATGCGGCCTGCTGGCCAAGCCCTACCCCAACTGGGATATGGTCTCGTTCGGCCCGACAATCCGTCGCGCGCACTCGCCGGAAGAGCGGGTACATATTGAGAGTGTCGGCAATTTCTGGGACTACTTTCTGAAGGTGGTTCAGGCGATTCCGGCCAGAACCTGATCCCTGCGCCACCGGCCCCGAGGCAAACACGCTCGGGGCCGCTCCTGTCTCAACGATTCTCCGCCGCGCAATCACACAGCACCAAAGCTCCCACCGCCAAATCCAGCAGAGATTTAATACGAGGTATTGCCGGAGCAGTTAATAAGACATGGGCAAATTGCGCTCCCTCCCCCCATCACTGACGGACTGCGTGCCGTACTACGACTTTATCGGCAAACTTACCTGGGCCATGCCCTCTACTCTGGCCCTTCTTTTCACGGCTTGCGGCCAGCCAGAGAAAAGGTATTTAATGATCGAGTGATGACAGAACAGGTTTCAGTTGAGACCTGTCTACTTCGTCCCAGCCACGCCGCAGGGTCGCTCGCAGCAACTGGAAGACGTACCGCCCTGATGGCGTAGGGATTAATTGAAAGTTCTCTGAAACAGAGCCTGACGATTCGAGAACTTATGTCCTATCAGGAATGATTTTAACGAGGAGAGCAAGCATGTTTAGCCATATTATGATCGGCGCCAATGACATCCACGAGTCCAAGGTTTTCTACGATGCCATCCTGGGAGCCATGGGCCATGAACCGGGTGTGATCGACGAGAAAGGCCGCTGCTTTTATTTCACCAGAAACGGCGTCTTTGCACTCACCAAGCCCATCAATAACGAGCCCGCAAGCCATGGCAATGGCAGCACCATCGGTTTCGCAGCCGAGAGCCCTGCGGCAGCCGACGCTTGGCATGCGGCGGGGCTCGCCAATGGGGGTACCGAATGCGAAGATCCCCCTGGCGTACGCGAGGGTGCCATTGGCAAGCTTTATCTCGCCTATTTGCGTGACCCATCCGGCAACAAGATCTGTGCTCTTCATCGCATAGGCTGACCTGTAATACCGCTGGCAGGCTCGCAAATAAAACTGTTTTACGAGCCTTCCAGCGGTTTCCCTACTAGAGGCCACATCGGAAAAATATACGCAGTCACATACTGGTCATCTTGCCCCTCACTATCTTCTACGCCAAACAGGTCCGATAGCCCGACGAAGTCGTGGCCTAAAGGAATTGAGTCTCTCGCATATCGAGGACGCTGCTCGGCAAACACTGAAATTCACCGGAAGATTCCGCTCAAGCCAATAGAACTAACGAACAAGTAATGACACCGGCAATCAACGTCGCCAGAAAGGCCAAAATCACGCACAAGGTCCACGAATACTCACACGATCCAGCGAGCGAATCTTACGGCTTGGAAGCCGCAGAAAAACTGGGTGTTGATGACGCCCGGGTATTCAAGACGCTGGTGGTACAACTCGACAACGAGGCGCTGGCTGTCGGAGTGGTTCCGGTCGCCGCGATGCTGAGCATGAAACTGATCGCCAAAGCCGCCGGCGCGAAAAAGGCGACCATGGCGAACAGAGCCGACGTGGAGCGGTCGACCGGCTACGTACTGGGCGGGGTCAGCCCAGTCGGGCAAAAGAAGCACCTCAAGACCTTTATCGATGCCTCCGCCAGGGAACACGACACCATTTTTGTCAGTGCTGGCCGCCGGGGTCTGGAACTCGAAATTTGCCCCACCGATCTACAAGCACTGACCAATGGCGACTTTGCCGAAATCGCGCAATAAATCGCGCAATAAAGTCGCGGAGTCCGGCTCCCAACTCTGAGACGTGCACCAAAGCCCTACCGAGAAGTGGGCCTTCGACAGGGATAATCTTTATAGGAAACTCAACGTTTAGGCGACACGCGAAGCACGCCGACCCGACCATCGGCCCCCGCGCCGAGAATCAACTGATCGCCGGCCGCCAGGGTATAAAAGCCCTCCCCGGGTAACGGCTGCCAGGTAACACCATCATTGAAGGAAATATCACTGGCAGTTTTGCCGCTGGCCACACAGGTGCTTTCGATACAGGCCATGGCCGTGCGCAGACCGTGCTGTCCATTGTCCGCTAATTGCCAGCCATCACCGTCGAACATGGCCAGATTGTTGTACCGGCCGGGGCGGTCCTGAAAATCCCCACCCAGTACAAACACGTCGCCGCGCCGGTTCAGGGCCAGCGCATAGCCGCCGGCAGTCTGCGTCTTCTGGTGCAGCGGCACCGAACTGCGCTGCCAGCTCTGACCATAGTCTTCACTCGCGTACACCGATGCCTGGAAACCGCCGGTGGTAAACCAGGCCCCGCCATTGGGGCCGGCGATCAGGGTGTTGCCACTCGCTGCAAAGGCGGCCTCCTTTTCCCGCAACGGCGGAACCCTGTCTCTGCCGATACGGTGCCAGCTACGCCCACCGTCTTTCGTTGCCATGATCACGTAATAGCCATCCACCGGATCTCCCAATATTAGGCCGCGGTTGCGGTCCCAGAAGGCGATGGAATCGAAGAATCCCTGTTCGTCCGGATTTGCGTACAGCAGCTGCCAGCTCTCGCCACCATCTTCGGTCAGGTAGAGGCGTGACTGCTGACCGGTACCGACACCCATGACGATCGCGGTCAGGTCATCGAACAGCTCGATATCGCGAAAATCCGTTAGCGGTTGTGCCTTGACGGAAACGTCCCGCCAGTTAACGCCGCCGTCGGTGCTCCTGAACACGGTATTGTCAGTGCCACTGACCCACAGGCTACTTTCTCCCACCGCACTTCCGCGCAGCGAGGCCTTCATTGATAACTGGGTGATTTGCCAATCAGGTAACGGCATGGCGTTGGCAGTAGACGAGAGCAAGCAAAGCAAAAGAAATAAGCGAAGCACGGCACACCCCTATTTGAATTTTATTGGCTTTATCGGTTGCCCATCATAGCAGGAATGCCAAAAGCAGATGTCCATACAAAACGCACTCCTAACTCAACCCGATTTCACTGGTTTCACCCCCAAGACCGCCCCATCCGCAAAGCCGGTCAATATATTTTCATCCGGCTGTAAAAAACTATTCATCAAATCGAGTCATTGTACGCGCGCAACGATAGAGAGCAGCCCGATGAAGCTGCCGAAACAAGACCATCACACGCAACCATGGACGACCCGATGACCATTACAAAAAAACATTTAGCCTCCGCCATTTCCCTCGCCACTGCCATGACAGCCAATCCGCTGCTCGCACAGCAGGCCACGGACGAAAAACTGGAGGAAGTGCTGGTACTGGGTAGCGGTACCGCATTCAACAGCAGTTCCGTCACCGAGCCGATGCGCAAGCAACAGTCCACCATGACCAGCGTCAATGCACTGATCGACAACCTGCCGGGCGTGTCGGTCAACGAGGGCGATACCTACGGCTTCGACGACTGGTCGACTAACATAACCGTGCGCGGTTTTACCACCAGTCTCGATGAGCAGCAGATAGGCACCACCATCGATGGTATTCCCAACGGCGGCTCCAATTACGGTGGCGGCTCCAAGGCCAATCGGTTTATCGACCCGGCAAATATCGGCGGTATCGAGGTATCCCAGGGCACCGCAGATATCGCCTCGCGCAGCCATGAGGCGCTGGGCGGTACCATTGATTACCGCACCGACGACCCGCTCGATGTGCGCCGCAGCCGTGCGGAGGTTTCAATGGGCGAGTTCGACGCGCAGCGTCTGTACTTCCGCTACGACACCGGTATCTTTGCCGGCAATACCAAGGCGTGGGTCTCCTACTCCACCCAGGAAGCGACCGACTGGATCACCGAAACCGCCGAGAACGAGCGCGAACATATCGCCGCGAAACTGGTCAGCACGTTGGAGCGCGGCACCATCAAGGCTTATGTCTCCTACGATGATATCCATGAGGACAATTACCAGCGCGTCTATACCGATGCCCAGTTCGAGCGCTTCCCGGAAGATGACTTCCTCACCGGCGAGTGGACCGGTATTCCCTACATCGACCAGCTGTACCGCCGCGGCTGGTCGACGCTGCGTGAAAACACCCTCGCCTACGCCCAGTTCGATTTCGACCTGACCGAGAGTTTCAACCTCGAGGGGGGTGTTTACTACCACGGCAACGAAGGCCGCGGAGACTGGGTACCGCCCTATCTGGTGGATGTCACCAATGACGGAACCGATGGCCAGTCGGAATTCCTCGGCGGTGCCACCGCAATGGGCGGCGCCGCCGCCGGCCAGTTCTTCTTTGTCGATGCCGATGGCAATGCGCTGGCACCAAGTACCGGCTGCGAATCCGACATAGTGACCATCTACGGCCAGGCCGAGCCGCAATACGATCCGGCCTGCTACCCGGCCGGTGCCATCCCGGTAATGTCTTACCGCCACACCCATTACGAAAAAGAGCGCAGCGGTTTGACCCTGGACTTCACCCACAATGGTGAAATCGCCGGCCTGCAGAACGAGCTGCGCGGCGGTATCTGGTATGAGGACGCGACCCGCGACGAGCACCGAGACTGGCATAAGATCACCGATGCGACCCGCGGCCACGGTTTCGACTCCAAGCCCTACTGGGTGCAGTACGACCGCAGCTATCCGCAGGAAACCACCAAGTGGTATCTGCAGGACTCACTGACCATCGACGCGGTGACCCTGAGCCTCGGCGCCAAGCAGTTCCTGGTCGATGTGGAGCGCGAAGACCTGTTCGGTGAATCGTCCAACGCGGCCATCGATTCCGACTCCGATGTGCTGCTGTCCGCCGGACTGGTGTGGGAGACGGCACTGGACGGCACGGAAGTGTTTGCCGGTTACGCCGAGAACTTCAAGGCGATCGGCGACAGCATCCTCGAGCGTCCGGATTCCGATCTGGACAATATCGAACCGGAGACGTCCGAATCCATCGAGCTGGGGCTGCGCTATTCCGGCGACACCCTGTCGGCGACGGCCACCTATTTCCAGAACGATTTCGACAACCGGATTATCTTCCTGGATAACAGCACTGCAGCCGGCCCCAACTACCTGATCGGCACCAACGGCTCCTATTTCAATGCCGGCGGTATCGAGTCCGACGGCATCGAACTGCTGGTCAATTACGACATCAACGCGGCATTCAGTCTCTACGCCTCCTATACGATGATCGATGCCACCTATATCGGTACCGGCGACAAGGCGGTGGACGCGGAGCAGGAGCTGGTACCGGGTAACGATGTGGTCGGTATTGCCGACCAGCTGTTCGTCGCCGGCCTCGACTGGAATGGCGAACTGCTCTACGGCGGCATCTCCGCGAAGCTGACCGGTGACCGCTACGTGGATCTGGCCAATACCTGGGTGGCGGATTCCTACGTGGTAGCCGATGCCTACCTGGGGCTGAACCTGGTCGACGTCAACCCGGCCCTGAGTGGTATCAACCTGAACCTGGTGGTGAACAACCTGTTCGATGAGGACTATCTCGGCACCGTCGTGTCCGGCGGCGCCTGGATAGGCGCACCGCGCACCGCTTCGCTGTCCGCGACCGTAGACTTCTAACAACCATTGCTAGGCCCAGTTAGGCAGGCAGGGTCACCCTGCCTGCCATTTTTTTGGCACGCCCCGCGATAAAAAAGCGTATTCCTATCCTCGCGCTGCCGATGCTATTCCCAGTGTCCAGGCGGCCGACAATCCAGCACTTGTGACCATCGACGGTCTGCATTGACGGTAAGTCTTCCCCGCTTACAACGAGATACGGACTGCCAGGGCCGACCACAAATTGATTCCGATGCCCCCCCACCCTTCGATTCGCTAGAATTGCAACAGCCGCTTCTCACGGAAACACAGGTGCAGTTTGCAAATTAAGGCCATTCTCTTCGATCACGACGGAACGCTGGTGGACTCGGATCCCGCTCACTTCAGGATATGGCGGCAGGTGCTCGCGAAGCATGGTGTAGACCTCAGCGAGCAGCAGTACATCGACCATTACGCCGGTTTGCCTACGCGGGCTAACGCGCAGGATATGATTGCCCGTTTCGCGATCCGCTGCACCGTGGAAGTCCTGACACGGGAAAAGACCATCGCCACTGACGATTATTTAACCAGATCTGCATTTCCGCCGATGCCGGACGCGCTGGAAACAGTGCGACACTTTCACGCACTCGGCCTGCGCCTGGCGATCGTTACCGGCTCCGGCCGTGAGGTGGTTGCAGCAACCACGCGGACCTACCGCCTGCAGCCGCTGTTCGACACACTGGTGTCGTCCGATAATGTCGAGCGCAACAAACCACACCCCGACGGCTACCTGCTGGCCACTCAGCGCCTGCGGCTGTCGCCGCAGGAGTGCCTCGCGATCGAGGACACGGAGCACGGCCTGAAGGCAGCGGCGGCGGCCGGCATCCCCTGTCTGGCGGTGCCCAACGCGATGTCCCGCAACCATGACTTCTCCCGCGCAGAGGGCATTTTCGCCGGGCTGGCCGAGTTACACGGCTGGGTGGAGGAGCGATGTTTCCGTCGCTAATTCCGGTTTCAGGCATTTTGCCTAGCCGTCTCCTCACGGATTCCGCATAATTACCGGCCGCTCACAAATAACAGAACAGATGACCTGATGTATGTGGTTTAAGAATCTTCGCGTCTACCGCCTCACCAAAGAATTCGCCCTCACTGCTGAAAAATTAAACGAATTGCTGGAACCGCACGCCTTTGTGCCCTGCGGCAGCCAGGATGCGGCCCGCTACGGCTGGGTGGCGCCGCTCGGACGTCACGGCAGCGAGCTGGTACACGCGGCCAATGGCTACTTCATGGTCTGTGCCAAGAAGCAGGAGAAGGTAATCCCGGCCGCCGTGGTGAACGAGAAGGTCGAGGAACTGGCCCAGGCCATCTCCGAGAAGGAGGCCCGCCAGGTGGGCCGCAAGGAGCGGCAGAACCTGAAGGACGAGGTGCTGTTGGAGATGCGCCCCAAGGCCTTCGCCCGCTCGCGCCTGCAGTACGCCTATATCGCCCCCAAAGACGGCTGGGTGGTGGTGGACGCCTCCTCGGCCTCGGCGGCAGAGGAACTGCTGGAGAACCTGCGCGAGGCGATCAGCAGCCTGGCGGTGGTGCCGCTGGCAGCCAAGAATCTGCCCCAGCAGACCATGACCCACTGGCTCACGGCTCCGGAGGCTCCGGCCCAGTTCGAGTTCGGACACGAGTGCGAACTGCGCGATCCGAAAGACAGCGGCAGCGTGATCCGCTGCAAGAACCAGGACCTGTGCGCGGAGGAGATCCACAACCACCTGGTGGCGGGACTGCAGGTGCATAAACTGGGACTGCTCTGGCGCGGCGGCGTCGAGTTTCTGGTCGACGATCAGCTGTCACTCAAGCGCATCAAGTTCAGCGACGAACTGGTCGAGAAGGCGGACAGCGCGGACGCGGAAAACGCCGCCCAGCGTTTCGACGCGGATTTCTCGGTAATGACGCTGGAAATCTCTGCCCTGCTAAAAGACCTGCTGGCCGCCTTTGGCGGCGCCAACATGGAATCGGCCAGCGTCGAGGAAATCGTCGCCCGCGCCTCCCGCGCCGAGGCCGAGCAGACGGCCAGGGAAGTGGAAGAAGTCGTGTTCTGAATCCGGGCGCCCTGTCCTGACAGAGGCTCCGCAACAATTATCGGTAGGGACAGTGTTCACCGTGAGAATCGAGAACCTGATCGAGCGCCCGGAGGCTATCGAACAGCTGGCGCAATGGCATTATCGCGAGTGGGCGCACCTCTACCCGGAGCAGGGCCTGCAGGACTTTATCGACGACCTGCAGCGCTCCCTGCGCAGCGAGCCGATACCCGCCACCTGGGTAGTGACCGACGGCACGGAGATATGGGGCTCGGCTTCGGTAATCGAGCAGGATATGACCACCAACCGGCACCTGAGCCCCTGGCTCGCCAACGTCTATATCCACCCGGACAAGCGCGGCCAGGGCCTGGGCGGCAAACTGATTGCCGCGGTCATGGAAGAGTGCCGGCAAAATGGACTGGCCGAGCTGTTCCTTTTTACGCCGGGCCAGGAATATTTCTACCAGACATTGGGATGGACCACCCTGAAAAGGGAGCGCTACCAGGGCGAGACCGTTTCCATCATGACCGCGCGCCTGCAGGATTAACGCCCCACCACCGCTCACTGCTGGCCATCACTGGGCGGCGCCCGGTCATCCTGAACTAAGCTCAATCATTGAAGCCATGGCGGGCGTACAGTTTTCCGCCCAGTCACAGGCTCCGCTGCCGCTCATTCGGGCGGCCGAAGACTCACAATGTGTGGAGCAACAAAGATGAGGATCTGGATCGCCACGGCGCTGTTTTTTTCCCTGCTGTTGAGCGCCTGCACTGGGTCGCCTGCATCCTCCGATGCGAGCGGCGGGGCGCGCTGGGGCGAATACCGGACGTTTGGTTTTGTACCGGGAGGCAGTAGCTCCGGTGAGGTGAATTCCATCCTGCGGGCAGAAATAACCCGGCAGCTCAATGCGCGCGGTTTTACCCGCAGCAACAACCCGGATCTCCTCGTAGGTCTGTCGGTGCAGACACAAGAACAGATGAAGATCCGCGGCGTCGCCGGCACAACCGGTGGCGCGGCCGCCCGCTACCAGTTTCTGGAAGACTATTATCGGCAAATGCCGGCCACTCACACGACGGACATCGACAAGTACACCGAGGGTCGCCTGACGATTGATCTTCTCGATGTGCAACAAAAAAGGATGGTATGGCGCGGCCGCACCCAGGGCAGGATTACTCAGGAGATGTACGCGCATCCGCAAAGAACGCTCGCAGCCGCCGTAGACGAGATCCTGAGAAAACTTCCCGCGGCCGCGCGGACCAACTAAGGCCCGGCAGTAGCAAAAACGAACATCCCGGAATTATTCCGGGATGCCGTCAATTTATAACGACAGTCAGATCTCCACCACCGGACGGCCCGGCTCACTCCACTGCACGTGGTATTTCTGCTGCTCGGGACGATCCACCCGCGAGAAAGTGTGCGCTCCGAAGAAGTCGCGCTGGCCCTGCAGCAGGTTGGCCGGCAGGGATTCCATGCGGAAGGCGTCGTAGTAGCTGAGTGCGGAAGACAGTGCCGGAACCGGAATACCGTTCAGCGTGGCGTCGGCCACGGCGCGGCGCCAGCTGCCCTGGTGTTCGGCGATCTGGCCAACGAAGAAGTCATCCAGCAGCAGGTTGGACAGCTTGACGTCGCGCTCATAGGCGTCGCTGATGGACTGCAGGAACACCGCGCGGATAATGCAGCCGGCGCGCCAGATTCGCGCGATCTCGGCAAAATTCAATTGCCAACCCTGTTCGCGCGCGGCCAGCTTCATCAGGTCGAAGCCCTGTGCGTAGACGCAGATCTTGGCGCAGTAGAGCGCGTCGTGCAGTTCGGCGATGGCCTCAGCGCGCTTGGCCGGCGCAACCGGTTCAACTACCGGGCCCTGCAGTTTCTTCGCCGCGCGGGTGCGCAATACCTTGCGGGTCGACAGTGCGCGGGCGTATACCGCTTCGGCGATACTCGGTGCCGGGCAGCCCACTTCCAGGCTGCTGACCGCGGTCCAGAGACCGGTACCCTTCTGGCCGGCGCGGTCGAGGATCACATCCACCAGCGGCTGGTCGGTTTCCGCGTCGACGGTGGCCAGCACTTCTGCACTGATACTGATCAGGTAGCTGTTCAGTGGCCCCTTGTTCCACTCGCGCAGCACCGCGGCGATATCTGCCGGTGACATATCCAGCGCACTGCGCATCACGTGGTAGGCCTCGCAGATCATCTGCATGTCGGCGTACTCGATACCGTTGTGCACCATCTTCACATAGTGGCCGGAGCCGATCGGGCCGATATAGGCCGCACAGGGCTCGCCTTCTTTTACCGGATTACCCGGCTCGAAACGCTCGATGGGCTGACCGCTGACCGGATCCACCTTGGCCGCTATCGCATGCCACACCGGCTCGATGCGGCTCCACGCGTAGCGGTCGCCACTCGGCATCAGGGACGGCCCGAAACGCGCACCGACCTCGCCACCGGAAACCGCGGTGGTAAAGAAGATCAGCTTGCCCTCGTAACGCTTGGCGCGCTCTACCGAGTCGGTCCACAGGCTGTTGCCGGTGTCCACGACGATATCGTCGGCCTTCAGGCCGGCGTCCAGGAGCTTGTTGCAGACATCGTCCACCGGCGCGCCGGCGGGCACGGAGAGAATGATCAGGTGCGGGGCTTTTACCTTGGCCAGCAGCTCAGTGTAGGAATTGCAGGTTTCCACCCGCGCCGGCTGCTCGCCGCGCTCTTTGGCGTCCTGCTCCAGCAGCGCATTCAGGCGGCCCTGATCCAGGTCGAAGGCACAGACCCTGTAGCCGTTGTCGGCCAGGTTCAGGATCAGGTTCTTGCCCATCACTCCGGTGCCGATAAAGCCGATATCGCATAAAGAGTCGCACAGTGAATCAGACATGGATCTCTCCGCAATTTAGTCGTGCTGCTGTCAGGGGGCGCGGAGTATAGCAATCGGGGCCCGAAGGCGGGAGTGCAAATATTCACCAGCTGCGATATTTGGCAGACGAAAGAAAAGTACTCAGGCGCGAAATTCAGGGAATTATCCCGGTTCCAGCCACCTGCAGACTATTTAGTTTTGCAGAGTGATCGCATTCCGAGTTTTTACCCCACCGCTCCCAATGGCGGGAATAGTTCGCTATGCTCGGTCAGAACGGCCGGTCACGGCAAAATTCACCGAACCGCCGACAATTCGTCAACAAGAAGTAAGAAATGAGCAAATTCCTTGAGGACGAAACAATTATGATTGACAGGGATTTGTTAATACCTTTGTCGAATACATTCGCTCCGATCGCGACTGTTAGCATGTCCGTGGGAAATTCGCGCTCGACTTTCAAGTCTTATGCAAACAGACATTGAACTGATCATTTTCGATCTGGGCGGCGTGCTGGTCGAACTCCAGCCCCACCCCTTCCCTCTGGCATGGCTGCCAGACGGACAGACATTCGACAGCGCCGGCTGGTTTAATTCAAAAACGGCGCTGCAGTTCGAGTGCGGGAAGATCTCTCCCGATGATTTTGCCAGGGGACTGCAACAGGAGTTGGACCTTGACGTCAGTACCGCCGAAATTATTGACCAGTTTACCCGCTGGCCTATTGGGCTCTACGAAGGCGCTCACGACTTACTGCTACAGCTGATGAGATCCCATCGCCTGGCCGCGCTCACCAATACCAATGCCCTGCACTGGCCGCGACTGATTGACGAGTTCCATTTGCCGCAGTACTTCAGCAAGATCTTTTCCTCGCACCAGATGGCACTGGCCAAACCGGACCCGCGCGCCTTTCACCATGTGTTGGAGGCGATGGCCGTAGCGCCGGAGCGGGTGCTGTTCTTCGACGACAATCCGACCAACGTGGCCAGCGCCACGCAACTGGGAATTCGTGCCCACCGAGCCTGTTCCCTGAAACAGGTAATAGCCCAATTGCAAGAATCTGCATTGTTGACGGAATAGCGGGAGGAAATAGTGGCCGACTCTGAAAAAGCCAAAATGCTGCGCGGGGACCTCTACAACGCAGCGGACACTGCGTTGGCACAGGATCGCCTGCGGGCGCGCCAGTTGTGCCACGAATACAACCTCTCGGCACCGGGTGCACGCTTAGAGCGAGAGAGCCTGCTGCAACGACTGCTCGGCACAAAACCTGAAAGCTGCACGATAGAGCCGATGTTCCGCTGCGACTACGGCTACAACATTCACCTCGGCGACAACTTTTACGCAAACTTCGACCTGATCATTCTCGATGTCTGTGAAGTGCGCATCGGTGCCAACTGTCTGTGCGGTCCGCGAGTCAGTATTCTGACGGCCACCCACCCCACCGATCCCGATGTGCGCCGCGGCGGCCTGGAGCTCGGACGCCCGATCAGTATCGGCGACAACGTCTGGATCAGTGCCGGTGCGATCATCAATCCCGGAGTCACCATTGGCGATGATGCCATCATCGGATCCGGTGCCGTGGTAACCAGGAACATCGCGGCTGGAAGCACGGTCGGTGGGGTACCGGCAAGGGAGATTCGCCGCCTCGACTGACGATTTCTCGTTGACCTTCCCCCCACGATAATGTCTAACCTCCTGATCAGTACAACGTCAGAGCGAATCTAGACAGGACTGCAAAATGAAAGCGCTGGAAACCCGGATACCGCCACTGCTGCTCTTGCTTCTTTTCGCCGCCGCCATGTACGGCATCGCCACGCTTAAATTGGCCCGCTTTCACAGCGGAATTTTCGGGCTCGCAGTAACAGCCGTGCTCGTCGGCACTGGTTTCGTTTTCTGCTTACTCGCGGTATTTCAATTTCGACGTGCAGCCACCACGGTCAACCCCACAGCACCGGATAAGAGCACCGCACTGATAACCGATGGCATCTTTCGTATCAGCCGCAATCCGATGTATGTGGGATTTCTCGCGTTTTTGCTCGCCTGGGGGCTTTACCTATCCGATGGGCTTGCCCTACTCCTTGGCCTATTCTTCCAGCCCTATCTAACCGCATTTCAGATCGTGCCGGAGGAACGGGCACTGCGTAAACTATTTGGCGACAGCTACTGTACTTACCTATCGAACGTGCGTCGATGGCTGTAACCAAAACGGCAGGACGCCAACAATTCATTAGCCCGAATATGAGGCATTCGACTTGGCACTTTTGAAGAAATAGTTCTCAAATCCTGCGCGCATTTCAACTACTCCTTTGATACGCCCCCTCCGGGGATGATGCCGTATCGCTATTCACCTAATTAGGCTTCATGACATACCTGAACCAAGGGTATGACCAGCGAAGAGTGGCCGTGCGGAGCCTGCATTCGTATCAGAGATAAAACCTGCAAATATCCACGGTGCAGAGAAGGCGGTTGTCGAACCACTCAGAAAATAGAATAAATATGAATAATAAAGGTGATCCAAATGCGACACTTACTCGCAATGATGAGTACACTGCTTCTGCTGTCGGCCTTCAGTGCCGCCAGCAACGCAGTGCCACGGACGGCCTTCGTCCACCTGTTTGAATGGCAGTGGGACGACATTGCCAGCGAATGTGAAAACTTTCTCGGACCCAAGGGGTTCGCTGCGGTGCAGGTATCCCCGCCGCAAAAATCCGTCAGTGGCAGTCAGTGGTGGACGCGCTACCAGCCCGTCAGCTACGCCATCGAAGGTCGCTCCGGCAGCCGCGCGCAGTTTGCCAGTATGGTCAGCCGCTGTAAGGCGGCGGGTGTCGATATCTATGTCGATGCGGTGATCAATCATATGGCGGCCTGGGATCGCAGTTTCCCCGAAGTGCCTTACGGGCCCAACGATTTCCACAACTGCACCGATGACATCAATTACGGCGATGCCTGGTCTATCCAGAATTGTGACCTGGTGGGTCTCAATGACCTGAAGACCGAGTCCGACTATGTGCGCGGTAAAATTGCCGACTACATGAATGACCTGATTGGCCTCGGCGTGGCCGGGTTTCGTATCGATGCCGCCAAACATATGCCCGCTGCGGATATCAATGCGATCAAGAGTCGCCTGAACGGTAATCCCTATATTTTCCAGGAGGTTATCGGCGCGGGCGGCGAGCCCATTCAGGCTGCGGATTACACCTGGGTCGGCGATGTGACGGAATTCAATTTCACCAACACCATAGGGCACTATTTCAAGCTGCGCGGGCCCCTGAAGGAGATCAGTAATATCGGCAGCTGGTCCGGCTGGCTGTCCAGCGACAACGCCATCACCTTCGTCGCCAACCACGACAACCAGCGCCAGAACACCGACAACACCATTACTCACAAAGACGGCAGCAACGCCAACAACATGGCCCATGTGTTCACGCTCGGCTGGCCCTACGGCTACCCGAAAATCATGTCCAGTTACGACTGGAGCGATCACGACCAGGGCCCGCCCGCCCAGGGCGCAAGTTCCTGCGGCAACGGCTGGCTGTGTGAGCATCGCAGCCGGCCCATCGCCAATATGGTCGGTTTCCGCAACAATACCGCGGCCTACTGGGGCGTTACCGACTACTGGGACAATGGCAACCACCAGATGGCCTGGGGCCGCGGCGGCCTGGGCTTCGTGGTGCTGAATATGGAGGGCAGCAACCTGAACCGCTCCTTCCAGACCGGCATGCCGGCGGGTACCTATTGCGACATCATTCACGGCGACTTCGACTACAGCGCGGGCACCTGCAGCGGCCCGACAATCACCGTGGACGGCAGTGGTAATGCCGCATTCAATGTCTACTACCGCAATGCAGCCGCCATTCATGCGGGCGCCAAGGTGGGAGTGCCCTGCCCGGAATGCGGTGGCAATGCCGGAGGTGAAACCGGCGGCGGGTCCGGTGGCAGCAGTGGTGGCGGCAGCTCAGCGGTCGACGTGAGTTTCACCTGCCACAACGGCTACACCTACTGGGGTCAGAGTGTCTATGTGGTGGGCAATACCGGCGAGCTGGGCAGCTGGGATCCCGCCCAGGCGAGAAAGCTCGACCCGGCGGCCTACCCCACCTGGAGCGGCAGCGTCGACATGCCGGCCAATACCGATGTGGAGTGGAAGTGCCTGAAGCGCGAAGAGGCCAACCCCGCCGCCGGCGTGGAGTGGCAGTCCGGTAGCAACAACCAGTTCAACACCTCCACCAACAGCTCTCCCACGGCTGCCTTCTAGGCCCACTTTTCGCCTGGCGGCTGAAGCCGCCAGGCGAACGCCGCCCTGCCGATTTCTCCCGGTTGCCTTAACCGGTACCTTGCACCCATCCAAACTCGCCTCTGCCAACTCTCGCCGCAAGCGCCATAGATCGCCGCCATAGCGCCCCGACACTAACATCCAGACTGGAGTGACCGGAGAGGTGCGATGGCCAGTATCCCCGATGAGCCCTATCGCGGCGCCATAGGAGATCTGCGAGCCCTGCAACAGCCGGGACTGGAGACCTTCAGGCGCTACATATACGGAGACCTGCCCGCTCCGCCAATCTGGCGGCTGACCGGCATGCTGCCGACCGAGGCGGGTCTCGGCAAGGCGACCTACTCGATGCCCGTTACTCCATGGCTGGCAGACGGCACCGGTATCTACTGGGGCGGTATCTATGCGCTCCTCGCCGATGCCCCACTCGCATCAGCTATCTGGACCACCTTGCCCGCCGGCAAGGTGCTGACCACCTCCGAACTGAACATGTGTTTTCTCCGTCCCCTTTCCGAGAGCACCCGCAATATGGTGGCGCGCGCGGCGACGGTGCACTCGGGCAGCCAGGTGGGACTGTCCACAGTGCAGATTACGGATCAGGACGGCCGCACACTGGCGTTTGGCAGTACCCGCTGCCTTATTGCGGACTTTCCGGTCGATCCGCAAGAGAAGTTCGAAGAGCCGGACCTGGGCCCCAGTGATCCGACAGATCCGTTTCTGCGGGATTCTCCCGCATCGAATTTCTGTGACCTGAAAAAGCTTGGCAAGCAGACACCGATAGAACTTCAGCAGGTGACTATCGACGAGGGGCGCACCCACCCAGTCTGGCAGTTGACCGGCTATAGGGCACGGGAGATCGACGATGGCTATTGCAAGTCGACGATCCCCTCTTCCCCCTGGTTCTCGCTCGGCAGCTTTTCCATCTACGGCGGCCTGTTGGCCTGGGCCGCGGACATGACCATGGGGGCGGCGGTCTACTCCACGCTGCCAGCCGGGGACCTCTTCGCCACGCTGGACATGCATATCCGCTTTATCCGCCCGGCAAGCATCGATAGCGGTGACCTCACACTGACCGGCAAGGTCCACCACCGCGGCCGGCAGCTGCGCGTAGCTTCCTGCGATATTGATAACGCCGAGGGCAAGCGCGTGGCAATGACCACGGGTTCAGCGCTGGTGATCCCCGGGGGCGCGCGGATGCTGAGCGAAGGGCAGAAGCCCGAGGAAATTATCGCGAGCGCGACCGCGCGCAAACCCCGCTCCGATTGAGCAACTTCTATCACCAGACACCGCTGTAACCCAGACGAATACACTGGCCGCAGTCACAGTCCAAATTAGAACCGACGTCAGGCAACCATTCAGTAGCCTGGCCTTTTTGTGTATCATCCCCACCCTTTAGCGCATTTTTTAACCAAAACATCCATTAACGGCTGGCCCGGACACAGTGCGGCTGGCCAATACAAGAACGACGCTATAGGAAAGATTGATGACGACAAGCGCCTCTCCCAGCGAACAGTCACAGGTGCCGGCCGAGCAGAGGAAGGGCTTCACGCGCTTCCTGGATACCGTAGAGTGGCTCGGCAATCTGCTGCCTCACCCGATCACCCTGTTTGCCATGTTCGCCATCGGTGTCGTGATCATCAGTGGTATTGCCTCTTATTTCGGCCTGGCCGTGGCGGATCCGCGCCCGCTGGGGGCCGCCGGCCGCGCGCCGGACGGCGTGATCGAGGTATTCAACCTGTTCAGCGGCGAGGGATTGCGGATCATCGTCACCAGTTTGGTGACCAATTTCACCGGCTTTGCGCCGCTGGGCACAGTGCTGGTGGCACTGCTCGGCGTCGGCGTGGCCGAACACTCGGGGCTGCTAAGCGCGGCTGTGCGCGGCCTGGTGATGCAGGCATCCAAGCGCACCGTGACCGTTATCGTGGTCTTCGCCGGCATCCTGTCCAACACCGCCTCTGAGCTGGGCTACGTGGTGCTGATTCCGCTGGCGGCGATGATCTTCCACTCCCTCGGCCGCCACCCGCTGGCGGGTCTGGCCGCGGCCTTCGCCGGGGTCTCCGGTGGCTACAGCGCCAACCTGCTGCTGGGAACCGTGGATCCGCTGCTGTCCGGCATCACCGAATCCGCCGCCCATATGATTGACCCGACCTACACCGTCGGTCCGGAGGTGAACTGGTTCTTCATGATCGCCAGCACCTTCCTAATCACCGCCGTCGGCAGCTGGGTAACCATCGCCATCGTCGAGCCGAAGCTGGGCGTGTACGACCCGAAGGAAGCCGCCGTCGACCTGTCCCAAGACAAGATGGGTGCGCTGACTGCCGCCGAGAAACGCGGCCTGAAATACGCCGGTCTGGCGGTGCTTGGCGTTTGCGCGCTACTGGCGATTTCCATCGTCCCCGAGTGGGGTGTGCTGCGGAATCAGGCGACGGGTGAAGTTGCCGGCTCGCCTTTCCTGAAGGGCATAGTCGCGCTGATCGTGGTCTTTTTTGCCGTGCCGGGCTTCGTCTACGGTCGTGTGATCGGGACCATGCGCAACGATCGCGATGTGATCAATGCGATGTCCAAGAGCATGGGCACCATGGGCATGTACATTGTGTTGGTGTTCTTCGCCGCGCAGTTCGTGGCCTTCTTCAAGATTACCAACCTGGGCACCATCTTCGCGGTGCTGGGTGCCGACGCGCTGCAGAGCATTGGTCTCACCGGCCCGCTGGTATTCCTGTTCTTCATCATGATGTGCGGCTTTGTGAATCTGTCGCTGGGCAGCGCCTCGGCCCAGTGGGCCGTAACCGCGCCCATCTTCGTTCCCATGCTGATGCTGCTGGGCTACGCGCCGGAAGTGATCCAGGCCGCTTACCGCATCGGCGATTCGGTAACCAATATCATCACGCCGATGATGAGCTATTTCGGCCTGATCGTGTCCTTCGCCACACGCTACAAGAAAGACCTGGGCATGGGTACCCTGATTGCCACCATGATCCCCTACTCCATCTTTTTCTTTATCGGCTGGACCGCCTTGTTCTTTATCTGGGTATTCGCACTCGGCATGCCGGTGGGCCCGGGCGCGGCGACTTACTATAGCCCCTGACATCCAATCACCGCCGCGGGCAGCCTGCGGGCTGCCCGCGGCGGTGATTTCCGTTACAGTGCGCCTTTAACTCTGTTCAACTCCCCACGGGGACACTACCTCCGGATTAACCGCCATGAGTTCACTGCAGGATCAACTGCTGAAAGCCGGTCTCGTCGACAGCAAAAAAGCCAAGCAGGTCAGCAAGGAAAAGCGCAAGCAGCAGAAGGTTGCGAAGAAATCCGCACAGCCGCTCGTCGATGAAGCCAAGGCTGCGGCCCAGCAGTCCCGCGCCGAAAAGGCGGCCCGCGACCGCGCCCTGAATGCCGAGCGCGATGCCGCCGCGCAGAAGAAGGCTATCGCTGCCCAGATCAAGCAACTGGTGCAGAGCAACCGCCAGTCGAAAGGTAACGGCGACATTGCCTACAACTTTACCTTCGACAAAAAGATCAAAACCATTTATGTCACTGAAGCCATTCGCGACCATTTGGTGGCGGGCAGACTGGTGATCGTCGGCCTCGACGAGCAGTTTGACCTGGTGCCGCGGGTGATTGCCGACAAGATCGCCGAGCGCAATGCCGACATCGTCGTCAAGACCGCGGTGGACAGCAGCGCGGTGGATGAAGACGATCCCTACGCGGACTACCAGATTCCCGACGATCTGATGTGGTAAGTGGCCGCATTGATGGATCAGGAAATCGTCGACTCGGTACAGCAGTGGCTGCGGGATGTGGTGGTTGGCCTGAACCTGTGCCCTTTTGCGCGCAAGCCCATGCGCGCCGGCCAGATCCGCTACAAGGTGAGCGAGGCGCGGGACGATGAATCGCTGATGGCGGAACTACTGGAGGAGTTTCGGCTGCTGGACAACACCCCGGTAGAGGAACTGGAAACCACCCTGCTGATAGTGCCGCAGCACCTGCAGGAGTTTGCCGATTTCAACCAGTTCCTCGACCTGGCCGAGTGGTTGATAGAGCGCCAGGAATACACGGGCATCTATCAGCTCGCCACCTTTCATCCGGACTACCAATTTGCCGGCACCCGGCCCGACGATGCCGAAAACCTGACCAACCGCACCCCCTATCCGATCCTGCACCTGTTGCGGGAAGCGAGCCTGGCGCGTGCGCTGGAGAATTATCCGGATCCGGAGTCCATACCTGCAAACAACATCCGCCGGGTTGAAGGACTGAGCGAAGAGCAGAAGCGCCTGCTGTTTCCGTATCTGTTCTGCTGACCTTGTTGATCGACTTAGTGCTATAGCGATAAGCAGAATTAGTCAGCCCCAATATCAATAAAACAATAAAAGGATTCTGCCATGCCCTCACCAAGTCCTATCCTGGCGCCGGTCGTTGCCCTGGTCGCCTGGTCGCTGGTCATGTGGCTGTGGATGTACGCGACCCGACTGCCGGCCATTCGCCAAGCACAGTTGAAGCTGGATCCGCAGGCACCCCGCGGCGAGCAGATGAGCACCCTACCCGCCGCTGTGCGCTGGAAGGCAGACAATTACAATCACCTGATGGAGCAGCCCACTCTCTTTTATGCGGTTGCACTCGCCCTGGCACTGATGGGCGAAGGCGATGGCGCGAACCTGCTGTTCGCCTGGGGCTATGTTGTGACACGAGTGCTGCACAGCCTGCTGCAGGCACTGCTCAACAAGATCGAATTGCGTTTCGGTCTTTTTGTGTTGTCGACGCTGATGTTGTTCGGGCTGACGATCAACGCCTCGCTGCACCTGATCTAGCCCGGATATTGCACCAGGCCGCTCGATATTTAAATTAACCGATTGGTTTTACTTAAGTATTTTGAGTTAGCCGCAGCGTACAAAGTGTCACCGGCCGCCGCTGGCCGCGCCCTCGCTTGATCTCAGCGCGATCATCGCGGCCCCTGGTGCAATATCCGGGCTAGGCAGCAGGCAGATATTGTCTAAGCTGGATTTATTTGTCGGCAGAGACACCGGCAAGGTCACATAATGCGACAATCCAGCTTAGCGACCGTGTCAGCAGGATTTTTTCTCGCCTTCCCGGTGAATGCCGAAACACCAGCCTTCGACAGGCCGGGGACCGGCTTCTCAGTAACTACCCTGCCCGCCGGCACCTTTGCCTGGGAACAGGGATTGCCCGATGCGTCCCGGGATAAAAGTACAGGTGTCACCGAAACCCTTTACCGCGCGGACGCGTTGATACGTGCGGGTCTGCTTCCCAACCTCGAACTGCAGATTTCCCACTCTCCCTACAACTATCTGCGCGAGACCGGTCCGGAGCGGACGCGAAAGACCGAAGGTGCCAGTGGCACCGGCTTCAGCCTCAAGTATGCCCTGCCGGATCTGGGCGACACTCTCTCCTGGGCCGTACTAGGGGGCACGACCATCGATACCGGCAATACACCTTTCAGTCCGGACGACACCATCTACAGTTTGGGCACCTCGCTGGAATGGCAACGGCAAGAAGACCGTTCGCTGTCGCTCTATTTCAATATCGACCAGAGCGATAGTGAGTCGACCATTACCATATCCCCTTCCTACAGTGCCACCATCAGTCCATGCACCGGAGCCTATGTCGAGCTGGACTACATACACGTGGAAGGGAATAGCCAAATGCTCATTGGCGGTGGGATCACCCGGATGGTGACAGAAACTGTTCAACTGGATCTGTATTCGAATATCGGGCTCAATTCAAACAGCGCCGATTGGCAGGCAGGTTTTGGTTTTTCGGTGTTCTTTGAATAAATAGCGAATAAGCACTTTCAACCACTACTGCCTTTCACTTGCCGTTACTGAATAGAAACCGCTGAACCGGCGGCAAGCCGGCTCAGGTTCAGTCAGTGACTTCGCCCTGTGTCATTTTACCTTGCAGGTACTCCAGCCCCAGCATCCGACCACACTGATATCCGCGCTCGAGCAACACCAATTCGCGCGTAAACCGCTTAACTGGGAAGTCCGCGGGCGGTGCAATGACAGTCACCCGACAATCCGCTGGTGGAGACTCGATAAAGTCCAGCGCCCGATTGTAGCGCTCGGCCCGATCGAGCACCGCCTCAAACAGACGGGCGTGATCGTGGAAGAATTGCTTCATCAGTTTCGGGGTCGGGCTCACCCGCTTGCGATAGCCCAGCGGTCGCGACAGCACAACAGTGATGTCGCGCGCTCCCTGTTCATAGGCCCTGATCACCGGAATGGAATCCGCCAGGCCGCCATCGGTCATCGGCTCGCCATTGACCCGTGGAAAATCGCGATAAAAAAGCGGAATAGCGCAGGAGGCCGGGAACACCTCGTGCATGTTTTCTTCGGTGACCTCCAGGTAGCGGGCTTCACCGGTGTCGATACTGGTGGTCACTGCATACAGGGGTACGGCATTGTCCAGGTAGCGCTGGACGTTCAGTGGCACTTCATCATAGGAGGCGTGCCACAACCAACCGACATCGCAAAAGTGCCCGCCTCTCAGATAGCGCCGCCAGTCAATAAAATCCGCGCGGCGGGCGTGATCCAGCAGGATTCTGCGACTGCGCCCGTGATCCCCGGCCAGGTAGCTGATCAGGTTGGTCGATCCCGCCGAAACACCAATCGCGAAATCGAAGGGAAAACTTTCCAACTCAATAAATGCGTCCAGCACACCTGCAGCGAAAATGCCGCGCATAGCGCCCCCCTCCACCACCAGGGCGGAGCGATTCTTGTTATCGGCGGTCATTTTTTCCATGCCAGCACCGTAGCCGCAATTACTGTTCCGAAAGCGTCTCGATTGTAAAGTTATCCATCGCTGATTTTCCGGCCAGATTCACTGGCTTTTCCGCCCAACCTTGCACCACCGCAAACTTTGCCGCCAATCCGACGGCCGCGTTATGATGGAGCGCAATCCCGTCGGCCCCGTGATCCCGAGCAAGGTATGCCATCCATGACATTTCAAGCGCCCTGGAGCCGCCAGCTGAAGTGGCTCACCGTGCTGGCGACAGCGATACTGCTGGGTATTCCATTCCTGCTGCTGGCCAAGGCGCCGGCAGCAGAGTCCCGGCTCTATGACATCGCCATACTGTTACCCCCGGCAATCTTCCTATTGAGCGCATTGTTCGCCATCCGCGGCTACCGGATAGAAAGGGACAGCCTGCTGATCCTCCGCCCCGGCTGGCATACTCGCATCCCGCTGAAAGGCCTGGCGAAAGTAGAGGTCGATTCAGAGGCGATGGGAGCCTCCATTCGCCTGTTCGGCAACGGCGGACTGTTCGCTTTCACTGGCCTGTACCGCAATAGTAAATTGGGGCGCTACCGGGCCTTTGCCACCGATACCGCCCGGGCGGTTGTGCTGCGCTACCCGGAGCGCACATTGGTGGTTACGCCGGACAGGCCGGAACAGTTTGCCGCCGCGCTGAAACAAAAAGTAACGCGCTGAGATCCCGCGGCGCTGGATTCCTGATCGCCGCCCAACATGTCTTCTCCGTATGCTTTACTGTTCAAGAAGTAACCGGAGGTAGCCATCTTGAACGACGCCATGCCCGCCAACCTCGTAGCTGCCGCGGACATGGAACACCAGCGGCTGCGCTGCTGGCCTCGCACCCTGCTTCTAGCCAATATCGCCGCCATCTTTTTTATCCCAACCCGCCGCGATGGCCGCTGGCGCGCAAGGCCGGAAGCTGTCGCGTTGCTTGTCGCCTTCGTGGCCGCTGGCGCGGTAATGAACTGGATGTACGCGAAGGTCGGCTACGTCAGGTTGCCGGGAGTGCCACAACTGGTTTTCTGGCTCCCGGTAGTTCTCTGGATACTTGCCAAATTTCACCGAGACGCCTTCTCCGGGGCGTTCAAATACTATGTGTTTTGCTATCTGGTCATCGTCGGGACTTTCCTGGTCGTCGACACATCGGACCTGATTCGTTATCTGCTTGGCGATCACCGGCCACTGCATCTCAACTGAGTTACTCGTCGCACTCTCTGCCCAGGTGCGATTCGAAAGTTTGAGGAAGTACCATGCAAATTACGGCAATCTGGATTTTATTGGGACTCGTATTCCTTTCCACACCACTTCACGCCGAGGAAAAGCGCAAGCCGGACATACTCTTCGGCCCCGGCGTCAGTAGTTCTGTCATTCGTGGCACCCTGAGCGGCAACGAAAGTACGAACTACCAGTTGCGCGCCAAGGCCGGCCAGCTTATCCGTGTCACGCTGTTCACCGACAACGCTGGCAACTTCTTCAACATCTATGCACCGGGCAATGATCCCGGTGACGAAGCCATGTATATCGGCGCCGTCTCGGGCAATAGTTTTTCCGGTGAAGTGCCCGCAGACGGTATCTACACTTTGCAACTGTTCCTGATACGTGGTGAGGCACGCCACAACGCATCAGCCAGCTATACCCTCAAGGTTGAAATTGGCAACAAGCCGAGTGCAGCCGTGCCGCAGGACAAGGTTTTCAGCACCTTCGCACGGTTCGAGGGCCACCGCCTGCCTGCACCAAGCTCCGCTGCTGCGGGCGGAAAAGATTAAACAGTGCTGACAGACCGGCAGGGAAACGCACTACCCGGTGCCACCGCCGAAGCCGCGGAGCTGTACTGTGATGCCGTGGAGGCCTTTAATCTCTATCGCGGCGATCCGTTCGCGTTAGTGGAGCAGGCCATACAGGCAGCGCCGGAATTCGCGCAAGCGCATATCTTCAAGGCCTATCTATACGCTACAGCAACGGAACCGGCTGCGTCACTCGAGGCACAGAGAATCGCCGTCCGCGTCAAATCGATGGCGCTGGACGAACGGGCGGAGTCCCAACTCGCAGCGCTGATGGAACTGATGGCCGGGAACTGGACCCGGGCCGCCGTGACGCTGGACTGTCACAATGCCAAGTATCCACACGACCTGGTCGGCATCCAGTGCGGTCACCTGATGGACTTTTATCGCGCCAGTGCCCGCGACCTGCGCGACCGCATCTCCCGCATACTTCCACATTGGTCAGCCGAGCTGCCCGGCTATTCCATCCTCCTCGGCATGTATGCTTTCGGTTTGGAGGAGTGCGGCGACTACGGGCGCGCCGAGGAATACGGTCGGGGCGCGACAGAACTGCAGCCCTTCGACTGCTGGGCCCATCACGCGGTAACCCATGTAATGGAAATGCAGGGTCGCACTGAAGATGGCATCGACTGGATGGCAGCCCGCGAGCCGTTCTGGGCCGGCGACGACAATTTCTTTCGCGTGCACAACTGGTGGCACAAGGCGCTGTACTACCTGGATCTGCAACAGGATGACCAGGCGCTGGCCATTTACGACGGACCGATTCGCAGCCAACGCAGTAGCATGGCACTGGATCTGGTCGACGCCTCGGCGCTGTTGTGGCGCCTGGCGCTAAGGGGCTGCGACGTATCCGATCGTTGGCAGGAACTGGCCAAGACCTGGGAACAACACGCTGACGGCCGCCATTATCCTTTCAACGACTGGCACGCGGTGATGGCCTTTCTCGGTGCCGGACGCGATGGCGAAGTGGAGAGGATTACCAACACTATTCGCGCCGCCCGCAGTAACGACAGCGAAGTGGCGCACTGGGCCTGGAATCCGGGGCTGCCGCTGATCGAAGGCTTCATCGCATTCTGGCGCGGCGACTACCGCAAAGCCGTAGAGCACCTGCACAGCGCGCGCTTTATCGCCAACAGCTTTGGCGGCAGCCATGCCCAGCGCGACATTATCGACTGGACGCTGACGGAAGCCGCGTTACGCGGGCGCATGAAAGATCTCGCCGAGGCACTGGCCAACGAGCGGCTGGCACTGAAACCCCACAGCCCGATCAACCGCGCCTTCCTGCAGCGGGCGGTCACCGCCGACCGTCACTAGTCGAACTCATTCGGCAGCCGGCGCCAAGACGTCTGTCAGCCCTTGATACAGACGTGCGGCTCGACCCGCGCAACCTTGTGGGCGAGACCGGCCTTTTCCGCCGCATCCACTACCGCGCGCACATCCTTGTAGGCCCCGGGTGCCTCTTCCGCCACACCGCGCATGGACGGGCTGCGGATAATGATGCCGCGATCCGCCAACTCATCCACCACCGAACGTCCCTTCCACAACTTGGTGGCCTGGTGGCGACTCATGGCGCGACCAGCGCCGTGGCAGGCGGAATTGAAGGACAGCTCGGTGCCCTTTTCCGAGCCCGCGAGAATATGAGATTCGGTGCCCATAGACCCCCCGATCAGCACCGGCTGCCCTATGGCGCGCAGCGTCTCGGGGAGATCCGGATTACCCGGGCCGAAGGCGCGGGTGGCACCCTTGCGATGCACGTAAAGTTTGCGCTTTCTTCCGTCGACCAGGTGCGTTTCCACCTTGCAGGTATTGTGGGACACGTCGAAAAGTAAAGTTAAGTCCGCCTTCGGCAGCACGTCGGCAAATACCTGCCGCGTCAGGTGGGTAATAATCTGCCGGTTGGCGAGGGCGCAGTTGATACCCGCGCGCATGGCGCCGAGATACGCCTGCCCCAGTTCCGAATTGATCGGCGCGCAGGCCAGTTCCCGGTCCGGCAGCTCTATGCCGTGCTGGCTGGCGGCCAGGACCATATATTTCAGGAATTCGGTGCCTATCTGGTGCCCGAGGCCGCGGGAGCCGCAGTGGATAAACACGATCACGTCGTTTTCCCGCAAGCCGAACGCGGTGGCAATGCGCTGATCGTAGATCTGCGCCACGCGCTGCACCTCCAGGTAGTGATTGCCGGAACCCAAGGTGCCCATCTCATCCTGTTGCCGCTTGCGCGCGCGGGCGGACACTTCGTCCGGCACCGCCCCCGCCATGCAGCCCTTCTCCTCGATATGCTGCAGGTCCTCCATTTCTCCAAAGCCCTGCTCCACCGCCCAGCGCGCGCCGCCGCGCAGCATCGCAGTCATACCCTTGTCATTCAGGTGAATGCGGCCGGTACTGCCGACACCGACGGGAATCTGCCTGAACAGCGCGTCTGCAAGCTGCTTCTTGACCGGTTCAATCTCATCGATGGTGAGCCCCGTGCGCAGCGCGCGCACGCCGCAGGAAATATCAAAGCCGACACCGCCGGCGGACACCACCCCGCCCTGGTCGGCATCAAAGGCGGCCACACCGCCGATCGGAAAGCCGTAGCCCCAGTGCGCATCGGGCATGGCATAGGCCGCCTGCACGATGCCCGGCAGGCCGGCGACATTGCACAGCTGCTCGAACACCTTGTCGTCCATGGCCCGAATCAGCTCCTCATCGGCGTAGATAATGCCGGGAACGCGCATCTTTCCCGTCGGCTCTATGCGCCAGCTGAATTCGGATTCTCTCTGCAGAGGATATGTTTCGCTCATCTCAATTCGCTCATACATCGATCACGCACTGGGCCAGCCATTCGCCGTTTGCCAGTTGCGCCACTTTCAGCGCCGTGTAAGTCGCGCCCTTCACTTCCACCGCGGGGCTGTGCCTCTCCCGGTTGATCGCTTCACCCCAGGCCTTGCCCAGCAGCCGCCGATCGACGAAACGCACTTCGAAACGCGAAAACAACATCCTGCGCGTCGCCATTTCAAATACCAGTGCGTTCAACCAGTCCACCAGCAGCAGTTCCCGATCTTCTCCCTCGCATTCGATGGTTACGCATTGACTGGACCTTACCCGGTGCAGGTCGGTAACCGTCGCGGTCAGAGCCAGTGCCACTTGTTCGAAGGCCTGCGCCTGCGTTGCGCCGTAGCCGCGCAGGCCCATATCTGCCTCGTGACTGAAATGTTCCCAACGGGCAGTCATGACAGTGAACACCAGCCATTAGCAATGTCAGAAAGCGACATCGAATCCCAGCAGAAGGTAATTTTCCCTCGTTAAATGGCCGGTGTAATAGAGTCCACTCTGATCCTCCGTGTCGAGGAAATCGAAGTTCACCTCGATAATGCCCTTGGCATTGCGCATAAAGTAGTAGGAGGCCGTCAGCGTCAGCGTATTGATGTCGATGCCTTCGTAAATAGTATCGGTGTCGTCCAGGTCGCCGGCATCAGCGTAATTGTAGAGTGCCGAGAGCGCCCACTTTTCATTGGGGATATAGTCGATGCCAAGGAACCCGCCGCCCCAGTCGTAATCGTCACTCTGCTGTGGGAAGTCGTTGTCGGGGCCTGGCTGCAGGAAATCATCCCAGCGATTCCACAGGTACTGGACGAACCACGACGTCTTGCCGGCGATCTCACCGGAGAAGTCCACACCCGACACGCGAATATCGGAATCCCCGTCGCCGATCTCCAGTCCGGCCGGACCGGTGGCGGTGTGCTGCTTGCCGGTGAGGCCGAAGAGCCCAACGGTCACCGGTCCTATCTCGGCACCAAGGCGGCCGAACAGACTCTTGGAGTTGTTATTGTCGAACAGGCGATCCGGGCGACGGTAACCGGGACTGTTGATGTTAAAGCTCTCCTCGATGCCATTGCCGTTGACCAGGCCCAGTCCCAGCGAGAAGGGACCGAAATCCCGGTCCAGCAGCATGCCGCGCTCATAGGTGATGTTGGCCATGCGGTAGACCATGTAGTCCTGAAAGGTCAAACGCAGTTCCCGCGGGAACATCAGGTCGGAGACCTGAAATTGCCCCAGTTGAAAGCCGACCTTGGTACAGAAGACATCGTCGTAGCGAATCCAGGCGTCCTCGATGATCACTGTGCCGTTTTCGCCCTTCTCGGCGAAAATTCCATAGAAGTAATAAGTCAGGTGCTCGCTCAACGGCGCACTCGACAACAACTTGACCAGATAGGGGGACTGAAAGTCGCTGTTGGCATCAATCGTCTCGCCACTGAGCGTGTCGATAAACTCGGCCGAACGTCCCTGGATATACGCTTGGGCGCGAATCGCCAGGGGAACATGATCAGGCAGCGCCAGGCGCGAATCGCCGAGATCGAGCGTTTTCTCGCGCCAATTCGGCAACTTGTAATTGCTGGCGGCAAAGTGCTCGCCAAAAGCATTGAGCTTCGGAAATGCCGAGTGGCAGGCGGAGCAACTCAGCTCATAGGTCCGGGCAAACTCCGGGATTGCCTGTGCACTGAAGGAATATCCGGCCAGCATAATCAGGACAAGCGGGATAATTCGAGGCAGGTTCATGCCGTTAATACTCCGCACAGGTAAAAATTACGTTTCTGTTGAGTTATTGGTGAGTAATGACCCGGCAGGGCCTGTGGATTAATTTCCCTATTCTCGAATTTAGTTCAAAGGCCATGCCTGTAAAGCGCCAGGATCCCCGCCGAAGAATGGAAGTACTTCTCAATCTCCGGGCGGGATTATTTTCCGGCACTCGTTCTTTATTATCCGCCAGCCGCGCCACTTTCCCAGCCGGCTTGCACCTGCGTAGAATGGCTGTCCTTTTGGAGCAATGTGAGTAGTTTATGAAATGGATGAGTCTGTTGCTGTTGAGCTTGCTGCCGATCACGGTCAGCGCCGAAGCGGCCTGCGTTATTCTGCTGCACGGTCTGGGCAAGTCCGACTCCTCGATGAGCAAGCTGGAATCGGCTATTTCGGCGGCAGGATTCACCACCGTCAACGTTGACTACCCGTCCACCGACTATTCCATCGAGCAATTGGCCGGCCGGGCCATCGCGCCGGCACTGGACCAATGCGCGGACCACAGCCAGGTCAATTTTGTCACCCATTCCATGGGGGGCATTCTCGTGCGGCAATACCTGAGCCGCGTATCGATCGACAATCTCAATCGCGTGGTTATGCTCGGGCCGCCAAATCACGGTAGTGAGGTGGTGGACAAACTCGGTGACTTCCCCGGCTTCCGCTTCATATTTGGCGATGCAGGCCTGCAGCTGGGAACCGGGGAGCTCAGCGTGCCCAACAAGCTCGGTGCCGCGGAATTCGATGTCGGCATCATCGCCGGCACCCGCAGTATCAACCTGATACTGTCCCAGATGATTCCCGACAGCGACGACGGCAAGGTTTCGGTGGCCAGTACCAGACTCGAAGGCATGAAGGATCACCTGACAATGCCGGTCACTCACGTATTTATGATGAAGAATGACGCTGTCATTCAGCAGGTACTGTACTACCTGCAGCACGGCAGTTTTTTCCACGCCGCTGCCACAGGTAACGGCACCCAGCAGTAACTGGTCCGCCAGAAATTCCACTGAGTCACCCGGGTCAACGCCGTGTTACCCGGGCCGCCAAACCTGATCGCCCCCATATTCCGCAGAAATACGCCCTGCCCGCCGCGTCTCTCGCGGGCACGAGGCCCCCTTTGGCCCCTTCGCCCAGTCAACCAGATGGGTCGGCTACAGGCTGTGACGCGCGTGGCTAAACTGCATGGAACCGGCAGGAATAGTCAGCCGGGTTAGCCGGCTGTCAGAGACACAACGGATGACGACACAACGTCTGGGGACCACACAGGAAGAAAGCAAGGAAGCGATCAAAGAGCTGCCGGAACAGGTCGACCAGGGCCTGGATACGGCGCTCGACAAAGTGGATAGCTGGATTGCCGATGCAGTACAGCATATTCCCAATATCATCGCCGCACTGCTGGTGGTAATACTGCTTTATCTACTGGGCGTTTTTTTTGCTTACGTGACCAGGCAGCAGCTGACTCGACGTCGGCGGGAGAATCTCGGCGACGTGCTCGGCGGACTGGTCAAATGGGGGATTTTCGGTATCGGCTGCCTGCTGGCGGCTACGATTGTCATGCCGACACTCAAGCCCGGCGACCTCGTCGCGGGACTGGGAGTTGGCTCCGTTGCTTTCGGCTTTGCATTCAAGGATATTTTGCAGAACTGGCTAGCCGGCCTGCTGATCCTGCTCAAGGAGCCCTTCCATATCAATGACCAGATACGTGTCGGTGAATTTGAGGGCACGGTCAAGAAAATCGAGAACCGCGCCACGCTGATCCGCACCTACGACGGTCAGCGCGTGGTCATCCCCAACAGTGATATCTACACCACCGCCGTGGTGGTCAAAACCGCACATCCCCTGCGCCGCAGTGAATACGACGTGGGGATCGGCTACGGAGATGATATCGATCGCGCCTGTGAGGTCCTCGAGAAGGCTGTGCGCAAGGTTGACGGCGTACACCGGAAGCCGCCGGTCGAGGCTCTGCCCTGGGACCTGGCCGCCAGCTGGGTCACCATCCGCGTGCGCTGGTGGACCGAGAGTCGCCAGACCGATGCCAACCATATCGGCTCCGCGGTAGTTCGCGCGATCAAACTGGCGCTGGACGAAGCCCAAATCGACATGCCCTTCGAAACCCAGGTGCAGCTGTTTCACGACCAAACAGAAGACGTGGATGGCGACCGCAGACAGCAGCGCGAGGGCTGGCCAGAACCCGGCGAGGGCGCACCCCGGCCCCGCTGGAAAGCCCAATCCAAGCAGTGAACGAAGCTATTACACTGCGCCAGGGGGTTCCATAAACCACAACGCCGCTTTACCCTCTGGACATCAGATCATACAACCGGTGACCAATGGTACAGTGGCAGTGGCTGGGTTTTGCGGAGCTTTCCCGCGATCAACTCTACGAAATTCTCAGAATCCGCCAGGAAATCTTCACCGTTGAACAGAACTGTGCCTACCAGGACGCCGACGGCAAGGACCAGTTCGCCTGGCATCTCGCCGGCTGGAAAACAGCCACGGAATCTCCCCAACTGCTCGCCTATTTGCGTGTCGTCTTTCCCGGCAAAAAATATGCAGAGCCTTCGATCGGCCGCGTCCTGACCGTCGCCGAAAGTCGTGGCTCGGGGCTTGGCAAGGAACTGATGGCTCGGGCCGTGCGGCTCACCGCGGAGGCGTATCCGGGTATGCCGATACGCATCTCCGCGCAACAGCACCTGAAGGGGTTTTACCGCGAGTTCGGCTTCGAACAGGTATCGGTGCCCTACGATGAAGACGGCATCCCGCATATCGAAATGCTGCGCGCGGCCAGCCCTTGCTGACGAGCATCAGGGAGGGCTTAGCGGCTCATGCACCAACCGGCCTTGTCAGCCGTGGCTTTAATGTGCAACCGTCTTGGAGAAGACATTGATTACCAGCACACCGATAATAATCAGCCCCATTCCCAAAACTGCCGGCAGATCCGGTACCTGTTTGTAAACAAAGGCACTGGTGATGGCCACCAGCACGATCCCCATCCCGGACCAGATCGCATAGGAAACACCGACCGGAATCGTACGCAGTACGAGTGTCAGCATGTAGAAGGCAATACCATAACCAACCACTACGATGAGCGTGGGTATTGGCTTGGTAAACTGTTCTGAAGCTTTCAGTGCCGTAGTGGCCGCGACTTCGGTGATGATAGCGATCGCCAGGTACAGATAACCCATAAATTTCTTCACGTCCCCGTTGAAAAACCGATTGTCCCCGATCAGAAACGCACATGGCAAACTGTCAGCGGCGTTCCGATCAGCTAATGGGAATCCCGCCCCGAAATAATGTCACCGGACAGGAGAGCTCACGCGGAAGCGACTGGGAGGGTTGGGGCTCGGCGAGCAACGCTTCCGGGCAACTGTAGCAGCTGTCGCTGCTACAGATGCAATCCGTCAGCCAAGCCCCTGCATTCAGGGGTAGGTATAGCTGGCCTGCAGGCCCAGCGGAATCCCCAGTGACCAATAGGCCACCAGGAACACAGACCAACAAATCAGGAATACCAGCGAATATGGCAGCATCATCGATACCAGTGTGCCGATACCCGTGCTCTTCACATAGCGCTGGCAGTAAACAACGACCAGTGGGAAATAAGGCATCAGCGGTGTGATGATATTGGTGGAGGAATCTCCCACGCGGTAGGCCGCCTGCGTCAGGTCCGGGGAAAAGCCAATCTGCATCAGCATCGGCACAAAAATTGGCGCGAGCAAAGCCCACTTGGCCGAGGCTGACCCCACAAACAGGTTGACGAAGCCCACCAGCAGGATAATTCCCATCAGGGTGACCGGGCCGGGCAAATTCATCGCCGCCAGTAGATTGCCGCCCTCAACGGACAATAGAGTGCCCAGACCGGAGCGGGCAAACTCAGAAATAAACAGCGCACAGAAAAAGGCCATTACGATGTAGTAGGCCATGGAGCCCATGGTTTTCGACATCGCATCGATGACGTCTTTACTCTTGTGGAAAGTACCGGCGGCGTAACCGAAGACCACGCCGGGAATAATGAACAGCAGGAAGATCAGCGGCACGATGGATTTCATTGCCGGTGCCGTAAACGAGGCCAACTGGCCTTGGGCATCGCGCAGTGCAGATGTTTCCGGCAGCATCCAGGCCACCAGCCCGACGATACCGGCGACCATCACCGCCACCGACAGGTACAGGGCCTTTTTCTCCCGCGCACCCAATTCGCGGATTGCCGGCATATCGTCCGCGTCGCCGTCGATGGCGACGTTCTTCAGGCGCGGCTCGATGACCTTGTCCGTCAACCACCAGCCGAGCAGCGTAATCACCAGGCACGAAGCGGACGTAAAAAACCAGTTGTTCAGCGGGTTCAGCTGCACTTCCGGGTCCACGATTTGCGCTGCAGTCTGGGTAAAACCCTGCAGCAATGGATCTATCGCGGAGGGGACA
The DNA here is from genome assembly GCF_900129095.1 of Microbulbifer donghaiensis. Classification (GTDB taxonomy): domain Bacteria; phylum Pseudomonadota; class Gammaproteobacteria; order Pseudomonadales; family Cellvibrionaceae; genus Microbulbifer; species Microbulbifer donghaiensis. The sequence continues at coordinate 836,752 of NZ_FQVA01000001.1, forward strand.
AAGTTCGCCGAAAAGCCGCCGGAAACCCCGGCAAATGCGGCAGCGATACCGGCCAGAGGATGGCGACCGGCGGCATAGAAAATGACTCCACCGAGCGGGATTACCAGCACGTATCCGGCATCCACCGCCGTGTGACTGACGATTGCTACTAAAATGAGCATCGGCGTCAGCAGCATTTGCGGTGTCACTGCCAGTAGTTTCTTCAGGACGGCATTGATAAAGCCGCTGTGTTCGGCCACACCGACACCGAGCATGGCTACCAGCACGACCCCCAGCGGGGCAAAGCCGGTGAAAGTGGTGACCATACCCGACAGGAATCTGGCCATCTCACTGCCGGATAGCAGGTTGGTCACCTGGATAGCTTCACCGGTGGCCGGGTGCAGTGTTTCAAAAGTAACCCCGGACAGCAGCCACGACAGCACCCAGATGAACACCATCAACACCAGGAAGAGCACGGCGGGATCGGGCAGGCGATTGCCGACGACCTCGATAAAGTTGAGCGCGCGGTTAATCCAGCCGCCCTTGGCGACCCCGCCATTGCCCGAGTCTGGATTCGCTTGGATGTTTTCCATAAATTTATCCCTGTTGTTATTGATTTTATTTCTGATCAGCGCCGGCGGGAGCGGCCCAGTGGCGCTCCCGAGTGGAGATCCTGCGGCGCCTAGCCTATTTTGCGGATGCCAACCGCGTGGCGGAGTGTTTCGATAAACGGCGCCGCGTAGGCGCGGGCTTTCTCTGCGCCCTTCTCCAGTTCCACTTCAATCTGTGCGGGACTGGACAGCAGCTCGTTGTAGCGCTCACGCGCCTCGCCGATCTGGCCATTGATCAGCTCGAACAATTGCTTCTTGGCCTCGCCCCAGGCGATCCCCTCTTCGAACGCCTGGCGCATCTCCGCAGTCTGCTGCTCGGAGGCAAAGGCCTGCCAGATCTGGAATACGGTGGAGGTATCCGGATCCTTCGGCTCACCCGGCTCCAGCAGGTTGGTCTTGATCTTGTTGATATGCTTCTTGAGCTGCTTCTCCGGCAGGAACAGCGGAATGGTATTGCCGTAGCTTTTGCTCATTTTGCGGCCGTCGAGCCCCTGCAGCACCGCCACATGGTCGTCTACCACGGCCTCCGGCAAGGCGAAGTGCTCGCCGTAGTGGTGATTGAAACGCTGGGCGATATCCCGGGCCATTTCAATATGCTGCACCTGATCCTTGCCCACCGGCACCTTGTTGGCATTGAACATCAGGATGTCCGCCGCCATCAGGATCGGGTAACTGTACAGGCCCATGGTGATGCCGAAATCCGAGTCCTCGCCATCGGCGCGGTTGGCATCCACCGCCGCCTTGTAGGCGTGGGCACGATTCATCAGGCCCTTGGCGGTCATGCAGGTGAGCAGCCAGGTGAGTTCGGGGATCTCGTGGATGTCCGACTGGCGGTAGAAGACGACATTGTCGGTATTCAGCCCGAGGGCCAGCCAGGTCGCGGCAATTTCCAGCGTGGACTGGTGTACCTGCTCAGGATCCTGACACTTGATCAGCGCGTGATAATCGGCCAGGAAGTAAAAAGACTGGTTGTTCTCTTCCTGACTCGCGGCAATTGCGGGGCGAATAGCGCCGACGTAGTTGCCCAGGTGGGGGGTGCCGGTGGTGGTGATGCCGGTCAGTACGCGCTGCTTGGTCATAAGTCCTTAGTAATCCGTGCTGCAATTTCTGGAAACTGAAGGGCGAATAATAACCTTTTCGCGCCGGGCGTTGTATGGGCCCGCTTACTCCGGGCGGGCGAAATTCGACCCCCCGCTGGCCAGGTCACTCAACAGCTGCCGATATTCTGCCGCCAGGTTTGGCCAGGTGAGCGCGGAAACGTCGGGCACCTTCAGGCTCTCACCCCGCTCGACCCGCTCGACGCATTTGACCATGGCCTTGCAGAGATTGGCCGCGCAGGACTCGACATCTTCAGGGAAGTGGTAACCGATCCGCCCAAACCACTCGGGATAGGCCAGGTTGTCCGGTACCAGCGGCTGGCAGCCCGCCGCCACTGCCTCCAGGACCGCCAGGCCCTGGAAGTCGTGTCGCGCAGTGGAGAGCACGGCGTGGCTCTCCCGCATTAACCGCCGGTATTCTGCCGACTGCAGCTGGTACCCCCAGGCTCCGAGAGCACCCTGCTTTTGCAACAGCTTGCGGATCTGCGCGAACTCCGCCGGCTGACGCCGGAACTGCTGCCCGACCAAGTGCACAGTGAATGGGCGTTTGTGCTGGGAGAAGCGGCGCAGTGCCGCGAGCAGGATATCCGGGCCCTTGTCGTACTCCCAGCGGTGGTTCCAGATAAAGGTGGGCCTGTTCGAACGCTCCGCCGGCTCGGCAAATGCCAGCGCTTCCAGTGGCACCGGCAGAATTTGCGACTTGCGATCGATTTCCGCGCAGAGCCCCGGGGGCACACAGTCTGGAAAGCGCTTCAGCAGCTCAGCGGCACCCTCGAGTAAAGTGCGGCGGTTATAGTCAGAATTGAACAGCAGCAGGTCACCGGCGAGTGCGGTGTAGATATTCAGCAGCTGTGGTTCTACCGAGGCAAAAGCATCCGCGCTCAACGGGTAGGCAAATTGGTTCTCGTGGAAGTAGACCGCAGTCGGCACCCCGGCGATCTGTGGCACCAGCCCGCGCAGGGCGGTCAGATCCGTCATCGAGGTCGCGACGATAAGGTCCCAGGGCTGGCGCAGCGTCTGCGCCGCTTCCCCCCTGCCCCAGCTCAGGCTATTGCCGCGAATACGCCAGCTGAAGTAGCGCGGCGGCAGCGACAGCACCGTCCACTGCCAGTCCGGGATGGCCGCGACCAAACCGCGACGCCAGCGCTTGTGGCTGTCGGCATCATAGGCGGATAACAGCAGTACCTTCATAAATCAGCCGCTATCCATTGCCCCATCAATCGAAAGAGCGCACATTCATCAGCCGCGCGAACAGGCTGGAAGTATCCCAGCGACTGCCGCCGAGGGCCTGCACCTCGCTGTAGAACTGGTCCACCAGCGCTGTGACCGGTAACAGCGCGCCGTTGCGCTGCGCCTCATTCAGAACGATCGCAAGATCCTTGCGCATCCAGTCAACCGCAAAACCGTGCTCGTACTCACCGGCGAGCATGGTCTTGTAGCGGTTTTCCATCTGCCAGCTCTGTGCGGCGCCCTTGGAGATCACACCGATTACCTGTTCGGCATCCAGCCCCGCCGCGCGGGCAAAATGCAGGCCCTCGGCCAGCCCCTGTACCACGCCGGCGATACAGATCTGGTTGACCATCTTACACAGCTGGCCACTGCCCACCGGGCCGAGCAGATTGACGGCGCGGGCGTAGCAGTCGATCAGCGGCAGTGCGCGCTGGTAGTCGGGCTCGTCACCCCCCACCATCACCGTCAATGCACCGTTCTCCGCGCCCGCCTGACCACCGGACACCGGTGCATCCAGGAAGCCAATGCCCTTGTCCCGGCCGAGGGCCGCCAGCTCCCGCGCCACATCGGCGGAAGCGGTGGTGTGGTCGACGAACAGGCTACCGCTGGCCATACCGGCAAAGGCGCCCTGCTCGCCGGCGACCACTTCACGCAGGTCGTTGTCGTTACCCACACAGGCAAACACAATTTCGGCACCACTGGCCGCCGCGGCGGGGGTCGCAAATGCCTCGCCGGTGTAATCCTGCAACCACTGCTCGGCGCGACTGGCCGTGCGGTTGTAGATACGCACGGTGTGACCGGCCCTGGCCAGGAAGCCGGCCATGGGATAGCCCATTACACCGAGACCGAGAAATGCGACTGTTGCCATGGTGGTTTACCCCCAGATCATCCAGATAAGCGCCGCACCCAGCAGCAGGCGATAAATCGCGAAAGGCGCCATGCCGATACGGCTGATAAATTGCAGAAAAAAATGAATACACAAATAAGCGCTGACAAATGACAGCACTGTGCCCAGCAGTATGTCGCGCCAGGGCACCGTTTCCAGTGACAGCAGATCAAAAGTCAGCAGCATGGCGCTGAGCGCTATCACCGGAATGGACATCAGAAATGAAAACCGGGCGGCCGCCTCGCGTTCCATCCCCAGCATCAGGCCCGCCGTCATGGTAATGCCAGAGCGGGAAGTGCCGGGGATCAGGGCCAGGGCCTGGGCGGCGCCAATCATCAGGGCTTTTTTCCAGTTCAGCTGGGCGAGTGTCTGTTTGCGCGCACCGCGCACATCCGCCCACCACAACAAGATGCCAAAGCCGATGGTGGTAGCGGCAATTACGGCGGCCGAGCGCAGATGCGTTTCGATAAATTCTTTGAAAAAGAGCCCGGCCAGCCCGGCAGGAATGGTCGCCAGCACAATCAGCCAGGCGAGCCGCCCCTCATCGCTGAAGCGACCGTTTACCAGCCCACCGAGCCCATCGCGCAGGAGCGCCCAGATCTCACTGCGGAAATACAGCACCACTGCCAGCAGAGAGCCAAAATGCACCGCCACATCGAATGCCAGCCCCTGGTCCGGCCAGCCCAAGACCTCTTTCGGCAGGATGAGATGTGCCGAGCTGGAGATGGGCAGAAACTCCGTCAACCCTTGAATCAGGGCCAGAATAACTATCTGAAATATTTCCATGGACTACTTCGAGCGGATCTTCTGTCGTTTTTGCCAGGTCACTTCATCGCGCAGATAGAGCGGCTCCAGCTCTTCTGCGGCAACGGCTGCGCCATTCTGCCACAGGGGCAGCGCCAGTTCGGCAATTTCCCGCGCGTGAATTGGCGTATCCATATCACATTGGGCTACCGGCGCGTCGACGAATTCCGGGTAGTGCCAGCCGGGCCCGGCGCCATACGCTGGCTGGGGCAAATCAGATTCCCGCAGTGACTGCACCACGCGATCCGGGTCCTGTACCGCCTCCGCCAGCAGGCTGTCATGCGGCGCACCCGCGGAGTAGATGCCCCAGTAAACCTGCTGCATACGTGCATCCAGCATCGCGACAATGGGTGAATCCCCCCATTCCGGATGGGACCTGCGAGCACCCGCTGCCAGGGCAGCGAGACTGGATACCGGTACGACCGGCTTGTCCGCGGCGAAAGCCAGCCCCTGGGTGAAGCTGATGGCAATGCGCAGACCAGTGAATGAGCCGGGACCGCGACTGACAGCCAGCGCATCCAACTGGCTGAGACTGAGCCCTGAGTCGGCCAATACCTGGTCGACCATCGGCAACAGGCGGCGGGTGTGATCCCGCTCGGCCCGCACGAACTGTTCGCAGACCTGCCCGCCGCTATACAAGGCGACGGAACAGGCTCCGGAAGTAGTATCCAAGGCGAGAATCTTCACAATACACTCAGTCAGCAACTCGGCGAGGGCGAATTGTGTCACGGTCGGCGGATAGAGTCATGCGCAACAGCCATTCGCCATGGCCTGGCGGGACTCATTAGCCAAAAAACGAAAAAGCCCCGGGGTACCGGGGCTTTCCGAGGTTTGCGTGAAGTGCCGCGAAGCGCGCTTCTCCCGCTTATAGCAGCCGAATCACTTCTTCTTCGGCGGACGGCCGCGACGGGCCGACTTCTTGGTCGCACCCTTTTTGGCCGAGGTCTTCTTGGCCGCGGCCTTCTTGGCGGCGGCCTTCTTCGGCCTGCCCGCTTTCTTAGCCGTCACCTTTTTGGCGGCCGCCTTTTTCGGGCGACCCGCTTTCGGGCGAGCGGCTTTCTTCGCGGTCTTTTTCGCCGCCTTCTTCGCCTCGGCCTTGGCTTTGGCTGCCGCCTTCTTCTCTAGCGCCTTGGCCTTGGCAGCAGCCTTCTTCGCCGCCGCTTTCACTTTGGCTTCGACTTTCTTCTCGGCAGCTTTCAATTTCTTAGCGTGAACTGCAGCGCGAGTTTTTTTCCAGCGGGCCTCAAATGCTGCCTTGGCCTTAGCCAAGTCCTTGTCATGCTGAGCCTTCAGTTTCTCGGCCAGGTCGCCAAGTTTCTGCTTGGCATCCTCTTCGACCTGACGAACTGCATCCATCACATTGGCTTTGGCCAGATCCACTTTCGCGGATGCCAGTTTGGCGCGCAATTCTTTTGCCTTGCCATTCGCGCTGCTCAGCGATTGTTTTGCGGCGGCGGTACTGCTTTTCTGTACACGGGCGCGCGCCTTGGCTACGCGGTCCAGCTGTGCATCCAGCGACTTGGTCGCTGCATCCACCGCCTTTTGCGCCTTGGCTACTACCGGAGATTCTCCAGCCGGAGCTTTTGCGCGCACCGCACGTTTGGCTCTTGCTTTCTTTTTCGCTACTCGTGCCATCCCTTGTCTCCTCTCTGAAAATAAGAAGAAGTACATCCGAAAGTGTGCTGGCGGTATTGCCGTATTGCTGCCGATTGAACACCGCATACGACGCAGCGCTTATCGATTCCACAGCAAGCCGCACCGATTAAATCGATGCAACTGTATCAAAGTTAATAAAAAAAACCCGCTTTGCAAGAAAAAACAAGAAAAATGAGAAAGTTTTTACAAAAAAATATGTTTTTTTTGCCAAAAGCCCCCTGCACATCCGTTTTTTGGCGGCGGAAAGGTAATTAATTGACTCCCGGTAATTAGCCCCGCAGCCGGAGCGGGAGTTTTTCCTCGACGATTGCCGCCAGCGCCTCAATATGATCGCGGCGTAAATTCAGTGCGGGGATATAGTGATAGTCCTTGCCACCTGCCTTGAGAAAATTAGCGCGATTCTCTACCGAAATTTCCTCAAGGGTCTCGAGACAGTCAGCCGCAAATGCCGGACAAATTACATCGACACGCGCAATCCCCTTTTTCCCCCACTCGATCAGTGTTTTGTCCGTATAAGGCTGCAGCCATTCCGCTTTGCCAAAACGGGACTGGAAGCTGACCTGCCATTGATCCGCGTTTAACCCCAGCTCTGCAGCCAGATGTTCGGCTGTTTCGCAGCACTGTCGGTAGTAGGGATCTCCCTTTTTAATATTCGCTTTGGGAATGCCGTGGAAAGACAGTAATAACTTATCCGCAGGGCCGCGCTTTTCCCAGTAATCCCGCACCGAATTGGCCAGGGCGCGAATATAAAAGGGGTTCTGATAGTAATCCCGCACCACGTTGATGTCCGGAATATCGCGGCTGTTACGGAAGATTTGCGCCACCTGGTCATAAATCGCGGCGGTAGTGGTGGCAGAATACTGTGGATAGAGCGGAAGAACGGTAAAGGATTCAAAGCCTTCGCGACGGAGCCTGGCGATCACCGATTCGAGCTGTGGCTCGCCGTAGGTTACCGCATGGGTAACGGTAATATCAGGCCGCTGCTCGCGGAGATATTCCTGCAGCAGCTCCGCCTGACGGCGCGTGTAGTAAAGCAGCGGCGAGCCCTCCACCGGCTCTCCATCTGCGCTGCGCCCCCAGATTTCTGCATAGGCTGGGGCGATACGCCGCGGGCGCAAAGGCAGCACCAGGCCGTGCAGAATTGCCAGCCACAGCGGGCGGGGAATCTCCACCACGCGCGGATCGGAAAGAAAATCGCGCAGAAAGCTTCTCACCGCTGGCGCCGTCGGTTCCGACGGCGTGCCCAGATTCATCAAAATAACCGCTGTGGACATACTTGGACCTATGAGAGATTCGACCGGGCAAATATTAACTTTAAGTGGCAGGACTTGCTAAATCGACCGCTACTACCGCCAGCTTCGGCAGACACAAAAAAGGCTCCCGTGTGGGAGCCTCTTTCCGCAAATTCGCTGCCGGTCGATCAACCCAGCGCCGAAAACACCTTTTCGCGGATCTCGTCCATGGAACCGATCCCCAGGACTTTGTTGTATTTCGGTGCAGTCTCCGGTGAGCGCTCCGCCAGCTCACGGTAAAAACCGACCAGCGGTTCTGTCTGCTCATGATAAACCGCCAGGCGGTTGCGCACGGTCTCCTCAGTATCGTCACTGCGCTGGACCAGGGGCTCGCCGGTTACATCATCCACACCCTCCGCTTTGGGGGGATTGTAAATCATGTGATACACGCGGCCGGAACCTTCGTGTACCCGGCGGCCGGACAGGCGCTTGACGATCTCTTCGTCATCCACAGCAATTTCCAGCACGTGGTCGATGGCGATATCGGCATCCAGCAGGGCCTGTGCCTGCGGAATAGTGCGCGGAAAACCATCAAACAGGAATCCGTTGGCGCAGTCTGATTCGGCAATGCGCTCCTTTACCAGGGCGATAATCAGGTCATCCGATACCAATTTGCCAGCAGCCATGATGTCCTTCGCCTGCAGACCCAGCGGCGTGCCCGCTTTCACCGCAGCGCGCAGCATGTCACCGGTGGAGATCTGCGGAATGCCGAACTTCTCTGTAATGAACTGAGCCTGAGTGCCCTTGCCGGCCCCCGGCGCCCCCAAGAGAATAATTCGCATGATCAGATAGCCTCCAATACTGTCGACGTGCCAATGCTCGCCGCGCCAAAAGAGCGCTACCTTACACTCAGACCCCCTGCTTCGGCAAGGTCGCGGAGCGGTTGAGGGCGTGCAAAAGCCGGCACCATTTTGGGCAAAATGGTCACCGAAAAGGGGGACTGCCGCTCGGGTGTACATCTGCCGCAGATCGATCACCCGATTTCGCGCCAACAGCCAGGGGCTATCCTTGTCAGAGCAAAGTTGCCGAAATTATGGCCAACCGATGAAGATCGCCATCTACAACGCGCGCTCCTACGACAAACAGTACTTCGATCGCTACAACCGACAATTCGGCCACGAACTCCACTATATCGACGCCCACCTGGATGCGGACACCGTAATTCTGAGCGAGGGAGCGCCGGTAGTCTGTGTGTTCGTCAACGACCCAGTGCCGGAGCCACTGTTAAAGAAAATGCGCGATCAGGGTACTCGGATGCTGGCCCTGCGCTCCGCCGGATTCAATCACGTAGACATCCGTGCGGCCAACGAACTGGACATCCTCGTCGCCAACGTGCCCGGTTACTCCCCCTTCGCAGTCGCCGAGCATGCGGTCGCCATGATCCTCTGCCTGATTCGCCGCATCGTGCGCGCCCACGCGCGGGTCCGCGAAGGCAACTTTTCCCTGGATGGCTTGATGGGCTTTGATTTACACGGCAAGACCGTGGGCGTGGTGGGCACCGGCAAGATTGGCTCTGTCTTTACCCGAATCATGCACGGGTTTGGCTGCCAGCTGCTGGGCGTCGATCCGGTGGAAAACCGAAATTGCCGCGATTTGGGCCTGCAGTACGTGTCACTGCCGACCCTGTGTCGCCACTCCGATATCATTTCCCTGCACTGCCCACTGCTACCGGAAACCCAATACCTGATCGACGATACCGCCATTGCCGAAATGCGCGATGGAGTCTGCCTGATCAATACGTCACGCGGCGCCGTGATTGATACAGCGGCGGTAATTCGGGCGCTTAAGTCAGGAAAGATTGGTTACCTCGGACTGGACGTGTACGAAGAGGAAGAGGACCTGTTTTTCGAAGACCGCTCGAATACGGTTCTCGGGGACGATGTGTTCGCGCGACTACTGACGTTCAACAATGTCATCATTACCGGCCACCAGGGATACTTCACCCGCGAGGCTATCACCAATATCGCCAAGTGCACGCTCGCCAACGTGGCGGAATTTGAACAGAGCGGGCAGTGCGTGAATCAGCTGCTCGCGCCTTAGCAATCCAGCCAGGCGCCCGCTAGCCTTCGGCACTCTTGGCCTTATCCCAGAGCTGATCCAGTTCCGCAAGGCTGGCGTCCGCCGGTTGGCGCCCCTGCTCTTTCAGTTCCGCCTCCACCGCGTTAAAGCGGCGCTCGAACTTGCGATTACAGTGTCGCAATGCCGTTTCCGGATCGACTTTCAGGTGGCGGGCCGCGTTCACGCAGGAAAACAGCAAGTCCCCCAGTTCCTCGCGCGCGTGTCCGCGATCACCTGCGGCAATGGCCTCGCGCAGTTCACCAATTTCCTCTTCAATCTTGGCCAGCACGCCGTCAATGCTGGGCCAGTCAAACCCCACTCGCGCCGCGCGCTTTTGCAGCTTGGCGGCGCGGGTCAGCGCGGGCAGCCCCAATGCCACACCACCCAGGGTACCGCCTTCACCCTTGGCATCGCGCTCTTCTGCCTTGATGGTCTCCCAGTTCTGCTTGACCTGCTCTTCGCCAATGGCATCCGCGCGGTTATCACCGTAGAGTTCACCGCTGGGGAAGACATGCGGGTGTCGGCGCACCACCTTGCGCACCAGCGTATCGACGATGCGGGGGAAATCGAAGTGTCCGGCTTCCCTGCCCAGCTGGGCATAGTAAATGACCTGGAACAGCAGATCGCCGAGCTCCTCGCGCAGGTGTGCGTAATCCTCGCTTTCGATGGCTTCGGCGACCTCGTAGGCCTCCTCGATCGTCGAAGGCACGATGGTCGCGAAACTCTGTTTCAGGTCCCATGGGCAACCGCCGTCGGGGTTGCGCAGCTCCGCCATCAGGTGCTGCAGGTCTTCCACTGTATAGCTGTCTCGCATGTTGAGTCCTTCCCCTGTCAGTGCAGTATGCGCCGCTTGGCCGAGGCCACATTCGGCAACTGATTGATACGGTGCAACACCCGACTCAGCTCTTCGAAATTATGGATTTCGGCGGTCAGCACCATATCCACCGTGTGCTTGTGTTTGTTGGAGCGGGTCTGCATCGCGGTAATATTGATGCGCTGGCTGTCGAGCATCGTAGTGATGTCCCGCAGCAGGCCATGGCGGTCATAGGCCTCGATCATGATTTCCACCGCGTAGAGTTCCTTGGGTTTCTCGGCCCACTCCACCTGTAGCACCCGATCGAATTCCTCCGCCTGCATACGCAGCATATTGGCGCAGTCCTTGCGGTGGATGGATACACCGCGGCCGAGCGTGATGTAGCCCATGATGTCATCGCCGGGTACAGGGTTACAGCAGCGGGCAATATGGGTCATCAGGTTGCCAACGCCATCGATGTACACATCGGCCTTGCCTTCGCCGCGCGCTACCGGTGCAGTCAGTGAGGGTACCGGCTCCACCCGATCTACTTTCACCATCCGCTGGGCAGCGTTCAACACCTGGCCCACGCCGATATCGCCCGCACCCACCGCCGCATAGAGGTCGTCCAGGGAATGCATATTCAGCTTGGCGGCAAGCTTGCTGAAATCGAAGTCGCTCAGCGCCAGCTGTTTGAATTCACCGTCGAGGATAGTGCGGCCATCGGCCACGTTCTGGTCGCGGGCTTGCTGCTTGAACCAGTGAATGATTTTGGCGCGGGCGCGGGACGTGGTGATATAGCCCATACCGGCCGAGAGCCAGTCGCGACTGGGTGCCTCGCGCTTGCCGGTGAGGATTTCCACCTGGTTGGCCGTTTGCAATTCGTGGTTCAGCGGCACTATGCGCCCGTCCACCTTGGCACCGCGGCAGCGGTGGCCGATCTCCGTGTGGATCTTGTAGGCGAAGTCCAGCGGCGTCGCGCCGCGGGGCAGATCGACCACATGGCCGTCCGGGGTAAAGACATAGATACGGGTATCGACATCACTGGACTGCAGGTCGTCCTCCAGCGGATTGCCGCCCACCTCCTCGTGCCAGTCGAGTACCTGGCGCAGCCAGGAGATCTTCTGTTCGTAGCCGTCCTTGCCCTCGGATTTTTGGTCGGTACCCTTGTAGCGCCAGTGGGCGCAGACCCCGTATTCCGCTTCCTCGTGCATGGCGAAGGTGCGGATCTGCACTTCCAGCACCTTGCGCTCGGGGCCGATGACCGCGGTATGCAGGGAACGGTAGCCGTTCTCCTTTGGCGAGGCGATGTAATCGTCAAACTCGTTGGGGATGTTTCGCCACAAGTTGTGCACGATACCCAGCACGGCGTAACAGTCGCGTACCGTCGGTACTAGAATGCGCACCGCGCGAATGTCGTAAACCTGGGAAAAGCCAATATTCTTGCGGCGCATCTTGCGCCAGATACTGTAGATGTGTTTTGCGCGACCGAAGACATCGCCCTGGATATCTGCACGCTCCAGTTCGCTGCGCAGCAGCTCGAGCACTTCATCGATGTAGTTCTGCCGTGCCAGCCGCTTTTCGTCCAGCAGTTTCGCAATCTGCTTGTAGTCGTTCGGCTCCAGGTAGCGGAATGAAAGATCTTCCAGCTCCCACTTGATATGACCGATACCCAGGCGGTGTGCCAGGGGTGCATAGACGTCGGCCACTTCGCGCGCAACTTTCCTGCGCTTGGCCGGCTCGGCATTCTTGGCCGCACGAATGGCACAGGTGCGTTCGGCGAGCTTGATCAACGCCACGCGCACATCGTCCACCAGTGCCACCAGCATGCGGCGGATATTTTCCGAGTGTTCCTCAACCGCAATACTGCGGTTTTCACCGGTATCGGCGCTGCGGCTGCGAATCGCGGCCATACGCAAGACGCCCCGAATCAGCTTGGCAACGGTCTTGCCAAATTCTTCCTCGACAGTTTTCAGCGTCAGACGCTTTTCCCGTACCGCCCGGTACAACACCGCCGCGCACAACGCCTCAGCGTCTATCTGCAGATCGGCGAGGATTTCGGCCATTTCCAGGCCTGTGGCGAAACTGCTGGCACCCTCAGACCAGATATTCTCCGCGGCGATTGCGCGCTTTTCCGCGTCGGCACTGACCTCTGCAGCGCGCCGCAGGGTGACCAGTGCACCGCCGTCGAGTCCGGCCAGCGTCTGCACGTGGCGGAGCCAGGACTCGAGATCCAATTCGCCGTCGCCACCGACAGAGTGATGTTTTCTTACTTGAACCATTATTTTTTTTCGGCTCGGCGGAGCCCGTCGGCCCCGCTAACGCCTTACTTAGTTGTTATCGAACAGGCCTGAAGACAGATAGCGATCTCCCCGATCGCAAATAATCGCGACAATAGTCGCGTTCTCTAACTCCGCCGACAGGCGCAAGGCACCGGCCACGGCGCCTCCGGAAGAGACACCGCAGAAAATCCCTTCTTCCCGCGCGAGGCGGCGGGTCATATCCTCGGCCTCACGCTGGTCCATATCTATCACTCGATCCACCTCCTCGGGGACGAAGATCTTCGGCAGATAGGCTTCCGGCCAGCGGCGAATACCGGGGATACTGGATCCCTCGGTGGGCTGCAGGCCGACGATCTGGATCTCCGGATTCTGCAGCTTCAGGTAACGGCCGCAACCCATAATGGTACCGGTGGTCCCCATCGAAGACACAAAATGGGTGATCCGACCGCCGGTCTGGTGCCAGATCTCCGGCCCGGTACCCTCAAAATGCGCACGCGGATTATCGTCATTGGCGAACTGGTTCAGGACCAGCCCCCGGCCATCTGCTTGCATTTGCAGTGCCAGGTCCCGCGCTCCCTCCATACCCTCTTCGGCGCTGACGAGGATCAACTCGGCACCGTAGGCAGTCATGGCCGCTTTGCGCTCGTCGGTGGCACTTTCCGGCATGATCAGAATCATGCGGTAGCCCTTGATCGCAGCCGCCATGGCCAGGGCAATACCGGTATTGCCACTGGTGGCTTCGATCAGGGTATCACCGGGCGCGATCTGGCCGCGAGCTTCGGCGCGGCTGATCATCGACAGGGCCGGACGGTCCTTGACCGAACCAGCCGGATTGTTCCCCTCCAGCTTGAGCAGAATCGTGTTACTTGTCTCGCCCTGCAGGCGCTGCAACCGTACCAGCGGCGTATTGCCGACACAGTCGGCAATTGTGGGGTATTCCATAGACCATCCAAATCCAGACCAAAAGCGGTGCGCCATTCTACCTTCCCAGTCACCACCTGCGAACCTTGGTCATATACCGGTTAGTTAGGGCCTGTTAACACTAAGTTCGATAGCCGCGTTGTCGCCCCAATAGGGGCCAGGCAAGGCGCGAGGAGCGTGGTTTAGCAGGCTAAATGAGCGACGAGCAACGCGGCATGGCCCCTTTTGGGGCCCAACCCGAAGGGACGGGGCCGTTTTCCCGCAAGCCTGCGTTGCAGCTCGCTTATGTGGAATGACCACACGGCGCTCACTGCGCCTTGTCTTGCGAAAAAACGGCCTCCGTCGCGGCCATCGAACTTAGTGTTAACAGGCCCTAGTGCGATATTCTGCCAAGGGGAGTAGAATCGGACAAAAATAGTCCAATCAAACATTGCATCGCCATGGCCGCATCCAAGCTCCCGCATCCGGCACAGGATTCGCCGCCCCGCCTCCGCTCGCTGCGCGCGATTCTCTTTCGCTTTACCCTTGCGCCCGCCCTGGTGCTGGCACTGATTCTCGGCGTTGTCTTTACCCTTCAGCAAATGCACGACCGCCGCCAGCTACTGCTGAGCCACGGCCGCGCCAGCGCGGAGCAGCTGGCTGAACTGATCGATCTGAGCGGCGGCCAGCCCACGGAGCTGCGGATGGAGTGGCTGCACCGCAGCCTGCTGACCCTGATGCTGGAAAAGGACATGGTGCGCTCGGTACAGATCTACTCTACCGAGGCGAGTGCGAATTCCCCTCTCGACCCGAAAACCGGGCTGCGATTACTGGACAGCGTTGGGCCGCGCCCGAAGACCTTCATCAGCCGCGAGCTGCTGCAAGGCAATGAGCCTTTTGTGTTTGAGCGGGACAATAGCCTGCAGATACTGCAACCGCTGAAAGCCGACGTCACCACCTGCTGGATCGGCATCGAGCTGCACCGCCCCTACTTTCTCGTCGGCACTTACCAGGTCGTATTGATCGGCCTGGTCGGGCTGATCATCTGCTCCCTCGCGGCGCTGATCTGGTCGGTATTTGTATCCGAGCGTTTTGCCCACAGTCTCACCAGACTCGGGCACACCCTCGAGGCCATTGGCCGCGGCCAGTTCAACAGACGGGCAGAAGCAACCGACACCCGCGAACTCGCCACACTGGCGGAACAGATCAACGAGATGTCGGAGAACCTCTCGATATATCAACGGGAGTACAAATCGAACCTGCTCCAGTCAATGGAGGACCTGCGCCAGTCACTGGACAGCATGGAAGAGCAAAATATCGAACTGGACCTGGCGCGCAAGAAAGCCCTGGAAACAAGCAGGATCAAATCCACCTTCCTCGCCAACACCAGCCACGAAATTCGCACACCGCTGAACGGCATTATCGGTTTCACCAACCTGCTGCTGAAAACCGATATCGATGAGCTGCAACAGGACTACCTGCAAACCATTCTGCGGTCGTCCGAGAATTTGCTCACCACCATCAACGATATCCTGGACTTCTCCCGTATCGAATCCGGCAACCTGGTGCTCGATCACATCCCGATGAACCTCGGCCAATTACTCGAGGAAACCCTGCAGATACTGGCGCCCTTCGCCTATGAACAGCGGCTTGAACTGGTGCCGCTGATCGACGCCCAGCTGCCCAGCGCCCTGGTCGGTGATCCCCTGCGAATCAAGCAGATTCTGACCAACCTGGTGGGCAACGCAGTGCGCAGCTCCGAAGACGGCAATATTCCCGTGCGCATGAGTGTACAGAGCAGCAAAGATGCGGAACTGATGATCCGCATCAGCGTCACCGACCTGGGAAACCGCATGGACGAGCTGAGCCGGCGGGAATTGCACCAGATACTGGTGAGCAACACGCAGCAGCACAACCAGCAAATCAGCAACAACGGCCTGGGGCTGGCCATTGCCCGCAGCCTGGTCGAGCGAATGCGTGGCAGCATCGGTATCGACGAGGCAGCCGGCGGCGGCAATACCTTCTGGGTGCTTCTGCCGCTACAGCTGGAACGCAACCGCTCCTTGCCGGTACGCGATCAGTTCCCGGGCTGCCGCCTGTTGCTCGCCGACCCGAATCGCATGACACGGATGCAGGTGGCGCAACTGCTCAAACTCTGGCAGGTGGAACCGATTGAGCTTGCCGATGCCGACACTTTGCAGCCGGCTATCGAACAAATGTGGCGCCACGATGCGCTGCCCGATGCGGTCATCATCGACACAGCCATCGCCCGGGGCGACTTCGACACCTTTATCGGTACCGTGCAGTCCCTCGTGGACACCTATCAGTGTCGGGTGATCATACAGGGCTCTCCGGTGGAACTGCGTCGCTGCTACGAGCAATTGCGCACTCGCGTTCTGACTTTTCTCCCGAAACCGGTCACCCGCGACAACCTGTTGCGCGCGCTCAAGCGAGCCGCGCCACATCAGACCCAGCAGCGCCCCAGCGGCATCCACCCGGCCCTGCCATGGCCCGCGGTTCCGCGGGTGCTGGCCGTCGATGACCACGAAGCCAATCGACTTCTGGTCAGTGAACTGCTGCGCGCCCAGGGCGTCGAGGCAACCATTGCCGCCAGTGGCGAGGAGGCCCTGGAGCTGTGGCAGCGGGCCAGGGAACAGGGACAGGGCTTCGACCTGATATTTATGGACATCCAGATGCCCGGTATGGATGGAATCGAAGCGACAAAACACATTCGCGAACGGGAAAGCGGCCGGCGCATTCCGATCATTGCATTGACGGCACACGCCGGCGCCGAGGAAAAGGCGCGATTGCTCTCCGCCGGGCTCGACGACTACCTCAGTAAACCGGTCAGCGAGGCTCAACTCTCGCACATGATCAAACGCTGGATGAAAATACTGGCACCGACGCTGCCCGATCAGCAAAGTTTCGAACGCCTGCGCCTGGTGGATATCGGCGAGAGCCTCAATCTCAGCAATGACGATGCCCGCCTCGCACGGGATATGATGCAGATGCTCATCAAGGGACTGATTTCCGACGAACAGGAGTTGAGCCGTCTGCGCAGTACCGGCGACCACAAGGGCATGTTTGAGCTGGCACACCGAATGCACGGTGGCTGCTGTTATTGCGGGGTCCCCCGGCTGCGTGAAGCGACCTCCCGATTGCAGGAAGAGCTGCGCCCACTGCAGAGTCACGATTCGGCAGACATTAACCGACGGAGTGTCGAGGCGGTGCTACAGGAAATTCGCGCGCTGCGGGAATGGGCATCAGAACAGGACCTGGATGCACTGTTCGGACTCGAGACGGCTGAGAAAGAAGCCTGAGCCCGAACGGGCAAACCAGTCCGCCATTATTGCCGAGCCGTCGAACTGAGCCTCGCTCAGCCCTCAAAAATCACGAATGCCAGGGCGAAGTCTTTTTCGTCCGACAGGCTCAGGTGAATCCGCGCCACGCCCATCGCGTCGGCGCGCGCCTTTGCCTCTCCGGACAAAATCACCTGTGGTGCCTCGCCCTTGCGGCGCCGCACCTCGATATGCTGCCAGGATATCCCCCGACCAATACCCGTACCCAGGGCCTTGCCGAGCGCCTCCTTGGCGGCAAAACGCTTGCACAGGTAGGCAGCGCGGTTGGGAATTGCCAGTTCCGCAAACGCGTATCGCTCCCCGACGGAAAGCACCCGTTCGACAAAGCGGTCGCCGAAGCGGCGCCAGGCGGCCTCTATGCGCGTGTAACTGCAGATATCCGTGCCGATACTAACGATCATTGTTGCGGTAAACCTGTCGAAAAAGTTCGCGGCTCTGTAGTGGGCGATCGCCCAGCAGCGGGGCTAAAAGTAGCCGGGTAAGTCTCTTGGCCGGAGACAACAAGGCCGCGGGAAATTCCTCGCCCCCCAAAGCCTGTTCCAGCCCCAGCAGGTCGGCGCCAGAAAACTCACTCGGGGCCACCCTGTCATCGCCGCCGCGAAAAACA
Organism: Microbulbifer donghaiensis; assembly: GCF_900129095.1. Classification (GTDB taxonomy): domain Bacteria; phylum Pseudomonadota; class Gammaproteobacteria; order Pseudomonadales; family Cellvibrionaceae; genus Microbulbifer; species Microbulbifer donghaiensis. The sequence goes on from NZ_FQVA01000001.1 coordinate 854,306, forward strand.
GGCACAAAGCCGGTTTCACTCTCCAGCCGGTAAGTCGCTCCGGCAGTCACCGGCCCCTGACTGTGGGCACAGTAATTCAACTGGGGGCAGCCACCCAGCTCCTGCAGCAACTGCAACTCAAATCGCCGCAGCGGGGCCTCCAGCTGTTCTGCACTGCTGCCGTCCAGCAGTGCCAGCTTCTGCAGTAAAGTCTGATAGCAGGCGAACAACTCATATTGAGCCTCCCCTGCAGCCAGCAGGCGCACCAGTAGTTCATTGGCATAGAGGCCGGCGTACACGGCCCGGCCCTTCAGCCAGTTTGCACCGCCTGCGCTCTCCACCGGGCCCAGGGTTTTCAACTCGCCGCGCCCGAGCAGGGACACCAGCAGTGGCGCAAAGGGTTGCAGCGACTGCTGGCGCCGTTGCTTGTCCCGCCGCGCGCCGCGCGCGACACAGCCGACCCTGCCAAACTCGGGGGTCAGCAGTTCCAATATCAGACTGGAGTCGCTATAGGGGCGCGAGTGCAGGATGTAGGCGGGCTGTAAGGGTTGCTGTGGCGCCATGGCTTGTCAGGACAGGTGCTCGATATTGTCCGGCAGCGCCACCCAGGAATGTTGGTGTTCCTCATAGATGGAGACCGGCGGCGCGGGGAAATACGGATCGGCAAAGGCACCCACAGGTACGCCGATCAGCTCCGGTTCCGAATCCAGCTGCAGGTACACCGTGGCACCACAGCGGGGACAGAAGTGAAAGCGAATACTGTTGCCACTGTCCGCCGTGCGGACGTACTCACAGCTCTTACCTTCCACGACCACTCGCTCCGCAGGGAACCTCGCCTGTACACCGAAAACACTGCCGGTGCGCCGCTGACACGCCAGGCAGTGGCATACCGAGATTCGCACCGGTTCACCACTGGCGACCAGCGCAAGTTGTCCGCAGCTGCACTCAGCTTTCCTGGCGATCATGGATTGGCCCAGTGAATTATTCGTCCCGGTAGCCGAGACTGCGCAGAGCGCGCTCGTCATCGGACCAGCCTGACTTCACCTTGACCCACAGGTTGAGCATGACTTTGCTGTCGAACAAGCGCTCCATATCCTCACGCGCCTGGCTGCCGATCTGCTTGATGCGCTCGCCCTTGTTGCCGATGATGATGCGCTTCTGCCCGGAGCGCTCCACCAGAATTGCGGCACTGATATGCAATATGGGACCGTCCTGGTTGAATTCCTCCACCTCGACAGTAACCTGATAGGGCACCTCGGCCCCCAGCTGGCGCATGATTTTTTCGCGCACGATTTCCGCCGCGAGAAAGCGCGAACTGCGGTCGGTAATCTGATCTTCGGGGAAAAAGTGCTGCCCCTCCGGCAGGTGCTGCAGAATCACATTTTCCAGCGTGTCGAGATTGATACCCCGCAGTGCGGAAATAGGAATGACTTCGGCCCGTGGATGGCTGTCGGCCAGTGCCTGTAACTGCGGCAACAGGTCGCCCTTGTCCTCCAGCTGATCCACCTTGTTCACGGCAATGATCAGCGGGCATTTGATCCCCCGCAGCTTATCTGCCACCAGCTGATCACCCTCGGTCCAGCGGGTGCGCTCTACCACGAACACAACCACATCCACGTCGCGAGCGGCACTGGCCGCCGCGCGATTCATGTAGCGGTTGATGGCCTTCTCCTGATTCGAGTGCAGACCCGGAGTATCGACAAAGATGATCTGGTTTGGCCCCTCGGTCTTGATACCGAGCATGTTGTGCCGAGTCGTCTGCGGCTTGCGCGAGGTAATCGCCAGTTTCTGCCCCAGCAGGTGATTCAGCAGTGTCGACTTACCCACATTGGGACGGCCGACGATGGCGACATAACCACAGCGGGAGGGTTGGTCGTTCAATCAATTTCTCCGAAAAGTTGTGCGGGGATCCGCCAAACGCGGCAGGCCTGTCTCGGCTCGATTTCGCGTTTGGACAACCCTGAAAATAATAGCGTCATCCCTGCCCGGTCAGGCGATTGTACGCCTCGGTGGCGGCGGCTTTTTCAGCGTTGCGGCGACTGCTGGCCTCGCCCCGCACCGGCTGCGCCAGACCGCTGACCCGGCACTCGACCACAAACTGTTGGGCGTGCTCGGCACCGGCGATTTCCACCACCTTGTACTCCGGCAGCGGCTTCTGGCGCGCCTGCAGCCATTCCTGCAGGCGGGTCTTGGGATCCTTGGCAGTCTCCAGGGACAGGTTTTGCAGGCGAGAGGCGAACCAGGCCAGTACTCGCTCGCGGGCGGCTTCCAGACCGGCATCGAGGTAAATAGCGCCGATCAGCGCTTCCACCGCGTCGGCGAGAATCGAGGCGCGACGGAAGCCACCGCTCTTCATTTCACCTTCGCCGAGACGCAGGCAGTCGCCGATTTCCATCTCCCGCGCCAGTTTCGCCAGGGTTTCGCCACTGACCAGCTGCGCGCGCAGGCGGCTCAACTGCCCTTCCCGGCCCTCGGGAAACTTTTCGAACAAGGCGGCGCCGATGGTGAAGCCGAGGATTGAATCTCCGAGAAATTCCAACCGCTCGTTATTGCGGCTGCCATGGGAGCGGTGAGTTAGCGCCAGTTCCAGCAGGTCCCGGCGCTCAAAGCGGTGGCCGAGGCGCTGGCACAGGCGCTCGAGAAGAAGATCAGTCACGTTTGCGGTATTGCTCCAGATCTACCAGCGGTTCACAGCAGAGCTCCGGCTTGGCGGTATTGAGCTGCTTGTTAAACTTCATCACGACATCGATGTTATGGATCAAGGGCTGGCGCAGCTCGTAGTCGATACTAACCAGCATGCCTTCGGCACCGCGAATGACCTGTACCGACTTGGTCGGTTCACCGCGGACATTGTTGAGCATGAAGTAGGTTTGCAGATCCCGAACTATCTCGCCGCGATTCATATCCCGGATATTGCCTTTTTCAGCCAGATCCTTCAGGCCATTTTCGACGTGCATGGCGTCCACGTATCCCGGCGCTAATTTAGACGCAAACAGAATAATCAAAGCGAAACCGGAGATATAAAAAATAAGGCTCCAGTAACTCATGCCCCGCTGACCGCGCAGAGAAGAACGGATATTCCCACTCATTGAATCACCCTCGATCATTATTGCTGTAATTTATTCGATCGTAACGCGTTTACTGGATTGTGCCTACACGGCTGAAACTCGGCAAACTGAGCAGCTTGTCCCAGTGCATCCAGATAGCGAAAGCCTTGCCCACCACATCGCGCTCCGGCACAAAGCCCCAGGCGCGGCTGTCCAGGCTGTTATCACGGTTGTCGCCCATCATAAAGTAATGCCCCTCCGGTACCGTCGCACTGAAGTTACTGTAGCGACTGGGCATGATGTCCTTGGCCATCAGGTGGCGGCGACCGTATATCTCCTCCCACAGGACTTCTACCTGCGGATTGGCCGGCGGCAGTGCCTGGATCAGTTCCTGCGGCGCCCGCTCACCATTGATATACAGTACATTGTTCTTCATTTCGACCTTGTCGCCGGGAAGGCCAATGACCCGCTTGATGAAGTAGGTATCGTTCATATGCGGCGGGAAGAACACCATCACGTCGCCGCGCTGGGGCTCACCGACACCCACCACCTTGGTGCGGGACACAGGCAGGCGCAGACCGTAGGCATACTTGTTGACCAGGATAAAATCACCCACCTGCAATGTCGGCACCATAGACGCGGAGGGAATCTGGAAGGGCTCCACGATAAAGGAGCGCAGCACAAATACGATCGCCAGTACCGGAAAGAAGGACTTGGCATATTCCACCACGACCGGTTCTTCCGCCCGCTCCCCGGCTTGCGCCCGGCGCCGGCGCGCGAAAAACAGGCTGTCTACCAGCCAGATAACGCCGGTAATAATAACCAGCCAGAGCAGAATCAGGGGGAAATTAATATCCATTCACTATTCTCTATTGTTCCTTCAAACAAACAGCAGGGCGCGCCGGCGCCCTACTGGTCCACTTTCAATACGGCGAGGAAGGCTTCCTGCGGCACTTCCACGCGGCCAATCTGCTTCATGCGGCGCTTGCCCGCCTTTTGTTTTTCCAGCAGCTTTTTCTTACGCGTCACATCGCCACCATAACATTTGGCGGTGACGTTTTTGCGCAGAGCCTTGACCGTAGTACGCGCAACCACTTGCCCGCCAATGGCCGCCTGAATCGCCACGTCAAACATCTGCCGTGGAATCAATTCTTTCATTTTCTCTGCCATGGCGCGGCCCTTGTGCTGCGCGTTGTCGCGGTGCACGATCAGGGCCAGGGCGTCGACGCGATCGCCATTGATCAGAATATCCAGGCGCACCAGCCTTGCCGGCTCGAAACGCACGAATCCGTAATCCAGTGAGGCGAACCCGCGGCTCACCGACTTGAGGCGATCGAAGAAGTCCATCACCACCTCACTCATGGGCAGTTCATAGCGCAGGGAGACCTGGCTGCCCACATACTGCATGTCCTTCTGGATACCGCGCTTCTCTACACAGAGGGTAATAACATTGCCCAGGTATTCCTGCGGTACCAGAATATTGACCTCCGCGATGGGCTCGCGCATCTCCTCGATGGAACCGATATCCGGCAGTCGCGAGGGGTTGTCCACCAGCGTCACCGAGCCATCGCTCTGCGCAACCTCATAGACTACGGTCGGCGCAGTGGTGATCAGGTCCAGATCGTATTCCCGCTCCAGGCGTTCCTGGATGATCTCCATATGGAGCATGCCGAGAAAACCGCAGCGGAAGCCGAAACCCAGAGCGTCGGAAGTCTCCGGCTCGTAGAACAGCGAGGCGTCGTTCAGTGACAGCTTCTCCAGCGCATCGCGGAAGGCCTCGTAGTCATCAGAACTGACCGGGAACAGACCCGCGTACACCTGCGGTTTCACTTTCTGGAAGCCCGGCAGCATGGATACTTCCTCGGCACCCTTGGCGTGGGTCAGGGTATCACCCACCGGCGCACCGTGAATATCCTTGATGCCTGCCACCACGAAGCCCACTTCACCGGCTCGCAGCACGCCGGTCTCCTTGCGCTTCGGCGTGAAAATACCGACGCTGTCGACCACGTGGGCGCGGGCGATGGATTTGGTCACGATCTTGTCTTTGGTTTTCAGCGTACCCTGAACCACGCGCACCAGCGACACCACCCCCAGGTAACTGTCGAACCAGGAGTCAATGATCAATGCCTGCAGCGGCGCCTCCACGTCGCCCTGCGGCGGCGGTACCAGACGCACCAGGTCTTCCAGCACGTCCTCCACACCGAGGCCGGACTTGGCACTGCAGCGGGTCGCATCGGTGGCGTCGATTCCGATAATGTCCTCGATTTCCTCGGCCACCTTGTCCGGATCCGCCTGCGGCAGGTCCATCTTGTTCAGCACCGGGATAACCTCGAGTCCCTGTTCGATCGCCGTGTAGCAATTGGCAACTGACTGGGCCTCGACGCCCTGCGCGGCGTCAACCACCAGCAGCGCACCCTCACAGGCGGCCAGCGAGCGGGACACCTCGTAGGAGAAGTCCACGTGACCGGGCGTATCAATAAAGTTCAGCTGATAGGTCTTGCCATCGCGCGCGGTGTAGTCGAGCGTCACGCTCTGCGCCTTGATGGTGATACCGCGCTCCCGCTCCAGGTCCATGCTGTCCAGAACCTGCTCGGCCATTTCGCGATCGGACAAGCCACCGCAGACCTGAATAAAGCGGTCCGCCAGAGTGGATTTGCCGTGGTCGATATGGGCAATAATGGAGAAATTGCGGATATGGGAGAGATCTGTGGCCACTGCGGAATAAAAATCCTTGGAAAATCAAAATGTTAGCCGGCAGCGGTGCCGGCTGTGTGGCGCAAGTCTATCAGAACTCGTGTGCGGTGGTGAGTGGTTGGTGTCGAGAGGCCTCACGGCCTCGGTCACCAGCCACTCACTACCGCTTAATCGTCGATTTGAATGGTGCGGAAGGTGGGCTGACCGGAGCGGAAGAACCGGATCGGCAACAACTCGTCGGACGGCAGGCCCTTCAGTACCCTATCGTAGTCCTTCATGTTCGCCACCTCGTCAAAACCGAGCTGCGCAATAATGTCGCCGCTGCGCAATCCCGCCTTGGCACCGGCCTTGCCCGGCGTTACCTGCTTGACCAGCACTCCGCTATCCACGTTCCAGCGCTGCTTGAGGGCCTCGGGAATCTCGCTGACTACCAATCCCAGGCGCCCGCCAACGTCCGTAGAAGGCTTGACTGACACCTGCTGCTCGCCATCATCCAGCCCGGGCAGTGCACCCACCTTGACCTGAAGGCGCTTGGAATTCCCTTTGCGCATCAGCTCCACGGTCACTTCGCTGCCCGGACGGGTCTGGCCAACCACGTGCGGCAGGTCGCCGTGCGTCATGATCTTCTGGCCATCGAAGCGGGTGATGATGTCACCGGCCATGATACCGGCCTCGGCCGCCGGCGCGCCGGCCTCAACCTGTGCCACCAGAGCACCAACCGGCTTGCCCAGACCCATGGCCTCGGCCAGATTGCGGTCGACATCCTGAATGCCAACGCCAAGCCAGCCACGATCGACACGCCCCTTGTCCTTTAGCTGCGCCACCACATCGCGGGCCAGGCTGGCGGGAATCGCAAAGGAGAGACCGATGGAGCCACCGCTGCGCGTGTAGATCTGCGAGTTGATACCGACCACTTCACCTTCAAGGTTGAACAGCGGGCCACCCGAATTACCGGGGTTGATAGCAACGTCAGTCTGGATGAACGGCACGTAGTTCTCGCGGCTTTCGTTGGGGATGCTGCGACCCATGGCGCTGACGATACCGGCGCTGGCGGAGTAGTCGAGACCGAAGGGCGAACCAATGGCGACCACCCATTCACCGACCTTTAACGCCTCCGAGTCACCCCAGCGGATAAACGGCAGATCCTTGACGTCGATCTTGATCAGTGCCAGATCGGAGCGAAGGTCCGTGCCAATGACTTTGGCCTCGAACTCCCGGCGATCGGTCAGTGTGACCGTGACCTCGTCGGCACCGTCTACCACGTGGTTATTGGTGACTATGTAGCCGTCAGCGGAAATGATGAAGCCGGATCCCATGCTCGCCACCGGGCGTTGCTGGCGGCGCCGCGGTTCGAGCAGGTGGCGGAAGATATCCGGAATGTCCTGCTGGTATTGCGGCGGCACACCGCCTTGCGCCACGTCATTGCGATCCACGGTATTGATTTTTACTACCGCGGGGGAATTTTGCTCGATCAGGTCGGTGAGTTCCGGCAGCCCGCGGGCGTAGGCCGAACCTGCAATCAGCAGGCTGAGTATCAAGAAATACTGCGTACAGCGTTTAACCATCGGTTTGTTACCCTTAATGATCCCTTCTAATATGAAATCAGTTGGTCATTGAATCCCCAAATTGGGTCACTCGCGATAAATGCGGGCAGTTCGGGGGACATTCAAGCTACTACTTAGTGGCAATCTGGCCACGAAAGTTCTCCCATATTATGTAAAACAGTGTAAAGGACCCCTATGTCCACACTGCGCCCGCGCGTAGAGCGCGGTCACTTCTGCCACCCACGGTTACAGTACGGCCAATCCGAACTGGGCGCACCACTGTTTTACTTTCCCGCCCAGAGCGGCACCAATCCGGGCATTGTCATGGCGGGCACCCACGGCGACGAGGTCGCAGCAGTAGTGGCACTGTCCTGCGCACTGCGTGCACTGCCCCCGGAGCGGCTGCGCCACCATGTGATACTCGCGGTCAATCCCGACGGCTGCCAGCTGGGAATCAGGGCCAACGCCCGCGGCGTGGATCTGAACCGCAATTTTGCCACCGCGAACTGGGACGGCAGTGGCAGCGTCTACCGCTGGAACAGCGCCGCGGAAGAGCGCGATGTGCGCCTGAGCACCGGCAGTGAGGGCGGCTCGGAAGCGGAAACTCACGCACTCTGCCAGCTGATCGGCGAACTGCAGCCGGCCTGGGCAGTGTCGATTCACGAACCCCTCGCCTGCGTCGAAGACCCGGACAACAGCCCGCTGGGGCAGTGGCTAGGTAAAGGGCTGAATTTGCCGCTGGTAACCGATGTCGGCTACCTGACGCCGGGGTCCTTCGGTACTTGGTGTGCCGAGCGCAAGCTGCCGTGCATCACTGTGGAGTTTCCACCGGTCTCGGCCGACCACGCCAGTGAGGACTATCTGCAGGCGCTGATCGAGCTGCTCACCTACGACCAGTAGACCCGCCCGTCTGCAAAGCGCAGTGGCGGCTCCACATCTTTCGCCAGCCAGGTGGGGCCGTCGAGATCCAGGAATCTGACTTTTTCTCCCAGTGGCCAGGCCGCACGGATTGCCCGGGAGGTACACAGCATGCAGCCGAGCATCAGCTCGAACCCCTGCGCCTTGGCCTCGTCGGCCAGCGCCAGCGCTTCCGTGATTCCACCAGTCTTGTCCAGCTTGATATTCAACATCTCGTAGCGATTGCGCAGGCGCGGCAGATCCTCGCGGGTGTGACAGCTTTCGTCGGCGCAGATAGGCAGCGGGTGGGCGAATGTTTCCAGGAAGGCGTCATCGCTCGCCGGTAATGGCTGCTCCAGCATCGCCACGCCCTGCGCGCTCAATTGGCGGCAGCGCTCCTGCAGCGTCTCGGCAGGCCATGCCTCGTTGGCATCGATCACCAGCTGGGCAGCGGGTGCGGCAGAGCGAACGGCCGCGACCCGCTCCAGCACCTGGCGATCGTCGAGCTTTAGCTTGAGCACTGTTACGCCCCCCGCTACCGCCTGGCGGGCGGCGTCGGCCATCGCCTCCGGCGTATCGATTACCAGCGTCTGTACCGTCGGCAGGGATTGCGGTCCGGCGAATTTCACACCGGCGCGTCTCGCCTCCCAATCGGCCAGGGCGCAATCCAGCGCATTGCGGGCCGCTCCCGCGAACAGGCGGGATTGCAGCTGTTCCCGGGTGAGCCCTTGGGCCACCTCACATAGCAGCGGCTGCAGTTGCTGCAGCACGGACTCCACGCTCTCGCCGTAGCGCGGATAGGGAGTGCATTCACCGACGCCCGTCACCCCGTCGGCGGTGACTTCCACTACTACTACCTGCGCCTCGGTGCGCGCGCCACGGGAAATGACGAAGGCGGTGCGCAGGGGCCAGCTTTCGGCATAGCAGCGCGCCTGCATTGAAGCTCTCCTACAGGTTTCGGAGATATCAGTTTAGGTTAGCGTGGGATACTGGGCTCAATGCGCAGCAACAAGGGGGTGTAGGAGGGATTGGCGACGTGGCGGCGACTGAACCAGCGCACAAACAATGCGCCCGCAATCAGGCCAGCCAGGGCACCGACTATGGCCCCGGTTTCACCTGCCAGCCGGTCGCCGGCCAGCGCTGCCAGCACGAGGGAAACCAGTGGCAGCAGATAGACCAGCAGCGCGCTGCTGGCGAGGGCGTTCTCGGCAATGCCGATGACCGCGGTATCATTGAGGGAAATATTGTCGGGATCCCAGCTATTCAGGGCGACGCGTATCCGCGTAGCGCCGGACAGGTAGTCACCCAATAGGCCGGTGCCACAGCCGGATTTGGCAGAGCAGCCGTGACAGCCGCTGCGCTGAATTGTCTCGACCCAGATAGCACCCTGCTCTATCGCCACTACCCGGCCGCGCTCTTCCACCACGGCGATAACCTCGCTCAGCCGTCCACGGTCACGGCGCTGGCGACGCGCTGCGCAGTGGCATCGGGAATCTCACCAACCACCGTCACGGTGTAGTTGACCCCATCCACTTCGAGGCGATCCATATAGGCGACGGTTGCGCCGCGAATTGCGCGGCCCCGGTAGTCCAGTTCGGGACCGAGCCGCTGCACGAATACGGTAAACACACTGAGACCATCGCTGAACACCAGCATGTCGCCGTCGGAAAGCGGCTTGGCCGACACCGGCTTGAAGCCGTCCGGCAGCCAGCTGACCTGCCAGCGACTCTGTGAGGTGTTGCAGGGGTTATTGTTGTCGATGCGGCGTGCATCTGCGGACTGCGGCTGCAGCTCACTGTCCTGCACCGGGGACAAGTCCAGTTGCACGAACTGATAGCGCTCGAGAACCCGCCCCTGTGCGCCCACCAGCATCGTCTTCAACGGCAAGCCGGTCTCCCGGTCCAGGTTTACTACCAAACCGAGGCGATGATTGTCCCGCGGGCGCGCTTCGATCACGACGGTGTCGCGATCGGCGATCCGCTCCTCGCCGCGCAAAATAAACAGGTAGGCGCGCTGCACATCCTGCTGTCCGGCGCGGCTCCACAGCCCCACGCGGGCCATGGGGCCGGAAGTGCGCTCGCAATTCTTGCTGTTGCCGTGACTGATCAGTTCACGGGGGGCACCGCTCAGGTAGCGCACGCGCTCCACCTGTTCACCCTCACGCACCGCGTGCACAACCTGCAGCGTTTCCAGCATGCCGGCGTGTTCGAAGGTAACCAGGCCGCGGTAATCGAGCTCACTCACCGCCTGGGCCAACTTGCCCAGCCACTGCTCTACTTCAGCGGTGGCGTTTGGAAGAATCTGGTCCTGGGGGGCAACGCCCTGGGGAATAGCCGCCTCGGGAGTCACGTTCTCGGGAGCGACAACCTCACTGCTGCCGCTCTGTGCGTAGACGGCCGGCGCCAGCAGAAACAAAGCCAACAGAAGACTGTTGGCTTTGCGAATCCCGCGGCGCTCCTGGCCTCGACGGTTACCGACCTGCTGCACGCTACATTCCAACCTGTTCACCGTAAGTGGCGCGGGCGAAAGGCACCATGCCCTGGCTGCCGACATGGGCGGCCTGCTCAGAATGCTGGATCATCACCCGGTTGAGGTGGCGCATCAGTTCAGGCGTAGGCATCTGCTGTATAACCGCCTGACCGGACATTCCGGGCTGGGAATTGGGCACCAGGCGGGTGGAAGCGGTGCTTACCGAACGCGTTGAAGGTGCGGGAACATAGAAACCGGTAGGTTGCGGCGAAGACTGCACCACCTGCTGCACTGGGCGCTCGACCTCGGCCACCATCTCGCCACTGGCCTGGACACCCCGATCCACGCTGGACAGCTGCAACTGCTGCACGCCGAAAATCGCGGCGAAGGCCACAGTAGCCGCCACAGCACCTCTGGACAGGGGTCGCCACCAGCGGCTGTTGGCCGCGCCATCTGCCGCCTCTGCGCCACCGCCACCGGACTGATTCAGGGGTTCTTCCCGCTCGATAGCCGCGGAAATACGCGCTGCCAGGCCGCTGTCCACCGGGGCCACCTGTTCACGGCGCATTGCGCTCGCCGCCAGCTGGTAGCGCGACCAGCGCGCACTGACTTCTTCCGAGGCCGCGCCGGCTTTCAGCAAACGCTGCAGTTCCAGCTCGCTGGCCTCGCCGTCCATCAACGCAGACAGCGATTCATTCAGACGATCCTGATGATTCCCGTGTGACATACGGGTCAACCCTCTCTGTGCAATCATTTTTTGGTGCCCGCGGGCACCGCTTGTGGTTATTTCTTATGACCCGGGATCCGGCGGATTGTTTCACCACCGGCAAAAAAATTTCCCGGATCTCAGCCGCGGTCGCCGAGCGTCTCCGGCTCCCCCGCCATCACCGCCTGCACCGTGCGGTCAATGGCCTCACGGGCGCGGAAGATACGCGAACGCACGGTACCCACCGGACAGCCCATGACCTCGGCGATCTCTTCGTAGCTGAGCCCTTCCAACTCGCGCAGGGTCACCGCTGAACGCAGGTCCTCCGGCAGCGCGCGAATGGCTTCGTGAACAGCCGTCTCCAGCTGGTCGCGAAAAAGCTGGTTTTCCGGGGTCTCGTTATCCCGCAGCAGGTCGGCGCCGGAATAGAATTCGGCGTCGTCCAGATCCACGTCCGAGGACGGCGGGCGGCGGCTGCGGGAAACCAGGTGGTTCTTGGCGGTATTGATGGCGATGCGGTACATCCACGTATAGAAAGCACTTTCGCCGCGGAAGTTGGCCAGCGCTCGATAGGCCTTGATAAAGGCCTCCTGGGTCACGTCCTGCACCTCACTGTGGTCCTTGATAAAGCGACTGACCACCGCGACTATCTTGTGCTGGTACTTCAACACCAGCAGGTCAAAGGCGCGCTTGTCGCCTTTCTGCACCCGCTCAACCAGCTGGCGGTCACTTGGTGACGCCTGTTGCGCTGTCATCCCCTACTCCCCTTACTCCCAAAACCAGCAGTCGCGCCGCGGGCGCCACTCCTGTCATCGGAGCGGCTGTCGGCGCTGGCGGTTATTCTGTTGTGTTCAAGACACTGGCAATAGGACATAAGTTCCGGGCTAAATCGACGTAATTCAAGGAGGCGTTATACTACGCACCCCTACACATAAATGAAATGTATGACTGCACAGGCCCCCTCAAACTCTAGACAGTACGACGTACTGGTGATCGGCAGCGGCGCCGCGGGCCTCACGCTGGCCCTGCACCTGGCGGCGCGCTATCGCGTGGCCCTGCTGTCGAAACAGCGACTGCAGGATGGCTCTACCTGGTTTGCCCAGGGCGGTATTGCCGCGGTACTCGATGAGATGGACTCGGCGGAGTCCCATATTGCTGACACATTAGACGCGGGCGCCGGCCTCTGCCACCCGGACGCAGTGCGCTTTACCGTGGAAAACAGCACCGCCGCCATCCAGTGGCTGATCGATCAGGGCGTGGACTTCACCCGCGAGCGGGGCGGGTACCACCTGACCAAGGAGGGCGGACACAGTCACCGCCGTATCATTCACAGTGCCGATGCCACCGGCCGTGCCGTGCACAGCACCCTGATCGACAAAGTGCGCGCGGCAGACAATATCGACTGCTTCGAACACCACGTCGCCCTCGACCTGATTCGCCAGCCCGATCCCAGCAAGGGGCGTTTCCGCTGCGCCGGGGCCTACATCTACAACAAGAAGACCGAGGAAGTGGAACTCTTCCAGGCCAAGGCCGCGGTGCTCGCCACCGGCGGCGCCAGCAAGGCCTACCTGTACACCAGCAACCCGGACGGGGCCAGCGGTGACGGTATCGCCATGGCGTGGCGCGCCGGCTGCCGGGTGGCCAACATGGAATTCAACCAATTCCACCCGACCTGTCTCTACCATCCCAAGGCCAAGGCCTCACTGGTTACCGAGGCACTGCGCGGCGAAGGCGCGCACCTGAAACTGCCGGATGGCAGTCGCTTTATGCACCGCTTCGACAAACGCGGCGAGCTGGCGCCGCGTGATATTGTCGCGCGCGCCATCGACCACGAGATGAAACGTCTCGGTGCCGATTGCCTGTACCTGGATATCTCCCACAAGGACCCGCAGTTCGTCCGCGAGCACTTCCCCACCGTCTACAGCAACTGCCTGCAATACGGTATCGATATCACCAGGGAACCCATTCCCGTGGTCCCCGCAGCGCACTATACCTGTGGCGGGGTAATGGTGGACCAGTTCGGCCGCACCGACCTGGACCAGCTGTATGCCATCGGCGAGACGACCTTCACCGGCCTGCACGGCGCCAATCGCCTGGCCAGCAATTCACTGCTGGAGTGCCTGGTCTTTGCCCGCTCTGCCGCGCTGCATCTCGACGAAACTCTCGACGGGGTGCAGCCGCCGCGCGCGGTACCCGCGTGGGATGCCTCCCGGGTCACCGACTCCGACGAGGATGTCGTGATCTCGCACAACTGGGACGAACTGCGCCGGTTTATGTGGGACTATGTAGGAATCGTGCGGACCCGCAAGCGCCTGCTGCGGGCCGAGCACCGCGTCCGGCTGCTGCAGCAGGAAATCCGCGAGTTCTATGCCAATTACAAGATCACCAGCGACCTGATCGAGCTGCGCAACCTGGCGCTGGTATCGCAACTGATCATCCGCTCGGCACTGGACCGAAGGGAGAGCCGCGGCCTGCACTACTCGCTCGATTACCCCGATCTGCGGGAACTGGCCATGGACACCATACTGGTGCCGGAAAACTTTGCCGACCAGCGGCAGTTCGTCTGATCCACAAGGCGCAGGTGATGCGCTCGCCCGCTGCTAACGCGAATAGCGCAACGCCACCTGCAGGCGGCGCCAGTCATCCCGACCCATTGAATCCCACGCCAGCACCAGGCGCAGTCGACGCCCGTGCAGATCGCAACCGTTGATCACGATCAGCCGCTGCCACAGAACCAGCTCGCCGCGGAATGCAAACTCCCGCGGTTCGCCGCCCGCTGGCTGCCAGAACCAGCGGCGCTCGCGGCTACTGAGGCGGCCCCGGATACGCCGCAGGCGCCGCCATTCGAAGCCCGCATAGAGCCATACCAACAGCGCGGCCGGCACCAACAGGTACAATGGCAGATGGCACCACCAGAGCAACGACAGCGCCTGCAAAACGACCAGAAAAAGAGGGGTGAAAAGGAAGCGGGACGGCGCCACGGCACAGTTCAGCCGGGCGCTGCGTGCGAAATACTGCGGGTAGGTGCTATTCCTGGAGGCCGGTATTGTCACGAATGATCTGCACTATACGCAGCAAATCAGGATCGGCGGGATCCTCACGGCGCAGGAACCAGGCAAACAGATCCTGATCCTGCTCATCCAGCAGCTTGATATAGCGTTGCTTGTCCGTCTCATCCAGAGTTTCATAGACGTTGTCGAGAAACGGCAGCAGCACCAGGTCCAGCTCCAGCATACCGCGGCGGCTGGCCCAAAACAGACGATTGCGATCCATACTTCTTACCCACTTGCCCAACACCGGCGGCTGGCCGGCGGCGGCACTGATGATGCCGCACTTGCTAAAGAGCGCGCAGTATACCCGCTGACCCGGCAAACTTGAAAAGGCCGCCGTCATCCCCAAATAATCCCCCCAAACAACCCGAGGTGGCAGGACTATGGATCAGCAGCAGTGGCAGGAATTTCTCACCGGTGAAGGCGCTATCTGGGAGGGGGACAGGGCCCATTTTCCAGAAACCCAAGCCGACCTGCACCTGATCGACCTGAGCCCCCTCGGTGCAATTTCGATCAGCGGCCCGGACAGCCAGAAATTCCTGCAGGGCCAGCTTACCTGTGACCTGGTCACCCTGCCCGACAATCACAGCACTCCCGGCGCCCACTGCAACCCCAAGGGCCGCATGATCAGTGCCTTCAGCGCACTCAAGCTATCAGACAGCGAGTTTGTTTTCCGGCTGCCCGGCGACCTCGCCACTATTGCCCGCGAGGCGCTGGCGAAATACGCGGTTTTCTTCAAGACAGAACTGAAGGATATCGGCGAAGCCGGTACCGGTGAGAAGCATCGCTGGCTGGGCCTGCAGGGCAAGGGCGCCGCGGGTCGCGCCGCCGAGCTGCTCGGATTGGAGCAGTTGAACCCCGGCGAGGTCCGCGCCTTCGACAGCAGCGGCGCAAGCGCTCTCGCTCAATGCCTGAATGACAACCAGATTGCGCTACTGGTGCCCGCCGCACACGCCAAAAATCTCTGGCAGCAACTGGGCAAGTCAGCCGAAGCCGCCAGCTACGACCGCTGGCAGCAACTGCAGATAGAAGCGGGCATGCCCCAGTTGCATGCGGCGACCAGCGAGCTGTTTATTCCGCAGATGACCAACCTGCACCTGCTGGGCGGTGTCAGCTTCAAGAAGGGCTGCTACACAGGGCAGGAAGTGGTCGCGCGCATGCAGTACCGCGGCGCCTCCAAGCGGCGCCTGTACCGCACCAGATGCACCGCGGGGGAAATCCCCGCGCCGGGACTGGAGGTCTACGCCGACGGCGAGCAGAGCATCGGCAACCTGGTGGAAGCCTGCCGCAGCGAGGATGGCATCGAGCTGTTGGCGGTACTGACGATTGCCAAGGTCGCCGCCGGAGAACAGTTGCGACTGGCGGATGGCCGCGTACTGGAACTGCAGGAACTGCCTTACGATGCGGATGCGGATCCGCTGGCATAACGCGTAGCGCGGGAAGCGGCCTCGCACCGCTGCCAATCGCACAAACTGACTGACGATCAGACTTCTACCGCAACCCGCTGCAGTTCAGAGGCCGCCGGCAATTCCCAGTTGATCGGCGGCTGGCCGTGCTGCTGCAGCCATTGATTCGCCTGGGAAAACGGACGGGTACCAAAGAAACCGCGATGCGCCGATAGAGGCGACGGGTGCGGTGCGCGCAATACCAGGTGGTTATTGCGATCGATAAAGGCGCCCTTCTTCTGCGCGTAACTGCCCCAGAGAATAAACACCAAACCCTCGCGCTGTTCCGCCAGCTTGTGGATCGCCGCATCGGTGAACTGCTCCCAGCCGCGCCCCTGGTGTGCCCCCGCCTTGCTGTCCTCTACCGTCAGTGTCGCATTCAGCAGCAGCACGCCCTGCTCCGCCCATGGCTGCAGGCAGCCGTGATGGGCCGGCGGAATGTCCAGGTCTGAGTGCAGTTCCTTGTAGATATTCTGCAGTGACGGCGGGATGCGCACGCCGGGCAGCACGGAGAAACACAGCCCGTGGGCCTGGCCCGCACCGTGGTATGGATCCTGACCGAGGATAACGACCTTGACCTTGTCGAAGGGGGTCGAGTTAAAGGCATTAAAAATCTGCCCACCAGGGGGGTAAATCCGCTTGCCGGCCTGCTTCTCCGCCTGCAGGAACCCGCGCAGTTCCGCCATATAGGGTTTATGGAATTCGTCGTTGAGGACCCGGTACCAGGAGGGATGGATTTTGATATTGTCAGGATTTTGCATTCGAAGTGTCCGGTAAGGTACTAGTCCTTGAGAATTTTCTTAACCTGCCGTCGCAACTCGGGCACCACCTCCTCCTCAAACCAGGGGCGCTGGCGCAGCCACAGGGTATTGCGCGGACTCGGATGGGGCAGCGGAAAATAGCCCGCCGGCAGCGCATCGCGAAAGTGGCGCACGTTCTCGGTAATGCTGCCGTACCAATGCGGCAGGTAGTGACGCTGGGCATATTGCCCCACCAGCAGAGTGAGCTGCAAATTTGGCAACAGCGCGAGAAGCCGCCGATGCCAGGTTTCCGCGCACTCCGGGCGCGGCGGCAGGTCGCCGCCCTTGCCGCGACCCGGATAACAGAACCCCATCGGTACGATCGCGATACGGGAATCGTCGTAAAAGGTTTCCCTGCCTACTTGTAACCAGTCCCGCAGACGATCGCCCGAAGGGTCATTCCAGGGAATACTGGTGGCGTGCACCCTGGTGCCCGGTGCCTGTCCGATAATCAGCAGGCGGGCGGACTCAGAGGCGCGCAAAACCGGGTTTGGCCCCAGAGGCAGGTGCGCCTCACAGAGTCGGCAGGATCGTATTTCTTCCAGCAGAGTTGGCAGTCGGTCGGCAGTCAAAGTCAATCTCTATCAGTGATCACGGCAGCGACACCTCGCTTTCCCCGAAGCCTTCCGGGAAGGCCAGGTGCAACAGCAGGGCTCGGCGATCACCGGGATCCGCGGCGCGACCGACATTGTTATTGTCCAGCACCACATAAATACCACTTTCGTCTACCGCCAGGCCCTCGCCCTTGCCGTAGCGGGTTTCCCGGTAGACGTTTTCAGGGGCTTCTTCGATTACTCGATACTCGATGCACCACTTCGCCTGCAGATCTGCGAGGGAGCGCCGGCAAACCGCAAACGCGTTGCGCTCCAGCGTGAACAGGTCTCCGTCGTAAAAAGCCAGACCGGTGAGATCCAATGAACGGCCGCGAAAATCGAGGCCCGCGGCAGCCGGCAGCTCAAAAAACTCGGGAAGATTACTGCCCTGGGCGAAGCGCACCAGGCCGCGCCGATCTCGCTCTATGGCGATCCAGAAGTCACCCCCGGCTTTGACCAGTCCCTCGCTGGCGCCATTGAATTTTTGCATGTAACCGCGCTCGCGCGCCGCCTCCGACCAGCGCCGGGACATCCAGGCTGCGCGAAGGGACGGCGCCACCACCGCGATGCGATGATGGCGCTCGCTGACCAGGAAGACACCCTGCTCGTCGCAGGTGATACCCTCAAAATCTGCCGCGGGCGCCGGCTGCAACAGTGTGACCAACCGCGCCTTC
Organism: Microbulbifer donghaiensis; assembly: GCF_900129095.1. Taxonomy (GTDB): domain Bacteria; phylum Pseudomonadota; class Gammaproteobacteria; order Pseudomonadales; family Cellvibrionaceae; genus Microbulbifer; species Microbulbifer donghaiensis. The sequence continues at coordinate 872,204 of NZ_FQVA01000001.1, forward strand.
AATCCCTCGGACTCCATGGGCGGCGTTTCCAGACCAACCGCCAGCGGCCGGTATTCGAGCTGAGCGCTTCCGGGGCCGATCCTCACTGCGTAAAAGCCCGCTGAGTTTTTATCGGATACTGCCAGCAACTCGCCGTTGCAGAAACTCAACCCGGAGATATCCAGGCCGGCACTGTGATCCAGCCAATAGCTGGCGACAAGCTTTGCAGGAGTGACAGGTACCGCTGCCGCGAGCGGCGGCAGCAGTATGCACAGTGTGGAGAAAAGTAAGCTTTTGAACAAAATTCGCCGGTTAATCGCGGAAGTTATTGAACTGCAGTGGCTGGTCCAGCTCCTTGCCCCGCAACAGGGCGATCACCTGCTGCAAATCGTCGCGCTTCTTGCCGGTTACCCGCACCTGATCCCCCTGGATGGCCGCCTGCACCTTGAGTTTTTCGTCTTTGATCAGCTTAACGATCTTTTTTGACAGTTCCTTGTCCAGGCCGTTTTTCATCGTAATCGAGACTTTGACCTGCTTGCCGGACTGCTCGTATTCCCCCACTTCCATCGCCAGCGGATCGATATCGCACTTGATCAAGGCTGCGCGCAGCATGTCCACCATCTGATCGACCTGGATATCCGCCTCGGCGCGCACCATCAGCGCGAAATCGTTCATTTCCACTTCGGCATCGACGCCCTTGAAATCGAAGCGATTCGTAACCGTACGGTTCACTTGATCTACCGCATTGGTGAGCTGGTGTTTGTCTACTTCAGACACTATGTCAAAGGAAGGCATTGATTTCTCCGTTTGTTATTTCCAGCGATTGTCTATTTCAAAATCTGGGGGATGATTTCCACATTGCGATCGTCGCTACTGAGCCAGAATTGGCCATCCTGGATAGTGGCATTCAGGTCCATATTGCGTTCGGCCATAGCCGCCAGCTGTTCGGTCGCATCGGCGGGCAGCAAGTAAATGCGCAGGTTGTCGAAACGCGCCAGCGCAGCCTCCTGTTTCTGCCACCATATCGGTGCCGTGCGGCGACCGTAACTGTACACCAATACCTGCTTGGCGCGATTGCTCGCCTTGCGTAACCGCTCTTCCGTCGGCAGGCCCACTTCGATCCACAGATCGACCTCGCCACTGAGGCTCATCTGCCACAAATCGGCCTCCTCATCGGAGGACAGGCCGCGGGTGAATTCCAGGGTATCAGCGGCATTGTGGATGAAGGCCAGCAGCCGCACCATCATCCGCTCGTCGGTTTCAGAAGGATGGCGCGCCAGCGTCAGCTGGTGCTCACCGTAGTAGCCCCGGTCCATATCGGCGATCTGCACCCGGGCTTTGAATATAGTTGCCTTTAACGCCATTTCGGCTCCATGTTTGCGCCAGCTCCAGCATCGGGAGGACGGCGGACTATTCTAGGGAGGTTTACTGGAAACACATTTTGAACAACAGGGATCTCCCCCATGAACTCTGTATTTACGGACGGCCGCCGACTCTGGCAGGGCGCCCTGCTCTGCCTGCTGGCATTCGGCCTCAGCGGCTGTGGCATCAACAATATCCCCACTTACGACGAGCAGGTCAAAGCCGCCTGGGCGCAGGTGGAAAACCAGTACCAGCGCCGCGCCGACCTGATCCCCAACCTGGTGAAAGCCGTCAAGGCCTACGCCGCCCACGAGCGCGAAACCCTGGAGGCTGTCACCGAGGCCCGCGCCAAGGTCAGCTCGATGCAGGTAGACGAGAACCTGCTCAACGATCCGGCCAAACTGCAGCAATTTGAGGCCGCCCAGGCCCAGCTTTCCAGTGCCCTCGCCCGCCTGATGGTCGTGGTGGAGCGATATCCTAACCTAAAGGCAGACCAGAATTTCCTCGCCCTGCAGTCACAGCTGGAGGGTACCGAAAACCGTATCGGCGTCGCGCGGCGGGATTATATACAGGCAGTGGAGCGCTACAACCGGGAGATTCGCACCTTCCCCGGACGTATCTGGCACATGGTCCTGTACGGTGACATGCCGCTGCGCGAGACCTTCCAGGCAACCAGCGAGGATGCTGAAAAGGCGCCGGAAGTCGACTTCCAGTAATCTGAGCCTGCGGAGCCAATAATGCACAGCCGCCGGCTAGTTACCCTCACTATCGCCCTCACCGCGCTCCTGTGCGCGCTGGGGGCTATTGCCGATGTGCAGTTTCCGCCGCTGTCTGGTCGCGTGGTGGACAAGGCCAATCTTCTGCGGCCGGAAACAGAGTTCCGCCTGACAGAAATGATGCAGCGCCACGAAAAAGAGACCAGCAACCAGCTGGTGGTTGTCACCCTCCCCGACCTGCAGGGCCTCACCATCGAAGAGTACGGCTACCAACTGGGGCGGCACTGGCAGATCGGCCAGAAGGGCAAGGACAACGGCGCGCTGCTAATAGTCGCGCCCAGTGAGCGCAAAATACGCATCGAAGTGGGCTACGGCCTCGAAGGTGCGCTTACGGACGCACTTTCGGCGAATATCATTCACACCAAGATACTGCCTCAGTTCAGGTCCGGCGATTTCGACGGCGGTGTCACCGCCGGTGTGCAGTCCATCATCGCCGCAATCAAGAACGAATACGTCGCTGAACCCACCGAGGACAGCGGCGACCGACGCATGGCCCTTTTGATCGGTCTGTTTCTGCTGCTGGTAATGCTGCAGTTATTCGGCGCCTCGGTGCTCGGCTCGCCCGGCGGCACCCGCGGCTACCGCCGGGGGCGCTACGGCGGCTACTACGGTGGCGGTGGTTTCGGTGGTGGATTCGGCGGTGGCGGTTTTGGCGGCGGCTTCGGTGGCGGGGGCGGCGGCTTTGGCGGCGGAGGCGCGTCGGGGGGATGGTAATGCTAAACAGCGAGTACCGGCGCCGGGTCGCCGATACCATCAAGGAAGTGGAATCCCGTACCGACGCCGAAGTAGTCACGGTGCTCGCGCGCACCGCCGACAACTACCTGTATATCTCCACCCTGTGGGCCGCATTTCTCGCGCTGCTGCTGGCGCCGCTGATGCAGTTCTTGCCCTGGTGGCTGGAGTACCAGCAGGCCTTCACGCTGCAGTGGATACTCTTCATCGTGTTTGCAGTCCTGTTCCGCTGGCGGCCCCTGACCATGCGCCTGGTCCCCAAGCGAGTAAAGTACTGGCGCGCCGCCAACCTCGCGCGGCGGCAGTTCCTGCAGCAGGAACTGCACAGCACCGAAGGCCGCCTGGGGCTGCTGATCTTTGTCGCCGAAGCGGAGCACTACGTGGAGATACTGGCCGATCGCGGGCTGGCGGAGCACATCACCAACGAGAACTGGCAGGAAATCGTCGAAAACTTTATTCACGAGATCAAACGCGGCAAAACCGGTGAGGCGTTTGTGCACTGCATCGAAAAATGCGGCGACCTGCTGCAACAGGCCGCGCCGGCAACGGCGATCAAGAACGAACTGCCCAACCACTTGATTATTCTGGATTGAGCTATGCACAGAGGAAAACTCGCGGTCATTGCCGGTTCGGCGCTACTGCTGGCACTCGTGACTTATGCCGTCAGCGGCGCCCTGCTGCAGGGCGATATCAAAAACGGCAAGCAAGCCGCACGATCCCAGCTCTCCCGCTTTTTCTCCGGCGCTGACGACCGGCTCGAGCAGCGCATCAGCGCGCTGGAAGCGTCGCTGGAGAATTCCAACCAAATCCAGTCCCAGCTGCTGGACCTGGTTGAAGAGTTGAGAGAGCGGCTGGAGCACTACGGCCCCGCTGTGCCGGCCGGCGAAATTCGCACTGCCGCAGCGGCGGCGACAGAGCGGCAACGGGTCGACCACCCGGAACGCAGGTCGCGCGGCGCCCTGCATAGCAGACACCGCGAAGTGCAGTTGCAGCAGTTGATCGACGCTGGACTCAATCCGCACCGCGCGGAGTTCATCCTGGAGAAACAGGAGCGCTTCCAGTACGAACATATGCAACTCGCTTACGAATATCGTCACATAAGGGACAAGTCCTCTGCCGAAGCCGAACGCCTGCGGGAACAGCTGGAAATTTACAGCCATCCACGCAAGTACTTCGAGCACGAACTGAGTGAACAGGAATTCGAACTCTATCTCGATGCCAATGGCGGCCGCCAGGAAATGCGCATCGACAGGGTTGTCAGCGGTACACCGGCATCCGGTGCCGGCCTGCAAGCGGGCGACAAAATCATTTCCTACAACGGCGAGCGGGTATTCCACATGGGCGATCTGCGCACACAGGTATACAAGGTCGCGCCGGGCAAGACGGTAGCAATCGAAGTGCAGCGGGAAGGGAGTTCGAGCAGGGAAGTTATATACGTGCCCAGCGGGCCACTGGGGATCCAGGGTTAACCGCTCAACACCCCTGCAGCGGCGGCCAGCGGCCGCTACTGCAGGTCGGCAAAAAGCTGGGTTACTCGGCAGACGCCTCCGGGCGCATATGCGGGAACAGCAGCACGTCACGGATTGACGGGGAGTTGGTGAACAGCATCACCAGGCGATCGATACCGATGCCCTCGCCCGCGGTCGGCGGCAGACCGTATTCCAGTGCGCGGATATAGTCGGCGTCGTAGTGCATCGCCTCGTCGTCGCCGGCGTCCTTCTCCGCCACCTGCGCCTTGAAGCGCTCGGCCTGGTCTTCCGCATCGTTCAACTCCGAGAAGCCGTTGGCGATCTCGCGGCCGCCGACGAAGAACTCAAAGCGATCGGTGACGAAGGGGTTGTCGTCATTGCGGCGCGCCAGCGGCGATACTTCGGTCGGGTATTCGGTGATAAAGGTCGGCTGGTCCAGGCGGTGCTCGACGGTCTTCTCGAAAATCTCGATCTGTACCTTGCCCAGACCCCAGCTGTCTTTCAGCGGAATTCCGAGTTTCTCGGCGACGGCGCGGGCGCCTTCGAGGTTATCGATATCGCCGTGGCTCAGGCTCGGATTGTGGCGCAGGATAGAGTCGAACACCGACAGGCGCGCAAACGGCTTGGCGAAGTCGTAGCTGCTGCCCTGGTATTCCACGGTGGTGCTGCCCAGCACGTCTTCACAGATACCGCGCAACATCTCTTCGGTGAGATCCATCAGATCGTTGTAGTCGGCGTAGGCCTGATAGAACTCCAGCATGGTGAACTCGGGGTTGTGACGCGTGGACAGCCCTTCGTTGCGGAAGTTGCGGTTGATTTCGTAGACGCGCTCAAAGCCGCCGACCACCAGGCGCTTCAGATACAGTTCCGGGGCGATGCGCAGGTACATATCGATATCCAGCGCATTGTGGTGCGTGACAAACGGACGCGCGGTGGCGCCACCCGGAATCACCTGCAGCATCGGCGTCTCCACTTCCATAAAGTGGTTGCCGTTCAGGAACTGGCGGATGTACTCGATGATCTGCGAGCGCAGGCGGAATACGTCGCGGGATTCCGGCGTGGCGATCAGGTCGACATAGCGCTGGCGGTAGCGCAGCTCCTGGTCGGCGATGCCGTGGAATTTTTCCGGCAGCGGGCGCAGCGCCTTGGTCAGCAGCGTGTACTCCTCGCAGTTCACGTAGAGGTCGCCCTTGCCGGACTTGTGCAACTGCCCGCGCACACCGACGATATCGCCGATATCCCAGGCACCGTGACGCTCCTTGATGTCCTTCTGTGCCGCCTTGTCCGCGTACAACTGGATGCGACCGGACACGTCCTGAATCACCAAAAACGGACCGCGCTTGGCGAGGATACGGCCGGCCACGCAAGCGCTCTTGCCCAGCGCTTCCAGCTCTTCCTTGGATTTTTCACCGAACTCGGCCTGCAGGTCGGCGGCGAGGTTCTCGCGGCGAAAACTGTTCGGAAAGGCATTGCCCTTCTCGCGCAGCGCAGACAGTTTGGCGCGGCGCTCGGCAATGAGTTTGTTTTCGTCTTGCTGGGTTTGCGTATCAGTCATGATGATTCGTCAATTGTGAAGTTTGTTGAGCTGTAGGAGCCTGTTTACAGGCGAATGGCTACGGAGCTCCGCTCCTTGTCGCCTGCGAGCGGACTCCTACGGGTTCCGGCCAGGGCCTCGTCAGAGGCCCGCTTTGAGGCTCGCCTCGATAAACTGGTCCAGGTCGCCGTCGAGCACCGCCTGGCAGTTGCTGGTCTGCACGCCGGTGCGCAGATCCTTGATGCGCTGGTCATCGAGCACGTAGGAGCGGATCTGGCTGCCCCAGCCAATATCCGACTTGCTCTCTTCCATCGCCTGTTTTTCCGCGTTGCGCTTGAGCATCTCCTGCTCGTACAGCCTGGCGCGCAGCATCTTCCAGGCCTTGTCGCGGTTCTGGTGCTGGGAGCGCTCGCTCTGACAGGCCACCACGATACCGGACTCGATATGGGTCAGGCGCACCGCCGAATCGGTCTTGTTTACGTGCTGACCGCCGGCACCGGAGGCGCGATAGGTGTCCTCGCGCACCTGTGACTTGTCCACCTCGATCTCGATATTGTCGTCGATCTCCGGCGAGACGAAGACCGAGGAGAAGGACGTGTGACGGCGGTTGCCGGAATCGAACGGCGACTTGCGCACCAGGCGGTGCACGCCAGTTTCCGTGCGCAGCCAGCCGAAGGCGTGATCGCCGGCAAAGTGGATAGTGGCACTCTTGATACCGGCCACCTCCCCTGCGGAAACCTCCTCCAGGGTGGTCTTGAAGCCGTGGGCCTCGCCCCAGCGCAGGTACATGCGCAGCAGTATTTCCGCCCAGTCCTGGGCCTCGGTACCGCCGGAACCGGCCTGGATATCCAGGTAGGCGTTATTCTCGTCTGTCTCGCCGGAGAACATGCGGCGGAATTCCAGTACGCCCAGCTGCTGCTGCAGATTTCCGATCTCGGCGGCAACCTCGCTGACGGAGTCCTCGTCGCCCTCTTCCACCGCCATTTCCAGCAGTTCGCGGCAGTCGGTGATGCCGGAATCCAGGTTTTCGATGGTGGTGACGACAGTTTCCAATGAGGAGCGCTCGCGTCCCAGCTCCTGCGCGCGGTTCGGGTCGTCCCAGACGCTCGGCTCGGCCAGCTCCAGTTCGACTTCGGTCAGGCGTTCTTTCTTGCTGGCGTAGTCAAAGATACCCCCTAAGAACGTCGGTGCGCTCTTCGAGGTCTTTCAGTTGATTGAGAAGGGGATTGATTTCCATGAACTCTCGGATTCCGGACATAAGATAAAGCGGCGCGCATTCTACCGCAGCGCACCGTGGGGGTTCCAGTGGCCTACCGCTTAGTGCCCTACAGCTCAGTGGCGCCCCGTAGCGAGATTCGAGGCGGTCCTGCTGCCGGTGGCTATTTGCGGGACGCGGACTAGGCGCCCCCCCTAAATCCATCCCTGGAGGCTTGTCGGCCGGGCTACCCAGCCGTTCCAGGCATTCACGGCGCCTTCGGCCCCTCCGGCCGACAGTCCCGCAAATAGCCACCGGCATCAGGACCTTCGCATCGAACTTCAACGCTCTATTCCGCTATACCACCTCTGGCGGTTAGTGCTCAAAAGCCTGAACTGAAGGCGCTGCTAGCGGGATTCGCTTGCGGGACTGTCTGCGAGAGGGACCTCGCAGACAAGCTTCCAGGGATGGATGCACGGCGTGTCCCGCAAGCGAATCCCGCTAGCAGGGCCGCCAAGAAGCCTGATCGCGCTCTCCCCCCCAATTGCAGAAGAGTGCTTAGTCAACTGCCAAACCAGTTCATCAGCAGCCCGGCGACGATAATCTGCGGCAGCGTCAGCAGTGGCAGCACCAGGGCCAGGCGCCAGGAGCCGGTGGTGTCCTTGATCGACATCAGCTCGGTGTAGTCTGTCGATACCCCTGCCATCAGGAAGGCGAAGGCGTTGCCCGGGGCACTGGCGCGGCTGAAGATATCCGCGGCCAGCGGAGTGGCGCCCTCCGAGCAGACTTCCAGGATCGTGGCCGCCACCAGGGTCGCCCCCAGGCCCAGCAGCGACGGGCCGAACCACTGCTGGAACACCGCCGGATCGACAAACGCGCGCACCAGAACCGCCAGCACTATGCCCACCAGTAGCCAGCGCACCACCATTTGCGAGCCGCGAATGCCCTCCCACAGCAGGCTGCCGATATTGGTCGGCGTCAGTTCGGCGCGATTCCAGAGCTCGCGCACCTCGGTGCGCCAGTCGTAATCCTCCGGCAACTCGACCCGATTGGGATTGGCCGGCAGCCTGCCCCGCTCCACCATGCGGTCGGCCAGATAGCCGGCGATCAGCGCGATTACCGCGGAGCAGAGGATAAACAGCAGCGTCCACCAGAGGCCGATCAGCGCGATCAGGATCACTGTCAGCGACAGCGAATTCCACGGGCTGGCGACCAGGAAGGCCATCACCTGCCCCAGGCTGGCGCCGCGCTTGTACAGCTGCATACCGACCATCAGGATGCCGTGGGAGCAGAGGTCGAAGAACAGCCCCGCCAAAGTCGCGCGAAACAGGCCGCGCTTGCTGCCGCCGCGCCCCAGCACCTCGATGACCAGCTCCTGCGGAATGCGCCCGAGCAGACCGACAAACAGCGCCCCAGCCACCACGCCCCACCACATGGTATGGACCAGCTCCACCACGCCGGTGGACATATGGTGCAGCCACTCCGGCATCGCCGACAGATCCACTGCCCAGTAGCTGAGATAGAGAATTCCCACCAATGACAGACTGATCCACAGCAGCCAGTCGACACGCCCGTGCGGTTCATCGGCGCAGCAGGCCGAGGTGTGTGATTCCACTAGCACCGCCTCCCGCGGCGGCTGGGGCCCACAGCACTTGTCAGTCACGGGGACCTCCCGACAGGTTGTCCAGGATCGCGCACTCCGGCGACTCGTTTCCGGCGCAGCTGTCCGCCAGGCTGCGCAGGCTCGCACGCATTTCGCGCAGGATGCGCAACTGCTCTTCTACGCGCGTAAGCTTTTCCTGCACCAACTGCTTGGCATCGTGGCTGCGGCGCACCGGGTTGCGGTGCAGCTCCAGCAGGTCTCGAACCTCGTCGATGGAAAAGCCGGTAGCGCGGGCGCGCTGAATAAAGCGTAGTGTTTCCAGGTCCCGCTCGCTGTAGTCGCGATAGCCATTCTCCGCTCGCCCGGGAGACAGCAGACCGATGGATTCGTAATAGCGCAGCGCCTTGGCGGTCAACCCCGACCGCTGCGCCGCTTGGGAAACATTCATGAAACCTCCCGCCGCACAGTGTTTTTACAGTGCGAGAGGCTAAAGGTTACCGCGAGAGGAAGGTCAATTGTTATTTTTTGGGCAGTCGCCCTTCTCGTATTGAATCTGATCGGCCGGATCGAATCCCAGCTCCAGCGCCGCATCCAAAGCGTCCTTTTCGATCAGGTGCAATAGGATATCTCCGGTGGGGCCACCACAGACGGCGGCATACATCCGATCGGTACGCACTCCGCAGCTGGACTCCTGCACGATCACGCCGTTACTGGTCAACTTGCCACTGCTCTCTTCGGGGGACATGCCGCCACCCTCACACTGGCGGCTGCCGCTGGCACGGAAAACCCAGATCAGCTCCTCTGCCTGAACTGCCGGTTCCTCGGGCGCGGCCTGCTCTTCTGTGGCAGTTGCCGTTGCCGGTTCGGTTTTCTCCAGTTTTTTCTCCGCCCGCTGCCCGCAGGCGCTCAATCCGACGACCAGGGCCAGCGCCGATAGTAGAAATACATTCCGGTTCACTTGTGCTTCCTCCATAAAGCCAGTCATTTGGGCCCTCAGTGTACGCCCAAAGTCAGTCGATGTGCCCACTGGGCAAATTTCCGCGACGGGCCGATTCCGCTGAATAAAACGCAGCGTCTTCAGAGTGTGCTCGCCGCGAGAGGATGATCAGGTCTTTTTGGCCGGGCACTGCACCGTTCGGTATTCAATCTGCTGCGCCGGGCCGTAACCCACTTCCAGGGCCGCATCCAATGAATTGCCCCTGATCAGGTGCAGCAAGATATCCCCTGAAGGCTCCCCGCAACCGGACGTATAAACGCTGTCGGTACGGAAACCACAGTGGGACTGATGCACGGCGACACCCTTATCCGTCAGTTTGGCACGGCTCTGATCCAGCGACATCTCTTCGCCAACACACTGCTTGACGCGACTGTGTCGAAATACCCAGATCAAAGGTTGCTGATCTGTCGCCCCTTCCGCCTGACCCGCCTGCTCTTCGGTTTGCGCCGCCAGCTGTTTCAGAGCAACTTTCGTGGTTTTTTCCGTCTCATTTTCAACGCGCTGCTGCTCATTGGCTTCGACAGCCAGCGAGACGCTCACCAACAACAGCAGCGTAAGTGTGTGTTTCATGTTCCAGCTTCCTCCATAAAGCTCTTCGCCCGATCAGCCAAAAGCCAGCCAGGCTCCCACCAACAGCATCAGCGTACCGGCGATGCGGTTGATCATGCGCACATTCTCACTGCGCGCCAACAGGCGGCTGAGCGTGCGCCCGCCACCCGCGTAAATCAGCAGGCACAAGGTCTCCAACATCAGAATGATAGCAATGAGCACCGCCAGCTGCGGTGCCAGCGGATAGCTGTCGTTAATAAATGGCGGCAGCAGTGCAATAAAAAACGCCCAGCCCTTGGGGTTCGCCACCGCGGTAACAAACCCCTGCGCCGCCAGCGCGTGACGCCCCGGCGGCGCAACACTGCCGTCGCGATCCTCGGGCGCAACCATCACCATTCGGCCGCGCGCGCGCCACATCTGGATGCCCAGCCACGCCAGATAGGCCCCACCGCAATACTTGAACAACTGAAAGGCCGCCGGGTATTTCAGCATCAGCGCGGCAATACCCAGTACCGCCGCCACAGCCACCAGCGCCACACCGAGTAATTCACCCGCCATCATCCACAGCGTGCGGCGCACCCCCAGGGTCATGCCGAGGGTCAAAGCCAGGGTCATGCACATACCCGGCGTCACCGATACAAAAAAGAAAGTGGGCACGAACAGCGCCAGCACAGACAGGTCGATAATGCCCATCAGTGATGCGTGCCGGTATGGTTGCCATAGTGGCTCACCAACATGCCCGCCAGCATCAGGCCACAACCGAGCAGTTCGCGGCCACTCAACACTTCATTCAGGAACAGCCAGCCTGCCGCCAGTGCAAACACCGCCTCGAGACTCATGATCACAGTCGCGTGCGAGGGCGCAGCGTGGCGCTGCGCCAGCAGTTGGAAAGTGAAGGCGATAGCCGTGGAGAAAATCATCATATAGGCGATGGGCCAAGCGGCCGCGACAGCCGACTGCAAAGTGGGCTGTTCAATAATCAGCGAGGCGACTGCCGACAGCAGTCCACAGACAAGGAACTGCACACAGGCGAGCCGCAACGCATCGAAACGCCGCACCAGGTGATCCGCGGACAGTACCTGCACTGCAAACACGAAAGCACTGGCAAATACCATCAGGTCGCCCACCAGCTGCGATTCCTCGCTAAAGTCAGCCAGCCCGTAAAGCCCCAGCAGCGCCAGACTGATACCCGCCCAGGTCCAGCGATTGGTTTTGTGGCCGAGCGACAGGCCGATAACCGGCACCAGCAACAGGTAAAAACCGGTAATAAAACCAGCGCGGCCGGCGGTGGTGTACAGCAGGCTCGCCTGCTGCAGGGCCGCGCCGAGAAACAACCAGAAGCCGAGTATCGCTCCGCCGGGCAAGCAGGCGCGCCAGCTGTGGGCGACGCGTGCCCCGCCCTCTTCTCCGGGCTGTATCTCTTCAGCAAGCTGCGGCGCGCGGCGGGAAGAGAGCCAGTAGACGATCGGAATCAACAGTAGTCCGCCGAGGAAGAAGCGCCAGGCATTAAACGCCAGCGGCTCGATATGCTCCATGGCGATTTTTTGCGGCACAAATGCCACGCCCCAGAACAGGGCAGCCAGTAACAGCAGGACTTCCGCCTGAGCTTGTTTGCGTTTCATTTAGTCACATCTCAAAAACGGTAAAAAGGTAGTTTCTAATTCGAATGGCACAAAAGGAGGCGCTGACACCGGTGACCGTCCGGCAAATGATTGCCGGTCAGGCTGTTTGCCGGGCGGTTACCGGTGGCGGCGCCGATTCGGAGCCACTTACTCGATGACCCCGACACTACACGCCTACAACGGCTCCAGATAATTAACCAGCAGCTGCAATGATTCACGGCCGCGAAATTCGTTGATGTCGAGTTTATAGGCCAGGCGCACCCGGTCCGCCTGCTGCGGCCACTGATCGGTATCGACGTTGAACGCAATCGCGTCCAGCGCCAGCTGCGGATTTTGCGTCGGCGCCACCACCATCTTCAGGTGGCGCTCACCGACGATGCGCTGCTGCAGCAGCAGGAACTCACCGTCAAACAGCGGCTCCGGGAATGCCTGGCCCCAGGGCGCACAGGCGCGCAGCGTGGCCGCCGTCTGCAGGGTGAAATCCGCCGACTCCAGTTCGCCATCGGAATCGATCACCGCCTGCAGCTGCTTTTCCGTGAGACGGCTGCGCACCGCCACTTCGAAGGCGTCGGTAAAGGCGGCGAGGTTTTCCGCCGGCAGACTTAGCCCAGCCGCCATGGCATGGCCGCCAAACTTACTGATCAGATCCGGGTGTGCCGCGGCTACATCGCTGAGGGCATCGCGAATATGCAGCCCCGGAATCGAGCGCGCCGAGCCCTTGATCAAGCCGTTGTCGCCCTCGGCAAAGGCGATAACCGGCCGGTGGAATTTCTCCTTGATCCGGCTGGCGAGGATACCGACTACGCCCTGATGCCAGTTTTCATCAAAGAGGCACAGGCTCCAGGGAATCTCGCCCTCCAGTTGCAGTTTCTCCAGCGCGGCCATGGCCTCGCGCTGCATCCCCTGCTCTATCGCCTTGCGATCGCGATTCAGCGCGTCCAGTTCCGCCGCCAGTTCGCGGGCCTCGCTCGGATCGCGCGTCAACAGGCAGCGGATACCGGTACCGATATCGTCCAGGCGCCCGGCGGCGTTGATGCGCGGGCCGAGAATAAAACCGATGTCGGTCGTCGACAGCTTGCGCTGATCGCGGCCGGCCACCTCCAGCAGCGCGCTGATACCAGGCCGGCAGCAGCCGGCGCGAATGCGCGCAATACCCTGCTGCACCAGGATGCGGTTGTTGTGGTCCAGCGGCACCAGGTCCGCGACCGTGCCCAGGGCCACCAGATCCAGGTACTCGGCCATATTCACCGGTGCGGTGCCACTATCGGCAAACCAGCCGCTGTCCTCCAGCGCGCTGCGCAGGCGGCTCAGCAGGTAGAAAATCACCCCCACCCCGGCGAGGTTCTTGCTGGGGAAATCGCAGCCGGGCTGGTTCGGGTTCACGATGGCGTCGGCATCCGGCAGCTCGGCGCCCGGCAAATGGTGGTCGGTGACGATCACCGTCATCCCCGCCGCCTTGGCCGCGGCCACGCCATCGATGCTGCTGATACCGTTGTCCACGGTGATCAGCACGTCGGGGCCGAAATCCTTCGCCACCTCGACGATCTCCGGCGTCAGGCCGTAGCCAAAGTCGAAGCGGTTGGGCACCAGGAACTCCACCCCGGGAGCGCCCATGGCACCCAGCGCCAGTACCGCCAGGGTGCTGCTGGTGGCACCGTCAGCGTCGAAGTCGCCGACGATCAGGATCTTCTGCTGGGCGCGCACGGCGCTCACCAGCAGCTCCACCGCTCGCTCCAGGCCCCGCATGGATTGCGGTGCGTGCAGTTTTGCCAGGCGGTGATCCAGCTCGGCCTCGCTGCTCACGCCGCGGCCGAGCAGCACCCGCTGCAGGATTTTCGGTGTGTCAGATGCAAAACGGCCAGTGGAGAAATCCACTGGCCGCCGCTGAATTCTTGTCGTCATTGCTACTCAGCTGTTCAATTGACCCGCCAATCGACATGATTGGCGGGGAGATGCGGCACAGGGATGTGCCGCCGCTGGCCAAAGGCCAGCGCGAGCCCCCGAAATGCCAGTAGATCCACGTATCTGCGCCAGCAATTCGCGGGCGACAATCCAATAAATCAGGATGATTTATTGGATTAAATTAGGTAACGAGTGCCGTCGCCATAAACTCATGTACCTGGGACAGGTCATTGGGCAGGACCTTCATGCGCTCCGCGCGCTCGAACAGGTCCTGCATATGCGCCGGCAGGGGAATCTTCTCCAGGGGCAGCGCGCGGGCCACCGCATCGGGGAATTTTGCCGGATGGGCGGTGGAGAGGCAAACCATCGGTTGTTCGCGCCCCTCTTGCGAACCGAGGCGCACTCTGCGCGCGGCCTCGACGCCGATGGCGGTGTGGGGATCGAGCAGGTACTCGCTGGACTCAAACACCTCGCGGATCACCTCCACGGTGCGCCTGTCGTCCACGCGGCAGGAAGCGAAGACTTCCCGCGCCCGCGCCAGCGCTCCCTCATCCAGGTGCATCGGCGCGCTGCGATCCGCCAGCAGTTCCGCTACCGCCGCACCGTCGCGATCGTACAAATCGAACAGCAGGCGCTCGAAGTTACTCGACACCATGATATCCATACTGGGCGACAGGCTGTGCACCAGCGGCCGCGGCGAGTGATCGTTGTCGCTGATACAGCGGTGCAGGATATCGTTGGCGTTGGTGGCGATCACCAGCTGGTCGATGGGCAGGCCCATCTGCCGCGCCAGGTAGCCGGCATAGATATCGCCGAAATTGCCGGTGGGCACCGAGAAATTCATCGTTTTTTCCGGCGCGCCCAGCCTCAGGGCGGCATAGAAGTAGTAGACGATCTGCGCCATGATGCGCGCCCAGTTGATCGAGTTGACCGCCACCAGGCGGCGGCCATCCGGCAGAAACGACTGGTCGGCAAAACTCGCCTTGACCATGTTCTGGCAATCGTCGAAGTTGCCCTCGAGCGCGATGTTGAACACATTGTCCGACATCACCGTGGTCATCTGGCGGCGCTGCACCTCGGACACTCGCTTGTGCGGGTGCAGGATAAAGATATCGATATTGTCGCAGTGGCGGCAGCCCTCTATCGCGGCGGAGCCGGTATCGCCGGATGTCGCCCCCATCACCACTACGCGCTCGCCGCGCTTTTTCAGCAGGTGGTCGAACAGTTGCCCCAGGAACTGTAATGCGAAGTCCTTGAACGCCAGGGTCGGGCCGTGAAACAGCTCCAGAATCCACTCGTTGGTGTCTGTCTGCACCAGCGGCGCCACCGCGCGGTGGCGGAAAGTGCTGTAGGCACGCCCGATAATACCGCGCAGCTCGTCATCGCTCAGGTCTTCGCCGACAAACGGCTGAATGATGCGAAAAGCCAGCTCCTCGTAATCAAGCCCGGCCATGGCCGCGATTTCCGCACGGGAAAAAGTCGGCAGGGATTCCGGTACATAGAGGCCGCCATCAGTGGCGAGGCCGGTGAGCACGGTATCGGCAAAGGAAAGTGACGGCGCGCGGCCGCGGGTGCTGATGAATTTCACGGTTTTCTTACTAACAGTTAAATAAATTCGTAGCGGGAGCGCCCCGCAGCCACAATCAATCTCGGCCGGTTGCCTCAGGGCGAGGCCCTGACGCCGGGGGCCATCCGGCAAACGATTGCCGATCAGGCTGTTTGTCGGATGGCCACCGGCGGCAGGGCCGATTCAGAGCCACAGATTCCAGGGGCGCCGAGCAAATGATTGCGAAAGGACTGCTTGCCGGATGATCACCGGCGGCAGGGCCGATTCAAAGCTTCTGCTTTCGATTATTCCCTCCGAAAACGAGTAGTTAGCCCAGCGTCTCCACGCGGATCCGCACCACCTCGCCCTCGACGGTGTCCAGCGCCTCTATCTGCGCCACGGCCTCGCGCAGGCGCGCCTCTTTGGCGCGGCTGGTCAGAATAACCACCGGCACCAGCGCCTCGCCTTCCGCCGGCTCGTGTTGAATCAGGGCTTCGATACTGATGCCCTGGTCACTGCAGATTTTTGCCACCTGGGACATAACCCCGGGCTTGTCGTGCGCCGATATACGCAGATAGTAGCTGGTCACCACCTCATCCATCGGCAGCACCTGCGGGCCCGCCTGACTGCCCTCGGCCACGCCGGCCGCGGGCACGCGCTGATCCGGTTTTGCCTCGAGGGTGCGCGCCACATCGACGATATCGGCAATCACCGCCGACGCCGTGGCTTCTGCACCGGCGCCGGCGCCGTAATACAGCGTCGGGCCCACGGCATCGCCATTGACCAGCACCGCGTTCATGACACCGTTCACATTGGCGATCAGGCGGCGCTGTGGAATCAGAGTCGGGTGTACGCGCAACTCGACACCGTGTTCGGTTCGCCGCGCAATACCCAAGTGTTTGATGCGGTAGCCCAGCTCGTCCGCGTAGCGGATGTCCTCACTGGAAACGCCGCTGATACCCTCGGTATACACCTTGTCGAATGCCAGCGGCATCGCAAATGCCAGGGAAGCCATAATCACCAGCTTGTGGGCCGCGTCTATCCCCTCCACATCGAAGGTCGGATCCGCTTCTGCGTAGCCCAGCTCCTGGGCCTGAGCCAGCGCCTCGGCAAAGCTGCGCCCCTTGTCGCGCATCTCCGTGAGAATGTAGTTGCCGGTGCCGTTGATAATGCCGGCCAGCCACTGGATGCGGTTGCCGACCAGGCCCTCGCGCAGGGATTTGATAATCGGGATACCGCCGGCCACGGCAGCTTCGTAGGCGATGGTCACACCCTTTTCCGCCGCCGCCGCAAACAGTTCGTTACCGTGTTCGGCAATCAGGGCCTTGTTGGCGGTAACAATATGTTTGCCATTGTTGATGGCGGCCAGCACCAGTTCGCGGGCCACAGTGGTGCCGCCGATCAACTCAACCAGGATGTCGACATCCGGGTTGTCGGCGACATCGAAGATTTCACGGGTGACGTTCAATTTGCTGGTATCGCAGGCGGCGTTGTCGCGGCGCGCACCCACCTGCACGATTTCCACCGGGCGGCCGCAGCGCGCCGCTATTTCCTCGCCGTTGCGCGCCATCACGTTCACCGTACCGCTGCCAACTGTACCGAGGCCACAAATGCCAATACGCACCGCCCGCCGCAGGTTGTCGGCCGGAAGACGGGGTGCCAGTTCGGTGGTTTCTTCGACGGTTGCGCTCACAACTTCCCTCCGCGCAAAAGATCCTGGACTGTAGCGGCGGGCACTCGGCGCGATGGCGAAAGCCCCGACGCCGGACTCGAGCCAGGCAACAGCGCAATAAGTGTTACTAAAAACGATAAAAGGACGACAACCTTACTGAGACAGAGGGGAAAAAGTCAATAAAATTGCGCGACCGGCGCCCCCTTACCCGGCGCAAGGGACAGTAACCGACCACAGTAATCTGCAGATTCACACAACCACCAGACATTGGCGCTAGTTGATGCTATAAGGGCATCTAACAGCATCAGATAACGACAGCCTGCGAAATTGCGCCCACTGTCGCTTATCGCAAAAAATGTGCCCTCCCAAAACCGGCGCTTTACACAGCAGAACGATGAAGAAAACCCTGATCCTCTACACCGGCGGCACCCTCGGCATGCGGCGCAGCGCGTCGGGCTATATTCCCGATGCGGATCTGGAGACTCTGCTGGACAAACTGCTGACCGGCATTCCGGGACAGTTGCCCGAATACGATTTCCACGCATTTGACCAACTCCTGGACAGCGCCAACATGCAGCCGGCCGACTGGTATCGCATTGCCGCCTGTATCCGTGATCGCTACGACCGCTATGCGGGCTTTGTGGTGCTGCACGGCACCGACACCATGGCCTACACCTCGTCGGCCCTCTCCTTCGCCCTGCAGGGATTGGACAAACCGGTGATCGTCACCGGCTCCCAGATACCGCTGCGGGAAATGCGCAGCGATGCCCACAACAACCTGATCGCCGCCCTCCTGCTGAGCACGGATGAAACACTCGCCGAGGTGTGCCTCTACTTCAACGGGAAACTGCTGCGCGGCAACCGCGCGACCAAGGTCAGTTCCGGCTCGCTGGACGCCTTCGCCACGCCCAACTATCCGCTATTGGGAGAGGTCGGCATCCATGTAGATATCGACCGTTCCGCCCTACTGGCGCCGGCCCTGCGCCGCGATTTTCAGATCCCCGGGTTCGCCGACGGCGGTGTTGTAATACTGAAGCTGTTCCCGGGGATTTCGCCGTTCTTTCTGAGCAAGGTGCTGGAATACTCTCCCCGCGGGCTGGTACTCGAAACCTACGGCACCGGCAATGCGCCCACGGATGATAAATCGTTCACCGGCTGGCTGGAGAAAGCTACCGAGCGCGGCACCATCTGCGTCGCCGTATCCCAGTGCCTGGAAAATCGCGTTGACCTCGGCAAATACGCGGCCGGCTCGGCTCTGCTACGGGCCGGCGTAGTCGGTGGCCTGGATATGACCACCGAGGCCGCTTATTCGAAACTGAATCACCTGCTCGCGATGGACCTGCCACAGCAGGAGGTGAGGGAGCTGATGCAGACCTCCCTGTGCGGGGAATGCACGCTGCTCCACTGAGCGTTACCAGTAATTAATTTTCGCGACGATACCGCACGAAATTACGCCCCTATGAGCAAGGACTTCTCGCAAAACCTCCGCCTGCTTTGCAGCTACTATCGCTCCATCGCGGAAGTGTGTCGGCGCCTGGGTGTGAATCGGGCGCAATTCAACAAGTACCTGAGTGGAGATACCCAGCCCTCCCGTTACACGCTGACAAAAATCTGCGATTTTTTTGGCGTGGAACCTCATGAAATCCTGATGCCGCACGAGCAGTTCGCACAGATTGTCCGCGTCCGCAGTGCGCCCGGCGCGTCCGCCGCACCGGCGCAGCCCTACAGCTCTGACATCGACAAGCTGATGCGCGAGTCGAAGGGTCATGCGGACAAGTATCTCGGTTTTTACTTCGAGTACCACTACTCTATGACCTTCCAGGACCACATCATTCGCAGCCTGCTGCGCATTGAGTCGGATGGCGACGGATACTACTTTCAGCGCTTCGAACGCATGCGTTATCCGGACCGGGAGGAATGGTACAAGTCCCGCTACAAGGGCATGCTGTTTTTTCTTTCCGAGCGCATCTTTTTGATCGGTTATGAAGCGCTGACCCGCAACGAGATAGCCCAGACGATACTCTATCCGACCTACAAGAGCCGCGTGAGCTATCTGTCCGGCCTGAAACTCGGCGTCTCCGCCAGTGATCGCCGCGAACCGGTCTGCACCAAGGTAGTACTGGAATCGCTGGGGCGGAATATCAGCGTCAGAAGCGCGCTCAAGCTGTGCGGGGTATTCGGTCCGGACTCCGAGGAGATCAACCGTAATATCCGCGAGAGCATTCGCGCTACCGCCAACGAGGGGCCGCAGAGTTTTTTCGCCACGCCACTTTAAAAAAGAGCGCCAGCAGCGGACACACCCGTACCGAGATAGCCACAAATTTTTCCCGACAAACCCAATTCCGGGCCAGCCCCAACAGGACGACGTATGACCAACGAATTTCAAACCCTGAAACCCATGCCGGTATTTACCGCCGGAAGCGCCGTGCGGATGGAGCACGACCTCCTCGGCGACCGCGAAGTACCCGCCGATGCCTACTTCGGCATCCAGACCCTGCGCGCGCTGGAGAACTTCCAGATAACGGGTATCACCCTGAATCACTTTCCAAACCTGGTAAAGGCGCTGGCCATGGTCAAGAAAGCAGCCGCCCGCACCAACAGCGAACTTGGATACCTGCAGACAGAACTCGCCGAAGCCATCGGCAGAGCTTGCGATGAGATCATCGCCGGCGAGCTGCACGATCATTTTCTCGTGGATATGATCCAGGGCGGCGCCGGCACTTCCACCAACATGAATGCCAATGAAGTCATTGCCAACCGCGCGCTGGAGCTGCTCGGACACAGCAAAGGCGAATACAAAAACGTCCACCCGAACAACCACGTCAACCTGTCGCAGTCCACCAACGACGTCTACCCGACGTCGATCAACCTGGCCATCCTGCTCAGCTACAGCGATCTGGTGCACTCGATGGAACAGCTGTGCCTCGAGTTCGACAAGAAAGCCGAAGAGTTTGCCAGCGTCATCAAGATGGGCCGCACCCAACTGCAGGATGCCGTGCCCATGACCCTGGGCCAGGAGTTTGCTGCGTTCGCCGCCACCGTGCGTGAGGACGTGGCCCGGGTAAAGGAACTGGTCGTATTGTTCAAAGAGATCAATATGGGCGGCACCGCGATCGGCACCGGTATCAATACCGACCCGGCCTATCGCCAGTTGGTGGTCGACGCCCTGTCGGAAATTTCCGGGATTGAATTCATCTGCGCGGAAAACCTGGTCGAAGCCACCTCAGACATGGGTGCCTTCGTGATGTTCTCCGGCGTCATGAAGCGTATCGCAGTAAAAATCTCCAAGATCTGCAGCGACCTGCGACTGCTGTCCAGTGGTCCGCGAGCCGGCTTCAACGAGATCAACCTGCCACCGATGCAACCCGGTTCCTCGATCATGCCCGGCAAGGTAAACCCGGTTATTCCCGAGGTGGTGAACCAGGTTGCCTATCAGGTGATCGGCAATGACTTGACCATCACCCTCGCGGCAGAGAGTGGGCAGCTGCAACTGAACGTGATGGAGCCGGTGATTGCGTTCAACCTGCTGCAGTCCATGCGCCTGATGACCCAGGCCATGCACACGCTGGCCAACCGCTGCGTGAACGGTATTACCGCCAACGTGGAACACTGCCGCCAAATGGTGGAGAACAGTATCGGCGTGATCACCGCGGTGAGCCCGTTTATCGGTTACGAAAATGCCACCCGCATCGCCAAGCTGGCCCTGCACAGCGGGCGCAGCGTCAAGGAGCTGGTGTTGGAGGAGGAACTGCTAAGCGAGGCGGAACTGAACGATATTCTTCGCCCGGAAAATATGACCCAGCCGCGCAAGGTAGACATCAAAATCCGGGTTTGAACCACCCGGAAAAAGAAGGGACCACTGCCGGCAGCTAGCCCGGATATTGCACCAGGGGCCGCGATGATCGCGCCGAGATCTGTGCATTCAGTGCATTTTTGTGGCGTACATGCATGCTTATTGCACGTATTAGCCGCAAAAATGTGCTGGGCGCACAGAGATCAAGCGAGGGCGCGGCCAGCGGTGCTTGGTAACATTTTGTACCCGAGTGAAAACTTCAAAAAATTTTTACAAACAAAGACTCAAGTGGAATCTCAAGCGGCCCGGTGCAATATCCGGGCTAGCGCTGCCGGCAGATTCTTTCATTAAATACCCAGCGCCTTGATCATAGTTTCCGGCGGCAGGTAGCCGGGCACTACGCTGCCGTCCTGCATCACGATAGTTGGCGTACCGCGCACATCGATCACATCGTTGCCCAGATTGTACTGCTCCGCCACCGGGTTGTTCTTGCACACTTTCAGCGGCACATTCTCGCGATTCTTCAGTGCGGTCAGGGTCTTGTTGCGATCCTCGGCGCACCAGGCGGTGGCAATCTTGCGATAGCCGAGGGAATTCAGTCCCGTACGCGGGAAAGCCAGATAGCGCACTTCGATACCGCGCTTGTTCAGCTCCGGCACGTCGTTGTGGAGTTTGCGGCAGTAACCGCAGTCCACATCGGTAAATACATAGATATGGGCCTTGGTCTCCCCCTTGGGAGAAAACACGATCATATCGTCGACATTCTGCGCATCCATGATCGCAGCCCGTTTGGTGGTGCGGCGCTGTTCGGAGATATTCGCCAGACCGCCACCAGCGTGGACCTGATACAAGTCACCGAAAATAAAATGGCTGCCATCGGCGGAGACGAACAGTGTGTTGGCACCGCCATCCACATCGACTTCGTACAGTCCGCTGATCGGGCTCTCCCGCACCTCACCGTAACTGGCCTTTGGGTTGCCCGCCTCGAGGCGCGCCTTGATGGTTTTCGCGACCTCTGCGTCGACTTCCGCCTGGGCTGTCGCCCCCAGCAGGGCGAACAGTGCGCCGACCAGCATCAGCGGCTTGTTGAAAAGCGTCATTCCCGAAAGCTCCTTAATTTCTTCTCTGGCTTCGACTAATACACCGTAATTCGGTTCCAGCCAGTATGGCACCAATAGGCGACAAGTGTTTCTTACGGCGTGTTTTACAGCATTCGCAACCGGGGTGCCACCCTGCCCCTAGAGCGCGGCAATGATATCGCGGGCAAACGCGGCGATATCGAACTGCTGGCCGCCGGACTCATCGTAGCCGCGACGCACGATGACCAGATCCAGCGATGGCACCACAAAAACATACTGGCCGCGGTGGCCCGCGGCCATGAAACCGTCCTTCGGCAGCTGGAATCGCTCGCCGAGCAGCCACCACTGGGCGCCGTAGCCCCAGCCGGGCTCGCCGCGACTGTTGAGTGCCGGTGGCTGCTGCGGGGCCGGGGTCCGCACATAATCGACCCAATCCGCCGGCAGAACCCGCTCACCGGCCCAGACACCATCGTTCAGGTACAGGATGCCCAGGCGCGCCAGGTCGCGCGCCGTCGTCCAGACCTGGGAGGACATGACAAAGTTGCCCTCCCAGTCAGTTTCCAGCAGCGTATCGCGCATGCCGATGCGGTGGAGCAGTTTCTCGAACGGGTAGCGCAGGTAGTCCGCATCACTGCCGAGGCTCGCGCGCAAACTGCGCACGGCCAACAGGGTATCGTTGTTGGCGTAGCGCCAGCGGCTGCCCGGCAGCGCATCGAGCGGCGCCTCTGTCGCGCGGTCAGTGATGCGGGCGCCGCCGGCATAGATCTGATCCGTACGGCTGCCGGACTGGCCGCTGTAGAGGCCGGAGGACATGTGCAGCAGGTTGGCCAGCGTGATCCCACGGCGCGGATCCAGCGGGCTCTGCCACTCGGGCACCGGCGCCGGCTCGTCCAGTTTCAGCACCCCATCACCGACGGCGATGCCGACAACGGTGGCGGCGATGCTCTTGGCCACCGACCAGGTGCGCTGCGACGTGTGCAGGTCGTAGCCAGCGCGGTAGCGCTCGCCCAGCAGCTCGCTGCTACGGCTTACCACCACCGCCGATGTCTCGGTACCGGCGCCGTACGTCTTGCCGTCAAACGCGCGCGCTATGATTTCCGCCAGATCTGCAGCGCTGGCCGGTTTGGCCTTGTCGCCCAATGGCCAGGGCTTGTCATTGCCCTGCGGCACCGCGGCCAATGTGACCCGAGGCAGCTCGGCGGCCACATCCGCCTCCGCCCCTATGGGCAGCTGAGCGCACCCCAGGTGTGGGCGCCAGGCGCTGACGCGCGGCGGCATCTGCTCACTGTAAGACACGCTCACCATCTTCCGTGCGCGGTCTATTTTTGCCGCCGGCAACTCCGCGAGGATTTCCCGATAGCCCGGGTAGATCCGGTTGAGCTCCAGCGCGGCGATGGATTCCGGCGAGCGCCCCGCGTTGAAGGTGGCGCTGCAGGTAAATGCCGCCTTGTAGCCAGCCACCAGCGCACGCATATGCTCCGGTGTTTCCTGGGCCGCGGCCGGCGCGGACAAGCCCAGGGCGATAGCCGCCGCAGTGGCAGTTCGGGAAATGTGACCCGCTATTCGTTTCATGGCAGAGAATCCTGTTGTTATTGTTCGTCGATCGCACCGAGCGTCGTGAGAGGCCTAGCCCCGGGGGTGGTGATCGCGGTGCAGCGCCTGCAGGCGCGCCTTGGCCACCTGCGTGTAGATCTGGGTCGTGGACAGGTCGGAGTGGCCGAGCAGCAACTGCACCACGCGCAGGTCGGCGCCGTGATTGAGCAGGTGGGTGGCGAAGGCGTGGCGCAATGTGTGCGGCGACAGAGGTTTTTCGATGCCGGCCACTTTGGACCAGTGCTTGATGCGGTACCAAAAGGTCTGCCGGGTCATCGGCCGGCCGGCGCGCCCCGGGAAGCAGGTGTCGCTGTTGCCGGGTGGCAGCAGCTGCGGTCGGGTGGAATGCAGATAGCGCAGCATCCATTCCTGCGCAGCCTCCCCCATGGGTACCAGCCGCTCTTTGCTGCCTTTGCCAAACACCCGCACCACCCCCTGGCGCAGGTTGACCTGCGATACAGTCAGCTCCACCAGCTCGGTCACGCGCAAGCCGCAGGCGTAGAGCAATTCCAGCATTGTCCTGTCGCGCATACCGATGGCCGTCTCGGTGTCCGGAGCCTCCAGCAGCGCCTCCACGTCGGCCTCGGACAGCGACTTGGGCAGTGGCTTGGGCAGCTTCGGGTTTTCGATCAGCGCGACCGGATCTTCCTGGATCAGCCCCTGGCGCAGGCAGTAGCGATAAAAACTGCGCAGCGCGGCGAGGGCGCGGGCTGTGGAGCGGGCCGAGCTGCCGCTCTGGTGCTTGCTGGCGAGATACTGCTGTACCTGGACGCGCCCAATTGACAGCAAGCCATTACCACACTGCTCTTCGCAGAATGTCGTGAAGGCGCGCAGGTCGCGCCCGTAGGCGGCGCGGGTATGTTCGCTGGCACCGCGCTCGGCCCAGAGCATGTCCAGCCAGCGGGTAATCAACGGCTGCTGATCGGCAATAGTGTCCATGGGCGCATTAAACCACAGGCAAAAAAAAGCCGGAGCATCTCTGCCCCGGCTTTTTTGTACTCGATCAAAGAAAAACTTAGTTGAGCTTCTCTTTAATACGGGCAGCCTTACCAGTCAGGCTGCGCAGGTAGTACAGCTTGGCCTGACGCACGTCACCGCGACGCTTGACAGAAACACTGTCAACCAGCGGGCTGTGAGTCTGGAAGGTACGCTCTACGCCAACACCGTGGGAGATCTTGCGCACGGTGAACGAAGAGTTCAGACCGCGGTTGCGCTTGCCGATTACCACGCCTTCGAAGGCCTGCAGACGCTCGCGGTTACCTTCTTTAACCTTAACCTGAACGACAACGGTGTCGCCCGGGGCAAAGGCCGGAACTTCGCTCTTCAGCTGTTCCTGCTCCAGCTGCTGAATGATTTTGTTAGTCATTTGGAATACTCCCAAACATAAGGACTCTAGTTAGAGTCCTACGATTGTGTAGCTTCTCAGCTAGTTCACCGAACTACTTGCGCCTCCCGGCGAATTCGGCCTCACAGGCATCCCTAGATCTCTCCAGAGGCACCCTCAACTCTCTTCGGACTTCCGCTCCTGCCGGATTTCCTCCAGCAGCAGCTTCTGCTCTTTATCCAGTTCCAGCCGCTCCAACAAGTCGGGCCGTCGCTGTTGTGTGCGCGCCAGTGCCTGCTTCAGGCGCCAGCGGCGAATTCTCTCGTGGTTGCCGGACAACAGTACCTCCGGCACCACTCTGCCTAGGAATTGATCCGGGCGGGTGTAGTGGGGGCAATCCAGCAATCCCTGGGCGAAGGAGTCCTCCACCGCCGACTGATCGTGCCCCAGGGCACCGGGAATCAGTCGGGTGACGGCATCCACCATCACCATGGCGGCCAGCTCACCACCACTTAAAACATAGTCGCCGATCGACCATTCTTCGTCGATCAGCATCTCGACGATGCGCTCGTCGATGCCTTCGTAGCGCCCCGCCAGCAACACCAGGTTGCCCGCTTCGGCCAGCACCTCGACACCACCCTGATCCAGCTGTCGCCCCTGGGGCGACAGGTAGATACTGCGCGCAGTCGCACCGTCTTCCTCGGCCCAGGCGCGAGCTGCGCTCAGCGCCTGGTACAGGGGCTCTGCCAGCATCACCATGCCCGGGCCGCCGCCGTAGGGGCGGTCGTCCACCGTGCGGTGGCGGTCGCTGGTGAAATCGCGCGGATTCCAGCAGCGCACTTCCAGCAGGCCGTCCTTGACCGCCCGTCCGCTGATACCGTAATCGGTCAGCGCGGCAAACATCTCCGGGAAGATGCTGATCAGGGCGATGCGCTTGGCAGCCACCACTAAAATTCCGGGTCCCAGTCGACGGTGATGACACCGGCATCCAGGTCGATATCGATGATGAATTCGCCGGGCAGATACGGTATCAGACGCTCGCGTCTGTCCTCACCACCGCGCACCACCATCACATCGTTGGCACCGGTTTCCATCATGCGGGTCACGGTACCTAAATCGTGTTCAGCGCCACCGAAGCGGCTGATCACGCGCAGGCCTTCAAGCTGGTGCCAGTAGAATTCGCCCTCGTCGAGCGCTGGCATCAGGTCCCGGCGCACGGCGATATCCCGCTGGCAGAAGCGCGCCGCCAGATCGCGGTCATCGACGCCCTTGATATGGACGACCAGACCCTTGCCGTGGCCTTTGCCACCGTCGATCTGCAACGGCTCCCAGCCGTTCGGACCCTGCAGCCACCAGTCTGAGAACTGCAGGATATTGTCCATCGGCTCGGTGTAGGAGTGGACCTTGACCCAGCCGCGAACGCCGTAAACCGAGGTTATGCGCCCGACAGTGACCAGTTCATCGGATTTGGATCCGCTGCTGTCGAGGTCTAGGGCCACAGGCGCACCACCAACAGGCTTAAATTAAGCGGATTCTTTCAGCAGTTTGCTGACGCGATCGGAAACCTGCGCGCCCTGGCCTACCCAGTACTCAACACGCTCACGATCTACACGCAGACGCTCTTCCTGACCGCGGGCAACCGGGTTGAAGAAGCCAACGCGCTCAATGAAACGACCGTCGCGGGATTTGCGGCTGTCGGTCACAGTCAGGTGATAAAACGGGCGCTTCTTAGCACCGCCACGAGCCAAACGAATGGTTACCATGTAACTTTCCTGTAGGTTCAACACTGGGCGGCCCCACAGGACCGCCTACAACAACTATGCCGGTAGCTCGCCCGGCTGAAAGGCGGCGTATTCTAATGTACCGCCCGGGGTTTGTATAGCGCTTAATCCGCCCGCGAAATCAGGGCCTTAAGGTCGGCTATTTCTTCTTGAAACCGGGGGGCAGGCCGCCGGGCATACCGCCCATTCCGCCAAGTCCACCCGTGCCGCCCATGCCAGGCATGCCGCCCAGACCGCGCATCATCTTGCCCATACCGCCGCCTTTGAGCTTCTTCATCATTTTGCCCATCTGCTTGTGCTGCTTGAGCAGGCGATTCAGGTCCTGCACCTGGGTGCCGGAACCCGCGGTAATCCGGCGCTTGCGGGAGCCGGTAAGGATGTCCGGGTTGCGGCGCTCGGCTGGCGTCATGGAGCCGATGATGGCGTCCATACGCTTAAATTCCTTGCCCATATCCGCCTGTTGCGCCGCCTGGGCCAGACCGCCCATACCCGGCATTTTCTCGAGCAGCGAGCCGAAGCCGCCCATGTTCTGCATCTGCTGCAGCTGGTCGCGCAAGTCTTCCAGATCGAAGCCCTTGCCCTTCTGCACCTTCTTGACCAGCTTCTCGGCCTTGGCCTTGTCGATCTTCTGCTCCGCCTCCTCGATCAGCGACAGGATGTCGCCCATACCGAGAATGCGCGAGGCGATACGATCGGGGTGGAAGGTCTCCAGCGCGTCGGTTTTCTCACCGACACCGATAAACTTGATCGGCTTGCCGGTCACATGACGCACGGACAACGCCGCACCGCCGCGGGCGTCGCCGTCCGCCTTGGTCAGGATCACGCCGGTCAGCGGCAGCGCTTCGTTGAAGGCGCTGGCGGTATTGACCGCATCCTGACCGATCATAGCGTCGATCACGAACAGGGTCTCCGCCGGGGCCAGCTCACCGTGCAGCTCCCGGATCTCATCCATCAGCTGCTCGTCGATGTGCAGGCGGCCGGCGGTATCGACGATCAGCACGTCGGCGAACTGCTTGCGCGCCGCATCCATCGCGCCCTTGGCGATATCCAGCGGCTTCTGCTCCGGGGTCGACGGGTAGAAGAGCGCGTCCACCTCGCCGGCGAGCGTCTCCAGCTGCTTGATGGCCGCGGGACGATAGACGTCCGCACTCACCACCATCACCTTCTTCTTCTCGCGCGTTTGCAGGTATTTGGCCAGCTTGGCCACACTGGTGGTTTTACCGGCACCCTGCAGGCCCGCCATCAGGATCACTGCCGGCGGCTGCACCGCCAGGTTCAGCGGCTGCGCCGCCTCACCCATCACCTTGACCAGTTCGTCCTGCACAATCTTGACGAATTGCTGCCCCGGGTTCAGCGCACTGCTGACCTTCTGGCCCACCGCCGCGGTGCGCACCTGCTGCACAAAGGCTTTCACCACTGGCAGGGCCACATCCGCCTCCAGCAGTGCCTTGCGCACTTCGCGCAAGGTATCGCGGATATTGTCATCCGTCAGGCGCGCTTTACCGGTGACTTTCTTTAGTGCGGCCGATAAGCGGTCGCTCAGGTTATCGAACATAGATACGTCTCGATCTCTCTGCTTGCGGACAACTGGTCATGGCAGATATCCGCGATATTTGCGGAAGCCAGTCGCGGCTTCCGTTTCCGAGGCGCGGCAGTATAGCCCAGGACGGATCTCAGCCGAAATATCGCCAAGCCTTTCCAGTACAGGCGCGCTGTGACACACTGCCGCCCTATCGTAATGTAGACACGGATTTATCGATGGCGGCATTCGCCCATTGGACGGCAATCGCACTCTACCTGGCCACCACCGCTGTGGCCGCCCTCACCTTTGCCCACAAGCGCCAGCCCAACAACTTCTTACTGCTGGGACTGCTCGGCGGCGCACTGCTGGCCCACGCCATTTCCCTGGCCCACACACTGGTGGCGCCGGCGGGCTACCGCTTCGATTTGCTGGCGATGCTGTCGCTGATCGCCTGGGTGGTCAACCTCCTGCTGCTGATCCTGGCCGCCGGACGCCCGCTCACACTGCTGATACTGATCCTGGCACCGATTGGCGCGCTCACCGAGCTCGCAGCAGTGCACTCCTGGCGCGGCGTACCGCCGCATGAGCAGCTGTCAGCAGGCATCGCCGTGCACGCACTGCTGTCGATCACCGCTTACTCCATGCTGGCCCTGGCCACGTTGCAGGCGATCTATCTCCATTACCTGAACCAGCAGCTACACAATCACCGTCCGGGGGGTATCAGCCGCTTCCTGCCACCGCTGCAGAGCATGGAATCACTGCTGTTCGGGCTGATTGCCTTTGGCCAGCTGCTGCTTACCGCCTCACTGGTGACCGGGTTTCTGTTTGTTGACAACCTCTTCGCGCAGCATCTGGTGCACAAGAGCACCCTGTCGCTGATTGCCTGGGTGCTCTACAGCATCCTGCTCTGGGGCCACTGGAAGCTGGGCTGGCGAGGCAATACTGCCGTGCGCTGGACCCTGGCCGCCTTTGCCGCACTGATGCTGGCGTACTTCGGCAGTAAACTGGTTCTGGAAGTCATTCTCCAGCGCTCCTGAGACAATTGCCCGCCGCAACAGCGGGTAAACTTGCGGCGGCGGGAATTCTGTTTCAATATCCCCGCTTGGTAATAAAAAGAGTTCTCCCTTGAACGAGATACCGCTCGGCCTGCTGTTCAGCCTGCTGGCTCTGCTAATTGTCATTTCCGCCTTCTTCTCCAGCTCCGAAACCAGCATGATGGCGCTGAATCGCTATCGCCTGCGCCACCAGGCCAAGAGCGGCCACCGCGGCGCCCGGCGGGCGATGGAGTTGCTGTCCCGCCCGGACAAGCTGATCGGCGTTATCCTGATTGGCAACAATCTGGTCAATATTCTCGCATCGGTGATAGCCGGCGTGGTGTTTACCCAGCTCTACGGCGATGCGGGCGTCTTCTATGCCACCGCGGTATTGACCATCGTGATCCTGATCTTTGCCGAGGTGACACCGAAGACCATAGCCGCCCTGCACCCGGAAAAGATTGCCTTTCCCGCCTCCCTGGTACTGCGTCCGCTACTGTGGTTGCTGGCACCGGTGGTGTGGCTGGTCAGCAGTATTTCCAATGGCCTGGCACGCCTGGTTGGCGTTGAAGCGACAGCCGGCACCGATGCCGAGCACCTGGCACCCGAGGAATTGCGGACCGTCGTGTTCGAGTCCGGCGCCCTGCTGCCGAGCAAGCACAAAGGCATGCTGCTGAACGTACTCGACCTGGACCAGGCCACCGTGGAAGACATCATGATCCCGCGCAACGAAGTCGTCGGCGTGGATCTCGAGCACAGCGGCGACAAGATCCTGCAACAACTGGCAGAAAGCAGCTACACCCGCCTGCCGGTCTTTAAGGGCGACATCAACCAGGTAGTGGGCATTCTGCACCTGCGCCGCGCGGCGCAGATACTGCGCGACGGCCCGGAGGAGTTCAGCGCGGAGCGCCTCAAGTCCTACACGGATGAACCCTACTTCGTGCCCGAGGCGACCCCCCTGCCCACGCTGCTGATGAACTTCCAGAAAAAGAAGCGCCGCATGGGGCTGGTCGTCGACGAATACGGCGAGGTCATGGGTATCGTGACCCTGGAGGATCTTCTGGAGGAGATTGTCGGCGACTTCACCGCCAGCCCGGTGCCCAGCGAAGATGAGGAAATCGTCGCTGCCGGCGATGGCTGGTACCTGATCGAGGGCGGCACCTCCATTCGCGACATCAACCGCACGCTGCACTGGGAGCTACCCACCGATGGCCCGAAAACCTTCAACGGCCTGGCGATGGAGCATCTCGAGAGTATTCCAGACGGTAATATCAGTTTTTACATACTGAATTACCTGGTGGAAATCGAGGAGGTCTCGGACAAGATGATCACTCAGGCGCGGGTCAAGAAAATGAACTCGGGCAGAAAATCCTAAGCGCCGATAGCCAGCCGGCGCCCCTCCAAATTACGCCAGCCCATCGACAACTGCTTCACCGGCGCAAAGCTCTGCCGGTGGACCGGGCTGGGGCCGAGCTGCCCCGGCGCCTGCAGTTGCGCCCTGGTCGTGTTGGGCCGGCCTGACGTTGTTCTACCTTCTGTGCGCGAAAGCAGTTAAAATCCCATCCGTGCGGCCAGATGTCGCCATCCCTCCTGAAGACACTGCAGCCTGAGATCCGCTCAGGCATCAAAAGCCAGGCAAGCCTTAAACATAACTTTTAGCTTAAAACGCTAGAAATATTGGTGATTGCTATGTCTGAAAAAGTAGACGTTTCCCAATTTGATACGGCCCAGATCGTGGCCGATGACAAACGCCATTTCCATCATCCCTTCCAGCTGATCGATCTGATGCGCGAAGAGGGCGAGGGTGCCCTGCCCTTCTTCAAGGCCGACGGTTGCTACCTGTGGGATACCAATGGCAACAAATACTTCGACGCCGTGGGCGGCATGTGGTGTACCAACGTGGGGGCCAGCCGCGAAGAAATTGCCAGGGTGATGTACGAAGAAACCATGAAAGCCAGCTACATCAACCCCTTCGTGGATATGACTCACCCGAGCGGTGTGGCCCTGGCGAAGAAACTGGCTGAGCTGACTCCCGGCGACCTCAACCACACCCTGTTTACTGTGAGTGGCTCTACCGCCACCGATGACGCCTACCGTCTGGCGGTTGCCTACCACCGCTGCCGCGACAACTTCAACAAAACTCAGGTGCTATCCCGCAACAAGGCCTTCCACGGCTCCACCTTCCTGACCCAGAGTTTCTGCGGCAAGGCCAACGAGAAGCCCGAATACTTCAACTTCCTCACCGACATGGTGCACTTCGTCTCCGCCCCTAACAGCTACCGCGAGGGCGCCGGCAAGACGCCGGAAGAGTTCAAGGCCGAACTGCTGCAAGAATTTGAAGACAAGATCCTGGAAGTGGGTGCCGACAATATCGCCTGTCACTACGCCGAGCCCGTATACGGCGGCGGCGGCTGCTTTGTGCCCCCCGAGGGCTACCACAAGGGCATTATCGACCTCTGCCACAAGTACGACATTCTCTACATCTCTGACGAAGTGGTGACGGCCTTCGGTCGCCTCGGTCACTTCTTCGCCTCCGAAGATCGCTTTGGCATCGTGCCTGACATCATTACCGCGGCTAAGGGCCTGACCTCCGGCTACATCCCCATGGGTGCCTGTATCTTCTCTGATCGCATCTATGATGTCCTGGCCAGTGAAGAGGGTCGCTTCACTATCGTCGGCTCTACCTACACGGCTCACCCGGTAGCAGCGGCGGTAGCCCTGAAGAACATCGAGATCATCGAGCGTGAAAACCTGTTGGAACACGTGCTTGAAATCGGCCCCTACTTCCAGAAACAACTGAATACCCTAAAAGATCTGGACATCGTCGGCGACGTGCGCGGCTCCCACTTTATGCAGTGTGTGGAGTTTGTGAAGAACAAGGAGAGCAAGGAGATCTTCCCGGATGAATTCGATATCGGCAAGCGCGTCTCCCTGCACGCCGATTCCCTGGGCTTGATTGTCCGCCCGCTGATTAACCTCAATATCATGTCACCTGCACTGACCATGACAAAAGAGGAAGTGGACTTCGTCGTGTCTGCCCTGCGCAAAGCCATCGAGTTGACACAGGACGACCTGCGGGAAATGGGCGAACTGTAAGTATCTCTAGCACTGCCCATCGCGAAAAACGGCGCTTATCAAAGCGCCGTTTTTTTGTCTAGCGTATTTATATTAAAGAAATTCCATCGAAAACTGCTTCACCGGCGCAAAGCTCTGCCGATGACTCGGGCTGGGACCAAGCTGCTCCAGCGCCTGCAGATGCGCCTTGGTCGGGTAGCCCTTATGCCCGGCCAGTCCATAGCCCGGATACTGTTGATCCAATACAACCATTTCCCGGTCGCGCGTAACCTTGGCCAGGATTGATGCGGCCGCGATGGCAGCCACCCGGCCGTCGCCCTTCACCACCGTATCGCAGGGGTAGTGCCAATCCGGTTTCTTATTGCCGTCCACCAACACGAACTCCGGCTGAATAGGCAATTGCTCCACCGCGCGGCGCATGGCCAACAGGCTGGCATGCAGAATATTCAGCTGGTCGATTTCCGCCACGGTCGCGCGCGCGACGGCGAAACTGAGCGCGCGTTCCCGGATCAGGTCGAACAGCAGCTCGCGCTTTTTCTCGCTCAATTTTTTCGAATCCGCCAGGCCCTCGATCGGCCGCGCCGGGTCCAGAATCACTGTAGCGGCGACGACATCACCGGCCAGCGGCCCTCGCCCCACCTCGTCGACGCCGGCCAACAGCTCTCCCCGGTAGGGACAAACGTAGGGCGGCAGCTCTCTATTTGCACTCATCGTCTTTCAATCAATTTACAAACGGCATCCGCGGCGCGCTCCGAAGCGTTGCGGCGCAACTGTTGATGCATTGCATCGAACTCGCGCTGCAGCCGGTCGCTCAGCAGCGGGTCATCAAAATACTGCAGCAGTGCGGCGCCGAGATTTTCCGGCGTCGCATCGTCCTGCAAAATCTCCGGCACCAGTTCTCGCTGCGCCAGCAGATTGGGCAGCGATACCCAAGGTGTGTGCAGCATACGGGAAAATATCGCGTAAGAGAGCCTCGCCATCTTGTAGGCAACCACCATCGGCTTTTTCAGCAGCATGGTTTCCAGGGTGGCGGTACCAGAGGCGATCAGCACATTATCGGCGGCAGACAGGGCCAAATGGGAATTGCCCTCCAGCAACGTTACCGGTACGTCCGCAAAACTCTCGAGCTGGTCCTGCAACTCGGCGAGCCGCAACTCGTTGGCCGCCGGCAATACAAATTTGAGTTCCGGGCGCCGCTGGTGACACCAGCGTGCAGCCTGCAAAAACAGCGGCCCCAGCAATCGCACCTCACCGCCGCGACTACCGGGCAACAGCGCAACAACGCGATCGTCTTGCGCAAAACCCAGCTCGCGACGCGCCTCTGTCATATCCACCTGCAGCGGAATTTCGTCCGCCAGCGGATGTCCGACAAACGTCACCGGCACATTGTGCTCGCGATAAAAGCTCGCTTCGAACGGCAGCAGCGTCAGCATGTGGTCGACCGCCCCGGCGATCTTCTTTATGCGGCCGCGACGCCAGGCCCACACCGACGGAC
The DNA here is from genome assembly GCF_900129095.1 of Microbulbifer donghaiensis. Lineage (GTDB taxonomy): Bacteria > Pseudomonadota > Gammaproteobacteria > Pseudomonadales > Cellvibrionaceae > Microbulbifer > Microbulbifer donghaiensis. Next base: position 905,838 of record NZ_FQVA01000001.1, read on the forward strand.
TGACATAGTGCATCGTCGCAATCCCGGCCACCTTGAGGGACTTTTCGAGAGAGAGGTTGAAATCGGGGGAATCGATGCCGATAAACAGATCGGGCGGATTGTCGATAAAGTGCTGGCGCAGGGTGCGGCGGATTTTCAGCAATTCCGGCAACCGTTTAAGCGGCTCCACCAGCCCCATCACCGACAGGCGCTCCATGGGAAACAGGGAATGTGCGCCGAGCGCCAGCATTCTGGGGCCAGCGATACCTTCAACCTGCAACTGCGGAAAGCGCTTCTGCAATGCAGCGATCAGGCCGGCACCCAGTATATCGCCGGAGGCCTCGCCGGCGACCACACCAATCCGTAATGGCTTTTCGTTAACTGCCACTCCGCGAAACTCTCTTTTTTTGCCGGAACTGCCGCCCACTGCGATCAATCTCGACCGCAGGCACAAGAATCACTCGCGGTGACTGATGCCACCCGATAGCGAGCGATCCGAATGGTTTGCCAGGCTAGCGGACAATACCGCGCGTGGAGGATTTAAGGGAATCGATCCAGGGCTGCACCACTGCCGACTGCTCCCGAAGCTCTGTCAGCGCCTCCAGAGCTTCCTGCATGGTGAGCCCGCGACGATAAACAATTTTATAGGCCTTGTTGATCAGCGCGATCTCATCGCGCGAGAAGCCGCGGCGGCGCAGGCCTTCGGCGTTGATGGTTTTGGCCTCGGCGGGACTGCCAGCCACCATCACATAGGCGGGTACGTCCTTGCCAATTGCCGCCCCCATACCCGTAAAGGCGTGCTCGCCAATAGTGCAGTACTGGTGCACCAGGCTAAAACCGCTGAGGATGGCCCAATCGCACACAATCACATGCCCGGCCAAAGCGACATTGTTAACGAGGATAGTGTTGTTGCAAATGACACTGTCATGCCCCACATGGGCGTAGGCCATGATCAGGTTGTCGTTGCCGATGGTGGTCTCGCCCCGGTCCTGAACGGTACCGCGGTGGATGGTGACTCCCTCGCGAATCACATTGTTGTCACCGACAACCAGGGTGGTGTCTTCACCCTGGTATTTTTTATCCGGCGTATCCTGGCCGACAGAAGCAAACTGATAGATGCGGTTGTTTTTACCGAGCCTGGTAGGTCCGCTCAGAACCACATGAGAGGCGATTTCACAGCCGTCGCCAATCTCAACCCCCGCCCCCACGACCGAATAGGGACCGATACTCACCCCGGAACCTATCGTTGCCGATTCGTCAACAATGGCGGTGGGGTGGATATTCGTCTGCATTCTGCGCCCTACTCCTCGGATGCCGGAAATTCCGGCTACTTTAAACGCGTATCGAAAATAAAGGAACCGAATTGGTCACAGTACTATCGCATCCGTATTCCTGCCAGCGACGCGACGCCTGATCAAACCTTCTTCACAGCACAGAGCACGTCAGCAGAGGTCGCCAGCTCGCCGTCGACACTCGCCTTGCAGGAAAACTTCCAGATGCCACGACGCTCAGAAACCACCTGTGACTCCAGGTCCAGCCGATCGCCGGGAATCACCTGACGCTTGAAGCGCACGTTATCGATTCCGCCAAACAGGTACAGGAAACCGTCCTCCGGCTTCTGGCCGAGGGTCTTGAATCCGAGAATCCCGGAAACCTGCGCCAAAGCTTCCACAATCATAACGCCAGGGAAAATCGGCACCTCAGGAAAATGGCCGTTGAATACTTCCTCGTTGACAGAGATATTCTTATAGCCCTTGATGTATTTCCCTTCCTCTAATTCTATAACCCTGTCCACCAGCAAGAACGGATAACGGTGCGGCAGATATTGACGAATTTCGCGTACGTCCATCATTCGAAAAGTCCCCAGAAACCACTTCGGGGCGTGAAACGCCCCGAAATCAACAAACCCAATTTGATCGACTCAATGTCGGCTAACTTAATCTTCTGTACCGTCGCGGTGCGGCAGGTCTTCCAGCCGCCTCTCCAATTCCTTCAGGCGGCGCGCCATCTGGTCCAACTGTCCGTAACGCACCGCATTGCGACGCCAGCTGCGGCTTTCGGAGAAGGGCGTGCCACTGGAGTAGGACCCGGCGCTGTCGATGGATTTAGTCACCAGCGTTCGCGCGGTGATGTGCGTACCATCGGCCACGGTGACGTGCCCTACCACGCCGACACCACCGGCCAGCGTGCAGTGTTTACCGATAACGGCGCTGCCAGCTACAGCCGAACAGGCTGCCATGGCTGAGTAGTCACCAATTCGGACATTGTGCGCGATTTGCACCTGATTGTCGATCTTGACCCCGCGACCTATCACGGTATTGCCGAGCGCGCCCCGATCAATACAGGAACAGGCCCCGATTTCCACCTCATCACCAATCTCGACACCACCAAGCTGGTGGATCTTTACCCACTGCCGCTGATAGGGGGCAAACCCGAATCCGTCGGCACCGATCACCGCCTGGCTGTGAATGATGCAATCGCGCCCAACGGCACACCCGTGGTACACGATAGCACCGGGATACAAGCGTGTACCGGCACCAATCTCACTGCCCTCTCCCACCACGCAATTGGCGCCGACTTGGGCCCCGGCGCCGATGCGCGCAAAGGCCTCGATAACGGCGCCTGCAGCGATGCTCGCGGAAGGATCTACTTCGGCATCCGGATGCACCGTCGCGGCCGGATGAACTCCAGGAGCTGGGCGCGGAGCCGCATCAAATATTGCGGTGGCGCAGGCAAAGGCATGGTAGGGATTGGCAACCACCAGCGCTGACACCGGGCACTCATCGGCGAGATCCTCGCTGACGAGCACCCCACAGGCGCGGGTATCGGCCAGGAATCGGCGGTAGTTGGCACTGGCCAGGAATGACACCTGGCCGGAATCGGCACTTTCCAGCGTACTGAGCCCGGTGACCGGCTGTTCAGCATCGGCTCCGGGCGCCAGCCGAAGCTCTGCACCCAGCTGTTGGGCGAGTCGGGCGAGTGTCGGCTTGTCTGTCATTGGGAAAAGCTGTGTGCGATTTATTTGGCAGCGTTCATACGCTTGATCAGCGCAGCAGTCAGATCAGCGTTAGGGCTGACATAGTAGGCAGCGGTTGAATCCAGTACCAGATCCAACTTCTGCTCTTCGATCATTGCCTCCAGTGCGGCCTTGGCCTTGGGCGCCATGGTCTTCTGGATTTCCTGACCCACCTGCGCCTCCATGGAACGCAGTTTCTTCACCGCAGTTTCAAAGTCAGAGCGCTTGAAGTTCATTTTGCGCTGATGCTCGGCCTTCTGCTCATCGGACCAGGTAACACCATTTTTCTGCGCGTCTTCGGCCATTTTCTGCACTTCGGCGCGAATGGACTCGGCACTGCTTTGCAGCTTGGAGTACTCGGAGCTGGTTTTCAGCGCATTGACTTTGGACTTGGCGGCCTCTGTGCTCATGATGGCAGCCTGCAGGTTCAGCACCGCAACCTTGGTCTGCGCCACAGCGGCGCCCGACAACATAATTCCAGCGAGCAGAACTGCGATGATTTTTACATTTTTAAGCACGTCGGATTCTCCATTTTGCATTATTTTTACTTCACGGCCTTCACACTACCCTCAGTGTTTTCCGGGCCGGTCTTAGAAGCTGTTACCCAGTGAGAACTGGAACACTTCCACTTCATCGTCATCATTTTTCTCCAGTGCCTTGGCCAGGCTGAAGGTCAGCGGGCCGAAGCCGGTGATCCAGGTAAGGCCGACACCAGCAGAAACGTTGATGTGCTTCAGGTCGACATCGTAGCAGTTGATCTGCGAAATGCCACAACTGGTGTCAAACACGTTACCCGCATCGATAAAGAAGGCAGACTGCATAGAGCGCTGATCTTTCACGAAGGGAATCGGGAAAATAATTTCCGCACTGCCCTCCACCAGGATATTACCGCCGAACGGATCCGGGTCATTGTCGAAGGTATTGGTGGCCAGCTGCCCGGTCGCCGAATTGAAGTTATAGCAATTTTCGGTAATAGACTCGCCATTAGTGGCGCAGCCCAGGGTTTGGTAAAACTCCGCCGGCGTCGAGCGGGGGCCCAGGGTGTTGCGTTCGAAGCCGCGCACCGAGCCGAAACCACCAGCGTAGAAATTCTCGAAGAACGGCAGAACACTGGTATCGCCGTAACTGTCACCATAACCGAGTCGGGTGCGCAGGCGCAGTGTGAGGTCCCTGGTCAGCGGACGGAAGTACTGCCCGGTATAGATGAGCTTGTAGTACTCGAGGTCGCCGCCGGGCAGCGCGAATTCCAGTGACAGCCGCTGGGAAGTACCGCGAGTGGCGAGAATACCGCGGTTCAGCGTCGAGCGCGCGTAGGAGCCCGTCACACTGAAAATATTAAAGTTATCGCCATTCTGATCGATAAAGCCGTCGAAATTGGTGTTGAGCAAAGCGGGATCCAGCGGCATGCTCAGGTCCAGCGCCTCGCCCGCCTCAAGCGCTTCGGCCACCAGCTCCGAGTCCGCCGGGGTGATCACTGCATCAAGCCCCTCAATCGGCACCGGGCTGGCCTTGATTTCCTGCACCGCGAAATCGCCGGTTTCAATGGAAAGATTGCTGTAACCGATATTCACGCCCACGCGCGAAATTTCAGAAATCGGATAGCCAAAGCTCAGGCTCGCGCCGTAGGTGTCGGTGGTGTAGCTGGCGACGTTAATCTCGGAGTAGTCGCGGGCCTGGTAAAAAATACTGAAACCGCGGCTGACACCGTCCGGCGTGAAATAGGGATCGGTGTAAGAGAAATTGGCCACCGTCTGGTACTTGGAGGTATTTACCGCGAAACCGACGGACTTGCCGGTGCCCAGCCAGTTGTTCTCCTGCACATTCGCGCCGAGCACCAGGCCGCTGCCCTGGGCGTAACCGACGGTACCGCCGATGGTCCCGGAGGGCTGTTCCTCGACGGTGTACTCGACGTCGATCTGGTCAGAGGTACCCGGCACTTCGGTGGTTTCTACCTCAACCCCTTTAAAGTAGCCGAGGCGCTCCAGGCGTACCTTGGACTGTTCGATGCGCGCGGAGGACGCAGAAGCCGCCTCCATCTGGCGCATCTCGCGGCGCAGCACTTCGTCAGAGGTACGGGTATTGCCGCGGAAATTGATACGGCGCACATAGGCGCGCTTGCCCGGATCGATAAAGAAAGTGACCTTTACCGTCTTATCTTCCTCGTTCGGTTCCGGCATGCCGTTGACTTCGGCAAAGGTATAGCCCTCGTTGCCGAGGCGCTTGGTAATGTAATCCGAGGTGGTGGTCATCAGCACCTGGGAGAAAGTCTGGCCTTCCCGCACCAGCAGCAGGCGTCTGATTTCCTCCTCCGACACCACCGGGTCACCCGCCAGATCCACTTCGCTCACCGTGTAGACGTCACCTTCGGTCACGTTCACGGTGATGAACACACTCTGCTTGTCCGGGCTCAGTGACACCTGAGTGGAGTCAATCTTGAACTCCAGGTAGCCGCGGTCGAGGTAATAGGACTCGAGACGCTCCAGGTCGCCGGTCAGTTTCTCGCGGGAGTATTTGTCGTCGCTGCGAAGCCAGGACAACCAGCCGGTCGTCTGCAGTTCGAAGATGTCGGCCAGTTCCTCATCGGAGAAAGCCTTGTTGCCGACGATATTGATATGTTTGATCGCCGCGACAGAACCCTCATCAACCACCACCTTCAGCTCTACCTGGTTGCGCGGCAGTTCCTTGACTTCGGTCTTGACGCTGGCGCCATAGCGGCCCTGCGCCACATACTGACGCTGCAGTTCCTGGGCCAGCCCTTCGAGAGTTGCGCGCTTGAAGATCTGACCCTCGGCGAGGCCGTTCTCCTCCATCCCTTTCAGCAGGTCTTCGGTCTTGATGGCCTTGTTACCGGTGATTTCAATTTTGGAAATCGCCGGGCGCTCACGTACGGTAATTACCAGAACGCCGTTCTCGCGGCCAATCTGAATATCCTGAAAATAGCCGGTGCGGAACAGGGCCCGGGTCGCACCCTGGATCTCAAGACTCTCGATCTGGTCACCCACGCGCACAGGCAGTGCCGCGAACACGGTGCCAGCGGAAACCCGCTGTAGCCCTTCCACGCGGATATCGTTGACCACAAACGACTGCGCCACGGCACTAATCGGCAGAGCCAGGCCGAGGGAGGCCGCTTTCAGGAAATCTTTCATCTACTAATTCCGAGTTTTTATTCGCAATTCCAATGGTGGAGAGACAGTGCAATCAGCTCTCTCTCCCGGCCCCAAGGGCCACTCCCTGCCGGAAGCGACAGAGAAGCATTAAATACCGGGGGCGCACCTACAACCGCAAGATGTCGTTGTACAGCGCCAGCCCCATAATACCCAGCACCAGGGCCATGCCGACCTGCAGGCCGATCATCTGCACCCTCTCCGAAACGGGCGAACCTTTGACCGCCTCAATACCGTAGTAGAGGAGATGACCTCCATCGAGCACCGGAATCGGCAGCAGATTGAGCACGCCGAGACTGATGCTGAGCAGCGCCAGCAGCGACAGGAACGACTGCCAGCCGGCCTCTGCCGAAGTGCCGGCCACTTTAGCAATGGTGATTGGGCCGCTCAAGTTCTTGGTAGAGAGCTGGCCGAACACCAGTTTCTTCAGGCTGTTGAGGGTAAATACGGTCTTGTCCCAGGTCTCCTGCAGCCCTTTGGACAGGGCCCCGACCACGCCGTAATGGTAAGTACGCACTCGCTCTTCCGGCCAGGTCTCGACCACCGGCAAGACACCGATCCGACCTATACGCTCGCCACTATCGAGAGCGACCTCCTCCGGCGTCACCGGCAGCAGCAATCGCTCACCGTCGCGCTCGACTTCCACCCGCAGCTCCTCGCCGGCGCGGGCGCGCACATACTCAGTCCAGCTGTCCCAGCCGTCGAATTCGCGGCCATCGGTGGCGATGATTTCGTCCCCTGCTCGCAGGCCAGCCCGGTCCGCCGCGCTGTCCGGAGTCACCTGGGACAGCGTCATGGTAATGGAGGGCGTCCACAGCTCGAGTCCCACTTCCGTGAGGGGGTCTGGCACTTCCTGCCCCGCGAGCCAGCGATCGATATCCGCCACCATGTGGTATTCGAGATCCGAATCCGGGTAGCGCACGGAAAACTCCATCGCCCCGGTGTCGCCGAGTCGATTGGCCAGACGCCAGTTGAGGGCCTGCCAGGTCGGTGTCTCCTCACCGTCGATGGCGATAATTTCCTGCCCCGGTTCCAGACCGGCGCGGGCGGCGATACTGCCCGGCTCCACTGACTGTACGATCGGTACCGGTCCCGCGGTGCCGCCCATAAACACGCCCCAGAAGAGCACTATCGCCAGCAGAAAGTTGGCTATCGGCCCCGCTGCGGCGATGGCGATGCGCGCCCAGACGCTCTTGCGATTGAAGGCCTGGTCCAGCTGATCCTGTGGTACCGAGCCCTCGCGCTCATCCAGCATCTTCACGTAGCCGCCGAGAGGGATCGCGGAGATGGTGAACTCGGTACCGTGGCGATCGTAGCGGGACAGCAGGCGGCGGCCGAACCCCACCGAGAAGCGCAGCACCTTGACCCCGCACAGGCGTGCGACCAGGAAGTGGCCGAACTCATGGAAGGACACCAGGATACCGAGAGCGACCAGAGCCCAGATTACTGTTTGTACAAAATCCATACTCGCCTACAAATTCTTGCCGTTGCGCGATAGCCAGCCATTGTACGACGCTGTGGCGCTAAAGTGCGCCCAGCACCCGCTGTGCCAGCTGTCGCGCATCGCGATCCGCAGTTTCGACTGCATCCAGTCCGGTCAGTTCAATCGCTTGCGCGCTATTCATGACCCGTTCGATGACTGCCGCAATACTAGTAAACGCCAGCCGCCCCTGTAAGAAGGCCTCCACCGCCACTTCGTTGGCGGCATTCAACACTGTCGGCGCACTGCCGCCGGCATCCATCGCCTCCCGGGCCAGGCGCAGACAGGGAAAGCGCTGCATATCCGGCGCCTCGAAGTCCAACCGCCCCTGGGCGATCAGGTCCAGCGCCGCCACACCGCTGTCGATACGCTCCGGGAAGGCCAGCGCGTGTGCGATCGGCGTGCGCATGTCCGGATTGCCCATCTGCGCCAGCAGCGAGCCGTCCTGGTACTGCACCATTGAGTGCACAATGCTCTGCGGATGCACCACCACGTCAATCTGCTCCGGCCGAGCATTGAACAGCAGGCAGGCCTCTATAAATTCCAGCCCCTTGTTCATCATGGTGGCGGAATCCACCGAAATCTTGCGCCCCATCGACCAGTTTGGGTGGGCGCAGGCCTCATCGGGAGTGACCCGGTGCAATTCACCAACCACACGAGTGCGGAAAGGACCGCCGGATCCGGTCAGCAGGATTTTCTCCACCCCGGCACTCTCGAGATCCTTAAAGGGCTGCGGCAGGCACTGGAAAATCGCGTTGTGCTCGCTGTCGATGGGCAACAATTGCGCACCACTACCTGCCAGAGCGCGCAGGAAAACCGGGCCAGCCATCACCAGCGCTTCCTTGTTGGCGAGCAATACCTTTTTGCCCGCCTCCACGGCAGCCAGCGTCGGGCGCAACCCAGCAGCGCCGACGATTGCGGCCATCACCGTATCCACCTGTGCGTCAGATGCCACCCGGCAGAGCCCGTCGACGCCCCAGAGAACCTCAGTGGGTAAATCTTCGCCGGCGAGCAGTTCCTGCAACTCTGCAGCCCCCTGCTCGCTCGCCACCACGGCATAGCGCGGCGCGAAGCGGCGGCACTGCTGGGCCAGCTCGGCGATGCGCTCGCGCGCGGTCAGAGCAAAAATGGAATAGCGCTGCGGATGTCGCGCCAGCACATCCAGGGTGCTGACGCCAATGGATCCGGTAGAACCGAGAACGGTGACGGATTGCTGTTGCGTGGATTGCATAGGCTCGTGTTACACCTTTCGGGCCTTTGTCTCGGTCGACCCTCTGTTACGGGTATTGCTCGATAGTCGATTCTTACAGGTACTTCGGCAGCTCGCTCGCTAGCGCGGCCATGGTAAATACCGGCAGCGCCGCGGAAAGGCTGTCCAGGCGATCCAGGATGCCGCCGTGCCCCGGCAGAATCTGGCTGCTGTCCTTGATGCCGCGGTGGCGCTTGAACATGCTCTCCACCAGATCGCCGATAACCGATGCCAGTGCGGTGACCAGGATACCGAAGGAGAACAGCAGGGTGTTCTTGAGCGGCAAGCCGAGCAGCATGGATACGCCCAGTGCCAGAATCAGGCAGGCCACGAGCCCGCCGAAGAAGCCCTCCCAGGACTTGCCCGGACTCACTTCACGCGCCAGCTTGTGCTTGCCGAACCTGCGACCGACGAAATAAGCACCGACATCGGCCGCCACCACTACGGCGACCACGAACAATACCAGCCAGGCACCGTGCTCCTGGCCGCGCAGTATCACCATCGACAGCCAGGCCGGGACCAGCACCACCAGGCCGATCAACCCCCGCGCCCAGCGGTTGCCCCACAGCATGGCGCTGGCCGGATAGCTCTGCACCCACAGGAATGCCAGCGCCCACCAGCCACAGGCCACCGCCAGAATCTGGCGCGCGCGGTCGGTATCCGGAGCGGCGAAATCCATTGCGAAGACGTATTGCGCAGTGCCTATCAGCGCTGCGCCGAGAGCAGCCAGAAATACGAAGCGCAGGGCGCGGTTGAGATTGGACAGATTCGCCCACTCCCAGCCGCCGAGCAGAATGACCGCTACGGTGACCAGGGAGAACCATTGGATCGGAAGCAGAAATAGAGCCCCGAGAAACAGAGCCACCAATACCAGCGCAGTAATTATTCTTTGTTTTAGCACCGTAAAACCCTTTTTATCTGACTCTTGCGCCCCGTCCGGCCTCTTTGGGGGCGGATCTAGGGTACAAGATATTGTTGTCCCCGAAAATTTTTCCGTTGCCGCACGCCGATGACTGGCTGCGCGACCGGTAGTGCACAGGCGTCAGGCCTGCGCCGCGATTCCGTCGCCACTGCGGCCGCCGAAACGGCGATCCCTGTCGCGATAGGCCGCTATCGCTGCGTCGAGCGCAGCCTCGTCAAAATCGGGCCAGAGCGTATCCGTAAAATAGAACTCGCTGTAGGCCGCCTGCCACAGGATAAAGTTGCTGATGCGCTGCTCTCCGCTGGAGCGAATCAGCAGGTCAACCGGCGGCAGATCCGCCAGCTGAACGTATTCACCGAGCGCCTGCTCGTCGATGGACTCCGGCGAGCGCTTGCCGGCGGCAACCTCTTCGGCCAGCAGCCGCGCCGCCTGAGCGATATCCCACTGGCCGCCGTAATCGGCCGCGATGACCAGATCGCCGTGCTCGCCACCCCGGGTTATGTCTTCCGCCTCGGCAATTGCCCGCTGCAGGCGCGGAGAAAAGCGATCGCGCCTCCCGACAACCCGCAGGCGCACGCCCTCTTCCCGCATACGCCGGGCCTCTTTGCGCAGATAGGAGTGGAACAGGCTCATCAACAGCTCCACCTCCTTGGGCGGACGCTGCCAGTTTTCACTGGAAAAGGCGAACAGAGTGAGCGCCTCGACACCGCGGTCCCTGCAAGCTGAAAGCAGGTCGCGAATGCGCTCGACGCCGGCCTTGTGGCCGGCGGAGGGGGGCAAGCCGCGGCGGGCTGCCCAGCGCCCATTGCCATCCATAATGATGGCAATATGGCGCGGACCGGAAGCGCTCAATTGGGTACCACCGGCACTCATTAGATTTCCATCAGATCTTTTTCTTTGGCCGCCAGCGCCTTGTCGACTTCGCCAACAAACTGGTCGGTGATCTTCTGGACTTCGTCACCCGCGCGGCGATCGTCGTCTTCGGAAATTTCCTTATCCTTTAACAACGCCTTCACTTCTGCCAGCGCATCGCGACGGATATTGCGGATGGATACGCGCGCGGTTTCCGCCTCGCTCTTGGCCTGACGGATAAAGTTCTTGCGGGTTTCCTCCGTCAGCATTGGCATCGGGATGCGGATTACCGACCCGGCGGTACTCGGGTTCAGGCCCAGATCGGACTTCATGATGGCTTTTTCAATGTCCGGCACCAGGTTCTTTTCCCACGGTGTCACGGACAGGGTTCGCGCATCCTCTACCGTGATGTTTGCCACCTGCGACAGCGGTGTGTCGGAACCGTAGTAGGACACGTAGACACCATCGAGAATGCTCGGGTGGGCGCGGCCGGTACGGATCTTATTGAAGTTACTTGCCAGCGCATCGAGGGCCTTGCCCATGCGTGTTTTAGCGTCTTTCTTGATATCTTCGATCACTGCTTCACTTCCTCTTCAATTAGCGTGCCCTCTTCGCCACCCACAACGATATTGAGCAGCGCGCCGGCCTTATCCATGCGGAATACCCGCACGGGCATATTGTGTTCGCGGCACAGGCAGATTGCGGTTAGATCCATTACCCCGAGTTTCTTGTCCAGGACTTCGTCGTAGGTCAGCTGGTCGTAGCGGGTCGCCGTCGGGTCCAGCACCGGATCCGCGGAGTAGACACCATCCACCTTGGTGGCCTTCAGCACCAGCTCTGCGTCAATCTCGATCCCGCGCAGACAGGCGGCGGAATCGGTGGTAAAGAAGGGGTTGCCGGTGCCCGCAGCAAAAATCAGCACCTCACCCCGCTCCAGGTGGCGAATGGCAGCGCGGCGGTCGTAGTGGTCGACGATACCGCTCATCTGGATCGAGGACATAACCCGGGAGGAGATATTCGATCGCTCCAACGCATCGCGCAGGGCCAGGGCGTTCATTACCGTGGCGAGCATGCCCATATGGTCACCAGTGACGCGGTCCAGGCCCGCGGCATTCAGCGCAGCGCCACGAAAGAGGTTGCCGCCGCCAACGACCAGGCCGACCTGCACACCGATGCCCACCAACTGACCTATCTCCAGCGCCATTTTATCCAGCACTTTGGGGCTGATTCCAAAGCCCTGGTCGCCCATCAGCTCCTCGCCGCTGAGCTTTAACAGGATTCGCTTGTACTTACGGTCTTTGACACCGGGCATCTATGGGTCCTCTCAGGTGTGCGCCTCTGGGGCAAGCAGATGTTGCCGCCGAACATTACAACAATTTCGGTCATTTACACAGAGGGGTGCCCCAGTGCAGCCCTTGCAGAGCCCACCGGAAGCACCCCACTGCGAACGGGCGCCCGAAGACACCCATTTATAGGCGATTAAGAAGAGGACTTAACCTGTGCGGCCACTTCCGCAGCGAAATCCACCTCTTCTTTCTCGATACCTTCGCCCACTTCAAAGCGAACAAAGGAAACCACGTCGGCACCACCGTCCTTGACCAGCTTGCCAATAGTCACATCCGGGTTCTTGACGAACGGCTGCTCAACCAGGCTGTTTTCCTTCAGGAACTTATTGATACGGCCGCCCATCATCTTCTCAACGATCTCGGCAGGCTTGCCTTCCATATCCGGCTGCGCCTTGATGATCTCCTTCTCCTTCTCCAGCACGTCTGCCGGCATATCTTCCGGCTTGTTCACCTGCGGGTTAACCGCGGTAACGTGCATGGCCACGTCTTTGGCCATTTCCACTTCGCCAGCGCTCAGGGCAACCAGCGCAGCGATGCGGTTGTTGGAGTGTACGTAGGCACCAACTACCGGCGCCTCCACCAGCTGTACGCGACGCACGCCGATGTTCTCGCCGATTTTCTGTACCAGCGCCTCGCGAGCGGACTCAAGCTCACCTTCCATCAGGGCGGCAACGTCCTGCTGGCGATCGGCGAAAGCCTTGTCCACCACTTTGGCGACAAAAGCCTGGAAGTTGTCGTCGCGCGCTACGAAGTCGGTCTCGGAGTTGACTTCAACCAGCACACCGTAGCTACCGTCTTCGGCAACTTTGGCGGCCACAACGCCGTCGGCGGCAGTGCGGCCGGCTTTCTTGGCCGCTTTCAGGCCAGAGGCTTTGCGCAGGTCTTCGATCGCTTTTTCGATATCGCCGTCCGCCTCGGTCAGTGCCTTTTTGCACTCCATCATCGGCAGGCCGGTACGCTCGCGCAGTTCTTTTACCATAGACGCGGTAATCGCCATGATTCAATCCTCGGATTCTGTCACTTAAAAATTAGAAAAAAGGGGCCGATTGTGGGGCCCCTTTTCGAGTTCGCAGTGTAACGACTCTGTGTTACACCACTGCGCCCTGCAACTTACTCTGCAGCGGCTTCGTCGTCGCTCGCTTCGACGTACTCGTTCTTGGCCGCACTACCGCCAGCCTCAGCGGCACCGGCAACTACGGCATCCGCTACAGCGGTGGTGTACAGCTTGATCGCACGGATTGCGTCGTCGTTACCGGGAATCACGTAGTCAACGCCAACGGGATCGCTGTTGGTATCAACCACACCGATTACCGGAATACCCAGCTTGTTGGCTTCCTGGATCGCAATGCGCTCGTGCTCTACGTCGATCACGAACAGTGCGTCGGGCAGACCGCCCATATCCTTGATACCACCGATAGAGCGCTCCAGCTTCTCCATAGTACGAGTGCGCATCAGCGCCTCTTTCTTGGTCAGCTTTTCAAAGGTACCGTCCTGAGACTGAGTCTCCAGGTCACGGAAGCGCTTGATGGACGCGCGGATGGTCTTGTAGTTGGTGAGCATACCGCCCAGCCAGCGGTTGCTGACGTAAGGCTGGCCACAGCGCTCGGCCTGCTCCTGGATGGATTTCTGTGCGGCGCGCTTGGTGCCAACAAACAGAATCTTCTTCTTCTGAGCGGCCATCCCCTTGATCACCTGCAGGGCTTCGTTGAAAGCCGGTACAGTGTGCTCCAGGTTGATGATGTGAATCTTGTTGCGGGCGCCAAAGATGAATTGACCCATCTTCGGGTTCCAGTAGCGGGTCTGGTGACCAAAGTGGACACCAGCCTGCAGCATATCGCGCATGCTGACTTGCGGCATAAGTAAAACCTCAATTTTACGGGTTAGTCCTCCACACATCCCATGTATCAACCCCCTGGGGGGCACCCAGACACATGTGCCGATGCGTGTGCGGCATTAGTTACACTCCGGGAGTAGCCCGAAGCGGCGCGCTTTATACCATAATCAGCCCCGCGCTGGAAGAGTACATCCCACGTGCTCGGGGAGATTGTGACGCCCCTGTTGCGTCGCCATGAATTCCCGCAACAACGACACTCCCGGCCCGGCGCCGCGAATTATGCTCCCGGACAAGCAATCCGCTACAATAGCGCGCCTTCGCGGGGCCGCCCGCCTCCAAGCAACAAACTAGGGACACGCATGACCTCAGCCATAAAGACACCGGAACAGATCGCCAAGATGCGCATCGCAGGCCGCCTGGCCGCGGAAGTACTGGAAATGATAGGCGAATATGTGGTTCCCGGCGTCAGCACCGAGGAGCTGGACCGGCGCTGCCACGACCACATAGTCAATGTGCAGAAAGCCATTCCCGCCTGTCTCGGCTACCGCGGCTTCCCCAAATCCATCTGCACGTCGGTCAACGAGGTGGTGTGCCACGGCATCCCGTCCGAGAGCAAGGTGCTGAAGAAAGGCGACATCATCAATATCGACGTCACCGTGATCAAGGACGGCTGGTTCGGCGACACCAGCAAGATGTACTTCGTCGGCGAGTCGACACCCCACGCCGAGCGCCTGGTGCGGGTGACCCAGGAGTGCCTGTACAAGGCCATCGAGATTGTGCGCCCCGGCACCACCCTCGGCGATATCGGCCACGTGATCCAGCAGCACGCAGAGAAGAACTACTACACGGTGGTCCGCGACTTCTGCGGCCACGGCATCGGCGACGTCTTCCACGAGGATCCGCAGGTGCTGCACTACGGCAAGCCCGGCACCGGCGAAGTGCTCAAGGAGGGCATGACCTTTACCATCGAGCCGATGATCAACGCCGGCAAGGCCGCCACCCGCGTGCTCGGCGACGGCTGGACCGCGATCACCAAGGACCGCCGCCTGTCCGCGCAGTGGGAGCACACCATGGCTGTGACCAGCAATGGCGTGGAAGTGCTGACGGCGCGTGCTGAAGAGAATTTTTGAGATTGGCCCCGGGACTCTAACAGAATATCGACGTCTGATGCGAAGGTCCTGATTCCGGGGGCTGTTCGCCAGACCGCTGACTCGGGCCATCCTTGGCCCTCGCCCTTCGGGCGCCTGCGGCGTCCAAAACGGCACTCCTGCCGTTTTGTCACGGCCATGGATGGCCGTGGAGAGCGTACAGGGAAGTATTCACAGCGTGTCTGGCGAACAGCCACCGGAAGCGGGGCCGCCACGGCTTGGCTTACAGGCACCCTCACCTCGGGCTAACTTACAGGCACCACTACTCCTAACGGATACAAAATGCAGCCGGCCAATATCCCCTATTTCCAACGCCCCCTGTTCTTCTTCGACCAGGCCCGCTTCCGCAAAGCGCTGGCGGAGGGCGCCAAGCCGGCACTGGAGATTTTCAAGGACGCCGCTGGTGGCGCCGAGCAGAAGATGACCGAGCGCTTCCGCGAGGGCGAGGATGTCCGCACCCTGGTGCACGAGCGCGCCCTGTTCGTCGACTGCCTGTTGCACTACGCGTGGCACCAGTATGACTGGCCCGAGGGTATCAGCCTGCTGGCCGTGGGCGGCTATGGCCGCGGCGAACTGCACCCCCACTCGGATATCGACCTGCTGATCCTCACCGACGGCACTTCGGCCCCGGACACCGTCGACAACATCGAGCGCCTGGTAGCCTTTCTCTGGGACCTGGGCCTGGATATCGGCCATTCGGTGCGCTCCACCGAACTCTGCCTGGAGCTGGCGGCCGAGGACATTACCGTTGCCACCAACCTGATGGAGTCCCGCACCGTCGTCGGGGACGACGAACTGCGCGAGCGCCTTGCGGAGCGGATGACGCCGGACAAGCTGTGGCCGGCGGAGGAGTTTTTCACCGCCAAATACGCCGAGCAGCGCGAGCGCCACAACAAGCAGCAAGCCGCCGAGTACATCCTCGAACCGAACATTAAAAACGCGCCCGGCGGACTGCGCGATATCCAGACCATCGGCTGGGTGGCCAAGCGTTACTTTCAGGTACGCACACTCAAGCAGTTGCAGGGCAAGGGCTTCTTTACCGAAGAGGAGTTTGCCATCCTGCAGTCCGGCGAGGATTTTCTCTGGCGTGTGCGCTACGGCCTGCACCTGCTGGCGGGTCGCGCCGAAGAGCGGCTGTTGTTCGACTACCAGCGCGAACTGGCGAAACAGTTCGGCTATGTAGACAGCGGCACACAGCTCGCCGTCGAACAGTTCATGCACAACTACTACCGCATCGTCATGGCTCTGCGCGAGCTGAACGACGTGCTGCTGCAGTTCCTCGACGAGGCCATCCTGCAGCGCGGCACCAGCCAGACGGTGACGCCGATCAACGAGCGCTTCCAGTTGCGCGACAACACCATCGAAGTCACCCAGACCCGCGTCTTCACCGAACGGCCGTCAGCGCTGCTGGAGATCTTCGTGCTGATGGCGGAAAACCCGGAGATCGAGGGGGGCCGCGCCTCCACCATCCGCCTGATCCGCGAACACCGCCACCTGATCGACGACCGCTTCCGCGCAGACCCGATCAACGCGGAGCTGTTTATGCAGCTGCTGCGCTCGCGCCGCGGCCTCTCCACCCAGCTGTCGCGCATGACCCGCTACGGCATTCTGGGACGCTACCTGCCGGAGTTCGGCCGCGTCACCGGACAGATGCAGCACGACCTGTTCCACATCTACACCGTCGACGCGCACACCCTGCAGGTAGTGCGCAATATGCGCAGCTTCCGCGGCCCCGAGGCCTGGCAGAAATTTCCGATCGCCGCGGAGATACTCTCCCGCATGCGCAAGCCGGAACTGCTGTATATCGCCGGCCTCTACCACGATATCGCCAAAGGCCGTGGCGGCGACCACTCCAAGCTCGGCGTTGTCGACGCCGACGCTTTCTGCCGCCGCCACCACCTGTCCGGGCGCGACCGGCGCCTGGTGTGCTGGCTGGTGGAAAAGCACCTGCTGATGAGCCAGGTATCGCAGAAACAGGACATTACCGATCCCGAGGTGGTCCACGACTTCGCCCGCGAAGTGGGCGATCGCGAACACCTCGATTACCTCTACGCCCTCACGGTGGCCGACATCAACGCCACCAACCCCGAGCTGTGGAACAGCTGGCGCGCCAGCCTGATGCGCCAGCTCTACCAGTCCACTCAGCGGGCCCTGCGCCGCGGACTGGAAAATCCCATCGACCGCGAAGAGATTATCGAGGAAACCCGCAGCCAGGCGCGCAATATGCTGCGCGCCATGGGGCTGCCCATGTCTTCGGTGGAAAATATCTGGGCGCAGATGGGCGAGGACTACTTCGTGCGCGAGAGCGCCGACAATATCACCTGGCACACCGCCGCGATTCACCAGCTGCACTGCGCCAGCGACAAGGGCGAGCAGAACGACACCCTGGTGTTGACGCGCAACTCCGGGCCCGGAGAGCACGACGGCGCCACCGAGGTGTTCGTCTACACACCGGACCGCGCCAACGTCTTTGCCGCGGTGGTCACCGGCCTGGACATGCTCAACCTGAACATCCACGACGCGCGCCTGTACAGCTCCGCCTCCGGTTACACGCTGGATACCTTTTACGTACTGGACGAGTCGGGCCAGCCGCTGCTGGACGAACCGCACCGGCTGGAACAGATTCGCAACACACTGCAGCGGGAACTGGCGCTGGTCGAGGACTACTCGAAGATCATCCAGCGGCGCACGCCGCGGCGCCTAAAAATGTTCGAATTGGAGACCCGCGCTCACCTGGCCACCGAGCCCGGCGATCAATACAGCACGCTGGAGATCACCAGCGCGGACAGGCCCGGCCTGCTGGCGCGCATCGCGCGCATCTTTATCGCCCACGACCTGCGCCTGTACAACGCCAAGATCTCCACCCTCGGCGAACGGGTCGAGGATATCTTCCACATCACCGATGCCGCCGGGCGACCGCTACTCGATGAGGCCGCCAATCGCGAACTGGAAGAAGCCATCTGTCGCGAGCTCGACGCCCACCAGGTAAAACAGCAGCGATAGCCAGTCGCACAGCCAACTAGAAAAAAAGCCTATGAACCCATATCTGGATCAGCTGCAGCCCTACCCTTTCACCAAGCTGGCGGCATTAAAGAAAGACCTGATTCCGGCAGACAAACCCCATATCGCCCTGTCCATCGGCGAGCCCAAGCACACGCCGCCGACATTCGTGCGCGACGAGCTGATCGAAAACCTGGATAAGCTCGCCGCCTACCCGGCCACCAAGGGCATAGATCCCCTGCGCGAAGCCGTTGCCGCCTGGCTGCGCCAGCGCTTTCAACTCGCAAGCGTCTGCGCGGACACACAGGTACTGCCGGTCAACGGCACCCGCGAGGCGCTGTTCGCTTTCGCGCAGGCGGTAGTTTCGCCGGGCGCCAAGGTACTGATGCCGAATCCCTTCTACCAGATTTACGAGGGCGCCGCGCTGCTCGCCGGCGGCAGCCCGCACTTTATCAACTGCAGCGCCGCGACCGGTTTCAAGCCGGATTTCGCCTCGGTGCCGGAACAGGCCTGGCGCGACTGCGAGCTGCTCTATATCTGCACCCCCGGCAACCCTACCGGAGCCCTGCTCGATGCTGCGGACCTGCAAGAGCTGCTCGAGCTGGCCGACCGCTACGATTTCACCATCGCTTCCGACGAGTGCTATTCGGAGCTCTACTTCGACGAGGACCAGCCACCCATCGGCTTGCTGCAGGTGTGCGAGCAGCTGGGTCGCACAGACTACCGCCGCTGCGTGGTCTTCCACAGTCTGTCCAAGCGCTCCAACCTGCCCGGGCTGCGCTCCGGCTTTGTCGCCGGCGACGCGCAGATACTGGAAAAATTCCTGCTGTATCGCACCTATCACGGCTGCGCCATGCCGCTGCCGACCCAGTATGCGTCCATCGCCGCCTGGCAGGACGAGCAGCACGTGCGGCATAATCGCGCGCTTTACCGCGAAAAATTTGCCGCGGTGCTGGAAATTCTCGACGGCTGCCTGGACGTGGAACAACCGCAGGCGAGCTTTTATCTGTGGCCGCGTGTCGGAGATGGCGAGCAGTTTGCACGCGAACTGTACCGGCAGCAGAACATCACCGTACTGCCGGGCGCATTCCTCGCCCGCGAGGCCGATGGCATCAACCCGGGGCGCGAATACGTGCGCATGGCGCTGGTGGCGACACTGGAAGAGTGTATCGAAGCCGCCGCGCGCATCAGGGAGTTTTGTCGGCAACCATAGTTTTCTGGCAGTGGTGTCTTCAGGATCGCGGACAGTAATTTTCAACGCAGGCGCCGGCAGACCGGCAAAGCGCACATGGCAGTAAAAAACCTACTTAAACAAGAACGAGTCGAATTCATCCTGCGACGCCTGGAGGAACTCTACCCGGAGACGCCGGTACCCCTGGATCACAAAGATCCCTACACGCTGCTGGTCGCGGTACTGCTGTCCGCCCAGTGCACCGATGAGCGAGTCAACCAGGTGACTCCGGCACTGTGGCAACTGGCGGACAATCCGCGGGACATGGCCAGGGTGCCAGTGGAAAAAATCAAGGAAGTGATCCGCCCCTGCGGGCTGTCGCCACAAAAATCCAAAGCCGTCAGCAAGCTGTCGCAGATACTGGTGAATGAATACCACGGCAAGGTGCCGGAAAACATGGCCGCCCTGGAAACACTGCCCGGTGTCGGCCACAAGACTGCCAGCGTGGTCATGGCGCAGGCTTTCGGCCACCCGGCCTTTCCCGTCGACACCCACATTCACCGGCTGGCGCAGCGCTGGGGGCTCACCAGTGGCAAGAACGTGGCGCAGACGGAGAAAGACCTCAAGCGGCTCTTTCCGCGCGACAAATGGAACAAGCTGCACCTGCAGATTATTTTCTACGGCCGCGAGTACTGCAGTGCGCGCGGCTGCGACGGCACCGTGTGCGAGATCTGTACCACCTGCTACCCGAACCGCAAGAACCCGAAAAAAACCAAGAAGGCCTGACTGTGACCAATCCCTCAATCGTCCTCTACGGCATCAAGAACTGCGACACCGTCAAGAAAGCCCGCAAGTGGCTGGAAAAAAACGGGGTCGATTACCGCTTCCACGACTTTCGCGAGGACGGCATGGGAGCCGTGCCGCTCGAGGAGTGGATCAACAGCTTCGGCTGGCAGGAAGTACTGAACCGCCGCTCCACCAGCTGGCGCGCGCTCGCGGACGAGCAGAAAAACACGATGGACGACAAGACCGCACTGGCTACCGCCAGTGACACGCCCACGCTAATCAAGCGACCGGTGACGATTGCCGGCGGCGAGACCCGCTTCGGATTCAAGGAAGCCGAGTTCGCAGAACTTGTGAAGTAACGGTGCAGACCCCGAACGCCTCAAAACAGCCCTGAGCAGTTACGAAAAGCCAGAATTGGCTAGGAGAAAAACCAAATGAGCGAAATTTACAGTATTGGATTCGGTGTCGGCACCTGCAACAGCAAGGGCGAGTGGCTGGAAGTCTATTACCCGCAACCGCTGCTGAAACCGAGCGCGGACATTGCCGCGGCTGTTATCGAGACCCTGAAAATCGACGGCGGCAACCACAGCATCGCACTGAATCCGGTACAACTGCAGCCGCTGGCGGACAAACTTGCCGGCGCCGGTGCGCACGAACAGGCGAAAATCCTGCGGCAGTTCGCCACCAGCCAGCGCCCCCTGGTGGCCGTGGTGCTGGGCAGCGACGACGCGCCGCAGTCGGTACCGGAGGCCTACCTGAAGCTGCACCTGCTGTCCCATCGCCTGGTGAAACCGCACCAGACCAATCTCGACGGCATTTTCGGCAAGCTGGCCAACGTCGCCTGGACCAACCAGGGCGCCATCGACCTGGAGGAACTGCCGCAGCGCCAGCTGGAGGCGCGCCTGAAGGGCGAACAACTGGAAGTGGCCTGCGTGGACAAGTTCCCGAAAATGACCAATTACGTCGTGCCCACCGGCGTGCGCATCGCCCACACCGCGCGGGTGCGCCTGGGCGCCTATCTGGGCGAGGGCACCACCATCATGCACGAGGGCTTCGTCAACTTTAACGCCGGCACCGAGGGGCCCGGCATGATCGAGGGCCGCATCTCCGCCGGCGTCATTGTCGGTGCCGGCTCGGATCTGGGCGGCGGCTGCTCCACCATGGGCACCCTGTCTGGCGGTGGCAACATCGTCATCTCCGTCGGCGACAACTGCCTGCTTGGCGCCAATGCCGGCATCGGCATCCCGCTGGGCGACCGCTGCACCGTAGAGGCCGGCCTGTACATCACTTCCGGCACCAAGGTCGCACTGCTGGACGACGGCGGCAAGCTGGTAGAGCACGTCAAGGCGCGAGACCTGGCCGGCAAGCCGGACCTACTGTTCCGCCGCAATTCCACCAATGGTGCGGTGGAGTGTTTGACCAACAAGAGCGCCATCGAGCTGAACGAGGCGCTGCACAGCAACTGACACTTGCCCGCTCCCGGGCTTTCCTGCAGGGCTTCGTTGCAAGCTCCGTGGCGGCCCTGCTGCCGATGGCTTCTTACGGGACACGCCGTGAATCCATCCCTGGAGGCTTGTCTGCGAGGTCCTTCTCGCAGACAGTCCCGCAAGAAGCCATCGGCAGCAGCCCCTTCGCATCGGACTCTCCAGTATTACCAACCTAATTGAGATGAGGCCGGAAGGAACTGAAGTTAGATGCGAAGGAGCTGATAGCGGTATTCGTTTGCGGGACCGTCGGCGGCCATGGATGGCCGCCGCCGAGCGTACAGGGATGTATTTACAGCGTGTCCCGCAAACGGATACCGGTAGCAGCGCCGCCCCGCAACCAGTTGCAGAGTTCCGATCACAAAGCCCGCTGTGGGCACAAAGGAATACCCCAATGACCCCAACACAACAACTCGCCTGCGACCTGATCCGCCTCAGATCCGTCACTCCGGAAGACGCCGGCTGTATGCCGCTGATGATCGAGCGCCTGGAAAAAATCGGCTTCGAAACTACTATGTTGCGCCGCGGCGACACCGACAACTTCTGGGCCGTGCGCAACGGCAAAAACGAGGGTCCGCTGTTCGCCTTCGCCGGCCACACCGATGTGGTACCCACCGGCCCCGAGGAAAACTGGCAGCACCCGCCCTTCGAGCCGGTTATCGAGGACGGTTACCTGTACGGCCGCGGCGCTGCGGATATGAAAGGCTCCCTGGCCGCCATGGTAGTGGCTTGCGAGGAGTTTGTTGCCGCGCACCCGGAGCACTCGGGGCGTATCGCCTTCCTGATCACCAGCGACGAGGAGGGCCCGGCCCACAACGGCACCGTCAAGGTGGTCGAATGGCTCGAGGAACAGGGTGAGAAGATCGACTGCTGCCTGGTGGGCGAGCCGTCGAGCACCGAGCGCGTCGGCGATGTCATCAAGAACGGCCGCCGCGGCTCTCTCGGCCTCGAGCTGACCGTGTTCGGCGTGCAGGGCCATGTGGCCTACCCGCACCTGGCGGAGAACCCGATCCACACGCTGGCCCCGGCGCTGGCCGAACTGGCCGCTGAGGAGTGGGACAAGGGCAATGATTTTTTCCCGGCCACCAGCTTCCAGGTCTCCAACATCAATGGCGGCACCGGTGCCACCAACGTGATTCCCGGCGACGTCAAGGTAGTCTGCAACTGGCGTTTCTCCACCGAGACGACCGCCGCACAGCTGGAGCAGCGCGCGCGCAAGATTCTCGACAAACACGGCCTCAAATACGAAGCCGACTTCAAACTGTCCGGCCAACCGTTCCTGACCGCCGCGGGCCCACTGGTGGAAGCCGCGCAGGCAGCTATCGAATCCGTTACGGGATTAGCCACCGAACTCTCCACCGCCGGCGGCACCTCGGATGGCCGCTTTATCGCACCCACCGGCGCCCAGGTAGTCGAGCTCGGCCCCGTGAATGCGACCATCCACAAGGTGGACGAATGCGTGAAGGCCGCAGACCTAGACAGCCTGAAGGATATGTACCGGGAGATTCTCAAACGGTTGCTGTAATCCGCTGTAATTGTGCGCTCCTGGCCCGGGGCGCGCTCTTTCGACATAATGAAAAAAATCAAAAAAAACGGGCGTTTCAATGCTTCGGATCTTAGCGACAAGCCTCCTACTCCTTTACTCTTCTACTGTTTTCAGCGCCACTCGCATTCCATTGCAGGATCTGGTTAAACACGAAGATATTCAACAGGTCAAAATCTCGCCCAAAGGAACCCACCTGGCGATACGCAAGCTCTACGAAGGCGAGCGCATTCTGGTCTTTATGTCGCTGAAGCCGCTGGAAATCACCGGCCTGCTGCGTTTTCGCGGCAAGGAAGAAGTGGGAAATTTCTACTGGGCCAATGACGAGCGCGTGGTCGCCGAAGTCATTTCCCGCAAAGCCGCCCTGGAAGCCCCGGTCAACTATGGCTCCCTGTACGCGATCAATTACGATGGCACCATGGGCAAAAATATTTTTGGCTGGGCTGCCGGCGAAAAGCAGACGGGTTCGCGCATCAAGAAAGCGGAGAGCACCTACGCCCACGCCACCATCATCGACGTTCTGCGCGACAAGGATAATGAAATTCTCGTTTCCACCTACCCCTGGGCCAAGGACTGGGAGACCCATGGTGAAGTCCTTCGGATCGATATCTATTCCGGCGTCAGGAGCAAAGTAACCGCCCTGCCCCAGGTAGGCGGGCGTGCCTTTACCGACGGCCGCGGCAATCTGCTGTTCGCCAACGGCACAGACCGCAATGACAATGTCGAACTCTACCGGAAGGCGAAGGTGGGCTGGACCAGGGTTGATAACCCACTTCTGGATCGCGCCACTCCTGTTGGATTCGACGCGGACAGCGGTGAGGCCTACCTTGTGCTGGACCGCAAAGGACAGACGGAACAGCTGATCAAGCTTGACGCCACCGGCAAGTATTCGCCGGTATTCCAGCACGACATATCCGATATAAGCGGCATCATCCACCACCCGCTAACCGACAAGCCGCTGGGCACCTACCTGCACCCCGACTATCCGGAAGAACATTTCTTCGACGAGGGCAACGGTTTTGCGGCCTTTTTCCGCGGCCTGAAAAAGGCTTTTCAGGGCTACCGAATTTCGTTTACCAGCTTCACGGATGACGGCAACAAAGGCGTCCTGAGAGTCCACGGGGACCGATTGCCGGGCGATTATTTCCTGGTGAATTTGCAGTCGAAGAAAGTCGACTTCCTGCTGTCTTCCGCCGAGTGGCTAGACCCGAACCGCCTCAACCCGATGCGCGCCGATTCATTAACGACCGAAGACGGCCTTCGCATCGGTACCTACCTAACATTTCCCAGCGAGCAGACCGCAAAACTGCCGATGGTAGTCCTGCCCCATGGCGGCCCCCATGCACGGGACTACTGGGGCTACGATCGCCAGGCACAGATACTGTCCCAGAATGGCTACCTGGTGTTGCAGGTCAATTTCCGCGGGTCCACCGGCTATGGCGATCACTTCTATTCCGCCGGTCGGCGCCAGTGGGGCGGAAATATTCAGCGGGATATTGCCGATGCGGTCAACTGGGCCGTGGAAAAGGGTTACGCGGACCGCGGCCGCATCTGTATTTTCGGCGGCAGCTTTGGCGGCTACTCTGCGCTGATGAACCCGATCCGCTATCCCGATCTCTACCAATGCGCCATTGGCTATGTCGGTGTCTACGATCTGGAAATGATGTACGAAAAAGGAGATATCCAGCGCCGCGATCGCGGCATCGCCTACCTGAAGCGGGAGTTGAGTGAGAACGAAGACTTCCTGCGCGCGAATTCACCGCTGTACAACACCGACAAGCTCGATCTGCCGCTTTTTGTCATCCACGGTGAACAGGACGAGCGGGTGCCAGTAGAGCATGCGGAGGCACTGCTGGAACAGCTTGAGGAGGACGGCAAGCCGGTTAAAACCCTGATGGTGCCCAACGAGGGGCACGGCTTCTTCAGCGAGGAAAATAACCGGCGTCTTTACACCGAGTTGCTCGGTTTCCTCGACCAGCATATCGGTATTGGCGCCGCAGAAAAGCGCGAAAGATAATGGCAGGCGTTGCGGCCCTAAACGGGCCGCCATGCCAGAATGAGGCTTAGTGCAGGCGCCCCTGCCCGTGATCGCCACCGTGATCGGATTGCGGTAACTCTTCAAATGCGTGGGTCAGTACAAAGTAATAGACCACCTGGGGCTGGCCCTGCACTTCCGCTAGCAGGTCGAAATTGTGCTCGCCTTTCTCCCCGGGAGTGACCTGGACCGAGACTATGTGCTCTGGCTCGATAAACAGTTCCGCCACCGGGCGTTTGCCGCGCATCACCTGCACCAGCAGCGTCCGCACATCCTCCTCACCGAAGCGCCAGTAGTAATCGTCATCATCGTAAATAACGGAATCGGTGGTGCCCGCGCGCACGATGCAGTTCGGATGCTCGGTCAGCCACGGCCAGAATTCCTGAAAAGACAGGGAGCTTTTCATCGGCCCCTCAGTCATCCAGCTCGGCGACGCTGTCGGCACCGCCTTCGAGGCCGAATTCGTCGGCGATCTGCCGGCACCAGCGGTTCAGGCGATCGGCGGTCAGCTCCTCCTGCTGGTCCTCGTCGATGGCGAGGCCGACGAACATCCCCTCGCCCTCTATCTCCGCCTTGGACGCCTCGAACTCGTAGCCTTCGGTGGGCCACAGGCCGACAATGGTCGCCCCGTTGGCCACGATCACGTCATGCAGCATGCCCATTGCGTCGAGGAAGTAGTCGCCGTAGCCGAACTGGTCGCCGAGCCCGAACAGCGCCACTTTCTTGCCGCTGAAGTCGATCTCCTGTACATCTTCCCAGAATTCCTCCCAGTCGGACTGGATCTGGCCGAAATCCCAGGTGGGGATACCGAAGATCAGTTGCTCGTAGTCGGCGATTTCCAGCTGGGTGACGTCGGCGATATCGTGTACATCCACCCGATCCTCGCCCAGGCGGGTGCGGATACGCAGGGCCACCGCCTCGGTGTTGCCCTCGTCACTGCCGTAAAACAAGCCGATTTTGCTCACAATCACTCCTCTTCGCCCACAAGCAGGCTGCTATCTTCACTATCGAGCGGCGGCGTATTCTCCCAGCAATGGCGAGGCGCGGCAAGCTGGGCAAGAGGAGACCGACAGGCCGGCGAGCCGCCCCGCGGACATAAAAAAGCCCCCGCACAGCGGGGGCAAAGGGTTACGAATCTACCGGGCCGTTGGGGTAGAAAGCTGCCCGATCGATCGCACAGGAGTTGGGTCGTTACTACTGCTCTTCCTGCCAGCGCTCGCCGCGCTTATGGCGCCGCTCTTTCCAGCGCTCTTTGCGCTCGGCTTTCAACTGTTCCAGCTTGACCTTCTGTTCATCAGTCAAGATCGCCTCAAACTGCGCTTGCTGCTGGTGCATTTCCTGCATTTTGGCTACCTGCAGCTTGCCCAGCTCGGCACCCAGGC
Organism: Microbulbifer donghaiensis; assembly: GCF_900129095.1. Taxonomy (GTDB): domain Bacteria; phylum Pseudomonadota; class Gammaproteobacteria; order Pseudomonadales; family Cellvibrionaceae; genus Microbulbifer; species Microbulbifer donghaiensis. The sequence continues at coordinate 932,229 of NZ_FQVA01000001.1, forward strand.
GGTCCAGGGTCGCCTGATCTGCACCGGAATCAATGGCCTCCCGCAGCTGCTCGTGCAACGCGCGCATCTCCTCACGGTGCGCCTTGCGGGCTTCCCGATTGGCCTCGCGGTTGGCCTTGAGCTGCGCCTTCTGGCCCTCGGTCAGGTTCAATTCCTCGGCCAAATGCTCAAACATGGGCCCCTTAAAGTGGTGCGGACCGTGCTCGCCGCCGGCGGCCATGGTCATTCCCGGCACTGCCAGTGCGCCTGCCAATACGAGACTGCTCGCCATTGCTTTCCAGTTTTTCATCGACGCTTCCTCTTGTTTGGTGTCGGTAGCTGCATAGTAGGATCAGCGCGTGTAAATGGGGGCTAACGGCGGTAAACATTTGTTAAGAACGGTTAAAAGCCCATATGCCGGTCGCAATTGGCGCCGGAGCATTGCATATAATGGCTTCACGCAATTCGAGAGCACTTTATGAGCCGCATCCTACTGGTCGATGACGACACTGAACTGACAGATCTGCTGCAGGAATTCCTCACCGGGGAAGGCTTCGAGGTGACGGTCGCCAACGACGGCGGCCGCGGCCTGGAGCTGGCGCAGAGCCAGGGGTTCGACGCCCTGGTCCTGGACGTGATGTTGCCGGTGCACAACGGCTTTGAGCTGTTGCGCAAGCTGCGCGAGGAGGCCTCGCCGACCAGCCGCTCCCTGCCGGTATTGATGCTCACCGCCAAAGGCGACACCGTTGACCGCATCGTGGGTCTCGAAATGGGTGCCGACGACTATTTGCCGAAACCCTGCAACCCGCGGGAGCTCGCTGCGCGCCTGCGCGCCGTGCTGCGCCGCGGGCGCGTAGAGCCGGAGGGGGCGGACGATTCGCTGATCAGCGGCGCGTTGCGCCTGCTGCCGTCGGAACACCAGGGCTACTGGAACGACCAGCTGCTGTCTCTGACCGGCGCCGAATTCGCCGTGCTCAAGGTTCTAGTGCAACACGCCGGCGAAGTGGTGAGCAAGGAAGTGCTGACTGAGTCGGCGCTCGGGCGCAAGTTGATGCCCTACGACCGCTCCATCGACGTGCACGTCAGCAACATCCGCAAAAAGCTCGCCGAACTGGGTGCCAGCCGCGACCTCATCATCAATATCCGCGGCGCCGGCTATATGCTGACGCAGAGCAAGAGCGGCTGATCGCCGATGCGCAGCCTCTTCTGGAAGATGTTTTTTGGCGCCTGGATCACCGCCGTGGTGATGGTGATGGCAGCCATCTATACCACCCACTTCCGGGAATTTGGCGACCCTCGCCACGAAGAGCGCTGGGAAAGCCAGGAGATTTTCCGCGATCTGATGCGAAACCTGGGGCGGACCCGCCGCCACGGGCCAGAACATTTCCGCTTTTGGCTGGAACGGCAGCCGCCGGAAATCCAGGAGCGCATCTTCGTCCTGGATCCCGGCGGGCGCGAACTTCTCGGCCGCCGCATGCCCCGCGATATGGCGCCCCTGTTCGAGGCGCTCAGTTTTCGCAATCGCGAAAGCCACGGCATGGTGGAAAACAAGCCCAGCGTGGGCTTTTTCATGCCCCAGCGGGAAGGCGGCAGCCTGCGGGTAGTCTTTATCGCCGGAAAGAGTAAGGAGGAATTGCTGCTGCGTTTCCTGTGGCGCAACTTCTGGCCGATTCTGCTGCTGTCCATGCTCGCCTCCGGTGCCGCCTGTTACTGGCTGGCACGCTACCTGAGCCGCCCGCTGGACCAACTGCGCGCCGCGACCCGCAGGGTCGCCGCCGGCGAACTCGACTATCGCGTCGCTCCGACCTTATACAGCCGCAGCGACGAGCTGACCGACCTCGCGCGGGACTTCGATTCGATGACCGCGCAACTACAGGAGTCCATGGCGGAGCAGCGCCGGCTGATCAAGGATGTATCCCACGAACTGCGCTCGCCGCTGGCGCGGCTGCAGGTGGCGCTCGGCATCGCGCGCCAGAAGAAGGTACCGGGTCTGGAAACGGAACTGGACAAGATCGGCAAGGCCGCCGACTACCTGGAGGACATCATCGCCGATGTCCTTTCCCTACCGGTCGCGGGTAGGAACCAGCGCCCGCTGGACGATGTCGTGGAAATCAACAGTCTCGTCAGCGCACTGGTGGAGGATCTCAGGGGTGAGGCACGGGAAAAAGACCTGCGCGTTGCGATTGCCCAGAGCGACAGCGAGCTCCTGGTCGCCACCCGCGGTAGCTCTCTCACGGCTGCGCTGGAGAACATTTTGCGCAATGCCATCAAGTACAGCCCCGCCGGTGGCAGCGCAAGCGTGGTGATCAGCGCCACCGCCGAACAGAGCCGCATTCGCGTGATCGACTCCGGCAGCGGCGTGGACGAGGAAGAGCTCGAGGCGATATTCCGCCCCTTCTACCGCACCGACAGTGCCCGCACCAGGGAGAGCGGCGGCTTGGGACTCGGGCTCGCCATCGCCCAGCGCACCATCCTGCATCACCGCGGCAGCATCAGTGCCAGCAATGCGCCCGGGGCGGGCCTGTGTGTCGAAATACACCTGCCTCTGCTCGACATTCCCGATTAGCGCAGCGGCCGGGGGCAAGCATTGCTAATTGGTTGTCGATCACTGATCATTGCAGTCCGGCTGCGGTTTTTGCCTCTAATCAATAACAAAAGGGCCCCGCCATGCGCTGGATACTCTACATTCTGATTTTCCTGGCACTGCTCGTGCTCGCCGGATTTATGTTTCCGCGCGAAGTGACGCTCGAGCGCAGTGTGTATATCACCAAGCCGCCGCAGGCAGTATTTCCCTACGTTAACAATTTCCGCAATTTCAACGACTGGTCGCCCTGGTATCAGCTGGATCCCAATACCCAGTACGAATACAGCGGCCCGAAAGAAGGGCTCGGTGCCGTAATGAGCTGGAGCAGCGACAACCCCAATGTCGGCAGCGGCAGCCAGACGATCACGGCCAGCGAACCCGATTCACTGGTGCGCACCGACCTGGATTTCGGCGCCCAGGGAGTCGCCACCGCGGAATTCCGCCTGCAGCCGCAGGGCAGCGGCACCAACATCACCTGGTGGTTCAGCAGCGATATGGGTGGCGGCCCCATCGCCCGCTGGATGGGATTGCTGGTGAAAAAAATGGTGGGCGGATCCTATGAACAGGGGCTCGCCAAACTTAAAAACCTGGTGGAATCAGACACGGCCTCACCACAGCCGAGCGAGGATATCGACAACGGGTCCGACGATGATTTACCCGGCGACGTCGACGATGAGATGGGCGCAGAGCCGGAGGGCATTGAGTCGGAAATGGATAACCAGACCCTCGAGGAAGAAGGCGAAGAGGTCATCGAGGAAGACCAGTAAAACGGTTCACGCCTCAATAAAAAAAGCCCGCAACCTGCGGGCTCAGACTGTTGATAAACCCCGTATTCCGTTCTGAGCTGGTGCGGTGGCGGCCAAGCACTAGAACGAGCATTTCGAAACGCTATGAATACATCCCTGTAAGCTCCGGCGGCGACGTCCTGTCGCCGACGGTTCGAAATGCTCGCCCTAGCACTTTGCCTTAAATTTTGACTGCGTAACTTTGTCAGCAACCTGAGCCCGCAACCTGCGGGCTTTTTAAATGGGTATCGGCGGCGCTAGGGTTTACCGCGGCGCGATGCCGGTGCCGGCGACTTGCGCAGTTTGCGGCGCTGGCGCTGCAGGTTCTGCTTTTCCTCCTGGGTCAGCGGTCGCTGCCCGAGTTTTGGCAGGCCGGCGGTCACGCACAGGTCATCGATTTCCCGCGGTTCCATCTCGATCCACTGACCGACACGCACATGTGAAGGAATAAACACACTGCCGTAACGCACCCGTTTCAGACGGCTGACGCGCACGCCCTGGGACTCCCACAGGCGGCGCACTTCGCGATTGCGCCCTTCCATCACCACACAGTAAAACCAGCGGTTCTTGCCTTCGCCGCCACTCTCCACGATATCCGTGAAGCGGGCCGCTCCGTCTTCCAGCAGCACACCGGTGACCAGGCGTTTCTTCATCTCATCGTCGACCTCGCCCTGAATACGGACCAGGTACTCGCGATCGATCACTGAGGACGGGTGCATCAGCTTGTTGGCCAGCTCGCCGCTGTTGGTAAACAACAGCAGGCCGCTGGTATTGAAATCCAGGCGGCCGACGGAAATCCAGCGGCCGGAACGCAACCGCGGCAGCCTGTCGTAGACGGTGGGGCGGCCCTCGGGATCGTGCCGCGAGCAGATTTCGCCCACCGGTTTGTTGTACAGAATGACACGGCAGCGATTCTCTTCCGCGGCCGGCAGACGGCGGCCGTCGAATTCGATCAGCTCTTCACCGGTAACCCGCTCACCCAGTTCAGCAACCTTGCCATTCACCGTCACGCGACCGGCTTCGATCGCACGCTCCATCTCGCGCCGCGAACCCAGTCCGGTACGCGCCAATACTTTCTGCAGTTTTTCGCCTGCGGGCGAAATGCCTTCACTCATAGGGTGGTGTTTTCCACTTGCGCTTCTTTCCGGGTTTCGCCATCCGTGTCGGCGTCGTCGGAAATAGCTTCATTACTCGTCGCCATCTCGGCGGTGGAAGTCTCTTCGATGCCGTCAGCCGCATCGTCATCGCCTACGGCAAACAGGCTGCTCGGCGGCAGCCCCGCGGCCAGAGAGGTCTGCGGCTCGGCGTCGCCGGCTTCTGCCGGTTCAACCCCTGCGTCCGCTTCCGTTACGCTGTCGGCGATATCCGCTTCGGCAGCAACGTCAATTTCGTCGGTGGCGATATCGGCTTCGGCCACCTCTTCGATCTCACTTTCAGCGAAATCGGCCGTGGCGATCACTTCTGTTGCAACTTCTTCGGCGAAGTCGTCGGCCGCCGCACTTTCAGATTCCGTATCCGTATTCTGTGCCTGCGCGAGGACTTCTTCCACCGGCTCGTCATCGCCGGGCTCTTCCGGCGCAGAATCTTCTGCCGCGGCGGCGTCGCCGGAGTCTTCATTTGCATCGGAAGCGACCGCTTCCGATTCAGCGGGCGCCGCTTCGGCGCCGTCGCCCTGCTCCGACCCGACCTCACCGCCACCCTGCTGATCCAGATCCAGCATCTGGTTCAGGCTGTCGATATCGCGGATCTCCGCCAGCGTAGGCAGGTCATCCAGGGTGCGCAGATTAAAGTAGTCGAGGAATTCTTTTGTCGTCGCATACAGCGAGGGCTTGCCCGGCACATCGCGCTGGCCAACCACCTTGATCCAGCCCCGCTCCGACAGCGTCTTCACGATATGCGAACTCACCGCCACGCCGCGGATCTCCTCGATGTCGCCGCGGGTAATCGGCTGGCGATAGGCGATGATTGCCAGCGTCTCGAGAATGGCGCGGGAATACTTTTGCGGTTTCTCTTCCCACAAGCGGTTGACCCAGGGCGCCAGGTCCTCGGGCACCTGGAAGCGCCAGCCGCTAGCGACCTGCCTGAGTTCGAAACCGCGCTCGGCACAGCTCTCGGCGATCTGGTCCAGCGCGGTTTTCAGTTCCGCCTTTTCCGGGCGCTCGCCTTCGTCGATCAGCGACAGCAATTTGTCTTCCGACAGCGGCTGGCCTGAAGCCAGCAGCGCACCCTCGACGATGCGGCGCAGTAATTCCGGAGCGATTGTCATTTCTTTACTCTAATCCACCTGTCCCGACTGCTTGGCAGACCGGGGACACAAATTACTCTAAGACTTTTGTCAGGACAGGGCCGGCGCGGCCGCATCCTCCTCGTAATATCCTTGATCTTCTTCGTCCCGATCCTGTTCGGGCTCCTGGCCGGCCGCGCGCACGTGAATCGGGCCGAAGACCTCGTTCTGCACTAGCTCCACCAGCGATTCCTTGACCAGCTCCATCACCGCCAGGAAGGTGACCACCACGCCGAGGCGCCCCTCTTCCACGGTGAACAGGCTGACGAACGGCACAAACTGGCGGTGGCGGATCTTGTCCAGCACCTGGGTCATACGCTCGCGCGTCGACAGCTTCTCCCGCTCGACCTGGTGGCTCTCAAACATGTCCGCACGCCGCAGCACGTCGGCCAGAGCTACCAGCACCTCTTTAAGGTTCACGTCGGGATCCGGGCGGGTGAGATTGCGATCCGGACCCTGAGCCGTAGCCTGGTGGATATCGCGCCCCATTCGTGGAATCTCATCGATATCCTCCGCGGCCGTTTTGAAACGCTCGTATTCCTGCAGGCGGCGGATGAGCGCGGCGCGCGGATCCTCGCCCTCTTCCTCTTCCGCTTCCGGCGGGCGCGGCAGCAGCATGCGCGATTTGATCTCGGCCAGCATCGCGGCCATGACCAGATACTCCGCCGCCAGCTCGAAGCGCATCGACGTCATCATCTCCACGTAACCCATGTACTGGCGCGTGATGTCGGCGACATTGATCTCTAGGATATCCAGATTCTGGCGGCGAATGAGATACAGCAGCAGGTCGAGGGGACCCTCGAAGGCCTCGAGAATCACTTCCAGTGCGTCCGGCGGGATATAGAGATCTGCGGGCAGCTCGGTAAAGGCTTCCCCCTGCACCATCGCGAAGGGCATCTCGCCCTGCCGCGGGGCCGGTGTGGACGCGGATTCCGGCGGCTGCTCCGCGGCATCGGCATCACCGGCCGCAACTTCGGCCAGCACCTGCTCTTCCACCTCGGCTAGTAACTCTTCACTGGACACTCTGCCCCACCCTCGCTCTTCACCGGCCCAACAGGGCAAACGCGCGATTATACATCAGTGCCCGGCATCTCAGCCCAGAATTTCATCAATAGCGCCGCAGCCCTGGCGGATCAGTTCCGGCTCGTCGCCGGTCAGGTCCACCACGGTCGTCGCCTCCAGGCCGCAGAATCCCCCGTCGATGATCAGTTCCACCTGGTGCTCGAGCGTCTCGCGTATGTCATACGGATCCGTGAGCGGCTGCTCATCGCCGGGCATGATCAGGCTGCAGCTCATCAGCGGCTCGCCCACCGCCTCGATCAGGGCCAGAGCGATGGGATTGTCGGGGACGCGCAGTCCGATCGTCTTGCGCTTGGGATGCATCAGGCGTCGCGGCACCTCGGCTGTTGCCGGCATTATGAAGGTGTAGGGGCCCGGGGTGTGATTCTTCAGCAGGCGGAACATCTGATTGTCCACCTTGGCGTAGCTGGCCAGCTCCGACAGGTCGCGGCACATCAGCGTAAAGTTATGGTGCTTGTCCAGCTGGCGCAGCCCGCGGATCCGCTCCACCGCCAGCTTCTCCCCCAGGCGGCAGCCTATTGCGTAGGCGGAATCCGTGGGGAAGACAATCACCCCACCGGCGGCGACGATATCCGCCGCCTGACTGATCAGACGCCCCTGAGGATTATCCGGATGAATCTGGAAAAACTGCGCCACAAGTACTCCCCCCTTGCTTCAAATTCCGACGGGCCTCTAGCCCGTATTGTTGGCGCTAGTTTGCCATAGTTTCCACACCGGCTCGACGCCTTCCGGAAGACGCACACAGCCCAGTTCACGCCACGGCTGGTCCGGCTGATGGAAGTCGCTGCCTACAGAAAACAGAGGGGCCGGCCGGCCGCATTCCTCCGCCACCGCGTCCAGCAGCGCTCGCAACTCGCGCGTCTGCACAGGGTTCTGGCGGCCGCACAGCAGCTCGACCGCCTGTCCACCGGCCTCGAGGAAGTCACTGACCAGGCGGCGCAACAGCGTCCGCGTCAGGCCGTATTTCAAGGGGTGCGCCAGCACCGCTGTGCCACCGGCGGCGCGAATACTGTCGATGGTTTCCTCAAGCTGCGGCCAGTCCACCTTTACGTCTCCGACCTTGCCGGCACCGAGATAGCGCTTGAAGGCGCGTGCCGAGTCTTCCACATGCCCCTCTTCAACCAGCCAGCGCGCAAAGTGCGGCCGCCCGATCACGCCGTCGCCCGCCCACCGGCGGGCGCCCTGCAGGGCACCGGCAAATCCCCGCTTCTCCAGCCGCTCGGCGATGCGCTCCGCGCGCTCACGCCGCAACTGCTCGCGCAAGTTGATGGCCTCGCGCAAAGTGGTGGACGCCGAGTCGACATTGAGTCCGACAATATGCACCGGACGCTTGCCCCAGCGGCTGGAGAACTCGATGCCGGGCAGAACGGAAATGCCCAACTGGTCACCAGTTCGCTGCGCCTCGGGCACGCCGCCCAGGGTATCGTGGTCGGTTAACGCCAAAAGGGTCACGCCCTGGGATTTCGCCCTCGACACCAGCTCTGTAGGGCTTAAAATACCGTCTGACGCGGTGCTGTGGCAGTGCAGATCCACCAGCTCGGTATCCGCATCGTCTGACAGGGCTTTCAACAGGAGGCTCTCGCTCAGATTCACACTCGATCGGGTAGTGACACCCGGTTTTGAACAATTGCCGGCAGCCGCTGTCTCAGGGGCGCCCGGCGGATTCAGGGATAAGGCCCCCAACCGAAGGCTTGTGCACACAGGCCCTGGGGAACCAGAGTTACCGCTGACAGCTGCACCGTCAGCCGGAAGCTATTTTGAATACTAGGGCCGTTTTTGCTTCGGCCCATCAGGAAGCTTCCAGCGGGCATTATCACCGGAACCAGGCATGACCGAAACCAACCCGACCACCTCAGTGTCCGAACAGCAACCGAAAAAAGAGGGCCTGCTGGCCAATCTGCTGCTCAATATCGTGATTCCCACGCTGATCCTGACCAAGCTGTCCGGCGATGACTGGCTGGGCACCAAGTGGGCGATCGTGGTGGCACTGGCGTTCCCGCTGATCTACGGTCTGCGCGACCTTTTGCAGTCGGGCAAGATCAACTTTTTCTCCGCCCTGGGAATCGTCAGCATTCTGCTGACCGGGGGCATCAGCCTGCTGGAGCTGGACGCAAAATATATCGCGATCAAGGAGGCCGCCATTCCCGGCCTGCTCGGCGTAGCCACGGTGGTCTCGCTCTACACCCGCTGGCCGCTGGTGAAGACCCTGATCTACAACGACCGCATTCTCGATACGGGCAAGATTGCCCGGGTGCTGGCCGGCAACGGCAACGAGAGCGCTTTTGAGCGCACGCTGCAGCAGGCCTCCTGGATGATAGCCGGGTCTTTCTTCCTCTCTTCGGCACTGAATTACATCCTGGCCAAGGTGCTGCTGCAGAGCCCGCCGGGCACCGAGGCATTCAACGAAGAGCTCGGCAAGATGACGGCACTGAGTTTCCCGATCATCGCCCTGCCGGCGACCATTATTCTGATGCTGGTACTTTTCTTCCTGTTCCGCCGAATCGGCAAACTGACCGGCTTGAAACTGGAAGAAATCATGGTCCAGCAATAGGCCGACATTTCCGACAAAACCGATAAGAGCATAAGTAACACATGTGGTACGCAATCATCAGTGAGGATGTCAAAGACAGCCTGCCGCTGCGCAAGGGCGCGCGCGCGGACCATCTGGCCCGACTTAACCGCCTTAAAGATGAGGGGCGGTTACTGATCGCGGGCCCGCACCCGGCCATCGATAGCGAGGATCCCGGCGAGGCGGGCTTTACCGGCAGTCTGGTCGTCGCGGAATTTTCTTCCCTCGAAGAGGCCAAAGCCTGGGCGGACGCGGATCCATATGTCGATGCCGGTGTCTACGCTTCCGTAACCGTGAAGCCGTTCAAGCTCGTGCTTCCCTGAATTTGACAACATTATCAACCGATAAAAAAAGCTGTATCACAATGATGAAACAACTGACCGGTCTTACCGCCGCAGCGCTACTCGCCATCAGCGCCCCCGTCAGCGCCCTGGGCGCAGATACCCGCTACGTCACCGACCAGCTGCACGTGCCCATGCGCTCGGGCAAGGGCAATGAATTCCGCATCCTGCACCGCGGACTGGCCAGCGGCACCAAGCTCGCGCTGCTCGAGGACGCCCCCGCAGAGGGTTGGGCCCGCGTGCGCACCCCTGCCGGCGAAGAGGGCTGGGTGCGCCGCCAATACCTGGTTGCTGAACCCGTGGCGGAGATCAAGTTAAAGAAAGCCCAGGCCGACCTGGCGCGCTTTGAGGAAATGGATCTCGGCGGCGAGGTGCGCCGCCTGGAAGCCGAAAACCTGCAACTGAACACCACCCTGTCCGCCGAGCAGGAAAAAACCCAGCAGCTGGCACAGGAACTCAAAGAGCTGAAATCACTTTCCGCGGACGCAGTGGCCCTCAATCAGCGCCACCAGAAACTGTTGCATCAGCACGAACTGCTGAAGCAGGAGCAGGTGATGGCCGAAGCGGAAATCCAGCGCCTGTCCGGCAGCGAGTCGCATAAGTGGTATATGTACGGCGCACTGTCTGTCGGCCTGGGTGCTATCCTCGCGATGATCGCCCCGCATATGCGCCCGCGTCGGCGCCGCTCAGAGTGGGCCAATTAACCACAGTGCCGGCTGCCGGGTTTTCGCGGATCGAAACCGCAGGCTAAACCGCAGGCGGCCCTCAGTGGCCGCCACTGGTAAACAGGGAAGTAAGCCCAGCCGCTGCCGCCTGCGGCGGCAGGGCAGCAGAAACCCGCAAAAATTTCCCGGGATTCAACGCCCGATTAACCGTGGGAATGAGACAAGGACGATGCGTAAACTGATCGCGGTACTGTTAACCGGACTGCTCACACTGCCGGCCCTGGCAGACAATCCCCAAGTCGAGCTGAAGACCGACCTCGGCACCATCCAGATCGAGCTGTTCGAAGAAAAGGCCCCCGCTACGGTAGAGAACTTTCTCGCTTATCTGGACAGCGGTTTTTATAACGGGGTGATTTTTCACCGCGTCATTCCCGACTTTATGGTTCAGACCGGCGGACACACCTTCGACTTCCAGCTGAAGGAAACCCGCGAGCCGGTGACCAATGAATCGGCCAACGGCCTCAAAAACCTGCGCGGCACGCTCGCCATGGCGCGCAAGGACGACCCCGACAGCGCCACCTCACAATTCTTTATCAACCTGAAGCACAACAGCCACCTGGACGCCACTGAAGACAAAGCGGGTTACACCGTCTTCGGCAGAGTGACCCAGGGTATGGACGTGGTGGACAAAATTCTCGCGGAACCCCGCGGCCTCTACCGCGCCTTCCCGCAGGCGCCGAATGTACCGGTGCGCATCCTCACAGCCAAGCGTATCGACGGCGAAACCGTTGCCAGTAAAAGCCAGGGAGATTAAGTGGTGATTGCGCTCAGTGTTAACCTCAACAAAATTGCCCTTATCCGCAACTCTCGCGAGGGCAACTTTCCGGACGTGGTCGCGCACGGCAGCATCTGCCTGGACGCCGGCGCCCAGGGCCTGACGGTGCACCCGCGCCCCGACCAGCGCCATATCCGCCCCGGCGACGTGCGCGCCCTCGCCGAATTGTGCCAGGGCCGCGCCGGCATCGAGTTCAATGTGGAGGGCAATCCCTTCGCCGAGCCACTCGACGACTACCCCGGCCTGATGTCCCTGGTGCTGGAAACCCAGCCGGATCAATGCACGCTAGTCCCGGATAGCAATGAGCAGCTGACCTCTGACCACGGCTTCGACCTGACCCGCGACGGCGCGCGCCTTGAACCGATGATCGCCAGACTCAAAGGCGCCGGCATCCGCGTCAGCCTGTTTATGGACCCGGACCTCGCGCAGATCAGCCTCGCCAAAGAGGTGGGTGCCGACCGCATCGAGCTCTACACCGGCCCCTACGCGGAAGCGGTGGCCCGGCAGAGCAGCGAGGTGGAATCCATTTTCGCCGCCCACTGTGCGGCGGCGGAACACGCGCGCCAGCTCGGCCTCGGTGTCAATGCGGGCCACGACCTGAACCTGATCAACCTGCCCCGCTACCGCACCCTGCCCGGCCTGCAGGAAGTCTCCATCGGCCACGCGCTGACCGTCGACGCGCTCAACATGGGGCTGGATAACGCGGTCAACGCCTATCTCAATTGCCTGTCCGGCAACTGATGCCAACGCTTAATATTATTGGCGCGGGCAAGCTCGGCAAAACCCTCGCGCGCCTCTGGCAACAACAGGGTTTTTTCCAGATACGGTCGCTGTGCAATCGCAGTGCAGAGAGTACCCGGGCTGCGGCGCAGTTTATCGGCGCCGGCACGGCCTGCGGCTCCATTGCCTCTATGGCAGACGCGGACTGCTGGCTGATCGCCTGTGGCGATGGACAAATCGGGGAAGTTGCCGCACAGCTCGCGCCGCGAATTTCGGCTCACCCGGACACCATCGTGTTCCACTGCAGCGGCGCTCTCAGTTCGGAAGTGCTGTCAGTCTGCGGGCCCGCGGCCATTGCCAGCGCGCATCCCGTACACAGCTTTGCCGATCCGCAGTTGTCCGTGCAGACGCTGGCCGGCAGCAGTGTTGCAGTGGAGGGCGACCAAGCGGCCGTGGCCCTACTGCAACGCGCCTTCTCCGCACTCGACTGCAATATCCTGACCATCGAGCCCGAACATAAAACCCTCTATCACGCCGGCTCAGTATTCGCCTGCAACTACCTCACTGCACTGATGGACCTCAGCCTGCGCACCTTTGCCGCGGCCGGCATTGAAGAACAACAGGCATTGCAGCTGCTGAAGCCGATTGTCCTGCAGACCGCGGCCAACAATATGCAGCTGGGCCCGGAGAAGTCCCTGACCGGCCCCATCGCCCGCGGCGACGTCGATACCGTGCGCGCGCAATTGAACGCCCTGCAGAACACGGATGCACAACTGGCGCAGTGCTATCGCCAACTGGGGCTCGCCTGTGTAGAGTTGGCGCGGCGCGGCGCGCTACCAGATGCAGCTGCCGCTCAATTGACCGAACTGCTGAGTGAGCCAACGCGGTGAAAGACTCCCCCCAAGATTCAAAAGAGTACCTGCAAAAGCGCGCCTTCTTCGACAGCCTGCTGACCATCTACGGGCGCAAGCCGGTACTGGAAGCGCTCGAAGACCTGTCGCTACCGGTGCACAAGTTGCACCTCGCCGACAGCAATCGTCGCGACCAGCTGATCGCGCGCATGGAGCAGCTGGCCACCGAGCGCCAGATAGAAATCGCCCGCTGGGACCGCAAGGGCCTGTCGCGGATTTCCAAGAACGCGCGCCAGGACCAGGGGGTTGCGCTGGACCTGGCCCTGCCCCACTACGGCACCACGGAAGCTTTTCTGGCCGAGCAAAGTGCGCGCAAGGAGAAGACAAAATACGAGCTGCTGGCGCTCGACGGCATTACCAACCCGCAGAATCTCGGCATGATCATCCGTTCGGCCTGCGCCGGTGGCATGGACGGAATTATCCTGCCGCGCAAGGGCTGCGCGCAGATAGATCCGCTGGTTATCAAGGCCAGCACCGGCACCCTGTTCAAGATGCGCATCCTGCGCTGTGAGAAACTCGCGTCGGCACTGACTGAGTTCCAGCAACAGGGAGTACGCATCTGCGGACTTTCCTCCCACGCGCAGCAGACACTGTCGGACCTGGGCGGCGACGCACCGACCATATTCGTGCTGGGCAATGAAACCCGCGGCGTCAGCGAGGAAGTCGCCAGACAGTGCACACAGCTGCTGCGTATTCCCATGCACAACAATGTCGAAAGCCTGAACGTCGCCGTTACCGCGGCCCTGATCAGTTTCAGACACCAGCGCTGATTTCCCCGCCGTCCCCCGACGGCGCCGAATTCCCCTGCCCACGCGGAGGGCTGCCGCTCGTCTAGACTGAAAACTGATCAAATTTTCAGCAGCAAAGGAATCTTGCGCGGGCGCAGTCATGAGGTTTTGGACCCGCACACTGGCACTTGCGGCGCTGTGTGCACTGCTCGGTTGCAGCCAAGGGAAAGGCAGTTCGGACCACAGTCAGCCGAGTGACAGTGAAGCCGCTCCAACCCTATTCAGTATTTCCGGCACCGTAACAGCGGCCCGCTTCGCGGGAATTGATGCCGATACCAATGACGGGCAGGCCCCCGCCACCGGCAACAACGATGCACAGTCCGCCCAGGCGGCGGGCAATCCCAGTGTTTTGGGCGGCTTCGTCAGCGCCCAGGGATCCGGCGACTCAGGGCAGCGCTTCGCCAACAGCGCCGACAGCGAAGACTGGTTTCGCATCTCCGCCGCCCCGGGGCAAAGCGTGAATCTGCGCATCCACAAATTCGACGACAAAAGCCCCGCCGCGGTAGACCTGGACCTCTATCTCTACACTCCAGACGATACCAGCAATCCCGTCGCCTCCAGCACCGGCAACAGTGCCAGTGAGTCGATCGCCATTCCATCCCAGCGAGACTTCCTCCTGCGCGTCGTTGCCCAGTCCGGTATCAGCAACTACACACTGAAACTGGATACCGACAACAACGCCACCAACAGCCCCTCGGTCAGCCAGGAGTTCGTCCCGGGGGAACTGCTGATCAAGTGGAAATCCCAACCGTCCGCACAGTGGCTGGACAGCAGAGGGCTGCGGTCGGTGCGCGGAAAAACTCCCCATAGAATTGCCAGCTATCGGCTCTCGCGCAGCGACTCCTCGCCAATTGACGCCGATATGGAATTCCTGCACCTGACTGCCAGCGAGACCTTGCGGAACAAGCTGCGTACCCTGGCAGCGGTCAAGAAACTGCAACGGGCTGACTTGGTGGAATGGGTGGAACCCAACTACCGCTACTACAGCACATTGACACCCAGCGACCGGCAGCATCACCTGCAGTGGCACTACCGCCAGATTCAGCTGCCCCAGGCCTGGGACGTCACCACCGGCAGCGCGGATGTCATTGTCGCCGTGCTCGATACCGGCGTTTTCAGCGCACATCCGGACATTCACGACAAGCTGGTGGCGGGATACGACTTCATCAGTGACTCGGCAGATGCGCGCGACGGCGATGGTATCGACAACGACCCGGAGGACCCCGGGGACAAGGCCTTCCAGGATCGCAGCTCCTGGCACGGAACTCATGTCAGCGGCACTGTCGGTGCGGCCACCGACAATGTAACCGGTGTCAGCGGAGCGGGCTGGCAGACGCGAATCATGCCCCTGCGCGTCATCGGCACTTCCGGCGGCAGCAGCGCCGATATTGCCCAGGCAGTGCGCTATGCCGCTGGCCTCGCCAATGATTCCGGCACGCTGCCGGTCCGACGCGCGGACATTATCAATATGAGTTTTGGCGGTACCGGGCGCTCACAAGCACTGCAGGCGGCGATCGACGACGCCCGCGCCGCCGGTGTGATCGTGGTGGCCGCAGCGGGTAACGACAACGCTGAAACGGAGTTCTATCCCGCGGCCTTCAACGGCGTAGTGGCCGTCAGCGCCACCGACTACAACCGCGACAAGGCCCCCTACTCCAATTTCGGCAGCTGGGTAGACGTGGCGGCGCCCGGCGGCGACATGAGCACCGATGGGAATGGCGACGGCTACGGCGATGGCATACTCAGCACCCACGTCAAAGAGGGCACATCCCCGTCGGCGACCTACAGCTTCCTGCAGGGCACCTCTATGGCAAGCCCCCATGTCGCGGGCGTGTTTGCGCTGATGAAAGGCACCAACCGACAGCTGTCGCCCCAGGATATTGACGCCCTGCTGGCGCAAGGCAGGCTGACTGAGGATATCGGCCAGACCGGCCGGGACAAACTGTTCGGCATGGGACTGATCGACGCCTATAAAGCCGTCCAGGCTGCGTCCGGTCCGATTACGGTACCGGTGGTGTCGGCCCAGCCGGACAGCCTGAACTTTGGCAGCACTCACACGGCGCTCGAGGTGGAAATAAAAAACATCGGCGCCGACGGCGCCCGTATCGACGGCGACCCGGTCGCCGCCGTCGGCTGGATCAAAGCGATAGAGGCACTGGAAACCGACAGCAACGGCTTCGGCCGCTACCGCGTCAGCGTCGACCGAGCAGCCCTGCCGGACGGCAACTACTCCACCCAGCTCCGATTCCCAGTCGACGGATCCGGCGATTTCGAGCTGCCAGTAAACATGAAAGTAGGTGGCGCGGCGAGCGCAGCCGATGCCGGCTATCTCTATGTCCTCCTCCTCAGACCGGAGGCGGACAAGGACGGGGATGGATCCCCGGACATGAAAGTGGTGGCCGTGCAGGCAAAAGTTGCCAGCGGCGGCAAATACAACTTTAACTTCGCCGGCGTACCCGCGGGCGAGTACCTGATTGCCGCCGGCTCGGATATCGATGGCGACGGCAAAATCTGCGGCCCTGGCGAGTCCTGCGCCGTTTTCCCGAGTCAGGATTTCGCCAGCCCCATCACGCTGCGAAAAAGCCTGGAGGGCCAGGACTTTGTCGTCGGTTACGACAATCCGATCGACAGCGGCGCGCAAAAGAACATGACAACGCAGGGTTTGTAGCCCGGCACTCTTCGACTAATTGCCATTTCTTTCCTCCAAGTCGGGGGACTAATAATCAGGCGCTTACCGGCGACAAACTGCGCGCCTGTCTGTTACTTCTTCCTAAACGATTATTTCCGCGACAGATTTGTTGAAACATCTGCTGTATGAACTACATATCTCTGTGCGGAACAAAATACCCGCCCTGAAACGGAATTTGGGAATAACTACCCGCACGACCAGAAAATCCAATAACGCCGAATAAGGATCTATCTCTCATGCGCCTAAAACCTCTACTCCTGTTGCCGGTGGGGCTCATCACTGTGATGCCGGCCAGCGCTGCCGGGCCGGAAGATGGATATCTCGATTTAACGCCGTACATCAGCCGGGTGGATAAGGATCGCAATACCGAGCGCCAGGCCGGCGGTGTGCGCGCTGCCTACGGCTGGGGCTGGGAGGGGCCATGGTATTCGGAGGTACAGGTTTTTGGCGCCATACTGGAAACGGAGGATTTTTTCGAAACCGAGGAATTCACCGACCAGTCCGATTACTACATGTACGGCGCCGGCTTCGACATCGTGTACAACTTCGGTGACAGGGATGGTTATACGCCGTACCTGCTGGCCGGTTTAGGTGCCGTTTACGACGACGTACTGCCGGACAAGGACGACTCCACCAATGCCTTTGTCAATGTCGCCGCCGGTATCACCACCCAGGAGATATCCCGGCGCGGTATCCGCCTGCGCAGCGAGATACGCTTCATGCACGACCGTTTTGAAAGCGGCATGAATGACTGGCAACTGGCCTTCGGCATCAGTATTCCCCTGCGCTGCCCGCCCACCCCACCGCCGACCATCGCCGCTGCACCGCCGCCGCAGGAAGTTCGCGCCCCGGTCGAAGTCCAGACGCTCGACTCCGACGGCGACGGCGTGTTCGACCGCGACGACCGCTGTCCCGATACGCTGCCAGGTGCGCAGGTCGACAGCGACGGCTGCGTGATCGCCAACCAGGTCATCAAGCTGGAGAATATTCAATTCGAAACCAACTCCGCCACGCTGACACCATCGGCGCAGGACGCACTGCTCCAGGTTGTCCGCTCGCTGCGCAACCAGCCGAGCAGCGCAATCGAAATTGCCGGCCACACCGACAGCCAGGGCAATGCCAACTACAACCTGAGACTTTCGCAGAGCAGGGCCAGCGCGGTTCGCGCCTTTATGGTCAGCAATGGAATCAATGCCGCGCGACTGTCGGCCAACGGCTACGGCGAGCAGCAGCCGATCGCCCCCAATGACACACCGAGCGGGCGCGCGCAGAACCGGCGCGTGGAAATGCGCTTCCGTTAATTGACAGATAGCACTCGCTGAGAAAGGGCCCGGCAATGCCGGGTCTTTTCGTTCCCTCCCCTGCACTGCCCCGGTGCAAAAAATCAGTTCTCGATTGGACAAAGTGCAGCTCTTGGTCTACCCAGTCCACAGAATCTGTGGATATCTCTGTGCACAAAGACCAGGGAATTGCCGCCAGAGCCCATGACACCGTTGTGACCCTTTTATGAAGAAAATTTAACCAAGGAAAGAAGTGGTTAAAAATCAATAAGTTACAACATCTAATAAATTGACATTGACAACAAATACCGCTAACTGCCGCGTGTCTTCGGATGAAATTTGGCTGTGGAAAGAGAATTGCGGTAAGGCGGCAAAGTGTGCATGACAGGTGGAGGCGAGTCCCCTTCGCCCGGTGCCGGTTAGCGGTTACTCCCACTTGTTTACCAACGAGCCGCGAGCGCCAGCAACAACGCGGGCCTAACGTTCACCAGACAACGCGAGCATTGCACTAACTTCTCGGATCCAGCACTGCGTATCGCCGAAAGGCAAGATCCCGCCCCTCTGGCAGTTGTCCGATAACCGGAAAATCCTTGGCTCTGTATCGAAAACAATCCTGTTTTAACCGGCTAGAGCGATGGTTACGTCATCTCGCAGATGGATTCCGCCGGTACTGAAGCCGAGTGGGTTGAGATTGCGGGATTTGATCACAGTGCTCCGCGAGAATTATACTGCTCGGAATATACTTATGCGTATAATTCCTTGAGAACAAAGCTGGCCAGGAAGGCGAGTGCGACGGATGACTGCTTTCAGGCCCTCGGTCTCTCAGAAATGAAAGGGCATTGACGCAGGTAAACAGTCATGACTGACCGGAGAAGAGACAACGCCAACCGCAAGCCCGAAAACCTTGCTTGTGGGGCTGGCTGGAATTTCCCGTCATGCATGCTCACCAACCACTGCAAGATCAATCAAAGCCAGGTTAACTAGTATGAAAAAAGTCCTGCTCCCCCTCTGCCTGAGCACAACCGCGGCAATAAGTACCACTCACGCCTGCACCACCTGGGTTGCCGACACGGACTACG
The DNA here is from genome assembly GCF_900129095.1 of Microbulbifer donghaiensis. GTDB lineage: Bacteria > Pseudomonadota > Gammaproteobacteria > Pseudomonadales > Cellvibrionaceae > Microbulbifer > Microbulbifer donghaiensis. Next base: position 950,818 of record NZ_FQVA01000001.1, read on the forward strand.
GCGTCACAGTGACCCGCAGCGTGGACTGGGATTCCAAACTCGGGGCCATTGCCCATGTCTACCCAAAAGGCACACAACTGGAAACCGTAGCCGTGCCCGGCTATGCCAAGCCCGCCAAGTGGACCAGCAAATATCAAACCCTCGCTATCGAGGAATATGTACTCTTCCAGGGCGTCGCGGTAACCGCCATCAACATGGAGGCCGGACTGAGTGCCAACGGCCAGTACCTGGACGACTCCAAGCCGTTCCTGCAGGAGCATAAGGACTCCGGTGCCAGCGCCGTCGCCCTAATGAATGCAACGACCTATATCGCCAGCAACTTTGCCACCGCCACCGAAGTCAAAGAGGCATTTGAGAAAAACCAGTTCCAGATTGCCTGGGGCGCCGGTCTGGCCGGAGCCCAGCACGGGGCCCACTTCTCTGTCCAGGACAAAGAGGGCAACAAGCTGCTGATTCAATTGAACAGAGGCGGTGAACAGCGTCTGTACTACAACGACGCAGACCTGCGCTCCATGACAAATTCTCCCCTGCAGCAATACCAGCGGGAATATGTGTCCCAACTGGACATGAGCAAACCGGAAACACTCAGCAAGCTCAATGCCGATATTTCTCCCAAAGATCGCAATGCCCGCATGTTGTTCATGTCCGACAAGGTGAAGCTGAAAGGCCAGCAACTGACCTGGGCGCAAACCGAAGGTAAAGTGCTCGGCGTGTTCGACGCTGCCGTACTGGTACCCCAGGACGTGGTTGAAGTGGAAACCGGCGGTATCTACCCGACCTGGGTCAGCTATGTGTACAACCTTGAAACGGGCAGTTTCAAACTGCGCGACCACGACACCTATGACAGCATCCGCTTCAACTTTGCCGATGTCGCCAAGTTCAAAAAGCCCATGTGTGCCGACCTGCCCAAACAGGCCGGTGCCGGAAAAGGCACCGCCCTGTGGAGCAGCTGCGATAAGGTTATTCCCAAACTCACCGTTGCCGATCACTGAGGTCGGACAGCCTCCAAAATGCCGCAGCACAGCCTGCGGCATTATTTGGCAGTGTGGCCGCTACTCGCGTTGCGATGCGCAAAATGTCTCTTTGCGACCTCCTTCCGCATGGCATCCATGCGCAGCCTTGAACTCGCCAATACTGTGCTCACCGTAACGCGGGCGTGGCCACGCACTCGCCGAGCCAAGCACTGCTATCGCTGCAAGGCGCCTCCCCCGCTCATCCAGCCGTTGTCCGATCATCGGAAAATCCTGACTTTGCAATCGAATACAGTCCGCTTTATAGCTGGCAAGGGCGACGGTCAGTTGCACCCGCAGTTGGATTCCAGGCCGGTAGTGGAGCCAGTTCGGCTGAGATTGCGGAATCTGCGCATTACGCGCCCGAAGAATTATACCCATCGGTATATACTTATTAGTATAATTCTCTGAGATCACAGGTGGCCAGGAAGCCGGGTGCGACGAATGACCACTTTCAGGTCTCCGGTTTCCCCGAGAACAGAAAGGACTTTGACGTGAGCAAACAACTACAACGTAGCGGAAAAACCGATAGCGAAGCCGTGGAAATTGGACTGCGTGGCGCAGTGGTGCGCGATCCGAGCCAGCGAGAAGCGCAGCGTCAAAGGGCCCTGATCGCTGCCGCCAGCGTGTTCGCGCGCCAGGGTTACGAAGCCGCGACGATGAATGATATTGCCAAGGAGTTCGGGGTCAGCAAAGGCGTCCTCTACTACCAGTTCCGCAGCAAGCAAGAGCTGATCATGGAAACACGGAGGGCGGCATCCGGCAGGGCTGCTGATCGCCTGGAGGAGATTGTGAAAAGGCCTCTGCCCGCCCTGGAGCGAATGAGGCAGGCCCTGAATGATCTGATCGCAATGAACTTTGATGAGCTTGCGCGGCACGTCATTCTGACCTCCCTGCGGTTTGGATTGGATCAGGAGTACGTGGACCAGATACGCGCGGTTGAACGCCGCTATGAGCAACTTTTGATTGCGCTACTCGAGGAAGGAATGGCTGAGGGTGCTTTCGTGAAAGCCGATTCCAAACTGACGGCATTTACTTTGATAGGCGCAGCCATGGCACCTGCCACGTGGTATCACCCCGATGGGCAACTTAGCGAAGCTGAGATCATTGACGGCCTCACAACACAATTACTTCGCAGTATCACGCCATCGGTGGTTGTCGACTGAGCGGGTAATAGCCGGGAAGTGCCCGGCAGCAAAGACGCGTGACAAGACAGGGGTAAACTGATGGAAAGGATCTTAATTGCCAATCGGGGCGAAATCGCGATTCGCATTGTGCGGGCGGCGCGACAATTAGGTATAGCGACGGTTGCGGTGAGTGCGAAGGACGATGTGAATTCCCTGCACTTCCGCTATGCCGATCAATCGTGTGAATTGCCACGGGAGGGTGCCGCTGCCTACCTCGATCAGCAGGCGCTGATTGACGTTGCCCTAAAGACCGGGTGTACGGCTGTACACCCGGGTTATGGTTTTTTGAGTGAGAATGCTGACTTTGCCCGGCGTTGCGCCGCTGCAGGCATCCGCTTTATCGGACCGGCGCCGGAGATTCTCGACCTGTTTGGCAGCAAGGTAAAGGCATTGCAGCTGGCCAGCGAAGTCGGCGTCCCGGTTATGCCGGGCACATCAGAGCCCACCAGTCTTGAAGCAGCGCGAGCCTTTGCGGAGGAGCATGGTGCCGTCATGCTTAAAGCGCTGGCTGGTGGCGGTGGCCGGGGGATGCGCGTTGTTCTCGATCCGCGCGAGCTGGAAGAGGCCTACGAACGTTGCCGTTCCGAGGCATTGCAGGCATTTGGCAATGGCGACCTGTATGTTGAAAAACTGCTGGTGAAGGCTCGCCATATTGAAGTGCAGGTTGTCGGAGATGGTTCAGGCAAGGTTTGCCATCTTTGGGAGCGCGATTGTACGGTCCAACGCCGCCATCAGAAGTTGCTTGAGATAGCTCCCAGCCCGACCCTGGACAGCAGTCTGCGCGATCGGATTCTCGACGCTGCTCTCCGCCTGGCGTCACACGTCAATTACGACAATATCGGCACCTTTGAATTTCTCGTTTCGGACGACAGTTTCTGGTTCATGGAGGCGAACCCGCGCCTGCAGGTTGAGCATACCGTGACCGAAGAAGTTACCGGGGTAGATCTGGTTCAGACTCAGATCCGCATTGCATCGGGATTTTCCCTGGGGGACCTTGGATTACAGCAGCCTCCTGCGCTCAACGGCTTTGCCATACAGGCAAGAGTCAACCTCGAGGAGATAGCTGCCGATGGAACCACTATACCGAAGGCCGGATTACTCCGGGCGTTTGCACCACCGTCAGGCCCGGGAATCCGGGTGGACACCTATGGTTACAGCGGTTATCAAACCAGCCTCCGCTATGACTCCCTGATTGCCAAAGTAATTGCCCGGGGCACTGATTTTTTACAGGCCATCGGCAAGGTGGCAGGCGCCCTCGGCGAATTCCATATCGCGAATATTCCCACCAACATGCCCCTGCTTCGCGCGGTACTCGGGCATCCGGTGTTTATGAATGGTGACTACAGTACTTCTTTCATCTCTGACTACAGCAAAGAGTTACAGGAGTGCATTGGCAGCCAGACGAATATTACCCCCCCGGTGACTTTGCACAGCGATCAGGATTCCAGTGCACCTTCTGAGGTGGCGGCTGACCTGCCCGAAGACTACGATCCGGCGCATGCGATCTTCACGCCGATGGAAGGCTTCGTACTTTCCGTGGAAGTGGCAGTTGGCGATGAGGTGTGCCAGGGCGATGCCCTGATGGTGATCGAGGCCATGAAAATGGAACACCTGGTGCGGGCGGAGCACGATGGTGTTGTCACTGCAATCTGCGCCAATACCGGCGAGGCCATCAAGGATAAAAGCCTGCTGTTGGTGGTTGAGCCCAGTGATTCCATCGAACGCTCTGGTAGCCGCAGGCAAACTGCCGCAGACGAGGAACAGGACTGGAGCGCGGAAGTCGAGGAGATCAATCAGCGTCTGCGACTGGCCTATGAGATGGGCGGCCCGGACAAGGTTGCCAAGCAAAAAGCGAAAGGCAAACTGACAGCCCGCGAGCGTATTGTTGCCCTGGCGGATGAGGGCAGCTTCACCGAGATCGGTGCCCTGACCGGTTTCAGCGAGTATGACGAAAACGGCAAGCTGATTTCCCTGCAGCCGGCCAACTTTATCGCGGGACTGGCCAGTATCGCCGGGCAACGGGTCACCCTCGGTGTAGACGATTTCACCCTGAGAGCCGGTTCCGGTGATTCCGCTATCCATGAAAAGCAAATCTTCCTTGAGAACTATGCGCGCGAGATGCGCCTGCCGGTAGTGCGCCTGTTGGACGGTGCGTCTGGCGGCGGCAGTGTGAAGCTGGCGATGGAAAAAGGCTTTCACTATGTGCCCGTTAACCCGGGCTGGGATGCCGTGGTTGAAAACCTGTCCCTGGTCCCGGTGATATCTGCCTGCCTCGGCCCAACGGTTGGGCTAGGGGCGGCAAGATTGGTCATGTCCCACTTCGCCATCATGGTGCGCGGAACCAGCCAGGTATTCAGCGCCGGCCCCCCCATCGTCAAGGGCAGTACCGGTGAGGCTGTCAGCGCCGCTGAACTTGGCGGTGCCGATGTCCATGCGGACAACGGCATCGTGGAACGTATCGTTGATTCCGAGGCGGAAGCCTTCGAGGCCATTCGCACCTTCCTCTCCTATCTGCCGAGAAATGTCGATGAACTGCCGGCACGTACTGAGTGTACCGATCCGGTAGATCGTCGCGATGACAGGCTGTTGCAAGCCGTCCCCCACAACGAGAGAAAACCGTACGATGTGCAGGTGATCCTGCAGTCCATTTTCGATCAGGGTTCCCTGTTTACCTACGCCGAATACGGCGGCTCCACCATAACCGCGCTGGCACGTCTCGATGGCTACCCCGTGGGTGTTCTGGCGAGCAATCCTTTCAAGGGCGCGACCATGTCCGTCGAAGGCGCTCAGGCTCTCACCCGCTTTATCGACCTGTGCGAGACTTTCCATTTGCCTATCGTCAGCCTGACCGACCAGGGCGGGGTTTCTATCGGTTCCGCGGCAGAAAAGCTCGGCACCATTCGCCACGGTGTGCGCGCCATTTCCGCCGTCTACCAGGCCAGGGTTCCCCAGGCCGAGGTAATTTTGCGCAGGGTCTTTGGCGTTGGCGGAGCCGGCATGGTGAACCGCCACCGGGCCGCACCCTGCTGGTCGTGGCCATCCGGTACCTGGGGCTCACTGCCGTCCAAGGGCGGTATCGAGGCAGCATTCAACGCCCACCTGAACACCGTAGAAGATCGTGAAGCCGAACTGGAACGTCTCAATAGAGAGATGGAGAACATTGCGTCTCCCTTTAGAACGGCTGAGCACTTCGGTGTCCAGAACATGATCGATCCCCGTGATAGCCGGCCGCTCCTCTGCGAGTGGGTTAAGGATGCCTATTACCGGTTGCCGCAGATGCTGGGCAAACCTGCGTTCGGCACCCGCCCGTGATTGGGCAGGTCATGAAAACTCTGAATAAAAGCCAGGAGCACTAAAAATGAATGAACATCAATTGACTCAGATGCTTCGTGCTGATGAGGAAATTATCACCAAGAAACTGGATTTTTGGGCCAAGGAAGCCGGTGACAGAACCTTCTTTTATTACGGTGAAGACGATGTCGCTTTGACCTACGCGGAGTTTGCCAGGCGCACTGACGACATTGCCGGCAACCTGGCGGCGATGGGCATTGAGAAGGGTGACCACGTGAGTGTGTTTTCGACAAACTCACTGTTATGCACCCTGATGATGTTTGGTATCTGGAAGGCTGGCGCAGTGTACTGCCCGATCAATTTCTCGTTTTCCGGGCGCCTGCTGGCCTATCAGGTGAATGACACCGCGCCGAAGCTGGTTGTCACCGCGCCGGACCTACTCCCAAGGGTGAATGAGATCGCTGAGGAACTCGAAAGCTCACCAGCGGTGGCGGTTTATCAAGCACTCGAGGGCAGTCATGATTACGTTGCCGAGCTGCCGGCTGTTCATCCGTCTCTCAAGGCCGTTACCTGGTCAGAACTTACCAAGGCAGCGAGCCGGCCTGACATTACCGTAAGCTTCGACGACCCGGCCAATCTGGTCTACACCTCCGGCACGACCGGCCCCTCCAAAGGGGTGGTGCAACCCTACCGCTGGATGGCGGGGTACACCTATGGAATGCGGGTACTCATGACATCGGATGATGTCATCTACAATGACCTCCCGCTCTACCATGTGGGTGGCGCCATCGCAAATGTCTGTCGCGCAGCCTGGGCCGGCTGTGAGGTAGCCGTATGGAACCGCTTCAGTCCTAATGATTTCTGGAATCGCATTCATGGGAGAAAGGTGACATCGGCGATTCTTCTCGATGTCATGCTTCCCTGGCTGACGAAAGCCGAGCCGCGCGACGATGACCGTCAGAACACCCTGAACAAGGTCCACATGCAGCCACTGCCGCTGAACCATGCGGAATTTGCACAGCGTTTCGGCATCGATTTTGTACACGCGGGTTTTGGCCAGACCGAGACCGGCATGGGTGCGTTTGTCATACTGAAAGAACTGGAAGAAGGCCAGGGTACACCTGCCGATCAATACCAGGGGTTGAGCCACAGCGAGTTGGAAAAAGTCGCTGAAGAATCTGGCCTGCTCGTCATGGCCGGTGACAAGGCAATTAAAAAAGGCTTGATGGGATACCCTTCCCCATTCGTTGAGGTCTCTGTTCGCAATCAAGACGATGAGGAATGTCGGGCTGGTGAACCGGGACAACTGGCCTATCGTCCCAGACTACCGGGACTGCTGCTCCATTCGTATCTGGGTAAGCCGGAAAAAACGATAGAGGCGTTCAAAAACCTGTGGTTCCACACGGGAGATGCCGCCGTCCTGGATGAGGATGGAATGCTCTATTTCGTTGATCGACTGGGTGACCGGATTCGTGTTCGTGGTGAAAACCTCTCCTCTTTTCAGGTAGAGGACATGCTGCTGCAACTCTCAGGCGTGAAGATTTGCGCTGTCGTCGGCATTCCCAGCGACGAAGGTGATGAAGATGATATCGCGGCATACATAGTGCCGTCAGAGAATGAAGTTTTGACGGAAGATGCCATTCATTCGTACTCGAACGACAACCTGCCCAAGTTTATGCGCCCTCGATATATCCGGATCGTTGACGAGGTACCTCAAACACCAACCAACAAGATCGAGAAGTACAAACTGCGGAACATGATTTTGCAAGAGCTCGGCCGTGCGTAGTTAATAGTACTGTTACAAGTGAGCAAACTGGCCCCGGGAATACCGGAAAGAAATCCAGATATTCCCGGGGTTTTCTTCAATCCCTAACACTTATACTGCATTCCACGATTCTTTGAGTCACAGCCAATGCGATACGATTGCACTTGCTGAGTCACCACATCCCGGACAATAAACGGTTTGCACGGCTCAGAAGAAAACTGAGCCCTCCCTTTTCATTGACGCCTGAAATAGTTTGCTGACAGTAGGGCCCCTGCTGCCTCACCCTGCACGTGAAATTACCCGCCAGAGCCAGACATTGCCCGCTTGTTTACCAGCAACTTCCCTTTAACCCAGTCCTGCTCAGCCTGTCTGCAGCTGCCTCACCGGGCTGGTGCAGCGACCGCTTATCCGCGACATCTTCCGCAACTGTTAGATACCGGTCTGCGCTGCCGGGGCTACATGATATCTGCCAGGGCGGGCTGCGACTGCCGCGCCAGGCTTGGCTGCGAGCTGCAGATACTGCCGTACCTCACGGACGGCTTGAACAATGAGGAAATTGCCGCCGAGACCAGCGCCTGCACGCACAAAGTCAAATCCATCACAATAACAATTCCGCCAACTGGACGTTTCCAAGCGGCTGCGAGTCAGCAACTGGATCAAAAAAACCGGATTTTATTTTGGCAACTCCCGGGCGCACTGCGCGCCTATGTGCTATATACACGCCATATAAGAACAGGTTAACAGGGAAGGTTACCTGAAATCGCCAAATCGCCACGACTACTGGGCCACCGGAGCACGTGTAATGGATCTACACCAAACCCTAACAATAACCTCACGACCCACAACACTGCTAGCGTTCGCCCTGCAAGTCCCCCTGATGCTCGCCAGCGCGCCATCCCTGGCACTGGGCCTGGGCAATGCCTCACTCAAAACAGCCGTCGGCTATCCGCTCGCCGTTGAAATCCCCATACTGGACCGCAGCGCTTCACTGGATGCGAGTCAAGTCAGGGTCCGCCAGGTACTCGGTCGCGGTGCCGAGCAGATGGGCTACGACCTGGCCGCCGATGCCCAGCCCTTTTCGATCAGCGTGAGTGAAATGCCCGGCGGCCTTACCATACAGGTAAAGTCGTCCGCGCCGCTAAATGAGCCCTTTGTCAGCTTTGTGCTGGAGCTGAGCTGGCCCGGCGGCACCCTCTACCGCGACTACAATCTGCTGGTGGACCTGCCGCCGATCACACCCCCAACGGCGACGGCAGCTCCGACCCAACTTGCCAGTCCGGCCGCCCAAACCCCCGCCTCAATTGCGGCAGCCGTGCCGGTCAAATCCGCCAGCCCGGCCGCCCAAAGCCGCGCCCCGGCGGACCCCGCCTATACCGGCAACCAGTGGCGCGTGGAACCCGGCCAAAACCTCTGGCGTATTGCCCGCCGGGTACAGCCCGATAGCAGCATCCCGCTGGATGCAGTAATGGCGGCCATACACGCGCGCAACCCTCACGCCTTCCTCAACGGCGACATGAACCGCCTGCAGGCCGGAGCGTTGCTGGATCTGCCAAGCGCCGCTGATTACTCTGCGCCGCCAGCCACCGCGAGCCGCCCGGCCGCTGCCGCGCCAGCCCCGGTCGAACGCGAGCCATCCCCCGCGACAGCGGATACCCCCTCCCCTGCGGCCCTTGCCGAGGAAACACCCCAGGCCCGCCTGCGCCTATCAGGCAGGCCGACCGAGACCAGCGACAGCCGCGTCGTGCGCCCAGGCGAACAAATTGATGCCATCAAAGAGCAGCTCGACAAGGTCAACCGGGAGAACGAGCAGTTGCGCCAGCAAATCCAGCGCATCGAAGCCAGCGACTACATGGCCGTGATGCAGGAAATGCTGCAACTGCAGGAACAGCGCATCTTGGAGCTGAAAGCGCAAATGGACGCTAGCGCCGCCGCCAAGGTCGAAGCGGACAGCACCGGCACCTCTCCCGGCGGCATCATTGCCGCGGTGCCGCCGGCCGAGCCGGCCCCGGCCACCGCCCGCGACACCGGCCCCAGCTATGCCGCCCTGCTGCTCCTGATTCTGACCGGTATCGCCGGGGGCGTGGCTCTCAGCCAGCTGCTGGACTGGTGGCGGAGGCGCCGCACGGCTACAGAGTATTCGCCAGAGAGCGACGCCTTGAGTTTCGATCCGCTCACCGCCGACTGGGGCGGCGTAACCGGCCGGCCTGCCAGCGCGGCGCCCGCTCCCTGCGATCCGCAGCCCGCCACCGGTCCCGCCGTCTTTATCTTCCCACCGCCTGCCCCGGAGGCCGACGCGGCCAAGACGGAGGAAAGCGGGGTAGTGGCGGCAAGCGGTGAAGAGGAAGGCCAGGAAATTGACGGCAGCCCTGCAACCCCCGGCCCGGACAGCCTTTTCGAGGAGCTGCAGCTGGACGAGTCCTTCGATCAGGACTCCGCCGATCTGCCGGCGCAACGCAACCCAGCCAGCGATGACGATCTGGCGCTGGATTTTGCCGCATTTGACCCGCTGCCTCTGGAGGAATTAGACCCGACTGCCGCCGGACCGGCGCCGGACGCGGCGGAGAACGGCGATGCCGATGTCATAAGCGCCATCAGCGTAGAGCGCGGCATGGCGGCCGCAGGCGATAAAGAGGAACGCCGTGAAAGTGCCGACAGCGCAGCCAGCCCCAGCCCGGTCAGCCTCTTCGGGGAGATGCAGTTGGAGGAGCCCTTCGACCTGGACTTTGCCGATCTATCGGCGCAAAGCAGCACGCCCAACAATGACTATCTAGTGCTGGAGTTTGCCGCAATTGACCAGTTGCCCCTGGACGAAATAGATCCGCTCTCCGGCGCAGCGACGCCCGCCGCACCGGCGCCCGGCACGGCGGAGAGCGACGATGCCGGTGTCGACAATGCCGATGCCAAAAAAGCCATCAGTGAGGCCGTGGTCTGATTGGCCTGCGGCGAACGCGATACAGCACTCGCCATGCTGGAGAGGCAGCGCACCATCGCGCATCTTGTGCGTGAAATGAAGTCGTCCGCCTACGCAAGGAATTACCCGGCCGGGAAAGAGACAAGTCGTTTCCGGCCGGGACAGGGGGTTATTCCCACTCGATAGTGGCCGGCGGCTTACTGGAGACGTCGTAGACCACGCGGGAGATATGCTCTATCTCGTTGATGATGCGGTTGGAGACTTTCTCGATCAGCTCGTAGGGCAGGTGCGCCCAGCGCGCCGTCATAAAGTCCACGGTTTCCACGGCGCGCAACGCAACCACGTATTCGTAGCGACGGCCGTCGCCCACCACGCCCACTGACTTGACCGGCAGGAACACCACAAAGGCCTGGCTGGTCTTGTGATACCAGTCCGCCTTGTGCAGCTCCTCGATAAAGATGGCATCCGCCTCGCGCAAAATGTCGGCGTACTCCTTCTTCACCTCGCCGAGGATTCGCACCCCCAGACCCGGACCCGGGAAGGGATGGCGATAGACCATGTCGTACGGCAGACCCAGTTCCAGACCGATCTTGCGCACCTCGTCCTTGAACAGTTCGCGCAGCGGTTCAACCAACTCGAATTTCATATCTTCCGGCAAACCGCCCACATTGTGGTGCGACTTGATCACATGCGCCTTGCCGGTCTTGGCCGCGGCCGACTCGATCACATCCGGGTAGATGGTGCCCTGCGCCAGGAACTTGACGTCCTGCAGCTTTGCCGCCTCCTGGTCAAAGATCTCGATAAAGGTATTGCCGATGATCTTGCGCTTGGCCTCTGGTTCGTCCTCCGCGGCGAGGCGCGACAGGAACTGCTCCTCGGCATCGGCGCGGATCACGCGCACCCCCATGTTCTCGGCGAACATCTGCATCACCTGGTCGCCTTCGTTCTTGCGCAGCAACCCGTTGTCCACGAACACGCAGGTCAACTGGTCGCCGATTGCCTTGTGTAGCAGCGCCGCCACCACCGAGCTGTCGACACCGCCGGACAGGCCCAGCAGTACCTTGCCGCTTCCCACCTGCTCGCGCACCTTGGCGATGGAATCCTCGATGATATTGGCAGGCGTCCACAGCTTCTCGCAGCCGCACAGTTCAATGACGAAGTGCTCGTAAATGCGCATGCCCTGCAGCGTGTGTGTCACTTCCGGGTGGAACTGTACGCCGTAGAAATTCTTCTCGGCGCAGTACATGCCGGCGATCGGGCAGGAGTCGGTAGACGCCATCAGCTCGAAGCCCTCCGGCATCTTCACGACCTTGTCACCATGGCTCATCCACACGTCGAGCAGCGCATTGCCGCCGTCGTCCAGGTGATCCCTGATATCGTGCAGCAGCTTTGACTCGCCCTCGACTTTTACCTGGGCGTAGCCGAACTCACGGACATTGCTGCCCTGCACTGCGCCACCCAACTGGTGCGCCATGGTCTGCATGCCGTAGCAGATACCGAGCACCGGCACGCCCAGCTCGAAGACCACCTGAGGCGCCCGCGGTGAGCCCTCTTCCGGCACCGACTCGGGGCCACCGGCGAGAATGATCCCCTGCGGGTTGTACTCGCGGATCTCCTCCTCGCTCATGTCGAAGGCGCGGATCTCGGAGAAAACACCGAGTTCGCGCACGCGGCGGGCAATCAGCTGGGTGTACTGGGAGCCGAAGTCGAGAATCAGGATACGGCTGGCGTGGATATCTTGGGACATGGTGCACTCGATAACAGGATGAAAAACGGCAAACGGACCCCGAAGGTCCGTTTGCGGCTTACTACTTAATTATCGTCATTCCGGCACAGGCCGGAGGGACATCAAACAGGATCCCGGCGTCCGCCGGGATGAAACACTAAATGTTAACGGCCACCGACCGGGTAGTTCGGCGCCTCTTTGGTGATCTGCACGTCGTGTACATGGGACTCACCCATGCCGGCTGCCGTCACACGCACGAACTCGGGGCGAGTGCGCATGGCTTCCATATCCACACTGCCGGTATAGCCCATGGCCGAGCGCAAACCGCCCATCATCTGATGCACGATCACGGACAGCGGCCCCTTGTAAGGTACGCGACCCTCGATACCCTCAGGCACCAGTTTCTCGGCACCCTTGCTGGCGTCCTGGAAATAGCGGTCGGAAGAGCCTTGAGTGCGCGCCATGGCGCCCAGCGATCCCATGCCGCGATAGGATTTGTAAGTCCGGCCCTGGTAGAGCTCCACCTCACCCGGCGCCTCTTCGGTGCCGGCAAACATGGAGCCCATCATCACAGAGTGGGCACCGGCCACTATGGCCTTGGAGATATCGCCGGAGTAGCGGATACCACCGTCGGCGATCAGCGGTACACCGGTGCCGTCCAGCGCCTTGGCCACTTCGGCGATAGCGGAGATTTGCGGCACGCCAATACCACTGACGATACGGGTGGTACAGATAGAGCCGGGGCCAATGCCCACCTTGACCGCATCCGCACCAGCTTCAACCAGTGCCCGCGCCGCCTCACCGGTAGCGATATTGCCGCCGATCACGTCCACCTGCGGATGGAGTTCCTTAATACGACGCACCCGCTCGATCACATTGCGAGAGTGACCGTGAGCGGTATCCACCACCAGTACATCCACACCAGCTTCCACCAGCGCCGCAACGCGGTCGTCGGTGTCCGGGCTGGTGCCGACGGAAGCGCCTACGCGCAGGCGGCCATCGGCGTCTTTACAGGAGTTGGGATATTGTTCGGCCTTATTGAAGTCCTTAACGGTAATCAGACCGCGCAGCTCAAAGTCGTTGTTGACTACCAGCACCTTCTCGATGCGGTGTTTGTGCAACAGCTCTTGGACCTGCTCAGGTGCGGCGCCTTCAGGGGCGGTTACCAGACGCTCCTGCGGCGTCATGATGCTGGCAACCGTCGCGTCCAGATTGGTCTGGAAGCGCACGTCGCGACTGGTCACGATACCCACCAGGTTACCCTTGTCCATCACCGGCACGCCGGAGATGTTGTGGTGGGTAGTCAGGGCGATCAGTTCGCGCACGGTGGCATCGGACTCTATGGTGATGGGGTCCTTGACCACGCCGGCCTCGAACTTCTTCACCGCGCGCACCGCCAGCGCCTGGTCCTCGATACTCATGCTTTTATGAATAATGCCGATACCGCCTTCCTGGGCCAGGGCAATGGCCAGGCGCGACTCGGTAACCGTGTCCATGGCGGCGGACACAATTGGGATATTCAGGGTAATGTTACGGGATAGTTTGGTCTTCAGACTTACGTCTTTAGCGGTCACCTCGGAATAGCCGGGCACCAGCAGGACGTCGTCAAAAGTGAGAGCTTCGCGCGCAATGCGCAGACCGGAATCAGACATGGACACTCAAACCTCGAAAGAGCGGGATTGGGTATCGGCGCGATTATAGCCGCAACTTCGCCGACAGCAAAAGGGTATTTTCGGAAAGGGTGCAAGAAATGCCCCTTTTCCAGTAAATCTCTTTACGTCCCACGACGATACTGCAATATTGGCCCGCCAATTCCACCTTTGCGAGATTGAAATGCTATCCAGCCCGCCGAAACCCGGTTCCAACCGCAGCGTCCTGTCGGTCAGCGATCTGAACCGGGAAGTCAAGCACCTGCTGGAGAACAGCGTGCCGCTGTTGTGGGTAGGGGGGGAGATTTCCAACTTCGCTGCGCCCAGCTCCGGGCACTGGTACTTCACCCTCAAAGATGCGCGCGCGCAGGTGCGCTGCGCCATGTTCCGCGGCCGCAACCGGGCGGTCAGTTTCCGCCCGGAGAACGGCCGCGAGGTATTGATCAGAGCCAGAGTCAGCCTTTACGAGGGCCGCGGTGAATTCCAGCTGATCGTGGAACATATGGAAGAGGCTGGTTTCGGCGCCCTGATGCGCCAGCTGGAACAGCTCAAGGCCAGGCTGCAGGCCGAGGGGCTGTTTGATCCGGCGCGGAAGAAACCATTGCCCTTCCTGCCGACCAACATCGGCATAGTCACCTCCCCTACCGGCGCCGCCGTCCGCGACATGATCCAGGTACTGGGGCGACGCTATCCCGCCGCCCGTATCGAGCTGTGGCCGGTACAGGTGCAGGGTCAGGGGGCGGCGCAACAGATTGCCGAGGCCATCACCAAGGCCGGCCGCCACGGACGCCACGACCTGCTGATCGTGGGGCGCGGCGGCGGCTCCCTGGAGGACCTCTGGCCTTTTAATGAAGAGGTGGTGGCCCGTGCCCTGGCCGCCTGCCCTATTCCAACCATCTCCGCCGTGGGGCATGAAACCGACACCACGATAGCCGACTTGGCTGCCGACCTGCGGGCCCCGACCCCTTCCGCGGCGGCGGAAATCGCCAGTGCCAATGCCGCCGAATTGCTGCAGACGCTGGCTACCTACCGGCACCGACTGATCCGCGCGGCACGGCTGCAGCTGCGGCACCTGCGCCAGCAGGTGCAGCTCACCGGCAATCGGCTGCGCCACCCGAAAGAGCAGCTGCTGAATCGCGCACAGAAACTGGACCACCTGGAAATGCGGCTGCTCGGCGCCGGCCGACAGCAGACTCAGTCGCGCCGCAGCCAATTGCTGGCCGCCCTGCGCGCCTTCGCCCACTGCCACCCGGAACGCCGCCTGCAGGAAAGCCGTAAGCGCCTGCAACTCGATCGGCAAAACCTGGTCCGCGCAATCCAGTTGTTGCTGCACAAACGCGCGGACCAGCTCAACCACCGAGCCCAGCTTCTGCACAACGTCAGCCCTCTCGCGGTACTGCAGCGGGGCTACGCCATAGTACGGGACGGACAGGGCCAGGTTGTGAAAAGCACCGGTGAGCTGCAAGTCGACCAGTCGGTTGACGTGCGCCTCGCCGATGGTGAGTTCTCCGCGCGCATCGCGAACATCAAGTCCTGACCCGGTGGCGCGAGAAAACTGAGCTGACGCAGCGCCACACTATAATTCCGGCGTAGATGGCTGACGGAGCGGTCTATGCAGAAATGTCATAGAACTGTTCACACGTACACTTGGATCCTGTTAATCGTATCGGTAATGATTTTTGCTGTTGCCGGTTGCGGCAAGCAGGAGCGCGCTGCTGATGGCGAGGCTGCTGTTGCCGAGAGGCAAGAGACTCGCGAGGAAAGCCGCGCAGAAAGTCGCGCGGAAGAAAAACCTACCGCAAAGCGCGCGAAGCGGGAGGAAGCGCCCGCACCCGACTCTCGCGACGCCTACTACCGCTTCATCAATTACATAGAAACCGGCGATCTCCTGGATATCAGGAAACACGGAACCATCCGATTTGTCAGTCTCTCGGGCGCCTCAGAAGACCAGCTACCGCGTGAAGGGGTCGTCACATTGCGACACTTCGAGCTCGCCAATAAGCTGGCAGATCGACTAAAGCTGAAAGCCAAATGGGTACGCGCGAGAACGCCGGACGAAGCGATCGAGCTACTCATCGCCGGCAAGGCCGATATTCTGGCCTACAACCTCACCATTACCGAACCGCGCAAGGAGTTGATCAACTTCAGCATCCCGGTGCGGCATACCCGGCAGAAACTGATAACCGGTGCATCCGGTCCTGACATCAGCGACCCGGCGCAACTGAAGGATATCGAATTTATCGTGCCCGCCGGTTCAAGCAACTTGCCAACCGCTCAGCGCCTGATAGAGGAACACCCAGAGGCCAACCTGTCCATGCAGCAAGTGGTCGTCTATGGTGACCGGGATATTCTCGTGGACCTGATCAACGAGAAGAATAACCGCGTCGCCATCCTCGACGACTATATCGCCGAGGACTTGAATTCCTACCGCGACGACTTGCGTATTGGCGCAGACGTGACAGACGTGGAAAACATTGCATGGGGCCTGCGCAAGGACTCCAAGCTCCTGCTGACCACGACCAACAACTTTCTGACGCGCAACCTGGTAAAGGCCCAGGACGAGCGGCTCGGGGACTGGAAAGACATCAAGAAATCGGGCGTAGTCCGGCTGCTGACGTACAACGGCCCCACCACCTACTTTCTGTGGAAAGGCCTGCTGATGGGCTTCGATTACGATCTGGCCGTGGCGTTTGCCGAAAAGCATAAACTCCAATTGCAGGTCGTCGTCGTGCCTTACGATGAAAGCCTGGTCGACTGGCTGAAAGCCGGACGGGGAGACTTTGCCGGGGCTTCGATAACGATCACCGAAGAGCGAAAAAAAGATGGGATCAGCTTCACCACCTCCTATATGGAAACTCCGGAGCAAGTGGTCAGCAATAAACAGCGCGCCCCGATCGAAAAAGTACAGGACCTTGCCGGGCGCACTTTAACCTTGCGCGCCTACTCGTCGTTCATGCCAACAGCACAGGCGATCAAGGACAGCGGTATCGATGTAAAGATCAAAGTGGCACCCCCGGGCATGTCCCAGTCGCAGATATTCAATATGGTTGCAGAAGGCCTGCTGGACGCCACCATCGCCGACTCGGACAACGCGAAAATCGAGGCGTCCCTGCAGCCGGATCTGGTTACCGGAACACTACTGGGTGACCCCAAGCCCCAGGGCTGGATGGTGGTAACCAGGAACTGGCACCTGCTGCAAAACCTCAACAAGTTTCTGAAGGACTATCGGGAATCCAAAGAGTACGCGCAAAAATTCAAAGCCTATTTCGAGCCCAACAAGCGCTTTACGCAGAGAGTCCGCGCGCGAATTATTCCGGGACAGGACCTCTCTCCCTTCGACAATCTGGTGAAGGCATCGGCGCTGGATTACGATTTCGACTGGCGACTGGTGACCGCACAGATGTGGCAGGAGAGTAACTTCAACCCAAAAGCCGTATCCCCTGTTGGAGCACAGGGCTTGATGCAGGTTATGCCCGCCACCGCGAGAGAGATGGGCTTCCCCCCGCCGCTGTTTGATCCGGAGCGCGGCATCAAGGCCGGTGTCAAGTATCTTAACTGGGTGCGCAACAGATTCGATCCGACCCTGCCAGTCGCCAACAAACTGTGGTTTATCCTCGCCTCTTATAATGCCGGCTACGGACATCTGCTCGATGCCCAGCGCCTGGCGGAACAGCTCGGCCTGGACCCCAATGTCTGGTTCGACAACGTCGAAGTTGCCATGCTGAAACTTGCGGAGCCCCAGTATTTCAAAAAGGCACGTTATGGCTACGTCCGCGGTTCTGAGCCGGTCCAGTATGTCCGCAATATCAGTAACCTCTACAAGGCTTATGTAGAAGTTGCTACCGGGGAGGTCGCCGTGCGGCCGCCTCTGCGGAAAAAACCCGAGCAAAAGCCCCAGCGTGAACCTCGCATTCCTGAAATCGATTACGGTGACAGGGAGCGCGTGTCGGATTAAACGCCTTGCCATTGAATCGCGGCGAACCTTTCACCGGAACCTAACGACAAACGCCTTTGCGCTCCCGCCCTACTGACACCAGGCGCAGCCGACACCAGCCAGTCTGTACCCAGCGGCAGGACGGAGAGGTGCTGGACATCATGGAATTTAGCTGCCGATGAAACTCATTATCCACAAATCGCACTTAGCGACAGTGGCACCCCGACATTACCATTAGCTGCCAGTGGCAGACTGCCGAGCGCGGGGTGCCAGCCAGTTCTCTTTGAGTGCCTGTCGAGCCCCCACATCTCAGATGTGACACGCAGGAGATGGCCGTGAACAAAAGCCAAACCGAACGTCGACACTGCAGCACCAATTATTATTCTTGCCTCTTCATCACAGTTCTGGCACTCCTTATCGGAGCTTGCGATAGGCAAGAGCGCGAAGAAACTGCCAGGGATGAGCAGGTAGCCGAGGAGCGTCAAACGGAATCAGCCGAGGTCAGCGAGCAACGCACGGAATCTTCTGGCGCGAGCAAAAAATTCAGCAATTATCAAGAGACCGGCGATCTCGCCGATATCGAGAAACGCGGCATTATTCGCTTTGTGCAATTGTACGAGGACCCGAATGGCGCGCTGGCCCGGAGTGCGATTGTCAGCCAAAGCAATACTCAACTGGCTAAACGATTGGCCGCAAAGCTGGGACTGACTCCATATTTCCTGGTTGCTGAGACCCCCCAGCAAGGCATAGAAATGATCATCAACGGCGAGGCCGATGTGTTCGCCGAGAGCCTCGAGGCCACTGAAGAGCGGAGCAAGCTTCTCGGCCTCACCGAACCGCTTCAGAGGACTCAACGAGTATTGGTAACCGGAAAAAAAGGACCGGACATCAGCAGCGTCAAGCAATTGAAAAACGTCGAACTCACCGTACTCAAGGACAGCACATTATCCGAGGCGGCCAAGCAAATTGCGGCTGAAAATGCCTCATCAAATATCACCGTGCGAGAACTCCCGATGGATGAACTTACCGGCGAGCTGCTCGAATCCATCGACGGAAGCGATCCGATTATCACGATCATGGCAGAGCGCACTGCCGAAACCCTGGAAGGCTTTCAGGGTGAGGCGAAAATTGGTGACAAGGTCAGCGACGAGCCGGTGGCTATCGTGTGGGCAGTGCGCAAGGATGCCAATAATCTGCGCACCAGAATCAACAACTTCCTGATCGACACCCTGGTAAAAGCCCCACCGCAAAGGGAAGCAGACTGGAAATCCATCAAGGAGTCCGGCGTCTTGCGCTTCGCCACCTACAATGGGCCCGGCTATTTTATCTGGAAAGGCGTCCTTACAGGCCTCGATTATGAACTCGCGAGCAAATTCGCCGAAGAAAACGATCTGGAGCTGCAGATTATCGCAGTGCCAGATAAAAAGGATCTAACGGATCTACTCAAGACCGGGCAGGCGGATATTGCGGGAGCATCCACTACGATTACTGAAAGCCGCCGCAAGCAGGGAGTGGATTTCACCACTCCAATCCTCGAAACCACTCAGACTGTCCTCAGCAACAAGAAATCACCGCCGATCAATACTCTGCAGGACCTCAATGGTCGAACCCTGACATTACGCTCGGGATCCGCTTTTATCGAAACGGCAAACACGCTGCGCCAGAGTGGCGTTGACGTGAAAGTGGAAGTGGCACCCGAGGACGCCTCCTTCGGAGACATTATCAAAGGCGTCGCCAGCGGCGAGTTCGACGCAACTCTCGAGGACACCAACCTCGCCGCGATACAGGCGGCCCTCTACCCCGAACTGGTCGCCGGCGCGGTCGTCAGCGATCCACTGCCCCAGGCGTGGATGGTCGAGCGGGATAACAACACCCTGCTCGAGAAGGTCGACCAGTTTCTCGAGGAGTTTCTTGGCGTCAAGAAAAACCGGGCAATGGTCGACAACTATTACAAGCCAAACAAGCAACTGCTCAAGAGAGCGGAGGCCCCGGTCATGCCAGGAGGAGAATTATCCCCCTACGACAAGCTGGCCAAGAAGTTCGCCCTGAAGCACAACCTCGACTGGCGTCTGGTCGTCGCTCAAATGTGGCAGGAAAGCAATTTCGACCCGAAAGCAGAATCACATATGGGGGCCCAGGGATTAATGCAGGTAATGCCGCGCACTGCGCAAGAGATGGGATTCGACGGGCCGTTATTCGACCCAGAGCATTCAGTCCACGCCGGCACCAAGTATCTGGACTGGGTAAGGGAACGCTTTGAGGACGAACTGCCGGCGGACGAAAAGCTGTGGTTTGCACTTGCCGCCTATAACGCCGGTATCGGCCACTTGCGCGACGCCAGGTTGCTGGCGAAAAAACTGAACCTGGATCCGAACCAGTGGTTCGACAATGTCGAAGTCGCGATGCTCAAGCTCTCAGAGCCGCGCTACTTCGAGAAGGCGCGATATGGCTACGCCCGCGGGGCAGAGCCCGTGCAGTATGTGAAAAATATCAGCAATCTTTACCGGGCCTATACCGATATGGCCAGTGGCGATATTGCACGGCTCCGTCACCCGCTCCCCGGTTATTTTTCCGAAGCATCGCCCGGCCGCTCGCTTATCACTGGAGTGACAGGACAATTTTGCCCTCAGCAATCAGGGGCCACGCTTTTTCCTCCCAGGCACTCGGTATTGCCATCTTCGCTGCTGCCGACAGCGGCCTCTCCGTGGAGCCAGTGAGCGTCAGGCGCTTGGACATCGCCGGCGATAGCAATTACCCGAGCGCCGAGAATATACGCCAGCGAGAGCCCCCGCGACCCAGCTGTTGCTCGATTCCAGCCCCCTGGCGGTACCGGAGCGCGGACATGCGGTAGTGCGCGGCGATAACGACCAGGTGGTAAACAGTACTGACGCGCTCCGCGCCCTAGCGTAGCGCCCAAAACCCGACCTTCGGGGAAGCGGACAGGGCAGACACTAAAATTCTTGGCGTAGATGGCTGACGGAGCGGTCTATGCTAAGCCGTTACAAAGACCTCCAATTACTAGGCGCGACGCTACTTGCGGTAGTTGTACTGGTATTGGTTACGGCCTGCGGAAAACCGGATCGCAAGGCCGAAGAAGCAGCCCCGGCTGAAGCCGCAATCGCTGCAGGTGAAACCTCAGACCTTCCTTCCGGTCAGAAACAGGTCGAATTTACTAACTACATTGAAACCGGCGACCTGGCCGCCCTGAAAAAGCGCAAAATCATTCGATTTGCCACCTTTTCGAGCCCTCTCGGGAATCCGTTGCCGCGCTCAGCCATCGTTACGCAACGCCATATTGAGCTGGCCATAGCCCTCGCCAGGAGACTCAGGCTGGAACCCATGTGGGTGGATGCAGAATCTCCGAGCCACGCCATATCCCTGGTAGAGGACGGCCACGCGGATATCATTGCCGACAACTTGACCGCCACAAGTGAGCGGGAGAAGCGACTGAATTTCACCCAGCCCCTGATGCATATCGAGCAGAAACTCATCACCGGCCCACGTGGCCCCGCGATCGACAGCCCGCAAAAATTGCACAATGTAAGACTTCTCGTCCTCAAGGGAACAACACACCTGGATACCGCCAAGCGACTGATAAAAGAGAATCCGGGTGCCGGTATCACACTGCAGGAAGTCCCCTATAACGACGACCTGGACGTGCTCATGGATCTTGTCAACGAAAACCCAAATCAAGTCTCCATTCTTGACAGCAATGAAGCGGAGGCCATGCGTGAGTATCGCGACGACATACGTATCGGTGCCAGTGTTTCCGAGAAAGAGAATATTGCCTGGGGGCTACGAAAGGATTCGAAACGCCTGCTGGCTACCGTCAATAACTACCTGACCCGGCATCTGGTCACCGAAAGGGAAGACCGTATTACCGACTGGCGAGAAATCAAAAAGTCCGGCCTGATCCGGTTTTTAACCTACAACGGTCCCACGACCTATTTTCTCTGGAAAGGGGTTTTGATGGGCTTTGACTACGACCTGGCCAAAGCCTTTGCCGACAAGCACAATCTGCAGCTGCAGGTCATCGTGGTTCCCTACGATGAAAACCTGATTGACTGGCTCAAGGCGGGGCGCGGGGACTTCGCCGGCGCGTCGACGACGATCATCGAAGGGCGCAAGGAGCAGGGGATATCCTTTACCGCCTCCTACCTCGAGAGTCCCGAGCGGGTAGTCAGTAATAAAAATCGTCCGCCGATAGACAAAATACAGGATCTCACCGGGCGCACACTGACCCTGCGGGCCTTCTCCTCGTTTATCCCCACGGCCAACACCATCAGGGACAGCGGTATTGACGTCGAGATTAAGATTGCCCCCCCGGGCATGTCCCTGTCGCAAATCTTCAACATGATCGCCGAGGGGTTGCTGGACGCCACTATCGCCGACTCCGGCTCGGCGACAATCGAGGCTTCGCTGCAGCCCAATCTGGATGCCGGGACCCTGCTCGGCGATCCCAAACCCCAAGGTTGGATGGTGGTAACCAAGAACTGGCACCTGCTGCAAAACCTCAGTAAATTTATTGAAGAGTTCCGCAAGACCGAACAGTACCAGCGGAAATACCAGGTGTATTTCGAGCCCGACAAACGCTTCACGCAGCGAGTCAGTGCGCGAGTGATTCCGGGGCAGGATCTCTCCCCCTTCGACGAACTGATCAAGGACTCATCACTTAACTACGATTTCGACTGGCGCCTGGTGGTCGCGCAGATGTGGCAGGAAAGTAACTTCGATCCCAAGGCAGTGTCGCCCGTCGGCGCCCAGGGCCTGATGCAGCTGATGCCAGCCACGGCGGAGGAGATGGGATTTCCGCCGCCGGTGTTCGAACCGGATCGCAATATCCAGGCCGGCGTCAAATATCTCAACTGGGTGCGGGACAGGTTCGACCCGACCCTGCCGACCCTCAACAAGCTCTGGTTTACCCTCGCCGCCTACAACGCCGGTTACGGCCACCTGCTCGACGCCCAGCGACTGGCGGAAGAGCTGGGCCTGGATCCCAACGTCTGGTTCGGCAATGTCGAAGTCGCGATGCTAAAACTGGCTGAGCCGCAGTACTTCAACAAAGCCCGCTACGGCTATGTGCGCGGCTCGGAACCGGTGCAGTATGTGCGCAAGATCAGCAATCTCTATAAGGCCTATGTCGATGTGGCCACCGGCGAAGTCAGCGTCCGCCCACCCCTGCGCAAGCCAGAAATTGTCCCCGCAATGCCGGAACGCGGTACCGGCGGCAGTGAACAGATAACCGAGCAGAATACCCCGTAGCCCGCAAAGCGAGCCTCAGCAAAAAGCGGACAAGATTAGCGGCCGGGCCCAGAGGCGCCATCCGAAGGCCTCATTACCATTTAGCCTGACAGCGCTACCGGAGACAGGTATGCCTGATCGCAATATCAGCAACCTGTAAAAGGCCTGTGCCGGTGCGGCTTCGGGCGAGGTCACCACGACCGATTCGCGCACCACTCCCCAGCTTCCTACGACAGGTTCAATACAATCTTGCCGATATGGTTACTGGACTCCATCAGCCGGTGCGCGTCGGCAACGTTTTCCAGCGGAAAAGTGGCGGCAATGTGCGGGCGAATCTTGCCCTCGGCAATCAACGGCCATACTTTTTCTTCCAGGGCATTGGCTATCGCCGCCTTCACCTGTAGCGACTGCGGTCTCAGGGTGGAGCCGGTAAGGGTCAGGCGCTTCAGCATGACCGGCAACATATTCACCTGCACACTGGCGCCCTGCAGGTAGGCGATATTGACGATGCGTCCGTCCTTGGCCGCAACCTGTATATTGCGATCGATATAGTCGCCCCCCACCATATCCAGGATCACGTCGGCACCGTGACCGCCTGTGGCCTCGCGCACGACTTCGACATAATCTTCGGTCTTGTAGTTGATGGCCTTTTCCGCGCCCAGCGCTTCGCAGGCCGCACACTTTTCGGCGGAGCCGGCAGTGGCAAACACCCGCACGCCGAAATTGTGTGCCAATTGAATCGCGGTGGTACCGATACCGGAGGAGCCGCCGTGCACCAATAATATCTCGCCAGCTTTCAACCCCGCGCGGTCAAAGACATTGCTCCACACGGTAAAGAAGGTCTCCGGCAACGCCGCGGCCTCAACGAGCGACAGGCCCTTCGGTACCGGCAGACACTGACTCGCCGGCACCGCAACGTATTCCGCGTAGCCGCCGCCATTTGCCAGAGCACAGACCGTGTCACCCTCCTTCCAGCGCTCGACACCGTCGCCAACCGCGACGATCTCACCGGCCACTTCCAGTCCCATAATTGGCGACGCACCGGGGGGCGGCGGGTAATACCCCATCCGCTGCACTATATCCGGGCGGTTGACGCCGGCAGCAGCGACTTTAATCAGCACCTCGCCGGCAGCGGGTTGCGGTTTTTCCCGCTCCGCCAACTGCATGACTTCCGGCCCGCCGTGTTCGGGCAAATCGATATAGCGCATTGTTCAAATCCCTGCGTTTGGTTTCGCCAATGCGAGATTCTCGCGCACCCACGCACATCATGCCAGCGCCGCCAGCACGCGATCCAAAGTGCGCACAATACGCTGCACATTTTGCGCCGAGATAATCAGCGGCGGTTTGATTTTTATAATGTTGTTGTCGTAGCCGTTGGTGTTCAGCAGAATGCCCTGCTCCTTCATCATCTCCACCACGGCCTCGGCCAACGCGGCTGCCGGTGCCATGGTACTGCGGTCCTGTACCAGCTCCACACCGATATACAGTCCCTGGCCGCGCACATCGGCAATGCACCCGTAGGTCTGCGCGAGTTGCAGCAGGCCGTCCATCAGTTCTGCACCGCGCGTGCGGCAGTTGGCCATGACTTCCTCGTCCTTCAGTACATCCAGCACCGCGAGGCCCGCGGCGCAGGACACCGGATTGCCGCCAAACGTATTGAAATAGGGCACGCCGTTATTGAACGCCGCCGCTATCTCGGGCGTAGTGATCACGGCGCCCAACGGGTGACCATTGCCGATGGGCTTGCCGAGGGTGACGATATCCGGCACCACGCCCTGGGTTTCAAAACACCACAAGTGATCGCCGACGCGGCCGAAACCGAGCTGCACTTCGTCCGCGACACAAACACCGCCGGCGGCGCGCACATGCTCGTAAACAGTATTCAGGTATCCCTCGGGCAGAACTATCTGGCCGCCGGTGCCAATCTGCGATTCCGCGTAAAAAGCGGCCACACCGCGGCCGTCCGCCTCGAGCTCTTCGATAATCCGCTGCACATCGGCCGCGTACTTGTATCCGGCTTCCGGGTCGTCCCGTTTGTAGGGACCGCGCAGGGTGTCCGGGGTGAGCGTCTTGTGCACATATCCGGGCAGTCCGGGCCGGCCCGGGCGGTCGATACGGTGCGGGCTGATATCGGTACAGACGCTGGAGTTGCCGTGGTAGGCCTTGTCGATCACCAACATCTCCGTATGCCCGGTGTAGGCCTTGGCCATGCGCATCGCCAGGTCGTTGGCCTCACTGCCGGAGTTGACCAGAAAACACACCGACAACGGCTCCGGGAAGCAGTCGGCTAATTGCTGCGCGTATTGCGGCAACTGCTCGTACAGGTAGCGGGAGTTGGTATTCAGTGTCGCCACCTGTTTGCGGATGGCCCCGGCGATACGGGGGTGACAGTGCCCCCACTGGCAGACATTGTTGACGCAATCCAGGTAGGCATCTCCCTCGGCGCTGTACAGGTACTGCAGCGCACCTTGGGTCAGGTGCAGGGGTTCGCGGTAGTGCAAGCCGAGGGATTTGCCCATATGCCGGTCGCGCAGCTTCTGCTGTACCTCCCGGTCGGGTGCGGCGACGGTAAATCCGCACGCCTCCAGCAGCGCGTTCGTCAGCGCCAGTGGATTCGTCGCCAGAAGCCGGTCCAGCAGGTTCCAGACTTCTTCCGCTTTCAACTGCGCGTGCTGGTTGTCCGGCTGGGCAATCAGCGCCTCCGCGGCCTTGCAACCGTAGATCGTCAGGCGGGTGCAGACCAGGTGATAGATAAGTGTTATCTCACGTTCGGTCAGCGGGAATTCCCGGTGGTAGGCCGCCACCAGCACCCGCGCCACGGCGATCGGATCTTCCCCGGTCAGCATCAGGTCGGATAGACAAATCGCGATATTGGTCACCGTGTAGGTGTAAACGGTATCGCCAAAATCAAAAATGCCGGCCAGCTCGTCGGCGGTTTCATCGACCAGGATGCTGTAGCGGTGCGCGTCGTTGTGCACGACACTCTTGCGCAGCTGCACCAGCTCGGGCAGCACTTCGCTTTCGAATTGCAGCAGGAAATACTCGGCCAGGCGGCGCCGGTAGGGATCGGCGATCGCCGCACACAGCGGCTTGCTGGCCAGCGCGTTTTTCAGGTCCCAGGGAATATCCGGGCGATTGGCGGCCGGCTCGTAATATCCCTCCAGCGCCATGTCCATAAGCCCGAGGGTCTGCCCCACCTGCTCGAGCAGCCGGTCGGAAACGGGATTCACCTCCTTGAGCAGGCGGCCGGGCACATAGGTGAGCAGGCGCACCAGGTAGGACTGACCGTTGGCGGATTGCAGGGTGCTGATCCAGTCCCCTGCCCCGTCGCGCACCGGCCGGGGGAACAGGCAGGTATCGACGGCCTCCCCCACTCGCTGCATGACCGAGTTCTGCATCCCGAGCACCGCCGGGTGTTCACTCCGGTCGTGAACCTTGCAGGTGTAGCGGTTGCCGTCGCTGTCGATCAGCAGCAGATTCTGATCCACATAACCGCCCAGCTCACTGATGTGCTGCAACTCCAGTCCATACTGGCTTCGCACAAATGCGGAAATCTCCCGATGTGAAACGCTTGGTGCCTTTTGGGTCATGGTTGCCTCCAACTACCTCGCCGGCCAATAGCCAGGCTGAATGCTGGGCAGCATATCCAGATATTTTATTCACCAAAATCGACCAAATATCACATTTACAGTGAGTTATATTCACCCATCTGTGAGCGCGCGGGCGCTATCAGGCGGTTTCTCTGGACAGCACACCGCCGATCCACTGGCAGAACTCCGCCACGCGGTTCCCCGGGGCCGGCGCTTGCACCTCGGCCAGATAATAGGCCTGCGGCGCCGTCACCTGGTCTTTTAGCAGGCGCACCAGGGAGCCGTTGCGCAGGTCGTGCGCCACTTCAATCGCACCCGCCAGCGCGACACCGAGGCCGGCACGGGCCGCCTGCAGCGCGTGGGAGCTGTCGAAAAAGTGCAGTGCCTTAACCGCGCTCCTGGTGCCGTATTTCCTGTTCCAGGTATCCCAGCTGCCGCTGTCGTCGTGCAGGGGACGAAACTGCTGAAGATCATTCGGACTGCGCAGCGGCCCTGCGCCGTGCACCAGCGACGGGTGCGCCACAGGGAAAAAGTGATCCTCCACCAGCTGGTCGCAGTGATGAAATCCAGAGGTGGGCTTGCCATAACACAGCGCGACATCGATATCCGTAGGCAGGCGCAGCACTCCCGGCGCCAGTGGGCGGAAATGCACCGTCAGCTCGGGAAAGTCCTTGCAGAAGTCGCCGATCGCCCGGGACAGCCAGTTGGCGGCCAGCGCCGGCGTACAGCCCACCAGCAGCGGCGCGACATCGGTATCCGGCTCCAGGTTTTCCGCACCGGTGATCATCACATCCAGCGCCTCGGTTACCGCGCGCAACAGCTTGCGTCCGCTGGTGGTAAGACTCAGGGTTTTGCCGGTGCGATCGAACAGAGCAACGCCCAGCTGCTGCTCCAGCGCGCGCACCTGGTGGCTGATGGCGCCGTGCGTCACGCCCAGTTCCTCGGCGGCCCGCCCCATATGCAGGTGCCGGCCTGCGGCCTCGAAAGCCTTGAGTGCATTCAGTGGCAAAGTGCGTCGCGAGAGCACGGCCTTCCCCTCCTGTGAGTTTTACTCACAATCCTAGCAAGGAATTATCGATTTCGGTGATATTTTTAATCCGGTAACGTCAGCCGCAATTAACTCCCATCACCGTTAGGAGCGGATCATGGCTAACGATGTTTTTTCCATGCGCAGCCGCCGCGAGGGCGGCACCCCCAAACTGAACTACTGGGGCGCCGACTCGGAGACGGGCACTCTGCGCGACGTATTGGTCGGCCCGGTGGACAACCTGACCCGCATTCTGCCCACCAACTCGATGAACAGAAAACTGATCAACGCCGGCATACAGCTGGATGTGCCCCTGGCTCGCGCCCAGTACCAGGGCGTGCTGGACTGCTTCGAAGACGCCGGTGTCAAGGTACATATCACGCCCGCGGATCCGGATCTGCCCCTGCAGCTGTGGGCCCGCGACGGCAGTTTTATGACCCCCTGGGGCATGCTGATCGGCCGCATGGCCCAGTGGTGGCGCACCGGCGAATACGGCCCGGTGATGGATTTCTGCTATCAGAACGACCTGCCGATCTTCGACAAGGTAACCGCCGGCTACTACGAGGGCGGCGATTTCATGATGATCAAACCCGGCTATCTGCTGCTCGGCTACAGTAACGAGCGCAGTCAGGCCCAGGGTGCCGAGCAGATCAAGCGCTGGTTCGAGGCCGAGGGCTGGCAGGTCTGCCTGTACGAGTTCGACCCCTACTTCGTGCACGCCGACTGCACCATCGCCATGCTCAACGACAGCACCGTGGCTCTGTGCCGCGACGTGGTGAACAGGGAAGTACAGGACTGGTTCCGCGAACTGAATATCGAGATAGTCGATGTCCCGTTCGGCTATATCGGCCAGCTGGGTATCAATGTGGTCTCCCTCGGGCAGGACCGGGTGCTGCTGCCGAAACAGAGCAACTTCCTGGCCGATCGCTGCCGCGGGCTCGGCTTCAAGGTCTACGACCCCGATGTCTCGGCCATCACCATGGTCGGCGGCGGCATTCACTGCATGTGTCAGCCCCTGCGCCGCGATTCGCTGGAGGCAAACTCCAATGGATAAACCACTTTCGATCAATGCCGAGCGCCTGTGGCAACGGTTGATGGACATGGGGGCAATCGGGGCCACCAGCAAAGGCGGCTGCAACCGCCAGGCGCTGACCGACGAGGACGCCGCCGGGCGAAAGCTGTTTGCGGACTGGTGCAAGGCGGCGGGTTGCGAGATCCGCCGCGACGCGATCGGTAACCTGTTTGCGGTTCGCCCCGGCACGCGGGCGGATGCACCGGTAGTACTGACCGGCAGCCACCTGGATACCCAGCCCACCGGCGGCAAGTTCGATGGTGTGTTCGGCGTGCTCGCCGGCCTCGAGGTTATCGAGTCACTGAACGATGCGCGCATACAGACCGAGCACCCCATCGCGGTGGTGGCCTGGACCAACGAAGAGGGCTGCCGCTTCGACACGGCGATGATGGGTTCCGCCGTCTGGTCCGGAAATATGGCCTTAGAAGAAGCCTACAACCTCACCGACAGTGACGGGGTGACCGTCCGGCAGGAGCTGGAGCGTCTGCAGCAGTTGGGAGACGACGGCCTGAGCCCACTGCGGGTGCTGGCCGCGATCGAGGCCCATATCGAACAGGGCCCGGTGCTGGAGAGAGAGGGGCTGGAAATCGGCGTAGTCACCGGGGTCCAGCATATGAGTCGCCACCGGGTAGTAATTCGCGGCGTCGAGGCGCACGCCGGCCCCACACCGATGAACCTGCGGCGCGACCCCAGTCGCGCCCTCGCAGAAATCCTACCGCGCCTGTATCGCATGAGTGAACAGTTCGGCGACGACGCCCGCCTGACCATCGGTATCATCACCACCGAACCGGGCTCCAGCAATACGGTTCCCGGGCTGCTGACGTTCACCGCGGATATCCGCCACCCGGATGGCCACCAGTATCGGGCCATGGTGCAGGAGTTTGAACGGATAGTTGACGAAGTTGGCGCAGAACAGGGCCTGCCGATGGACAGCCACTGTTTCTGGCGTGCACCCGGGGTTGAATTCAATAGCCGATGTATCGACGCCGTGCGCCACGCTACGCGCAATTGCGGCTACGGCTTCCGCGAAATAGTTTCCGGCGCGGGGCACGACGCCTGCAATGTAGCGAGTCGCGTTGCCACCTCAATGATCTTTATTCCCTGTCGGGACGGATTGAGTCACAACGAAGCGGAGCACTCGACACCGGAACAGGTCGCAGCCGGCGCGCAGGTATTGTTAAACGCGATCGTGAAGCTAGCCGCAGGCCAAAGCGGCGAAGCCCGTGAGTCGACGGCCAGGCCACTCAATACTTGTGCACAAACAAAAAAGCCCGGCAATGCCGGGCTTTCGCTCTAGGTCCGCTTAGAGATCGTAGCTCAACTCGACGCCGACAATTCGGCCCTTGTTGAGAGGGGTAAAGCTGGCCCCCAAACCACCAAGGGTCGCTGGCAACTGCGTGTTGTTGCCCTCGGTAACCTCGTCCAGCATGTTCTTGCCGAACAGCGCCAGGCGGTAGTTGCCGGAATCCGGCGTAAAGCCGAAGCTGATATCGAGCATATCCGCCGCCGACAGCATTCCGAGGTTGTTATCGGTATATGGCGCTGCATCGCGGTGGTTGAAATTAAAGCGCGATGTCAGCGTGCCCAGGGTACCCAGCTGCAGGTCGTGGACCATGCCGATACCGTAGGTCCAGGGCGCCAGGCGCGGAATATCCAGCCCCAGGTCGATGTCGTTGACCACCCCATCGCCGCTGATATCACCTTTGACTTTGTCATAGTCTCCGTCGACGTAGCCGACATTGAAGGTAAACAGCAGGTTGTCGGTGGCCGCCGCCATTGCTTCGAACTCGGCACCGTTAATCGTCGCATCGGCGGTGTTGCGGATAATCTGTACAACACCCACAACCGGGTTGCTCAGGTTTTCCTCGCGCTGCATATCATCGATGGTGTTGTGGAACAGCGCCATGTTGGTACGCAGACGGCCGTCAAACCACTCCGCCTTGCCGCCGATCTCGAAACTGGTCTGCTCTTCCTGATCGGTCGGTCCCGGCAGTTCGCCCGGGCCGGTGTTGCGCATGTTGTAACCACCGCTGCGGAACCCCTTGGTCCAGAAGCTGTAGATCTGCGCATTGTCGGCCAGGTTCCACTGCAGCCCGACCTTCGGCGTAAAGGCACTCCAGGACTCGCTGTCCTCAAAGTCGTAAGCGGCACAGCCATCCAGAGAACACAGGTTGACCGGGATGGTGGCGATCTTGGCGTCCTTCTCTTCGGTGGAGTAACGGCCACCAAGTGTCAGCACCCAGGACTCGTTCAGGTCGACGTCCGCCTGGGCAAATACGCCCATAGCCTCGTGATCCTGGATACCACCGCCCGTCCAGTCAAAGCCACCGGAACCGGGCGGACCGGAAAGGGGCAGCAAGCGGTTTTCGTAGTACTCGAGATCCTGACTGAACCAGTAGACACCGGTGGTCAGTGAGGTGGCACCGAAGCGGCCGGCATAGCGCAGCTCGTTGCTGAGCTGACTCTGGTCGACGCGGGTACTCGCGTGGAAGGCGGTAATCGGCAGGGAGTCGATATCGCCGATGCCGTCGGCAGCGAATTCACGCCAGGCGAGGATATTGGTGATAGTGCCGTTGCCGAAGGCGACGTCCTGGTTGTACTCAGCGATCGCCTGGGTCCACTCGTCCTCCTGGTAACCCTCTTCGTTCTGGGCCACCTCGAAGGAGTCATCGCTGTTATCCCAGCCGGACACATCTACACCGAACAGCGGGTACAGCGGAAAATTGGTCGCCAGTGAACCACGGTTCTGGGCGACCACCCCGGCGGAATCCATACGGCCGTGCTCCATGCGCACCAGCAGCTCGGCAGATTCGCTCAGGTCGACACTGAAGCTCGGGCGGATAAACCAGGTATCGGACGCACCGGCCTCGTCATTGCCGGTATAGACGTTCTCGAACCAGCCCTGATCGTCGTTGTAATAAACGGTCATGCGACCGTTCACGCGATCGGAAATGGCGCCATTGATACTGGCGGCCGCGACGGTATCCAGATTGTCGGTGGTGGACAGCTTGAACTTGCTGGAAAACTCGTCAGTGGGGCGCGCGGTCTTGATCACCACGGCACCGCCGGTCACATTGCGGCCGAACAGCAGCCCCTGCGGGCCGCGCAAGACCTCGATTCCCTCGAGGTCGAACATATCGGTGACGACCCCCGCATTGATGCCCATATACATACCATCGACAAACACCCCTACAGTCGGGTCGATGGACGGAATTGAGCTGTTTACACCCAAGCCGCGCACGGTGAAGTTGGCGGTATTTTTTACGGTACCGACATCATCGAGCTGCACATTGGGCATTTTAAAGGACAGACTCTGCAGATCGCGGGTCTGCAGCGCCTCCAGCTGGTCACCGGAATAGGCGGTGGCCGCCACCGGCACTTCTTGTAGTTTCTCCGCATCAGCGCGCTTGCGCGCGGTGACTTCCACCTCTTCCATAATGGTACCGACCGCACCCTCG
Organism: Microbulbifer donghaiensis; assembly: GCF_900129095.1. Classification (GTDB taxonomy): domain Bacteria; phylum Pseudomonadota; class Gammaproteobacteria; order Pseudomonadales; family Cellvibrionaceae; genus Microbulbifer; species Microbulbifer donghaiensis. The sequence goes on from NZ_FQVA01000001.1 coordinate 982,679, forward strand.
GCCGCGTGAGCGGCAGGCATGCCGCTGGCGAGCCACAGGGCGGTAACGGAACAGGCGGATACTAATGCAGAATGGTATTTGGAATTGAACGGACGTCCCATCTTTCTCTCTCCATTGCCTTATTTTTTTTATCTTCAGCAACGGGCCTACAGCAATCGGTACCGCATGGCTCCACTGGTATTGTTGTAATTAGGAGCCCCGACCCTAAGACCGCGCTGATACAGCATCACGTATATCATGTGACACAAGTGACGCTAGAAGATTACAGGGTCACCAAAGTCGGCGGAAGTCAATTTATCATGAATATTCGTATAAATAGCGCGGATAGTCCGGTTAGGGAGCATATTGTCGCCATGGCCTCAGACGCATACTCATCGGTCATTTTTTATGCACCTTTAAGGTGCATACCGAAGGTGCATTTCACGGGGAATCAGCTATTCAGATTGCGCAAGTATTCCTCGCGGCTCTTGCGAAAATTGATCACATAACTGCGGCTCAGGCGATCGTGCATCAGGCGACCACCGAGAAAGCAGTTGATAAGCCAGCCCACCTTGAACAGCGGCAAGGTCAACAGGAAACTGACCATCCTCCAGAAACCGTGCAGGTAGCCGATACGCCTGAACTCGCGGTTGGTCACCCGGTAACCCAGCAGGTACTTGCCGGGGGTAGCCTGTAACGGCGAGCTCTCCACCAGCCACGCCATCAGCAGATAACCCAAAATGGCGAGCGCCAGCGCGGTAACATTGGCGTCCGCCTCGGACTTTCCCATCGCCTTCATCATTATCACGGAGGTGGCGAGGCCGACGGTCACGTAGATCAGGAACAGATCCAGCAGCACCGCGAATGCGCGGGCCAGCAGGTGGCCAAAATAATACTGATCCAGGCTCTCTTCCGGAACGCGGTCCTTTTGTTTGACCAGCTCGCGCCCGCCGCGAACCCCCTGCAAAGGATCTGCCCCGGACTCCGGCTCTTGCAGGGCCGTAAAAATGGCATCGGCCAGCCCCTCGTCCATTTCCCGGCTGATGTAGGCGCGATTGCCGGACCAGTCGAACAGGTGGTCGCAATAATTCAGGATATTGGCGGTAACCTGGGGGCGGTACTTACCCCTGCGCCCTTTTTCCGGCGCCTGCTGGTTGTAGCGCGCAAAACGGTCGAACACCCCCAGCCCCAGGTTCCAGTTGTATTCGTCTTCGAGGATGTAGGGTGACTCGGCGAGGAAGTGCCAGGTTTTCTCCATGCCAATCAAGCGATCGTTCTGCAACGCCAGTTCGACCTGCCGCAACACCCGCTGATACTCGTCGATACGTTTCTGGCGCTCCGCTTCCGCGGCAGCGCGCTGCAGTTGCGCTTGCTCAGCTCCCTGGTCCTCGCTGGACTCTGGCAGGATTTCAACAGCCACGGTAGTGGAATCCGGAATTTCTTCAGTACCGAGAGCGGAGGCCTCGACTGGTCCGGCAGGTTCGGCCGGCGCATTGCGCTCTGGCAGAGGGTTCTCAATTGGCTGAGGGCTCTCATCTCGCAGAAGGCTCTCAATTGGCTGAGGGCTCTCAATTGACTGAGGGCTCACACCTGGCTGAGGGCTCACATCTGGCTGAGGGCTCTCAACTGGCTGCGCTGTGTGAGAGCTCCCTTCCGTCGCAGAACGTTTTTGCGCGATGTTCAGCGCCTGCTTGTAGGCGGCGTGCAGCTGCTGGAATTCCTGCGGCTTTTCATCCGGACGGGTCAGCTTCAGCTGCTTCGCGTAGGCGCGCTTTACCGCCCGCGCATCGTCACAGGGCTCGATGCCGAGAATCGCCCAGGGATTCATCAGATCCAGTCCTCACCGTCGAAGCGGTCGAGGATCTCCTGTAATTTGGCCCTGGCCTTTTTGATTTCCGCGGGGTTCTGCCCGTCCAGAATCCGGTCGAAGTTGCCGAGCAACTTGGCGATATAGTCGCGCTGTTCGCCGAGGCTGGACTCATACAGACGCTCGCCGCGGGCGACCAATGCCCGGTTTTCCTCGTCCTCGCGGGGGTGAAATTTGAGTTTGGCCAGCTTTTCCAGCGAGCTGGCTTTCTCCTCGTCACTGAGCGCGCCCGGAGTGAACTCGATCAGTTTGTTGAAGGTCTTGCCGGTGGAGACCACAGTGACATCCACCTCCAGCAAACCATTCATGTCGTAGCTGTAGCGGATGTCCACCGACTCCTCGCCCCTCGCCCCCTTGGGGACCGCAACACTCATCTCACCGAGATAGACATTCTTCTTTACCAGGCGGTTTTCCCCCTGGTAAACATCGATTCGAACTTCGGCCTGCTTGTCGTGCGCGGTCCACACCCGGCGCACCACGCTGATCGGCACCACGGTATTGCGTTCGATAATCGGCATGAAGTACTCGCCCTGATCCGGGCTGTCTTCATTGATGACCCCGGTACCGAGCGTATAGGGGCAGACATCCGTCAGCACGATATCTTCCAGCGCCGCATTTCTGGACTTGAGTCCGGCCTGGATGGCGGCGCCCATGGCGACGACCGTGTCCGGATCCAGGTGACAGGACGGCAGCCGGCCGAACATGCGCCCGACCATCGAGCGGAACAGCGCCATGCGGGTGGAGCCGCCCACCAGCACCACCTCGTCGATTTTCTGCGGCGGCAGGTCGGCATCGCGCATGGCGCGCTCAATCGGCCGCTTGGCACGCAGCAACAGCGGTGTGCTGAGTTTTTCGAACCACTCCGCAGTTGCGGTCCACTCGATTTTCTCCCGGCCGACCTCCAGCGCGAGAACTTGTTCCGGCTGCTGACTGATACGGCGCTTGGCACTCTCCATCTGCATATACAGGTTCTGCAGCTGGCGCGGCGAGAGCGAATTCTTGTTGACCTGGAGCTCGCCGAGTGCGCTGTCGATCATCGCCTCGACAAAGTCCTCCCCACCGAGAAAATTGTCGCCGGCGCTGGCGTGCACTTCCATCACGCCGTCGAAGAACTCGAGGATGGAGACATCGAATGTGCCGCCGCCCATATCCAGGATCAGGAAATTGCCCTCGCGCTTGTCGTGCAGACCGTAGGCGATGGCCGCCGCGGTGGGCTCGTTGATGAGTCGCTCGACCTTCAGTCCAGCCAGCTCGCCGGCGAGCTTGGTGGCGTGGCGCTGGTTGTCATTGAAATAGGCGGGCACGCTGATCACCGCCTCGGTAACCTCTTCGCCCAGGTAGGTCTCCGCATCCTCCTTGAGTGAGCGCAGTACCAGAGCGGACAATTCGGTGGCACTGAACAGTTGCTTGCCCAGCTTGACCTTGTGATCGGTACCCATCAATCGCTTGAACGCGGCAACGGTGCGGTCGCTGTGGTTGATCAGCCGCTCCTTGGCGGTTTTGCCGACGACCAGTTTACCGGCATCGTCGAGACCGACCACCGAAGGAGTCAGCACCTCGCCCAGGCGATTGGGAATCAGGCGCACGCCCTCCCCGGACAGCACCCCGCAGGCACTGTTGGTCGTGCCCAGATCGATACCGATAACGGCCATGGTCTCCCCTATTCAAAAAAATTTTATTTTTTGGTTATTGGTTGCGGCTTATTCTATTAGCCCTTGTAACCGTATAACCAATACGCGGTCACATTGCCGATATTGCGTACCGAGTGATGGGCACCGGCGGGAATAAAGAGCTCCTCACCGATGGCCGGCCGGCACTGGCGCCCGTCGATCTCCACTTCCAGCTCGCCCTCCACCAGCATCAGCAGTTCGTCCTGCCGGTGCACGAAATCCTCCCAGCACTGACCGGGGGGATCCACCCACAGGTCACAGCCAAATCCCCGCTTGGACCAGTCGGCAGCCACACCCTGTCGATCGATCATCAGCCAGTCCTCCTCACCGTCGCCCACAAACAAATCAGCCCGCTCTCGCGGGCTGTGCGATCACCGTACGCGTTTCTTATGGAGACAGTCGCTCCACACTCCACTGGCCCGCTTCTTCGGCGCGGTAGATAAAACGATCGTGCAGACGGTTGGCGCCGCCCTGCCAGAACTCCACCGCATTCGGCAGTACGCGGTAGCCACCCCAGAATTCCGGCAGCGGAATCTCGTTCTCGCCGTACTGGGATTTCACCGCGTCGAACTGCTGCTGCAACTGCTCGCGGTTTTGTATTGGATCGCTCTGGTGTGAAGCCCAGGCCGCCAGCTGGCTGTCACGGGGACGGGTGCGGAAATAGGCCTGCGCCTCATCCCGCTCAACCTGTACCGCCTGCCCGTACACAATGACCTGGCGCTCGAGCGACTGCCACGGAAACAACAGGGAAACCTTCGCGTTGGACGCAATGTCCCGCGCCTTGTGGCTCTCGAGATTGGTAAAAAAGACAAAGCCGCGCTCGTCGAAGCCTTTTAGCAACACGATACGCTGCGATGGCTGGCCGCTGGCATCCGCCGTGGCCAGGCACATGGAACTGGGATCGGAGAGCTCCGCCTCCACCGCCTCGCTCAGCCACTGGCGGAATTGCTCCACCGGCGTTGCTTTCAGGTCAGCGCGGTGCAAACCGCCGCGCAGGTATTCCCGGCGCCATTGATCGATTTCCATTACATAACTTCCTTCGTTTTTACAGCAGTTATCGGCCCGGCATGCACTGGCCGGACCAAAGTGAATCGGGGTTCTGCGACCGCGGCTCTTGCGACTTCCCGGGAGACGGCGGTGCACAGTTGCGCCTGTCGTTCGAGAAGGATATTCAGTTGAGTACAGCATGCCCCCACAGACTATCAGGTTATAAGTGTACTTAGTCAGCGCTTATTTCCCAATTGCCCTGCGATCCTTCACTGTCGCACAAATTTCCTTTCGCGATCCCGCTCGTTTCTCAATTATCCTGCGATTTTGTGTCGGCAAATGCAGACTCTGCGGGCGCTTGCACCCCTCCCGGCAGGCCGCTAGGCTCGTTGCACTTTTGCAAGAACAAGGAACACAGCGGATATGTCTTCTGCGCCCACATGTGCCCAGGTGCTGATGCGCCTGCTGCGTGAATACCAGGTGGAAAAAGTATTCGGTATTCCCGGAGTTCACACCATCGAATTGTATCGCGGCCTGCCCGGCAGCGACCTGCAACACATTACCCCGCGCCACGAGCAGGGCGCCGCCTTTATGGCGGACGGCTATGCCCGCGCCAGCGGCAAGCCCGGTGTCTGTTTCCTGATCACCGGGCCGGGTCTGACCAATGCCGCCACCGCCATGGCCCAGGCCTACTCGGATTCCATTCCGATGCTGGTGATCTCCGCGGTCAACCGCCGCGAGGACCTGGGTATGGGCCGCGGGCGATTGCACGAACTGCCGCGCCAGAGCGACGTCAGCCGCGGCTTCTGTATCTGGCAACACACACTGACCCAGGCGGAACAACTGCCGGAAGTCATCGCCCGCGCCTTCCAGCTGCTCTCTTCCAGCCGCCCGGGACCTGTGCATATCGAGATACCTATCGATCTCTTTCCGGCGCCCATGCCGGGTCGCCTGGACGACTACCGCGCCAGCCCCGCGGCCCAGCCGCCTGCGGCCAGCGCCGCGGCGATCGCCACAGCTGCCGACTGGCTGCAGAAGGCCGAACGCCCGGTAATCCTGCTCGGCGGCGGCGCCCAGGCGTGTGGCCGCGACGCCAGCCAGATCGCAGAGAAACTCGCGGCGCCGGTGTTCCTGTCCCTCGCGGCCAAGGGTATCGTCGATGAGCGCCACCCGCTGTGTGGCGGCGCCAACCTGAGCTTCGACTGCGTGCGCGAGCGGGTGGAAAACGCCGACGTGGTATTGGCGGTTGCCACCGAACTGGCGGAGACCGACCGCAACCTGGTGCGCGACAATTACGCGTTTAACGGCAAGGTGATCCGCGTCGACATAGATCCGGCACAACTGGTGTGCAACGCCAATCCGGATCTGGCCATCTGCGCCGATGCCGGCGAAACCCTGCAGCAGCTGAACGCCGCGCTGGCGCCCTGCGATCAGACCGCGATCGAGGCGGCGGAACGGGAAGTGAAGCAACTCGTGCAGAATTGCCGCAAGGAGTGGTGGAGCGGTTCCGAGGAGCGCTTTCCCTGGGTCGAGGCGCTGCGCGCGGCACTGCCGGAAGACGGCATACTGGTAACCGACTCCACCCAGCTGGCCTATAACACCAACCACGCCCTGCCCCTGTACAGCGCCCGCAGCCATATCACCTGCACCACCGGCTACGGCACCCTGGGCTTTGCCCTGCCCGCCGCCGTCGGCGCTTGCCTCGCCGGTGAGCGCGACGTGCTGGCGCTGATCGGCGACGGCGGCCTGATGTTCACCCTCGGTGAGCTGGCTGTTGCGGTGGAACAGCAGCTGCCGCTGCCAATCCTGGTGTGGAACAACGCCGGCTACGGCGAGATTCGCGACTTTATGGACGATGCCGAAGTACCCCAGGAAGGCGTCAACCTGCGCACGCCGGACTTCGTCGCGCTGGCCAAATCCTTCGGCGCCGAGGGCTGCCGTATCGAGCGCCCGGAACAATTGGCGGCAGTGGTGGCCGAGGCCCTGAACAGAAAGACACCGACCCTGATCGAAATAACCGCGCCCTGAAGCGCGACTAACGGAACTGCGTTATGACTGATTTCAGCAAACTGAAAACCGACAAGCTGTTTATCAACGGCGAGTGGCAGGACTCCCAGGGCGGCGACATGCACGCGGTGATCAACCCAGCTACCGAGGAAACCATCTGCGATGTGGTGCAGGGATCCGCGGAAGACGTGGACAAAGCGGTCGCCGCCGCCAAAGAGGCGTTCCGCAGCTGGCGCACCACCAGCGCCGCCGAGCGCGCCGCCTTCCTGAATGCCATCGCCGACGGCATGGAAAAGCGCAAGGAAGACCTGGTCCAGGCAGTTTCCCAGGCACTGGGCTGTCCGACCCACATCACCAAGTGGCTGCATATCGACGGCCCCATCTATGCCATGCGCTACTACGCCGAGCGCACCGCGCTGATGGACAAGACCGAAAAAGTCGGCCACTCGCTGCTGATCCGCGAGCCGATCGGCGTCTGCGGTTTTATCACACCGTGGAACTACCCGCTGCACCAGTTCGTCGGCAAGGTAGCGCCGGCGCTGGCCGCCGGCTGCACCATGGTCGCCAAGCCGTCGGAAATCACGCCGTTACAGGATTATGTGATGGCAGAGATCATCGCCTCCGCGGGTCTGCCAACCGGCGTCTTCAACCTGGTGCCCGGCGCCGGCCCCATCGTCGGCGCGGCGCTGTCCGCGCACCCGGATATCGATATGGTGTCCTTCACCGGCTCCACCCGCGCCGGTGTCGAAGTGGCCAAGGCCGCCGCACCGACCGTCAAGCGTGTCACCCAGGAACTCGGCGGCAAGTCGCCGCTGATCATCACCCCGGATGCCGACCTGGAAGCGGCGGTGCGCTGGGGCTGTGAGGATGTCTTTATCAACAGCGGCCAGACCTGTACCGCCCTGACCCGCATGCTGGTGCCGGCGGAGCGCTACGCAGAGGCGGTGGAAATCGCCAGGAAGGTCGCCGAGGAAGTGGCCCTGGGTACCGACTCCAGTGCATTTATGGGCCCGCTGTCGTCGAGCCGCCAGCGCGACATAGTGCGCGGCTATATCGAGAAAGGTGTGGCCGAGGGCGCGCGTCTGGTATGTGGCGGTGCCGAGACGCCGGAGGGGCTGGACAAAGGGTTCTATGTCAAGCCCACCGTCTTTGCCGACGTCACCAATGATATGGCCATCGCCCGCGAGGAGATCTTCGGCCCGGTCACCTGCCTGATTCCGTACCAGGACATGGACGAGGCCATCGCCATCGCCAACGACACCGAATACGGCCTGTCCAGTGGTGTCTGGGCCAGGGACGCCGACAGCGCCATGCCGGTGGTGCGCCGTATCGAGGCGGGGCTCTGCTTCGTCAACGGCGGCGAGTTCAATTACGACGCCCCCTTCGGCGGCTACAAGCGCTCCGGCAACGGGCGCGAGTTCGGCGAGGCTGGCCTGGACGAGTTTATCGAACTGAAATCCGTGCAACTGCCGGCATAAACTGCTGCGCCGCCGCCAATCGGCGGCGGCCTTGCCTGCCGAGCGGCGGGTGCTTGACTGCCTATCCGCGTCCCGCTATCTTTGCCCCCACATCAAGAGAGTGGCTGACGCCAACGCCAACCTGCCAACCGGGGCAAGGTGGTTTCCCTTTCGCAGTATGCAGAGGGGATGGGACTCGAAAGTGCTTATTGAAAGCATCGGGTAATCCAACCGGAGTAAAGCGAATGAACCTTCGCCGCTTCCACGTCAGCCCTCCAAGCCTTTTACTCAAGATATGAGTACTCAAGGTATGAGTATTGGAGGGACCATGTCCGAATTATCACTTTCCAGCAAAGACATCATCGAAATCCAGATTGCCAACCAGCGCAGCCGCACCGCCGTACGCGCGGTGAGACGAGGCGACCGCCAGCTGCTGTGGCAACTACTGTTCGATACCGCGGAAGAGGCATTAAAATTCGCCACCAATTGCCGCGCCAGCGATCAACCGGTAACGGCCCACAAGGCCTGCGAACTGGCGGGATGAACTAGAATCGATGGGCACGCTTCGCTTTGACTCGCGCCATCCGTGGCGCTCGCCCTTCGGGCGCCAAGGATGGTGTGAGTTAACGGAGCGAAGCGACGTGCCCATCAAGTGCCACAAGCACCAGAAAGGAGCCAATAACAACACCATGTCCAAGCCAGAACAATTCTTCCAGCACCTGCGCGACGAACTGCAACAGATCGATGCCGACGGCCTCTACAAGCGCGAGCGCATCATCACCTCCCAGCAGGCGGCGGAAATCCAGGTCAATAACGACACCCAGGTGCTGAACTTCTGCGCCAACAACTACCTGGGGCTGGCCAATCACCCGGACCTGATTCAGGCGGCCAAAGACGGCCTGGACCAGTACGGCTTCGGCATGGCGTCCGTGCGTTTTATCTGCGGCACCCAGGACATTCACAAGGCGCTGGAGTCGCGCCTGTCCGAATTCCTGCGCACCGAGGACACAATTCTTTATACCTCCTGCTTCGATGCCAACGGCGGCCTGTTCGAAACCCTGCTCGGACCGGAGGACGCGATCATTTCTGACGCCCTGAACCACGCCTCCATTATCGACGGCGTGCGCCTGTGCAAGGCGCGACGCTACCGCTACGCCAACAACGATATGGCGGACCTGGAAAAGCAGTTGCAGGCGGCCGACGCCGAGGGCGCGAAAACCAAACTGATCGCCACCGACGGCGTCTTCTCCATGGACGGCGTTATCGCCGACCTGAAATCCATCTGCGACCTGGCGGACAAGTACAATGCGCTGGTCATGGTGGACGACTCCCACGCGGTGGGTTTCCTCGGTGAACACGGCCGCGGCACCCACGAATACTGCGATGTGATCAAGCGCGTCGATATCATCACCGGCACCCTGGGCAAGGCCCTGGGCGGTGCCTCCGGCGGCTTTACCTCCGGGCGCAAGGAAATCATCGATTTGCTGCGCCAGCGCTCGCGCCCCTACCTCTTCTCCAACTCGGTAGCGCCGGCGATCGTCACCGCTTCACTGAAAGTACTCGATATGCTGATGGAAGGCGGCGAGCTGCGGGAACAGCTGCGCGAAAACTCCGCCTATTTCCGCAAGCGTATGAGCGAGGCGGGCTTCACCCTCGCCGGCGCTGACCACCCGATCATTCCGGTGATGATTGGCGATGCCGCCCTGGCACAGAAGATGGCCGACAAAATGCTCGAGCGCGGCATCTACGTGGTCGGCTTCTTCTATCCGGTGGTGCCCAAGGGCCAGGCCCGCATCCGCACGCAGATGTCTGCCGCACACACGAAGGAGCAGCTCGACCAGTGTATCGACGCCTTCGTGGAAGTCGGCAAGGAACTGAAAATCATCTAACCATCTCAGCACGCACGGCTCTGGATTCCGGCCTGCGCCGGAATGACGATTTTGAAATTAATTCTGTCGTCATACCGGCGCAGACCGGTATCCAGTTCCGACACTGCCAGGCAGGGCGCCTGGTCAGAATCAGGAAGTAACATGAAAGCACTGTCCAAATTGAAATCCGAACCCGGCATCTGGATGACCGACGTCGATATACCGGAACCCGGGCACAACGACCTGCTGATCAAGATCCGCAAGACCGCCATCTGCGGCACCGACATGCATATTTATCACTGGGACGAGTGGTCGCAGAAGACCATTCCGGTACCCATGGTGGTCGGCCACGAATACGTGGGTGAAGTGGTGGGTATGGGCCAGGAAGTCGCCGGCTTCGAGATCGGCGATCGCGTCTCCGGGGAGGGCCACATTACCTGTGGCCACTGCCGCAACTGCCGCGCCGGCCGCCGCCACCTGTGCCGCAACACCTACGGTGTCGGCGTCGATCGCCAGGGCGCCTTCGCCGAATACCTGGTGATCCCGGCGCTGAACGCGTTCAAGATTCCCGACAATATTTCCGACGAGCTGGCTTCCATCTTCGATCCGTTCGGCAACGCCGTGCACACGGCGCTGTCCTTCGACCTGGTGGGCGAGGATGTGCTGATCACCGGTGCCGGCCCGATCGGTATCATGGCCGCCGCCGTGGCCCGCCACGTGGGCGCGCGCCATGTGGTGATCACCGACATCAACGAGTACCGCCTGGAACTGGCGCGGAAGATGGGCGCCACCCGCACCGTCAACGTCAGCAAGGAAAAGCTGCCGGATGTGATGAAAGAAATCGGCATGACCGAGGGCTTCGATGTGGGCCTGGAAATGTCCGGCGTACCGGTGGCCTTCCGCGATATGCTCTCCGCCATGAACCACGGTGGCAAAGTGGCGATGCTCGGCATCCCCGCCGGGGAAATGGCGATCGACTGGAGCCAGGTCATTTTCAAGGGCCTGATCATCAAAGGCATCTACGGCCGCGAGATGTTCGAGACCTGGTACAAGATGGCGAGCCTGATTCAGTCCGGCCTCGACCTGACGCCGATCATCACCCACCAGTTCAATATCGACGAATTCCAGCAGGGTTTCGACACCATGGGCTCAGGGGAGTCCGGCAAGGTGATCCTGAACTGGCAGTAATGTCCTGCTTCGATCGCGGTCAGCGGCCGCGATCGAACCCTCCCCTCCCCTTTACAGCTTCCCACACCTGCTTGTAGCGAAAAAATTCCGGCGCCTGTGACGGGCTCCGGTTATTCGGCCCAATCAGAAAACAAACCCGATACGGGAAACATCCTTCGTCGGCCCCGCTAGCGCCGGAACCTATACTGCAGGGACACTGGAAAATGCCAGTGCCTGAGACAAACCGTGCGGGAGCCGGCCCATGGCAAGAGTTATCGCCGTCATTGCAGCCATACTGCTGGCACTAGCCTTTGCCGGTTATCTGTATTATTCCGGCAAAGAGTACACCGTCAGGATTTCCGAAGCAGAAATTCAACGGAACCTTACCGAGGGGCTGCCGCTCAGCAAGTCCTATCTTTCGATCTTTGAACTCACGCTGGACAATCCCCGTGTCGAATTGCTCGCGGACAGCGGGCGCATAGCGGCGGGAATGGATCTGACACTGCGCATCAAAGCCGTGGATGACCGTCGCAAAATCAACGGCTCGGTGGATATTTCCGGGCTACCGCAATACGTGCCGGCGAAGGGCGAGTTCTATTTGGAAGACCTGAAAATCGATCGGCTGTCGCTGGAGGGACTGCCGGACAAACAGGCGGAAAGAACACGGATGGTGATCGAGGCAGCACTCGCCGAGTACTATCGCCGCCACCCGATTTATAAATTGAAAGCGACGAATATTCGGCAGGTGATGGCGAAACTGGCATTGCGCCGGGTTTCCGTCGACGGCGACGAGCTTGTCGTCGTTCTCGGCATCTGAACCGGTCGGGCAGCAGGAATTACAGGTCCAGCTTCTTGATCAGCCAGGCGCTGCTGGTGCCCTGCACCAGCAGTGAGAAGAGCACTACGCCGAATACCATCGACTGCACCGTCCACCAGTAGGGTAATTCCACCGGCAGTGACAGCACCAAAGCCACCGCAATCACGCCGCGCAACCCGCCCCATCCGAGAACCAGGCGCCAGGACTTCGGTATCGGCGGCCCGACAAAACGCGACATTGGCGCCATCATAAATACCGACAGGGCGCGAGCACCGGTGGCCGCGGCTATCGCCACCAGCATCGCCAGGTACTGATGGGTAAACATCTCGAAGGTGATCGTCAGTCCCATGATGACAAATATCAGCGCACTGAACAGCATGCCGAGCCACTCCCAGGTGGGCTCGGCATGCACCAGGTAGGTCTCGCTCTGCTCGCGCAGACAGGCGCGGGCGACGATGGCGCAGACCATCACCGATATGATGCCCGACACATGCACCACGTGCTCCGCCAGATAGAAACTGCCAAAGGCCGCCAGCACCAGCGTCATCAGTGCCGCACCGGCGGAGCGCAGAAACAGCGCCACAATCGCAGTGAGCAGACCGCACAGCAGTCCCACGGCAATACCGCCAAACAAGGTCACGGCAAAATACGTTGCAACGGTACCCGCGCCCTGCAGCGGCTCGCCGGTACTGGCGCCGCCCTCCATGACGGTGTGACTGGCCACACCCAGCACCAGCGAAAAAAATACAATCGCCGCCGCGTCATTGAACAGGCTCTCCCCTTCCACCAGGGTCAGCAGGTCCTGGTTGGTGTCGCTCTGGCGCATCTTTGCAACGACTGCAACCGGGTCTGTCGCAGACAGAATCGCACCGGTGAGCAGTGCGGCCATCCAGGGAAACCCTGTCGGGTGATTGATGCCGTAGTAGGTGAGCAGAGCGATCAGCAGTGCGCAGATGACGACACCGACGGTGGCAAAGAGCAGGACGGGCCCGAGCCAGCGTTTCAATACCGATGGCTCGATCTGCCACGCAGATTCGAAAATCAGCACCGGCAGGATCACGAAGAAAACCAGCTGGTGAATGTTTTCCGCGCGCAGTCCGGTGTCGTAATCGAGCACTGGCAACAGCATTCCGGCGAGTACCCCGGCGATCAGGCAACCCAGGGTGTTGTCAGTGCGCAGTACGCGCGCCAGGCCGAGCCCGACCACCGCAGCCGTGGCCATGTAAAGCCCCTGGCCTACCAGCGTGGTAACGCCCTCCACTATTCGGTTCTCCTGTCGGTCGCTATCACCGATTTGGGTTTCACTTCAGGCACAATTTCGCTGAGCGGCACCGCCATGCCGCGCTCGTTGATTACTTCCACGTGGTGGCGGCGCAGCAGGCGCGGCTCCGGCACGCCACAGGAGTGGGCAATGGTACCCACCTCGTGCACCATGTTGCGCGCATAATTGTAGACGCGCTCCGCCTTGTCGATCGGGTCCAGGCCCTGCTGCAGGTCGGGGTTGTGCGTGGTGACGCCGGTGGGGCAGGTATTTTTGTTGCACTGCATCGCCTGAATACAGCCGAGGGCGAACATAAAGCCGCGCCCGCAGTTCACGAAGTCTGCCCCCATCGCCAGCGCCCAGGCCACCATCGACGGCGTCAGCAGTTTCCCGGCACAAATCACCTTGATCCTGTCGCGCAAACCGTAGTCCGCCAGCAGGTCCACCACCATCGGCAGGCTGCGGTTGATCGGCAGCCCCATATAATCCATCAGGCTCTGTGGCGCCGCACCACTGCCGCCGTCGGCACTGTCGATGGTGATAAAGTCCGGTGCGTATTCCAGACCGCGCAATTGGATCTGCTCACACATCTCGTGCAGCCAGTCACTGACACCGATCACGCATTTGAAGCCAGTGGGTTTGCCCGTCACCTGGCGAATGTGGTGCAGCATATCCAGCAGGCCGTCCACGCTATTGAACTCCGGATGGCCATTCGGACTGATGGAATCCAGCCCCACCGGGATCCCCCGCACCCTGGCAATTTCCTCGGTGACCTTGATGCCGGGCAGAATACCGCCCTTGCCCGGCTTGGCGCCCTGGGATAGCTTCAGTTCAATCATCTTCACCTGCGGAAGTTCCGCCACCTCGCGGAGCTTGCTGTCGGACAAGCGCCCGTCGGCATCGCGCACGCCGTATTTGGCCGTGCCGATCTGGAAGACAATATCGCAGCCGCCCACCAGGTGAGGGGGGGACAGGCCGCCTTCACCGGTATTCATCCAGATGCCCGCCTTGGCCGCCCCTTTGGACAGGGCCGTCACCGCCGGCACGGACAGGGCGCCAAAGCTCATTCCTGAGATATTGAAGATCGAACGGGTGGTGTAGGGCTCTCTCACATAGCCCTCGCCGACGGTAATCTCGCGCGGCGGCACCGCGTCCTTCTCCAGGGTCGGGAAGGGGTGGTTCAGGAAGACCAGGTCACCGGGCTGGTTGAGCGGTCGGGTAGAACCGAAGGCCGAAGTGGAATCCACATTCTTGGCCGCGCGATAGACCCAACTGCGCTGGGCCCGATTGAAAGGCAACTCCTCGCGGTCGAGCGCAAAAAAGTACTGGCGGAAGAACTCGCCGAGGTGCTCGAAAGTGTAGCGAAAGCGCCCCAGCACCGGGAAATTGCGTCGAATCGCCTGCTTCGTCTGGGTGATATCGGACAGGTACAGGTAGACCACATAGAGCACCAGCAGCACCAGCGCGAACGCAAACAGCAGTGCAAATACCTGCAGAACCTGAACCGCAAAATTACGGATAGCCTCTACTGCCTCAAGATCCATCTCGCAGTTCCCCTTGGTTGTTTGCGTGCAATTGTATGCCCTCCCCCGACGGCTTGCACAGTGGTACGCTGTCGCCCTAAACTGTATATTTATACAGCTATCGAGAAGAGACCTTGGCCAATGAAGACGCGGGCAACCCCGCCCAGACGCACAGGGGCCGCGGCGCCGCCAGTAACCTGGCCGGCCGCTTCGTATCCCATGTCAGCTCCCGCGAAAGCGATGGCTGGCAGACGGAGATCGAGCCGCTGGAACGCCTGCTGACCGAGGCCATCGAGGAGAAGGCCAAGAGCATCATTGCCACCAACCGCTCCCCGGACCTGCCGTTCAGCCAGTCGATCAATCCCTACCGCGGCTGCGAGCACGGCTGCATTTACTGCTACGCCCGCCCGGCCCACGCCTATATGGATATGTCCCCGGGGCTGGATTTCGAAAGCAGGATATTCTTCAAGCCCAATGCCGCGGCATTGCTGGAACAGGCTCTGCGCAAAACCGCTTATCGATGCAGCCCGATAGCACTGGGCTCCAATACCGATCCCTATCAGCCACTGGAAAGGGACAAACAGATTACCCGCCAGCTGTTGGAAGTGATGCAGCGCTTCAACCAGCCGGTGACCATCGTCACCAAGAGCCAGCTGATCCTGCGCGACCTGCCCTTGCTGGAGGAAATGGCGCGCGACAACCTGTGTCAGGTGGCCATCAGCGTGACCACGCTGAGCAACGACCTGAAGCGCAAGCTGGAACCCCGCACCGCCGGCCCCGCGGCGCGGCTGCGCACACTGGAGGCACTGTCAGCCGCGGGCATCTCCACTGCCGTGCTGGCGGCGCCGATGATCCCGGCCCTCAATGACAGCGAACTGGAGGCCATCCTTAAAGAAGCCGCAAACGCCGGTGCCACCCAGGCCGCCTACATACTGCTGCGCCTGCCCCACGAAGTGGCGCCCCTGTTCCGGCAGTGGCTGGACGCGCACTACCCGGAGCGCGCCGCCCACGTGATGAGTATCGTGCAGCAGAGCCGCGGCGGCCGTGATTACCAGAGTGACTTTTCCCAGCGCCAGAGCGGCACCGGGGTCTTCGCCCAGTTGTTGAGAAGACGCTTTGAAGTAGCGATCAGGAAACTCAAACTGAATCTTCGCCGGCAGGAGCTCGACTGCAGCCGCTTCTCGCGACCGCCATTGTCCGGCGAGCAACAGGCGCTCTTTTGAAACGACCGGGTCGATTCGGCGCCCTACGGCCCTGACAGTTTTTTCGTCAGCGCCGGACAGATTACTCCGGCCGTCGCGCTCCAGCTAGAGACGGCAATGGCTCCAAAACTCCATTCCCGGCCAGCCTTGCGCTATTTTTGCTGGGAAAGAACTTCAAAAGAGGAAAAAGCGGCTTTTGCCAGATCCGTACCCTTGACGCCCTCAGTCTGCATTACAGACCCGGCAATTGTCAGGTCGTATTCCGGCAGATAGAACACGAAGGTATTCCAGAACCCGGTATGACCCAGTGCCCAGTAGCCATCGAAATCCACGCGAAAGATCCCCATCCCGTATCCGTCTTCGTAAGAATTCTCCTGGAATGAAAGCATGTGCTCCAGGGAATCCGGGGTTGCGAAGATCTCCTGTGCGAACAGCGCTCGAATAAATGTCGCGAGATCCTGCGCGGTCGCCACCAGGCCGCCGCCACCGTGAAGGTCTATCGAAGGGTTCCAACTGTACGTATCTAACGCTCCCAGGTATTGATGCGCCCGCGGAAATCGATCACTTTCCTGATAGGAAGAATCCTCCATTGCCAGATGTTGCAGAGGCAACTTGTTGAACTGCAGGTAATGGGAGATCGCCTCCCCCAGAGGAAGGCCTGTCGATTTCTCAATAATCTGCCCAAGTAAGATATACCCGGTGTCGGAATAGGCAAACTGTTTTCCCAGTGGAAGCCACTTCAGCTGATACTCATGGATCAACGCCACCTGCTCGACTGGCGTCCACCGTCTGGAGGGTTGTGTCAGGATGGCTTTAAAATAGCGCTTATCCATTGCATGATCCGGCAACCCGGCGGTGTGCGACAGCAGATGCCTCACGGTAATTCTTTGCGGGTCGACCCCTCCCTTCTTCAGCGCTTCTACCACATTGCCTGGCAGCAGCCCCTCTACGGGGGAGTCCAGAGAGAATTTACCTTGTTCTACCAGCCGAAGAATGGTGCTGGCGGTAAACAACTTGGTGATACTTGCCGTACGGAAACTATCCGTCGGCGCCAATGGAATTTTTTTATTGGTACTCCGATAACCTACCGCGTGACTGGAGTGATAACAGTAGCGGGGAGAGTCAATGTCGATCAGCACGCCGCTGCCATCGCTGCTGCCATGCGCTACCACCACGCGGTCAATTGCCGACTCGACCTCTTGGCGCAGCTGTGGATCTGGACAATTTGCCGGCTCACCAGCAACAGCCTGGACACCAACCAGCGACGATATGCACAACGCCAGAATCACCCGGCCTTTTAACCAGTTCGCCACTTTCTTTAACACCCGATCGTCTCCCGTAAAGTTGCACTCACGTCGCGCGCCGGTGACGCTGCCAATTCGATCCGATTGTATTGCAGCACGGCAAACCCGTACACCGCGGCCAAGCGGCTACCCGTTACAGCCCCACGTGGCCGGGTGCTGCGGGGCGTGATGGGGGGGCGCAATGGGTGGCATGACTCGCCAACACACGATTTCAATGACACTAGTCTCGTGATGTCGGCCAATGGATAGTCAAGTGGCGCGGCGATGCTTTGCAATCCCGGTCCTTTCCATGACAATAGCCATCGCCTACCTGGGGAAGAAACGTGTCCGACTGGTTTATCTATCTGATTCGCACCGCCGCGGGCAGCCTGTATACGGGCATTACCCGCGATGTCGAGCGCCGCTTTGCGGAGCACCAGAGCGGTGGCCCCAAGGCGGCCAAGGCGCTACGCGGACGCGGCCCGCTGGTACTGGTCTTTCAGCAAGCCGTGGCGGACAAGTCAGAGGCACTGAAGCTGGAGATGCAAATCAAGAAGTGGCCGAAGAAAAAAAAAGAGGCCCTGATCGCCGGCAGTGTGGGGTTATCACTGCCGGAAAATTGCTCGGGGCCTCAAGGGGAATAGGTCGGAGAGGAAACCGACCTGGTGCTACAGCTGACTGCCGTACAATTCAGTCTGTAAATCCTGTTCAGATACCGCGGGCCCGGTAAACGCCAGTGCGGTAACAAAGACCATCGCGGTTGCAAACAACACGCGCTTACACATATTCAGTACCTCGCAGCGAAGGCGCCCGACCTCTCCGCTAGATCGGCGCCCGATAACTTTGCTGCCCTCTTCGTGGAATTTGTCACCGATCAGGTTTGCTCATCGGTGCTGAGTGGAACCTCATTTTCGAGCAGCCACTCTTGCGAAACTTCGTTTCCGCAAGCACCGCTTCTTTCCACCCGCATGCGCAGCGCGCGACTCAGCCCCGCGTCGACCACCAGCGAGCGCAGTGCCTCAGCGGGAAAATCGATCACCGATCCGATTCTTGCCTTCAACTTTTTCATCGTTCAACCTCCGGCTCGCGCTTCTGGCGAATAAGATCCGGCACTGCCGCGGCAAGGGCGCCGACAGTCACTGCCGCGGTCAACATCAAGTAGCTGTCCAGCGATGTATCCATGCCCGCGATAAACACCACCGCTACGCCAATCAGGTAGCTGCGGAAATTGCTCACACCGGTAACAACGTTCATCAGCCAAACGCCGGCGGCGGCGAGCAGCAGTGCCGCCGGCATGGCCAGCATGCCGAGGTCGGGGTTCCACTTCACCGCCGCAGCCTGGGCGACGATCCCGATTCCCAATCCGGTAACCACACAGGCCAGGTTATAGGCACCGTCGCGCAGCGACGATCCGCGGGTGTGGTAGGACAACCAGCCGGCGAGTGCGATCCATACCGGCAGGCCGGCCAACAGGCTGAGTGTCGCAGCGCCGGCAATCTCGAAGGCGGTTCGCAGCTTCAGCGGCGACCACACAGTCTTTACCGGTGCCGTTGTATGCTCATTGACAATTGCCTGACTCATGGGCCACGCCCTCCCGAATTCACTCTCGCAGAAAACCAAAATTCCCTATTTGCCGAAAATGGACCTTTCCGTTGGCGGCTGTGCTGACGCCGAGCCCGCCCTACTCCATTCCGGCCAGTGAATTCTGCACAGCGGGCAATTTCATCGGTATCAGATAACTTCGGCATCCTTGCCTAATTTTCCAAAACACCGGAATTTCCACGCTGTTAATAAATTTGCGCTCTAAAGAGATTCCCGGGAGTTATCAAAATCTGCCAACAGGCGCTACAGGTCGACACAGGACACGCGGCGAGCGGATGTTTTTTACGCCCGCCTCGGGCAGAATAGCCGCCCTCACCCGGCCGGATATTCCCACCATGGAACTGACGCTTACGCTGTTATTGATTTTCTTTGCCGTCGCCATGCTGGCGGGCTGGGTGGATACCCTGGCCGGTGGCGGAGGTCTGATCACCCTGCCGGCGCTGCTGCTGGCAGGCGTGCCGCCGGTGAATGCGCTGGCCACCAACAAGAGCCAGGGCATGATGGGCACCCTGACTTCCACGGTCACACTTTTTCTGAAGGGGCATCTTCGCGGGCGGGAACTGCTGCCACTGATGGCCACCGCCGCGATCGGCGCGGCACTGGGTACCTGGCTGGTGCAGCGCATCGACACCGGTTGGTTGAGCTGGGTGATTCCGCTGCTCCTGCTGGCGGTGGCGCTGTACTTCTGGCTGACGCCCAATCTCGGCGAAACCGAGCGGCACGCGCGGCAAACCGAGAAACAGTGGGCGCTCACCTGGGTCCCCACACTGGGCTTCTACGACGGTATCTTCGGGCCGGGCACCGGCTCCTTCTACGCGGCTTCCGGAGTCGCGTTTCGCGGGCAGACACTGCTCACCGCCACCATCCGCGCCAAATTACTCAACCTGACCACTAACGTGGCCTCGGTGGCACTGTTCACTGCCGGCGGCAAAGTCGTCTGGGCCCTCGGCGCCGCGATGATGCTGGGCCAGGCCCTGGGCGCCTACCTCGGCAGCCACACCATGCTGAACGGCGGCGCCCGGCTGATCCGCCCACTGGTGATCACCATGTGTGTGCTGATGTCGATCAGCCAGATAGCGCAGTACTTCGGTTGGTTCCGTTTCAGCTGAGACGTTCGCCCCGCTCATCGACCAGGCGCGGTTTCATGATTTCCGCAACCCAGGCCATAAACACCTGCACCCGCTTGGGCAGGTGGCGGCGGTGGGCGTAAACCAGTGATACCGGCATCGGCGCCGGGCGATACTGCGGCAGTATTTCCTCCAACTCTCCCGATTGCAGATAGGGGTGCACACCCGCCTCCGGTACCTGAATGATACCGAGTCCGGCGATACAGGCGTCCAGATAGGTTGCGGTGTTGTTGACCGTAACGGCCCCCCGCATCGGCTGCGACTTTTCCGCGCCGGGCTTTTCGGGATCCTCGTACTCGAAACCGGCGGAGTGGGAACCCAGGGTCAGTACATAGTGAATCAGCTGGTGCCGCTCCAGCTCGTCGAGGGTGCGCGGCGTGCCGTGTTCCGCCAGATATTCGGTACTGGCGCAGTTGACCATGCGGTAATAGCCGAGCGGCCGCGCAATCAGGCTGGAGTCCTCCAGCGCGCCGACCCGCAGGACACAATCGAAACCCTCGCGCACCACGTCGACAAAGCGGTCGGTACTGCTCAACTCCACCTCCAGGCGCGGGTGCTGGCGCAGGAATTCCGGCAGCCGCTGAATCACGATATCCCGCGCGATCGGCAGCGGCATATCCACCCGCAGGCGACCGTGCAGTTCTGAGGTGTCCTCGCGAAACAGGTTCTGCAGCTCGTCCATATCGGCCAGCAGGTCACGGCAACGCTCGTAGAACACCTGCCCGTCCTGGGTCATCTGCACGCTGCGGGTGGTGCGGTGCAGCAGGCGCGTGCCCAGCAGGCTCTCCAGCTGCTGTACCGCACTGGAGACACTGGCGCGGGACCGGCCGAGGCTGTCCGCCGCCGCGGTGAAACTCCCCTGCTCTGCCACCCGCAGGAAAACCTGCATGGATTCCAGCAATCTCATAGGCCCGCCCATTGTTCGGATTTCGGAAACAGTCTAGCCGGGTCAGATGCGTTTATCTAAGCAATACCGACAAATAAGCTTTACCCCGTCGACCGAAACCAATCCCCAAACACTGGAGCCGACTATGAAACAGAAAATTGCACTGATCACCGGCGGCAGCCGCGGCCTGGGTCGCAATACCGCCCTGCAACTGGCCGACAAGGGCGTGAACGTGATTGTCACTTTCCACCGCCGCGCGGACGAAGCCAGTGCCGTAGTCGCGGAAATCGAGAAGCGCGGTGCGCGGGCCGCCGCACTGCAGCTGGACACGGGCAATACCGCGAGCTTCACCGGCTTCGCAGAGCAACTGCGCGAACTGCTGCAGTCCCGATGGCAGCGCTACCAGTTCGACTACCTGGTAAACAACGCAGGTATCGGCCACCACGCCCCCTTCGCCGAGACGACCGAAGCGCAGTTTGACGAGCTGATGAATATCCACTTCAAGGGCGTATTCTTCCTGACCCAGAAGCTGTTGCCACTGCTCGCCGATGGCGGCCGCATCGTAAACCTGTCCAGCGGCCTGGCGCGCTTCTCGCTGCCCGGCTACTCGGCTTACGCCGCCATGAAAGGTGCGGTGGAGGTGTTGAGCCGCTATCTGGCCAAGGAGCTGGGGCCGCGCGGCATCGCGGTGAATGTGGTCGCGCCGGGCGCCATCGAAACAGATTTCGGCGGTGGCCTGGTGCGTGACAACGCGGAAGTGAATGACTTCATCGCCTCGCAGACGGCACTGGGACGCGTGGGCCTGCCGGAGGATATTGGCGGCGTCATCGCCGCGCTGCTGTCCGAGGAAAACCGCTGGATCAACGCGCAGCGTATCGAGGCATCCGGGGGTATGTTCCTGTAACCAAGGCGGCAAATGGCGGGCCGATTTTGCGGCTCGCCTTTTTTGCCAGCATATCGAGTGCGCGGCTACACGAAGCGCCGATATCGCCTAATCTTTTCCCATCAGTTCCAATTATGGAGTCAGGACCGATGGGCAAGCCCTATACCCGCCTCGACAAAACCAATGCCGCGGTGCTTCTGGTCGATCACCAGACCGGCCTGCTGTCGCTGGTGCGTGACATAGAACCGGACAAATTCAAGAACAATGTCTTGGCGCTGGCCGACCTGGCCGAATACTTCGAATTGCCGACGATACTCACCACCAGCTTCGAGGACGGCCCCAACGGCCCGCTGGTGCCGGAGTTGAAAGAAAAATTTCCGCAGGCGCCCTATATTGCCCGCCCGGGGCAGATTAATGCCTGGGACAACGAGGATTTCGTCAAGGCGGTCAAGGATACCGGCAGGAAACAGCTGATTATCGCCGGCGTGGTCACCGAGGTCTGCGTGGCTTTTCCGGCGCTGTCCGCCATCGAGGCGGGGTTCGAGGTTTTCGTGGTCACCGACGCATCCGGCACGTTTGACAAGATCACCCGCCACTCCGCCTGGAACCGCATGGCCGAAGGCGGTGCCCAGCTGATGACCTGGTTTGGAATCGCCTGTGAACTGCACCGCGACTGGCGCAACGATATTGAAGGCCTCGCCAGTTTATTCAGCAACCATATCCCCGACTATCGCAATCTGATCAACAGTTACAATGCGCAAACCGGCAACAAGTAACTGCACGGGGAAAAGCGGGAAGCCGTTTCGCTCCGGCTATTTGCAACCGCTCACCAGGGAATCTCGCTGCCGTCGTAATTGATAAAGCGGCCGCTGTTGTCCTCCCCGGCCTCGAGCAGCACTTTCTTTAAACCCGCGACACTCTCTTCGGCGGAAATCAATGCATTCGGCCCACCCATTGCGGTTTTCACCCAGCCCGGGTGCAGTGCAATAACGCTGATACCCCGATCGCGCAGATCGATCGACAGGCTTTTTACGACCTGGTTGACCGCTGTCTTCGACGAGCGGTAGATATAACCTCCGCCGGAACTGTTGTCGGCGATACTGCCCACCTTGCTGCTCATCACCGCAATGACCCTGCGCCCGCTCGCGGCAACATTGTCACAGAAGGTCTCCGCCATCATGTAGGGCGCAATGGTGTTGGCTTCGAGTACCCGGCGCCACTCATCCCGGTCGACCCTGCCGAAGCCCACGCCCTTGGGACCGTAATAGCCGGCATTGTTCAGCAGGATATCGACGGGCTCGCCGTTCAACGCCCGGTGCAAAGCCGCCATCTGCCCGAAATCCGTCACATCCAGCTGAAACAGGCGGATATTGGGATGCTGCTCGCGCAGCGCGCGCAGGTCTGCCGCCTTGTGCAGGTCGCGACAGCACGCCAGCACCTGCCAGCCATCTGCCGCGAACTGGCGACACATTTCCAGCCCGATGCCACGGTTGCTGCCGGTAATCAGTATGGTGCCGGACATGGTGACTCCTTCAATGGTATTCTTGCGGGATTCGATCATGGTAACCGGTTCCCGATGTACTATTCACTAAGCGACCTTATCTGGCTTTTCCTGCTGCTTCTCGGCGGCTGGTACCTGTGGGCCGGCATGGCCGCCAAGGAACAGGTGCGCCGCGCGGCCGCCGCGCACTGCCGGCAGCTGGGCGTGCAACTGCTGGACGACACCGTGGCCCTGGTGCGCACCCGCCTGAAGCGCGACGACCGCGGCCAGGTGCGCCTGCAGCGCAGCTACGAATTCGAATTTACCTCCACCGGCGAGCATCGCTACGCGGGAATTGCCGTGCTGCACGGACGGCGCATCACCCAGATTCAGCTCGCCCCCCACCATCTGGCCTGATAACAATGATGAAACGGGGAATCTACCGCCACTACAAGGGCAACCTCTATGAGGTCATGGAAGTGGCCACCCACAGCGAGAGCGGAGAGCGGCTCGTCATGTACCGCGCACTCTACGGCGACTACGGCGTATGGGCACGGCCGCTGGAAATGTTTGCCGAACAGGTGGAGCGGGAAGGAACTCCCGTACCGCGCTTCGAACTGATACAAACGTTTGACTAGCTCGATACGCCACCATTAAGGTTGCGTCAGCCAGATTTCGGAACCGATTTAGTAAATAAGGTCACTCGGTGAACACTAAAAAAATAATGATCTATGGCGCCTATGGCTATACGGGCGAGCTGATTGCCCGTGAAGCCGTGGCCAGGGGCTATCGCCCACTGTTGGCAGGTCGCGATGCCAAGAAACTGCAACCCCTCGCCGAAGAGCTGGGCCTGCCGGCCATGGCCATCAGCCTGGATGCCACGGAGACCCTGGAGCGCAGCCTGCGCGATATCGATGTGGTGATTCACTGCGCCGGTCCCTTCTCCGCCACCGCAGAACCGATGATGCGCGCCTGCATCAACGCCGGCACCCACTACCAGGACATCACCGGCGAGATGGAAGTGTATCGGGCCGCCCACGAACTGGACGCGGAAGCGAAGGCCGCCGGCATCGTGCTGTGTCCGGGTACCGGTTTCGATGTGATTCCCACCGACTGTCTCGCCGCAGCGCTGCACAAGGCCATACCGTCGGCCACCCACCTGACCCTGGGTTTCGACTCGGATTCCGGCCTCAGCCCCGGAACCGCCAAGACCTCGATCGAAAGCCTCGGTGTCGGCGGTGCCGTGCGCCGCAACGGCAAGATCGAAGTGATCGGCCACGGCGAGCTGACCCGGGAAATCAACTTTGGCCGCGGCGAGAAGTTCGCCGTCGCCATTCCCTGGGGTGATGTCGCTACCGCCTATTACTCCACCGGGATTCAGAATATCGAGGTCTATATCCCGATGAGCCCGCGCCGGGCGAAAAAGCTGAAGCGCATGAATAAATTCCGCTGGCTGCTGCGCATGAACTGGATGCAGAACTGGCTCAAGGGCAAGGTGGACAAGTCCGTGCGCGGCCCCAGCGAGGAGAAGCGCTCCGAGCAACAGACCTGGGTCTGGGGCGAAGTGCGCAATGACCGCCGTGGCGAGCGCAAGATCGGCCGCGTGGTTACCGCCAACGGCTACGATGTGACCGTTAGCGGTTCACTGGCGGTGATGGAATTCCTGCTGGGCTACAAGGGCGACGGTGGTTATTTCACCCCGTCAAAACTCTGTGGCTACGAGCTGGTGGAGAAACTGCCCGGCTCCGGCATCATCAAGATCGGCATTGACTGAGCGAAGCGCCCTCACCCCCCTATTGAAATGGTCACTGGCTGTGGCAAACGCCACGGAATCAGATAGCCAATTGGCAAGCGCAATGCGAGGCCCCGCTGCCGGTGGCCGTCCGGGAAATAGTTACCGATCAGGTTTTTTCCCGGGCGGCCACCGGTAGCGGAGCCGGCCAACCTCCGCGATCCCGCAAGAACCATCAAAAGCCAATTCACCCCCCGACAACAGCAATCGTCCATTCCCAGGAAAAATTACCAAACCCTCCAGACAGGCGAAGAATCGCCAGATTTCACGCTTCTGACATAAATCGGTCAAGTCCGCGCAACATTCGCTTCTTAACTTGGCAGCATGCGAAGCTTACCTCTGACCCTGAAAAGTTTTGACGTGTCCCTGGTACTGCACATGGCGGAACGGGCGGCACGCCCCGCCTCCCGCAAGCGCTACCTGTGGCTGTCAAAGAGTGGCGACGGCTGGCTGTACCTGCTGTCCCCGCTGATCGTCGCACTGTCCAGTACGACCGCCGCAGCGGTTCAGTTTTTCTACGTGTGCGGCACCGCCTTCGCGGTCGAGCGCTCTCTCTACTGGACCATCAAGAACACCACCAGGCGGCTGCGCCCACCGCAGGCCATTCCCGGCATGCGCTCGATCATTGTCGCCCACGACCGTTTCAGCCTGCCCTCCGGGCATACCTCCGGCGCCTTCCTGTTTGTCACCCTGCTTTCCCAGGTACTGAGCCCGCTGTGGCTGCTTGGATACTTCTGGGCGGCCGGCGTCGGCACTTCGCGGGTCGGGCTGGGCGTGCATTTTCCCACCGATGTCTGCGCCGGCGCCGCCCTCGGCACCAGTGTCGGCCTGTTTATGAGCGGAGCCTTTCTGTGAAAATACTGTACGGGGTTCAGGGGACCGGCAACGGCCATATTTCCCGCGCCCGCGCCATGGCCAAGGCGCTGCAACAGCACCCGCAACTGCAAGTCCAGTGGCTGTTTTCCGGCCGCAGTCCGGAAAAACTGTTCAGTATGGAGCCCTTCGGCGATTACTGGTGGCGCGAGGGGCTGACCTTCGTGCACCGCGAGGGCAAGATCAACGCTGCCGCGACCACCAAACAGCTCAACCTGCGCCGCCTGCTGCGCGATATCCGCGAGCTGCCGGTGAACGACTTCGACCTGGTCATCAGCGATTTCGAGCCGGTCACCGCCTGGGCGGCCAGGCGCCGCGGCAAGCGGAGCCTCGGCCTCGGCCACCAGTACGCGTTCAATTTCCCGATCCCGGCGCCGCGCTTCAATTGGATGGCACGGGGCATCATGCGCGCCTTCGCGCCGGTGCAGAGCAGCCTTGGCATGCACTGGTATCACTTCGGTCACCCGATACTGCCGCCGATCGCCCAGCCCCAGGTCGAGGTGAATGCCGACAACGGCGATCACATACTCGTGTACCTGCCGTTTGAACACCATCAGCCGCTGTTGCGGGAGCTGGCCAAGCTGCCGCAGCAGTTTATTGTCTACGGTGCGCCGGTAGATCTGCCGGCGGCGGACAATATCCAGCTGATGGCGCCGTCGATCGAAGGTTTCCAGCAGGACCTGGCCGCAGCCCGGGCAGTCATCTGCAACAGCGGTTTCGAACTGATCGCGGAAACCCTGACCATGGGTAAGCCGATCCTGACCCGGCCGCTGACTGGCCAGTTCGAGCAGGAGGCCAACGCCCAGGCGCTGCGCGAATTGCGGCTGGCGCGGGTGGTGGACAAGGTGGATGCCAGCAGCATTGCAGCCTGGTTGCACGAACAGCCCGCCGGTGTGCGTATTCAGTGGCCGGATGTCGCCGGCCAGATAGTGCACTGGCTCGCCAGCGGGCGCCGCCAGTCACCGGCGGAACTGGCGGAGAGCCTGTGGGAACAGGTGGTGCCGGGGCGCGGCGAGAGCCGCGAGCGGGCGGCGCAGGCCGCCGCAGAATAACGTCCCTCTCATTCCGCACTAATCTCGCACGCGGCCGGAATCCTTCCGGCCCTTTGCCATCCCCCCAGATCATTGACCCCGGTATCCCCTGTCCATTTACGTACCGGAACGGTGATAGAAATCGATGGGGTAATTATCATCAGTGACCAGTTGCTCAACGAGCGCGATATCGAGTTTCTGCTGTACGAGTTTCCCGACGTGGAACAGCTGCTGCAAAGGCCGCGCGACCAGCGCCTTCCTTAAAGGGTTACTTTGATTTCGGTACCGCCTTCGGGCAGCGGCGTCGCGGCAATATCGCCCTCGTAACTCTCGACGATATCCACCACCACAGCCAGGCCTATCCCCTGCCCCGGCTGCTGCTCGTCGGCGCGCACGCCGCGCTGGGTGACTCTCTGCCACTTCTCCCTGTCGAGGCCGGGGCCGTTGTCGGCGACACTGATCTGTAGTGCCCGGCCGTCGCCACCGTTTCCAATCGTTACTTTCAGTTCGCCGGCGCCGTATTTGTAGCCGTTGTCCAGCAGGTTGCCGAGCAGTTCCATCAGGTCCCCCTCGTCACCATAAAACAGCACGTCTTCTGCGCAGACGAGCTGCACATCGCAGGGCTTGTCCCGGTAGACCTTTTCCAGCGCATCAAGAATCTTGTGCACCAGCGGTGCTACCGCCACGCCGCGCAGGATCGACTTCGGCGAGCTGGTGACGGCGCGCTGCAGCTGGTAGCTGATAATGCTGTCCATGCGTTGAACCTGCTCCATCAGCGTCGTGTAGGCCTGGCGCGGGTCGCCGGAGAAGTTGAGGCCCTTCAGTACCGCCAGCGGTGTCTTCAGGCTGTGCGCCAGATCCGCCAATGTGTGCCGGGTTTTCTCCCGCTGGCGACGCTCGTTCTCGATCAGCAGGTTGAGGTTGTCGGTGAGCGGGCGCAGTTCCCGCGGAAACTTGCCTTCCAGCCGGTCGCTGCCACCCCGCTGCATATCCTGCAGCGACCGCGCCACCCTGCGCAGCGGTGACAGTCCCCAGCGCAGTACCAGCCACTGTGCCAGTACCAGCAGCAGCGCGCCCAGCCCCAGCCAGCGCCACAGCGTCGAGCGGAACTGCTCCAGCTGGGCCTGCAGCGGTGCGGCGTCCTCCATCACCACGAACGTAAACTGGTTTTCATTATCCAGCCCCCAGGCGATACCCTGGCGAAAGCTGATATAGCGGCCGGCCTCGCCGGGCAGGGACACCCGGCCGAACGCCTGGCGCCCCTGGGGCAGCGGGTGGGAAGGCAACTGTGGCATTGCCAGCGCCGAGTCGGAGCGCCAGATAACCCGGCCGCGCTGGTCGGTCACTGCACCGATCAACCCCGAGTCGGGCTGGTTGAAGCGCTGCTCCGGCATCACCGGTGGGAAGCTGAGGCTGTCCCCTTCCGGCTCCGCCACCGCCAGCAGCGTGTACACATACAGCTGCAGTTCCCGCTGTTTGGCCTCGTTCAGGGAGGTTCGGTAGGCGTGCTGCAGCACGCCGGAAATCATCAGCAGAAATCCCACCAGCACCAGACTGGTGACCAGGGAGAGGCGCCCCTTGAGGGAGTTGAACTGGGAGGAGAGCACGGACATTGCGATCCGCGCTTATTCCGGTGCGACGAAGCGGTAGCCGCGGCCGCGCAGCGTTTCGATGGGCTTGAGCTGTGCGGCCGCGTCGAATTTCTTGCGCAGGCGGCCGATAAACACCTCGATCACATTGCTGTCGCGGTCACAATCCTGCTCGTAAATATGTTCCGTCAGGGTGGTCTTCGACACCACTTCGTCCGGGTGGAGCATCAGGTATTCCAGCACCTTGTACTCGAAAGACGTCAGGTCCAGCTCGGCATCGCCGACACTGACCCGCTGCGAGCTGGTGTCCAGCACTATGGGACCCGCCTTGATGGTCGGCGAGGAAAAACCGGCGGAACGGCGCACCAGCGCGTTCAGCCGCGCCAGCAATTCTTCGGTGTGAAAGGGTTTAACCAGATAGTCGTCGCCACCGGCCTCGAGTCCCGCCACGCGCTCTTGCCAGTGGCCGCGGGCAGTGAGAATCAGAATCGGGAAATGCTTGTCCTCGCCGCGCAGCGTCTGAATCACCTGAATGCCGTCCAGTTTCGGCAAGCCCAGATCCATTACCGCGATGTCATAGGGATACTCGCGGCCGAGGTAGAGCGCCTCCTCTCCGTCGGGAGCCTCGTCGACGGTATAACCGGCATCGCGCAGGGACTCTGCCAGTTGCTGCCGCAGCAGTACCTCATCTTCCACTAACAGTGCGCGCATACTTCTCCCCCTGGTTTTCCCTTTTTCGCTGTCTTGACTTTCGGTTGCGGTGGTTATCGTCGCTGATCGCTAGCGCGATATACGCCCACTCTGCTTGTCCACATAGACCACATAGACCTGGCTTTTATCCGACAGCCCCTTGACCCGGTACATACTGCGGCCACCCTTTTCGACTTCTGAGATCGCCAGGATCTTGCCGCCGTAGCGCCGCTTCACAATGGCCGCCGCCTGATCGCGGGAGATTTCCTTCTTCTGGACCCGCAAATACTCCGCCCGGAAACCCTCTCTGTCATAGGCGACTCCGGCCTGCAGCGGCAGGGAGAAAATGCCGAGCAGCAATACGACAGCGAGTTGGGTCGGCCTAATTGCGGCGCAGGTTAATTTCACGGTGCAGCTCCTGTGGGTTACCGTTGTTCGATCCTTCAGGCTCGATGCTCTCTGTAGCCGGACGGATTAAAATGCCGGCGAGACATCGACGCGGACTCTGATTTTATCGCCAGGGTGCTGGTCTGTGCGAGTCAGATAGTCGCGACCATTATAACGGTAGCGCACGTCATAGCCGATCAGCTCGCGGCGGGTGGTGAAATCATCCACCACCTGGCAGCGCTGCTCGGTCACATACTGTACCGGCGCATTCGCGCGGCTGATCTGGCTGCCCACCAGCGCGCCGACTGCGGCGCCTGCTACCGTGGACGCACCGCGATGGTGACGGCGGTAGTGGCGGCCGTGACCACCGGCTTTATTGCCGATAGCCGCACCGATCAGGCCGCCGATCACCGCTCCGGCCGGTGAAGTCGGCTGCTGATAGGCCACCTGCTGGTCCCAACATTCGGTGCGCGGCGTGCGCACCTGCACATCGGTGTAGACCGGCGTGACCGAGGTGACGCGGGCGAGGTCGTAACTTTCACCGTAATCGGGGTAGTAGCCGCTGTCCCCGGCGCTTGCCCAGGCGCTGAACCCGACCAGACCGGCCACCAGGGCCCCAGCGATCAGTTGCTTGTAGAGTTGCATGATCCGTCTCCCGTTGATCATCGATGGGGCCACTTTAGTGAGGGATGACTGAATCGAACCTGAACCCAGGTCAGCTACTCACGGCAGTTGGGCAGCGGGAGGCGTGTCCAGCCACAGGCGGATCTCTGCTGCGAGCGCCTGGGGCCGCTCCAGGGGAAGCATGTGACCGGCACCGGGAATCTGCGTGACCCGCAGTCCGGGGCGGCGGCGCTGCAGATTCTCGAGCCACGGCCGGTTGACCAGCTCGTCTTCCTCGCCGAAACAGAAAGTGGCCGGCGCCGCCAGATCGACCAGCCCGTCCGCCAGGTCGGCGCGCTCGCTGGTGGCCCGCAACTGCGCCACCAGTGCCCTCTCCCCGAGCGTGGCATCCATGCTACGCATGATGTCGGCGATCTCCCCCCTGCCCCGGTTTGCCGGCGCCAGCATGGCGGCGATCTTGCGGTCGCTGATGCCGCTGTAGCCGTGGCGCGCTACCCAGTCCAGCAGCTGCCGGCGCTGCCGCAGTTCGCTCTCCGGCAGCGCCCGCAGCGTATTCGCACAGATAAACAACCGCGCTATGCGCTCCGGGTGGGTCACCGCCAGGGCGGCGGCAAGGTAGCCGCCGAGGGAAAAGCCGAACAGATTAACCGGGGCGGCCGGCAGCTGCGCGAGCAACCCCTCGACCAGCTCTGCGATATTTTCCCCCGGCGGAATGGGCAGGTGCCGCGGTCGCCGGTCTTCCAGCATGGGCCAGAGATAGCGCCACAGGCGCTCGTCGCACATGGTGCCGGGTATCAGGTAGAGCGGTGTCTCCGCGTCAGTGGACAAAACTTCACTCCCGCCGTTATTTCAGGTGTTGGCGCAGCCGCTGGCACTGCTGCGGCGACAGGTCGCGCCTTGTTCATTTTTCTGTTCCCTTGCAGTGATCAAGCGCAACAGCGCCGGCTTAAATGTTTCACAGATCGATAACGCCACCGCGCAATTGCGGTTTACAGGGGAATCAAAGTTTTCCGCTAGCCCTCGATAATCTCCGCTCCAGGAACCTCATCGCCGAGCCAGCTTTGTGATAATCTTGATGTACCACATTGAGAGGACGCCAAGCCATGCCCAAGGCTTACAGCTACATACGATTCAGCAGCAAGAGACAGGAGCGCGGGTCTTCTGTCGAGCGCCAGACCGCAGCCACTGAGTCTTTCGCGAGACAGCATAACCTAGAGCTACAGGACGTCACCTACAGCGACCTTGGTGTCTCGGCCTTCCGTGGAAAGCATGCCCGCGCCGGAGCCCTCAAAGCCTTTGTGGATGCAGTGGAGGCGCGGCACATCGAGCGGGGGTCTTGGCTGCTGGTTGAATCCCTGGACCGTATCACCAGAGAGCAGCTCGCGGAAGCCCAAGCCCGCATCACCACCCTCCTCTCTCTCGGCATCACTATCGCCACCATCGCCGACGGGCAAGTGTACAAGCCCAGCGCCCGGAACAGCTTAGGCGATGCTATCGCCATTCTTGTCTCACTCTCCCGCTCGCACGAAGAATCGCTGATGAAGTCCCAGCGAGCTAAAGGTGGATGGGTGAAGGCCCGGAAGCTGGCAGCGGAAAGCGGCACCTCACCCCCACAGCGGGGCGGGGGTCTTCCCTCCTGGCTGGAGAGAACAGAAGACGGAACAATACAGCCCATCCCCGAGAAAGCCGCGCTAGTCCAACGTGTCTTTGCGTTAGCGCTGGACGGACGAGGAGCGCCCGCAGTAGCTCGCCAGCTCAATGAGGAAGGCCACCAGACATTCACCGGTAAGAGGTGGACAGCAAGCGCTGTGAGCCGACTACTGCACCGCCGTACCGTCTTGGGCTACTGGCAGCCGAACAAGACCACCACCAGCGAGCACGGGACCCGCGTCCTTGTGCCGGAAGGAGAGCCGCTCCTCGTTTATCCGCCCGTGATCGACAGCGGGGACTGGCACCGAGTCCAGCAGCTCAAACAAGAGCGGCGAAGCCTGACCGGCGCCGCAGCCTCAAAGGAATGCGTTAACGTCTTTTCCGGATTGATGAGGTGTCGCTGTGGTAAGCCGCTGCGCTACGCCAACCGCAAGAACAAGACCCCCTCTCTGTGCTGCCGGACAATCAACGAAGGGACCGACTGTAGTTACCGCCGCAGCATCCTGTACCCGATCATTGAGGCGATGGTCTTAACCGCTCTCAGTGGTCTGGATTACAGCGCCCTCTTCCCTGATGGGAAGGAAGTAATGCGAGAGAAGAAAGAGAGCCTGGAGTCCCGCCTTGCATCACTGGAAGCCGAGACTCAGCGTCTGACCCGTCGTCGACAGAAAGCCCTGGACACCATGCTAGACAATGAGAACGAGGCGCTAGAGAAGGCGCTGCGGGGCGCTGTGCTGGACGCTGAGGAAGCGCTAGGTGCGGCGAAGGTTGAGAGGGAGAAAGCCACCCAGGAGCTGGCCGATGTCCTTCGCGAGCTGTCGAGAGCGACCGACACCCACGTATCGCTGCAGGGAGTCGCCGCCATGGTGCAGGAGACACGAGGCCGCGAGCGAGTTAACGCCGCACTCAAGGACCAGCTGTCTTCTCTTGTACTTGACGCCCAAGGCGGAACTGTCGAGGCTACAATGCGCCATACCCAGCGCCAGCTAGACGTCCACTTCGAACTGCAAACTGGTGGCAAGCAAGGTTCCTGGCGCGTTGTAGTGAACGGGAAGGAAACCGCGAGCGGGGCAGCTGGTTACAGAGAGGCGGGCGCTGAGTAGCGCCCCAAGGGACTATGGCTGTTCGAAAACCCCAAGCGAGAAGCCTGAGATTTCTGACAGTCGGCCCCGCCACCAAACCCCCCTGTTTCCGGGCAGTGGATTGCCGGAAGTACTGTAGAACCTCGCGTCCTTCAGGTGAAGAAAACCTATCGGCACCGGTTCGCCATTTTCCGATTGATTGAATGTGTCGTCGCCGTATGCTGCGAATGAGCTTTTCACGCTTTCCGCGTCTTCCGGCGACTTAAACATGGAAGCGAACTCGTTACCGAAACTATCAAAGTACTGCTTTCGGCCAATCAGGTATCCAGAAACAAGAAAACCTCCCACATTAAGAGTTATGCCGAAACTCGCCTCACCACTGTTTACTAAGCCAACCAGGTCCTCCAAGAACCAGTCTTTATCGTCCACCCGAGCCACAGCGGTAATGTCGCCATTCTCTGTCTTCATAGTTAAAAGTCCTTCTGAAATGTTGGGGTTATGCTCTTACACATACTGGAAATAAGGACAGGTCTGTATATTTCAACACTGCGGGTGTTTTAATTTGGGCAAAAAATCTGAGCGCCATTTCAATATATTGCCGCGCCCCAGTTTCCCCCGTAGGGGGGGGCCTCTCCCGGCCGACACCGTGTCCACCTCCCACCCTCGCTGCGCCGCCTGTCCGTCTCTCTTGCCGCCGCTTTCGGCCCCAGGCATGCCAAAAGACACACTCGCCACTGAGAGCCGACATAGGGGCGGACACCGCGCCCACCATTAGCCCAGCCACTAGGCCGCGCCGCCTAAACCGGGAGCCAGACCGCGCGCCCACTCTTAGCTTCTCGCCCTGCACCGTTATGGGTATACCCACTTGGGTACAGCAAAAGAGTGTACCGATACTTGTACCGATAAGCCTCTTTTGGTAGTGTTCGATTATTGCCTAAAACCTTATGAGCACAGATAACAATGACCACTTTCCTCTACGCCCGTGTATCCACTGCCGACCAAAACACAGCCGCGCAGGTTGACGCCCTGACCCAGGCTCACCCGAATGGAGTACTGAGAGAAGAGAAGGCCAGCGCCACCAACATGGAGCGCCCCGTCTTGCTCCTCCTGCTGGACATGCTGCACAAGGGGGATGAGCTGGTTGTCTGGAAGCTCGACAGGCTGGCCAGGAATATGGCCGACCTTTTGGCGATTGTGGAGCAGATACGGGAGAAGGGAGCCAGCCTCAAGATACTGGATCAGAACATCGACACCGGCACAGCGACAGGCCGCGCTTTCCTTCAGATGCTTGGGGTGTTCGCTGAGTTCGAGACGAACCTACGCAAAGAGCGGCAGATGGCAGGCATAGCGAAGGCGAAGGCCGAGGGGCGCTACAAAGGCCGTCCGACCACCATTGACCCGGAAGAAGTGCGCCACTGCATCGAGGTCGAGAAGCTGTCCTTCAGGGCCACAGCAAAGAAGCTGGGTATTGCGGTGAGTAGCGTTCAGCGGCTGGCAAAGGCCGGCTGAACCCCAGTTTACGCAGCTGAGTTTTCTGGGGTTGCCCCGTAGATTGGCATCCCCACGTCCGCCCCAAGGTGCGAAGGCCAAAGGGGGGTATATACACGACCTATCGGAAGAACTACCGGTCCGACGCTAAGTGTACGACAGCGCTGAGCCATAGGGGGTATAGACACGACCTATAGGAAGAACTACCAGTCCTACTTAAAGTTCTACTAATAGTTTCTCTTATTATTTCTTCTTAAGAGATAAAGACTAATAGTCAGACTTTAAGTAAGACCTGGCTGGATAATGGATTGAAAGACACAATCGAAGAAGAGCGACAGGTCCAGCCTTAAGTTGGGCGGTCTTATTTCAAGAGCTGTCGACACTTCCTGAGTCTTACCGTCCGAGTCTATCTGACGCTGTCTTGTCCCCGCTCATTGCGTGGCCCTTCCGGGGCCAGGATAGCGCCAGATATATTTGGGTCATGTATCGATATATCCCATTCAGGGGAGCGGTGTAGGGCGTACCTCTTGCCAGCGTCCATGCTTGTTCCCCTGTCATTCTTTCCTACTGACCCCAAGTCGCTCAAAGACCACTTAAGGCCAACCCCAGTTTACGCAGCTGTATTTTCTGGGGATTACCCAAGATGGCCCGAAGCTAACCACCAGTCTCACACAACAATCACTTTCTGTTGCATACAGGAAGACGTGCCGCTACCGTGGCGCCAATTTCAACGGAATCACACCCAACCATGAAAGCAAGCAAAGCCGAATTGAGCCGACAGGCCCGTGCCGAGGGGCGCAGTTCCTTCCCAGCCCACTGTAACAAGTGCGGTAAGACAACCGAACACACAGCCCAGGTTAAGCCGAAGTGCAAACCGTGCCAGTACGCTAGGTCCAGCAAATGGCAACGGGAGAACGCCCAACAGGTCCAGGTCCGCCGGCAAGAGAGGCGCTCGGAAGACGCAGAGCGCTACAAGGCCAGAGTGCGAGCGCAGGTCGCGAATCGTCGACGAGTACAACAGCAGCGGGCACTGGAGCCGCGTCGGAAGCCCCCTGCGTGGCGCCAGGTCCCGTGGCTGCACGATGCCCACAAAGACCTGAAGTCACAGGTCTACGCTGCGGAGTGGGCCATAGATGCATTTACGGGGTATGTGGGCAACGAACACAAAGTAAAGAAAGCAGAGAAGACGCTTGAAGAGCTGCGCAAGATCGACCCGTTTGCCCCAGCAGAGCAGAGATGGGACGTGTACCGCACCGTCGTGGTGGCCCACGCAGAGATGCGCTGTGGAGAATTTCAGCAACTCCCAGAAGTGCCGAACAATCCTAGCGAGGCGAAGTGGCGGGCCATCAAGGAGGTCGCGAAGGAGTTGGACCCGCTGTCGGATGAACAATTGGAAGCGATGCTGGAGGAGGCCGAGTCACTGGCGGGTGGTCTCCTCAGCCGGAACGACTATAGGCGCGGGAGGCCGAAGCTAGGCGGGAGTCATGCACTCGAACAGAGCCTAATGCTCAAAAACCTGCAAATAGACACCGAGCGTACACCCGACGTGATCGTTCGCCACCCTCGCGTAAATAAATGAGAAGCACCAAGATGAGTAATCACTTTAAGTCACTGCCCCTCCAGTTTCAGCACTGGTTCAAGGAGTCCACGCCTCACCACTTCCCAGTCGAGGAAATTGCCGAGTGCATCCAGAAGCGGAGCGACAAGACTGACCCCGACCATGTCGAGGTTCTGCGCATGGCGCTGGGGAGCAAAACGCCTATCGACCCTATCTCCATTTTTATGGTTGAGGGGAAGGCTGTCTTGGTCGATGGCAACCACCGCCTCGCCGCCGCGAAAGAGCTGGAGCGCAAGACCATCAGTGCCCATGTCTACAAGGGGCGGACAATGGAAGACGCCCACATCTTCGCCCGCTGGAAGAACAATCAAAACGGGAAGGGACTACTGCCACAGGACAAGGCCGCCGGGATTCAGGAACTGCTAGCCGATGAGCGGTATCGCCCGCTATTCATCGAGGAGTATCGGGTGAGACCCAAGATTCTCGCTCAGTTGGCTGGCGTCTCACTCAGTACCGCCCGGAGTCACCTGGAGCCCACCGCCAAGAAACTCCGCGACCGACGCGACGCCACCATCCTCCAGCGCCGCGCCGAAGGGTTGAGCGACAAGAAGATCGCCGAGGAGGTCGGATTCTCGGAGCAGGCCGTCAGGGATCGTCGCAAAGTCCTTGAGGCTGGGGACGGCAACGCACGGACTCAGCGTAGCGAGCCCCCAGAATCGGTCATGGGTGAAACTGGAGCCCAATCCGAGTCAGCCCGAGGCTTATCTCTAGAATCAATCATGGTTGAAGCTGGGGAGGTTCAGCGACCACCCGAGGGCCCTACGCCTTCCCGAGGCGAGCCTGATCTTCCGGCCCCCATAGTGGAGGAAAAGAAGGCCGGTGCTACGTCTGATCATACGTCCGTTGTCGAGGACATCCTACGGCAGACCATTCAATACGCAGGCATCGGTCTTCAGAATGTCGTCAATACGCCTCATATGTTTCAAGAAGTCATCGAGTTCCTGCGAGACAACCCGTCAGCACACGGCCGCCTGGAGACGGCAAAAGTGTTCATTGGCCAGCTTATGTGGATGGTCGAAAAGGAGTTGCCGGAGCAGGCGAAGCAGGTGGACAAAACTCTCAGAAAGGCCGTGTTCGAGCACTCCCAAAGTCAGCGCCAAACCAAATAATATCAGCAACCCATGAACGATCCCCACCTAAGGCCGGCGCAGAGATGCATCGGCCTTTTTCATACCCGGAACCTATACCATGCCCAAGACCACCCCCAACCGCGCCCAGCGCATCACATCTTACAAGCCGTGCCTCTCAATCAAGGTCAAACTGCCTGAGGATACTGTGCGAAGGCTCGACGCCCTCCGCGCACAACTCGCAAAAGATCGCGGCCGTTCCTCGGTGTCACGGAGCGTCATGCTTGCTCTGTTGATATGCGGAGCATAAACGGCACTAGAAGTACGCACACCTCAGTCGGACGCCAATAGCTAAAGACGCGCCGTCGATTGATGGAAAAGCTTGAGGCCGAATTAGGCCAATTAGTCCCACCACCACCAATGACCAACTTAGGAAAATTACCCATGAGAAGTTGCAACCCGGCAAGCATGAGCGAAGAGCTGGCCGGCCTGTATGGCACTAACACCAACACCGACGCAGAAGCCCGCACGCTGGCCTGGCAACTGCAGCCATCAACCGCACCGCCGACGAATACGCAATCTCCCGTGCTCAGTCCGACTACACGAACAGCCACACCGGTCACAAAGACGGCCAATGCGGTGCTGTTCACTTCTCTGTGCAACCGGTCATAGTTTTAAATTTGATAACGGTATATAGGTCACCGCCGCCGTAACTATGGGTATCTGTCCGTCCCACGTCGCACAGCAGCAAGGCTGGCGCCTGGCATTACGCTCGATGACTCAGTGCCGTCCCAAGAAGACGCCACGCCGAGCAACGACATCAGCCACTGGAGGCCGAAGACATTCGGCACGAGCACGGTAGAACGTGAACCACAATCATCTCACAGCGAACAGGCAATCCTCCACAACACCGAGAGGATGGGCAAAATACAATAATTTTTGCGAGTCTATCGCCGTATAGACTGCTCAATATCAACCTATATGGCGACGATATCTTAGATGTTGATCACCCGTCTCGCCGTTGGGTTTTAACCTTAAAATTCTGCAACACATATCCTCTATGACAACTATATCTATCGGGCCACCAAGGTAGGGGTTATACCATTACTTCAAGATTGGGTTTGCGCCACCCAAACGCAGTTCTCATCAAGGCGAAGATCGGTATATGACTACTTATTCTGGCTCACTCAAACAGGTTACGAGCTAGCCCCGATTTCTCATACGGAAACTTTTACGTTTTATAATACCCAAGGTAACTAGCAATCCGGAAAATAGCAGGGGAACTGCCATTAGAAATATTATATTTGCAAATGTAGATATATTAACTTTGTGAAACCCAGCGGGCGCATATAGCGTCAAGAGAGTAACGGATAGAATACTAATCGAAATACTTGCTGTGCAAAATCTTAGATTACTGTGAATGCCCACACTCGAAAGCCCACCTAATATTATGGCTATCCACGCAACAAAACCGCTGAGTGCAGGATCGAGTATGGATGCAGGCAATATAATCACCGCCACAAAAATACTTAAAAAACCGAGCACTCTCAATCGGCCAGCCTCTATTAAAGCTTTGCACTGAACATTCCAACATCATTCAATTTGGGCCACTGCGTACTCCGAGTGGCCCGACAGAAAACATCTAGAATTAATTACTTCTAGACACAACATCCGCAATCATGTCGATAAAACTCGCTTTCATCCCTCCCGTCAACCTCCTGTCTGCCTCAATTACAAACAACTTATTTCCTGACGTCGTGTAGACTACTGTTGCCCACTTACCACCTTTATGTTTGATGTGAGTAAATGTGGCAGGACTCCCATTTATTTCAAGATTAGCTGAAGGCAAGGAAACCTTTGAATTGGGCTGCTCATCGATAATTAAATTGCCAAAATCCGTCTTAGTATAAAACTGTTTAAGCATTTGACCACCCAACAGAAGATACTTTTCAGAATCGTGTTTTATATATTTTTCGTTTGGCAAAGTAATGGGGAATGGTAATTCGCCAAAATTTACACCATCCAGATCTGTGAAACCAAGGCTTTCCAGTGACTGGCTACGCCCCTGCAAATTTATCGCCTCGCGTCTTTCAGACATTCTAGCCTTGATGTACTCGGACCTCGGTGACTGATCTAACTTTTCGATAAACCCATACTTTGATAAACTTTCTTTGTTTTTTTGAATTTTCCTCTCATCATCCTCCCTCAAAAATATTTTCATCGG
The DNA here is from genome assembly GCF_900129095.1 of Microbulbifer donghaiensis. Lineage (GTDB taxonomy): Bacteria > Pseudomonadota > Gammaproteobacteria > Pseudomonadales > Cellvibrionaceae > Microbulbifer > Microbulbifer donghaiensis. The sequence goes on from NZ_FQVA01000001.1 coordinate 1,021,860, forward strand.
AGCTCCGTGGGGGTGCTCAACAATGGCTATTGGCGTGCGCTCGACACCGTCAATCATCTCGGATTCGTTGGCTTCCACACCTGAAAATGCCAAATCCGAATACACTGTTAAAAATAAGATGAAAGCGCCACATTTCACTAAATTCATTTCCCTAAATCCTCTAGCAATAAATGAAGTAATCTTAGATTTGTTCCCATTACAAATAAGAAACTCAATAAAATTGTTCAAAGTGCAAATTGCAGTCGCTGGCACTGGTATTGGTACTTACATAACCGCCCGTAGGGAAGATGGTTGTATGATATCCTGTGACACTCCATTTTGTGGTGACGCCGGGAATAAGTGTGCCATCAGGGTTGGGCTCTGACGATAAAAATGCGCCATGTACACCTGCGTGCCGTGTATCTAAAGTTGCGACATAGTAGCAGTAAAGGCCGTCCACTGTTTGAATGATACCAACTCCTACCGAGCAAGCGACAGGTGGATTTTCTGTCACATAATGCTTCATTACGCCATTTTCAAAATGGTGGCTGGTTACAACACGTAGTTCAGGGGGGTCAAAATAATTATAGGTTATTGACTCATTATTAAAACAATTGGCCCTACTAAAAAGATCTGCTGGCTCAGCCGCATATATATTTTCAGTAGCGAGAGCGCTGAGGACGGACAGAAAGGCGAATTTCCTCAAAGACATTACTATGCATCCTTATAGTTTATGTGTTGAAAATTAACTCAACAATCTCCATTGTCAGTATCAGCTCAGTTATTCAAAACCGCACACTCTTAGAATAACGAGTGTCGACTATACATCGCGAAAAACTGTTAGTCTGCACTTTATTACTGCGGTGGCATGAAATTTGTTTTCTATAAATAGATAGTTATTCTATTAATCCAAATTGAAATACAGCATCGGCCCGCCCTCTCAGCAAGTGGCTCATAAATCTACAATGAGATGGGTTTTCAATGATTGGGCGTGTGAAAAGTATGCAAAGACAACCAGTTAACTTCATTTTGGCGAAAATCTCCCGAAGCCCTGTCAACCCTCCGATTGACCTCACAGGCCCAGCATGCAGAGATATTGATTGGCCCCGATTCCTTCGATGACTGTTTGAAGGGCGATGAGAAGGCAATGACAGCACTGGCAAACAGTGCCGGAGCTGTTACGAGGGCTCCGACGAGCTGGTACGCGACACACTGGAAAACCTTGGCCAGGACATTGGATATAATGCAACGTTGTAAGGTCTGTTCCGTAAGGAGCGAAAGTCTTCGAACGCTACCTAGTGTCCAGCCGAGCATCCCTGGACGATTACCGCAGCACCCTACTCGGTGCCCGTAGTAGCAACTACGCAGGCGAAGTAAAACTATTGGATCGATTCAATGTCATGCGACAGATAGCGGGGGGCGCTGAGCCGGCCTGTAATCCACTATAAGCTGGCTCGGCGTCTGACCATGCGTCGACACCGGTGGAGACATTGAGAGAAGCGCACGGATAGCCGCACGGCAAGGGCAGCTACCCGAGGTTAGACAGAGAGTATCTGCCGGCTTTAGGTAGCTACCCTATTTTTTCGACCCTCCACACGCTGCCTAAGCTTCGCCCCCCTCAGGTACACCAAGTTCATCACCCAGCCAGCGCTGGGTCAGGGTACCGGCGGTCATGGCCCCGTTGACGTTGAGCGCGGTGCGCGCCATATCGATCAGCGGTTCCACCGAAATCAGCAGCGCGGCAATAGTCACCGGCAGTCCCATGGCCGGCAGTACCACCAGCGCGGCAAAGGTGGCTCCACCGCCGACGCCGGCGATGCCGAAGGAGCTGATCACCACCACGCCCACCAGCGTGGCCAGCCACACCGGGTCCAGCACATTGATGCCCATGGGTACTGCTACCATCACCGCGAGCATCGCCGGGTAGATACCGGCACAGCCGTTCTGGCCGATGGTCGCGCCGAACGAAGCGGAAAAATTGGCGATAGCCGGCGAGTTGCGCAGCTCGTCCACCTGGGTTTCCACATTGAGCGGAATGGTGGCAGCGCTGGAGCGGGAGCTAAAGGCAAACACCAGTACCGGCCAGACCTTGGCGAAATAGTGCAGCGGGCTGATGCCGTTCACCAGCAGCAGCAGTCCGTGCACCAGGAACATAATGGCAATCGCCGCGAAGGAGGCTACAACGAAGCTGAACAGGTTAACGATATCCGCCCAGCTGGAATTGGCGATAAGACTCGCCACCAAAGCCATCACCCCGTAAGGCGTGAATGCCATGACCAGGCGCACCAATTTCATGACCCATACCTGGGTCACATGCACGAAGCGCTCGATCTGCGCGCCCTCTTCCGGGAACTCCCGCCGCACGGCCAGCGCCGCCAAACCGAGCAGCACCGCAAACACCACCACCGCGATCACCGAGGTATCCCGCGCGCCGGCAAGATCCGCAAAAATATTCTCCGGGATAAAGGAGGTAAGCATTTCCGGAATGCTCAGGTCGGTCACCCGGCCGATTCGCTCATTCAGCTCCGTCACCCGCGCCGCCTCCCGCGCGCCTTCGACCAGACCGGCGGCGGACAGGCCGAAAAGTTTCGCCATCGACACGCCGACCAGCGCGGCAATCGCGGTGGTGCCCAGCAATACCGCCAGCACCGACACACTGATTTTCCCCAGCGCCTGGGTATGGCTCACTTTTACCACGGCAGCCAGAATGGAGATCAGCACCAGCGGCATCACCAGCAGGTGCAGCAGATTGACGTAGCTGTCACCAAGCATGTCGATCCACGGCAGTATTTCTGCCGGCACTGCACCCCAGCTCCGCGCCAGCTGCAGCAGCCCGCCGAACAGCACCCCCAGTAGCAGGCCGGCGAACACCGCCGGCGCCAGCGAATCCCGGCTGCGGTGCCAGCGGTTCAGCGGCCAGAGAAGAAAGGCGAAGAGAAGCAGCAGAAATAGCGAGCTGAAATGCATAATGTGCGGATCCCGATTCCGACTATCTGGAAAAATGGCGGCATGCTACCAGCGGCGCGCCAGTCTCCTATAGTTACATTTGTTATAGTTTTATAAGCGACTCTGTTTCAGTGCCGCCCTAAGGCTTTCCAGTGTCTGTGGCCCGACTAAGGTCCGCTGCCACTGGCCGTCGGCCCCGATGATAAATGTCGTAGGGAGGACTTCGGGACGCGGCTGCCCCCAGCGCCCGGCCGGTTCCGCGGCCAGTACCGGGAAATCGATACCCAGCTTTTTCGCCTGTGCGTCAATAGTCTCAGCCGGCAGCTGATCGTAATTTATGCCGACTACCAGCACACGCGCGTCGCTGCCGACCAGGTGATTGAGTTCGGGGATTTCCTCGCGACAGGGTTTGCACCACTCGGCCCAGTAGTTGACCAGCATGACCTTGCCGGCGGGCTCGACACTCTCGCCATCGACGGTCGGGAAACGAATCGAATCGCCGCTACACGCGCTTATTGCGGCGCCCAACCACAGACAGGCTGCCCACCGAATCACCCTCGCCTTTCGCCTTGTTACCACTGGAACCACTCTTGCCTCCTCCGCGCTTGTTATTTTTTTTGTCTTCCGTTTTCCCCGCGTCCGCGCCGCCCTCGGCAGCGCTCTGCGTTTTTTTTGCTTCAGCTTCCTGCTCCGCGGCACGGCGAAACAGCTCACCGAGGTCCAGTGACAGTTGTTCACTGGCAAAACCCTGTGACTCGACAAAGCGCTGCTCGACCTCGCCGTACCAGGGCTGCGATTGCAGCTCGCGATGGCTGTGGCGGGGAATCGGTGCCGGATGCAGCCAGTTGACCAGCTCCATCAGGGAAATCGCGTCCAGGTCGCGCAGCAGTACGTGATCATTGCGCTCCGTCTGCGTGATCACCTTGTGCTCCTGCAATACCTCCCGGATGCGCCGCCATTGGGCAGGCTTGATTCCGGCACGGGAAATATCCCGCTCGCGCACCGGCTGACCGCGTTGGTATTTGTTGAAGAACTCCCACAGCAGCACCAGCGTCGCCACCACGTCGGAGTATTTTCTACCCTGGGTCGCCGCGTGATATGCCGACAGGGTGCGCACCAGCACGCAACCGGCCAGTACGATCATCCACGTCAGGTATATCCAGATCAGAAACAGCGGCACGAAGGCGAAAGCACCGTAAATGGCCTGTACCGAACTGCGCGCAACCATCACGCCAAACAGGTTCTTGGCAAGTTCAAACGCAAAAGCAGTGACCACCCCGCCCACGAGGCCGTAGCGCAGTGGCACCCGGCAATTGGGTACGGCAATAAACAGCAACGTGAAGGCGATGGCGGTAAAGATCAGCGGCAACACCCGCAGTACAACGGGCAGAAGCCCCATCGTATCGCTCTCGGGCAGGAACATCTTTTGCGATATCAGATAGGTCGTCGCGGCGAGGCCGGCGCCGAGCAGAATCGGCCCCAGGCTGAGAATGGCCCAGTAGAGCAGGAAGCTGGAGATACCGCTGCGACCGCGGGGAATATCCCAGATAGCGTTGAAGGTCGCTTCAATGTTGCGCAGCATCAAGCCGGAAGTGACCAATAGTATGGCGATACCCGCGCCGGTAAGGCGTTGGGCCTGGGTGGAAAAGCTGCTGATGTAATCCTGCACCTCGCGCCCGCTCTCCGGTACGAAGTGGGAAAAGATCTGCTCCTGCAGTTTGCTTTCGAGGCCGGCGAAATCCGGAAACAGCGACAGCATCGCATAGCTGACGGTCACCAGCGGCACTATCGCAAACAGCGTCATATAGGTCAGCGCTGCAGCGCTCTGGCGGCAGTTCTTTTCATTGAATAATGTCCACAGGGACGCTGCAAATCGCCGCCAGCGATGCACCAGTTCCGTCATGGTGATTTCCATTTTTGTTGTCGTTTAGCGCAGGGCATCCGGAGCCGCCCCGGCCCGCTCCTCAATATCTTCTGAACAGACCAATGAGAATAGTAAACGAGATACCGGGCACCCGCTGTGCAGGCCCTCGGTACCTGGGCTATCCGCCGCCGCGCTCTGGCACTGTTCGACTTAGAACTCGCAAACACAATTCGGTTAGAATACGCGAAACATTAACAGGATACCGCCGCAATGTGGACGATTTACCACAACCCCCGCTGTTCAAAATCCCGTCAAACGCTGCAATTGCTGCAGGACAATGGTATTGAGCCGGAAGTGGTTCTTTACCTGGAAAACCCGCCCTCCAGGGAAACCCTGGCCGAACTGCTGCAAAAACTCGGCATCGGGGCCCGCGATCTGTTGCGCACGGGTGAAGACGCCTATAAAGAGCTGCAACTGAAGGACAGCAGCCTCGGCGATGAACAGCTGCTCGACGCCATGCTGCAGCACCCCATCCTGATCCAGCGCCCCATCGTGGTTAAAGGCGACAGAGCCGTACTCGGGCGCCCGCCGGAAAATGTGCTGGAGCTGCTTTGATGGCGCAGCCAGACATGCCACGGGAAAGTGAAGCCTACGTACTGATCCTGTACTACAGCCGCGGCGGTGCCACTGCCCGCATGGCCGCGGAACTGGCGCGGGGGATCGAGTCCGCCGGTATACCGGCGCGCCTGCGCACCGTCCCCAGTGTTTCACCCGACACCGTTGCCAGCCAGCCGCCGGTGCCAGATGCGGGCGCGCCCTACTGCACCACCGACGACCTGCGCGACTGTGCTGGCCTGCTGCTCGGCAGCCCGACCCGCTTCGGCAATATGGCCTCGCCCCTGCGCTACTTCCTCGACCAGACCAGCGATATCTGGCTGGACGGCAGCCTGGCGGGCAAACCCGCGGCGGTCTTCACCTCGACCGGCAGCCTGCACGGTGGCCAGGAGAGTACGCTGATCTCGATGATGCTGCCGCTGTTGCATCACGGCATGCTGATCGCCGGCATTCCCTATTCCGAAGCCGCACTGATGCACACCCAGAGCGGTGGCACTCCGTATGGTGCCTCGCACTGGGCCGGCGGCAACGGCGGCGAGCTCAGTGAGGACGAGGTAACCCTGTGCCGCGCACTGGGCCGGCGTATCGGCAAGCTGGCGCTCACCCTCAATCCCAATCCGGAGAAAACTGCGTGAGCCAATCCATTGCCCACAAGCTACAGATAGCGCGGCGCCTGAACTGGGTCTGCTACATCGGACTGTTGCTGCTGTTCGCGGTCTGGAACCTGTTGTTGCCCGGCGGCTCGTTCAAGTGGTGGCTGCTGCAGACGGTGCCGCTGCTACTGGTACTGCCCGGACTGCTCAAAGCGCACTATCGCAGCTACTTGTGGCTCTGTTTTATCCTGCTTCTCTATATAACCGCCAGTATTGTCGACGTAATGATGCCCGGCCGCGGCTGGCAGCATGGCGTATTATTAGTGTTAAGCCTTACCCTATTCTTCTCTGCGATGATGACCAGCCGCTGGCAGCGTATGCAGTAAGACCCCGACTCACTGGCAGTCCGCCATTGGTTCCGAATGCAATTTGTGCAAAATGTGGCCGTTCGCCCATGCGCTAAGGAGTATTGAGGTTTGACCGACACCACACATCGAAAAGGATTTGTCCGCCGCTTCTTCGGCGGCATCGGCGCCGCCATCACCTGGCTGCGCCGTGCCTTTACCAACCTGCTGTTCCTGTTACTGCTGCTGTTCATCGGCATCGCCATGTTTGGCAAGGAAGAGCGATTGACCGTGCCCCAGGGTGCCGCACTGAAAGTCGCGCCCAGCGGCTTCCTGGTCGATGAGGTCTCCCAGCCGAGCGTGCTGCCGGGCTTTCTCGGCGGCCCGCCCGGGCCGGTGGAAGTCCGCGTCAAGGATTTGGTGGACGCCATCGATCACGCGGCCAAGGACAACCGTATTTCATCGCTGGTACTGGAGCTGGACTACCTGGTGGGCGGCAGCCTCAGCAAGCTGGAGGAGATCGGTGCCGCACTGCAGCGCTTCAAGGCCGCCGATAAACCGATCTACGCGGTGGGTGACAACTACACCCAGGCCCAGTATTTCCTCGCCAGCCATGCCGACAAGGTGTACCTGAACCCGATGGGTTCGGTACTACTCACCGGCTTCGGTTCCTATCGCAACTACTACAAGAGCGCACTGGACAAGCTCAAGGTCAATTTCCATGTGTTCCGCGTCGGCGATTACAAGGATTTTATCGAGCCCTACACCCGCGACGACATGTCCCCGGCCTCGCGCGAAAACAACCAGCGCTGGCTGCATGAACTCTGGGGTGAGTACACGGAGCAGGTCACCGGTCTGCGCAATTTGCCACCGGAAAGTATCGATGCCTTTATCGACGAGCTGCCGCAAAACCTGCAGCAGCACAGCGGCAGCTGGGCCGACGCTGCCCTGGCCAACAAACTGGTGGATCAGCTGGCGAGCCGTCGCGTGGCGATCAACGAACTGCGGGAGACCATCGGTGCGGAAGACAAGAAACAGGGCTACAAGTCCATCGATGCCATCGCCTATCTACGCAACCAGAAACTCACCCAGCTACCGAAGCCCGGTGAGGGCAAGATTGGCCTGATCTCGGCCAGCGGTGCCATCGTCGATGGCCAGGCACCGGCGGGGCAGATCGGCAGCGAGACCCTGGGCAAACTGATCGCCAGCGCGCGCGAGAAGAAGGTCAACGCCCTGGTGCTGCGCATCGACAGCGGCGGTGGCTCCGCCTTCGCTTCCGAAGCCATTCGCCAGGAGCTGCTGGCCACCCGCGAAGCGAACATCCCGGTCGTTATCTCGATGGGCAGTGTTGCGGCATCCGGCGGTTACTGGATAGCCACCGGCGGCGACCGTATCTGGGCTTCGCCGTCGACGATCACCGGTTCCATCGGGGTATTTGGCGCCTTCCCCACGTTCGAGGAATCGCTGGAAAGTATCGGTATCTACAACGACGGTATTGGCACCTCTGAGCTGGCCGGCACCATGCGTCTCGACCGCGCACTGCCGGAAGCCGCTGCGAGCGTCCTGCAGCAGGGGGTGGAAAACACCTACGCGCGCTTCCTGCGCATCGTCGCCGAGGCGCGCGGCAGCACGCCCAAGGAAGTGCACAAGATCGCCCAGGGCCAGGTGTGGACCGGTCGCGCCGCGCAGCAGCTGGGCCTGGTGGATGAGCTGGGCAACCTGAACGAGGCGATCGCGGACGCGGCCCAGGTAGCCGAACTGGAGCGCTACGAGGTGGTGGAAATCCAGCGCGAGCTGACACCCGGGGAGAAATTCCTACGCGCCCTGGCCGACAAGGTCGATGCGCGTATTGCCGCCAGCGTAGAGGCCAATCTGCCTCTCGGCGCCTGGCTGAACAGCCTGCAACCGATGCTGGCGCCACTCGCCGAGCTGCAGAGTTACCGCGATCCGCGCGCACTCTACGTTCGCTGCCTGGCCTGCCAGGCGCCTTAAACGCCCCCTGCAGGAGCGGCGCACTTGTGCCGCTCCTGTAACGCCCCTCCTGTATGCAATTCTCCCTCTGCCATTCAGCACCGATTCAGTGGCGAAAGGCGAAACTGCTCCCCAGTTTGTGACTCATCCCCCTCGCAAATTTTGGGCAAGTGCTACCATCCCTGTCACTTAATCCATCGGCGGGATCCACAGCACACTCAGGAGAAAATATGAACAAATTAAAAATCTTCGCCGCTTTCGCCATCGCCAGCAGCCTGGCCACCGCCACCTATGCCGACCCGCCCGAGGGCCGCGGCTGGAAGAAGCATCGCAAGCACGATCGCTATGTCGCCAAGGAAGAGTATTGGGACGGCAACTGTAAAGTGGAGCGCAAGTGGGAAGCCGACGGCGACTACAAGGAAGAGCGCAAGTGCAAAGCTGTGCACCACCATCACCAGCCGGTCGCCCAGGTAGTGGTGCTGCCGCCCTGGTTCGAGCGGCGCGAGCAAGAGCCCGTCTACCAGCCGGAGTGGCGCCCTGCCCCGCAGCCGACCGCCTCTCGCTGTAACAGCGACAAGGTGGGAGCGGTACTGGGCGGCATAGTCGGCGGCGTGCTCGGCAACCAGATTGGCGGCGGCAATGGCAAGAAACTGGCTACCCTGGGCGGCGCCATCGCCGGTGTCTTGGTCGGCGGCAAGATTGGTGAACGAATGGACAGCCGCAACCAGGCCTGTGTCGGCCAGGCACTCGAGTTTGCTCCGGATGGGCAGCGTATCGCCTGGCAGGACGGCGGACAGAACTACGCGGTGACCCCGGGCCCGGTGGAAAGACGCGGCGACCGTTACTGCCGCAGTTTCACCGCAGAGGTCCAGAGCGGCGAATACCCCCAGTCCACTCAAGGCGCGGCCTGCCGCCAGCCGGACGGCACCTGGGTACAATTGTAAGGCACGGCCTGCTACCGGGTCCGCTCAGCGCTTCGCTGGCGCCCGGTCAAACAGCTTGCGCAACTCCTGCTTGGCGGCTTCCAGCCGCCTGCGCTGATCAGCCGGCAAATTGCGTCCAGCGCGGTTGATATAGAAGGTCAGCATCGACATCGCCGAGCGGAACGGGTCTGACTTGCGTCGCTCGCTGCGTTCTGCGGAGCGCTTTAACGACCGGGCTATGGCGCGCGGATCCCGCAAGGTAAACACACCCGGCTCCAGATCCAGTGCATCGCTGGTCTCTGTCACCCGCTGTGACCAGCGCTTTGATTTGGCCTGCGTCATCCAGAATCTCCCGCCGAAAACCCTGCCTCTCTCCGCAAAGGTACTGTAGCAGCAGCACAGTAACGACAGGCCGCACCAAAATAGCGCGCGAGATGTGCCCCCATACCCCACCCTCTCCAGTTCGGTGCACTTTTCCCGCCGAAATTCGCTTCATCTCGCCAATTTGGTGCCCAAGAGGTGCCAAGTGGCGCCAAACGGCACCGACAACACCCGTCACTGGCTCATAATTCCCATCTGGCACTATTTTTGGATCTAAGGATTCAGAAAGCGCAAATAACAGTGGCGATGACACAAAATAACTCTCTCAGCGGACACTGGCTGATCGTCAGTGACCTGGATGGCACACTGCTGGATCACTACGACTACTCTCACGCTGCCGTGGACGAGCTGCTACAGCAACTGGAACAGCGGGAAACGCCGGTCATCCTGAATAGCAGCAAGACGTTTGCGGAAATGCTCGAGCTCCGCCGCGAGCTGCACAATCACCACCCCTTTATCGTCGAAAACGGCTCAGCCATTTTCATTCCGGCAAACTATTTCCCGGAAAAATCAGGCGACGCACGGGAGCAGGACGGTTTCTGGGTTATCGAAACCGGTTTACCGAGAGCGCAATTACTCGAATTCCTGCGCGCAGACGCCGAACAATTCGGCACACCATACCTGAGCTTTGCCGAGGCGTCCGTCGACGAAATTGTCGAGGCCACCGGACTGGCTCCGGAGCGGGCCCTGGCGGCACAGCGTCGCGATTATTCGGAACCGCTCCTGTGGCGGGGCGACGAAGAGGAAAAACAGGCATTTGTCGCCCGAGTCCGCGGCGCCGGCATGTCCACACTGCAGGGCGGCCGTTTTCTGCACCTGCTGGGTTCCACCGACAAGGGTGCGGCCACACTCAGGCTGCTCGACTGCTATCGCCATTGTCGCGACACGGAATATCGCCTGATTGCCGCCGGTGACAGCCCGAACGACCTCGACATGCTGCGGGTCGCGGATATTGCGGTCATTATCCGCGCGCCCCATCGCCCGCCGCCACAGCTGCGCGCGCGGGCGGGACAGCGTGTAATGATCAGTGAAGCCGTCGGCCCGGAGGGCTGGCGGGAAGCGATTGCACAACTATTCCCATAACCGGCAACTGCCGAAACAGCGCGAGAAAACGTGAAATTCCGATAATCCGACCAGGAGCATGCCGTGACTGACTTTTTTCAGAATGGATCCATCACCACGCTACACAATCTCTCCAATCGCTCATTGGAGGAAATGGAGCGCGAGTTACTGGAGTTCTCCCGCCAACGGCCCATGTCACTGCTGTTGCCATCGCTCTATTCGGAACTCGAGGGCGAGGCCCTGCCGCGAATTCTCGACCACCTGGCACAGGTGCCCTATTTGTCGGAGATAGTGATCGGCCTCGATCGCGCCGACGAATCCCAGTACCGCGACGCCCTGGCCCAGTTTACCCGCCTGCCACAGCATGTGCGGGTGCTGTGGAATGACGGCCCGCGCCTGCGGGAGCTGGACGCAAAACTGCAGGAGCGCGGCCTGGCGCCGGTGGAGCCAGGCAAGGGCCGCAATGTCTGGTATTGTCTCGGCTATATACTGGCTTCCGGCAAGGGGGAGGCGGTTGCCCTGCACGATTGCGACATTGTGACCTACGACCGCATGTTGCTGGCGCGGCTCTTTTACCCGGTTGCCAATCCCAACTTCAGCTATGAATTCTGCAAGGGCTATTACTCGCGGGTCGCGTCCAATAAGATCAACGGCCGCGTCTGCCGCCTGCTGGTCACGCCGCTGATCCGCACACTGATGAAAGTTTACGGTCACACCGACTACCTGACTTATATGGACAGCTTTCGCTACGCGCTGGCCGGCGAATTTTCCTTCCGCCGCGATGTGATCAACGACCTGCATATACCCAGTGACTGGGGGCTCGAAATCGGTGTGCTGTCGGAGATGTACCGCAACTATTCCACCAATCACCTGTGCCAGGTGGATATTGCCCACGCCTACGACCACAAACACCAGGCGGTCTCCTTCAGCGACGACCATACCGGTCTGTCAAAGATGTCCATCGATATCGCCAAGTCACTGTTCCGCAAGCTGGCCACCCAGGGCACAGTTTTCTCCAGTGAAATATTCCGATCGATCAAGGCCACCTACTTCCGCATCGCCCTGGATTTCGTGGAGACCTACCGCAACGACGCTATTATGAATGGTCTCGATTTTGATATTCACCGCGAGGAGCAGACAGTGGAGCTGTTTGCCAGGAACCTGATGAAGGCCGGCCAGGCGTTCCTCGACAATCCTATGGAGACCCCGTTTATTCCCAGCTGGAGCCGCATCACCAGCGCCTCACCGGGATTTCTGCAGGAGTTACAGGCGGCAGTGGAGATGGATTTTGAGGAATACAGCAGATAGCGACGGATCCATGACTCAGTCCCCACTGCAAGAGTGCTCCCGCGAGATCATCGGGAAAAAACTGCTCGATCACCTGGCGGTTATCTATCCGAATGAAGACGGCGATCGCCTGGCGCAGCAGCTTATGCACGTCATGCGCCTCGATGAGGACTGCCAGAGCCCGCTGCCGCACAAAAACCTGTGGGACGAAACCGATGTGGTGGTTATTACCTATGGCAACACCATCCTCAGTGAAAAGCAGCACCCACTGAAGGCGCTGCATCACTTTCTGAAAACCCACTTCACCATGCTGATCAACAGCGTGCATATACTGCCGTTCTTTCCCTACTCCAGCGACGACGGGTTTGCCGTGGTCGATTACAAACAGGTACATCCAAAACTGGGAGACTGGAGTGATGTACTGCGCATCAGTACCGACTTCCACCTGATGGCAGACCTGGTCATCAATCACTGCTCGGCACAGCACGAATGGTTTATCAATTTTCAGCAGGGTAAGTCACCGGGGGCGGATTATTTTTTCGTCGTGGATCCCAATGAAAACCTGTCCGGGGTAGTGCGCCCGCGAACCACGCCACTGCTGCGCGCGGTCTCCAATGGCAGTTCCAGCAAATGTGTGTGGTGCACCTTCGGCCACGATCAGATCGACCTGGATTTCCGCAACCCGCAGGTATTGCTGGAAATGGTGGATATCATCCGCCTGTACCTGGATATGGGCGTGCGCATCTTCCGCCTGGATGCCGTGGCCTTCCTGTGGAAGAAGATCGGCACCAGCTGCATAAACCTGGAAGAAACCCACGAGATAGTGCGCCTGTTGCGTACGCTGATCGAGCACGCCGATCCAAACACGGTGATTATTACCGAAACGAACATCCCCAACCGGGAGAACCTTTCCTATTTCGGCAATGCCAACGAGGCGCACTGGATCTACAACTTCTCCCTGCCGCCGCTGCTGGTAAACAGCCTGGTCAGCGGCAACTGCCGGCATTTAAAGAACTGGCTGATGAGTATGCCGCCGGCACAGAACGGTACCACCTATTTCAATTTCATCGCCTCCCACGATGGCATTGGCTTGCGGCCGGTAGAGGGGCTGCTCAGCGACGACGAACAGGAAGCCCTGATCCAGACCATGGAAAATTTCGGCGGACAGATATCCTGGCGCGCCCTGGACGACGGCAACAAGAAGCCCTATGAAATCAACATTTCCCTGTTCGATGCGTTGAGGGGCACCACCGCGGGCGAAGACGAGTGGCAGATAGATCGCTTTATCTGTGCACATGCGATCATGCTGGCGCTGGAGGGGGTTCCCGCCTTCTATCTGCACAGCCTGGTGGGAACCACCAACGACTACCAGCGGATGCTCGAGCACGGGCACAATCGCGCCATCAACCGGCGACAGTGGCAGGAATCGGAGCTCAACCAGAAACTGAAAGATCCGACCACCCATCACTTCAAGGTTTTCGGCCAGTTGCGCCACTTGATCAAGTTGCGGCGGGAACAGCCGGCCTTCCACCCCAATGCCACCCAGTTCACGCTGCACCTGGGTGACCAGATATTTGCATTCTGGCGCCAGAGCATGAACCGTCGCCAGAGTATCTTCTGCCTGAACAATATTTCCGACGCGCCGCAGACGATCCCCCTGTCCAGTCTCAACCTCATTGGCACAGACTGCTGGAAGGACCTGGTCAGCGATCGAATTTATGAAGATATGCTGGGGACAGTCACACTGGAGCCCTACCAAACGCTGTGGATTACCAATCGCTGGTAGTGCCGGCGAGCGCCATGCGATGGCTCAGGCGGTAGCCTCGCGCGGCCCGGTCGACACGACGCAGTTGCGCCCACGCCGCTTGGCTTCGCAGAGTTTTTTATCGGCGTCGCAGATCAACTGGCTGAGGGAACGGTGACGCCCGCGCTCTGCGGCGCCGAGGCTGATCGACAGGCTGATGGATGTCCCGGCGGCGGCGATCTTGCTGGCACTGACTGCGCGGCGCAGTCGCTCGGCGAACCGGCGCGCCTGCGCCACACTGGTTTCCGGCAACAGCACCACAAATTCCTCGCCGCCCCAGCGCCCCACTTTGTCTCCCTCACGACTGCAGCTGGCGAGCAACCTGGATATCTGCACCAGGACCCGATCGCCGGCCGGATGGCCCAGGCGGTCGTTGACCGCCTTGAAGCGGTCGATGTCCAACATGATGACGCTCAGGGGGCGATTGTGGCGAACTGCCGTACTCCAAATTGACGCCGCGTCATCGTCGAAGGCGCGCCGGTTCAGCAGCCCGGTCAAAGCATCAGTGCGGGAAAGCTGCTCAGCCGCGCGGCATGCCTCTTCCTGTGACCGCACGCGACGCGCCACCGCCAGAGAAAAGAGCGTCGCCTCCAGGACGAGACCAATCTCCACGGCGTGAAATGTCAGCGTGTTGAGTGGCAGCAGGCCACAAAATGCAGACAGCGTCACCGCGAGACCAACCACGCTGCACAGCGCCGCGCCGAGAAAATAGCGCCCGGCCCGCTCGCCATGGCGACCCGAGAGCAGGCCCAGATAAACCACGCCGACGATAAATACTGCCGCAAAAAGAAATGCGGCCCAGACCGAGAACCACTGAACATCGGCCGCGGCTCCGGTAAAGACCAGTAAAACTGCCCCTGACGCAATGCCGATGCCCCAGCGCTGCGTGCTTGCTGCATAGGTATCCAGATGCAGGAAGCGACACGCAAACAAAAAGCCCGCGCTGCAGAAGAGTACCAGTGCTAGCGACAGGCCGTAGCGCTGGATAAACGGGTTATCCGGCCACATATTGCTATGACCGGAATAGATAAAGCTGAGCGCGATATAGCCAAACAGGTACAGGGAATACAAACCGTTACTTCGTTCGCGCAGCCCGTAGCAGAGCATGGCGTTGCCACAGACAAACGCCAGCAGGAAACCATAGAGCAAGCCATGGCCATAATGCGATTGTTGTTTGCGCTGTGCCAGCGCATCGTCGGAAAGCAGCGCTACGTCCAGCACCAGTGGTTCCGCGCTACTTGCGCGAATCAGTATGCCGCTGCGCCCACTGGCCAGCGTCAGCGGGAATAGATAGCCGATTCCCGGCGCCGCCTGCGCGGCGCCATCGCCAGATTCATCGCCAGAGCCATCGGTCGACCAGCGGCGTACGACGCGATCGCCGCGCACCAGATAGACATTCAGTTGGTCGATCCAGGGCTTCCCCACCGCCAGGTTTACCGACTTCTGTGTGGGCGAGGTATTGCTCAGCGGCAGGTAGATCCACACCGGCCGCGCGCCAATGCCAAAGCTCGGCACCGCGCGACTGTCAGCGTTAAACAGGTCTCTTTGCAGGGCGGAAATCGCCTCTTCCGGCGACAGTCGCGCGTCCTGCTCCTGCAGATAGCGGGCGCGGACAGTGAAATCATCGCCGCGCTGCTCGCCGGTTTTCTGGGGCTCCGCCAGAAGCGGGCCACTGACGAGCCAAAGTGCGCACAGCAGTATTTTCAGCCGAGCCGATGTTGGTATGACTGCCGCGACGACATCGGCGGACAGCCTGTGGAGATAGCCGGTGACAGTCGGTGCTCGCAAGCTAACCTCACCTGTTATTGGCCTGCCGGTATTTGTAGCTACCTGCCAACAATTGATGGTGCAGGCAGAAGCGGCAGAAGTTTTTATTCGGGAAAAGTCTAGATGCTGGCGGAGACGGCGACGTTGAAATGCGCGCGCAATTGCCGACGGGGACGCTTGGCCGGGCAGCGCAGGAGTGGAGTGCAGGAGTGGAGTGCACGCGGGCCTGCGGCAACAATCAACAAGCGGCGGGGTGATCACACGGCGTAATCGAAATCCCCGCAAGGCGCGACCCGGTTGCGCCCCTGCTGCTTTGCCTCATAGAGCTTTTGATCGGCATCGCACAACAGTGCGTCTAGCGATGCCTGGCTATTGCGCTGCGCCGCACCAAGGCTGATCGACAGCCTGATGGTCGCCGTGCCCGCCGCCAGCCGGCAATTAGCAACCGCCCTGCGCAGGCGCTCCGCGACCTGGCAGGCCTGCACCAGATTGGTCTCCGGCAACAGCAGAACGAATTCCTCGCCGCCCCAGCGCGCGACTCTGTCGCCCTTGCGGCAGAAACCGGCAAGCAGTTCGCTCACCGCCAGCAGCGCCTGATCGCCGAACTGGTGACCATGCAGGTCGTTGACCGACTTAAAGTGGTCAATATCCAGCACGATGACACTGAGGGGACGACCGTGGCGGACCGCCGTGCCCCAGATCCCGCTCGCATCCTCCCGGAATGCGCGCCTGTTCGGCAGCCCGGTCAGCGGGTCGATCCGCGACAGTCGCTGTGCGTGCAGCAGCGCATTTTTCTGCGCCCGCATCTGTCGGGCCAGCGCCAATGACAGCAGCGTAGCCTCAAGCATCATGCCGAATTCAACGCCGTGAAAAGTCAGCGTCGACATGGGAATCACCCCCCGCACAGACAGCGTCGTGGCAGCGACCCCGAGCATGCTGCAGAGCGCGGCGCCGAGGAAGTAGCGCCCCTCGCGCTGCCCGTGCCTGATCGACAGAACGCCGAGTAACACCATGGCAACGGAAAAGAATGTGACGAAGTTGAATGCCAGCAAAGCGGCATCCCACTGACTGCCCCGCCCGACAAAATAAGTCATCAGCATCAGTGCCGCCGCGCAGGTGGCGATCACCCACCGCCGGACTTGTGGCGCATGCTCTCCAAGCTTCAGGAAACAGCAGGCAAACAGGAAGCCACAACACCCGTACACCACCATCAGGACGAGAATGACAAATCGCTGAAATCCAACTTCGAGAGGCCACCACCAGGCGAAGCCATGGCCACTGTAGGCGATGCACATCGCGATAAAGCTCACCAGGTAGAGGGCATAGTAAAGGTAACTGCGGGAGCGAAAGCCGAGGTACAGCATCAGGTTGTAGCAGATCAGCGCTACCAGGAAACCGAAAAGCACGCTGTAGCCATACTGGACTCCGCGCGCTGCGGCCGCCGTATCCCGCGCCGAACGCAGGGACACGGACAGCACAAAGGGGTCCGCCGTCTGCGCGCGGATAAAGATCTGGCTGTGCCCCGGGGGCACCTGCAGAGGCAACCGGTAACCCATCCCGGGCACCAGATCCGCGGTGGCCGCGTGCGCGTCGCCGGATTTCCAGGCGTGAAGTACACGGCCGTCCTGCAACAGATATACATGCAGGTGATCCATCCAGGTTTTGCCGAGCGTGAGAATGCGCGGCGCACTTTCAGAAGTGTCATTGTGCAGCGCAAGCTGCATCCACACCGGCCGCGATCCTATGCCGAAGCTGGCAATCGGGTGACTTCCCGGCGCAAACCAGCCGTTTTGCCAGGCCTGATAAGCCTGGGAGAGGCGCAGCGGACCATCGCGCTCGACGAGAAAGCCGGCATGCTTACCCAGTGGGCCGCCGTATTGCTCAGTGATATGGAGGGGCTGCGCACAGGCGATACCGCCGACAAACAGACTCAAGCACAGGACTGGCAAAATGGCAGCGACGACACGGTGGCAGGCGGTACCCAGGCCGCTGCAAAGCTTCAACAACCCGAGCGGCGGCGCAGTGCCGTGATGTGAATTGTTATTTTCTAATGCCATCGGGAACATTCGCCATCGAAGTCTGGACGCTTACGCCGATACCGGTTCGAGCACCGGAGGCACTATCTGATTCCGGCCACCGCGCTTGGCTTCGTACAATCTGCCATCGGCGGCACAGACCAGATCGCTCAGGGAATTTTCAGCCTGAAGCTGTGCGGCACCGAGACTGACCGTCAGCGGCATGCCCAACCAGTCGGCCAGAATCCGCCGCCCTTCCACATCGCGGCGAATCCGTTCGCCAAGGGCAGTGGCCTGCCCGAGACCGGTTTCCGGAAGCAGCAACACGAATTCCTCCCCACCCCAGCGCGCCAGAATATCGCCCTCGCGACAATTTCCAAGCAACAACTTGGCCATATCCTGCAGGATGCGATCGCCACTGTCGTGCCCGAACTGGTCGTTGACCTGTTTGAAAAAATCGATATCCAGTAACAAAACACTCATCGGCCGACCGTGGCGCACCGCTGTGCTCCATAGTGGCGCGGCATCGGCCAGAAAGGCCCGTCGATTCAACAGGCCGGTCAGGCTATCGATTCGCGCCAAATGCTCCGCCTTCTGGCGCGCCCTGGACTGGTTGCGCATATGGTTACCCAGTGCAAGGGACAGCAGCACCGCTTCGAGAATCAGCCCGATCTCCACGGCGCTGGTGGTCCACACATTCGAGGCCAGGAGCCCGAAAGCGGTTAACAGCCCGATACCCAGGCCAAGCATGCTGCACAGGACTGCCGGCAGAAAATAGATACCCCTGGAACGAGCGCGCCGGTAGGCGAATACCCCGAGCACCACCATTGCCAATGTGAATACGGTGAACAGGCCATAAGCCAGATAGACGGCGGCATACAGCTGCCGCGCCGTGATGAACAGCGCCATGGCGGCCAGGGCCAGCAAAGACAGCCGCCTTATCGACATGCTGACTCGCGGTGTGAGTTGGTCGAGCTGCAGGAACCGCACTGCGAACAGCAGGCCCGCGCAGGCGTACAACACCATCGCGGCAAACAGCGCATACTGCTGAAAGCCGACCTGCCCCGACCACCACCAACGGAACCCGTGACCGGTATAGACCAAACTCAGCGCCATAAAACTCAGCACATACAGCGCGTAGTACAGATGGCTGCGCTCCCACAAACCGGCGAACAGTATCAGGTTGTAGAAAATAAAGGCGAGCAGAAAGCCGTAGAAAACTCCGTAGCGGTAGCGAAAGCCCCGGCTCGTGCGCTCAAAATCCTCCGCTGTCAGCAGTGACACCGGTAACAGAAATGATTCGGCAGTCTGCGCGCGCACAAAGAGCTCAGTGCGCCCCGGCATCAGTTCGACGGGAAACACATAGCCCATCGCCGGGAGCAGGAACTGCGCCCCGGGTACCATGTCTCCACTTCGCCAGTGCTGCTTGAGCTGTCCCGCGCGAACCAGGCGCACGTCCAGCTGGTCCAGCCAGGGCTGGCCCAGGAGCAGTTGATAGGTCAGGGGGCGGTCACTGGGATTGACCAGGGCCAGGTGCATCCACACCGGCGGTGACGCGATTCCAAAGCCGGCCGCGGTGCGCTCCTGCCGCTGAAATGCGCCCTGCTTCAGGGCTCGCTGCGCGGCAGCAAGGTCCTGTGGTGTGCCCTGCTCCAGCAGGTAACCGGCGCGCTCACCGAGTGGCCCGCTGCTGGCGCCCTGCAAAATCACCTCGGGCGCAGGAGCCTCCCCAGATCCGCGCCCCGGATTCCCGGCTGCGGAACTACAGAACAGCAGCGCCAGTAACGTCAAACTAAGGAATCCCAACCCCCTTCGCGACCACGGCTGGGAAGAGACGGAAAAAACGCTGCGACCTCCATTCGCTGCTGGCGCTGACAATTCTGTAAGCCTCTCGGTCCGGTCGTGTTCGGGAAGGGCTGTGCGGCCCCGCTATACGGTTGCGACAAAGCACTGTTCACTCAGGTAGTTTTGTGGTGGTGACACGGCGCCTGTCCATGGGTAATCGCCGTCACCCGCTAGCGAGCAAACCTCGAGTCTAATTCCCTATCACGGATCGGAATAGAAGCCTGGCGCCAGATTCCACGCTTTAGCCGTATAGCGCGAAAATTCGCGGAATTTCTCCGCAGGATTTAACCGGTCGGCTGAAGGCAGTTCGTTAAGCGGGTCCGGCAAGCTTCTGCCCGGCCGCAAAACCGCGCCCTATCCGCACTTCATTTCCCCGGGCCGGCTGGCCCGGGATATTCTGCGCCAGCAGCAGGGAGACAAGGGCCATGGCCGCACCACACCAGAAAACCGCCGCCGGCGATACCAGCCACAGCAGGCCAAAGAGCACCGGAATCGCCACCGCGGCGATATGGTTGATGGTAAAACTCACCGCGGCCGACGCGGCGATATCCCGCTCGTCGACGATTTTCTGGAAGTAGGATTTGATCGCAATCGCCATCGAGAAAAACAGGTGGTCGACAATATAGAGCAGCGCCGCGGCCGTGGCGCTCTCGGCCAGCGCATAGCCGCCGAATACCAGCGCCAGGCCGATATATTCGATGGTCAGCGCACTGCGCTCGCCAAAGCGCACGATAAATTTCCCCACGCGCGGGGCCACGTACAGATTGAGCAGGTGATTGAGAATAAACAGCAACGCAATATCGGCGACGCTGTAGCCGAATTTTTCCACCATCAGGAAGCCGGCAAACACCACAAAGATCTGCCGGCGCGCACCACTCATAAAAGTCAGCGCATAGTAGAGCCAGTAGCGCCGGCGCAGTATCAGTTTCTTGTGCTGACTGTGGGGCTGAGGGAAGCTCGGGAACAACAGCCAGATCAGCGCCACTATCACAATCGTCATACCGCCGCCGAGCATATAGATCCAGCGATAGTCCAGTTCCCACTGATCGGACGTGAGCCACACCAGTCCATAGGCCGCCAGCGAGGCCAGCGAACCGGCCGCGAGCATGCGCCCGAACCAGATCGCCGAGGTCTCTTTCGGCAGCCACTGCAGCGCCAGCGACGACTGCAGTGATTCATAGTAGTGAAAACCGGTGGACATGATCAGCGTGGTCAGCAGCAATCCCGCCGTGGTCGGAAACCACCCGGTGAGCGCGACACCGAGACCAGTGGCGATCAGGGCCAGAAAAGCCAGCCGCTGCTCGCGCACCAGCAGCAGTACAAAAATTACCGTAAAGGCGAGAAATCCCGGAATCTCCCGCACGCTCTGCAGCAGTCCGATATCCGCCCCGCTGAAGCCCGCCCGCTCAATCACAAAATTGTTCAGCAGTGCCTGCCAGACGCCAAATGACAGCGGCATGGCAGTGGCCAACAGCAGCAACATGATTTCAGCGCGGCGCCAGTTGTGAAATAAATGCATTAATCGTCCCCGATTCAATCGAACTGCCAAATGTATTGCCGCACAGTCACGGAGCATGTTCGGCGAAAAAGTGAATCACTCTTCGCCGTCGGTTATCGTCACCTCACGCAACGCGCCGCTGAACGCGACCAGAATAAATGCCAACAGGCTCAACATGCCCGCCCACATGAGTGTCGTCAGCGGCGCGGCATACTCGCTGAGCACACCTGCAGCCAGGGCACCCAGTGCGGCGGACCCAAACAACGCCAGCTGGTAAATGGAGATGATACGGCTGCGGTACTCCGCCGGCGCAAACAGCTGCACTATTGCCCGGCCCAGCGCCGCCGACGCTGCGGCCACGCCACCCCAACAGGCACACAGCAGAACCAGGCCGAGCGGAGTTGGGCCGTAACTGATCGCCACCAGCAGGGCAGCGCTATACAGCAAACACATAAGGATGCCGCGCCCCGGGCGCCTGCCCTGCCCGCGACGCAACATGGTGACCGTGGCGGCGACGGTCCCGGCAACGAAGGCCAGCTGCAGGGTGGCGTAGTAGCTGGCTCCGCGATCGTAATCTGCCGCCAGTAGCGGCAGCACCACGAGGAAAATGCCGATATGCACGAAGCCATTGAATGCCATCAGGGCGATAAGCTCTCGCAGAGCCGGCCGGCGCCACGCCTGCGACAATCCATCGAGAATCAAAGTGTGCGGTGACTTATCCTCCTTCGCGATGTGCTCGCCCCGCTCCCGCAACGTCAACATAAAGGCTGCAGCCAATAACAACACCACTATCTGAATACCCAGCAACAGTTGCGGCCCCCACTGATCGAAGCGACTCGCCAGCAGCATCCCGATTGCCTGGCCACCGTATTGCGCCAGCATCATCCAGGTAACGGTTTTCTGTACGCGGCTCTCCGTGGTGAGCCCCTGTCGGTCGCGGGCGCTGCGCTGCACCAGGTTGTCGCGCGCGGGTTGCAGAAACGCGGTACAGATACCGAGGCAGGCACCGTACAGCAGCAACAGCAACAAGTTGGGAATGCGATAGGAGAAATACAGCAGCAGCCCGCCGTGGCACAACGCCAGCCCGAGGCAGGCCAGCGCGGCCACCGCGGCGGAATCGCGCCTGTCCGCCAGCGCGCCACCGAACAGCAGGAAGACCAGGTTCGGCAGCAGTACCGAGGCCTGCACCCAGCCCAGGTGCAACGCCGGCAGTCCCACCACGGCTACCGCGATCCACGGCAGCAGCACCACCTGCAGGCCGGTAGCCAGCGATGTGCCGCTGTAGCCGAACAGGAATTTTTGCAGTCTTGCGGGCATGTTCACTGAGTGATTGATCTGAAACTACTCACCGGTGGCGATTCGGCCGGCGCCAACCGTTTTCAAAAACATAAAGTTCGCCCCCGGTGACCACTGTCGCAGCAACCGACGCAGCTGTTTTTGCGCCGCCGGATCCTCGCCGTAGGCGGCCTTTTCAAATGCGGCGGTAATCAGCTCGACCATCGGCGCCAGTGCGGGCTTTTCCACGCGTACGCGACGGGCAAAATCCCGGGGGGCTTCGCCTGGGCGGCGTGCGATACCGGCGCGGGCCATACGCCGGCAGAACTTCTGGTACAGCCGGCTCGCCGGCGGCAGGCGACGGCCGCGGCCGCTGAACCAGAGCCACAGCAGTATGCCGATCAGGGCGAGTGCCACCGGTACGGCAATGAACGCGGCCAGGCGCAGGGGGGATACTTCACCGAGTAGTTTCTTTAGCAGGTTCTGCTGTTTGTCGCTGTCGAAACTGACCACCGCCTGGTACCAGCGGTAATTGACCATGTCCCACTCGAGTCGCAGCCGGTTGAGAATACCGATGCGGTGTAACGGCAACAGCGAATCCGCCATGAACTCTTCGGCCGCGGCATTCTGCAAGCCATCGCGGATGCGTTCCGGCGACACCGCTGCGGTGGGATCCACCCGCTGCCAACCGCGTCCGGCAATCCAGATTTCCGCCCAGGCGTGGGCGTCGTACTCGCGCACCAGCAGGTACTCTTCCTGATCGACCCACTCACCGCCCTGATAGCCCGCCACCACCCGCGCCGGCACCCCGGCGGCGCGCATGGTAAATACATAGCTGCCGGCAAAGTGTTCGCAAAATCCCTGCTGGCTGCCAAACAGAAACTCGTCGATCGAATCCACCCCCAACGCCGGCGGTTTCAGCGTATACGTAAAGCTGCGATTGAAAAACTTCAACACGCGCGCGGAGATTTCCTCCGCGTCCAGGCCCGACGCGCGGAACTCGTCTGCCCAGGCACGCGTACGCGGATTGCCGCCCCGCGGTAACTGCAGGTTGCGACGGTGCTGGAAATCGTCCAATTCGCGAACATCGGTAAGGGTTTCGCGGGGCCAGGAGCGCACCTCGTAGGCAAAACGGCTGTAAACCGGCCCCCGCTTTATAATGCGGTCGTCGCTGGTTTCGCCGACACCGCGGGTGTCGGAGATGGGCCGCGCCATGGCAAACAGCCAGGGATTGTTGGTGCTCTCCTGGATCACCCGATAGCGATAGCGCGGCCCGACTTCGGGCAGGCTCTGCTCGCGGCCACTCCAGCGCACAACCCCACCTTCGCGCGGATCCACGCCGAAACCCTGGCTCCAGCGCCGGCCATCGAAATCGGAGTAGACCAGACCGCGCCAATAACGCTGTTCCGGCGCCGGTACCGGGCCGTCGAAGGCGATGCGCAACACCGGCTTGTCGGACTTGGAGAGACGGGTGAAGTCGCCGGGGGTCATGGAATCGCTGACACCGGTACTGGCACCGGATTTGTTCTGCGGTACGGCCCACAGGGGTCCCAGCCGCGGCATCACGATAAACAACAGCAGCATCAGCGGAACCGCCTGGGCCAGCAGGCGCAGGGACAATCCCAACGCCCGACGCGGGCGCGCACTGAAGTGGCCCAGTTGCGCGGCCAGTGCCGCGGTGATGACCACGACACAGATGGTGCCGTACAGTGCGTAGGGAATGGTCTGCTCGTAAACAAACAGGGTCGCCGCAACAAAATAGGCCAGTAGCAGGCTGAGGAAGGCATCGCGGCGGCTGACCAGCTCGAGATTCTTGAGCGTGAAGGAGACCGCCAGCAGCGCCACCATCGGTTCCAGCGCAAACCAGCGCCCATAGGACAGCGCCAGACCGCCCACCGTCAGGGCCACTACCAGTAGTTTGACCGCGCGTCCGGGCAGGTCGCGGCGGCCGCGAAAGACCTCGAGGCGCCAGTAGACGGCAAAGGCCCAGGCGCAGACGATCCACAGCGGCAGCAGCGCAAACTGCGGCAACAGCGCGGCAAACTGGGCGGCGAAAATCCACAGCAGGCTCTCGCGGGGCAACAGCTCACTTTGATTGGCCACTGACCCCTCCCCTCACCGGAAACAGCGCCAGCGCAGTCAACACGCGCTGCAGGTGTCCTGGACCACTCGACGGCGCCATCTCGATACCGGGGATCCGCAATCCGTAAGCGGTCTGTTCCCGCTCCGCCTGCAGCGCCCAGTGACACAGGTTACTGAGGCGGGTTTCCACATCGCGCCCGCCGAGCAGGTCCCAGTCCAACCACAGGCGCGCGTCGACATGGCTTTCGTACTCCTTGTTGTAGAGGTCGCGGCCACCGGCATACTGTTTCCAGGCCAGGTGGCGCAGCGAGTCTCCCGGTTGGTAGGGCTTGAGGCCGGCAAAGTCGTCGCCGCCGTGCAGCGCCCGCGGCTCCGCGGCAAGGTCGCTGCTTTCGCTGTCGCTCAGTGTCGCGCCGAGCGGCAGGGGCCCGGCCGCTATCGGCCGCGGATAGACCAGAAACTCGATATCCAGGTCGACCCAGCTCCAGCAGCGGAACAACCCCAGCGGGAAGCGGCTCTCTATGCGCAGCCGCGGCGCGCGGACTTTGCCGCGCTTAACCACCGGCAGCGCGACGCAGATCTCGGCGGTGCTGCGCTCAAACAGATCCAGCGAGGCCCCCTCTTCCGCGGACCAATACACCTGTATCCACTCCCGCGCGCGGCCGCCGCTGCGACTGACGGCGATCTCCGCCTCGGCATAGTCGCCGGCGAAGGCGGGGCGCGCCGCTAGCAGCTGCAGCTGCAGGCCGGACAGGTTGGCGAAGGTATGCACCGGCAATACGGCAAACAAACTGACCAACAGAAACGTCAGGGCGAAAACCAGGTTGTTTTCGTAATTGGTGCCCAGCAGCCACAACAGGACGACCACCAGCAGAAAACCCATCCCTGCGCGCGAAGGCACGATGAAGAGCTTGCCGTGGTCCAGGGTGACGCTGCGCGACGGCGGTGAGCGGCGACTCAGCCACCGCTGCACCAGTTCGCGCCAGCGGTCGGCGACGGGGCGGGCCATTTCGCTCAGCAAACTCATCGCATCAGGCCGCGATAATGTCGACCTGGCGCATCAGCCGCTCCACCAACTGGATGCCGTCACCGCTTTCACCTTGCAGGCGATGTCCGGCCACCGATGGCAGCACGGCCTGGAGATCTTCCGGCAGCAAGTGGCCGCGGCCGTGTATCAGCGCCCAGGCGCGGGCAGCGTGCAACAGTGCCAGGGCGCCGCGGGGAGAGAGCCCCACCGCGCACTCCGGGCTCTGGCGGGTGTGCAGGACCAGCCGCTCCAGATAGTCGAGCAGGCTTTCGGAGGCTTTTACCTGTCCCACCAGGCTCTGCATTTTCTTCAGCGCGGCGACATCGATACGCGGCTTCAGCTGTTGCAGCTGTGCGCGCGGATCCACACCGAGAAACAGTGCCCGCTCCGCCTCGCGGGTGGGATAACCGAGACTGATCCGCATCAGGAAGCGGTCCAGCTGGGATTCCGGCAGGGAAAAAGTGCCCGATTGATGCAGCGGGTTCTGCGTGGCGATAACGAAAAAAGGCTCCGGCAGTTGGCGCGTCTCGCCATCGACGCTGACCTGGCGCTCCTCCATCGCCTCGAGCAGCGCGCTCTGGGTTTTCGGTGAGGAACGATTGATCTCATCTGCCAGCAATAGCTGGCTGAACACCGGTCCCTCGTGAAAGCGAAACTGGCCGGAATCGCGCTCGAAGATGGAAACACCGAGGATATCGGCCGGCAACATGTCGCTGGTGAACTGCACCCGCTTGTAGGACAGACCCAGTACCTGCGCCAGCGCGTGGGCCAGTGTCGTCTTGCCCATGCCGGGCAGGTCTTCAATCAGCAGGTGACCGCGGGACAACAGGCAGGCCAGTGCCAGCTTGACCTGGTGTTCCTTGCCCAACAAGACCTTGCCGATATCGGCGACGATGGCGGAAATTAATTTTTGCACGGCAAATCCATTACTGCTCGGTTTTTCTTGTGGCCCGTTGTTGCGGGCTCAGGGCGGCGCTGATACCGGTAGCGATTTGCGGGACACGGGCTAGGCGCCCCCCCTAATACATCCCTGTAGGCTTGTCGGCGAGGTCCCTCGCCGACAGTCCCGCAAATCACTACCGGCACCAACGCCTTCGCATCGACGCCGATGCTCTACGACTATTAATCATAGGTGTTTGGCAAAAGGGCTCTGCCCGTGCCGTCACAAACTGCGCCAGTTACAGCTGCGCAAGTCCCCGCATCAGATCCCGCTGCAGGTCTTCAACATCTTCCAGCCCCACCGAGATACGAATCAGATTCTCGGTAATACCGGCGCGGGCCTTGTCCTCTTCGCTGAGGCGCCCGTGCGTGGTGGTGGCCGGGTGCACAATGGTGCTCTTGGCGTCGCCGAGGTTGGCGGTACAGGACAGGATTTTGCAACTGTCGATCACCTGCCACGCCGCCTCGCGGCCGCCGCGCACGGTGAAACTGAGCACGCCGCCGAACGCCGACTGCTGCTTGGCGGCGAGGAGGTGGCCGGCGTGTTTGGGCAGGCCGGTGTAGTTGACCTTCTCCACCGCTTCCTGCTCGTCCAGCCACCAGGCCAGCGCCAGCGCATTGCGCGAGTGCGCCTGCATACGCAGATTGAGAGTCTCCAGGCCCTTCAGAAAGACCCAGGCGTTGAACGGACTCATGCTCGGGCCGGCGGTGCGCAGGAACACCACCAGCTCGTCCATGATTTCCTGTTTGCCCACGGCGACACCGCCGACGCAGCGGCCCTGGCCATCCAGGTATTTGGTCGCGGAGTGCACGACAATATCCGCCCCCAGCGCCAGCGGGCGCTGCAGTGCGGGCGTGCAGAAACAGTTGTCCACCACCAGCAGCGCGCCGGCGCTGTGGGCCAGCTCGGCGAGCGCGGCGATATCGGCGACTTCGCACAGCGGGTTGGACGGCGTCTCCATAAACAGCAGTTTGGTGGATCCGTCCACGGCACCCTTCCAGGCGTCCATATCGGTGAGATCCACATAGCTCACACGCACGCCGAATTTTTCCATATAGCGGCCGAACAGTGCGGTGGTGGTGCCGAAGACACTGCGCGAGCAGATGACGCGATCGCCGCTTTTCAGCAGCGCCATACACAGGCTGAGAATGGCGGCCATGCCGCTGGAGGTGGCCACCGCCGCCTCACCGCCCTCGAGCGCCGCGATACGCTGCTCGAACATGCGCACGGTTGGATTGGTATAGCGGGAGTAGACGTTGCCCGGGCTCTCGCCGGTAAAACGCGCCGCGGCTTCGGCGGCGGAGGGGAAAACGTAACTGGAAGTGAGGAACATCGCCTCGGAGTGCTCGCCTTCCGGCGAGCGGATCTGGCCGGCGCGAACCGCCAGGGTATCCAGTGAATAACCGTCGTCTTCGAACATAAACCGTCCCGGGTTTCTGCGGTTGCGGAAGGCGGTCATGTTACCCGAAATGGCGGGGGATGGCGCCCTCTTCCGTTAGTGGACGAGGGCGCCGGAAGGTCTGCAGGTTACAGTGAGCCCTGGCTGCCCTTGCCCTGCTTGGCCTCATCGTTGCGCGCGGCGTGCAGCTGCTCGAGATACTGCTCGTCAACGTCGCCGGTGATGTACTTGCCGTCAAATACCGAACAGTCGAACTGCTCGATGGTTTCGTTGCCTTCGGCGGAACTGGCGACCAGGTCTTCCAGGTCCTGGTAGATCAGCCAATCGGCGCCGATCTCCTCGCACACCTCTTCGGTGGTGCGACCGTGGGCCACCAGCTCTTCCGCGGACGGCATATCGATTCCGTAGACGTTGGGGTATTTGACCGCCGGCGCCGCGGAAGCGAAGTACACCTTGGCGGCACCCGCCTCGCGGGCCATCTGGATGATCTGCTTACAGGTGGTGCCGCGCACGATGGAATCATCCACCAGCAGCACGTTCTTGCCACGGAATTCCAGCTCGATGGCGTTCAGTTTCTGGCGGACGGATTTCTTGCGCTGCTTCTGGCCCGGCATGATGAAGGTGCGGCCGATATAGCGGTTCTTCACCATACCCTCGCGGAACTTCACGCCCAGGCGGTAGGCCACCGTCTGGCCGGCGGTGCGAGCGGAATCCGGGATTGGGATCACCACGTCGATATCGTGATCGGGACGCTCGCGCAGAATTTTCTCCGCCAGGTGCTCGCCCTGGCGCAGGCGCGCCTTGTGCACGGACACACCGTCCATGATGGAGTCGGGACGCGCAAAATAGACGTGCTCGAAGATACACGGCGCCAGCGACGGATTCTCCGCACACTGCTCCGCATGCACGGTGCCGTCCAGCTCGATGTAAATCGCCTCGCCCGGCGCCACGTCGCGCACCAGGGTGTAGCCCAGCACGTCCAGCGCCACTGATTCAGAGGCCACCATGTATTCGGTGCCCTTGTCGGTCTCGCGCTTGCCGTATACCAGTGGGCGGATACCGTGCGGGTCACGGAAGGCGACGATACCGTAGCCGACGATCAGCGCCACACAGGCGTAGCCGCCGCGCACGCGCTTGTGC
This sequence comes from Microbulbifer donghaiensis, assembly GCF_900129095.1. Classification (GTDB taxonomy): domain Bacteria; phylum Pseudomonadota; class Gammaproteobacteria; order Pseudomonadales; family Cellvibrionaceae; genus Microbulbifer; species Microbulbifer donghaiensis. The sequence continues at coordinate 1,050,617 of NZ_FQVA01000001.1, forward strand.
ACCGCGCGCATCGCGGTGAAGATGTCCTCGGCTTTCGGCTGCAATTTGTGCTGTACCAGCAACTCGTGCGCAAAGACGTTCAGCAACACTTCGGAATCGGAGTCGGTGCTGATGTGGCGCAAGTCCTGCTGATAGATCTCCTCCATCACCTGATCTTTATTGGTGAGGTTGCCATTGTGGGCCATGGCAATACCGTAGGGAGAGTTGACGTAGAAGGGCTGCGCCAGGGCCGGGCCGGAGCCGCCGGCGGTGGGATAGCGCACATGGCCGATACCGAAGTTGCCCTTGAGGCGCTCCATATGGCGCGCGCGGAATACGTCGCGCACCAGGCCGTTGGCCTTCTGCTGGTTGAGGCGGTCGCCGTCACAGGTGACGATGCCGGCGGCGTCCTGTCCGCGGTGCTGCAACAGGGTGAGCGCATCGTACAACTGCAGATTGACGTCACTCTTACCGACGATACCGACAATACCACACATAGTCTTGGCCCTACTGGTCGAGAAGGGGCGATGAAATCGCCCCGTTTATTGATTCGTCGATCAAATAGATTCCCTATCTATTTGATCGGTCGCCCGCGATATTCTGGCGCAGATGCGTGGATCTGCTGGAATTTCGCGGGCTCGCGCCGGCCTGCGGCCGTCGGCGGCACATCCCTGTGCCGCAGTAACCCGTTACCGGGTTACTAAAACAATTCTACAAAAAAGCCCTTGATGGTCGCGGCCAGATCCCGCGCGCTGTCCTCGAATGCGAGGAAATGCGGAATCAGCGCCGACTCCTGCCACCAGCTGTCCTGCTCCACCGGCACCAGTGCCGGCGCCAGTATCAGCAGCGCCACTACGATAATCGCGCCGCGCAGTAGACCAAAGACCATCCCCAATACCCGGTCGGTACCGGACAGGCCGGTGGCCTCGACGAACGCGGACAGGGTCATATTCAGGCCGGCACCAGCCAGCAGTGTGAAGATAAACAGGATGGCGAAAGCGGCAATTGCCTGCAGCGATGGCGTATCCACCAGGTTGGAAAGCAGCGGCGCCAGTTGATCGCGGAACATCATCGCAACCACAAAGGCGGCAACCCAGGTAAGTAGGGACAGGGTTTCGCGCACGAAGCCGCGACTGAGACCGATCAGCGTGGAAATGGCCACGATTGCCAGAATGGTCCAGTCAGCCCAGTTCATTCAGTCCTACCTGCGTGGCGGCTGCTGCCGCGAAGAGCGCGCATTCTAACTGAAGCGCCTCTGCGCGTGAAGCTGTACGCAAAACCGTTCGGAATTAGGAGCCGGAATGTCCGAATAGGCCGAATGCAATGCTGCACGGCCCGGCATCAGGCCTTGAAGCGCAACACCAGGGTCTGGGCCTTGAGCAGTTGATCCAGCTCGCGCTTGACGGCCTGGGCATCCGCCTTGCTGACATTGGGACCGACAAAGACCCGCACAAACTGGCCTTTACTGGTGGTCACCGAACGGGTGTAGGCCTTGTAGCCCTTGTCCATCAGGCGGGCGCGGAGCTGGTTGGCCCGCGCCTCGTCGCGGTAGGACGCGACCTGCACAACCCAGGCGATCGGCAGCCCCTGGGCATCGAGCACGGGGGCGGACTCCGGCTTTTCGGTTTGCGGCTGCTCCACGGCTGCAGGCTCCGCCTCTACCGGGGCTTCCGCAACGGTGTCCACGTTTTCCGCTTTGGGATTGGAAAATTGTTCCGGCACTTCGGGCTGGAACGCATCGCCGGGTGCGGGGGCCGGTGCCACTCCGGCCACCGGCTCGGGTGCGGCGATCTCGATCGGCTGAATATCCGGGGCCGGCGGGATCTGGCTGGTCACATCGATATAGCGCGCGCCCTCGCGATCGAACAGGCTCGGCAGAAAAATAACGGCAAGCGCGGCCAGCACCAGCGCACCCACAATGCGCTGCTTGAAGCCGTCATTCAGTCGCCCGCCGCGCGGCGGATTATACTCGCGACTCGCCATCGCCCTCTTCTCGAATCTTTTGTAAAACTTCCGCAACAGTAAAGAAGGATCCAAAGACAAGCAACCTGTCTTGCGGACCGCTAGTCAACAACAGCAATTCCAGCCCCTCGGCCACGGTCGGACAGCGGTCATCCACCCGGATGTCCGGCACCCCGGCATCCCGCAATCCGCCCAGCAGCGCCGCGCAGTCCGCCGCGCGCGGATTGTCGGGCAGCAGTGCCGGGCGCCAGTTGTCGACCAGCTCGCGCAACGGCGCAAACAGCCCCGGCAGGTCCTTGTCCGCCATGACCGCGACCAGCGCATGGGTCTGCCCGGATACCGGATTGGCAGCCAGCCAGCGCGCCAGGTATTCCGCCGCGGCGGGGTTGTGTCCCACATCCAGCAACAGTGCACGGTCTTGCCAGCGTACCTGCTGGCAGCGCCCCGCCAGTCTGATATCGGCCAGCGCCTGCTCCACTCCCTGCGGCGGCAGTGCGCCCAGCACGGCCAGCGCGGTGATCGCAGCGGCGATACTGGGGCGCGGCAGGCTGATCGCGGGTATGGCCACGGCGAGGTCACCAAAGCGATAGCGGTCGCCGCCGGCGGAGCCGTCGACGGTGAAATCCCGACCGATAAAGTAACTGGGCGCCACCAGGCCGGCGGCGGCGGATACGACGGACAGCGGCGGCGCCGGATCGGCACAGATAAAAGGGCTGCCCGGGCGCAAGATGCCGGCCTTCTCGCGGCCGATTACCTCGCGGTCACTGCCGAGCCAGGCTTCGTGATCGATAGCGACGCTGGTGATGATCGCCAGATCCGCATCCACCAGGTTGACCGCATCCAGGCGCCCACCGAGCCCCACTTCCAGCAGTGCGAATTCGACACCGGCACGCTGGAACAGCCACAGGGCCGCAAGGGTAGTGAACTCGAAATAAGTCAGGCTGGTCTGCCCGCGGGCGGCTTCGACCGCCTCGAAGGCCCGGATCAGATCGGCATCGCCCACTTCACTGCCGTTGATTCGCACACGCTCATTGAAACGCAGCAGATGTGGCGAACTGTAGGCCCCAACCGAGTGCCCACCGGCCCGCAACAGCGCTTCCATGGTCGCCACGCAAGAGCCCTTGCCGTTGGTACCGGCCACGGTGATGACCTTGGGCGCCGGCTTTTCGACTGCCAGGGCGCGCGCGACCGCAGCCACGCGCTCCAGGCCCAATTCAATTTCGGTGGGATGTAGCCGCTCGAGGCGGGCGAGCCAGTCTTGCAAGGTGGACATAAATTGCTTCGCGTTAAGCAGCAGCGGCGACCGCCAGGGACGGCGGAAATGCAGATATTACAGGAGCAAAAACCTGCCCCGGGCCGCGATCGGCGTCCACATATACAGGGGAGCCGCATCGCGGGCCGGGGCCGCCTGCGCAGAGGTTACGCCGGGACTAAACGCCGCCCAGTTTGCCGAGCAGGCGTGAAACCGTCGAGCGCATTTCAGTGCGCGGGATAATCATATCGATAGCGCCGTGGTCGAGCAGGAATTCACTGCGCTGGAAGCCCTTGGGCAGCTTCTGGCGAATGGTCTGCTCGATAATATTCGGGCCGGCAAAACCGGCGCGGGCGCCCGGCTCGGCCGCGTTGATGTCACCCAACAGCGCCAGGGAAGCGGATACGCCACCGTACACCGGATCGGTCATGATGGAGATATAGGGCACGCCGGCCATCTTCATCTTTTCCAGCACCGCCGAGGTCTTCGCCATCTGCATCAGCGAGATCAACGCCTCCTGCATACGCGCACCGCCCGTGGCGGAAAAGCACACCAGCGGGATACCCTCTTCCAGTGCGCGCTGGGCGGCGCGGGTAAAGCGCTCACCCACCACATAGCCCATGGAGCCGCCGTGGAAGGCAAATTCGAAGGCTACGGCTACCAGCGGCCGGCCTTCGAGGGTGCCGCGCATGGCCACCAGGGCGTCCTGCTCACCAGTCACCTTCTGTGCCTGGGTGAGGCGGTCCTTGTACTTTTTCACATCCTTGAACTTGAGGCGATCCACCGGCACCACGTCGGTAGCCAGCTCTTCGCGCCCCACTTCGTCGAGGAAAATGTCCAGCCGGCGGCGCGCGCCGATCCGCAAGTGGTGATCGCACTTGGGACACACATCCAAGTTGCGCTCCAGCTCCGGGCGGTACAGCATGGCGTCGCACTTGACGCACTTCTTCCAGACGCCCTCGGGAACCTTGCTAGCGCCGGCACGGCGCTCGGTGCGAATGACCGCGGGAACAATCTTTTCTAACCAGCTCATCTTTCTTCCAAATCCCGATGCTTTTTATGGACCGGTCGCATTGTACCGGCCGGTGGCTTTCAGGCTGCGAATTAAAACACTAAGCAAACTATCTAACCCGGCCAGATCAGCCGCTGTTTTTGGCTTTCTGGCCAGCCGGTCAGCGGTCCAGCGCGGTGCGGATTTCACCGACCAGGGCCGCGACACTGTCCTTGGCCGCCGCGGCGTCGGCTGCCTCGCCAATTGCGGATACCAGCACACTGCCAACCACGGCGCCGTCGCCGTGCTCGCTGACCAATCTGGCGGAGGCACCGTCCTTGATACCGAAACCGACACACAGTGGCAGTTCGGTAAAGCGGCGGATACGGGCCAGGTTGGTGCGCACGGATTCCGGGTCGAGATGCCCGGCGCCCGTCACCCCTTTCAGGGAGACATAATAGACAAAGCCACTGGCGAGACGCGCGATTGACTCGATGCGCTCGTCACTGGTAGTCGGCGTCAGCAGGAAAATATTGCGCAGATCGCGCTCGCCGAGCAGTTTGTTCAACGGTCCGGCTTCCTCCGCCGGCAGATCCACGGTCAGGGCGCCATCGACACCGGCATCGGCGGCCGCATCGGCAAACTGTTCCGCACCCATTTTCTCGATGGGGTTGGCGTACCCCATCAGGATCACCGGCGTGTCCGCATCCCGCTGGCGGAACTCCTTCACCAGCTCCAGGCACTTGCGCAGCGAGGCCTTGTGTTCCAGTGCGCGCTCGTGCCCCTTCTGGATGACCGGCCCCTCGGCCATCGGGTCGGAAAAAGGCACGCCCAGCTCGATCAGGTCGGAACCACTGGCCACCAGCTGATGCATCAGTGGCACGGTGCTTTCCAGGCCACCGTCGCCGGCGACGATATAGGTCACCAGGGCCTTGCGGCCATCTGCGCGCAGTCTGGCGAAACGGCGGTCGATTCTGTTTTTCTGCTTTTCGCTCACGGTGCCGCTCCTATACCTCGATGCCGTCGATGGCGGCAACGGTGAAAATATCCTTGTCGCCGCGACCGGACAGGTTCACGACAATGTTCTGCGACCGTTTCATGGTCGCCGCCAGCTTCAGCGCGTAAGCGACCGCATGGCTGGACTCCAGCGCCGGCAGGATTCCCTCAGTGCGGGTCAGCCTGCGGAAAGCGTCGAGCGCCTCCTCGTCATCGGCGGTGACGTATTCCACCCGGCCGATATCCTTCAGCCACGCGTGTTCCGGACCCACACCCGGGTAATCCAGGCCGGCGGATACCGAGTGGGTCTCGATGATCTGTCCGTCCTCATCTTCCATCAGGTAGGTGCGGTTGCCGTGCAGGATACCCGGTACGCCGTCGTTCAGCGGCGCCGCGTGGTGACCGGTTGCCAAACCCTCGCCGCCGGCCTCGACACCGTACATTTTCACCCCGGCATCGTTCAGGAACGGGTGGAACAACCCGATCGCGTTGGAGCCGCCACCCACACAGGCCACCAGAGCGTCCGGCAGCTGACCGAACTCTTCCAGGCTCTGCCGGCGCGCCTCGCGGCCGATCACCGAGTTGAAATCCCGCACCAGCTGCGGATAGGGGTGCGGGCCGGCGACGGTGCCGATGATATAGAAGGTGTCGTCCACGTTGGTGACCCAGTCGCGCATGGCTTCGTTCATCGCGTCCTTCAGGGTCTTGGAGCCGGATTGCACCGGGATCACCTCGGCGCCCAGCAGCTTCATGCGGTAGACATTGGGGGACTGGCGCTTGACGTCCTCGGCCCCCATATAAACCGCGCATTTCAGCCCCAGGCGCGCGGCGACGGTCGCCGTAGCCACGCCGTGCTGGCCGGCGCCGGTCTCGGCGATCACGCGGCTCTTGCCGCTGTGCTTGGCCAGCAGTGCCTGACCGACAGTATTGTTCACCTTGTGCGCACCGGTGTGATTCAGGTCTTCGCGTTTCAGCCAGATGCGCGCACCGCCGGCGGCCTCCGTCAGTCGCTCGGCCAGGTACAGCGGCGACGGCCGGCCGACATAGTGGGCCAGGTCGTAATCGAAGGCGGCGATGAATTCCGGGTCGTCCTTCAGGCGCGCATACATCGCCTGCAGCTCATCCAGCGCATTGATCAGCGTCTCCGATACAAAGCGGCCGCCATAGGGTCCGAAGTGCCCACTGGCATCCGGGAAGGCGGAAAAATCTATCGCACCTTGATCACTCACTTGCACACTCCATCGATCACAGAAATTTCTACTGACTCTTCGCCGCACGGATAAAGGCGGCGACCTTTTGCGGATCTTTCTTGCCCGGCGCGGCCTCGACGCCGCCACTGACATCCACGGCCTGCGGGCGCGCCGCTGCAATGGCCTGGACGACATTGTCCGGGTGCAGGCCGCCGGCCAGCACGATCGGGCGGCCACTTAGTTGCGGCACCCGCTGCCAGTCAAAGGTCTCGCCGGTGCCACCGGGCACCCCGGGCCGATAGGCGTCGAGCAGGAAGCCCCGCGCGCGCGGGTGAGCATCCATCGCCGCGAGCACATCGAGGCCGTCCTTCATACGCAGCGCCTTGATATACGGGCGCCGGAACTGCTCACAGTAATCGGCGCTTTCACTGCCGTGAAACTGCAACAGGTTGAGCGGCACCTGTTCCAGCACGGCTTGCACTTCGGCCGCCTCGGCATCGACAAACAGGCCGGTCAGGGTAACGAAAGGCGGTACCGCCGCAGCAATGGTTGCGGCGGTCTCGGCATCGATATGGCGCGGGCTGGCCGAATAAAACACCAACCCCAAAGCATCGGCACCGGCGGCGACTGCCGCGACCGCGTCTTCGATACTGGTGATGCCGCAGATTTTTACTTGCATTGCGTCACTCGGCCTAAAGCCGACCGGCCGTTCAAAAATGAGGGAGCCCGCGATACTAGCAGATTGGCACCGGGCGCGAAATGCGCGATTCCCGTCAACTCCCCTGCGGTTGCTGCCCCGACAAGCCCCCCAGAGCCAGGGGCACCAGCAACGGCCCCGGCTCTGACTCTGGCAGCGCAAACTCTTGCGGATACTGCACATCCACCAGGTAGAGCCCGAAAGGCGGCGCGGTGACGCCGCCAGCCGTGCGATCGCGACTGTCCAGCACCTCCTTGACCCAATGCGGCGGGCGCTCGCCGCGACCGACCGCCATCAGCACGCCGGTGATATTGCGCACCATATGGTGAAGGAAAGCGTTGGCGCTGACCTCCAGCACGATCAGCTGCCCCACCCGCGCGACATCCAGCCTGGTCAGCTCGCGCACGGGGCTCTTTGCCTGGCACTGGGTCGCGCGGAAACTGGTGAAATCGTGTTGTCCCAATAAGTATTGCGCACCTTCACGCATCGCCTGCAGATCCAATGGGTGCTTGGTCCAGGTCACTTCCGCCGCGGCCTGCGCCGAGCGGGTCGGCGAGCTGTGGATCAGGTATCGGTAACTGCGTGCCCGCGCGGAAAAACGCGCGTGGAACTGCGCCGGTACTGCCTTCGCCCAGTGCACCCGCACCTCGTCGGGCAGCTGCGTATTCACACCCTGTACCCAGGCGCGCAGCGGCCGCACCGCGCGGGTGTCGAAGTGAATGACCTGACCCGTTGCGTGCACACCGGCATCGGTGCGGCCGGCACACACCAGTGTCACCGGCTCCGCGGCAATACTTGACAGGGCCTGCTCCAGATAGGCCTGCACCGTCTGCGCGGCGGACTTCTGCTTCTGAAAACCGCGCAAGCGGGCACCGCAGTACTCCACTCCCAGCGCGACGCGCCGCACCCCGTCCGGCAACTGCTCGCCCGGCGGCACTTCGCCATTCGGTTTGTAGATGTATTCGCGCTGCATTGTCTTGGACCAACCACCGGCGGCAAGCGACCGCCAACTTAACGAAAAAAAGTTACCCGGAGCACGGGCGCATCAACGGCCTGCAAAAAAAAACCCCGCAGCCAGTGCGAGGTTTTTCCCGGGTGAGGAGCGGGCTTTACGCCATGCGCTCCAGCATTTCCTCGGCGCGCGCCTTGTGCTCGCCGGCACCCTCCTGCATCACCTCGTTGAGGATATCCTTGGCTCCGTCCTTGTCACCCATATCCAGGTAGGCCTGGGCCAGCTCCAATTTGGTGCTGATTTCGTCGCTGCCTTCCAGCAGGTTCAGCTCGGAGTCCAGGTCGCTCTCCAGATTGAAGCTCAGATCACCGAAATCTGCCTCGCCATCCTCCGCGGCGGACGATGGGGTCACTTCAGCAGATTGCGGCGCCGACTCTTCGGCCATGGCGAAATCGCTCTCCAGCGACAATTCAGTCTCCGCAGACAGCTCGCCGGCGATGTCATCCAGATCGATGGAGTCGAGATCCAGGCTGTCGTCCAGCTCTCCGCCGATCGACTCCAGATCGTCATCGGCGAACTCATCCAGCGACAGCTCAGCGGTCTCCTCGGGCGCCTCTACAGACGCTGCCGCACCCGTATCTTCAGTGAGCCCCTCGGCATCGAGTTGCAGTTCACCGCTGTCTTCCATCGGTGATAGGTCCAGATCAAAATCCAAACCGTCGAGGTCGTCATCGCTGTCCGCCTCGGCCTTTTCAGCGACAGCACTGTCGAGTTCCGCGCCGTCGAAATCACCCGTCTCGAGACCGGCAGACTCGAACTCAATCGGGCCCAGTTCCTGGCTGTCACCGCCGTCGTCCAGACGGCCGGCAGAATCCAGTTCCAGATCACCGAGATCCAGGTCGTCGAGATTGAAATCGTCCGCGCTGCCTTCCCCGGCGGCGCCCTGCTCCACCGGCATTTCGCTGTCGAAGCCGCTGTCCAGATCGAGATCCAGGGAGAAGTCGTCCTCCGCGGATTCGCCCACGGCACTGCTGCTGTCACTGGACAGATCCATCGTCAGGTCGTCCAGCAGCGAGGTGTCGCCTTCCAGCTCATCGCCGAAGCCACTGTCGGAATCTCCCGCTGCACCTTCGCCGCCAAAAGATTCACTGGCAAAGTCATCCTCGAAAGACGCGCTGATGTCATCCAGTTGCGCAGCTTCCAGTGACTCGCTGGAAAATTCCATGGATGGCGCCTCGAAAGGTCCGGCTCCGGCAATCGTCTCGCGCAGGCGCGCCGCGCGATCGGCCGCCGGGCCATCGCTGATACTCAGCAGCTGGCGGTAGTGCTCGTCGAACTTCCCGGCATCCTGCTGATGTGCGTAGACCTCCAGCAGCATCAAGCGCGCGTCGACGTTCTGACCATCCTGATCGAGGCCCAGCAACAGCTTGTTCTCGGCCTCGGCATATTGCCCCAGTGACAGGTGAATTTCCGCTTCAGAGATGGGGTCGTCGGTACCAACATCGTCGAGCTCGCCGAGGTCGAAACTGCCTTCGGCCTCCATGCTCTCCAAGGCGGCGAGGCCCTCGTCCTGCTCACCCAGCTCCGGCGCCCCGGCCAGTTCGCGCTCGGCCAGCATCTCGCGCTCGACCTGCAGCATGGCCTCCTCTTCTTCCTTGCGACGACGCCAGGTGAAGAATCCGAACACACCAACCAACAGGGCACCCGCACCGATACCGATCAGCTGAATGTTGTCCATCAGCTGTTCCATCAGAGTCGGTTCGGACTTGGTCTGCACCGCCACAACGCGATTGCGGCTGTCATTATTTTCCTCTGCAGGCTCTTCTGCCGCCACCGGCTCTTCCACCGCTTCGGCAACAGGCTCTTCACCTACAGCAGCTTCGCCCTCGCCGGCTTCCAGCGGATTCGCGGACGGTTCCGACTGCTCGGCAGCAGCCTGCACTGCACGCATTTCCTCGTTGGAGACCTCGACCATGCGCTCCATGGTGTCGATCTGCTCGTCCAACTCGGCGAGGCGCTCCTGCAGTTCCTCGTTCTCGAGGCGCGACTTGTCCAGCTCTTCCTCGGCCACGGTCAGCTCGCCGGCCAGCGCTTCGCTGTCTTCAGCGCCGCTGCCGGATCCAGACATTACGGATTCATTGTCGCCCGGCGCGGCGAGGCTTACCCGCCCCTCGACGGCTTCGCCGGCGGCGGTGTCTTCAGCAACCGCGCGCGCATCCAGAGGTGCGCCGGTGGCCGCATCGCCGCCGATGCGCTCACGCCAGGAATCGTTCTGCGTGGCCACCTCGGAGATGGCCTCGGACAGGGTGAGCGAGCGCACATCCTCCGCGTTCGGCAGGCGCAACACGGCGCCCTTCTTCAGCAGGTTGATGTTGTTATTGATAAAGGCCTCGGGGTTGAGGCGCTGAATTGCCAGCATCGTCTGCTGGACAGAGAATTCACGGCTGACGCGGTTCTGCAGTGCGATTTCCCACAGCGTCTGATTCGCGGATACGGGACCGTACACACGGCTGCCCCCACTGACCGCGCTCTCGGAAGCCGCGGCCGGTGCCTGCGAACGAAACTCTACCGGCTCGACGGCTTGCTCCGACGCCGGCTGCTGCTCGCGCATTTCTTCCCGCTGCGGCTCGGCCACGGGTGCCGGCTCTACCGGCCGCACCGCCGGACGCTGGACCGGTCTCTGCACCGGGGTCTCCCGGAGCACTTGCTGGCGCTCGCGCTCTGCGGCCCGCACCGGCGCCTGGGCAGTACTGGTGGAGAACGCAGGCAGATCCATCAACAGGGTGTATTCCCGCAACAGGCGGCCACTCGGCCAGCGAGTCTCCAGCAGGAAATTCAGGAAGGGTTCGCGAATCGGCTCACGACTGGAGACGCGTACAACCGGCTGCGGGCCGGAATAGTCCACTTCGAAGCGCAGCTCGGTGAGCAAATAGGAGCGGTCGACGCCGGCGCGCTCAAAATCCTCCGGGCTCGCGAGTCGCACTTTGATTTCGTTGTCGCCGAGTCCGCGAGTTTGCAGCAAATTAATTTCTGCATTGAGAGGCTGATTGAGAGTCGAGTTCAGTTTGATCTCACCCAGCCCGAGCGCCAGAGCCGCGTTGCCACCCAGTGCGCTGACCAGACCTACCGCAAGTGCCAGCTTTCGCACACGCATATCCGATTCCCTTTATTGTTAGAATCACCGGGCATTCCGAACATCGCGCCTTTTCTCCGCGAAGCTCACTTTCGAAATCCCCATCACTGTACAGTAAACGTTCAAGCAAGAATTTGCCGCAATGGCAGACGTTTCATCTTTGGCGAAATTTTCGCCACCCCCAAGCCGAACGAAAGTTAAGAATACACCTTCACTATGTTCGCTAAGTATTAAATATCAATAGTTTTTTAGCAACAAGTGCACAATCTGTACGCAATTCATGGCCAGATCTTTACGCAAATTGTCCGACACTGCACAAAAATTAACCTGATGGCTATTCAACAGGCTCTGTCGCAGGCGGCCAATTATAGTGGCTTCGCTGCCGACGGCATCCTCCGCCGACGGCTGTTCGGCCAATTGCAGGCGCGCGCCGTTTCCGAGTAGTGCACGCACTTTTTCCAGATCGACGTCTTCGTGCAGCGCCACGCGCAGGTTGGCCAGCTGGCCGTGGAATACCGAAACGGTATTGATGCAGGCATCCACCGCCACGCTCTCGCCGAGCAGACGGCGCAAGTCGTGCACCAGCGCCAACTCGCTCAGGGTGTGGCCACTGGCCAGCAGCGCTTCGCCGGCACTCAGCTGATTGAATGCGAGACGGTGGCCGATCGCGGGATCGACTTCCGCGTCCTGACCGCTGAACATGCGCGCCGTCTGCGCGGCCATGGAATCGATCGCCACCTTGCCGAGCGCCGACACCGGCTGGTTCAGCTGAATATCCACCGCCTGCAGGCTTTCCGCCAGCGGCGCAACCGCCTCGGCCACCATGGCCGCGCCGGCACTCGGCAGCGCCAGCACGTGGCGCTCCGCATGGGCAATTTCCGCACTGTTCAGCAGCGGGTGGATAAGTGTGGCGGTCTCATCGCCGCGGGTATTGCCGGCGGCATCCAGTACCCAGGCACCCGCCGCCTCGGCTGCGGCCAGGGCAGCCTGCGCCACCTCACCAGTGCGCAGCAATACCACGACCTGCTCCGGCGCAAAAGTGAACTTCTCCAGCTCCTGTACGGGGATGTTGCGATTGGCGAATACCTGCGGCTCCACCTCGCTGTCCTCCAGCTCCAACAACCGCAGCTGATTGGCACTGATGGTGTCGCGCTCCTCGAGGATCTCCAGCAGGGGGCTGAGGGCGGCGTTATCGATACCGACGATAACCAGTTCGCGGGCGGCTTCGGACATGGCAGGTCACTTCATAGATTGGGGAGGCAAATTCGAGGGGCGATTATACCCGTGGAGCGGAATCACAAAAGCGCCGGGAGCGCTTTTGGCCAGCTTTAGCTGGCCCGAAGGGTGAAGTACCGGGATGTACTTCACAAAAAAGCCGCTGCGGGATCCCGCAGCGGCTTTTATTGCGAAAGGCATCACAGGCTGGCGAGACAGACGCCAGCCGCCTCGGTCCCTACAGTTTGCCGAGCAGAATCAGCAGCACCCGTCGCAGCGGTTCCGCGGCGCCCCACAACAGCTGGTCACCCACGGTAAAGGCATTGAGATACTCGGGCCCCATGCTCAGCTTGCGCAGGCGACCGACCGGGATATCCAGCTTGCCCGTGACCGCAGTCGGGGTCAGCTGCTGCAGCGTGGCTTCGCGCTCATTGGGCACGACTCTGACCCAGTCATTGGCAGTGCCGATGAGCTGCTCGATGTCCGCCAGCGGCAGGTTCTTGTTCAGCTTCACGGTGAACGCCTGGCTGTGACAGCGCATGGCGCCGATACGCACGCAGGTGCCATCCACCGGAACTGCAATATCGGTACCCAGTATCTTGTTGGCCTCGACCTGCGCCTTCCACTCCTCGCGACTCTGGCCGCTCTCCAGCTGGGTATCGATCCACGGCAACAGGCTGCCGGCCAGCGGCGCGCCAAATTCTGCGGTTGGGAACTCCGCCGAGCGCATATTGGCAGCCACTTTGCGGTCGATTTCCAGAATCGCACTGGCCGGGTCGGCCAGCTCGCCGGCGACGCCGTCGCGGACCGCACCCATCTGGGAAATCAGCTCGCGCATGTTTTTCGCACCGGCGCCGCTGGCAGCCTGGTAGGTCATCGCGGAAACCCAGTCCACCAGCCCGGCCTTGAACAGGCCACCCAGCGCCATCAGCATCAGGCTCACGGTGCAGTTGCCACCGATAAAATTCTTCGTGCCGGCCGCGATACCGCGATCGATTACATCGCGGTTGACCGGGTCCAGTACGATGATGGCATCGTCCTGCATGCGCAGACTGGAAGCCGCGTCGATCCAGTAACCCTGCCAGCCGCGCTCACGGAGACGGGGGAAGACTTCTTTCGTGTAGTCACCGCCCTGACAGCTGACGATGGCATCCAGCTCGGCGAGCGCATCGATATCGAAGGCGTCGCCCAGCGGTGCCACACTCTTTTCACTGCCGGAGCGGCCGATGTCCGGCGCCTGGCCACCGGCGTTGGAGGTGGAAAAGAAAACCGGTTCGGCAATATGGGCGAAATCGTTTTCCGCCAGCATACGCTCCATCAGTACCGAGCCAACCATGCCGCGCCAGCCGACAAATCCTACTTTTTGCATTGCAGTATCCTGTTAATTCCGTGGTCTTCTGTGTTCCGGCCGATGCCGGGATGACAATAACAACTAGATCTGCACGATTAGAAAGCGGCCACCACTGCTGCACCCATCTCCGCGGTGGATACCTTTTTACAGCCTTCGGTATGGATATCCGCGGTGCGCAGTCCTTCGTCGAGCACCTTGCTTACGGCCTGTTCGATCGCGTCGGCCGCCTCGCCCATATCCAGCGAGTAACGCAGCATCATCGCCGCCGACAGAATAGTCGCCAGCGGGTTGGCGATACCCTGGCCGGCGATGTCCGGTGCCGAACCGTGGCACGGTTCATACAGACCGAAGCCGCTCTCATTCAGGGAGGCGGACGGCAGCATACCGATGGAACCGGTCAGCATCGCGGCGGCGTCGGACAGGATGTCGCCGAACATATTGCCGGTCACCATCACGTCGAACTGCTTGGGTGCGCGCACCAGCTGCATGGCCGCGTTGTCCACGTACATATGGGACAGCTCCACATCCGGGTATTCCGGGGCCAGGCGATCCAGCACTTCGCGCCACAGCACGGTCACTTCCAGCACGTTGGCCTTGTCCACCGAGCAGAGCTTGCCGCCCCGCTTCTGCGCCGCCTCGAAGGCGGTGCGCGCGATGCGTTCGATCTCCGACTCGCTGTATACGTAAGTATTGAAGCCCTGCTTCTCGCCGTTTTCCAGCATGCGGATACCGCGCGGCTCGCCAAAATAGATACCGCCGGTCAGCTCGCGCACGATCAGGATATCGAGGCCGGCAACCACTTCCGGCTTCAGCGAAGAGGCGTCGGCCAGCTGCGGATACAGGATGGCCGGGCGCAGGTTGGCGTAGAGGCCGAGCTTACTGCGGATTTTCAGCAGGCCCCTCTCCGGGCGGATGTCGCGCTCGAGGGTATCCCACTTGGGACCGCCGACGGCGCCGAGCAGTACCGCGTCGCACTCGCCGGCCGCGGCCAGCTGCGCGTCGGTCAGCGGCTCGCCGTGGGCGTCGATGGACGCCCCACCGATCAGCCCCTGCTCAAAGCTCAGGCCCAGGTTGAATTTCTTGTCCGCGGCTTCCAGTACTGCCACCGCCTGCTCGACAATCTCCGGGCCAATACCGTCGCCCGGCAGGATCATGATTTTTTTGCTCACAAATCTTCCCTTACGTTTAATCGTTTCAGAAGTACGCTGTAGGATGGGCAAAGCGCAGCGTGCCCATCTCCAGGCCGACGATGGGCACGTCGCTTCGCTCCTTTGCCCATCCTACGCATTCGCCACCAACCTTATTTCACTGCGTCGAACAACCACGGCGCCTGTTCGCGACGCTTGGCCTCGTAGGTGCGGATATCGTCCGCATCTTCCAGGGTCAGGCCGATATCGTCGAGGCCGTTCAGCAGGCAGTGCTTGCGGAACGCATCCACTTCGAAATCGATGGTTTCGCCGTTCGGTTTGACCACCTGCTGTTTTTCCAGGTCGATGGTCAGCTCGTAACCTTCCTGCGCGTGCATTTCCTCGAATAGCTGATCCACGATCGCCTCGTCCAGCACGATCGGCAGCAAGCCGTTCTTGAAGCAGTTGTTGAAGAAGATATCGGCAAAGCTCGGCGCGATGATCGCGCGGAAACCGTGATCATCCAGCGCCCAGGGCGCGTGCTCGCGGCTGGAGCCACAGCCGAAATTCTTGCGCGCCAGTAACACCGAAGCGCCCTGGTAACGCGGGAAATTCAGCGGGAACTCCGGGTTCAGCGGACGCTGGGAGCAATCCTGCCCCGGCTGGCCTTCGTCCAGGTAGCGCAGCTCGTCAAACAGGTTGGGGCCGAATCCGGTGCGCTTGATAGATTTCAGAAATTGCTTCGGAATAATCAGGTCGGTATCCACATTGGCGCGATCCATCGGCGCCGCCAGACCCTTGTGCTGAGTAAAAGCCTTCATTTACGCAATCTCCAGTTGAGTTGCAAATTCGCGCACATCGACAAAATGGCCGGCAATCGCCGCCGCTGCCGCCATACCCGGGCTCACCAGGTGGGTGCGTCCGCCGTAGCCCTGGCGCCCCTCGAAGTTGCGGTTGGAAGTGGAAGCACAGTGTTCGCCCGCTCCCAACTTGTCCGCGTTCATTGCCAAACACATGGAACAGGACGGCTCGCGCCATTCGAATCCGGCGTCAATAAAGATCTGGTCCAGACCTTCTTTTTCCGCCTGCGCTTTTACCGCCTGCGAACCCGGCACGATCAACACCTGCTTGACGCTGTCGGCCTTTTTCTGGCCCTTGGCCACCGCGGCCGCCGCGCGCAGGTCCTCGATACGGGAGTTGGTACAGGAACCGATAAATACGCGGTCCAGCTTGATGTCGGTAATTTTCTGGCCGGCTGTCAGGCCCATGTATTCCAGCGCGCGCTCGACACCGGCGCGCTTGGTCGCATCGGCTTCCGCCGCCGGATCCGGCACTTGTGCGCTCACCGCAACCACCATTTCCGGGGAAGTACCCCAGCTCACCTGCGGCTCGATTTCCTCGCCGCGCAGCTCGATCACCGCGTCGAACTCGGCATCGTCGTCGGAGTGCAGCTGGCTCCAGGCCGCTACGGCGCGATCCCAGTCCGCGCCTTTCGGTGCATAGGGCTTGTCTTTGACGTAGTCCAGGGTGATCTGGTCCACCGCCACCATACCGGCGCGCGCGCCCGCCTCGATGGCCATGTTGCACACGGTCATGCGGCCTTCCATCGACATGTTGCGCATCACTTCGCCGCCGAACTCGATCGCATAGCCGGTACCGCCGGCCGTGCCGATCTTGCCGATAATCGCCAGCACCACGTCTTTCGCGGTGACACCCCGGCCCAACACGCCGTCCACGCGCACCAGCATGTTCTTCATCTTTTTCTGGATCAGGCACTGGGTCGCCATCACGTGCTCGACTTCGGAGGTGCCGATGCCGTGCGCCAGCGCACCCAGGGCGCCGTGGGTGGAGGTGTGGGAATCACCGCAGACCACGGTCATGCCCGGCAGGGTCGCACCGGTCTCGGGACCGATCACGTGGACGATACCCTGCCCCGGCTCGTTGATGCCGAACTGCACCACATCGAAATCGCGGCAGTTCTCGTCGAGGGTCTGCACCTGAATGCGCGATACCTCATCGCGAATGCCCGCCACACCGCCGGCCCGCTCGGATGCCTCGGACGGCACATTGTGGTCCGGCGTCGCCACCAGCGAGTCCTTGCGCCAGGGCTTGCGACCAGCCAGTCGCAAACCTTCGAACGCCTGCGGCGAGGTCACCTCGTGAATCAGGTGACGATCGATATAAATCAGTGCGGTGCCGTCTTCGCGGCTCTTTACCAGGTGGTCCTGCCAGAGTTTGTCGTAGAGCGTCTGCCCGGCCATGGCCGTTTCTCCTCGTTTTTTGATTGGCGCAGTCTAGCCCCGGGTATTGAATAACATCAATTTATATTTATTATAAGAACTAGTCGAATATGGAATATATTGTATTCCACGACAGATTGACGATGGACAACACCTCGAAGCGAAGGCGCCGCCGCCGGGGGCCATTTGCGAAACGATTGCCGATCAGGCTATAGAGGGAATGGCCA
This sequence comes from Microbulbifer donghaiensis, assembly GCF_900129095.1. Taxonomy (GTDB): domain Bacteria; phylum Pseudomonadota; class Gammaproteobacteria; order Pseudomonadales; family Cellvibrionaceae; genus Microbulbifer; species Microbulbifer donghaiensis. The sequence goes on from NZ_FQVA01000001.1 coordinate 1,067,929, forward strand.
CCGGCAGCGGCGCCGCCACCTCACTCGGTGACAGGCACACCGTGACTGACACCCCGAACAAGGGCCCCGACAATGGAAATCCAGTGGCTAAAAGCCTTCCTCGCCACCGCCGAACAGGGCTCGGTATCGGAAGCGGCCGAGCACCTGCACCTGACCCAGCCCGCGGTCAGCAAGCGCCTGGCGGCGCTGGAACAGCAGCTTGGTACAGCGCTGTTCGACCGCATCGGCCGGCGCCTGCAGCTCACCGACGCCGGCCGCGCGCTGTTGCCGCGGGCGCGCCATATCCTCAATGAAGTGAGCGACGCCGAGCGCGAACTGCGCTCACTGGGTGGGCAGGTCACCGGCAGCCTGCGCATCGCCACCAGTCACCACGTGGGGCTGCATCACCTGCCGCCGGTGCTCAAGGAATTCAGTCTCCGCTATCCCGAGGTGGCGCTGGATATCGACTTTGTCGACTCGGAGCAGGCTTACGAAGCACTGATGGCCGGTGAATACGAACTGGCAGTGGTCACCCTGGCCCTGAAGGAATACCCGAGCCTGGACGCACACGTTATCTGGCCGGATCCCTGTGTGGTGGTCGCGGCGCCGGATCACCCACTCGCCAGGAAGAAAACCCTGGATCTCACCGACCTGGCCCACTACCCGGCCATACTGCCGGACCTGAACACCTACACCGGCCGCCTGATCAAGCGCGAATTCGACGCACAGGGATTGCGACTGACCGCCAAGCTCGCCACCAACTTTCTCGAGACCATCAAGATGATGGCCGGTGTCGGACTCGGCTGGAGCGTATTGCCGCGCACACTGGTCGATGACAGCCTCGCCGTACTGCCGGTGGAAAAACTGCATGTCGTGCGCAACCTCGGTGTTATCAGTCACCGCGCTCGCACACTCAGCAACGCGGCGAGTGCACTGCAGCAGCTGCTTTTTGCCGCAGCGGATAAAAATCCACCAGAAAAAACCTGATCGCAATCACACTTTCTACGGAAAGCGTGCGGTTGACATCAGTATGTCAGGATAAAAAAGGTAAACTCCGCCACAACGATAAGACGGAGAACCCCAATGAAAAGAACAGCACTCGCCCTGTGCGCCGCCCTCGCCAGCGGCGCCGCCAGCGCAGACACCATTCTCGGCTTTGACGCCAGCGCCGGAATCTGGCAACCGAGCTACAGCGGCGGTATCGGCGTCGACAATTTCAATATGGATGAGTTTTCCCTGGCGGAAGACAACATCACTTTCCTGCAGGCGGCACTGGAACACCCGGTACCGCTGGTCCCGAACATCATGCTGTCCCACAGCAGCATCCAGACCGACGGCGCCGCCGAACTGAGCCAGTTCGTGCAGTTTGGCGATGAAACTTTCCTGATCGGCAGCGATGTCAGCGCGGATCTGGATCTGAGCCATACCGATGCCACCCTGTATTACGAAATTCTCGACAACTGGGTGAATCTGGACATCGGCCTGACTGCCCGCCAGTACAAGGGCGAGCTGTCTGTAGCGAGTGCATTCCAGTCCGAGACTGTCGAGCTGAATGGCTATCTGCCGATGGTCTATGGCATGGCCCGTTTCGACCTGCCGTTTACCGGCTGGTCCGTGATTGCCCAGGGCAACGGCACCGGCTACAAAGGCGATACCCACACCGACCTGACCGCCAAAGTGCGCTGGGACTTCGCCCCCGCCCTCGACTTCGCTATCGAGGCCGGCTACCGGGTAATGAGCCTGGAAGTGCAGGAACTGGACGATCTGCAGACCGATATCGAAATCAAGGGCCCCTACCTGGGCCTGAACCTGCACCTGTAATCGGGATTGCGGAACACAAAAAAGGGCGGCAATTTGCCGCCCTTTTTTATTGCGAAAATTATTTACCGACCGACACCACGCCCGATATCACATCACCGTTCTGTCCGCGCTGGCGCAGCGCGTGATCGATGAGTACCAGCGCCATCATCGCCTCGGCGATCGGCGTCGCGCGAATGCCGACGCAGGGATCGTGGCGCCCTTTGGTGATTACCTCGATCGGGTTGCCGTGGGTATCGATGCTGCGCCCGGGAATGCGCAGGCTCGAAGTGGGTTTCAGCGCAATATGCGCGATGACGTCCTGGCCACTGGAGATACCGCCGAGCACACCGCCGGCATTGTTGGAAAGGAAGCCTTCCGGAGTGATCTCATCGCGGTGCTCGGTACCCTTCTGCTCGACACAGGCAAAGCCGGCGCCGATTTCCACGCCCTTGACCGCGTTGATACTCATCAGCGCATGGGCGAGATCCGCATCCAGGCGATCGAAGATCGGTTCGCCCAGCCCGGCCGGCACGCCACTGGCGTGCACCGAGATGCGTGCGCCGATAGAGTTGCCCTCCTTGATCAGCGCCTGCATATAGGCTTCCATCTCCGGCACCTTGTCGGCGTCCGGGCAGAAAAACGGATTCTGCCCCACCTGCTCCCAATCCAGCTTTTCAACCTTGATCGGCCCCAGCTGCGACAGGTAGCCGCGCACTTCGATACCGTACTTCTGCCGCAGCCATTTCTTGGCGATGGCACCGGCGGCGACGCGCATGGCCGTCTCGCGCGCGGAGGAGCGGCCACCGCCGCGGTAATCGCGCAGGCCGTATTTCTGCCAGTAGGTGTAATCCGCGTGGGCCGGGCGCACCTGTTCGGCGATATTCGCGTAGTCCTTGGAACGCTGGTCGGTATTCTCGATCAGCAGGCCGATCGGCGTGCCTGTGGTCTTGCCCTCGAACACGCCGGATAGGATCTTGACCTGGTCCGCCTCGCGGCGCTGGGTGGTGTAGCGGGAGGTACCGGGCTTGCGCCGATCCAGTTCCAGCTGGATCTCCTCTTCGCTGATCTCCAGCCCGGGCGGGCAACCGTCGACGATACAGCCCAGCGCCGGGCCATGGCTCTCGCCGAAAGTGGTGACGCAAAACAGCTTGCCAAAGGTGTTGCCCGACATAAGCGACTGTCCCTGCCTCTCAGTAATTGATGCGGTGATTCTTGAACGGGAAGCGGGGCATTATAGAGGATTCGCCCTGCCGGGTGCGCCGCTCACGCCAAAAAGCACAATTGGTGCGCGCGACGCCCCCTGCGTAAGAGGAATTATTCGGCGTCGAAAAAGGATTGGTAGGCGAGCAGCTCCTCGCGACTGATGACGAAGACCCCGTGGCCGCCATCCTCGAACTCGGGCCACAGGAAAGGCACTTCCGGGAAGGCCTTTTCCAGTGCCTCCCAACTGTTGCCCACCTCGCACACCAGCAGACCGTCCGGCTGCAGGTGATTGGCGGCTTCGCGCAGCAGGCGGCGGGTGAAGTCGAGGCCATCTTCACCGGACCCCAGCGCGATCTCGGGCTCGGCCCGGTACTCGTCCGGCATTTCCGCCAGGTCGCGCGCATCGACGTAGGGCGGGTTGCACACGATCAACTCGTAGCTGAAACCGTCGAGGCCGGCGAACAGGTCCGACTGCACCGCGCGCACCCGCTCGTTCAGTTGGTGGCGATTGATATTGATCTGCGCCACTTCGATGGCGCCGTCGGAAATATCGCTGAGATCGACACGCGCCTCGGGAAACGCCTCGGCACAGGCGATGCCGATACAGCCACTGCCACAGCACAGGTCCAGGATCGCCAGCGGCTCCACCTTGAGCCAGGGCTGGAATTCGCCGCGAATCAACTCCCCGATCGGTGAGCGCGGCACCAGGACCCGCTCATCCACATAAAAGGACATGCCGCAGAAATGCGCCTCATTGGTCAGGTAGGACGCCGGCAGCCGCTCCTCGACGCGCCGCTCCAGAATGCCCAGCACCTCGCGGCGCTCCTCCATGGTCAGGCGCGCCTGCAGGACTTCCGGCTTGCTCTCCAGCGGCAGGTGCAGGGTGTGCATGACCAGCAAAACGGCCTCATCCCAGGCGCTGTCGGTGCCGTGGCCAAACCACAGGCCGGCCTCATTGAAACGGCTGGCACCCCAGCGGATATAGTCCAGCACCGTCGCCAGTTCGTGGAGGCTGGATTCACGCCTTTCTATCATGGAATCTATCCTTAAATGCTATGGATCTCTGGTTGGATCAGTGCGGATCTTTACTCTCAGGTGACAAAAGCTTAGGGTAGCGCACCCGCCCGAGGCAGCCCGCCGAGCCTAGCTCTGCGACAAACGCCTAAGCCTGCCGGGCTGAGATATTGGAAAAGAGCAGCATGAACGAACACTACGCGCGAATTATCGAAGCAATTGGCGAGAATCCGCAACGCCCCGGGCTAAAAGACACCCCGAAGCGCGCCGCCAAGGCCATGCAATACCTGACCCGCGGCTACCAGCAGACCGTCGAAGAAATCGTCAATGACGCCCTCTTCCCATCCGACTGCAGCGAGATGGTACTGGTCAAGGATATCGAGCTCTACTCCCTGTGTGAGCACCACCTGTTGCCATTTATCGGCAAGGCACACGTCGCCTATATTCCCGACGGCAAAGTCGTGGGCCTGTCCAAGGTCGCGCGTATTGTCGATATGTTCGCGCGCCGCCTGCAGATCCAGGAACAGCTGACCGTGGAAATCGCCGAGACGCTGCAGCGTGTCACCAACGCCGCCGGCGTCGGCGTTATCATCGAGGCCAAGCACATGTGCATGATGATGCGCGGCGTGGAGAAGCAGAATTCGGTCATGAAGACCTCGGCGATGCTCGGCACCTTCCGCAGCAACCAGGCCACCCGCAACGAATTCCTGTCTCTGATCCGGTAGGATGGGTAAAGACCGCGCAGCGGTCGTGCCCATCGGCAGCGCCGGGGTGATGGGCAGGTCGCTGCACACCTTTGCCCATCCTACTAACTAATCTAAAGGAACACCGCCCTCACGGAGAGAGATTCATGCCCCACCTGGTCATCGAGTACGCGAAAAAGCTCGAGGAAAAGATCTCCATCGCTGCCCTGGTCAGCTCTGCCCAGGAGGCGATGCACCGGTCCGGGCTTTTCGCCCCCCACACCATCAAGACCCGCGCCCTCGCCTACGAACAGTTTATTGCCGGTGAAAAGGGCGGCAGCTTTATCCATGCGGAAATACGCCTGCTCGAGGGCCGCAGCGACCGCGAACGCGAAGCGCTGAGTTCCTCGGTGTTCAACTGCCTATGCCAGTTCGCCGACGGAGTGCCGGCAGTGACGGTGGAGGTAAGGGAAATGGATTCCAGCTGTTATTCGAAGCGGCTGCCTTTCTAGCCCGGATATTGCACCAGGCCGCTCGATATTTAGGTTAACCGATTGGTTTTACTTCAGTTTCTTGAGTTAGCCGCAGGGTACAAAGTGTCACCGGCCCCCGCTGGCCGCGCCCTCGCTTGATCTCTGCACGCTCAGTACATTTTTGCGGCTAATACGTGCAATAAGCATGCATATACGCCGAAAAAATGTACTGAACGCACAGATCTCGGCGCGATCATCGCGGCCCCTGGTGCAATATCCGGACTAGGGCCTCTCCAACGATTTTCGGGTGGCTCGATGCAAGGCCCTGCCGTCGGTGGCCACCCGGGAAATATTTACCGATCAGGTTTTTTGCCGGGTGGCCACCGGCGGCGGGGCCGACCGGAGCCCGCGACTTGGCGGCGGCAATCGCGACCAGGTCCCCATCCCGCTAACCTTCACCGCGCAGGAAAGGCCCAAACCACTCCGCAATAGCCTCGGCGCCCTCCTCCATATGCAGGTGGTGACCGCCGGGCAGCTCCTTCACCTCGATGTTCCCGTGTTCGGCCAGTGCCGGGCGCAGCCGCTTGATCATATCCACAATCCCGTCCTCGGCCAGTACCAGCCGAATCGGCATGGTCGCCCGACCCAGGAACGCCTTTACCTGCGCGCCGTTCAGTTTGGCGGTGGAAGTGGCCATCAGGCGCGGATCGTTGCTCCAGGTGACGCCGTCACCGGTGCTGACGGTGCCGCGCTCGGTCAGTGCGCGAGCGGCGCTGTCGGACAGCGGAAACATGCCGTTCTTGCGCGCCTCTACGGCCTCTTCAAACGAGGCGAAATGGCGTGGCTTGCGCGCGCCGTAGCGGGCACGCTGGGCGATCGCGCGGGCGAGTATTTCCGGCGCCTCGGCATCCTCCGCCGGCGGCGGCACCAGACCGTCGATCAGCGCCAGGCGCTCGATACGATCGGGAAATGCACCGGCGGTAATCATCGCCGCCACCGCACCGCGGGAATGGGCGAGCAGCGAGAACTTGCGCCAGCCCAGTGCGTGGGCCACCCCCAGCACGTCCTCCGCCTCTTCCCAGATGTTGTAGTTGGCATCGTGGGAGCGGTGATAGCTGCGGCCGTGGCCGGCCATATCCACCGCAACCAGGTTCAGCCCGCCGAGCAGCGGCGCCAGTCGATCGAAGCTGGCGCAGTTGTCCAGCCAGCCGTGCAGGGCCAGCACCGGCACTCCGTCGGCGCTACCCCACTGGCGCGCGGCGACAGTCTTGCCATCGAACTCGAGGGAAATGTCCATAAATGCGGAATTCGGAATGATGAATGCGGAATGACAGATCGTGCCGAAATGTACGGGTGGGCACAATGACCGGAAATTTCAGGGCGGATGGTAAAGTCCGTAGGGTGGGCAAAGGAGCGCAGCGGGCAGAAAATTGCTCCATGCATTTTCTGCATCCCCGCCATCCATGGCGGGTTCGTGCCCATCATCTGGTGGCCTGATGGGCACGCTGCGCTTTGCCCATCCTACATCGCTTGCAGCCCCCGGCCACAACCATTATTCGGCGTGCTGCAGCCAATCCAGATTGGCGCAACCGCTGGCCCAGACCTCAGCACTGAGACAGGCGAGGCTCGAGGTGCCCATCGGATGCTCGCCGTCACTGCCGCAGAGCCCGTTGACCAGGCTGCCAACCAGCGGCTGGTGGCTGACCAGTAACAGTGGCCAATTCCCCGACTCCCGCTCCGCCTGTTGCAGCGCATCCAGCACCTGCTGCGGCGGCGTGTCGCCGATCAGCAGGCGCTGAGTGATCACCGGCAGCCCCAGCCGCTCGGCGACAATCTGTGCAGTCTGCTGGGTGCGCACGAAGGGGCTGGCCCAGATGGCGCGCACCTGTGCCAGCTCGTCGGCGCGCATGTCGCAGACCTGCGCCACCTGCGCGCGCCCGCGCTCGGTCAGCTGCCGGGCGGCGTCGTCGCCGATCATCGGCTCGGCTTGGGCGTGGCGCAGTATCAGCAGTTGCACATCGGGCCTCCGCGAATTACGAAACAGTTACTCTTTGTCGCCGCTGTCTTCGGCTTCTTCCCCTGTCTTCGCCTTTTTGGTCGCAGTGGATTTCCTCGAGGCAGTAGATTTTTTCTTCGCCGCGGGTTTTTCAGCGGCTTCCTCTTTCGGCGCAGCGCTTTCCCGCTCACCCTCGTCACTGCCGAGTACGATGGTCTCTTCGGCCTCCTCCTCTTCGGAGACCACTTCCGCATCCACTTCCTCGGCGCTCTCGTAACCGGACAGGTCTTCCACGTCCGATTCAGGCCACTCGGCGAAGGGGAAAGGTTTTTCCTCGGTGTTGTAAACCAGGAACTGCAGCGTCTGGTAGTAATAGGAGGCAATCTGATCGCCGAGGCGACGCAGGTTGTCGTTGGCGCTGCCGGTAATAATCGAGAACAGGAATTGCAGTATCACAACCGCCAGCATCACCAAGCCGGCAATTTCCAGCAGGAAGGCGAACAGCACCATATAGACGAGGCGCAGCCACTGGTTACCGGAAGTCAGGTTGTGTTTCAGGTCTTCATTATCCATAAAAATATTTCCGTCAGGATTTGGCTCTAATTACCGAGCTTTTCGGCTTCGCTCACTTTACCTCTGCCTACGGCTTCGCCGAGTAGGCCACATCAAATGTTTGCGCGCCCGACATCAGATCGCGAATCACCTCCGGGATCGGCCGCTCTTCAAATAATATGGCGTGAATTGCGGAAACCAAGGGCATGTAGACGCCCATTTCATCCGCTTTGTGCTTTATCAGGCGAACCGTGTTAACGCCTTCGGCGACCTGACCGATTTCTGCGACAGCCTCCTCCAGCGGGCGGCCCCTGCCCACCAGATAGCCGACGCGATAGTTGCGGCTCAGATCGGACGAACAGGTCAGGATCAGGTCGCCGACCCCGGCGAGGCCGATAAACGTCATCGGATCCGCCCCCATGGCTTCGGCAAAGCGCATCATCTCCGCCAGCGCGCGGGTGATCAAAAGGCTGATGGTGTTCTGCCCGCGGTCGAGCGCCGCGGCCATACCGGTCACAATGGCGTAGATATTTTTCAGCGCCCCGGCCAGCTCCACCCCGAACACATCCTTGCTCGAATAGATGCGGAAGGTCTCCGAATGCAGCACTTTCTGGATGCTGCTGCACAGCGCCTCGTCTTCACTGGCGATCACCGTCGCCGTGTAATGGCCGGCGACAATCTCCTTGGCGAAGTTCGGGCCGCTCAGCACGCCGACGCGCATGTCGGTGGTTTCCTCGCGCAGGATATCGCTCATCAGGTGGAAGCTGTCGTGCTCGATTCCTTTAGTCGTGGAGATCAGCATGGTGCCGGGCGCCAGCAGCGGCGCTACCTTCTGCACCACTTCACGGAAAGACTTACTGGGAATCGCCACGAAGACGATCGCACAGCCGTTCACCGCTTCCCGCAGGTCACTGGTGATCCTCAATTCCGGGTGCAGCGGCACGCCGGGCAGGTAGTAGTGGTTCTCGCGCATCTTGCGGCAGTCCGCCGCGCGCGCTTCGTCGCGCATCCACTGGCGCGTGTCGTGGCCATTGCCGGCCACGATATTGGCAATCGCAGTCCCGAAACTGCCGCCGCCCAATACGGCTATAGAGAGGGGCTTGGAAGTTTCCGTTGGTGTCGTCATACCGGTAAAGCTTTTGTTCGAGTTTCGCGGATTATAGAGGGCGCGGGTTTCGAGCCCAACGACAGCGGGAAAAAAATGTGAATGACGGTCAGATCGCGATCAGTCGGTGCCAATTACCGGCAGATCGAGCAAAAATCCGACAGCCAGAAACAGCAGGGGCGGCCACTGGCCGCCCCTTCAAGTCGCCTATCGCTTAGCCGTTCAGCTCCAGCAGCAGCGTATTCAGGCGGCGCACATAGTCCGCCGGGTCTGCCAGCTGGTTGCCGGCCGCCAGGTTGGCCTGATCCATCAGGATGTTGGTCAGATCCGCGAAGCGGTCTTCATCCTGCTCCTGATCGAGGCGCTGCACCAGCGGGTGGGACGGGTTCAGCTCGAAGATCGGCTTGGCCTCGGGCAGGGCCTGACCGGCCTGCTCGAGGATACGGCGCATCTGCGGGCCCATATCCTGCTCGCTGACCACCAGGCAGGCCGGCGAATCCACCAGGCGGGTGGTCGCGCGCACTTCCTCGACGCGGCCCTCCAGCACCTCCTTGACCCGCTCCACCAGCGCGCCGGATTCCTTCTCGACCTTCTCGCGCTCGGCCTTGTCCTCGTCGGTCTCGGTTTCACCCAGGTCCAGCGCACCCTTGGCCACGTCCTGGAACTGCTTGCCGTCGAACTCGTGCATATGGCCGACGAACCACTCATCCACCTGGTCGGTCAGCAGCAGCACCTCGATGCCCTTCTTGCGGAAGACTTCCAGATAGGGGCTGGACTTGGCGGTGGCGAAGTTGTCGGCGCAGACGTAGTAGATGTGCTTCTGCCCGCCCTGCATGCGGCCGACATAGTCCTCCAGGGACTGATCCTGTTTGGCGTCGTCGGTGTGCGTGGTGGAGAAGCGCAGCAGCTTGGCCACCTTGTCCTTGTTGGCGAAGTCCTCGGCAGGGCCCTCTTTCATGACATTGCCGAACAGGTCCCAGAACTTCTGGTACTGGTCCGCGTCCTTCTTCGCCAGCTTGTCGAGCATATCCAGCACGCGCTTGGTCAGCGCGCTCTTGATCGCGTCGGTGTTGCGGTCCTTCTGCAGGATCTCGCGGGAGACGTTCAGCGGCAGGTCGTTGGAATCCAGCACGCCCTTGACGAAGCGCAGGTACAGCGGCAGGAACTGCTCGGCGTCGTCCATGATAAAGGTGCGCTGCACGTACAGCTTCAGGCCGCGGGCGGCATCGCGCTGGTACAGGTCGAACGGCGCGCGGGCGGGGATGTACAGCAGGCTGGTGTAATCCAGTTTGCCTTCCACCCGGTTGTGACTCCAGGTCAGCGGTTCGTCGAAGTCGTGGGAGATGTGCTTGTAGAACTCCTTGTACTCCTCGGACTTGATGTCGCTGCGCGGGCGGGTCCACAGGGCCTGGGCGGCGTTGACCGCCTCGAATTCCGGCGCCTTTTGATCTTCGCCTTCCTTCTCCTCACCCTCTGCCGCCGGAGCCTGCTCTTTCAGCATTTCTACCGGGATAGCGATATGGTCGGAATACTTCTTGATGATGGAGCGCAGGCGCCAGCCGTCGGCAAACTCTTTCGCTTCCTCGTTCAGGTGCAGCACCACGCGGGTACCGCGTTGCGGCCACTCGACATTTTCCACCGAGTATTCGGCCTCGCCGTGACACTCCCAGTGCACGCCCTGATCGGCACCCAGGCCCGCGCGGCGGGTGAATACATCCACCTTGTCGGCGACAATAAAGGCCGAGTAGAAGCCCACGCCGAACTGGCCGATCAGGTGCGCGTCCTTTTTCTGGTCGCCGGTCAGCTGCTGCATAAAGGCCGCAGTGCCGGAACGGGCGATGGTACCGAGGTTCTCGATCACCTCGTCGCGGCTCATACCAATGCCGTTATCGGTGATGGTCAGGGTGCCCTCTTCCCGGTCAAACTCGATACGGATACGCAGCTCGGGGTCTTCTGCGAGCAATTCCGGCTTCGACAGCGCCTCGAAACGCAGTTTGTCGGCGGCATCGGAGGCGTTGGATACCAGCTCGCGCAGGAAGATCTCCTTGTTGGAGTAGAGCGAGTGGATCATCAGGTGCAAAAGTTGCTTGGCTTCCGTCTGGAAACCGTGGCTCTCTTTATGGGCCTCAACGGTCATGGATTGGTCTCCCCGTACACTTCATTCGGATCAGGGAGCAGATATAGGGGTGGCTGGCGAGGTTTCAAGGGGGGCGCCGCCTGGAATACTGTCGCCGGTTCGGTGGCGGCCCTGCCGGCGGCGGCTATTGGCGGGACCCGGGCTAGGCGCCCCCCCTAAATACTTCCATGTACGCTCGGCGTCGGCATCCATGCCTCCGACGGTCCCGCAAATAACCGCCGCCACCAGGACCTTCGCATCAACCTCCATCGGCCAGACAGCGGGGGGATGCAAAGGACCTGATGCCGGGGGCCGTCCGGAAAACGATTGCCGATAAGGCTGTTTACCGGGCGGCCACCGGCAGCAGGGCCGCCGCGATACAGGCTACAGGGTGAAAATCCGCCAGAACTCGGCAGAAAAGTGCCTATCCGTAGGAATTCGCCCTACACGGATGAGGAGGGCTTACCTACTTGTTGGCCATGGCAGTGGCGAGCTTGCCATTGCCGGTGAGATCGATGACGAAATTGGCGGTCAGGTCGGCGATGACGGTGGATTCGGCATTCAACAGTATCGCGATACCGACCTTCTGCTTCTCGGAGTAGGCCACCGCGGCGCGGAAGCCGGCGACCCAGCCGCCGTGGTAGATGATGCGGTCATCGCCAATGGTGTAGAGGCGCCAGCCGAGACCGTAACCGGCGTGGGAGAGGTAGTCACGCCAGATACGATGGCGCATATGGCGCTGGGTGGCGACCCGCTCGGTGGTCATATCCTCAATCACCGACGGGGACAGCACCTTCGGGTAGTAGCCCATCTGCGCCTTCAGCCACTGGGCCATGTCGGCGATGCTCGCGTTGACGCCGGCTGCCGGGGCGGCGAAGTAATACTCCTTCTCCACCCTTACCGGGCGCCAGCCCTTGCCGGTCTGCACATGGGGCGCGGCGCGGTTGTCGGAGGCCATAAAGCTCTCCCAGCCGACGGAGGCATTTTGCATCTTCAGCGGATTAAAGAAGCGCTCCTTCAACTGCCGTTCATAGGTGACGCCGGTGGCCTCGTAGATCACGTCCTCGATCAGACTGAAAAGCACATTCTGGTAGCCGTAACACTTACCCGGCGTACAGCGGGGGTCGATATTGGCGAACTTGGGCAATATCTTGCTGAGCGGCTTGTTGTCTTCCAGGTAGTTGTCGTAGGCGTTGGGGGTCAGCCCGGAGGAGTGGCTGAGGAGGTGTTCCACCTCCAATTGGCGGGACAGGGACGGCGTCTTGAAACTGAGCTCCGGCACATAACGCACCACCTTGTCCGTCCAGCTGAATTTCTTCTCGTGCTCCAGCACCGTGGCCATGCTGGCGGCGAAGGTCTTCGACACCGACGCCAGGCGGAACACGGTATCGAGATCCACCTTGCCCTTCTTGCCCTTGACCCGAACACCGTAGGTGTCCATCGCCACGACCTTGTTGCCATCGACGATTACATAGGCGCCGCCGGGGATCTCCTTTGCCTTCATCTGCAGGCGGAAGTAGCGGTCGAACTCCTTCGCACTGCTATCGATATCCACCGCGCGCGCGGGCAGCCCCAGGCTGCAGAGCATCAGCGCCAGGTAGAAGTGCAGTGCGCCGCGCTGGCGCAGATAACTGATCAGGATGAATACGTATGTAGGTCTCATGCCGTACTTCGAGCCGCCGCGGCAAATGGTCTGGTACTTGCTGTAAGACTAGCAGTGAGCGGGAAAATTCTCTCTTCACCCCCGCCCGGGCGAAGCCTCACATTCTAATAGCAAACCAGACGCCACGCACAGGCGCTTTGGTGACTAGCCCGAAAATAGCATGGGATAACGCTGTCATCCCGTGATCAGCAGCAGCGAAAGCGAGACATGGCGAAATTTGGGCACACAAAACGACGAGGGATGTCGCTTTGCACCCCCGGAGACTATCGTTGGGCGACGTGGACGGGCTCTCCGGCCACGGATGACCGGCATAAAAAAACCGCCTTGCGGCGGTTCTTATTGCGGCGGGGAGTGCATCGGCACTCCCCTGCGGGAACGACGACTTACAGCTTGTCGGCGTTCTCGCTCAGGTAAGCCGCTACACCTTCCGGAGAAGCGTTCATACCCTTGTCGCCTTCCTGCCAGCCGGCCGGGCAGACTTCGCCGTGCTCCTGGTGGAACGCCAGCGCGTCAACCATGCGCAGCATCTCGTCGACGTTGCGGCCCAGCGGCAGGTCGTTGACGACCTGGTGACGTACCACGCCCTCTTCGTCGATCAGGAAGGAGCCGCGGAAAGCAACACCGCCCTCGGCTTCTACGTCGTAGGCCTGGCAGATTTCGTGCTTAACGTCGGCAACCAGGGTGTACTTAACCGGGCCGATGCCGCCGTCGTTAACCGGGGTGTTACGCCAGGCGTTGTGAGAGAACTGGGAATCGATGGACACACCGATGACTTCCACGCCGCGCTTCTGGAACTCGGCGAAGCGGTGATCGAAAGCGATCAGCTCGGACGGGCACACGAAGGTGAAGTCCAGCGGGTAGAAGAACACAACGGCTTTCTTGCCCTTGATGGTTTCTTTCAGGTTGTAGGAATCAACGATCTCGCCGTTGCCCAGTACCGCTGCAGCGGTGAAATCCGGAGCTGGTTTGCCTACCAGAACTGCCATGAGAACCTCCTCAATCCAATGATGGGTTATTGATAACAGGGAAAATGATCAATTTATATGCAGTCGCTATAAATTGAATAAGAATTGATAGTGGGCAGCTATGATACACACCCACATATTTCAGTCCCATAAAATTTTTATATGGCGTCGATAGGTGCGCTACCCATCTGCCCGCGCCTTACCTGACCCTGTTGCCCAACCCAGTCGCACACCGTCCATACGGTCACAAAACATACAGCTAGACTGAGAATCAAGCGTCACAGAATCTTATTGACACTCATTCTCACTTGCAATACGATCTGCGCACTAACTGAGATTGAGCGTTCTTGCGCCAGGGTTCCCGCAACAATGTACGTATGTATCTGCAAAGGCATTACCGACCGCCAGATCAAGGAAGCGGTTTACGATGGCTCCACTTCGGTAAAAGCCCTGCGCCGCCAACTCGGCGTCTCCTCCCAGTGCGGCCGCTGCGCCGAACTGACCCAGGAGATCATTGACGAGACCATGGCCGGTGGCGTGATTGCCGCCGCCAACAGCGGCCTCTTCTACTCCGCCGGCTAAGGCCCCCTATCCGGCTGGTCGCCGCCCGGCGATCAGCGCCTGCCCTGCTCTCCTCCGTCCAGACTTCTTCTCTTTATACCCGTCGACACTGCTGGTCTAAGCTGACTGCACTCACGTGTCTCTCAATTTCTCAATTTCTCAGTCTCTCGGCCCCTCGCGCCAGCGAATGCATGAAAAAGTATCTCGTCCACCTGAGTGAAAAAATGCGCTCCAGTTTCTGGAGTGTGCCGCTGTTGATGATTGCGTCGGCAATTGTGCTGGCTTTCGTACTGCGGTTGCTGGACACCGCGATCGATCCCGCCAGCATCACCGGCCTGGACTGGTTGCGCCTGCGCGACGCCGACAGCGCCCGCGCCCTGCTGCAAGTCATCGCCGGCTCGACGATCACCGTCGCCGGCACCGTGTTTTCCATTACCGTGGTGGCCCTGACGCTCGCCTCCAACCAGTTCGGCCCGCGCCTGGTGCGCAACTTTATCCGCGACCGCGGCACGCAGGTTTCCCTGGGGATTTTCCTTTCCACTTTTGTCTATGCGCTGGTGACCATGCGCAGTATCGGCACCCTGGGCGACACCACCAGCAAATACGATCTCGCCGTACAGGCCGCCCTGCTGCTGGCGCTGATCAGTATCTGTTACCTGATCTATTTCATTCACAACGTCGCCCAGTCCATCCAGGTCGACAATATCGCGCACCAGATCAACCTGGAATTCCACCGGGCAATAGAACGCGAATATCCCCATGCGACGGAAGATACCCGCGGCGAAAAGTTCGATATCGAACGGCTGGAACTCGGCACCGGCTGGATCAATATTCCCGCGGATCGCGGTGGCTATGTGCAGTTTGTCGATCGCCAGCGTTTGATCGCCGTGGCGGAGGATTGCGACTGCTGCCTGTTTATCAGCTGCCACGCCGGCGGCTACATGCATCACTGGGGCAGTATCGGCCGCATCTACCAGGCGCGGGAAAATGCCGACGCTCTGATTTCGCGGGTGCAGGCGGCGGTGGAAATCGGCTCGCTGCCCACCGCCGAGCAGGATATCGTTTTCTCGATACGCCAGCTGGCGCAGATTGCCGAGCGCGCCCTGTCACCCGGCATCAACGATCCCTTTACCGCCTACGCCTGTATCGACCGCCTGATCGAAGGTCTCGGCACCGTGCTGCAGCGACCCGAGCCGCCCAACTGTTTCAAGGACGAAGATGGAAGACTGCGCCTGGTCAGCTGCGAGCTGGAATTTTCCCAGCTGCTCGACGCCGCCCTGGATGAGATCTATGAGCACAGCCGCGGCAATGGTGTGGTTATGCGCCACCTGCTCAATGCCCTCGCCGATCTCGCCGCTGTGTGCGCGCGCGAGCACGACCGCAAGGCGCTGTACGATTACCTGCAACGCATGGCCGACGACAACAGTGCCTATATAAAAAGCCGCTCCGATCAGAAAGTCATACAGGAAAAAATTGCCGCGATTCAAAATGAACTGACAAGCTGACAGCGCCTATCTGAAAAGGAATCATTTTCGTTGCGGTTTTCGGCCGAATTTGCGTTAAACCCCTTGTTTTTCCCGCTTTGCGCAACGGTTATCGCGCGCTTGACTTGCCGGTAACGGCAACGCAAACTCATCCCGCATAGCGGCTGTGACCCTACAATAATTTCAGGGCATTCGATCAGCGGCGAAATTTAGCGACTAACAATCAGGAATTCTCTGCAGCGCTATCCGAGCTTGCAGGGCCACAGGAGCAAAAAGCTATGAAAGGCGATCCCAAGGTTATCGAACATCTGAACAAGATACTGGGCAATGAGCTGGTAGCGATTAACCAGTATTTTCTGCACGCCCGTATGTACGACAACTGGGGTCTGAAAGAGCTGGGCAAGCACGAGTACCACGAATCCATCGATGAAATGAAACACGCCGACTGGCTGATCGAGCGCATTCTTTTCCTCGAGGGCATTCCCAACCTGCAGCACCTGGGCAAACTGCTGATCGGTGAAGACACCGTGGAAATGCTCAAGTGCGACCTGAAGCTGGAAAACAAGGCGATCCCCGATCTGCGCGACGCCATCGCCTACTGTGAATCCGTGCGCGACTACGGCAGCCGCGAACTGCTGGAGAAAATCCTCGATTCCGAAGAGGAACACGTGGACTGGCTGGAAACCCAGCTGGAGCTGATCGACAAAGTCGGCATCCAGAATTACCTGCAGTCGCAGATGGAAAAGGCCTCGGAATAAGAATTTATACTAGCCCCCAACCATGTAGGAGCCTGCTTGCAGGCGAAAAGACCGGTGCTCCGCAGCTGTTCGCCTGCAAGCAGGCTCCTACGAGGAAAGCGCGCGGGTACTCCCATAAAAAAACCGCGGTCATTGCCGCGGTTTTTTCGTTCTGCAGGGAGGCGGAATTTACTCGCCGCCTTCGCTCTCGGCAGCGGCTTCGTCAACGAGCGTTTTCAGTTCGCCGTTTTCATACATCTCCATGATGATGTCGCAACCGCCTACCAGCTCGCCCTTCACCCACAGCTGCGGGAAAGTCGGCCAGTTGGCGTACTTGGGCAGCTCGGCGCGGATATCCGGGTTGGCCAGAATATCCACGTAGGCGAAACGCTTGCCACAGGCCATCAGCGCCTGGGAGGCACGCATGGAAAAACCGCACTGGGGTGCGTTGGGGCTGCCTTTCATATAGAGCAGGATGGCGTTGTCGGCGATCTGCTGCTTGATGTTCTCCAGTGTATCCATAGGGATGACTAACCTCGGGTAGTAGAGCCTTTAGACGATTCGGGGCGCAGGCCAACGCTGGGCGGTCGCGCGCTGGCCGGCATTGTACCCTAGTGTGGTGTCGCATACTAAAGGCCGAACGAGCACCGCCGGACGCCGCGAGGCGCACGCGCAGTAGTTTTTCAGAGGTTCCCTAGCGCGACACAGTGCTTGTGCTAATATTGCCGGCTTTCCCGGGGAAACTGCGGACAAGCGACACCCGTGCCGAATTTTCTGCGGCAACCCGGTTTTTCAGGCCCGCCACCAGAGGAGAATGTACCGTGGCCACTCCCGCACTGATGCAGAACTATGGAAACAGAGCCCTGACCCTGGTCAGGGGTGAAGGCAACTACGTGTGGGACGACGCCGGCCGACGATATCTCGACGCCATCTCCGGCATCGCCGTCTGCGGTCTCGGCCATTGCCATCCGGCGGTCACCGAGGCGCTGCAGGACCAGGCGCAGACACTGCTGCACGTCTCCAACCTGTACAACATCCCGGCGCAGGAACAGCTGGCGGACCGGCTCGTGTTCCTGTCCGGCATGGACAACGTGTTCTTCTCCAACTCCGGCGCCGAGGCCAACGAGGCGGCGATCAAGCTGGCGCGCAAGCTCGGCAACGAGCGCGGCCACGCGGTGCCGCGCATCGTGGTGATGGAGGGCGCCTTCCACGGCCGCACCCTCGCCACCCTGACCGCCACCGGCAATGAAAAGGTGCAGCAGGGTTTCGCGCCGCTGCCCGAGGGTTTCCTGCGCGTGCCGTTCAACGACGTCGAGGCGATCGAGAAGCTCGCCGCCAGCCACGACGATATCGTCGCGATACTGGTGGAGCCGGTGCAGGGCGAAGGCGGCATCCGCGTGCCCGCCCCCGACTACCTGAACAAACTGCGCGAACTGTGCGATCGACACGACTGGCTACTGATGCTGGACGAGATCCAGACCGCCAACGGCCGCAGCGGCAAGTTGTTTGCGTACCAGCACGCCGGCATACTGCCGGACGTGGTCACCACCGCGAAGGGTCTCGGCAACGGCGTACCCATCGGCGCCTGCCTGGCGCGCGGTGCGGCGGCAAGTTTGTTTACCGCCGGCAGCCACGGCTCCACCTTCGGTGGCAACCCGCTGGCCTGCCGCGCCGGCCTCGCCGTGCTGGAGACCCTGGAAAGCTCGTGGCTGATCGAGCGCGCCGAGCAGCTGGGCACGCGCCTGCTGCAACAGCTGCGCCTGCAGCTGGCCGACTGCGCCGCGGTTAAAGACATCCGCGGCCTCGGCCTGCTGATCGGTATCGAACTCGACCGCCCCTGCGCCGAGCTGGTAGAACTGGCCCGCGCACAGGAGCTGCTGATTAATGTCACCGCCGGCAATGTGGTGCGCCTGCTGCCACCGCTGACCCTCAGCGACGAGGAGTGCGGCCTGCTCGCCAGTACCGTCAGCGAGCTGATTCAACAATTTGCCCGGCAAGCGGCCTGATATAAAAGGGGGAACCTATGGCCACCAGACACTTTCTCACCCTGCTGGACCTGTCCAAGGACGAGCTGAAGAGCGTCATCGAGCGCGCCATCGAACTGAAGGCGCTGCGCGCCCAGGGCATCGCCACCGAGCCCTTCCGCGACAAGGTGCTCGGCATGATTTTCGAGAAGTCCTCCACCCGCACCCGCGTGTCCTTCGAGGCGGGCATGGCGCAGATGGGCGGCAGCGCGTTGTTCCTGTCCCCGCGCGACACCCAGCTGGGCCGCGGCGAACCGATCGAGGACAGCGCCCGGGTCATCTCGCGCATGGTCGACATGGTGATGATCCGCACCTTCGGCCACAACGTGCTGGAGCGTTTCGCCGAGCACTCGCGCGTGCCGGTGATCAACGCCCTGTCCGACAGCTATCACCCGTGCCAGCTGCTGGCCGATATCCAGACCTACGTCGAGCACCGCGGCAGCCCCGCGGGCAAGGTGGTGGCCTGGGTCGGTGACGGCAACAACATGTGCAACTCCTATATCAATGCCGCGCGCCAGTGCGACTTCGAGCTGCGCATCGCCTGTCCCGAGGGCTACGAGCCGGACGCGGCCATTCTCGCCGCCGCCGGCAACCGGGTGACCATCGTGCGCAAGCCGGTGGACGCCGTGCGCGGCGCCGACTGGGTCGCCACCGATGTGTGGGCCTCGATGGGCCAGGAGACGGAACAGCAGATCCGCATGAAGGCGTTCGAGGGCTTCCTCGTCGATCACGAACTGATGAGCCACGCCAACCAGGACGCCATCTTTATGCACTGCCTGCCGGCGCACCGCGGCGAGGAAGTGAGCGGCGAGCTGCTGGAGGATGAAAAAATTTCCGTTGTCTGGGACGAGGCGGAAAACCGCCTGCACGCGCAGAAGGCCCTGATGGAATTCCTGCAGGAAAACAGCAAGTAACTGCTCACATTTCCGGCAGCGATTTTCTTCCCGCCCGGGAATCGAATCGCCGCCGGTCGCCGCACCCGGAAATTGTTGAAAAATTCACCACCCGGACGCGGCGACAGCCCAAGCCTGGCACCTGATCAAACATTCACCAACGATTAAAAATCCGCCGCCGGAACTGGACGTTCGAGTACCACTTTGCACAAGGACTAAACAAACCGAAATCGTTATTGCCGTGGTTAATTTAGAAGGCATTTACTATTAAAAAAAATTCTTAAAATCCGCACTGTGCAAAATCCCCCTGTACAGCGTTTAACCACCCCTAGTAACGGCGGGCCCTGGCGCGAAAGTGGCCACTGACGTTCACCGCCTACCCACAATTTATCCACAAATAAACACAAAGTTATTCGCCTTGAATTGGCCCTGCTACCGCATTATCTTGTAGCGCAGTCGAGGCACTACCCCTATATATTGGGTTACGGAGCCAAAAGAACCCCTAGCCGACGGGGTGAATAACGACGCATTGCCGCCATCGCGGCACACAAGTCAGGCACAGCTTTTCAAAGCGAATCAGAGGTAACAGGCGGAATGGATTTCCGCCGCAGGCACACGCCGGCAGACCTTCGGGGGGAAACCGGCGATCAAGCGGCCTGTTTCAGTGGCCGCCGCAATATTGTGGCGCCGCTGGCAAGTAAAACGATGGACCCGTTCCGCGCCTTCCCAAATTGGGAGCCACGCGATCGTGTGGTTGCTGTTCAGGCGGACAGAAGCGGTAAGAAAAACACTGTTCAAAAATTTGTTCTTTGCGGAGATCTTCATGCACACAGAGACAGGGCGCTCTCAAACCGTGCCTACGGAAAATTCGGGCACTACCAAGGATCAGGCCAACGGCGGCACCACTCTCACCGCCACCGCGCCGGGACAAATTCGCGTTATCAAGCGCAATGGCACCGTAGTGCCCTATGACGACAGCAAGATCTCCGTCGCTGTCACCAAGGCATTCCTCGCCGTTGAGGGCGGCACCGCCGCGGCCTCCAGCCGCATCCACGAGAAAGTGGCCGACCTGGTGAGCCAGATCAGCGGCACCTTCAAGCGCCGCATGCCCTCCGGTGGCACCATCCACATCGAGGAAATCCAGGACCAGGTGGAACTGGCGCTGATGCGCGCCGGCGAACAGAAGATCGCCCGCGACTACGTACTCTACCGCGAAGAGCACGCCCGCCTGCGCGCCGAAAAGGAACAACAGCAGAAAGAAGCCGTTGCCGATGCCCACCCGAGCATCCGCGTCAAGCAGGAAGACGGCACCCTGATCCCGCTGGATATGGAGCGTCTGCGCACCATCGTCAGCGAGGCCTGCGAGGGCCTGAAGGATGTGGACGGCCAGGCCATCCTCAACGAAGCGCTGAAAAACCTCTACGACGGTGTTTCCGAAAACGACATCAACACCGCGCTGGTAATCACCGCGCGCACCATGGTCGAGCAGGAACCCAACTACACCTTCGCCACCGCCAGCCTACTGTTAGACAAGCTGCGCTCTGAAGCCCTGCGCTTCCTCGGCGTGGCCGAGCGCGCGACCGCCCACGAGATGGAAGACCTGTATGCGGCCGCCCTGCCCGCCTACGTGGAAAAAGGTATCGAGCTGGAACTGCTGGATCCGGCCCTGGCTACTTTCGACCTGGAAAAACTGGGTTACGCCATCAAGGGCGAGCGCGATCACCAGTTCTCCTACCTGGGCCTGCAGACCCTGTACGACCGCTACTTCCTGCACAGCGACGACACCCGTTTCGAGCTGCCGCAGATCTTCTTCATGCGCGTCGCCATGGGCCTCGCCATCAACGAAGAAAACAAGAACGAGCGCGCGATCGAGTTCTACAGCCTGCTGAGCTCCTTCGACTACATGAGCTCCACGCCGACCCTGTTCAATGCCGGCACCCTGCGCCCGCAGCTGTCCTCCTGCTACCTGACCACGATTCCGGACGACCTGCACGGCATTTACGGCGCTATCCAGGACAACGCCATGCTGTCCAAGTGGGCCGGCGGCCTGGGTAACGACTGGACGCCGGTGCGCAGCCTCGGTTCCTACATCAAGGGCACCAACGGCAAGTCCCAGGGCGTCGTGCCCTTCCTGAAAGTGGCCAACGACACCGCGGTAGCGGTGAACCAGGGCGGCAAGCGCAAGGGCGCCGTCTGCGCCTACCTGGAAACCTGGCACCTGGATATCGAGGAATTCCTCGAGCTGCGCAAGAACACCGGTGACGACCGCCGCCGCACCCACGACATGAACACCGCCAACTGGGTACCGGACCTGTTCATGAAGCGCGTGTTCGAGGACAAGGAGTGGACCCTGTTCTCGCCGGCGGACTGCCCGGACCTGCACGACCTGTTCGGCGCCGCGTTCGAAGAGCGCTACGAGCACTACGAACAGCTCGCCGCCGCCGGCAAGCTGAAGCTGCACAAGAAAATCCGCGCGCTGGACCTGTGGCGCAAGATGCTGGGCATGCTGTTCGAAACCGGCCACCCGTGGATCACCTTCAAGGACAGCTGCAACCTGCGCAGTCCGCAGCAGCACGCCGGTGTCGTACACAGCTCCAACCTGTGCACCGAGATCACGCTGAACACCAAGGCGAACGACGAGATCGCGGTATGTAACCTGGGTTCCGTGAACCTGGCGCAGCACATCGGTGAAGACGGCAAGCTGGACCAGGAAAAACTGGCCCGCACCGTGAAGACCGCCGTGCGCATGCTCGATAACGTGATCGACATCAACTACTACTCCGTGGAAACCGCGCGCCAGTCCAACATGCGCCATCGCCCGGTGGGCCTGGGCCTGATGGGCTTCCAGGACGCGCTGTACAAGGCCGGTATCTCCTACGCCAGCGACGAGGCCGTCGCCTTCGCCGACACCACCATGGAGGCGATCAGCTACCAGGCCATCTCCGCATCCAGCGACCTGGCAGCAGAGCGCGGCAAGTACCAGAGCTACGACGGCTCCCTGTGGAGCAAGGGCGTGCTGCCGCTGGATTCCATCCAGATCCTGACGGAGCAGCGCGGCGAGCAGTTTATCGAGCAGGACACCAGCTCCACACAGGACTGGGACAGCCTGCGCGACAAGGTCAAAGCCCAGGGCATGCGCAACTCCAACGTGATGGCGATCGCACCGACCGCGACCATCGCCAACATCACCGGTGTTTCCCAGTCCATCGAGCCGACGTACCAGAACCTGTACGTGAAATCGAACCTGTCCGGCGAATTCACTGTCGTGAACCCCTACCTGGTGCACGACCTGAAAGAGCGCGGCCTGTGGGACAAGGTCATGGTCAACGACCTGAAGTACTACGAAGGTTCCGTGCAGAAAATCGACCGCATCCCGGCCGACCTGAAGGCCAAGTACGCCACCGCGTTCGAAGTCGAACCGCGCTGGATCGTCGACGCCGCCAGCCGTCGCCAGAAGTGGATCGACCAGGCGCAGTCGCTGAACCTGTACATCGCCGGCGCCGATGGCAAGAAGCTGGACCTGACTTACCGCATGGCCTGGTACCGCGGTCTGAAGACCACCTACTACCTGCGCGCCCTGGCTGCCACCACCACGGAAAAATCCACCGTGAACAGCGGCACCCTGAACGCAGTGAGCTCCGGTGCCAGCGCACCGGTAGCGGCAGCTCCGCAAGCCTCGGTTCAACAAGAGCCCGCCCCGGCAGCAGTGCCCAAGGCCTGCTCCCTGGACGACCCGGACTGCGAAGCCTGCCAGTAAAAATCAGCGCGGGCCTGTGGGCCCGCCTGAACCACTGGCACAGATAATTAGTTAGCAATTTAAGAACTCTCGGGGGAGAGCGTCGCAACCGCACCAGCGGCCAAGACCATGCAGCGACCCCGGTCCGCCCTGACTTTCTTGGGGGAAAGACAGGAAAAACATTACCGGACCGGGTGTCGGCTGCGATCTCAAACGCTCCCTGGCGAGAAGTGAAAAAAGAAAAAGAAAAAAAGAAAAACAAAAAATTGATCTGGCGCAGGAGTCCCTGTGCCAACGCGGGGTAAAAATACCCGCATGACAATTTTGCAGCTGGCGCCGTCGCGCCGGCACACTGGGGCAAAAATTTTCAATCCTTTTTCCCCAGTCCCCCGAACTCCATTCGGGGCGCCGCGCGCCGAAATAGCGCCCGGCAAGCAAACTCGAACACCAACACGACAGAAAGAAAGACGAATTAAAAGGGCCGACTATGCTGAGCTGGGACGACTTCGACACACAGCCCCAACAAACCAAGAAAAGCGCCGAACCGCGACCGGCGCCGGAGACGCTGCAGAAAGAAGTAACCGAATCCGCGGCCTCTTACGAGGCGCACAGCGCTCCGGCGTCGCCCGCGGCCCAATCCAAAGCTGCTCCTGCGGAAGCCACTTCCGCGGTTGAAGCGGCGCGGGCCGCCGTAGCCGAGCTGGACCCGGCCCCGGGTCTGGAAGAACTGGAAATGGGCGCTGCCCGTATCCAGGTAGACGAAAAGCGTATCATCAATTGCCGCGCCGACCTGAACCAGCTGGTGCCCTTCAAGTACGACTGGGCCTGGCAGAAATACCTGGACGGCTGCGCCAACCACTGGATGCCGCAAGAAGTCAACATGAACAAAGACGTGTCCATGTGGAAAGACCCTGAGGGTCTGACCGAGGACGAGCGTCGCATCGTGGAATACTCCCTGGGTTACTTCTCCACCGCCGACTCGCTGGTGGCGAACAACCTGGTGCTGGCCATCTACCGCCACATCACCAACCCAGAGTGCCGCCAGTACATCCTGCGCCAGTCCTTCGAGGAAGCCATCCACACCCACGCCTACCAGTACTGTGTGGAGTCCCTGGGCATGGACGAAGGTGAAGTGTTCAACATGTACCGCGAAGTGCCAAGCGTGGCCAAGAAAGCCGCCTGGAGCCTGTCGCACACCCAGTCCATCGGCGACCCCACCTTCAAGACCGGCACCCCGGAAGCCGACCAGGAACTGCTGCGCAACCTGATCGCCTTCTACGCCGTGACCGAGGGCATCTTCTTCTACTGCGGCTTCAGCCAGATCCTGTCCATGGGCCGCCGCAACAAGATGACCGGCGTTGCCGAGCAGTTCCAGTACATCCTGCGCGACGAGTCCATGCACCTGAACTTCGGTATCGACGTCATCAACCAGATCAAACTGGAAAACCCGCACCTGTGGACCGAAGAGTTCAAGCAGGAAGTGACGCAGATGATCCTGGAAGGCATGGAACTGGAAGTGGCCTACGCCCGCGACACCATGCCGCGCGGCGTGCTCGGCATGAACGCGGCCATGATGGAGGAATACCTGCACTTCATCGCCAACCGCCGCCTCAGCCAGCTGGGCCTGAAAGAACAGTTCCCGGGCGCCCAGAACCCCTTCCCCTGGATGTCCGAGATCATGGACCTGCGCAAGGAGAAGAACTTCTTCGAAACGCGGGTTATCGAATACCAGACCGGTGGTGCGCTTCAATGGTAAGAACAACCAAGAAGCAATAAGCAGGGACAACTACAACAAGTAGTCGCTCACAGGAAGAGAGGTATTGAAAGCGGGCGTTATGCCCGCTTTTTTTATAGGAAAAAAAATTGGCATGAGAAAAACTTTATTTTTCTAAATAGATAAACGACGCCGAACTCAAGATAGAAGAAAACCGAAAGCTAAGGAGAAACTAATGGAAGGAATAGAACGAGGAAACCAGATCGAGTCGAAAAGTGAAACAACTCCGGTGAAGAAAAAGCGCCGTACGCGTAAAGTAAGGAAGTACCCGACATGTTCATTCGAAGATGCCCTGGCGCTTGCAAAGGCCATTCAGAAAAATTCGGGCAATCAAAAAATTCGGCGAATCACTTTATTCGACCTCATAAGTAAGGCCTCGGAAAGCGGACCTTCAAGAACCTGGGTAACTAATGCAGCGAAATACGGACTTATCAGCGGCAGCTCCAGCTCCGAGTTCTTACAGCTGACCGACCTCGGTCACAAAGTAACTTCTGATGACTTTAGCGAGTATGAGAAAGCTAAGGCGGCTATAAGCTTAGCAGTACTTGATGTTGAGACTTTCAACTATCTTTACGAGCATTTCAAAGGAAATAAGCTTCCCCAGCACGCCGTACTCATAGACGCTCTCGAAGATCAAGAAGTCGACAGTGAAGACAGAGCAGCCGTCGTAGATACATTTATAGTAAACATTGAACAAGTCGGTCTACTTAAAACTCTTTCTGGCGCCCAAAGATTAATAGAAGTCGACCATGCACTCGAAGGCTTAAGCACCGATGGCGCCATCCAGAGATCCACCTCGTTACCGGCTGCAACTGGGCAAGATTATTCTGGAATTATAACTTCCGGAAACTCTTATTATGACAGCGTCTGCTTCTACGTAACACCAATCGGAGAGGACGGATCTGAACAAAGAAAGCACTCCGACCTTTTTTTAGGATCAATTATAGAACCTGCCATTGAACAGCTTGGACTAAAAGTCGTTAGGGCAGATGGCATTGAAACACCTGGCCTGATTACCAACCAAGTGATTGAATATATATTAAACGCCAGACTGGTAGTAGTTGACCTATCATTTAGCAATCCGAATGTTTTCTACGAATTAGCCTTACGCCACGCAGCACGCCTACCTACAGTCCAGGTAATACGGAAGGGCGATAAAATCCCATTCGACATTAGCCAATTCAGAACTCTAGTTTTGGACTGCACAGACATTTACTCTTTGGTTCCAATGCTAGAAACATATAAAGCTGAAGTAGCGACTGCGGCAAGAAAATCCATAGAGGATTGCGACTCACTCGATAATCCCCTTACGTCAGTTTATCCAAACCTACGACTCACAAAGTAAGTATAAATATTGACGGAAATAATTTGGGCTACAGAACTCATTAATTGAGATCTAAATCTTGGCACTGAATCATTATATAAAACTTGCGTTAAAAGTTTGATCCGGCCCTATTCATTACCTGCAAGGAATTTAAATGAGGTCAACCATTCGCAACCAATCGAGCAATGTATACTGGCTGAGACCAAAGGAATTAGTCGATTTGGGAGTTCAGGTTAATAAAATGAATCGCAATAATTGCTATCAATTTTGCCCGACTCGCAACACTCTATCCAAAGAAGAAAGACAAAAAAAATACGATCAACTTTTAGAAAGTATTAAAAAACATGGCTTCTCTGAGAGCAATCCAATCCTATTGATGCTTAACCGAACTAGTGATGGGCAAGATAAAATTAGAGATGGCCATCATAGGCTATCTATAGCTTTAGACATTGATGCACCACTTGTTCCTGTAAGGTTTGTGTATTAAAGCTCTTGAAATAAATGGGGTCAGATCAACTTTATGGCGTCATTTTATATTGGAGAGTTTCATGCCGCAGCCCCCACTTATTCCGCCCAATAAGTTGGACTGGAATGTACAAAAAACGCGCGCCGATCTGTAATCACTTTCGTGGACGGTATTTACTGTTCATGAAAGAGGGCCAGAATTGGACAAACAAAAAAGATAAATTACGACCACTATACGTTGGCTTACAAGATTCAAGCCGTTAAGTTGGCCAATCATCCTGACGTTAGATCAAAGGATGTGGCAGAATCCCTCGGAATACATCCGGTGATGCTTTATCGGTGGCAGATGGAGCACCGCCGAAGAGTAAATGGGGTCAGAGTAAAATTTTGGCATTGAAACAGTCCAAACAAGCATGGCCAAAACATTGCCCGACCCTATTTATCGCATCCCGACCGCAAAATAGCGCGGCCTACGCAAGGCAGCCTACACTACGTTTCCGCTGCTCCTACAATGGGCGTTAAGCAAACTAGACGAAAATGATACCGACAATAGAAACAGAGCGACTCCGATTAATCCCACCCAGCCCAGATAGCTTTGACGTGTATGAGCGGTTTTACACCGATCCAGAAGCATCAAAGATGTATGGTGGCCCCATAGGTAGAGAACAGGTTTGGGCTAGGCTGAAGGCCGATCTCGGCTCGTGGTATTTACTCGGCTTTGGCGTCTGGGTTATCCAGCTGAAGGCCGATAACAGCCTGATTGGCACCTGCGGCTACTGGCAAGGAAGAGACTGGCCCAGAGAACTCACCTGGTGGGTAATGCCTGAGGGCCGTGGCAAGGGTATTGCCACGGAAGCGTCTAGAGCAGCCTTACTGCATGCGTATAACGAATTCAAATGGGACAAAGTTGAATCCTATATGAATGATGAAAATATTGCTGCACGCGCTTTAGTAGAAAAACTGGGCGGTACAACATCCAGGCGGCAAGAATTTAGCGATGGCTTGAGCAGAGATATCTATTTATTGCCAAAACCAGCCTGACGAGTCAATCAATCTAGTCTCAATACGCTACGCTTCTTTCGACGGCTAATCGGGGCGTTAGGCACACACTCAAATCCGTTTTGTTGTGGGGAATGACATGTCAGCGAAGACGGTTAATGACGAGGCAGCGCAAACAGTATCCCCTCGCCAGTGGATCAGATTAGTTCTGGTATATCTCTTTATCCCGCTGATTCTATTGATATGCGGTGGGGATCTCGGTTGGTGGCAGGCGTGGCTCTATTCCCTACTGATCTTTGCCGCTGGTATAGGAGGGCGCATGTGGGCGGAACAGCGACACCCCGGATTAATGGCCGAACGACAAAATATTGAAAATTTCCAAAACGCAAAAGTCTGGGACAAAGTGCTTGCTCCGCTGATGGCGGTGAGCCTCGTGTTCCCTATGGTCATTGTGGCGGGGCTGGACCACCGCTATAACTGGTCCCCCGAATTCCCGCTATGGCTCATCGTGATTGGCTTCACATTGATCGCCCTCGGATACGCTTTCGCTGCCTGGGCATTGGCAGAGAACCGCTTTTTCTTCAGCGTGGTGTGTATTCGGACGGATCGAGGGCATGTGGTGTGTGACAGCGGCCCGTACCGGTTTGTGAGGCACCCGGGTTATGCTGGAAATATTTTCCCACTGTTCGGTATTGTTCTTGCGCTGGGCTCGGTGTGGGCACTGATTCCTGCGGCGCTGGCAACAATCATCACGGTGATTAGAACCGCACTTGAAGACCAGATACTACAGGAAGAGTTGCCAGGCTATCGAGACTATGCACGACGCGTGCGCTATCGGTTGATTCCCGGGATATACTGAATAAATGGGGTCAGAACAACTTTATGGCGTTACTTTTATCGGAAGAATTTCATGCCGAAACACCTACCTGACCACATTTATCACGCCCAACATGTTTGACTGGGACGCGCACAAGATCACACGTCCTGCAAAGCAGTCATGTGACAAAAATTTTTAAAATTATCAAAATCTCTATAAATCAATACTTTTGGTTGGCATATGAACAATAAAATTATCGGAATTGGACTCATCATGGCCGGAGTGGCTCTGGGTATCTGGGGTTACGATATTTACGATTCGGCAAGCTCACAAATCACCAGGGCTCTGAGTGGGGATACCCCCATCGAGGCGTGGGGTGGAATGATCGGTGGTGCGATATGTCTTTTTATTGGCATAGCCAAAGTAAAATAGCGCATACACCACAAAGCACGTATCAAGACCGGTCAGCGCGCGCCCTGCGGGCGCCTGACTCGCTGTGCTCACATCTATCGCAAGTAGGTTGCTGCGCCCATTCGGACCTCCGCGGAAAGCAAATCCTCTCGAGAAATGATCATGGAACTGTTTAGAAAGTTATTTGGCGGGAAACCAACAATCGATTGGGATGAAGTAACAAGGTCGCTGGAGCCAAAACTAGAGAGCTTGAGGCGTCCCGCTGTACGACTCAAAAAAACATCAGCCGTAAAGAATTCAAAATTTGGCGGACTGCCTTTTGCCGACTCAAGCAGCTTTGAATGGCCTCGAAGCAACGGAAAACCTATGGCGTTCTTGGCTCAGTTAGATTTGTCGGAGATTTCCAGTGCCCATAAGTATGACTGGCTGGAAGATAAAGGTTTGCTGCTGTTTTTTTACGATGTCATCGAAATGCCGTGGGGATTCGACCCAAAGGATAGAGGGAAGTGGAGCATTCTCTTTCAACCGGAGCCAGATACCTACATCTCATATCCCGAAGACTTAGGGAATGAATTTAGAATTCGGGAGCTGTATATACAACCTGAGCTGGTACAGGTTTTACCGAACTACGATGACCCGAGCATAGAAGACCTTGGCCTTTCAGACGAAGAGATTGATGCATATATCGACTTGAACGAAGGAGATGAAGAGCCCTCCCATCAAGTCGGAGGTTTTCCGTCTCCAGTCCAGGGCAATTATATGGAGCTGGATTCACAACTGGCCTCAAATGGAATCTATGTCGGTAATGCTGAGGGATATAACAGTGAGGAAGGCAAGAAACTGGCATCAGGCGCCAAAGATTGGAAATTGCTATTCCAGTTTGACAGTGATGACGATTTAGACATTATGTGGGGCGACTGTGGAATGCTCTATTTCTGGGTTCAGGAGCATAAAGCCAAACAAAATCAATTTGATAATAGTTGGCTGATTTTGCAATGTTGCTAAACAAGCTTTATGGGCTTGTGAGAAGCACGCCCCTATTTTCGCGCCTATTTACAATAGCGTTAACCTTTTAATCACAGAGGTTATAGCGAGATGCCTACCATGACACTCAATGGCGTTGAGCTCTACTACGAATGCCACGGAAAGGGCCAGCCGCTGATGCTGATCGCCGGCCTGGCCAGCGACTCCCAGAGTTGGCAGCCGCTAGTGGAGGAACTGTCCAGGCACTACCTGGTTATCCTGCCGGACAACAGGGGCACGGGCAGGACAAAGCCGCAGGATATTGACACAAGCATCCGGCACATAGCCGACGATTGCATGGCCCTTCTCGACTTTTTAGGCCTGTCATCTGCCACGCTGCTCGGCCATTCAATGGGCGGCTTTGTCGCACTGGATTGCGCCATCCGCTATCCAGCGCGTGTCGCCAAATTGGTCCTGGCGGGAACGTCGGCGTTTAATTCAGACAGGAACAACCTCTTATTTCGCGATTGGGTTTCCTATCTGAAATCGGGAATGAACACAGAGCTTTGGTTTCGAAACGTCTTTTACTGGATATTTTCCAGGCGCTTCTTTGAGGACAGGGAAACATTAACTGATGCCCTGCGCTTTGCCGTTGACTACCCCTACCCGCAAAGCGCCGCGGCGTTCGAAAAACAGGTCGATGCTATCAGGGAATTTAACTGTCGGGAAAAGCTAGCTGGCATTAACGCAGAGACTTTGATCATCAGCGGCAAAGAGGACCTGCTATTTCCCCCTGAAGACTGCATCGAGGTTTTGCAGGCGATTCCGAGTACCAGTATCCGCGTTATCGAGGATGCGGCACATTCCATACATATGGAAGATCCCCAGGCATTCACGGACTGTGTCTTGCACTTCCTGGGCAATGGCTGAAAAATTGCTTCAGAAATAATTGGAATCAAGAGATAACTTGGGTCTGATCGGCATTTTGGAATTAACCGAAACCATCCAGGTCGATACCAACATCTTGATCTCACCCCACCTGATCGAAGCAATATTCAAATATATTTCCGTAAATAAGCCCCCTATTCTCACCCTTGCCGGCTAACGGTACAATCGGTCGAGCACATCCAAGGAAAGGAACTCCGCGATGCCCCACCCGATGAAACCCATTGAGCGCACCCTGGCCGCCTTTGAAGTCGCCGCGCGTGAATACCACCAACTCCGCGCTAAAGTCGCCAGATCACAGGAAGAGCGCCGGGCGCTCGATAAAGAGCTGCGCGATCGCCTCGCCGACCTGAAGCTCCGCTACAACCAGCTGACCGTGGAAGCCGACATCGCCGAACAGGTCGCCAACCAGGAGGCACTGCAAGAATACAGGGCGCACAACAACAAGGCGCTCGACAGCGATAAAGCGGTGTCCAAAGCCGCCCGGGCAACCATGAAAGCAGAGCCGCATCATCCCACTGAGGTACTGCGCAAGAATATGGCCGCGATCGGCGATGTGGAGCCAGACAGGTATTGCCGCTGCCACCATATCGTCATGGGCGTAGGCAAGAAGGAGCGCGATCCGGTCACCAATGAGAGGCGGCCGACCAAGAATTCGCTGCAGGCGCGGGCCAAGCTCCATATGCTCGGCATCGGTATCAACGACCCGCACAACGGGGTCTTCCTCCCCGCCAGCTTGGCCCATGTTCCCCACTGGCGTTTTCCGCGTGCGCTGCCACATGCGAACATCCACACGCTGGCCTACGAGAAAATGGTCGTCGACTATGTCGGGCATTTGAATGACCAGCAGAGCCTGGTGCAAAACCTTCGCCGGATCAGGAGACACCTGGAGGAAGGCGACCGCATCCTGTTTATGCGTGAAGAGAAGCAGCTGGCCTATAACGAGAAAATGAAATTACTGGCATGAAATACTTTAGACTTCAGGAATTGAGCAGCGTCTATGGTCTGCTGGAGATCGACTCTCACAAGATCATCGAAGCCTATGACGACGATATCTTTGATGAGCTCAGGGAGGCCTCGGCGCCGATCGGCGAGCACTGGCCCGATTGTCACGGTGTTTTCTATGACATGACGACAACCGCTAGCAGGGTTATTGAAGAAGCCCCTGACATCTATATCTGGAACAGTTCGTCGCTGGCGCTGTCCCCAAATGCCATGTCCGCGCTCGAAGGCCTGATCAGTCCGTTTGGCGAGTTCCTGCCGTTCCAGTATCAGGACAAACAGTTTCACCTGTTTGTCGTTCATGCCATGGCCGAAGAAGATAAAGCGGTTTCTGAAAAGCTCTACGATGAATTCGGGGAAGTAGGAATTAAACGCCTGGGTTTCCAGGCCGAGTCAGTGGGTACCAAGCCAGTATTCAAGACTGGATTCGATTCCTGCACACATCTGTACTGCACAGAGCGCTTTAAGGATGCCTGTATCGACAAGGGCCTGGCCGGTCTGGTGTTTCACGAAAACCTGGCGAGTGTTATTGGAGAAACCATTTAGCAACAAATGGCTTCAGATCAACATTTTGGCACCCAACCACCCAGGACAGACACACGTCAAAATTTGATTCGCCCCCCTCTTTCCTTGCGCGTCACATGCTCGTTTTCCTGGCCAGAAAAATGGTATGTCGCGCACCCTTGCCGGGGCGCTCGCGCACGGTCTTGACCTCGACGTCAAAACCGGTCTTTTTCAGCCGGTGAACATA
Organism: Microbulbifer donghaiensis; assembly: GCF_900129095.1. Classification (GTDB taxonomy): domain Bacteria; phylum Pseudomonadota; class Gammaproteobacteria; order Pseudomonadales; family Cellvibrionaceae; genus Microbulbifer; species Microbulbifer donghaiensis. The sequence goes on from NZ_FQVA01000001.1 coordinate 1,100,364, forward strand.
CATTGTGTCGGGCCCCGCCGACCACACCGCCAGCATGCCGCCTGGCGTCAGACTCTCGTAGATAGAGCTGGTACCCTCAAGTGAGTAAAGCCAGTTGTTGTCACTCTTGGTCAGCCCCTCGGGGCCGTTGTCGACATCCAGCAGCACGGCGTCGTAGTCACTGTCACCCTTTTCCAGCAGTTCACGCACGTCGCCGATATGCACGGCACAGCGGCTGTCGTCCAGGGGCCGGCCGGCACAGGCGCCCAGTGGTCCGCGGTTCCACTCCACTACCTCCGGGATCAGGTCGGCGACGATAACCTCTGCATCGGGCGGCAGTACCTCGAGGGCGGCGGCGAGCGTGTAACCCATGCCCATGCCACCCACGACCACACGGGCGTTGCTGTGCTGCTTCAGGTGGGCGCAGCCCAGCAGCGACAGCTCCCGCTCACTGTTAAAGCGGCGACTGTTCATCAACTCGCCGCGGGGGCCAGACAGGGAGATAGAGAACTCCTGTTCACGCTGGCGCAGTGTGAGTATGCCGCCGCCATTGGGAATGTGGGCAGTACCGAGTTCGACCCAGGGCTTCATGGTGTGTGCTCGCTGTGTGACGGTGGAGGGAGGGCGAGCAATGTAACATAGAGCCTCGCCGTATTGGTTAGCGATATTTGCTTTTCTTAAGGGGTAAGAGATACGCACAGTTAACCTGTGCTAACGGTTTCTGGTGGTAGAACAATTGCAAAGATTCGACAGCTGTGGAGCAGGCATCTTCCCGACCGCGCCCCAGCTCAGAAGCGGATCTGCAATCGCACCGCCCCGACAGTAACATCGTCGCGACTCAGCTCGTGCGGCTTGACCCTTTGCACGTCACCGGTGAGGCGCAGCCAGGGTGTCACGTAGAAGTTGTAGAACGCTTCGACGCCCCTCTCCGCACCGATGAAAAATGTCGGATCGAATGGCATGGTGGAGCCGATCTGTGCCAGCCCGTTGACCAGGTGCTCGCTCAAGCCGTACTTAAAATAAGCGATGCCCCAGCGGTCCTGTGTCCGGCTGGGGAACAGCCCCTGCCCGGCGAGGCCGACCAGGAAGTGCCATTCCAGTGGATTGGGGTTGCCATCGGAAATTGCCCCTTCTGCAAACAGGCCCCAGCCGAGGTCCGGGTTGCCCGGGTAGTGGTAAAGATATTGCTGCACAGCGGCGCTTAGGTACCAGTAGCCTTTTTTCACGAGAACGGATTGGGCCTCGGGGGGCAGGTCGATGAGCGCGGGAATGGTCTCAAGGTTCAGTCCTCTTTTAGAACTGTAGACACCGCGTACGCTGTAGAAACCTTTCTCACCGGCTATCGTTAGCGGGAACATCGCCGCGAGGCTTGTGGTCGTGCCGTCGGAGAAGGGATTCTCGATGACATTCTTGTCCTGGGCGTTGCGGGGATCGTAGACCATCAGCGCAAGGGCTGCGTGATCGGTCTTGTGCGTGCCAATGAACCCAAACAGATACGGCGGCGTTACCCCACTGATCGGTGCGGCGAGCGCGATATTCATGAAGGTGTCGAGACCGCCGCCGCCGGCGAGGGGTTTCTTGGCAGCGACGCTGAGCATATTGAATTTGCCGAGGGCCAGCGAAGAGCGGTCGTCGAAGGTCTGCTTCAGCGTAAGCGCCGTCTCGCCGTCACTGCCCCCGAGTCGCGGAAAGGCGAGCGCCGTATTGAACGGAAATAGCTCGCCACTACCCGGGTTGTTGGCATCTTCACCAAAAATCCCCTCCTGATGCACATTGATCGAAAAGCCGTTCCACAGCCCCAGCTTCGACATGTCCAGGTTGACGATAAGATCTGCTTTGCCGCCGTATTGCCAACTCTTGCTGCCATCCCCAGCGGTAACTCCCTGGGAGAACTGTGTCAGCCAGACGTCGAGGCTTATCCCACGATCCTGCAGGGCTTGCTTCGCACCGCCCGGACAGTCGGACAGGGAATCCCCTGAACAAAGTGCGTAACCGCGATCGGCTTCGTCAATCTCTTGCGCGGAGGCCGCCTGTAAAAAGGCAATGCAGGTACATACGATTATCGCAATCACCCGTCCCAGGTTATGTCGCATAGGCGCCTCACCTTCGCTCGCCCTGACCGCGTTTTGCTCAGGGGAGCCGAGCCTGCTCAACTTGTTCATATTCGCCCCGAACTCTGATGAATATTCGATAGAACCGCTGCCCGGCCAGCGTCCCTGCACTACTCGGGTTTCCTGATACATAGGCCTGTTCGCATCCAGCCCCGGCCGACATTTTCGTCATGTCTCGATAGGCTGTTGGCATCTGTTCGCGATATCCCGGGTGCGACTGCTTCATTTCCTCCTGCTTGGGGCCGTCCGGGCCGGCCTGTTGGGTGAATTTTCCGTGCAGATTGGTTTTCAGGACATTGATCTCGGAGACCTTCTCCGGATCCATATCGAGCGGGGTACTGGCCGGCACAACGATATCGGCGCCCCTGCCAAGGCGCGGCCGCCACCTTCTCACCCCGGCCTGACAGAGACGCAGTACTCTGGCGCAGCGGCACCAGCGTATAGGAAATCTTAGCCTAGCCCGGGAATGTTCGATCACTCCCCGGCCGGCCAACAGGAACAATGGGGGTCAGCGTAAAGTTTTGGCAGCCGGATCGACTGTTGGTGCAATTTCATGCGACACGAACGCATAGCGTCAATCCGGGCATGATAATGAGGCGGCCCGGCTTGCTGCCGGAGGGCCCTTGGGGAGGTGCAGGCCAACACAAATGGAAAAACAAATGAGGAAAAAAATGGGGTCAGACCAGCATTTTGACGTCGTATTTGCCTGAACAAATATGCCGTAAACGTTGGACCTGCCGCCAATTGATCCTGGTTGATTCAACGCCTCCAACAGCCGCTAACTGCGGAGGAGCATGCACCGAGGAAGCCACAGACGGACGGCATTGGCCGCCCCAGCTCAAATGGACGGAAGTGCATCAGTAATGCACCGCCTCCTCTTCTTCCTCCTCCAGCGCTTCGAGGGATAACGAAAGGCCAGCGCCGGTCTTGCCGCTGCTGTCACCATCTTTTTCCGCTGCAGCGGTTTTGGGCTTCCTGGCCTCTTCATACAGCTTGATGCGCAGGCGCAGGTTGTTGGCCGAGTCCGCATTGCGGATCGCCTCATCGTGGCTGATACGACCCTCCACGTAGAGTTTGAACAGCGCCCCGTCAAACGTCTGCATGCCGATATTTTCCGACTTCTCCATCATCTCCTTGATAGAGTGGAACTCACCCTTGAGGATCAGCTCGTTAATGGTCTGGGTGCCCAGCAGGATCTCTACCGCGGCACAGCGTTTGCCATCCACGGTGGGCACCAGGCGCTGGGAAACAAACGCGCGGATATTCTGCGACAAACTCATCAGCAGCTGCGGGCGGCGCTCCTCGGGGAAGAAGTTCACGATCCGGTCTAGGGCCTGGTTGGCGTTGTTGGCGTGCAGGGTGGAAATCGCCAGGTGGCCGGTTTCAGCAAAGGCGATGGCGTGCTCCATGGTCTCGCGGTCGCGGATCTCGCCGATCAGGATCACATCCGGCGCCTGACGCAGGGTGTTCTTCAGCGCGGCGTGGAAGCTGCGGGTATCCACCCCCACCTCGCGCTGGTTGATCACGCTCTTCTTGTGCTTGTGCACATACTCCACCGGGTCTTCGATGGTGATGATATGGCCACCGCTGTTGGTGTTGCGGTGGTCGATCAGCGCCGCCAGCGAGGTGGATTTACCGGAACCGGTGCCGCCGACAAACAACACCAGGCCGCGCTTGGCCATCACCACATCCTTGAGGATGGGGGGCAGCTTCAGGTCATCAAACTTGGGGATCTCGGTGACGATATTACGCGCAACAATGGAGACCTGGTTGCGCTGCCAGAAAATGTTGATGCGGAAGCGCCCCACTCTGGGAATGGTCATCGCCAGGTTCATCTCCAGCTCGCGCTTGAACTCCTCCCGCTGCTCCTCGTCCATGATTTCCATGGCGATCTTCTCGATCTCGCCGGGCGCCAGGGGTTCCTTGCTCAGGGGCTTCAGTACACCCTGGAACTTGGCACAGGGCGGCGCGCCGGTACTGAGGTAGAGGTCAGAGCCATCATTTTTGGCGAGTACACGGAGGTAGCCGGTAAAATCCATCGATAGAGTTCCTGTTGGCGCGATAATCATCGAATGCAAAGCTTAACGAATACTGTGATATGCAGCAAAGAAAAACCCAGTGAAATCAGGATTGCGAGAGGAGTAAGGAATGAGCATCAACTTAATGGAAGTCGACGGAGTCGCGATTCAGCCGAAACATCGGGCGACTTGCCACTGCGGCACTGTCGAATTGGAACTCGATTTACCACTGGGGCTGGTGGATGTGCGGCGCTGTGACTGCTCCCTGTGCCGCAGGAGAGGAGCCATTGCCGCTTCGATACCTCTAGACGGTATCAAGATTGTGAACGGCGCCGCGCACCTGAAGCTCTATCAGTTCAACACCAAAACCGCCCGGCACTACTTCTGCGATATCTGCGGTATCTATACCCATCACCAGAGGCGTTCAAATCCCAATCAGTTTGGTTTTAATGTCGCCTGCCTGGAAGGTATAAATCCATTGAAGATTGAAGGCATTCCCACCTACGACGGCGTCAATCATCCGGCCGACCAGTAATCAGGCTCAAGGCGCGCCTCGCGATCAAAGCTCCGTCTCAAGCTTGTCTCGAGACTAATCGGCAGAAGAATCGCCGTACGACAGCGGCGCACCCGCTGTCGGCCTTTCCGCACCCTCCTCCGGCGCGATAAGGCTGACAAGCTGCCAGTCGGCCTTCAGCGCAATGTCGTGTGAGCTTGTATAGATATGGATTTTGCCCTGCGGGTCCAGCGTATAGAGTCGCAGGGCGCGGTTGCCGTAGGTTTCGTTGTAATCCTCGATGGTGAAGGTTTCCGTGAGGCGCGTAGTGCGGATAACTGCGCCTTTCGCCACCAGGCTGGCAAGGCGACTGTAGGTTGCGCTCTCGGAGAACAGTTCCAGTTTCTTCGCGTAGTCCTCCGACACCTGGTGGCTGGCCCGCCCCTCCGGTGCGCCGTGGCTCAACCCGAGCACCGAGCCGTTACCAAGCAAGTGCTCGAAGTGATAAGTCACCAGTGGATTGAGCTGCTTGTAGGGCGACAGCACCAGCACCTTGCCCACCGTGGAAAGATCCATGGTCAGGCTCGCGTGCTCCGAGATCGGATTGCCGTAATAAGTACGGATATTTTCCATACGCGCCTCGCGTATGGCGTCCCAGTTGGTATCCGCAATGATGACGGGAACGTCCTTTTCCATCAGGTCCTTTGCCAGCAAGCGCGCAAACTTGTTGCCGCCGAACAACAGGTAACCGTTAGGATAGGGAGCGCGGATGCCCAGCAGTTTGGCAATGGTCTTGGAGGTGAGGCTCTGCAGTACGACGGTGGCGATAATCACCAGAAACACCATCGGCACCAGCAGCTCGGATTTTACCAGGCCGAACGCCTCCAGTTTCAGGGCAAACAGCGCGGACACCGCGGCGGCCACGATGCCGCGCGGCGCAATCCAGCTCAACATGGCCAGCTCGCGCCAGTTCAAGCCCGACCCGGGTGATGACAGGAACACGGATAGCGGTCGGGCGACAAACATGATCGCCGCCAACACCAACAGCGCCCCCCAGCCCAACTGTGTCAGCGTGAACAGCTCCACCCGTGCGGCAAGCAGGATGAACAGCGCCGAAATCAGCAGCACGCTGAGGGTTTCCTTGAACTCGAGAATATCGTCGACATCCAGTCCCTTCATGTTGGCCATCCAGATACCCATCACGGTAACCGTGAGCAGGCCGGATTCGTGGGACAGCAGATCGGAAGCGGCGTAGGCACCGAGCATCAGCGTGAGCACCGCGGTATTGCGCAGGTAGTGCGGCACCCAGTTGTTCCTGAGCAGTGTGCCGAGGAAATAGCCCATCAGCGAGCCGAGCCCGAAGCCGATACCCACGACCTTCAGCAAAGTCACCAGCGTGTGTTCAACCGCATCTTGCGCGGCAACAACGTACTCGTACACGAGCACCGCCAGCAGGGCGCCGATGGGGTCAATAACAATGCCCTCCCAGCGGAGGATATTGGAGATGCGCGTATTGGGGCGCACCGAACGCAACATCGGTACGATGACAGTCGGCCCGGTAACCGTGACAATGGCGCCAAACAGCGCCGCCAGCTGCATGGGCATGCCGAGCACATAGTAGGCGGCGGGCGTGGCGATCAGCCAGGTCACCAGGGCACCCAGCGTACACAGGTTGCGCACCATGGTGCCGTGCCCGGCGAGGTCGGAAAGCTTCAGTGTCAGCGCCCCTTCAAACAGGATAATCGCGACCGCCAGTGACACGAGCGGGAACAGCAGATCGCCAAACAGGGCATCCGGGTCGAGTACGCCGGTCATTGGCCCAAGCACGAGGCCAGCCAGCAGCAGGGGCAGGATCGCGGGTAACTTGAGCATAAACGCCAGGTACTGGCACGCAATCGAGACAATGCCCACCATCACTAACAGGGCCATTGGGTTCGAGAGGATTTGTTCCATAATGCGGATCAGCCGATTGCGGTAGGTGTTTGAGCGCGAGATGATAAGTTAGCGAATCGCCGCCGAAATTCAATGATTCAGAGCAAATGCCATGCGGCACTGCTGGTTACATTATCGCCAGTTCAGCACCGTGGCGTTTGGCACTCACTAACAGACGGAGAAGTCACCTGTAATGAGTAACAACACCTGGGATGATTATGCTGAGGGATGGGACAGCAATAGCGACGTCATCACTTATGCGGAGCGCGCATTTCAATCGCTTACAGATGCCATCGACTGTAAGGGTGCCCGAATTCTGGATTTCGGCTGCGGCACGGGTTTATTGACGGAGAAGCTGTCTGCACAGGCAAGCACTATAGTCGCCCTCGACCCATCGGCGAAAATGATCTCGGTGTTAAACGACAAGCATCTGCAAAATGTTATCACCATCCAGTCCGAGTTAACCCAGGGTCTGCTCGATCAAAACAAGCACCTGCAGACCAGGTTTGACCTGATCGTCGCCTCCTCTGCGCTGGCGTTTGTGCCGGATTACAAGAAGACATTGCTGCTGCTCAAGCAACTGTTAACAGAAAACGGCCGCCTGGTGCAGTGGGACTGGCTGAAAAAGAACGCGGACGCCGGCATGGGGTTTACCGGGGAAGAGATAGCAAACGCCTTCAGGGAAGCCGGCCTTGCGGATATCCAAGTGTCCGTCCCGTTCTCGATGCGCGCGGACGGCAACAGCATGGAGGTTGTCATGGGCATAGCCACCAATACCCGGTAAGCTTCCCTCCCGCACCATTTCTATACGGGACCATATGGCCAATGGCCACCTACCCTTTTGTTGTCGGAGTCACCATGAGTCAGTCTGAAAGTCGTTCCTGGCTGGACAAATTACCCGCGGCCTTCCAGGCCTATCGCAATGGCCGCAGGCTGGATGAAGTGGAGTGCATCGTTCCCGACCTGAACGGCATGTCCCGTGGCAAGGCGATGCCGCTGAAGAAGTTCTCACCGGAGACGCCGATCTTCCTGCCGATTTCCATTTTTTACCAGACCATCACCGGCCAGGATGTGGAGATGGACATCGTCAACCAGTGGGCAGAAAGCGATATGGTGCTGGTGCCGGATATGTCGACGGCAATGGCGGTGCCCTGGGCCAAACAGGCAACGCTGCAGATCATCCACGACCTGCAGGACCTGGACGGCAAGCCGATTTTCTGCGCGCCGCGGAATATCCTCAAGCACGTTATCGGTTTATATGAACAGCGCGGCTGGCAGCCCGTGGTGGCCCCGGAGCTGGAGTTCTACCTGACCAAGCCGAATATCGATCCCAACGAACCGATACAGCCGCCGGTCGGCCGCAACGGGCGTTCCGGCACGGCGCTGCAATCCTATTCGATGTCCGCCGTCGATGAATACGGCCCGGTGATCGATACCATTTATGATTATGCCGAGGCCGCCGGCCTGCATATCGATTCGGTGATCCAGGAGGACGGCGCGGGCCAGGTGGAGTTCAACCTCACCCACGGCGACCCGCTGCTGCTGGCGGACCAGGTTTTCTATTTCAAGCGCATCATCAAGGAGGCGGCGCTGAACAACAATATGTTCGCCACCTTTATGGCCAAGCCGATGCGCGACCAGCCGGGCAGCGCCATGCATGTGCACCAGAGTGTGGTGGATATCGCCAGCGGGCAGAATATCTTTTCCGATGCGCAGGGCAATGCCACCGACCTGTTCCGCTACTTTATCGGCGGTACGCAGAAGCACCTGCGGGAAGTGATGCCGTTTATCGCACCGAACGTCAATTCCTACCGGCGTTTCGAATCGGAAGCCAACTCCAGTGCGCCGACCAACCTCGCCTGGGGCTATGACAACCGCGCCACCGGTCTGCGCGTGCCGCACTCCGGCGCTCAGGATCGCCGCCTGGAAAACCGCGTGATCGGTGTGGACACCAACCCGTATCTGTCGATTGCCGCGAGCCTGGTCTGCGGCTACCTGGGCATGGTGAATCAAATTGCGCCGGGCGCGCCGGCAGAAGGCGAACTGGATGACGGGCAGCGCGCCGAGTCCTATATCCCCACGACCTTCGACGAGTCGCTGCGCATCTTTGCCAATGCGGAACCGGTCCACCAGGCACTCGGCCAGGACTTCTGCCGGCTGTATGCGGAAGTCAAAAAGGAGGAGCTGCGCCAGTTCCACCGCGAAATCTCGCCGTGGGAACGCGAGCACCTACTGCTGAATGTGTAGGGAGCGGGAAGGCCTGCCTTTAATGGCGTATGGAAGTCGCGCGAGTTCAACATTCTGTTGGTAACTCGCGCGGACCAGCCATACAGTTGAACCTTGCCCCGAATAAGAATTACAAGAGTACGAACTACTCCAACCACTAAAGTGTCTTGAGGAGCCCAAGTGACAGTCAACGACCAGCAGATAGAGCAATTTATGCAAACTTTCCTGGGTTATGGAAACCTGGAAAGTGACTTCTGGTTTATTGGGATGGAAGAAGGTGGCGGCAATACCGTAGAGGAAATTCAGGCGCGACTGAGCTACTGGATCGAGGGCGGCTGCAAGGTGGTGGAAGACGTTGCGGAATACCACCAGAAGTTCGGCATGGGATATTTTTTTGACGAATCGCCCAAGAACCAGCCAACCTGGAACAAGCTGATTCGTATCATACTGGCACTCGAACAACAGCCACTATCGCTCAATTGTGTTAAGGCATTCCAAAAAGACAGACTGGCCCGCCAGGGAGGCGACAACTGCCTGCTGGAGCTTTTCCCCCTACCCTCTCCATCGGTCGGACACTGGCTGTATTCAGAAGTCTCCGCTCTGGATTATCTCGCCAGTCGCGACCGGTATAAGGCCCACCTGCAGGAGCTTCGTATCGAACTGCTGCGGGAGAAAATAGCTAAGTACAAACCGAAACTGGTGGTCTTTTACGGCAACAATCCAGAGTACCGTCAATACTGGGGGAAAATTGCAGATTGCGAGCTTACAGGGATAGAAATAGAGGGGAGACCGGCATTCAAAGCTTTCAACGGTGAAACGCTATACCTTGTTGTCAGCCATCCTGTCGCGACCGGGATCACCAATGACTACTTCCATAGAATTGGCGATCTGGCGAGGACACATTTAGAGACAGTGGTTCTCTAGCTGATAAACGGCTGGGACAGCACCTAAACAATGCGCTGACACGCCTGTAACTGAATACGCCGCTGGGGCCAGCTGCCCCAGCGGCGTCCTGCCGAATCGGCGCGATCAACGCAGTTCCCGGGCAATCCCCTTCAGCGTTTTGGTAAACGCCTCCGTTTTCTTTTCTGCCTGCCCATCTTTCCTGTTCACCGCCGTCGCCGAAGCCAGCATCACCAGCCGCGCGGCAATCTTGCGGTCTTTGGCCTGCTGTTGCAGCAGGGCTTCAGAGCTGTCCAGCGCTTCGGCCAGCTCGATGGCCATGGCATCGGGCACCGCCTTGCTGCGCTGCAGCTGGTCGAGATAGGCCCTGGCCACCACCGGCTTGGCCGGCCAGCGAACCGGGAACTGTTGCTGCGGGTTGAAGATATCGTTCTGGTCGGCGATCTCCGCCGCGCCGACCTCGCTGGCGGTCAGGTACTGGCTGGGCAGCAGCGAGAAGACGTCGATACCGCGGGCAATCTCGGTGCCATAGATCTTGCCGTCGTACCAGTAGACCGACCAGTAGCCGCCGAGCACCATGTGCTCGGCATCAATCGGGCCGCGGTCGAAGTAGCCGATTTCCACCGGGTTGGCGGAGTCGGTAAAGTCGATCAGGGAAATGCCGCCCTGGTACCAGGCCTGCACAAAGATATCGCGGCCCGGCACCGGCACAATGGAGCCGTTGTGAGCCACACAGTTTTCCTGCTCGCTCTGCGGCGCGGACATTTTGTAGTGGCTGCGGTATTGCAGCTTGCCATCGACGATGTCGTAGATGGCGTTGGCACCCCAGTCCAGCGGATCGAAGGCCCGGCAGCGCGGGCGGCCGCCGCCACCCCATTCGTCGGTGAAGATCACCTTGGTGCCGTCGTTATTGAACGTGGCCGAATGCCAGTAGGCGAAGCCGCTGTCGGTAACGGCGTCGAGACGCTTGGGATTCAGGGGATCCGAGATATCGAACAGGATGCCATTGCCGGAACAGGCACCCGCCGCGAGGTTGTGTTCGGGGAACACGGTAATATCGTGGCACTGGTCGGTGCGGTTGGTTTCCTGGGTGTCATCGCCGTGGTCGCCACCGCGCCACAGTCCGGCTAAAGTGCCGCTCTCGGGATCGGCAAAAACGGTCGGGCTGTGCACTATGCGCGCCCTGGACGGGTCTGCCACGGGGATTTCAATCACGTCGATACGGAACAGCGCGGTGCGGCTGTCACCGGGAATATCACCGATACAGCCCGGCAGCTCCTCTTCATCCCGCACCGATGCAATGCCGGAGTTGTAGACGATAATCTTGCCGTCCTCGCCGGGACCGGACACCACCGAATGGGTGTGGGAGCCGCGACAGGTCTGCACCGCGCCCACCTGCATGGGGCGCTGCAGGTCGCTGATATCGAAGATGCGCAGGCCGCGGAAACGCTCGTTACTGACGTCGTCACTCACGCCCTGCAGGCCGCAGTCGACGCGACCGCGCGTCTGCTCCACCGACATGATCAGCAGGTCGCCGACCACGGAAACATCGCCCTGCCCACCGGGACAGACCACCGAACTGATCTGCTGCGGCAAGCCGCTTTCCTGCAGTCGATAGATATTGAAGCCGTGGTAGCTGCCGGCCACCATGATGTCGTCGAAGAAGGCGATATCCGTGTTGGCAAAGTCCATGAACGGAAAGCGCTCCCACTCGTCCTTGCCCTTTTTCTTCTTGTCCTTTGCCGACTTCTCGCCTTCTTTTTTAGGCTGTTCCGGTGGCAGCCCGACCACATTTTCCGGGTCGTAGAAGCCCGGGGGCTTGGGCAGCTGTCCTTCGTGTTTCAGGTTGAGGATCGCCTCGCCGGCATCGGCGTAACCCGCGGCCAGCCCGGCCCGGGGATCGTCCGACAGGCCGGCCAGGAGCTTGCTCATGCGCTCGACTTCTGCCGTCTGGTCGTTGGTGATATCGGAGGTGAACTCGAACAGGAATGGATCGTAGGCCGAGCCCGGTTTTTCATGCAGCTCCTTCACCATGGTCACCGCACCTTCGTGGTGGGTAATCATCAGTTTCAGGAATATTTTGTCAAAAGCCTTGCCGGACGATTCCGCGAGCGCCTGCATTTCCTCCGGCGACGCCATGCCGGCCATGCGGTGATCCATCTGCATGGCATGGTGGTGCTCGGGGTTGGGCACTGTCTCGCCGCGCGCACGCAACCATTCCTGCATAAACTGGATTTCGTCTTTTTGTGACACATCAATCCGGCCGGCCAGATCGACGATCTCCGGCGTATTGGTGCGCTCGCGGATCAGCGTTGCCATCTGCAGCGCCTGATGGTGATGCGGGATCATGTCCTGCATAAACTGCACGTCGTACGGCGAGTAGCTGGTCACGGCGATCTTGATGGCCTCGTCCGCAGTCAATTCCCGTACCGACTCGCCTGGTGAACCGGGCTGGATAATCGCCACCTCTTCGGCTGCGCTCGCCCCTACTCCGCCCGCAAGACAGACACAGACAGTAGTCGCGCATACAAATCGATTGATACCTCTATGAAGGTTCATCATTTATATCACTCTATTTGTACGTGTCCTGCTTAACCGCTGACTGCGCAAACACAGAAAATTCAAGCGCGTTTCAACTACGCCGGGATGCTCAGAAAGGACACAAGATTATTTTTTATTGATTAAAGAGAATTTCTACAGGCACACAGAATGTGTGCACGGGTACAGCAGATCACAGAATACCGAAGTCACAGCATTATCGCACGCCAGCATTTAGCCATGGCTCAGCTTTAATCGCTGAACCCGGGAATAACACTCTGCGTAAAGACTGATTAGCACCAGCATTGACGCCCAAATCAACTCGCGAAATTTATTATGGCCGCGGACACGTGGAAAACTTATGGCTTCAAGCAGTTGTCGCGAGATGACTATTTTTATCCTGTAGCTATGGCGAAAATTGTGCTGGAAACTCTTTCTTTACTGTTTATTGCCAGCCGATTGGCCTTACGCGATAAGGGCAAAGAAAATCCACGCTGATCCCAGCGCTTTTTAACACCTAAAAACAAATAGCTAAACAAGCAACTGTAAGTCGCGCAAAATAAAGTCATACGTGAACTTGTTGACTTTTATTCAAAGTTCCGCGCTATCGACTGATTGACCGGAGCACGGATAAATCGATAACTTACTGTTTCGAATAAAATCCAATAGAGAGTGCAAGATGATCTGGGAACCCTTTGATCCGGTCAGCTATTTCATCCATGTGGTACTCGGTTTTATTGCCTTTGGCGCAGGCATTGTTGCCCTTTCGACACAGAAGGGAACATCGATTCATATCAGGGCGGGGAAAGTCTTTGCCTACCTGATGATCCTGGTGGCGCTGTCGACATTCGCCTTTATGGCCTACAAGTTCCTGCCCCTGGCGCTGGTCCTGTCGATCGCCGTGATCTACCTGATTCCCAGCGCGATAAACGCATTCCGCAACGGGCGGAAATTCGCCAAGTTGTGGGACCGCTTGCTTATCGTAATTCCCTTTCTCCTGTGTGTTTTTGCCTCCATGCAATTTGTTAGATTTCAATCTATCGATACGGCACCCAGGGTTGGCCCGATCCTGTTGGCAGCTACTTTCGGATTTCTGTTCTTCCAGGACCTGCTGCTGTTGCGAAACCGGGAGCGGGAGCGCTATTACTGGATTCGCCGGCATATGACGCGCATGATCCTGGCCTTCACGTTCACCGCGATGGCGGTAGTACGGCTGGGTATCAATGTCGGCCTGACGCTGGAGCAGACGGTCATCTTCCCCACGCTGATCGCCTGGCTGTGCATTGCCTACTGCTACAAAAAATACTCGCCGGAAAAACTGACGCCCGCCCGGGCCTGATTGAGCAGCGCCGACGCCTGAGTCACGGGCTGGTCCCGTGGCCCGGCGGTCGGCCCCGCCGCAATAACGGCGGTCGATAAGGCTTCGCCAGGGCAGCCCCTCCCTCCTGAATAGCGCACGCTGACGCCGGCTGCAGACACCCGGACAGGGAACTGTTCAGCTCAAATTCAGCTCAAACCTGTACCTTTGTCTCATTTACTGATTGCCGGGTTCGCGAGGGTCAGCCACGGCAGGCACGGGCCCTGCCTACTTCGCTGTGTCCCCGTCTATCCTGTGGTGGGGCCGGCGCCGGGCTCGGGCCTGCCTGACCGGGGAACTGATGGGCTATTTCGCGACAAGATCCTATGTATAAGAAACTGCTGTTACTCCTCATCGCCTTCCTAACCGCCGCGACAGCGGGTTGCAGCCTCGCGCCATACCAGCAGCCAACCGCAGAACCCCTGCCGCCGGGCGCCTATGCCCCACCCCGCGCCGATACAGCGCAAGTAAAGAAAATGATCTACGCCCAGTACCGGGAGTGGAAAGGCACCCGTTACAAGCTGGGCGGCCTGAGTAAGCGCGGGATTGACTGCTCCGGACTCATTTACGCCACCTATCGCGATCAGCTCGGTATCGAGCTGCCCCGCACCACCGAGTACCAGGCCAGGCTCGGCAACGCCATCAAGCGCCGCGAGCTGCGCGCCGGCGACCTGGTATTCTTCAAGACCGGCCGCAAAGTCTGGCATGTGGGCATCTATATCGAGGACGACCAGTTTTTCCACGCCTCGACCAAACGCGGCGTAACAATTTCACGGCTGACCGATTACTATTGGCGGGACAAGTACTGGCATGCGCGCAGATTGGATCTGGATGCCCATCGGCTTCCGGCGGGGAAATAGCGCGGCCAATCGATGCATTTAGTTAAAGACAAATGCATGACTCAGGATTATCACTGCGGCCTCGGTAATTATTCGGCACGCAGTCAATTTGCGAGCTTCTTCAGCCCATGCCGTTGCGACTCCTGTTTCTGCTGACGACTCTGTGCCTGGCGGCCAGCGCCTTTTCCGCTGACTTCCGCGCGGGATTTGCCGAAGTGGAAATCACTCCACAACCCGGCGACACGCTCAGTCTGCTCGGCGGCGGTAGCGGCGCGGTCGAATCCATCGGGGATCCGCTCTATATCCAGGCTGCCGTTCTCGCGGACGGCCGGCACAAAATCGCGCTGGTCTCCGCCGACCTGCTGGTTCTGCGCGAAGCCGACTTCATCGCCGTCCGGCAGCAACTGCAGCAACGAGGCTTCGATCATGTGCTGATTGCCGCAACCCATACCCACGGCGGCTATTTTCCGGACCCCATGCTGGACGCCGTGCGGGCGAAGCTCATTCACAGTGTCGAGACCGCCGGCAGCAGGCTCCAACCGGTGACTATTGGCGCAACAGAGATTGCCATCGACGAGGCCTACAACCGCAGGATCATCGCGAATGAGCGGGTGGAAATGCTGTGGTCAAACCCGGACCGGATACCCAACCGCGACGTGGACAACACGCTGGGCGTCATCCACCTGCGGGACAAGGGGAAGCGGCCGTTCCTGACCATCTTCAATTACAGCGCCCACCCGGTGGTGACCATGGATCTGGAACGGGCCGTGGTCTCCGCGGATTACCCGGGCTCCCTGCGCGCATCCTTCGAGCAGAACGTCGGCGGCCGCGCCATGTTTTTCCTCGGCGCCGCCGGTGACGTCAATCCCTATCGCGCCGATACGAAACCCTTCGCGGCAGCACAGGCAGAGGCCAGGCGACTGGGCCAGGCTCTGTCACGGGGCGCGGCACGAGCGATCCAGGCGCTGGACCAATTCAGCAGCGAGGGCCACTTCAGATTCGACACCCTTCAGTTTGACGACCCCGCTGCGGAAGTGGGCTTGCTGCTGCTCACACCGCGCATTGCCCTCGCGAGCTTCCCCGGCGAGTACTTCGATGCACTCGGTAAGCGCCTGAAGCGCGACAGCCCCGTCGAGTTCACCTTCTTTGTGGGCATGAGCAATGGCGATATACGCTATGTGCCCACGGCGGCAGATGCATTGCTCGGCGGCTACGGCGCGGAAAAGCCTTCGTCGGTGGTCAGCGGCAATACCGGCGAACTCCAAATCCAGGCAGCCATCGATGGCCTGAAGACGCTGTCCAGGCCCCCGGGATCGGAATAGTGTCGTGCGGCAATTTTCCGTTGAAATAACCGCACCACAGCGGATACCCTGCCGGCAGCAATGGCCCGAACAGATGCTCGGCCGATCCTGTTTCTAGCGAGGCGACCCGTCCTCAACATTGGGAATCAAATCAAGACATGAGCAATGACCGCTTGCAAAGCGTACTGGAACTAAGCTGCGAAGAGCGCTTCGACTATTTCCTGGATGTGGTCGGCGAAGAAAGGGAAGTCTGGATACTGATCAACAGCGAAGAACATTTCCTCAAGCTGCACTCAGACGACGACGATATCGAGTATCTGCCGGTGTGGCCCGATTCGGAATTGGCCGCGGCCTACGCCGGCAACGATACCGATCTCAAGCCCAGGGGCATCCCCCTGCCCCAGTTCCTGAAGAAATGGCTGCCGGGCCTGAAACAGGATGGCATCGAGGTCGGGGTGATTCCGGCCCCGGATATGAGTGTCTGGATCACCGAGCCATCCGAGCTGGAGCAGGACCTCCGCGACGAGCTGTCCCGTTTCTGAGCGCAGTGACAGGGGTGCGGTGAAAGAAGCGCGGTGGGCGAAGCGCGGTTGCCCGGCGAGCGATCACACTTATAGCAAGCCGAGTCACATTCAGGCAGGCCATGCCTGCCTTCACGTTGTGCCCCCGGGATC
Organism: Microbulbifer donghaiensis; assembly: GCF_900129095.1. GTDB lineage: Bacteria > Pseudomonadota > Gammaproteobacteria > Pseudomonadales > Cellvibrionaceae > Microbulbifer > Microbulbifer donghaiensis. Next base: position 1,116,735 of record NZ_FQVA01000001.1, read on the forward strand.
GCTCCGGCGGCGAGTTACGCGCGGATCCGGTCGAGGATATGCAGCACCCCGGCGATATACGCCAGCCGTTCGGCGACGCTCAGGGAATCCGGACGCACGGAAATCTTGACCCCCGTAAAGTCGAGCTCGCCGGCGGCCGCCAGGCAGCGGCGGAATTCGGTTTCCGTCAGCAGCGAGCAGGGCTCGAACGACGGGATACCGAACGCCTGCGCCGGCGGCATATGGGTATCGCGCCAGACCCCGTAGGGGCTTTCCTGCCCCGACACACCGGAAAACATCAGCCCGCGCAGCAGGCCCGCCTGTCGCGCCGCTTCCAGATGCGCCACCGGCCCATCCACGCCGCGCGTCTCCAGCGCCGAGCGGCCCCAGTTGATACACATACCCACCGGGTTGCCGGCGCTGCGATTGGCGCTGGTCACGGCGTCGATTTCCGTTGCAATCGGCAGGAAGCCCTTGTCGGCGCCCTGCCCCGCAACCTTGGCATCGCAGTGCTCGAGCACCAGCGCGGCCCCATCCCAGTCCCAGGACGCCAGGGTTTGCAGCGAGGCGACCAGGGCCGCGGCATCGGGCGCGCTGTCCGCCGCCACCCGCGGGGCCGCGTGGATCAGCAGGGCGGTGACCGCCTGCCGGCCGAGGTGGCGGTTCAGTTTGTGAATCGCCTGCCGTGCCTGCTCGTAGAACGCCAGCGCCGCCTGCCGCCCGACCTCGTCAGAGGAAGCAAGGCCGAAGTTGGCATCGCCGCCCAGCCGCTGCATGACACCCGGCATACCGGTGAAGACGAAATCCCACTGCGGATCGATGTTGGCCAGGAACCAGTCGTCGTCGACCGGGTGCAGCGCGCCGGTAAACGGGTGCTCCAGCCCGCGGACGTTCGGCATCGCCTTCAGGCCGTCGTAGTACTCGGCCTGGATGGCCGGGTCCCAGGATTCGGTGATCGGCGCAGTGGCGTAGGCTCCAACGAAATAACCCATAGTTCTCTTTCCAGTTCCTGTTGATTGCGACCCCGGCCCGAGGGCCCGGCCGGAGTGATGCGCCCGAGCGGGCGGGCAAAGACCGGGAGTCTACCACTAGCGCCGCGATCTATTGGGACAACACCGGCCCGGTTGCCCGTTTCTCGCCTCTGGCAGCAGACATGTCGCACAGGTTCAACCGCCAGATTGCGGCGTCGCCAGCGAAACAGCCCGCGGCGGTGAGTATCATCAGGCGCTGCAGCCAGTCGATATCGTATCGACGCTCCGTGGAGGCTTGTGTCATGATTTTACTCTGTCTGCGTAGTAGCTTCGCCGCATTCTGGCAAAGTGGCGGCCGGCGGGGTGTAAATAAGGCCGTTACGCCCCACCCCGGGGACAAGCGGTGGCATGGTGGGATGAAATAAATGTGGCCACGGGGCGCCGTGACGGTAGCGGGATAGGAATGGAATACGAGAATCAGGCAAGACGGCGATCGACGCCAGCGGCACAATCCTGGATCGAGCGATTTGCCCGGCACCGGACCCCGTATATCTGTCTGGCGCTGGCCTGATCGGTTCGGCTATGAGAATCACCCTTCTGACCCACGAGCGCGAACTCCATCGCAAGACGAATACCGGCGCACTGGCGCTGGCGCAATGCGGGAACCTGGTAGAGCGCGTGGTCTGGGCGCGGCGCGAACCGGATCCGGCACTGGTGACCAGCATTGAGGCCGGCGAAGCGGTGCTGGTCTATCCCGCCGCGGACTCGGCGCCGGCACGGCTGGAAGATTTCTCGCATGTGATCCTGATCGACGCCACCTGGCAGGAAGCCCGCAAAATCTACAACCGCAGCCCCTACTTGCAGGGCTCCCCCCAGGTGGCCATCGAATCGGACGCCGCATCCAGCTACCGCCTGCGCCGCAATCAACCGGATGGAGGCCTCTGCACTGCCGAGTGCGTCATCGAGATATTGCGCCGGCACGGCGAAGACACCGCGGCCGATCGGCTGGAAGCGGCGTTCACGCAGTTCAATCAGGCTCCACATTCACAGGCCTGATATCAATTTTGACCGGCACAATCATTCTCGCACCGCCACATGTGATCCATCCGACAGGGTGACAGTAGCGACGCAGTCCGAGTCTGCCGGCGATCGCCCTCGCCAACGAAGGGCATACCCGGCAATACGAACAAGGCACCCCATACTCTGCCTGGCGCCGCCCCCTTCTCGACATTTCCACAAACCGAAATAATTACAGAAACATCACTATAAGTCCGCCATACAGCAATCCTGACCAACTAGATTGCCTAAAATTTATCCACCCGAAGAAAATCCATTTGTTTGGCTGAAAAAACCGCCGCAACCGCACGGGAATTTTTTCGGACCGTTGAGATTAAAACTAAGACACTGAGGCAGAAAACTAAACCGATCACCGATATAGCCCAGCAATGAAAATTGATTTACCCATGCGATACCGAGCCGATATCGACGGCTTGCGCTCGGTCGCCGTGCTGCTCGTGCTCGTCTTTCACTTCAAGATCCTCGATCTCGGTAAAGCGGGATTTCTCGGTGTCGATATCTTCTTTGTTATTTCCGGCTACCTGATCACCAAAATACTCTATACGCAAGCGCTCAATAACCACGGGAAAATCGACTTCGCAAAATTCTATCTTGCGAGGATTCGCCGGCTCGCGCCCGCGCTGTTTGCGACCCTTGCATTGACTCTGATAGCGGGCTACTTCCTCCTGCTTCCAGAGCACTTTTCCAGCCTGGCCAAAGAAGTCATTTTCACCCAGGTCTACGCGTCAAATATCTACTACTGGCAGACTATCAACTACTTCGGCCTGCAAGCCGACTCTGCCATACTGCTACACACCTGGTCCCTGGCCGTAGAAGAACAGTTTTACCTGTTTTTCCCACTTTTCATTTTTGCGTTGTTTCTGTTTTTCCGCAGGCATTTCTGGTCCGCCTTTGCACTCGCCGGCGCATGCTCGTTTTTACTGAACATTTACTTCGTAAACGTCAAGCCAGAGGCAACTTTTTACCTGATGCCGACACGGGCCTGGGAGTTTATTGTCGGAGGCCTTATTGTCTTTTTTGCCCAACGCCGAAAGGCGATCACTGCCTTTGAGAGTGAGACCTGCGCTGTAGCCGGCGCTATTGTCATTGCGGCGGCGGTTATCTTCTATTCGGAGAACGTACAGTTTCCCGGGTATTATGCCCTGCTGCCGACGATCGGCACGGCCCTGGTTATCTACGCCGGCACCTGCCAAGGATCATCGATTACCAGGCTCCTCAGTACCCGGCTGCCCGTTTACATCGGCAAGCTCTCCTATTCGCTTTACCTGGTGCACTGGCCGATTAATATCTTTGCCGCCTACCAGCTGGGAGCGGACTACACGGTAGAGTGGCGTATTACCTTTTTCCTGTTGACCTTTCTAATATCGATAATGATGTTCCACTGGGTGGAGCATCCTACAAGGAAAGTCTCGATCGAGACCCACCCGCAGCGCGTCGCCTGGGGCTATGTTACCGGGTTGGCCTGCACGATTATCTTCAGCGCCACGGTCCTGACGCAAAACGGCCTGCCCTCACGGCTTACCGATACGGCTCGACAGCTCGCCAACTACAGCTCTGACACTCCGCCAGACATGCCGGAGTGCCAACCCGACGCGACCAGCGAATTGCGCAGGGAAGATTTCTGCCAGGTCGGTGATGCAGCGCAAGATCCTTCCTGGATCATGCTTGGAGACTCCCATGCCTGGGCTCTGAAGAGAGCCTTCGACATCTGGCTAAAAGGCAGAGGAGAATCCGGCCTGTTTATATTCCGCCACTCGTGCCCCCCACTGGTTGGCCTGAGTCTGTTCAAGGAAAAGGGGCGATGCCGGCAATTCAATGAGAGAGCCTATGCATATATCTACACGGACAAATCAATACGCAATGTCGTGCTAGCGTCTACATGGATACAGGCAAGGCGCGCGTTAACGCTGGACTCCGACCGGAAAGCCGAACCGGGAGAGTCCCTGGCCATTTTTTCCAGTGCATTCACCCAGTCAATCGACACGCTGCACAGCAAGGGCAAGCACATCTATATCTGGGGGCCCGTGCCGGGCGCCAAGGGCAATGTGCCGCTGCGCCTGGCCAAGGCCGCCAATCCGGAGACAGAAGCTGAAAACCTGGCATTCACTTTCAGTGAATATCAGCAGAGATATGATTTCTTCTACGACGCCGTCGAATTCAGCAAGAAGAAGATTTCGGGAATTATCAACCCGTCCAGAGAACTGTGTCGTAACGGCGAAGTCTGTCGCGTAACGATAAACAACCTCCCCGCCTACTCCGATGGCGACCATCTGGCCTATTCATGGAGTAACTACTGGGCCAATGTGATTGAGGATCAGCTCTCGGGAAAGCTGTAGGTGAGCTGTTGGCAAGCGTTTGCCGGGTTCCCCTGGGTTGGCGTAAGCTAGCCTGAACCATCTGACCATCGCCGCATCCAGACAAAATGGAATAGACGCCGCAGTCACTCGCCTGTAGCGCAATTGGCGGTCCTGATATTCGATGCGTCAAAGTTTTTTAACCATAATGCCGTTACGAATAACTACAGAGGCACAAGAAAATGTTACGCACTGTCCTGGACAGGGTCATTGAGTGGCTGGCCCCCGCAATCGTCATTGCCAGCGCCTGTCTGATCTACTTCGTCCCGGCCAAGCTGGACAGCCTGCTGCATTATGACCGCAGCCTGATTTTCACCGGTGACTACTGGCGGATTGTCACCGGCCACTTCACCCATACCAACCTCAATCACCTGCTGATGAACTGCGCCGGGGTCATCCTGGCCTGGGGATTGTTACCCATCCGTCCCCGTCTCGACCTGGCCCTGTTCGGCCTCACCATCCTCGCGGGCCTCTGCGGACTGGCACTATTGGTATTCGAGCCGCATATCGGTGTGTATCAGGGGCTGTCCGGTCTGACTCACGCACTGATCGCCCTGGGTGCCGTCCTGAACATAAGTGACAGGGATTCCCGCTGGTGGGGTCTTTTCCTGATGGCACTGCTGTCACTGAAGGTGTACTCGGAATGGTTTGGCACCAGTGGCTCGCTGATTGAGCAGTGGACCGGGGCACCGGCGGCAACAGAAGCACATATCTGGGGTCTCGTTATCGGAACCCTCGTCGCGACCACGGTGCTACTCGGCATGGGCCTGGGCGATCTGATGACAAGGGCTCTCTCCTTTATGCGCGGGCAGAAGTCTTCCGGTTAACCTCTTGCTGTGGAAGCGACTCAGTAATTTTTCCCCAGCGCTGCGAGTGGAATTCAACGCTCCCCGAATGTCACTGTCCGCGCATTACTGAAAACGCAGCATTCAGAATCGCTAACCGCCGCAATTCGACAGCATGCTATTCGCCATCGAGGCCGATATAAAACCCTCGACGGAATTGGATCTCACCCCACACAAAACTTCCCCACAAGATCGCAATATCTTTCACTGTCAGCGCGCACATCTTCCGCCGACATCAGTCTTCACAACTTCCAGCTCGCCACCGATAGAACTTCTCTCCGGCCCGCCGATTTAAAGCTGCCCCCACTAAACGGTTCGGACGCACCAGTCGAAACCAACCGGTCTTTTTTCATTAATTTAACACCCGATCATTCGCCAATTTTTTCTTTGAATTTTTTATGCACTGCCGCACAAATTTCGGATCATTCTGGCACCACTGCCGCAATGCCACTATTGCGTAATCAGAGGAGCTATAGAATCAACGGCGCACGCGAAGGAGACGCAATGCATACCGGATTCTGAGCAGGCGCCGTCTCGATCAATATCTCAGCGCCGCTCCGCAACCGGCCAAAACAACAGGGACCTCTCTGTATCGCCCTGCTATTTCATTTCGTCCAAACAATAAGAGTAACGAACAGGTGAACAGTCGATGAAAACAAGAGTATTAAAGCTATTAGCGGTGCTGTTAATCAGCGCACCACTGTCCGCACTGGCCGCGACCGGAGTGGCACTGGTGCACGGTACCGGCCAGCAGTCCGATGCCTACAACGATTACTGGAAGTCCGGCATGGTCGAGTCCATTCGCCAGGGGCTGCCCACCAGCAACAACCTGCTGGTCGTAAACTGCAATTTCGAGGAATACATGTGGGACGACGCTGCTGCGGGCTGTCTGGCGACGCAGCTGTACAACTTTGTCACCGCGATGAATATTGATGACCTGGTGGTAATCACCCATTCCAACGGCGGCAATGTCATGCGCTGGATTTTGTCCAATCCCACCTGGGACAGCCGCTACCCGACGATCATCAACAGTACCCGCTGGGTGAATGTACTGGCCGCATCCAGCGCGGGTACGCCACTGGCAGACGCGGTAATGGCTGGCAATGTGTTTGAAGCATCGGTGGGCTGGCTGCTCGGTTACCAGAACGACGCGGTGCGTATGCAGCAGACCAGCTGGATGACCTACTACAACGACAACTGGCTGCTGGGCACTGCCGGGCGCCCGTCGCTGCCAGTCGGCTTCTGGAATGTCGTCGGCACCGATGTGGAGACGGCGGTGTGGGATTCCGACAGCTACTGCGGGGGCTACACCGAAAACCTGGGGCTGGAAATTACCCAGGAGTGGCTGGACAACTGTTCAGACGGCTTCCTTAACTGCACCTCGCAGAGGGCTGCAGGCAGCCTCTGGTTCTACGACTACGACAGGACGAATGGCGGTGAGCCTCTCAGCCACAACCAGAGCCGGCGCAAGTGTTTCAATCTCGACGTAATCCTGCGAAATGACATTTAAGGTGAAAACATGAAATCAATACTGATCAAATCCCTTGCGTTATTTTGTGCATTCACCACCGTCGCCACTGCCCAGGAGATCCGCAATGACAGCCGCGAGCGCATTCACTTCTCGCAGTACGTGGAGCCGGATGTCGAGCAGCGCCTGAAGGACTCGGGCAGCACCGAGCACAGTCGGGTCTTCTTCCGCAAAGTCAGTGGCGCCGAGCTCAATCGCGGTGCCGAGCTGGTGATCGAGGCGGAAAAGGCGGTGATCCAAATTTCACCACTCGATCGCGGCAACAACGGCAAGCGCGTGGTCAATTCCGACATCCCGCGGGGCATGACCCTGTCCAATGGCACAGAGCGCCGCCGCGTGGATGACGACAGCATCGCGCTGTACCGCAAATCCCAGGGCCTCAGGGAAAACTTCCCCGACTTTTACGGCCGAGCGCATGTGATGCGGGTACCGGCAGAAATGGGCCGCGGCAAATTCACTCTGCAGGCCAATGGCAACGCCAGGGCCGATGCCGAATACATCGTCTATGTGCTGGACAAACACAGCGATACTGCCCTGGAAGTGCAGACGCCGCGCAAACGTTTTGCCCGCGGTGGCAACCTGGTGCTGGAAGCCAGACCCAGCGGTAGCGCCGGTGCGAAACTGGAATCCATCGCAACCACGCTGATCGCCCCCAATGGCCAGCGCTACGATGTCAGTGGGCAGATGAGCGCTAATGGCTACCGGGTGAGCTGGCCGATCAAAGCGGATGCCCCATCGGTCCCCGGTGAGTTGTGGCGCATCGAAGTGCGCTCCACCCTGCGCAATGCCCGCGACGAGGCCATTGAACGGGTCGCCGTGGTGGCCGCGGATATCTTCCTGCAAACGGCGAAAATCTCGGCCGTGGACGGCGGCGCACAGAAGCTGAATTTGTCGGTCGACGTGCGGGACGCGGGGCGCTATGAAGTGCGGGCACTGGTGTTCGGCCGGGACGGCGCCGGCGAATACAAGCCGATCCTACTGGCCTACCAGGCGGAGTGGCTGGACGCCGGGTTGCGCGAAATGCAGCTGCCGATCGACCAGTCCAAGCTCGAAGCCTCCGGCCTGAAAGCGCCCTATGAAGTGCGCAATATCCAGTTCCTGGACCAGGGGCGCATGTCGGTGCTGGAATACCTGGATGGCGCCTGGAAGTTGGATTAATCCGTCAACCGCCACAGCGGGGTGAATCTTTGACGCCTCTACAGGGCGATCGGGGTTGTCGAATTTTCTCCCTGCCGCAATAGAATGGGCAGCGGCTCGCAAGGCCGCTGCCGCCTGAACAGCAAGGGTGCCGAAACCTTTATTTTGTGAATGCGTATCAACGCTGGCAGTCATTAGCCAACGGAAAAGGCCAGTATCTGGCTGATCGCATTCAGGCTGCGCCCGCTCTGGGCCTGCCACAGCTCGATCGCTTCCTGCAGTGCGGCCCAGTCTTTTTTCGACGACGGCGTTTTCTGCACCACGCCCGCACGAATCAGTCCCTGCACCATATCGTTGGAGAACACCAGCGTATCCACCCCCATACGGCGCAGGAACACCTGCGCGGTCTTGCCGCCGAGCCGGTCGCCGCCTTTCTGCAGTGATTTCAGATTGTCGGCGTAATTGGCACTGTTCCAGCCGGCGAAATAGTTGCCCAGCCCGCCGTGCTCGCCGGACAGCTGCCAGAAGAAATCCGCATTGCGCTGGATGGACTTGGTCTTTTTCCAGTGACTGATCATGCCGTCCTGCTTCAGGATATCTTCCAGCGCCTCATCGGAAAGGAAACGGCAGTAGGACAGGTCGAAATCGTGAAAGATTTCCTCTATGCGCGGCCACTTGTTGTCGACCACCTTCCAGTTGAAGCCGGCCTGGAATACCGCCTTGGAGGCCTCGGACAGCCAGCGGCCATCGGCTATGTTCTTCAGCGTGCGCGGCGACTTCGGCTTGGTCAGGCGCGCATCCAGCTCCTGTTCGCCGCCGAAACGCTCGATCACTTTTGCTTCTATTTCTGCGAAATCCTGCATCGTCCTTCTCTCTCGGCTCACTCGCTACAACGCCGCATCAGGCGAGATTGCGCTCGAACAGTGTCAGCGCCTCGCGCCAGGCGCGCTCCGCCTGGGCCTGGTTGTAGACCGCGGAATCCGGTGGGCACCAGCCGTGCAGCGTGCCCTCGTACACCTCGACGTCGGCCGTCACGCCGGCGCTGTCGAAGGCCTCGCGCAATACGATTTTGGCCTTAGGATCGCGCTCGTCGTCGTTCTCGGCAATCGCGACCAGGAATCCGGCCTTGATTTCCGGTATCAGGAGATGGGGGCTGTCGGGCTTGTCTGTCACCAGGCCGCCGCCGTGAAAGGACGCACCGGCACCGATGCGCTCTGGCATATCGGCCGCCAGCCGGAAAGTATAGGAACCGGTCATACAGTAGCCCATGGTGCCGACCTGTCGATCGGTAGCCACCGCTGGCTGCTGGTCGAGAAACTTCACGAAGGCGCGGCCATCTGTCACGCAGGTTTGTGGCGACAGCGTGCGGGCCTGCTCGCGCGCCTTGGGAAAAATCTTTTGCTTCAGCTCGGGATCGATAACGGCGACATCATTGGGGACCAGCTGCCCTTTCATGGTCCGGTAATAGGGATTGACCACCAGCACCGCATAACCGGACTGAGCGAGGCGCTTGCCCATCTGGCGGAAGGCCGGGCGCATGCCAAAGATATCCGGCCACATAATCACCGCCGCGTGCCGCCCTTTTGCCGGGTGCACGAAATAGCAGTCCGCCTCGCCGTCCGGCGTCTCGACCATCACGTTGGCTTCCACCACGTCCTGTGCCGTTGCCGAGAGAGGTAGCATCATCGCCAGGGCCGCGCCCAGCCCCACTTTGCCGAAATCGCGGCGACTCATGCCCCTGCTGAGAAAATAGGCTTCCGCGTCTTTATTGGTCAGGTCGTCACACATGGTCCATGTCTCCTGAGGTTGTGGGCCTTCGGCTGGCAATGATTTTTGTTGGATTTATTGACCCCACTGCTGGGCAGCTCCGCACCGCCAATCACGCGATCCGAGTCTGCTGCCGTTTATAACAGGCACAGGGCGCGTCGGCCAGAGCCGCTGGGCGCGGCGAAGCGAGCTGCTATCGGGCACAATGCTCAGTAAACTGGTACGGTGTCACCAAGGCGCTCCGACCGCAATGATCATAACAACAGGAAATTCCATGATTCGAAGCACTCTGGCCACGCTTGCGCTGGCAAGCGCCATCACCACCGCCCACGCCTACGACAATCAGTCCCTCGCCAGCGACGCCGCCTGGGTCGGCGAGCAGGCCGACCGCATCAGTGCGCAGGCGACCGGCCTCGCCGACGATTTGTGGAACTGGGCCGAGATGGGCTATCAGGAGACGCGCAGCAGCGCGGCCCTGCAGGATCACCTGAAAGAGGCCGGCTTCAGTATCGAGGCCGGTATCGCGGACATTCCCACCGCCTTCGTCGCCCGCTACCGCCAGGGCCTCGGCGGGCCGGTGATCGGCCTGCTGGCGGAGATGGACGCCCTGCCCGGTGTCGCGCAGCAGGCAGCCCCGCAACTGAGCCCGATCCAAGGCCAGGCCGCGGGCCACGCCTGCGGACACCACCTGTTCGGCGCCGGTTCCACTGCCGCGGCGATCATGCTGAGCCGCTGGCTCAAGGAGAGCGGCACACCGGGCGAGATCCGTCTGTACGGCACACCGGCTGAAGAGGGTGGTTCCGGCAAGGTGTATATGGTGCGCGCGGGGGCCTTCGACGGAACCGACGTGGTATTGCAGTGGCACCCGGACGACCAGAACTCTGCCCTGCCCCGTTCCAGCCTGGCCAACAAGTCGGCCAAATTCCGCTTCAAGGGTATCGCCAGCCACGCCGCCGCGGCGCCGGAGCGCGGCCGCTCGGCGCTCGACGGGGTCGAGGCGATGAACTTTATGGTAAACATGCTGCGCGAGCATGTGCCGGACAGCACCCGCATCCACTATGTGATTACCGACGGCGGCATGGCCCCGAACGTGGTGCCGGCCAATGCCGAGGTGTTCTACTACGTGCGCGATGTATCGGCGGCCGCGCTGGAGCCCATCTGGGAGCGCGTGGAGCAGGTTGCCCGGGCCGCGGCCCAGGGCACCGGCACCAGCGTCGAGTGGGAGGTGATCCACGGCAACCACAGCCTGCTGCCGAACCAGACCCTGAACCGCCTGCTGGACGCGAGCATGCGCCAGTTCGGCGGTATCGAGTACTCCGCGGCGGAACAGAAGTTCGCGCAGACCCTGACCGGTCTCGCCCACCGCCCGGAACATCAACTTGGCGATGAAAAGAAAATCGTCGCTTACGATCCGTCCGAGGCTGCCTCGCCGGGCTCCACCGATGTCGGCGACGTAAGCTGGAACGTGCCCACCGGCGGCTTCGGCACCGCCACCTGGGTGCCCGGCACCTCCGCGCACACCTGGCAGGCGGTGGCCGCGGGTGGAATGGGCATCGGCCACAAGGGCATGCTGCTCGCGGCGGAGACACTGACGCTGGCCGGCATTCAGCTGCTGCGCGAACCGCAACTCGTCGAGCAGGCAACGAGTGAGTTTCAGCAGAAGCGCGGCGATGATTTCGACTACGCCCCGCTGCTCGGCGACCGCAAGCCGCCGCTGGATTACCGCAAGTAACTGGATCGGGGGCGTATTCCACCTCCATTCCCGGCCATTGATGCGCTCTGCTTCAACGGCCCGTTTGTCGACCCGGCTTCACGAAATAGCTACAGAAACCAGTTCACACAAAAAAAAAGCCCGGATAAACCGGGCTCTTCTTTTGCTAATCAGACCAAATCAAAGCGTCAGGCTTTCCACTCCCATGTTGTAGAGCGTAAAGCTGAAGATATCCGCATACTGCTCGATACTCTTGGAAACCGGTGTCCCGGCGCCGTGGCCGGCTTTGGTTTCGATACGGATCAGCGTCGGTGCGCTGCCCGCCTGCTTAGCCTGCAGTTCTGCGGCAAACTTGAAGGAGTGGGCCGGCACCACTCTGTCGTCGTGATCGGCGGTGGTTACCAGAGTTGCCGGATAAGCCACGCCCGCTTTCACATTGTGAACCGGAGAATAGCGTTTCAGATATTCGAACATCTCCTCGCTGTCTTCCGCGGTACCGTAGTCATAGGCCCAGCCGGCACCGGCGGTGAAGGTGTGGTAGCGCAGCATATCCATCACGCCGACGGCGGGCAGCGCCACCTTGAACAGGTCCGGTCGCTGGGTCATTACCGCGCCCACCAGCAGGCCGCCGTTAGAACCGCCGCGCACCGCCAAATAGTCACTGGAGGTGTACTTGTTGTCGATCAGGTAGTCGGCCGCCGCGATAAAGTCATCAAAGACATTCTGCTTCTGCAGCTTGGTGCCGGCATCGTGCCAACGCTTGCCGTACTCGCCACCACCGCGCAGGTTCGGCACCGCGTAGATGCCACCCAACTCCAGCCACACCGCGTTGGGAATGCTGAAGGACGGCGTCAAGCTGATATTGAAGCCACCATAGCCATAGAGAATGGTCGGGTTCTTGCCGTTGAGCTCGGTACCCTTTTTGTAGGTGATCATCATCGGCACGCGGGTGCCGTCCTTGGACTTATAGAAGACCTGCTTCGACTCATAGCGGTCGCCGTCAAAATCGGCACCGGACTCGTTGTAGACCGCCGATTCGCCACTGTCCACATCGAAAGAGAAAATGGTGGAGGGGGTCTTGTAGTTGGTAAAGGAGTAATAGAGCAACTCCTCTTCCCGCTTGCCGCCGATGGAGCTGGCGCTGCCCGGACCCGGCAGTTCGATCTCCCGCACGCGCTTACCGCTGTGATCGTACTGATAAACCTTGGACAGGGCATCTACCATGTACTCGGCAAAGAAATAGCCACCGCCGGTGGAGGCGGTCAGGACATTTTCCGTTTCCGGGATCAGATCAACCCAGTTTTCCGCTGCCGGCGCCGCCGCATCCACGGTGACCACTTTCTTGTTCGGTGCATCGCGGTTGGTCACCAGATAAAGTTTGCTGCCTTGGTTGTCGATGACATCGGTATCCGAGTCGAAGTCTGTCACAACCGGCACTAGCGGCGCATTCTCCTTGGAGAGATCGCGGATAAAGAGGTCATTTCCGGACGTAGACATGGCCCCGGCGACAACCAGGAAGCGGTCATCCTCGGTCACATAGCCCTGCACGTAGCGGCGCTTTTCTTCCGGCGTGCCGCCGAATACCAGCTGATCCTCGGACTGGGGCTGGCCCAGCTTGTGGTAATAGAGTTTGTGCTGATCGGTCTTCGCCGATAGTTCACTGCCCTCGGGCTTGTCATAGCTGGAGTAGTAGAAACCCTCGTTGCCCTGCCAGGAAATGCCGGAGAACTTCACATCCAGCAGCGGCTCTTCCAGGACTTTCTTGGTTTCCGCGTCGATCACTATGATCTTGCGCCAGTCACTGCCACCCTCGGAAATTGAGTAGGCTGCAATGGCACCATTTTTAGAGAAGGCCAGCGAGGCCAGCGACGTGGTACCGTCCTCACTGAACTGATTGGGATCCAGGAAAACTTCCGGCTCGCTGTCGCCCTTCTTGCGCCAGACCACATACTGATTCTGCAGCCCGTCATTGCGGTAGTAGTAGGTGTATGCTCCCTCGGTGAAGGGCTTACCGACCTTCTCGTAATTCCAACGCGCTTCCAGGCGCTCTTTCAGCTGGTCGCGATACGGAATTGCATTGAGGTAGTCAAAGGTCACCTTGTTCTGGGCCTTGACCCAGGCCGCGGTCTCATCGCTGCGGTCATCTTCCAGCCAGCGATAGGGATCGGCAATCTGAGTACCAAAATAGCTGTCGACCACATTCCCCTCCCGGGTTTCCGGATACACCATGCTCAGGGTCTGTTCGGCGGCCAGGGACTGGGCGTCTGCGGCGCTAGCCGCCGCATCTTCACGGCCCGGATTATCACCGGAACAGGCCGTCAGAATCCCGGCCACGGCCAGGGAAATAATCTTTTTCATAGATCTGTCTCTGAATTATTTTTCTGGAGTAGCAAGAGCAAAGCGATCTCTCGACCAACTCGATGGGGCAATAGCAAAGCGTGTATCGGCGCGAATATCAAGTCCTGAGGCACCATTTCTACCGCTCACCCCGCCAAAACAATGAAATAGCTTCAGGAGTTATGCAGAAGCCAGGCACTTTCCGTAGCCGCGCATTTGCCTTTCAATCCGCCGGCCACATCCTGGCTTTCGGCCAGCGTTAACGCGTAGTGATCGCTGTAGTGCTGCTCGACTTCCGCGCTGCTGATCGAGAAAGGTGGCCCCGGCTGCAAGCTCTGGTCGTATTCGAAAGTGATCAGCAATTGCGGTGCACTTTGGGTGATCTCAAGTAAATGCCGGGTATAGCGCTTGCGCATGTCTTCCGGCAGAGCCACCAGCGCAGCGCGGTCGTAGACCGCGTCGACCTGGCCGAGTGTCTCGGCCGACAGGTCGAAGATATCGCCGACGAAAACATCGATCGATTCCGCACGGAAATGCAGGATATTACCGACCTGGGCTATCTCCGGCTTTACCCCCAGCCCCTCAAAAAGCTGCTCTATCGCCAGCCGACTCAGCTCAGCACCGACCACCCGGTACCCCTGCGCGAGCAGCCAGGCGATATCCAGCGTCTTGCCGCACAGCGGTACAAATACACGACTGCCGGTAGTGAGCGACAGTGCGCCGAAATGTTTGACCAACAGCGGATTGGCTTCGCTGGCGTGGAAACCGATCTCATTGTCCGCCCATTTCCGGTGCCAGAAATTTGCTTCCATAATCAATACTCCAGAATTTACTTATTTTTGCGGCCTACACCGATAACTCCACTTCGCTAAGAATGCCGCAGCCGCAAAGTACCCAGCATACCTGCAGTGCCAGAAATACTAAGCCTGCATCTCTTCTTTTTTGAGCTGTATCCTGGTCTTGTACTCGTCCAGTGTGGGCAACCCGGTCAGCAGGCTTACACTCTCCAGCAACTGGTTCGCCGGCAGGCGGCCGGCGATACCACAGCTGACTTTCAGTGTCTCACCGCTGCTGTTCTGCAGCAGCAGATCGAAATATTCCGTTGTCTTGCCGCCACTGCCGCCGGAGCCGCTCTTGTGCAGGCAGAGCCCCCGCAAAGTGGAGCGAGGCCAGACAACCTGCTTTTTCTCCTTGCCGCGCCGAAATACCTTGTGCACGGCGCTGTCGCGGCCGATAAAGGTTTCGTAGCCGGTGATCAACAGGTTGATACCCAGCGCGGCGAACAACAACCCGAATGCGGAAAAAACGATCGGGAAGAGTAGCGGCGCTTCGGTAAAACCGACGCCGATACCGATGCCGCCAAACAGCACACCGAACAGTACCAGCGGCCAGGCCAGTGACTGCTTCCCGGGAGCCTGTTTTATCAGGACGCCGCCATCGCGCTGCTCCACATCGAGCATCGCTTCCAGCTGCTCGGTAAAGTCCGCCTGCGCAGTTGCCACTTTGACACCGGCCGCAGCCGTCGCCGTTGCCGGTGCACCCGTATGGAATACCGGAATCTCGTAGCTCCGCTTGAAATCGACGCCCGGCATATCCCCTTTTACCTCCAGGTTCCACCAGTAACCGTTGCCGACGTTGGTTCTTGACGGCGGCATGCCCGCGGGAACCTCGATCGCGAAATGCACCCGAGAGCCCTGGCCGCTGCTCCTCATGGCGCCGCTACCGCTCAGCTCCCACAGGCTGGTATTGCTGATACTGGTCTTATTGCCGGAGCGCTTGGTTTCCGTTTTCATTTGCTGGAGCGTAACGCGGAAGCGGGAACCGGCATCGAGCCATTTGGAGAACTGCAAATACCCGCTCACCCGCCCGCCTATCTCCCCCGGGAAGGGATCCAGTACCACAGGCACCCTGCCGAAGCGGACATGCTCAAAGGTCTTTTTTATGGCCCTGTAAATGAAGTAGCAACCAAACAGTCCGACCATCAGCAACAACAGGCCGGCGTACTTACCCTTCGCCAAGTGCTCCAATCCGATATAGGCGCAGGGCAAACTGATCGTGTTGACCGCCAGCGCGATAAACCAGGCACCACCGACCATCAACTTGTTATTGGAATAGATACCGCGGGGCGACCATTCCGGCCGCGCCAGCCAGGGCGTGTCCTTCACGACCTCCGGGTCCGGCACCGCCTCCTTGCGCCAGGCCAGATAGACGATACCGCCACCAATAAGCATAAAGACGGAGCACAGCATGGTGGGGAAGAGCACCAGTATCCAGCGCAGCTCCCGATCCAGTACCGATTCGGATGGATCGGCGGGATTGAGCCACCCGGATACCGACCGACCCTGTCGCTTTGCGGCGGAGAGTTGCCGGTGCATGTCGTGCTGGTAACTGCCGAAGTTGTCCGAGCCGGTATGGACGCTAACCCGGTCTCCGCGGTAGTCGCGGCCGTTGAAGCGGTACTGATAGTTCGCCTTGGCCCGGTAGGTGGTACCGCCGTCGCTATCGCGGTGCGTCTTCAGTTCAGTCGAGAGAATTTGCGCCTGCATCGGCTGCCAGCCCTGCATTCCGACACGATCCACCAGTGTCAGGCCGACGAAGACGGTAAAGAAACCAAACCCCATGCAGAAAAAGAAACCACCGAAAAGCGTGCCGCCGACCCTGGATGAGAGCTTATCAGCCATCCCAACCCTCCTTGTTATCTTCGTATGCCTGTTAAGCAGATGGCGCGAAAATCCAGCTTATCACAGATATTTCACCAAACGACCAATAGCCTGAGCGGCAAAGCACGCTGGAATAAAAAAGCCCGCCTTGCGGCGGGCCTCTGGAGAGAGCTTCAGGCCAATCCAGCAAATGACTCTGGATCAGTGCCCCTTCGCCCAAGTGACGTGCGTGATATGCCAGATCCCCTGTGGGTCGATGCGGATGAAAGTCTCATGTTGTCCGCGCCGGCCCATGGACATACCCCAACCATTGTTGCTGTTCTCCCAGCCGATATCCGACTTGTTACAGCCTTTTCCGGGTGGAGAATTACAGTCGCCGCCACCACCACCGGAACCGCTGGAGATATAGGAATCGTACGAATCCAGATGGTCATAAATCTCGCCGAGCTGCTGCATGTCGTGGTTGTCCGGATACTCGTAGGGAGGATCCTGGTAATCCATGCAGGAAAACAGCGACTGGTTGTTAAAGTCTTCATCCTGGTGATCCAGGCCGACATCGTGCCCCAGCTCCTGACAGGTGACACTCTGCTTCCAGTCATCATTGTTGTAGTAGGACTGGGCAAAGTAGGTGTCGTTCAGCTTGGTGTAGCCGGTCGTTATGTGTCCCTGCGAGTCCAGGGATATGCCGGCAATACCCAGCCAACCGGTATTGCCATAATCGAGGTTGCAGATCCGCACCATGCCATCCGGCGCGGAGCAGCGGCGGCGTGTCTTGGAACTGGTATCGCCGCTCCCATCCTCGACCATATTCAGCTTGTTGGAACTCGACCAATCCGCAATGGCCCGGGTAACGTAGGGATCCCAGTCACTGGTGGTGCTGTTGATTACCGTGAGGTCGAAGGAGCTGGTGGTTCTGGCCCAGTGATAGTCGCCCCACGAGTGATCGGCAGATGCACTGAGAGGCACACCAGCGGCGATAAGTGCGGCAAGAATGCTTCTTTTCATTATTGTCTCCAAATAAATTCACACTGCTTCTGGATGAGTAGCGCTTTGCAGTTTTTTCTTCGGAGTAATTCTCAGCCCGGAAATAAAACGCACAGCGCGATTTACCGGCCCAAATGCTGGCATCAAATGCCAAATACTGGAGGAGTGGAAAGCGTTGCAGCCAACCCCCGAATCGTCAAGTCGGGTTCCGACCACGACAAAATAGTCCAACCTGTCTTTTTTATTCTTCAACCCTACGACATGAAAATAAAAAGGTTCACATCCCAGATCACACGCACTTTTTCTCTAATATTTTTCGCTATTGAAACTAACTGTGACATATCCGGAACCTTGGTCTCGGTTTCAAATTATGGCGCCGCCCTGCACCATTTGTGACAGGACGCACTTATTCGAGGATACTTCGATGCCAAAAAATTCACCCTTTGCCACGGGAGCTATTTTTCCTGCAGGTCCGTTTAGGTCCAGCTTACGCACACAATGCTCAGTTGCTCTCCCTGTGCTTCTCGGTAGCTATCGAGAAAATGACAATTGCCGACTTGCATCGCCGTTGGCACGAAGGTGTGCCCCATATACACGGCATCGATGCCGTCAATCTGGAACGGCCGCAGCGTTTCCGCCGAGGCCCGCGCGATCCGATCCTGATAGCGCGGCGCGCGTATGTAATCAGCGAGTTTTCTTATGCTTCTGCGGGGCTCAAGGATTTCGCTGTAGAGTCTGAGCACCAGATCCCTGTCCCACAGCAGCCTTTGCGCGGCGTACTCCACCGCGCTATCCGACAGCAGAACACCGGACTGCCAATTATCGTCGATGGACTTCAATAGCTCCGTCACACGTCCCCAGCTGTTGTCCGGTACATTCGCATGCACAAAACCAATGCAACTTTGCCCGGCATCCAGCTCAATGGCCCAGGGCCAGGCGCGACACTGCTCAACAAGCTCTTGTTGTCGCCGCTGCGGGAGTGCGTAAAACCACTCCCCGCCGTTCCACCGGTGCAGTACATCGCGTCCAGGTTCCTCGAAGCCC
The DNA here is from genome assembly GCF_900129095.1 of Microbulbifer donghaiensis. Lineage (GTDB taxonomy): Bacteria > Pseudomonadota > Gammaproteobacteria > Pseudomonadales > Cellvibrionaceae > Microbulbifer > Microbulbifer donghaiensis. The sequence continues at coordinate 1,135,129 of NZ_FQVA01000001.1, forward strand.
GCAATCATCATCGCCTCATGGTTGCCGAGCACGCTCCAGTAGGTGTGCTGGTCAATCATCGCGAGCACGGCCTCGCTGTCGGGGCCGCGATCTATGATGTCACCGAGAAAAAAGAGGCGATCACTGCCCGGATCGAAGCTCAGCTCCGTCAGCTGCCGGCGCAGTTGCTTCAGGTGGCCGTGTACGTCGCCGACCACAAAGTCCCTGCCCTGCTGATTCCCACCTACCCTGAGCAGCGTCGCCATCGAAATTCCACATCGATCATTACCTGCAATGTTTCAAGCCTAGTCCTCACGGATAACGTCGACAAAGTGCCGCCAGCCTGGCACCGGCACAGCACCGGAGTCATTCGCGCGAGGGACTCAGGCGCCAACCAACCAACCGCCCCACCCGCTCCGGCAACTAAACTGGTTTCAGCCACACGCAGCAAAAGAGGTTGAATCAGGCGATGGGCCGATTGTTTTTACGCCGCCTAATCAGGGCGCTGTTTGTTACCGCCTGTTGCCTCGCTGCGCTGGTAGCCAGTGTCGGCGCCTCCGCACTGGACAATTCCTGGCAGCGCCGGGTCATCAGCCACGGCGATGTGAACCTGGAAGTTTTTCAAAAGGGGGGCGGCACGGCGGTGCTGATGCACCCGTCCCTGGGCAGACCGGCACGGGATTTCGAAGATCTCGGCAACAGGGTCGCCAAGGCCGGTTACCGGGTAGTGCTGATCAATCCCCGCCGTATCGGTGGCAGCAGCGGCCCAATGGAAAAGGTGGGCCTGCGGGAGCTGGCCGAGGATGTCTGGCGCGTCGCCGACCAGCTGATGATCGACCGCGCGTTTATTCTCGGCCAGAACTTCGGCAACCGGGTATCCCGCACAGTCTCCTCTCTGCAACCGGAGCGTGTCATCGGCCTGGTGCTGATGGCGGCCGGCGGCGAGATAGAGCCAAGCGACAAGGTTTGGGCGGAATTCAAGAAGGCATTCGACCCCAACCTGCCCAAGGAGCGGCAGATGGAAGCCGTGGCCAATTCGTTCTTCGCCCCCGGCAATGATGCCTCCGCCTGGCGGCGCGGCTGGAACGGCGAGACGGCAAAACTGCAGGTGGGGGCCGTCGAGCGCACGGATTTCAAACCTTTTTACCTGGGCGGCACGGCGCCGGGGCTGGTGATGCAGGGCCTGGATGACAAAATAGCCCCGGCGCAGAATGCCTGGAACCTGGTCAACAAGCGCCAGAACACCCGACTCGCCGCCTTCCCGAACATGGGGCACGCCATGCTGCCGGAACAGCCCGAGGCTCTGGCGACAGCACTGATCGATTTCCTCAACAGCCAGACGCAGGCAAACTACAACCAACCGGTTCAGTAGGATAACGGCGCGAACGCGTGCCGATACAGCCGGAGCTGCCCCTGGCGGAGGCCGCCCCCGCAGCCCGACCCACCTGTCAGGGACTTTCGCGGTATTTCATCCTGATTGCGATATTTTGAGCGCCAACGGCTTAGCGGTTACTCTGGGCGAGTTTTGCTCCCGGCCGGTTGCCGGGCCCCTGCCGCCATTCAGCCCGAGCTGTTCCATGAAAAATATCAAGCCCATCCTGCCCGTTTTGATCAGCGCGTGCCTGCTGTTGCTGCTGTCCTTTGGTTACCGGGCTGGCTTCGGCCTGTTCCTGGCGCCCATGTCAGAAGCGCACGGCTGGGGGCGGGATGTGTTTTCACTGGCTCTGGCCGTGCAGAATCTGGCCTGGGGCCTGTTCGCGGTGTTTGCCGGCGGCCTGGCGGACCGCCACGGTATCCTCAAGGTGCTGTTGGGCGGCGCCGCCTGTTACGGGCTGGGCATGTGGCTGATGGCCGACTCGACAACAGACTGGGCCATCACGTCCACCGCGGGCCTGCTGGTCGGCGCGGGGGTTGCCGGGACGGCCTTCGGAATCGTGCTGCCGGCGCTGGCCCGCGCCGTGCCGGAGGAGCGCCGCGCCTGGGCACTGGGTATCGGCACCGCGGCCGGCAGCCTCGGCCAGTTCCTGCTGGTGCCGATCATGCAGCAGCTGATCGACTGGGCCGGCTGGTACCAGGCGCTGCAGATCCTCGGATTGTCCGCCGTGCTGATGGCCTTCTGCGCCATTTCGCTGGTACGCCACAGCGCAGCGCCCGTCGACAGCAGCGACGATGCCGCGTTCGCGAAAATCAGTCTACCCGAACTTGCGCGCCGCGCTTTCCAGGTGCCCTCCTACACCCTGCTGGTGTTCGGCTTCTTCGTGTGCGGTTTCCACGTGGCCTTTATCACCGTGCATATGCCGGGTTACCTGGTGGATCTGGGCTTCGACCCGAAAGTGGGCGCATGGAGTATCAGCCTGATCGGCCTGTGCAACGTCATCGGTGCCTATATGGCCGGGGTAATCAGCAGTCGCTACCCGATGCACAAGCTGCTGTCACTGATCTATCTGGGGCGCGTGGTCGCGATCACCGTTTTTCTGGTTTTGCCCGTATCGCTTGCCAGTGTACTGGCGTTCAGCGCGCTGATGGGCTTCCTGTGGCTGGCGACGGTGCCGCCGACGTCGGGCCTGGTCGCACGCTTCTTCGGCACCCGCTACATGACCTTCCTGTACGGCATCGTGTTCTTCAGCCACCAGCTCGGCAGTTTCAGCGGCGTATGGCTGGGCGGCTTCCTGTACGAGACCTTCGGCAATTACGACGGTATCTGGTATGCCGGCATACTGCTGGGCCTGCTCGCCGCATTCCTGCACTGGCCGATTGCCGACCGGGATCACTCGCCGCGTCTGCAAACGGCCTGATTCAGGCGTTACCGAGCGACGTCCCCCCAACCGGAAACACGCAGCCGCTGCCGGTGTCTCCCGGGCTGCGGCTGCGGGTTTCGGCCGGATCTATTCCGTCGGCCCCGCCAAATGCCCCTTATCCAGCAAATCCAGGTAGAAAGCGTATTGCAACGCAATATCCTTGTACCTGCGGTAGCGGCCAGAGGCACCGCCGTGACCGGCATCCATGTCGACATCGAAAATCAGTCGATTGTTGTCCGTTTTAAGTTCGCGTAATTTCGCCACCCACTTCATCGGCTCGAAATATTGCACCTGGGAGTCGTGCAGGCCGGTGGTCACCAGCATATTGGGGTAATCCTGCGCCTTAACCTGGTCATACGGGGAATAGGACAGCATGTACTCGTAGCTGTCTTTGTTGTTGGGATTGCCCCACTCGTCGTACTCATTGACCGTAAGCGGAATGGATTCATCGAGCATGGTAGTGACGACATCCACGAACGGAACCATCGCGGTGACGCCGCGATAGAGGCCCGGCTCCATATTGACGACCGCTCCCATCAACAGCCCACCCGCACTGCCGCCCGCCGCAAACACCTTGTCCGCGGCCCCGTATTTTTGTGTGGTTAGTCCCTTGGTCACATCGATGAAGTCGGTGAATGTATGCTTCTTGTTGAACATCTTCCCATCTTCATACCACTTTCGGCCCAGCTTCTGCCCGCCGCGAATATGGGCAATGGCAAATACGAAGCCCCTGTCGAGCAGCGAAATCACTTCCGGGCGAAATCTGGGGTCTACCGTGTTGCCATAGGAGCCATAGCCGATCTGGAACAGCGGGTTACTGCCATCCTGTTTAAACCGGTCCTTGCGATAGGCCAGAGATACCGGAACCTCGGCCCCATCGCGAGCGACTATGCTGACGTATTCACTTTGATAGCGCGCAGGATCAAAGTCGCCCGGCACCTTGTCCTGTTTCATAAGCTGCAAATCGCCCGTCGCGAGTTTGGTATCGTAAATGGTATTCGGTGTCGTCAGGCTCGAATAAGCGACCCGGACAGTGTCGGAATCCACACTGGGGTTCTCGTCGAGGTAGAGTTGGTAAATGGGGTCGTTGAAGCCGACCGTGAAATCATCGCCGTTATCCAACCCGATGATTCGCAGCGCGCTCTGCCCATTCTCGCGCTCGACAATCGCGAGGTGGCGATCAAAAGTCGTGAAGTCTTCCAGCAATACATCCGCACGATGGGCGAGGACTTCCCGCCACTTGGATTTGTCGCCGGCATCGCCTGCCGCAACCTTCATCAGGCGGAAATTTTCGGCCTCCCAGTTGGTCAGAATATAGAAGTCATCCTTCAGCTTCCTCGCGGAATATTCGAGCCCTGCTTCCAGGGGGTGAAGAGGCTGGAACTCGCCCTCCGGCGAATTGGCATCCAGCATCGAAAGTCCCTTGACCAGCGTCGAGTAGTGATGGATATAGATGAGTTCGCCATCCCGGGACTTGGAGAGCCAGGTGTAAAACGAAGTGTCGCCTTCCTCATAGACAAGCACATCCTCACTCTGCGGCGTACCCAGCCTGTGGCGCATTACCTGGTAGCCGAGCAGTGTCTGTGGATCTTTGTTTATGTAGAACACCGTCTGATTGTCGTTGGCCCAGACCAGCTCCGGCTCCGCATTTTCCAGGCGATCCTGCAGCAACTTGCCGGTTTTCAGGTCTTTGAAGCGGATACTGTAGATACGGCGACCGACACCATCCTCTGAATATGCCAGCAGCCGATCATTCGGCGACACAACAGACCGGCCGACATGGTAGTAATCATTGCCCTCGGCGAGTGTGTTGACATCGAGCAGAACTTCTTCCGCCCCCTGCAAGGCACCTTTCTTGCGTGCGTAAACGGGATACTCCTGGCCAGGCACATAGCGGCTGTAATACCAGTAATCGCGAACCTTGACCGGCACGGTCGATTTGTCTTCCTCCAATCGCCCGGTAATTTCTTCAAAGAGTGTGTCCTGGAGTGCACGGGTGTGCTTCATCACCGCCTGGCTATAGTCGTTCTCCTGCTGCAGGTGGGCGATGATTTTCGGATCTTTACGCAGGTCATCGCGCATCCAGTAATAGTTATCGATGCGTTCGTGGCCGTGAATAGACATCTTGTGGGGAATTTTTTTGGCGACCGGCGGGGATAGTGCCTCGCCCATTGCGCTGGCAAGTTCGGCATCCCCGGTTTTAGCGGAATCCGGTTTGCCGCAGCCGGTTAACGCCAGTGCACATATCAATGCGATGACAGCAGCTTTCATAAGTCCTCCGTGGACAATTATTGTTTTTGGTACCACGTTCGAAAGAATCCTAAAGCAGTTCCTATGCCTTTTCACCCGAAAGCACATTACAACCGCTTGCAAGTCGTTAACCTCTAGCGATAGTCATAGCTCTTGCGATACTCACCCCGGTCGAGTTTGGCGCTTTAGTCTTTGGCACTTGCCGACTTTCCCGGCCAAATTTCGACACCGACACAACACCCTCAGTCGTTTTGGGAAAGGGATCTGTGCGCTTCGCTATACGAGCAGCAGCCAGCTCATCGCCGCGATAATCAGCGATGCCGCCACGCTGAGTACGGCCCCTTCCCGCACCATATCCTGCATCCGCACCTTGCCGGTGCCGTAGGCGATTGCGTTGGGGGCCGTGGCCACCGGCAGCATAAACGCACAGCTGGCGCACATGGCGGCGGGGATCATCAGTACCATCGGGTCGAAACCGGCAGATTCTGCGGCGACGGCGAGGATCGGCATCAGGAGAGTCGCGGTAGCCGTATTGCTGGTGATTTCCGTCAGGAAAGTCACCGCCAGACACAGCAGTACCAGCATCAGCCACAGCGGCATCGCGGTGAGGAAGGACAGGCCGTTACCGAGCATATCGCTGAGACCGGAGGCGGCGAAACCCTTGGCAATGGCAATCCCGCCGGCGAACAGCAGCAACATGCCCCAGGGAATGTTTTCCGCAGTCTGCCAGTCCAGCAGGCGGCCGCCCTTGCCGTTCGGCACCAGAAACATCAGTACCACTGCGCCGAGGGCCACGGTGCTGTCGCCGGCGCCGTCGATACCGAGCCAGCCGCTCCAGCCGCCGAAGGGCTCGCTGCGCGTGATCCACGCCAGAATCGCCACACCGAATACCATCAGCGTGCGGATCTCCTCTTTGCGCCAGGCGCCTATCGTCGGCAGCTCCAGGGATTTTTCCAGGTGGACATTGCGCGTCAGCCACAGCGCCATGATCGGCAGCGTCAGCAGCACCACCGGGACACCGATTTTAAGCCAGCTGACAAAGCTGAATTCCCGCCCGGTGACTTCCTCGTAGATGCCCATAAAAATCACATTGGGCGGTGTGCCGATGGGAGTGCCCACGCCGCCGAGGCTGGCCGCGTAGGCGATGCCGAGAATCAGGGCAATATTGAGGCGCTGGTTATTGGCCCGCGACAGAATCGCCAGCGCGATCGGCAGCATCATCAGGGTGGTAGCGGTATTGGAGATCCACATGCTCAGCAGACCCGCCGCCAGCATAAAGCCCAGCACCAGCCGCCGCCCGCTGGAAACGCCGACAACTGTCAGCATGTACAGCGCCAGGCGCTCGTGCGCGCCACTCTTCTCCAGCGCCTTCGACAGAATAAAGGCGCCCATCAGCAGCAGGATCACGTGGCTGCCGAGCGATGAAGCCACCAGCTTGTGATCAGCCACGCCGAACAGCGGTAACAGCACAAAGGGCACCAGTGACGTGGCGGGTATCGGCAGCGCTTCGGTGATCCACCAGATCACGGTCAGCAGCGTGATTGCCGCCGTCACCGCCGCCGGATACGGCATGCCCATACCACTCAGCAGGAAATAAAATGCTGCGGCCAGTACCGGACCTATAACCACGAAGTGCTGCCGCGCAATCGCCATTGTCGAATTCCCCCAAGAGAGTCTGTCGCGCCTTTTCGGCCGTTTATAATTTGCGTTGTTATTATCAGGCCGGCACGATGGCCGTAACCGCCACGCTGCCGTCACCGCCGTCTTCTATAGGATACCGGCATTCGACGGCTTGTGGTCACCGATCCACGTATCGGCTGCGCCGGGGCTATGATTACTAAGGTCCTCGGCACTACAAGAGCCTCTCAGGAGACAACCGATGATGGCAATGCGCTCGGCCCGCTGGATGACTTCAGTCCTTCTCCTGCTCGTTTCCGGCACCTGGGTCACGGGCTGTTCTGCCCGGGACGAGGGGCCTTCTTACTCCTGCGAAGGTGTGGAGACCGGCAGCATCGAGGCCATGGTCTGCAGCGACGCCGAGCTGGCCGCGCTCGACCGCAAGCTGGCCGATGTCTATGCGAAGGCATCGGCCAAGGCTGCAAATGAGCGGCCACCGCTGCTGAAGGCTGAACAGCGCGGCTGGATCAAGGGGCGCAATGAATGCTGGAAAAGCGACGACAAAAGAAACTGTGTTGCCGACGAGTACCAGCGCCGGATCGCCGAACTGCAGGCGCGCTACCGCCTGGTAGCGGCAACGGGCCCGGTGACTTATGTCTGCGGCGACAACCCAGCCAACGAAGTAGTGGCCACTTACTTCCAGACCGATCCGCCGACGCTGATAGCCGAGCGCGGCGACAGTGTTTCGCTGATGTTTCTGCAGCCCAGCGCCAGTGGCAGCAAATATCAGGGCCGCAATGAGAGCCTGTGGGAGCATCAGGGTGAAGCCAAAATCATCTGGGGCTACGGCGCTGATGAAATGCACTGCAGGAAAACCCCGCTATAGTGCAGCTCCAACAATAGTGCAGCTCCAACAACGCCCGCCCCAAAAAACATTTGCGCGGGGCGGACCGGCTCACTGGATATAACGAATTTCGACGACTTCCTGCCAAAGAATTATTGGTCAGCCTTTGACCAGCCCTTATAATCCGCCCCCTTCTCCGCCCAGGCTTTACGTCGAAGCAGTAACCATGACCAAAGCAACCCCGCTGGCACTCTTACCTCTCGCCCTGTTTCTGGCCCTGTTTGTCGGCAGCGGTCTCTGGTATCAGTCCCAGGGCGTCGAGATGGCCTTCTACCAGATCTCCGCCCCGGTCGCGATTCTGCCGGCCATTGCGCTGGCGCTGTTGCTTGCCCGCGGTTCACTGAACCGCCGCATCGAGACGTTTATTCACGGCGTCGGCGATCACACCATCGTCACCATGGCACTCATCTATCTGCTGGCCGGCGGCTTCGCCAGTGTGGCCAAAGCCATCGGTGGCGTGGACGCAACGGTAAATTTCGGCCTCAGCGTGATTCCCGCCGAGCTGGTGCTGCCGGGGCTCTTTCTGATCACCGCCTTTGTCGCCACCGCCATGGGCACCTCCATGGGAACCGTGGCTGCCATAGCACCGATTGCCGTCGGCGTCGCGGACGCGACGGATCTGCCACTGCTGCTGACGGTGGGCACCGTCGTCGGCGGGGCCATGTTCGGCGACAACCTGTCGATCATCTCCGATACGACTATCGCCGCCACCCGCACCCAGGGTGTAGAGATGCGGGACAAGTTCCGCATGAACGTCCGCATCGCCATGCCCGCCGCAGTGCTCACGCTTGCGTGGCTCTACTTCCAAAGTATTGGACAGGGAGCTACCACAGCCATCGCCGCACCAGGTGACTATGAGCTGCTGCGGCTACTGCCCTATGTCGCGGTACTGGTACTGGCGGTAGCCGGGGTCAATGTACTGCTGGTGCTGTTCACCGGCATATTGCTCGCCGGTGCCATCGGCTTGGGACTGCAGCCGGAGTACAGTCTGGCCAGTCTGTCCAGGGACATCTATGCCGGCTACAGCAGCATGCAGGAGATTCTGCTGCTGTCACTGCTGATCGGCGGACTGGGAGCGATGATGAAAACCCAGGGTGGCCTGGCGTGGCTGGCCAACGCGATCGACCACATCAGCCGTAGCGGCGGCCGACGCGAACGCAATGCGCGTAGCGGCGAGCTGGGAATCAGTGCTGCGGTAGCCCTGACGAATGTCTGTACCGCCAACAACACGGTGGCGATACTGCTGAGCGGCAGCCTGGCGAAAGACATCGCCGCGCGCTATCGAGTCGATCCGCGCCGCAGCGCCAGCCTGCTGGATATCTTCTCATGTGCGGTGCAGGGTTTGCTGCCCTACGGCGCCCAGGTGCTGCTGGCCTCATCCCTGGCCCGGGTATCGCCGCTGGCGCTGGTGAGCAACATCCAGTATTGCTGGCTGCTGGGCGCCGCTGCGCTGATTTCGATTGTGATCGGCGCGCCCCGCTTCGCCGACCTGACGGCCAGGCGATCCGTTACGGATCTTTCCTGAACCTCCACGCGGCCCTGTACTTCTGGCTGTCAATCGGCAAACTATAGCCACCGACAGCAAGATGCCCGCGGGGCCGAATGGATTCATGAGCAATATCCCCCACACCATCCCCAATACCATTGAAGTCCTGGACAAACTCCGCTGGAACGCCCACCTGTGCAAGCACAGCCACTTCCGCGCCTCCATGAAGGGCCGCAACCTGCATGTGCTGTGCGGTGTACCGATCGTGGTAATTAACCTGTTCCTGGGCTCACTGTTCTTTTCCCTGATCAACGCCGAACTGCCGGACTGGACCAAGTGGGCCGGCGCCGCCCTGGCACTGCTCACCGCCCTGCTCGGCGGCGTGCAGACGTTTTTCAATTTCAAGAAAAATTACGAGGGACACCGCGAGATAGGCAATGAGTACCTGGCCATCGCCCGCGAGTGCGAACGCCTGATTGCCCTCTACTTCGATGGTATTCTCGACCTGGAGCATCTCTCGACCAAAATCGCCGAACTGAATGCGCGCTACAGCGATATCAATCAGCGCGCCGAGGAATACATCGTCTCGGACAAGGTTTACCGGGAGGCCCTGCGGGTACAGAACCTGAAGGCGGAGCGGGAGCCCTCGCTGGTCGAACAGATGCGCCACCGGAAAGCGCAACGCGAAGCCAACAAAGTGGCCACTTCCGCCACACCGGCCTAGACGCCGTTCTACCTTCAATAGAAACGCCCGCTAGATTAGCGACGACGGTCATGCAGACGGATCACAGTGAACACAAGCCCACTTCGACACTGTACCCACTGTGCTATCTCGCCATCGATATTCGTACGCCAAGTAATGTCGGCGGGCTTTTCCGAATAGCCGATGCGCTGGCCGTCGAGAAAGTCTATCTGGCCGGCAAGTCCCTAACCCCGCCGAACTCCAAGCTCCGAAAAATTTCCCGGTCGACGGAAAAGAACGTCGACTACGCCTACGCGGAGAACGCCCTGGAAACGGCGCGCAATCTGCGGGACCAGGGTTACAGGCTGGTTTGCCTGGAGATCACTTCGAACAGTATCGAGTTGGACCGACTCAAAATTGATGGGCAGGACAAAATCTGCCTGATTCTCGGTTCGGAAAAAGACGGGGTGCCACGGGAAATACTGGAACTGGCTGATACCACAGTGCACATTCCAATGCACGGCACCAACTCTTCCATGAACGTCGCCACGGCCTGTGCGATCGCCACCTATGAAATTACCCGAAAGCTGCATCGCGCAAACGGGTAACCTCTATCTGTTGCCCTGCGTGCTGGGCGTTGTCGGTATAAAACCGCACGCCTAATCGGGTACCGGAATGTTTTTGTTTATCTCCTGGGCAGTGTCTGGGTCCGCGCCAAAGCGAAGATCGCGATTGAGGCCGTCGATTGCCTGCAGCTCCTCTTCACTCAAGTGGACATCTGCCAGCAGGAAATTATTGCGGATATTATCCAGGCTTTCCGCCTTCGGAATCACAATGCGGTGCTGCTGGATGTTCCACTTCAGGATAATCTGCCCGACGCTCACTCCGTGCTTTTCCGCCAGTTCGACGATGAGCGGGTCGCTGATGGGCTTTTCACTCTTTTTCACGCCACTCCAGCTGCCCGATCCCAGCGGCGACCAGACGGCGACGGCAATCTTGTGGAACTGACAATAGTCCACCAATGTTTTCTGGGTCAGATACGGATGTAGTTCTATCTGGTTACAAGTGGGCCTGATATTGGCGAAAGTGGCGAGCTGCTCGATATCGGATTCGCGAAAATTCGACAGGCCCAGCGCGCGAACTTTTTTCTCCGCGTACAGATTTTCCATCGCCTCCCAGGTCTCCCTGGTGTAGGCCGGCAGTGGCCAGTGAATCAGGTAGAGGTCCAGGTAGTCGAGCTGCAGGCGCTCGAGGCTGCGCTCGAATGCGTCGCGTGTGTCCCTGCCCTGCTCCGAATCCCAAACCTTACTGGTGATAAACAGTTCCTGCCGCGGCAGTCCGGACTCCTTGATAGCCCGGCCCAGCGCACGCTCGTTGCCGTAAACAGATGCAGTATCGAAATGCCGGTAGCCGATGGACATGCCCTTCAGAAGGGTTTCGGTGACATAGCTGTCATCCTGCTGCCATTCACCAATGGCGGCGGTTCCGAATCCCAACTGGGGGATTTCGACTCCATTGTTCAGCGTCACGGTGGTCATCGCGGATTTTGCCTCGCTGCGATTGGAACAAACGGCGCCAGCGTCGGGCACCTCTGCGTTCGGAGTATGGGAATCAGTGTAGGGCAGCACCGGGGACGGCGGTAGGAGAAGGAGCGAATCGGCCTCATCGAAATCCGGCCATCTCAATAGCAAACTATTGAGCCGGCAACCTCACTGCTAGTGAAACGACACGCCAGCAGAAATCATCGCAGCCGAAATCTGCCAAATGCGGAGCGCACTCTAACGCTTCCGTAAGAATTATCCTGGGTTGTCGGGGCCGACCCGAAGGGACCGGGTACCGGATCTCGCGGGGTCGAGTCTGGAACAGTTGTCAGACAAACTGCACGCGGCTTTCGGCATGGATCTGGACGGGGAACTGTCGGAGGCTGGGAGATACACGCAGCACTGCACCGGACAAACGGCCTCAGCCTGAGCCGCGCCAGCAAGCGGTTGACGGGGAAGCGCCAATTCTGACACGGGTAGAGCTGCCCCCGGCCTTGGATTACTTGGGCGGCAGTGAGCCGGCGAACTCGGCACCGCGACTCACCCAATCCCCCAGGTCCGCCGCAACTGCATCTTCTTCCACATACACCATGCCCTTGAGCGGCCGCCCGGTAAAATCCATCGGCCTGGTATAGCGTTCGGCCAGCGCTTCCTGGTAGTTGTCCGGACCGACACGCACCATCAGCTCCTCTCCAACCACACCGCAGGCCATATTGCCGTTCAGCATAAATGCCAGGCCGCCGAACATACGCTTTTCCGTAAGTCCATCGTTGCTCCCCAGCAATTCACGCACTTTTTCTGCCAGCTCTTCGTTGTATGTCATAACAACCTCCTTAGTGATCCCTGCTGAACGCGGAAGACAACACCGGCTTCAGGTCTGCCCAGGCAATTTCATCGCTGTCGCGGAAATTCAGGCAGCCGGTACCGCACTTTGTATCGGGATGAATATCGATGTAGGACTGAATATGCTCTCGGGCACAGGTGTAAAGGGAGACATAGTGTTTCTGGCTGGCCACGGCGACCCAACCACTATCCACTTCATAGGTAGGCATCTTGTATTTCAGGGAAACCTGCGCCTTGGGAAAGAGCTTGACGATAAATTGATGCAGTGCCTGTATCCGCTCACTGCGCTGCGGAGGGAGCAAACTGATGTATTCAATGACCAATTCCGGAACCTGCACCATATTTAAAAAGTTATTGTGAGTTACTTTTTAAGTGTAGCAGGAAATATCATTTTTTCCGGACCGACAGGGAATAGTAGACCAGAAAACAAATAGCTCGCTCGAAACTGTGCTCAAACGGCGCCCGTACCATCTAGTATCTACCGAAAACCTTACCTCTTCTTCTGGCAGAAGATCTCTCTCTCAATGGCGGGAGTACGCTCATTGCCGACAGAGGTGGTATTGAAAACAGTCCATCGCCGTTTGGAAGATCTGCACGCCAAAGCCGATGTCCGCTAAAGCGGGTAAAGATCAACGCCGGATGCCGCACCTTGTTAAGAGCTAGGCCGCTAGGACAAAGAAAGCTCATACGCCTCTTTTATTAATGGTTCTATTTCTCTTAGCTCAACAAGATTTCCAATTTTAGCTACGTGTGTAACTTTCTTGTCGTCATCAACGACCTTTATAAAAATAGGGCTTTTGACTGTTCGCCCAATATGGATAGCAATACGAACCACGTCTTTCATTATTGATAGATCGACAAATATCCGGGAACTTCGAAAAAGGACATATCTATCTCTGGTAACGATTTCGACTTTGCCTAACTTACAAATAAATTTTTCAATCGCGCTATAAACTTCCACGACTGATTGTGGCCTATCTCGTATTACGTCTTCTCGATTTCCTGTGCCACAGACGTGTCTTTGATTTTTACGCGTAAATTCTCTTTCGCATTTTTGGCATAGCCACATTTTTTACCCCCTATAAACTCCTAACCTCAGCAGCTGGGGCGGCCTCCGCTGTTGATACGCGAAGCGCATAGCGTAGGTCCTCCCGCGGAGGCCCGAGGGGCCGAAGCAAATTGCTTGCGCTTGCATGGTGCTTCTACTGCCACTGATATGATGCTCCGTTTACCAGATGCTCTAATGCCTTTGCGGAAAGCCAAGGAAATTCGCCTGCAATATGGCTCCTGGCGCTTTTGGCTGCAGAGCCAATATCAGCGTGAGACGCCCACAGATTCTCATTTGTTGCAGCCAACCAGACTGCCTCAAATCCACGGCGCTCCTCGGGCGCCAACGAATTGGCAATGGAATCGTAGAATTCCCATGGTCGACCCAGCGATCAAAGGCTTCTAGGGCATCTAATAATGAATCCTTCATCTGCCGCCCATCACCTAACGCCGTGCACAGTAGCGGCTTGCTTTGTGTGCTTTTTGCACGAAAATAGGAGCGTAGCGACTATGCAAAAAGCGTACAAATTAAGACATCGGCTGCCGCACCTCGTTATGTTACTTGTACCCGTGCTTTGCCAATTCTTGCTGAGCATGTACCGACGCTATAGGTGCAATTTTTCTAGCCCACGCCTGAGCCACAGGCATTATATCTTGCATCATTGGTGTCAATACTGATGCATACTTTTTGCCCGTTGGTGTTTTGAAGAAAATGATGAGGTCTTTTATTTCTTGATGGGTATAGTACTTGTCATACAGAGGAATAGTCATTTCATCTAGCTCAGGAGCATGTTCAATCACAACATCGTAGATGATTTTGGAAAGAATATGCTCTACTTTTTTTGGCAAGTCAGGGTGCCTTTGCTTTTCCTGTGAAATTGCAATTGATACCATCGAATTTGCTAGTTCCTCAGCCATTTCTGAGTTTCCCATTTGAACGAGTAACTCTTTAATATCTTTTTCTTTCTGCTCTGTGATTGAATGCCCAACCGAGCTAAGCAGAAAAAACATTGTAAATATTACTGAGCTAAAAATTCCTTTCATTTACTCTGTCCTTACTATTCCTGGGTAAGTCTTAAACATAACGCCGCAATCAGCTGCGGCTTACCTTGTGTGCTTTTTGCACGACAATAGGAGCGCAGCGGCCGTGCAAAAAGTAAGCCGTCAGCTGCATTGCTTTGTTAAGCGCGCCTTTCCCCATGCCACCAATTTCTTAATATTTACCCCCAGCCCGGCAAAATTTGGCTCGAGAATTAGCGCATCAACTAAAGCGCCATTTTCATTCGCTCTCAGCTCTTTAGTAATAGCAAAATTTTCTATCGTATTTTTTTCTTTAATATCTATAAAAATATTCTGGATTAAATTCACGACATCATCAGGCTGCTTACAGATCTCCCGAATATTTAAAAAAATGAGAGAATCTGTGATCTCAGACTTCGCCTCCCCGCAATTTGCCTCAATGAAGTATCTAGGGTGAACTGTCGTTATCATTAATGCAGGCAAAATCATACTTGGGTCTTGCCCGTTAATTTTTACCCACGAAAGAACCTCGGAGTAAAAATGACTGTCCGGTAATCCCTGCACCATAACTGCGTTATTCTGCGCGCAAAGCGTTGCAATTTTTGGAAGGTTGGCCATCAATGTATTAGAAATCGGCTCATCCCAATTGTAGTAATCGAGGACATATAGGTAGTAATCCCTTTCCTCTGACATAGGAAAATCTGAGATTGCGTTTACATGAAGTCCCATATATTTCCTTTACGCATAACATTTGTATCGAAGTCGTCAGGACTGCTATCCCTCCGACCGATATCTTTTTAAGACATTCACAGCAGAATGTCGTCAAAGGACCGTATCGTCAAGCCTTCAGCCTGTTTGGCTGCTCAGCAATTTTGTGTAAATCGATCGTGACGGCTACTATCCCCATTCCCCATAACGATTGGTAACTATCTGATTTATAACGAGAAAGGAACAATTTCTATCCTGTACCCAGAAATAGCAGTCGCGGCGACCGATATGTCGGTGTAATCCAGGTCACATTAATCAAGCTGCCCCCTCAGTGCCGAAAGCACACTGACTGCGGGAATCGCTGTCTATCGCGAACAGGAAGCCAAATTCGAGCACAAAAAAAGCCCGCTCATTTGAACGGGCTTTTTCGGGTTTGCGAGCGAATCGACTTAGTCGACAAATACACGCGCATTGCGGAACAGGCGCATCCAGCCGGAATCCTCCTGCCAGTCGTCCGGGTGCCAGCTGTTGCTGACGGCGCGGGCGACGCGCTCCGGGTGCGGCATCATGATGGTGACGCGACCGTCTTCGGAGCAGAGCGAGGTGATACCGTTAACCGAGCCGTTCGGGTTGGCCGGATAGGTTTCGGTAATCTGCTGTTTGTTATTCAGGAAGCGCATGGCGATGGTGCCGGACTGCTCACAGGTCTCCAGCGCTTTCTGGTCCGCGAATTCCACGCGACCCTCGCCGTGGGCGACCGCCACTGGCATATAGGAACCGGCCATGCCCTTGAACAACACCGATGGAGAATCCTCGACACCCACCAGCGCGAAGCGCGCCTCGTATTGTTCGGACAGGTTGCGCACAAAACGCGGCCAGTGACCCGCGCCGGGAATCAGCTCCTTGATCACCGAGAACATCTGACAGCCGTTGCACACCCCCAGGCCGAAAGTGTCCTTGCGGTTGAAGAAGGCCTCGAACTGGTCCCGCGCACGAGAGTGGAACAGGATCGTCTTGGCCCAGCCCTCACCGGCACCCAGAACGTCGCCGTAGGAGAAGCCGCCGCAGCCGACCAGGCCCTTGAATTCATCCAGGCTGACGCGACCGGCGAGAATATCGCTCATGTGCACGTCGACGGCGTTGAAGCCGGCGCGGTGGAAGGAGTGCGCCATCTCCACCTGACTGTTGACGCCCTGCTCGCGCAAAACGGCTATCTTCGGCCGCACGCCCTTGCTGATGTAGGGCGCACTGATGTCCTCGTTGATGTCGTAGGTCAGGTTTACCGACAGGCCCGGGTCGTCCTTGGCAATCGCGGCAAATTCCTGCGCTGCGCAGTCGGCATTGTCGCGTAGCGATTGGATGCGGTAGCTGGTTTCGGACCAGATCTGCTGCAGTTCCGTCCGCGTGCGATTGTAGATTTCCACACCGCTGTTGTTGATGCGCAGGCGATCGCAATTATTGATGTAGCCAATCTGGTGCGCCGGAATGCCCTTCTCACCGAAGGTCTTCACCAGCATCCGCGCGTCGCAGGCAGGCACCTGCAGTACCGCGCCCAGCTCTTCGCTGAACAGTGCCGCTACCGGGTCGGCGCCCAGCTCCCAGATATCCAGGTCGAGGCCGACGCGGCCGGCAAACATCATCTCCGCCACCGCGGCAAACAGGCCGCCGTCGGAGCGGTCGTGGTAGGCGTAGATCAGGTCATCTTTCAGCAGCTTCTGCACTACCTCGAAGAAGCCTTTCAGCTTCTTGGCGCTGTCCAGGTCCGCTGGTACATCGCCCAGCTGGTTGTATACCTGCGCCAGACAGGAACCGCCGAGACGGTTTTTGCCCGCACCCAGATCGACCAGCAGCAGCTCGGTGTCGCCCTTGTCGGTGCGCAGCTGCGGCGTAGCGGTCTTGCGCACGTCGGTGACCGGCGAGAAGGCGGAGATAACCAGGGACAGCGGCGCGGTGACCGCCTTGTCTTCACCGCCATCGTTCCAGGCGGTGCGCATGGACATGGAGTCCTTGCCCACCGGGATGGTGATGCCCAGCTCCGGACACAGGTCCATACCCACGGCTTCTACCGTGCGGTAGAGCTTTTCCTCTTCGCCCGGGTGGCCGGCGGCGCACATCCAGTTGGCGGACAGCTTGATGTCAGACAGCTGCTCGATCGGGGTACAGGCGATATTGGTGATTGCCTCACCCACCGCCAGGCGACCGGAGGCCGGTGCGTCCAGCAACGCCACCGGCGTGCGCTCGCCCATGGCCATGGCTTCGCCGGCGTAGCTGTCGTAGGAAACCGTGGTTACCGCACAGTCCGCCACCGGCACCTGCCAGGGACCAACCATCTGGTCGCGGGCCACCTGGCCAGTCACCGTGCGGTCGCCGATGGTGATCAGGAAGCTCTTGCTCGCCACGGTTGGCAGGCGCAGCACGCGTTCGGCGGCCTCGTTCAGGTCGATATCCTTGGTGCTGAACGCCTTGCTTTCCACCACACGCTTTTCCGCATCGCGGTGCATGCGCGGCGGCTTGCCGAACAGCACGGACATGGGCAGGTCGACCGGCTGGGCGTCGAACTCCTTGTCATTCAGCAGCAGGCGCTTCTCTGCGGTCGCCTCGCCGACCACGGCGAAAGGCGCCCGCTCGCGCTCGCAGATCTTCTCGAAACGCTCCAGGTCCTGCGGCATCACTGCCAGCACGTAGCGCTCCTGGGATTCGTTGCACCAGATCTCCAGCGGGCTCATACCCGGCTCGTCGCAGGGCACGTTGCGCAGCTCGAAATTGCCACCGGTGCCGCCGTCCTTGACCAGTTCCGGGAAGGCATTGGACAGGCCGCCGGCGCCGACATCGTGGATAAAGGCGATCGGGTTCTTGTCGCCCAGCTGCCAGCACTGGTCGATCACTTCCTGGCAGCGGCGCTCGATCTCCGGGTTCTGGCGCTGTACCGAGGCGAAGTCCAGGTCTTCGGAGCTGGAGCCGCTGGCCATACTGGAGGCGGCGCCGCCACCGAGGCCGATCAGCATGGCTGGGCCGCCGAGCACCACCAGCTTGGCGCCGGGTGCGAACTCGGGCTTGTCGATATGTTCTTCGCGGATATTGCCGTAGCCGCCGGCGATCATGATCGGCTTGTGGTAGCCGCGGCGCTCGTCGCCGAAATCCTCTTCGAAGGTGCGGAAATAGCCGCAAATGTTCGGGCGGCCGAATTCGTTGTTGAATGCAGCGCCACCGATCGGGCCCTCGACCATGATATCCAGCGCGGTGACGATTCGCCCGGGCTTGCCGTAATCGGCTTCCCAGGGCTGTTCGTACCCGGGAATCTGCAGGTTCGATACGGTAAAGCCGGTCAGGCCCACCTTGGGCTTGGAACCGCGGCCCACGGCGCCCTCGTCGCGGATTTCACCACCGGCACCGGTACCGGCACCCGGGAATGGCGCGATGGCGGTCGGGTGGTTGTGGGTCTCCACCTTCATCAGCATATGGATCGGCTCGATACTGAAGCCGTATTCCTTGGTTTCCGGGTCCGGATAGAAACGACCGGCCCTGTGACCCGTCACCACCGCGGCATTGTCCGCGTAGGCGGACAGCACATTGTCACCGCCCTTCTGGTAGGTGTTCTTGATCATGCCAAACAGGGAGTGCGGCATGTCCTCGCCATCGATAGTCCAGCTGGCGTTGAAAATCTTGTGGCGACAGTGCTCGGAGTTCGCCTGGGCGAACATCATCAACTCCACATCGGTGGGATTGCGCTCCAGATCCTGGAAGCTGGTCAGCAGGTAGTCGATCTCATCTTCCGCCAGCGCCAGCCCCAGGCTGACGTTGGCCTCTTCCAGCGCCGAACGGCCGCCGTCGAGTACATCGACCTTGGTCAGCTGGCGCGGCTTGTCTTCGTGGAACAGCTGTTCCGCCTGGTCGAAGCCGGAAAACACCGACTCCACCATGCGATCGTGCAGCTGGTCCGCCAGGGCTTGCCGTTCAGCTGCGGTTAATTCGACGCCGCTAATGTAATAGGCGATGCCGCGCTCGAGGCGGTGAATCTGGGTCAGGCCGGCGTTGTGCGCGATATCGGTCGCCTTGGACGACCAGGGCGAGATGGTGCCCGGGCGCGGAACAACCAAAAGCAGCTCGCCTTCGGGCTGGTGCTTTTCCTCGGTGGGACCGTACTGCAACAGTCTCTCGAGCAGCGCCTGCTCCTTCTTGTCCAGCTTTTTGCTGTCGGCGAAATGCACGAACTCGGCATAGACATCGCCAATCGCGGGCTGCAGCGCACGCAGTTGATTGAGCAATTTTTGATGGCGGAATTTCGACAGTGCGGGAGCACCACGCAGAACTAGCATCGCGGGAGTTTGCCTCTTGTCTGAATGTGAACCTGAATCAGGTTGGAGACCCCGCGCCGCAGAAGATCGCGCGAGGCCCCGGGAATTGGAGAGGGCGCAATTGTACCTGAAGCATCGCGACTCCAACACTGCCCAGCGGCACTTGTGGGCGCATTGTGCGGTCAAAATTCGCAGCGTACGTCCAGTCGTATCGGCTAGGCGTGTAGGCGCAAAAATTGGCGCGGTATTGATTCCCGCGCCAGGCTCGGCTTGGCAGGGCCTACTAGAATTACCGCATAGATGCAACTCCAGAAGTCACATCGCCACGCGGAATTGGGCAATCTGTCACCTGTTAGGGTAAAATTGCCGATCTTTTGCCGGCCCCGTCGCTCAGGATGAGCAATGCCGGTATCCGCTGCGATAAAAAGCGATAGCAGCTAAGGGACTGAGGGGACTGTGTATGATCATGAAAAGCCGCTTGCTGCGCTACAGCCGCCGCCTCGCCAAAGGCCTGGCCCTGGCTTGTTGCGCCTCGCTGCTGGTGGCGAGTAAGGCACCGGACATGCTGGAGCGCATCAAGAACTCCGGCAAGCTGGTCGTACTCTCCCAGAACGGTCCCACCACTTACTACGAAGATGCCTCAGGCACCCACACCGGGTTCGAATACGGCATGCTGCAGGCCTTCGCCGATGAGCTGGGCGTAATGCTGGAAATCCGCGATGTGCACGACCTGGATCAGATGTTCGCGCGCCTGCGCGACTCCGAGGAAGGCGCTCACCTGGCCGCCGCCGGTCTCACCGTAACTCCGGAGCGCCGGGAACAGGTGCGCTTCACCCCCTCCTACTTTGAAATCCGCCAGCAAGTCATCTACCGCCTCGGTGAACAGCGCCCGCGCAAGGCCAGCGACCTGGAGGACAAGAAGATTGCCGTCATTGCCGGCAGTGCCCACGCCGAGGAAATGCGCAAACTGGCCCACCGCTTCCCGGGGCTGCAGTGGGAAGAGGTCTCCGATGTCGGCGCCATGGAACTGTTGGAGCTGGTCGACCAGGGCAGGTACAACTACGCCGTCGTCGATTCCAATGCCTACGCCGTACACCGCGGCCTCTACCCGAATACCGCCATCGCCTTCAATCTGACCCAGTACCAGCCGGTAGCCTGGGCCCTGCCGCAGGGCGATGACGACAGCCTCTACCGCACCGCCCGGCGCTTTATGCTGAGAGCCAACACCAGTGGCCTGGTGGCGCAGCTGCGCGAGGAATTTTTCGGCCACGTGGGTAAACTGAACCCGGGCGGCGCCCAGGCTTTCGCCAAGAACAGCCGCGACCGCCTGCCCCAGTGGCGCGAAACCATGCAGAAGGTCGCAGACGACTACGAACTGGACTGGCACCTGCTGGCGGCACTCAGCTACCAGGAATCCCACTGGAATGCCCGCGCCAAATCCCGCACCGGCGTGCGCGGCCTGATGATGCTCACCCGCAACACCGCGCGCGAACTGGGTGTCGACCGCCTGAACCCGGAAGAAAGTATCGAGGGCGGTGCCCGCTATATAGTGCAGATCCGCGACAAGATCCCCGAGCGTATCCGCGAACCGGACCGCACCTGGATGGCGCTGGCCGCCTACAATGTCGGCTACGGCCACCTCGAGGATGCGCGGGTACTGACCGAGAAGATGGGCGGCAATCCGGATCTCTGGGCCGATGTGCGCAAGCACCTGCCGCTACTGGCCAAGCGCCAGTACTACAAGGACACCAAACACGGCTACGCGCGCGGCTGGGAGCCGGTCACCTACGTACAGAATATCCGCCACTACCAGGCGCTGCTGACCTGGAGCAGCCGCATCGAGGAACAGCGTCTGGCCGCAGCCAACGACGGCGCTGCCGAAGCGCTGGCCGATAACACTGAAGTTGATGCGGAAGCGGCCGGCGCCACCCCCGCCCTGTAATCGATCTCCCCGGCGCCCCTATAAATCCTGCCGCCAGGAGTCTGGCAAAAACTCCAGGTCCCGCGGCTCATCGATATCCGCGAGCATCTCCAGCCACTCACACCGCAACCCGCAGTGATCGAGGCGCTGCCGGGTCTGCGCCGCCACCACTTCCGTACTCCAGTGGATATTCTCAAACAGCGCGGCTTCGGCTCGTTTCAGGCCTAGTAGCGCGTAACCGCCATCGCGGGTGGGATAGATAACCGCATCGGACTTTTCCATTGCGGCGGCCGCCTTGCGCAGACGCTCGGCGGATAGCTGCGGGCAGTCGGTGCCGAGCAGCAGCACCGCCTCGCCCGCTTGCCGTGCGCGCCTGGCCGCGCGCCAGAGTCGCTGGCCGAGATCGCCGCCGCCCTGACTGCTCAGCGCTACGCCTTCCGGCAACCGGAATGACTGCCAGTAGTCGTGATTGCTGTCCGGCGCTACACACAGTTCGACAGATCCCAGTTGCGCGCGTACACACTGCTCCAGGGTGTACCGCAACATCCTCTCGGCCAGTGCCGCGGCACCCTGCTCGCCCAGGGCCGGAAGCAGTCGCGTCTTGGCGAAACCGGCGAGCGGCGCCTTGGCAAAAATAATCAGGCGCAGTGCACTGTTCGAGAGTTCAGTCATAGCGCCGCGCGAGTGATTCTGCGGGCACGCCGCGCCAGTACGCAAAGCGCAGCCGCCACATCAACAGTACCGTGCGGATCACGCCGTATTTCTGCCAACGTCGTCCCGAAGTCGCAGCTCGATGACCAATACAGGCCGGCCGCGAATGTTTCAGCAGGCGCTTACTGAGTTCTATGTCCTCCATCAGCGGCTGCTCGGGAAACCCGCCCGACGCTCGAAACAGATCGCGACGCACAAATATGGCCTGGTCTCCGGTGGCGATGCCGCTCAGCCGCGAGCGCCGGTTGATCAGGGTGGCGATCAGCGGAAACCAAATGCTGTCGCCGCTGATACGCAGGTCAAAGCGGCCCCAGCTAAATTTTTCTTTGGCCGCCCGCTGAATCTCTTCAAATGCACAGTCGGGCAAGCGGGTATCCGCATGCAGGAACAGCAGCCAATCGCCACTGGCAGCTGCGGCGCCGGCATTCATCTGCCGCGCCCTGCCCCGCTGTGCATCGAGCACATGCAGACCTGCCGCTGTCGCCAGTTCAACACTGCCATCGCTACTGCCGCCATCCACCAGGATCAGTTCGCAGTCCGCCCGCGCCTGCAGATAACGCAGGTGCTCGATCAGGTCCGGCAGCTGCTGCCGCTCGTTCAGCAGTGGAACCACAATGGTGTAACGCACTAGCCGCGCCTCCAGCGGTGAAAGCGCTCCAGCCAGCGCAGCAGCCTTGCCGGTGCATGCGCGCGCTTCCAGTTGCCCGCTGCATATTTATTGGCTTCCGCCATGGTCGGGTAAATATGAATGGTCGACAGCAGCTTGTTCATGCCGAGCCCGTGTTTTATCGCCAGTACAAACTCGGCGATCAGTTCCGCCGCACCCTCACCGACGATAGCGACGCCGAGGATCTTGTCCCGGCCCGGCGCTGTCAGAACCTTGACGAAGCCCTGTGCGGTGCCATCGACAATGGCCCGGTCGAGATCGTCGATACCGTAACGGGTGACTTCATAGGTAATATTTCTCTCGCGGGCCTGCTGCTCGGTCAGGCCTGCGCTGGCAACTTCCGGATCGACGAATACCGCCCGCGGCACCAGCGAATAATCCACGGCAAACTTTTTAAAGTCGCCAAAGAGTCCGTTGACCGCCGCATACCAGGCCTGGTGCGAAGCCATATGAGTAAACTGATAGGGTCCCACCAAGTCGCCAGCGGCGAGAATGTGCGGATGGCGGGTGCGCAAATACGGATCTGTGTGCAGCTTGCCTTCCGCGACAATACCCAGCTCTTCCAGACCGAAACCGGACACCCGTGCCCGACGCCCCAGTGCCAGCAGCAGGTGATCGAAATCCAGCGTCTGCTCCCCGTCGGCGCTGTGCAGGCGCACACTGCCCCCGGTCGATTCCGCGTTACCGCTTTCAAATGCGCGCGCCTCGTGTGCGGTCAACACGGTTACGCCGCTCGCTCTGAGCGACTGCTGCACCGCGTCGGAAACATCGCGATCTTCCAGCGGCAGCAATCGGTCCGCCTTTTCCACCAGCGTCACCCGCGTGCCCAGGCGCGCGAACGCCTGCGCCAGTTCGCAGCCGATGGCGCCGCCACCCAGCACCAGCAAACTGTCCGGCACCTGCGGCAGGCGGGCAAAGTTATCCCATAAGGTGTCGCTGGTAACGTATTGAATCCGGTCCAGCCCCAGCAGCGGCGGCACCAGAGGCTCGGCTCCGGTAGCGAGAATAATTGCGCGCGCAGTGAGTGTCTGCTCACCCCCTGCGTTCAGGGAGATTTTTACTGTCCAGGGATCGACCAGCCGGGCGCGCCCCTGCAGCACCTCCACCCCGAGGCCGGTGTAGCGTTCCACGCTGTCGTGCGGCTCGATCGCGGCGATGGAATTGCGCACGTGCGCCATCACCGCGGGAAAATCGATTTTCGGCTTGTCGAGCGCCACACCGAATTTATGCGCATCGCGCGCCTGCTGTGCCACGCGGGCGCACTTGATCAACGCCTTGCTCGGCACACAGCCGGTATTCAGGCAATCGCCACCCATTGCGCCGGCTTCGACCAGCGTGACTTTGGCCTTGACCGCCGCGGCGATATAGGCGCTCACCAGCCCGGCGGCGCCGGCGCCGAAAACAATCAGGTTGCGGTCGAACTTGCGTGGTTTGCTCATGGTAAAAAATCAGGCCGCACTGCGATGGCGCTTGAGCCAGCTTAAAAAATATTTCGCCAGCAGGGGGAAAATGCCCAGCAGCACGAAGGACAGCAGCAGCTGCGGCGACAGGATATCGCCGAGGCTCTCCACGCGCCCCAATTGCGTGCCCGCGTTCACGTACACGACTGTGGCAGCCAGCATCCCCAGCTGACTGACCCAGTAAAATGTCCAGGTCCGGATACGGGTGAGCCCCATCAGAATATTGATCACGAAAAACGGAAAAAGCGGCACCAGACGCAGTGCGAACAGATAGAAGGCACCCTCCCGCTCGATACCGGCATGCACCGCGGCGAGGCGCTGGCCGAAACGGCTCTGCACCCAGTCCTGCAGTAAATAGCGCGAGACCAGGAACGCCATTGTCGCGCCGATACTGGACGCAAAGGACACGATGACCGTACCCCAAAACAAGCCGAATATCGCACCGGCCGCCAGTGACATGATCGCCGCACCGGGCAGGGACAGCCCGGTGACCAGAATATAAAACAACGTAAACAACAGGCCCACGAGGAGCGGAGACTCCGCGCGCCACTGCTCGAACTGTTCCCGCCCGGCCTTGAGGCTCTCCAGCGTCAGCCACTGGTGCAGGTCGAACAGATAAAAGGCCAACCCCAGCACCAGCAATACTGCGATCAATAAAACTTTTTTGCTCACTTATATTTCTGCCTGATATGAAGTGGCTTCAAAACGTAGCGAGCGGGCGCCTGGTGGCGGCCGCCGGAGCGGAGGCACCGGAGTGTACACCGCGTACATGAGATGCCGACCGGGCTGGCGCACCAGCACCGCCGGACGCCGCCAGGCGCACGCGCAGTAGTTTTGGGGCCGCTTCACAGAGCGCCGCCGCAGCTACTGCCCTGCCCCGCCGTACAGCCGTAACAATGGTCCGCCACGCGAATCGGCGAGTTGTGCAGGTCCTGCAGCAACAGGTCGCGCAGGTGCATTTTGCCCGGCACGGGGATATCCAGCTGCTGGTTGAAATCGCAGTCGTACAGGTTGCCCTGCCAGTCCACGCTGACCAGGCTGCGGCACATCACCCCGTCGAGATTGGCCGCGCTGTAGTTCTCCCGCAGGAGTTGCATGTACTGCACAAACTGCCCTTTGGACACCAGTGTCGAGCCGAATCGCTTGATCGGCATATTCGCCAGGGCAAACAGGTGATTGAAGACGATGCCGAAGTGCCCGGCGAGTTCGCGGCGGTAGTCCGCTTCCAGGGACTGCTGATCGGGCGGCAGGAAAGGCCCCTGCGGGTTGTAGACGAGATTCAGCACCAGGCCGCTGCCCGGCTTGCCGTAACCCAATGCGTTGAGCCGTTGCAGTGCAGCGATGCTCTTGTCGAACACGCCTTTGCCCCGCTGCTTGTCCACGTTATCGAGCGAGTAACAGGGCAATGAGGCCACGACTTCCACCCGGTTTTCTGCCAGAAATTCAGCCAGATCTTCCTGGCCCGGCTCAAACAGGATCGTGAGGTTGCAGCGGTCCATGACATGCACGCCCTGCGCCCGCGCCACCGTCACCAGCGCGCGAAAACCAGAGTGCAGTTCCGGTGCGCCGCCAGTGATGTCCAGAGCTTGGATAGCGCGCGCGCGCAGCACTTCGGCGACCAGCGCCAGATTGTCCTCACTCATCATCTCGGTGCGCGTCGGCCCCGCGTTCACATGGCAGTGCACGCAGCTCTGATTGCAGCGATAACCGATATTGACCTGCAGCGTATCGATTTTCTCGCGGCGGATGGCCGGAAAGTCGGTAATTTCCAGTAGCGGCAGCGTTTCATGCATCTCAGTCAGGTCTCCACTTCTTCCTGTAGCATTTCTGTCGCCGCAAGGAATGGTTTTATTACAGCCGCCTTCTCTTCTGGCATCGCGGCCACCGGAGTCACCAGTCCGCTCGCCAGCGCGGTATGGGCGGCAGACCGGGGTTTCTCTGCGCCCAGCAGCCGAATCGCCTCGGATGCGATCTGCTGGGCGCGAGCGGCATTCTGCTGCAGGTTGGCAATCGCCACCTCCGCAGTGACTGCCTCTTCGCGCGGATGCCAGCAGTCGTAATCCGTGGCCATGGCCAGGGTGGCATAGGCGATCTGCGCCTCGCGCGCCAATTTCGCCTCGGGCATGTTGGTCATACCGATCACCGCGGCGCCCATACTGCGATACCAGTGCGACTCGGCACGGGTGGAAAACTGTGGCCCCTCGATGCAAACATAGCTGCCGCCGCGATGCAGCCGGATCGGCTGGCCGGCCTGGCTGCTGTCGAAGGCGCGCGCCAGGCAGTTCGCCACTGCCGGGCATACCGGATCGGCCATGGAGACGTGGGCGACGGCACCCTCGCCGAAGAAAGTGGTGTCGCGCTTGCGGGTCATATCGATAAACTGATCGGGGATCAGCATGTCCAGCGGGCGCACGTCTTCGCGCAGCGAACCCACCGCCGACAGCGACAGGATGTAGCGCACGCCCAGCTGGCGCAGCGCGTGGATATTGGCCCTGTAGGGCACTTCGGAGGGAATCAGGCGATGACCGCGACCGTGGCGGGCGAGAAAAGCAACCGGCACGCCGTGCAGCTCACCGGTAACGATAAGATCGGACGGCGAACCGAAGGGGGTCTGCAAATTGTGTTCCTGCACATTGCCCAGCCCCTGCATCTCGTACAGACCGCTGCCACCGATGACTCCAATCAAAGCTCTGGCCATGTTCGCTCCCCGATAGATTGCTTTCGCCGCAGTATAAAAGTGACCGCAGACCGTGTATATCGTTCGAAAACCGCCAGATTAACGCACAGTGCGGGTCGTCGCGAAAAACCCAGGCGGCTGCATTCGGCCTGCGGCACAATAAAATCCGCAGGTAAACTCCAGTAAATCAGTCATCAACGGCTGGGTGCATTTCTACGGAATGCACTCAATTGCGGATTAGTGAGGAAGCATCAATGCTGGCCGGCATCCACCACGCGGCGATTATCTGCTCGGACTACGCCAGGTCCCGACACTTTTACACAGAGATCCTCGGGCTGCGGGTGATCGCCGAGAACTACCGCCGCGACAGGGATTCGCACAAGCTGGACCTGGCCCTGCCGGACGGCAGCCAGCTCGAGCTTTTTTCCTTGCCCGGAGCTCCCGCGCGCCCCAGCTATCCGGAAGCGCGGGGATTGCGCCACCTCGCTTTCCGGGTTGAGAGTATCGAGGACGCCGTTGCGCAGCTGTCCGCCGCCGGCGTTACTGTGGAACCTGTCCGCACCGACCCCTATAACGGCAAGCGTTTTACCTTCTTCGCCGACCCGGACCAGCTGCCACTGGAACTCTACGAGGCGTAAGCCCTCCGCCTGCTTCCGCCGAACATAAAAAAAGCCGCCCGAAGGCGGCTTTCTCTAACCGAGCGGCAGTAACTTACCAGCCGGTTACTTCTTTCAGCGCGTTGCCGATCTCGGCCAGGGAGCGCACGGTTTTCACACCGGCGTCTTCCAGTGCGGCGAATTTCTCGTCCGCAGTGCCCTTGCCACCGGAGATAATCGCACCGGCGTGGCCCATGCGCTTACCGGGAGGAGCGGTTACACCAGCGATGTAGGAAACCACCGGCTTGGTGACGTTTTCCTTGATGTAGGCCGCTGCCTCTTCTTCCGCGGTGCCGCCGATTTCACCGATCATTACGATGGCTTCGGTCTGCGGGTCGTTCTGGAACATCTCCAGGATGTCGATGAAGTTGGAGCCCGGGATGGGGTCACCGCCGATACCGACACAGGTGGACTGGCCGAAACCGAAGTCAGTGGTCTGCTTCACCGCTTCGTAGGTCAGGGTGCCGGAGCGGGAAACGATGCCCACTTTGCCCGGCTTGTGAATGTGACCCGGCATGATGCCGATCTTGCACTCACCCGGAGTGATAACACCCGGGCAGTTCGGGCCGATCAGGCGCACGCCCAGCTCGTCACACTTCACTTTGGCGTCCAGCATGTCCAGAGTCGGAATGCCTTCGGTGATGCACACGATCAGCTTGATGCCGCCGTTGGCCGCTTCCAGGATGGAATCCTTACAGAACGGTGCCGGTACGTAGATCACGGAGGCTTCCGCGCCGGTAGCTTCAACCGCTTCTTTCACGGTGTCGAAAACCGGCAGGCCCAGGTGCTCCTGACCGCCTTTGCCCGGAGTCACACCGCCGACCATCTTGGTGCCGTAGGCGATCGCCTGTTCGGAGTGGAAAGTGCCCTGGGAGCCGGTGAAGCCCTGACAGATAACTTTGGTGTCTTTGTTAATCAGTACAGACATGATTATTTACCCTCCGCGGCCTTGACTACCTGCTCCGCAGCGTCAGTCAGGCTGGTAGCCGCAATAATGTTCAGACCGCTGTCGCTCAGTACCTTGGCGCCCAGGTCTGCGTTGTTGCCTTCGAGGCGAACAACAACCGGAATTGTTACGCCGACTTCTTTCACCGCGCCGATCACGCCTTCCGCAATCATGTCGCAGCGCACGATGCCGCCGAAGATGTTGATCAGAACTGCCTTCACGTTTTCGTCGGACAGGATGATCTTGAAGGCTTCAACCACGCGCTCTTTGGTCGCGCCGCCGCCAACGTCGAGGAAGTTGGCCGGCTTGCCGCCGTGCAGGTTGACGATGTCCATGGTGCCCATGGCCAGACCGGCGCCGTTTACCATGCAGCCGATGTTGCCGTCGAGGGCCACGTAGTTGAGGTCCCACTTGGCCGCGTGCGCTTCGCGCGGATCGTCCTGAGACGGATCGTGCATTTCGCGCAGGTCGGCGTGGCGGTACAGGGCGTTGCTGTCGATAACCACTTTGGCGTCCAGGCAGTGCAGGTTGCCTTCGGTGGTGATGACCAGCGGGTTGATTTCCAGCAGGGCCAGGTCTTTCTCTTCGAACATCTTGGCCAGGCCGAGGAAGATCTTGGTGAACTGCTTCACCTGAGTCGGGTTCAGACCCAGTTTGAACGCCAGCTCGCGCGCCTGGTACGGCTGCGCGCCGACCAGGGGATCGATGGTGGCTTTCAGGATTTTTTCCGGAGTTTCTTCCGCTACTTTCTCGATTTCCACGCCGCCTTCGGTGGAAGCCATGAAAACGATACGACGGGTGGAGCGATCGACTACCGCGCCCAGGTACAATTCCTGGTCGATGTCCGTGCAGCTCTCAACCAGGATGCGGGAAACCGGCTGGCCATTTTCGTCTGTCTGGTAGGTTACCAGGCGCTCGCCCAGCCACTTCTTGGCGAATTCTTCAATTTCCGCCTTGGAATCCACCAGCTTTACACCGCCGGCCTTGCCGCGGCCACCGGCGTGTACCTGGGCCTTTACAACCCACTTGTCGCCGCCAATTTCATCTGCCGCTGCTGCTGCCGCTGCCGGGGTTTCCGCTGCAATGCCTTTGGAAACCGGCAATCCGTATGCTGCAAACAGTTGTTTGCCCTGATACTCATGCAAGTTCATAGTCAATACCAATTCACATTTGAAATGTGTTTACCAATTGCAGATTACTCTGCACCTAAGAACAAAATTCGAAATTTCCGTCGTTGCAAATTTCGAATTTCGCAAATGAAACCGGGGCGACCTTTTAGAGCCGCCCCGACATATAACTCGTCGCTTACTTGCGCTTCTTGCGGTTGGCGATATGGATCGCGTGGCCGTTAGCCGCAAGTGCCGCTTCTTTCACCGCTTCAGACAGGGTCGGGTGACCGAAGACGGTCATACCGATGTCTTCCGCACTGGAGCCGAACTCCATCGCAATCGCCACTTGTTGCACCAGGTCCGCCGCAGACGGGCCGACAATATGGGCGCCCAGTACACGGTCGGTCTCCGCGTGCGCGATGATTTTCACCATACCGGCGGTTTCATTCGCAGCAACGGCGCGACCGGAGGCAACAAACGGGAAAACACCCACGTTGTAGGGTTCGCCGTCTGCCTTTACCTGCTCTTCGGTACGACCTACCGCGGCGATCTCCGGGTGGGTGTAGATCACGTTCGGGATCACGTCGTAGTTCATCATCGGCTTCTGGCCGGCGATGCGCTCGGCAACCACCACGCCCTCTTCGGAAGCCTTGTGCGCCAGCATCGGGCCGCGCACAACATCGCCCACCGCCCACACGCCCGGTGCGGAGGTCATGCACAGATCGTTGACGTAAATGAAGCCGCGCTCGTCCAGTTTTACACCGGCGTCTTCAGACAGCAGGCCCTCGGTGAACGGACGGCGGCCAACACACACGATCAGCTTGTCGAAAGTTTCCTGGTGCTCTTTGCCGTCTTTGTCTTCATAGGTGACAACGACTTCCTTGCCCTTGACCTCAGTACCGGTCACACGACAGGAGAGACGGATATCCAGGCCCTGCTTCTTCAGGATCTTCTGGGATTCCTTGGCGATCTGCTGGTCCATGATGGACAGGAAGTTGTCCAGTGCTTCCAGTACCACAACGTCGGCACCCAGGCGGTTCCAGACGGAGCCCAGTTCCAGGCCGATTACGCCGGCACCGATGACACCCAGGCGCTTGGGCACGGAGGTGAATTCCAGCGCGCCGGTGGAATCGACGATGATCTTGTTGTCTACCGGGGCCGGCGGAATATTCACCGGGACAGAGCCGGAAGCCAGGATGATGTTGTCGGCTTCGTAAACGGTGGACTTGCCGTCGTGATCGGTGACTTCAACCTTCTTGCCGGCCAGCAGCTTGCCGCTACCCTCGATGGACGTCACCTTGTTGGCCATGAACAGGCCGGCAATACCGCCGGACATCTGCTTCACGACGCCGTCTTTGCGCTCGATCATCTTCTTAACATCGATCTTCACCTTGCCGGTGTCGATGCCGTGTACGTCGAGGGCATCTTTCGCCTCGTGGTACTTCCAGGAGCTGTCCAGCAGTGCCTTGGAGGGGATACAACCCACGTTCAGGCAGGTACCGCCATTGACGACCTTGCCTTCCTTGTTGGTCCACTTTTCGACACAGGCAGTCTTCAGACCCAGCTGCGCTGCGCGGATTGCTGCTACATAGCCACCGGGGCCGGAGCCGATAACGATTACGTCAAATTTTTCTGACATGGTCTGTTCCAAATTTGGTGAATTCAATTTGCAATGGTGCGGCCTGCGGCCGCTCCTTCAGCAGTTTTGTGGCAACACCGTAGGATGGGCAAAGGAGCCTAGTGACGTGCCCATCTTCCGGCGCTGATGGGCACGCTGCGCTTTGCCCATCCTACAAAAAATACCTGCAGCCACTGCCTGCTTTTAAACTTCCAGCAGAATGCGCGCCGGGTCTTCGATCATTTCCTTGATTGCAACCAGGAAGCCAACCGCTTCCTTGCCGTCGATCAGGCGGTGGTCGTAGGACAGCGCCAGGTACATCATCGGCAGGATTTCCACCTTGCCGTCGACCGCCATCGGGCGCTCCTGGATTTTGTGCATGCCCAGGATTGCAGTCTGCGGCGGGTTCAGGATCGGCGTCGACAGCAGGGAGCCGAATACACCACCGTTGGTGATGGTGAAGGTACCGCCGGTCATTTCCTCGATGGTCAGCTTACCGTCGCGAGCGCGTAAGCCCATGTCGCGGATATTGTTCTCGATATCCGCCAGGCCCATGTTTTCCGCGTTACGCAGTACCGGCACTACCAGGCCCTTCGGCGAGGACACTGCCACACCGATATCCTGGTAGCCGTGGTAGACGATATCGTCACCGTCGATGGACGCGTTCACCGCAGAGTAACGCTTCAGGGATTCCACCGCGGCTTTCACGAAGAAGCCCATGAAACCCAGACGGGTGCCGTTGTGCTTCTTCTCGAACAGATCCTTGTAATTCTTGCGCAGATCCATGATCGGCTTCATGTTCACTTCGTTGAAAGTAGTGAGCATGGCGGTGGACTGGGAAGCGTCCAGCAGGCGTTCGGCAATACGCTTGCGCATGCGGGTCATGGGTACACGCTTCTCCACGCGCTCGCCCGGAGCCACGGCAACTTCAGCAGCGGCCGCCGGCGCAGCGGCAGCTGCCGGAGCAGTGCCCGCTTTCATCACGTCTTCTTTCAGTACGCGACCGCCCTTGCCGGAGCCTTCGACGCCGGCCAGGTCAACGCCCTTCTCGGCCGCCATCTTCTTGGCGGACGGCATGGCGATTTTCTCACCGCCAGCAGCCGGAGCCGCCTCGGCAGCAGGGGCTTCCGCGGGCTTTTCTGCCGCAGGCGCGGCGCCAGCGCCCTCTTCGAATTTGGCAATCACTTCGTTGGACAGGACGGTATCGCCCTCGCCCTTAATGATTTCGGTAAGGGCGCCGTCGGCGGGTGCGACAACTTCCAGTACGACTTTGTCGGTTTCGATATCCACGATCAGTTCATCGCGGGACACGGCTTCGCCGGGCTGTTTGTGCCAGGTGGCAACGGTGCCGTCCTGAACGGATTCCGGGAAAGTTGGCGCTTTAATCTCGATCGTCATTGGTCCTGTTTCCTGAGATTTAATCCTGGGCGATGCATTTTGGTAACGCCCGATTCACTAATTACTGCCGCCTATTACTTGACGGTCAGCGCCTCGTTGATGAACTTGTTCTGTTCTTCCAGGTGCGTGGACATATAGCCCGCCGCCGGTGCCGCCGAGGGCTCACGGCCAACGTACTGCAGGTCCAGCTTCGGATGCGTTTCCGCCAGCAGACGGCGCAGGTGATGCTGACTGTGATACCAGGCGCCCTGGTTCATCGGCTCTTCCTGACACCAGCCCACGCTCTTGATGTTCTTGAACGCGGACACCGCCTCGACGAACTCGTCGTCCGGGAAGGGATACAGCTGCTCGATGCGCACCAGTGCCACGTCTTCCTGCTCGCGCTCCATGCGCGCTTCCAGCAAATGGTAGTAGACCTTGCCGGAGCACAGGATCAGGCGTTTTACCTTGGCGGGATCCACACCGTCGTCCTGGATCACGTTGTGGAACGTGCCGTTGGCCAGCTCGTCCAGGCTGGAAGTGGCCAGCTTGTGACGCAGGATCCACTTCGGGCTCATGATGATCAGCGGGCGGCGCATCGGGCGAACAGCCTGACGGCGCAGCAGGTGGAAAATCTGCGCCGGCGTGGTGGCGTTACACACCTGGATATTGTGCTCGGCACACAACTGCATGAAGCGCTCGAGACGCGCGGAGGAGTGCTCCGGGCCCTGGCCTTCATAGCCGTGTGGCAGCAGCATCACCAGGCCACACATGCGGCCCCACTTGTGCTCGCCGGAAGTGATGAACTGGTCGATCACCACCTGGGCGCCGTTGGCGAAGTCACCAAACTGCGCTTCCCACACCACCAGGGATTTCGGCGTGGTGGTGGCATAACCATATTCGAATGCCAGCACTGCCTCTTCAGACAGCAGCGAGTCGTACATATCGAAACGCGGCTGGCCTTCGTACATGTGCTGCAGCGGCACGTAGGTCTGGCCGTCTTTCTGGCTGTGCAGCACCGCGTGACGGTGGGAGAAGGTGCCACGGCCCACGTCTTCACCGGTAAAGCGGACCATATAGCCCTCTTCCAGCAGCGTGCCGTAGGCCAGGGTCTCCGCCATGCCCCAGTTCAACGGCAGCGCGCCGCCGGCCATCTTGCGGCGGTCTTCGTAGATCTTGGATACCTGGCGCTGCATGACGATGCCGTCGGGCACGGTAGTCATGCGATTGGCCACGTCTTTCAGCTTAGGCAGCGGGAAGCCGGTGTCGGCCGGTGTCTGCCAGTCGTGGTTCAGATACGGGCTCCAGTCCACAAACATGGTGGAATCCGGCTCTTTCACCAGACCGGTGGCCACGTCCTCGCCGCGATCCAGCTTGTCGCGGTAGTCGTTGGCCAGCTTGTCGGCAGCGGCCTTGTCCAGTATCCCCTCAGCAACCAGCTTTTCCGCGTACAGCGTACGGGTGGTCTTGTGCTTGCGGATAATCTGGTACATCAGCGGCTGGGTGCCGGACGGGTCGTCGGTCTCGTTGTGGCCGCGGCGGCGGTAGCACACCAGGTCGATAACGATGTCTTTCTTGAACTCGTAGCGGTAGTCCACCGCCAGCAGCGCGGCCAGTACGACCATTTCCGGATCGTCGCCGTTTACGTGCAGTACCGGGGCGTCGATCATCTTCGCCACATCGGTGCAGTACTCGGTGGAACGGGCGTCTTCGCGCTTGCTGGTGGTGAAGCCCACCTGGTTGTTCAGCACGATATGCACGGTACCGCCGGTGTAGAAGCCGCGGGTCTGGGACATCTGCAGGGTTTCCTGCACCACACCCTGGCCGGCAAAGGCGGCGTCGCCGTGGATATTGATCGGCAGGACTTTCTCGCCGGTGGGATCGTTGCGGCGATCCTGACGGGCGCGCACGGAACCTTCCACCACCGGCGCACAGATCTCCAGGTGCGACGGGTTAAAGGCCAGTGCCAGGTGCACTTCGCCACCCGGGGTCATCACATTGGAAGAGAAGCCCTGGTGGTACTTGACGTCGCCGGAGGTATCCAGGGTCTTCTTGCCCTCGAATTCCTCGAACAGGTCGGTGGGATTCTTACCCAGGATATTGACCAGGGTGTTCAGGCGGCCGCGGTGGGCCATGCCCATCACCACTTCTTTCACACCGTAGGTGCCGGAGCGGCGGATCAGCGCATCCAGCATCGGGATCAGGCTCTCACCGCCCTCGACGCCGAAACGCTTGGTGCCCGGGTACTTGGAGTCCAGGTGGCGCTCCAGGCCCTCGGCGGCCGACAGGCGCTGCAGGATTTCGACCTGGATATCGGTACCGAAGTTGGGCTTGGACTGGCTGCGCTCCAGGCGCTGCTGGAACCAGTGCTGCTCATCCAGGTTGGACAGGTGCATGATCTCAGCACCCAGGTTGCCACAGTAGGTGCGCTCCAGGCCGTGGACGATATCGCCCAGGGTCGCCTCGCCGTTGCCGAAGAAGAGATCGCCGGTCTGGAAAGTCGTGTCGAAATCGCCCTCGGTCAGGCCGTGGTAGTTCAGTTGCAGATCCGGCACCTGCTCGCGCGCCATCAGGCCCAGGGGGTCCAGGGTCGCTTTCTTGTGGCCGCGGTGACGGTAGGAACTGATGAGCTGCAGAACTTTGATCTGCTTGCGTTCGTGTTCGATATTGATAGCGCCGGCACCGGGAGCGGCCAGCGGGCGGGTACGGTGTTTGGCGAGCAGTTCAAAGTGCTGACGCACTGCGGCATGGGATACATCGCCGACGCCACTTACCCGCGGGAGGCTGTCGAAGTAACTGCGCCACTCCTCCGGCACGCCATTGGGGTCGTGCAGATAGGTCTCGTACAGTTCCTCCACATAGGCGGCATTGCCCCCGGAGATATGGGAGCTACGCCACAGCTGCTCCATGGTACTTTCGTGCATGTTGATGCCTACCTCGATTGCAGTGCATGGGGTTTAGCACTGCGCGTTCCTTTCACTCACAAAAGGGGAGGCGCTTTAAAAGACACCTCCCCTTTTCAACTTGGCACCGGCTCTGCGGCCAGCTTATAGATAGGCGCCGCCGTTGGCGCCGAGCCCGCAATGCGGGCTCAACCTGCCCCGCGACCTTTAAACGGCGCGGGTCAGCAGCATATTGCGGATGTGGCCGATGGCGCGGGTCGGGTTCAGACCCTTCGGGCACACATTCACACAGTTCTGGATGCCGTGGCAGCGGAAGACACTGAAGGGGTCATCCAGCTTGGACAGGCGCTCGTCGGCGGCCAGATCGCGGCTGTCCGCCAGGAAACGGTAGGCCTGCAGCAGGCCGGCAGGGCCGATGAACTTGTCCGGGTTCCACCAGAAAGACGGACAGGCGGTGGAGCAGCAGGCGCACAAAATGCATTCGTACAGGCCGTCCAGTTTCTCGCGCTGTTCCGGCGACTGCAGGCGCTCGATCGCCGGCGCCGGCGTGTCGTTCTGCAGGAAGGGTTCAATCTTCTTGTACTGCTCGTAGAACTGCTCCATGTCCACGACCAGATCGCGGATCACCGGCAGGCCCGGCAGCGGGCGCAGCACCAGCTTGCCCTTGGGCGCCGCTTCTGAAATCGGCGTGGTGCAGGCCAGGCCGTTACGGCCGGAGATGTTCATACCGTCGGAGCCGCATACGCCCTCGCGACAGGAGCGACGGAACGACAGGGTCGGATCCTCACCCTTCAGCAGTTCCAGCACGTCCAGCACCATCAGGTCCTTGCCCTGGGTGTCCAGGTCGTAGTCCTGCATGTAAGGAGCTTTGTCGGTCTCCGGGTTGTAACGGTAAATGCTTACTTTCAACATACTCTATTCCGCTCCCGAATCAGTAAGTCCGAGCTTTCGGCTCGAAAGCTTCCACGGTGGTGGGCGCAAAGTTAACTGCGCGCTTGCCGACACGCTTCTCCGCCGGGAAGAACATGGAGTGGCACAGCCAGTTCTCATCGTCGCGCTCCTGGAAGTCTTCGCGGGCGTGGGCGCCGCGGCTCTCGGTGCGCGCTTCGGCGGCAATCGCCGTGGCCTCGGCCACTTCCAGCAGGTTCTGCAGCTCCAGCGCTTCAACACGGGCAGTGTTGAATGCGCGGCTCTTGTCTTCCAGGCGCACATTGGCAATGCGCTCACGCAGATCGGCCAGCTTCTTCACGCCTTCGGCCATGTAATCGCCGCGGCGGAATACGCCGAAGTGGTTCTGCATCACGTTCTGCAGCTCTTTGCGCAGGTCGGCGGCTTTCTCACCGTCGTTGGTATTTTCCAGACGGTTCAGGCGCGCCATGGCGGCCTCGATATCGGAGTCGGAGGCCTCGCGGTGCTCGACACCCTCGCGCAGGGCCTGCTCGATAAACAGACCGGATGCGCGACCGAAGACCACCAGGTCCAGCAGGGAGTTGCCGCCCAGGCGGTTGGCGCCGTGTACGGACACACAGGCAACCTCACCACAGGCATAGAAGCCATCAATGATCTGGTCGTTGCCGGATGCGTCTTGAGTCAGGGCCTGGCCGTGAACATTGGTGGGGATACCGCCCATCATATAGTGACAGGTAGGCACGACCGGGATCGGCGCCTTGACCGGATCCACGTGGGCGAAGGTCTTGGCCAGCTCGCAGATGCCGGGCAGGCGGCTGTGCAGCACTTCCTCGCCCAGGTGGTCGAGCTTCAGGAATACGTGGTCGCCCTCGGGGCCGGCGCCGCGACCGTCGAGGATCTCCAGAACCATGGAGCGCGCCACCACATCGCGGGACGCGAGGTCTTTAGCGTTGGGCGCGTAACGCTCCATAAAGCGCTCGCCATCCTTGTTGATCAGGTAGCCACCCTCACCGCGACAACCCTCGGTCACCAGCACGCCGGCGCCGGCGATGCCGGTGGGGTGGAACTGCCACATTTCGATGTCCTGTACCGGCATGCCCGCACGCAGGGCCATACCGACACCGTCACCGGTATTGATGTGCGCATTGGTGGTGGAGGCGAAGATGCGGCCGGCACCGCCGGTCGCGAATACAGTGGCCTTGGACTTGATGAAGACGACTTCGCCGTCTTCGATGCACATGGCGATCACACCCACCACGGCGCCGTCCTGGTTTTTCACCAGGTCAATGGCGAACCACTCATTCAGGAATTCGGTGTTGTGCTTGACGTTGTTCTGGTACAGCGTGTGCAGCAGCGCGTGGCCGGTACGGTCCGCAGCCGCGCAGGTGCGCGCCGCCTGGCCGCCGCGACCGAAGTCCTTGGACTGGCCGCCAAACGGGCGCTGGTAGATACGTCCTTCTTCAGTACGGGAGAAAGGCAGACCCATGTGCTCGAGTTCGAACACGGTTTCGGGGCCCACGGAGCACATATATTCGATAGCGTCCTGGTCGCCGATATAGTCCGACCCCTTGACGGTGTCGTACATGTGCCAGCGCCAGTCGTCATTCGGGTCGGCACTGGCGATCGCGCAGGTGATACCGCCCTGGGCAGATACGGTGTGCGAGCGAGTCGGGAACACCTTGGTGATCACGGCCGTCTTGAAGCCGGACTGAGCCATTTGCAGCGCCGCGCGCATACCCGCGCCGCCGCCGCCGATCACAATCCCGTCAAAGGAAATAGTACGCATGTTCGCCATCAGTTATACACCCCACAGAATTTCAATGCCCCACACCGTGTAAAACACGGCGACCGCTGCCAGCAGCGCTTCTACGATCAGGCGTAGAACGGTGGCCTTGGGCCCCATCATGCGATTGGTGATGTAGTCGGTCACAACAGACCAGAGACCGATCCAGGCATGAATAATGGTGGAGAGAAGCGCCACCAGGCTGAATACACGCACCCAGCGCTGGGCGAACAGCTCAGACCAGGCCTGGTAGCCGAAGTCATCACTGAAAAAGATGAAACCCACAATAAAGAGGGTATAAGCAACCAGTACAACGGCGGTGACACGCTGATACAGCCAGTCGAAAGTACCGCTGCGGCCAAAGCTTGTTACTGTTCTTACCATAACCACACCCCCGCCAACAGAATAAGGATTACACTCAACACCAGCACCGTAACGGCGCTACGGCGACCACCCTCCAGAGACTCACCAATCCCCAGATCCATCAGCAGGTGACGAATACCGGCGAACAGGTGGTAGATAAGGGCCGCCAGGGAAGCCCACAAAATGAGCTTGGCCGGGATGCTGTTGAAGGCTGCCGCCACATCGGCGAAGCCCTGTTCGGATTCCAGGCTGGTATCCAGCATCCACAGCAGCAGTGCGACTACGGCGAAGAGCACAACGCCGGAAACACGATGCAAAATGGAAACCAGAGCGGCAGCGGGAAGCTTGATAGTGGAAATGTCTAAATTGACAGGTCTGCTTTTGTTCACAGGAAAAACACCTTGTTGCCCTGAACG
Source organism: Microbulbifer donghaiensis (assembly GCF_900129095.1). Classification (GTDB taxonomy): domain Bacteria; phylum Pseudomonadota; class Gammaproteobacteria; order Pseudomonadales; family Cellvibrionaceae; genus Microbulbifer; species Microbulbifer donghaiensis. The sequence continues at coordinate 1,173,815 of NZ_FQVA01000001.1, forward strand.
ACGGGGCGCCCGTTAGCTTTTCAAATGGAGGGGCGAACTGCTTGCTGAGCACTTTGCGCACGACTTGCTGAAGACTTGAGCAAACTGGCCTTACCATGGCGCAAGCCGCGCGGATTATAGGCATTCGAACCCCAAAACACAACGAACGCCTCGGGCTTCCCGGCAGAATTGCGACTATGGTCTAAGGTAAAGCCGCGCCAGCGGCGCCGCGGGATTTCCACAGACAATAGCCGGCCCATATAGGCAAAAGCTCTACCAGCCGAGCCACCCACCGGATTTCCTGTTGTTCAGGGACCGACCGTTCATGCGTTTTGGTTTGACAATTTGCGGCGCGCAACTTAAGTTTGGCCCCGCTCAAAAGCCCGCTGCTGCCTCCTCTCCGGTAGAAATGGCAGGGAACAAAGCCGGCATAAGAACAGATTTTAGGAGTCCGCAATGTCCGATAAGAAAGCGCAACTCACGGTCGATGGGTTAGACGGCGCCATAGAGATGCCTGTCCTGTCCGGGACCCTCGGCCCCGATGTTGTCGATGTCAGCAGTCTGGCCGGCAAGGGCTTGTTTACCTACGACCCGGGCTTTATGTCCACCGCTTCCTGCGAATCCCAGATCACCTTTATCGACGGCGCCAAAGGCCAGCTGCTGCACCGCGGCTACCCGATCGAACAGCTGGCGGAGAAGTCCGACTACCTGGAGACCTGCTATCTGCTGATGAATGGCGAATTGCCCAACGCAGAGCAGAAGAAGGAATATGTCGAAAGCATCATGAACCACACCATGGTGCACGAGTCCCTGGTCAACTTCTTCAAGGGCTTTCGCTACGACGCGCACCCGATGGCAATGATGTGCGGCGTGGTCGGCGCCCTCGCCTCCTTCTACCACGACTCTCTCGACATCAACGACCCGGAGCACCGCAGAATTTCCGCGGACCGCCTGATCGCGAAGATGCCGACCCTGGCCGCGATGTGCTACAAGCACTCCAAGGGCCAGCCGTTCATGTACCCGGACAACAACCTGAACTATTCCGAGAACTTCCTGCACATGATGTTCGGCACCCCCTGTGAGCCGAGCAAGATCGATCCAATTGTCGCCAAGGCCATGGACGTGATCTTCCTGCTGCACGCGGATCACGAGCAGAACGCCTCCACCTCTACTGTCCGCCTGGCGGGCTCCTCCGGCGCCAACCCCTTCGCCTGCATTTCCTCTGGCATCGCCACCCTGTGGGGACCGGCGCACGGCGGCGCCAACGAAGCCGTACTGAACATGCTGGAAGAAATCGGCGACGAGAGCCGTATCGACGAGTTCGTCAAACGCGCCAAGGACAAGAACGATCCCTTCCGCCTGATGGGCTTCGGCCACCGCGTCTACAAAAACTTCGACCCGCGCTCCCGCGTAATGCAGAGCATCTGTGATGAAGTCTTCGAGGCCATGGGTGTAGCCGAAGATCCGCTGCTGAAGATCGCCAAGAAACTGGAAAAGATCGCCCTGGAAGACGAATACTTCGTCGAGAAGAAGCTCTACCCGAACGTGGACTTCTACTCCGGCATCATCATGAAGGCGATCGGTATTCCCACCGATATGTTCACCGTGATTTTCGCCACCGGCCGCACCGCCGGCTGGATCGCTCACTGGAACGAGATGATCTCCAACCCCTACAAGATCGGCCGCCCGCGCCAGCTGTACACCGGCTACACCCAGCGCGACTACGTGGCACTGGACCAGCGCTAAGCGTCATTCCAGAGCAGAAAAAACCCGGCGAGAGCCGGGTTTTTTTATGGGCGCAACCCCTTTATATATGAAAATATACATTGTGATACACTTCTTCAGGCTTCGAAACCGAACAGGCTGAACAGACTATGCCGAGCAACTGGATACTGATTGTCGACGATGACCGCGAGCTGGCGGAGCTGTTGGCCAGCTTCCTGCAGAAGAACGGTCTCGAGGCGAAGATTGAGACAGATGGCGCCAGGGCAACCGACAGAATCCTCGAAGAGCAGCCGCGCCTGGTCATTCTCGATGTCATGTTGCCCGGTCAGGATGGCCTCTCTATTTGCCGCCAGGTACTCAGCGGCGGCGCCTATCGCGGCCCCATTCTGATGCTCTCCGCCCTGGAGGACGATGTCGACGAGGTCGCCGGCCTGGAAGTCGGGGCGGACGACTACCTGACCAAGCCGGTGCGCTCGAGGGTACTGCTCGCGCGGATAAGAGCCCTACTCCGGCGCCACGAAGCGCAGACTGAGAGGCCGGGGCCGGCCCAGCCCGCCGGCGATGCCCTGTACAAGTCGGTCAACGGGTTGCAAATCGACCGGGTCGCTCGCCGCGTCACCCTGAACGGCGACGAGATCGAGCTGACCACCTTCGAGTTCGAACTCCTGTGGATGCTGGCTCTCAGGGCCGGGGATGTATTGACCCGGGAGGAGATCTCCGAGCATTTTACCGGCCTCGGCTACGACAGCACCCCACGAACCATCGACCTGCGTATTTCCCACCTGCGAAAAAAATTGGGAGACGACCCCAAGCTCCCCAGAATCATTATTACCGTTCGCGGTAAAGGCTACCAACTGGCATCCGAGCAATGCGCCAGCCACTGAGCATCGCGCGCCGCCCCGCAACGATACTCCGGCTCACAGGCCTGGCGACTCTTCTGATTTGCTTATTCTGCAGCGCATTTGTAGCCGCGCAGCAGGAGCCGCCTTCACAAGAACTGGCCGCCAGCGGCCAGCAAAAAACCGAACAGCTACTGCAGTCCGCCATTCAATACCGCAATACAAACCCCCAAAAGACATTGCAGTTCGGTGCACTGGCACTGGAAAACCTGGAGACGCATCCCGATTCCGCCGCCCGAATCCTGGTGCTGAGCAACATGGCCTGGGCGCATATGGCCCTGGGTCAGTACGAGCGGGGTATTCTGCTGGCGGAACAGGCGGTTTCCATTGCTGAATCCCTGGATGATTCCGATCATTTAATCGTACCCCTCAATATCAGCGGCCTGCTCTACTGGCGACAGGCGGAATTCGAGCGAGCACTCACCAATTTTTTCCGCGCCCTCAAACTCACCCAAACACTAAAGAAAACCGACGCCGAAGCCGCCACCCTAAACAACATCGGCCTGATATATATCGAGCAAGGCGACAGCGCCCGGGCATTTGAATATTTCAGCAGGGCACAAAAAATCCACCGGGCCGCCGGCAATCAGGGAAAACTGACGATAATACTGAACAATATTGCCGGGATATATTCCGCCCAGGGTGACTACAGCCAGGCACTCGAATTACAGCTGGAGGCGCTGAAAATTCGCGAGGATTTACAGGACAACCCAGGTATCGCAGAACTTCAACTGAATATCGGCATCACCTATGACCATATCGGTGACTACGACAAAGCCCTGGATTACTTCCTGGAGGCCAAACACCTGTTCGAGTCTCTCGGTGATAAAAGAGCCATAGCCCAGACTCTCAACGCCATTGGCCTCGCATACCAACACCAATTAGCCCTCACAAAAGCGCAAACAAACTACGAAAGGGCCTTGCGCTACGCCCGGGAGATTAACGATAAATCCATAGAGTGCGGCGTCCTGCTGTCTCTGGCGCAACTAAAAATCCTGCAGAACCAACCCGGCGATGCACAGGCTTTTCTCGATCGGGGATTCCGCCTGGCTAAATCACTGGGCCTTGGCGCCCTGCAATCGCAAGGACACTTGCTGCAAGCCAAAATATACCTTCAGCGAGGCGACTCCGAGGGCGCAACGAAAGAGGCAGAGATAGCGGCGGAAATGGCAGAAGCGTCAAACGAGAAAGCCAAATCCAGTCAGGCACAACTCCTGCTCTCACAGATCCACGCTGCCAGCGGAGATTACCAGCAGGCGCTTTCCGCTTTCAGGCACCACAAAAAGCTCAATGACGAATTGTTCAGCAAGGCGAGTAGCGACAAACTGGCCCAACTGCGGAGCCTGCACGAGGCGGAAACACGCCTCAGGAAAATCGAATTGCTGGAGCGGGACAACGCCGTCCAGGCGAGTCGTATAGAAAAACAGAAAGTGGAGCGCAACGCCTGGATCTCAGGCCTGGTACTGCTGCTCGCGATTTCATTACTGCTGTATGGAAGGTTCAGCCAGAGAAAAGTCAATCTCGCCCTGCAAAAGTCATTGACCACGCAGCGGGAACTCATGCAGGCGATAGCGCACGAGTTTCGCGCCCCGCTGGCCCGCGTGCAGCTGGCGGCGGACATGTTGCAGGAGCAGGAAACCAGTCCAAACACCTCCCTGTTCGGCAACATCAATAAAGGTCTAAAGGAGCTCGACGAGTTGCTGCGGGAAATCTCCCTGTGGCTGCGCAGAGGATCCCCGGAAAGCGCCGAGGAAATCACGCAACAGGTAGATCCGTTCAAACTGCTGCAGGAGCAGGCAGCGCTGCAGCACCAGCTCCATCCCGACAAATGCATCGACGTGACACCCGCAGAGACCGCCGCGCAAAAAGTTCCACTGCCGCGCAAATACCTGGTCTGGACAATCAACAACCTGCTGTCGAATGCGATGCGCTATTCGCACAACCGGGTTGAAGTCAGCTGCCGGATTCAATCGGACCGCATCGATATCTTCGTCGATGACGATGGCCCGGGTATCGCGCCCGCCGACCGGCAGAGGGTGTTTGAACCCTTTGTGCGCCTCGACCCCAGCCGCACCCGCGCAACCGGCGGGACCGGCCTCGGCCTGGCTATAGCGCAGCGGCTGGTGGAAAGCTTCAACGGCACCATCGCCATCTCCGACAGCCGCCTCGGCGGCGCGCAATTCCACCTTAGCTGGCCGATCAGCCAACCGAAAAGCATATAAAATTTTATACACTTCACATCTCCCCTACCCGCCAACCGGCACCCCGACAATTTCCCTAAGATACTGAAATATAAACGGTAAACCGTTCTTCCACAGCGTTCCCCGATATTCCGCGGCCGCTTTCCGGGTACTCCGGCCAACACAATACTGTGAAACACTCTTTACAAATTTGTAATCAAGTGATTAATTTGCACATGTTTGCATAACAAAAAATGCAAATTTGACTGCCGGCCTACACCGGCAATCGACGCAAACTAACTGTCTAGGGTGAATATCGATGAAAAGACCAATAAAAAAGCCTTTCAAGGCGCTGTCTTCGCTACTGGCGGCATCGCTGGTGACGGCAGCCAGCACAGAACTGATCGCAGCAACGACGTCGAAGCCGGGGGATGGTCCTGACTACGACGGCGGATCGGTGCTGGTTAAGTTCGCCGAGAAAAGCACAAAAGAGGATCGCAAGAAGCTGGCCAGACAATTCGGCGCCTCTTTCAAGGATAAGAATGGCGACGGTGTCGATGACCGCTTCCGTCATATCGCAAAAGGTCGCCTGGCCAGGCTGGAACTGCCCGAGGGCCAGAGCCCGCTGGAGGCACTGGAGCAGCTCAAGAACAATCCGCATATCGAATACGCAGAGCTGAACTACAAGTACTACCCCTCTGTGATCCCCAGTGATCCGCGCTACGGCGAACTGTGGGGCATGGCCAAGACCAAGGCCGACCTAGCCTGGGATATGCAGATCGGCGACAGGGAGATAGTTGTCGGTGTGATTGACACCGGCTTTGACTACACGCACCCGGACCTGATCGCCAATATCTGGATCAACCCCAATGAAATTGCCGGCAACAATATCGACGACGACGGCAATGGCTACATCGACGACGTTCACGGAATCTCGGCCATCAATGACGATGGCAACCCGATGGATACCGGGGATCACGGTACCCATGTGGCCGGAACCATCGGCGCGAGCGGTAACAATGGCACCGGTGTTGTGGGCGTAAACTGGCAGACCAGGATGGTCGGCTGCAGTTTCCTGGGCACCAACGGTGGCACCCTTGCGGATGGCGTTGAGTGTATCAACTACATGGTCGACCTGAAGAGCCGCGGCGAGAATATCCGTGTGCTCAACAACTCCTGGGGCGGCGGCGGTTATTCCCAGACTCTGGAGGATGCGATCACCGCGGCGAACAACGCGGACATGCTGTTTGTGGCCGCCGCGGGCAACGATGCCCGTGACAATGATGCCACCCCCTCATACCCCGCCAGTTACGATGTGCCGAACGTCATGGCTATTGCCTCTACGGACAGCGCCGACAACATGTCCAGCTTTTCCCAGTGGGGCCTGACGTCCGTCGACATGGGCGCGCCGGGCTCCGGGGTACTGTCCACGGTACCAGGCGAGAGTTACGCCACCTTTAACGGCACCTCAATGGCGACGCCGCATGTAGCCGGTGCGGGCGCGCTGCTGTTGGCGACGGCCCCGAGCCTGACGACGGCACAGTTGAAAGACGTCCTGATGAGTTCCGGTGATGCAATCGCCGCACTCGACGGCAAGACGGTATCTGGCCGCCGCCTGAATGTGGAGAATGCCCTGCTGATGGTGGGCGGTGGCGGCCCCACTTTTTATCTCGGCGGCAACCCGCTCTCCAGCACTGTGAACCAGGGCGAGGTCGCGACCTACACGATCGATCTGAATGCTATGGGCGGCTACTCCGGCAGCGCAACTTTCTCCGCAACCGCCTTCCCCGCACTCGATGCGGAGATCACTTTCTCCCCAGCTGATGTGCCTGCCGGCGGCTCGACAACCATGAGCGTAACGCCCAGTACCGAAGTACCACCCGGTATCTATACGCTTACGGTGACGGCGCAGGATGGCGAACTGACCAAGTCAACCGACGTGCGACTGAAAGTGTGGCCCGAAGGGACAATTTCCTTCAGTTATGCAAATGTCCAGGGCGGATCCATTCCGGATAAGAGCTCTATCGGCACTTCCAGCACCATCAACGTGCCCGACGACATCGCCATTGTTGCCACTTCGGTCACCGTGGATATCAGCCACACCAGGCCCGGCGATCTGGTGATAAGCCTGACCTCTCCCAATGGTAAAACCGCCGTCTTGCACGATCGTGACAGTGGCTTGAGTGGCACCTACGATTTGGACCAATTCGAATTGGACCGGGCGCTGGGTGACTGGACCCTGAAGGTAACCGATGAGTTGGGAACACAGGTTGGTGCTCTGAACGGCTGGTCGATGGATATCTCCGGCGCGGCGAGCAGCGGCTACAACTATCTGCCCAGCATCAAGGTTAACGGACCCGCTCACGGCAGCCCCTTCCTGGTTGGCGACGTCATCAATTTCAGTGCTGTCGCGACTGACGTTGAAGACGGTGACGTCAGCGGTTCCATAAGCTGGAGTTCGGATATCGATGGCCCGCTGGGTTCTGGTGGTGCAATCAGCACCAGCAACCTGAGCTATGGCAACCATGAGATCAGCGTAACTGCCGTTGACGCGGCCGGGCAGGAATCTTCCAAGAGCTTCAATATTTCGGTACTGACGCCCAACACTTCTGTGACACACAGAATGGATACACCTGTCGTAATGCCGGACAGCCATACGAGTCTCGGATATGCGATCGTCAGTGAAATCGACGTGCCCGAAGCCCTGGTCATCGATTCGTTCAGTGTCAGCGTGGATATCTCGTTTCGCTGGATCGGCGACCTGAAGGTGCACCTGATTGCCCCGTCGGGCAAGGTTTTCACGTTGCACGATATGACCGGCTACAGCAACGAGAACCTGGTGGAGACCTTCACCCCGGCCGACTTTACCGGCGACAACAGCTTTGGGGTATGGAAGTTGCGCGCAGAGGATATGTCCAGTTACACCAACAGCGGTGTGCTGAACAACTGGTCCATCACGCTTGGCAATGGTGATGTTGTGACTCCGCCGCCCGGCAACACCGCGCCGACCGTCAGTATCAGTTCGCCGACGGGTGGCAGCACCGTTACCGAGGGTGATGTTGTTGTCTTCAGTGCGACAGCGGATGACAGTGAAGACGGCAACGTGAGTGCCTCCATCAATTGGCTGTCATCTGTCGACGGATTGATTGGCACCGGTGCCTCGTTCAGCACTACTTCGCTCAGTGCGGGCGAGCACACGGTAATGGCCGAGGCGGTCGATTCACAGGGTGCTTCGGGAAGCTCCGTGGTGACACTGAGCGTTGTTCCTGCGCCCGTGAATCAGGCCCCGGTGGCTGACTATAGCCATGTAGTGACCGGCCTGGACGTGAGCTTCACCGATATGAGCGGCGACAGTGACGGCTCTGTAGTTGCGTGGGCCTGGGATTTCGGGGACGGCAATGGTTCCAGCCTGGCCAACCCGGGGCACACCTATGCGGCACACGGCACCTACCCGGTCACCCTGACGGTCACCGACGATGCGGGCGCTACTCACAGCGTTACCAAATCGGTGGATGTAGTGCCGGTTATTAACCTGAACGCCAGCGCTACCCACTTTAAAGGTCGAGTCAATGTGGAGCTGAACTGGAGTGGCGCCGCTACCGCAGGAGTCGATATCTATCGAGATGGTATTCTGATCAAGAACACCGCCAACGACGGATATTTCAAAGACTCCTTCCGTTCGGATAGCACTGACTTTATCTATGAAGTCTGTCAGGAGGGTAGTCGCACTTGTTCAGCAGAAGTGGCTGTACAGGCGACAGCCCAAACCAAGGGCAAGAAGCAGAATTGAGGACGCTACTGATACGCCCTTCTTAGCAAACTGGCCCGACTACAGGGATAAGCCAAACCGCTATTCCTGTAGTCGCGGCCGGAGCCGGAAAAACTGAATGGCATCGAGTGGTGCAATATTATTTGCGCGACTCGGTGCCTCTCTCGTCCAGCCCGCTGCAGCCTCCCAGGCAATCCCTGCAGTAAAACCGCCACTCGACACACTCTCCAGCGCCAAAGCGCCCCATAGCAGCAGTGCCGGCCCCTCAGGCCTGAGCACAAGGCGACCGCCCGTGTCACCTTCACTGTCGTCCTCCGTCCTTGCCAGTTTCTATTCCAGGTACCGCCAAGCGCAGCCGAACAGTACCTCGAGACCAGTTCACAGCATGCGGTTCTGCCCCTTGACACCCATTTATAGCGACTGTAATTTCGGCATTGGGTAAATACAGCGACTGTAATTACACAGCATCTGTATACAGGCGTGCTTGCGATCCGCTTACCGGCTTGGATGCAAAGTGCTGCCGCTGCCGCCTCCCCGCCGACACCCGGCGGGATGGCGACACAGACAGCAGCCCCCTCACAGGACGCTATCGACTTAGCGATCACGCAGTAGTGAAGGGAGATACCCCCGACGGAGTGACCTCGATAAACAATAAAGACCAGAGGACAGACGTGATGAAACGCAACTTACTTTCCTTAGCAATTGCCACCAGCGTGGCGATGGTTCCGCAAACTTTTGCCCAGACCCTCGAAGAGGTAACGGTAACGGCACAGAAGCGCGCGCAGAGTGTGCAGGATGTGGCCATCAGCATTGCTGCCATGGGCAGTGATGACCTGGAGAAGCTCGGCGTCATGGAAGCCGCGCAAATCACCGAATTTGTGCCCAACATGGAGCTCGGCATGTCGCCCGACTCCGGCATCCCCATTTTCGTGATTCGCGGCGTGGGCCTGCAGGACTACAACGCCAACAACACCCCGACCACCGCCGTGGTGGTGGACGATGTGTACCAGCCCTTTGGCGTCTACGGCGCATTTGCGATGTTTGACACCGAGCGCGTGGAAATACTGAAGGGCCCCCAGGGCGGTCTGTACGGACGCAACTCCACCGGCGGCGCCATCAACATCGTGTCCCGCCGCCCCGAATTTGATCAGAACCAGGCCAACGCCGCCGTGGACGTAGGCAACTACGGTACCTTCAACGTGCGCGCCGGTGCCGACCTGTCCATCGCCGACAACCTGGCGGCGCGGGTGGCAGTGCAGAACGAACTGAGCGAAGGCTGGTTCGAAAATACCTACCTGGACCGCATGCAGGGCGGCCGCGACAAGACCCAGGCGCGCGTCACCCTGTCCTACGAGCCCACCGACACCCTGCGCCTGGACCTGCGCCAGACCTTCGGCCGCGACAAGTCAGAGGTGGGTATTCCGGAGCCCGAAGGTTACTGGAATCCCAACAGCAGCCCTTGGTCCCCGGGAGACTATAACGGCAGCATTGCCCTCCCCGACTTCACCGGTCCGATTCCCGGCGATTACTGCGATGCGATCCTCAACACCGGCATCCCCGATGCCAACTGTGTGAACATTAACGGCAAGGCGCCGGACGGTATCTACCGCGGTGAAGATGCTACCGTGCGCCACTTCGACGACACCTTCAATTCTACCTCGCTGAACGTGGAGTGGGATCTGGGTACCGTGACCCTGGTATCTGTGAGCAACTTTACGAGCCTGGACTTTTATCACGTCAACGGCTCCGGCAGTGTCGGCACCGGCGCGGCCAACCAGGACGAGTGGGAGGCCTATGCCGAGCTGGTCGAGCGCGACATCAACTTCGACGACAACTACATCACCAACTACAGCTCGGATATCAGCTCCGTGTCCCAGGAGCTGCGCCTGCTGTCGAACAACGACGGGCCCTTCAACTGGATGGCGGGCGCCAGCTACGCCCAGGACCAGCTCGACGAAAAGCGGACCTGTACCTTCAGCGCCAACCTGTACGCCGACTGGGTCGCCTTCCCCGGCTGCGGCACCATGGAATACGAGCAGGAGACCAAGGTCAGCTCCGTGTACGGTCAGCTGGTATACGACTTCAACGAAGCCTTCACCCTGACCACCGACCTGCGCTACACCCGCGAGCAGAAAGATTATGTCGGCGGCGTGCTGCTCAACGCCGGCGCCTGGGCCTGCAACGCCTTTGGCATTGCCGATTATGAGACCTGTCGTGATCCCGAACTTGGAGTCGGCGACGGCCCGCTGCCGCTGTCCTCCGGCACCCCGGCGACCTACGACGAGAAGGATCCGTCCTGGAAAGTGACCCTGGACTGGAAACCCACCGAAGACACCCTGGTGTACGCAAGCGTGGGCCACACCTTCAAGTCCGGCGGCTTCTTCGGTGGCTTCTTCTTCAATGCCGAGGCGGTGGAATCCTACAAGCCGGAAACCAACACAGCGGTAGAGCTGGGCTTCAAGTCCACCCTGGCGGAGGACACCGTGCAGCTGAACGGTGCCATCTTCCACTACGACTACGAGGGCTTCCAGTCGCCGCTGGAAATCCAGAACAACAACGCCACCTTCTCGGGCCTGACCAACATGGGTGACGTCGAGACCCGCGGCGCCGAGCTGGATCTGCGCTGGCTGCCGATCATGGGGCTGGATCTGCGCGTGGGCGTCGGCTACATGGACACTGAAATCGTGAAGGGCCCGAGCGGCACCGGCCGTATCTACGATCTCTTCGGTCAGGAAGTGGATGTGGTGGGCAACGAGCTCAACAACGCCCCGGGCCTGAGCGTAAGCTCCCTGGCGCGCTACGAGTTCAGCGTGACCGACGAGCTCGGCGCGGCACTGCAGCTGGGTGTTAACTGGACCGATGACTACTACCTGAGCATCACCAACGAGCCCTACGCCAAGGAAGACGGCGGCGCGCTGGTCAATGCCCGCGCGGAACTGTTCCAGGAGGCCGGAGACTGGACCGTGTCACTGTGGGGCAGAAACCTGACCGATCGTCACTATCGCACCAGCACCAATGACGACGGCATTTTAAATAACTACTCCAGCTGGAGCGCGCCGCGCACCTTCGGCGCCACCCTGGCCTACAACTTCTGATGTAAGCCAGCCGACCACCGCGCGGTGGTCAAACGGAAAAGCGGCCCACGTGGCCGCTTTTTTGTTTCTTCCTTCCGGGTACAGTGGAATATCGACCACGTCCCTCATCGACAACGACATTCCACATTGGTCGCACAAACCGGAAAAATAACTAAAAATTCAGCAACATTTAATCTGGATGTTTTGTCTTTGCTGTGATGCTTGGCATTCGGTTCTGCCGGACTGCAGGTGGAAAATTTTGTGGCAGGCACAAAGAATTAGCGGCCGAAATCATTTCGACCGCTCCCTCTTTAAGCTGACTGGCTCTACTCCCGCTGTTCACCTCGCTGAAGTCTTTCGTTCAGACCAGTGGTTACCCGCTGTGGGTCTATTTACGGGTTAGTCCAAGTCTCCCGTTGCGGACCGCTTCTTCTTGCTCCCCTTTTCCTTCGGGGACTGCTTTTGCCCAGGCACTTATATATTAGTGTGGCAAAGCGCGCGCACCAACTGCGGCCGCGCCAGTCCAGAGTCGCATTGACACAAAATAAAATTGGCGCAAAGTAAAAAAAGCAAGGCGCAGAGCGCCCTGCCAAGCACGACGCGATCAGGGTGCGATGCTACTGATAGCTTACGTCCGCATCTTCCAGTTGTACCTGGAAGTTCGATATCAGCTCTTCGGCCCGCTGCCTCTCTTCTGCATTCAACTGGTTCAGCGCATTGTTCACGTCGGACAGCCAGAAATCGTGCGAATTCGTATGCACGTTGTTGTCCAGAATCAGGCGCTTTTGATAGATCCAGAAGTTGGACCAGTCATACCACTCCGGCAGGCCGTCAAACCACTTGTTGGGATTGCCCGTGCGCATAAACTGGCTGACATACCGGATGAAAGTGTCGGAGAGCACTTCGCGCTGTGACTGGTTCTGGGCACTGATCATATAACGCATGAAATCCGGCTGGTCGGATCCGGGAAAATTGCCAAACAGGAACGGCAGGTCCATACCGTGCACAGCGCCAAAGGCTTCCTTCCACGGCTGCGGCGCGTCGTCCCAGTCAAAGTTGTAGCGATAGATATTGCCCTGCAGCAGACGCAGGTAGCGGCATATATTGTCGATCGTCAGGTCGACGGCGAGGCTCAGCGTGCGGTGTACCGGGTAGTAGGAGGGATAGAGATCCGGTTCGATGATATCCGTCACCGCGAGACTGGCGGGATCCTGGTAGTTGGCCATATCCCACAGCTCGGTCAGTGACGGCCTGAGGTAGCCAGCCAGGACACCGGCGAACAGGGAGCCTTCGTCCTTGGTGGTCCCCAATATCATCGGCACCTTGTGATAGCCGCCGGCAGTCAGGTCCGCGTAGCCGGCCCAGGGTATTACATGACCGTCGGTGAAATGTCCCATCACTACCGGACTCGGCGTGTGCCGCACAATCGCCTCTGCCGGCAGCGCGCGCAGGAAGTTGCGAATCCAGATATCGCTCTGGCCGAGCCGAAACTGTGCCGCAGACAGCTTGTCCGCGGCGTAGCCGTTTTCTACCAGCAAACTGTCAATCACATCATTGGACTGCACTTCACCCAGGGCTTTCGGGTAAGCGTTGGGCAGCCCGGACATGCACAGCATACGGTCCACCAACGCATCCGCCAGCGGCGACTGCAGCAGGCCCCACGCATTTATGCAGCCTGCGGACTGGCCGGCAATCGTCACCTTGTTCGGATCGCCGCCGAATCCGCGAATATTGTCCCGCACCCATTCCAGGCCCTTGATCAGGTCCAGGGTGGCGAAATTGCCCGAGTCGTCCTTCGGGTCGCCCTCCGCCAGGGCGCCGTTGAAGAACCAGCCGAGGCTGCCGACACGGTAGTTTACGGTGACCACCACCGCGTTGGCTTTCTGCGCAAAGTTTGCGCCGCTATAGAGCACTTCGGATCCCGCGCCCAGGCGGTTGGAGCCGCCGTGAATCCAGAAGAGCACCGGCAGATTTTCGGCACTGCTCCGGGGGCGCCAGACATTCAGATACAGGCAGTCCTCGGAGCCGATCGGCAGATCGAAAGTGGCCGGATTCGGTTCGCCAAAAAAGCTGCCGAGCTGTGAACAGATGCTGCCGAATTGACTCGCATCGCGCACGCCCGACCACGCCTGCGGATCGCGCGGCGCGCGCCAACGCAGATCACCGAGCGGCGCCTCGGCAAACGGGATACCGCGCCAGGACTGGGTATTGTTGGTATCGGCAACGCCCTGCACCTGGGCGCCGCCGAGAGAAGTAATACTGCGCAAAAGGGACTGGCTGTCTGCCGCGTCGGCGACCTGGCTGATACAGAGGATGGTGATCAGCGCGACCAGTCGCCGGCCGAACCGGGAGATCATCGCTGGAGGCTTTTCGAAGGCATACATTATTATTTTCCTCGATAGGTTTTTTCCGCGACTACAGAAATTCTGTGTGCTACCCGACTCCTCTTTCTCGCAGAATGTTGGTTGATTTCCGCCAGGCGTCGATGCAACGCCATCATTGCGGCTCAGTTTGCGGCCAGCGGTACTCGGTGAGCTGGTCACGCAGATCTTTTTTGCTGATCTTGCCGGTAGCGGTATGGGGGATCTCGTTTACCAGCAGGCAGTCGTCGGGAATCCACCAGTTGGCCACCCGACCGCGGAATCCCTCGAGAATCTGCTGCGCATCGAGTTGCACGCCGGCACTCGGCACGACTACCAGTAACGGCCGTTCATCCCACTTTTCGTGCGCGATGCCGATGACGGCAGCTTCCTGTATCCCCGCCATGGCCACAGCGAGATTTTCCAATTCGATGGAAGATATCCACTCACCGCCGGACTTAATGACATCTTTAGTGCGGTCGGTAATACCCAGGTAGCCGTCGGCATCTATGGTCGCCACGTCGCCGGTATCGAACCAGCCATCATCGGTGAGCGCGGAAGTTTCCGCCTTGAAATAGCGCTCGCAGACCCAGGGTCCGCGCACCTGCAGCGCGCCGCAGGCAGTGCCGTCGTGCGGCAGGCTGTTGCCGCACTCGTCGACGATACGCATCTCCACGCCGAAGACGGTGCGGCCCTGTTTGAGTCGCAGTTTTCTGGCCTCTTCTGCGGGCAGAGCGCCTGGCACCCGCGCATTGAAGGTGCCGAGGGGACTCATTTCCGTCATGCCCCAGGCGTGGTGCGTGTAGACGCCGTGGCGCGCCTCGAACTCCTCCATGATCGACCAGGGACAGGCGGCACCGCCGACAATGACCCGCCGCAGGCTGGGAATCTGCTGGCCCGTTTCACGCAGGTATCGCTGTAACGCCAGCCACACCGTGGGCACGCCCGCGGCGACGTTGACGCCCTCCTCCCGAATCAGGTTACACAAGGTTTCGCCGCAGCCCATTTTCGGACCGGGCAAAACGAGCTTGGCCCCCATCACCGGAGCCGCGTAAGGCAGGGACCAGGCGTTGACATGGAACATGGGCACGACCGGCATGACTGCCTCCTGCCCCTGCAACGCGAAAGCGTTGGGCATCAGCACACCGTAGGTATGCAACACCATCGCACGATGTGAATAGAGCACTCCCTTGGGGTTGCCGGTGGTACCGGAGGTGTAACACAGCGCCGCCGCGCTCTGCTCGTCCAGCTGCGGCCAGTCAAACGCCCCGCTTTCCGCCGCCAGCAACTCCTCATAGCAGTGCGCATCCGGCAGGCTGGTCTGCGGCATATGGGCACTGTCCGTAAGAATCACGCAACCCTTTACGCCCGCGAGCCTGTCGGCGATCGATTCCAGTAATGGCACAAACGAGGGATCGATAAACAGCCAGCGGTCCTCTGCATGCTGGATGATGTAGATGATCTGCTCGGCAAACAGCCGCGGGTTGATGGTGTGACAGATGAGCCCGCTGCAGGAAGTGGCGTAATAGAGTTCGAAGTGACGGTAGTCATTCCACGCCAGGGTGCCGATACAGTCCCCCTGCCGGGCGCCAAGTTTTTGCAGCGCACTGGCCAGCTGCGCAGCGCGGTCGAAGGCCTGGCCATAGGTATAGCGATGGCGCGGGTCGTCTGCAGTAATGGAAACGATTTCCCGGTCAGCAAAATTTTGTTGCGCATGGCGCATTATGCCGGTGAGGGTCAGCTGCCCCTGCATCATCAGGCCGTGCATGGTTTCTCCACTGTTTATTTTTGCTTGTTAAACGCGACCGATTGCCGCGATCTATACCGGGAGGCACAGGGCGAGGTCCTGACGCCGGGGGCCATCCGCCAGACGATTGCCGAAGAGGCTGTTTGTCGGATGGCCACCGGCGGCAGGACCGATTCGAAGCGACGGGCTCCGATCGCGGCCAACGGCCTCTCCTACCAGGTTCGCTTAGAGATCGAGATTCAACCGCAATGCCCAGACCCGCGGATCGCCGTAATAGCCACTCACGATCGGGAATCCGGAGCCGCGCAGGTCATAGCCGGTATTGCGATACTCCTCGTCGGTGAGGTTCCTGCCTTCCAACGCCAGACGCCAGCTCTCCGCGGGAGGGGTGAATACCAGTGCCGCGTTCCACAGCCCGTAACCCTCCTGGAAAACGATGTCGCTCAGGTCGGTGGTGGGATAGACATCGTCGCGGTAGTTGTAACTCAGGCGGGCATCCAGCCGGCCCAGTTCGGCCAGCGGAAAGGAAAAGTCCCCGTTGACGGTGTAGGTCAGTTCCGGCGTATTGGTGAACTCCTGCTCGTCGGCGACATTCACGCCGCCGGAGATATATTCCTTGTAATAGGCATCCAGCCAGGTCGCGTTGCCACTCAGGGCAAAGAACTCGCTGGGCGCCCACTGGTATTCGAGTTCCACACCGCGAATCACGCCGGCACCGGCATTGGTGAAGTCGCCGAAGAAGCTGTCGTTATTGCCGTCGCCGGTGGTATCCACGCCGGTAAAGATACTCAGCTGGATATCTTCGTAGTCGCTGTAGAAAGCCGCCGCATTGACGCGCAGCGTCTCGCTGAGATCTGCCTTGATACCCAGCTCGTAGCTGCTGACCCGCTCCGGCTTGTACGGATTCTGTGAGTCCGGCACCTGGACCGTATTGGCGCGGATATTGAAGCCGCCGCTCTTGAAGCCTTCGCTGTAACTGGCATAGACCAGTGTGCTGTCGTTCAGTTGATGATCGAGGCCAATGCGCGGGGAGAAATCCGTCCAGCTTTCCGAGCCTTCGAAATCCGCAGTCACCTGGCCGGTGGGAATGGTGAAGTCCTCATCCGCCATACTCTGGTTCAGCACCAGCGCCTGCTTTTTCTCGCGATTAAAACGCCCGCCCAGGCTGAGCGAGGTCGCCTCGGTGAGGCTGTAGCTCAGGTCGCCGAAGAGCGCCGCCGCATCGGTTTCCACCTCACCGCCGCTCGCGCCGTAAATCGCCAGGGTCGGCCCGAGTATGGATTCCAGCCCCGGAGCGACCAGTGCCGTCGGCAGGCCAAAGCGATTGCGCACGACGCCGCCGGCGCTGGCATCCAGCAGGTAGAGACCAAAAACACCGTCCAGTCGCTCGCCGCTGTACTGCCACTGGAATTCCTGGCTCAGCTGCTCATCGTATTGCACACCGTCCACGTCGGCGATCGGATAGGGGCCGCCGTCAAAATCAATGGCCTGATTGAATTCGCCCTCGCGGCGCGCGGTAATCGATTTGAAGCCCCAGTTGCCCTCGCCCTCCCAGCTGATGGTCAGCGCCGTACCGGAGTTGTCGGTATCGTTGTTCTGGTTGGCAAAGCCGTTGTCCACGTCGTAGCGGTCATCGCTTACCGGCAGTGGCGCCGCGCCACTGAAGAAGGACTCGATCACGTTCGGCACCATGCGCTGGGCGCCGGGCACCGCGGATCTGTCGTAGACAACGTCGTGGGCGAGGTTGACAGTCCAGCGCTCACTCGGCCGCCATTCGATCGCGGCGCGTCCGGCGTAGAGCTGTTTATCGGAGACCGCGGCACCGGTGAGGCGATTCTCGCCGAAGCCGTCGCGCTCGAAGGATCCGACGGCCAGGCTGGCATAGAGGTTTTCCGTCAACGGTGTGCTGACGGCGGCTTTGAAATCCCGCTGGTTGTAACTGCCGAGCGCGGCCTGCAGCGAGATTTCCGTTTCCTCAGCGATGGGCCGGCTTACATATTTGATCGCCCCGCCGATGGTATTGCGCCCATATAAGGATCCCTGCGGGCCGCGCAGTATTTCCACCCGCTCAACGTCGAGCATTTCCAGCAGTGCGCCCTGCGGGCGCGCCAGATAGACATCGTCCACGTAGATACCGACACCGGGCTCGACACCCCAGAGTGGATCGGACTGGCCGACACCGCGGATATAGGCGGTGACCGTGGAACTGGTGGCACGCGCGGGATAAACGGTAAGCCCCGGCGCCTGGGACTGCAGATCCGCGAGGTCGGAAACTCCGGCAATCAGCATTTCTTCCCCGCTGAGTGCGCTGACCGCTTGCGGCACTTCCTGCAGTGACTCCTCGCGCCGGCGCGCGGAAACGACAACCTCCTCCATCGCCTGGGCACTCTGCTGTGCAAAAACCTGTGGCGCCGCGACCCAGCTCATGCTGCTCAATCCGGCGACGGCCAGCGGCAGAATTTTTTTACGAAAACCAGGTACCACGTTATTGTTATTCGACATACCCAATCCCTCTCTCGCTGTAGTTATATTTGTAAACTCAGATGTAGTTGGCTGACTCCAACGGTTTTTCTGTCCTTTTTGCGTGTTCGCGCAGGAATGCACGAATTTGTGCATTGCACTGCTCCGGCCGGTCCATCGGCGAAGCATGGCCGGAGTTTTCGATCACCGATAATCGCGCATTGCCCAGCGTTGCCGCGTACGCGGCCTTGTAGGAAACCGGTGTGTAATCCCGGTCCGCGGTCAGTATCAGCACAGCGACAGGACTGCCGGCGACCTCGCGCCACACATTGAAGTTGCCGATAGCGCGCAGGATTTTCAGATAGGTTTGTTCATCGGCTGCAGCGATGCTCTGCAGGAATTTTTCCCGCAGCGGCTGTTGATCGGCGCGGGGAAAGAGTTTCGGCGCAATGCGCTTTGCCAGTGTCTTCAGGCCAAAGCCGCGAATCAGCAGTGTGCGCAGTGCAACCACCAGCTGCAGGCGCCAGCGCCCGGAAGCCATACCCGGGCCGGAATTGATCACTGTCAGCGAGTGCAGCCTTTCGGCACTGCTGGCCAGCAGCTGGAAGGCCACCATGCCCCCGAGGGAAAGGCCGGCCACATGGGCGCGGGCGATGCCGAGATGATCGAGCAGCGCCAGGGCATCTTCGGCCAGGGTCTTCATGGAGACAGGTCCGGCACAGATATCGCTGTTGCCATGACCGGGAAAATCCAGGGTCAGCACGCGAAACTCGCCTTGCAGCTTGTCGAACTGCGGCTGCCAGTCAGTGCCCTGGGAGCCGAGACCGTGCAGCAGCAACAGCGGCGCGCCCTGACCGGCGCTGTCGGTAAAGAACAGGTTGCGACCATCGCGGGAAAAGTACGGCATGGTTTTTTCTCATATCGCTTTTGTTATTTTTCTGCTCGGATTCCGGGCCCGGCTTCCAGCTCGGGCTCTCTCGGGCTTTACTGCAACCGAAGAGGCCGCAAGGCCAAAATGGAATCGGAATATGAATTCCGATACCGAAAGACTACTCTTCGACGATGACTATGGCAAGGGGCTTAATGCATCGGGGGTGTAAACAGGTGCCAGTGTGTGGGCGGGATCTATTGAGGGCCGCGCAGGTATCCCAGCAGCAAGCGGGCTATCTCATCCCGTAGCTCGCCTGCGGGAAGACCACCGAGGGTGCCGGTGACCGTGTGCTGGTTGAGGGCACCCAGTACCATGTGCACCCCGGAAGCCACTGCCTGCTGGGGGTTGCTGTGCAATACCTGCTCCATGAAAGGCTCCAGGCAGTCACAGGCGGTAGAGGAAATATGGGTATTGAGCTGATGGACCCGATCGCGGAAGGCCGCGCTGCGCGACGCACGCAGAATCACCGCGCGCAGCACGCCCCGCCGACCGGTATAAATATCGATATAGGTATCGGTCAGCAGGCGCACTCCCTCGGCCAAATCCCGGCACCCGGCACCGGCATCGCGCAGGGACGCAGTGGTATCCGCGAGTTTTTGCATGAAACGCTGCAGCAACAGTAGCGAAAGGGTGTCCTTGTCCCCAAGCAAGCGATAGAAGGTACCCACGGAGGAATCCGCCAGGCTCGCAATTTCCGCCACGCTGGCCTCTTCAAACCGGTTGTTGGCCAACAACTCCTCGCCGACAGCCAGTAAGCGCTCCAGAGCCTGACGGCTGCGAATCTGGCTGGGCTCAGGGACCTGAACCAGCGTGAGGTCTGGGTGGGTCATCACTATCCTTCTTTCAGCGGTTGAATCAGGCCCTGCAGACCTTCAATTTTGATTTCAAGCGTCAGCGCCATCAATCGTCCCAGCCTGCCCGCAGGAAACTCTTTCTTGGCAAACCACAGCAGGTATTCTTCCGGCAGGTCGATCAGCACACGTCCGGCGTATTTACCAAACGGCATAGGGGTGCGCGCTATATCCAGCAGGTCTTGTTGTTCAAACATTGCCAATCTTCTTGTCGCAGCGCCCGGGCGCGGGGCTGGTTGCAGTGATCCAGCTTACCCGATTGCACCCTGCGGCGATAAGGTCAATTTTACAGCCACCCTGCGTCGCCATTTGTTGCACCAAACTCGCCACCCTACACTGGCTTCGACATAGGCCGGCGAAATTCTTAGCCCGGCTCACTCAGCCTCAACCGAGTTGTGAGAGAGGTGTCTATGCGTATCAAAGTCTTTAAATCTCTGGGCCTGGCTGCCTTCCTGGTTGTCGGTCTTCTATTCCAGGGCTGCGCCAATATGAGCGACAAAGACCGTCGTATCGGTACCGGGGCCGGTATCGGTGCGGTAACCGGTGCCCTGATCAGCGGCGGCCGCCCGGGAGCCACGGCAGCGGGTGCCGTTATCGGTGCCGGTGCCGGCTATGTCTACGACCGGGAGAAGAAGAAGAGATACTACCGCGGCCGTTACTACCGCTATTAATCAGCCCAGCCACTTGAAGTTAACCCGGCAATCGAATTTGCCGGGTTAACTTTTTACCAGGTCGGCTACAGCAGCTCGGTCTTGGTTTTGCCGCAGCGCTGGCATCGGTACTCGGTCACCAGCTTGCCCTGCTTTACGTCGAACTTGCGCTCGGTAACCACCTGCCACTTGTGAAAACCGTCGCGGCACAGGCTGCTGCCCTTGTGTTTCTGCCAGGCAGTTTTTTTCTTGAACGGAATCACATCGCCCATTGTTTCATCCACTCCGCTTATGCGACTTCACCAGCCGCGTGACCCGAAGCCCAGGCCCACTGAAAATTGTACCCGCCCAGCCAGCCGGTCACATCCAGCACTTCGCCGACAAAATAGAGCCCCGGCTGCGTCTTGCACTCCATGGTGCGCGAAGAGATAGCATCGGTATCCACACCGCCCAGGGTCACCTCAGCGGTGCGATAACCCTCGGTGCCGGCGGGCACCAGCTGCCAGGTTTGCAGCTTGGTGCCGATTGTGGCCAGTTCGCTTTCACCGTACTGCTTCAGTGCCCGGCTGTCGATTCCCTGCCGCTGCAGAAAATACTGCACCAGCTTCTTGCTCCAGATTTCCGCCAGCACACTGTGCAGGTGGCTGTCCGGATTCTCCGCGCGTCGCTGCAGCAGCCAATCGCCCAGATCGCGCCCGGGCGCCAGGTCGAATTCAACCGCCTGCCCTTCGCGCCAGTGGCTGGAAATCTGCAACACCGCCGGGCCGCTGAGGCCGCGGTGGGTAAACAGCATCTGCTCATTGAAACTGCCCTCGCCGCAGCTGGCGGTCACCGCCAGCGCACTGCCGGGCAGATCCTGCTGCCGCTCGAGCTGGCGCCTGTGCTGGGTAAAGGGCACCAGGGCGGCGCGGGTTGGGATAATGCTCAGGCCGAACTGGCGCGCGACCTCGTAGCCGAAGCCAGTAGCGCCCATGGTCGGAATCGACAGGCCGCCGGTGGCGATTACCAGGGATTCACAGGCCACCCGCCCGAGGGAAGTATCGACCAGATAGCCTTGTTGCAGCGGCTCTATCGACTGGATACTGCAGCGGGTGCGGACCTGCGCCTTCGCCGCGCGGCACTCCGCCAGCAGCAGGTCGACAACATCCTTGGATTTGTTGTCGCAAAACAGCTGGCCGAGAGTCTTCTCGTGATACGGAATACCATGCTTCTCGACCAGCGCGATAAAGTCCCATTGGGTGTAGCGGGCCAGCGCCGATTTGCAGAAGTGCGGATTTTCGCTGTAGAAGTTCTCCGGCGCGGTATACAGGTTGGTGAAATTGCAGCGGCCGCCGCCGGACATCAGGATTTTCTTGCCGACCTTATTCGCGTGGTCGAGCACCAGCACGCTGCGCCCGCGCTGCCCGGCAGTAGCCGCGCACATCAGCCCCGCCGCACCGGCACCGATAATCAGTACATCGACACTTTCGGGCAATTGGCTGGGAGAGGTTTCATTCATGGAGGGAAGATCGGCCGCCCGCAGGAGCGCGGGCAGCCCGGGAATCAGGCCCGCGGCAGGGTGACGCCGCGCTGGCCCTGGTACTTGCCGCCGCGATCCGCGTAGGACACGTCGCAGACTTCATCGGATTCGAAGAACAGCATCTGCGCCACACCTTCGTGGGCGTAGATCTTCGCCGGCAGGTTGGTGGTGTTGGAGAATTCCAGGGTCACATGCCCTTCCCACTCCGGCTCCAGCGGCGTCACGTTCACGATGATGCCGCAGCGCGCATAGGTGGACTTGCCCAGGCAGATGGTCAGCACCGAGCGCGGGATGCGGAAGTACTCGACGGTGCGTGCCAGCGCGAAGGAGTTCGGCGGGATGATGCACGAATCGCCTTCCACATCGACAAAGCTGTTCTCGTCGAAAGTCTTCGGATCCACGGTGGCGGAATGCACATTGGTAAAGATCTTGAATTCACTGGCGCAGCGCACGTCGTAGCCGTAGCTGGAGGTGCCGTAGGAGATCAACCGCTCACCATTGCCGTTCTGGCGCACCTGGCCCGGCTCAAACGGCTCGATCATGCCGTGTTGCTCGGCCATACGGCGAATCCACTTGTCGGACTTGATACTCACACCGCCCCCCTAGGTACATTTGTGACTGGTCGATTCTTTGTCTTTGGTTTGTTGTCTGGACCGACAACGAGGCCGAATCATAGCCGTTTTACGCTGTGCAAAAAAGTGCCAATCACATCACTACCCCCTTGTTGCCCCCAATCAACTACTGTATAAATTGCCAGTAACTGCTGTACGCATATACAGTTATCGCCTCGACAGGGCGGACAACGAGGGCCGAAATCGTGAGCAACGCCGAAAACCTATTACAAAACAATCAGTTAGCCGATCCGTCAAAACAGCAGCGCCTGAGTCAGCTGCTCGCCCGGCCGGATATCTGGCAGGCCGCCAACGAACACAAGCGCCAGCGCGGCGGCATCGCCAGCGGCTTCAGCAGCCTGGATGCCCTGCTCACCGGTCGCGGCTGGCCCCGCGGCGCCACCACCGAACTGCTGGTCAACCAGTCCGGTATCGGCGAGATCTCCCTGTTACTGCCTGCTCTGGCGGAACTGACCCAGCGCGAGCAGATGGTGGTACTGGTGAACCCGCCCTTCATTCCCTACGCCCCGGCACTTGCCAGCGCCGGCGTGCAGCTGGAGAAGCTGCTGATCATCCACCCTCGCGGCCAGAAGGACGAACTCTGGGCCACCGAACAGGCACTGCAGTCCGGCTGCTGCGGTGCCCTGCTCAGCTGGCAGGGCCGCCAGGCGCCGGTGGACAAGGACCTGCGCCGCCTGCAGCTGGCCGCCCGCGAGGGCGACTGCCTGCACTTCCACTTCCGCCCCCAATCCTGCGCCGCCAGCCCATCGCCGGCCAGCCTGCGCCTGCAGCTGGGCAGTGACGGCGATCAGCTGGCGGTACAGCTACTGAAGCAGCTCGGCGGCCAGTCCGGCCAGCGACTGCACCTGGCCCGCAGTGCAGACCTGGTCCGCCGCGACCAGCCGCTGCACTGACAAACGCGGGCCCCAGGCCCGTCCGTAGGAGCCTGCTTGCAGGCGAACAGATAGCGATTCGCTTGCAAGCAAGCTCCTACGAGCGATGTAGGAGCGGCCGTTGGCCGCGATCGATCTATCCGAATAAGCGACCTGCAGTAGGCAAAAACGGAAACCCAAAATGCTCTGGCTCTGTATTCAGTTCCCCAAACTCCCCCTGGAAGTGCTGACCCGCGCCCAGCGCGGCGGCGCAGAATCCCATGCCCAGGCCGTGGTGGAACAGCAGCTGATCGTGGACGCCAACCAAACCGCCGCCGAGCGCGGCGTGGAGACCGGTCTCACTATCGCCACCGCCTGCGCCCTCTGTGCGAACCTGCAACTGCTGCAGCGGGACAGCCAGCGGGAGGATCAGCAACTGCAGCAACTGGCCCAGTGGGGCTACAGCTTCACCCCGGTAGTCTCCCCCCAGGCCGCCGGTTCGGTGGATGCCGGCGACGATCACTTCGCCTGCCTGTACCTGGAACTGAGCGGCTGCCTCAAGGCCAGCGGCGGACTGCAACCGCTATTGCAACAACTTAAGCGCGAACTGCGCCAGATGCGCATCAGCTGTTTTATGGGCCTCGGCCACAGCCCCAGCGCCGCGCGTATGCTCAGCCAGCTGCCGGAACACCGCCAGTGGCTGCGGGAAACCCAGGCTCCCCCCAGCCCGCAGCAGTGGCGCCAGTGGATCAGTTTCTCCCCGAGCAAACTGCTCGACTGCGACAACAAGACCATTGCCAAGCTCTACGCCTGCGGCATCAAACGAGTCAGCCAGTTGCTGGCGATCCCGCTGTCGGAAGTGGGCAGCCGCTTCGGCCGCAATTTCGTCGACTATCTGGCGCGCCTCAACGGCACCCGCCACGACCCAGTCCCCAGCTACCAGCCACCGCCGGAATTCCACAGCGAACTCTTTTTCCCGAGCCCGCTGGACAACAGCGAACAGCTGCTGTTTCCGGCCGGGCGCCTGGTGCGCGAGCTCTGCCAGCAGCTGCAGCGCCGCCAGCTGTACAGCCACCAGCTGCGCTGGAAACTGGATTTCGGCCAGCAGGGCTGCAAGGTGTTCAGCGTCGAGGTCTCGCGCCCATTGCTGGATGCGCAGCGACTGATCGCGCTGACCAAGTTACAGCTGGAAAGAATCAAGCTCGAACAGCCGATACAGGCCCTCAGCCTGACCTGCGATCAGTTGCTACCGATGGAACAGGACAAACTCGACGACGACCTGTTCGGCAAAGACACCCAGGTACAGCGCAGCCACCAGCTGCTGGACAAACTCAAGGCCCGCCTCGGCCACGAGGCCCTGTCCGGCGTCACCCTGAAAGAGAGCTACCTGCCGGAACAGGCCTGGCAGAGCGCCGACACCCTGGTACTGCAGAGCAACCGCCGCAAAAAGGGCCACCAGCTACAGCCCATCAACGCCCCCCGCCCCACCTGGCTGCTGTCCCGGCCCGACAAACTGCACAGCCGCGAACACAAACTGTTTTACCGCGGCGAGATCAAACTCCTGCAGGGGCCCGAACGCATCGACGGCTACTGGTGGCAACACGGCCGCCACGGGCGGGATTACTACATAGCGCGGGGAGAGGAAGGCGGGCTCTATTGGGTGTTTCAGGATCTGACTTCGGAAGATTGGTATCTGCACGGGGTCTACGCCTGAAATGAGACCCGCTGGTCAAAATGTACACACAGATCAGTTGTCGGTTGATCGATGCACGTCTAACATTGTTGTACTTTGATAAACAGTGTTAAACGCAGGTAATTGTCATGCTGGGTGTACGACTGGATGAACAACTCGAGCAACGCTTAACCGCACTGGCCAAGAGAATGCAACGATCCAAAAGCTATATCGCCAAAGAAGCCCTCAAGCTCTACATAGAGCGGGAGGAAACCAAGGAGCGTGAGAAGCAAATAGCCCTGGCACGCTGGGAGAGTTACCAACGAAGCGGTGAAGCCATCAGCAACGATGCCGTGATGGAGTTGCTGGATACCTGGGGAACTGAGCAGGAGAAGCCATGCCCAGAGAAATAGCGTGGCTTCCCGACGCCGTGACCGATCTACATCGACTGAAAGAATTCATACGGCAAGAAAACCCCCAGGCAGCACAACGAGCGGCAAACCGAATTAAAGAGGCAATGCAAATTTTGAAGCTAAATCCTGAAGCAGGGAGGCCTGTAGAAGAGGCCATGCCGTTCCGGGACCTGATTATTCCCTTCGGTAATGGAAATTATGTTCTCCGATATCGGGAGGATGGCCACCGACTGATTATTGTACGAATCGGACATAGTCGGGAACAGAGCTTCTAGGGATTCAACCTCAATCAAAGAGGCTAGCCAGAATGAGCAAGCTGCAAAAACTGAAAGAGCGAGCACTTCAGAACCCTGAAGTGCAGTGCGAGTACGACGTTCTTGCAGAAGAATACGAGCTGATACCAAACGAAGTAGTTGGCATGGTGATTGAGCAGAACATGACACCCATGCGCGCCTGGCGGGAGTACCTGAAACTGACCCAAGCCGAAGTCGCCAAGCGCCTGAACATTACCCAGGTAGCTTACGCTCAGCTGGAGGCCAGCCAGCGACCGCGAAAACCCACCTTGCAACGGGTATCTGCTGCACTAGGAATCACAGTAGAGCAACAGGCAATTTAGCCCATCGTGCCACAGGAATTGTGTTTAGCACCGTTTCGAGCTTGCACTCAATGATTGCTAATGATTGTTGTAGGAGCCTGCTTGCAGGCGAACCGATAAACGCTCCGTAGCCATTCGCTTGCAAGCAAGCTCCTACAGAAGAATCTCACTACGGAATAGCATTGTAGGATGGGCAAAGCGAAGCGTGCCCATCAGGACCATGGAAGATGGGCACGTCACTAGGTTCCTTTACCCATCCTACAGAGGGAGCGACATCTAAGTCAGCGCCATTCAGCAGCAAGCGCAAGGTGCGCCATGCCGCACCAAACAAAACCCCGCGTCCACCACCGGCCCGAACATGCAGTACGCCGAACTCTTCAGCCAAAGCAATTTTTCTTTCCTGCAGGGCGCCTCGCACCCGCAGGAACTGATCCAAACCGCGCACCAGCTGGGTTACAAAGCCCTGGCCATTACCGACGAATGCTCCCTGTCGGGCGTCGTGCGCGCCTACAAGGAATTGCAAAACCTGAAGTCGACCGGCGGTGATCTCAAACTGATCTGCGGCAGTTTCTTTCGCCTGCAGGAAGGCGAACAATTGGTGCTGCTGGCACCCAACAAATCCGCCTACAGCGAACTCTGCCAGCTGATCTCCACCTCCCGCCTGCGCGCGGAAAAAGGCCAATACCAGACTTACCTGCAAGACTTGCTGCAACTTTGCCATGAGGCGATTGCCCTGTGGCTACCACACAGAACACCACTGCATATTCCCGCAGAACTGAAACAACATTTCAGCCAACGCCTGTATATCGCGTTCAGTAACCAGCTGTTGCCGCAGCAAAATCTCCAAAATCATACGCTGATCAAGTTCGCCCAACAGGAGCAGCTGCCGCTGGTCGCCACCAATGCCGTATTGATGCACTGCCGCAGCCGCAAACCCCTACAGGATGTACTCAACGCCAACTACCACAACTGCACTCTGGATCAGCTGGGCTATCGCATCGAGCAAAATGCCGAGCGCTATCTGCGCACACTGGCGGATATCCAAGACCTGTATCCCCGCGAAGCGATAGAGAACACCATCACCATTGCCGAGCGCTGCCATTTCAGCCTCAGCGAACTGCGCTACCAGTACCCGTCAGAAGTAATCCCCGCGGGAAAAGAGCGCAGTGAGTACCTGCGCGAGCTGGTGGCAATTGGCCGGAAGGTGCGCTGGCCCCAGGGCCCCGAGCCGCGCATCGACGCGCAGATCGAAAAGGAGCTCGCACTGATTGCCGAGCTGGAGTACGAGCACTACTTCCTGACCATCTACGACATCGTGCAGTACGCCCGCAGCCAGCATATCCTCTACCAGGGGCGCGGCTCCGCCGCCAACTCGGTGGTCTGCTACTGCCTGTTTATCACCGAGATAGACCCGCACAAGATCGGCCTGCTGTTCGAGCGCTTTATCTCCCGCGAGCGCAACGAGCCACC
Source organism: Microbulbifer donghaiensis (assembly GCF_900129095.1). Taxonomy (GTDB): domain Bacteria; phylum Pseudomonadota; class Gammaproteobacteria; order Pseudomonadales; family Cellvibrionaceae; genus Microbulbifer; species Microbulbifer donghaiensis. Next base: position 1,201,592 of record NZ_FQVA01000001.1, read on the forward strand.
GGATATCGACGTGGATTTCGAGCACGAAAGGCGCGAGGAGATCATCCAGTACATCTACGGCAAGTACGGCCGCGAACGCGCCGGCCTCGCCGCCACCAAAATCACCTACCGCTTCAAGAGCGCCCTGCGCGATATCGGCAAGGCCCTGGGTATCAGCGCCGCCACCATCGAGCAGCTGGTGGCCGAACGCGCCTGGTGGGACAAGCTGGAGGACTTCCCGCAGCAGATGGAAAAAGTCGGCATAGATCCAGCCAGCTCTGCCGGCAGGGCCCTGCCGCTATTGCTGGAGCAGATCTACGGCTTCCCCCGCCACCTGTCCCAGCACGTGGGTGGTTTCGTCATCACCGAACAGCCGCTGCACAAACTGGTGCCGATCGAAAACGCCGCCATGGAGGACCGCACCATCGTGCAGTGGGACAAGGAAGATATCGAAGACCTGCGGCTGATGAAGGTGGATATCCTCGCGCTCGGTATGCTCACCGCCCTGCGCAAATCCCTGAGCTATATCGCCCTCTACGGCCCCAGGCTGCGCCTGCAGGATATTCCGCCGGAAGACCCGGCCGTCTACGAAATGATGTGTCGCGCCGATACCGTCGGCGTCTTCCAGATCGAATCCCGCGCGCAGATGAGCATGCTGCCCCGGCTGCAGCCGCGCAGCTTCTACGAACTCACCATCGAAATCGCCATAGTGCGCCCCGGCCCGATCCAGGGCGGCATGGTGCACCCCTACCTGAAGCGCAAGCAGAAACTGGAACCGGTAACCTATCCCCACGAAAACCTGCGCCCGGTACTGGCGCGCACCCTCGGCGTGCCGATCTTCCAGGAACAGGTGATCCAGCTATCGATGGTCGCCGCCGGCTTCAGCGGCGGCGAAGCCGACGAACTGCGCCGCGCCATGGCCAGCTGGGGCAAGAATGGCAATCTCAATAAATTCAGGGACAAACTGATCCACGGCATGCTCGCCAACGGCTACCGGGCCGACTTCGCCGAACAGCTGTTCAACCAGATGAAAGGCTTCGGCTCCTACGGCTTCCCCGAATCTCATTCCGCCAGCTTCGCCCTGCTGGCCTACTTCTCCGCCTGGATCAAGCACCATCATCCAGCGGCCTTTTACTGCGGCTTGCTCAACAGCCAGCCGATGGGATTCTATGCGCCCGCGCAGCTGGTCTACGACGCCCAGCGAAAGAATGTGAAGGTTCTCCCCATCGATGTCCTCTACAGCCACTGGGAACACCGACTGGAACTCCCCCCTCCGCCGTCATTCCGGCGCAAGCCGGACCACGAAGGCATGGACGCCGAAGTGATCATTCGCAATGCGAATGACGCGAAGGGTGTGGTGCAGGAGCACCACATAATCCAAGCCCTCAGACTCGGCATGTGCCTGGTCAAAGAACTGAATGAAGAATCCGCAACCACCATCGTTGCCGTGAGAGAGCAGCATAACTTCACGTCCCCAACCCAGTTCCGCGAATTAACCCAACTCCCGAAGGAACAGGCCGCCGCCCTCGCCAGCGCCAACGCCTTCAAAAGCCTGAGTGAAAACCGCTACCTGGATACCTGGCTGTCACTGAACGGAGAAATGGAAGTAAACGCTATTAGCGAACACAGCCCGAGCAATTCCGTAGAGGACAACACTTTCAGCGACTACACCAGCACAGGCCTGACCCTGCGCGAACACCCCATAGCCCTGCTGCGCCGCCGCGACCGCTTCCGCAAGCACACCAGAGCCCAGGATCTAACCCGCTACCGCAACGGCCAACAGGCAACCGTTATAGGCCTGGTCACCTGCCGGCAGAGACCGGGAAGCGCCGCCGGCGTAATGTTCCTGACAGTGGAAGACGAAACCGGCGTGGTCAATGTGGTGCTGTGGGAGCAGGTGCAACAGCGCTACCGAACGGAAATAAAGCGGGGGAATGTGCTGGAAATCGCTGGGACGGTGCAACTCAATGCAGACCAGGAAAAGCAGGATTATTCAGTTATTCACCTGGTGGGGCAGAAAATCCGCTGCCTGGCATGGCAAGAAATCCAAGCCGTCAGGAGCTTCCACTGAAGAAAGAGGGCCGTCTCGGAAAGCGGGTAATTACCCGGATTTAGCGGTTACTATTTTCCCGTGTATCGAAAAAAAGTAACACAGTCCAAGCCCTCGAAGTGATCATCTGCCGTAATCAACTCAGCACCATGTTGGCGTGCAGACGCGTAAATAATCGCATCAGCAAAAGACAGGCGGTAATGAAGAGCAAGGTCTGCTGCCAGCAGGGCAATATTGCTGTCCAGCGCAATCACCTTGCCCTGCTCTGTCCAGGCCACGGTTTCCAACGCCGCCACCTCCCCGCGCTCTCGCTTAACCCATTTGTAAAGCTCGAACTGAATGGAAGTGGGCACCAACAGCTGTTCGGTATCGGCAAGCCACGGCTTGAAATTCTCCGCCAGCGCGCCGTCAATTAACCATTCGATCCAACCGCAGGTATCCACGACAACCATCAGAACCGATCCCGACGATCGCGCACCTCAACTGTCGAAGCGCCACGCAGCAGGCCGCGCATATCATCCATCGACCGTACCGGCACCAACTCAATCACAGAGCCCTTGGCAATAACCGTGAACTTCTGACCGGCCTTCAATCCGAGTTCCTCGCGCACAGACTTCGGGATCCCGAGCTGAAACTTGCTTGAAAGCGTAGCGACAGCCATTCTTACCAACCTCACATCGTTATCAATTTGGTAAGAATAGTGCCGGGTTAACCTCCGGGCAAGCAGTTAGACGGGGACCAATGCGATCAAGGACCAATGGGGTCAGACTCGAATGGCACTAAGTTAAGAGTCGGCGCGACAATTTTCGTAGGATGGGCAAAGCGAAGCGTGCCCATCAAGGCCGTGGAAGATGGGCACGTCGCTGCGCTCCTTTGCCCATCCTACAAGGAGAACCAGCTTATCTTAGTGCCATTTGGGAGAAGTTTTCACTGATAAGCCTGTCACCCGACAGCCCACTCGCAATAACCCCCTTTAGCGCCATATACTTACCCCAAGTGCGCCCCAGGAGCCGGAATCATGCCCAGTAGCGAAAGCCGCAATCGAGACCCTAAACTCGATCGGATCGTAGAGCGGCTGGAAGAACAGGAAAAAATAGCCGCCGCATGGCTTTACGGTTCAAGAGCCAGGGGAGACCACCGCCCGGGCAGCGACTACGACATAGCCATAGCCCTGAACAATTTCGATCGGCCCTACGCCGAGCGGCGCCTAGCCCCCGAGCTGCTCAGCATGGACCTGAGTGCCGAGCTTGAGCACGCGGTACAAGTGGTGGATATCAACCTGGTGCCCATCACCTTGGCCATCGGCATTCTCGACGATGGCACCCCGCTACTGGTCCGGGACGAGCTGCGTTACTGCCGGGAAATCAACCGCATTCACGGACTCTGGGCCGATCATCTCTGGCATCAACAGCAACTGCACAAGGAAAGCGGCGCGTGAATTACACAGCCTATTGCACCGCGCTTACCGAGCAAGTGTCCGTCCACCAACAATTGCTCGACCAAATCAGAGCAACAAGCGAACTCGGGCTACTCGAACGCAGCGCCGCCGAACGCAGCCTGCAAATATTGGCAGAAGCGGTTATCGGCGCATCTAAACATGCCAACAGAAAGCTGGGATTGCCAGAACGCAGCGATGCTGCCAGTAGCGCAACGCAACTGCTTGAACAATCCCCCTGCCCCGGAGTCACCAAGGACGAGATCCGCGGCGCCATCGGTATGCGCAATGCCATAGTGCACGACTACCTGAACCTGGACTGGACGCTGATTGAGCAGGTCATCCGCAACAGGCAATACGTCAAACTGGGCAAGTTTGTAGAACACTACTGCAAACTCCTACATTCAGGTCAATAGACCAACGGGGTCAGACTCGATCGCAACCCATTGATTCATTGATTCAAGCCGGCACCACTACCTCTTCCGCCAGCTTCTCATTCGATATCCGCTGCCTCAGGATCTGCTTGGCCTGCGCATCACCGTGTACCACCCGTATGCATTGGGGGGCGTTTTTTCATTTTGCGGATGAAGCCGAGCAGATCTTCCTGATCCGCATGGGCCGAATAGCCGCTGATGGACGCCACCCCGGCCCCAATGCGATATCGCTCGCCCTCGATATCCACATAGCCTTCGTTCGGGCGATAGGTCTGTCCGGCGTGCCCTTGGCCTGCCGGTGGATGATGCCTCCCAGTTCGTAAAGCAGTTCCTGGATGCGGCCGATGCTGAAGGCCGGAATCAGCACGCTGCCGCCATCTTTCCAGGGCGCGCCCTACGGTGTCTTGCAGAATCTGCACGCGCTGTTTGCGGCTTGAGTCAATCGAGTCTGACCCCATTGATGTGGGCTTTGACCACAGCTTCTTGTCGACCTACAATTGAGGTCATATAACCACCATTGGAGGTCATATGCTTGAAGCACTATTGGGCTCCGAGGGAGCTGAGCGAACATTGCTCTTTATTGAGGCCAGGGAGTCCGGGTATGCACGCGAAATCAGCGAGACCTATGGCATCAGCCTGAACGTCGTGCAGAAGCATCTCTACCGCATGGAGGCTGGAGGACTGTTGGTCAGCCACCAAGTTGGACGAACCCGGGTATTCCGCTTCAACCCACGGTTCCCGTTTCTAAACGAGACCAGAGCCCTGCTCCGCGCAGCTCTGATGCGCTTGCCAGGCCCAGTAAAAGAACAATTGCTAATGAATCGCCGGCGCCCACGCCGAACAGGAAAAGTTCTGTGAACCTTTCCGAACTTCCCCGCGTGGAATTGGCAGCCATGATCTGTCAGGAATTGGAATCCAAGGGGTGCTCACTGGAGGTTCGTGCGTATCCATATACTCGGTAGAAGAATACGTCTCCCACGATCTGGATTTCGTGGATGTCAGCTATGCCAGCGCAACCAATATAAAGCGGGCTTTGGCAAGGATCGGTTTCATCGCGCCAAAACCCGGTCGCAGGTATTTCGAGTCAGAGGGATGCGCATATGCAGTGGAATTTCCAAGCGCCCCACTTGCTATAGGAGATGAATCCGTCAGTCTGGAGCAAACGTCGTCAGTGAAAACTCCGAAAGGCGTTTTACGTCTACTGAGCCCCACTGACTGCGTAAAAGACAGACTCAGCCACTATTGCCACTGGAAGGATGCCCAGGGATTAGCCCAGGCAGTTTTGGTCGCTCGGCGGCAACCGGTAAAAATGGGCGAAATAAAACGCTGGTTGATTTCTGAAGGGTTTCCCGAACTCTACGCAGAATTTGCCACGCAACTGGAAAAGTGAAGTAATGGCCCCCCCCTGGGCAACCCCCAGTCACTGTTATCGCAAACTGGCAGCGACCGCCCCACGAAAACACACATCAGCTCAAGACAGATCAGACAGGGTATTCATTGGTCCAGCGCCGCACAATGCGGGCTGAAAGTTCAGTGAGTGATCAATCCGGCACCACTACCTCTGCCGCCAGTCCCTCCTGCTCTATCCGCTGCCTCAGGACCTGCTTGGCCTGCGCATCACCGTGTACCACCCGTATGCATTGCGGGCGTTTTTTCATTTTGCGGATAAAGCCGAGCAAATCTTCCTGATCCGCATGGGCCGAATAGCCGCTGATGGACGCCACCCCGGCCCCAATGCGGTAACGCTCGCCCTCGATATCCACATAGCCTTTTTGCGGGCCATAGGTCTGTATATCCCGCCCCGGCGTGCCCCTGGCCTGATAGCCCACGAACAGGATGTTGTGGCGCTCGTCCTCCAGCATGGCCTTCAGGTAGTTCACGATCCTGCCGCCGCTGCACATACCGCTGGCGGCGATGACGATGGCCGGGCGCTTGCTGTTGGCGAGTTCGGCCACCAGTTTCCGGTGCGCCTCGTGCTCGTCCACGGTGATCAGCTGCTCGAAGCTGAGCGGGTGGCGGCCGCGGCTTAGCAGGCGCCGGGCCTCTGCGTCCCAGTAGGGCTGCAGGCGGCGGTAGACTTTTGTGAAGCGGCTCGCCAGGGGCGAGTCCACGATGACCGGCAGATCGCGCCAGGGGTTGTCCCGCCGCCTGCCCCCGGCCTGCCGGTGGATGATGCCCTCCAGTTCGTACAGCAGTTCCTGGGTGCGACCGATGCTGAAGGCCGGGATCAGCACGCTGCCGCCATCTTTCAGGGCGCACTCTATGGTGTTCTGCAGAATCTGTACACGCTGTTTGCGGTTCTGGTGCAGGCGGTCGCCGTAGGTGCTTTCTATCACCAGCTCATCGCAGCCCCAGGGGGCCTTGGGGGCGTAGAGCAGTGGCGTGTGGCGGGCGCCCATGTCTCCGGAGAAGATAATGCGGCGTTTGTAGCTTCTGCCGGATTGGCTTCCCGGACTGCGCCGCGCGGCATCCGGGCTGCCGTGGTACTTCAGTTCGCACTCCACGTAGGCCGAGCCGAGAATATGGCCGGCGCGCTGCAGGCGGATGCCCAGGGTGCCGCCCTTTTCCGCGACGACCGGTTGCCAGCGGTTGTAGGGCAGCGGCCGCAGCTGCTTCTTGATGTAGCGGATGAATTTCCCGATCAGAGCCTCGTCTCGGCTGATACCGATTTTCAGCGCATCCTCCAATACCAGCGGCAGCAGTTCGGCGGAGGGCTCGGAACAGTAGATGGGGCCGCGAAAGCCGGCGGCGATCAGGTAGGGAATACGGCCCACGTGGTCTATGTGCACGTGAGTGGCCACCAGCGCCTTCACCGTGCTGATGTCGAACTCGATCGCCAGGCTGTTGTGACGGCTGCCACCGGGAGAGGTTTCCGCCCCCTGGAAGAGGCCGCAGTCGATCAGTATGGAGTTGTGTGCATCCACAAATAACTGGTGGCAGGAGCCGGTGACGCCATTGACCGCGCCGTGATGGGCTATATGGCCGGGTTTGATGCCGTGTGATGCTGACAGGCCTGGCCGCGCGGTGCCCTCGGCCGGGAAATCAAACACGACTGACCCCGCTGGTTACAGCCACCGCTTCAGGCTTTTTCAGATAGTGCCGGCAGTCGTCTTCAGCACAGAAAATTTCCCGGCGATTGTTGCCGCGTCGATTAACGTGTCGTGGTTGGCGGGGGATTACGATACAGCGCAGGCGTGCCATGGAAATCCCTTCCCTGACATTAATAGAAGAGACAAAAACTAACTTAAACAGAGAGGTGAATCAATCGGGTCTGCGCCCAAATCAATCGAGTCCAACCCCATCTATCCGCGCCCCATTTATCCGGTGCCTGGCATGGCAGAAAATTCAGGCGGTGCCAAGTTTTCACTGAAAATTACTAACCGCGACAGGAGCTCGGCAAGTAATTACGATCTATGGTCGTACCATCACTCTGAAGGCCACAGCGCCAGCTATAAATTGGCACGCCCACATCAGATGCGCTAAATGCCGTGCCATCGGATTTTAACGGAACCATGGATAACTTACCCGAGACTCCTGGAATATTCTGCACAGTCATCAAGACTTTTCCCGTACCGGTAGTTTCGATTCTTGCAACGTATTTTGTCGTTTCGGCCGATGATTCACATCCCCAGTTGTTATCGGACGGAAGGCTTGATCCAACCGGGGACTGCACCGCCTCGGTAATCGTATCCCGGCAACTACTGGCAGCCAAAACAACCTCTGACATCTTCGCCCGGTTAGAGTAGTTCTGGTAGGCGGGTATCGCTACCGCTGCCAATATACCGATGATTGAGACTACAATCATCAATTCAATTAGCGTAAATCCTTGATTGACTTTCATCGAAAGCTCAGTCCTTTGATCCTAAAAATCCCAAAATCCATAAGTACACCTCATCTCGCCAAGTCCACAATATCGAGACTCGAATAAATCACAGGCAGTTTAGTTCAGGCTTGAAACATTTGGAGTCTAAGAAAGAGTTCGCGTACCTATTTGCGCCAACAAAAAAACAGGAGAGCCTCTTTATTTATGGCGTAGAATTCAATAACTGCAATCGAAAAAGCAGGATTAAATGAAAAAAAAGTTACCTTTGAAAATTGAATATATAGCGCACAATAGAGAATCAGCCGTGACGAAAAAATGTACAGTAAGAATTTTCATCTGACAGCCCCCCGTGTGACCTGCCCCCAATCTTCAATCCAATCTCGACTTAGTAATGTCCGTATTGGTTGATTATTTTTTATTCGCTCGGAACGGAAGAAAGAGCACTAAGAAAGCTTCTGCCCTCTTAATGCCCGACGAGATGAATCGTACGCACTGGTAGACCAATTAAGTGAGCAGCAGGGCTTGGAAATGGCATGTGAAGGCGCGTGAACTGCCTTCGTCATACTATTAAGAGTACAGGAGAACGAAGGTCCGTCTTGATGCGCCCCGGCATCAGCCCCGCGTCAGGGTCAACGAGATATTCAAATACAGCCGTAGCGCTGCAGGCAGCCAGGCAATTTTAGGAATACTCTACGACCAAGAGATCGTCATTGGGCGCTTTAAAGTCCGCAGTTTAATACGTGAGGCGGGACTCTGAAGGCAGCCAGGGTCTCATGAGTACAAACCGGCAACAGTTGAGGGGTAGATATACCGAATCAGCTGATCCGACAATTCGATGTCCAAAAGCCCATTTAGGTTTGGTGCGGGGATATCACCTATATCTGGGTCGGCTCGCGCTGGTTCCACCTCACCACAGTCATAGACCCATTTGCTTGCCGGATCGTTAGCTGGACTATCTCGGTATAGCCGGATGCCGCGTTAACCGTGAAGGCATTGGAAATGGCTTGGGAGCAACTGGGCCGTCCGACGGACGTCATTTTCCACTCGGACCAAAGCAGCCAATGCGGCAGTCGTTTAATCTGTCAGCGGCTGTGGCATTATTGTATGACTCAGAATATGACTAGCCGAGGGAATTGCTGGAACAATGCAGCGATGAAAAGGATAGTCCGCAGTCTGAAAAGCGAATGGGTGCCGACTCTAAGCTACGGCTCCATCGCAGAGGCTAGCCGAGAGATCGAGAGTGTAAATAATTCTGTGTAACCGCCCCTGCCAGTTGTTTACTGGTAGTCGGCAAGTCGCTCGCCGAACTCGATCATAAAGCGCTTCAATGCCGGCTTCCAGTTGCGGATCGGCATTGTCCATTTCTTTGAGGCAGCCTGCATAGCCAGATACACCACCTTCATTGCAGAGTCATCTGTGGGAAACACTTTACGCTGCTTGGTTGCCTTGCGGATGACGCTGTTGAGGGACTCAATCGCGTTCGTTGTATAGATCACTTTGCGGATCTCAGGTGGATACTCGAACAGCGTGATTAGGTTTGGCCAGTGCGCGGCCCAGGATTTGCTGATCTGTGGATAGGTGTCATCCCACTTCTCTGCAAAGCGCTCTCGCTCGGCCTGTGCTGTCGATTCAGTGGCCGCGGTATATATCTCCTTCAGGTCTGCTGTAACCGCCTTGTAGTCCTTCCAGGAGACGTATTTCAGCGAGCTACGCACCATATGCACGATACACAGCTGAACCTTGGTCTCGGGGTATTCAGCCGCGATGGCTTCGGGGAAGCCTTTCAGGCCGTCGACACAGGCGATCAGGATGTCTTCCAAACCACGGTTCTTCAGCTCGGTGAGCACGGACAGCCAGAACTTAGCCCCTCGGTTTCGGCGAGCCACAAACCCAGTAGTTCCTTTTGGCCTTCCATGTTGACGCCGAGAGCGACGTACATGGACTTGTTTATCACCCGCTTGTTCTGGCGGATCTTCAGGACAATACAGTCGAGATAGACAATGGGGTAGACCCGATCCAGTGGGCGATTCTGCCACTCTGTGACGGCCTCTAGGACTTGCTCAGTGACCTTGGATACCAGCGTTGCAGAAACATCGGCACCGTACATCTCTTTGAAGGCGTCGACGATGTCTCGGGTACTCATACCCTTCGCGTACAAGGCCAGAATCTGATCATCCATCTGTGTAAGACGGGTTTGACCCTTGCGCACAAACTGAGGGGCAAAAGAGCCTGCCCGATCTCGGGGTACGCTGATCTCGACTTCTCCGTGCTGGCCCTTGAGGCGCTTGGAGCTTGTGCCATTGCGGCTGTTGCCAGAGCCTCGCCCATTGGCGTCATGCTTGGCGTAGCCGAGATGCTCGTCCAGTTCAGCCCCCAGGGCTGCTTCCACCGTCATCTTGACTAGCTTCTGGGTAAGGCTATTGAGGTCGGCTTAAGATTTAACGCCCTTTGCGAGCTCTGTGACGTGGGCTTTGAGTTGCTGTTCGAGGTCTTTATTGTCCATTGTTCTGCTCATTGTATCCTCCGGTGCAGAGTACGGGGGCATGAGCAGTTACACAATTTAAATTACAGTCTCGAGAGATCAGCTACTGCCTGGTGACCTACTACAACTGGCAGCGCCCCATCAGCACAACAACGGAATACCGCCTGGAAAGTGGAAGTAAAGCTTAATTTACTGTCCGGAAGTAGTTGACCACTAGATAGGGACCTCCAATCCAAGCTGTTGCCATCCACCTATCAACAGTAGAATTAACAATACTAACTCTCATCATCAAGACAAATCTCCTTGAACACAGGAGAAATCAAGCCTCTTAGGAGCGAATAGATACAGTGAATTTCGAAGGAATTAGATATCGACCAACTTGCGATAACATTCAATATATGATCGCGCAGAATTATCCCAGCTCCAGCGTTGAGAAAGAGCAACTGCACCTCGAGAAGCAGTAACCCTTAGCTTATTTAACTCAATCAAGCTCAAAATCCTCTCCCTCAGCGTATCGGTCTTACCAGAAGCAGAGATATTGACGGAGAATACACAACGAATGTCGACCTCAGGAAAAGTGTCATAGACATCCCTAGATACAAGTACAGGCACACCACACGCTAGCGCCTCCTGAACGACCAAAGGGAACCCCTCACCTACGCTAGGCAACACTAAAAGATCTGCCCAGTGGTAAAAATCCACTACATCTTTTCCGCGCACATTATCAAAAACCTCAACGTCTTTCCCCTCACACTCAGGCCAAAACACCGGTGAAAGCGGTCCATGCCCAACAAATCTCCACTTGGTGCCGGGTAAACTAAGGCTATTACGTAGCAGCTCAACGCCTTTTTTTTCAACAAAGCGCCCAACGAAAAGAATCTTGCAAAATCCATCCACATTCGTCTGCGGACCGGGTCGGTACACTCTGTGGTCTACGCCATTAGTAATAAGCGCAGGAGGATTATCGAACTTAACGAATCCGGAAAATAACTCGCGAACGTGAGCCGAAATGAACGAAACCTGACTCACAGACTGCATAACAAGGCGTCCGAGCAGGCGGTTTAGTAACCATATGCAAAACCGGCTAACTCGTGAATTATATGGAATATCACCAATATGCTGAGTAAGTAATACAGGCTTGTGGAGAATTCTCGCGAAGAAAATACTGAGCAAAGAGGGCAGGTACAGAAAATCATGAACATGAACAACATCTGCCCTTTTTACCTCAGCCCAAAGCGTAAGCACCCCTCGCACACCCCAGATTGGAACAGGCAATCTAAGCAATCGTTCGAATATCCCGATCGAACGAACAGGAACCAAGCGAACCCCGGTGAAGGCGTCAACATCCGGGATTTCATCTTCGCACCCTCCCGCAATCCATGCAAAATTTTCTATTACCCTGCCACAACGCTTCGCTATTTCGCCTGCGACGACCTCTATACCACCACCATGTCGCGGAAAGTAAGCACTGACCTGCAGTACAGAAATGCCGAGCAATTTATCTTCGCTCATTACGCCTTACTCGCCACTACGACATATATTGCTGCATTAGAATCCTTAAGCGCCGGAGGTGTTACAAAGTCTTCTGCCACCATCCGTAAGTAAAACAGAGCGTTGGACACACGCGCAAAAAAACGGCCTAAAACACCAAACTTTTGAAATAGGTGCGAATATGCGAGACACCTAAACTGACTCGTCCAGGCAAGCGGGCCGACCACAGGAATGATCGAATCAATTATATACCCTCTCGATTCAATTTCTTTTAGCAGACCATCTCGCGTCCAGCGGCGAAAGTCTGTGGGGTGAGGATGGTATAACCAAGTACCATGAGTGGAAAGTAACAGTTTGCCGTCAGCACTCAAAAGTCTACGACATTCCAAAAGATAAGCATCGATATCCCAAACATGCTCAAGAACCTGGAACGAAACCACACAATCGGCGAAACCATTACCTAACTCTACAGCGCGACCATTTTCCAGGACCACGTCAATACCCGGCCCATTACAGATATCACAAGAAACGTATGTTGCTCCGCGCGCCTGGAATAGCCGACAATAAGGGGCGCCACCAGCTCCCATATCGACAACAACACCCGGAAGAGTGCCATCTTCATCCAAATCATTTAATATTCGCTCAATTGCAACTTGCAACCTACGCAACGTAAAGGCATCCTGCTTCCATAATGGAGCATTTAGTCGTTCTCCCACGATAAAACCCTCAACACAATACAATGCAAACAGTATTCATCAGCAAGCAGTTCCTAAAATTTCTAATAGTCGGCGGAACCTGCTTTATCACCAATATTCTCGTTCTTTACATAGGAACCGACCTACTCGGCCTTCACTATTTGGTGTCGATGCTATTCTCAATTGCAACCGTCAACTTTATCGGCTGGGCTTTAAACAGACATCAAACGTTCAAAACTAAAGATGCTGACGCACTCCCGGAATTTACAAGATATATCCTGGTCAACCTTACAAGCATGATCACCAGCCTATGCACAATGTACCTGCTGGTATCCACTGTGGGTTTACATTATATAGTTGCCAGCACGGTCATTGCCGCCGGCATGACCACCATCAACTTTTATGCACATAGACAATGGAGCTTCAAAACTAAGCCTAGCTGACGCGCTCATATAGAGATATATATTGCAGTTGATTTGTCAGCGTGCCCAAAACCCCAATATGGCAACGTTCAGGAAACTTTTTATTTGCAACAGACCACCCCCGCTGCTGAAGGAACTCTTCCCACTCCCAACCTCTCTGATATGCGTAATTAGAAGGAATTCCAAATCTCCGGTTACCAATTTCATCCATCACCGCAAGGGCCATTTTTCCGAAGAGTCCGGAATAAGTATGGTCCTTGATCAGTAGATACCTGCTGCTAACCCGCGACAGCTCGGCAAGATAGTCGAGAGGGCTATCACAATGATGGAGAACATCCACCGAAAAGACGAGGTCAAACGAGCGATCCGAAAACGGCAGTCCACGCCCTCCATCGTAGATAAGGGGCTCCACGTACTGCGTGTGCCTCCGCTTTACATCGAGGGAAACGAGTTCCCCTGCAAATCCAGCCTCCGTCACTCGCTTCGAGAACCACCCATCCCCACAACCAAAGTCCAGCGCCTTACTCAGTGGCCCGAGGCGTGAGAGAATCATTTCCATGTCAGCCCAGATATTTTGCCTGTACGAATTCATTTTTTTTCCAACAACATCGAGCAGTCACCAACCAATAAATCAGGGGCCAAATCAGCCTCCGCTTCCGCCGCCCGAAACTGTGCAAATTTAGTGCTTCGCAAGCTCGGCCAGCGGCTCACCCAGATCGCCCCGGAACGATCCAACTTCAGACGAACGTCATTAAACATATAAAGTTTTGACCAAGCATCACCATTTTCCGAAGCACTTCCAACGGGTGACAACTCGCTCGGACAGTGTGCCTCGACTGCACTAAAAAACCTCTCAGCCTTGGCGAGTTCCTGGCGATAGCCTGACTTTACAGACTCGTCATAACGCATTCGACAGGTAAAAAGTGTGGTTGCAGCAGTCGCCGAGTCGAGCACAACATCAAAACACTGATCAACCGCAGGAACGAAGCCATACATCCGGAATTTTCCATACAGCCTATAGATATCTTCTGCCCCAATCTCGTGGACACTCGAATTCGACCGCAGATCATCCATGACAACTGCATAAACGCCCAGATCCCTAAACTCTGCAATTCGCTGCTCCAATTTAAGGTCAAGAGCCCCATTTAGCGGAGCCAAATAATCGCCACCAATCCCAATAAACACCGAACCTTTGGGAAAATTCTGATAATAAGAAGCAAAAGTGAGGTTTGAGGCGAAGAGATAAACTCCTTTCTGGAAATACTCACTCTTTGAAGACACTGAAAACCATGAATTTGACCAGGGCGCCTCTCCCCACCTCGGTATACCTGACATAAACAAAGAAAAAGCCTGGGCAACCAATGTCAACAGGAGAACGGGCTGCCAGTAACGCGGCATTACCATCGAGACTACCAATGGCAACCCCACCCCCAGCATCAGAAGTGGAAATAGACCATAACGTCCATTGCCGGTTGTAATCTGCCAAACCAGAAGACACGCCAGAACATAAATCAGGAACAGCGAATTCTTACTCACTAGACGATTGGGTCTGGAGCGAACAGTCAATAGCAAAATAGCAGTAAAGAAAAACACCAGGAAAATGAAGTAACGGACATCTGGTGCAATTAGCTCAAAGTATGCAAAAAAGCTGGGCAGTGCTACAAACACCGGAAACAATACATGATCTAAAATCGAATCAGGCTGAAAACGACTGTGATAGACACCCACTGCAGGGAAGTAAGGTGACTGAAAAATATTATTGAAAAGTGGGAAGAATGGGTTCCCAAACTCCTCATACAGGCGCAATCCCCACGGGAAGTACAGCACCACGAACGAAATTAAGGCGCAGAAGCCGAAAACGAAATTATCCCTAAGCCATGCTGAAAATCCACGACCGGGCTGGACCAAGAGTATCGTTATCAGAACGACAAAAGGAGCAACAGTGAACTTAAGTGCGACCGCCACACCCGCGAGAACACCAGGAAACCAAACGCCACCCTTTCCTCGCTCGAGCAATAAATAAACCGATACAAGAAGAGGAACTGTCGCGATGGCATCTCCCAAGCTTGACCCGAGGCCCGCCAGAAAAACTGGCGTAGCGAGTGCCAGAAAAAGACTGGAGACCGGCAGCAACAAACTCCCAGGTGCAAAAATGCGTCTCGCAATCAGATAGACGAAAACGATATTTGCAGAGTGAATAACCGCCAGGATAATTACAGTAGCTTTAGGCGACACGCCCAGTTTTAGCAACAGAAAAAATGGCAGGTATAGATAAGGAGTCTGGTACCCCTGAAAGCCCGCGGCCATCAAATCCTTATCTAGACGCTCCCCCCAGAACGCCCATCCCAAATAACCATGGTAATGCGCCGCGTCCCAGCTTTTTGGCTCACCAAAACATAGAATAAATAACACTGCTGCAAGTGGTATCAAAAGTAGCCAAAACAGGTTTTGCTTTCCACTTGGGAAGGCCAAGCTTCTCCCCGCTTCAAAAAAATACATCAACTATTCTCTAATACTGTCACAACACACGCCTATCTTGTATCAAGTAATCAACCGCTGAAAGCAAGATAGAATTCGCCACGACTAATACTCCGACGACAACCATCGTTACTGCCGGAATGGCCTGCCTCATGATATCGGATGGATCAAGGGCACCGAAATCGACACTAGCCCAAAATCCAAGTGGCTTAATTGCGAGCCCAACACCTATCGAGGTGATCACCGTGCCTAGGCCGATCACCCAATCCAAACGATCGACAAGCCGCAAGCGCCTCCATTTTGAGTCCACACTCAACAAGCCAGAAGCCTCAGAGAGAGTCGAAAATAAAAAATACATAAACAATAATTCAATTCCCACTACAATCATCGCCGACGCATATAACAGCGAGTGCACACCGGGCACCAGCCCGCTACTGGAGAAGAATATACCCGTACCAAATAACACATTTAGTGTAATTACCAGGCCCAGCAATATAGATATGGCACTAGGCCCCAGAAAAGCGACTTTCGGAGCAAGCATTAAAAGAAACTTCAGGTGTCGCCAACCATCACGCCAGGTTCTCAGGTGGGGGCTCCGGTCTCTTTTATCCACCCGCAAGGTGGTGGGCACCTCGCAAATATCCAATTTGTGCTTGGCAGCCTTTACAATCATTTCGCTCGCGAATTCCATGCCTGGACAGGACAGACCGAGCTTTAAAATAGATTCTTTGTTAACCCCACGAATGCCACAGTGAAAATCGCCTATTTCAATTCGATAGAAAAGACGGCCGAGAAAACTTAGGACTGGATTTCCCAGATATTTATGGAGTACCGGCATGGCCCCAGATTCTATTCCACCTTTGAATCGGTTGCCGCAAACCAAGTCAGCACCTTCTCGCAGTTTGCCGAGAAATTCGTCAATTGCACTGAAATCATAACTACAGTCGGCATCCCCCATAATTACATACTTGCCACGTGCAGATTCAATACCCTTAATGAGGGCCGCCCCGTAACCACGCTTCTTTACGCCAACAACCCGGGCACCATTACTGTGCGCGATTTCAACCGACCCATCTGTCGAACCGTTATCGGCAATTAAAACCTCTCCCACAACAGATAGTCGCTGAAGTGAGGAATATGCAGCCAAAATACACTCTGAAAGTGTTTTTTCCTCATTGAGGCACGGCATCAGTATGGTAACTTCTACACGTTCCGGTGTATTCGCAGTAACCGTATCAGTCGCAACCAAATGAGATTCACACAGTGCAGCCATATTGAGCCTCAAGCACCTCAATCAAAAATCATCGTCCCGGCAAAACATAGCCGAGTTAGACACGTCGGGAAATCTAAAAAAGGAAACATAAAAACAAAAAGCCCCGTGCAAACGGGGCTTTTATGACACAACCAAATCTTAGGTCTAGCACTAACCTAATTAGCTACGGCAAGACCCCGGCAGGTATTTGGGATCGATGCCGCTTGTAGCACCAGGACCACATCTCCAGTGGTGAACAACAACACCCACATTAGAAGAACCAATTGCGGTGGTGGCATCCAAGTAAGGAACCAGACGCACGGTTTTGCTCTGAACGGCAGACGGCAGGTCCGCAGCAGTTGAGGTGGTAACGGTCACAACACCATTACCGTCAGTCGCGATGGATGCAACATATTTAGTTGTTGCCGTGCTGCTTTCGCAACCCCAAGCACCGCCGGCCGGAAGTGAAGTACCTGTAGTAGATTGAATAGTTTCAGTAATACTGGTACGACACTGAGATGCAGCCAGCACTACTTCTGACATCTTGGCGCGCACGGTGTAGTCCTGGTAAGCCGGCAGCGCAACCGCAGCCAGAATACCGATGATCGCTACCACGATCATCAATTCAATAAGAGTAAAACCCTGTTGCTTTTTCATTGTAACCGTCTCCATACAGACTTGTGGTTTTAGATGAATCCCGTGAGGAAGTCGCGGAACAAGATACAAGCTTTGTGCCAACTGTGGCAAGCGCGACACGCCCCGTAAACACCACATTTGGGACAATAGTCACGCCAAAGCTGGATATTATCTGTTCACGGCACCTGTTTAGTGACGTATCGAATTCATAGCTGACAAATAATGTCAGATTTAGACAATGGAAAACATTTCTCGTAGAGGCCGCGCATCGCTCAGCAAGCCATTAGGAGGTTTGGCGGCGGGGGTTTAATTCGCTATATTTGGAAGCTTGGCAGCCATTTCTTGCTTACGGCCCTTCAGGTCAAAAAACAAGCAGCGGCCCCCGAGCAGCACAAATAATAAGCAGTAGCTTTCATGCGGCGGTCTTATCCATGAGCACTACCTCCCTGAGCGGCCTGGCCAAACGCTTGGTTGCCGACCAGATTCTCGACGAACCCACGGCAGCCTCCGCTGCCAAAGCGGCGCGCCGCGAGAATCAGACATTTGCCCAGCACGCTGTAGAGGCCAAGCTGGTATCGAGCCGCGAACTGGCAAGAGTCGCTTCTTATGCTTTCGGGTCTCCCCTATTCGACCTGAGCAGCTATAACTTCGACCTTATCCCAAAGGATATTGTTGATGAAAAGTTAATCAGCAAACACTTTGCCCTGCCCCTGTACAAGCGCGGCAACCGGTTGTTCGTCGCTGTCGCAGACCCTACTAACCTGGCAGGCCTGGACGAAATCAACTTCAATACCGGCCTGAATACCGATGCGGTGCTGGTCGAGGCGGACAAACTGGCCAAGGCGATCGACAGCTATCTCTCCGACAACTCGGATATAGGGGCCGGCCTTGAGGGGATGGATGACGAAGAGCTTGACGCACTCGATGTCGAAGGGGGGCAAGCGGAGCGCCCGGATGATAATGATCTGGGCGGCGACGAGGCCCCGGTTGTTCGTTTTGTAAACAAAGTACTTCTTGATGCAATCCGTACCGGTGCTTCGGATATTCACTTTGAACCCTATGAAAAGACCTACCGCGTGCGGCTGCGCACAGACGGTGTACTGCACGAAGTTGCCAAGCCTCCAATTCAACTGGCCCCCCGAATATCAGCGCGCCTGAAGGTGATGTCCAAGATGGATATCTCTGAGCGGCGTATCCCCCAAGATGGCCGCATCAAGATGAAGCTGTCGAAGAACAAGGCAATCGACTTCCGGGTCAACAGCCTGCCTACCTTGTGGGGAGAAAAGATTGTGCTGCGGATCTTAGATCCCTCCTCAGCCAAGCTCGGCATCGATGCACTGGGCTACGAAGAAGATCAGAAGAAGATCTACCTCGATGCCCTCGCCCAGCCCCAGGGTATGATCCTGGTTACCGGCCCGACAGGCTCGGGCAAGACCGTTTCCCTATATACCGGGCTCAATATCCTCAACACCCCGGAACGCAATATCTCTACCGCAGAAGACCCTGTGGAGATCAACCTGGAGGGGATCAACCAGGTGAACGTCTTGCCTAAAGTGGGGCTGAATTTTGCCGAAGCGCTGCGCTCTTTCCTGCGCCAGGACCCGGATATTGTGATGGTAGGGGAAATTCGCGATTTGGAGACCGCAGAAATCGCCATCAAGGCGGCCCAAACCGGTCACTTGGTGCTGTCTACTTTGCATACCAACTCGGCACCGGAAACCCTGACCCGCTTAATGAATATGGGTGTTCCCACGTTCAATATTGCCACTTCGGTCAGCGTGATCATTGCCCAGCGCCTTGCCAGGCGCCTGTGCAACGAATGCAAAACATCTGTAACTCTGCCGGACGAGGTACTTAAAGAAGAAGGGTTTGGCTCGGTAACTATCCCCAAAAGCGAATGGAAACTCTACCAGCCCGTTGGATGCGAACACTGTTCCAAAGGATACAAGGGCCGCGTAGGTGTGTATGAAGTGGTTCGCATCACCGATGGTATCTCCAGAATTATAATGGAAGGCGGGAATTCTATTCAGATTGCCGACCAGGCTCGCAAGGAGGGCTTCAGTAATCTGCGTACCTCCGCGTTGCGCAAGGTAGTAATGGGTGTTACCAGCCTGGAAGAAGCGAACCGGGTTACCAAAGACTAGACCGAAATACTGGATTCCGACCTTCGCCGGAATGACGAATTGCTGGATTCTGGCTTACGCCGGAATGACGAAACAAAAATAGAAATAGGCACGATAGTATCTGTGCCAGTTAGGAAATGGGAAGATAGCCATGGCCAACGCCACTGCAGTCGCTTACACCTTTAAGGGCGTAGACAATAAAGGCAATAAGGTCGAAGGAGAGATCAGCGCTGCCAGCCCAGCGCTGGTGAAGGCGCAATTACGCCGCCAGGGCATCATTGCCAATAAAGTACAAAAAAAACCAAAGCCTTTATTCGGCGGCAAGAAAAAGATCAAGCCCGGCGATATCGCAATATTCACTCGCCAGATGGCAACTATGATGAAGGCCGGTGTGCCATTGGTACAGAGTTTTGACATTGTTGCGGATGGTCTCGACAACCAGGGGCTGAAAGAGCTGATTTTCAAGGTTCGAGACGATGTCGCTTCTGGTACCGCCTTTGCCGAGGCTTTGCGTAAACATCCGCTCTACTTCGATGATCTATTCTGCAACCTGGTTGCGTCCGGTGAGCAGTCTGGTGCATTGGAAACCATGCTTGACCGGATTGCTACATATAAGGAAAAGACTGAAACCCTTAAAGCGAAAATAAAGAAGGCTATGACATACCCGATTGCGGTTGTCGTTGTTGCAATTATTGTTACATCTATTCTTTTGATAAAAGTTGTTCCTCAATTTGCTGAGACATTTTCGAGTTTTGGCGCGGAGCTGCCGGCATTCACTCGGCTCGTAGTCAGTATGTCCGAATGGATGCAGGCCAATTGGTTTATCGCCCTGATTGCAGTTGTGGGGGGCATCGGTGGCATTCTCGAAGTTAAAAAACGCAATAAAAAGGTAGCGGAATACTTTGACCGCCTCATTTTACGCTTGCCAATTTTTGGGCAGATTACCTACAACTCTATTGCGGCGCGTTTCGCCCGGACACTATCGACAACCTTTGCAGCCGGTGTTCCGCTGATCGATGCACTCAAATCTGTTGCCGGCGCAACTGGCAACTCGGTATACGAAGAAGCCACACTCAAGATACGTGATTCTGTGGCAACTGGTATTCCCTTAAATGGCGCCATGCGCCATTCAGGTCTGTACCCAACCATGCTGGTGCAGATGGCCGCTATCGGTGAAGAGTCCGGTGCACTGGATGAGATGCTCGCTAAAGCTGCTGATTTTTATGAGGAAGCGGTTGACAATATGGTGGACAACCTGACGACCCTGCTGGAGCCCATGATCATGGCGGTGTTGGGTGTTTTGGTTGGCGGTTTGATGATCGCGATGTACCTGCCGATCTTCCAGCTGGGTAATGTGGTATAAAATTAATGCTAGATTTTCTGATTTCGCACCAAGCGCTGCTATTAAGCAGCGCTTTTGTTTTGGGGCTTCTGCTCGGCAGCTTCCTGAATGTCGTTGTCTATCGACTGCCCATCATGATGGAGCGGGAATACAAGCGCGATTTTTACAGTTACTTTGAGACAAAGCCTGCCCCTGCCGAGCAGATAGAACTGGAAGAGTCTTTCAACCTGATACTGCCCCACTCCCACTGCCCCAAATGTGACGCCGAGATCAAACCCTGGCAAAACATCCCAGTAGTCAGCTATCTACTGTTGCGCGGCAAATGCGCTTTTTGCGGGACGGCTATATCCAAGCGCTATCCGTTGGTGGAGCTGGCTACCGGCCTGTTGACCGCCATCGTCGTATGGCAACTGGGCTTTACCTGGCAGGCGCTGGCGGGCTGTGTATTTACCTGGGCGCTGGTGGCCCTGACTGGTATCGACTTCGACAAGCAGCTACTGCCGGACAGCATCACCCTGCCACTGCTGTGGGCGGGACTGCTGATCAACCTGTGGGGTGTTTTTGTACCGTTGCAGGGTGCGGTAATCGGGGCCATCGCCGGTTACCTGGCCCTCTGGTCGGTATTCCATATCTTCAAGCTGGTGACCGGCAAGGAGGGAATGGGGGCCGGGGATTTCAAGATTCTGGCTGCTATCGGCGCCTGGTTTGGATGGCAGATGTTGCCGCTGGTGATTCTGCTCTCGGCCGCAGTCGGTGCCGTCGCCGGCCTGACCTGGAGCGTGATTGCCGGGCGGGATAGGAACCTGCCTATTGCCTTCGGGCCCTACCTGGCTGGAGCGGGGTGGATTGCGATGCTCTGGGGGGATCGGATTGTGGGGTGGTATCTCAGTTACTCCGGCTTGAATGGATAAATAGCGGGCCTTATGGCCCGCTTGCCGAGCTGGCGGCGGGCGCTCCCGAACTGCGCGGTTCCGGGGAAAAGGTCAATGATGCGGAATGTATGCTACGGCAAACCGCTCCGCCAGGTCGGCAAGACGCTTGTCCAGCGTCCATAGCTTGGCGCCCGGGGTGATCAGGGTGGATGCGAGCAGCGCCATGTCCACCAGACCGCAGCCCTGCCCGTACAGCTTTTCGCGCTCTACGAATTCGGTCAACTCAGCCAGACTTACCTGATTAGCTGCTTGCAAAAGCCCTATGTAGCCGAGCGTTTGCTGGCGCGGCTCTGGCGGCGTGCCACAGGCGAGTTCGACCAGGACCATCGGGTGCGTAAGTGCCCAGTCACTCTCGAGTAGCGTTACCAGGGTATTGTCGCGGCGTCTAAAGTGATTCACCCACACCGACGTATCAACGAGTACGCTCACGCCGCCGTGCCTCGCCGGCGAGGCACGTCTTTCATTTCTGGCGCGGCACCACCCAGAGCCGCCAGGCGTTTAGCCGCCTGCACCCTCACGAAGGTCTTGATGGCTTCTCTGAACAGTTCCGACTTGTCCATGTCTTGGTCGGCCATCTCCAGCGCCTTCTGGTACAGGGCATCGTCGATAGTGACTGTGGTTCTCATGGCAATGGCTCTCCCGCGTCTAATTTGATGTAAGAATACATCATTTTAGTCATCACGACTCTTGGAACCTATATCTGAACGGTGATGGGTAGCGGGTATTGCAGAGCATTGAAGCGTGATTTCGGGGCGGGACCGGAGTCTGCCGATTGCCTTTGAGCTCTATGTGGCCGGGGCCCGGTGGATTGCGATGCTGTGGGGGGAGCGGACAGTGGGGTGGTATCTGGATTATTCCGGGTTGGGGCACTAGAGCCCAATGCAGGCGGGCTATGTTAATCGCCTGCAGGGCAGGCTCCCTCAGGGGGACTGGATTAGGTGATGCGCCTGCTCACTTCGGCATCCATGCCTACGTGTCCGGCCTGCGCCGGAATGACGAGACGGTGTCGAAGGGCGAACCAAATGGTTCGCCCTTTGTTTATGGCCGCGTTAACAGGCCACCGCTACAATGGACCCTCTTTTTACGGATTCAGGGCTGACTCTGTGCTTACTATTGGCCTGACTGGCGGTATCGGCAGCGGTAAATCCGCAGCGGCGAGTTGCTTCCGCGCGCTGGGTATCAACGTCGTCGACGCGGACTGGGCGGCGCGGGTGGTGGTGCAGCCGGGGCAGCCGGCGCTGGCTAAGATTGCCGAGCACTTCGGTGCCGATGTGCTGCTGGAGAATGGCGAGCTGGACCGGGCCAAATTGCGCGGGCTGGTGTTCGACAATGCGAACGAGCGAAGCTGGCTCGAGGGGCTGCTACACCCTTTGATTCGCGAGGAGATACTGCGGGCACTGGCGGCCAGCCAGAGTGCCTACGCGATCCTGGAGTCACCGCTGTTAATCGAATCGGGGCAGTATAAACTGGTGGACAGGATCTGCGTGGTAGACTTGCCCGAAGAGCAGCAAGTGGCGCGCGCCGGGGCGCGTGACCGAAGCGATGCGGAGCAGATTCGCAAGATCATGGCCGCGCAACTGCCGCGCCAGCAGCGCCTGGAAAAGGCCGACGATGTGCTGGACAATTCCGGCGATCTGGCGAGCCTGGAAGCGCAGGTAGAAGCGCTGCATCAGCTGTACCTGCAATTAGTAGAAGAGAATTACTGAAGTACATGTCTAAAGAGTCACCTACCCTCAACTGCCCCACCTGTAAGAAGCCCATTGAGTGGAACGAGAAGTTCCCCTTCCGGCCGTTTTGCAGCGAGCGCTGTAAGTTGATCGACCTGGGTGAGTGGGCCAGTGAGGGGCACAAGATTCCGGGGGAGCCGGTTTACGATGATGTGTTGAGTGAAGAGCTGGATGAGTCCAAGACTCGGCATTGAGGTTCCACCCTCTCCATATACCCAATAGGGACTCTGGGTGTTCGCCTGCAAGCAGGCTCCTACGGCGGGCCTTCAGCCCGCTTGCCGAGCCAGGGCTCGGCGGTCCCGGCGCCTCTACGCGGGCCAGTCAGCCTGAATTGCTTCAATGATCGCCTGGTTGGCATCTGGAAACTGGTACTCCCCCAGCGCCGACAAGTCGACCCAGGCGATTTCCTGCCCTTCACGGCCGTGTGCCTCGCCTTCGAACTCCGTCACCCACCAGGTATCCAGCAGCACCGTCTTCTCCGGGTACTCGTGGCGGATTTCCGTCAGCGGGCGCAGGCCTTTCACCTCGATGGCCACTTCTTCATGCAGCTCACGGGTCAGTGCCTGCTGCACCGTCTCCCCGGCTTCGACCTTGCCGCCGGGGAACTCCCAGCGGCCGCCCATATGCAGGTGGTCCGGGCGGCGGGCGATCAATACCTTGCCGTCGCTGCGCAGCACGACGCCCACGGCCACATGTACTAGCTTGCTCATAACCTGCGCCTTAGGTCCGGTACTCCGCATTAATGGTCACGTAGTCGTGGGAGAAGTCGCAGGTCCAGATATGTTCGCTGCAGTCGCCGCGGCCCAGATCGACGGTAATGGTGAATTCCGGCTTGGAGAAGACCGCCTGGCCGGCCTCTTCGGTGTAGCCGGCGGCACGGCCGCCGGCTTCCACGACCTGTACCCGGTCGAGGTAAACATCCACTTTCGCGGTATCCAGCCCTTCGACACCGGCATTGCCGATGGCCATCACCAGGCGACCCCAGTTGGGATCCGACGCGTAGAGCGCGGTTTTAACCAGCGGGGATTCGCCGACCTCGAACGCGACTTGCAGCGCTTCTTCACTGTTCGCGGCACCTTGCACCTGCACGGTGACAAATTTGGTCGCGCCCTCACCGTCTTTGACAATCGCCTGGGCCAGCTCGATATGCACCTCGACGATTGCCGCTTTTAGTCGCTCGTATTCCGCACTGTGTTTATCGGCAATCTGCGGGCCGGTAGCACCGCTGGCAATCAGCACGCAGGCATCGTTCGTGGAGGTGTCGCCATCGATACTGATGCGGTTGAAGGAAGAACTGACCGCATCCCTGACCAGCTCATCCAGCAACGGCTGGGCGATGGCCGCATCTGTTGCAACGTAAGCCAGCATGGTGGCCATATTGGGCTGGATCATGCCGGCACCCTTGGCAATTCCGACAATGGTGATCTGCTCGCCGGCGATCTCCACACTGCGGCTGGTGGTCTTGGGGCGGGTGTCCGTGGTCATGATTGCGCGCGCGGCATTATCCCAACCATCGATACTGAGCTGGTCCGCAGCCACGGGAATCGCATCGAGCAGTTTCTGCAACGGCAGGTGTTCGCCAATAACGCCGGTGCTGAACGGCAATACCTGTTCCGCGCCGATTTTCAAAGCATCCGCGACCGCGGCGCAGCAGCTGCGCGCATTATCGATACCGCGCTCACCGGTAGCGGCATTGGCATTGCCGGCGTTGATCAGCAGCGCGCGAATATTGCCGTTGCGGATATGCTCTTTCGCCACGGTAACCGGTGCGGCACAGAAGGCGTTCTGGGTGAAGGTTGCGGAGACCGCCGCGCCTTCGCTGATGTCAATCAACAGCAGGTCGTCGCGCTGCCAGTTCTTGATTTTGGCGGCAACGCTGGCAAGACGAACGCCCGGAATTTGAGGCAGTGATGATTCTGGCATAACTGTAACGGCAACAGGCCGCCCCCGGCTGTGCGGTCCGCCGGTCGTGGCGGCACTCGCGGAAAAGGCGACATTATCGAAGCGGGCACCGGCCCTGACAAGCAGATCGCCATCAATTCTGCGGAATTAGAGTGCAGAACCGCAGATAATTCTGCACCCTGCATAAAAAAATGCCCCGCGCGAACGGGGCATTTCGAGAACTACTGCAGGCTACAAACGGCAGACTCGCTTAGCTCTGGGTCGAGGACGCCAGTTTGCCGTGGCACTGCTTGTACTTCTTGCCGGATCCGCACGGACACGGATCGTTGCGGCCGACCTTGGGTCCGCGGCGCTCCGGCAGCGGTTGCGCCTGCTCGGCAGCTTCCAATTCCGGCATGGCAGAGGCCTGGGCATGTTGCAGCTCCAGCTGCTGGCGGCGCTGCTCTTCCAGACGGCGGCGCTCCATCTCTTCCATCTGCTCGCGGGTCATCGGCTCGACGTGGGCGAGGATGCGCACCACTTCATGCTTCAGGTTGTCGAGCATGCTCTGGAACAGGTGGAAAGACTCACGCTTGAACTCCTGCTTCGGGTTCTTGTTGGCATAGGCGCGCAGGCCGATGCCGGCGCGCAGGTGGTCCATGCTGGACAGGTGTTCCTTCCACAGCTGGTCCAGTACCTGCAGCATGATCTGCCGCTCAACCGTCGGCATCAGGTTTGCATCGCCAGACGATTCGGCGATGCGCGCCACCTTGGCCGCATAGGCTTCCTGGGCTGTCGTGGCGATCTTCTCGCGCAGGCTCTCTTCGTGCAGGGTGCGATCTTCATCCAGCCACTGCTGGACCGGCAGTTGCAGCCCCAGCTCGCCGGCCAGCTGCTTTTCCAGTCCGGGGATATCCCACTGCTCTTCCACGCTCTGCGGCGGTACATAGCCGGAGATCAGCTCGTTGACCACATCTTCGCGAATCGCGGCGATGGTATCGCTGATCGTCTCCGCTTCCAGCAGCTCGTTGCGCTGGCTGTAGATGACGCGGCGCTGGTCATTGGCGACATCGTCGTATTCCAGCAGCTGCTTGCGGATATCGAAGTTGCGGCCTTCGACGCGGCGCTGGGCCTTCTCGATGGCATTGGAGACCATGCGGTGCTCGATGGCCTCGCCCTTCTCCATACCCAGCATCTGCATAAAGTTCTTCACCCGGTCGGAGGCGAAGATACGCATCAGGTTATCTTCCAGGGAGAGATAGAAGCGGGTCACACCCGGATCCCCCTGGCGACCGGCGCGGCCGCGCAGCTGGTTGTCGATACGGCGGGATTCGTGGCGCTCGGTACCGATGATATGCAGGCCGCCGGCCTCGATCACGGTGTCGTGGCGCTTCCGCCAATCTTCCTTGACCGCGGCGATCTCGGCCTCGGTCGGCTCGCGGTCTTCCTTCAGGCGCAGTTCGTTGACTTCCGCCTCCCAGTTGCCGCCGAGCACGATATCGGTACCGCGGCCGGCCATGTTG
The DNA here is from genome assembly GCF_900129095.1 of Microbulbifer donghaiensis. GTDB lineage: Bacteria > Pseudomonadota > Gammaproteobacteria > Pseudomonadales > Cellvibrionaceae > Microbulbifer > Microbulbifer donghaiensis. Next base: position 1,228,297 of record NZ_FQVA01000001.1, read on the forward strand.
GTGGCGATGGTCACGGTGCCCGGGCGGCCGGCCTGGGCGATGATCTGCGCTTCGCGCTCGTGGTATTTCGCGTTCAGCACCTGGTGGTCGATGCCGGCCTTCTGCAGCATGCGCGACATTTCTTCCGAAGTCTCGATGGAGGCGGTACCGACGAGGATCGGTGCCTGCTTGTCACGGCAGTACTTGATGTCCTCGATGATGGCGTCCATCTTCTCTGCTTTGCTCAGGTAGACCAGGTCGTTCAGGTCGTCGCGCTGCACTTCGCGGTTGGTCGGGATCACCACCACGTCCAGGCCGTAAATCTGCTGGAACTCGAACGCTTCGGTGTCGGCGGTGCCGGTCATGCCGGACAGCTTGGGGTAGAAGCGGAACAGGTTCTGGAAGGTGGTGGAGGCCAGGGTCTGGCTCTCGCTCTGAATCTGCACCTTTTCCTTGGCCTCGAGTGCCTGGTGCAGGCCCTCGGACAGACGGCGGCCCGGCATGGTGCGGCCGGTGTGTTCGTCGATCAGCACCACCTGGCCGTTCTGCACTATGTAGTCCACGTCTTTATTGAACAGCACATGGGCGCGCAAGGCGGCGTGCACATGGTGCAGCAGGCCCAGGTTGCCGGGAGCGTACAGCGACTCATCTTCCTTCATCAGGCCACTGCGGGACAGCAGATCCTCGATCAGCTGGTGGCCGTCTTCGGTCAACTCCACCTGACGGGTCTTCTCATCCACGGTGTAGTGGCCTTCGCCCCCCTCTTCCGCGCGCTGCAGCTGCGGGACCAGCTGGTTCATCGCCAGGTAGAGGTGCGAGGAGTCCTCGGCGGCGCCGGAGATAATCAGCGGCGTGCGCGCCTCGTCGATCAGGATGGAGTCCACCTCGTCGACAATGGCGAAGTGCTGCGGGCGCTGGGTGCGATCTTCCTTGCGCAGCACCATGTTGTCGCGCAGGTAGTCGAAGCCAAATTCGTTGTTGGTGCCGTAGGTAATATCGGCCTGGTAGGCGGCTTTTTTCTCTTCCGGATGCTGTTGGGAGACGATCACACCCACGGTCAGGCCGAGGAATTCGTAGACCGGACGCATCCAGTTGGCGTCGCGCGAGGCCAGGTAGTCGTTCACGGTCACGATGTGCACGCCCTTGCTTTCCAGGGCGTTCAGGTAGGCCGGCAGCGTCGCAACCAGGGTCTTGCCCTCACCGGTGCGCATTTCGGCGATGCGACCCTCGTGCAGGGTCATGCCGCCGATCATCTGTACATCGAAGTGGCGCAGTCCCAGCGTGCGGCGGCTGGCTTCGCGCACAGCGGCAAAGGCCTCTGGCAGTAGCTGATCGAGCTTCTCGCCGTCGGCGAGGCGCTTCCTGAATTCGTCTGTCTTGGCTTTCAGGGCGGCGTCGTCGAGCTTCTCGAACTCCTCCTCCAACGCATTGATCTGCGTCACAACACGACGCATGCGCTTGAGTTCGCGGTCATTTTTTGAACCGAAGACCGATTTAATCAGTTTGCCAATCATTATGTAGAAACCACTTATCTTATTTACGCGGCCGACTTCGCGGACCGGGGGGAATCATTCCACACCAACGCTAATTTCAACGAGGGGTGCAAGTAAACAGGAAGGCGCAACGACTGGCAACTCCTATACCCTGAGCTGCCGGCGCCCTCCTTGGGCCGCGGGCATTCTCGGGGAAGCTACCAGTGGTGGCGCGATAAAGACAGGATAGATGTTATCTGCCGGTGCGGCGGATGTAGCTGGCCGGGTCCACGGCGCGGTTGTTCTTGTACACTTCGAAGTGCACATGGGGGCCGGTGGAGCGGCCGCTGGAGCCCATCAGCGCGACAACCTGGCCTTTCTTGACCACGTCACCGAGCTTGACCTTGATCTCACTGTTGTGACCGTAACGGGTGGAATATCCGTTGCCGTGGTTGATTTCCACCAGCTGGCCGTAGCCGGAACGATCTTCTGCCCAGGTCACCACGCCGGCGGCAACAGAGACCACGTCAGAGCCTTTCTTACCGGCGAAATCGACGCCTTTGTGCCAGGTGCGGCGGCCGGAAAACGGATCGGTGCGATAGCCATAGCGGGAAGACATCCAGCCGCGACTGATCGGGCGACCGGCAATAAACTGCTCGTCCTGCAACTGACGCTTGGCCAGCAGGGTTTCGAGGGTGTTCAGCTGCATCTGTCGGTCTTCAATCTGCTCCGACAGTTCGCCGATCACTTCGAGGAATTCGGGTGGCTGGTAAGGCAGCTCGGAGGCACCTGCGATACCCGGATCCTCCGGGCCGCCGACCGCGGGAGCACTGCCGAACTGGAATTCACCTTCATCCAGCTTGGCCGCGGTGGTCAGTCGCTCGCCGAGGGCATCCAGGCGGGTCAGGCGCGCCTGCATTTCCGCCAGCTTGACCGTCAGCGCGGTCAGCTGCTCACGGGCCTCGCGGTCCGCCTCGCCGATCTGTTCCTGCTGTTTGCGCAGTGCCTTGTTCCAGGCCTTGGCCGTGCGGGAGTCAAAGACATCGGTCTCTGCGACCGGCAGATTGACGCCGATCAGAAAGGCGCCCACTGGCAGACCCAGCAGACACAGGCTCAGCAGGGCCTTGCTCAGGCCGCCGAAGCTGAAGCTGCGCGTACCGCCGCGCTCATTAACTAGGATTACTTTCATATCAGGCGTGTGGAATTCGACAGTTTGTTGTTTTCGTTAGTCCTGTTGTGAGGCCCGAACAACCGGATTCCCGCCTCACTCTCACGCCTTTCCAATGGCAACTCAGCCGACCAACCCATCCAATGTAACACTGGCCGACTGACAATAATCGTTATCAGTGCACAGAACCGCGCTCAGCGACCCATCCACCAATAGTCGGCGGGCAATCTCTCCGGCCCCCCGATACGCAAAAGCCGGCAATTTCCATGCCGGCTTTTTTTATTTGGCTCAGACAGCCAGGATTGGCTTCACGTAGGAGATGGGCGCTTCCTGTTCGCCCTCGAAAGTCACCATCTCCCAGGCGTCTTCCTGCGCCATCAGGGTGCGCAGCGACTTGTTGTTGAGCGCATGACCGGATTTGTGCGCCCGGAATTCACCAATCAGGCTGGTGCCCAGCAGATACAGGTCGCCGATGGCGTCCAGAATCTTGTGTTTCACAAATTCGTCTTCGTAGCGTAACCCGCCCTCATTCAGAATGCGGTACTGGTCGATGACGATCGCGTTGTCCACGCTACCGCCCTGCACCAGTCCCTTGGAGCGCAGATACTCGATCTCGTGCATAAAGCCAAAGGTGCGCGCACGGCTTACTTCCTTCACGAAGGAAGTGCTGGAAAAGTCCACCGAAGAGGTCAGGTTGCGCCCCTGGAAAACCGGGTGATCGAAATCGATGGTGAAAGACACCTTGAAGCCATTGAACGGCAGGAAGCTGGCTACCTTGTCGCCCTCTTCCACGGTTACCGGCTTCTTGATGCGCAGGAATTTCTTCGGCGCAGACTGCTCCTGGATGCCAGCGGACTGGATCAGGAACACGAAAGGACCGGCGCTGCCGTCCATAATCGGCACTTCCTGCGCAGACAGCTCGACGACGGCGTTGTCGATACCCAGCCCCGCCATGGCGGACAGCAGGTGCTCGATGGTGGCTACCCGCACGTCACCCTTCACCAGGGTGGTGGACAGCAGCGTATCGCCGACATTTTCCGCCCGGGCTTCAATCTCAACCACCGGGTCCAGGTCGGTCCGGCGGAACACAATGCCGGTATCCACAGGCGCCGGTTTAAGGGTCAGGACAACCTTTTTACCGGTGTGCAGACCTACGCCAGTGGCGCGAATAGCATTCTTAAGTGTGCGCTGTTTGATCATGAAACACTCTTTTCCCAGTCGGTGAGCGGCATACGGGCCGCAGCGAGCCGGCGATCATAGCAGAAATATTACGCCAAAACTAGCAATGGACTGACAGTCATTTCGCTACGTCGGCTTCTATTTTCAGAATAGCCCAGCACGGCAACTGCGACGCCACGCCTATTCCTTTGACTGCATTGTAAGGCGGTGTTCTCCCCAACCGCTGTTAAAAATTGTTAACCCGGGACTAGCCCGGGTTAACAAATTTGCCGACCAATAAGTCAGCATCTGAACCGCTCGCCGTCTCGGCGATTGCCCGGCCCGAAGGCCGGGCGGACATGAGCGGGGTTCGCCTTAACGGCGCGGCGGTCCAGCAATCGCTAGTGTCCCGAATTAGAGGTTACTGTTCAATTTTGGCGGTGTCTTTTGCCGCCATGCTGCGTTGCGACTTCTCGCCATAGCCCTGCTATGACTCGTCGCCGCGCCTTGCCTGGCGACAAGATCCCCTCGCCAATTCTTGAACGAACCTCCAACTCGCGACACTAGTCCGCCTGACGGCGCAGGAACGCGGGGATATCCAGATATTCCATATCGGTATCGGCCGGGTTCAACGCCGGGGCCGGGCGCTTGGGACGCTCGGTTTCCACGCGGGCACGGTTATCGGCACCTTCGCGACCGGCCAGGCCGGACGCATTGGCCTGGCTGTCACGCGCCTCGCGCCCCTCGTGCAGTTGCGGACGACGGGTGTTGTCCACCACCTTAGTAGGGCGGGCAGCCTGCTGTACCCCCTCACCGAGACCGGCGGCAACGACGGTAACACGCATCTCGTCACCGAGTTTGTCGTCCACCGCGGTACCGATCACTACGGTGGCATCGTCGGAAGCAATCTCCTGAACGATCTCGCCAACTTCGGAGTATTCGCCCAGGGTCAGTTCCTGGCAGCCACTCTCTTCACTGCCGGTGATGATATTCACCAGGATGCCGCGGGCGCCCTGCAGATTGACGTTGTCCAGCAGCGGGCTGCGCACGGCCTTTTCCGCCGCCTCGCGCGCGCGATTCTCACCAACCGCGGAACCGGAGCCCATCATCGCCATGCCCATTTCGGACATGACGGTGCGCACATCGGCGAAGTCGACGTTCATGATGCCGGGGCGGATCATCAGGTCGGCGATACCCTGCACAGCACCCAGCAGTACATTGTCCGCTTCTTTATAAGCCGCCTTCATGGTGATCTTGTTGCCAAGCACTTCGAGCAGGCGGTCGTTCGGGATGGTGATCAGTGAATCGACCTTGTCGCGCAGTTCGAGGATGCCCTCTTCCGCGACCACAGAGCGCTTGCGCCCTTCGATCTTGAACGGACGGGTAACCACCGCCACGGTCAGGATGCCCAGGTCCTTGGCGATCTCCGCGACGATCGGCGCACCACCGGTGCCGGTACCACCGCCCATACCCGCGGTGATGAACACCATGTCGGCACCCTGCAGTACTTCGGCAATGCGCTCGCGGTCTTCCAGTGCGGACTGACGACCGACATCCGGGTTCGCACCGGCTCCAAGGCCGCGGGTAATGTTGTTACCCAGCTGCAGAATGGTACGCGCCTGAACATCTTTCAGCGCCTGCGCATCGGTGTTGGCACAGATGAAATCCACACCTTCCACTTCACTGAAGATCATGTGCTTCACGGCATTGCCACCACCGCCGCCGACACCGATCACTTTGATGACAGGTTTGTCCTGTACGCTATCGACTAGTTCGAACATCTCTGTTCCCCTTTTTTGCTCATGTCAAAATTTATTGTTCGATCCCTAAAAAAACCTTGCTTGTGGGAGCCTGCCCTGCAGGCGATATTTGCCAAAGCCCGAGGCAATTCGCCTGCAGGGCAGGCTCCCACCGCACTGATTACAGGTTTCCCCTGAACCAGTGCTTTACCTTGTCCCACCACTGATTTTCTTGGCGCACCGGGCGCTGCCCGCGCTCACTGCTCTCCTCCTGCCGCATCGCGTACATCAGCAGGCCGACGCCGGTGGAGTAGATCGGGTTGCTCACGATATCGGTCAGCCCCGCCAGGCCCTGTGGCACTGCGAGGCGCACCGGCATATGGAAAATTTCTTCGGCGAGTTCGACTGCGCCCTCCATTTTTGACGAGCCGCCGGTCAGCACCACGCCGGCCGCGCAGAGATCTTCGAAGCCGCTGCGGCGCAGTTCCGCCTGTACCAGCGTGAACAGCTCGTCGTAGCGCGGCTCAACCACTTCCGCCAGGGCCTGACGGGACAGATCCCGCGGTGCGCGATCGCCGACGCTCGGCACCTTGATGGTCTCACCTTCGCGGGCAAGTTTTGCCAGCGCACAGGCGTATTTGATCTTCAGCTCTTCCGCGTGCGGCGTCGGCGTGCGCAGTGCCATGGCGATATCGTTCGTCACCTGATCGCCGGCAATCGGAATCACACCGGTGTGGCGGATAGCGCCGCCGGTAAATACCGCGATATCCGTGGTACCGCCACCGATATCCACCATGCAAACACCGAGTTCCTTCTCATCGTCAGTCAGTACCGCGTAACTGGATGCCAGCTGCTCGAGAATGATGTCCTCGACTTCCAGGCCGCAGCGGCGGATACATTTTTCGATATTCTGCGCTGCGTTCACCGCACCGCTGACGAGGTGTACCTTGGCCTCCAGGCGCACACCGGACATGCCCAGCGGCTCCTTGACGCCTTCCTGGTTATCGATCAGGAATTCCTGCGGCAGAGTGTGCAGAATTTTCTGGTCTGCCGGAATCGCCACCGCACGCGCTGCATCTATCACCCGATCCAGATCCTGCTGGGTTACTTCGCGGTCCTTGATTGCAACGATGCCGTGGGAGTTCAGGCTGCGGATATGGCTGCCGGCAATACCGGCGTAGACCGAGTGAATCTCACAGCCGGCCATCAGCTCGGCTTCCTCCACCGCGCGCTGTATCGACTGCACCGTGGATTCGATATTCACCACCACACCTTTCTTCATGCCGGTGGATCGGTGCGAACCGATACCGACAATATTCAGCTCACCATCGCCGGAGACTTCGCCGACGATCGCGACCACTTTGGAAGTGCCGATATCCAGACCCACGATCATGCGGTGATCGGATGCTTGTGTCATTTTTGTACCAACCTCGCTGAACTGTGCTCCGAACCGCATTCCCCCTCTTCGGAATAAGAGACGGGCCAGGGCACAGCGTTCGCTTTTTAAATTTTGTTCTTCATCGCAGCCTGTGGACTGCGTTCAGTTTTACTCTTTATCGTTTTTCCACTGCACCGCCACTGCGTTGCTGTAGCGGGTATCCACCCTGGCAACCTGAGCCAGGTGTGGCGCCAGTATGCTGCGACTCAACTGCAGGAAACGGTTGACCCGCTCCAACAACTCGTCGTGTCCAAGGCGCAACTCCACACCGGAAACCAACTCCAAGTGCCACCCTGCCAGGTCGTCAAATGACAACCGTTTCACTTCCATATCCCGCGTGGTCAGCAACCCCGCGAGGGCCTGGTACTGCGACATGATGCGCTCGACCAGCTCCTCGTCGCCTGCCAGCTCCGGCAGGCGACCGGTATTCATCTGCACTGGCCGCGGCAACAACTCGCCACTCGCCACCAGCAATTTATCTCGCCCCCAAACCGCGAGCGGTTGCGCTTCCTCCACCGCCACCTCGACGCCGCGCGGCCAGCGCCGGCTGACCGATGCCGAGGTTATCCAGGGGTTTTCCTCCAGCGCCGCGCGCATGCCGCGGATGTCCACAGAGAAAAACCCTTCCCGCAAGTACGGCAGTAGTATCTCCTCGATCTGCCGCTGGGTCACGGCGTTAAATGGACCTTTGACCCTCACCTGCTCCAGTGCATCGACCCGGCTCAATTCCTGCACCGGGGTGCGCTGCCACAACCACAGGCCGCCATAACTCATCCCCGCCAGAACACCGATCGCCAACACCGCCATGAGCACCGGTCGCCAGTTGCGCTTCGCGCACTCGTTGCGGTCCTCAATCGGACGCGCGCCGCGCACATTTTTCTTTTGATGGGCACGCTGTGCTTTGCCCATCCTACGGAGCCTCTGTAGGAGCCTGCTCGCAAGCGACTGATTGCAGAGCTCCGTAGCCTTTCGCCTGCAAGCAGGCTCCTACAAGGTCAAGTGCCATCATCATTCCGCATTGCCCTCGCCCAGGCGCCACTGAGCCAGCTGCTGGGCCAGTGCACCCACGTTACCCGCGCCCTGCGTCAGCACGATATCACCGGGCTCAAGCAGGTCTGCCAGCACCGGGGGTACCTGTTCGATTGTCTCGACAAAAATCGGATCGACCTGCCCCCGGTTGCGCAGGCTGCGGGCCAGGGTTCGGCCGTCGGCACCTGGAATCGGCGATTCGCCAGCGCTATATACGTCGAGCAGAATCAGTTTGTCTACCTGCGAAAGCACCTGCACGAAATCCTCGAACAGATCCCGCGTCCGCGTGTAGCGGTGCGGCTGGTAAATCATGACCAGGCGGCGCTCCGGCCAGCCATCGCGAACCGTCTTGATCGTCGCGGCCACTTCGCGCGGATGGTGGCCGTAGTCGTCCACCAGCATGACCTTCTCTGCACCGCCATCGTCACTGACCGCAAAGTGGCCGTAGATCTGGAAGCGGCGGCCCACGCCCTGGAAGCCCTCCAGCCCCTTGCGGATCGCCTCGTCGGCAATGCCTTCATCCGTCGCCACGGCAATGGCCGCGGTCGCATTCAGCACATTGTGTATACCGGGCGTATTGACACACACTTCAAGCACTTTGCCGTCCGGGCGCTGCACGCTGAAATGGCTGCGCAGCGGCTCCTGTTTCACATCGACGATGCGGAAGTCATTGCCCTCGTCGAAGCCATAGGTCACAACCGGGCGGGAAAACTTCGGGATCACTTCCTGAATATGTTCATCGTCACCGCAGACAACCGCGAGACCGTAGAACGGCAGGTTGTGCACGAAATCGATGAAGATCTGTTTGACCTTCTCAAAATCGCCACCGTAGGTCTCCATGTGATCCGCATCGATATTGGTAATCACAGTCACCATCGGCTGCAGGTGGATGAACGATGCATCGCTCTCGTCCGCCTCGGCGATCAGGTAGCGACTCTCGCCCAGCGCCGCATTCGCACCGGCCGCATTGACCAGGCCGCCGATGACAAACGTCGGATCTTTCTTGTCCGCGGCAAAAATCGACGCGATCAGGCTGGTGGTCGTGGTCTTGCCATGTGTGCCGGCCACCGCGATACCGTAGCGGTAGCGCATCAGCTCACCGAGCATCTCCGCGCGGCGCACGACCGGAATGCGTTTTTCGTGCGCGGCGATCACTTCCGGATTGTCACCGTGGACTGCGGAAGAATTCACCACCACGTCCACGTCGCAGATATTTTCCTGGCTGTGGCCTATCTGGATCTTGATGCCCAGCTTGCCCAGTCGCTCGGTGACCGAGGACTCGCGCAAATCGGAACCGGAAACCTCATAGCCCTGGTTCTGCAGTACTTCGGCAATTCCGCTCATGCCGGCACCGCCGATACCGATAAAATGAATACGGCGGATCCGGCGCATCGTGGGCACGCTGTAATACTTGTCTGTGGTCGTCAGTTCTGATGGCATTCTCTTACCTCTCACCCACTATCTGGCCAGGGCCAGCTCTTCGCCGCAGGCCGCGAGCACCTGCGCCGTCGCATCTGTTTTGGCGACTCGCCTTGCGGCTTTGGCCATCGTCAACAGCTTTTGCGGCTCGGAAAACAGCTCCTGCAGCAGACCGGCCAGCATTTCCGCATCCAGTGCATCCTGTTGAATCACGATGGCGCCGCCGGCCTGTTCCAGCCACTCGCCGTTCTTGGTCTGGTGATCATCGATCGCGAATGGAAACGGCACCATAATCGCGCCCACACCGGCGGCGGCGATTTCCGAAACCGTCAGCGCACCGGCGCGGCAGATAATCAAATCGGCATTACTGTAGGCCGCCGCCATATCGGCAATAAACGGCACCACTTCGGCATCCACCTGCGCGAGGCGATAGGCCTCCCGCGCCACATCGAGATGGCGTTTGCCAGCCTGATGCACTATGCGCGGCCGCAGCGCCGGCTCCAGCAGCAAAACGGCCTGAGGCACCAGTTCATTGATCGCCACGGCGCCGAGGCTGCCGCCCAGTACCAGTAGGCGCAGCGGCTGCTTTTTGCCGATGCGCTCCTGCGGTTCCGGCAGCTGCGCGATTTCATTGCGCACCGGGTTGCCTACCTGCTGGGCACGCGGCAGTCCGCTGGGAAACGCCTCCAGTACACGGCTGGCGATGCGGGCCAGCAGGCGGTTAGTCGTGCCGGCCACGGCATTCTGCTCGTGAATAATCAGCGGTACGCCGCTTAGCCGCGCCGCGACGCCACCGGGCCCGGTGGCAAAGCCACCAAAGCCGAGCACGGCATCCGGCCGCACTCTTTTCACCACGGCGCGCGCCTGCGTGACGGCGCGCACAATTTGCAGCGGCGCCTTCAGCAGTGCCAGCTTGCCCTTGCCGCGCACACCTTCAACAGTAATAAAGTGCAGAGGTATATCTGCCTCTGGAATCAGCTGCGACTCGATGCCGCGTTCAGTTCCCAGCCACTCGACGGCGGCGCCCTGCTCCTGCAGCGCGCGTGCAACTGCCAGTGCCGGAAACACATGGCCGCCGGTACCGCCGGCCATGATCAGGAATTTCTTGCCGGAAAACGGCGCACTATTTACAGACATCAGGCCGCCTCCCCTTTTAATTCGCGATCTCCCACCTGCAGGGGATTAAAGATCGGCAACTGGCGAATTATGCCCGCGCCGGATTTCTCGCCGTCCACATTCTCGTGCAATTCAGCCTGCAGACGCATTGCCAGCGCGAACAGCGCACAGCAAACCACCAGGCTGCTTCCGCCGGAGCTGACAAACGGCAGCGTCAGGCCCTTGGTGGGCAGCAACCCGGAAGCCACCCCCATATTCACAAACGCTTGACCGGCCAGCAGCACCGCAATACCGAAGGCGAGCAGTGCGGCAAAAAATTTCTGCTGTTCAAGCGCACCGCGCACCAGGCGCAGGAGCGACCAGGTCAGGGCGACAAACAGTCCGATTACCACCAAGCCGCCGGCGATACCCCACTCCTCGGAGAGAATGGCGAAGATAAAGTCCGTGTGCGCTTCCGGCAGGTAAAACAGCTTCTGCACACTGTTGCCGAGACCGACTCCAAACCACTCACCGCGACCAAAGGCAATCAGCGACTGGGTCAGCTGGTAGCCACTGGCGAACTGGTCGCCCCAGGGATCCAGAAAAGTCATCAATCGCTGCAGGCGATAGGGACTTACCAGGGCCATCAAGGCCAGGCCGCAGGCCGCAACACCTACCAGCAGGAAAGTGTGCGGCAGGCGCGCGCCGGCGAGGAATACCATCGCCAGCACGGTGCCGGAAATCACCACCACCGAACCGAAATCCGGTTGCGACAGCAGCAGTACCGCGACGATACCCAGAATGACTACCGGCACCATGAAACTGCTCCAGTGGCGCAGTTGCTGGTTGCGGCGCGTCAGAAAACTCGCGAAAAAAATCAGCAGGCAGAACTTCGCCACTTCCGACGGCTGTACGGTGATGGAACCGAGTGCCAGCCAGCGGCGGCTGCCATTTACCTCGCGGCCGATGCCCGGCACCAGGACGGCCATCAGCAGCAGGCAGGAGAACAGCAGCAGCGGCCAGGACAGGCGCGACCACACCGACAGCGGCACCTGGCTCACTACCAGTGCGGCCAGGGCACCAACGCCCAGATACATCAGATGGCGCTTGAGGAAGTACCAGGAATCGCCATACACATCCGCCGCATAGGCAATCGATGCCGACGCCACCATCACCACACCGATACTGACCAGGGCCAGTACACAGAACGGCAGCAGCCAGTCCAGATTCTTGCTGTCCTGCACCAGCGCTTGCGCCTTGCTCATTCGGCACCTCCGGCCGTGAGGCTGCCGGACAGTGCCGCAACCGCACGACGGAAATCGTCGCCGCGCGCTTCAAAGTTGCGGTACATGTCGAAGCTGGCGCAGGCCGGCGACAGCAGTACGTAGTCCCCGCACCTAGCCAGTGCGCGCGCCTGCGCTACTGCGTCATCCATCGACTCGGCGCGGTGAATCTCGGTTCTGCCTTCGAACACCTGTGCAATCTTGTCCCCGTCGACGCCGATAGTAACCAGCGCGCGCAACGCCTCGGCGGCTTCTGCCAGCGGTGCGAAATCGGCACCCTTGCCGTCGCCACCGGCGATCAGCACTATCTTGTTCGTTGCCGTTGCGAGGCCATCCAGTGCTGCGCGCGTCGCACCGACGTTGGTGCCCTTGGAGTCATTCACAAAGGTGACGCCATCCAGGTCCGCAACCCGCTCGCAGCGGTGCGGCAGGCCCTTGAAGCTGCGCAGGACCGACAGCATGGCGGCCATCGGCAGGTCCACCGCATTGCCCAGTGCCAGGGCCGCCAGCGCATTGGCCACATTGTGCTTGCCGACCATCGCCAGTTCGCTGACCGGCAACAGCTTTTCCGTGCCCCGCACCAGCCACTCTTCCTGTGTTCCGCTTTCGCCGGCACCAGCGTAGCTGCGCAGGCCGAACTGCTGCAGGTCCGGCTGGTCCAGGCCGAAACTCCACTCGCGGCTGTCGCGGGACAGAGGCCCGCGCGTCAACGGGTCCGCACGGTTGACCACCAGCTGCTTTGCATTGCGATAAATACGCTGCTTGGCGCGGTGGTAATCCGCCAGGCTCGCATAGCGGTCCATATGGTCCGCACTCAGGTTCAGGATCGTCGCAACGGCGGGCGCCAGGGAATAAGTTGTTTCCAGCTGGAAGCTGGACAGCTCCAATATGAACAGCTGCGGCAGCGCGCTCTTCTGTTCTGCTAAAGGCGCCAGCAGGTCCAGCACCGGCACACCGATATTGCCGCCCACGCGCACATCCACACCGGCCTCTTCCGCCATCAGGCCCACCAGTGTGGTAACGGTGCTCTTGCCATTGGAGCCGGTGATGGCCACGACTTTCGGCGGCTGCTCGAGCTGCGCCAGCTCTCGCGCAAACAGTTCAATGTCGCCGATGACCGGAATGCCGGCATCGACCGCCTGCTGCAGCGCCGGCTCCGCCAGAGCGATACCGGGGCTGGCGATAATCTCGCTGGCCGCCAGCATCGTTTCGCTGTTCAGCGGCCCGGTTTCCACCGCCACTTCGGGAAACTCCTCTCGGAAAGCATCGAGCCCCGGCGGCTGCTGGCGGCTGTCGGCGACCACCGGAGAAAAACCGGCGCGCAGCAGGAAGCGCACTACCGAACAACCGGTAGCGCCCATGCCGATTACCACTTTTTTCTCCGAGGTCGCGATCAAAGCCATTCGCTTATCTGCTTATTTATCCAATCTCTTTTTTCGCAAGGGCCACATTCGTAGGATGGGCAAAGGAGCACAGCGACGTGCCCGTCACCACTGCCATCACCACTGATGGGCACGCTGCGCTTTGCCCATCCTACGGGTCTAGCGCAACTTCAGGGTTGCCAGGCCGGCCAGCACCAGTACCACGGTAATGATCCAGAAGCGCACGATTACCCGCGGTTCCGGCCAGCCTTTCAGTTCAAAATGGTGATGCAGCGGCGCCATGCGGAAAATACGTTTTCCGGTCAGCTTGAATGACGCCACCTGCAGGATTACCGATACGGTCTCCATCACGAAGACACCGCCCATGATGAACAGCACGATCTCATGGCGGGTAATCACCGCGATAATGCCGAGTGCCGCACCCAGCGCCAGCGCACCGACATCGCCCATAAATACCTGGGCGGGATAGGTGTTGAACCACAGGAATCCGAGCCCCGCGCCGCCCAGCGCCGCACAGAAGACAGCAAGCTCACCGGCTCCGGGAATCGACGGAATATGCAGGTAATTGGCAAACTCCACGTGACCGGCCAGGTAAGCGATAACACCCAGCGCACCACCGACCATTACGGTCGGCATGATCGCCAGACCGTCGAGACCATCGGTCAGGTTCACCGCATTACTGGTGCCGACCACGACGAAATAGGTCAGCAGAATAAAGAAGACCGGGCCCAGATCGATGGCCACATCCTTGAAAAATGGCACGAAGAGCTGTGTTTCCGCCGGGCTGGTCGCGCTCATGAACAGATAGATAGCGGCGCCCAGACCGGCAATGGACTGCCAGAAATACTTCCAGCGCGCGATCAGTCCGCGCGGGTTCTTGTGCACCACTTTCTTGTAGTCATCGACGAAACCCACGGCGCCGAAAATAAAAGTCACTATCAGGGTTACCCAGACATAGCGGTTGCTCAGATCCGACCACAGCAGTGCCGAGGAAAAGATCGAGGCCAGAATCAGGGTACCACCCATGGTCGGGGTGCCGGATTTACTCAGATGGGTTTGCGGGCCGTCATCGCGCACCGCCTGCCCCACCTGCAGCTGGTTCAGCCAGGTGATCATGCGCGAGCCTACGACCAGGGAAATACCCAGCGCGGTCAGCGCAGCGAGAATCGCGCGCACCGTCAGATAGTTGAACACCGCAAAGGTGCTCACATGTTGTTGCAGCAGTTCTGCCAGCCAGAGCAGCATTAGTTATCCTCTCCGTCGTTCCCGCTCAGCGCCTGCACTACCAGTTCCATACGGGCACTGCGGGAACCCTTCACCAGCACTGTGGTGTCTTGATTCAGTTCGTGAGACAGCGCCGCCACCAGCGGCTCCCTGTCCCGGTAGTTGTGCAGCGGCTGATGCCGCCCCGCACTGAAGGCGACACTGGCGGCAGTCCCCAGGGGCCCCAGGGTGAACAGCGCATCCAGACCGCGCTCCCTCGCCAGTTCGCCCACTTGCCGATGCATCTCCTCTGCGTCAGCACCCAGCTCGGCCATATCGCCGAGCACGAGGATTTTCTTTCCAGCGCGCTGCGCCAGCAGTTCTATCGCGGCACTTACCGAGCCGGGATTGGCGTTATAGCTGTCGTCGATGATGGTCGCACCCCGCAAACCCAGCAGTTCCTGCAGGCGACCGGACACGCCCTTCAAGTTGCCGAGACCGCTGGCGATGTCAGCAGCCGGCACGCCGGCGGCAAAGGCGCAACCGGCAGCAACCAACGCATTGTGCACATTGTGCTCGCCGAGCAATTGCAGCTTCACCGGATGCACCAGCCCCTCGATCACCAGGTCGAAGGCAGGGCAGCCGTGTTCATTCATCGCAATATTGTCGGCGTGAATCGCACATTGGTGCCCCAGGCCCACCTCCAGAGTGCGCACACCTGCCGGCATATGATCGCGCCAGTAATCCGCATAGCCGTCATCGGCATTGATCACTGCCGTTCCGCCCACTTGCAGGCCGGTATAGATCTGCCCCTTGGCCTTGGCGATAGCTGCCACTGAGCCAAAGCCTTCCACATGTGCGGGCATCACATTGTTCACCGCACTTACCTGCGGCTTGCCGATGCTGCACAGGTAACCGATGTCATCCGGACCGCTCGCGCCCATTTCGAGAATCAGCACGTCGTGATCCCGCGACAATCCGAACAGCGTCATTGGCAGGCCGAACTGATTGTTCAGGTTGCCACGCGTTACACAGGGGGTGTGGCGCTGGGAAAAAATGGCCGCGAGCATTTCCTTGACGGTTGTTTTGCCGCAGGAGCCGGTGATCGCGATCACGCGCCCTTTGAACTGCTCGCGACACAGCAACCCTATCTGCCCGAGGGCGATAGTCGTGTCCGCCACGCGCCACTGTGGCAGCTTGCAGCCGGGCACTTCCCGGTCGACCACCAGCCCCAGCACCTGCCCTTCCAGTTCGCCGACAAAGTCGTGCGCATCGAAGTTTTCGCCCACCAGCGCAACAAATAGAGCCTGGGCATCAACCTTACGTGTATCGGTGCACACGCGATCGAACTGCACGGAGCCATTGATCAGCTCGCCGCCGAAGCGCCCTTGTAACTGTTGCAGGGAAAGCGCGCTGATCACTCGGCTTCCCCCTTTATTTCGTCGGCCTGTGCCGAACTGCCGGCACGCCGCTGCAGCGCCGCGGCGGCCTGCTCGCGGTCACAGAAGTGAATTTTCTCACTGCCGATAATCTGGTAGTCCTCATGCCCTTTGCCGGCGATCAGCACTATGTCACCGGGCTGCGCAGAAGCTACGGCTCGCGCAATGGCGGTGGCGCGGTCGATTTCCACTTCGATATTGCTGGCGGCGTCATCTACGTTGCTGGCGGCGCCTTCGAGAATATCGTCGATGATTTTCTGCGGATCCTCACTGCGCGGATTGTCGCTGGTGACGATCGCGTGGTCGGCCATTTCCGAGGCTATGCGCCCCATCGGCGCGCGCTTGCCGGTATCGCGGTCACCGCCGCAGCCGAATACGCACCACAACTTGCCGCGGCAATAGGGGCGCGCTGCCGCCAGTGCCGCGCGCAGCGCATCCGGTGTGTGGGCGTAATCCACCAGCACACCCACTTCACCTTCGCCACCGGCACTCGCGCCAGCGATCTTCACCCGCTCCATACGGCCGGGCACGGCTTTGATGGTCGGGAAAACGGCGAGAATATCTGCAAACGGCATGCCCGCGGACGCCGCCGCGGCGACCACCGCCAGCGCGTTGTGAATATTGAAGTCGCCGATCAGCGGCGCCTTCAGCTCACCACTGCCCCACGGGGTGGTCAGCTTCACGGAAAATCCACCCTCGTGACGGCGCAAATCGGTCGCGTGCAGGTCACCCGCCTGCAGTCCGTAGGTGATGACTTTCAGGTTGCGCAGCTTGCAGCGCTCCGTGAGCTGCGCACCGAAGGGATCGTCGAGATTGATAATGCCGCGCTTCAGCTTCGGCAGGCCGAACAGTTTTTCTTTGGCGGCGCCGTAGGCGGCCATATTGCCGTGGTAGTCCAGGTGGTCCCGCGACAGATTGGTGAAAATCGCCGTATCGAAAATCAGACCGTGTACACGCCCCTGGGACAGGGAGTGGGAGGAGACCTCCATCGCCGCCGCGCGCACACCCTGATCGCGGAATGCGGCGTAGTCCGCCTGCAGGCGTACCGGATCGGGCGTGGTAAGGCCCGTCTCCTGCAGCTCGATATGGCCGTCGGTCCAGACGCCGTTGCCGATAGTCCCCATCAGCGCGGCGCTGCCGAAATGGTGCGCCAGCAACTGTGAAGTCAGGTAGGCACAGGTGGTCTTGCCGTTGGTACCGGTCACGCCCACCAGGTGAATCTGCTCGGTCGGATTGCCGTAGAAACGCGCGGCGATTTCCCCGACACGCTTGGCCAGCCCGGGAACGCTGACAACCTCGATACCGTCGCGGGTCTTGCACTCCAGCTTGTCGCCGTCGGCCAGTACGGCGCCGGCACCGGCGGCAATGGCCGCATCGATATATTCACGCCCGTCGACGACGGTGCCGCGCAGCGCCATAAACACATCGCCCGGCTGTATGAGGCGACTGTCCAGCGCCACACCGGTCACTTGTACATCTGGGATACCCGCATAGCCGGGCACCAGTTCTTGTAATGAAACGCTATGTTGTTCGCGCTGACTCACGATTTCTTACCTCTCTCGCTCAACTGCGCAGCCAGCTGCTGCTCCGCCGACGGCAACTCTGCGGGCGACACCTGCAGCAGGCGCATGGCGCCAGCCATTACCGAGCCAAATACCGGCGCGGCCACTTCGCCGCCGTAATATTTTGCGTGGCTCGGGTCGTCAATAACCACAACCGCCGCCAGGCGCGGCTTGTCGGCGGGAATAAAACCGGCGAAAACCGAGCGGTAGCGATTGTCGGCGTAGCCGTCGCTGCCCACCTTGTGCACCGTGCCGGTTTTGCCCGCCACCCGGTAACCCTCGACCGCGGCGCGCTTGCCGGTGCCTTCTTGACTGATCACGGTTTCCAGCATCGCGGTGACCTGCTCAGCCAGGCGGCCTTCCACGACCTGCTCCGGCTCGGCGGACACTTTATCGCCGGACAAAACCAAAGAAACCGGGCGCTTGAGCCCGGCGTTGGCCAGCACACTGTAGGACTGGGCCAGCTGCACCGCATTCACTGTTAAACCGTAGCCGAAGGCGAAGTTGGCCCGCTCGATTGGGTGCCAACGACTGCGGCTGGGCAGTATTCCCGCTGTTTCACCGGGGAAGCCACTGCCGACGGCCTCCCCCAGCCCCAGGCGGTAAAAGAGTTCCCGCAGCGAATTTGGTTCCAGATCCAGGGCGATTTTTGTCGTACCCACCTGGCTCGACTTGGTGAGCACCTTGGTCAGGTCGATCACCCCGTAGTTCCGGTGATCCACCAGGGTCTTGCCGGGCAGACGGATATAACCCGGGTTGGTATCGATCGGTGTATGCGGCTGGTAGCGACCGCTCTCGAGCGCCGCCAGCGCGGTCAGCGGCTTGACGGTGGAACCCGGCTCAAACTGGTCGATCAGGGCGCGGTTGCGCATCGCCGCCGCTTTCACACCGCGGCGGTTATTCGGGTTAAAAGAGGGCTGGTTGGCCATCGCCAGCACGTCGCCACTGCGGGTGTCCAGAATCACCATAAAGCCGGACGCGGCGCCGTTTTCGCTCACCGCACGCTTCAGCTCGCGATAGGCCAGGTATTGCAGGCGCATATCGATGGACAGGCGCAGGTCGCGCCCGGGGCGCGCTTCACGTTTGGTGGCCAGATCCTGCACGGTGCGGCCCTTCAGATCCTTGACCACCTGCTGGGCACCGGGCTGACCGGACAGCCAGTCGTTATACGCCAGCTCCAGCCCTTCCTGGCCACTGTCATCAATATCAGTAAAGCCCAGCAGCTGCGCCACCACCTCACCGGCGGGATAGAAGCGGCGGTACTCCTTCTTGGCGAAGACGCCGGCGGTATCCAGGCTCAACACCCTGTTCGCCTGCTCGGGCGCCAGGTGGCGGCGCAGGTACATGAATTCTTTATTGCGGTACTTGTCCAGGCGCTTGGCCAGGGCAGCCGGCTTCATTTCCAGGGCCGCTGCCAGTCGTCGCAGGTCATCGGCACTGGCTTCGCGCAGCAGTTGCGGATTGGCCCAGAGACTGTGCACCGGGGTACTTACCGCCAGCAGCTCGCCATTGCGATCGACAATGGAACCGCGGTAGGCGGCGATTTCTTCGGTGCGGATAGTGCGGGCGCGGCCTTGGTCCTGCAGGAAGCGGTAACCCCGCTCGGCCTCCGGCAGCACCTGCAGGCGCGCCAGGTGATAGACAAGGGCCAGGGCGAGCAGACACAGCAAGGCCGCCACCAGCGCAAAGCGCCAGCGGGCGATACCCGGCTGAATCTGCTGTTTCCTGACTGCGCCCATAACAAAGTCCCTGTGAGACTTATTCGAGATCGTAAACGTTATTTTTTCGGTACCAGTACCCGCTCACCCGCGGCCGGTACATGCATTTTCAATTTTTCCCGCGCCACCTTTTCAATGCGGCTGTAGGCGGACCAGGCGCCCTTTTCCAGCAACAGGCGCTCCTGTTCATAGCGCAGTTCATCCCGCTGCTTCTGTGCGCGCCCCAGCTCGGCGGTGAGCTCCCGGTTGCGCTGGGTGGTGTGCACCACCGCCAGCGCCGAGGCGATGGACGCCAACCACAGCAGCGCCGCCACCAGTAATTTCTTCCCGCTCAACCCAGCTTCTCCGCGACCCGCATTACCGCACTGCGTGAGCGCAGGTTCTCATCCACTTCCACCGTATCGGCCTTGACCGCCTTGCCGACGGAGCGCAGCGTCTTTGCGATCTGGCTATCCATCACCGGCAGTCCCCGCGGCAGTTGTGGGCCGCGCTCCTTGTCGCGAATAAAACGCTTCACCATGCGGTCTTCCAGCGAATGGAAGCTGATCACCACCAGCCGGCCGCCGGGGGCGAGCAGCTGCACTGACTTTTCCAGCGCCTGTTGCAGGTCTTCCAGCTCGCCGTTGACGTGGATGCGGATCGCCTGGAACACGCGGGTGGCCGGATGCTTGCCCTTTTCCCAGGCCGGGTTGGCAGCCTTGACCACTTCCGCCAGGTCCAGTGTGCGCTCGAACGGCTTCTCCGCCCGGCGCCGCACTATGGCTGCGGCCATACGGCGCGCGAAACGCTCCTCGCCGTACTCCTTAAACACCCGCGCCAGCTCCGCTTCCGCTTCCGTGTTAACCCACTCCGCAGCACTGATGCCGCGGCTGGTGTCCATGCGCATATCCAGCGGACCATCCTGCATAAAGCTGAAGCCGCGCTCGGCCTGGTCCAACTGCGGCGAGGAAACCCCCAGGTCCAGCAAGATGCCGGTCACCTGGCCCGCCCTCTCCGCAGCGGCCTCATCCATATCTGCGAACGAACCGTGCCAGATCGCAAAGCGCTTCTCGTTGGCAAAGCGCTCGTGCGCGTAATCTATTGCCTGCGGGTCCTTGTCCACCCCCAGCAGGTGGCCGCTCTCGTTCAGCCGCTGCAAGATCGCCGCACTGTGACCGCCACGACCGAAGGTACCGTCTATATAAAAACCGCCCGGGTCAGTGACCAGGGCGTCCACGGCCTCGCGCAACAACACACTGCGATGCAGTTCTTGAGACACCCTGATTCTCCTTAAAGAGTCCCTTATAAAGAGAGGGATGCCATCTCCTCCGGCATCTCACCCTCGCCTTCACTGTCGTCGAGCCAGTTCATCCAGCGATCCTCGCTCCACAACTCCAATTTCTTGCCCTGCCCCACCAGCATCAGCTTCTTCTCGAGGCCGGCATATTCACGCAGGGTCGGCGGAATCAATACGCGGCCATTGGCGTCCACCTGCAGCTCGCAGGCATAACCGATCAGCAGCCGCTGGGCGCGACGCGCCACTTTGTTAAAGCTGGACAGCGCTTCAATCTTCGGAAGAATTTCCTGCCACTGGGGCTCAGGGTAAACCAGCAGGCAGCGCTCCTCGGTGTGGGCAGTGACAACCAGGCGCCCAGCACAATCTTCCAGCAGGGTGTCGCGGACCCGTGCCGGAATTGCCAGACGCCCTTTAGCGTCCATGTTGATTGCGTGGCTGCCTAAATACACTGGATGTTCGTGTGCGCTGTTTATGCACCGCTGGTGCTATGTGTTTTTGTTCGAACTTCTCTTTATCGATCTCTTGTGGGGTGAAATTTTGCGCAATTTTCATCCGGACGGTGTAAATACCCACTCACAGCCACGAACGAACCACCAATCTCCACAAATTTCCACTTTTCCCCACTGCTCACACTATAAATCTGGACTGCATAAAGTCAAGGAAATCAACGGCAATCCGCCACGAAAACCCAGTGATTTCGCGGGCTGCAGACGAGAAAGATGAAAAAGAGGACGTTTTTAACGCGGCACAATTACAAAACGAAGCAAGTACTTACTCTTTGAAGGTGAGAGATTACTTTAACTTCTGAAGGGAAAAGGTTGAAACGAAAAATGTTAGCGGGCACTAACAGCGGTTGGCGCAACTTTCTACAGAATTGCCCAACCCTCACTATCACCCAGTGCGGCCGGTGATAATCAAGCCAATCAACCAGCGCCCGAAATAACTGAAAAAACTCCCAGCAACACCACAAACGAAGGCGTACCGTAAGCGCAGTACTGCCGTACCAGGCAAAGCGCCATCTACGCACGGACTAAGTCCACTCTAAGCATCGACGTTAAAGAGGGGCATCCGCCGCAATAGCCAACAGAGCCATAGCCGGTGCTGAAGTCGACTGGCACCCCGACAGCCGCATGGTGAGACGGGACCCTGGCCGCCCTGCAGACACCCGGCCCGCGAACCCAAAACGATCCCAACGCATATAGATTCTTCTTTTTATTCTTTTTGATTACATGTAACAAATAAGATGCATTTTACTTGCATCTTATTTGAATAGGCATAAACTGCCTACCTGAAAGTTGTATTGCGCATACATCTTTATAGCGAGAGCGAAGCTTCAACACCGCAGCGGAGGGCAGCCCCCCACCAAGGTCAGGTCACCCTATGAATAGTCGCCTTCAGGCAGTTAACCAGGCTCACCGGATGGCCATCGCACAAGGTTCACGGACCGCCAGCCGCGGGAAGAGCAAACACGCTACAGCGCTGATCCGCGCCAGTTTTGCAGGCGAGGAGCTCTGCCAACGTGAACAGCCTGCGGCTGCCTCACTCGCCTGGAAAGGACACAACGCATGAACAATATTTTGCTACAAGACGGCAGTATCGCACCGAAACAAGTCGACCGTACGTGGCCGCTATTCAGGCTGGCCTTCCGGCCTTTTTTCCTTTTTGGTGCCCTGTTCAGTCTTGTCAGCTTGGCCGCCTGGCTTGGCTTGTT
This sequence comes from Microbulbifer donghaiensis, assembly GCF_900129095.1. GTDB lineage: Bacteria > Pseudomonadota > Gammaproteobacteria > Pseudomonadales > Cellvibrionaceae > Microbulbifer > Microbulbifer donghaiensis. The sequence goes on from NZ_FQVA01000001.1 coordinate 1,250,368, forward strand.
GAGCGGCAAGGTAACGCTCAGCGTTCACGGAGGCCCGCTGTGGTGGCACATGCACGAAATGCTCTTTGGCTTCGTCGGCGCCATCGTTGTCGGCTTCCTGTTATCAGCCGTGCAAACCTGGACGCGACTGCCGAGCATCAAGGGCGTCCCGCTCTTTCTACTCTTTCTGTTGTGGCTGGCGGCCCGGGTTCTGCTGTGGCTGCCCGACCTGATTTCGCCCTGGACAATTGCCGCTATAGATCTGCTGTTCTTCCCCGCGGCGGCACTGGTACTGGCACGGCTGGTTGTCAAGGCGAAGCTGTGGCGGAATATCATTTTCATCCCCCTGCTGGCGGCCATGACACTGGCCAATGCAACCATGCACTACGCTGCCGCGACGCAGCGGCTGGACCTGGCATCGTCCTCCGCAACCGCCATGGTTTTGCTGGTGACCCTATTGATGTGCATGATGGGCGGCCGCGTCTTTCCGATGTTTACTGCCAACGGCACACAAACACCGCGTGTTCAGCCGATCGCCTGGCTGGAAAGAGCCGCCATCATCAGCATGCTGCTGGTGGTTATCTCTCAACTCGGCAGCTTCGCACTGCCAACCTGGCTAAGTGCCACACTGCTGTTTGTTACCGCCGGAATACATTTTATTCGCGTCTTTCGCTGGCGCATCTGGGTGACGTTCAAGACGCCCTTGGTGTGGCCGCTGCACGTCAGTTACTGGTGTATCCCCATTGGCCTGACCCTGCTCGGTATTGCTGAGCTCACCGACTGGATAACCCGCTCCCAGGCCATTCACAGCCTCACGGTCGGCGCCATGGGCATCATGATTCTGGCCATGATTGCCAGGGTATCTCTGGGCCATACCGGGCGGGCAATACAGGTGGGGAGGCTAATGAACGGCGCCTTCCTGATATTGACCGCCGCGTTTCTCGTACGGGTATTTGGCAACTTCGCGTTCTCCGACTACAGCCACATTTTCAAGGCCGCGACTGCCCTCTGGGTTCTGGCCTACGGTTGCTTCTTCGTTCTGTACCTGCCGATTTTGACGCGGCCGAGAATAGATGGCCAGCCCGGATAACCCTCCCCCGCTTTGGAGCAAGTTATGAATGTCCAAACAGAGTTCAACGCAGATGTCGGCATCATCGGAGCGGGCCCTTCCGGCCTGTTCCAGGTCTTTGAACTGGGCATTCACGGATTGACATCGATGGTATTTGAGGCGCGGCCGAACACCGGCGGGCAGTGCATCGAGCTCTATGCGGATAAGCCGATATACGATATACCGGCGTGTCCGGGCATTTCGGCCCGGGACCTGATCGGCAATCTGGAGAAACAGGTGCAGCCGTTCTCTCCAATTTGGAAATTCAACCAGACAGTTACCGAAATAGAAAAAACTGAAAATCCGTCGGGATTTCGCATAGGCACCAGCGGCGGAGAAACGTATCGGGTGAAATACATAGTGATAGCAACCGGCGCGGGGACCATGCGCCCGGTGCCCCTGAAGATCCCCGGAATAGACCAATTTGAAAATCGCTCTCTATTCTACCGCGTGGAAAATATAGACACACACAGGAACAAATCTATCGCCATTTTGGGTGGCGGCGATGCGGCGCTCGACTGGGCGCTGGAACTGAGCAAGATTGCCGGGGAAGTTGTGTTAATACACCGCTCAAGCCGTTTCCGGGCGATGCAGAAGTCTGTCGACGACTACATGCAACTGTGCCGCGATCAACGAGCCCGTTTTATACAGGGACAGGTGATAGATTTCAGTACAGACCAAAACCAAAACCTCTCCCACTTGAAAATCAGATCTGCGGATCAGGTAGTAAGGACGCTTGCCATCGATCAGCTGTTAGTGTGCTTCGGTATGTCTCCCAGCCTTCAGAACCTGCTGGATTGGGGAATAAAGCTGCACAATCACAAGATTGAGGTGAACACCGACTCGTTTGAATCGTCAACCGAAGGCATCTATGCGATCGGTGACAGCAACTACTACCTGGGCAAGAGAAACCTGATCCTGTCCGGATTTCACGAAGCGGCCCTGGCGGCTTTTGCCATCAAGCAGAAGGAACAGCAAGGCAGAAAGGTAATGCTTGAATACACAACCACGAGCCCAAGGATCCTCGAACGCCTCGGCATATCTGCAAATTCAATGCTGCGAAATGCATAGCTACCGGTGAATTAAGATGAAACTTAGCCCCAAATATGACAAAGAGCTGCTGCATCGTTACGACAGGCCATTGCCGAGATATACGTCCTACCCTACGGCCGTCAAGTTTGAAGAGGGATTCCGTTTGGAAGACTGGAGAAAGGGACTGGGCGAGAGCATTCAGAAACCCACACCATTCTCCCTCTATTTCCACATCCCGTTTTGCCGCTCTCCGTGCTTCTACTGTGCCTGCAATCGCATTATCACGCGGGACTCCTCGCGCAGCCAGCCTTACCTGGAAGCCATCTATAAGGAAATAGAGCTTGTCGCACGGCAACTTCCCGCTGGCGGGCGCAATGTCAGCCAGGTGCATTTTGGTGGAGGAACCCCCACTTTCCTGAGCAGCGTTCAGCTGGAAGAACTGTGGAGAACCATCAATCGGCACTTCGAACTGGATCCGGATGGGGAATATTCCATCGAGGTCGATCCACGCGCGTCCAGCGTGGAGCTGATCGAAAAGCTCACTCAGCTGGGATTCAACCGAATGAGCTTCGGAATCCAGGACCTCGACCCCGAGGTGCAGAAAGCGGTCAATCGCCTGCAAAGTGCCGAGGAGACATTTGCCCAGATCGCCGCCGCAAAGAAAAATGGTGTCAAATCGGTCAATGTCGATCTTATCTATGGATTGCCAAAACAGACCGCGAATACATTCGGCAACACCATAGAGCAGGTGATTGACGCCCGCCCCGAGCGGGTGGCGGTATATGGCTATGCCCATATGCCACACTTATTCAAGGCACAAACGCAGATCGACAAATACGACATTCCCAGCCTGTCGGAAAAATTAGGGCTGCTGGAGATCGCCATTGACCAGTTTCTGGCCGCAGGCTACGAGTATATCGGGCTCGATCACTTCGCCCTGCCAGATGACGAACTCGCAATTGCCCGCCGCCAGAATACGCTGCACCGCAACTTTCAGGGTTACTCGACGCAGAAAGAGTGTGACATGCTGGGATTCGGTGTCACCGCCATCGGCAAAATCGGCGATATTTTTTATCAGAACCTGAAGTCGGAAAAGGATTATCTGGACTGCCTTAAAGGGGAACAGCTCCCGATCAACAAGGGCTACCGAATGACGCCGGATGACAAAATTCGCGGCCAGCTCATCATGTCTTTGATGTGCCATGGCAGACTGGAATTTGATGATTTCGAGTCCCTTTCCGCGGCGAAATTTACCGACTATTTCAGCGATGTGATCGATGATATCGCGACGCTGGAATACGATGGCCTGATTGAGACAGACTCACATGGCGTCACGGTAACCCCTGTCGGCCAGCTGTTACTGAGAAACATCTGTCACGTTTTTGATGAATATCGCAAGCCTCGCGAGAGCAAAACGCGAATCCATGCGCTTTCTATATAGGAGCCAGATAGCAGGCTAATGCACAGATATCCGACGCAAAGGCTGTTCTTTGTTTCCGCTACAGTGCTGGCGATAATCGCTCCCTGGTTACTGTTACTGACCCTGACCGGGCAACTGGGCCTGCAATTTACCATCGCGGCCCACTCAAAGAGCATGCTGTTCGGATTCGTCGGGGCGCTGATTGCCGGCTATCTGGCCGGAAAACAGCGTCTGGCAAGCTTGCTTCTACTGTACGGATTGTGGCTTTCCGGCCGTATTCTGGAGGTCTTTGCGACCGACGAACTTGCCACAGGACTCGCATATTCCGCGTTTGGCATCCTATTGGCCCTGTTGGTAGCCCCCAAGTTCAAGGCGGCAAAGAAGTGGCGCAACAGGACGATGATGCCGCTCATTGCGCTTATCGGCTGCTTTCCGTTGGCAAGAGAGACTCTGCCGCTAATGACCGATACTTTCGAGTTTTCCAACATCAGCTTTGTACTGATGATATCGACATTGATGTATTTTATGGGCGGCCGCCTGATCACGCCGTCACTTACCCGGGCCTTTGCCGAATCGGGCCTGCCAATCGTTCATCGTGTGCAGCCACAATTGGAAGCTGCGACATTGGCGCTACTCTTTGCCGCCATCTGCGCCAGCCTTTTTTCCGCTCCGACCGGTTGGATAGCATCGCCGGCAATCGCCGCCGCCCTGCTGATCCTTTTCAGACTTTATCGTTGGAATCTGAGTAAACTGGGAAGCAGCTACTCTAGCCTGTGGGCCTTTGTCGCAGGCTATATTTGGCTCGCCCTGGGCATACTGGCTGTTAGCTTTGCTCTCGTGCTGGGCCACCCGCTTCAGTCGGGGATACATATCATTACGATTGGCGCGCTGGGCACTCTATCTTCGACAGTTATCCTGAGATTTTGCGTAGCGAACACTGATTCGAGCCGCCACTGGTATTATTCGTCCATATTATTGCTGGCTGGAGCGACGGCAATTCGATACTCGGTAAATCTGCTACCGGAGAATGCCACCGGACTCTTGTTTACCAGTGCCTGCCTCTGGAGCCTGAATTTTGCCGTCATTCTGTTTGGTGCTTGCCGGCGGAAATTGCAGGACAGGCCCTGCAGAAATCAGCGGGAGACAATAACTAATAACCCGGCAAATCTAAATTGCCGGGTTAATAGTGAGAGTTCGACCGGGCGCCAGTAACATTGTGCCATCGCGCGCGGGTACCAAGTGCCGCCAAGCGGGACGCGCCGCGCTATCCATGATCCCTTCCATGATCCCTTCCATAATCCCTTCGCACAGAAGTATCACTCTGACGACGCATCATCAACGGACAACAAATCGAGCAGTTCCAACTTCTGCCGGCCACCGACAAGGTCCTCGAGCGTATATTCGTCCAGAGTCGCAAAAAAGCTCTCCATAGCCTTGGCGAAAATCAACTTCAGCTGACAGGTCGGGGTAATGACGCATTGATTGTTCTTGCCAAAACACTCGACCAGCTTGCTCTCATTCTCGAGTTCGCGCACCAACTTGCCGATGTTGATACTGCGCGGCTCGGTGTTCAGCCGGATACCGCCATTTTTTCCCCGAATGGCCAGTAGGTAGCCTTTCGCATTCAGGTCCTGAACGATTTTCATCAGGTGGTTCTTGGAAATATCGTAACTCTTGGCGATGTCAGCAATGGTGCACAGGCCGTCGGTATTGACGGCCAGATAGATCAACACGCGCAAGGAGTAATCGGTATATCGAGTGATATGCATGGCTATTCCTGTTCAGTCGAAAGCAGGCAGCGGCTGCCGATCGTACTGGCTTCGTGACGGGTATTCGCGGTCGGGATACGGCAGATAAACAGTATTACCCCGCAGAAGATAACCCCCGAGAGAAGCAGCCCTAGCCGGCCAACTCCCAGGGCCAATAGTCCTATCCAGTTGGCGGCCAGCATTGCGACCACAAGGCGCTTGGTGGCCAACGACAGGCTACGCTCCCGCTGCCACTGCCGGATCGGCGGCCCGAACCGGCGGTGGTTGAGCAACCACTCTACCAGGCGAGAGTCTGCCTTGGCGCTGAACCACAGGCAACACAATAAGAATGGCGTAACAGGCAGCAGAGGCAGTATTGCTCCCAGGCAGGCGAGCAACAGACAGCACCAGGCCGCAAATCGATAGAGATGCCTGCGCCAAGCCACACACGGCTGATTCCGCGACAGCTTCATTGCCCTCAACATCCACCTCACCTCATAAACATGCATTGAGTTTACATCTTAAAAAGATGCAAGTACAATCCTCGCCATAAAGATGCATCACAAATACCTCTTTATAGTTCTAGCGTTCAGACTTGACCCCTCGGGGAAATGGGAGAAAACATGGACCTTTTAGACATTCCTTTAGCACTGTTGGCCCGGGAAATACCCGGCGCCACCTCGGTATTCAATCAGCACGGGTTGAGTTTCTGCAGCGGGGGAAAAAAGCCCCTCAAGGAAGCTATCGCCGATGCGCATCTCGACGAGCAGCAGGTACTGAATGACCTGCTCGAACTCACCGACCGAACTGCCGGCGACAAGCGGGACTGGAGTAACGCCAGCGACAGCGAATTGATCGAGCACCTATTGGAGCGCTTTCACCAGGTGCACCGGGCGCAACTGACGGAACTGCACCGCCTGGCGGAGCGCGTCGAGACAGCGCATTTTGCGAAACACGATTGTCCGCGAGGGCTGGCCGAACATCTGCGCCAGATGTCCGCCGAGCTCGAACAGCATATGCAGAAGGAAGAGCAAATTCTGTTCCCGATGCTGCTGCGCGGCCAGGGCCTCATGGCCGGGGGACCGATACGGGTGATGCTCCAGGAACACGACGAGCACGCAGCGGCAATCGCCAGGATCGACGAGCTGACCGACGGCATCACCACACCGGAAGACGCCTGCAATACCTGGCGAGCGCTGTATCTCGGCTTGCGCAGTTTCAAGGCCGACCTGCAGAAACATATCCAGCTCGAAAACGACATTCTGTTTGCGCGCAGTCTCGCAGCATAGGGGAATAAATCATGAGTAAGTACTACAAGCTATGGTGGACACTCATAGCCGTACTGGCCGTAACCTTCGGGGTACTGGGCTATTTCGGCAAGGAGGTCTACCGGGTAGCGCCACCGATACCGGCACAGGTCATGTCGGAAAACGGCACTGTCCTGATGACCAAAGACAGCATTCTCAACGGCCAGACAGCCTGGCAGTCCGTCGGCGGTATGCAGCTCGGCTCCATCTGGGGGCACGGCGCCTACCAGGCACCGGACTGGACCGCCGATTGGCTGCACCGCGAACTGGTTGCCTGGCTGGATCTCGCCGCGCAGGATAATTACGGCAAAGCCTATGCCGACCTGGACGCCGAGCAGCAGAACGCACTGCAGTTCCAGCTGAAAAAGGCCTACCGGAAGAACAACTACAACAAGGACGCCGATTCACTGGTCCTGAGCGAACGCCGCGTACAGGCAATCCAGGCCACCGCCGACTATTACCACAGGCTGTTCGGCGATGACCCGGAGCTGCAGCCCACCCGCAGCAGCTATGCGATGAAAGAGGCCACTCTGCCAAGCGCGGAGCGCCGCGATCGCCTGACCGAGTTCTTCTTCTGGACCGCCTGGGCCGCGGCCACTGAGCGGGAAGCCGGTGGTGCCACCTACACCAACAACTGGCCGCACGAACCCCTGATCGGCAATGTCCCTACCGCCGAGAATGTGGTGTGGTCGATTGTCAGTGTGGTACTGCTGATCGCCGGTATCGGCGGCCTGGTGTGGGCCTGGTCGTTTATGCGCAACGAAGATGAAAAGGAGCCGGCAGCACCCGCGCGGGACCCGCTGACCACCTTTAGTCTGACCCCATCGCAGAAAGCTCTGGGCAAGTACCTGTTTATTGTCGTTGCCCTGTTCACCTTCCAGGTTTTCCTCGGCGGCTTTACCGCGCACTACACGGTCGAGGGCCAGTCCTTCTACGGTCTGGAAACCTCCAAGTGGTTCCCCTACAGCCTGGTGCGCACCTGGCATATCCAGTCGGCGCTGTTCTGGATCGCCACCGGATTCCTCGCCGCCGGCCTCTTCCTGGCGCCGATCATCAACGGCGGCAAGGACCCGAAATTCCAGAAACTGGGCGTGGACATCCTGTTCTGGGCACTGGTGACTGTCGTTGCCGGTTCCTTTATCGGTAACTACCTGGCGATTGCTCAGATAATGCCGCAGGAGTGGAGCTTCTGGCTCGGCCACCAGGGTTACGAGTACGTCGACCTCGGCCGCCTGTGGCAGATCGGCAAATTTACCGGCGTCGCCTTCTGGCTGGTGTTGATGCTGCGCGCGATAGTGCCGGCGCTGCGCCAACCGGGCGACAAAAACCTACTGGCGCTGTTGACCGCCTCAGTAATCGCGATCGGCCTCTTTTACGGTGCCGGGTTCTTCTACGGTGAGAAAACGCATATTTCCATTATGGAGTACTGGCGCTGGTGGATCGTGCACCTGTGGGTGGAGGGCTTCTTCGAGGTCTTCGCTACCACGGCGCTGGCATTCATCTTCTGCAGCATGGGGCTGGTATCCAAGCGCATGGCAACCGTTGCCTCACTGGGTTCCGCGTCGCTGTTCATGCTCGGCGGCGTGCCGGGTACCTTCCACCACCTGTACTTCTCCGGCACCACCACACCGGTGATGGCGGTCGGCGCCACCTTCAGTGCGCTGGAGGTCGTGCCGCTGATCGTGCTCGGATACGAGGCCTGGGAACACTACCGCCTGAAGAACCGCGCCGCGTGGATGCAGCAGGTCAAGTGGCCGCTGCTGTTCTTCGTCGCCGTTGCTTTCTGGAACATGCTCGGCGCCGGTGTACTGGGCTTCTCCATCAACCCGCCGATTTCGCTGTACTACGTGCAGGGGTTGAACACTACGGCTACCCATGCCCACGCGGCGCTGTTCGGTGTATACGGCTTCCTGGCACTCGGCTTTACGCTGCTGGTACTGCGCTATATTCGCCCGCAACTGGTCTTCGACGAGAAGCTGATGAAAACCGCCTTCTGGTGGCTCAACGGCGGCCTGGTATTGATGCTGTTCACCAGCCTGCTGCCGGTCGGCATCATCCAGTTTGTCGCCAGCGCCTCCGAGGGACTCTGGTACGCACGCAGCGAGAGCTTTATGCAGGGCGACCTGCTGCAGACGCTGCGCTGGATCCGCACCATCGGCGATGTGGTCTTTATCGTCGGTGCCGTGGCGGTCGCTTGGCAGGTGGTCAAGGGTCTCTTGAATATCGGTACGCAAGGCGTAACCCAGCCAGAGATCAGCGACCAGTCAGCGCTGACGGACTAAACGCTTGATAGCACATAACGCCGGAGAGTGATTTCCTCTCCGGCCAAGCTTCAACGAAGTCTAATTTCATCTTTTGTTACAGCACCTTTTTCTAGGGTGCTGTACCTTTTCCTCACAGCTACTCGCGACCGGCCATGTCCGTCTCGCGGACCATCTCTCCGACTCTCCTTTGTTCCAACAGAAAATCCGGCAAACCAATCGACAATTCGTGCCGTTGAAAACACCGAAAATTTGAAGAATGGAGGAGCTCGCCGGCAAGCCCGGAGCCGCTGTGGAGAGGTATCGAGCGGATTGCCGCCCGCGACAATCATTCACCTGCCGCTGTAGCGGCAGGCAGATGACTGAAAGGAATTTGATGAGCTGGCCTGTAAGCCCAGAGCGGTTCTGAAGAGTCGTCGAGCGGATCGCCGCGCGGAACAATCATTCATCCACGGCGCAGCCGTGGCAGAATGTTGGGAATTTGGTGAGCTGGCCTGTAAGCCGGGTTCTGTCGAGGACAATCATTCATCTGGGATGCATGTCGCCACACACCTCAAGCGACCTACCCGCCCTCAGTGCGGGTCACACCTATAGAGGGCCTATTTGGTCTTGCTCCGGACGGGGTTTACCATGCCGCGGACTGTTACCAGCCGCGCGGTGCGCTCTTACCGCACCCTTTCACCCTTACCTGTGCCCGCGAACGGGCCATCGGCGGTCTACTCTCTGCTGCACTTTCCGTAGGCTCGCGCCCCCCAGGCGTTACCTGGCGTCCCACCCTATGGAGCCCGGACTTTCCTCCACCGCCTGAGCGACAGCGATTGTCCGGCCAGCTCGGACGCAAGAGTAATGACCCGGTTTCCCTTTGGCAAGTAAAACAGGCTCCTACGTAGCTGAGCAGCCGCTTCCGTCCCGGAGGACGGCAGCTCCGTCCATCCAGAAGTATAACCAGAATGTCGAACCACAAGCCTTCGCCCGCCATACGGGATGGCAACCGGACCCGTCGGGTGAGTATCGCAGAGCAAAGCAATAGTGCAGCGACAACCTGCACACATATAACGAATTAAATTTACTCCAACTTCAACCACAAAGAGTATTTTATTCCACGAACAGAGCCCAGCAACTTGCGGTGAAAAAACCTTTACAAGATCGCTCCTCACTCAATAGAAAATCCGCAAAAACGATCCGCAACATTCTGAAATTTTGCTAGTATTGACGGCCGTGATTCCCGCAATGGGACAGCCTTTATCGACTGCAAAAATAAAGATGATTACTGGCAACAATCTCACAAACTGGCATCAGACCATCGCCAGAATATTCGAAAGTGAAACTGACTCAGAGAGCATCTACGAGCTCCTAAAAGGGGTGGAAGCGCTGGTGCACGGCAACAGCAGTATGGCCATCCTCTATCCGAAAAAATCCACTCCCCAGGTCACACACCACCGCCTGCTCGCCAATGAGAAGCCCAGTGCTCAGGTCGACCGCTATATCGACGGCGCTTACCTGCTCGATCCCTTCTTTCGCGCGGCGATAGACGAATCCAGCGAGGGCCTGTTTCTGCTGCGTGAAGTGGCACCCGATGCCTTTGAGCAGACGGAATACTTTCGCGTCTACTACAGCGGGGCAAACCTAAGCGACGAGGCCTGCTACCTGGTGCAGGGAGAGGACGGCACTGTTGCCAGCCTGTCGATCGGGCGTGCGGCGGACCTGCATGGAGGGAGATTTTCGACCGATGAAGTCACTTTACTGCGCTCACTGTTTCCGCTGGTAAAGAGCGTACTGCGCAAGTGGATATTGGATCGCGATAGTGCGGAAACCGAGACGTTCGGCAATCGCCTCGACAGCGCGCTGGAAAATTTCGGCAATTCCGTGCTGACCAAGCGCGAATGCGAAGTCCTGCATATGACCATGCAGGGCCACTCGATCAAATCGATGGCGGAAAGGCTGGATGCGAGCGTCGATACCATCAAGACCCACCGCAAGCATATCTACTCCAAGCTCGACATCACCTCACAGTCAGAGCTCTTCTATCTGTTCATCAGCGCATTGCGCCACCACTCCGAATCCGACAAGGATCCACTGGTAAGCCTGGACCAGGCGAGCTGAAACCCCCAATAAAAAAACCCCGCAATAGGGATTACGGGGAAAGATAGGCAACAGGTGGATTACTTTTGCGTGACCGGGAAACCCATGCGCTCTACCATGCGAATCCAGGGTATGCGCCAACCACCCTTCTCATCGAGTGTATCCAAGGCATACATGGTGATCTTTGCCCCCAGCCAGCGAAAGGGTTCCGGCGGAATATAATTGGGCTGGGAGCTGGCAAATTTTAGCTTTCTCTCCGGCACATTTTTATCGTCGAGAATTGCCAAGCCGACTCGCGCACCAAAACGCGTCGCGGTGACGCCGAAACCGGAATAGCCGCCCGCGTATATCATCTTGCCGCCGTGGTAGTGCTGGTAGTGCACTGCCATACGCGTCGTCAGGGCGATAGGCCCACTCCAGGCATGGGAAAAACGGATCCCGCGCAGCATGGGGAAGGTGCGATAAAAATTGTCGATCAACCGCACATAGGGTTCTGGTGTCTTGTCCTGCTCCGGATCGGTGTTGTCACCGAAGAAATAGGCCAGGCGGCCGCCAAATAATATGCGGTTGTCCGCCGTCAGGCGCATATAGTTGAGCTGAGTACGAGTATCGTAGATGCCCTGACGGTTCTTCCAGCCAATCGATTCCATCTGCTCGTCGGTCAGCGGCTCGGTGACGACGATGCGGTCGCGAATCGCAGCGACCCGTCGGCGAATTTCTTTGCTGCCGTCCGCAAAGGCATTGGTGGCCAGCAATACCCGGTCGGCCTGGATACTGCCATCCGGTGTTTGCACAAACACACCGCCTTTTTTCTTGCGGTTGCGCAGCATGGGCGTATTTTCATAGATGCTGACCCCCAGCTCCATGGCCACACGTTTCAGGCCCCAGGCCAGCTTGGCCGGGTGCACGGTGCCGCTGCGCTTCTTCGACCAGAGGCCGCCGTTGAACAGCGGCGAGCGAACTTCCCGGTGGATGGCCTCCTTATCGAGCAGGTGCGCATCGTGACCGTAGCGGCGGTAGAGTTTGTATTCCTTTTCGATATCCGGAATTCCCTCCGGTCCCACGGCCACGGTCAGCTCACCGCCCCACTCGAGATCGCAATCGATGTTGTAGCGTTCAATGGTCGCGCGAAAACCGTCGAGATTCTCCTTGCCCAGCTGTTCCAGCACCTCCATATCTTCCGGAAACAGCCGCTGGGCATTTTCGAGGCCGTGCATCACCGAAGTGGACAGGATCGCCGCCGGGCGGCCGGAGGCGCCGATGGCGATGCTGTTGGCCTCGATCAGAACCACTTCCCGCTGCGGGTCCGCCTCCTTGGCCTGCACGGCCGCCCACAGGCCGGTAAAGCCGCCGCCGACAATCAGCAGGCTGCAGCGCAGATCGCGCGCGAGTGCGGGTTCTTCCGCCGGCCGCTCGGATGAATCCAGCCAGTAGGGAAAAAACGTAGTGTCCTCAAGCGCCTCTAGTGCCTGCGCCCTGATCTGTTCTTCACACATGATTACCTCACATCACCCTGAACCGTCGGCGCGGATTAATAGAAGTTGTACTTGACCGATACCCCGTAGATAGTGGGCATCTGGCGATAGAAGGAGCGACCGGCGAAGCTGGAAAATGCATAGGTCTCCCCGTCTTCGTCGCCTATATTTTTTACCCAGGCGCTGAAGCGCCACTGTTCCGCGGTGTCACTCAAGGCGGCCTCCGCATCCCAGGAACTGACCGGACCCGACAGCGCGTTGGTATCCGCCAGCTGCGCGGTCATTTCGTCACTGTGGCTGTAGCTGGTTTGCAGGCGCAGGTTCAGGTCGCTGCCGATAGGCAGGTCGTAGGCGGCGAGGCCGTTGTAGCTCCACTCCGGCGACTGCGACAATGCGGCGCCCGCGGGCAGGGGCGCGGCCAGTGCATCCACAAACAATTGGCTCACGCCGTCGGCCATGTCGTTGCCGCTGGGGTCAGCCGCAATACCGCGCATGTCTGCGGTGCCCGGCGCGCTGGTCACTTCGCTGTCGAGATAGGCGATACCCGCGATCAGCGTCAGGTTGTCGGTGGGCAACCAATGCATATCCAGTTCGAAGCCCTGGGTCTTGGATTCCGGCACATTGACCAGGGTGGTATCCGCGACCGGGAATTGCAGGTAATTACTGAAATCGTCGACGATGATGGTTACCAGCGACTGGCGGTCGGTGTAGTCGAGACTGAACACGGCACCGTTCAATTGCAGGGAGGCATCGAACAGTGTCGCCTTGAAGCCGGCCTCATAGGAAAGCACCTTCTCCGGCGCGACGTAGGCCCAGCTGATATCGTCGAGAATCGCCGCACCGTAGTAGGCGCCGCCCTTGTAGCTGTTGGCCACGTTGGCATAGAGCAGCAGATCGTCTTTCAGTTGCCAGTCCAGGCCCAGCTTGCCGGTCACCGCGCTTTCGCTGCTGCTATCGTTCAGTTCCGCAATCGTGTCGTTAAACGAGTAAACGTCATCGTGGTTGGTGGAAATACCGTCGAAGCTACGCTTGTCATTGCTGTAGCGCACCCCGGCGATCAGGTTCAGGGAGTCGTTGAGCGCGGTTTCCGTATGCAGGTAGGCACCGTAGGACCTGGTCACCTGTTCGTAGGAAGCGGTCAGCAGGTCCCAGCCCTGTACGGGCACATCCGTCGGGTCGAGTACAAAGGTGCTGGCCACCGAGTCGGTAACAAAGAAGGAATCGTCGAAGCGGTCCGTCACGTCCACTTGGTCCTCGGAAATATTGATACCCGCAATCCAGGTAACCGGGCCGTCGCCGGCACTCACCACACGGAATTCCTGCGACCATTGACTGATGCTGTTGTCCTGGTACAGATCCAGAATTGCCGCGGCGGAACCGCCGTAGTTATCCACCACTTCGCGGTCGTAACTGTCTACGGCGCTGATGGAGATAAAATCGAAATTCTCGAATCCGTAGCTCAGGTTCAGAGATGCGCCGTGACCAGACTCGTCACGGCCGACGTTCAGATCACCCACACTCACTCGCGTGGCATCTTCGGCGGAGTTGAGTACCGCGAAGGACGGATCGCCGAAAGCTTCGGCCAGACCGCTCACCTGTGGCGATACCGGCGTGGACTTGTCGGTGGTGACATAGACTTTGGCAATAGCCTCGCCGTTACCGGCAAACGGGAAGATCAGCTGGCCGCGTGCGGCGGCGCGATCCGTACCGCCAAATTCGCGGCCGGTATCCACGTCTTTCTGCCAGCCGTCCGCCCTGGACATTTGCACGCTGACCCGGCCGAGCACCTCACCGGCCACTTCGCCGCTAACCACACCGGTCAACTCCTTGGCGTTGTAGTTGCCGATACCGACATCCACATAGGCCTCGAATTCACTGCTCGGTTTGCGGGTAATAAAATTGATCGCACCGCCGGTGGTGTTCTTGCCGTACAGGGTGCCCTGTGGACCTTTCAACACTTCCACACGCTCAATGTCAAACAGCTGGCCGCCGAGAAATGCCGGGTTGCTGGCGAAGACTTCGTCGGTGTAGATACCCACACCACTGCTGTTGTTGGGGCTGAAATCGTCGAGGCCGATACCGCGAATTGCGAATATCGGCGTGCCACCGGAGGTGGAATTTACGGTGACCAGGCCGGGCGTGTGCGCCCCCAGGTCCACGGCACTGTCGATACCCAGGTTTTCCATCTGTTCACCGCCGAAAGCGCTGGCGGAAACACCGATATCGTTGACAGACTGCTCGCGCTTCTGCGCGGTAACACTCACTTCCTCGATCTGATTGGCGTGGGAAGCCGCCGAAAAACCCAGCCCCGAAAACAGGGCTCCGGTAATGGCGACGGTCAGAATTCTCTTGTCGAAACGAAACAGGCTTATTTCAGTTGGCGAACACATGTCTTTCCCTCTTCGTCGTTATTACTTTTATCGATGAGAGAAATATAAAAATTGTCGCGCGCGGAAGGTATCACCTGATGGGGTGAGAAAACCGAATTGAAATTCGAATTTATATTTTCGGCAGGAAACGCAAAAATCCCCGCAACCTTAATCGGCTGCGGGGCAAAAACTTTGACTGATTGGCAAAGAATTAAATCAACAGACGGCCGGCGAAATTTCTGCCCTATTCTGTTTTTCCGCCCAGACGATTGCCACCTCGCCCAGCAGGATCGTGATCACCGAACCGATCAACACCGGCCACTGGATTCCCTCACCGGGAGTGTAGGTAAACAGAACGATACAGATTACCAGCACCGTTACACAGAATCCCGTAAGAATCACAGCTACTGTGTCACCGCCGGGCACGGCAAAGGGTCGCGGGCGCGCGCCATCGATGCGGCGCATTTTCAGGAAGGCCAGGAACATGCCGATATAGGGCAGCAGAAAGATCACGCCGCTGAACGCAAACAGGGACCAGAACAGATCCTCGTTGGAATTCACCAGGAATCCGTACAGCAGCAGGATCAGCGTACTCGCCACCCCCATCAGCACCGCGGCGCCGACCGGCGTATTGCGAGTCTCGCTCTTCAGGGCAAAGGCCCGCGGCAGCTCGCCCTCTTCCGCCGCCTCCGCCGCGGCGCGGTTGCCGCCGATAGCCCAGGTCACGCCGTTGGAAAAAAACGTATAAAGTGCGGCGAGCCCCAGCAGTACCACGAAAGCCTCGCCTATTGCAGAACCACCGAAGAAAAGTCGGAGGGTATCCACCAGGCCTTCCACCAGGTCGATATCCGCTGCCGGGATGGCCGCCAGTATCGCGGTGGTGCCGAGGGTGTACAGGACGAGAATCAATATACCGGATACCAGGATCGACAGCGGCACATCCCGCCGCGGATTGCGCATCTCTTCACTGCTGGCACTGATCAGCTCGAAACCGAGCATGCCGTAGATGATCGCCGGCAAATACTGCAGGCTGCTGCCCCAGTCGGGCTTGATGCTGGCGAGGGAAATCGGGTTGGCGAGACCGTTGTCGGCGGCGTAATAGCCGGCGCCGACTATGATCGACAGGAAAATGAGGATTTTAAAAACCGCGCCGATGTTCGGTACCCACTTGCCGATATTCAGGGTCACCACATTGGCGGCCACCGCGATCCAGGTCAGCACTATGCCGATGGCGATCTGGTGGGCGACCGTCATTTGCGGAAAAAACAGTTGTTTCGCCACTCCGGCAAACAGGATAAATATTGCCGGCATCCAGATGGCCACATTGACCCAGTAGCTCCAGCTGATACGCGATCCCCAGCGACCGCCGAAGGCATCGCGCACCCAGGCGTAGATACCGCCCTGTTCCGGATAGGTGCAGCCCAGTTCCGCCGATACCAGCGCGAAGGGCACGAAAAAAAATACCCCCAGAAACAGCCACCAGAAAATGCTCGAAGTGCCGATGGCCGCGGTGGCCGCCAGGGTGTCCACCAGCAGAATGGCGGAGACGGTAAACAGGATCATATCCCGCTTGCCGAGGTTTTTTTTGACTGCTGCAAGCTCTGTCACGGTGACCTCCCGTGTTGACTATTGTTATTGACTTCCAGTCGCTCTATTTATTTGCGCTATTACTCGGCCGGTTTGCCCAGCTGCACCGATTTGATTTCGGTGAATTCCTCCACCCCGTGGGCGGAGAACTCGCGCCCGTTACCGCTCTGCTTGTAACCGCCAAACGGAGCGCGGTAATTGAACTCGCCGCCGTTGACGAAACACAGGCCCGCGCGAATGCGGCGCGCAATGGCCAGCGCATCCTGTTCGGTAGCGGCATAGACGCCGGAGGAGAGACCGTAGGGGGAATCGTTGGCGATGGCCACCGCCTCGTCGAGACTCGAGTACGGAATCACGCACAGTACCGGTCCGAATATTTCCTCGCGGGCGATGCGCATATCGTTGCGCACGTCGCTAAAGACCGTGGGCTTTACGTAGTAACCGGTGGTGTGTCCGTCCGGCTTGCCGGGGCCGCCGCACAGCAGGGTGGCGCCCTCTTCGAGGCCGATGCCGATGTAATCCTGCACCTGCTGCCACTGGCGCAGCGACGATACCGGCCCCATAAAGGCGCCCTCGTCGGCGCCCACAGAAATCTCTGCGACTCGCGCCCGGATCAAGTCCGCCACCTCGTCACTGCGCTCCGCCGGCACCAGCATGCGCGTCAGCGCGGTGCAGGTCTGGCCGCTATTGATCATCACATCGTCGACGCCGTAGCGCACCGCCGCCGCCAGATCCGCATCTGCGGTAATGATGTAGGGGGATTTGCCGCCGAGCTCCTGGGTCACCCGCTTCACGGTCGGTGCCGCGGCCCTGGCAATTTCCACACCGGCGCGGGTGGAGCCTGTGAAAGACACCATGTCCACCTGCGGATGCTCGCACAGTGCCTGCCCCACCTCGGCGCCGCGCCCGGACACCAGATTGAAGACACCGGCCGGCAGGCCTGCCTCGTGCATAATCTCCGCCATCAGGAAGTCCTGCAGCGGCGTCTGCTCGGAGGGCTTGACCACCATGGTACAGCCGGCCGCAAGCGCCGCGCCCAGCTTGCCGACGAACTGGTGCAGTGGATAGTTCCAGGGATTGATAAACGCGCAGACACCAACCGCTTCGCGCCACACCAGCGAATGGCCGGCCTCACTGGTCTGTTCGGTGATACCGGTGTGCTCGGCAAACAGGCGCATAGCCTCGATGGGCCCGTTCACCTGCAGCCAGGTGGCGATGTGCTGCGGGCAACCCATGCTGGCGGAGATGGCCGTGGTAAGTTCGGCCTTGCGCGCCTCCATCAGCTCGGCGATGCGCAGCAGTATGCTGCGGCGCTCATCACTGGAAGTTCTGGACCAGCCGTCAAAGGCACTGCGGGCGGCGCGCACCGCGCAGTCGACATCCGCGGCGCTGCCTTGCGGCACACGGGCAATACAGGTTTCGGTCGCGGGATTGATGACCTCGAGCTGACCGGCGCCGGCGGGCGGCTGCCAACGGCCATCGATAAAGAGCTTGTTATAGTTGTCCACCATGCCTCCGGGCTTTTATTGTCGGGCCCTTGAACGATTCGGCAATCCGGCCAACCCATCCAAACGGGTTAAAGATTAACCGAAACCGAATATTTCGTCAGTAATTAGTATGATGGCTTGCCGGTGGGGCAACTATCACCTGTTCAGGTGATGACGCCCTCCCCGCCCGCCGCCAGTTCACGCTGTAAGTCCTTAGCTCCCGCCTGCAATGGCGCACCCCGGCTGCTCAGCCACTCAAAGATCAGTCCCAGCACCAGGCGCGAACGGGCGTTGAGCTCGGGGCCGCGGCCGCAGGCCAGGTAGAGGGACTGGCCGATGGTGAAGGGGCGCTCGATCACCGTCACCAGCCGCCCCGCCTTCAGGTCCTCGCCGACCTCCTGGCGGTCCGCCAGCGCCAGCCCCATCCCCAAACGCGCCGCCTCGATTGCCTGATAGGCGTAGTCGAACTGCACTTCCCCGGCGCCTGGAACATAGTCCACGCCCTGGCTGGTAAACCAGCTCGGCCACTGCTGCAGGGTGTCGTGCAGCAGAGGCAGCTGCAGCAGGTCCCGCGGCCGGCCGAATCTGCGCTGTTGCAGCAGCTGTGGGCTGCAGACGGGCAGGTAATGTTCTTCATAGAGCGCCGTCACCCGCCGCTCCGGTGCCTCCGGCTCCCCCAGACAGATAGCGATATCGATATCGCTGTGCAGACGACGCGCGCGGGGCTCGATGGTGGTCAGGCGCAGGCGGATCTCCGGATACCTGGCGCGCACCTCGCGCAGCAGCCGCAGCATCCAGCTCAGAGAAATGGTGGCGGTGGTCGCGATCACCACCTCGCCGCTCAGGCTCTCGGGATCCAGATACAGAAGCCCCTTTTCCAGCTGGGTGAAGGCATCGCTCACGACCCGGTGCAGGCGCCGGCCGGCGGCGGTCAGTGCCAGGCGGTTGCCGCTGCGCTCGAACAGCGGCGTGCCCAGGCGCGCCTCCAGCTCGCGGATCTGGCGGCTGAGTGCCGGGTGCGACACGTGCAGCTCATCGGCCGCGCGCCGCATATGGCAGTGGCGCCCCACCGCGTGGAAGGTGCGCAGTGACGTGAGGGACAGGTTTCTGAGCTGGGCGGCCATGGAACTCTCGCTTTTGGTATCTAAAAGGCACCGTTTTGGCAATTAAAAGTTAATTGCCTGCAAGAAATCAAACCATAGACTCATGTTTCTCACCCCTAGACCTGCGAATGAATAACAACGGAGCCAGGCAAAATGACCGCCAGCAGTAACTTACGCGTAAACGGCCAGCGACTCTGGGACTCGCTGATGGAGATGGCCACCATCGGCGCCACCGCCAAGGGCGGCTGCAACCGCCAGGCACTGACCGAGCTGGATCGCGACGGCCGCGACCTGTTCGTGCGCTGGTGCCGCGAGGCCGGCTGCAGCATCGACATTGACGCGATGGGCAATATCTTCGCCCGCCGTCCGGGCCGCAATCCGGATCTGCCACCGGTGCTGACCGGCTCTCACCTGGACACCCAGCCCACCGGCGGCCGATTCGACGGCGTCTACGGCGTACTGGCGGGGCTGGAAGTAGTCCGCAGCCTCAACGACGCCGGTATCGAGACCGAAGCGCCGCTGGAAGTGGCCGTGTGGACCAACGAAGAGGGTGCGCGCTTCTCTCCGGCGATGATCGGCTCGGGTGTCTGGAGTGGTGAGTTCGACCTCGACTACGCCTACAGCCGTACCGACAAGGACGGCAAAACCTTCGGCGACGAACTGCAGCGCATCGGCTACCGCGGCCAGACCGCGGCCAAAGCGCGCCCGCTCGCGGCCGCCTTCGAGGTGCATATCGAACAGGGGCCGATCCTGGAACAGGAGCAGAAACAGATCGGTGTGCTCAGCGGCGTCCAGGGCATGCACTGGTACGACCTGACCCTTGTCGGCCAGCCGTGCCACGCCGGCCCCAGCCCGATGGAGGGCCGCCGCGATCCGTTTATGGCGCTGCACCGGATTCTCGAGCAGCTCTACCGCCTGGCCGAGGACCACGGGCCCTGGGCGCGGGTGACCTTCGGTGATATACGGGCCGAGCCCGGCAGCCGCAATACGGTGCCGGAACAGCTCGTCCTCGCCGTGGACCTGCGCCACCCGGACCAGCAGATACTGAATGCGATGGATCACAGCTTCCGCGAGATCGCCGCCGCGGCCGCGGCGGAAGTGGGCGTGGAGGCTTCGATCCGCGACGAGTGGCGCTCGCCGGCAGTGGCCTTTGCCCCCCAGTGCGTCGCCGCAGTGCGCGAATCGGTGGCCGATCTCGGCTACAGCAACAAGGAGATGGTTTCCGGTGCGGGGCACGACTCGGTGTACATCTCGCGCGTCGCCCCCACCGGCATGATCTTCGTGCCCTGTGAAAAGGGCCTGTCGCACAACGAGGCGGAGAACGCACAGCCCGAGGACCTGGAAGCCGGCGCCAATGTGCTGCTGCACGCGATGCTGAAAATGGCCTCATAAAGCTGACGAAGTAGATAAGCGCGAAGCGAAGGCCCGGTTGCCGGAGCTATTTGCGGGACTGTCGGCCGGAGGGACCCGGCCGACAAGCCTACAGGGACGTATTCACGGCGTGTCCCGCAAATGGCTCCGGCAACCGGGCCGCTCGAAAATTTGATAACACCCTATCTCTAGAGAACAGACATGACTGAATTTACTCTCAAACATCGCAACGACACCGGCAACACCCAGCCGCTCAAGCGCTGGGGCATCGACTCCGAATACGGCGTGCTCACCGACCTGCTCGTGGGCCCGATCGACCACTATACGTGGCAGACCGGCAATGCCGCCGCACGCCGCTCCCTGCGCCTGGGTCGCCAGTTCGACGCCGATGTGGCGCGCCGCCAACACCAGGAGATGCTCGATGCCTACCGCGAGGCCGGCGTCACCACACACCTGCTGCCGGCGGACTCGCACCTGCCCTATCAGCTGTACGCCCGCGACTCCAGCGTAATGACCCCTTGGGGCCCGATTGTCACGCAGATGTACAGCCCCTGGCGCCGCGGCGAATGGGTCGATGTAGTGAAAACCTACCAACAGCTGGATATTCCGATCTACGACATCATCACTGCCGGCAGCCTCGAAGGCGGCGACTTTATGGTGCTGGAACCCGGCGTGATCCTGTGTGGCTATACCGGCGAGCGCACCTCGCCCGAGGGCTTCGCGCAGATGAAACAGTGGATCGAGGCCGAGGGCTGGGAGGTGAAGGGCTACCAGTTCGATCCCTACTTCCTGCACCTGGACGTGCTCGTGGCCGCGCTGGCCGAGAAACTGGTGGCGGTGTGCGTCGATGCGGTAGAACCGGAGCTGGTGCAGTGGTTCAAATCGCGCAACTTCGAGATCATCGACATCTCCTACCCGCAGGTCATGGAGCTGGGCGTCAACGTCGTGGCCCTCGGTGACGAGCGGGTGATGCTGCCTTCCGACAACAAAGAGCTGAAAGAGAAATGCCTGGCCCACGGCCTCAAGGTGATCGATCCGGACATCTCCATGATCACCGCCGGTGGCGGCGGCGTGCACTGCATGTGCCAGCCGCTGGCCCGTCAGGCCGTTTAACGGTCGCCGACAAAGCCTGCTCCGCCGCCGGTAGAACCCCGCGGCGGAGCCGGATAGCCTTCTATTTCTGTTCGAGACTCCAGTTGTACAGAGCCTTCTTGTTGACCCCGGTAATCTCCGCCGCCAGCGCCGCGGCCCGCTTTGGCGGCAGTTCGGCCAGCAGCAGCTTCATGACCCGCTCGGCCTCACTGTCCAGCTCCGCGCCCTGCCTGCGCTCGGCACCCCGCACCAGCAGTACTATCTCGCCGCGCTGCTGATTGCTGTCGGCGCGCACCCATTCGGCGAGTTCCGCGAGCGGCGCCAGGTGGAAGGTTTCGAATGCCTTGCTGATCTCCCGCGCGATCACCGCCTCGCGTTCAGCGCCGAAGATCTCCGCCATCGCCGCCAGGGTATCCGCCACCCGGTGTGGAGCCTCATAGAACACCATGGTGCGGGTATCGGCGGCCAGTTCCTGCAGAGCCTTCTCCCTGGCTCCCGGTTTGGCCGGAAGGAAGCCCTCGAAACTGAAACGATCGCTGGGCAGGCCCGCCGCGCAAAGCGCGGCGACGAAGGCACAGGCACCGGGAATCGGCACCACCTGGATACCACGGGTGCGGGCCTCGCGCACGAGCCGGTAGCCGGGATCCGAAATCAGCGGCGTGCCCGCGTCTGAGATAAGCGCGACCGTCTGCCCCTGTTCCAGTCTCTGCAGGATCTGTTCGGTACGCTTGTCGTCCGAGTGGTCATGGTACGCCATCAGCGGCGTATCGATGTTGAAGTGGGAGAAAAGCCTCTGACTGTGACGTGTGTCTTCCGCCGCAACCAGATCGGCGCATTGTAGAACTTCGACAGCTCGCGGTACCATATCGGCCAAATTACCAATTGGCGTAGCGACGATATAAAGCAGCGCCTGATCCGGCCCCATAGTTCACGACCCCTTATTGCATATAAGAGTTAAATATTGCGGGAGAAGAATATGTACGCCTCTTCCCGGCGCGTATACCCAATCATCGCCAGAGTGGCAGCAAGCGCGCTGACCCTGGCACTGGCAGCCTGTCAGACACCGGCCCAGAAACCCGGAGTCCAGCTACCGGTGACGGATAGCGCTTCCGGCCCGAGCCGCAGCGCTGCCGTGCAGCTGCTGCACACTGCTGAGACGCTGCCCGCACCGCAGCGGGACAAGCAGCGCCTGCAGGCAGCCGCCATTCTATACGAGCTGGGCGACAAGCAGACGGCCAAACAGGCCGTGGTCACTATTTCGCCCGAGCAGCTGGATGACACCCTCTACGCCCAGTACGCGCGGGTCTATGGCGGCCTACTCGCTGCGGATGACGAATTTTTCCGGGCCCTCGACCTGGCCACCGCGCCGCGCCTGGATCACGTGTGGACCCAGCTGCCCAGGGAAACCGCCCTGCCGCTGCGCGACCTGCGCGCCGATCTCTGGGGTCTGTTAGGCGACCTGGACAGCGCCATCGCCGAGCGCCGGCAGATCGCCGACCTGGCGCAGACTGAAGAGGCCATCGCCGACAACAACGACGGTTTCTGGCAACTGCTGACCCAGCTGCCTTCCAGCGAACTGCAAACCCGCGCGGCCGAGAGCGTCGACCGGCAGATGCGCGGATGGTACCAGCTGGCCCTGCTCGGCCGCGACACCCAGGCCGATATCAGTTCGCAGCTCACCGCCTTGAGCCGCTGGCGCCAGCAGTGGCCCGGCCATAGCGCCAGTATCCATCCCCCGCAGGCGCTGCAACTGCTGGAACAGCTCGCCTCCCGGCGCGCCGAGCGCATCGCGCTGCTGTTGCCGCTGACTGGCCCGCTGGGCAGCGCCGGCCGCGCCATTCGCGACGGCTTTATGGCCGCCCACTACACCGCCCTGAACGCCGGCGCGCCGACACCGACGGTGATGGTTTACGACACCGGTACCGCGCAGCCATTTGAAGAAATCTATCAGAGCGCGGTCGATGCCGGCGCCCAGGCCATCGTCGGCCCGCTCGACAAGGGCAAGGTGGCCAATCTGCTCGCCACGGAAAAGCTCCCGGTTCCGACCCTGGCGCTAAATTACGGCGACGAAGGCCGCCTGACGGGCGACCTGGTGCAGTTCGGCCTGGCCATCGAGGACGAAGCGCGCCAGGTCGCGCAGCACGCCTACCGTCAGGGACACCGCCAGGCGATGATTCTGGCCGCCGACGCCAGCTGGGGCCAGCGCGGCGCCGAAGCCTTCCAGGAGGAATGGCAGCGCCTGGGTGGCAGCGTCAGCATCAGCAGAAGCTTCCGTGACAGCAGCAAGTTCTCCCAGTTGATCAGCGATGCGCTGTTGATCCCGGACAGCAAGTCCCGCGAGGCCGCTCTGCGCCGCCGGCTCGCCGCGCCGCTGGAGTTTACCCCGCGCCGCCGCGGCGACGTGGACATGCTGTTCCTGGTCGCACAGCCGCAGCAGGCGCGGCAGATCAACCCGATGCTGACCTTCTATTACGCCAACGACCTGCCGGTGTATGCCACCTCGCATGTATTCGATGGCAATATCGATCCGAACCGCGACCGGGACATCAACGGTATCCGTTTTACCGCGCTGCCGTGGCTGTTCGAGAATGACAATCTGACCAAGCGAAATATTGAACAACAGGCGTCGCCGGCGCCGGCCTTTGCGCGTCTCTACGCGCTGGGTGCCGACGCCTTCCGGCTCTACCCGCGAATCCCGATGCTGCGCCAGTTTCCGCAACAGCGGGTGCACGGCCTGACTGGCGCCCTGAGCCTGAGCGCGGACGGCCGCATCGTGCGCGAACAGATCTGGGCGCGCATCGACAAGGGCAAGCCGGTACCTGTCACCACCGTGGTGGAGCCGGTATTGCCGTCGCCTGAAAGCCTGGAATTGTCCGGGAACAGTGAAGCTTTTTAAGCGCACTACCGACAGCGTCGGCGCAAGGATGGAAGAGGCCGCAGCGCGCTATCTGCAAGCCGCCGGCCTCACGCTGATCGAGCGCAATTATCACAGCCGCCGTGGTGAGATAGACTTGATCGCCCGCGACGGCGACACGGTGGTATTTGCGGAAGTGCGCTATCGCCGAAGTGACCGCTACGGCACTGCCAGCGCCACCGTCGACGGTCGCAAACAGCAGAAATTGCTCGCCACGGCGTACAGCTACTTGCAGCACAAGAAACTGGATTGCCCCTGCCGATTCGATGTCATCGCGATTGACGGCGCAAGGGATGGCGAAGGACAAAAAATCCAGTGGATTAAAAATGCCTTCGGAGCCTAGGGCAAATTAATCACTACTGCCTTGCTAGAAAAAGGGTGAGCCTGGCGCTTACCCGTATAAGGAAACAATGGAACAGCGAGTTGTAACCCTATTCCACCACAGTCTGGAAGCCACCATGAATGCCGGCGAAGTGCTGGCTCCACTGATCGCCGAAGCCAGCGAAATGGTGGTGCACACGCTGCTGGCGGAAAATAAGCTGCTGTTGTGCGGCAATGGCGTCAGCGGCGCACTGGCGCAGAGTTTCAGTGCGCAACTGGTCGGCGGTTTCCAGCGCGAACGCCCGGGGTTGCCCGCTATTGCCTTGAACAGCGATGGCGTTTCCATCGGTACTATTGCCCGCAATCACGGCCGCGCCGAGTCCTTTGCGCGCCCTGTGCGCGCACTGGGCCAGCCCGGCGACCTGCTGGTTATCATCAGCAATGACGGCCGCGACTCCAACCTGGTGCAAGCCATGCGCGCTGCGCGCGATCGCGATATGGGTATCCTCGCACTGACCGGCGGCGACGGCGGCGACTGCGCTGCGCTGCTGGATACCCACGATATTGAACTGCGTGTGCCTTCCGAGGTCGCAGCTGAGGTACATCAGGTACACCTGCTAACAATCTTCTGCCTGTGCGACTTGATCGACAGCAGCCTGTTCGGTGGTTACGAGGACTGAACCATGAAAAAAAACCTGATCGCGCTCAAAAAGCGTTTCTTTATCGCCCTGGCGATGACAACTGCACTGGCCGGCTGCACCACCGTGCTGGAAGCCACCCATGACGGCCCCATCCAGCAGGATCCCGGCAAGCGCTCCCTGGGCACCTATATGGATGACCAGAAAATCGAGACCGTCACCACGGTCAATATCAACAAGGCGCATCCGGACCTGAAAGCGGCCAATATCAATGTGAACGCCTTCAACGGCGTTGTGCTGCTCACCGGCCAGGTAGGCAACAACGATCTGCGCCTGCTGGCCGGTCGCACCGCGCAGCAGGTGAAGTATGTGCGCCAGGTGTACAACGAGATCCAGGTGCGCGGCAATGTCTCCTTCCTCGCCACCAGCAGCGATGCCTGGCTGACCACCAAGGTAAAGAGCAACTTACTGGCGAACAAGGAGATAGACAGCAGCCGTATCAAGGTGGTCACCGAAAACGGTGTGGTCTACCTGATGGGATTGCTGACCCGCGCAGAGGCGGAGCGGGCTGCCGATGTGACCCGCAGCATCGGTGGGGTGCAGAAGGTGGTCAAGGCGGTGGAATACGTCGACTGACCTGAATGCGGAATGCGGAATGCGGAATGCGGAATGCGGAATGCGGAATGCGGAATGCGGAATGCGGAACAGGATGTGAGACTTAGGTACTGACTGTCAAATCCTTGTTTCGGGAGCACGGGCGCGGCCCCTGCTCCCGCCGGCTTCCGCGACGTCAAACCGCGTATTCCGCATTCATCATTCCGCTTTCCGCATTTAATCAGACCCGCTCGATTGCTACCGCCGTGGCCTCGCCGCCGCCGATGCACAGGCTGGCGATGCCCTTCTTCGCATCGCGTTTTTCCAGCGCCGCCAGCAGGGTTACCAGAATACGCGCACCGCTCGCACCCAGCGGGTGGCCGAGGGCGCAGGCACCGCCGTTGACGTTGACCTTGTCGTGCGGCAGATTCAGTTCGCGCATCGCGGACATGGTCACCACAGCAAACGCTTCATTGATCTCGAACAGGTCGACGTCCTCGGCAGACCAGCCGGTGTTTTCAAACAGCTTGTGCATGGCGCCTACCGGTGCGGTGGTGAACCACTCCGGCTCCTGGGCGAATTGCGTCTGGCCGCGCAGCACCGCCAGCACTTTCAGGCCGCGCTTGTTGGCCTCGCTCTCGCGCATCAGCACCAGTGCCGCAGCGCCATCGGAAATGGAGCTGGCGTTGGCGGCGGTGACGGTGCCGTCCTTGCGGAAGGCGGGTTTCAGTTGCGGAATCTTGTCCGGACGGGCAGCGCCGGGGCCCTCGTCGACGCTGACTTCCACATCGCCGCGGCGGGAGGCGACAGTCACCGGCGTGATCTCGCGCTCGAAAGCACCGCTCTCGATGGCCGCCTGGGCGCGCGCCAGGGATTCCAGCGCAAAGGCGTCCTGCTCTTCGCGGGTAAAGCTGTATTTGTCGGCGGTGCACTCGGCGAAGGTACCCATCAGCTTGCCGTCATAGGCGTTTTCCAGGCCGTCGAGGAACATGTGGTCCTTGACCTCGCCATGGCCCAGACGCAGGCCGCTGCGAACCTTCGGCAGCACGTATGGCGCGTTGCTCATGCTCTCCATACCGCCGGCGACGATCACCTTGCCCTCGCCGAGCAGCAGCGCATCGCGCGCCATCATCACGGTCTTCATGCCAGAACCGCACACCTTGTTAACCGTGGTGCACGGAGTGCCCTCCGGGATACCGGCACCGATCGACGCCTGGCGCGCCGGCGCCTGGCCGACACCGGCCGGCAGTACGCAGCCCATCAGTACTTCATCGACATCCGCGGGGGCTACGCCCGCATCCTCGAGGGCCGCGCGGATAGCCGCGGCGCCCAGTTCCGGCGCGCTCAGGGCAGACAGGCTGCCCTGCATGGCACCCATTGGCGTACGGGCCATACCTACAATCACTACCGGGTCGGAAGTTACGTCACTCATACTGGCTGCTCCCAAAATCTGTGCCGGCGCTATTGCCGGGATTCTTTATTTCGCGGCGCATTATACCCGAAGCAGGGGCCGGCGCCGCCATAGGCCCTTGGCATGATTTGGGAACTGGACTCTGAAAGTGATACTGAGGCCCGACGCGAAGGGGCTGATGCCTGGGAGCTTTTGCGGGACTGTCTGCGAGAGGGACCTCGCAGACAAGCCTACAGGGACGTATTCACGGCGTGTCCCGCAAAAGGTCCCCGGTAGCAGCGCCGCACCGCGCCTGTTTAGAACCGGGGGCACTACTCATGTGCTCCACTGCCACCGTGTTACTATCGGCGCCAGTCAATTCACAACAACGGCGAGAAGTAATATGGAAATCTCAAGCATCGTCTGGCTGGTGGCCATTGCCGCACTTTTATTCTACGTAGTCGGCATATACAACAAACTGGTTTCACTGAAGAACCGCTATGAAAACGCCTTTGCGCAGATCGAAGTGCAGCTGAAACGCCGCTACGACCTGATCCCCAACCTGGTGGAGACCGCCAAAGGCTACCTGAAACACGAGCGCGAAACGCTGGAAGCGGTGATCAGCGCGCGCAACACCGCCCTCGCCGGCCTCAAGGCCGCCGCTGCCAATCCGGGCAGTGCCGGCGCCATCGCCGACCTCGGCCACGCCGAAGGGGCACTGGCCAATGCCCTCGGCCGCCTAAATGTGGTGATGGAGGCCTACCCGGACCTGAAGGCCAACCAGAACATGATGCAGCTGAACGAGGAGCTGACCAGCACCGAGAACAAGGTCGCCTTCTCCCGCCAGGCGTTCAACGACGCGGTGATGTCCTACAACATCTACAAGCAGAGCTTCCCGCCGGTATTTTTCGCCGGTTTCTTCGGCCACCGCAACGACGGCAGACTGCTGGAATTCGCCGATTCCGAAGCCATTCAGGCCGCACCCCGCGTCGAGTTCTAACCGATGAACTTCTTCGAGTACCAGGACAGGGCCAGGCGCAACACGGGCCTGCTGGTGGGCCTGTTTGGACTGGCGGTCGCGCTGCTGATCGGTATCACCACGCTGCTCGCCGCGGCACTGGTGGCCTACTCCCGGGGCCAGGCGTTCTCACTGGCCAATGTCGACCAGTTGCTCGGCTGGGACACCGTCGCCACGATTGCGCTGACCATCGCCGCGGTCATCACGCTGGGCAGTCTGTACAAGCTGCGCCAGCTGGCCGCCGGCGGCCGCGCGGTGGCGGAGTCCCTCGGCGGGCGCAAGATCAATATCGCCCCACACGGCGATGCCGAACAGCGCGCGCTGAATGTGGTCGAGGAGATGGCCATCGCCTCGGGCACGCCGGTGCCCGATGTGTACCTGATCGAGGACGACGCGATCAATGCGTTCGCCGCCGGTTACAAGCCGACGGACGCGGTCATCGGCCTGACCCGCGGCTGTATCGAGAGACTCAACCGCGATGAACTGCAGGGCGTCGTGGCACACGAGTTCAGCCATATTTTTAACGGTGACATGCGCCTGAACATTCGTATCGTCGGCCTGCTGAACGGCATCCTGATCATCGGCCTGCTCGGCTACTGGCTGCTGCGCGGCAGCCACTTCAGTAGCGGCCGCGACAACCGCGGCCGCGCCGCCCTGTTCGGTATCGGCGCCGGTCTGATGGTGATCGGCTACACCGGCACCTTCTTCGGCAACCTGATCAAGTCCGCCGTCAGCCGCCAGCGCGAATTTCTCGCCGATGCCTCGGCGGTGCAGTTCACCCGCAACAATACCGGCATCGCCGGCGCGCTGAAGAAGATCGGCGGCTACAGCGCCGGCTCACAGCTTGCATCCGGCAACGCGGCGGAATTCAGCCACATGTATTTCGCCAGCGGGCTGAAGAAATCCTTCGCCAACCTGTTCTCGACCCACCCGCCACTGGCAGAGCGCATTGCCCGCCTGGACCCGCAGTGGAACGGCCACTTTGGCCGCACCGACAGCGAGCCCGCTGGCATCTCGGTAAGCGCGCAACAGGACGCGCAGGTAATGGGCATTGCCGCAACCGGCACCAACGCACAGGCGGCAACGCCCTACCAGCAGGTGCTCGACGCCGTCGACAACAGCATCGGCAACCCCAGTGAGCAGCAGATGAATTACGGCCGGGCGCTGCTGCAATCGGTACCGGCTGCGCTGCAGCAAGCCGCCCACGACCCTTTCGCCGCGCGCGCGCTGGTCTATTACCTGCTGCTGCACAAGGACGAAGACGAGCGCCACGCGCAGCGCGAGCTGCTGCAACAGATCGCCCATCCGGCAGTGGTGCGGGAAATAGAGAAACTGGAACCGCAGTTACAGAGCCTGCCCAGCAGCGCGCGCCTGGCGCTGCTGGATCTCTGCGTACCGGCACTGAAGGCACTGGTGCCGCAGCAGTACCAGGTCTTCAAGCGCAACCTGATCAAGCTGCTGCGCAGTGATGGCAAGGTGGAACTGTGGGAGTGGGCCCTGTACCGGGTGCTGATGCACGCACTCGAAGGCACTCCCGACCACCAGCGCCTCTCGCCCAAAAAAGGTGCCGAGAAGGATGCCGCGCGCTTTATCCTGGCCGCGGTCGCCCACGCCGGTAACAGCGAATACCTACCGGCCAAACGCGCCTACGAGAGCGGCCTCAAGGCACTGCAACTGGGGATTACGCCCCTGCCCACGGCGACAGATATCAACCTGCAGCGGCTGGATAAGGCCATCGCCATCGCCAGCACCATCAAGCCACTGCAGAAGCCGGCGCTGCTGAAGGCCATGGCGGCAACCATGAACCACGACGGCGTTATCGAGGCCGAGGAAATAGAGCTGCTGCGCGCGATTGCCGACAGTCTCGACTGCCCGATGCCGCCACTGCTGGTTGGGGCGCCCTCACACAGCGCAGGCGCCACTCGCACCGACCAAGTGCTTACCTCATAAGCCCTACCGAACGAATCACACTCACCCAAGCCCGGCCTTCGCCGGGCTTCAAACTGTTGATAAACCCCGTATTCCGTTCTGAGCTGGTGCGGTGGCGGCCAAGCACTAGGACGAGTATTTCGAAACGCTGTGAATACATCCCTGTAAGCTCCGGCGGCGACTTCCTGTCGCCGACGGTTCGAAATCCTCGTCCTAGCACTTCGCCTTAAATTTTTACCGCATTACTTTGTCAGCAACCTGAAGCCCGGCCTTTGCCGGGCTTTTTTTGTCGCAGCCACCAGGCTGCCCAGTGCGACACAACAGCAAAAGTGAATGATTTGTCATTTTTATAAAAAATAAAATACATATAAATCAATAACTTACAATTCCATTAAATTCTATGTTTGACTTTGATCAACTTAAAATCTTATTGTTTGAATAACCGAATAAAACTTCGGTTTAGCAGTGCAGTTGTAATAAATCTAAGAATCACGACCACTAGAGAGGGCCAAAACCATGCGGGCCATCGAATTTTCCAGGGCAGTACTGAGCGTGGCGGTCGCTACAGCATTAATCGGTGACGCCCACGCGAACGAAATCGAAGAAGTCACCGTAACGGCACAGAAGCGCGCCGAGAGCGCACAGGATGTCCCCATCGCTATATCCGCCTTTAGCGGCGATCAGCTGGATTCCCTCGGGACCGCCAACCTGCAGGAACTGACCGAACACATTGCCGGCGCCGAGCTATTCGACGACCGCGGCGCCGGCCAGCCCACCTGGGTAATCCGCGGCGTCGGCCTGGCGGACTTCAACTCTAACAACACCCCCACCGCCGCGATTTACTACGACGAGCAGTACCTTTCCTCCAATGTGCTCGGCGGCATCGGCATGTTCGATATCGAACGGGTGGAAGTATTGAAAGGCCCGCAAGGCGGCCTCTACGGTCGCAACACCAGCGGTGGTGCCGTGCGCGTTGTTTCGGCGCGCCCGGAGCTGGAAGGTGATTTCAACGCCTCGGTGACAACTTCTTACGGCAGCTGGGGCAAGTCTACGCTGGAAGCGGCGGCCGGCGGCTCGCTGGGCGCGTCCAGCGCCTTCCGCATTGCGGCGATGACCGACCAGGGCGGCGGCTGGCAGGACAGTCTCGCGACCCCAGGGGATGACGAACATGGCGACCGCGACTTTTCCGCGGTGCGCGCGCAGCTGCTGTTCGCTCCCACCGACCAGCTGGAAGTACTGCTGAAACTGGAGGGCGGCCGCGACGATTCAGAGACCAGCCTCGGCCTGGCGCGGGCGCTCTACGATCCGGAAACCGGTGACTTCTGCCAGTCTGCATGGCAGGGCCGCGCCGACTCGAATCAGTGCGCCACGCTCGCCAACCTGACCAACGCCTGGATACTGTCGCCGGGCAATCCAGGGCTGCTGCCATCGCAGCAGGAGCGCGACGGCAGTGCGGTGTTGTCCAACCCGATCAATGCGCTGGACAACGCCTGGAGCGGCTTTAACGGCCAGCTCAACTGGGATCTCGGCTTCGCCACCTTTACCTCGATCAGCGCCTTCCTGGAGTACGAAAACAACCAGATCTTCGACTTTGACGGCCAGCCACTGCGCCTGCTGCACGAAGATGGCCGCGCCGACCTGGAGTCCTGGTCGCAGGAGTTTCGCCTGGTCTCCAACAGCCAGGGCAACAGTACCTGGTTACTCGGTGCCACCTATGCCGAAGACACCATCGACGAGTTTCGGATCGCCGACCTGAGCGACAACTGGCTGGTATTCCCCGGCACCACCGAGCGGGGCTTTGCCCAGGAAAGTAAATCCTGGGCAGTCTACGGCCAGTGGGAGCAATCCTTTGCCGAAAACTGGCGCTTCAGCAGCTCGCTGCGCTACACCGCCGAGGACCGCGCCCTGCGCGACGCCTACCACTACGACAGGATCGGCGAGTTTGCCTACATAGCCGGCGTCGACAAGGACTACGAACTCACCGCCAACTGGTCCGGGCATGTCGGCGTCGACTGGCAGCCCAGCGACAACGCGCTGATCTACGCCAAGGCCACCAAAGGCTTCAAATCCGGCGGCTTCTTTGGCGGCTTTGCCTTTACTGCCGACGAGCTGGAGAGTTATAGCGAGGAAACCGTCTGGTCCTACGAGATGGGCTTCAAGAGCGATTGGAGAGAGCGCAGCCTGCGCCTGAACGGCGCCGTCTTCTACTACGACTACCGCGATGTACAGGGCTTCACCCAGGCCTACAGCGAAACCATCGGCGGGCCGATCACTCGCCTCGGCAACCTCGGCGACGCCGAACACTTGGGCGCGGAACTGGAAGTAGTCTGGCTGCCGCAGAGTGTCGACGGCCTGAGTCTGCAACTCGGCACGGCCTGGCTGGACGCCACCATCACCGACTCTGACACCATCGCCCTGGATCCAGCCGGACGGCCCAGCTCCATCGACGGCATGCCGCGCAATTTCGCCCCCGAGTGGAGCACGTCGGCCCAGGCGCGCTACGAGTTTGCGCTTAACGCGGACCTGCTGGCGGCCCTGCAGCTGAACTACAGCTGGCGCGACGCCCTCTCCGCGCGGGAGAACTTCAATAGCGATCTCGACTTCGCCGCCTACGGCTACGAGGGCTACCAGGTCGTCAATGCGCGCCTGTCGCTGCTGCCGAGCGACGACCGCTGGGAGGTGGCGCTGGTCGGCAAGAACCTGACCGACGAAGTCTATTTCGCCTCCGTTACCGGCGACGACGTGGGCAGCTACCTGGAAATCCCCACACGCCCGCTTAGCTGGGCCATAGAAGCCAGCTACCGCTGGCAGTAAGGAGTCACCATGCAACAGAAACTGATCGCCGGCCTGTTGGCCGGCATCTGCAGCGGCCTGCTTGGCGGCGCCGTCTTTGCCGCGGAACCGGCGGACACGGTGTTGCTGGATGGCAAGATCTACACAGCAAATGACAAGCGCGACATAGTGCAGGCGCTCGCGGTGCGCGACGACAGCCTGGTCTTCGCCGGCAGCAGCGAGGAGGCCAAAAAGTGGATAGGCCCGAACACCCGGGTTGTCGATCTGGACAACAAAATGGTGCTGCCGGGACTGCACGACACCCACGTTCACCCGGCGGGGATCATTCGCTACGACGGCTGCAATCTCCACAGCGAGGCGAAGTCCCTGCCGCAGCTGTCCGAGTTCGTCAAAGAATGCGTGGAGCGCTTCGCGCCGAAAGACGGTGAATGGCTGGCGGTGCGCCAGTGGAATTTCAGTGACAACAACCTGCCGGGCGGTGATATTCGCTCGCTGCGCCAGGCACTGGACGCCGCTTCGCGACGCGTTCCCATCGTGCTGCTGGGCAACGACGGCCACCACAATGCCACCAACAGCGCGGGACTTGCCCGCGCCGCCACGCGCGACGGGCGCACCCTCGGGCTATCCGCAAAAACCCTGCAGTCCGCTTTCGCCGAGCTGCAGCCGTTTGTCGGTGTCGACGAACGCGGTGAACCCAACGGCGCCATCAATGAGCATGTGATCGAGGTCCTCGGTGGTCCCTGGATTCTCACCGCGGACCTGCCCCTCTACATCAAGCACGTCGACCAGATTCCGGAGCGCTTGAACAGCCTGGGCATCACCTCGATTCAGGACGCAGCGGTGGCACCGGACCTGCTGCCGCTCTACGACGAACTGTCCAAATTGCCCTCGGTGCCCCTGCGCATCAGGCTGGCACAGCTGTTGAAACCGGAGCACTACCGGCAAGAAAACGGCGCGGTGGATTTCGAGGCGCTGTTCGAGGACGCGCGCGCGACGCGGGACAAATACCGGGCCCTGCCGAACGTCAAGGCGGATACCCTCAAGTTCTTCGTCGACGGCGTGCTGGAGGGCAACCCGCTGGCCTCCCCGCCTACCCTGCCCAACGCCGCCATGCTGCACGACTACCGACAACCGATGTTCCAGCTGGATGGTGACGAAGTAAAACTCAGCAGCTACGTGGACCTGGACTCGGCGGCCTGTCGCCAGGCCCGCGCCGAACGCGAGCAATCGGCCGACGGCCAAGGTGTTGAGGCATTTCTCCAGCAACACGGTTTCCACCCGGCCCAGTGCCAGCGGACCAACGGCGCACTGATGGCCAGCGCAGCGGTAGTACAGGAGTTTGCCCGGCGCGCGGACAAAGACGGCTTCGCGCTGCACTTCCACGCGATCGGTGACAGGGCCGTGCACACCGCGGTGGACGCGATAGGCGCGGTTTCCGACGGCAAAGGCCCGGTCAATCGGCACAGCATCACGCATATGCAGCTGATCTCGGACGAGGACATTGCGCGCATCGCCAAGCTGAAAATCCCGGCGTCTTTCACCTTCGCCTGGGCGGTGGTAAATCCGCCCTACGACATGACCGTGATTCCGTTTGTCGAGCAGCTCGACTCGCAGGAGGACATCTACCGCGAAGACAGCTACTACTACCGCAACTTCTATCCCGCAGCCTCTATTCTGCAGGCCGGCGGTATCGTCACCGCAGGTTCGGATGCACCGGTGGACTCCGATGATCCGCGCCCCTTCCTCAATATGCAGCGGGCAGTTACCCGCGATGCCGGGGCCGGTGCTTTCAACCCGGCGCAGGGACTGTCGATCCTCGATGCCATCGACGCCTATACCATCAACGGCGCGCGCATGCTGAACCAGGACGACATCACCGGATCCCTCGAAGTGGGCAAGAAGGCCGACTTTATCGTCCTCGACCAGGACATAGTGGCGCTTGCAGAAAAAGGCCGCGCCGAGCGTATTGGCGAAACGCGGGTTCTGCAGACCTGGTTCGACGGCGCCCCCGTCTACGCCGCAAAACAATAACAACGTCCTGTCAGGAGTGAATCATGATGCATACAAGAATCCGCACCAGGGTTAAAACCCTCGCGCGGGCAATCAGCTGTTTCGGGCTGGTCTGTGCGACGACCGCCTGCGGCCAGGACACACTTTCTGTACCGAAAACCGCAGCCGAGCTGGGATTGATGCAGGGCAGCCCGCCGCCCGCGGACAAACGCGTCGACCAGAGCAATTTTATGCAGGCGCCGTACAACCGCTGGGCTCTGCAACATATGCGCGAGCTGGTACCAACCCGCGAGGTCGGCCGCGGCACAGGTGCAGTTGTGGCACTGGAAGACAAGCGCATCGACCTGGACAACTTCGAGGTCCCGCTGACCGGCGGTAAACGGCTGACCGTATCCCGCTGGCTCGACGAATCCTACACTGACGGATTCCTGGTTCTGCACAAAGGCAAGCTGGTGTACGAGCGCTACTTCAATGGTCAGACGCCGTCCACCCACCACCAGATGTTTTCCGCTACCAAATCCCTGACCGCCACCATGCTGCTGATACTGGCCGACGAGGGGAAAGTGGACCTGGATGCGCCGGTGACCCGCTACCTGCCGGAGCTCGCGACCAGTGCCTTTGGCGATGCCAGCGTGCAACAGGTACTGGATATGACCACGGGGCTTCAATACAGCGAGGCCTACACCGACGAGAACGCGGATATCTGGAAGTACGGTTATCTGTTCGGCATCGGCAAAATTCCCGATGGCTACAGCGGGCCACTGACTCTCGACGAATACCTGGCCGGCCTGCAGAAGCGCGACGAGCACGGTGAGGCGTTTCACTACGCGACGCCGAACACCGACGTGCTCGGCTGGATAGTACGCCGTGTCAGCGGCCGCGATCTGGCGCAATTCTTCGCCGATCACATCTGGTCGAAGCTCGGCGCCGAGCACAGCGCTTTCTTTTGGCTGGATCGCACCGCCGTCGAATTTGCCGGCGGCGGCCTCAATATGACCCTGCGCGACGGGGGGCGACTCGGGCAGATGCTTCTGCAACAAGGCCGTTACAACGGCCACCAGATAGTACCCGCTTCGGTGGCAAAGCGCGTGCTCCAGGCGGGTGATCCGGCCCCCTTCAACCGCCTCTACCAGGACCCCTGGTACGAGCAGATTGGCTACGCCTATCACGACCAGTGGTGGACCTTTAACAACCCGCACAAGTCGGTCAGCGCCATCGGTGTGCAGGGTCAGTTTATCTACATTGATCCCGTGGCCGAGGTGGTCATCGTGAAGCAGTCGTCGCACCCGGAAGCCGAGAGCGAAACCAACGAAGTGGATGGGCCGCAGATAATGCACGCGATTGCAGAAAGCCTGATGGCAGGAGACAGGCGCGCAAACGGATGATCGCTGCGGGTACAGGGACGTACCCTGCCGGTCCCACAAATAATTGGCAGCGAGCCAACACGATATCCGAGTTGAAAAACCCTCTGAGGACTGTTTGAATTCGGCGCACGCAAGCAAAGATACGCCACACAATGAGCGCAGAAGTCAACGGCCGGAAGCAGCCGCAACAGGAGAGAGCGCGCCGGCGCAGACAGCAGATACTGGATACCAGTATCGAGATATTGCAGCAGGATGGGCTGGAGAAGCTCAACACCGCCTCCATCAGCGAGAAGCTGGGCATATCCGTCGGCTCGCTGTATCGCTATTTCCCCAACAAGCAGGCCATTCTCTATACCCTCGCCGAGCAGTGGCTGGGTGCCAACCGCGCGTCACTGGAAGAAATCGCACGCTGGCCCCTGGAAGCCATGGAACCCAAAGAATTTATCGAGCGGTTTCTGCAAAAGATGGCTGATGTCTACCGGGCACAGAGGGGCCTGACCCTTCTGCTGCAAACGATTATGGAGGTTCCCGAACTCAGGGAACTGGACGAGGAACACGACCGCTTTGTCGTGCAGTTACTGGCACGCATGTTAAAGCGGCTTCACGTGGGTAGCTCGCGGACAGAGCGAATACGCCTCAGTGAGCTGCTGCTCAACCAGGGGCATTTCGGCCTAACCCTGCTGGTCACCCTGGGGCCGCGCCTCGGCAGTCGCACGCTGGAAGATCTGCAGGCAATGCAGATCGCCCTGCTGCAAAAGCATCGTCAAGATAACCGGACGTGACGCATATAGAGAATTTTTTCTGATCACTGTGTAACAGCCACTAGTGCTGGTACACGGGCCCTACTCCCATACTCCACAGAATCACCGAACCAATCAGCACAGTCACCATCATTACCAGCGCGACGGTAACCACCGCGCAGGCATACAGGAAAGCGCGATCCTTGTTCATGTTCATCAGGATCGGAATACCTTCAAACATCAAATAGATGGAATAGGCACCGGCCAGCCCGATGACGGCGACGGTCAGCCACAGGTGCGGGTAGAGAACGACGATACTGGCGAGAAAAATCGGCGTGGTCACGAATACCGCCAGCGCCGTACCCTCGTAGTGCCGCGTCGGCTCGTCACCTTCGACGCCGTAGGACTTCGCCATCCAATTAATAAACTCACCCAGTAGGTAGACGCCGATCAGCATCGCAAAGTAGGTCACTACCGCCAGTACTCCGGCGCTGGCGGGTGTCAATTTGGTCAGATGGCCACCCAGCTCAAACCCGAAGCGGGTCACGCCGATGTAGCCGGCGACACAAGGGATAAGAGCCAGAAACGGCACATGACTCAGAAATACCTGCACAAAGGAATGGCGGTCGGCGCGGATTGCCTTCCACTCCCGGTCAGGATTGGTGAAGATACCGATGGTATGGCTTAGTAGTCGCACGCTTTAGCTCCCTTCACTGCTCTGCTT
This sequence comes from Microbulbifer donghaiensis, assembly GCF_900129095.1. Taxonomy (GTDB): domain Bacteria; phylum Pseudomonadota; class Gammaproteobacteria; order Pseudomonadales; family Cellvibrionaceae; genus Microbulbifer; species Microbulbifer donghaiensis. Next base: position 1,288,224 of record NZ_FQVA01000001.1, read on the forward strand.
AGCAGTATCGGGGCCTAAGGCCCGATTAACCAATGCAAATCAGAAATAAGGCGCCATTTTTAACATCTACTGATATAGATCAGTTGCGGATGCAGGCTCGATTGCGGCCGCCGTACTGCGCCCGGCATAGGGCGTGATCGTTAACTTCAGGCACCCCTGCCGGCGATTTAAACGCATCCCAACTGCTGGCCGCGCCGACACTGCCTGCCGTTTATGGCATTGCGCAGCCACTGCAGATGAGGATGTATAGAAAAGCGGAAGGTGAAATTCGCCGCAGATCATTCGGCGCAGACGTGTCGCCCGAAGGGCACAGCCCTCAGATCGACAGCGCATTGTGGGGCCGGCCCTGGTTCCGACCCCATATAGTGACACTAGCCAGCGGTTACTTGACCACACGCAGCGCCGGCTTCTTCGCCGACTTTCTGCCGAGGCTGGTGGGGGGCGTCGGTTCCGGCGGCTCTGGCGTTTCCTCCGCCTCGAAGACCATGCCCTGACCGTTTTCGCGCGCGTAGATGCCGACAACGGCACCCACCGGTACCTGGATATCGGTGGGGACGCCGCCAAAACGCGCGTTGAACCTGATCGCATAGTTATCCATGGTCAGGCCCGCTACCGCAGTCTCGGAGATATTCAGGACAATCTGCCCATCGTCATTGACGTGTTGTTGCGGCACCAGCACGCCGGGCAGGTGAGTATCCACGAGGATATAGGGAGTGCACCGGTTGTCGGTAATCCACTCGTAAAACGCCCGCAATATATACGGACGATTCGATGTCATGGCCGGTTTACTCACCTATTTTTCTCCTGGCCCAAGGCCGTATTTCTCCTGGCTCAAGGCTGTTTCTGCCCTAGCTCAAGGCTGTATCTGCCCTGCCTCAAGACGGTAACTCCCCCGCCTCGAGGCTGCCCTCGTCAGGGACCTCTCAGCGCATTTCCCGTTCGTACTCGGTCAGGCTCTGCTGGAAGGCTTCGCGGCTAAACAGGCGATCCATATAATCCAGTAACGGCTTGGCCTGTTTGGTTTTTGGCAGGCTGATCTCGAACTGCTCCAGGCGCCACAACAGCGGAGCCATGCAGCAATCCACCAGAGAGAACTCTTCGTTGAAGAAGTACGGCAGGTCGGTAAACATCGGGGCAATGCCAACCAGGCTGTCGCGGAGATCTTTGCGTGCCGCGGCGGCGTCTTTGCCCCCGGCGAGGATCTTGTCTACCAGCGGACACCAGTCGCGCTCGATACGGTACATGATCTGGCGGCTCTGGGCACGCGCCACCGGGTATACAGGCAGCAGCGGCGGGTGCGGGAAACGCTCGTCCAGGTACTCCATCATTACCTTGGTTTCGAACAGCACCAGTTCGCGATCCACCAGGGTGGGCAGCGAGTTGTAGGGGTTGAGGTCAGCCAACTCTGCGGGCATATCGTCCGGATCTACGTCGATGATATCGACCGAGACGCCTTTCTCTGCGAGCACAATGCGCACTCGGTGGCTGTAATGACTGCGACCATCGGAAAAGAAGGTCATGGAGGAGCGCTTGTTGGTCGGCACACCCATGTTCTAACTACCTCAAACTAGTTGGTCGGCGACTGCGCCAACCATCGATCCAAAAATATAAAAAGGGTGGCGGAGCAACCCCACCACCCAGCAAAGAGAAAGCTGCGCCAGCTTTAGTGCTGCACGTCTTTCCAGTATTCGCGGTTCAGCAGCCAGGCGAAAACGAAGAACACCAGAATAAACGCCAATACATAGAAGCCGATACGCTTGCGCTCTTCCGCCATCGGCTCGGCGATATATTCCATGAAATTCACCAGATCGTACATCGCCTGGTCGAACTCTTCTTCATTCATCGAGCCCTTGACGCTACCTACTTTCAGGCTGCCACAGTCGGCATCCATAATCGGATTGCCGAGTTCGTCCCGTACGATATGGCCGTGTTCGCGTTTCGGTCCCGGCGCACACTCCGGCAGGCCCTGCAGTTCCAGCAGCACGTGAGGCATTGCCACACTGGGGAAGACCTTGTTGTTTACGCCGGTCGCGCGACTGTCATCCTTGTAGAAACTGCGCAGATAAGTGTAGAGCCATTCCGGAGAGCGGGAACGAGCAACCAAGGTCAGGTCCGGCGGCGCGGCGCCGAACCATACTTTGGAGTCGTCCGGGCGCATGGAAATTTCCATCAGGTCGCCGATCTTGCCGTCGCCCAGCACCAGGTTCTCCATCATCAGCTCGTTGGGGATGTCCAGGTCAGTCGCCACCCGCTCCCAGCGGGAGAAGTTGGCACTGTGGCAGCCCATACAGTAGTTGACGAAATACTTGGCGCCGCGCTGCAGGGACGGCTTGTCCTGCAGGTCGATATTGATGTGGTCCAGCTCCACCTCTACCTCGGCACCGACCGCCTTGATCGGCAGGAACGCCAGCAGCGCCACCACGATCAGGCCACCGAACAGCACCCCAAAGGTCTTGCCACCGGACGGGCTGGTTACCCGCTCGGGTTCCGGATGCACCTCGTCGCGCACGGTCAGCCACGGCAGCGCGGCGAAAAACGCCGTCAGCAGCAGGGCCGCAATACCGACAAACAGGCTCGCCTTGAAGTTGGTAACCGCCATCCACAGGAACATGATGGCGAAGACTCCGCTCACAACCCAGGATGCCAGGCCCTTGCGCTCCTTAGGATTGCTCCAGATCGGCATGGTCACGAAGAAGGCAAAGTAGAACAGGGTTGCCACCTGGGCCAGGAAGTTACGGCCCGGGGTCGGGGACTTGACGCCCAGGTAACCCAGAATGATAAACACCGCCGCAAATACCAGTAGCAGAGCCTTCGGCAGCCAGCCTTTGTAGCGGATCGAGCGCACCGGGCTCTTGTCCAGCCACGGCAGCACGAACAGGATCGCGATCGCCGCACCCATGGCCACCAGGCCGAGGAATTTGGCGGTCAGCGGACCAATATCGATGGTCACCGCACGCAGGATCGCGTAGAAGGGGGTGAAGTACCACACCGGCGCGATATGCGGCGGGGTCTTCAGCGGATTGGCCTCTTCGAAATTGGCGTGCTCGAGGAAGAAGCCGCCCATTTCCGGGAAGAAGAACACCACCACGCAGAAGATGAACAGGAATACGGCCACGCCGACCAGGTCGTGCACCGTGTAATAGGGATGGAAAGGTACGCCGTCTCTGGGGATACCGTTCTCGTCCTTGTTCTTCTTGATCTCGATGCCGTCGGGGTTGTTGGAGCCCACTTCGTGCAGCGCAAGGATGTGCAGAACTACCAGCAGTACCAGTACCAGCGGCAGCGCGATCACATGCAGGGAGAAGAAGCGGGTCAGGGTAATACCGGAGATCAGGTAGTCACCGCGAATCCACTGCACCAGGTCTTCACCGATGCCCGGAATGGCCCCGAACAGGGATACGATCACCTGGGCGCCCCAGTAGGACATCTGTCCCCAGGGGAGCACGTAGCCCATAAAGGCCTCGGCCATCAGCACCAGGTAGATACACATACCGAAGATCCACACCAGTTCGCGCGGCGGCTTATAGGAGCCGTACATCAGGCCGCGGAACATATGCAGGTAGACCACCACGAAGAAGGCGGACGCACCGGTGGAATGCAGGTAGCGGATCAGCCAGCCCCAGTCGACATCACGCATGATGTACTCGACAGAAGCAAAAGCGCCCTCGGCGGAGGGGTTAAAGCTCATTACCAGCCAGATACCGGTGAGCAGCTGGTTGACGAGAACCAGCATCGACAGCACGCCGAAGAAGTACCACAGGTTGAAGTTCTTGGGCGCGTAGTACTTGCCCATGTGCTTGTCCCAGGCCTGATAGATCGGCAGGCGCTGATCGACCCAGTCACCGAATGCTGTTAGCCACTTCATGCGCTGCCCTCCTGATCCACGCCGATCACAATTACGTCGTCACCCTCATAGGAATAGGGCGGTACGTCCAGGTTGGTGGGTGCGGGGACACCCTTATAGACACGGCCGGCCATGTCGTACTTGGAGCCGTGGCAGGGGCAGAAGAAGCCACCCATCCATTCGTCGCCGCCGAGATCGGTAGCGCCGACTTCCGGACGGTACATGGGCGCGCAACCCAGATGGGTGCAGAGACCGACCAGTACCAGTAATTGCGGGTTGATGGACCGGTTCTCGGGATTTACGTAGGGGGGCTGTATAGATTCTTCCGAATTGGGGTCGCGCAGCAGCGGCTCGATTTTGGTCAGATTTTCCAGCACCTGCTCGGTACGGCGCACGACATAGACCGGCTTGCCGCGCCACTCCACGGTGACCATCTGGCCCGGTTCGAGCTTGCTGATATTGTATTTGACCGGCGCGCCGGCGGCCTTCGCCTTGGCACTCGGATTCCAGGATGCGACGAAGGGCACGGCGACTCCCACCGCACCCGCGCCACCGACAACTGAGGTAGCGGCGGTCAGAAAGCGACGCCGTCCTACGTTTACACCGTCATCACTCATGACGTAGTTCTCCCATCACAGCGTCCCCAGAGTACCCAGAGACTGACTGGCCCAAACCCAAAAAAAATCTTGCCGCCGGCTCTGCCGGCAATACTTAAGAGTTCCGCCCGACGGACTGTCCGTGCGAATAAACCCCATAAATCAAGCGGATACAAATTTGCGCAATGTTAAAGAAAATGCCAATTTGATACAAGGCAATGAACTGGCTGAACGTCGGGAATCGCGCAGCGAACTGGCGACAATTTAAGCAGAAACAACAAGAAGTGTACGACGCCAGCGAGCCCGGAGGGCATAAAAAAGCCCGGCATGTGCCGGGCTTGAAGAAAAGCTTAACGCTTGGAGAATTGCGGCTTCTTACGCGCTTTGCGCAGACCCACTTTCTTACGCTCCACCGCACGGGCATCGCGAGTTACGTAACCCGCTCCGCGCAGCGGCTGACGCAGCGCTTCGTCGTACTGCATCAGGGCGCGGGTCAGGCCGTGACGGATAGCACCCGCCTGACCGAAAGAACCACCACCTTTAACAGTGACGTTGATATCGAATTTTTCCACCATGTCGACCAGCTCCAGCGGCTGACGCACGATCATGCGCGCCACTTCGCGGCCGAAGTATTCGTCCAGGGAGCGACCGTTAACGGTGATTTTGCCTTCACCCTGCTCGATGAAAACGCGAGCGGTAGAGGTCTTGCGGCGGCCTGTACCGTAGTATTGAGTAGTTGCCATCTGAGTATTCCCCCTTAGATCGCCAGTTCAATCGGCTGTTGCGCCGCATGAGGATGTTCGCTGCCGCTGTAAACTTTCAGCTTCTTGAACATGGCGCGACCCAACGGACCCTTCGGCAGCATGCCTTTGACGGCGCTCTGAATGGTGCGCTCGGGCGCTTTCTCGATCAGCTTCTCGAAGCTGATGGACTTGAGACCACCGGGGTAGCCGGAGTGGCTGTGGTAGATCTTGTCTTTGGCCTTGTTGCCGGTCACGCGGACCTTCTCAGCATTGATCACGATGATGTAATCGCCGGTGTCCACGTGGGGCGTATATTCAGGCTTGTGCTTGCCGCGCAGACGGTGAGCGATCTCGGCGGAAATACGGCCGAGAGTCTTGTCCGCAGCGTCGACAATGTACCAGTCGCGTTTTACCGCTTCCGGCTTGGCACTGTAAGTCTTCATGTTATAAACACCTGTAATGTGACCCCGGAAAAGGGGCCGTCCCACGAAAGAGCGCGGATAGTACATAAGGAGTGTATGCTTTTCAAGCGATTTTGGGCGGGATTTACCCTGCCCCGCCGGGCCAAATTACACGCACCCGACACCCCTGACCGCCGTCGTCAATCGCAAGCTTCAGCCGGTATCTGTCGCACAGCCGCTGCACGATAGAAAGCCCGATACCGAAGCCCTGGCTGGCTTGCCCCTTCACCAGCGGGCGGGTGACAAGCGGCTGCAGTTCCGGCGCTATACCCCCGCCGGTGTCGGCGATCACCAGGCCGCTCGCATCGGCGGTGATGGACACCTCTCCCTCGGCCGTGTACTGGAACGCATTGGCGATCAGGTTGGTCAGGAGTATGTCCAGCACACTCGGGGGCATCTCGATGGTCTGGCCCGGATCGATATCGATCTTCACCGCTATCTCCTTGCCCTCCAGCAGCCCGGCCTGGCTCACCACCACCTTTTCCACTGCCGCCAACAGGGACAGGCGCTCTGCCTGTAACTGATCACCCTCATCCCGGGCCAGGGTCAGCAGGGTCTGCACCGCTTGCGCCATGCTGCGGTTGGCGTGCCGAATGCGCTCCACCAGTATCCGCGCCTCGGGATCCAGGTCGCACCTGTCCGCCAGCAACTCCGCGGCGCCGCCCACTGCGGAGATGGGCGTGCGCAGCTCGTGGCTGGCGTCCCGGGTGAACTGCACTTCGCGCGCCACATATTCCCCAACCTGACCAAAGGCTTCGTCCAGCGCCCGGGCCAGCACGCCGATCTCATTGTCGGGATAGCGGGAGGCGAATCCGCCGGGAATTTCCCCGGGGGCCCGCAGCTCCACCTGCCGAGTCAGTCTGGACAGGGGGGCGAGAGCCCCGCGCGCAAAGGCGTAGGCCAGGGCGCAGCCAATCACCATCATCGCCAGCGTGAGCAGCCCGAGGGCCACCAGCATTGCCTTGGCGCGGGGACGCACCAGCAGGTCGGCGCTGACTTCCGCCAGCAGCATGGCGTCCCGGCCGGCCAGGCGCCGCAGATGATAGTGCCGCCCCTCTTCACCGAAAAACTCGGTGCGCTTGGTTTCGGCCGCGAGCGTTTCCCGCACCAGAGCCGGCAGGGATGCCGTGGTCAGGTGCAGGCTGTAGTTTTCCCGGCGCGGTTCCGGCCACTGCCCGTGACGCTGGAAGTGCGCCGTCAGGTAGTCCGCCTCCCGCGCCAGCTCGCGCTCGAACACCCGGTCTTCCAGGGTGTAGGCCACCAGGAAGTTCACGGCACTGAACAGGGCGCCGAGCAGCAGGGCGAAGGCGCAGAAAAATACGACGAAGCGGAACCTGAGCGTCAATCAAACCTCCAGCACGAAGCCGACGCCGTGCACTGTCTTCAACAGCGGCCGGTCGAAGGGTTTATCCAGCGCGCGGCGTATCTGGTAGATGTGGGTGCGCAGCGCATCGGATTCGGTGGGCTCGTCGCCCCAGATCTTCCAAACCAGTTCACTGCGGGTCATCACTTGCGGGTAGGCCTCGGCCAGGGCTTCGACGATGCGGTAGTCGATGGCGTTGAGCCTGACGGGCAGACCGTCGCGCCTGACCTCCCGGCGCTGGCGGTCGACCACCAGCGCGCCCAATTCCAGCACCTGCTCGGTGTTGAGCAGATGGCGGCGAGCCAGCGCCAGGGCGCGCACTTCCAGTTCCTCAAGGGCGAAGGGTTTGGTCAGGTAGTCGTCGGCGCCGGTGCCGAACCCTTCCACCTTGTCCGCCAGGCTGTCCCGGGCGGTCAACATCAGGACCGGGATGTGCCGGCTGGCCCTGGCGCGCAGCGCGCGGCACACCGCCAGGCCGTCCATGCCCGGCAACATCAGGTCCAGCACCACCAGGTCGTAGGGCTGCGCCAGGGCCAACGCCAACCCCTGGGCGCCGTCGCCGGCAAAATCCAGCACGTGGCCGCGCCCCTCCAGGTAAGTGGCGATGTTCGCCCGGATAGCCGCCTGGTCTTCAACCACCAGTATGTGCAAGGCGTTCGTCATACCCTATTACCATCACCCACTACTACAGTTCTTTTAACACGGCCCGGGCCTCCTGCATATCCGGGTGCTCTTCCAGCAGGCGGGTGAGCAGTGCCCTGGCCTTGTCCCGGTTGCCCAACTGCACGTGGCCGCGGGCCATGGCCAGTTCGACCGCGGGATGCTGGAAATGAACGCTGCCCAGCTCCATCAGGGCCACCGCCTTTTGCCGCTGCCGATCATCCTCACTGAATTGCAGCTGATAAAAACCGTAGAGCGACACCAGCTTGGGTTCATAGCCCGCGGCACTCAAGCGGAAAGACTCGCCGGCCTTAGCGTCGCCGCCCCACACCTCGGCGATCAAATCCATGGTGCGCTCCTCCACAAAGGGCTCGCGTGGTTTGGACACAATACCCAGGGACTCGACCAGGGCTTCCGCCAGCTTTGGTGTGGACGACGGGTTCTGGCCGGTGAGCAGGCGCTCGTCCGCGGCCACGTGTCCCAGCATCAAGTCGCTGTGCTGAAAGCGGCCACCGCGCTCGATCAGCTTGTCCTGCAGCAGAAAGGGAAAGTGCTCGATCCATTTTTTGCCAAACGCCCGCTCCTCGGCGTTGGTAAAACCGTTCACCGCCCTGCCCGACACCAGGTAGCTGCCATCGCTGAGTTTTACGTTCACCAGCGCCGCCGGGCCATGGCACACGGCCGCCACCACACCGTCGCGCTCGTAAATGCCGGCGATCAGGCGCTGCAGGTTCCGGTCCTCGGGCAGATCGAACATGGCGCCCTTGCCACCCACCACAAACACCGCCGCGTAATCCTCGGCCTTCAGCCCGTCCAGGGACAGGGTGTTTTCGAGTTTGGCCATGGCCGCCGCATCGTCGGTGACGGCCTTCACGAACGACTTGTCCGGGTTGTATTTATCCGCCTCCACGGCGCCGCCCCGGGGACTGGCGATATCCACCGCCAGGCCGTTTTGCCTGAAGATCAGGTAGGCTTGGGCGAATTCATCGAACTCGTAACCCGGCCGCTCTTCGCCCTGCTCCAGGCCGTAGCCACTCAGCACCATCAGCACCCGCGGGGCCTCGCCGGCCAGTGCCGGTGACAGGGTGCACAGACACAGACTCAACACTGCGATCAGTCGCTTCATGGAAATTGACTCCTTTTCATTAATGGACAGTGCCAGGCTATCGCCGCCGATGTGAAATGGATGTGAATCAGGATTCGGCCATCAATTCGCCCACCGACACCTTGAGACTGTGCCGGCAGCACCACAGCCCCAGCAGGCAGAGCGCGGCGGCCATGACGGCCAGCGTGCCCAGCAAGTAGAACGGGTCCGGACGGTAGTTGAGGTGGAACTGGGAGCGGTAGATAAGCTGCCCTGCGAGGCTGGTGCCGGCAATGGCGCCGCCGCCGGCGATGGCCGCGGTGATCAACCACTCGTAGAGATTCAGGCGCAGGCAGTGATACCGCCGCAGCCCCAGGCTCAGCAGCAGGCCGTTCTTGCGCCGGTCGTCCCGCTCGAATCCGCGCACGCAGGCCGCCACCAGCAACAGGGCCATCAGGCCCAGCAACAGGCTGTAGCCGGACACCACCCGGGTCACCAGGGCCAGGGTGGCATCGAAGCGTTCGCTCAGCTGTTTCACCGGCAAAAGCTCCAGGCCCGGATGTCGCCGCCAGAGTTCGCCCAGTTGGGACCAGGCGCGCTCGGGCAGCTCCATGCTGCCCATCTGCAGCACCTCCGCACCGAGCGACTTCACTGCTCCGGGCGGCACCTGGAACCAGAAGGTGATCGAACCGGCGCCGGGCCGATAGCCGTGGCCGGCGACCAGGGTAAATTCCACCTGCTGCCCGCCGATGGCGAACGCCAGGGTATCCCCCAGGGACAGGCCGAGGTCGGTCATCACCTCGTCCTCCACGGAGATCTGTCGCCTTTTCTCATCCCCCGTTTGCCACCAGCGCCCGGCCGTCAAACGGTTGTTGGCCGGCAGCTCCGCGGACCAGCTCAGCCGGATCGGCCTGGCGATGCGGCTCAGGCTTTCGCTGGGCTGGCCGCTGAACGCCTCCGGCGCCAAGCCGTTGATACGCACCAGCTGGGCGCGCACATAGGGCCGCAACTGCCGCAAGGCGCTGCCGGTGCGCCGGCTCCAGGTTTCGATATCCGCCATTTGCGCCGACGTGGCGCGGACGATCAGCAGGTTGCCGTCCATCGAGCGGGTATTCGCCTCCATGGCCTGGCCCAGATCCCGCAACAGCATAAAGGTGAACAGCAACAGGGTGGCGCACAGCCCCAACCCCATCACCTGGGCGGACTTGCCCAACAACCGCTGCCGCATGGTGAACAGGCAGAAGGCCAGCAGCCCGCCCCGCCGCCGGGTCAGGCGCTCGGCCAGTGTCAGCAGCGCAAAGGTCAGGGACGCAATCAGCACCAGTGTGACCAGCAGGGAGCCAATCATCAGCAGGGTCAGGCGGGTGTTGTCCGAATAGGCCGCCACCAGCAGACCGAAGCAGACCAGCATCCAGGCCAATCGCAGCGCCAGCGCCGGTAACCGCTGCCGCGGCCGCAACAATTCGAGCACGCTGGCGCGCCCGACGCCGATCAGGGTCGGCAACTGCAAACAGAGCAACAGCAACAACAGGAGTCCCAGGGTCCTCGCCAGCACTGCCGGGTGCCAGGCGACTTCGATGTCCACGCCAAAGGCTCCGGCGAGATGGCTTTGCAACAGCTGCAGCACCCACTGCTGCCCGGCCAGCGCCAGCAGTCCGGCCAGCAGGAATGACAGGGCGACCCCAAGCATCCACTTCACGCCGTAGAGGCACAGGCCCCGCGCCGGCGACAGCCCCAGACTCTGGTACACCGCCTGGCGATAGGCCTCCCGGCGCAGCAGGCGGCGGCCGATCAGATCCATGGCCACGCCGCCCAGCGCAAACAGCACCAGGGCACTCAGGCCAAAGAAGTTTTCCACCCGCTGCCAGAAGCCCGCCAGCGGGTGTTGCCCGCCGCGCTTGCGGATCAGGTGCGCGTCCGGCAACTCCCGCTCCACCCAGGCGACAATGGCGGCCTCCTGGGATGTGTCCGCATTCAGCAGGTAGCGATAGCGGGTATCGCCCGAAAAGGACGATCCGCCCGCTCCCGCCGGCAGCGCCGCCATGGCCCGCACCGCCACCGAATGACCTGCCATTAGCCGGTCCGGCTCGTGAAAGAGCGCGCGCGTGACGCGGTATTCTCTGCCGCGCAGGCGCAACGACTCGCCGGTGGCCAGCCCGAGCCCCGTCAGGGCCCTAGTGTCCAGCCAGATCTCCCCGGCGCCGGGCCCCTGCCCGACGGACTCGTGTTCCGAGGCCCGCGAGCGGCCCACCGCCAATCGCCCCTGCAACGGATAGCGGTGATCCACAAGCTTCAGCTGCACCTGCTGGTGTCGCCCGGCGTGACTCAGGGTGATGTCCACCAGCCGGGTTTCACTCAGGGCCGCGCTCAGTTCGGCCAGCGCGGACCTCTGCGTCGCGCTCAGCGGCCGGTGGCGCTCGAGCACCAGGTCCGCCCCCAGCATCTCACTCAGGTTTTGCTGCAGCGTGTTGCGCAGTGAGGCGCCGCTCAGGCTCAGCAACAACAGGAAAAAAGCCAGCAGGGTCTGGGCGAGCAGCTGCAGCCGGATATCCACCTGCCCCAGGTCGCCGCGGAAATCCTGCCAGGCCAGAGTGAGAAAGTTCATGCCAGCAGCTCCAGACGGCCACCGGAGAGTTGATGACGGCAATCCGCCATACGGCTTAAGGTGTTGCTGTGGGTCACCAGCACCAGGGCGCTGCCCTGCTCCTGTACACAGCCGAACAACAGCTCGCCGATGTAGGCGGCGGTGTGCTGATCCAGGTTGCCGGTGGGCTCGTCGGCGAACACAAAGGCCGGCTCGGCGACAAAGGCGCGGGCGATGGCCAGGCGCTGCTGCTCGCCGCCGCTCAACTGATTCGGCCTGTGGGCAGCGCGCGCGGACAGCCCGACCCGGTCGAGCCAGTGGCGCGCCTTTTCGCGGGCCTCGCCGTCGCCACGCAGGCGCAGCGGCAGCGCGACATTGCCCAGGGCGTCCAGCTCCGGCAGCAGATGAAACTGCTGGAACACAAAACCGGAGCGGCGGCGCAGGGATATGGCGTCCGCCACTTTGCCGTCCAGTTGGATAGCCACCTCGCCGGCCTTGGGCCGCTCCAGGGCGGCAATCATCGCCAGCAGGCTGGACTTGCCCGCGCCGGACGGCCCCAGTATGGCGTGGCTGCGCCCGGCGCGGACGGTCAGGTTCAGGTTGTCGAACAGGTGGATGGTCTTGCGCTCGCCGCGCTGTGAGCGGCCCTCGAACCAGTGTCCGAGGGCGCGAAGTTCAATGTGGTCCATGGCAGATTTCCGTGGCAGTCAACAGGGAATCTGCGCCAGCCTGGACCGGGGGGCGTCAAACGGATGTGAAATGGAGCGGGTCGACTAGGGCCTGTTGACACTAAATTCGATAGCCGCGTTGCCGCCCCAAAACGGGCCAGGCAAGGCGCGAGGAGCGTGGTTTAGCGCGCTAAATGAGCGATGAGCAACGCGGCATGGCCCGTTTTGGGGCGCAACCCGGAGGGACGGGGCCGTTTTTCCGCAATGCTGCGTTGCAGTTCGCTTATGTGGAATGACCACACGGCGCTCACTGCGCCTTGCCTTGCGAAAAAACGGCCTCCGTCGCGGCCATCGAATTTAGTGTCAACAGGCCCTAGCTCCGCCGGAGCGACTCAGTCCGGTCGGTGCGGCCGCGCCAGGTATTCGTGGGACTGCATCTCCAGCAGGCGGCTGACCGTGCGCTCAAACTCGAACCTCAGGTGCTTGCCGCCGTACAGCTGCTCTGCCGGCATCTCGGCGGAGATCACCAGCTTCACGCAGCGGTCGTAGAATTCGTCTACCAGGTTGATAAAGCGCCGCGCCTGGGCCTCCATGCGCTCGTCAAAGCGCGGCACATTTGCCAAAAGCACGGTATGGAACTCCCGCGCCAGCTCGATATAGTCATTCTGCGAGCGCGGACCGTCGCATAGATCGCTGAAATCGAACCAGGCCACGTCATCCGCTACCCGCAACGCACGGATCGGACGGCCCTCCACTTCCAGGTTCACCTTTTCCTGCACCTCGCAGCCCTCGACACTGAGACTCGCAAAGCTGCGCGCCAGGCTGGCATCGGCCGCCGCATCCAGCGGCGCGTGGTACAGCTCCGCCATCTCCAGCGCCCGCAGCCGGTAATCGGTGCCGCCATCGACGTTGACCACTTTCGTGTACTGCTTCAGCAATGCGATGGCCGGCAGGAAGCGCGCCCGCTGCAAGCCATCCTTATACAGGCCCTCCGGCTCGATATTGGAGGTGGCCACCAGCGTCACGCCGCGGCGGAAGAGCGCATCCAGCAGATTGGCAAGAATCATCGCGTCGGTGATATCGGAAACGAAGAATTCGTCGAAGCACAGAACCTGGGCCCGCGCCGCAATGCGGTCGGCCACTTTCTCCAGCGGGTTCCTCTCACCGGCGAGCGCCTTCAACTCGCGGTGAATCTCACGCATAAAACGGTGAAAATGGGTTCGCTGCTTCTGCGCGAATGGCAGCGACTCGTAAAAGGCGTCCATCAGGTAGGTCTTGCCCCGCCCAACGCCGCCCCAGAAATAGAGCCCGCGCTCCGGCGCCATCTGCTCCCGCCACAGCTTGCTGATTCGCCCGACCAGGCCGCGCTGTTTCGTTCTCTTGACCAGACGACTATAGAGATCCTGCAGTTCCTGCACCGCGGCTGCCTGGGCCGGGTCAGCGACAAAGTCCGGGCGCTGCAGATCGCGCTGGTAGCGCTCTATGGGGGAAAACGATGGCGGATTAACTGGAGACATGACTGGAGATATGATCAACTGCCTGGTAGCGAGGGGCGCCACTCTATCAAATTAGCCGCATACCCGCCTAGCGGCCCAACGCGACAGCGTTATTCGCGTATACTAGAGGCCTGTCACGGATGGTCAGTGCCATTTAATAAGTTGAGGAGGAAGTATCTGTGCACTCTACATCAGTATTGATTCTGGTTGGCATCCTCGGTCTGGCGCTCGGCGCCGTGCTGGCGTTTCTCGCCGTGCGTGGCCGCGGCGGCGTGGACCGCACCCAGGAACTGGAAATGCGCCTGCATGAAGCCAACAGCAAGCTGGAGGACTTCCAGCTGCAGGTGAACGAGCACTTTGACCAAACCGCACAGCTGGTTCACAACCTGACAGAAAGCTACAAAGAAGTGCACGAATACCTGGCCAACAGCGCCGTGCGTCTGGCCAGCCAGGACATCAGCCGCCAGATGCTGGAGGCCGGCAGCGGCAAGCTGAGCGAGAATGACGAAAACCTGAAAGCTGTCGCGCCGCCGCGGGACTGGGCACCGAAGGAGCCGGGCGCCAAGGGCACGCTGGCGGAAGATTTTGGCCTGGATAAGGAACCACTTGGCGAGGCCGAACGCGTGACCAGCCGCTGAATAGCCAACCTAAAAGCCAGAAGCAAAAAGGGCGGGTATCAACCCGCCCTTTTTATTGGGCACATTCCTGCACCCGACCCCACCAGCAGCTTCGCTGCACCAAATTGCTCCTGGCGATTTGATGATTACAGTTTCTGGTAATAATCCATCAGGATCTGCGCCACTTCCGGACGGGAGAATTCCGGGGGCGGCGCAATACCACCACCCAACATCTCGCGCACCTTGGTGCCGGACAGCAGGATAAAGTCCTCTTTGGTGTGATCCGGCACGTCGCGCATCATCACCACCCTATTCAGCTTTTTTGAGTAGGCCGTGTGGTCCGCGCGGAAGATCTCGATCTCCAGCGCACTCTCAGGCACCTTGTCGTCGAAGATACTCTGCGCGTCGAAGGCACCGTAGTAGTCGCCCACACCCGCGTGGTCGCGGCCGACAATCAAGTGGCTGCAACCACAGTTCTGGCGGAAGACGGCGTGCAGCACCGCTTCGCGCGGACCGGCATACAACATGTCGAATCCGTAACCGGTCACCATCACGGTGTTGGCCGGGAAATAGAGCTCCACCATCTTGCGAATGGACGCATCGCGCACCGGCGCGGGAATATCACCCGGCTTGAGCTGGCCCAGCAGCATGTGGATCAGCACACCATCGGCGTCCACACCGTCCAGTGCCATTTTGCACAGCTCTTCGTGGGCGCGATGCATCGGGTTGCGGGTCTGGAAGGCCACAACTTTATTCCAGCCGCGCTCGATAAACTCGTTGCGGATCTCGACCGCAGTGCGGAAGGTATCCGGAAAGTCGTTCTGGAAGTAGCTGAAGTTCAGCACTTCGATCGAACCAGAAATCAGCTTGCGACCGGCGGCCTTGAAGGTCGCCACACCCGGGTGTTTCTCGTCATGGGTGCCGAAAACATGCTCGACCATGGTGTCCATCTGCTCTTCGGTGACCGTCTCGATCGCCTCGACGTCCATGATCGCGAGCACCGGATTGCCCTCGACATTCGGGTCGCGCAGCGCGATACGGGCGGCGCCCTCGATGGCCGCGGTGTCCTTCACCATATTCAACACCGGAACCGGCCAGAACAAGCCGTCGACGGTGCGCAGTGTTTCGGCAACACTCAGCGCGTCCGCCAGGTTCATGTAGCCATGCAGTGGATTGAAATACCCTGCCCCCAGCATCACCGCATTGGCCGCCGCAGCGGAGCTGACCACAATGGACGGCAGGGACTCAGCCTCGTGCATCAGCTGGTGATGCCTTTCGCTGTCATATACAAAGCGGGGCTGCAGCTCAACGCTGCCGTGGGGGCGAACCAGGGACATTTTCCACTCCAAACAAACAGTTATCGATAAATCTTGGAATTTTGGACCCGCCATTATACGGATCCGCAGCCGCCAACCAATGGCTGGCCGAGCGAAATCCCCCCACCCCAGACACTTCCCCCCCATTAAGGGCAAAGTGGCCACGGTTCCCTTAGGCGAGCCATGTATAATGGCCACAAATTGAGGAGTCGCGAGTGTCCCTAAAACGTTTTTTCCAGGAATGGGCCGTCCCTGCCGGTATCGGCCTCGCCGTGGCGGCACTGCTGTTATTGATGTTTCCGCAGCTGCGCGGCGGCGCGCCCAAACCCGCGGCGGACGAATGGCAGGGCCCGGTTTCCTACGCCCGTGCAGTCAGCCTGGCGGGACCGGCCGTGGTCAATATCTACACCCGCAAAGCGGTGCCCCAGCGCCAGCATCCGCTGTTCAACGATCCCCTGTTTCGCCGCCTGTTCGACAGCATGAACCTGCCACAGCGCGAGCGGATGCAGTCCAACCTGGGCTCCGGCGTTATTGTCAGCGATGACGGCTACATTTTGACCAACCACCACGTCGTGGACCAGGCGGATGCCATTGTGGTGCTGCTGGCAGACGGTCGCGAGGCACAGGCTCAGCTCGTCGGCAGCGACGCAGATTTCGATCTGGCGGTCCTCAAGGTAGAGCTGTCCAATATCACGTCCATCGAAGTCGGCGAGCCGGAAAAGGCCCAGGTGGGTGACGTCGTCTTGGCGATCGGCAACCCCTTCGGGGTCGGCCAGACGGTGACCCAGGGCATCATCAGTGCGACAGGCCGCTATCTGGAAAACAGCGGCACCGGCGGCTATCTGCAGAACTTCCTGCAGACCGACGCGGCAGTAAACCCGGGCAACTCCGGCGGCGCCCTGGTGGATGCGCGCGGCCGCCTGCTAGGCATCAATACCTCCATCCTGAACCAGTCCGGCTACTCCGGCGGGATCAGCTTTGCGATTCCGGCCAATATCGCCTTCAAGGTCATGCAGGACATCATCGAATACGGCCGTGTCGTGCCCGGCTGGCTGGGTATCGAAGCGAGTGCGATTACGCCGCAATTGGCGCGCGCCTTTCACCTGGCTTCCACGAATGGTGTGATTATCACCGCCATATACAACCAGGGCCCGGCGCACGAAGCCGGCCTGAAGCCCGGCGACGTGATCACCCATATCGACGGCCAGCCGATCAATGACGGCAAGCGGGGTATCGCCACCATGGCCACTCTGCGCCCAGGCGATACGGTGTCGATCACTTTTGTGCGCAACGGAGTGGCCAATACCGTAGAGGCCACCGTCTCGGAGAAACCCAAAGAGCAACGTCGCAGCTGATAACAAGAGAGAAATAAGATGCGTACACTGATCTGCACCCTGCTTTTCACCCTATGCGCGGCACAGGCCAGCGCCGGCGATCGCGAACAACTGCAACAAAAACTCGACGCGTTCCTGGCCGGCGCCGCCGGCGATGCCGACGTCCACCAGCGCTTCTGGGCCGACGATCTTATTTACACCAGCTCATCGGGCAAACGCTTCGGCAAAGAAGTCATCATGCAGGGCCTGGAAGCGGCGAAAGGCCAGCCAGTGACCGCAAGTTACCGCGCCGAAGAGGTTGATATTCGCCTTTTCGATGATATTGCGGTGGTTGCGTTCAAACTGGTGGGAGAAGACAGGTCCAGTGGCGAGCCGGAAACCAGCCACTATTTCAATACCGGCACCTTCGTGAAAAGAGACGGGGAGTGGCGGGCAGTCGCCTGGCAGGCGACCAAGATACCGGCCGAAGATAACTAGGCCGGGTACTGTTAAGCCAGACACCAGCCCCGGAGCGGATACTCTATCCCTTGACCCGATACTCTATTCCTTGACCCGATACTGGGCCGAGAGCGCGTGCGCCTCCAGCCCCTCGCCGCGCGCCAGAGTCCTGGCGACCCGGCCGAGCGAATCCGCACCTGCCGGCGAGCAATAGATAATCGAGCTGCGCTTCTGGAAATCGTAAACCCCCAACGGTGACGAGAAGCGGGCGGTACCGCTGGTCGGCAACACGTGATTCGGCCCCGCGCAGTAGTCTCCGAGGGCCTCGGCAGTGTGGCGACCGAGGAAAATGGCCCCGGCATGGCGAATCTGCGCAAGGTATTGCTCCGGATCCTCAACGGATACTTCCAGGTGCTCCGGGGCAATGCGGTTTGCCAGCGCTATCGCCGCCTCAATACTCTGCACCTGAATCAGCGCACCGCGCCCGGCCAGCGACTGGGCAGCAATCTCCCGACGGGGCAATTCATCCAGCAGCCTGTCCAGCGACTTTTCCACCGCGTTCAGGAACGCGACATCCGGACTGAGCAAAATCGACTGTGCCTGCTGGTCGTGCTCGGCCTGGGACAGCAGGTCCATGGCGATCCAGTCCGGATCCGTCCCGCCGTCACAGATCACCAGGATCTCCGAGGGGCCGGCGATCATATCGATGGCAACCCGACCAAAAACTGCGCGCTTGGCGGCGGCAACAAAGATGTTGCCGGGCCCGACTATCTTGTCCACCTTCGGCACTGACTCGGTTCCGTAAGCCAGAGCCGCCACTGCCTGGGCGCCGCCGATGGTAAACAGCTGATCCACGCCGGCGATGGCCGCGGCAGCCAACACCAGGTCGCTGAGCTGATCGTCGGGCGCCGGCACCACCATGGTGACACAGTCGACCCCAGCCACCTTGGCCGGAATAGCGTTCATCAGTACGGAGGACGGATAACTGGCCTTGCCACCGGGGACATAAATCCCCACCCGCTCCATCGGCGTGATCTGCTGACCGAGAACGGTCCCGTCTGCTTCCTCGTATCGCCAGGATTCCTGTCGCTGGCGCTGGTGGTATGCCCGCACTCGCTCGGCAGCCGCCTCCAGCGCCTCGCGCTCCGCCGAGGGGATGCGCTCCAGGGCCGCTGCCAGTGCGGACTGCGCCAGACAAAACTCGCCGGCACTGTTTAGCTGGCGGCGATCGAAGCGATTCGTATATTCGATGACGGCGGCGTCGCCGCGAGAGCGCACCTGCTGCAGAATATCCGCCACCGTCGTTTCGACATGGGTATCGGCGACAGACTCCCAGGCCAACAACTGCTCCAGCTGCGCATCGAAGTCCGAGTCTGCGGCGTTCAGCCGGCGAATACTGTCGGTAGTCATGGTCACTTGTGTCGAAAATTCTTTCAGTCGGTAATTACAGCCGCGGCGAGCTTCTCGATCAGCGCGTTGATCGGCTGATACTTCATTTTCATCGACGCCTTGTTGACGATCAGACGGCTACTGATATGCGCGATGGTATCGCGGGCTTCCAGGCCGTTAGCCTTCAGCGTGTTGCCGGTATCGACGATATCGACGATTTCATCGGCCAGATCCATCAGTGGTGCCAGCTCCATGGCGCCGTACAGTTTGATGATATCCGCCTGCCGCCCCTGGGCCGCGTAGTGACGCTTGGCACTCTGTACGAACTTGGTTGCCACCTTAATGCGCCCCCGCGGCAGCGCCGCCCCCTTGACTCCGGCGGTCATCAGGCGGCAGCGGGCAATGCCCAGGTCCAGCGGTTCGTAAATACCCTCGACGCCGTGCTCGAGCAGAGTGTCCTTGCCCGCCACCCCCAGGTCCGCCGCGCCGTGCTGCACGTAGGTGGGCACATCCACGCCGCGCAACACCAACAGGCGCACGCCCTCCTGGTTGGTGGGAAATATCAGCTTGCGGCTCTTGGCGATGTCCTCCAAAGGCTCCAGTCCCGCGGCCGCCAGCAGCGGCAGGGTTTCCTTCAGAATTCTTCCCTTGGTCAGGGCGATGGTGATTTGCATGGCGGTTATCGTTTTATCACTTCGACGGCCAGTAGCCGGTCACTTTAAGCGGGTGCGGTGGCGGCCCTGCTTCCGGGGGCCATTTGTTCAACAGCCTCATCGGTCTGTTTATCAGCCGCAGGCGCTTTTCTCAAACGGCCCCCGGCAGCAGAGCCTTCCCATCAGGCCTGAATACAACTGTTGGGTCCCGAGTCTCCGCCAGCTTTAGCCGGGCACTCGGCGAATATTCGCCCCCAGCTGCTGCAATTTTTCCTCGATACACTCGTAACCGCGGTCGATATGGTAGATGCGGTCCACGATGGTGGTGCCTTCGGCAACCATACCGGCGATCACCAGACTGGCCGAGGCGCGCAAATCCGAGGCCATCACCGGGGCACCCTTCAGTTTCTCTACACCGGTAACGATAGCGGTGTTGCCCTCCAGCAGGATATTGGCACCCATGCGATTGAGCTCGTGCACCTGGATCAGGCGGTTCTCGAAAATGGTCTCCACCACTGCACCCTTGCCCTCGGCAACCGCGTTCATCGCGGTGAACTGGGATTGCATATCCGTGGGAAATGCCGGGTACGGGGCGGTGCGGAAACTGACCGCTTTGGGGCGGTTGCCCTTCATATCCAGCTCGATCCAGTCGTCACCGATACTCAGGTGAGCGCCCGCTTCTTCGAACTTGACCAATACCGCGTCGAGAATATCAGCGCGGGTGTGAGTCAGGCGTACCTTGCCGCGCGCCGCGGCCGCGGCCGCGAGAAAAGTGCCGGTTTCGATGCGATCCGGCATGACCGTGAAAGTGCAGGGATTCAGGCGCGGCACGCCGTGCACGCGCAGGGTGTCAGTGCCGACCCCTTCGATCTGCGCACCCATCGCGATCAGGAATTCCGCCAAATCTACGATTTCCGGCTCGCGCGCGGCGTTGTGCAGCACCGTGGTGCCCTCAGCCAGCACCGCCGCCATCAACAGGTTTTCGGTGCCGCCAACGGTGACTTTCTCCATCACGATATTGGCGCCCTTCAGGCGGCCATTTGACCGAGCGCGGATAAAGCCCTCGTCGATAGTGATCTCGGCACCCATGGCCTCGAGGCCCTTGAGGTGGATATCCACCGGACGGCTGCCGATGGCGCAGCCACCGGGGAAAGACACATTCGCAACCCCGTGACGCGCCAGCAACGGGCCCAGCACCAGGATGGAGGCGCGCATGGTTTTCACCAGCTCGTAGGGCGCCGTGAGATCGTTGACCGAACGCGGGTCTATTTCCACGCCCAACTTCTCGTCGATGGTGACTTCACAGCCCATGCAGCGCAGCAGCGTGATCATCGTCGTGATGTCATTCAGGTGCGGCAGGTTGTGGATGTGCACCGGTCCATCGGCCAGCAGCGCGGCGGCGAGAATCGGCAGCGCGGCGTTTTTCGCACCGGAAATCTTCAGGGTTCCGGAGATGGGGCTGCCGCCCTCAATTATTAACTTGTCCATTGAGTCTCGCGTATTCATTAGCTGAGCGGCGTAGCCGCATTTGAGCAGCACAAGGATGTGCCGCCGCCGGGCGCAGGCCGGCGCGAGCCCGCACAATACAAGCAGAATCGCACATCTGCGCCGGTATTGCGCGGGCGACGGTGAGATAGAACATGGATGATCTATCTCACCGCAAGGTCAAGACTGACCGGCCTCTTCCGGGGTGAGTGTCTGCATCTGCACGGCGTGCAGGGTGCCGTCGGCAATCTTGTCGTTGAGTGCAGCGTATACCAGCTGCTGCTTTTTCAGCCGGTTCAGGCCTTCGAAAGCGCTACTGACAACGGTCACCATCAGGTGGCTGCCCTCAAAGGCGACATCGGCACGGCTTTCGGGAATATGCCCTTCAATCAGGGCCTTGATTTCTTCGGGTTGCATAGGCGGGAATAGCGTTGAGTTGAAAAACAGCGCGAAGTGTACTGGAAACCGACCGGTCGCGCAGCCGCAGCCGCGCGAGCCGGAATGGAGCCGGTCAGCCTACCTGGTCAGCTACATCCTTGGCTGCCGACCAGTTGGCGATCACCTTGTCGATGTCGCCGTGCGTCTGCATGGATTGGGCAAACTGACTGCGGAAGGTCTTACCCAGGTTGACACCATTGAGGATCACGTTGATGAGTTTCCACTGCCCGGAGCGGTTGCGCACCAGGGTATAGGAGACCTTGGTAATACCCTCTTTACTCCGCACTTCCTGCAGCACGTTGACACGGTTGCCGCTCGGGGCGCCGCCCGGATTCACGACTTTCACGTCCATATCACCGAAGGTGGCGACACCGCGGGCAAACGTCGCCACCAGATCGCGACGGAAAGCGCTGGTGAAGCGCGAGCGCTGTGCCGCGGTCGCCTCTTTGGCGTAACGTCCCATTACACCGCGGGCGATAAAGTCAAAGTCCACCACCGGCGTCAGTACACTGTCCACGGCGCTGTAGTAGCGCTGCGGATCCGAATTCAGATATTGAGCGTTGGCGCGAATCACACCCAGCAAGTTCTGGGACACCCCTTCGATCATCACGTAGGGGTTCTGCGCAGCACTGGCGGAGGGTGCCCAGACAGACACCAGCAGAGTGCAGAGCAGGGCCTTGGCCCACAGCATAAAACCCTGCCGACCAATCATTGACGATGCGTTCACAAAAATTCTCCCATTGGCAAATCGTTCCTTGGACGCACATGGCGCAAATTAGTGCCATGACGCCGCCGTTTTTCCGGACTTCCCGCCGGGCTTCTGGACCCTGTCGATCATCCGTAAAGCGACAGAGCTGACATGGGCGGCGGCAAACTATACCATGGCCGCGCCCGACGGTGTGGCGGCGCGTCACAAGCGCAGTGCCGCCCGTCGCTATATATGGCGTATTACACCGAATTCAACCACTTAATAGATAGAGGTTAGCACGACAGGCCGCCGGCCGGGCTCACCCCCGCCACGCTTTGCAACGCCGCAGAGTCGGCCGCTCACCGTCGGCAACCCCCATCTCGGCCGTTTCACCACAGAACGGCACTTTTGGGATGTACCTACACTCAAAACAGAAGCAATTAACCAGAGACAGTCAATGACCCAGGACCCGATTTTGCAAGCTGGGCGCCGCACGATCCTGATGGAAACGGAAGCCGTGGCCGCGCTGGAAAACAGAATCAACGACGACTTCAAGCGCGCCTGCGAGATGATCCTCCAGTGCCGCGGACGAACCATCGTTACCGGCATGGGCAAGTCCGGGCATATCGGCCGCAAAATGGCCGCCACCCTGGCGAGCACCGGCACGCCGAGCTTCTTCGTACATCCGGGCGAGGCGAGCCACGGCGACCTGGGCATGATTACCCGCGACGATCTGGTGATCGCCATCTCCAACTCCGGCTCATCGGCAGAAGTACTGACACTGCTGCCGCTGCTGAAGCGGCTCGGTATCCCGATGGTCAGCATGGCCGGCAAGGCGGACTCCCCGCTGGCCCAGGCCGCGGATGTCAACCTGGACATTTCGGTGGAAACGGAAGCCTGCCCACTGAATCTGGCCCCCACCTCCTCGACCACCGTTACCCTGGTAATGGGCGATGCGCTGGCCGTCGCACTGCTGGAAGCACGGGGCTTTACCGCTGAGGACTTCGCCTTCTCCCACCCCGGCGGCGCCCTCGGCCGGCGACTGCTGTTAAGAGTGGAGGATGTGATGCATGCCGGCGACGAACTGCCCCAGGTTTTTCCCGAGACCTTGCTGTCCAAGGCCCTGCTGGAAATGACCAGCAAAGGTTTCGGCATGACTACCGTGGTCGATCACAAAGGCACCCTGCTCGGCGTATTCACCGATGGCGACCTGCGTCGGGTAATCGACCACAAGGTGGAACTGGACAGAGCCACCATGGAAGAAGTCATGAGCCGCCGCCCCAAGACCGTCTCCGCCGCGACACTGGCCGCGGAGGCGCTGCGCATCATGGAGGACCACAAGATCACCGCACTGGTAGTGGAGGACGATGCACACCACCCGATCGGCCTCCTACACATGCACGACATACTGCGCGCCGGGGTAATCTGACCGGCCCGGCCACCAAGGTGAAACGAATTGATGACGGCGCCAGTGCCGACCGCGGCGCCGCAAGACTGTACACAAGGACAACTGCTCTGTGATTTCCGAAGAAAAACTCAACAGCACCCTGCAGCGGGTTCGCTGGCTGGTACTGGACGTGGATGGCGTGCTGACCGACGGCAAGCTCTATTTCGATAACAACGGCAATGAGCTCAAGACCTTTAACACCCTCGACGGGCACGGTATCAAGATGCTGCAGAAGTCCGGGGTGCGCGTGGCTATTATCACCGGCCGGCGCAGCGCCGTCGTGGAGCGCCGCGCCCACGACCTGGGAGTCAGCAAGCTGATCCAGGGGCGCGAAGACAAATTTGCCGCGCTGCAGGAACTGCTTGCAGACGACCCCTGCCGCCTCGAAGACATTGCCTATGTGGGCGACGACTACCCGGATCTGCTGGTGATGACCCGCGTCGGCAGCCCCATTTCTGTTCCCAACGCCGCCCCGCCGGTGCGCGAGCGCGCGCTGTGGATCACCGAAGCCCGCGGCGGCGAGGGCGCGGTGCGCGAAGTGTGTGACCGCATCATGCAGGCTCAGGGAACCTTCGACGCGGCCCTCGCCCCCTACATCGGAGAAGACTGATGCGCACCTGGCTGCCACTGGTGATTGTCGTGCTCCTGGTCAGCGCCGGATTGTGGTTCTCCGAGAGCCCACCGCAGCAATTGCTCGGCAAAAAGCCGACACCGCAGCAGCAGAAGCGCGCCGCCGACCTGGTGATCAACGACGCCAAGACGCGCCATTTCAACCAGGAGGGCACCCTCGCCTACCGTGTGGATGCCGAGAGAATCACCTTCTTCAAGTTCGAGCGACGCGACCGCGCCGACCTGACCGAGCCGCGCATCGTCTTTTACCAGCAGGATGAGCCAAAGTGGCACACCGAATCCAGAAGCGGTGTCGCGCACAATAACGGCGAACGGGTAGTCTTGCGCGGCGATGTAGAGATCACCGAGATGCCGGCACCGGGCGGCCTTAAACTGAATACCCAGAGCATCACCATCAAGCCGCGCGAAGAATTCGCCGAGACGGATAAAGTTGTTACCATTACCGCCGGCCCGAACAGCACCACCGGCAAAGGCCTGCGCGCCTTCCTGAAGGAAGACCGGGTGGAAATCCTCTCCGACGTAAAGAGCAGCTATGAAACCGAATAATCTCCATCGCCACCTGCGGATTCTTGTTACCGCGACTTTGCTGGCACTGACGGCCGGTGAGATACAGGCACTGCAAAGCGACCGCGAGCAGCCCATCAAGGTGCAGGCGAAGAAACTGGAAGCCAACCGCAGCACCAACATGTCGGTCTACAGTGGCAATGTCGTCATTACCCAGGGTTCACTGGAGATTCGCGCCGATCGCGTCGAGGTGCATGGCAATGCCAGCGGCGAGATCAGCCGCGTTGTCGCCACCGGCAAGCCGGCACACTTCCAGCAGCAGATGCAACAGAGCCAGAGCCCGGTTAAGGCCCGCGCGCGCCGTATCGAGTACACCGTCGCCTCCGATGAACTCCACCTCAGCGGCGATGCCCATGTCGACCGCGACGGCAACACGCTGACCGCCGAAAAAATCGACTATGACCTGAATAGCGAACAGATGCAGGCTCAGGGTCAGTCCGGTGAGGGTCGCGTGGAGATGATCTGGAAGCCGGAGAAAAAGGACGACAGCCAGCAGGCCAACGGGACACAGCAGAACCAGTAGCGGCCACCGCGACCGTTCACAGGAAAATCGGCCGCGCCACTGCAAAAAAATTAAGCCGGCACAGGGCGGCCAACTTCGACCCTGCTGCCGGCCAGACAACACTCGGAATACACTATGCCGACGCTGAAAGCGTTACACCTCGCCAAGCAATACAAGAAAAGAAAGGTCGTCCAGGACGTTTCCGTCAGCGTTACCAGTGGCCAGGTAGTGGGCCTGCTCGGCCCCAACGGGGCCGGCAAGACCACCTGTTTTTATATGATTGCCGGCCTGGTGCAGGCGGATGCCGGCCAGGTAAAGATCGACGACGAGGATATCACCCGACTGTCCATGCACGGACGGGCGCGCAAGGGAATCGGCTACCTGCCCCAGGAAGCCTCGGTTTTCCGCCGCCTGTCGGTACGCGACAACATTCTCGCCATTCTCGAGACACGCAAAGACTTGTCCCGCGCCGAACGGCAACAGCAGGTGCAGGAGCTGTTGCAGGAATTCAACATTACCCACATTGAAAGCAGCCTCGGCATGGCCCTGTCCGGCGGCGAACGGCGCCGTGTGGAAATTGCCCGCGCCCTGGCCACGGACCCGGACTTCGTCTTGCTGGACGAACCCTTTGCCGGCGTCGACCCCATTTCGGTAAATGACATCAAACAGATCATCCGCCACCTACGCGATCGCGGTATCGGCGTACTGATCACCGACCACAATGTGCGCGAAACCCTGGATATCTGCGAGATAGCCTATATCGTCAGCGAAGGTCATATCATCGCCGCCGGCACTCCGGCCGAGGTCCTCGCGAACCAACAGGTGCGTGAGGTCTATTTGGGACACGAATTCACGATTTAATGCGGAGTGCGGAGTGCGGAATGCGGAATAGAATCGACCCGCAGCGCCACAAATGCCGCCAAAATCGCTAAGCCGCTCCTTCCAGGACCCGGCGCGGCCGGATCAATCTCCGCCTTCACGGCAACAGACCGCGCATTCATCATTCCGCATTCATAATTCTGCATTAAAAGTCGGCACAGTTATTGCTTGTAATCCGCCAGGCTCAGGGGTAGTCTGCAGCGTCTTGGATTTTTTGAAGAAACATCCGCCTCCTCGACCTGCAGTTCCTCACTATGAAGCAGTCTCTCCAGATAAAGCTCGGCACTCAGCTGACGATGACGCCCCAGCTGCAACAGGCCATCCGCCTGCTGCAGCTGTCGACGCTGGATCTGCAGCAGGAAGTGCAGTCGGCACTGGACAGCAATCCGCTGCTGGAGGTGGACGGCGAGGAGCACTCACCCGCTGAACCACAGCGGGATCAGCAGTCTCCGGAAAACCCCGCCACCGAAGATGCTGCGCACAGCAGTGCCGAGCAGGACAGCGAGGGCGACTGGAGCCAGGACATCCCCGATGAACTGCCGGTGGACACGCGCTGGGACGATATCTACAGCGGCGGCAGTTATAGCGGTGGCGACGGCGACGAGCTGCCCCTCGAGCAGCGCAATTCCGCCCCGGACAGCCTGCAGGACCACCTGCTATGGCAACTCAACCTCACCACCCTGTCCGAGCACGACAAACTGATCGGCGAGAACCTGATCGACGGCATAGCCCCGAGCGGCTTCCTGGAAACGCCACTCGAAGAAATTTCCAACAGCCTGGAAGTGGAAGAGGATGAGGTCCTCGCCGTACTCAAGACCATCCAGCAGTTTGAACCCGCCGGCTGCGGTGCCCGCGACCTGCGCGAGTGCCTGCTGTTGCAGTTGCGCCAGCTGCCGCCCCAGACGCCCTGGCTCGAGCATGCGCAGGCAGTGGTGGATCGCCACCTGGACCTGCTCGGCAAACGCGACTTCCGCCAACTTAGTCGCCGCACTCGCCTGAACGAGGCCCAGCTGGGCGACGTCGTGCGGCTTATCCAGACCCTGACGCCCTATCCCGGGGAAGCCTTCGGTGGCGAAGAACCGCAATACGTCATTCCCGATATTATCGTGCGCCGCCGGGAGCAGCGCTGGCTGGTAGAACTGAATCCGGAGACCACCCCGCGGCTGCGCATCAACGGTGACTACGCCGCATTGATACGACGCGCCGACAACTCCTCCGAAAACAATTTCCTGCGTGACAACTTGCAGGAAGCACGCTGGTTCCTCAAAAGCCTTCAGAGCCGCAACGATACCTTACTCAAGGTGGCCTCCTGCATTGTCGAGAAGCAGCAGGGCTTCTTCGAGGACGGCCCCGAGGCGATGAAACCCATGGTACTCGCGGATATCGCGGAAAGTATCGGCATGCACGAATCCACCATATCCCGGGTCACCACCCAGAAGTACATGCTCACGCCCCGCGGTGTTTTCGAGCTCAAGTACTTCTTCTCGAGCCACGTGAGCACCGACTCCGGCGAAGATGCCTCATCGACAGCCATTCGCGCCATGATTCGCAAGCTGATCGATGCCGAAACACCGCGCAAGCCGCTGTCCGACAACAAAATCACCCAGGAACTGGATAAGCAGGGTATCAAGGTGGCCAGGCGCACGGTCGCCAAGTACCGTGAGTCCATGGGCATCCCGTCATCCAGTGAGCGCAAGCGCCTTATTTGATCCACCGCCCGACCGAGTACCACTCCACCTTTACACCGCCGAAATTTTTAATCCGGCGGAGCACCTCACCACACGCCTTGACCCACTCCAGATGGCTGGTCACGAATTCAGGGGCGCCCATTGCCACCCGGGCCGCGACCAATGTCCAAACTTTGAGTGTATCCTTCCATTCTGGCGAACTTCCTAGTAGGGTTGCCGCCCAAACGGAGGGTTGCGCCGGTTTGCGATGCACTCGATAAGGAGAAATCCATGCAGATCAATATTAGTGGTCACCACGTCGATTTAACTCCGCCCATTCGCGATTACTGCGAAAGCAAGCTGGAAAAACTTTCCCGGCACTATGACAACATTACCAACGCACAGGTAATCCTCTCCGTCGAAAAACTGATTCAGAAGGCTGAAGCCAGGGTGCACATCAACGGGCACGACCTCTGCGCCGGCTCCGAAGACAAAGATATGTACGCGGCCATCGACGCGCTCGCCGACAAGCTGGACCGCCAACTGAAAAAACACAAAGAGAAGTTGCAGAACCACCGCTGAACTATGACATTGGAAGCATTACTTTCTCCCCGCCTGAGTCTTTGTCACCTGGCGGGGAGCAGCAAAAAGAAATTGCTGCTCAATATTGCCCAGGCCATTGCCGAACAATATCCACAACACGACTCCGACACTATCTTCAACCAGCTGATCGCCCGCGAGCGTCTCGGCTCAACGGGTATTGGCGATGGTGTCGCCATTCCTCACTGCCGCCTGCCCGGCTGTGAGCGCCCCATCGGTGTCCTCTGCACCACTGAACCCGCTATCGATTTCGACGCCGCAGACCGCCAACCGGTGGATCTCCTGTTTGCACTGCTGGTACCGGAAAACGCCGAGCAGGAGCATCTGGAAACCCTCGCCGAAATCGCCGCCCTCTTCTCCGACAGCCGGGTAAGAGAAAAACTGCGCCAGGCCGAGAGTGGTGATGAGCTCTACGCACTGGCCATCGACAGTGCCGCCGCTGCATAATCTGACACAGAAACACGATTCACCCAGGTCGAGATGAGCGGCGCCAGCGCCGATATTACTCGGATCACCTGGGCGACCGGTTGTTTTTCGAGCAATTCGCGCTACGTGAAGAAAGGATTTCCCCTATGCGCCTGGTGATTATCAGCGGCCGTTCCGGTTCCGGCAAAAGCTCTGCCCTGCAGCTGCTGGAAGATGTCGGCTTCAACTGTATCGATAATCTGCCCGCCAGCCTGCTGCCGGAACTGGTCAAGCGGGTTCGTGAGCAGCCGCCAGTTGACGATACCCAGGGCGCACTAGGCAACACCCGCCTGGCCCTCGGCATAGATGCGCGCAACCTCTGGCGGGATGTGCAACAGGCCCCGCGGGTGATCGAATCACTGCGCGAAAGTGGCGTACAGTGCGATGTCATTTACCTGGATGCGCGCTCGCCGGTGCTGGTGCAGCGCTTCAGCGAAACCCGCCGCAAACACCCCCTCAGCGATAACCGCACGCACTTGCTGGAAGCGCTCAATCGGGAAAAGGAACTGCTCTCCCCCATTTCCGCCATGGCGGACATGGTCATAGATACCAGCAGCCTCAGCCTGCACCAGCTGCGCGACCTGATTAAGACCCGGGTAGTCGGTGACGGCTCCGAAGGTATGGCCATCCTCTTTCAATCCTTCGGCTTCAAACACGGAGTACCGGTAGACGCGGATTTGGTATTCGACCTGCGCTGCCTGCCCAACCCCTACTGGGTCGCAGAATTGCGACAGAAGACCGGTCTCGACGCGGAAGTTGTCGAATTCCTGCGCACGCACCCGGAAACCGATGCCATGGAGCGCGATATCACCCAGTTTCTGCAGCACTGGCTGCCCTCCTACCAGAAAAGCAACCGCAGCTATACCTGCATCTCAGTCGGCTGTACCGGCGGACGCCACCGTTCAGTCTATATGGTGGAGCAGCTTGCCAAGAGCTTCGCCAGCCAGTTCGACAATGTGCAGGTTCGCCACCGCGAGCAGCAGAAATAAAGCCCGATAACAGCCGGAATCGCCGACACCCCATGCAGAAAAGCCGCCTCCTCATCATCAACAAGCTTGGCCTTCACGCCCGCGCCGCCAGTAAGTTTGCGCAGACTTCGGCGCGCTTCTCCGCCAATGTCAAGGTACACTGCCAGGGCAAGAGCGTGGACGGCAAAAGCGTGATGGCGCTGATGTTACTGGCAGCCGGCAAGGGAACGGAACTGGAACTCGAAGTCGAGGGCAACGACGAGGACGCCGCAGTCAGTGCCATCGCGGAACTGGTAGCGGATCGTTTTGGCGAAGCCGAGTGAAGGCCACGCGCACCCACCACCATATGGATAGAGGAGCGCGATAAGCATAGAATCGCCGCTGGCCGCTGCACAGCGATCACCCGCCACCACCTTCAATGCAGTAAGGAAACGCCGTGTCCAACACTCCCCCAGCCGATATCAAGTTCCGCACGCAGAGCCAGCTGGGTGAAGTATTTGCGGCGCTGGACAGCGGTACCGGGCGTGAGGTGCGGCGCATGCTCAGCACCCTCTCGCCGCAGAGCATAGCGCAGCTGCTCGAGAGCTCCCCGCCCCGTATCCGCCAGGTACTCTGGAAGCTGATCGACAAAGAAGTCGAAGGCGAAGTACTGCAGGAACTCACTGACGACGTGCAGAGCCAGATCCTCGCCACCATGGACACAGAGGAGATGGTGGCGGTCATGGAGGGCCTCGACGCCGACGACGTCGCCGACATACTGCAGCAGCTGCCCGACAGGGTGATGGCGGAAGTGCTCTCCGCCATGAGCGAAACCGATCGCCAACGGGT
Organism: Microbulbifer donghaiensis; assembly: GCF_900129095.1. Taxonomy (GTDB): domain Bacteria; phylum Pseudomonadota; class Gammaproteobacteria; order Pseudomonadales; family Cellvibrionaceae; genus Microbulbifer; species Microbulbifer donghaiensis. The sequence goes on from NZ_FQVA01000001.1 coordinate 1,318,631, forward strand.
AGAGAGCGTCCTCGCCTACGACGAGGAGACCGCCGGCGGCCTGATGGACACGGATACTATCTCCGTGCGCCCGAACCTGACCCTGGATGTCGTGCTGCGTTACCTGCGCCGTCACGAGCAACTGCCTGAATCCACCGACAGCCTGTTCGTCGTCAATCGCAAGGGCCAGTACATCGGACTGCTGCCGCTCTCCAAGCTACTGACAACAGACCCGTCGGTAACGGTGCGCGAGGTGGTGAATACCGACGTGGAGCCGATACCGGCAGACATGTCCGATACCGAGGTGGCGCGGCTGTTCGAGAAATATGACTGGATTACCGCGCCGGTGGTGGACAGCAACAACCGCCTGCTGGGACGCATTACCATCGACGACGTGGTGGACGTGATTCGCGAGGGCGCGGACCACTCGCTGATGAGTCTCGCGGGCCTGGACGAAGAGGAAGACACCTTCGCCCCGGTGCGCCGCACCGCGCGTCGGCGCGCGCTGTGGCTCGGCATCAACCTGTTGACCGCACTGCTGGCATCCTGGGTAATCAGCCTGTTTCAGGACACCCTGGACAAAGTCGTGGCGCTGGCGATTCTGATGCCCATCGTCGCCAGCATGGGCGGCGTCGCCGGCAGCCAGACACTGACGGTGGTGATCCGCGGTATGGCGCTCGGCCAGATCGGCCGCAGCAACCTCAACTGGCTGCTGTCCCGCGAACTGGGCTCCGCGGTGCTGAATGCACTGCTCTGGTCACTGGTAATGGGCCTGATTGCCGGCCTGTGGTTCGGGGATCAGCGCATCGCGCTGATCATTGTCGCCGCCATGGTGATCAACCTGGTTACCGCCGCGCTCGCCGGCGCGATACTGCCAGTAGCGCTGCGCGCCATGCGTATAGATCCCGCCCTCGCCGGCGGTGTAGCCCTGACCACAGTCACTGACGTGGTCGGCTTTATGTCCTTCCTCGGCCTGGCCACCTGGTATTTCGGCTGACCTCGCTAAGCTTAATAGGCCACCTGCCGAGGCCGATCTTTTGGGAAATGAACTGGAAACCCGAATGTACGAACACGACGACTACGAAGACGATCTGCCGAAGAGCAAGACCAGGGTCAAGCAGGAGATGCACGAGCTGCAGGAGCTGGGCAAACAGCTGACCGAGCTTTCCAAAGCGCAACTTCAGGAAGTGCCGCTGGAAGCAGACATGCGCGAGGCGATCGACACCTTACACCGCATCAAGTCCAATGAAGCGCGCCGCCGCCAGATGCAGTATATCGGCCGCCTGATGCGCAGTGCCGACAGCGAGGCGATTGAAGAAGTACTGCAGCGTTTCAAGGAGCGCGACCAGCAGCACCTGCGCTTCGACAAGATGGCCGAAGACTGGCGCACGCGTCTGCTGGAGGAAGGCAATGCCGCGCAGAGCGACTTCTTCGACAGCTACCCGCAGGCGGACCACCAGCAACTGCGCCAGCTGATTCGCGATTCCAACAAGGAGATAAAGAACAACAAGCCGCCGACCAACCGTCGCAAGCTGTTCCGCTTTCTGCGGGATTTCTTTATGCAGGAAGCGCCTTAATCCGGCGGGAGACAGCTTTTCCAGTGATTAAGGTGCTGAGGCGAACCTCGGGTTCGCCTCCACAACACTCATTCGCCGTTGGTCTCAGCCTGCCATTCAAACAGGTTCAGCTCGATAAAGAAGAACGCCACCAGCCACAGGAAGGCATCCCAGAAGTCCAGGAAACTGCCGCTGAAGCCCCAGTAAATTGCGCACAGGAATAGCGTAAAATACAGCACCGCTTTCACCATCTGTGAATAGCGCATCACACGGTCAGACAGCTCGTGGCGCAGCTGCAGCCACACCTCGAACGCGAGGATCACCACAATCAACAGCCAGGCACCGGCATTGATCACGTCGGCCCAGGCGAGCCATTTGATTTCCGTCCAGATCGCCGTATCGCCGAGAATCTGCGCATCGGCCAGTTGCAGCACCCGGGAATCGGCCAGCGCCGTGCAGTTCGCGGTCGTCAGCGCGACGTAATCGTCCTGCCCAACCACCATCTGCCAGCCGCCCTGCGCCGCCAGTTCACAGACTGGCTGTGCCACCGGGAGCAGCTCGGTTACATACAACATCTCGGCCACGTAGCCGTAGTAGGAATAGACGATAAACAGGTAGCAGAATGCCGAAATGCCATTCAGCGCCCACTTGATCCAACCGCGTATCTTGTCGTCGGCGAGAACAAAGGTCTCCAGCTCGAACACCAACAGCAGCAATACCCAGGCCAGGGTATCGATGGAGTCGTTGTAGGCCTCGATTACCCTGCCCCACTGCAAGCCATCGCCAAAGACGGAACCGGCGGCAGCGTGATTTTCCAGAAAAAAGGCGTAGACGTTATAGGCGAGTAACAGATAGACGGTGTATTTAAACACCCGGAACAGCGTGTAGCGGTTGTTGGGCAACGCCACCGAAGCCACATCGGACATCAGCACGGACCTCTGTTGATTATTGTTTTACCTCATCGCAGCGGCCGCGAGGGCCGCAAGCGACAATATCGAATAATTATTCGGTTTTTGCAATACCTGGCACGAAATCCAGTGCGAGCGAATTCAGGCAATAGCGCAAACCGGTGGGTTCAGGACCGTCCTTGAAGACATGGCCGAGGTGCTCACCACAGGCCGACAGCACTTCGGTGCGTCTCATACCCCAGCTGTAATCGTCCTTCAGCACCACATTTTCCGGATAGGCAATCTCCCAGAAACTCGGCCAGCCGGTGCCGGATTTGAACTTGTGCCGGGAGCTGAAAACCGGCAAGCGGCATCCGGCAGTCACATAAGTGCCCTCTGCTTCATTCTTCAACCATTTGCCGCTGAAGGCGCGCTCTGTGTCCTTTTCCCACAATACCTGGAATTGATCCTCAGGCAACAACTGGCGCCAGACGGACTTGGGAATGGCAGACAGGTTGGTGCCGGCGGCGATATGCCCCCTGGCCTCCGCCACTGTCATGGACTGATCGCGGTTTTCATCGGCCTCCGTGCAGGCCGGCAACGCAAATACCGCCAGCAGCAATGTGACCAAATGCAGGGATCTATTCATCATTCGACGCCCTCCGCGGGTAGCTTGTTCCCGCCACTATCAATTTGGAGTCCGGACGGGCCCCGCGGTTCAAATAACCGGAGCCAGCCGGGGCGGCGCGTTATCGGGCTCGGCGCGCAGACCTTCCGGCGCAGCCTCGAGCCGGCGGCGCTCCTCCTGCTCCGCGGCTTCACCCTGCCGCTGGGCGCCATCGCCGTCAAACAGCTTGTCAAAGCGCACTTGCGGCTCCTCCCAGTCACCGCTGATGCGGTAACTGACGCTGGCCATTTTGCTCACCTGTTTCTTGAACGCCTTACTGATCAGGTAGACCCCCGCCGCCGCCGGCAGGCCGCCAGCCAGTGCCGCCACCAGGGCCAGGTTATTGCCCACCGGTAGCGTCGCCACCAGGGTCAGGTTCAGGTCCTCGCGCTTCAGGTTGACCCTGCCGGCCATCTGCAGCTCACTGGTCGGCCCCTCTACCTGAATGGGCACCGCGATCAGCAACTGGCCATCCCCCTCGAACACCACCTCTCCTCGCACCTGATCGAAAGCCATGCCGCTCTGGTAGAGGTCGGAAAAATCCAGTCGCAGGCGGCGCGCCCAGGTATCGAAGTTGAACAGCGACAACAGCCGCAGCAACGCCGAGCCGGCATTATCGGTCGCGCGCAGGAAGCGGCCATCGCGGATATCGATCTTCAATTCGCCGGACAGCAGGTTACCGGCCACCCGCGCCGGCGAGCCGTCCCAGCGCAGCGCGGTATCGAAACTCGCAAAGCGACTCTCGATAACCGGGTCCTGCCCCCAGGCTCGCTGAACATCCGCCAGATCATCGGCCACCAGGCGGCCGATAAACTGGGACGAATCGCGACCGTCCGCATCGCGCATCCACATCAGCTGGGCCCCGAGTTTTTTCTCGCCGCTGCCGCGCCCCTCCAGGCGCACACCGCGCGCAGCACCGCGGATATCGCTGAGCACAAGGCGGTCTGCGGATGGGCGCAAACGGAAGGACCAGCGCCCCATATCCTCGTCACCGATTCGCAGGCTGTCGGTACTGAAGTCCACTCTGGGGAGAGTCGTAAAATCGTATCCGGCCCAGGGATCCGTCTCCTGTGAAGCTTTGGCGCTGTCGGCACCGGGCGCAGCCTCGGCCGGCGCCGGCAGGTGCAGGTGCGTCAGGTCCAGCCGCAGTGGCGTCGAGCCGTTCATGACGCCACTGAGCTGCCCGGCAGCGGTTTCACTGTCGAATTGCACTTGCCAATCGGCACCGAGACCGCGGCCGCGCACGTGGATATGTGCAATTTCGGTTGTCCCGAACAGCAGGCGATCGGTACTCAGATCGAGAGTCACTGGCAGTGGCTCCGGCGCAGTGCCCAGGTCATCACCGCCGCTTGGACCAGCTTCGTATATCTGCAACAGCTCGCGCCAGCGCGGCAGGTCTATGCGCGACAAGTCGCCGCGGATTGCCAAACCGCGATCCTGGGGCAACTTCGCTTCGGCATTCAGCGCGATAATGCCGCGCTCCATAGCCCCCTGCACCAGCCAGAACTGCCCCTGCACATGTTCGCCGTAGGTTAAATGGAAAAGGCTGCCCTGCTCCCCGATGGGTACCCGCAACACGAAGTTGGTCTTGGCTTCGTCCTGCTTGCCCAGTGGCGCCGGCAGATTGATGGCGACCCCGGCCATATCGGAGTTCAGTTCAAAAATCGCCGCATAGGGCTTTTGTTTCGCCTTGGCCGGGATAGTCACCAACGCCTGGTAGGCAAAGACGCCGTCCAGCCACTGTAATTCCGGGCGGCCACTCCAGCTGCGCACGGACTCAGTACCGGCACTGCCATCGACCACCACCTGGGTGTCGCGCTGCTCGCCATCGCCGAAATGGCGAATCCTGGCGCTTAGTGGTCGTCCCCAGAGACTGCCATTGAGCTGCGTGCCGGCCAGCCCGTCTTCACTGTCGTAGTCCACGCGCCCCTGTAGCTGGTCGATTTCCAGCTTGAGGTTTTGCAGCTGCAGTGCCCCCTGCTGCAGGTCCACCTGCACACGCTGGCGGGCGGGCAGATCTGCACCGCCCAATGGCTGCGACAGGGCCAGGCTGCCATCGATCTGGCCATTCAGCTGCCACTGATCGAAGGCGCTGCCCAGATGCTGTCGCAGCGGCGACTGCTGCAACAGCCGGAGTCCGTCCGCCGCAGGGCCGGCCAACTGTGCGCGCACGTCGAGCATAGAGCCGCGCCCGGCCGGGTTCGGGGTGACAGCCACCGCGATATCCCGCGCATCGATATTCCACAGTCGCGCCGCCGTGGCATCGACTCGAACATTGCCGTCATTGACCAGCAGGTGCCCGTCGACCTTGCGAGCGTCGGGCCAGCCGGCGGCATAATCGAGGTTGGCCCCGGCGAAGTCCGCCGCCAGCTGCACCGTCTGCCGATCGGCGTGTTCGCCCAGTGCCAGCAGCGCTTCGTCGTCACCCTCCCGGTAACTGGAACCGCGGTAGACAAAGCCGGCACTGACGACCCGACCGGGGTTCTGCGTGCCGAGCCCGTCATTGAGCCAGCGGCGCAGGTCGTCGCTGACGGTTTGTGGCACCAGCTGGCGCTGCGCCGATACCGCGGCGTCGCGCAGCCCCAATGCCAGGGTAAAGTCCGCCGCGCGGCTATGGGCAACATAGGGCAACTCCAGCAGGAACTGCCCGTTTACCCTGCCAAGCTCGCCGTCGAGCTGCAGCGGCCCCGACAGCACGTGCACAGAATTGCCCTCCCGATCCACGGACCAGGCGACAGTGCCGCTGGCGCTTTCGAAGTGAAACGGGTCGGTATAGAGCGTTGGGAAATGGGCGCTGAAACTGCCGCCGCCCAGTTCGACGCGTCCATCGGCGCCCTGAACCTGCAAAAAACCATTCAGCCCTTCGACTGCCGGCGCACCGCGGTGGGCCTGGGCGCTGATATTGTGCAGGTTGGCGCTGAGCCGGACCTGGCCGTCGGCAGCCCGAGCCAGCTGCACGTTACGTACCTGGCCGCCGGGTTGCAGTGCCCGCAACCACTCGTCCGCCGCCCCCTGCAAGAGTTCCAGTCGCTCCAGAATGCGGCTCCAGCCGCCGAGATCGATCACATCCGCGGCCAGCTGCAGGCCCTGCTCAGTACTGTTGCTAGCCTGCAGGTTCAGCGGTGGCATCTGCAGATCGAGCCAGCCCAGCTGGATATCCTGCAGGGCCAGACGCCATTGCTGGCCCGGCTGCCAGCGGCCGGAAATGTCGCCGGCAAGCGACTGCAGCGGCGCGAGTACCGATTCCGGCGACGCCTGCTCGGACGCGGTCGGCGAAAGATCCGCCTGCGCCAGGCTGTCAGCATCAACCTGCTCAAGACTGAGACGGCCGAGCAGCCGGTAGCCGCTGTCTGTCTCGCTCTGCAACCAAAGTCTGCCGCGTGCCAGCTTGGGCCCATGCCAGTGGTACTTCTTCGGCAGCGGCGTCAGTTGGTGCAGCAGGGTGACGATATCGTCGTCGAGCAGCAGCTCGTTCAGCTGGATATAGCCACTCAGGGAGAAGCGGGTCTTGTCGCGTGGATTGCCGCGCCCCTCGAGAATCAGGCGCAGGGTTTCCCGATCTGCCGACACCACCTGAGGATCGTCGTCGCGGGAAATAAAGGCGCGGGCACTGAGGCGGTGAAAATAGCCACTATTTTCCAGCTGTATCTGTGGCAGGTTCATCTGCGCTCGCTGGCCATCTGCCAGGCGCAGGGAGATGCGGGCATTGCGCACCTGCACCTTGGGGCCCAGCTGAAAGATGCGCGCGGGATCCCCTACGCGCACGCCCCCTTCTCTCCCCCCCTCAACAGTTTCCAGTGCGGACTTTGGAAAACCGTCGATATGCCAGTGGCCGCTGTCGTCGCGACTCAGCCCTGCGGCAAACTCGTGCACCTGCAGGTTTTTCCACACCAGTTCGCGATTCCACAGGCTCGCGAGCAGGTCCAGGTGAAACAGACCGTAGCCCATCTGCACTTCGCCATTTTCGCCGAGGCGCAGCCCGTCCAGCTGCAATGCCACCTCCAGCGCCTGCCAGCGCAGTGACAGGCGATCCATTTGCACCGGCACGCCGAGGCTGTTGGACAGCCAGGCACTGATTTGCGGTCGGTACTGCTCCACCTGTGGCGACAGGATACGACCGGTCTGTACCAGTATTGCCAGCGCGATCACCACGCTGACGGTCAGCAGCCAGAACTTGCGCGCCAGCCAGCGCAGTATCCCGATCACGCCCCCTCCTCACCGGTAGCGGCACAAGGATGTGCCGCCGCAGGCCTATGGCCTGCGCGAGCCCGTGAAACACCAGCAGAATGACACTTCTGCGCCAGTGTTTTTCGGGCGAAGACCCGATAGATCAGGGATGATCTAGCGGGTCTCCAGGAATAGGTATCAGACCAGAACAATGTCGTACTGCTCCTGGTTGTAAATTGGCTCCACCTGGAACTGGATCGGGCGGCGGATAAATTCCTCCAGATCGGCGACGTTGGCAGACTCCTCATCGAGCAACAAGTCGATGACCACCTGGCTCGCCAACACCATGATTTTTTCGCTGTCGTAGGCGCGCGCCTCGCGAATGATCTCGCGGAATATTTCGTAACACACCGTCTCGGCACTCTTCAATGTGCCGCGTCCACCGCATACCGGGCAGGACTCGCACAAAATCTGGCCGAGCGATTCGCGGGTGCGCTTGCGGGTCATTTCTACCAGGCCCAGCTCGGAGACACCGGTGATGCTGGACTTGGCGTGATCCCGCTCCAGCGTCTTTTCCAGCGTGCGCAGAACCTGGCGCTGGTGCTCCGGGTCCTTCATATCGATAAAGTCGATAATGATGATGCCGCCCAGATTGCGCAGGCGCAGCTGGCGCGCTATGGCAGTGGCCGCTTCCAGGTTGGTCTTGAAGATGGTTTCTTCCAGGTTGCGGTGGCCGACAAAAGCACCGGTATTCACATCGATGGTGCTCATGGCTTCCGTCTGCTCGATGATCAGATAGCCGCCGGACTTGAGGGTGACCTTGTTCTGCAGTGCCCTGCGAATCTCCTCCTCCACGCCGTAGAGATCAAACAGTGGGCGCTCGCCCGGGTAGTGCTCCAGGCGCCCGGCGATCTCCGGTGCATACTTGCCGGAAAACTCCGCCGCGCGACCGTGGGCCTCGCGGGAGTCGATTCGGATCTTCTCGGTATAAGGGCGCGCGAGGTCGCGCAGCGCGCGCATAAACAGCGGCAGGTCCTCGTAAATGACCGAGGGCACGGGGCGCTCCTTGATGCGCTGCTCCAGCTCCCGCCACAGCTTGTACAGGAAAGGGATATCGCGCAGCAGCTCCTCTTCGCTGACGCCTTCCGCCACAGTGCGCAGAATAAAGCCGCCGTCGCCCGACTGGCCCTCATCCGCCAGTTTGGTCGACGCCAGTTCCACCAGCGCCCGCAGCCGTTCGCGCTCTTTTTCGTCTTCGATGCGGTTGGAGATGCCGATATGACGGGTCTGCGGCATATATACCAGGTAGCGCGCCGAGACCGACAGATGCGTCGTCAGGCGCGCGCCTTTGCTGCTGATCGGGTCCTTGACCACCTGCACCACCAGCGACTGCCCCTCGCGCACCAGCGCGCGGATATCGGCGACTTCGCTCGACTCGCGGGACTCCATGCCCTCCTCGTCGAGCGGCGCGATATCCGAGGCGTGGATAAAACCGGCCCGCTCGAGACCGATATCCACGAATGCCGCCTGCATGCCCGGCAAGACCCGCACCACCTTGCCTTTGTAGATATTGCCGACAATACCGCGGCGCGCGCTGCGCTCCAGGTAGACTTCCTGCAACACACCGTTTTCCACCAGCGCCACGCGGGTCTCGGTGGGCGCGACATTGATAAGCAGCTCTTCGCTCAAGAATCGGCCTCCTGCCAATAGGACTCACACCAATAGGGAATGGCGGCGTGCTCCAGCATCGGCACCAGCGCCTCCAGTGGCAAGCCGACCACATTGCTGTAACTGCCGCTAATGGACTCCACCAGCGCCGCACCCAGGCCCTGTATGCCGTAGCCGCCAGCCTTGTCGGCAGGTTCGCCGGTGCGCCAGTAAGCGTCGATCTGCGTCGTGGTCAGATGGCGGAACCGCACTCGGGTTTCCACCTGGCGGCTGAACTGGCGTTCAGTTGAGCGCAGGCACAGGGCAGTCAGCACCGAGTGCTCGGTGCCGGAAAGTGCCCGCATCATGGACTCAAAATCGGCGAAATCCCGCGGTTTCTCGAGGACGCGGTCACCGGCGAGTACCAGTGTATCGGCGCCCAGGGACCAGAGCCCAGCATTCGACTCATCAGTCAACTGCAGCCCCGCCTCGGCCTTGTCATGGGCGAGGCGCTGGATATAGTCCTGGGGACTCTCACCGGCCTGGCGCTGCTCCGGCACGGCGGGGGTAACCTGCGAGAAAGGCACGGCGATCTGTGCCAGCAGCGCTGCGCGGCGCGGGGAGCCGGAGGCTAGGAGAAGTCTGCTTGCGGCGAAAGAATTTGGCACAGTACTGCTTATTGTTAATGGATCAGCGGCTGATTATAGCGGTATCGGTCGAAAAGTGATCTGCCTTTTACAGTGTTTAACAGTAGGTGGTTCGAGTGGTGGATTCAGCAACCAAAGCTCACAGCCACAGACTTCAGGGCAAGGCGAAAAAGCGAAGGACTAGCAGGGCTAATTCAAGCTTTTTCAACGCAGCACTGGAGCCTGTGGCGAAGAGATCGGTTTCAGAATTCACCGCTCGGACCACGTGTTCAGCGCACCTGCAAACGCCCGGCCATAACACTGAGCCCCGGCGCCACCCAGGGCCACAATAATGCGCTGGTAAGCGCCGGCCACAGGAAGGTCAGCCCCGGCACCGGTTTACCGGCCAGGCTGTGCACCCAGTTGCCCACCACCTGGTTGATGCCCACCAGCACAAACACCCACAACAGCTGTTGCGCAGGGTTGAAGGCGCGAGTGCGCCGGTAGGTCAACAGGCTGAAATAGGCCAGCACGGCCAATGCCAGGGCGTGCGTGCCCAGTGTCGCGCCGGTCACCAGATCCTCCAGCAGCCCCACCAGCCAGGCAAACCCGACGCCCAGACTCTGTGGCATGCGGGTGATCCAGAAGATGACCAGCAGCGCCGTAAACGCCGGGCGGAACCACAGCCAGTGGTGTGGCAGCGGCATCACGGCCAGCAGCAGCGCCACCAATACGGTTGCGGCGATAAACCAGCGGTTATTCGGTTCCAAGGCTGTCGTTCCTGTCCCCGATCACCGCCAGCACGAAGCGACTGCGATTCATTCGCCCGCGCGGTTGCACTTCGGCCTCGGCAAAGGCTCGGCCGGGATCGCGCTGCACCGAAATGACCTCACCCACCGGGTAACCGGCCGGGAAACGCCCGCCGAGCCCGGAGCTCAGCAGCAGGTCGCCCTCGCGAATATCGCTGGTATTGGCCAGGTGGCGCAACTTGAGTCGGTAGAGGTCGCCGGTGCCCTCGGCTACCGCGCGCACACTGTTGCGCAGCACCTGGACCGGAATGGCGTGACTGGCGTCGGTGATCAGCAATACGCGGCTGGAGGAATCGCCGGCTTCGATCACCTGGCCCAGCAGGCCGCTGGCGTCCATGATCGGCGTGCCGAGTTCGACGCCATCGTCGCGGCCCTTGTCGATCAACAGCACATGCTCGAGCGGATCCGGCGAGATACCGATTATCTGCGCCACCAGTACCCGCTCGTCCACCGTATCGGCGGAGTTCATCAGCTCCTTGAGCTGGGTGTTCTCCGCCTTTACCGCCGCGAGCAGCTGGCTGCGCTGCTCCAGCAGCAACACCTGGCGCTTGAGCCGGCTGTTCTCCTCCAGTAGCTCCTCGCGGGTGCGCCACTGTTCACCGGCCCAGTCGCCGACACGCTCGGGGGTGCCGGTGACCCAGTAAAAGGGCGCAACAAAGCCGGCCAGCCGCTCGCGCAGCGGTTGCAGCCAGTCGGTATAGAGGTTGATCGCGATCAGTGCCGCCGCCACCAGGCCCAGCACGAGGATGCGGGACTCCGGCGAAGGGCCGCGGGTAAATAGCGGTTTAATGGGCAGACCCCCATTAACAGGTCAGTATGTGTTCTTGTTATCGGATCATACATGTAAAAGCGGCCCCTGGTCGCGATCTTCCTCACGTCGCCGCAGCGACCGATCGCGACCAGGGGCCGCTCTTACAGAGATAGCCAGTTAGTTGGACACCAGGTACAGACGGCTCTTGTCCATCATGTCCAGCGCCTTGCCGCCGCCGCGCGCCACGCAGGTGAGCGGGTCATCGGCAACGATTACCGGCAGGCCGGACTCTTCCATCAGCAGGCGATCCAGGTCGCGCAGCAGCGCACCACCGCCGGTCAGTACCATACCGCGCTCGGCGATATCGGAGGCCAGTTCCGGCGGTGACTGCTCCAGTGCACTCTTCACCGCCTGGACGATGCCGGACAGCGGCTCCTGCAGCGCCTCGAGAATTTCATCGGAGTTCAGGGTAAAACTGCGCGGCACCCCTTCCGCCAGGTTGCGGCCACGCACGTCGATCTCACGCACCTCGCTGCCGGCATAGGCACAGCCGATTTCCTCTTTGATGCGCTCGGCAGTGGCATCGCCGATCACGCTGCCGTAGTTGCGGCGCACATAAGTGACGATGGCCTCGTCGAAACGGTCACCGCCGATACGTACTGAATCGGAGTAAACGACACCGTTCAGGGAGATGATGGCGATCTCGGTGGTGCCGCCACCGATATCCACCACCATGGAGCCGCTGGCCTCTTCGACCTTGAGGCCGGCGCCGATCGCGGCGGCCATGGGTTCTTCGATCAGCCACACCTCGCGCGCACCGGCGCCCATCGCCGATTCGCGGATCGCGCGGCGCTCCACCTCGGTGGACTGGCAGGGCACGCACACCAGCACCCGCGGGCTCGGGCGCATCCAGCTGTTCTCGTGCACTTTCTTGATAAAGTGCTGCAGCATCTTCTCGGTCACCTGGAAGTCGGCGATAACACCGTCTTTCATCGGGCGGATAGCGGTGATGTTGCCCGGAGTCCGGCCCAGCATACGCTTGGCCTCCACACCGACGGCCTCGACGATTTTCTGGCCATTGTAGTGGCGAATGGCGACGACGGAGGGTTCATCGAGGACTACGCCGCGATCGCGGACATAGATCAGCGTGTTGGCCGTTCCCAGGTCGATAGAGAGATCACTGGAGAACATGCCCCGCAAACGTTTAAACATGGAATTCGATTACCTTGTACTAATTATCAGCGCCCCGGGGCGGGCACCGCAGGCGCGGTTCAAACCCGGTCTCAAAGCCTAGTTAGTCCGCGCGAATAATTCTGAGTTCCGGACCGCAATTCCGACCCGAATTTATGCCTGTCGACCGGGAACGCGCAGACCCCGGCCAGAATCGGCAAACTCTAACAATGGCGCGGGTCCAGGGCAAGGCTGAAAAACCATCAATTGTGGACTGTGGTCCACATCGCGGGTCGGCCGCCGGACAGCGGGCTGGCCAGCCGGTGAGAATAGCGCCCTTCTGTGCTAAATTTGCGTCCCCCTGCCCGACGCGGGCAGTTTTCCATTCGCGAATGAAGCTGGAGCCCCAATCGCCATGGCCGTGGATACGCAAACCGTAGAAAAACTGGCGGAGCTGGCCCGCATCGCTATCTCCACCGAAACCATCGAAGAAGTCAGCACTCGCCTGGGCGATGTCCTGCAACTGGTAGATCAGCTGCAGGCCGTGAGCACCGAAGGCGTGGCGCCCATGGCCCACCCGCTGGACGAGGAACAGGTACTGCGCGCGGACGAGGTCAGCGAACCCAATCGCCGCGAAGAATTCCTGCAGCTGGCACCGCAGTCCGAAGAGGGCCTCTACCTGGTCCCGAAAGTGATCGACTAACCGCACAGAAAGCTCCGCGAAATCCGACAGAGCACCCAGCCGCTCTTAAGTCTTTAGGGAAGAAAATGCACCAGTTAACCATCGCTGAGATTATCCGAGGATTGCGGGACAAGCAGTTCTCCAGTGTCGAGATCACTCGCCACCTGCTCGACCGCATCCAACAGCTGGATGGCAACTACAACAGCTTTATCACCGTCACCGAAGAGCTGGCCCTGGCCCAGGCGACGGCGGCGGACGAGCGCCTGGCCAGGGGCGAGGCCCCGCCCCTGTGCGGTGTCCCCATCGCCCACAAGGACATCTTCTGCACCAGTGGCGTGCGTACCAGCTGCGGTTCGAAGATGCTGGATAACTTCGTGCCGCCGTACGATGCCACCGTAGTGGAAAACTTCAACCGCGCCGGTGCCGTGACTCTCGGCAAGACCAATATGGACGAGTTCGCGATGGGCTCCTCCAACGAGACCAGCTACTACGGCCCGGTCAAGAACCCCTGGGACACCGACTGTGTGCCCGGCGGCTCCTCCGGCGGTTCCGCCGCCGCCGTCGCGGCGCAGCTGGCCCCCGGCACTACCGCTACCGATACCGGCGGCTCCATTCGCCAGCCGGCGGCGCTGACCAATACCACGGGCCTGAAACCCACCTACGGGCGGGTGTCCCGCTGGGGCATGATCGCCTTTGCTTCGAGTCTCGACCAGGCCGGCCCCATCGCCCGCAACGCCGAAGATGCGGCCTATATGCTGTCGGTGATGGCGGGCCACGACGCGAAGGATTCCACCAGCCTGAACCGCCCGCTACAGGACTACACGCTGAACCTGAATGACAGCATCGCCGGACTGAAAATCGGCGTGCCGAAAGAGTACTTCGGCGAGGGCCTGAATGCGGATACGGCGGCGCGGGTCCAGGACGCGCTGCAGGAATTCGAAAAGCTGGGCGCCGAACTGGTGGAGGTCAGCCTGCCCCACACCGGCCTGGCGGTGCCGGCCTACTACGTGATCGCACCGGCGGAGGCCTCCGCCAACCTGTCGCGCTTCGACGGCGTGCGCTACGGCCACCGCTGCGAGGATCCGCAGGACCTGCGCGACCTCTATATGCGCTCCCGCGGCGAAGGCTTCGGCGACGAGGTCCAGCGCCGCATTCTCGTCGGCACCTACGCCCTGTCGGCCGGTTACTACGATGCCTACTACAACAAGGCGCAGCAGGTACGCCGCCTGATCAAACAGGACTTCGTACAGGCGTTCGACAAGGTCGACGTCATCATGGGCCCGACTTCGCCGTCGCCAGCGTTTGCGCTGGGGGCAAAGAGCGCGGACCCGGTGGCCATGTACCTGGAGGATATCTACACCATCGCCACCAACCTGGCGGGCCTGCCCGGTATGTCCCTGCCCTGCGGCCTGGTGAACAATATGCCCGTGGGCCTGCAGATCATCGGCAACTACCTGGACGAGGCGCGCATGCTCAACGTCGCGCACCAATACCAGCAGGTCACCGACTGGCACCAGCAATACGCAGGCTCGGCCAGCGCCGCATAAGGAGAATCACTGTGGAATGGGAAATCGTTATCGGGCTGGAAGTCCACGTCCAGCTCGCCACCAAGTCGAAACTGTTCTCCGGCGCCAGCACACAGTTCGGCGCCGCCCCGAACACCCAGGCCTGCGCCATCGACCTGGCCATGCCGGGCACCCTGCCGGTCCCCAACGAGGAGGCCTTCCGCTTTGCGGCGATGTTCGGTCTGGCGATGAATGCGGAAATCGGCCGGCGCTCCGTATTCGAGCGCAAGAACTATTTCTATCCGGACCTGCCCAAGGGCTACCAGACCACCCAGCTGGCGGAACCGATCGTCGGTCCCGGTGAAATCGAAATTCACCTAGAGGATGGCAGCAGCAAGACGGTGCGCCTGCACCACGCACACCTGGAAGAAGATGCGGGTAAATCACTGCACGAAGACTTTCACGGTATGTCCGGCATCGATCTGAACCGCGCCGGCACACCGCTGATCGAAATCGTCTCCGAGCCGGACATGCGCAGCGCCGCCGAGGCGGTCGCCTACCTGAAAAAGATCCACAGTATCGTCACCTACCTGGGCATTTCCGACGGCGATATGTCCCAGGGCTCGATGCGCTGCGACGCCAACGTGTCGGTGCGCCTGAAGGGCGAGGAAAAACTCGGCACCCGCACCGAGCTGAAAAACATCAACTCCTTCCGCTTTGTCGAGCGCGCCATCAAGGTCGAAGCCGAGCGCCAGATCGACATCCTCGAGGACGGTGGCAGCATTGTGCAGGAGACCCGCCTGTACGACGCAGACAAAAACGAAACCCGCTCCATGCGCAGCAAGGAAGTGGCCAACGACTACCGCTACTTCCCCTGCCCGGACCTGCTGCCGGTAGTGCTCACCGACGACTACGTGGAGAAGCTGCGCACGGAGCTGCCGGAGTTGCCGGATGCCAAAGCCGCGCGTTTCCGCGACGAGTACAAACTGTCCGCCTATGATGCGGACCTGCTGACACAGGAACGCGCCTCTGCAGATTATTTCGAAACCGCGGCGAAAAAATCCGGCGAGGCCAAACTGGCAGCCAACTGGATGACCGGTGAACTGGCCGCACTGCTGAACCGGGAAGAGCTGTCCATCGAACAGTCGCCGGTCTCCGCCGAACAGCTGGCCGGCCTGATTCTGCGCATCAAGGACAACACCATCTCCAGCAAGATCGCCAAGCAGGTGTTCGACGCCATGGCCAAGGGCGAGGGCGATGCGGACCAGGTGATCGAAAAGCGCGGTCTCAAGCAGGTCTCCGACACCGGCGCCATCGAGAAGATGGTCGACGACGTCATCGCCGCTAACGCCGCGCAGGTGGAGAACTACCGCAGTGCCGACGAGGCCAAGCGGCCGAAAATGATGGGCTTCTTTGTCGGCCAGATCATGAAAGCTTCCAAGGGCCAGGGCAATCCGCAGCTGATCAACAAGATCCTCAAGGAAAAGCTCGACGCCCTGCTCTGATCCCCGCCGGCATCGGGGGAGCCTCTTCCGCTATAGGGGCTCCCCCGGAATCCCCAGTCCGTCCCGCTCCCGTCCCACCCCCGCTTCGCACCACCGCCGGCCGCTATCCGACTCGCGAACAATTCAATCCTATCTCGCTTCTACGTGGGAACAGCCCGCTATTCGACTAATGGTTACTGGACAAAGGGAACGAGAGTCACGAAAGTAACGGCAATAATCGATAACGACAAACGCAGTACGATAACAACAACGAGGTACCGGCGATGACAGACACGCTTCTCAGCTATGCCCGCGGCGACAATACCCAGCCGCTGATCGATATGACTATCGGCGACAAGTTCGACGAGATCGCGGCGCGCTTTCCCGACAGGGACGCGCTGATCGTGCGCCACCAGGGGCTTCGCTGGACCTACCGGGAATTCCAGCAGCAGGTGGACACCTGTGCCCGGGCACTGCTGGCCATCGGCATCGGCAAGGGCGACCGGGTCGGCATCTGGTCCCCCAACTGCGCCGAGTGGACCACGCTGCAATTCGCCACCGCCAAGGTCGGCGCCATCCTGGTCAATATCAACCCGTCCTACCGCCTGCACGAACTCGAATACGCCCTCAACCACTCGCAAATGCGCATGCTGGTGATCGCCGAGCGTTTCAAGGGTTCGGATTACACCCAGATGCTCCACGAACTGGCCCCGGAACTGACTACGTCAGCGAAGAGCGAGCTCACAGCCGCCAAGCTGCCGCACCTGCAGGTTGTCGTCAATCTCGCCGAGACGAGCTACGACGGTATGTGGCGCTGGAGCGAACTGCTCGAAGAGGCCGGCAAGGCCAGCGCGGCCCAACTGGCGGCGGTGCAGCAATCACTGAACTATCACGACCCGATCAATATCCAGTACACCTCCGGCACCACCGGTTTCCCCAAGGGCGCCACCCTGTCCCACCACAACATCCTCAACAACGGCTTCTTCGTCGCCGAGAGCATCGAGCTGAACGAGTGCGACCGCCTGGTAATTCCGGTGCCGCTGTATCACTGTTTCGGCATGGTCATGGGCAACCTGGGGTGCGTCACGCACGGGGCGACCATGATCTACCCCGGCGAGGGCTTCGATCCCGGCGCGGTACTGGAAACCGTGGCGGCGGAGCGCGCCACGGCCCTGTACGGCGTGCCCACCATGTTTATCGCCGAGCTGGAACACCCGGATTTCGCCGACTACGATCTCGGCTCCCTGCGCACCGGAATCATGGCCGGCTCCATCTGCCCCGCGGAAGTCATGAAGGCAGTCAATAACAGGATGCACATGCGCGAGGTGCAGATCGCCTACGGCATGACCGAAACCAGCCCGGTGTCGACCCAGACCGCCGCCGACGACCCGTTCGACAAGCGCGTCACCACCGTCGGCCGCACGCAGCCGCACCTGGAATCGAAGATCGTCGATCCCGCCAATGGCGAGACGATACCGCGCGGCGCAATCGGCGAACTGTGCACCCGCGGCTACAGTGTCATGCTCGGCTACTGGAACAACGAGGAAGCCACCAGCGCTGCCATTGACGGCGACGGCTGGATGCACACCGGCGACCTGGCCACCATGGACGAGGACGGCTTCATCCAGATCGTCGGCCGCATCAAGGACATGGTGATCCGCGGTGGCGAGAACATCTACCCGAAAGAGGTGGAGGAGTTTCTCTACACCCATCCGGCCATCGCCGATGTGCAGGTCACCGGTGTGCCGGACAAGAAATACGGTGAGGAACTGGTCGCCTGGGTGCAACTGCGCGCCGATGCCGGCACAGTTTCCGAGGGGGAATTGCGGGATTTCTGCAAAGGCAGGATCACCCACTTCAAGGTGCCGCGCTACTTCAAGTTCACCGACAGCTTCCCGATGACCGTGACCGGCAAAATCCAGAAATTCAAAATGCGCGAGATCTCCATCGCCGAGCTCGGCCTCGAGGAATAGAAAAGCGGCGGGCGCGGCCTTTCTGCGCCCGCCACCCGCGCGCAACACTTGCATCGACTCCCCCAACATCAAGCTTCTTCTGTACCATGGGAACGCAACCACTCACCTCAGCGCTGAAGGTTTCCCATGAAAACAATAAGAGCAATAACTCTCACCGCAGTGTCACTGCTGGCCGGCTCCCCGAGCTGGGCCAACGATTCTCCTTCCGTCACAGAGATACGCCGCGCGCTCGATAGCGGCAGCACCACATCCGAACAACTGGTTATCGGCTATCAGAAGCTGATCGAAAAGCACAACGGCGAGCTCAGGGCGGTAACCCAGATCAGCCCCGCAGCCCTGCGGGAAGCTGCGCGGCTCGACCAACTGCGCACCCAGGGCAAGTTGCTGGGGCCCCTGCACGGCATTCCAGTACTGTTGAAAGACAATATCGATACTGCCGACGGTCTCGCCAACACCGCCGGATCGGGACTGCTCGCAGACAATTTTCCCGAGCGGGACGCATTTCTGGTCGACCAGCTGAAAAAGGCCGGCGCGATCGTGCTCGGCAAAGCCAACCTCAGCGAGTGGGCCAACTTCCGCTCGACCAACTCCTCCAGCGGCTGGAGTGCCACCGGCGGCCAGACTCGCAACCCCTATGACCTGAGCCGCTCTCCGTGCGGCTCCAGCGCCGGATCGGCAGTGGCGGTCGCCGCCGGGCTAGCGCCCCTCGCCGTAGGCACCGAGACCGACGGATCCGTCACCTGCCCGTCGGCGATCAACGGCATCGTCGGCATCAAGCCCACGCTGGGGCTGATCAGCCGCTCCGGCATTATTCCCATCTCCGTGCACCAGGATACCGCCGGCCCCATGGCCACTACGGTCACCGGGGCAGTGCTGCTGCTGGACGCCATGGTGGGACGCGACAGCGCCGACCCCTTCGCCGTAGCCCCGCGTGGGCGCTACGCGGACAACCTAGTTGCCGGCGGCCTGAAGGGAATGCGGATCGGCGTGGCGCGCAACCTGATGGGCTACAGCGCGCGCACCGACGAGGTCTTCGAGCGTGCGCTGGATACCCTGAAAAGCCAGGGAAGTGTCATTGTCGACAACGCCAATATCGAAACCCTGGATGCGATTCACGAGAAGGAATTCGATTTGCTGTCCTGGGATTTCAAGGACGCACTCAACGACTATCTGGCCGGCACCACCGGCGACTACAAAAGCCTGGATGCACTGATCGAAGGCAACGAGGAACGGCGCGAGCGGGAAATGCCTTACTTTGGCCAGGAGATATTTATCAAGGCGCAGACCTCCCGCGGACGCAGCGAACCCGACTACGACCAGCAAATCGCCAGGCTCAAGTCACTCGCCGGCAAGGAGGGCATTGATGCAACCCTAAAGAAATACGGCGTCGATATTCTGGTCGCGCCAACCGTGGGCCCGGCGTGGAAGATCGATCATATCAACGGCGACCACTACCAGGGCTCCGCCACGACGCCGGCGGCTGTGGCCGGCTATCCGCATATCACCGTGCCGATGGGTTTTGTCGAACACCTGCCGGTCGGCATCTCGTTTTTCGCTGGCGCCAATCGGGAGGACATACTGATCCGCGCTGCGTACAATTACGAGCAGGCCAGCCTGCAGCGCCGCGCGCCGGAATTTCTCGCCGGCGACCCAATGTAAACCGCACTGTACGGCTGCCCCACCAATTCCGTGACAAGTTAAGGAAGAGTCTGTGAGCCTGAAAAAAGACAAGCAAAAAGTACTCGGCGAAGTTTTCGACGATCAACGTATCGCCGGCTTTCTGATTGGCGAAGCGCCTGAAGGCGTCAATCGCGATTACTATCTGCTGGAGCGCGCCTACCGCAGCATGAAAGCAGAAAGTTTCGCCACTTTCGTGCGCCTGTTCCAGGAACAGAATCTGGACCTCGACAGCCCCGGACCGGAGGGTAAAACACTGCTGGCACGAATCGAGGATCACCGCCAGGGGGCAGAATATGCAGAGGTCCTGAAGGCCGCCGGCGCCCGCGCCTGACGGGAGACAAGTCATGACCTCGAATCCCGCACATGGCATCGACGCGCTGATGCGCGGCGCCCGCCTGCTGACCAGGCGCGAACTCCGTCCGTTTATCATCGTTCCGCTGCTGATCAACCTGGTGCTGTTTATCGCCATCAGCGCGGTGATGATTTCGCAGCTGGGCGGTCTCGTGGACTACCTCAGCAGCCTGCTCTCGCACACACCGGTAAACACTGAGAACATGTCCTGGTGGGAAGCGGTAATGGCGAAAGGGGCGGCCTGGGCCGCGGATGCATTCCGCTGGTTGGCCTGGGTGATAGCACTGGCGGTACTGGTGCTGTTTTTCTTCGTTTACGGCTACCTGTTCGGCATTATCACCAATATCATCGCCGCACCCTTTAACGGCTTTCTTGCGGAGAAGGTCGAGGAACTCCTCACTGGCAAGGCGCCGCCACAGGAGCCACTGGGGAAAATGGTCCTGCGTACCCTGGGCCGAGAGTTGCGCAAGCTGTGCTACTTTATCGGCTGGGGCCTGGTTATCCTGATTATCGCACTGTTTACCAGCTGGACCGTATTTGTGCCGGCGGTTCTCGGCGGTCTCTGGGGCGCCTGGTGTATGGCCATTCAATACGTGGACTACCCGTTGGACAACCATCAGCGGCCGTTCGACGAACTGAAAAGCGTTCTGCTGCGGCGCAAGCTGACCTCCCTGAGCTTCGGCGGCGCTGTAATGCTGGCAAAGATGGTGCCGATACTGAACATCTTTGTGATGCCCGCGGCGGTGGCTGGAGGTACCGCACTGTGGATTGAACGATTGCGGCAGGAGGGCGATCCTGGCACGGACAAGCTGCCGCTCGACCAATAAAAAACGCGGGCAGAGCCCGCGATTTTATTGACTAACGCTACCTGCCACTCCCTTGCTCACGCGCACTAACCAGCGGGAATACGATCCAGCAGGTCGGGCAGCAGTTACCTGCCGCTACTCTTCCTTTTCCTGACCCGCCTGTACCAGGGCTCCCGGTGTGCGGCTATCTCGGTCGTCTGTGCCAGGCAGCGCTGGAGCGCAGACAGCTCCTCGCGAAGCGCTTCGTTCCGGCAATCGGCAACTAGTAGCGCGTGCACTCGGTCTGCCAGCAAGGCGTCTCTGAGCCCGAGCGGGTTGTCCAATCCCGCGTTGAGAAGATCCACCGTCCAGTGATCTACATCGGAGAAAGAAATCCTGTCGTTACCCTCATCGGGGTAAGCACTGAAATCTGCGCTGAATGCCAGTCCGCTCTCGCAAGTCAGATAGTGATCATTCAGGTTGCGGTTAGATGTTTCAAACTGCTGAAAGAACGCCAGTGCCGAGGCGCGGCTGGGGGTCAGGGGAGTGGTATCGGTCGACATCAGCGGTTTCAGCTTGTCGATTTCCGACCGCCCCACTCCCAGTTCGATCAGCTTGTGGGTCAGCAGAAACTGTCTGCGGCAGACGCCTTCATTGACGCGACACGGCGGAATATCGACCTCGCCGCCCAGCAGTGCGGCAAAATCCGTCACTATATCGCCCTGGCACTTTCTGGCGACATCGAAGTCCCGCACACGCAGAGAATCCCGGCCAAAACCCTGCGCCCACAGCTGCAACTTGGCGAAATAGTCGTAATAGGTTTTGACATCGTCGGTGAGTTCGGGGAAAGCGCCCTCGCTGTGCCCCATCAGCTTGCTGGAGGAACTCCAGTCGCGCTCACTGGCCCTGGCCGCCTGCTGCTTGAAGGACATTGCCTGCCGGTCCTGCCGACGCAGATAGACAATGACCACGATATCGTCAAAGATTTTCCTGCAGACGTCGCGAACCTTTTCGATTTCTTCCGCGGTATGCAGGAAAGAAAAGTGCTCGCCAGACACGATCACGCGCTGGCCGCGGCTGTCTGCCAGCAGTTGTTCAAGACGCTGATTTAGGCTGAAGAACAGGCGCCCGTCCTGTTTGCGCACGTCTACCGCCGCGGATGAGTTGCCCTTCTTGCCCAGGGAAACAAACTCATAGCCCTGCTCGAGCAACCGGTCGGCGTGGCGCTTCAGGGCCAGCTGCAACGAGCTCGATGCGGTCTTGTGAAAACCGATATGCAGATACAGGGTGCGCATGGTGACATCGTTATTCTGAAAAATCGGTATAAAGATAAAAACAATCGTCGCCCGAGTACAACTTTTGCTAGTCGCAATCTCTCAATTGTCCCAGAGATTTTACAGGCGGTCTGTTTATTCTTTGTCCGCGTACAATAAAAAGCGCGGGCTCAGCCCGCGCTTTTTCGGTTTGCCTAGTGGCGCGGCCGACGGCCGCCGCCGCGACGACCGCCGCGGTTGTCCCGGTTGTCCCGGTCACCGCCGCTGCGCTGCACTTTCACTTTCGGCGGCTCTACCAGCAGCTCCTCGGGGGGCATTTCGCACTTCAGCTTTCCTCCCAGCAGCTGCTCGATCGGCTCGAGGCGCATGGCATCGTCTTCACAGGCAAAGCTGATGGAAGTGCCGGTCTTGCCGGCGCGGCCGGTGCGACCGATGCGGTGCACGTAATCTTCCGGCTCTTCGGGAAGGGTAAAGTTAACCACGTGACTGATGCCGTCGATGTGGATACCCCGACCGGCCACATCGGTAGCCACCAGCACTTTGGTCTTGCCAGACTTGAAGTCCTCCAGCGTACGCACGCGCTTGTTCTGTGCGATTTCACCGGACAGCAGGCCAGCGGAGATACCGTGGGCCAGCAGGTTTTCGTGCAGGCGGCGGCACTGGTCGCGGCGATTGGCGAACACGATCAGACTGTCCACTGCATCGCTCTGCAGAATGTTGTAGAGCAATGTGTACTTTTCCTCGCTCGCCGCCAGGTAGACATGCTGCTCGACGGAATCGGTGGCCACGCGCTCCGGCTCGATTTCGACAATGGTCGGATCATCGGTCCACTGCTCCACCAGCGAATCCACTTCCGGAGTGAAAGTCGCGGAGAAAAACATCGTCTGGCGGTGGGTCTTGCGCGGTGTCTGGCGGACGATGCGGCGCACCTGGGGAATAAAGCCCATATCCAGCATACGGTCAGCTTCATCGATCACCAGCACTTCCACCTGGTCCAGGTAGCAATCGCGGTTGCTGGCGAAATCCAGCAGCCGGCCGGGCGTCGCGACGAGAATGTCCACCAGGCGCTCGTGCAGGTTGCGCTGCTGCTTCTGGTAATCCATCCCGCCAACCAGGGTGTGGATCTCCAGATCGGTGTACTTGCACAGGGCCTTGGCGTCGTCGGCAATCTGCATCACCAGCTCGCGGGTCGGCGCAATGATCAGTGAGCGCGCCTCGCCAGCATAGCGTTCGCCCTCGAAGGGATTTTTGAGCAGGTCATCGATAATGGTGACCAGGAAGGCGGCGGTCTTGCCGGTGCCGGTCTGGGCTTTGCCCACCAGGTCGTGGCCATTCAGGGTGTGCGGCAGTGAGCGCCCCTGAATCGGTGAGCAGTACTGGAAGCCGAGATCGTAAATTGCGTGCATCAGCTCCGGGGGCAGTCCCAGATCGTGAAAACGCACCTTGCCTTCCTGTTCCGGCACCTTGAATTCATCCAGTGACCAGGGAGCACTCTGCGCAGGCGCGGTCTTCCGGCTCTTGCCGCCCCGCCCCCGGCGGGACTCGCCCTTGCCGCCGCCCGCGGAAGCGGACTCAGGGCGCCTTTCCGCTTTGTTGGGTTTAGGGCCTTTCTTGCCCTCAGGTTTGGCGCTTTTGCCGGGGCGCTGGCGCTCTCCCGCGCGCTTGGGGCTCTCCTCCCCACGCTGGGTGCTCTTTTCCTGCTGCGGCTGCTTCTCGTCTTTTTTGGCCCCGGAACGGCGGAACAACTTTCCTATCAAGTGAAATACTCGCTTAAATGCTCACAAATTCGCCAGGAGCGAATTTGAACGCCGCAGGCGCCCGCAGGGCGCACGCCATGGGCGGCGTGGGTTAAATAATCGGCGAGTATACCACCACTCTAGCGAGATTCTCTCCTGCCACAGTGACGGCAGATCCAATAGTCCAGACTGAAGAAGCGCCCCGCACCGCTGGACAGCAGTGCCAGCAGCATAATGAAGTAGGTGGCGGCGAACTCGATACCGTTTTTCAGGATGGTGAAATTACCGGCCTCGGTCAGCCACTCGTAGTGGCCATGCTCCTTGAGCAGCTCCACCGCCTTCTCCTTGCGTACCGCAGCCTCGGCAATCAGGTCCTTGCGCCACTCCCAGGGCATTACCAGGGTCTGGTCGGGCAGCGCGGACCAGCCGTACTGCCAGTGTGCCGTCACCGCGGCGACGGCCATCACGAACATCAGCGGTATCGCCACCAGTCGCACCCCCAGCCCGAGCAACAGCGCAATGCCGCCGAGCAGTTCAGTCAGGGCCGCCAGCCAGGCCATCAGCAGCGGTGCTGGCAGGCCCAGGCCCCAGTCCGGATTGCCGAACCAGGCGGCGACGTCGTCGATATGCCTTACCTTGTTCATCCCCGACAGGATAAAGATGGGCGCCAGGTAGATTCGCAGTGCCAGTGGAGCCAACCAGTCTATCGAGCGCACGCCGCGCAGGAAGCCGCCATAAAGCCGATTGAACCGGTCCGGTGTGCCATCCATAATTCGCCCTCTTTGCCCGCGTTCGTTTTTCACTTTAGCCGACTAGTCGACGCACTACCCCCAGTTGTTACATCCCTATGCTCAAGCTTTACCGACGGGCCACAGCCACCGAACTCTCGCACCTGACCACACTCGGCGGACCGCTGGTGGTCAGCAACCTTGCTGTCGTCAGCATGGGCGTTACCGACACCATCGTCGCCGGTCGCGCGGGCGAGGTGGACCTGGCGGGCCTGGCCCTGGGAGCGAGTATCTGGGCGGTCTTCGCAGTCACCCTGATCGGCCTGCTGGCGGCGGTTTCGCCCCTGGTGGCGCACTTGCGCGGCGCACGGGACGAACAGGGCTGTGCGGCACATCTGCAACAGTCGCTGTGGATCGCGCTGGTCGGGGGCCTGATCGTGGTTGGCGCCCTGCTGGCGGTGCCGCTGTGGAGCCACTGGATTGACACCGAGGAGCCGGTGCGCCGGGTACTGGAGCAGTACATGCTGGCGCTCGCCACCGGCACCCTGCCCTTTGCCGTCGGCACGGCGCTTCGCGGCTATTGCGAGGGCATGGGCCAGGTGCGCCCGGCCATGCGGATATATCTCGCGGCGGCGGTCCTGAATATCCCGCTGGACATTCTGTTCGTGTTCGGCGCCGGACCGATACCCGCCATGGGCGGTGCCGGCTGTGGCTGGGCTACAGCCCTGGCGAGCTGGTCAATTGCCGCGGCACTTTTCTGGCACGCGGGCAACGACCCGGCCTACCGCGCGCTGCAACTCAGGCTGTTGCCGCCCCGCCCCCACTGGCCGACGCAGCGGCACCTGCTGGCGGTGGGACTGCCGATCTGCATCGGCGCGGCCAGTGAAGTCACCTTCTTCGCCAGCCTGACGATATTGCTGGCCCCCTACGGCGCCACCATCCTGGCAGCGCACCAGATAGGCCTGAATATCGGCTCGATCTTTTACCTGGTAGCACTCGCGCTGGCACAGGCGCTGAGTATCCGCACCGCACAGCTGCTGGGCCAGGGGCGCCCCAAGCGCGCCCGTTTCACCAGCAAGGTCGGGATCAGCAGCGGCGTGCTGTTTGCATTCGCCACCGGTGTGCTGCTGATCACCCTGCGCCATCCTTTCGTACTCGCCTACACCAGTAACGCCGATATCGTCGCCGTCGCAACCAATCTCCTGCTGCTGTGCGCCGCCTTCCAGCTGGTGGATGTGGCCCAGGCCATGGCCTGGGGCGCACTGCGTGGCTACCGGGATACCCGCGCCCCCATGTACATACAGCTGTTCTCCTACTGGCTGGTGGGGCTGACGGCCGCCTACTGGCTGGGAGAGAACTTTTGGGGGGTCTACGGTTACTGGGTAGGCATATGTATCGGACTGGGTACCGCGGCAATTCTGCTGGGGCTGCGCCTGTGGCGCACCAGTCACCGCGCTATCGCGGCCGTTCACCAAGGGGGCTCTAAGTAGCTCTATGGCCTCCCTGGCCCTGAGCGGTCAAATATCGTCGCCGGCCAAGGGAACGCTTTCGCTATAATCGCGCTCCAAGTCTTCACTCGACAGGCGCGTATTTCTGCCTGCAATCAAGTTTTAACCGGAGTGACTGAATGTTCTTGCGCTCGCCCCTGAGCCGATCTCGCCGCACACTGAGCATCGCAATACTGCTGGCATCCACCCAGGCCCTGGCCATGAACGAGGCGGAGGAGCCGCAGGACAAGCCCATCCCGCAAGCGGAAAACGTGCAGCTGGACCAGCCGCTGACGGAGGAGCAGAAGCCGGCCGCGCCCGCTGAGACCGAAAAGCAGACCCAGGACAAGTCCGCACCGGCTGGCACGGAAGGGGATCCCCTGCCCCAGGCGGAAAACCTGCAACTGGACCAGCCGATCGAGGAACTGGAAGAGCTACCTGCGGCCGCCTCGGAGCCACAACCGGCAGAAACCGCACCCGCCGATGCCCAGCAGACACCGGCAGACAGCAAGCCGCGACAGACCGACGCGCCCGCGCCGGAACAGGCCAAGCCATTGCGCCTGCTGGGCGCCGAGGTGCCGCCGGCCACCGCCACTCGCCTGGCCTGGTCCCCGTCACAGCATTTCGAGGGCGTCTACAGCTCCACCGCCGTACTGGTGGTCAATGGCGCCAATCCGGGGCCGACGCTCTGCCTGACTGCCGCCGTGCACGGTGACGAGCTGAACGGCATAGAGACGGTGCGCCGGGTAATGTACAACCTCGACGCCAACAATCTGAGCGGCGCTGTCATCGGTGTGCCCATCGTCAACCTGCAGGGCTTCCACCGCGGCTCCCGCTACCTGACCGACCGCCGCGACCTGAACCGCCATTTTCCCGGTGACCCCCGCGGCTCCTCGGCATCGCGTATCGCCCACTCGTTTTTCCACGAGGTGATCAGCCACTGCAACGCCGTCGTGGACCTGCACACCGGTTCTTTCTACCGCACCAACCTGCCGCAGCTGCGCGGCGATCTGAGCAATCCCAAGATCGTCAAGATGACAAAGGGGTTCGGCTCCACCGTGGTGCTGCACAGCGAGGGCGCCAAGGGCACCCTGCGTCGCGCGGCAGTTGAGGCCGGCATTCCGACAGTCACGCTGGAAGCTGGCGCGCCGATGGTGCTGGACGAGCTGTCGGTGAGTCACAGCGTCAAGGGCATCCGCACCCTGCTGAACCAGCTCGGCATGGTGACCAAGTTCCGCCTGTGGGGTGAGCCGGAGCCGGTTTACTACAACTCCACCTGGCAGCGCGCCACTACCGGCGGCATCATCTTCAGTGATGTGAAGCTGGGGCAGTTCGTGCGCAAGGGCGATCTGCTCGGCACGGTGACCAACCCGATCACTAATGTGCGCACCGAGATCCGCTCCCAGCACAACGGCCGCATTCTGGGTATGGCGATGGACCAGGTGGTACAGCCGGGCTTTGCCGCCTACCACATCGGCATTCAGGCTCCGCAGGAACAGATCAGCCCGCCGGAAGAAGTGACCGCAGAGGGCGAGCAGGCGGCACAGGAAACCGCGGCCCCTGCCGCGGAAGCCAAGCCGGTGGAAAGCGAGGCGCACGCCGATGAAGCCGCAGATGGCACCGCGGAAATGACGGAGAGCCAGTCGACCGACAACGACGGCCGCGACGAGGATTAATCGCCGGGCGTCTGCGCACCGCTGACCCGGTCGATAATCAGCACGCCGGCGAGACTCAGCGGCTCCGGCTGCAGCGTGATGTGATCGATATCGAAGCGCTTGATCAGGGTTTCGCGCAGCCGCTCCAGCACCGCCGGCCAGGCCTGCAGGTCGTCGACGACGATATGCGCCGACAGGGACACGGTGCTGCTATCCAGACGCCAGATATGCAGGTCGTGCACGGAGCGCACGCCTTCCACCGCCGCCAGCGTCTCCCCCACCACCGGCAGGCTCAGCTCCCGCGGTACCCGTTCCATCAGCACATCTACCGCATCGCGCAGCAGGCGCAGGCTGGACACCAGGATCAGCAGGCAGATCAGCATCGACAGCAGCGGATCTATCGGCAGCCAGCCGGTGAAATAGATCACCGCGCCGGAAATCAGCGCTGCCACCGAACCGAGCAGATCACCCATGACATGCAGCAGTGCGCCGCGAATATTCAGCGTCTGTTCGCCGCGGTGCAGTGTCCAGGCCACCAGCAAATTGACCAGCAAGCCGATAAACGCGATCAGCATCACGGTGCCGCCCTGCACCGGCTGTGGCGCGCGCAGTCTGCCCACCGCCGCATAGCAGATGCCGATCACGATCAACAGCATGAACACCGCGTTGACGATCGCCGCCAGTACCTCCGCCCGGCCCCAGCCGAAAGACAGCTCGCGGTCCGCCGGCCGCTGGGCCAGCAGTGCGGCCACCGCGCCCAGTGCCAGCGCCAGTGAATCGGTGGCCATATGTCCGGCATCACCCAGCAGTGCCAGCGAACCGGACAACCAGCCACCGACCGCCTCAACTATCGCAAAGACGAAGGTGATAATCAGGCCCCAGACCAGCGGACGCAGGTGGCCGCTGCCGTGGCGGTGATGGACGTGTTCGTGCACGGATTCCCTCCCGGTGAAATCATTTTCTGCAATGCGCGCCGGACAGGAGCCATTGCGATGGAATTATTTTTGCCCCAGCGTCAGCCGCTCCCAACCGGAAAAGTCCTCGCGGCTCTCGACATTGTGGAAACCCGCCGCGGCGAAAATATCGCGCACCGCCGCCGCCTGCTGCCAGCCGTGCTCCACCAGCAGCCAGCCGCCGGCAGTTAGAAATTCAACACTGCGCACGGCGATATGTTCAATATCCGCCAGCCCCTCGCGGTCTGCCACCAGCGCCGAGCGCGGCTCAAAGCGCACATCGCCCTGCTCCAGATGCGGATCGGCGGCATCGATATAGGGGGGATTGCTGACGATCAGCTCGAACACCTGCGGCGCTATCTGTGCAAACCAGTCGCTTCGCACAATCTGCACATTGTCGAAACCCAGTGACCGTCGATTTTCCTCCGCCAGCCTCGCGGCGTCCGCGGAACGTTCCGCGGCAACAATCTGCCAGCCAGGCCGTTCCGAAGCCAGCGCCAGCGCAATGGCACCGGTGCCGGTGCCCAGGTCCAGCGCGCGCAGCTGTTGCTGCGGGCAGAGCTCCAGTGCGGTTTCCACCAACAGTTCGGTTTCCGGGCGGGGGATGAGAGTGGACGCGTCGACTTTCAGCGGCAGCGACCAGAACTCCCGTTCACCGGTCAGGTGGGCCACCGGCTCGCCGCTGTGGCGGCGCGCCAGCAGCGCGTCGAACTGCCCCTGTTCCGCCACAGTCAGCTCGTATTCCGGCCAGGTATACAGCCAGGTGCGCGGGCGGCCGAGTACATGACCGAGCAGCACCTCGACATCGAGGCGGGCGCTGTCGCTGCCGGCGAGTTCGGCACTGCGGGCAAGATTCTGCTTGACGGTACTCATTGCCAAATATTCACTGCGTGGCAACCGCGTTAACAGTTACCGCGCAAGCCATCACTGGCCCAGCGCCGCCAGCTGGTCCGCCTGGTGCTCGGTGCGCAGCGGTTCGATCACTTCCTCCAGCGCACCCTGCATAATTTCGTCCAGCTTATACAGAGTCAGGCCGATGCGGTGGTCGGTGACGCGCCCCTGGGGAAAGTTATAGGTGCGGATACGCTCGGAGCGATCGCCGCTGCCCACCAGACTTCTGCGCGCATCGGAAATCTCCCTGGCCGCCGCGGCTTCCTGTTCGCTGGAAAGCTTGGCCTGTAGCAGGGCCATCGCCTTGGCGCGGTTCTTGTGCTGCGAGCGCTCGTCCTGGCACTCGACCACGATACCGGTCGGAATGTGGGTCAGGCGCACCGCGGAGTCGGTCTTGTTGACGTGCTGACCACCGGCACCGGAGGCGCGGTAGGTGTCCACGCGCAGGTCCGCCTTGCTGATCTCAATGGCATCGCGCTCGTCGGGTTCCGGCATAACCGCCACGGTACAGGCGGATGTGTGGATGCGCCCCTGGGATTCGGTTTCCGGGACCCGCTGCACGCGGTGCGCACCAGACTCGAACTTTAATTTTGCGTAGACGTCCTCGCCGGCAACGCGGGTGATGATTTCCTTGTAGCCGCCGTGCTCGCCGGGGTTCTCGCTGATAATCTCGATGCGCCAGCCCTGCTTTTCCGCGTAGCGGGAATACATGCGGAATAGGTCGCCGGAGAAAATCGCCGCTTCGTCACCACCGGTGCCGGCGCGGATTTCCAGAAAGACGTTCTTGCGGTCATTGGGGTCCTTCGGCAGCAACAGTGTCTGCAGCTCGCGCTCCAGCGGCTCCAGTTGCACTTCCGCCTCGCGCAACTCCTCCTGCGCCATCTCGCGCATTTCCGGGTCGCTCTCGTCGAGCATCTCGCGCGCCGCGGCCATATCGTCCTGCAGCTGTTTGTAGCGGCCGTAGCATTTCACCACTTCCTCCAGTTCGGAGTACTCGCGGGAGAGGTCGCGGAACTGCTCCTGATCGGATATCACCTCGGCGTCACCGAGCAGCGCCGACACCTCTTCGTGGCGCTCCTGCAGGTTTTCCAGTTTGTTCAGTAGCGAGTCTTTCATCCGTCTTTTTTCTCTAAATCGATATCGGTCAGCGGGTCCAGCCCGACGATTTCCCGCGCGATACGCAGCCGCTCGAGGTCGCCCTCGGCGGTGGCGCGCTTGAGGCTGACGGTGGGCGCGTGAATGAGTTTGTTGGTCAGTGAACGGGCCAGCTGTTCGAGCAGCCGCCGCGGTTCCACTCCTTTGTCCAGCTGTTGCAGGGCGCGCTCCAGCTCGGCACCGCCGATTTCCTGGGCGCGCTGGCGGTAGCTGCGGATGGTGTCCACCGCACCGAGCGCCCGGCGCTCGCGCATAAACTCCGCCGCCGCTGTCTCGACGATAGAGTGCGCGGCCTCGGCGGCCTTCTCCCGCGAGCGCTTGCCCTCGTCGATCACGCCGCGCAGGTCGTCAACGGTATAGAGGTAGACGTCGTCCAGCTGCCCCACCTGAGATTCAATATCCCGCGGCACGGCGATATCCACCATGAATACCGGTCGGTGGCGACGTTTCTTCAGCGCCGATTCCACTGCGCCCTTGCCGAGAATCGGCAGCTGGCTGGCGGTGGAGCTGATGACGATGTCCGCACGGGGCAAATGCTCGGGAATATCCGCCAGCAGTATTGCCTCGGCGCCAAAGTTTTCAGCCAGCTGCTGCGCGCGGTTCAGGGTGCGGTTGGCGACGATCAGCCGACGCACCCCCTGCTCCAGCAAATGGCGCGCCACCAGTTCGATGGTCTCGCCGGCGCCGATCAGCAGTGCCGTCTGCTCCTTTAAATCGGTGAAGATGCGCGACGCCAGAGATACGGCGGCAAAAGCCACCGACACCGGATTTTCGCCGATGGCGGTCTCGGTACGCACCTTTTTCGCTACCGCAAACACCTGCTGGAACACACTGTGCAGCAGGGTGCCGACGCTGCCGCTTTCCCGCGCGACCGCGTATGCGGACTTGATCTGCCCGAGGATCTGCGGCTCACCCAGCACCAGCGAGTCGAGCCCGCAGGCCACCCGCATCATATGGCGCACCGCCGCCTCACCGCTGTAGCTGTAGCTGCAGCTGTCCAGCTGCTCGCGGGAGACGTGGTGGTAAGCGGCCAGCCATTCGAGCAGGCGTTCGCGCTCCACTTCGCCGTAGATTTCGGTGCGGTTACAGGTCGACAGTATCGCCAGTTCCGGGCAGCTCAGAGCCTTGCGCGCTTCCGCAAGTGCACCGGGCATCACTTCGGGGGCAAAAGCCACCCGCTCGCGCACGTCGACGGGTGCGCTGTCGTGATTGATACCCAGAGCTAGGATTGGCATAGATTTCCGTTGGCGTTAAATCTTGAGGTGCGGAACCCGCGTTGGGGGCGCATTTTCCCGGGCAGCCGCCCCGCTTGCAAGGTCAGGAGACGGTTTAATTGCGCGCAGACTAGGGGATAGCACCGCCGCCGTACGGCCCCACACGCAATTCGCGACTAGAATTATACGGCGATAATCGTTTACAACACGCCACCCGCGCGCAGGCCCCCGCGCGGGGCCAACGTACGGATACGCCTATATGTTCCCTGTACCTCACCCGAATCCAGCCGCCAGATCCGTTTCGCCCCTGTCCCGCAAAAGCCTGATCGCGGCCGCCTTGTCGCTGCTCCTGGGTGCCTGCGCCCAGCAACAGGCCCAGGCTCCGGATCAGGCCCCTCCGCAGGAACCGCAGCAGGCCACCCCGCAGGAAAATGTGGCGCCAGTGCCCGCCGTCGCAAACGAAACGGCGGTGCGCGCTTTCCCGATCGATACCTTCTATACGCTGCTGGTCGCCGAAGTCGCCGGCAACCGCGAGCAGTACGATGTCGCCCTGGCCAACTATTTCCACCAGGCCGAGCGCACCCAGGATGCCGGCGTGGCCGCCCGCGCCACGCGCATTGCGCGCTTCCTCAACGCCCGGCGGGCGGCACTGCGCTCGGCGCGGCTGTGGGCGGAGCTGGAACCCGAAGATCCGGAGGCGCAGCTGGCCGCCACTGCCGAACTGACCCTGGCCGGCGACCTGGCCACCGCCCTGGTCCATGCGAAGAAGGCACTGGCGCTGGGCGGCGATGCCCCCCTGCAATCCCTCGCCGCCACCGCCGTATCCAACCGCGAACTGACAGAGCAGATGATGCCCGAATTCCGGCGACTGGCGGAGAAATACCCCACCAATGGTGAGGTGGTACTGGCCTATGCCATGATGTTGCGCGCCTCCGAACAGTACCCGCAAGCGCTGGCCCTGGTGCGCCGCGTGCAGGAACAGCATCCGCGCCTGCTTGATGCGCCGCTGCTGGAGACACACCTGCTCGTCGACATGGACAAACGACAGGAGGCGATTCATCTGCTGGAGAAACTGGTCAGCATCTACCCACAGGAAAGTCGTCTGCGCCTGCAGTATGCGCGCCTGCTGATCCGCGAGGATCTCGCGCTGGCCCAACAGCAGTTTGCGGAACTGGTAAAACAGAACCCCAGGGACGGCAACCTGATCCTCTCCCTGGCGCTGATTCGCTACGAAACCGACCATATCGACGAAGCCAAACCGCTGTTCGAACGGCTGCTGACACTGGAACAGCACCAATCGGCCGCGCATTTTTACCTGGCCGGCATCGCCGAAAAGGAAAAGGACATTCCCACCGCAGTGGCCCACTACCGCAAGGTTGAGCCGGGCAATGACTATGTCGAGGCCATCACTCGCGGCACAGAGCTACTTGCAGTCTCCGGGCAGAGTGACGACAACCGCGCGTGGTTTGTCGAGTTGCGACAGCGGCATCCGCAACAGGAGGAACACTTTTACCTGATGGAAGCCGAACTACTGCGCAAAAACGATCTGCACCAGCAGGCCCTGAAGCTGGTTGATCAGGCCCTGGAAAAGCACAGTGATAGCGGCAGGCTGATTTACACCCAGGCCCTGCTCAATGACAAACTCGGCAACGGAGCCGCTTTTGAACAGGGCATGCGCAAACTGCTGGAGCGGGATCCCGACAACGCCACCATTCTCAACGCGCTGGGTTACAAGCTGATAGACGACGAGTCCCGCCACGACGAGGCCCTGCAACTCATCAGCAAGGCACTGGAACTGCGCCCGGATGACGCGGCGATCATCGACAGCATGGGCTGGATACAGTACCGTCTCGGCAATCACAACGAAGCCGTAAAATATCTGCAGGAAGCCCTGGAGAAATTACCCGACCACGAAATTGCCGCCCACCTCGGCGAAGTATTGTGGGTGCAGGGTAATCGCGAAAAGGCCATGGAAGTCTGGCAACAGGGCATGAAAAACAATCCGCAGAGCACCATCATTCCGGCCGCGATGAAACGCCTGCAAATCAACGAATCATTGGAGCAACATGCATCCGACAACTGAATCTTCCCGCGCCGCGAAAAGGGTTCAATTTGTATCGCTGGCACTGCTGGCCTTTTTGCTCGCCGCCTGTGCCGGCCAGAAACCCCAGCCACCCAGCGCTGCGGAACAATCGGCCATGCAGCTGCAGAACTGGACCATCCGCGGCAAGCTCGGGGTGCGCTCACCCACAGATAACGGCAGTGCCAACCTGACCTGGGAACAGCAGTCTGCGCCGGTTTACCGCATCCACCTGAGCGGCCCCCTCGGCGCCGGCGCCACGGTGATCAGTGGTTCCCCGGGCGGAGTCAGCCTGCAGCGCGGCAACGAACCCCCTCTGCAGGCGAGCAACCCGGCGCAACTCACCATGGATACTCTCGGCTGGCCGCTGCCGGTCAACGAGATGTTCTACTGGGTGCGCGGCTTGCCCGCCCCCGGCGGCGCCAGCAACCAGCAGCGCAACGCACACGGCCAGCTGCAATCCCTGCGGCAATCCGGCTGGCAGCTGAATTTCAGCGAATACCTGAACCGCGGGCCCTATGTACTGCCCACCCGCATCAAGGCGGAAACGCGCGGCGCGGCGGGACCGGTAAAAGTGACACTGGTGATCAAAGAGTGGCTTTTTTGAATGATGGATCACGCGCAGATCGGTATCATGCACCGCTCTGCTTAACTGACCCAGCCATCATTCATGATTCTGCAGTTGCCCGCACCCGCCAAACTCAACCTGATCCTGCGAATTCTCGGCCGCAGGGCCGACGGCTATCACGAGCTGCAGACCCTGTTCCAGCTACTGGACTTTGGCGATCTGCTGACCTTTGAAACACGCGACCAGGGCGAACTCACAGTGGATGCCGGCGCCCTGGAAATTCCACAGCAGGACAATTTGATTTATCGCGCCGCGCGACTTTTGCAAGAGCGCACCGGCTGCACGCTGGGCGCGCACATCCGCCTACAGAAAAACCTGCCTCAGGGCGGCGGCATCGGCGGCGGCAGCAGTGACGCGGCCACAACCCTGCTCGGCCTCAATCACCTGTGGCAATGCCATTTGACCATCGATGAGCTGGCGGACTTTGGAGCACAGCTGGGCGCAGATGTACCGGTGTTCGTGCGCGGCCGCACAGCCTGGGCCGAGGGTATCGGTGAAAAGCTTACCCCGGTGATCACCGAACCCCAGTACTATCTGGTGCTGGTGCCCAACTGCGCGGTCAGCACTGCGGCGGTTTTTGGCGATCCGCGTTTGACAAGAGATTCCACCGCAATTACATTAGCGGCCCTTCGCGAGGGGCAACCCGGCGACATACGTCTGGACAGCGACTGGCTGGAGCAAAGCTCCGGCAACGACTGCCAGGCGCTGGTCGAAACGCTCTACCCGGAAATCCGCGCAGCCCGTGAGTGGCTGCAACAGTTTGCCAAGGCGCAACTGACCGGTACCGGAGCCTGCGTTTTCGCCGCTTTCGATTCGGCACAGGCAGCCAACGATGCGCTCGCCAAGCTGCCGCCAAAATGGAGCGGATTTGTCGCCGCCGGGGTGCAGGAATCTCCCACCCACCGGCAACTTGCGAAGACTGCGCCGGCCACTTAAGGCGCAAACTTACTGGGGCGTAGCCAAGCGGTAAGGCAGCGGGTTTTGATCCCGTCATGCGTAGGTTCGAATCCTACCGCCCCAGCCACTCTTTCAGTTTTGCAGAATTCATCCTGAATTCTGCAAAAGACGCCGATCGCGGCACAGGTCCGCAATCGACTCCCGCCAATTCAACGGCTTCGCCGCTGAATTGCGAGCGTCACATCCATGTGACGCCGGGTAGTAATGAAGAGCATTATCTTATTTCCCTCGCGGCCGCCTGTGCCGCCCGGCATAAAGGTGACGCAATCGCGCGCTAACAGCTCATAGACGCAGGCATCTACACTTCATTTCATTTGCAGACAGAACTAAAGGAACTCGCAGTGGCTGACTTAATGGTCTTTACCGGTAACGCAAACCCGGAACTGGCACAGAAAATTGTCGACCATATGGCGATCCCCCTGGGCGAAGCGGTGGTCAAGCGCTTCTCCGATGGCGAGATTGCAGTAGAAATCACCGATAACGTGCGCGGCCGCGACGTCTTCGTTGTGCAGTCCACCTGCCAGCCCACCAACCGCAACCTGATGGAGCTGATCCTGCTGGTCGACGGCCTGCGCCGCGCCTCCGCCGGCCGCATCACCGCGGTGGTGCCCTACTTCGGCTACGCGCGCCAGGACCGCCGCGTCCGCTCGCAGCGGGTGCCGATCTCCGCCAAGGTGGTGGCCGACATGATGGTGAGCGTGGGCATCGACCGCGTACTGACCGTCGACCTGCACGCCGAGCAGATCCAGGGCTTCTTCGACGTCCCAGTGGACAACGTCTATGGCTCCTCCGTACTGCTGGACGACATCGAGCGCCAGAACTACCAGGACCTGGTGGTGGTGTCCCCGGACATCGGCGGGGTCGTGCGCGCCCGCGCCGTAGCCAAGAGCCTCGACTGCGAACTGGCCATCATCGACAAACGCCGCCCGGCCGCCAATGTGGCCG
The DNA here is from genome assembly GCF_900129095.1 of Microbulbifer donghaiensis. Taxonomy (GTDB): domain Bacteria; phylum Pseudomonadota; class Gammaproteobacteria; order Pseudomonadales; family Cellvibrionaceae; genus Microbulbifer; species Microbulbifer donghaiensis. The sequence goes on from NZ_FQVA01000001.1 coordinate 1,355,053, forward strand.
AGGTAATGAACATTATCGGCGAAGTCAGTGGCCGCACCTGCCTGCTGGTGGACGACATGGTCGACACCGCCGGCACCCTGTGCAATGCCGCCAATGCCCTGAAAGAACACGGCGCCAAGAAGGTCGTGGCCTACTGTACCCACCCGGTGCTGTCCGGCAACGCCATCGACAACGTGAACAACTCGGTTCTGGATGAACTCGTAGTCACCGACTCCATCCCACTGGGCGACAAGATGGCGCGCGCACCGAAGATCCGCCAACTGACCCTGTCCGCGATGCTGGCGGAATCCATGCGCCGCATCAGCAACGAGGAATCGCTGTCCGCGATGTTCCGCTGATCTCCCGCTGGCAGGGTGCTGCGATGCACGCAGCGCTTTGCCTTTCCTCGCGATTCCCGTAGAATACGCGCCCGCCCGGCCCCGCCGGGCGTTTACTATTGGATTGAAGCAATCCGATTTACAGCAACTCTTACTGTAAAGTAAGACCAGAGCGGTCCGGTCGCAGGTCGCCCTGGGCAGACAACCAGAGGTTTACCCCATGTCTGATATCAAACTGAACGTCAACGTCCGCAGCGACGAAGGGAAAGGTGCGAGCCGCCGCCTGCGTCGCCTGGAAGGTCTTGTCCCCGGCATCGTTTACGGTGGCAAGTCCGAGCCGCAGTCTATCTCTGTACTGCAGAAAGACCTGTTCAAGGCCCTGGAGAACGAAGCCTTCTTCTCCTCCGTACTGACCCTGGACATCGACGGCAAGGAAGACAAAGTGATCCTGCGCGATCTGCAGCGTCACCCGGCCAAGCAACAGCTGCTGCACATCGACTTCCAGCGCGTTTCCGCCGATACCAAAGTTCACGTGAAAGTGCCGCTGCACTTCCTGAACGAAGAGACCTGCAAAGGCGTTAAAGCTGGCGGCATCGTGTCTCACACCCTGACCGAGCTGGAAATCAGCGCGCCGGCTGCCAAGCTGCCCGAGTTCATCGAAGTGGACCTGGCCAACCTGGAAATGGACGGCATCCTGCACATCTCCGACATCAAACTGCCGGCCGGCGTTGAGTCTGTGGACCTGAGCCACGGCGCCGACCACGACCTGGTAGTCGCTTCCGTGCACAAGCCGCGCGGCGCCATCGAAGCCGAAGCCGCTGAAGGCGAAGGCGAAGGCGAAGGCGAAGAGTAAGCACTTTGTCAAAGGCACCGGATACGCCAATCCAGTTGATTGTGGGGCTGGGCAATCCCGGCCCCGAATACGACCGGACGCGCCACAACGCCGGTGCCGACTTTGTCACCGAGCTGGCCCGCCGCCACGGCGCCCAGCTCGCGTCCGACAGCAAGTATCACGGTCTCAGTGGCCGTGTGCGGATTGGCGGCCAGGACGTGCGCCTGCTGATCCCCACCACCTATATGAATCGCAGCGGCCAGTCTGTAGGCCCGCTGGCAAACTTCTTCAAGATTCCCGCAGAAGCCATCCTGGTCGCTCATGACGAGCTCGACCTGCTCCCGGGCACCGCGCGCCTGAAGGCCGGCGGCGGCCACGGTGGTCACAATGGGCTGCGGGACATCATTTCCGCGCTGGGCAACAATCGCGACTTCATGCGCCTGCGACTCGGCATTGGCCATCCAGGCAGCGCCCGCGAAGTGGTCAACTTCGTCCTGCAGCGCGCCCCCAGAGCGGAACAGGAACAACTGGCCGAGGCGATCGACCGCGCTGTCGACGTCATGCCCGCCGCCGCTGCCGGCGACTGGGGCGCGGCCATGAAAGAACTCCACACTAACGCCAAATAAGCCGGGCACAGGCTTGCTGGCCGGCGGAACCGATCCGCCCGCGCCCGGATTAGCAGACAGGAACCAGACCATGGGTTTTACTTGCGGTATCGTCGGCCTGCCCAACGTGGGCAAATCCACGCTGTTCAACGCCCTGACCAAGGCGGGCATCGACGCTGAAAACTTCCCCTTCTGTACCATCGAGCCGAATGCCGGTGTGGTACCGGTGCCGGATCCGCGCCTCGACAAGCTGGCGGAAATCGTCAAGCCGCAGAAGGTTATCCCCACCACCATGGAGTTTACCGACATCGCCGGCCTGGTCGCCGGCGCCTCCAAGGGTGAAGGCCTGGGCAACAAGTTTCTGGCGAATATTCGCGAAACCGACGCCATCGCCCACGTAGTGCGCTGCTTCGAGGACGACAACGTCATCCACGTGGCCAACCAGGTGCACCCGGTCGCCGACATCGAAGTGATCAACACCGAACTGGCGCTCGCCGACCTGGATACCGTGGAGAAGGCCCTGCAGCGCTACACGCGCGCCGCCAAGGGCCAGGACAAGCACGCCATCAAGATGAAGGCGCTGCTGGAGAAGGTGCTGCCGCACCTGAACGAAGCCAAGCCGCTGCGCTCCTTTGGCCTGCCCGACGAGGAACTGGCCGACCTGCGCGAACTGAGCCTGCTCACGGTCAAGCCCACCATGTACATCGCCAACGTGCACGAGGACGGCTTCGAGAACAACCCGCACCTGGACGCCGTGGCCGCGATTGCCGCCGAGGAAAACGCGGTACTGGTACCCATCTGCAACAAGCTGGAATCCGAGATCGCCGAACTGGACGACGATGAGAAACTGGAGTTTCTCGAGGAACTGGGCATGGAAGAACCCGGCCTGAACCGGGTTATTCGCGCCGGCTACCAACTGCTCGGGCTGCACACCTACTTCACCGCCGGCGTCAAGGAGGTTCGCGCCTGGACCATCCCTCTGGGCGCCACCGCGCCGCAGGCGGCGGGCAAGATCCACACGGATTTCGAGAAGGGCTTTATCCGCGCAGAGGTGATCAGCTACGCCGACTTCGTCGCCTACAACGGCGAAGCCGGTGCCAAGGAAGCCGGCAAATGGCGCCTGGAAGGCAAGGATTACGTGGTCGCGGACGGCGACGTGATCCACTTCCGCTTCAACGTCTGATCCCCCGCTTCACTCCTCTCCCAACCGGGAGAGGAGGCCGGAGAGGCCCCTCTCCCCCACACAGTAACGCCCCGAGCCCATGACCCAATCCAACTGGAAAATCGGCCTGCCGCTGGCGCTGACCACCGCGTTTATGTGGGCCATGCTGCCAATCGCACTGAAAGGCCTGCTGGACGACATTACCGCGACGACGGCCACCTGGTATCGCTTTGTCGGTGCCGCCGTACTGGCGGGCGGCTACTACGGCTGGTCACGACAACTCAACCTGCGCCAGTTATTCGGGCGAGCGCTGCTGCCGTTTACCCTCCTCGCGGTCGCAGGGCTGCTCACCAACTACCTGACCTACGCCACCGGCCTCAATCACATCACCGCCGGTGCCGCACAGATAGTGATCCAGCTGGCACCATTGATGCTGCTGATCTCCAGCGTGCTGTGGCTGGGTGAGCACTTCTCCCCGCGCCAGTGGCTGGGCGTCATGATGGTAACCATCGGCCTGCCGCTGTTTTTCAACCAGCGACTGCCCGAGCTTGTCAGCGGAGCCAACCGCGAATACCTGATCGGCCTCGGCTTTATTGTGGTCGCGGCAGTAGGCTGGGCCATCTACGGCTTCTACCAGAAGAAAATCCTCAGCCGCGCCTACCCCCAGGATCTGCTGGTGCTGATCTACCTGACCGGCACCCTGTGCTTCCTGCCCATGGCAGACCCACTCAGCGTGGCCGGCCTGGACTGGCTCGGTTGGGCACTGCTGATCTTTCTGACCGCCAACACGCTGATCGCCTACGGCGCCTTCAGTAAGGCACTCGCCAACTGGGAGGCGTCCCGTGTCAGCGCCACCCTGGCACTGGTACCCCTGCTGACACTCGCGCTGAGCGCGCTGATAGGCGCCGTGTGGCCCGACTATATTGAAGTGGAACCCCTCAACTGGATCAGCTGGCTGGGAGCGGCGGCGGTGGTTTGCGGTTCGCTGTTTGCGGCGATCGGCCGGGGGCGCTAGTGCCGGGACAGGCACGCTAACTTACTGATTAATTTACTAAAATGGGGGTTGACACACCCCCATAGTCGCCCGATAATGCGCGCCCTCGGTTAGCCGAGACTTTCAGTGGCAAGGTAGCTCAGCTGGTTAGAGCGCAGCACTCATAATGCTGAGGTCGGGAGTTCAAGTCTCCCCCTTGCTACCATTTTCAAACTGTGAGCGATCGTCTCACAGTCCTGAAACTGGGGCGTAGCCAAGCGGTAAGGCAGCGGGTTTTGATCCCGTCATGCGTAGGTTCGAATCCTACCGCCCCAGCCATTTTCTAAGCATGAGATAGAGCTGAGCGAAACTCCAAAGCTCGATGGGTTCGAGCCGACTAATTTGCGAAGCAAATTTGGGCGCCGGAGCCTGCGACGGCGGGGTGAAACCCCGAGCACGCAGTGCGAGCCCACGTGGCAAAGCCAGCGTAGACCAGCGAGCCGAAGGCGAAGCTACCAACTTGCGAAGCAAGTTAGGGCGCCGGAGTGTGCGACGGCGGGGTGAAACCCCGAGCACGAAGTGCGAGTCAATCCTACCGCCCCAGCCATTTTCCTTTCGATAGAATTCCCAGAAAACCGCAAACCCGAACGACCAGTCGCGCGCCCGCTTAATTCGCGAATAAGTTACGCACGCCTGCGGTCACAGATTCGGATCCACCAGCGAGATAAAAAAAAGGCAGTCATACGACCGCCCCTTCAACTGCAAAATTCTGCGGGACCTGCGCGCCCCCCTCCCTTCGCAAGCGACGCCGCGCTTCCCGGCGCAATCCGAGCAGGCGCAGCCACTCGAAGCCCGCCAGGCACAAGACCACGGCCAGCAGCGCCAGTGCGATACCGACGGCGCCCAGGGTGGCCCGCTCGGATGCACAGGCCCAGACAAATTGCCCGACACACAGAACCGCCACCACAAACAAGGTCGGCCGTCGACCGATCAGCCCGACGACAAATACCCCCAGCGGCGCACCGAGCGCCACCACCGGCGCCGCGGCCAGCCAGTTGCCAAATACCCCGGGCTGCCATTCACCGGCGAGGGATTTCACGGCGACGCCGACGACGGATGTGAAGGCCATAATGACCACCGAAGTGGGGATCGCCACCTTGAGGTCGACGCGGCTGAGCAGCACCAGTGCCGCATAGATCACCATGTCGATGCCGACACCGGTGACTGACACCGCGCCGAAGCCGGCGATCGCGCCGAGCAAGAGCCCGACCCGGAAGTCCAGCGGACAGTTGGGATCGCCGGCGTGGTCATGAGCGGTAATTTCGCGCAGACGGTATAAATGCAGGATACCGAAACTCCCCCAGAGCACGGCAAACGCGATCGTCACCCAGAGTTCGGGAACCAGTGGCGCGAAGAAGAGGATACCCGCCGGCGTGGCGACCAGCGCCCCGATCAGCGCACCGCGCAACATCGCCCAGGCCAAGGGCTGGCGGCGGCAGAGAATAAAGATACTGGCACTGACCATGCCGATGGACTGCACCGCAAAGCTGAAGTCCCGACCGAGGCTGGCCGGCATATCGAACAGCAGCACCAATACGGGAAACCCGACCGTCCCGCCACCCATCGGAGTAGACCCGGCGGCGTAGCTCCCGATCGCCATGGAAAGCGCCATCGGCCAGTGCTCGAGGGCCACACCCCAGAGATCGAGGCCGATAACCAGCAACAGCCATACACCATAGAAAGCCGCCAGGAAGAGCAGCCACAACCAGATTGAGTTACGCATGGGTTGACTAGAAAAACAGGTGGGGCAAAAAAGGAATCAGGGCTCCATGGAACGGCAACTGCCGACACGGAGCCCGAGGCGCGCGGACCGATATGGCCGCGCGCCTCGCAGGCTTACTTAAACAGCAGCCTGCAGCTTGGCCAGACGCGAGAACTGGTGCAGGGAGCCCAGCTGCGCGTAGAGCGCAGGCAGGAAACCGCGCTTGCGGAAGTCAGCAAAGTCTTCCTCGCTCAGTTCGCCCAGCTTCTTCTCGTCAACGATGTAAATGCCGGCAAGGTTGATCTTTTCCTCTCCCGCATTCACCGCGACACTCTGCGAAACCAGCAGATCTTTCTCGACGAGAATGCTGACGAACGCCTTGGTCATCTGGTCACTTTCCAGGTAACTCACCAGGGCTTCCTTCTTGGCCTTCAGATAGTCGGTTTCTTCACCGGCTTCGGTAAACAGGGCGTTGCCCTCTTCCTCACTGACCAGCGGGCTGTTTTCCAGCAGGCCGACCATCAGCTGATCACTGCCTTGTGCGGCCGGAGCCAGAACAAACGGGTGGTTGCGGATGGCGCCCGGCACGAATACGCCCTGCCACTTGTCACCATCGACAAACAGGTTCTCCCCGGCCTTCAATCCCATGAGCGCGACCGACTGGAACTGATCAGTATCAGAATTCTTGACAAAAACGATCGGGTATTCAGCGCCCAGACGCGCAAACTCATGCGCGGTGACAGGCACCATGTGGCTACCCTTGACATGCTCAAAGGTCCCCAGCTCGCGGATTTTCAGTTTGCTGTGGGCATCGCTACGCAAAGCGACAACTTTGGGGGGCTGATTCTCAGACATACAACACTACCTAAATTAGTTATTAGCTGATTATTATGCTCAGTGGGTCCACAGTATATTTCCCTGCCTGCAAAAGGAAAGTGTTTATCACCGCTCACCTCTAGCCGCCCAACCGGCAAATTGCTCAAAGAGTAACCACCTCCGTACAGCAAGGCAAGAGTGGGAATCGCCTCCGGCCGACTCCGACCATCCACAGTCATCCTGTCTATATTTCAGGGCGCGCGCTCGCCAATATGTGACTCCAGGAAGGCAAGCACCTTGCGATAGGCAGCCACCCGGTTCTCGAGTAAGTAAAAACCATGTCCCTCCCCCTTCACGACGAGGGACTCGACCGGCTTCTCCGCCTTTCGCAGCGCTCGCCGCATTTGATCGAATTGCGAAATCGGCGCCCGCTCGTCCTCCCTGCCATGGATAAGCAATACTGGTACTGTAATTTTCTGCGCATTTCTGGCTGGCGAGTAGCGGGCCAGCTCAGTCGGATCGCGTCCAACAGCGTCCTCGAGATAGTCCAGAACCGAGCCATATTCGGGCATATCTCCATCACTCCACATCAACTCGAGATCATAGACACCGGCAAAGCCTATGGCGCAGCGAAACAGGTCCGGAGCCAAAATGGGGGACATCAATGCGGAGTAACCGCCAAAAGATGCTCCAAATATGCATATCCGGTCCGGATCGATATTGCGAGATTCAATCGCCCAGCGCGTGGCCTCAATGATGTCTTTTTGAACCCTGTCTCCCCACTGGTGAAACCCTGCGGTTTCAAACGCATTGCCATAACCCGCAGAACCGCGAAAATTCACCTGTAAAACAGCGAAGCCACGCGAGGCCAGCATCTGCACATCATCGTCGTACTCCCAGTAATCCCTCACACCGTGAGGACCACCGTGCGGCTTAACCACCAGAGGCAGCAGCCCCTTACCCCCCTCCGACCTGGTCAAAAAACCGGCTATCTTTCTCCCGTCTGACGCCTCGAATTCGACAGCCTCACTCCTCGCCAGCGACTCCCCCTGCAGCCAGGGCTTTGACGCCAGTATGTATCGCAGCTCTTTGGACTCTGCATCATAAAGATGGAACTGTCCCGGCTCATTGTCTGCCGTCACTTTGATCACCAGCTTCCTGCCATCCCTGCTGCCACTGATTATTTCCACCCTTTGCCCACCAAAGGCATGAAACAAGGAGACATAGGCCTGGGTGATAGGATGACTGGAGTCCAACAAGGCGACGTCGGGATAACCGGGCTCAAAATGTATCGCCAATGGTTTCCCCGTTACCGGGTCCCGGAGGAACCCCCTGTGGTCCACTCGACCATGACTGTAGATCAGCTTTTTCTTTCTGCCCTTGAGATCGTAGCGATAAAGCTTCTCCGGTCCATCTTTAGATTTTTCGGCCAGAATTATTTCTTCAGCGCCCAGAGTGGACGCAATCGGAACAGTACCCTCTTCATGTTGCGATAGCCGCCCTGTCAACTCCCATTTCTTTTCCACGAAACTGTGCACCACGACATCAAATGTGTCCTTGTCGGTGCCCACGCTGTGGGTGATTTCCCCTTCCGGAGACAGTATGAACTCACCCCAGTATGATGGAGCGACCGCAATCCGCCGAACCCGTCCATCGTTGATATTAAGTTCATACACCTTGGGAGTTTTATCCCGTCGGGTGGTAGCGAACTCAAAATACTTGATCAATACCTTGTCGGGCTTACTAGGCAGGTTATGGATAACCTCAGAATAACCTTGCAGATTGTTTTTTGGCCCTCGGTCGCGATTACTCGTAAGTAACTCCCGCCTGTTTTGGGTAAGCATCTTCCGGCCTGAACCATCGGCGTTCATGATGACAAGCTCGCCATTCAATCGCGGCGACTCAAGGTCACCATGCGTGATCGACAACTGGCTTATAAAACTGTTATCCGTCACCCAAACGGGGTTTACCGGCTCAGTTCCGCCTGCCGGGGGAAGATAGGAAACGAGTTCCATGTCCGAAGTGCGCAAAACCGCAATCACTCTGCGGGAGTTTTCGTCGTGCATTTCGACAGCCAGGTAATCCCCAGTCGGAGAAATCTGCACATCCTCATATTTTCTTTTCTTGGCGAAGCTTTCAATTGGAATCTCCTTGGCAATCACCGATGCGCAAAGCCCAAACAGCAGAACCCCAAAAATTAATCGTCTCATTTTTATTCCCCGAGTCCTTATTCGTTATCGGTACCGGATCTACAGCTGGAGTTTCGACGTAAAAAAGGGAGTCGACAGAACGGAACTCCCTTCATGAAAGCTTGATGGTCAAGTGAACTAGGTTTTAGAACCCAGCTTATTGGAAAGGTAGGCGCGCATTTTCCTCTTTTGCGACTCACTCATCCCTCCAAGGATTCCCTGTATATCCTTGGGAATATGCGCTAGCGGATCCCCTTTTCTGCGGAAAACGAAATAGTCGAATACCTCACTCCAGGCTTTCAACTTCTCAGGCGACAGAGACTGTGTTGCCATTAGCACATGCAGAAGTGCATCAAATACCGAATCTGCGTCGGCATCACCGACTGCACCACCGTGCCAGTAATTTACGAGGACATTAATTTTGCTGAGCGCCTCCACCTGGTGCCACCAAAGCGTGGGAATGAAGATCGCATCGCCGGGAGCCAGTACAGCACTCTGAGCCACTGACAGGGATTTCTCGAACTTGGGATACTGGCCGAGATCCGCTTCGGGCGGCATTAGTGTGGTGGGAGCACCGGCAGGCGTATAGTCAATTGGACCGATATAAAGATTCTCTATTTGGCCCGGCGGAAACAAGATAAATTTCCGCCTGCCCATCGCCACACACGCGATATTATCTGCATCGTCAAAATGAGCACCCACACTGCTTTGGTTTCCAATCCAGATCCTTGGCCGGACCGCAGAAGAAAAAAGTGGGAAACTCAGCTTACTGGCAAGCTCCGGAAAGATTTCGTCAACGAAAGTACTTTGCAAGGCTAAGGCCATGACATCTTCGATTTGCGCCAATTGCCCCAGCTTTTCCACGAAAGCATCGAAACGCATATCCCTTCGGGAAAAATTCAACCTCCCGGACTGCGCCGAATAGCCGATAAATCCGCGCTCCTTTCGTTGCGCCTCAACCACCCGCACTCTTCCGGGGCGCTCGTCCAGGACAAGCTGCCGCAGCCTAGCCAGCGCCTCTGCTGGCGAATCCGCTAACAGCGGCCAGCCGGTCACCAACCCACGAATCACAACCGGAGTCTGAGTGCTCAAATATTCAGTTTCAAAAACCGATAAGTCTCCGGCGTGAATCTCAGCTATCGGCCGCATTTCACTAGCCGCCCTGCCTGGCTTTCAATTCCAGTATCCGACCAATCTGTCCGAGGGAGACCAAGTGTGCATACACGGCGCCGAAATAATTGCGCTGGTGCATTTCAAGTACTGAAGCCTCGTCCAGGTCGCGCAGTGCCTGTTCCGAAATACAGAAAATCCCGGAAATCTTGCGATCCTTACCATCCACTTTGAAGTTGATCTCTCGCTGCACAAGCAGGTCATTCTTGTCTAGAAATTCAATAAATGCTCTCGTCTCCGCTTCACTGCGCGCGTATTCGCTCAGGAACTTCCGCATCGAATTGACGATTTCAGCTGGATTGCCATCCTCATCAAAGAGTGGCTGACCATCTTCCTCGGAAAACTTTTGAGATGACTGGTTGATACAAAGCGTCATTTCCCCGGTATCTGGATTACCGGCGATATAAAACGGGTAGCGCCTGATATCGAGTGGAATATAGGTGGAGTTCACCTGGCCATCTACAAATACTACGTTCTCTCCCTCTTCCACTCCCAGCAATCCCGCCGCACGGAACTCGCCCGTTGCGCCATCTTTTACAAAGATAATTGGAAAGGAACTGGCCGCATGGATAAATTCACCGGCGGTCAGAGGAACCAACTGCTGGCCATCCAGGTGTTCAAATTCAAATCCTGGCCGGATACGCAGATTCCGGTGCTCGTTCGAATCGAGAGCAACAACATTTCGCTCAATGGTCATACACTTACCTAGCTGTCTGTTTTTCGATATTCAGATTACATGGCACTCCCGCGAAAGGCCATAAAAAAAGCCGGGCAAGAGCCCGGCTTTTTAAGTGTTAACGACCGTTAAAAGTCGTAACGAGCACCGATTACAAAGCGGCGTCCGTTCTCATACAGAGACATCAGACGATCTTCGTAGTCACTGTACTCAATGATCTGCTCATCGGTCAGGTTAACCGCTTCAAACGTCAGCTGTGCGTTGTCAGTGACGTTATAGGAGAAGCTCGCATCCCATTGGCCGTAGGCATCGTTTGACAGCGGGTTGCCGTTCCAGTGGAAACCTTTGCTCCACTCGGAGCGATAGTTGTACATGAGGCGGGCACCGAAGGTGTCGTTCTCATAGTAGCCCATCAGGTTTGCCATCGTATCGGAGATACCAACTACAGTGTCTTCACCGGTGCTGGTGTAGGTGTAGTTGGCCTGCAGGCCAAAACCATTGTCGAAGTCGTGCAGCACGGCCAGTTCGACACCTGCCACCAGGCCGCCCGGACCGTTTACATCGCGCGAGAAATCGACATCCACATAGCTGTCGCTCTGCTCGTCGTAGCGGGCCTCGGTGTAGGTTTCTTTGGTCAGGTAGCTGTGATTCTTCTTGACGAAGGTAGTCGCGGAAAAGGCGGAGACATCACCGTAGTACCATTCGTAAGAGACATCCAGCTGGTCAGCGATAAATGGCTTCAGGAACGGGTTGCCGGATTGACCCTGTGGGTCCGGTGCATTCAGAGAACCGAAAGTTTCAAAGGCAGAAATCTGGTTCCAGTTCTGACGCGCCATCACGCGGGCAACACCAGTGCGTACAACCATGTCGTCGTTCAGGTCGTAGGCGATGTTGAAGCTCGGCAGGAACTCACTGTAATCGTTGTCTTCAGTAACCCACTCGAGGTAGGCAGGATTCAGCCAGTCGCGATCGATGGTCTTGAAGCCCCAGGAATCGCTGCTGAACTCGTAGCCGGAGGAAGCCTGGTCGGTGGTTACGTAGCGCAGGCCGAAGTTACCACGGTAACGCTCGCCCTCGAACTCGGCCTGTGCGTAGACGGCGAAGATATCCTCTTCCACCGCCCAGATATTGGCCAGCTCCAGGGAGCGGGCGTAATCCGCCGGAACACCGTTCAGGCCACCGAACGCAATTTGCTCCATTACGTCGCGAACCTGCTTGACGACGTTGGTCGCGTTACCGGCAACCGGGGAATCGATGTCAACAGTTCCGCCGGAATTCAGATCACAGCTGGCCAGAGTCGGACAGGTGTTGAAGATGTACTGGAGGTAAACCGGCCAATCAGAAGCCAAGTCTTCGTTGCCCGCCAGGGTTTCCGGGCCGTGCCAGCTGTAGACGGTGCGGTCCTGGGTACGCTCTGCACTGCGAGACTTGATACCGGTCTTGATGGCGGTGAAGGCGCCGGCGTCGATCGGCAATTCAAGGTCGATCTGGAAGTAAGTCTCTTCGTCAGTGGTGGGTTTCTCGCCGCCCCAGATCCAGCCAGCGCCGTAGGCTTCCGCGTCGTTCGGAGCCGGATCGGTAGTCAGCGACGGCTTTCTCAGGTCGAATGCGTAGTCTCCGCCGGTCCAGCCGTACTCCCAAGAGGTCTCACGATAGGTACCACCTTCGGCAGAAGTCTGGCCAGCCACTACGTCGAGGCTGAACGCGTCGGATTCATACTCAGCGGTCAGGGTAAAGGACTGGGACTCGGAAGAGGATACGCGGTTAATCCAGTTGACCACACCGCGACCTTCACCAGTGATCTCGGAAGCGACCACACTGGAACCGCTCATTACACCATTCGCGGCGTGATCCACAGCGTTGTCGCCGGCAAATACCAGCCAGTTACCGTTCATGTTGTCGGCATTGACGCTGGTATCGAGGGCATCCAGAGTGAACAGCAGCTCATCGGTGGCGCGGAACTGAGTGGAGACGAAGAAAGTCTCGCGCTCGCGCTCCTGATAGAAGGTAGGCGCGCCCATGGTGCCGGGCACCATGACTCCCGGAGTCGCTTCATCGGTCCAGGACAGCACTTCAAAACCGGAACGCTGTACGGTGCGATCCTGCTTCGTCGCCGCTACCAGAATACCGAAGGTTTCACTGTCGTTTTTCCAGGAGTACTGGCCGGAAACGCTCGGATCAAACTCTTCGGAGGTTTCGGAATAGACACTCTCGGCAGAAATGGAGGCCTGACCGGCGTCCAGGTCCAGCGGGCGGTGGGTACGAACATTCACCGTACCACCCAGGGAGCCTTCGTCCTGGGAGGCCTGCGGGCTCTTGCTTACTTCGAGGGAGGAAATCAGTGTTGACGGCAGCAGCGTAAAGTTAAAGCTGCGCGCCGGATTATCCAGAATAAACCAATCTGCAGTACCGACGGACTGACCGTTGAGGGTGGTGCGGTTGTAGTCGGGACCAGCGCCGCGGATAGATACCTTTTCGCCCTCACCGAATTCACGGCTTACTGCGACACCAGTGATACGCGACAGAGATTCGGCGATGTTCTTGTCCGGGAACTTACCCACGTCCTCGGCAGAGATCGCATCAACAATGCCACCGGCATTGCGTTTAATGCTGAGGGCATCCTGCAGAGAACCGCGAATACCGGTAACGGTAACCTCTTCGAGGGCCTCACCACTGGTCTGGGCAACTGCCAGCGGTGCCACTAGGCCACCGGTCAGGACAGCCGCACTGATGGAGAGTGCGAGTTTGTTGCGCTTAAGCATCGATTTCCCCTTCCTTTTTTATTGATATAAAGGTTTGGTTTGAAATTTTTTATCACCTTGTACCGCTAAATGATAGCGCTGTCATTTAGCTTTATGATAGCGCTGTCATTCTCACGCTCGACAATACACAGAAAAAAAATAAAAAGCTACTGGTCAGGAAGCGATTTAACCCGATATCCACCTAATTTAACGCAACAGTCGTCAACTACCACGTTGCGCGACTTGAAAATGTATTTGAAACAATAAGTTAGGGGAACGGTTAGTGAATTGGCGACAACAGATAAATAGTCACAAATGACAGGAGGCCGTTAGCAGCGCGTTCAGAGACGGCGCACTTTTTAACCAGATCGGTAGGGAATTGGAAACAGGGTCGGGAGAGAAGAACTTGTGCTGCCCTCACCCGCGGGCGAAGGCAGCAAGATTCGATCAAGAATCACTCAATTTCTTTGATGCGCATCGAACTCGTATGGCCGCCGACATTCAGGCGCTCACCCTGGGTAATCAGGATACGCTGGCCCTTTTGCAGCTCCAGACGCGATCCCAGCACTTCGATGATCGCTTCCGTCAGGTGACCCAGGGGTACCGGTGCCGGGTCGAATTCCACCGGCTCGACGCCGCGCAGCAATACCAGCTGGCGCGCCACGCGAGGGTGGCGGGTCAGCGCGTAGATCGGCAATTGGGTGGTGGCTCGAGACATCATTCGCGGCGTGCGGCCAGACTCCGTCAGTGCCGCAATCGCACAAAGGTTCTCCACCCGCGCCGCCACATCGATTGCCGCCTGGGCGATCACCGTATCGATGCGGCCGGACGCGCTCTGGTTCGCCGCCGGGCGCGGCACGCTGCCGAGATACTGCTCCGCACCGACGATGACTTCACTCATGGATTCCACCGCAGCCACCGGGTAATCCCCGGCCGCGGTTTCCGCGGACAGCATCACCGCATCGGTGCCGTCGAGCACGGCATTGGCCACATCCATCACCTCCGCACGGGTCGGTGTCGGGCTGGTGATCATCGACTCCATCATCTGCGTCGCAGTAATCACACCGCGATTCAGCGCGTTGGCGCGGTTGATCAGTTTTTTCTGCACACCGACAAGGGCGGGATCGCCGATCTCAACGCCCAGATCACCGCGGGCCACCATGATCGCATCCGCGGCCAAAATCAGGTTGTCCATCTGCTCGTCGTCAGCGACCGCTTCAGCGCGCTCCACCTTGGCGACAATTGCCGCCTGGCTGCCTGCTTCCTGCATGGCACTGCGGGCTGTCTCCAGATCCTCCGCACAGCGCGGGAAACTGACCGCGAGAAAATCCACTTCGAGCTGGGCGGCGAGTTCAATATCGCGATAGTCCTTTTCCGTCAGCGCCGGCGCCGACAGGCCGCCGCCGAGCAAATTGATGCCCTTGTTATTGGACAACTTGCCCCCCTGCAGTACGCGACAGTAGAGCTTGCGCGGTGTGGCACCGGTCACCTCGAGGCGGATCTTGCCATCATCCAGCAACAGAATATTACCGGCCTTGCAGTCGCTGATCAGGCTTGGGTAATCGACCCCGACTCTGTGTTGATTGCCGCCCTCCGGCGGGCAATCCAGGTCGAGGGCGAACTCAGCGTTGTTGTCCAGCCAGACACTACCCTCGTTAAACCGGGCGATGCGGATCTTCGGACCCTGCAGGTCGCCAAGCACCGCAACGAGTTTGTTCTGCGCCACTGCGGCACGGCGCACTTCGTCCACACGCCGGCGGTGATCTTCCGCGGATCCGTGGGAAAAGTTCAGGCGCACGATATTCACACCCGCACGGATCATCTCTTCGATGACGTGCGGCTTGTCAGTACCGGGACCGAGAGTGGCGACAATTTTGGTATGGCGAATCATAGAGTCCAGCTGGAAATTAATCTGAAAAACTTAAGGGCATAGCCCTCCCCGGAGAGAGGGTACAACAAACGATAAGGATTATGCGGTTTCCGCTACAAGCTCGTGAAGCTGCAGCGCTTCCGCCATCGCGAGGCTGGTGTCGAGCATACGGTGGGAGAAACCCCACTCGTTGTCGTACCAGGCCATCACCTTCACCAGGTTGCCATTCACACGCGTGTGGTTGGCATCGAAGTGGCTGGAGGCGGTGGTGTGATTGAAATCCACGGATACCAGCGGCTGGTCGCAATAGGTCAGTACACCACTGGTTTCCGCCGCCTCTTGCATAATGCGATTGACTTCTTCCACGGTAGTCTCGCGACCAGCGATAAACTGGCAATCCACCAGAGAGACATTGCTCACCGGTACACGCACGGCCATGCCATCCAGACGCCCTTTCAACTCGGGCAACACGAGGCCGACGGCCGCCGCAGCGCCGGTCTTGGTGGGAATCATATTATCGGCGGCGGCACGGGCGCGGTAGATATCCGCATGTACCGCATCCTGGGTATTCTGATCGTTGGTGTAGGCGTGAACGGTGGTCATAAAGCCACGCTCAATACCCAGCGCGCGGTGCAGAGCCTTGGCGACCGGCGCGAGGCAGTTGGTGGTACAGGATGCGTTGGAAACCACTTTGTGCTCGGCCGTAAGTTTATCGTCGTTCACGCCGTAAACAACAGTCAGGTCGGCGTCCTTCGACGGGGCGGAAATCAGTACCGCCTTGGCGCCAGCAGCAAGATGCGCGGACGCGGAGGCTTTGTCAGTAAAGCGGCCGGTACACTCGAGCACCAGATCAACACCCAGCTCGCCCCAAGGTAATTTGGCCGGATCGCGCTCCTGGCAAACCTGCACGCGATCGCCACCAATCAGCAGCGTATCGCCATCCACCTGCACTGCAGTGTTAAAACGGCCGTGAATAGTATCGTAACGGGTCAGGTGTGCATTGGATTCGACCGGTGCCAGGTCATTGATCGCCACCAGTTGTACCCGATCATTGTAACCGGATTCATAGATCGCACGAGTGACATTGCGGCCGATACGGCCGTAGCCATTAATGGCAATTTTAACTTTCATCTCACTTTACCCTCATTATTTGAATTCAGTCATTCCCTCGGGAAACAGCCGGCCAACGCAAAGCCAACACTGCGGCGGGAGCACTTACTTCAGTGCAGATGCGCCTTTGGCCAGGCGGGTGATTTCTGCCCAGTTCCTGTCCCTCACCAAATCCGCGGAGGCCATCCAGGAGCCCCCCACACAAACCACATTGGCGAGTGCGAGATAGTCCGCCGCATTACCCGGTCCAATGCCCCCGGTCGGGCAGAACTTCACCTGCGCCAGCGGACCGCCAATAGATTTCAGCATCGGCACGCCACCCGCTGCCTCGGCCGGGAAAAACTTCTGGTAGCGATAGCCGCGTTCCAGCAGACGCATCACTTCGGACGGGTTGGCCGCGCCGGGCAGCAGCGGCACATCACATCCTGCCGCCGCGTCCAGCAGCTGCTCGGTCGAGCCGGGGCTGACCAGGAAACTCGCTCCGGCATCCACGGAGCGGCGCAGATCGTCACCGTTCAGCACTGTGCCAGTCCCCACGTGCGCACCCGGCAGGTGTTTCGCTATCTGCTCCACGGCGCCCAGTGCCGCCTCGGTGCGCAGGGTAACTTCGAGAACATTCAGTCCACCCTCTACCAGCGCTTCGGCCAGAGGCAGAGCATCCTCAACTTTATCGATAACCAGTACCGGAACGACGCCAGCCTGCTCCAATACTTCAGCGAGATTTTTTTGCATCAGTAAATTCCAACTTCTTCCTTAAGGTGCCCAGTAAACCGTGACCGGTTTTAAACCCTGCTTGAGAATGCTGCGCACCGGCATTGTCAGCTCGTCACTGTCCAGCAGTGCTTCGCGATAGACTTTCAGTTTTTCATCGCCGGTAATCAGCAGCTTGATATCCCGAGCCTGCAGGATGCCGGCCAGTGTCAGCGTCATGCGTTCGGTGTGTTTGCCGGTAACCGCACTCTGCTTTGCGGTGATAGCGCTGCACAGCTTTGCAGACGCCGGATCCAGTGCGGCCTGCAGGCCTTCGGCATGTGGAAACAGGGAGGCCGTGTGTCCGTCGTTACCCATACCCAGTACGCAGACGTCGAAGGGCCGCGGCAGCTCGCCATAGGCGCGCTCGCAGTCTGCCTCACCTTCGGCGGCAGTCGCATGCGGAGTTTTCATACCCAGAAACGGAGCTGCCGCCGCACAGTTCTGCAACAGGCAGTCTTCGATAAAGGCGTGATTGCTGCCGCTCTCCGACTTATCCACCCAGCGCTCGTCGACCAGGGCTACATTGATCCGCGCCCAGGGCAGCGGCCGCTTGGAGAGCTCGCGATACACCGGCTCGGGCGTGCTGCCGCCGGACACCAGAAAGCTGGCCTGCCCACGCTCCTTGATGCCCTTCTGCAGATCACAGGCGCAATCGTGTGCCAACGCCTGTATCAGGCGCTCGCGATCGGGAAAAAATTTTTCTTCTACCATGTGAATTTCCATTTACCCGCGAACAGGGTGCTACTGCGGGTTGAACCAGTGACGACCGTCGCGGTCGAGCAACTCATTGGCCGCCTGGGGTCCCCAGCTGCCGGCGCGATACAAATGCGGCTGATTGTTGGTCTCGCGCCAGTAATCAATGACCGGATCTACCCAGGCCCAGGCCGCGGCGACTTCGTCGCGGTGGATAAACAGCGCGGAGTTATTGGCCGCGGCATCCAGCATCAGGCGCTTGTAGGCATCACTCCGGAAACTGTCGTAGGTGTCCGACAGCGTCAGGTTCAGTTCCGCCGGCTGCAGTTCAGTGGTCAGGCTGTCCATCTTTTTCGCCATCAACACCAGCTTGATGCTCTCTTCGGGTTGCAGGCGGATTACCAGGCGGTTCGGGATGATCTGGCCGGCGGACTCGTCGTAGACGCGGTGCGATACTTTCTTATACTGAATCACAATCTCGGCGCAGCGCTTTTCCATGCGTTTGCCGGTGCGCAGATAGAAAGGCACGCCCGCCCAGCGCCAGTTGTCGATATGCGCCCGTATTGCTACGAAGGTTTCGGTGTTGCTGCCCGCCGCTTCGAGTTCTTCCAGATAGCCGGGCACCAACTGAGTGCCGAGACCGCCGGCGACGTACTGTCCGCGGACAACATTTTTATCCACGCTCTCACCAACCAGCGGACGCAGGGCTTCCAGCACCTTGATCTTCTCTGCCCGAATATTCTTCGCGCACATCCGGTTGGGGGACTCCATCGCGATCAGGCATAACAGCTGTAACAGGTGGTTCTGCACCATGTCGCGCAGCGCACCGGTCTCGTCATAGAAACCCGCCCGCCCCTCGAGGCCGACCGTTTCGGCGATAGTGATCTGGATATGATCGATAGTGCTGGCGTCCCACAGGTGCTCAAACAACACATTGCTGAAACGCAGTGCCAACAGGTTCTGGACGGTTTCCTTGCCCAGGTAGTGGTCGATACGGAAAATATCTTTTTCCGGGAAATAGCTCGCTATCTTGCTGTTGATCTCATCGGAAGTCTGCGCGTTGTAACCGAGAGGTTTCTCGACCACGACGCGGGAGCGCTCGTTGATCAGCCCCTTCAGGGAGAGGTTTTCACAGCAGGGGCCAAACACGGCCGGCGGAATCGCCAGATAGAACAGGCGTCCGCGCTCTTCATCGGCGCCGAGAATATCCGCCAGCTGGTCCCACTGCTCATCGGGCACAGCAATATCCAGTGCCACGGGGCGCAGCAGCTGACTAAACGCTTTCCAGACCGACTCACTGTATTCACCATCGCGGAGATGCTTTTTCAGCGCGTCCTGTGCGGTATCCAGGTACTGGTTCGCATCTTCCTGACGGCGGCACACCGGCAGAATGCGACAGCCTTCTTCCAGGCTGCCTTCCATGTGCGCGCGGTATAGCGCCGGAATCAGCTTGCGCAGCGCCAGGTCTCCGCCGCCGCCAAACAACACCAAATCAAATGGGTTTGCCATAAAATTTTGCTCTGCGTTTTCCGTTTCTTCGGTGCGTTAAAGACACCACAAAATTAGTAGAGAATACTCGCGCCGCTCTCGGCGCCGCTGGCGATCTGGCGCATATTGGCGAACAGCTCGCGGCCCATTCCCCGCGCCCCCTCGGACAGATCGCACTGAACCGGCTCCCGCGCCGCAAGTTCCGCGTCGTCGACAAGGACCCTTAGGGTGCCCGCTTCGCAATCCAGCTCGATCACATCGCCGTCCTGCAATTTAGCGATCGGGCCGCCCTCGACCGCCTCCGGCGACATATGGATGGCCGCCGGTACCTTGCCCGAAGCGCCGGACATGCGCCCATCGGTGACCAGCGCCACCTTGAATCCCCGGTCCTGCAAAACACCCAGTGTCGGGGTCAGTTTGTGCAGTTCCGGCATCCCGTTAGCGCGCGGGCCCTGAAAGCGCACCACCGCGATAAAATCTTTCTCCAGTTCGCCGGCCTTGAAACGCTCCAGCAACTCGTCCTGGCTGTCCAGTACAATGGCCGGCGCTTTCACCTTGAGGTGCTCCGGTTTCAGCGCCGACACCTTGATCACGCTGCGCCCCAGATTGCCTTCGAGCAACTGCAGACCGCCATGATGGGAGAAGGGGTCGCTTACCGGGCGAATCACGGTCGGGTCGCCGCTCTCCTCGGCGGTCGGGCGCCAGATCACCCCACTCTTTTCTTCGTTCAGGAAAGGATCGTTGCAGTAGGCCCGCATGCCGGAATTGCCGAGTACCGTGTGCACGTCGTCGTGCAGCAGGCCGGCACTGAGCAATTCGCGAATCAGGAATTGCATGCCGCCGGCAGCGGCAAAATGATTAATGTCCGCCGTGCCGTTCGGGTATACGTGGCACAACAGCGGCACCACTTCGGACAGCTCCGCCATATCCTGCCAGGTCAGCTGGATACCGGCAGCCCGGGCCATGGCGACCAGGTGCAGGGTATGGTTAGTGGAGCCACCGGTGGCGAGCAGGCCGACGATACCGTTGACGAAAGCCTTTTCGGTCAGGATCTTCGCGATGGGCGTGTGCTGGCTCGGCTCGGTGATCTGCACCAGCTGTCTCACCGCCGCTTCGTTCAGAGCCGTGCGCAGTTCGGTGCCCGGATTGACAAAGGAGCTGCCCGGCAACTGCAACCCCATGATCTCGACCAGCATCTGGTTGCTGTTGGCAGTGCCGTAAAAGGTACAGGTGCCGGGGCTGTGGTAGGAGGCACTCTCCGCCTCCAGCAATTCCTTGCGGCCCACCTTGCCCTCGGCGTACAGCTGGCGCACGCGCACTTTTTCCGCGTTGGAAAGCCCGGTCGGCATCGGCCCTGCCGGCACAAATACCGCCGGCAGGTGGCCAAACGCCAGTGCGCCGATGACCAGCCCCGGAACAATCTTGTCGCAGATACCGAGGAACATGCTGCCCTCGAACACGTCGTGGGACAGGGCAACGGCCGTCGACATGGCGATAACGTCGCGGGAAAAGAGGCTGAGTTCCATACCCGCGCGCCCTTGGGTAACGCCATCGCACATGGCCGGAACGCCGCCGGCGACCTGGGCGGTGGCGCCGTTGCGCGCAGCGGCCTCTTTCAACAGCTGCGGATAAGTACCATAGGGTTGATGCGCGGACAGCATGTCGTTGTAGGCGGTAACGATTGCCAGGTTGGGCCCGCGTCCGGAGGCGATCAGATTCTTGTCTTCCTCCGGGGACGCGGCGATCGCGTGCGCCAGGTTGCCACATGACAGACGGCTGCTCGCGCGGCCGTCGAAGTGCGCTTTGTCTACTTGTGCGAGATACTGCGCCCGGGTCTCCTCGCTGCGCTCGATGATCCGCTCGGTAACTGCTCGAACCTTGCTGTGTACCATAACCCTTCCATTCTATGCTGTTCGTCAGCCGGCAAATTCCAGCGCAGCCGCGCCGGCCTTCACCCGCCCGTAATAGTTGATCAGCCCGGCAGTGGAAGCGTCCTGATTGTGACAATCACCGCTTTCCAATTGTGGTTGTAGTGCCGCGGCCAACCCTTTGCCCAGTTCAACACCCCACTGGTCAAAAGAATAAATTTGTAAGATCACACCCTGGGCAAAGATCTTATGCTCATACAGCGCGATCAGCGCGCCCAGGGAATGCGGATCCAGCTTCCTTAGCAGAATTGTGTTGCTGGGACGGTTTCCGCTATGCACTTTGTAGGGCGCCAGCTGGCGAATTTCATCGCGACCCAGGCCTCGGGCCGCCAGCTGTTTTTCTACTTCTCCCCGACTGACACCATTCATCAGCGCCTGACTCTGGGCGAACATATTGGCCAGCAGTATTTCGTGATGGCCGGGCAACCCATGGCCCGGGGCAACACTGCCGATAAAGTCCGCCGGCACGACCTCCGGGCTCTGGTGCAAGTACTGGTAAAACGCGTGCTGACCGTTGATGCCGAGCATGCCCCATATTAGAGGGCCGGTTCTGTAGTCCGCCTCCTCCCCTGCCCTGGTAGTAGATTTTCCGTTGCTCTCCATCTCCGCCTGTTGCAGATACGCCGGCAACATATGCAGCGCCTGCTCGTAGGGCAAAATCGCGTGCGCCGGATACCCCATAAACGTGCAGTACCAGAGGCTTACCAGGGCCATCACTACCGGGGCGTTCTGTTCCAGCGGCGCCTGCCGGAAATGCCGGTCCATACTCGCCGCGCCGTCCAGTAACGCGCGGAAACCGTCAAACCCGATCGCCATCGCAATGGGCAATCCGATCGCAGACCACAGCGAGAAACGCCCGCCGACCCAATCCCAGAACCGAAACACGCGTTGCGGCTCAATGCCGAACGCACAGGCCTTTTCCGGGCTGGCTGTCACCGCGACAAAATGCCGCTGCAACAAGTCCGCGCGCGGCGCCAGACTGCCAAACCACGCCAGTGCGCTGCGCGCATTGGTCATCGTCTCTGTGGTGGTGAAGGTCTTCGACGAAACCACGAACAGGGTGGTGTCCGGATTCAGCTGCGTCAGCACGTCGGCCAGCTGGGCTCCGTCCACATTGGAGACGAAGTGAATACGCACTTCGTCGCGACGGTAAGCCCGCAGCGCCTCGATCACCATCTCGGGACCGAGATGGGAGCCCCCGACCCCCAGATTGACCACATCGGTGATGGACTTGCCAGTGCACCCGATCAGGTCGCCATTATGTAGTAAATTTACAAACTCTTTCAAGCGCCCCAGCTCATTGGCGACCAGCGCCTCCACGGAGACACTATCGACTTTCACGTCGCCAGGCAGCTCACCGCGCAGTGCGGGGTGCAGAACGGGACGCCCCTCGGTGCGATTGATGGGCTGGCCCGAGAACAGCCGATCTCGCCAGGACTCCAGGCCGGCATCGCGGGCAAGCTGTAACAAATTTACAAAAATTTCGTCATCGAGCAGGTTTTTGGAGAAATCGAACAGAAACTCTGGCAGCTCGAGAGAAAAGCGCGCCGCGCGCTGCGGATCATCTGCAAACAGATCACGCAGATGGCGGCCGTGCATGTCTTCGGCCAGATTGGTGAGACGCTGCCAGCTGGGAAACTGGGTAATATCCATGGAAAGCCCCCTGTTTTGTGGGTGCCGACAGTGGAAATCTGGCACCGTTTATTGTTCTTTTGACGCCGCCTGTCGATCCCTGCCGACTAATGACAGCGCTGTCATATCGAACAAAGACTCCCACACGGAGACAACGCTGTCAATTTGAAATGTAGTAAATTCCACAAGGCAACGCGGGGCCCGGGGGGCTGGCACAATCGCAGCGCCGCAAGCGAAGAAAGAAAATAGTGACCTTTTACTGATAAAATGCCACCTTCGGCCGATAAGCCCCGCGCCCCTCGCCTTCTCGACAATTCAAGGTCGGACGCATAGAGGCTTTTACAATAAGGACAAGCGCCCTAGATGAAAGTCACCATCAACGATGTCGCCGCTATGGCCGGCGTCTCCATCAAGACCGTATCCCGGGTTATCAATAACGAACCCTCAGTGCGCCCGGCGACCAGGAAAAAAGTAATGGATGCCGTGGCGGCGCTGAACTACCAGCCCAATCTCGCCGCGCGCAACCTGGCCGGCACCCGCTCCTACACCATCGCCTTTATTTACGACAACCCCAACGCCTACTACGTGATCGACATGCAAAACGGCATCCTCGAAGCATGCAAGGCGCGCGGCTATGAGCTGTTGATTCATCCCAGCAATTCCAAATCCGCATCGGTACACGACGAGCTCAAGAACCTGGTCGAGCACTCCAAAGTGGCCGGCCTGGTGCTGACCCCACCCTTTTCCGAAACGGCCGCGGTGATTGAGACAGTCAAATCGTTGAATGTTGACTATGTACGTATCGTCTCGGCCGCGGCGGCGCACGAAGATGAAGAAAACTGTATTCAGGTGGACGACAGTGCTGCGGCCTACGATATCACCCAGCATCTGTTGCAACTCGGCCATAAACGCATCGGTTTTCTCTGTGGTGGTGAGGAACACGTCTCCACTCACGGACGCCTGGACGGCTACCGCCGGGCCCTGCAGGATGCCGGCCTGCCGATTGAAGACAACCTGATCCTGAAAGGCGAGTACTCCTTTGACTCGGGTGTAGAGGGAGCCAAGGCATTACTGCAATCGGACAATCCACCCTCGGCAATTTTTGCCAGTAACGATGAAATGGCGGCCGGCGCCCTCTTTGCCGCGCGCCTGATGCATATCGAGATTCCGCAACAATTGTCGATCGTCGGATTCGAAGACAGCCCCTTCTCCCGCCAGACCTGGCCGAAGTTGACTACGGCCCACCAGCCGAACAATGAGATCGCAAAATGTGCCGCGGCACTGGTCCTGAGCAAAGCGCGCAGCAAGGGCGCCACGGAGAATGGCAAGGCCAGCAAAGAGGCGGGCATTCAGCGGGAATTTACTCCCTCCCTGGTAGTGAGAGACTCGAGCGGACCGGCCCCGAAGCAGTAGCACCCCGCCCTCAGGCGAACCTCCCGTTCGCCTGCCTCCCCCCCACCTGCAACCAAAAAAAAAGCCCTCACAAAGAGGGCAAGATGACGAGAACCAAAGAGAAAAACAACAGACGAGTCACGTCGAACAGCGTTACTTCCAGCTGCGCAATTTGTGTCCTTTAAGGGCATAGAACAGAATAAAGAGATAGGCAGGGATCGAGATCAGGTAGGCGAACTGACCGTCGCCGGTATCGGCAAAATGTCCGTACAGCGGCGGCAGGATAGCGCCACCGGAAATACCCATAATCAGCAGTGCCGCGCCCTTGGAAGTGAACTTGCCCAGTCCCTCCAGCGCCAGCGGCCAGATCGCCGGCCAGCACATGGCGTTGGCAAACCCCAGCAACGCCACAAAGAAAACCGCATTGGGAATTTCCGGCAGGCCGAACAGCGACAGGGTTCCGGCAGAAATAGCGGAACTCTCCAGTGAGCCCGTCACTACCAGAATGGTAAACACAATTCCCATTACCGCGGAGAACAACAGCGCAGTCTGCTGGCTGATAAAGCGCGGAATGGCAATAGTGCCGTAAATATAGCCCAGCACCATAAAGATCATCGTGTAGGAAGTCAGCACAGACGCGGCCGCGGTATCCATACCCGCCTGCTTGCCGAGCAGGCCAATCGCATCACCGGCAATTACCTCCACACCAACGTAGAAGAACAGCGCCACCGAGCCCAGCACCAGCTGCGGGAACTTCATCAGCCCGGACAGGGTGACCGCGGCATCTTCCTGGCCCGCAACCGCCTCATCTTCGATATCAGGCAGAGGGGCGAACGTCATGGCCACGGCGAGCAGACCAGCGAGAATCGCCATGCCGATATACGGATTGACCAGCTGGCTCGCCAGCTCATCCAGCTTGGCATCTTTGGCAGTGGCGGAGAGTGCGGCCAATTCGGATTCAGAAATGCCGCTGATACCGGTCATTACGAGAATCGCAAAAACCCATGGCGCTACGATACCCGCGCCTTTATTCAACAGCCCCATGATGCAGATACGCACGGCGGCGGTATCGCTGGAGCCAAGCTTGACCACATAGGGATTGGAGGCGGTCTGCAGAATAGTCAGACCGGAGCCCACCACGAACTGCGCCAGCAGGAAAACACCGAACATGCGACTGTAAGCGGCGGGGATGAAAATCAGGGCCCCTACGCCCACCAGCGCCAGACCGAGCGCCATACCATTCTTGTATCCGGTGCGCTCTATGATCGCCGCCATCGGCAGCGCCATAACCGTGTAGGCGATATAGAAGGCAGAAGCCACCAACATGGCCTGGAATGCGGTCAGGTCACAAATGGTTTGCAGGAACGGAATCAGCGCGCCGTTCAGCCAGGTTACAAAGCCGAAAACAAAAAACAGCATGCCGATAATGGCCATCGGCAGCAGGGTACTGTTCGCCCCACTTGGGGCCCTTTCATTGACTACAACGGTTTCCATAGGAGCACCTTCTTATCGTTATGTTCGTTTTTCGAATGATCGTTACGGTCGTATTTCGAACGCTACCGTGAAAAAACTTCCCTGCCACCTATCCAGGTCTTCGCAACCTGCAACTTCTCGTCCAACAAAATCAGGTCCGCCTGCACACTGGGCTCCAGCCTTCCGCCGGCAACCCCGAGGAATTCCGCCGGATACCGGCTCGCCATTCGCAGCGCTTCCGGCAACTCGACACCACACCAGTCGCGGATATTGCGCACCGCGCTGATCATATCCAGGTGCGATCCCGCCAGTTCGCCCGTTGTCGACGTCAACCTGTCGCCCTCGCGCGTCACCACTCGATCGAACAGAGGAAAGCTGGTTTCCTCACTGCCTACCAGTGACATCGCGTCGCTCACCAGCATGATCTTGCCGCGCGGCTTGGCCTTCAGGGCCAGTAGCATGGCTTCGGCACAAACGTGGTGGCCGTCGGCAATCAACCCGCACCAGGCGTCGTCACTGATCAGTGCGGTGCCCACCATACCCGGCTCGCGGGACTGCAGTGGCGACATCGCGTTGTACAAGTGCGTAAAGCCGGTCGCGCCAGCCGCGACTGCCGCAGCGACTGTGGCGCCGTCGGCATTGGAGTGGCCGAGGCAAACCTTGACACCCAGCGCCACCAGCTGGCGAATGTCGTCCGGCGATACATTTTCCGGTGCCAGCGTGACCACCTTGATGCCCAGGTCATCGCGGGCATAAATCGCCAGCTCTTCGCCCGTCAGCGGGCGGATAAACTTTTCTTCGTGGGTTCCCTTTTTCGGTGCACTCAGGTGCGGCCCCTCGAAATGCACACCGATGACACCGGGAACACCCTCGCACAGCGCTGCACTGACGGCATCCGCGGCCTGCTGCATGATGTCCACCTGATCGGTGATCAGCGTCGGCACGAAACCGGTGGTGCCGAAACGCGCATGGGCCCTGCTCATCTTGCCCAGCGCATTGACAGTGGGGTCGTTATTAAACAGCGCGCCACCACCGCCATTCACCTGCACATCGATCAGCCCGGGAGCCAGCAGCCCCTTGAGCTGCTCCGCGTCAGCGGGGACTTCGCCACCAATGGACTGAATGCGACCGTCCTCACCGATGGTCAGCGGAATGTCGCGGCGAATCTGTTCGCCATCGAAAAGCTGTTCCGCGATCAGAGTGCGCGCCACGATACTCTCCCGATCACTCAGACGGTCTGGGTGACTTTCTTCAGGCCGGCCGGTTCATCTGGGTTGATACCCCGGCTAACGGCGACGTGGGCCACATCGATATAAAAACGCTGCAACAGCGCCAGCGGCGCCACGCGCGGGTGCACCCCTTTGCTCGGCACATGCAGATTTACCAGCGTGCCGCCGCGCCGGATGATGTCGGCAATCTGCTCGCTGTGCGCCTGGAAGGATTCATCCTCGATCGGTACATTGACTACGGTCAGCTTCTGCTCAACCAGCGTTACCGGCCCGTGCAGGAATTCCGCACTGGAGAAGGATTCAGCGTGAATATTGCAGACCTCCTTCAGCTTCAGTGCCAGCTCACGGGTAATGCCGTAACCCGGTCCACGGCCCAGCACCACGAGATTTTTCACCGCGGCCAGGTCTTCCGGACGCAATTGAATATCGGAATTGACCGCCTCGGTCAGGGTTTGCGGCAGCCCGTTGACGGCGTCCAGCAGTGCGGCATCTTCCGTCCAGTTGGCCACCAGCTGCAGCACAGCGGACAAGGTACTCAGGTAGCTCTTGGTCGCGGCGACCGCTTTTTCCGGCCCCGCCTTCAGCGGTACCACCAGGTCGACGACATCCTTGATCGGTGCACTTTCATCGTTCACCAGCGCCACGGTATAAGCGCCCGCTTCTTTCGCCATTTTCGCCTGGGCGAGAATGTCGGGACTGCGGCCGGACTGGGAAATCACCAGTACCAGGGCGCCTTCCAGTTTGAGTTTGCGTCCATAGACACTGGAAACGGACGGCGCCGCAGCGAAGGTCGGCGTGCCGGTTTCGATTTCGATCAGGTACTTGGCAAAAACTCCGGCGTGATCCGAGGAACCGCGCCCGACAATCATTACAAACCGAGGCGGCTCGCGCCGCAGGTGTTCGCCCAATTCAGCCATGGTGGCCGCGTTGTTCTGCAATTGCTCGGCAATACGCGCGGGCGCCTCGCGGGCCTCGGTTTCCATAACAGTGGTAGCCATACCGCTATTTACCTGTGTTGCCTCGGCGGGAGTTACTGCAGTCATAAAAATTCTCGGTTTCCGTTATCCAAACAGCGCTTTCGAATCGGCTTCCTGCGCAGCCGGCCTGGCCTCGCTCGCCTCTCTCGCCAGCGACTGCTGGGCAAAATAGACACAGCCAATCTCCGGTGCGTCCAGCGGCTCAGCCAGGCGCTCCACCACATGCGGTGCCAGCCAGGGGCGCAGCCGCGGTGCCAGGCCACCGATCATCGACAGCCGGGGCGGCTTCAATTCCAACAACTTGTCGGCCAAGTCACTGATATAAGCGGCACCGTCGCGCACTATCGCCACGGCTACCGGGTCGCCTGCTTCGGCACACTCGATCACCGGCACTGCGATACGCGCGTAATGGCTGGAAGACTTTCCACCAATCTTTTCAAAAACCTCATTGGCATCGCCGGCATCGAGGGTCTTCAGTACCTCGCTCTTCAAGCGCGAGTCCTCGGCCAGCCCATCCAGGGCCATCAGCACATACTTGACGGCTTCCATGCCCATCCAGGCACCACTGCCTTTGTCGCCGTGGGGAAAACCGTGTCCGCCCACCAGCTTGCTCTGGCCATTGACCCAGGCGTAGCCACAGGAACCGGTGCCCGCAATGATCACTGCACCGTCACCGCCGCGATGCGCGCCGAGACAGGCAGAGTGCTGGTCGGTGGTGAGGTACATTTTCTTGAAGGGATGGGCCCAGGAGGCCATTTCGCTGTAGAGCCGCGGCATATTGACGCCGGCCAGGCCGACGCCAGCCACCAGCTCACCGAGAGTTTCCGGCGGGAGTTTCGCTTCCGCCAGCGCCAGCGCGGCCGAGCGGACGATGGAATCGATAGTCTGTGCATATCCGTGCAGCGGGTTGGCAGGTCCAGCCACACCGGTACCGAGGACGCGGTTGTCGGCATCCACTATAGAAGCCCGGCACTTACTGCCGCCGCCATCGATGCCAATATAAAGTATGTCCCTGTCTCTCAAAGCAACCATCTGAACCGGCCTCTAAGATTTTGTATTGTTATGTGTCTTTACCAGGCTTCCCAATACATTTCCCCCGGGAAGCCGGCCGGTGCGCATTGGGCACCAGAGCCAATATAGGAGGGATACTACAGGAGAAATGACAGCGTTGTCATCCCATTTTCTAAAAAAAACCAATGAAACACCGGTACGGGAGCCGGGACCGCGCAAGAATCAACCGACTTACCATTCGGTGACACCGGAGTATATAACCTCCCGTTTGTCCCGCCCACCGAAGCCGGGAGCGGGATTGAACCCGCCCG
This sequence comes from Microbulbifer donghaiensis, assembly GCF_900129095.1. GTDB lineage: Bacteria > Pseudomonadota > Gammaproteobacteria > Pseudomonadales > Cellvibrionaceae > Microbulbifer > Microbulbifer donghaiensis. Next base: position 1,384,163 of record NZ_FQVA01000001.1, read on the forward strand.
CAATACGCTGCGGCGACCGTCGACAGCCACGGCCGGACCGCGCCCCCCAGATACGGAAGGCGTGAAGCCGGATCCTCGCAAGGCGACTATTAGATAGAGCCCAGTAGAATCCGGGCGCCTGCCAACGCCACCGGCCAGCGCTGCCGATCACTTGTGCCGGCACCACTTCCGACAACAAGGCGCCCCGCAACAAACAAAAATTGCGAACCGATTAACACCTGTTTGCAATAATCACGTCACACTTTTCTGCGATAAAGCACCCGCCCGGAATGGCGCTCGTATTTTAGAGTGCCACCCGCATCACGCGAAACCGCCACCGATACAGGCATCGGCACCGCAATAATGAAAGCTGCGGATTTCGCGCCAGACATTTCCGTACAAGGATGCAAGCGAGAGGTTATTTAAATGGGGGGCTTGTCCATGCGCGCGATGGTTGCCGCGCTCCTTTGCTGTCAGCTGCTGATGACACCGGCGCTGGCCGCCGATAAGAAGACGCTGTTCCGCCTTACCGGTTCAAATACCATTGGCGCCGAACTGGCACCAAGACTGGTAAAAGGCTACCTGCACAGCCTGGACGCCAGCGACATACAACAGCGCAGCGAGGGCGAGCGCCACTGGATCACTGCCAATCTGGGTGCACGCGCAGTGGAAGTCCCGATTGTGGCCCTCGGATCCAGTACCGGATTCAAGGCACTTGATGGCGACAGTGCCGACATCGGCATGGCCTCGCGCAAGATCAAGCAGAAGGAAGTGGATATGCTGACGCGCTTCGGCAATCTGGCCGGCGCCGAAGCGGAACACGTGATCGGCCTGGACGCCCTGGTGATCGCCATTCATCCGAGCAACCCGGTCGGCCAGCTCACCATCGCGCAACTCAGGCAGATCTACAGTGGTGAAATCAGCAACTGGGCGGAACTGGGGGGTGCGGACCTGCCGATTCGGCCCCTGCACCGCGATATCGAATCCGGTACCCGCGCCACCTTCGATGAGGAGGTGTTTGGCGGAAGCCGGCCGACTCGCGGCATCTATGAGGTCTCCGGCAACGCGGAGACGCACCAGTTGGTATTGCGCCAACCCGGCGCCATTGGCTACCTGCCCTTTGCGGATGCGGGGGACGTGAAGAAAGTCGCGATCAAATCCGCAGGCCTGGCCGCGGTGGTGCCGGACCGCGGCATCATCGCAACCGAGGATTTCCCACTGACCCGGCGGCTCTACCTGTACAAGAACCCCAGCCAGTTCAAACCGCATGTGGACAGTTTCCTGCATTTTGTCGAGTCGCCCGAGGGGCAAAAGCTGGTTGCAGAAACCGGCTTCATCAACCTGACGCCGGTGGCGCTGAAAATGTCGCCCTACCCCAATGCACCCGAAGCCTACCGGCAACTGATGGAACAGGGAGAGCGCCTGAGTATTTCTTTCCGCTTTGCCAACGGCAGTTCAGAGCTCGACAGCCGGGCGCTCAAGGACCTGCGCCGCCTGGAACACTACATGGATAATGCCGAGCGCGAGCTCAATCTCATTCTGGTAGGCTTTTCCGATCAGAAATCCAACAGCAACATTGCAGACATCATCTCCCGCTTTCGCGCCCTCAAAGTCCAGGGCGCCCTGTTGCGGGAACATCAATTGGGTGACAGCAAAATCCTCGCCCTGGGTGCTTTCGCACCACTGACCGTCGACAGCGAGCAGGCACCGATCAAAAACAGTCGTGTCGAGGTGTGGATTAACTGAACGACCTGCCGCCGGGCTACTGGCGCGGTTTGACTATGCTAGTGATTGCCCCGACAAATCGTGCGGGCCAAAGCTCATTAGGATAACGTGAATGGCGGCTCCGGCTACCAAAATACTGAACCGACTGTGGCGCACCGCAACCCTGTTGCTGGTGTTGTTTCTCCTCAGCAGCTGCTCGAGCATTCAATTCGCTTACAACCAGCTGGACCTGTGGATGCGCTGGCAGATCGACGACTATGTCGATTTCAATAGTGTGCAGAAGGGCCAGCTACAGGGCGCCCTCGACAGTTTCCACCGCTGGCACCGCCAGACGCAGCTGCCCCGTTACGCCGAATATCTCGCGCAACTCGCCGATCAGGTCGACCAGGGCCACCTGGAGCAGGTCGAGCTGGCAGCGGTCGAGGGCCAGGTGAGTGCATTCTGGGATGCCGCCAGTACGCAACTCTATGACGTGTTGCTGCCACTCGCGCCACAACTCAGTGACGAACAGATTGACGGGCTGGAGGAAAACCTGCGCGAAAAGCGCGAAGAGTCACTGGAGAAATGGCAAAAATCCCCGGACAAGATCGAGCGCCGCCGAAAAAAACAGATTCGCAAGCAGAGTGAGCGATGGCTCGGCTCCCTGAGCGATGAACAGGAACAGCTGATTGCCGATTGGGTAGCACAGGTAGCCTACAACCCTCTGCTGCGCGATCAACAGAGAAAGATATGGCAGGCAAATTTTATCGACCTTCTACGCCGCAAGCCGGATGGTTACCTGAACAAAATGCGCGACCTGCTCCTCAATCCGGAGCAGCTCTGGTCGGAGGATTACCGGCAGATGCAGGAACAGCGGCACCAGCAGGCCCGCGAGCTCAGCCGGGAAATCCTCGCCAGCACCACCGAGACACAGCGCCGCCACCTGACGCGAACGCTGCGTGAGTACGCAGCGGACTTCCGCACCCTGGCCAGCCAATAGCGCAGCCCCCAATCCACCATTTCTTGCTGAGATAGCTGACGGCTCCCGCCTCTGGCTGCTAAGCTCGCCGCTTCCATTGATCAGACAGGGGGAACCTCGTGCGTATCGACTCCGCCACACGCGACCAGCTACAGGCTTGGGAAAAAGAACTCAGTGCGCAATACCAGCGCATCTGCCAGCATGAATTGAGCCTGGATATCACCCGGGGCAAACCTTCGGCGGAACAGCTGCAACTTTCCGATCGCCTGGACGGCATACTGAACGGCGACTACCGCGCTGCCGACGGCACCGATACCCGCAATTACGGTGGCCTGGAAGGGCTGCTCTGCGCGCGCGAGCTGGGGGCGGATATCCTGCAGGTACCGACCGCGGAAGTCGTGGCCGCGGGAAACAGCTCCCTGACGCTGATGTACCACGCTGTGTTGACCGGTTACCTGTTCGGCTTCGCCGGCAACGTACCCTGGCGCGACCTGCAAGCGCCAAAGTTCCTGTGCCCGGTACCCGGCTACGATCGCCATTTCGCCATCTGTGAGCAACTCGGCATTGGCATGGTGAATGTTCCGATGACCGACAGCGGTCCGGATATGGATGCAGTCGAGGAGCAGATTCGTCAGGATCAGGACATCATCGGTCTCTGGTGCGTACCGAAGTTCTCCAACCCCACCGGCGTTACCTACAACAAGGAAACCGTCGACCGCCTGGCACAATTGGCACAGTTCGCCAACCCGGGCTTCCGTATTTTCTGGGACAACGCCTACGCGATCCACGACCTGGAACAGCAGGTTAACCTGCCGAGCATCCGCGCCGCGACACTGGAAAATGACACCGCGGATTCTGTTCTGCAGTTCGCCTCCACTTCCAAGGTCACCCATGCCGGTGCCGGCGTTGCCTTTATCAGTGCCAGCAGCGCCAACCTGGCATCACTGAAAAAGCAGATGCAGGCGATGACCATCGGGCCGGACAAGGTTAATCAACTGCGCCACTCGCGCTTCTTTGCCGAATTCACCATGCTGCGGGAGCATATGCAGAAACACGCACAGATATTGAAACCAAAGTTCGAATGTGTGCTGAGCCAGCTGCACAATGCCTTCGGCGATGCGGATCTGGGAACCTGGGAAACGCCCAAGGGCGGCTACTTCGTTTCCTTCAATACGCGCCCGGGCTGCGCCACGGCCGTGGTCAAGCTGGCTGCGGATGCCGGAGTAAAACTGACACCAGCCGGCGCCACCTTTCCCTACGGCAAGGACCCGGAAGACTGCAACATCCGCATCGCGCCGAGCTTCCCGCCACTGGAGGAACTGGATACGGCCATGGCGGTGTTTATTCTGTGCGTAAAACTCGCCAGCGTACGCCAGCAGTTAGCATTGCCCTGAGGTATCTGCGGCAGTCGCGGCCAGCATGAGCGCGACTGCCTGCCGCCATTCTCAAGCGTTCAGATAGCGCCTCGCGAATTTGGAGTCCACCTGTTCGAGGTCGACCACCACCAGCCCGTCCACAGAATCACAGAAATCCGGATCCACGTTGAACGCGTGAAAGCTGGTCCCCCCCGGCCTGGTGACCGCCGTGTATTTCTTGAACAGCGGCGGCAACATCACGCCCTCTTCCTTCAGGGTCTGTTTCAGCTGGACCATGTCCTTGGCCGCGTCGCCATGTAACGGCGGCAGGTCATCGCGCGCCTCGGCAAATGGCAGGCGCGCATCGCCGAGGGGGTTACCGGTCGCGTAGTGATGCAGGAAATAGCGCACAATGGCCGACTTGGCACGCACCGAAAAAGTACCCGGCATGGACACAGGACCGAACAGATAACGCACGTCGTTGCGCGCAATCCACTGCCCGATACCGCACCAGAGCAGATCCAGTCCCCGGCCGCGCCAGTATTCCGGCAACAGGAAACTGCGCCCCAGTTCCGCCGATCCCGGCAGGCACTGCTGCGGCGGGCGCGGGTAATTGAACAGCGTGCTGCTATAGATCTGCTCCGGCTGCAAACCGTCAGTTTTTGCCAACCGGTAGGCGCCGGCGATCTGGCCCCGCAGCGAATCCCATAACAGCAGGTGGTCGTAATGCGCATCGAATGCATCCCAGTCACGACTCAGGCCGGTGCCTTCACCCACAGCCCGAAAGGCGATTTCACGGATACGCGACAGCTCGCGCATTACCGGGCAATCCACCTGCTGGCGATACAGCTTGACGGAGTACTCGCCCTGTTCGATCAATGTGGCGCAGCTGTCCATTACCCGCGTGACGTCGTCGACCGGCTCGGCAGCGGCGATGAGTTCCGGGCCTAGCGGTCGCGGCGACTTGTGCAGCCGGTGCACATGCTTGCGCCACAGCGCCGCCTGGGCCCGCGGAGCCAACGGCCAGTTGCGGAAGTGCTCAGCCTCCACGGGACTGCCGATGCGAATGTCGATGCCGCGGCTCATTTGTTTAAACATTTCGCGGATGAGCCACAACGTGGACAGCGGCTTGTTCAGCATCGACAGGCCGTAAAACCACCACGAATTTCTGCCGCGCACCTGTACCGGCAGAATCGGCGCGCCGGCTTTTTCGGCAAAGCGGGTGAAGCCCGGGTTCCAGCGACCATCGCGCACGCCCTGGGGGGTCAGGCGCGAGACCTCGCCGGCGGGGAAGACAATGATGACACCGCCCTCCTGCAGGTGCCGATAGATCCCCTCTACGTCGCCGCGGCGCGTGCGGCCATTGAAGTTGTCTACCGGTAACAGGTAGGGGCGCAGCGGTTCGATGTTCCACAGCAGCTGGCTGGCTATCGCGCGCACATCCTTGCGCACCCGCGCGACCATGTCGATCAGCGCCAGGCCGTCGAGGCTGCCCAGGGGGTGGTTGGCGACGATCACCAGCGGGCCGCTGCGCGGTATCCGCTCTAGCTCCAGCGGATTCAGGTCATAGCGGAAATCGAAATAGGCAAACACCTGGCGAATAAAATCGAGTCCGCCCAGGTGTGGATAGCGGCGGCCGAACTCCCGTAACTGCTGTTCGCAACAGATTTTTTTCAGGGTTGCCGATACCAGCTTGCGCGTCGCCTTGTCCGGCGCGGCGCTGTACCAGGCATTTTTCTGCAGGAGGTTTTCGAGCTGAATCATGCGGCCACCGCTTCCGTCATAATACGGGCTATTTTCGGTGTCCTGTGCCAGTGCAGCAGATCCAGACTGCCGTCATGCTGCTCCACTACCGCACTCATGGAATCCACCCAGTCGCCGCAGTTGGCATAGGTAACTTCCGCTTCGGCGGCATCGCCATGGCGGATCGCGGCGCGGTGTATGTGTCCGCAAATAACGCCATCGAAACCGCGGCGGCGAGTCTCCCGAATCGCAATTTCCTCAAAACTGTTCATCATGCGCCGGGCGGCATTTACGCGGTTCTTCACATGGTTGGCCAGCGACCACCAGGGCTTGTCGAAGCGACCGCGCCAGTAATTGATCCAGCGGTTCAGGCGCAGCATCAGATAATAGCTCTGGTCGCCGATGTGGTAGCTGAGCGGGTGGACGTCGATCTGGTGCTCGAACTGATCCCCGTGCGTGACCCAGTAGCGGCTGCCGTCTTCAGCGGTGTGAATCCACTCGCGCTCTACGCGAATATTGCCGAGGCGCTTCCCGGCCCAGCTGCGCATCGGCGCATCGTGATTGCCGGGAACGTAGATAATCTCGGGAGTCTTGCTGCTCAGTTCGGACAGCATTTCCAGCAACATCGAGGAAGCTTTACACCAGCTGCCCTTGCCCTGGGCGAGAGCTTTCATGTCGAAGATATCGCCGACCAGGTAAACGGTATCCGCGCGGTTCTGGTCGAGAAAGTCCGCCAGCCGTTGCGGCTCGCTGTCCCGGCTGCCCAGGTGAACATCGGAAATCCACAGTGCGCGATAGCGGTTGCTCATAGCAAGGCCCCAAATAGCGGTTTGAGATACCTTGCTTGAGTATTCTTACAAAAAGTGGCAATTCCTGTGAAAAATTTATGTCAGCAGCGGGCCAGCCCAAAGTGCTGGCAGCCCTCGGCTGATAAGGGGGCGTCGGCCCGCCGGGGCATTCGACGGGGGGGGATTTTAAAACACCGACAATTAATTCCTGACCCTTTCGATCTGCTCGAACCGGGATACGCTGGCCAGATAATCCTCCCAGCTGCTGACCAGATCCGTCGTCTGGTAGCGCTTGTATTTTTCCCTGTCCAGCCAGAACACCCTGGTTCTGGCCCTGCGCAGATCAATCGGCGGCAGGCCGTCAATCGCCTCAGGCCCGGCTCTGAAAACCGATCCGGCCCGGGAGTTCTGGATCATGTCGCTGACGATTATCAGCCGGATATCCTCGGCGCGCTGATCGATCCTTCGCAAGGCGGCAATGTCCGAAAGCGCTTCAAAGATCGGCGATCGCTTCTGTTCCCCGGACGCAACAACGGCAGCGATGGCTCTATCGAGCGGTTCGGCAAAGCGATCCTGATACAGCCGTTCAACGAAGACGCGATTTGAAGTGAGCATATTCACGTCATCTGCTGAACTCGGCTTACACAGGTCGACCACGGGATCAGACAGGCCGTTGTATTTTTCATCGAGAACGAATATTGAAAAGCGGTCATTTACCCTGGCACTCTGCAGCATCTCCGAAATATGAGTGCGCAGAAAATGCTCCTGGTGCGCAGACAGCGCATCGGAGACGTCGATGATCAGCAGCTGGTGCGCATATCTGGGGGTATGCTCGTTGCAGAGCGTCACCCGGTCATAATCCTTTTCGGGTGCATTGACGACGGTGAATATAAAAGCGGCCAGGGCGATCAGTATGGCACCACCGACAGCGAATATCAGCAGCCCTCTCCTATCTTCGGACGACATAGCTCCGCGGGAATATCTCATCACATTCCACTCAATCCATTGTCTCGCTCGATGGTGCTGATCAGACCTGCTAATTCCCTCTGTGTTTCTCGGCACTTGCTGTTGATCGCCGCGATAGAGTCCGCATAAGCCTGGTCCAAATCCTTCAGCACCAGATCGAACGCGGTTAGATCAACCTTGTGCTGTTCCAGGCCGGTGGTGTTCAGCGTTGGCAACTTGTCCAGCTCGAACCTCAGCAGCTCGCCGAAGTAAGCGGCCCGGCGATTCATCATTCTCGCGGAGTAGGACTGGTAGTAACGGACCAGCTCATCCAGTAACCCCTGCGCCTTGACGATGTCCTCCTCGTAGTGACGCCGGATTTCTTCACTGTGCTCGATACTGGATTTGAAGCCGATGTACTGGGTGCGAATCTCTCTCTCCTTGTCGGAAAGCTCCTGCTGGGAAACCTCTGCCACCTCATTGATCTCGTCGATAGCCACCGCGCAGCTCCTGGCCCACTGATCCTGCAGCTTCGTCAACCGACGGGTCATGGCGGTGTAGCCCGGGTAGCGGTCATCGACCACGAAAAACTTGGCGGTGAGCAATATCAGGGCAATAGCACTGACGATCACCATAATCCAGGAGTTGAAGTCGTGTATGCCAAAAGGGTCACCCAGCAAGTTCAGCACTGCGAGCTTGGAGGCAATGAACGGGTTTACTTCCAGGGCTTCCCGGTAGTGGCCGACGCCGAGGACAAATGCCGTGGCGATCGCGCCGATTGCCGCAAACACGAGCAGAGCACTCAGCTTGCGCGCAATATTGCGGTGAAATGTGTTTCGCAGGGCAACGGCGGCAAAGGCGGCGAGACCGAGATTGACCAGGGAGATAATGAACGCCTGGAAGAAGCCGCCCACCAAACCTAGCTCACTGCCCTTCGACAGGAAGAAGGAATTCAGTGCTGTTTCGAAAATAACAATAAAAAATATGACCGAGTAATGGAGGATCTTTGACTCGCGATAGATAGCGTCCCGCGTCAGGCCATTTCTGTGCCGGAATATCTCAAGATCCGTCCGCACAGAAGAAAGCTCCTTGGCTGCCCTTTTCAGGTCCTGGGCGATGACCGCGAAGCGACTCTCGATCCTTTTGCAGATGGCGCTTTCTGTATTTTTGATGTCCTGATACAGCTGGCGAATGCCCACATCATTGCGAGCTTCCACCTCTTCGTCGAGCTGTTCCTGCCTGCCCTGGTGGACCTTGCCAATGATCTCCCGCATCACATAGGAGCGCAGACTCTCTTCGCTCTCGGTGTGATTGTTTCGGTCGATCTCGGGAATGCCTGCCTTGACGTCGCGCTCAACGCGCTCTTCGAGACGGAGGGCGGAAATAGCAGTTTGGGTTGCCGGGATAGAGGTCATGACTTCACCTAAAAGACATCCACTACATTTTAGGTATCGATTTCGACGGTCCTTTCGCTGTCACCGGCGGAGCGCCACCAATTCCAGTCCGTGCTCCATTAATGGATCACTTCTCTTTTATCGCCTAAGTGCGACTGGCTGCAGGGACCGTTCGACAGCGAAAATTTTCCTTATCTTTCAGAATAGCTTTCCGGGAGAAACTCGGATGGCAATACGATGAATGGTTAGCTTTTTTTGGCTGCGGTGAGCCGCTCCGGCGGAAATCGGCGGGGAACGAGAATCAAAAAAGAAGGAGTAAGCGACAGCGGGCGCTGCCGCGCGAAATCACTCGGGGTCTACCGGCGGGCGAATCGGTGTCGGGAAGGGGAATTTGGCGACCTTGTCACCTTTTACTTCAACGATCTTGCCTACCCCCTCTTTCTCCACCTCATCGATGCGCACGATGCTGTGCATCGGGATATAGCAGCGGGTCACCGAGGCGAATTCATTCTTCAGTTTTTCCTCGCTGGGATCCACTACCAGCTGGGCCTTTTCGCCAAAGACAAACTCCTCGACCTCGATAAAGCCATACATATCGCTCTGATAGATGGCCCGGGCGTAGAGCTCGTACACCTGGTTCTGGTTGTGGAAGATGACTTTGTAAATAGGGTTGGCCATAGGACTCTCTAACTGGGGACTACCCCCGTGGATTCAAGCGCGGGAGGCTGCATAATTTAGTGCCTGCCCTCTCTGGCGCTTCTACCGTGCATTCGAGCTGGCTCCGGGCCAGCCCAAAAAAGCGCGCAAGAATAGCACAGGATTTACGCAGCTAATATAGCCGTCTATGCAGTGCGAGACGGTATCGCTATAATGCCCCACCATTTTAATTGACTAGTTTTTAACCAGGCGCGATATGTCCGATACCACACCCAAAACCGGGGTGAAAAAGCTGTATATCAAGACCCACGGCTGCCAGATGAACGAGTACGACTCCGCGCGCATGCGCGACCTGCTCGGCGAGTCACACGCCATGGTGCCCACCGACGACCCGGAGGATGCGGATGTTCTGCTGGTCAACACCTGTTCTATCCGCGAGAAGGCACAGGAAAAATTGTTCCACCAGCTGGGCCGCTGGAAGCACCTGAAGCAAAAAAATCCCGATCTGATTATCGGCGTCGGCGGCTGTGTCGCCAGCCAGGAGGGCGAGGCCATCGCCACCCGCGCGCCCTACGTGGACCTGATCTTCGGTCCGCAGACCCTGCACCGCCTGCCGGAAATGATGCAGACCCGAGAGCAGAAAAACGGCGTTGTGGTCGTGGACGTGAGCTTCCCGGAAATCGAGAAATTCGACCGTCTGCCGCAGCCGGAGGCCGACGGTGCCACGGCATTCGTGTCCATCATGGAAGGCTGTTCCAAATACTGCACCTTCTGTGTGGTGCCCTACACCCGCGGCGAGGAGGTCAGCCGCCCAGTGGCGGACGTGCTGGAGGAAGTGGCACACCTGGCGGATCAGGGTGTACGCGAGGTCAACCTGTTGGGTCAGAATGTAAACGCCTACCGCGCGCCCGGCGACGACGGCCAGATTGTCGATTTTGCCGAGCTGATTACCTATGTCGCCGCCATCGACGGTATCGACCGCATCCGCTACACCACTTCTCACCCGGTGGAGTTCTCCGATGCGCTGATCGATGTCTACGCCGAAGTGCCGGAACTGGTGAACCACCTGCACCTGCCGGTGCAGAGCGGCTCCGACCGCATCCTGATGGCGATGAAACGCGGCCACACGGCACTGGAGTACAAGTCCAAGATCCGCCGCCTGAAGAAGATCCGCCCGGATATCTGCCTGTCTTCCGACTTTATCATCGGCTTCCCGGGGGAGACCGAGAAGGATTTCGAAGACACCATGAAGCTGATCCAGGACGTGGGCTTCGATATCTCCTTCAGCTTCATCTATTCGCCGCGCCCGGGCACGCCGGCGGCGGACCTGCCGGACGACACGCCGGAGGAAGTGAAGAAGCAGCGACTGCAGCTGCTGCAGCACCGCATCAACCAGCAGGCGGCGGAGATCGCCCGCCGCATGGTCGGCAATACCGAGCGAGTGCTGGTGACCGGCGTATCGAAAAAGGACCCGGGCCAACTGCAGGGCCGCACCGAAAACAATCGCGTGGTCAACTTCCGCTTCGACGACCTGGCGCTGATCGGCAAGTTCGCCGATGTCCTGATCGAGGAGGCGCTGCCCAATTCACTGCGCGGCACCCTGGTGGCCTCCGAGCTCGATGGCCCGCTGATGTAATCCTATCCATCCTGCCACGGGAGCGGTGACTCGCCGCTCCCTCCGGGCACACACAGACAAGTTTTCCCGGTTCTGTAATATCAACCTGTTATAAAAGCCATATAAGGTTAGAACCTATTTGTCGCACACTGCCCTTTCCCCTACCGGGAAAATGGGTATACCCTAGCAGTGAAACCCCCAGATAAAGGTGCACGGAAACCAATTTGGAAACTCATACTCTCGCTCACAGTATCACTCTTGAGCCCAACGACGCCCGCCGCCTGGCCAACCTCTGTGGCCAATTCGATCAACACCTGCGCCAGATTGAACAGCGATTGGATATCGAAATCCGCAATCGCGGCAATCAATTTGCCTTTTACGGAGAGCCCAAGTCCGCCCGCGCTGCCGGCGAGCTGCTGAGTTTCCTGTACAAGGAGACGGGGACGAGAGATCAGCTGACGCCGGACGAGATCCACCTGGCGCTGCAGCAGGCCGGGGTCGAGGAGCTGTTGAACAGGAATGACGAGAGCGAGGGCGCGGAGGCGGAACAGGTGGTACTGATCCGCACCAAGAAGTGCTCCGTGCGCCCCCGCGGCCTGAACCAGCGCAAGTATGTGCGCGCCGTGCAGACCAACGACATCAATTTCGGCGTAGGTCCGGCCGGTACCGGCAAGACCTATCTGGCGGTGGCCTGCGCCGTGGAGGCCCTGTTGAAAGACCAGGTCGAGCGCATCCTGCTGGTGCGCCCGGCGGTGGAGGCGGGTGAAAAGCTCGGCTTCCTGCCCGGCGACCTGAGCCAGAAGGTGGACCCCTACCTGCGGCCGCTGTACGACGCCCTCTACGAAATGCTCGGCTTCGAGACGGTCGGCAAGCTGATCGAGCGTAATGTCATCGAGGTGGCGCCGCTCGCCTATATGCGCGGCCGCACCCTGAACAACGCTTTCGTAATCCTCGATGAGAGCCAGAACACCACCCGCGAGCAGATGAAGATGTTCCTGACCCGCATCGGTTTCGGCTCCACCGCGGTGATCACCGGCGACCCCAGTCAGATCGACCTGCCCCGCGGCCAGGCCTCCGGCCTGCGCCACGCCATCGAGGTGCTGCGCAATGTCAATGGCATCAGCTTCACCCACTTCGGCGCCAAAGACGTGGTGCGCCACCCGCTGGTTCAGCGCATCGTCGAAGCCTACGATATCCACGAGGCAGAGCGCGAGGCGATGACAGCCAAACCTGACGAAGACGCGGCCTGAGGCTGTCGCGCGAAAATCATGATCGATTTACACGTCGACGTGCAGCGGGCCAGCCGCTGCACCGATCTCCCCTCCGACGACAGCATCCAGACCTGGGTCGCGGCCGCCCTTTCGGGCCGCCGCGAGGCAGCGGAACTGGTGGTACGCATCGTCGACGAGGAGGAGAGTCGCCAGCTCAACAGCCAGTATCGCGGCAAGGACAAACCCACCAATGTCCTGTCCTTCCCTGCCGAACTACCTGAGGACCTGGATCTTCCTATACTCGGGGATCTTGTGATCTGTGCCCCGGTTGTCGCGCAGGAAGCGGAACAACAGCGCAAAGCGCCCTCCGCGCACTGGGCACATATGGTGGTCCATGGCACACTGCACCTCCTGGGTTACGACCATATCGATGACACCGACGCCGAGGTGATGGAAAAGCTGGAGACAGGCCTGTTGGCGGGCCTCGGCTTCGCGGACCCCTATACCCCCGCAGAAGATGTAAAGGAATAACAGCGCGCTTGTACCATTCATAGAATCAGTACAGTCGCGAATCGCTACAGACTAGAGTACAGACGAGAGAAAACCGGAGCATGGCCACTTCCATGACCACAGACGAACCCCCAAGTAGCCAATCCAGCAAGTCCCGATCGGGTGAAAAAAACTGGCTCGAAAAGCTGTTCGGTGCTTTTTCTGCCGAACCCAAATCCCGCGACGAACTGCTGGATATCATCAAGGATGCCGCGGATAACCAACTGGTGGACGCGGAGGCCCTGTCTATCATCGAGGGCGCGCTGGACGTCTCCAGCCAGCAGGTGCGCGAGATCATGATCCCCCGCTCGCAGATGGTAGTGGTCAGCCTGCAGGACAAGCCGGAGGAATTCCTGCCCAAAATTATCGAGTCCGGCCACTCCCGTTTCCCGGTCATCGGCGAGAGCATCGACGATATCCGCGGTATCCTGCTGGCCAAGGACCTGCTGTCACTGGTTCTGAAGGGCCTGGAGGAGTTCCAGCTCGAAGATATCATCCGCCCGGCCAATATCATTCCCGAAAGCAAGCGCCTCAATATCCTGCTGCGGGAATTCCGCGAGAATCGCTATCACATGGCCGTCGTGATCGATGAGTACGGCGGCGTTTCCGGCGTGGTGACCATTGAAGATATCCTCGAGGAAATCGTCGGCGAGATCGAGGACGAGACCGACGAGGAAGAAGAGGACAGCTATATCCGCAAGGTGGGTGACAACGACTTTATCGTCAAGGCGCTCACCCCCATCGAGGATTTCAACGAGTATTTTGACTGCGAACTCAGCGACGAGGAGTTCGATACCATCGGTGGTTTGATCATGCAGTCCTTCGGGCATTTGCCGGGACGTGACGAAATCACCCGCCTGGGCGACTTTATGTTCCGGGTACTCTATGCGGACAACCGGCAGATTCACCTGCTGCGGGTCAGCCGCATGGAAAAGCCACCAGCGGAAGACGCCTGACGATATCTCACTGAACTCCGGAGGAATTATCCGGACTAAGTGGCGCGGGCGATAAAATCGGGTTCATTGCGCGCCCCTCATCGGCAGGGGCGACCGCGAGACCTCGATATACGGATCCGCGGCTCGCCTCGCAAAAAACTCCCCCGATAGCAGAGCCGCCCAACTGCAAAATGAATGCGACGAAGCCAATAATGCGCAGACTACTCTATTCCCTCGCCAGCGCCATTGCCGGCGGCTTGATGACTCTCTCTTTCGCCCCCTACGATTTCTGGATAGCCGGTCTGGTCTCCCTGTCCGCGCTGGCCTGGCTCTATCTGCGCGTATCCGATGGACAATTGCTGCGCGGCCGCAGCGCACTGTGGCTCGCATTCTGTTATGGCCTGGGTCTCTTCGGCAGCGGCGGTTCCTGGGTCTATGTCTCCATCACCGAATTCGGCAACTCCTCGGTGCCTCTGGGGCTGGCCCTGACCGGGGGGTTCGTCGCCATAATGGCGCTGCTGCTGGCCCTGCCGTTCTACCTGCTCGGGCGCTTTACCGACCACAAGATCAGCTTCGCGCTCGCCTTTTCCGCGCTCTGGTTTATCAGCGAATGGCTGCGCAGCTGGATATTCACCGGTTTCCCGTGGCTGTTTGCCGGCTACGGCCATATCGAGACCTGGCTCTCCGGCTGGGCGCCTGTGCTCAGCGTGTACGGCATAGGGCTACTGCTGGCCTTCACCGCGGCGGTCATCGCGCTCGCCGCAGCGCGGCGCCTGATGCCAATCAGGCAGGGCACACACCTGGCCCTGATCGGAGCGGCGCTGCTGCCCTGGCCACTGGGTGCCCTGCTGGCACAGGTGGATTGGACCCAGCCCGAAGGCGAGGAGATTACCGTCGGCCTGGTGCAGGCCAATATTCCTCAAGATAAGAAGTGGCTGCCGGAATTCCGCGGTGAAACCATCAGCCGCTACCAGGACGGCACCCGGGCGCTAAGCGAGAAAGGTGTCGACGTCATCATCTGGCCCGAAGCGGCACTGCCGCTGCTCTACAGCCAGGCGCCGAACCTGATGCAAGCCCTGCAGCGCAATGCCGAGCAGACACAAATAGACCTGATCAGTGGCGTACTCTACGACCGCGAAGACAACGGCGCCGAGCATCGCCGCGTGATACACAACTCCGCCGCCGTGTTCGGCCGCAGCCCCAGTGTCTACCACAAACGCCACCTGGTGCCCTTCGGCGAATACGTGCCGCTGGAGGAGTGGATTCGCGGCACCATCGAATTCTTCGACCTGCCGACTTCCTTCATTCGCTCTGGTCCGCAAGATCAGCAGCCCCTGAACGCCGGCGGTGTCACCTGGGCGCCGTTGATCTGTTACGAGATTGTCTACCCGCGCATGGTTGCCGACACCGCGCTGTCGGCGCAGGTACTGCTGACGATCAGCAACGACGCCTGGTTCGGGGATTCCATCGGCCCGCTACAGCATATGCAAATGGCACAGATGCGCGCACTGGAAACCGGCCGCTACCTGGTGCGCGGCACCAACACCGGTGTCACGGCCATTGTCGACCCGAACGGCCGCATTCTGGAGCAACTACCGCAATTTGAGCGCGCCAATATGATCGGCGAGATCCGCCCCATGCGCGGCCGCACGCCGTTTATGCTGGCGGGCATTTCACTGGTGTTTGCGCTGGCACTGCCAATGCTCGCCGTCGCGACACTGCTGCGGCGCAAGCGCAAAGCGCAACGGGATATCGCCGTCGGCCAGGCCACTGACTGAAATCCCGTCCCGCTAGAGGCTGCGCCCCGGGTCTGACGGCGCCATAACGCCACGAGCACATTCACCGCGCCTATTTATATGACCTATTCGTATAAGGGCGCGGCAAATCACCACCATTCAGATAGATATCGCCTACACTCGGCTGTATTTGTGCCAGAGGCCGGCTTGCGACCTCTGGCTGCTACTATTTGTGCCGAATGCGCGAACGGAATCGCGCTCGGCGGAAAAACGGATACAACGACAAGAGCACGGCAAGGATGCCCACCCTATGCATTGTTTAATCAGCGGCGGCACCGGCTTGATCGGCCGACTGTTCTGCCAGCAATGGCTCGCCCGCGGCGATACGCTGACCGTATTGAGCCGGCGGCCCGAGCAGGTGCGCAGGCTGTGCGGTGAAAAGGCGCAAGCCTGCCGCGAACCCCAGGAAGTGGACACACAGGTCGATGTGGTAGTGAATCTGGCGGGGGAACCGATTACCCACCGCTGGACGGAGAACCGCCGCGAGGAGATTCGCAGCTCGCGCCTGCAAATGACCGAGAAACTGGTGCGCTGGTCCCTGTCCCAGGCCCCGCGGCCGCGCTATTTCCTGTCCGGCTCTGCCGTCGGCTTTTACGGCGACCGCGGCGGCGACCTGCTGCGCGAGAGCAGCCCCCCTGGAGGCGGATTCGCCGCGCAACTATGTCGCGATTGGGAGGCCGCCACCCTGCCGCTGCAACAGGCAGGTATCTGTGTCGGCATCATGCGCACCGCCATTGTCCTCTCTACCCGCGGCGGTGCCCTGGCGCAAATGCTGCCGGCATTCCGCCTGGGCCTCGGTGGCCCCATGAGTTCCGGCGAACAGTGGATGAGCTGGATTCACGAGGACGATATCGTCGGCCTGATGCTACACGCCATCGACAAGCACCTGTGCCTGCCATTCAACGCCTGCGCCCCCGAAGCGGTGACCAACAACAGCTTCGCCCGGCTGCTGGCCAAGGAACTGCACCGCCCGGCGTTATTGCGTACGCCGGCGTGGCTGCTGAAATTGATGTTCGGGGATATGGCGGAGGAGCTGCTGCTGGCCAGCCAGAGGATGGAGCCGCGCACGGCGCTGGACAGCGGCTACAGCTTCCAGTTTCCGACGCTGGAACAGGCCCTTGCGGACCTGCTGCAGGGTAACGGCCACGCCAGGAAGGCGCGGGTCTAGGGCGGATCTGCCCCTGGGGGAAAGGGGCGGACCGGGGATTGTGCCGCCAGTAGAGTAGGATGGGCAAAGCGCAGCGTGCCCATCACAGCGTCAGATGGGGGGCACTTCGCTACGCTCCATTGCCCATCCGACGCGGCCCATCTTACGCGGCCTCGACGCTGCGGCTCAGCGCCTGCGCCAGATAGCGGCGCCCCGAATCGCTGGCCACCAGCTCCGCCTTGCATTCCATCGGCGCCGAGCCGACCCACTGCGCGTGCCAGCGATACCACTGCTGTTCTTCACCTTCGCTGCGCAGCTCGACGAAGTCCACTTCAGCCGGATTGATGCGAAACTCCCGCACAATCTGCCCGGCAAAAGTCTCGAAATTCTTGCTCACCTGAGCGGCACCTTCACCGCCGGCACAAAGGAACACCAGTTCGCGGTCATCCTGCACCACACGGTTGAAACCGATCCACACGGCGCGATTTAGGCGATTGTGCAATTGAATAGGGGAAAATGATGCGGGAATACCCTTCATCTTAGTGATACCTCTTTTATTGTTATGGTTGCTATCCACTGCCACAGCTCCATTTGACAATAATCGTACGGGTTCGCTGCAGGGGCCCGCCATCTTATGCCCGGCGTGCCCAGCAGACAAGGTTCGATGGTGACCCGAAGTCCTTTGGCCGCCACCCGCCCAAAAGGTTCCTCAACAGGACCTGACTGGCGGCAGTGGCATCCAGCGATACCACTGACGCGCCAGTATTTCGCGCCAATACACCTGGGTGCGCAACAGCGCCGCAGCGCTCGGCATCCAGCGTAGCAGACCGCTCTGGGCACGGGGCAACAATTCGGCAGAACTGCCTACCGATAGCGGCCGCACCTGCAAGCCTGCGCGGGCGAAAACTTCCGCCGCCCTCCGCATATGCCACCAGTGGGTCACCAGCACCACGCTCTCGACACCGGAATCGTGCAATACGGCCGCCGTATTGACCGCGTTCTCAGCGGTTGTACGGCTGCAATTCTCGCGCCAGGTCACCGGGCGCTGGAAAACCTCCTGCATCAGGTTGGCCATCAGGTCCGCCTCGGATGCCTGTTCCTGCTCATAGACACGCCCGCCGGAGACCAGCACCGGCAACTGTGCCGGCGCCCGCTGCGCACCCCACAACACCCGCTCCAGGCTGGTGGCTGACAGGCGTTCACTGCCGGAGCCCTCTTCGCGGTAGCGGCCACCGCCGAGCACTACCACTACCTGCGGCACCGTATCGGGCGCAGCAGGGGTGCCGCCCAGTCGCTCGCCCAGCCAATAGGAAAAGGCCGGTGTCGCGCAAATCCACAAGACGGAGAACGAGAGCATAGCCAGCGGCAATGACAGTTTTGCGAACGGTGAGCTCGCGGGGAAAAACCACAGAATCAGCGCCAGCAAAATCCCCAGCAGCGGCGCGAGCGGAGGCATAACCAGCGAAGCCAAAATGGCATGCACCTCCATCAGCGTTCCAGGCCGCCCTCAATCTGCCGGAAACAGCCGTATCCGCAGCGATGGCAGGGGGTAATCTGGCTGTTTTCCGGTGGCGTCACGCGGTAGCCGCAGCCCAGACACTGCAGCTCCTCGCCGTGCCCCACCCTCTCCCCGGCCAGAGCCCAGGGCCTGCCCTGCTTGATACAGCGCATCAGGTTCGGCCAGGCGGTCTCGGTGGGATCGGCGGCGTCCAGCAGCCAGCTGCCGCCGCGCTCTTCCAGTGTCTGCAACTCGCCGCCGAGTCCCCGCAGGTAGTCGGCTGCCCGATGCATGTCATCCTTTAGCCAGGCGCGCAGGAAGGCAATCTTGGTGGCGGTCAGGTCCTCCACCGCCAGCTCCCCCTCGACCAGGTCTTCCAGATCCCGGCGCAACTCTTCCGCCAGATCGTCCTCCGGCGGCAACTTCGGTTCCTTCGTCACGGCATCCCTCCTATAATTCCGCGTTTGCGCATCCTAGCCGATGCGGCCGGGACGAACATTGATCGCGATCAACCTCAGCTGAACGCGGTCGGTAGACGCCCCGACAACACGCTGAATGGTTTCCCCGCAAATTTTTGATCACAGAGTATAGGTCCCGAATCGATGGAAGAGCAGTACAACCCCTCCGCAGTCGAAGCGTCCGCCCAGCAGTACTGGGACGAGCAAAAAAGCTTTGAGGTGACCGAGGACGCCAGCAAGGAAAAATTCTACTGCCTGTCCATGTTTCCCTACCCCAGCGGCAAGCTGCATATGGGGCATGTGCGCAACTACACCATCACCGATGTGATCTCCCGCTACCAGCGTATGCAGGGCAAGAACGTGCTGCACCCGATGGGCTGGGACGCCTTCGGTCTGCCGGCTGAGAATGCCGCCATCCAGAACAAGACGGCACCGGCCAAGTGGACCTACGCCAATATCGACTACATGAAAGGCCAGCTGAAAGCGCTGGGCTTCGGCTTCGACTGGTCCCGCGAACTGGCCACCTGCCAGCCGACCTACTACCGCTGGGAACAGTGGTTCTTCACCCGCCTGTATGAGAAAGGCCTGGTCTACAAGAAGAATTCGGCGGTGAACTGGTGCCCCCACGACCAGACGGTCCTGGCCAATGAGCAGGTTGAGGACGGCTGCTGCTGGCGCTGCGGCACCACCGTGGAGCGCCGCGAACTGGCGCAGTGGTTTATCAAGATCACCGATTACGCCGAAGAGCTGCTCAACGACCTCGACAAACTGCCCCTCTGGCCGGAGCAGGTGCGCACCATGCAGCGCAACTGGATCGGCAAGAGCAAGGGCGTGGAACTCTCCTTCGCGCTGCCCCGAACCATTGCCGGCGTGGACCATTTCGACGTCTACACCACCCGCCCGGATACGCTGCTGGGTGTGACCTATGTCTCGCTGGCCGCCGAGCACCCCATTGCCCTCGAGCTGGCGGAGAGCAACCCGGAACTGAAAGCGTTCATCGCCGAGTGCAAGAAGCAGTCCCTGTCCGAGGCCGATATGGCCACTATGGAGAAAAAGGGCATGGACACCGGCCTGGTGGCCATCCACCCGATCACCGGCGAGGAAGTGCCGGTGTGGATCGCCAATTACGTGCTGATGGATTACGGCTCCGGCGCGGTCATGGCGGTACCGGCCCACGACCAGCGCGACTGGGAGTTCGCGCGCAAGTACGGCCTGCCAGTCAAGCAGGTGGTGGCGCCGGCCCATGGCGAAACCATCGACCTGGACCAAGAGGCGTTCACTGAAAAAGGCACACTGGTGAACTCCGGCGGCTTCGACGGCCTCGAATTCCAGGCCGCCTTCGACGCCATCGCCGATGCGCTGTCCGCCGCCGGCAAGGGCCGCGTGACCACCAACTACCGACTGCGCGACTGGGGCGTATCCCGCCAGCGCTACTGGGGCGCACCGATTCCGATGTTCAACCTGCCCGACGGCGGTGAAATCCCGGTGCCGGCCGACAAGCTGCCGATCCTGCTGCCGGAAGACGTGGAGCTGGACGGCGTCCAGTCGCCGATCAAGGCCGACGCCGAGTGGCGCAAGGACGACCTGAACGGCGAGCCGGTGGAGCGCGAGACCGATACCTTCGACACCTTTATGGAGTCCAGCTGGTACTACGCCCGCTACACCTGCCCCGATTTCGAGCAGGGCATGCTGGATCCGGACCGCGCCAACTACTGGCTGCCGGTAGACCAGTATGTCGGCGGCATCGAGCACGCCATCCTGCACCTGCTGTACGCGCGCTTTTTCCACAAACTGATGCGCGACGAGGGCCTGGTGGAAAGCGATGAGCCCTTCAAGCAGCTGCTGTGCCAGGGCATGGTGCTGGCGGAATCTTTCTACAAGGAACAAGGCGGCCACAAGACCTGGATCAATCCCGCCGACGTCGATGTCGAGCGCGATGACAAGGGCAAGCCGATCCGCGCAGTCGAGCGCAGCAGCGGCGAGGAAGTGATCACCGGCGGCGTGGTGAAGATGTCCAAGTCCAAGAACAATGGTATCGATCCCCACGCCGCGGTGGAGCAGTATGGCGCGGACACCGTGCGCCTGTTCACCATGTTCGCCGCACCGCCGGAGCAGACCCTGGAGTGGCACGATGCCGGTGTCGAGGGCGCCAGCCGCTTCCTGCGCAAGCTGTGGAAGACCGTACACGGCCATATCGCCGCAGGCGACGGCGGTATGGAGTTTGACGCCGGTGCCCTGAGCGACCAGCAACAGCAGCTGCGGCGCAAGACCCACGAGACTATCCAGAAGGTCGGCGACGACTACGGCCGCCGGCAGACCTTCAACACCGCCATCGCCGCGGTGATGGAGCTGCTGAACGAAGTCAATAAACTGGCCGAGCGCGACGGCGCACAGGGCCTGGCGGTGGAGCGCGAAGCGCTGCAGGCCGCAGTACTGCTGCTGGCCCCGGTCACCCCGCATATCTGTCACCTGCTGTGGCAGGTACTGGGTAACGAGTCTCCGCTGGTGGACACCGAATGGCCGCTGGTGGACGAGAATGCCCTGCTGCGCTCCAGCATCACCCTGGTGGTGCAGGTGAACGGCAAGGTGCGCGCAAAGCTGGAAGCCCCGGCGGAGGCCGACAAGGAAACCCTGGAGAAGATGGCGTTGTCCAACGACAACGTTCAGAAATTTATCGGCGATGCCACTGTGCGGAAAGTCATCGTGGTGCCCGGCAAACTGGTCAATATCGTAGCCAAGTAATGCCGTGGAGTCGCCGAAGTATTGCAACCTTCGGGGGGATCAGGCAGTGAAGAATCTCATGGCAATTTCCGTGGCGGCCCTGCTGGCCGCCACACAAGTACAGGCAGCCCAACTGGACAAGCAGTTGACCGGAAAATGGCAGAGCCTGTGCAAAAAGGCCTCGGGAAGCTATCTGCAGATCACCAGTTTTTTCTCGACTGACGGCTACTACTCGGCCAAGTCGGTGTTCTACTCCGACGCCGCCTGCCGGGCATCCACGGGAATGGAGATCGTCTCCAACGGCAAATACCGGCTCGGCCGGTCACTTACCGCCGTAGGGGGCGAGTCCGCCCAGGAAATAGATATCGATGTTCACGAGCTGATCGGCGGTGGCCTGCAGCTCCCGGGCAGCGGCCAAAAAATTGCACAGGTCATCGCCATCATCGACGGCAAGCTGGTCTTCGGCGATGCGCCGGGACTGCAAGCCGTAACCAGTGGCGAGCGACCGCAAAAACTCAATCACAAATTCTATTCGCGAAAACAATGAAAAAAATATTCAGTAGACTCCTGATCTGTTTTGCCAGCGCCGCCCTGCTGAGCGGTTGCGGCTGGCACCTGCGCGGTGCGCCGAAAAACTTCCCGCCGGGCAGCCAGCTGTATATTTCCGCGGAAGACCCGCGCAGCGATATCGCCGAAGAACTGACGCGCCTGCTGCAGAACGCCGGCCTGCCGATGGCGGAATCGCCACTGGAAGCAGATTACGACCTGACCATTCACAAGGAAACCGAGCGCAAGCGCACCGTGTCGGTAGATGCCCAGGGGCGTGCCGCCGAGTACGAGCTGATTACCAGTGCCCTTTACAGCGTGCGCGACAGCAGCGGCAGAACCCTGCTGAACAATGCCCAGGCCGACGTCTACCGCTCCCTCGAGTGGAATTCCAACGAGATTGTCAGTAAAGGCGAGGAAGAGCGCCTGCTGCGCGAAGAAATGCGCCGCGAACTGATCAGCCGCATCATCGACCGCCTGCGCCGCATCGACGTCAACGCCCCGGCGGAAGAAAAGAGTTACTAGGAAGCCCCCGCTCTTATGCGCATCAATCCCCGCCAGTTACAGCAAAACCTGAACAAGGGCCTGGCCCCCATTTACGTGGTATCGGGTGACGAGCCGCTACTGGTGCAGGAGTGCTGTGACAGTATTCGCACCGCGGCCCGCAACAGCGGCTTCAGCGAACGCGAACTGCTACATGCGGAGCACAACTTCGACTGGGGCCAGCTGATTGCCTCGGCCGGCAGCATGTCGCTGTTTGCCGAGAAAAAAGTGATTGAAGTGCGCTTGCCGGGCGGCAAGCCCGGCGACAAGGGCAGCAAAGCGCTGCAGGAGTTCGCAGCGCTTGCCAGTGATGATCTACTGCTGTTACTGGTGCTGCCCAAGCTGGACAGATCCCAGCTGAACAGCAAGTGGATCAAAGCGCTGGAGCAGCAAGGTGTACTGATCCAGATTTGGCCGGTGGATGCCCAGGAAATGCCGCGCTGGATTCACCAGCGACTGCGCGCCGCCGGGCTCGATGCGGAACCGGAGGCGATCCAGATTCTCGCCGAACGGGTCGAGGGCAACCTGCTCGCCGCCAGCCAGGAAATCGAAAAACTCAAACTGCTGAGCCAGGACAACCTGATCACGGCCGCAACGATGAGCGATGCCGTGGCCAGTTCGGCCCGTTACGACGTCTTCGGCCTGATCGACCGCGCCCTGGCCGGCGATGCCGAAAGTGCCGTAAAAACGCTGCACGGTCTGCGCGCCGAAGGTATCGAGGCCCCTGTGGTGCTCTGGGCGCTGGCGCGGGAAATCCGCAGCCTGCTGGAGATCGGCGAGAAGCTCGATCAGGGCCAGCCGCTGGCGCGCCTGGTACGAATCCAGAAGCGCCAGCCGTTGATCCAGGCGGCGCTGGCGCGTCTGCGCCCCCGGGCACTGGAAAGCCTGCTGCTGCGCGCCCGCGCGGTGGACACCGCGATCAAGGGCGGCAGGGACCAGGATCCCTGGACAGGCTTGCTGGAACTCACCCTGAACCTGTGCGGCAGGCGCAGTATCTGATGACGCCACCGCGGCGAGTGATCATCGCCGCGCTAAGCCAATCTCCCGGCACGAAAACAATCAAACGACCACTGCTTTTGGAAGGAAATACATTTTGCTTTGCCTCCGGCGACGGCTAAATTGAAGCCTATAGGCCGGCCGCCCATCTCAGGCTGGCGCGCAATATAACCAAGCCCCGAGCGAGGAATGCGATGAGCGAAGCCGAATCCCCCTCTGCACTAGCCACCACCCACCAAGTTCTGAACCAGGCACCGCCGCTCACCGGCCACAACCTCTATGCCGGCGACACCGCACTGCGCGAGGCCGTGCAACACAATGGCGGCCACTGGGCTGAAGACGACCTGCAGCGCTACGGTGAAGTCTGCGGTCGCCCGGAGATGATCGAGCGCGGCTACAACGCCAACGAGTTCAAACCGATTTTCGAGAGCCACGACCGCGTCGGTAACCGTATCGATCTGGTGCGCTATCACCCGTCCTACCACCAGCTGATGCAGCTGGCCCTGTCCGAAGGGCTGCACAGCGCACCCTGGACCGATCCCGGTCCCGGCGCCCATGTGGCACGCGCGGCCAAATACTATCTGCACAGCCAGCTGGAAGCCGGGCACGGCTGCCCGGTCACCATGACGTTTGCGTCGGTGCCGTCCATCCGCCTGAATCCGCAGCTCGCCGAGGTTTGGCTGCCGAAGATAACCGCACGCGGCTACGACTCGAGCAATCGGCCATTTACGGAAAAATCCGCGCTGACGATCGGTATGGGCATGACCGAAAAACAGGGCGGTTCCGACGTGCGCGCCAACACCAGCACCGCAATACCGCTCGGCGACGGCACCTATGAAATTGTCGGGCACAAGTGGTTCATGTCCGCACCGATGTGCGATGCCTTCCTGATGCTCGCCCAAGTCGAGAAGGGAAAGACGCCCGGGGGCCTCTCCTGTTTCCTGGTGCCGCGCTGGCGGCCAGATGGCACAAAAAATCCATTGCAGGTGCAGCGCCTCAAGAACAAGGCCGGCAACGTATCCAACGCTTCTTCAGAAGTGGAAATGCGCGGTGCCCTCGGCTGGCTGATCGGCGACGAGGGGCGCGGAGTCAACGCCATCATCGAGATGGTCGCCACCACCCGCTTCGACTGCATGATCGGCTCCTCCTCCGGTCAGCGCCAGGCCGTGCTGCAGGCGATCTACCACACATCCCAGCGCAGCACCTTCGGCAAGACACTGATCGACCAGCCGCTGATGCAGAATGTGCTCGCCGATCTGCAGCTGGAATTGGAAGGGTCTATCGCAATGACGATGCGCATTGCCCGCGCCCTGGATCACCTCGACCGCGAACACGAGCAGATGTTGATGCGCCTCGGTACAGCTGTGGGCAAATACTGGATCTGCAAACGCACGCCCCATCACGCCTATGAGGCGATGGAGTGTCTCGGCGGCAACGGCATCATCGAGAACTTCATCACCGCGCGCCTGTATCGCGATGCACCGATCAACGCGATCTGGGAAGGCTCCGGTAATATCCAGGCTCTGGACGTGCTGCGCGCCATCGCCAAGACGCCGGCCATAATCACCCACTGGTTCGACGAGCTGGAAAAGAGCAAAGGCACCGACCTGCGCTACGACCGCGCCCTGGTTCGCCTCAAAAACGAATTTTCGAATAGGGATGAAATCGAATACCGCGCCCGCCACCTGGTCGATCAGATGGCACTTACCATGCAGGCACACCTGCTGGTCCAGGGCGGTAACAGTGCGGTGGCCGAGGCCTTTATTGCGTCGCGCCTGAATAGCGCCGGTGCGCACAACACCGGCTGCCTGCCCACCGGACTCGACGTTGCAACCCTGATCGAGCGCGGCAATCCACTCGCTATATAACGGCTGACGGAGTTGCCGCGGGCGATTCGAATGGCCGGCTCGGGACAAGCCAAAAGGCCCCGGTGTCGACCGGGGCCTTGCAAGTATCGCCAGTTTTTGCGCTTGCCTTTCCAGTAGACGAAAGCCCTACCAAGGCAGCGGTGTCCCATCCCAGAACAACAGCTGACCACTGTCTTCGGATTTGAGCCCCCGCAAAACGTCGACGATACGTTCGGCACTGAGCTGCGGGCTGTAGAGTTTGTCGACGGGGATATTTTCCTGGAAGGGTTGGGACAGATCGGTGTCGGTGGTGCCCGGATGAATCGCCACCACGCAGCAACTTTCGAGGCGCCGGCCCCACTCGATGGCCAGATTCCGGATCAGCATGTTCAGCGCCGCCTTGCTGATGCGATAGCTGTACCAGCCGCCCAGGTGATTGTCGCCGATACTGCCCACCTTGGCCGACAGCGATGCCCACAACAGCGGCTGTCGACGCTGCAGAAGTTTCCCCAGCGCCTGGGCCAAATGCAGATGCGTGAGCAGATTGACGCGCATGGACTGGAGCAGCCAGTCGTCAGCGCACTGGTCGAGGGATTTTTCCGGGCCGCGCTCGCGATCGTGCAAAAGGCCGCAGCAGTTGATGACCCAGTCCGGCAGGCTTGCCGAGTCGGACAGGAACTTCTCCACTTCTCCGATCGACGCAGCGTCACCCAACTGAACGGACAAGTGCCGCTGGTCGCCGCGGTGTCCTGGAAAAGGCTCCGCCTCACCGCGGCTCAGGGTTAGCAGTGATACCTGCGGATAGCGCTTTACCAGCTCGCCGCCGATGGCCCGCGCGAGGCCACCGGATGCACCGGCAAGCAGTACCGTCTCGGGTCGATCGAACATGCCGGCCTCCATGCCGGACAGCAACTTGCCGCCTTTAGCGGCCGGATTTTTTCTCCGCAGCTTTCTTCGGCGATGATTTCGGCTCGTGTTCCTTTACCACCCGCAGTAACGGTTCGTCGGAGCGGAATATCAGACCGTGGATCTCGGTCGCGTTCTGCCCCTGCAATAGCTGCTGCAGGTATTGCACTATCTGCGCAGAGATCTCCTGGCCCGGTACCAGCACCGGGATACCCGGTGGATAGGGCACTATCTCATCCGCGCTGGTGCGGCCAACCAGATTTCGCGTCGCTTCGACGCCGTTGTCCATCAGCGGCAGTTCTTCAGTTTCGGCAAAGTAGGCATCCGCCGGCAGGCAGTTGAAGTGGGTGAATTCCGGCAATTTTCTGGCTGAAACCACGTGGCTGCGCTTGCGCGCACTGCGCGCCAATTGCTTGAGCGCATGAATCAGGCGCAGCAGTTTGCTCTCGGTGCTGCCCAGGGTCACCAGTACCGTCACGGTGTTATAGGTGGTCTTTTCCACCTGGATACCGTACTGGTCGAACAGTTTGATCTGCATTTCCTTGCCGGAGTAGCCGCTCTCGGAAATATCGATCGTGACCTTGGTCGGATCCAGGCGGATATTGTCATTGGCGAGCGGTTCGGCGATCAGGTCATCGCGAGTCAGCGCGCGGAAAACTCCGGTCTCGTTCACCGCCCGGCGCAGCGTCTCCACCATCTGCAGGCACTGGTTGAGGCGGCCGTAGCCCTCCATCGCCATCTGCTTACGCGCCACATCCAGGCTCGCAATCATCGCGTACTGCGGACTGGTGGAGGCGTGCATATTCAGGTTTTCGCGGAAACGATGATCGTCGAAATCCGGATCCTGCACGTGAATCATGCTGGCCTGGGAGAAGGCCGACAGCATCTTGTGGGTACTCTGGGTGACGTAGTCGGCACCGCACTCGAGCGCCGTCGGGCGCAGTTCCGGATGGAAGTAGCCGTGGGCGTACCAGGCCTCGTCCACCAGAACTTTGACACCGCGCTCGTGGGCGTAGTCGATAATCGGCTTCAGGTCGTAGCGCAGGCCGTCGTAGGTGCAGGAGGTGATCACCAGCAGGCGCGCGTCACCGTGCTCATCGAGGGCCTGCTCAATGTCGGAACGCTTGACCGGGCCGTATATACCGAACTCCGGGTGCAACACCGATTTCAGGTATACCGGCTCGCAGCGGTTCATCACGATCGCGTGGTGCACCGACTTGTGGCAGGCCTGGTCGACGATGATCTTGCCACCGCCGCCGAGAATCTGCTGGATCACCACCTTGTTGGCGGTGGAGGTGCCGTTGGTCAGGAAAAAGGTGTGGCGCGCGCCGAAAGCCTGCGCAGCCAGGTCCTGGGCTTCCTGGATGACCGAGTGCGGTTCCAGCAGGCTGTCGAGCACCTGCACCGAAACCGACAGGTCGGTATTGAATACGTGCTCGCCCATAAAGCGGTAGAAGTCACCGACCCAGGGGCTGTTGCGCAGACTGTCGCCGCCGGAGTGTCCCGGGGTGTGCCAGGCGTCGCGCGCGGAAAATACGTATTCCTTCAGGGTATCGGCAAAGGGGGTGGAGGCCCGGCGGGCGATAAATGCCTGTACCAGGCGGAACATATGGTTGAAGTTGCCCTCGCGGCGGTCGAACAGTTCGTCGAAACGCTGGCGCAGGTTGGCGAGGGACTGCGCACTGGGGGCCGCGGTCTGGGGCGCACTACCGGCACCGGCCATGGAGCCGTGCGCCACCAAAAATATGTTGAGCTGCGAACGCAGGTCGTGCACCCGTTCGGCCAGCTCATCCGCCGCTTCCAGGCCCTGGGGGTCGCAACCGCCGTCGACGATCAGCGCCTGCAGGGTGTCCTCTTCCTGCACCAGGCGCTCCACGCCGGCCGGGGTCACAGCCTCGAAGCGCAGGCCAAAAGGATTTTCGTGCTGTGCGGCGGTGGCATTCAGAGCATTGACCCAGTCGCCCGCCAGCTGGCGATCGGCACTGATCAGGGCCACGCGGCACTCCAGTGGCTGTGCGCTCTCAGTCAGGTTGCCCAGATCAGGCATCTTCAGTTCCAAACCCATAGTCTTATCCATCAGCATAGCCCGAATTTTCCCGCGGGCTGCCGTCTCGTCCTGTTAACTTTTTGATTTTATTTGGTTTTTCGATCACCAGAGGCAACCGCAATGGCCGCGGAGGGCAGTGACTCACTGGCCAAGGGGGCAAATACTAAAGGAGGACAACGGGGAATTCCGCGAAGTCGTTGGATTTAGCGTTAATTGCCAAAAGGTGACAGGCAAACCAGATCTGCTGCCATTGAAATGGTCAAACTTAGAACTTTGCGCTGCGCACTCGGCCGTCGAATTCCAGGCAGTCCCGCACCCGCTGCAGCTGTACCGGCGACAGTGATTCCAGCGGGAAAAAACCGAACTCAGAATGCTCGCCGGATAGCCTGATTTCGCTTGAATCGACAAAGTGAGCGCAGAAGATAAAAACGTGGGAACTGTAAACGCGGTGGTAATAGACACCGCTGAGGTAGTCGACGCACACGTCCCGCCCCAGCTCCTCGCGGCACTCGCGCAACAGCGCCTCATGGATGGTCTCGCCGGGATCCAGTGCGCCCCCGGGTAATCCCCAGTTGTGATCGGCGTAGGTGGCGCGCAACAGCAACACCTCGCCTAGCTCATTGGTGATCACCGCATGAGCGCTGAGGCGGTAGGTGTCTTCGAATCCCATGCTTATAAGCCCCGAGCCAGTTCAAAGCCGAAACCCAGCGTCTGTACCGACTCATCGTAGTCGATCAGGCTCTCGCCGTAGCCATTGAAATACTTTACATAGCCGCGCACGCGACTGCCGATCGGAAAGCTCCAGCGCAATTCCACCGCGCCGCGGTTGTCGGAGCGCAGATTGTTGCGCAGCATGATCCCGTATTGATGTCCTCCACAGCGATAGGCACCGGTCAATTCAAAGTGCCCCAGGTAAGCCTCGATATCCGGGTTGTCATCCTTCTCGCGCTTCTCGGGGATTCGGTACCAGGGTTTGAACGAAATAAAGTAGCGGTCGTCCTTCTCGAACAGCAGGTTGGTGTAGATCCGGTTCCAGCTGCGGGAAAGGGGTTCGCTGCGGCCGTTTGACTGGTGGTTGATCGCCACCTGGTTGGCAACATTCTGCCAACCGAACAGGCTCCAGTCATTCAACCAGGTCATGATCAATTCCGGCTCGTGATTGGTTTCCCGGAATGGCGCCGAAATTTCCGAGTTGTAGGCCTGCCAGAAACTGCGGTTGGTATAGGCGACACTCATAAAGGAGGCCTGCCCGAGAAATCCGCGCCAAACCGGCACCTGGACCGACAACTGGAACTGCACTTCGACCTTGTCCAGTTTGTCCAGGGTTTCACCGGCAAACTCGACACCCTCGAGCCCGGCCTTGTTTGGCGACGGGTTGTAGACGGCGGGCAGCAGATAGTTCACCTTGTGGGATGCGAGGGTGAATGGATTACTGGCGGCTTCACGGATGGCAAGGGCAGCCTGCGAAGTGCCAACGACCGGGACTTCCTCGACAGGAGACTGTCCCCTGGGCTCAGGCAGCGTATCTACAGGCTGCATCCCCTCGGGCGGGCGCGCTTCCCGCTGCATCGGCGGACCATAGACCTGCTGCGCGCAGAAGCGCCGCATCTCATCCAGGGTGGTGCTGGCAGGCGCCCCCACCAGCTGTTCGCGCAGGCAGTTTTCCTCCTGCTCCTCCGGGCTGATCGCGGTAGCTTCTTCCAGCGCCTTCTGTACGGATTCAGTGGCTTCCTGCAGCGCGTCTTGCGATACAGCCTCCGCAGCCCCGACATCTACCGCGAGCAAAGCGGCGATGCCGAGCCCCCCAAACAACTTAAATAGCGGCAAAACTGGATCTCCGTGGCATAGCTCTGAGCAAACCAGAATTATTCCACGGTCTAGAATCCCTCTGCCACCTCTATGCCAATCCCCAGCGATTCCTGCAGCCGATCGTAGTGCATCAGACCTTCGCCGTAGCCATTAAAATACCGCACAAATCCGCGCAACCGCTGCCCCACGGGAAAGCTCCACCGCAACTCAACGGCACCGCGGTTGTCTGAACGAAGGTTGTTACGCAATATCATCGAGGTGCCAAAGCGATCGCCGCGAAACCCACCACTCAGCTCGAAATTCCCCATGTAAAACTCGATATCCGGGTTGTCGTCCCCAACTTTATCTTCCGGAATACGGTACCAGGGCTTGAAGGCGAGGAAATAACTCTCTCGCTCGAAAATGAAATTGGTATAGATGCGATTCCAACCCCGCGACATCTCACCATCGCTTCCATTGGATTGATGACTGAAAGCTAACTGGGTGGCGACGCTGTCGAATCCGAAAAGCTGCCAGTCCGTGAGCCAGGTGAAAATCAGTTCCGGCTCGTGAATACTCTCGCGGAAAGGCGCGGAAGGAGTATAAGCCTGCCAAAAGCTACGATTGGTATAGGCTGCGCTGATAACCGACGAAGGTCCCAGCAAGCCGCGCCAGACAGGTACCTGCACCGAAAGCTGGAATTCCATTTCAAGTGATTGGGCGTCAATGCTTTCGGCATTACCGACATCCAATTCCTCATTAGTATTGTTATAAGCGGCGGGAAGCACATAACTGGCTTTATGCGAAACCAAGGAGAAGCGATTACTGGCCGCGTCATGGACGGCCTGCATGTTATCTCTCAGGCTCGAAGATTGGCGACTTGACCCGCTGGGGCGGCGCGTAACCGCGGGATACTGCTCGGACGCTTCCGGCGTGGCTATGCCCACTGGCGCCGGTTCAGGTAACGGTGTCTCTCGCTGTTGTGCAGTGACATATTTGGCGCCGCTGTATAGCTCCCGACTGCCCTGTTCGGCCAGGGCCACCGCTTTCAGCAGCGACTCCTGACCAAAAGACATTACCGGGAAGCAAAGCAACGACACCAACCACATCAAACTTCCCTGTTGACGGGTGGTGATCACGGTGGTGGCTCCTTGCCATTAACCCCGCAAGTTTAGACAGAAGACTGCCGGCTCACCGCAAGCTGCTCACCGGCGCCGGGGCTTTCAACGGATCGAACGCTGTCCTGCCCAGCAGCTTCAGATGTTGATACCAAGCAACTGCGGCGACCACTCCAGGTCCCGCAACCTCACCTGCCACAGGCGACCAGTGCTGGAAGGCCAGTCGTATCCGACCAGCAGACCACGGCTATTCACATAGCAGTGCGCGTCCCGCTCGGCCTCGTCGCCCTGGTAGATATACGCGCTGATGTCCGGGCCCAGCTCCTGAGTCCGCGGGATCGCGATATCACCGACCATGGGCCTGGCGCTGCGGTGACTGACACGCGGCGCCAGTAGCTTGCCCCGCTGGGACGGATCGACGATATCCGGCGTGACCACCTCCAGGCCGTCGGTGAACTGCTCGAGCTTCAGTAACAGAGGCCCCATGAAAATCCGCATCAGCGGAAACAGCAGACGGCCGCGACCGGCTACCGTCGCTTGCTGTGGACCGTTGGGACCAGTCCAGTCAACCTCTATCAAGTCGCCCAGTTTCGGGGCTTCGCCGTCGGCGCTGCGCAGGCGGTAGTGTGCATTGACCTCGTCCACCTCATCGCGCCAGCAAACCCGACACTCGCTGACCAGCCCCTCGCGCAGCCGCGCGCGCACCTCCATGCCAAAGCCCTGCTCGCCGACCAGGCGTTGGCTGACCAGGGTACGCACGCCCTCGTCATCTTCACCCAGTTGCCAGCTGTCCTGAACCGGCATCTCGCGGCCGTCACAGCTGTAGTGATAGCGCCCCTGTGCCAGTGTTGAAATCAATCGCATTGCAGACCATCCTCCCTGTCCACCGCACGCACCAATTTGATGCATTTATTGGTGCGTGACACCGAACTCATGTCTGCAGAAAGTATTGCACATGGGGGCAATATTGCGCCGCGATTGACGCCCGGATTCTCCCCAATAAAACGAGTATCTACCCGGCAAAAATTACAGGTAACGCTGCCAGAAATGGGCCTGTCCCATCTCCTCATCCAGCGTGTAAGGTTTGAACCCGGCCCTGCGATACGCGATTTGCGCGGGCAGGTTTTTCTCCAGTACTTCCATCGTCAGTTTGCAGCAGCCGCGGCTCCGGGCCTCATCCGCAACCAGGTCCAGCATTGCGCCACAGACACCGCCACCGCGCGCATTTTCGCTGACGATCACATCGTGAATATTCACCAGCGGCGCGCAGACAAAGGTCGAAAAGCCCATAAAGCAATTGACCAGCCCGAGCGCTTGATCGCCGCGATATGCGAGCACGCTGAAGGCGCCGGGAAATTCTGCCAATTTTCCCACCAGCTGCTCGCGACAATATGCGGACAGCGGCTCGCCGCCACCGAACGGATCGCGCGCGTATTCATCCATCAGCTCGAGAATATCCTGCGCATGTTTTTCATTGCGGTAATCCGCGATCAGGGTACTTACCTGCGTGGCAGCATCGAACATAATTCCATCCAATTATTTCTTCTGAGTTCTGACTGTGAGAGCGCCGTCAGAACAGGGCTCAATCGGGTCGGTTTTCCAGGCCGGGAGAGACTGAGTCTTCAGCCTCTTCAGTGTTCGCAAAGCGGCGCAGGTAATTGCGCAGGCGCGTGCGCTGCGCGAGAAGCCAGCGAACGCGGATGCGATGGCGGCAGAGCGGACTGGCGCGATAGGAGATGCGTCGGCGCCTGCCGGGCGCGCGGGTTCTTCTTCTGCCCATAGTTTCCACACTCCAGGTTAAAGGCGCAGACTAACAGATAGCGGTGCCGGAGTTCACGGCCAATCCTATTGGCCAGCGCGGACAAAGCCGTTATCCTCGCAGGCTAATGGACAATCAGTCACACTAGGAAAGCCCCTTGCGCCCGCTCAAGCATCTAATTGAAAAAAACCGTCACTGGTCACTCGCCACCCGCGAGCAGAAGCCCGACTTCTTTATCAAGCTGTCCGAACAGCAGTCACCTGAATACCTGTGGATCGGCTGCGCCGACAGCCGCGTTCCCGCCAACGAAATCGTCGGCCTGCTGCCCGGCGAGCTGTTCGTACACCGCAATGTGGCCAATGTCGTGGTACACACGGATCTCAACTGCCTGTCGGTACTGCAATACGCCGTCGAGATTCTCAAGGTCAAGCACATCATCGTCTGCGGCCACTACGGTTGCGGTGGCGTTCAGGCGGCACTGCAGAATCAACAGCTGGGGCTGATCGACAACTGGCTGCGCCATATTCAGGATGTACGCGACAAGCACCACACGCTGATCGATCTGTTCCAGCAGCAGGAACGCACCGACTTACTGTGCGAACTGAACGTGCTGGAGCAGGTTATCCACGTGTGTCAGACCACTATCGTGCGCGACGCCTGGCGCTCCGGGCAGAAGCTGTCGGTCAATGGCTGGGTCTACGGGCTCAAGGATGGCCTGGTGCACGACCTGGGGATCTCCATCACCCACCCGGGAGAGATCGCAGAGGTCTATCACAGTGCGCTGACCACTATCGCCCAGCGCGACACCGAGTAGCGACTTTCGCGAATATTTTCCTTAATATTCCCCGTCCAAATTCAATAGGCCCGGCTCTGCCGGGCTTTCTATATCTGTCCGGGGGAATCAATGGCCGAATACCGCGTTTGGGAATGTCAGATCTGTGGCTGGATTTACGATGAAGCCAAGGGCTGGCCCGAAGACGGTATAGCCCCGGGCACCCGCTGGGAGGACATCCCCGACGACTGGTGCTGCCCCGAGTGCGGCGCGGCCAAGCAGGATTTCGAGATGCTGGCGGTGACTCCGCAGCGCCAGCCGCAGGAGACCGCGCCCCTATCCGCGGCCACATCGACCGGATCTGAGCCGGCGTTGCCCGAAACCGCGGGCACCAAGAGCGGCTACCGCATCTGGGAGTGCATGGTGTGCGGCTGGGTCTACGACGAGTCCCAGGGCTGGCCGGAAGACGGTATTGCCCCCGGCACCCGCTGGGAGGATATTCCGGAAGACTGGTGCTGCCCCCAGTGCGGCGTGGGTAAGGACGAGTTCGATATGGTGCTGGTGGCCGAGGCGGTGGCAGAACCGGCGCCTGCGACAGCGAGCGAGCGCGGCCCGCAGGCCGAAAAAGAGCCTCTAGTCATCATCGGCACCGGCCTCGCCGGCTACAACCTGGCGCGCGAGTTCCGCAAACTCGATCAGTCCACCCCCCTGCTGCTGATTACCGGCGACGATGGCACGGCCTACTCCAAGCCACTGCTATCGGCGTCCCTGGCGCACGGCAAGACACCGCAGCAGCTGGCCAGCGCGTCCGCCGAGGAAATGGCGCGGGAGCTGAATGCGGAAATCCTGGTACACACGTTCGTTACCGGCATCGATGCCGCAGCGAAAACCCTGGCGCTGGCAGCGGAAAACGGCAGCCACAGCGCCGAATTGCGCTACGGCAAGCTGGTGCTGGCCACCGGTGCAGGCTGTCGGGCGCTGCCGGCCATCGACGGCGACGGCCTCGCGCGCCTGTTCCGCGTCAACAGCCTCGGCGACTACCACCGTTTCCGCACCGCCCTGGTGGGGCGCAAGCGTGTGCTGCTGCTGGGCGCCGGCCTGATCGGCAGCGAATTCGCCAACGACCTGATTCAGGCCGGATTCGCCGTCGATATGGTGGACCCTCTGGACTGGCCGCTGGCCACCCTGCTGCCGGAGGCCGCCGGCCGCGACATCCAGCGCACCCTCGAGTCTCATGGCGTCCGCTTCCACGGCAATACCCGGGTCGCCCGGCTGGATCGCTGCGGCGGAGGTATCCGCGCGCAGCTGGACAGCGGCGAACATATTGAAGCCGATATCGCCCTGGCCGCCCTCGGCCTGCAGGCCAACACCGAGCTCGCCGAGATGGCGGGCCTCGCGGTTAATCGCGGTGTCGTCGTGAACCGCCAGCTACAGAGCAGCAATGCCGACATCTTCGCCCTCGGTGACTGCGCCGAGGTGGACGGCCACCAGCTCTATTTTGTCGCACCGCTGGTGGCCTGCGCCCGCGCCCTGGCCAAAACCCTGAGCGGCGAGCCCACATCGGTCCACTACGGCACCATTCCGGTAGCGGTCAAGACCACCCTGCGCCCGACCACGGTCTGCCCGCCGCGCCGCGGCGCCGAGGGCAGCTGGCATATCGACAGCTCGACGAGCGGCGTACAGGCGGAATTCCGCGACACCGACGGCCGCCTGCTCGGCTTTGCGCTGACCGGTTCGGCCATCGCCGCGCGGGACAAACTGACCACCGAGTGTGTCCCGCTGATGGACGACTAACGACCTGGGCAGCACCCCGAACACAGCCGGAAATGGCCGTTCCGAGGCAAAACGCGCAATATCGACGCTTTTGCCGTAGAATGGCCGCCAGCACAGATTTTGCACAAATATTGATCGACGGTATGACCACAGAAAGCACTCCAGCCATAGCCCCCTCAGCCCTGCAGAGCCGCGCCCTGCGCGACACCCTGGGCCAGTTCACCACCGGTGTTACCGTGGTGACCACGCGGGATGCGGCTGGCCAGCCGGCAGGTATGACGGTCAACAGCTTCAATTCCGTATCGCTGGAGCCGGCACTGGTACTGTGGAGCATCGACAAGCAGTCGCTCGGCTACGACTCTTTTACTCAGCAGGAGCACTTCGCCGTGCACGTGCTGAAAGCCGATCAGCAGCACATCTCCAACCTGTTTGCCGGCCGCGGCGCCGACAAATTCGGCCAGGTGCACTGGCACGCCGGCCCCGACGGCGTACCCCAGCTGGAAGACTGCGCCGCCTTTTTCCACTGCCGCCGTGTACAGTGTATCGACGGCGGCGACCACACCATCCTGCTTGGAGAAGTCCTGGAGTTCACCGCCAATGGCGGCGAACCGCTGGTCTTTCACCGCGGCCGCTACCGCGCACTGGCCGGCGACTGACTTAGCCGTTATCAGCCCGGCAAACTTCAGCGCCAATTCGTCTAATAACAGCCACAATTAATGGTGGCGGTGTAACCCCGGCGTCATACTTCATAGGCATGCTGTTGCTGGAAATTTCACCAGGCCCAAAATGCAGACACCCGGAACACTCTTCTGCTTCGCCCACCGCGGCTATCGCCAGCGGGCCACCGAAAACACCCTGCAGGCCATCGCCCACGCGCTGGAATTCGATGTCGACGGTATCGAGGTCGATATCTGGAATGTTGGCGGCCAGCTGCTGGTCAAGCACGACCGCCGCCTCGGCCGTCTGATCGCCGGCAGCGAGTTGCTCACCGAAATGTGCCCGGAGGTGCTGCGCGAGAAGCTGCTGCCCTGCGGCGGCCAGGTGCCGACACTGCGCGAGGTACTGGAAGTGGTGGGCAATAACGCCCAGCTGAACATCGAAATGAAGGGCCCCGGCTGCGCCGCGCTGGTGGCGCGGGAACTGGAATCCTACGTGCGCGACAGCGGTGCCTCCTTCGAGCAGTACCTGATCTCCTCATTCGACCACCGCCAGGTTTACGAGAGCCTGCAACTGCTGCCCGAAGTCCGCCGCGGCGTACTGCTGGACGGCGTGCCACTGGATCTGGCCGCCTGCGCCGAACCGCTGAAAGCCTACTCCATGCACCTGAGCCTGGATTTCGCCGACCCGGAGCTGATCGCCGATGCGAAGAGACGCGGCCTGAAGAACTACGTGTTCACCGTCAACAATCCGGACGACCTGGTGCTGCTTGCGGCAATGGGCGCGGACGGCGTCTTTACCGACGAGCCGCAAATGGTGATGGATTACAACGCGCGGATAACTGCGGAAGTGCTGATGCAGCAGATGGAGACCGGCGACAGCGATATGCCACAGGCGCTGTAAAGGCCCGGACTTCTATCGATCGCGGCATATATGCAAAAAAAGCCGGCACTGATGTGCCGGCTTTTTCGTTGTGTTGCGGAGAAAATTGACCTTAGAAATCTGCACTCGCGCGCAGGTACCAGAAGCCGCCGTTAAAACCAAACGGAGAGGTCAGAGACTGGCGCACCCCCAGGAACTGCAGGGTCGGGTCGGCCTCGTCATCCGGCTGCACGTCGAAAATATTTTCGCCGCCCAGAGCCAGCTTGTAGTTTTCCTGAATGGTGAAAGTCGCTTCCAGGTCCACCAGAATTTCGCCACCGTAGCTCGATGCATCGGAAGCATCACCGGGACCGAACAGGCCAAAGGTGGACTCCCAGCCACTGTAGCGGTTGAAGCGCAGGTAGCCGCTGAACATGTCTCCAGTGTCGATATCGAACGTCAGGGTTGTGCGATCGCTGGGAACCTGGTTTTCCAGGTCAAACACCCGTGACTGATTGATGGTGTTATCTGCCACTTTGCTCACTTTCTGCTGGTTGTGATTGTGGCGCAGATCAACGGTCAGCAAATTACCGCCGACTTCAAAGTCGCTGGTGATCGCCAGGTCAATGCCGGAAACCTCTGAGTCGTAGGCGTTGACGAAGAAGTTGGCATTGCTGCCATTCAGCAGCGCCGCGTTTTCAACACCGACACCCTCCAGCAGCGCCACTTCAGCGTCGCCGATGGTGTTATTGCGCAGCGCCAGGCGATCCTCGATATCGATGTTGTAGTAGTCGATGGTCACGCTGGTATTGTCGAACGGATTGATCACCGCACCGATGGTGAAGCTGGTTGACTCCTCGGGAGTCAGAGCGACCGCGCCCAGGGCTTCAGCCACCGGGTGATTTACCGGGTAGGTGCCGTTGGGAATCAGGTTGCCGCTGGCATCCGCAGTGGTGGTGACATTCAGGGTATTGACCTGGCCCGGCGTAGGAGCGCGGAAGCCGGTGTTGGCGGTTGCGCGCAGTGCGAAGCGCTCATTGAAGTCATAGCGCGCAGACAGTTTCCAGTCGGAAGTGGAGCCGAACTGATCATAGTCCTCGAGACGCAGCGCAGCGCCGAGCGTCAGCTGATCGGTAACGTCGGCTTCCAGATCCACATAGGCCGCCATACTCTCACTGCTGTAGCTGCCCGCGGCCTCCGTGGGGAAGCCCTGGAAACCGTCGGAACCTACGCCGAACACCGCCGCGGTCGGTCCGACTGCGATGGATGCGGCATCGCCTGCACCGATCTTGTAAGTCTCCTCGCGCCACTCCGCACCAAAGGCAACGTTAAGTGGGCTTGCGAGCCATGCCAGATCGACCGGCTGCACAAAGTCCGCGTTCAGACTGTTCTCTTCCTGAGTCAATGTGCCCGGATTAAAGGTGGTGGGCGACAGGGCGCCGAGGCTTGGATTGATGGAGTCCTTCAGTACATAGGACACCTCGTTTTCCGCAGTGCGGGCGCGAACATCCCAGCTCATGCCGGAGGCCAGCTCGCCGCGGGCACCGAAGACCGCAGAGATATCGGTGATATCCGCGCCGAACTGCGGGTTATAACCGCCCGGGAACATGGTGTAGATCGGGTTGCGCAGCACGTAGCCGCTGGCACTGGAGCTATCGGCAACCAGATAATCGGCCGGATTCAGGCCCTGAGCGTTGATACTGTCGATCAGGGATTGGGGCGCCGGATCCGGTATAAAGTCACCATCGGCATCCGCCTGCAGGGTCGCACGAGCGCCGAATTCATGCTGCGGATCCATTACCGGGCCGCGGTAGAAGAAGTCAGAGATGGTGGAGTTATCGGAGTAGCCAAAGTTACCGTACAACTCGACGCTTTCGCTCAGATCAAAACCGGCGTTTACGAACAGCTTGGTGGTCTCCACTTCGGGATCACCCCAGCGCTGGCCCAGGCCGTCCAGCGGCACCTGATCCACGCCGACTACAGAGCCGACAAACTCTGCGTCCGGACGCGCGGCGCCACGCCAGGTCTTGTCGGCAGTGGAGTGTTCGACCGTCGCATTGACGAACCCGTTATCACCGAGACCGAAACCGGCGTTGGCCGCCAGACTGGTGCGGGTGCCATCGCCTTCGAAGTATTCACCGGTCTGCGCGGACACGCTGATACCCTCGGCGTCGTCCTTCAGGACCACGTTGACCACGCCGGCAATCGCATCCGAGCCGTACTGTGCCGAGGCACCGTCGCGCAGCACTTCTACACGCTCGATCGCCATGGACGGCAGCGCAGCGAAATCCACCGCCTGGGCGCCCTGGTTGACGGTACCCAGCGGCGCCAGCTGTAGGTTTACCAGTGCCGAACGGTGGCGGCGAGTGCCGTTGACCAGAACCAATGTCTGGTCCGGGGACAGATTGCGCAGGGTTACCGGGCGAATAAAGGCGGTGCCATCGGCGATTGGGAAGCGCTGGGTGTTAAAAGACGGCGCTATCTTCGCCAGGGATTCGGTCAGGTCAAAACTGCCCTGATCCGCCAGATCCGCGCCGCCGACCAAATCCACCGGCGACAGTGTTTCTGTTGGAGAAACGCCTTCCTTGCGCGTACCGATAGTAACGACCTCTTCGAGAGCGCCGTGGTCCGCAGAAGGTTTCTGTTCTGCCTGTTCCTGCGCCAGCGCGCTACCGACCGGAATGGCGAGCGCCGCGGCGATGGCCAGCGACAAAGGTTTGAATGAATAGGTTTGCATGATTGCCGGATCTCTCTTCTCGTTATTGCTGTGAGCACCACGCTGTCCGATACCCCTAGACTGCAACGTGTGGCGGATATTTTTTGTGCAGCCAGAATTGTTGGTCGCACTTTTATTGTGCGGTCAGAGTATTCAAATCCCCCTAGCCGGGCAATGAGTAACGGGAAATCACAAAGATCAGCGCCAATGCCGGAGAAGATTGTTACAAGTGGAAATATTTTTCGCGCCAATCAGGACATCGGTTGCTGTTAACTTTTATTTTTAGGCGAAATCTTCTTTTCTGGTGCGATAGTGCCGGAGTGTTATCCGCGTTAAAAACACCTTCGACGTGACCAAGTGCTGAGGCCCTGTCCCCGAACAGACTGCAAATACAGCTAAGTCAGGAAAGTACGTTTTTGACCAGGATATGCCTGCGCTGATTCGCGGGATGGGAAACATGGATGCGCGTTATGCGCACCAAGTCAGGAGAGGAATACGAAAAACCGCGACCCAGCTAGTAACGATCACGCCCCGGAGAATCGTCGTCCGCACCTGTGGCCGGCGGGGATGCTCCCCCTTCACCAGTGGCATCCTTCATTTCCTGTTCGAGCAGGTGCGAACGGGTCTCCTCAAACTCGCCCAGGCGTTTCTGAACGCGCCCGTTGAATGAGTCTTCCGGATACCCTCCCTGCTCGTCAACGACACCCGCTGCCAGACCAGTGAGCAGCGCGATAGCCTCATCGACGGTCGCCACCGCAAACACGGAAAATTTTTTCTCGCGCGCCGCCTGCACCACCTCCTCCTTCAGCATCAGGTGCTGGATATTGGCCGCCGGGATAATCACGCCCTGCTCCCCGCTGAGACCGCGGGCCTCGCAGATATCGAAGAAACCCTCGATCTTTTCGTTGACGCCGCCCACCGCCTGCACCATGCCCAGCTGGTTGACTGAGCCGGTCACCGCGATGCTCTGGCGCAGCGGTACTTTGGCGATCGCGGAGAGCAGCGCGCAGAGTTCGGCGAGAGACGCGCTGTCACCATCGATCGGCCCATAGGACTGTTCGAACACCAGGCTGGCAGACAGGGAAAAGGGCTGTGACGGCGTGTAGCGGTTGGCGAGAAAGGCGCTCAGGATCATCACCCCCTTGGAGTGCAGCGGGCCGCCCAGTTCCGATTCGCGTTCGATATCCACCATCTTGCCGCTGCCGAGGCGCGCGGTGGCGGTGATCCGCGACGGGCGCCCGAAGGTCATATCGCCGAGCTGGATAACCGACAGGCCATTGATCTGCGCCACCTGCTCCCCGGCGGTATCGATCATCAGTATGTTGCGGGTGATGGATTCCTGCATCCGCTCCTGCCACTGGCGCTGGCGATATTCGCGCTGCTCAATCGCTTTCTGCACGTGAGATTTTTCTATCTGCTGACATCCTTCGCGTCGACACCAGTAGTCGGCCTCGCGCACAAGATCGGCCAGGCGCTCGCCATGCAGGGAAAGTTTGTGCGCATCGCCAGCGAGGCGCGCCGCCTGTTCCACTATCCGCGCCAATGCTTCTTCTACCAGCGGTCGCAGCCGCTCCCGCTGGACCAGACCGAGGATACTTCGCGCGAAGGTGGCGACATTGTCGCGCTCACGCGCTATATCTTCAGCGAAATCCGCATAGACCTTAAATAGCGGTTTGGCTTCCGGGTCATGGGCCTTCAGCAGATAGTAGAGCCAGCGATCGCCGATCAACACCACGTTGACGTTCAGCGGTATTGGCTCCGGCTCCAGGGTGATGGTCGACAACAGGCCCATCTGCATTTCCAGTGGCTGGATTTTCAATTCCCGTGAGCGCAGCGCGCGCTTCAGCGTCTCCCACGCAAACGGCGTCATCAGCACACGGTGCGCGTCCAGAACCAGGCAGCCGCCGTTGGCCCGGTGCAGCGCACCGCCCTTGATCAACTTGAAGTTGGTAATCAGGGTGCCCATCTGTGATTCGTGCTCGACGCGGCCAAGCAGATTCGTGTAGGTGGGGTTATCTTCGTAAATAACCGGCGCGCCATCGACATCGCCGTTGTCCACGAGGATATTCACGCGAAAGCGATTAAATTCCCGCACGCGGATAAGTTTTCTCGGTGCCACGCCCTCCTTCTGACCCTGCTCGCCAGCCGCGCGAAAATCGTCGGCATTCTCGATCACACCGCGTTTGATGTTCTCGATAAAAGCCTGCACCTGCTCCAGGTTCTGGTAGCGGCGGCGCAACCAGTCGATGCGCTCATCCAGGGTCAGGTGCAGGTACTCGCGATTCAGCCGCTTGAGATCCTTGGCAAGTTTCTCGTGCCAGCGCAGCACGTGCGCCAGGGTCTCTTTCAGGTCTACGTTTACTTTTTCGATATTTTCCTTGAGTCGCTGCTGTTCTGCTTCCGGCAGCTCGGCAAATTCCTTCGGGGTAATAAATTCACCGTCGACCAGGGGGCCAATGGTGTAGCCGGACGGTGTGCGCACGAGGCCGATGCCGAGATCCCGGGCGCGTTCCACCAGATCCGCAAAGGCCTGCTCTTCGCGATCCTCCAGCTGCTGCTTGAGCTCGTCGCGGCGGGCCCGGTACTCGTCGCTGCGGAAAATATCGGGGACGGCGGTCAGCAAGTGCTCGAGCAGGTCCTCGGTATCGCGCTTCAGTTGACGGGCGGTACCGGCGGGCAGCACCAGTGCGTGGGGTTTGTGCTCGGCGTCGAAATTGTGGATGTAACAGAGATCGGCAGCCTGATCCTGCCGTTTTGCCCAGTCTGCGATGCGCCGATTCACCAGCGCATGTTTGCCGAGACCGACGGATCCGGCCACGTAGAGGTTGTAGCCGTTGCCGGACATGTCGAGCGCGAATTCCAACGCGTCCAATGCGCGCTCCTGTCCAAGCGGGCGACTCTCTTTGGCGACTTCAACCTCTTCCGCCTGCACTTGCAACCAATCCAGCGGACAGTGCTGATAAAGCTGTTCAGGAGTCAGGGGAACGGGATTCATTCACGTGCCTAAACGGGAAGGGAAAGACAATCTTCAGCGGTATCCGGCCGAACGGACACCTTTATTGCATCCGGCACTTCAGCTTAGCTCAGTCAAAGTCCTGCTTCTCCATCCACGGAATAATCCGCTCAAATGCCTTTTCGATATTATCGATGGAAGTGGCATAGCTGATTCGCAAGGCGTTGCGGCAGGTTTCACCAAATGTATCACCGGCGATGGTACAGACGCCGGTCTCCCGCAACAGGCGCAGCGCGACGTTGTTGCCATTGACGCCTTCCGGCAGCGACGGAAACAGATAGAAGGCGCCCTCCGGCATATAGCCTTCCATATACGGCGTCTGTTCCACCAGCTGCACCAAACGGTCCCGCCGTTTTCGGTATGTCTCAATGATGTCATCGACAAAGCTGCGATCGCCGCGCAATGCGGCAACGCCGGCCCACTGGCAGGGTGTATTGGCGACAGTGGTAGTGAACATATGGTAGCGGCGCAGTTTCTTGATCGCGCCCTGGCTGGCGATCATCCAACCGATGCGCATGCCGGCCAT
Source organism: Microbulbifer donghaiensis (assembly GCF_900129095.1). Taxonomy (GTDB): domain Bacteria; phylum Pseudomonadota; class Gammaproteobacteria; order Pseudomonadales; family Cellvibrionaceae; genus Microbulbifer; species Microbulbifer donghaiensis. The sequence continues at coordinate 1,427,505 of NZ_FQVA01000001.1, forward strand.
GCTGAAAGTCTTGGAAAAACTGCTGATCACCATTACGTGATCGAGGTCGGAACAGCAGGAGAGCACACTGGCGTATTCGCGGTTGTCATAGACGAGGTGATCGTACACTTCGTCGCTGATCACATAGAGTCCGCGGTAGGCGGCTTCTTGCACGATCGTTTCGATCGTCTCCCGGGGGTAGACAGTACCGGTGGGATTACTGGGAGAATTCAGCACTATCGCGTGGGTGTTCTTGTCGATCGCGTCGATGACGTCCTGTGGATCCAGCTGGTGGTTGTTTTCCGCGCGAGTGGGAATATATTTCACTTCGCCGCCATTCATGCGGATCAGCGGCGCGTACAGCATAAAAGAGGGATCCGGCACAATAAATTCACGTCCCGGCGCAGACACCGCGGTAAGCGCCAGGTAAATTGCCTCGGTCGCACCGGTAGTGACGAGAATATTTTCCGGGGAAATTTGCCGGCCATAGCGCTCGCCGTTGTACTCCGCCAGCGCGTCGAGCAGTTCCGGCAGACCGGCATCCATGGTATAGCCGGTCTGCCCGGCCTCCAGCGCATCCACCGTAGCCTGGATGACATGGGGCGGCGCCGGCGCATCCGGCTGGCCGATGGACAGGTGGATCACGTCGTCCATGGTCGCCGCCAGATTGACCATCTTGCGAATACCCGGTACCGGGATCGTCAGCAGTGCCGGGTTCCAGACCGGATCCTCGGACTCGTAGAAATCGAAGTCGAGCCGGCTCACACCTCCTCCCCGGCTGCGGCGTCGGCACTGAAGAGTTCCGGGCGCCGGTCGGTCAGCGGCGCCGCCAGCTGATATGCCTGTCCCGCGCGCAGCACAGTCGCGTCCTCAAAGCGCCGCCCAACCAGCTGCAAGCCGATCGGCAGGCCAGCGGCGGAGAAGCCGCAGGGCACCGACAGCGCCGGCTGGCCGGTAAGGTTGAACGGGTAAGTGAACGGCGTCCACGAAGGCCAGCGGGTGCTCGGCCAGTCATCGGGTACTTCGCGCCCGGCCTTGAACGCGGTAACCGGCAGTGTCGGCGTCAGCAACAGGTCGTATTTCTGGTGGAAATTCGCCATGCGCTCACACAGTGCCGTGCGTTCATTGACCGCCGCCAGATAGTCGAGCATCGACAGCTGCGCTGCCTTATCGGCCACCGCGACCAGCTGCTGGTCCATCAGGGCGCGCTGGCGTTTGCCGAGGCTGCGCAACGCATTGGCGGCACCGCCGTAAAACAGGTGGCCGAAAGCCGCCAGCGGATCGTCGAAGCCCGGATCCACCTCGGTGACCTCGGCCCCCAGTTCCTGCAGTGTCTTGGCTGCCGCGTTCACCGCCGACTCCACCTCGCGATCCAGCTGCACGTAACCGAGCGCCGAACTGAACGCGATGCGGAGTCCCTTCAGTAGCTCCTGCGGCTCGCCCTGAACCGCGCCAAAATAATCGGTGTTGCGGCGCGGGATTGCCTGGGTATCGCGGTGGTCAGCTTCCGTCAGCACATTCATCATCAACGCGCAGTCGGCCACCGTCCAGGTCATGGGTCCGGCGTGGGCGAGCGTGCCGAAAGGGCTCGGCGGCCAGTGCGGCACTTCGCCGAAACTCGGCTTGAGGCCGACCAATCCGCAGAAGCCGGCGGGGATACGGATGGAGCCGCCCGCATCGGTACCGAGGGCCAGCGGCCCCATACCCAGCGGCACCGCGGCAGCGCTGCCACCGCTGGATCCGCCGGCGGTCCTGTCGGTATTCCAGGGATTGCGGGTGACGCCATCGATGGGATTGTCGGTGACGCCCTTCCAGCCGAATTCCGGTGTGGTGGTCTTGCCCAGCGGCACATAGCCATTGCGGCCGAGTGCGGCAACGCACGGCGCCTGCTTGCCCAGGGTGGATTCCGGATCGATCGTCTTGGAGCCCTTGACCGTGGGCCACATCGGCGTCAGGAATACGTCCTTGATCGCCACGGGCACACCGTCCAGCAGCCCCTGCGTTTCATTGCGCCGGTAGCGTTGCTCCGATTCACGCGCCCAGGCGAGGCTGGTTTCGCCGTCCACCAGGCAATAGGCATTGACCGCGGGATTGCAGCGCTCTATCTGGCGCAGCAGTGCTTCGGTGACCTCGACCGGGGAGAATGCCTTGTCCTTATACCCTTGCAGCAACTCCACCGCCGTCATGTGGATAAAATCACCCATTGGCGAACCCTCTTCTTCTCGACTTATCCCCCCATCCTAGTACGAGGTGGCGCGTATCCATTACCAGTTGGCCCGGATTCGCGTAGACTCACCCGCCCCGATCACCGCCCATGAATTTTGCGACACAGGTCTCACATCTGGTGATTCCTTCAGGCTGCAGTCAGCCTCGGTGAGATAATTTGCCATCTCGAGACACCCTTGGACGGGAACTGACAGTGAAACTAAGAACGACAATGATCCTACTCGCGGCCCTGGTACTGCTCGCCAGCGGCTGCGCCACTATGAGTGAAGAGGAGTGCCTGGTCGCCGACTGGCACGCGATCGGCTATGAGGACGGCGCCGCTGGCCTGCAGGTCGCGCAGCTCGGCAAGCGCCGCGAGGCCTGTGCGGATTACGGCGTGCGCCCGGATGCGACCGCTTACCGCGCCGGCCGCGACGAAGGACTGCAGCTGTACTGCACCGAACACCGCGGTTTCCGCCTTGGCCGCGCCGGCGGTGGCTACAACGGTGTCTGCCCGGCGGACCGGGAAGGACTCTTCCTGCACGGCTACGAAGCCGGCCGCGAGGTATATCTGGTCTGGAGCGCGATGAATCAGGTTTCCAAGGCCATCAACGACCGCGCGCAAGAACGCGAACACATACTCGACGACATCACTGAAATGAGTGCGCGCCTGATTAGCGATGAGTCGACCAAGGAAGAGCGCATCACCCTGCTGGCCGATATCGCCCGCCTCAAGGGCCGACACACCGAGCTGGGTATGGAACTCGATGACCTGGAACACGAGCTGGCGATGCGCGAAGCGGACTACCAGGAAGTACAGGCGCGCGCGCCCTACCAGTAACGTTTAAAGTCGAGCTGCCGGGCGCCGCTGTGGGTAATGATTACTCGAGCAGGCCGCTGGCCACTGCGCCCTGCAGCTTTTCCTCGATCACCTGCCAGAGCTCGCGACTGCCGTCGCCGATGCGGCTGTTGAGGGCGAAGACTTTTTCTTTCGGGATGTTGTTTTCCTTCCACGCGTGGCCCCCACCGCGCAGATTGTGCAGCAGCGGTGGCACGCGATCGATGGCGCGGGCATAGCGGGATTCCGCAGTCTCGCCGGCCTCGAACTCCTGCCACAGAGCAAACAGCTCTTCACCCCGGCCATTCGGCAACAAGGCCAGCACCCGCTGTACGCCGGCGGCCTCGGCCGCTTTCTGTTCTGCGGTTTCACTCGCATAAATTATTTTGTCGCCGGCATCTATCTCGCCCAGGTCGTGAATCAGCAGCATCCTGATCACGCGGTCGATATCCACCGGCTCGTTGGCGTATTCCCTGAACATCAATGCCGTCAGACACACATGCCAGCTGTGCTCGGCGGAGTTTTCCCGGCGCTCCAGCCCGACCGGGCGGGTCTTGCGCAACACTGCCTTCAACTTCTCGACTTCAACGACAAATTCCAGCAGCTGCTCAATTTCTTTCATCGTTCCCGTTTCTCTATTGGTTACCCTGTAGGAGCCTGCTTGCGGGCGAAGGGCTCCGGAGCTCGTGGCCGCCTCCTGATTCGCCTGCAAGCAGGCGCCTACGAGTTCAGTGGCTGCGGCATCGCGACGCCGAGTTTTTCCGACCAGGGCTCGAGGTCTTGCATAATCGACGGGTACAGCTCCACGCCCTCACGCAGCTGCTTTTCCCGCATGGCCCAGGCACGCTGGCCCGGCACCCGCACCGGAGAGTCGCCGTCGCCGCGGCTGTTTTCCCACAGGTCGCACAGGGCCACCGCCTGCCGCAGGAAGTCGGCGCGGGGACCAAACGCCTGTGGATCAATGATCTGTAGGAACACCGAGTTGGCCTCGTCGTCACCCTTCGCCGCCGCATCTGCGCGCCCATAGCCGCCGAGCGCCATCGATAACACTTCCAGCATCGCCGACAGCGCCGCGCCCTTGTAGCCGTGATCGGCACCGCCAACCGGCAGTATGCTGCCGCCATTCTTGAACGCGGCGGGATCATCGGAAATATTGCCCTCACTGTCTTTCAGGCACGGCTGCGGCATCTTCCCGCCCTCGCGCTGGGCGCGCGCCACGTAGCCGCCGGCGGTAACCGACATACTGATATCGAACAGCAGCGGGTAGTCACCGGCAGGGGCGGCAAAGGCCAGCGGATTGGCGGAGAACAATGGGTCGCGGCTGCCCTGAGGCGACACGGTATTTTCCGCCGGCGTCGAACAGGTCAGGATCGCCACATAGCCGGCTTCGACAATCGGCGGCAGATAGGCAGCCAGGCAGGCGATATGCTGGCTGCGGCGAATCGTGGCGGTCACCACACCGTGCTCCGGTACACGCTCCAGCGCATGGTCTATCGCCCGCGTCAGTACCCAGGGGCCCGGCAGAAAGTCCGCATCCCAATTGAAACAGTTACCCCGATCGGCGAGCACGAAGGGTTCGCCGTCCCTGCGGGACTGGCCGTTCAGCAGCCATTCCAGGTTACTCGCCACACGGTTCAGGCCATGGGTGGTAAAGCCGAGCAGATCGGCCTGCAAGAAAACTTTTGCCATCACATCGGCCCGCACCGCGGCGAGACCGGCGCGCTGGAACATTTCGCTGGCGAACTGCTGTATTTCGCGCACGTCATAGCGTTTCGACATATTGACTCCGTTCCTTAAAAAACCGTTAGTGATCTGAGACTTTTCCACGCATTGCTTTCACCTGCCCGCGCCGGGTCTTGTGCTGCAGCCGCCGCTCCTTCGCCCCCTTGCTGGGCTTGGTCGGAATGCGCTGCTTGGGCTTTACATTTGCCTTTTCAATCAGCAATTTCAGTCGCTCCAGTGCGTCCGCCCGGTTTTTTTCCTGGGTGCGAAAGCGCTGCGCCTTGATCACGATCACGCCGTCAGTACTGATACGCTGATCTCTCAGTTGCAGCAGTCGCGCCTTGATCTCCTCCGGCAGTGAGGACGCGGCAATATCGAAACGCAGGTGAATGGCGCTGGACACCTTATTGACGTTCTGCCCACCGGCGCCCTGGGCGCGCACCGCCTGCATCTCCACTTCATCCAGTGGAATCGCCAGATTTCTAGTAATTTTCAACATATAAGACTGATGGCTTATTCAACATCTTGATAGCAGCACCTATTGTCTATGCTAGGGCCTGTTAACACTAATTTCGATAGCCGCGTTGCCGCCCTTACAGGCCGTCCCCAAAGGGGCCAGGCAAGGCGCGAGGGCCGAAGGCGCCGCGAATTCATGGAGCGGCCGGGGCGTGGTTTAGCAGGCTAAATGAGCGACGAGCAACGCGGCATGGCCCCATTGGGGGCGCAACCCGAAGGGACGGGGCCGTTTTCCCGCAATACGGCGTTGTAGTTCGCTTATGTGGAATGACCACACTGCGCTCACTGCGCCTTGTCTTGCGGGAAAACGGCCTCCGTCGCGGCCATCGAAATTAGTGTTAACAGGCCCCACAGGCGCAAAATTTAACCCATTACCACAGTATTTCCAGGCGGTACCCGCGCGATGTCCGAGCAGAGCCCCCGCGGCAAGGCCCATTTCGACCCACCGGTGTTCTATATCTCGACGGCGGTACTATTGCTGCTGGTAGCCTACGCCGTTATTTTTCCAGAGACGGCTACCGCCCAGTTCAAGGAGCTGCAGGCGGACATCGTCACCAACATGAGCTGGTATTACGTGCTGGTGGTGGCGATCATCCTGATCAGCGTGCTGGTGATCGGCATCTCCAAATTCGGTGAAGTGAAGCTCGGCCCGGAACACGCCGAGCCCGAGTACGATTTCTGGTCCTGGTTTGCCATGCTGTTCTCCGCCGGCATGGGTATCGGCCTGCTGTTCTTCGGCGTGGCCGAGCCGGTGATGCATTATCTGCAACCGCCGGTGGGCGAAACCGGAACCGTGGCCGCGGCGCGCGAGGCGATGGTGCTGACGTTTTTCCACTGGGGTTTTCACGCCTGGGCAATCTACGCCATTGTGGCCCTGATCCTCGGCTATTTCAGTTACCGGCACAAACTACCACTCACCCTGCGTTCGGCGCTCTACCCGATGATCGGCGAGCGCATCCACGGCCCCATAGGCCACGCGGTGGATATCTTTGCCATTGTCGGCACCGTATGCGGAGTAGCCACCACCCTGGGTTACGGCGTATTGCAGATCAACTCCGGGCTCAACCATTTATTCGGTCTGCCGGTGAGCCACACGATTCAGGTGGCGCTGATCGTCGTCACCACCTTGCTCGCCACCATTTCTGTGGTGTTGGGCCTGGATACGGGAATCAAGCGGCTGTCGCAGCTGAATATGACCCTGGCAGCCATTTTGCTGATCATGGTGCTGTTGCTCGGCAGCACCGTCTACCTGCTGCAGGCCTTCGTGCAGAACTTTGGCAGCTACCTGTCGGTGATCGTCAACAAGACGTTCAATCTCTACGCCTATCGGCCTACCGACTGGCTCGGCGGCTGGACCATTCTCTACTGGGGCTGGTGGATGTCCTGGTCACCTTTTGTGGGACTGTTTATTGCGCGCATCTCCCGCGGACGCACCATCCGCGAGTTCGTTGTCGGCGCCATGATGGTACCGGCCCTGGTTACCCTGCTGTGGATGACCTTCTTTGGCAACTCTGCCATCCATATGATCCTCAACGAGGGGCTGACCTCACTCGGCGACATTGTCGCCAAGGATCAGTCGGTGGCGTTGTTTCAGTTTCTGGAGCAGTTTCCGTTTTCCAGCCTGTTTTCTTTCGTCGCAGTAGTGATGGTCGTGGTGTTTTTCGTGACTTCCGCCGACTCCGGCGCACTGGTCGTGAACATGCTGTCGTCCCACGGTCGCGACGACACTCCCCTGTGGCAGCGTATTTTCTGGTGTTTCCTGATCGGCGCAGTCGCCATCGCGTTGCTGCTCGCCGGCGGCCTCGGCTCCCTGCAAACGGCGGTGATCGCCAGCGCCCTGCCGTTCTCGGTCATATTGCTGGTAGCCATCTACGGACTGGTCACTGCGCTGCGCGCGGACACCGTGAAACGCATTACCCAGAGCGCGCCGGTATCACCAATCAGCGCGCGCAACCCGGTGGTATGGCAACGGCGGCTGAAAAATGCGCTGCAGTTGCCGTCACTGGAAGAGGTGCGCGAATACATACGCGATATCGGCAAACCGGCATTGCGCGAGCTGGCCGAGGAATTCAAGAAAAACGGCTACACCGCCAAGGTCACCGAGAGCCAGAACGAGTCGGTACAGGTCGAGGTTCTGCAGGGCGAGGAAGTGAGCTTTGTCTATGGGCTGCACCCCAAGGCAACCCTCAAGCCCGATGCCGCCAATCCTGACGAGGAGCTGGACGATGCTCACGACGTCGGCTCGCCGGATATCTATTTCCGCGCCGAAGTCCATCTTTTTGAGGGCGGTCAGGACTACGACGTGATGGGCTGGACCAAGGACCAGCTGCTCACCGACATGGTCTCCCAATACGAGCGCCACCTGCAGTTTTTGCATACGGTGCGATAGCGCACCGGATCTCCACTCGCTGCTTCCACTGCCGCCTGCAAGGGCGGAACAGGTCGCGGCAGAATGTGACCAACCAGCCAGCCTTAGCGTCAATGACTCCTTTCATTGCCTGAGTCAATTCCGCTAGTATTGAACGGATTCCTTGAGGTGCAGGAATAACAACAATAATGACGCGCGCCCCTATCTACCTTTGGAACTCTCCCGAAGCTGTCGGCGGCGCGCGGTGTATCCGCGATTAGGAGAAGACCATGCCGAACGTCAAGCGCAGCCTCGCGGCCGCTATCGCACTCGCATCCCTCAGCAGCTCCGCTGCATTTGCCAACGAATCCGCTTTTTCCCAGGTAGTTGCCTTCGGTGACAGCCTGACCGACGTCGGCAATGCCGGCGTGTTTACCAGTGGTGGCGAAGACCGCCAGGCGGCCATCAGCCTGATGTCCCAGCAGCTGGGGCTCGGCCCGGTAACGCCGTCCTGCGGCGGCATGCAGCTGTGCCTGCCCAGCGTGGACCCGAGTCTGAGTGAAGCGGAACTGCTGGCGTCGGCGCAGGCTCAGGTACAGGTAGCGCTGGCTAACTCGGGCAACGGCTGGGCGGTCGGCGGCCACCGCGCCGGCGATGTGCTGCTGAATATTCTCGGCACCCGCGGCTACTTCAATTACCTGAGCGAACGCGGGCTGACGCTCGACGTCACCGACCACAGTTTTTACAGCGCGCTGCTGCCGGACCCGACCCGCGAAACCAGCACCGGTCTCTATCCCGACCTGGATCTGCTGGGCCTGATTCTGCAGGGCCCCGCTGTGGTTGCCGAGCTGCGCGCGGCGGCGGACGGCTTCAGAGCCGCCGGCGACACTGCCACCGCGGACGCCTACGACGCCCAGGCCGATGGCCTGCAGGCACAGATCGACGCCGCACCGGGCCAGATCGTCGCGGACTCCGGTATTACCGGTAACCCGCACCCGACCGGCCTCGGCTATCTGGAAACCACTGGCGGCAAAGCCGACCCGAATGCCCTCTACTGGGTCAACGGCGGCGGCAACGATCTGCTGGGTGGATTCGAGGCGATGGTTACCGGCAGCATCACCGAGGCGCAGTTCGGCGAAAATATCGGCATGGCGGCCACCATGCTGGCAGACGCGGCCGGCGCTCTTTCCGATGCCGGCGCCAACTATATCCTGCTGTCCAACGTACCGGATGTCAGCAAGACCGCGGGCGTCTACGCCAGCACCATGCAGGCAGTGCACAGCAGCCCCGCGGCGCAGCAACTGGCCGACGCCGTGAGCGCCGGCCTGATAACCCAGGAAGAGGCCGATGCACAGCTGCAGGCGGCCGTCGACGCCACGCTGATGCAGACCAGCGCCGCCAGCGAAGCCTTCAATTCCACCCTGCTCGCTTCCGCCAAAGACATCGACGGCGTGCTGATGGTGGACCAGGCCGGCGTGCTCAAGGTGACCCTGGCCAATGCCGGCGCACTGGGTTTCTCCGCCGAGTTCGACCAGACCACTGCCTGCTACAACGGCAACCAGTGTATCGAGCACCCGGTGTACGGCATCAACGGTACTGCACCGGACGACAGCAAGCTGATTTTCAACGACGCCGTGCACCCGACCCAGGCGGCCCAGCAGATGCTGGCCGACTACTACACCAATGTGGTCAACGCGGCACAGGTTGCCGGCCAGCTGCCGGATATCGGCGTCCAGGCGGCGCGCACGCACACCAACACGCTGGATGAAAGCCTGGTCGGCGCGCGCTACCGCGAAGCGCAGAGCGGTGTTTTTGTCGGTACCGTGTTCGGCAATACCGATTACGACAGCGCCTTCGCACCCAACGTCAGCGGCGACAACAGTGGCAACCTGATCGGCGCCACCTACGCCCTGCGCAATAACACCGAACTGGGTTTTGCCGTCAGCCGCACCGATATCGATGTCGACAACGACCAGGCTGCGGTGGAGTCCACCTCCACCAACTACAGCCTGTTCGGCCGCTTCCATTACGAAATTTTCTTTGTCGATGCCAGCGCGACCCTGACCGATGTCGACTACGACAATGTCAGCCGCGCCTTCGGCCTCGGCAACAATTTCAACAGCAGTCTCGACGCGACCACTGCCGGCGAGAACCTGTCCCTGAGCATGACCGCCGGTGTGAACATTCTGAGCGGCGCCACCCAGTTCGGCCCCTTCGCCAATGTCACCCGCGCGACCGTGGATGTGGACGGCTACACCGAGGATGCGATCGACGGCTTCACCTACACCGATCTCAGCGGCATCGAGCGCGATCCGTTCGGCATGCACTTCGGCGACCAGGAACGCCGCTACACCACCATGCGTATCGGTGCCTTCGCCAGCAAGACCTGGGAGAACGTCAGCGCCTACGGCCAGATCTGGTACGAAGACACCACCGGCACCGACAGCGATTCCGTCGAGGTGGGTGTGAAATCCATGGAAGGCAATATGAATGCGATGCCGAGCTACGCCAGCGAAGGTGTCGGCCTGTTCGAAGACGGCGCCGGTGCCATTGCCGGTCTGCGCTGGCAGGCCGCCGACAGCATTGCCGTCAGCGCCAACCTGGCTGCACGCCCGACCAGCGAAACCGGCTCCATCAGTGTGAGCTACCGCTTCTAAGCAACCCTCAGTGCGCCCCCTTTCAGGGGCGCACAACATTTTCTGCCTCGCCCCGCCTACCTTTCCGACCACCCCATTGCTTCTCGCCAAGGCATCGACAGAGATGCAAAATGGTGTCCCGACTTATTCGAAGGACGATACGAGACACCATGTTCCAACTGGAAACACCAAGACTAGTTCTCAGCGAACTTACTGAAAAAGATGCACCGCTGATGCTCGCCGTACTGAACGATCCCGACTTCCTGCGCAATGTCGGCGATCGCGGTGTCCGTACCGAGGCCGATGCCCGCCGCTATATCGTCGACGGCCCCATGGCGATGTACCGCCAGTACGGTTTCGGCATGTACAAGGTGGAGCTGAAAGATAGTAAGGCCATCGGCCTGTGCGGGCTGGTGAAGCGCGACGGTCTCGACGACGTCGATATCGGCTTTGCCTTCTTGCCGCAGTATCGCAGCCAGGGTTATGCACTGGAGGCCGCGCAGGCGGTGATGCATTATGGTCAGGCCGAAATAGGGCTCAAGCGCATCGTCGCTATTGCGCTGCCCGACAATGTTCCTTCGGTGCGCCTGCTGGAAAAGATCGGGCTGCAGCCGGAAAAGCGCATCACTTTGCCCAACAGTAGCGAAGAACTGCTGCTGATGGCCTGGGACGCAGCGTTCCAAGAAAATCAGCAATAAAAAAAGGCGAGCCATGCCTGAGGGAGCAAGAGCCTCGCCGAAAATAAAACAGTTCAGTGGCGGGTGAGGACGGGGCTAGCCCGCCCCACCCGCAAGCAGTGACAACTCAGTGCGCGCTGGCCTCACCGGCCCCTTTCGGGAAGCGGATATGGGCCACCATTTCCTGCACATCTTTCGGCGCGTCGGACGTAAAGCGGGCCACGCCAATCGCCACGGCAAAGTTCAGCATCATACCGAGGGTACCGATACCCTCCGGGGAGATACCGAACCACCAGTTATCCGGTGTATTGGCGGCCGGGTTGATGAACTTGAAGTAGATGATATAGAGCGCGGTAAAGGTGATACCGGAGATCATGCCCGCAATCGCCCCCTCCTTGTTCATGCGCTTGCTGAAGATGCCGAGAATAATCGCCGGGAAGAAGGACGACGCCGCGAGCCCGAATGCAAACGCCACTACCTGTGCGACAAAGCCCGGTGGATTGATGCCCAGGTAACCGGCGATACAGATGGCCACCGCCGAAGCCGCCCGCGCATAACGCAGTTCCTGCTTGTCAGTGATATGGGGCATCAGGTTACGCTTCAGCAGGTCGTGGGAGATAGAGGTCGAAATCACCAGCAGCAGGCCAGCCGAAGTGGACAGCGCCGCGGCGATGCCACCGGCCGCCACCAGCGCGATCACCCAGGCCGGCAGGTCGGCAATTTCCGGGTTGGCCAGCACCATGATGTCGCGGTCGATCTTCATCTCGTTGCGCTCATCGCCGGAGTAGAACATCTTGCCATCGCCGTTCTTGTCCTCCCAGGAGATCAGGCCGGTGCTCTCCCAGTTGCTGATCCAACTCGGCGCCTCCTCGTAGGCGGTGCCCTCGGCTTGCGGGCCGTTGATGGTGTCGATCATATTCACCCGGGCGAAGGTGGCGATCGCCGGCGCCGTGGTGTACAGCAATGCGATAAACAGCAGCGCCCAGCCGGCGGACTTGCGCGCGTCGCGCACTTTCGGCACGGTAAAGAAGCGCACGATCACGTGCGGCAGGCCGGCGGTGCCGACCATCAGCGCGGCGGTGATAAAGAAGACATCGATGGTGCTCTTGGTCCCCGAGGTGTACTCGGCAAAGCCGAGCTCCGTCGACAGGCCATCCAGCTTGTCCAGCAGATAGGTGCCGGATCCGTCATTCAGCTCCGCACCAAAGCCGATCTGCGGGATCACATGACCGGTCATCATGATGGAAATAAAAATGGCCGGCACCAGGTAGGCGCAGATGAGTACACAGTACTGGGCGACCTGGGTGTAGGTGATGCCCTTCATGCCGCCGAGCACCGCGTAGAAGAACACGATCGCCATACCGATGATGACACCAGTGGTGATGTCCACTTCCAGGAAGCGCGAGAACACCACGCCAACACCGCGCATCTGCCCCGCAACATAGGTGAAGCAGACGAACACCGCACAGATCACCGCCACGGTACGCGCGGTGTTCGAATAGTAGCGGTCGCCGATAAAGGCCGGCACCGTGAACTTGCCGAACTTGCGCAGGTAGGGCGCCAGGCACAGTGCCAGCAATACATAGCCGCCGGTCCAGCCCATCAGATAGACGGCGCCGTCATAGCCCATAAAGCTGATCAGGCCCGCCATCGAGATGAACGAGGCCGCCGACATCCAGTCGGCCGCCGTGGCCATGCCGTTGGCCACCGGATTGACGCCGCCGCTGGCGACGTAAAAGTCGTGGGTAGATCCGGCGCGGGACCAGATCGCGATACCGATGTACAGCGCAAAGGTAGCGCCGACGATCAGGAAAGTAAGGGTTTGGATATCCATGATCTGCTCCTATTGACCGAACTCTTCTTCGAGTGCTTCTTCAAACTCATCCGGTTCTTCATGATCCTCATGCACGTTGTACCTGCGATCAAGCTTGTTCATCTTGTGCACGTAAACGACGATCAGCGCCAGGAACACGTAAATGGAACCCTGCTGGGCAAACCAGAAACCGAGCTTGAAACCGCCGAGGCGAATCGCGTTGAGCTCGTCGACCAGCAGGATGCCGCAGCCGAAGGAGACCGCGAACCAGATCGCCAGCAGCGACAGCATCAGCCGCAGGTTTTCCTTCCAGTAATCGTCCGCGTGTTGTTCGCTTTCGAAACTCATCTTTCTATCTCCCAAGAAAATTATTAAGAGTTATTATCGATTTATCTGGAGCGCCCAGACGGGCACTCCGGGAGTCGCTAGAACACATACTTTACCGAAAACTGCAGGCGCTGCAGCTCTCCCTCATCATCGGTCAAAGTACCAGTGGTATTTTCAATCTCCTTACTGGCGATAATATATTCGCCACCCAGTGTCATTTTCGGAATCGGCGAATAGAGCAAATTCAGGTGCATGCTCTGGTAAGCCGAAGCGGTAGTATCGGAGACGCTGTCCGGGTTATCCGCTTTGGAAGCAGACAGCACCAGGTTGCTGCGCCACTCATCGCTCCAGAAATGGCGCAGGGCGACAAAGCCCCCACTCTGCTCGATCAGCTCGATATCACCATCCGCCTCGATAATGCCGGCGCGATAGCCGTTGAGGCCCATATAGCGACCGAGCGCGTTGCCGGAGCTCAGCATAAAGCGAATATCGTCGCGTCCCAGCTGGTACTTGCCGGACACACTGATCGCATAACCGCGTGCCGATTCATTATCGGCGCCACTGTCGTAGGACAGCTCGCGGCTCATGGAAGCCACCGAGTAGCTGAAGTCGCCGGCACTGTTGTTGTAGCGCAGCACCAGGTCCGGCGTACTGCTGTCGTCGTAGGGATTTTCAGTGCCGTTGTATAGCGTGGTAGCCGGGTTCTCCGCGGCCAGTTGCAGGCTGCCGCCGCCGACCTTGCGCGTGTAGCGCAGCTGCGGCTGGCGCTCGAAAATGGTGCCCACCGGGCCGACGAAGTCCATGCCCTCCGGCAGCGCGCCGACATTGAAGAAAGTGGACCAGGTCTGGCCCGCCAGCAGGCTGTTGCGATCGTCCATCTGCCAGTCGACATAGGCGTGGCGCAGGCGCTGGGCATAGGAGTTGCTGATGCGCTCGTCGCCCTGGCCGCTGGCCATCGCATCGATTTCCAGGTGGGTATTGACCTGCCCGCCCGCCACCGCGGTGTGGCTCTTGATAAACAGGCGCGAAGACTTGGCGTGAGAGTGGAACTTGGTATCGCCGCCCTCGCCGCCGATCGGGATGGTCGACGGCACCAGGAAGTCCTCGCCGATGCCGGCGGTCGCGGCGTTGCCATCGGAATAGTCACTGAACACGCTGTCCAGCTTCATAAAGCCACCGATCTCGATCTGCGTGCCCTGCGGTTGCTGCGGCGGCTCCGGGTTGTCCACCACAGCGCGGCGCTGCTGCGCCGCCTCGGCGGCCAACTTGTCCACCTGCGCCTGCAGCTCCTCGATGCGCAGCTGCAGCTCCTCGGTATCGGTTTGCGCCACCCCGGATAGCGGCACCAGGCTGGTCATCATCACCGAAAACAGGCCCGCGGCGGTGCGGGCGGATTTTATTCTTGTAAGCGACATAAGCTCCCTCCGAGCGCTAATTGTCGAAATACTGCTTTGCCGCTGACGATAAAAGCCTGTTGGAGGCGAGTTGGGTATTAACCATTGGTCTAAATTCGCCGCTCTTTCGACCAATGTCTAAGTCCCCATTTCTTCTATTTCGACTTTTGTCTAATACGCGCAGCCGCGGTGGGGTAGCAGAATGCAATTAACAAGAATGGCAAGATGATGAGGCCCACCGTGTCTGAGCAACCCCTCTACCCAGTACCGCAGCACTACGCCGACAAGTCCCTGCTGAACGAAGCGGACTATTTCGAGCTGTACAACCGATCCATCACGGACAACGAGGGCTTCTGGCGCGAACAGGGCCAGCGGCTCGACTGGATCAAGCCCTATACCCAGGTCAAGGACGTCTCCTTCGCCAGGGACGACCTGCATATCCGCTGGTACGCAGACGGCAGCCTCAACGTCGCCGCCAACTGTCTCGACCGCCACCTGGCCGAGCACGCTGACAGCACCGCCATCCTGTGGGTCGGCGACGAGCCGGGGGTGTCGCGGGAGATCAGCTACCGCGAGCTGCACGCCGACGTGTGCCGCTTCGCCAACGGCCTCAAGTCGCTCGGCGTGCAGAAGGGCGATGTGGTCACCATCTACATGCCGATGATTCCGGAAGCGGCGGTGGCCATGCTGGCCTGTGCGCGCATCGGCGCCGTGCACTCGGTAGTATTCGCCGGCTTCTCGCCGGAAGCCCTGGCCGGGCGCATGGATGACGGCAAATCGCGTCTGCTGATCACCGCCAATGCCGGCGTGCGCGGTGGCCGCTCGGTGGTACTGAAAGAGAACGTCGACAAGGCGGTCGAGCTGTGCCGCGAAACCTCCGTGGACAAGGTGGTCGTGGTGAATTACACCAGCGATAAGGTCGCCTGGCACCCGGAGCGCGACTGCGACTACGGCGAACTGGTGGCACAGCAGAGCGACGACTGCCCCGCAGAGGAAATGAACGCGGAGGATCCGCTGTTTATCCTGTATACCTCCGGCTCCACCGGCAAACCCAAGGGGGTGCTGCACACCAGCGGCGGCTATCTGACCTACGCCTCCCTGACCCACGAATACGTGTTCGATTACCGTCGCGGCGAGCGCTACTGGTGCGCCGCCGATATCGGCTGGATCACCGGTCACTCGTATATCCTCTACGGCCCGCTGGCCAATGGCGCCACCACCGTGATGTACGAGGGCGTGCCGAATTACCCCGACGTGACCCGCGTGGCGCAGATCATCGACGAGCATCAGATCGAGATTCTGTACATCGCGCCGACTGCGATTCGCGCGCTGATGGCCGAGGGCGACAAGCCTGTGGCGGGGGCCGATCTGTCCAGCCTGCGCCTGCTCGGCACCGTCGGCGAGCCGATCAATCCCGAGGCGTGGAAGTGGTATCACCGCACCTTCGGCCGCGGCCGCTGCCCCATTGTCGACACCTGGTGGCAGACCGAAACCGGCGCCGCCATGCTGACGCCGCTGCCCGGTGCCACCGCGCTCAAACCCGGCTCCGCCACCCGCCCCTTCTTCGGCGTGCAGCCGGCGCTGGTGGACAATGACGGCAACATTATCGAAGGCGCCGCGGAGGGCAACCTGGTGCTGCTGGACAGCTGGCCGGGACAGATGCGCACCGTATTCGGCGATCACCAGCGCTTTATCGACACCTACTTCAGCACCTTCGACGGTATGTACTTCACCGGCGACGGTGCGCGCCGCGACGCCGACGGCTACTACTGGATCACCGGGCGCGTGGACGACGTGCTCAATGTATCCGGCCACCGCATGGGCACCGCCGAACTGGAGAGTGCGCTGGTCGCCCACGAGGCCGTAGCCGAGGCCGCGGTGGTGGGTTATCCCCACGACATCAAGGGCCAGGGCATCTACGTCTACGTGACCCTGAACAGCGGACTGGAACCCAGCGAGGAGATGCGCCAGCAACTGCGCAGCTGGCTGCGCAGCGAAATTGGCCCGATCGCCACGCCGGACGTTATCCAGTGGGCACCCGGCCTGCCCAAGACCCGTTCCGGCAAGATCATGCGTCGCATCCTGCGCAAGATCGCCGCCGACGAGTGCGACCAGCTGGGCGATATCTCCACCCTGGCGGACCCGTCAGTAGTGCGGCAACTGATCGACAATCACGCCGAGCTGGCACAGACGGCGTAGGGACAGGCAACACCCCAGAGGAAGTCCCCCGGGCGATGACCAATTGCCAAGGTCTACGGAGCTATTCGCCTGGCTCGATCCAGGGCTCTGCTGCCGGTAGCTGTCCGGGAAATATTTGCCGATCAGGCTTTTTCCCGGGCAGCTACCGGCAGCAGGGCCGACCGGAGCCATTTACCGAGAGGCGTGCGGGGCCGGCACTGGTGGAGAAGATATCCTCGGCCAAGTGCCGCTAGCGGAATAGAGCGAGCGGAAAAGCGGCACCCCCACCCGGGAAATGCCGCTTTGCCGTATTCGATAGCGAGAAACAATAAGAACAGCTCACAGTATCGGCGTACACTGATAAAAATATAATGTGTGTACGCACTCACTCTCGCCGGCAGATCAGCGCGCGGCGGGAACCATTGATGATGAGGGAGCGATAACCATGCACGCCAATTCCAATAATGCGGTGCACAAGTTCATTATCGCCGATGACCACCCGCTGTTTCGCAGCGCCTTGCGCCAGTCCATCACCCAGGCATTCCCGGATGCCGAGTTGTACGAGGCGGAGGACATGGAAAGCCTGCAGCGCTGCGTGGCCCGACACGGCGATTGCGACCTGCTGTTACTGGATCTGCATATGCCCGGTGCGCGGGGGTTTAGCGGCCTGATCTTTCTCAGCGGCCAGTACCCGGAGCTGCCGGTGATGGTGGTTTCCGCGAACGAAAAACCGGAAGTCATGTGCCGCGCGATCGACTACGGCGCCTGCGGCTTCCTGCCCAAATCGGCACCGGTGGAAACGATCACCACAGCCCTGCAGCAGGCGCTGGCCGGCGAAATCTGGCTGCCACAGGGCGTGGCGGAACAGTGTGCTGCGGAGTCCTCCGACCTGGTGGTGGCCGATGTGGTCGCCTCGCTGACACCACAGCAATTCCGCGTCGCCACAATGCTCGCCGAAGGCCTGCTGAACAAGCAGATCGCCTATGAAATGAATGTCACCGAGGCGACGGTCAAGGCACACCTGACGGCGCTGTTCCGCAAGCTGGACGTCAACTCGCGCACCCAGGCGGTGCTGGCGCTAGGCAGCCTGGACGTCGAACCGCCCGGACAGTTCACGCCACCACCGAAACACGCGCCGGCGCACGCCTGATTTGCCGGGGCGAACCTGGTGTTCGCCGGTTTTTCTTACAGAGCCGCACACTCGGAATCGAAGGCAAAGTGCTGGGGACTGTATTTCGAAACCGTCTGCGCCAGGGACGGCGCAGACGGAGCTACATGGACGTATTTATGCGTTTTCGAAATACAGTCCCCAGTGCATTGCCGCCACCGGGCCACGCCAGAACACCACTCGCCTTCCGATCTGTCTACAGAGCGAAAACGCCCCTACGATTCCACGGCCACTGCAGTCCGCCGCGCCAACCGCCGCACCAGATTGCGCAGCGCCGCGGGTTTGACCGGTTTGGACAGATAGAAACAGCCGCGCGCGGCGGCCGCATCGCGCACCTGCTCGGAAATATCCGCGCTGATCAGGATGCCCGGCAGGGGCTGCCCCCAGCGTTGATTCAATCCGTCCAGCGCGGCGATACCCGTCTCATTGCAGTCGAGGTGGTAATCGACGATCACCAGTTGCGGTGGCTGTTCGCTGGGCCAGGTGGCCAGCGCCTCGCGCAGTGACCGCGCCGCGGTTACCCGACACCCCCAGCCGCTCAGCAGGCTCTGCATACCCCGCAGAATCGATTCCTCGTTGTCGATACACAGCACCCGGATTCCCGACAGATCCGCACCTGCGACCTGGGGCTGTGGCCGGGGACGTTCGCTCCCGACCGGCACACCCAGGGGTATGCGGATAGAGAACATGGCACCGCGCCCCGGTGACGACCGCACCGCGATCGGGTGCTGCAACAGATCAGCACTGCGCTTGGCAATCGCAAGCCCCAGCCCCAGACCCTTGTCGGACGGACGCTCCATCGACGTCAGCCGCACGAACTCGTCGAAAATCTGCGCCTGTGCCTCGGGCGCGATGCCGGGACCGGTATCCCAGACCTGGATCTCCAGCTCCTTGCCAAATTCCCCGCCGCGCCGCCGTGCGCCAAGAAGCACCTTGCCGCGGCTGGTGTAGTGCAATGCGTTACTGAGGAAATTCTGCAGGATGCGGCGCAGCAGGTGACGGTCGCTGTGCACCCAGAGGCTGCTGGGCCGATAGCGCAATTGCAGGCCGCGGCTGGCCGCAATCGCCTGGAATTCCACCGTCAGCCCGTCGAGCAGTTCGCCCACCGGGAAGTGTTCGCGCCGCGGTGTCAGGTTGCCGCCGTCCAGCCGGCTGATCTCACGCAGCGCCCCGATCAGGTGTTCGGCGGTATTCAGCGCACTGTCGATATGGCCGATATCCTCCAGGGTTTCCTCCCAGTCGCTGCGCGCCGCCTTCTGCTGTGCCGAGGCGATAAACAGGCGCGCGGCATTGATCGGCTGTAGCAGGTCGTGACTGGTGTGGGCGAGGAAGCGGGTCTTGGCCGCGTGCAGTTCGCGCATCTGCCCCTCCACCTCGGCGCGGCGGCGGTTCTCTGCCTGCAATGCCTCATTGCTCTGCCGCAGTTCCGCCGTGCGCTGCTCCACCCGCTCCTCCAGGGTGCGCTGGTTTTCCTCCAGCGCGTCCACCGCCGCGCGGTAGTCGCTGATATCGGTAAAGGTGGTGACAAAGCCGCCGCCGGGCATCGGCGTGCCGCGCACCTCGACAATGCTGCCATTCGGCAGCCGGCGCTCGAAGCGGTGCGCGCTGCCGTGGCGCAGCAGCTCCAAGCGCCGCTGGACTTCGGCCTCCAGGTCGGCGTTGTCGCCGTAGAGACCGCGCTCGGCATTGTGGCGGTACAGCTTTTCCACCGGGCAGCCGATATAGAGCAGCCGTTGCGGGTAATCGAACAACTCGATGTAGTGCTGGTTCCAGGCCACCAGGCGCAGGTCCGCGTCCACTACACTGATGCCCTGGCTGATGGTCTCCACCGTGGTCTGCAACAGCTCCTGGGAGAAACGCAGCTTCTGCGAAGTGCCGTCCACCAGCCGCGCGATATCCTCCAGCTGAAACGGCCGGTTGACCCGCAACAGGTCCATGACCTGATGGGCAGTGGCCGAGCCGATAATGCCGGCGAGAATGCTTTCCGCCTCCTGCACGGCGAAGCGCGGTGCCGCGTCGTCGGCCAGCAGGCGCTGCTGGCTGCGCCGCTCGAATCCGTTCCAGATCTGCTCCGATCGTTTGCGCCCGACAAACGGCTGCATCAGGCTCTTCAGCTGGCCGACCTGAATCGAGGTCAGCTCCAGGTCGACAGCGGTATCCAGGTCCGACAGTTCGACAAAGGCGTGCGCCTGGCGGCGATCGCGCTCCCGGGTACGACACAGCAAGGACGCGGACACAAACAACAACATATTGACCAACAGGCTCCAGAAGACCCCGTGGCTGAGCGGATCCAGCCCGCCGAGACCGAACAGCTGCTCCGGCCGCAGCCAGGAAAGCCCGAACAATCCCTCGGCGAGCACCGCATGCTGCGGATAGACCGCCGGCAGCACCAGACAGTAGAACCAGAGACCGTAGCCGGCCACCAGCCCGGCGAGCACACCGAGGCGGTGGGCGCGGCGCCAGTAGAGAGCGCCGACCAGCGCCGGTGCCAGCTGCGCGGCGGCAGCGAAGGACAGCAGGCCGATGGATGCCAGCGGTGCCACCCCGGTAATCGCCTTGTGCATGCCCCAGCTCAGCATTAACAACAGCAGGATGCTGAGGCGGCGAATCAGGCGCAGGTGGTTGCCCAGCGAAGCCGCCGACAACGGTGTAAAGCGGCTCAGGAACAGCCACAGCGGCGCCACCAGTTCATTGGAGATCATCACCGCCAGTGTTACCGCAGCGACAATCACCATCCCGGTGGCTGCAGAGAAACCACCGATATAGGCGAGCAGAGTCAGGGCGTCGCTGCCACTGGCCATCGGCAGTGTCAGTACCAGGCTGTCCGGGTCCAGCAGCCCCTGGGCCAGCAGCGGCTGCCCGGCCAGGGCGATGGGCAAAATCAGCAGCGAGAAGAGCCCCAGATACAAAGGCAGCAACCAGCGCGCGGTGCGCAGGTCGCGCTGATCCTGGAATTCCACCACCGCCATATGGAACTGCCGCGGCAGGCAGATGATGGCCGCCGTGGCCAGCAGGGTCTGGGTCAGGAAATTGGCGTCGGGGATCAGCGGATCCAGGCGGAGTTCAGCGACGGCGTAGCGCTCGCCGCCGACCAGCAGCCACGCAGCCAGCGCCGCCACGGCGGCAAAGGCCAGCAGTTTGACCACCGATTCCAGCGCAATGGCGGCCACCACGCCGCGGTTGCGCTCGCGCCCCTCCAGGTGGCGGGTCCCGAACAGCATCGCAAACACGCCCATCAGCAGCGCCGTGGCGAAGGCGGTATCGAGACTGATAATGCCGCCGGATTCCGGCCCCGGGCCGATGGCATCCCAGGCCATTGTGACCGCCCGCAGCTGCAACGCGATATACGGCAGGCTGCCGACGATCGCCAGCAGCGTCACCAGCGCCGACAGCCCCTGGCTCTTGCCGTAGCGGGAGCCGATAAAGTCGGCGATGGAGGTGACTTTCTGCCGCTCGCTGACCAGCATCAACTTGCGCAGGAATGCGCTGCCGAACAGGAACAGTAGCATGGGCCCGAGATAGATCGGCAGGTAGCTCCAGGTGCTGTTAACCGCCTGGCCGACAGCGCCGAAGAAGGTCCAGGAACTGCAGTAGACCGCCAGGGTCAGCGCGTAGATCAGCGGGCGGTAGCGCAGCAGCCACTGCTTGCGGTGCTCGGCACGCCAGGCCACCGCGAACAGCAGGGCCACGTACACCAGGGCAAAAAACAGCAGGTAGGGCTTACCGATCATCGAGTCACTCCGCGCATTGGTTGACGCGTAAGTATTCTTTATACCCGACAGGAGCCTTCTCAGCTATTAGCTATTGGTCGGCACAGACCTTGTCCAGTATCTGCTCCAGAGTGCGGTACTCGTCCGGTTCAAGCCGCTCTGCGATGGAGCTTGCTAGCGTTGAATAGACGGATTCCCGCGTGCGCAGAAACAGCTCCCTACCCCGTTCGGTCAGCAGGATATGCTGCGCCCTGGCATCGAAGCGGCAGGTAACCCGCTCGATTAGCCCACGCTTCTCGAGCTTGTTGACCATCACACTGGCGGACGACTTCTGTACCTGCATTTCCGCGGCCAGGGCCGACAAGTGGCTACTATCGTCGTGTTCCGCGCTATCTGGATCCGAGCCTTTCTCGGCGAGATAGACACACAGCAGATAATCGAATTCATTGCTGCTCAGGACTTCGTACCTGTCGTCGCCATCCGCACGATTCCAGGCCTGGGACAGGACTCGTTGTAGACTCATCAGGGATCTGTCCAGGCTCATTAGGAAAGGTACTCCGACTATCTAGTTAGAAAGGCTAACGAGTATAGAGCCAAGCCCTTGTGGGTCAATGTCTCGCCAACAAACTAGTTTGACAAACTAACTATTTGAACATAAAGTTAGAAACACTAACTAAGTGCTGGAGACTGTTATGAGTAAGCCCGACTTAAAACACAGCAGCTGCAAAAACGGGATCTGGGACAGAAAGACGGCCGACTGGTATGTGGCGCGCTGGGGCAAACAGCCGCTTCACCGCGCAGTCCCCGAGCTGTGCCAACTTGCGAGCACCGAGCGGGTGTTGGATATCGGCTGTGGCAGCGGCACAGTGGTGCGCGAAATCGCCGCACGACTGTCCACTGGCGAGGTGCTCGGCGTAGATCCAACGCCGCGTATGATCGAGTTAGCCCTGGAGATTAGCGACGGTCATGAATTATCAGTGCCAGTCCGCTTTATCGAGGCCTCCGCAGAGCGGCTGCCCTGCCCCGACCAGAGCTGTGACTTGGTACTGGCAATCAACTCCCTGCACCACTGGGAGGATGTGGAAGCCGGCTTGGCTGAGGTACGGCGGGTGTTGAAACCAAATGGCCGCTTCGTCCTTATCGACGACCTGTGGGAAGAAATCCAGCGGCATAGCGGCCATCACCACTCGGAGGCACAGCAGGAAAGTCACTCGCACTGGATATCGCCAGAAACCATCGCCGAAAGCCTGACGACCGCCGGTTTCTCCTCCACCTCGTGCGAATACCGCGCGCCGGAGATCGCCGTCTCCACCATTACCGCACAACCAAGGAGGTAAGCATGAACATCACACTTGCGCTGATGGGCCTGTCGACCTATATCCTGATCTGGGAAAAGCTGCCGTACTGGGGCAACTGGTTTAACCGCATAGTCGCAGCCCTGCCCGCCCCTCTCGCCTACTTGTACCAGGCCTGGCGCTGCCCTTTCTGCTTCGGTTTCTGGATTGCACTGGCACTGCACGCAGTTACCGGCATCTGGTCAGTGGAAGCACTCGCGAGCATGCCCACTTATGCCGGCGGCGCCGGCCCGGCCGTGGCCTGGTTTCTGGATGCACTGGCGACGGCGACACTAATCCTGTTTGGCAAGTTGTGCTTCGACGCTATCGGCGGCCCGGCTATCCGCGGCTACCAGATGACGATGCAATTTCGCCAAGGCAGCACTGGGGAGTGATTTATCCGATGGCGCAAAACCAGTGGTCAATTCGCAAAGCGGCGTTATCGGACGCTGAGGGCCTGAAAAACTGCATGCTGAGGGCTTACTCCATCTACCGACACAGACTCCACGGCAGGCGACTGCCGCCGATGGATGCCGATTACCGGGAAGAGATCGCCTCATTCCCAACCTGGGTAGCGGAAATAGACGACGAAATTGTTGGCGGAATCACCCTGGTTGCCGAGCGAGGGTATCTGACCCTGGCCAATATAGCGGTGAGCCCCGAGCACCAGAACATCGGCCTGGGAAAAGGCCTGCTGGCATTTGCCGAAGCGGAAGCAAAGCGACGCGGCTTTTCGCAGATGCGTCTGGCAACCCACCGCTTGCTCAGTGAGAACGTCGCCTTTTACCAGCACTTGGGCTGGACAGAATGCGGACGCGATGCCGACAGGATCTATATGCAGAAAGCCATTCCGGTGTCAGACCACACCAGTCAGCAAGACGGCGACACCTCGATTGACAAGTCTGCGAGCTGAACTAGGCTCGAACGTAAAAGATCCCCACCACCCGAGAGAACTCCACCATGATCATCGCGACCGATATGCCGGAAGTCGCCAAATGCATTGTCAGTCAATGTGCCTACAATGCCGATGACTCCTGCCACGCACGCGCCATTACCATCGGCGAGGGCGCGGCTCCGGACTGCGACACTTTCTTCGACAATGCCAAACACACCAAGAGCAGCCGCACGGCCGGTGTGGGCGCCTGCAAGATAGAGGACTGCACCCACAACCAGGACTTCGAGTGCAATGCCGACAGTATTCAGGTTGGATCCGGTGGTGGCTCGGTGAATTGCCAGACCTATACCAAGCACTGAGTCGCGCAGTCTTTCCCTGAATCCGCCCCCTGGTGGGCAACTGATTCCACAGAACCATGCGGAGCCGGTATTTCCGGCTCTCGCACTGGCGGCGCCTCAATTGACAAGCGACTTTGCTGAACTAGTCTCCTAGAAGCCGGAAGTTTTTTGCGAGGTCCGCGATGATTATTGCCACCGACATGCCGGAAGTCGCCGAGTGCACCGTCTCCAAGTGCGCCTACAACACCGACAACAGTTGCCACGCCCGCGCCATCACCATTGGCGACGGTGACAACCCCGGTTGCGACACCTACTTCGCCAATTCCACCCACACCCGCAGCCATCGCTCCGCCGGCGTCGGCGCCTGCAAGGTCGAGGCCTGCGATTTCAATGACGACTTCGAATGCTCGGCCGACAGCATTCAAGTCGGCAGGCAGGGCAAGGGCGTGAAGTGCCAGACCTGCACCTGTCACTAGCGCTGGTCAAGAATTGACGACGGGGCGAACACCGGTTCGCCCACAGAGGCACTGGCATCGAGCCGTATAAATCCGCTCAGGTGCTGGCGACCGCTGCCCAATTCACTTCACCCCGCTCCCAGAAAACACCGGTCTGTTGCTGGTAGCGTTCTACCCACGGCCGGTAGCGAGCCTCCACCAGCTTGCGCTTGATCTTCAGGGTCGGTGTAGCCAGGTCGTTCTGCGGCGTCCAGTCGTGACTGGTGATAAACATCGCGCGCAGCCGCTCATGGGGCGGCAGCTCGGCGTTAACGGTTGCGAGTGCCCGCTCCAGTTCGGCGGCTACGCTTTCCGGTTCCAGACTGCGGGCCATCTCCGACAGGTTCGCCAGCATGACCGGCTGATCCATGCCGTGGCCCAGCACACAGACCTGTCCGAGCAACGCCACTTCGCCGAATTTATTTTCCAGCGCTGCCGGCTGCACAAACTTGCCCTTGCTGGTCTTGAAGGTATCGGACAGGCGCCCGGTGACATGCAGGAGGCCGTCGTCGTCGATAAAGCCGGCATCTCCGGTGTGATAAAAGCCATCGCGAAGCACTTCCGCGGTTTTTTCCGGCTCCAGGTAATACCCTTTCATTAGCGCCTCGCTCTTGAAAAGGATCTCGCCCTGCGCGGAGATTTTTACCTGGCAATCCCAGAACGGCTTGCCCACTGTACCGGGCACCGGTGTGTCGCCCATATGGGTGTTGCAACCGTAGATAAAATTTTCCGTCATGCCGTAGCCGTCCGCCACCATCATGCCCATGCGGTGATACCACTTCTGCAGGTCCACGGAAATTGGCGACGCGCCGGTAACCAGCATGCGTGCCTGATCCAGCCCCAGTCCCTGTGCCACCTTGCGTTTGAACCAGCGATTGACCCCGGGAATTCGCTGCAGTGTGCGCTGCAGCGAAGGCGAGATCTTCGCGTCTATGCCCTCTTTGAACTTGGCCCACAAGCGCGGCACCGAGAAAAACATCGTCGGGCGGGCGCGCTGGAGGTCGTCGAGAAATGTCTCCAACGACTCGGGGAAATACACCGGTGTACCGGAATACAAGCTGTGAAACTCAACGACGATGCGTTCGGCCGCGTGAGCCAGCGGCAGGTAGGAAAAGAAACGATCCGTTTCGTCGTAACCGTAACCGCGGACCATATTCGGCACGGCAAAGGTGATTGCCGACCAGGTATGCATGACGCCCTTCGGGTTACCGGTGGTACCCGAGGTGTACATGATGGTGAACACCTTCTCCAGGTCGTAGAGCGGTGATTCTGCCATTGGGGAATACTCGCCGACGATCTGCTCGAGAGTGTAGTCACACTCGATTTCGCAGCGCTGGATAGCGATAGTCGGCAGGGTCGCCGCCACTTCGCGTAGCGCATCGTTGTCATCGCTGGCACCGCAGAACAGCAGCTTGCTCTCAGAATGTTCGAGCACATACTGCATCGACGCCGCGGATTGGCCGGTGTAAAGCGGCACACTCACCATGCCGGCGAGCATGATGGCGTAGTCGACGATAATCCAGTCGGCACAGTTCTTGGCGTGAATGGCAATGCGGTCGCCCGGCTCACAGCGGCTGCACAGAAAACTGGCGATACGCCGCACCCGGTCCATCACTTCGCCCCAGCTGTACTCGCGCCATTCGCGCTGCACCATCTGACGCAGATAGATGGATTCGGCGCAATCGCGCTCGCGCATATAGAGGATTTCCAGGGGTTGCTTGCCCCTGACGCGCTCGTATTTCTGCTCTGGAGTCATCACCGCACCTCTTCTTATGAAGTTGTTGTCGTGCTTTCCCTGACCGCTGCCCGGATCCGGACGGACACAATCCCGCGGATCATCGACCATTTATACCCAATAAAGCAGTGGCTGAGAAATAGCGGCGTAATGGAAGAAGTGGCCGTCCGCGAGTCCGCGGGCTAGACGCGCTGAAGCAAAGCACCGGCAAAGCGCAAGCCGGCCATTAAATTGAATGGAATATAGAGGTGATACTTAAGGGAAAGGAGAGGCTGAGCCCGGTATCGCGCGATACCGGACTCGCGGCGCGATGTCAGCTGACCTTCTCGCCGTGGGCCTGTTTGTCGGCGTGGTAGGAGGAGCGCACCAGCGGGCCGCAGGCGGCGTGCTTGAAGCCGATCTGCTCGGCGTAGCGGCGGTACTCTTCGAACTCATCCGGGTGCACGTAGCGCTGCACCGGCAGGTGCTCCTTGCTCGGCTGCAGGTACTGGCCGATGGTGAGCATATCGATATCGTGCGCACGCATATCGTCCATGACGGCGAAGATCTCTTCCTTCTCCTCGCCGAGCCCCACCATCAGACCCGACTTGGTCAGCACGTCCGGACGGCGCTTCTTGTATTCCTGCAGCAGTTTCAGCGACCACTTGTAATTGGCGCCGGGGCGCGACTCGCGGTACAGGCGCGGCACCGTCTCCAGGTTATGGTTGAACACGTCCGGTGCCTCGGCCTCGAGGATATCGAGCGCCACGTCCATGCGGCCGCGGAAGTCCGGCGTCAGAATCTCTACCTGCAAATTCGGCGACAGTTCGCGCGACCGCTTGATGCAGTCGGCGAAATGCTGGGCGCCGCCGTCGCGCAGGTCGTCGCGATCGACCGAGGTGATCACCACATAGCGCAAACCCATCGCGGCGATGGCTTCGGCCAGGTGTTGCGGTTCCTGCGGATCGAGCGGGTTCGGTTTGCCGTGGCCCACGTCGCAGAAGGGGCAGCGGCGAGTGCAGATCTCGCCCATGATCATGAAAGTGGCGGTGCCGCCGCTGAAGCACTCGCCCAGGTTCGGGCAACTGGCCTCTTCGCAGACAGTGGCCAGTTTCTGCGAACGCAGGATGCTCTTGATACGGTCCACCTCCTTGGAGGCCGGCACCTTGACACGGATCCAGTCCGGCTTGCGCAGTACCTGGTCGCTGGCGATGACCTTGACCGGGATGCGCTCCACTTTTTCGCCGTCGCGAAGTTTTTCGCCCTGCTGCAGGCGGCGGGTGCGTTTTACCGGTACCAGATCGGGCTTGTCCTGAGTGGGATTGTCAGCCATTAGTCGTTTCCTGCTCCTCTTTGCCCTGCACGGGGCCGCGCAAGCGCGCAAATTCGTGTTCATCCAGCGGCTGCCAATTCGCCTCGGGCAGCCTGAGTGTGCGCAGCAATTCGCGCACGAAGATTTCCGCAACTTCATTCCAGTCCGACACTGGCTGTATCAGCTCGGCCATCTGCACCATCTGCATGCCCGCGTAGCCACAGGGGTTGATGCGCAGGAACGGCGCCAGGTCCATATCGATATTGATAGCGATACCGTGAAAGCTGCAGCCGCGGCGTACCCGCAGGCCGATGGAGGCGATCTTGTTGCCGGCGCGCGGGCCCTCGGTCAGATAGACGCCGGGGGCGTCGGCGCGGGGCGCCGCGGCGATGCCGAACGCCTGCAGCATGGCGACGGTGGCACTCTCCAGCGCCGTCACCAGATCGCGGACCCCGACCTTGGAGCGGCGCAGGTCCAGGAGCGGGTAGACCACCAGCTGCCCGGGGCCGTGGTAGGTGACCTGGCCGCCGCGGTCCACCTGTACCACCGGGATGTCACCGGTATTCAGCAGGTGCTCCGCTTTGCCCGCCTGCCCCTGGGTAAACACCGGCTCGTGCTCCACGCACCAGATCTCATCCGCGCTGTTTTCGTCGCGGGTATCGGTGTAGTAGGACATGGCACGCCATACGGACTCATAGTCTCGGCGACCCAGATTTCTCACCAAGGTCATCAAAGCACCATATGCACCGACGGGTGCTCTTTGAGTTCTTCGAACAGGGCCTTCAACTGCTCCTCGCCGGTGGCGACGATAAAGAAGGTCATCGAGGTGAAATTTCCGCTCTTGCTGTCGCGCAGGGTAATACGCTCTTCGTCGAGACCCGGAGCGTGGCGGCGCATCACCTCGAGTACGAACTCGTGGGTCGCGTCATCGGCGTCGCGGACAACCTTGACCATATAGTCTTCACAGGGAAACTCGATCTTGGGGGGCTGCTGATTGGGATCTTGGCTCATACCACTCTCCAGGGCCGCACAGACAGAAATGGGAGAAACCTTGGGCGCGACCGGGCGGCGATTATACAGCGGTGAGTGAATAGTGGACAGGGAGGGGGATGCGGAATGCGGAATAGTGTCCACGTGCCGCAGGGGTGTCGACCACAACCAATACCCTAGTCACCTCAGAGATTGGCCGCGGCTGCAGGCGGCTGCGGCGGCACTATGTCAGGCCGCGCATTCCGCATTCATCATTCATCATTCATCATTCCGCATTCAACTGAAGAAGCCCATAACGAAGCGCTTGATCGCATCCCACAGGCGCTTGAAGAAACCGGCCTCCTCGACATCCTCGGCGACGACGGCCTTGACGTCAGCGACGGTCTCACCGTCCAGGGTCACGACCACTTTGCCGACCGGCTGCCCCTTCTCCAACGGCGCCTCAAGTTCGCCATCGATGATCAGGTCCGCCTTGATGCTCTCTTCACCGCCGCGCGGGATGGTAACGAACACATCCTTCTCCACGGCGATGCCCACTTCCGGCTTCTTGCCGCCCCAGACACGCTCGGTCTGCAGCACGTCATTTTTGCCATAGACTTTGTGGGTCTGGTAGTAGCGGAAACCGTAGGCCAGCAGTTTCTGCGTCTCGCCGGCGCGTTTCTCATCACTATCGGTACCGACAACCACGGCAATCAGGCGCATGCCACGCTTCACCGCCGAGGCCACCAGGCAATAGCCGGCCTCTTCGGTGTGACCGGTCTTGATACCGTCCACGGCCGGATCGCGCCACAGCAGGCGGTTGCGGTTGGGCTGGTTGATACCGGCCCAGCTGAAATACTTTTCCGAGTAGATGCTGTAATGATGCGGGTGGTCGGCAATCAGCGCTCGGGCGAGGACGCCCAGGTCGCGGGCGGTGGTCAGGTGCCCATCGGCCGGCCAGCCAGTGGCGTTGACGAAATGGGTATCCTGCATACCCAGCAGTTCCGCCTGCTGGTTCATTACTTCGGCAAACACCTCTTCGCTGCCGGATACGTGTTCGGCGAGCGCGATACTGGCGTCGTTGCCGGACTGGATAATGACACCGCGCAGCAGGTCGATCACCGGCACCATATCGCCGACCTTGACGAACATTTTCGAGCCACCCTTGCGCCAGGCCTTCTCGGAAATGCGCACCTTGTCCTGTTCTTTGACGCTGCCCTTCTCGATTTCCTCGGACACTATGTAAGCCGTCATCATCTTGGTGAGACTGGCGGGGGGAATCTTCTTGTCCGCATTCTGCTCTACCAGCACCTGACCGGTGTGCGCGTCCAGCAGCAGATAGGCTGTGGCTGCCAGCTGCGGCGGTGCGGGAATCAGTGACTGGGCCTGGGCCAGGCCGGCACAGAGCAACAGGAAAGAGCAGGCAATTAGGCGATTGATCATGGGTGAGTGTCTCATTATTCCTCGTGTTCGTTGATTTCTGGTCATTTGGGTCATGCCGGCCCCCCTCCCTACGGGCGCTATTTGATTGTGCGAAAAGGCCTAATACCTTCAGTCGTAAACAACCTGCGGCTGTCCCAAGCGGTTTTGCTCCACCGTATCGCGCGCCGCTACCAGTGCGCGCTGCTGCGCCAGCGGCCCGATGCGCACGCGATACAGCCTTCTGCCATCGCGTTCGACCGGACTGACCGATACAGGATAGTCGACCACGGCGGACACCCGCACGCGCATGCTGTCGGCCTGATTGGCACTGCTATAGGCGCCCACCTGCAGATAGGTGTTGTCCGGCAATTTGAAACTGGCGTCCCGGGCCAGGCTCTCACGGGCGGAGACATCCTTCTCTACGGCAAGGGTTTGCCCTGCTGTCGGCAGCGAATTCGGGTCCAGCGCCTGCACTTCCACTCGGGCCACACCCTTGTTCACATAGCCCAGTTTCTGTGCCGCGGTGTAGCTCAAATCGATGATGCGGCCCGGAACAAACGGACCGCGATCGTTGACCCTTACTATCACGCTGCGGCCATTCTCCAGATTGGTGACTTTGGCGTAACTGGGCAGCGGCAATGTCTTGTGGGCCGCCGACATGGCGTACATATTGTAGACCTCGCCGTTGGCGGTGCGGCGGCCGTGAAACTTGGTCCCGTACCAGGACGCGTGCCCCTGCTCCTTGTAGCCCTTGACGTCATTCCGCACTTTATAGGTGACGCCGTTCACTTTATAGGGGGATTTATTGCCGGCAGTGCCGATAGGTTCGCGTACCGGAGTCGGTTCAGGCGTTGCCATCATGTCCACCGGTACGGGGGGGCCACTGTCCTTGACCGAATCGAAGTCGGGTTTGGGTGTGGGTTTGGTCGGTTGCCCGCTACAGGCCGCCAGTAGCAGAGCGGCCAATGCCACTCCGAGTCGCGCTTTGCACTGAAACATAATCCCCCCGGCGTGCGGCTAAAAAATGCCGCCCCCAAGCCGTTGTTATTTGTAACTGCTTATTAATTGAATCGATTGCGTTGGATTATCGATAACGTATTAGGTTCCACAAGTCTGTGGAACCCTTCCGTTTTTCTATTTCTTGCCCGCTATGCGCGGATCAGGACCTGCCCCCGCGCGCCTTGACGATCTCTTGTGCCAGGTCGTAGGCCGCCATGGCGTAAAGACGACTGCGATTGTAACGGGTAATCACGGAAAAGTTGTTGAGCCCGATCCAATACTGCTTGCCGTGCTCGGTTTCCAGCGAAAATACACTGGCCGCGAGGTCCGGCGCCACTTGCGCAGTAGTGGTGAACCCCTTTTCCGCAAGCTGGCCGACAGTCCAGTTGGCATCCAGGGAATCGTTGACGATGGTCATGTCCGCATTGGGACGCGCGTTGGCAAGCACTACCACCGGCTCCAGCGGCAACCAACCATGGCGGGCAAAATAATTGGCCACGCTGCCGATGGCATCTTCGGTATCGGTCCAGATATCCACATGGCCGTCGCCATTAAAATCCACCGCGTAGGCGCGGTAGCTGGACGGCATAAACTGGCCAAAACCCATGGCGCCGGCATAGGAACCCTTCAGTTCGATAGGGTTCATACCCTGATCGCGGGTTAGCAGCAGGAAGTTTTCCAGTTCCTTGGTAAAAAACGCAGAGCGGCGCGGATAGTTAAATGCCAGTGTGGCGAGCGCATCGAGAACACGGTAGCCGCCCATGTTACCGCCGTAGCGGGTTTCGATACCGATGATGGCGACGATCATCTCCGCCGGCACGCCATATTTCTTCTCGGCCTCGGTCAGCGCCTTGGCATTCTTGTCCCAGAAATCGACACCGCCGGCGATGCTCTGCGGTGTCAGGAAAATCTTGCGGTACTCGTACCAGGGTTTGGCCTTTTCCGCGGGGCGCTTGATCGCCTTGAGAATGGAATCCTTGCGCTTGGCCTCGCGCATCAGCCCGTTGAGTTGGTCGCGGTCGAAGTCGTGCTTTTCCACCATGTATTCGACAAACGCCTGCGCATCGGGATTGTCGCCATGGCCGGGCTCCTGGGCGCAGGCAGCGAGCACCAGCCCCATCCCTGCCAATAATCCTGTGGTCCACTTCAAAACAACCGCTCCTATTCTCATAGTGCCTCTCTACATCCAAGTTTCTTATTTTTCAGGCACTAGGCTTTAAAAGGTTACCCGGCGCCGCTCCGTTCCTATAGCCATCAGGATACCGAAACCCGCCATCAAGGTAATGAGCGAGGTTCCGCCGTAGCTCACCATCGGCAGTGGGACGCCCACCACCGGCAGCAGTCCAGTGACCATACCGATATTTACAAACACATAGACAAAGAAAGTGAGCGTAATACTCCCCGCCAATAGGCGACCGAATACGTGCTGGGCCATAAAACTAATATAGATGCCGCGTGCAATGATCAATACATACAGTAATAACAGCAACAGCGCACCCCGCATGCCCCACTCTTCCGACAGCACGGCGATGATAAAGTCCGTGTGGCTTTCCGGCAAAAAATCCAGCTGCGACTGGGTGCCCTGCATATAGCCCTTGCCGTACAGACCGCCGGAACCGATCGCCGCTTTCGACTGGAAAATGTTCCAGCCGGCACCGAGCCGGTCCGCATCCGGATCCAGCAACGTCAGGATTCGCTGGCGCTGGTAGTCGCGCAGCCCCCACTGCCAGATTGGCCAGGCGGAAACCACCAGCGCCATGGCTGCGGCACCAATCATGTTCCAGCTGAGACCGGCGAGATAGAGTGCAAACAGGCCGGAGGCGGCAATCAGGATGGAGGTGCCGAGATCCGGTTGGCGCACGATCAGTGCGGCCGGCACGACCACGATGGCCAGTGCGCCCAGCACGGTGATGAATGACGGCGGCAAATTACGCTTGTGCAGAAAGGCAGCCACGGACATCGGCACGGCCAGTTTCATCACTTCCGAGGGCTGAAAGCGAAAGCCGCCCACCTCCAGCCAGCGCTGCGCCCCTTTGGCGCCCACACCGATAAACAGCACCGCCACCAGCAGCGCACAGCCCCCGACATAAGCCCAGGGCGACCAGCGCCGATACACGTCCAGCGGTATCTGCGCGACGAAAAACATGCCGACAAACGCCAGCACCATAAAAACTGCCTGTCGCTTCACATAGTGAACATCACCGCCGGCAGCGCTATAGAGCACGCCCAGCCCCACTGCCGCCAGTACCAGCAGCAGCACCAGCAGCGGCACATCGATATGCCAGCGGCGCGACAGGCTCACGGGACGGCTGAGGCTGCTGTGGGAGTCCGGCAGCCTGTGCATGTAGTCGCGGCTAGCCATGCTCCACCTCCGCGCCAATATCTTCGCTGTGCGCCGTTTCTTCCTCTTCCAACGGTCGCGACATCCAATCGAAAAACACTTCTCGCGCCACCGGCGCCGCCACCTTGCCGCCGCCCTCACCATTTTCAACCAGCACGGCCACGGCTATCTGCGGGTCGTCCACCGGCGCAAAGGCAACAAACAGCGCGTGATCCCGGTGGCGCTCCTTCAATGCCTCCGAATCGTATTGCTCGCCCTGGGCAATACCTACCACCTGGGCGGTGCCCGATTTGCCGGCCACACGGAAATCCAAATCGGCACCGGCCTTTTTGCCGGTACCCTTGGCGCTGTAAACCACTGACTCCATCCCCTCGAACACCAGGTCCCAATGCTCGGGTTTGGCTTCCACATGGTGCAGGACTTCCGGCGGCTGCTCGACGTTGTCCACCGCCATCACCACCTGCGGCCTGTAGTGGGTGCCCCGGTTAGCAATGGTCGCGGTCATCACCGCCAGCTGCAGCGGCGTCGCCAGTACGAAGCCCTGCCCCAGTACCGCGTTCAGACTGTCGCCGGGGAACCAGGGCATTCCGCGGGCTCCGCGCTTCCAGTCGCGGGACGGAAACAATCCCGGCCGCTCTACCGGCAGATCGATGCCGGTTTTGGTGCCGAGGCCAAAACGGCTGGCGATTTCGTGCATGCCGTCGATATTCCAGCGCGCCGCCATATCGTAGAAATACACATCGCAGCTCTCGGTCAGGGCCTGAATCAGATCGACATGCGTGCCGTGGCCCCACCGTTTCCAGTCGCGGTACTGACGCGTATCGTTGGGCAGGCGGTAGAAACCCGGATCCTTCACCTTGTACTGGGCGTCGATGACACCGTCGGCAAGCCCGCCGAGCCCCATCATCGGTTTCAGCGTGGAGCCCGGCGGATACTGTCCCTGCAGGGCGCGGTTGAACAGCGGCACGTCGAGGGAATCGCTCAGCGCACGGTAGTCGTTGAAACTGATGCCGGTAACAAACAGGTTGGGATCGAAGGATGGTTTGCTGACGAATGCGAGCACACCGCCGGTTTTCACGTCGATGGCGACAACGGCGCCGCGCCGATCGCCGAGGGCTGCCGATGCCGCGCGCTGCAGGCGCGCGTCCAGGTTGAGGGTCAGTTCGGCACCAGGTTTGGGATCGTGGCGTTCGAGCACCCGCAGCACGCGGCCGCGGGCATTGGTCTCGACATTCTCATAACCCACCTCGCCCAGCAGCAGGTCCTCGTAAGAGCGCTCCAGGCCCGCCTTACCGATACTCTGGGTGCCGCGATAGCGGCGCACGTCTTCCTCGGTAAAAGTTCCCAGATCGCGCTCGCTGATACGGCCCACATAGCCGACGCTGTGGGCGAACAGATCCGTCAACGGGTAATAGCGCACCAGCTCCGCCTCTACCGACACACCGGACAGGCGGAATTCATTCACGCTGATACGGGCAATTTCCTCTTCGCTGAGACGGAATCGCAGCGGTACCGGCTCGAACGGCCGCCGCCGCTGCATACGCTGCCGAAACTTTTCCACATCGGTATCGTCGAGGCGGATCAGCCGGCCAATCAACTCGAGGGTGGCGTCCAGGTCCGCAACCCGCTCGCGCACGATCGCCAGGTTGAAACTCGGCCGGTTATCCGCCAACAGCACGCCATTGCGGTCGTAGATTAGGCCGCGGGTCGGTGCGACCGGGCGCACCTGGATACGGTTCTGGTCCGACTGGGTGCGGTAATCGTCGTAGTTGACCACCTGCAGGTTGTAGAAACGCACCACCAGGACCCCCAGCAGCAGCGCCACGGCGGCGAGCGCCACCAGCATACGGTTGCGAAACAGCCGCTGCTCAGTGTGTGGATCCTTTAAATGGAGGTCATAGGACATCGGGGATGTGTATGGCTAGCTCAGTGGATGGCGCAAGAATTGTCTAATTTGCGTACATTATCACAAGTGGCCACCGGTGAGTGGTTTGTGGTTGGCAATTCACAGGTACAACTGGCCGCAAACCGCGCCTTACTTGTGGTACGGGTGCCCGGCAAGCAGCGTCCAGGCACGGTAGATCTGCTCCGCCAGCAGCACCCGCACCAGTGGGTGCGGCAGGGTCAGCGGCGACAGCGACCAGCGCTGCCGGGCGCGACTCAGGCTGTCGGCGGACAGACCGTCCGGTCCACCGATCAGCAGGCTGACATTCTCGCCGAGCATCTGCCAGTTCTGCAGCTGCTGGGACAGCTGCTCGGTGCTCCAGGGCTTGCCCTTCACGTCCAGCGCGACCACGTGGTCCCGGGGCCCCAGGGCCGCCAGCATGGCCTCCCCCTCCTTCTGGCGCGCCTTTTCGATGAGCGCCGGGGAGCTCTTTTGACCGCGCTGGCCCAGGGGAATCTCTACCATTTCCAGCGCGATTTCCCGCGGCAGCCGCTTGGCGTACTCGGCGTAGCCTTCCTGTACCCAACCCGGCATCCTGCCGCCGGCAGCCACTATTCGTATTTTCATCGGCGAATCTTCATCGGCGGCGTTTCACTACAGCAGGGTCAGCGCAGAATCAGTCCCGGTGCGGATCGCTGCCGTCGGCCCCTTCGCGGGTGTTCGGCGTCATCGACCAGAGCTTCTCCAGGTCGTAGAAGCTGCGCACATCGGCCAGCATGACATGCACCACCAGGTCACCGTAGTCCACCAGCACCCAATCGCCCTGGTCCATGCCCTCTACACCGATGGGGCGCACACCGGCCTTCTTGCCTTCCTCCACCACATTGTCGGCGAGGGATTTGACCTGACGACTGGAAGTACCGGTGCAGATCACCAGGCTGTCCATCACATCGGAGAGTTCGGATACATCCAGGGACACGATGTCCTTGCCCTTGAGGTCTTCCAGCGCCGCCACGGCGATATCTTTGATTTTCGTCATAACACCTTTTTACTGGCCGCCTGTCGCGGCTGTTCGATAAAGTTGATTGTCTTCTATGTATTGCAGTACCGCCGCCGGCAACAGGAAGCGCGGGGACTGACCGCTGCCGATCAGGTAGCGGATATGGGTGGAGGAAATCGGCAACAGCGTCTGCTCCCGCACCACCAGGCGCCCGCACGGCTGCGCGTGCAGGTCCGCAATGCCGCCGGCGTGTTTTTCCAGCAGCGCCGCCACTGCCCCGTGGCTCCCATCGACATCCTGCCGTGGCAACTTCCAGCCGGGGCGAATCACCACTACCAGATGCGCCAACTGCAGCAATCGCTCCCAGCGGTGCCAACTCGGCAGTGTCAGCAGGGAGTCCAGCCCCATACAGAAGCTGATCGAAACCTCTTCGCCCAGCTCCGCCCGCAACTCTTCCAGGGTATCCACCGTATAGGTAGGTCCCGGGCGGTTGAGTTCGCGTTCGTCGAGCTGCAGTTCGTCGCAGCCGTCCAGTGCCAGTGCCAGCATCTGCCGCCGCTGTTCGGCCGACACGCCCGGCGTCTGCCGATGGCGCGGCTGGTGGCTTGGCACCAGTCGCATTTCGTCAACCTTCAGCGCCTGGCTCAGTTCAAGCGCCATGCGCAGGTGGCCGAAATGCACCGGGTCGAAGGTGCCGCCAAACAGCGCAATGGTGTACCGATTGCTGCTCATAGCTCAGAGTTTTTGCCGCAGGCGATTGTTGAAGGTGCCCGAGGCCCCCGAATCGCCTGCAGGGCAGGCTCCCACAGAATGTAGTTCCCCTGGCCATTCACTGGCGAATGTGCCCATCTCCGAGCACTATCCACTTCTGCGACGTCAGCCCCTCCAGACCCACCGGGCCGCGGGCGTGGATCTTGTCGGTGCTAATTCCGATTTCCGCGCCCAGGCCGTACTCGAAACCATCCGCAAAGCGGGTCGATGCATTCACCATCACCGAACTGGCATCCACTTCGGCCAGGAAACGCCGCGCGCGGCTGTAGTCCCCGGTGACGATGGACTCGGTATGGCCGGAACCGTACCGGGCAATATGGTCCAAAGCGTCGTCCATATCCGCCACCACGCGGATCGACAGGATCGGCGCCAGGTATTCCTCACTCCAGTCGCTGTCGCTGGCGACATGGCAGTCCGGCAGAATCTTCCGCGTCTGCTCGCAGCCGCGCAGCTCGACGTCCTTCTCGCGGTAGGCCGCAGCCAGCCGCGGCAGAATATCAGCCGCCACCGCCTCCGCCACCAGCAGGCTCTCCATCGCATTGCAGACCCCGTAGCGATGAGTCTTCGCGTTCAGCGCGATATTGAAGGCCTTGTCGAGGTCGGCGCGATCATCGATATACACGTGGCAGACGCCGTGCAGGTGCTTGATCACCGGCACCCGCGCCTCGCGGCTGACCCGCTCGATCAGCCCGGTACCGCCACGCGGCACTATCACGTCCACATATTCCGGCATGCTGATCAGTGCCCCCACCGCCGCGCGATCGGTCGTGTCCACCACCTGTACCGCGGTTTCCGGCAGGCCCTCTTCCTTCAAGCCGGCGGCGATGCAGGCGGCGATGGCGCCGTTGGAATGCAGTGCTTCGCTGCCGCCGCGCAAAATGGTCGCATTGCCGGATTTCAGGCACAGGCTGGCGGCGTCGATCGTTACATTGGGGCGCGACTCATAAATGATGCCGATCACCCCCAGGGGAACGCGCATCTTGCCGACCTGAATGCCACTGGGGCGGTATTTGAGATCCTCAATTTCACCCACCGGATCCGGCAGCTCGGCGATCTGGTGCAAGCCCTCGATCATGCCGTCGATACGCTCGTCGTTGAGCTCCAGTCGGTCGAGCAGCGCCGCGTCCAGGCCATTGTCGCGCCCGGCCTGCATATCCCGGGCATTGGCCGCGACCACCTCGTCGCGCCGGGCATCCAGCTGTGCGGCAATCGCCTTGAGGGCGCTATTCTTGGTCGCGGTATCGGCGCGGGCCATCAGCCGGGCCGCCGCACGCGCAGCGTGCCCCATTTCCTCGAGTTTCTCGCGGGTGGCTTGTTGGTCGGCGGAATCGGCGACTGAGCTGTTCACTGTGGCTCTCCGTGCGGTGTTCGATCGGCCGCGCAGTATACGCCAAATTCACGGCGATTCAGATGCTTACTCCTGCGCCCAGCGGTCGAGGCTCGCGGCGATATCGGCCAGACGCACCAGCGGATCCTCGATGGCGAGCAGCTCCACTCGCACCTTGTCGTCCAGCGGCAGCAGCTGGGCCAGCTGCCACGACAGTGCGTCGGCGGAGTCAACCGGGTCAAACTTGAGGGAGAGCATCGAGGCGTGCTGCTTCAACTCCTCGAGTACGGCCAGCAGGCCGTCGCACTCGGCCGGTATCGGCTGCGGCTCCTCTTCGGGCAGCCACTCCACTTCGCCGAGCAGCAGGCCATCCTCGGCGCGGTTGGTGCTGACGATGCGAAAGCGGCGCTGACCGGACACCAGCACGTGCAGCAGCCCCTCTTCCCCCTGACTCCAGTCGACGATTTTCACGTAGACCCCGAGCGGCCACACGGAGGCGCGCCCCACCTCACCACCCGAGCGGATCAGCACCACACCGAAACCCGAATCGGTTTTCAGGGTTTCACTGACCAGGTGC
Organism: Microbulbifer donghaiensis; assembly: GCF_900129095.1. Classification (GTDB taxonomy): domain Bacteria; phylum Pseudomonadota; class Gammaproteobacteria; order Pseudomonadales; family Cellvibrionaceae; genus Microbulbifer; species Microbulbifer donghaiensis. Next base: position 1,466,393 of record NZ_FQVA01000001.1, read on the forward strand.
AGGTAGCGCTGTTCGAAGATGCGCAATGGCAGGGTCACACCGGGATACAGCGCCACGTTGAGTGGGAACAGGGGAATCTGTGGCAAAACTTGCCCTCGGTTATCGTCGCTTGTTCTTTTAAAGATACCATCTGTGCCTGGTGCTTCGAGCGGCCACAAAAAAGAATTTTATGCCAACTCGTCTAGACTCATTGGAAAGAACGTCTTGGAGTAGTCCCCATGCGTTGGCGCAAGGGTCGCAGAAGTAGCAATGTTGAAGACCGTCGTGGAGAGTCGACTCCCGGCATGGGAGGCGGTGCGGGCGGGCTCGGCAACCTGCTGGCGCTGGCGCCGCTGCTGCTGCGCAGCAAGACCGGCTGGGTAATCCTGGGGTTGCTGGCCGCATTTTATTTCTTTGGCGGCGACCGCCTGTTCGACAGCGCGCCGCGGGAGACGCAACCGCCGGCCCTTGGGCCAGACCAGCAGGGGCAGACCGGTACGCAGGCGGCACCCGGCGATGAAGTCGCCGACTTTGTGTCGGTGGTGCTGGCGGACACAGAGGACACCTGGGGCAAGCTGTTCCAGACCGCCGGCTCCCAGTATGTTCCCCCCAAACTCGTCCTGTACGACGACGCCGTCCGTTCCGCCTGCGGCCTCAACACCGCCGCGGTAGGTCCCTTCTACTGCCCCGGCGATAACCGGGTATATCTGGATCTCAGCTTTCTCGGCGACCTGAGGCAACTCGGCGCGCCGGGAGACTTCGCCTTCGCCTATGTGATCGCCCACGAAATCGGTCACCACGTGCAGAACCTGCTCGGCACATCGCAGAAAGTTCAGCAGGCGCGTATGCAGTCCGACGAGGTAACGGCCAATCGCCTGTCGGTGATGCTGGAGCTGCAGGCGGACTGCTTCGCCGGCGTCTGGGCTTTCTATGCACACCGTGACCGGCAGATGCTCGAACCCGGGGATATCGAGGAGGGCCTGGCCGCAGCCGCCGCCGTGGGCGACGACCGTCTGCAACGGCGCTCGGGGCGCGCGGTGTCCCCGGATGCCTTTACCCACGGCAGCGCCGAACAGCGGGTTTACTGGTTCAAGCGCGGTTTTACGACCGGCGACGTCAACCAGTGCAACACCTTTGCCGCTCTCGCCGGGCGGCAGTGAGTGGCAGTCGCCGCCCGCAGGCACTAAGCTGCTGCGCGTGAATTCAATTTATGGAGAATCCTCATGCCGAAAGCCACAGCGCGCCACATACTGGTCGACAGCGAAGAGAAATGTCTGGACCTGAAGAAGCAACTGGAAAGCGGCGCCGACTTCGGCGCACTCGCCCAGCAGCACTCCAATTGCCCGTCCGGCCGCTCCGGCGGCGACCTCGGGCAGTTCAGCCAGGGGCAGATGGTGCCGGAGTTCGACAAGGTGGTCTTTTCCGGTGAATTGAACAAGGTGCACGGCCCGATCAAGACCCAGTTCGGCTACCACCTGTTGGAGATCACCAGCCGCAGCGACTGATCGCCCACTTCGCCCACGCAAAAAAGCCGCGTACCGCCGCGGCTTTTTTGTTGCCTCCCGCGCTTCCGATTATTTATGCTATTGCATGCAAAATAAATAAAATCGGGAGACCGCCATGTATGGATACCGCCAACTTACGCTGCTTTCTACACATATTTGCCTCGCCCTGGCCCTCGTCGCCCTGAGCGCCTGCGCGCAGAAATCGGACCGCAGTCCCGAAATCACGGCACTATTGAACCCACAAAGTGATTTCTGGCAGGCGGGCCAGCTCCACAGCCCGGCGCATTTCCGCGCCGCGGTGAGCGAATTGAACAGGCTGCTGGCAGATCCCGGAGCCGAGCCACAGGCGCTGGACCGCCTGCTGTATTACCTGCGCGCCTACAGCTACTTTGGCCCGCTGGAGCCGCTGGACGATCTGCACTGGCTGGCCCTGGATCGCGCAATGCAGGAACTCTCCGCACATCCGGCATTCAGCGCCCACGGTGATTTCGCCGCGCGGCTGCAAGAGCACTTTGCGGTGACGCTGTACCGCTATTACGATCGCGACGTGCTGGCCGGCCGGGTGGCCGCGCACCTGCCAACAGTCGCCGCGATTCTGCAACGCTACCGTTCCGGCGATTTGAGTCGCGCAGAACAGTTCAGCCTGTGGGAGAACTTTCGCGCACTCGGCTTTCTCGCTTACAACGCCAAAAGCCTGCCGGCAATAAAACATGCACTGACCGAAGAATTTCCGCTGACAGCAGCCCTGCTCGCTTTTGTGCGCAGCGAAAATGCCGATCGATTCGGTGACGCCTGGCCGCTGCGCCACAGTCTGTGGGTACTGGGCAACCTGCATGCGTTGCTGGAGCAGGAGAAAGCCGGGCAACTGGACGAACAAGTCTGGGCGACCCTGTCGCGAGACCTGCACCGTCTCGACGATATTGCGCGTCGCGAGCTGTTTACCACGCCCTATCTGGTGAGTTCATACCGGGGCAAGAGCGCCTGTGACGAAAATTTCCCCGAGCGCTGCGTCTTCCCCGAAGAACATGCGGCACTGCCAATTACCCACAGCTGTTCCGCTTCGCTGATCATTCGCGCCAACAGCATCAGCGACACGGAACTGGAACAGACCTGCCGGCAACTGCTTTCCCGCGAGGACAGTTTCCACCGCCAACTGGCCAGCGATCGCAAGCCGGTGGCGGACGACCACAATCGCGCGCTGGAAGTGGTGGTGTTCGATAACTACAGCCAGTACAACCGCTATGGCCAGTTGCTGTTCGATATCCGCACCGACAACGGCGGCATGTTCCTGGAGGGCGAACCGGACCAGGAGGAAAACCAGGCGCGCTTTATCGCCTTCGAGACATTCTGGAAAGAGCCCGAATTCGGTATCTGGAATCTACAGCACGAATACGTGCACTACCTGGACGGCCGCTTCAACAAGTACGGCGCTTTTGGCCACTTCCCCAGCCATCTCGTCTGGTGGTCCGAGGGCCTCGCCAACTACATTGCCCACGGCGACGACTACGATGGCGCCGCCCGCGATCTGGCCGGCAGCCGCCCGTCAACATGGCCGACCTTGGGCGAAATCTTCACCACCGAATACGCCGACGGTACCGCGCGCGTCTATTCCTGGAGTTACCTGGCGATTCGATTCCTGCAGGAGAGCGATACCACCGCCCTGCCCCGCCTGGCCGCGCAACTGCGCACAGACAACTTCGAAGGCTACCGCCAGACACTGGATCACATGGCCGCGGATCTGCAGCCGCAGTTCCATCAATGGTTGCAGCACCAGTCGGAGCAGCTGGCCAGCGATGAACAGACAGAACAGCTGCCGCGACAGCTGTATCGCTACCTGTACCGCGACTATCTGCAGCCGGTAAACCTGGCACTCGACGAACAGCACCGGCACCGGGGCTGATTCATCGGGCAGCGCGGCACCGCCGCGCTGTCGCTTCTTTCATCGTATTCATACCCACCCCACCGCCGCCCCAGGAATTGCTTATTGCACACAAAGTAAAACAACGCTAACCTCGATTTTGCTTCTGCACACAAAAATAATATTCACCTTCAAAGAGGAAAGTGTCATGCAACCAAGTAGGAAGCTTCTGGCCCTGGCGATAGCCGCCGCCGTGACCCAGTCAGCGCTCGCAGATACCGCACAGGAAACTGACGATGCCGCGCTGGAAGAAGTGGTGGTGACCGGCTCGCGTATTCAGCGCTCCACATTCGAAACACCTTCGCCGACTTCCGTGATCGATTCGGAATCGATCAAGATGAGCGGCGAGCTGAACCTGAACGAAGTGCTGTCCACCATGCCGCAGTTCGGCGAGGGCTTCGATTCCACCAGTGGCAGCTACTCTTTCGGCAACTCCGGCCTGAACGCGCTGAACCTGCGCGACCTCGGTGTCGAGCGCACACTGGCGCTGGTCAACGGCCACCGGCCGGTGCAGATCACCGCCGACGACAACACCATGATCAGTGAGATCGGGATGATCCCGAGCGAGCTGGTCGAGCGGGTCGAGGTGCTGACTGGCGGCGCATCGGCCGTATACGGCGCGGACGCCGTTGCCGGCGTGGTGAACTTTATTCTGAAGGACGACTACGAGGGCATTTCCCTGCGCAGCCAGTTCGGCGACTCCGAAGCCGGCGGCGGTGCCAACAAGGCCATCACCCTGACCCTCGGTGAAAACTTTGCCGACGGCCGCGGCAACTTCGCCGCGTCAATCGATTACTTCGAAGAAGACCCGCTCTATTTCCGCGACCGCAAGGATTCCGCCGGCCGCGTGCGCTATGTCACCAACCCGGAAAACACCGGGCCGGACGATGGCATTCCGGATCAGGTGATCGTCAGGGGCGTCACCTACCCGGATTTCAATATCGTCGGCAGCACCTTCGGCGTATGGAACGGCGATGTCGGCGGGCTCGACTGGTACCAGCTGGAAGGGGATGACGCGAACCTGCGTACGCCCGCGGCCAGTGTCGCCGACGGCTGGAAAGCCATCGATGGCTCCGGCCACGATCCCAATGCCTACAACATGGCCCGCGGGCCCTATGAGCGCCTGAACGGCTACAGCCGCGTGCACTTCGATCTCACCGACAGCACCCGACTGAGCGCGGACCTGATGTTTTCCAAGACAGAGTCCTACGACGAAATCGATCCGGATTTCATCTGGGGCGAATGGACTACCGTGGAAAGCCTGCAGGCGGCCGGTATGACGGTGCCGGATTCCGTTCTGGGTGTACTCGACAGCTACGGCGACAACTGGCTGAACATACCCTACACCTTCGACGAGGCCGGGCCCCGCTGGCATACCAATGAGCGCGAATACCTGGCCGCCAGTGTCAGCCTGCAGGGAGAATTCGGTAACGGCTGGAACTGGGACACTTACCTGACCAGTGGTTACACCAAGGCGGATCTGGTGCAGGGTGCCAAGCTTCGCTACGACCGCCTCAACATCGACTTTGCCAATGGCAACTTCGAAACCATTGGTCCCTGTGAGGCGGCGGGCAACTGTCCGGAGTTTTCGTTCTTCGAGCCGGCCTCCCAGGAACTGATCGACTATGTGATGACAAGCCATACCACCACCACGGATGTCGAGCAGCACGGCCTCTACGCCAATGTCAGCGGCGATCTGTTCAAACTGCCCGCTGGCGACGTGATGTTCAGTGCCGGTGCCGAGGCCCGCTACGAAAGCCTCGATTACCAGCCATCAGAACTCTGGCAGTCCGGCCTGCTGAGCTCCCAGCAGACGTCCATCGACGATGAGGGCCGCAGCATCAAGGAAGTTTACGGCGAGCTGCTGGTGCCACTGCTGGCGGACGTGCCGCTGGTCAAGAAGCTGGAATTGGAAACCGCAGTGCGCGGTGCCGAGTACTCCACCGAATCCGCCAATTTCACCAGTTGGAAGGCGGGCCTGAACTGGGCGCTCAACGACAGCTTCCGTATCCGCAGTGTCTACTCCAAGGCGGTGCGCGCGCCGCAACTCGGCGAGATGTTCCTCGGCACCAGCGTCGGCTATGCGGGCCTGACAGACCCCTGTGACGTTGACCAGATCGACGGCGGTCCGGCCGACGGGCGGCGCAAGGCCAACTGTCAGGCACTGGGTATCGAAGACGGCTGGGACTCCAACCTGAAGGGGCGTCGCGGCCAGGTAATTTCCGAAGGCAACGAGGACCTCAATGAAGAAGAGGCGACCACGCTGACACTCGGCTTCGTCTTCACGCCCGGTTTTGTCGATGGGCTGAACATGTCCGTCGATTACTACGATATCGACCTGACCGACATGATTGTGCGCTTCGGAGCCAACTCCAATCTCTCCTACTGTGTGGATCTGGAGAGTATCAACAACGATTTCTGTGCTCAGGTACAGCGAGCCGCGGACGGTGATGTGCTGTCGGTGCGCGACACCTATGTCAATGCCGACGGCTCCCGCCGCCGCGGCGTGGACCTGGAGGCCGACTATCTGTTCAGCCTCGCCGATACCATCGGGGTGCCCGGGGACCTGCGCCTGAACCTGATCGCCACCCGCCAGCTGGAAAGCTCCTACACCTCACTGAACATCGTCACCGGCCAGGAGGAGACCACCGACTACGCCGGCAACTACAGCACGCCGGAGTGGAAGGGGGATTTCACCACCACCTACAGCCTCGATGACCTGACGGTGCGCCTGGCCACCAAGTACACCCAGGGCGGGCCCATCTCACTGAACGGCAATCCGGAGCGTTTCGAGGACCCGGAAACCCCGGACTCCCTCTATTTCAATCTGTGGACCGGTTATCGCTTCACCGAAAGTACCGAGGGCTACCTGGGTATCAACAACCTCACCGACGAGCGCTGGACCGACCACCCCTACACGTCCTACGGCTCTGCCAACTACTCACTGCTCGGCCGCTACCTGTACGCGGGCGTGACAGTGAACTTCTAACCCTCCGCTCTCCACTTTGTGCGCCGCATCCGCGGCGCTTTTTTATTTCGGGAGGCAACCGCCGGAAACAAAAAAGCCGGATGCCCTGCGGGCACCCGGCTATTAAAATTGCTTTGTTACTAGGCGGCGCAGATTAGGAGCTAACCAGGCCCTCCCCGACCGCCAGCGGCTTTCCCGGCGACTTGTCCCGCGGCTCGGGCGCCGGCAGCGGCTTGAACAGCAGCAGCAACAGCGGCAACAGGGTCAGCGAACCGAGCAGCGCCGCAGTCATGGCCAGCGCAGTGAGCAGACCGAAGTAGATGGACGGCACAAACTTGGACAGCGCCAGAATCGAGAAACCGGCGATGATGGTAATCGCGGTGTAGAACATGGCACGACCAATCGTCGCGTGGCTGCGATGCATGGTCGCCAGGTAGTCGCCGTCCTTCGCAAATTCATCGCGGAAGCGATACAGATAGTGAATCGCGTGATCCACACCAATACCGACGGTGATCGCCGCAATGGTGATCGTCATCATGTCCAGCGGAATCCCGGCCAGTCCCATGCCACCGAGCACCACACAGGCCGCGAGCATATTCGGGATCAGCGCAATGATCGCGAGCGACATGGAGCGGAACAGAACCAGGAACATCAGCAGGATGCCGACAAATACTGCCCCGAGAGTCAGGATCTGCGATTTGAACAGGCTCTGCAGCATATTGTTGTAGAGCACCAGCAGTCCCGTCTGGTGAACATTGTCCGGCGCTATGCCCATCTCGTCGTGCGCGTAATTGTAAATACGCTGGATCAGTTCATCGCGGCGCAGGTTCGGATCGGTCTCCATGGCGCGCAGCGTAATACGTGCCTGGCTGTGCTCGACCGACAGGTAGGGATCCACCAGTACATCGGTGATCTCCTGCGGCAGGCTGGTGCGCGCCACGGCCAGCTCGAAATCATTCAACGGACCGCCGTTCAGATCCCGCGCAACTTTGTAGAAAGTCGCCAGGGACTGCACCTTGCCGATTTCCGGCTGCTGCTCCAGATAGTCGTGCAGCTGCTCGATCTTCGCCAGACCGCCCACGGTAAACCAGTAGCTCTGCTCCGCGGTATCGTCGGCACCGCCGAACGGATCGTCACTGGCAAACGGATCCTCCTCGGCGAACTCCTCGTCGCCACCCACGGCAAAAGGATCTTCCTCCCCTTCGAAAGCAGCCTCTTCCTCGGCAGGTTTGTCGAGGATGATATCGAGTGTCACGGTGCCGCCGAGCCGGCGATCGATGACCAGCATGCCCTGGTAAATTTCGGTGGAGTCATCGAAGTAGTCGATAAAGCGGTTTTCCACCTTCAATTGCGAAATGCCGACGGCACTGGCAACGGCGGCCACCAGGGAAACACCCAGCACCACACCGCGGTGCCTCTCGGCAAAGCGCGAGAACAGCAGCGTAAACGCGTGGGAATTATCCTCGCTCATTCCGCCGGTGCGCTTCGGTAATACCATCAGCAGGGCCGGGATCATCAGGAAGGACAGCACCAGTGCCAGGGCCACGCCCATGGTCATCATCCAGCCGAAATCGATCACCGGGCGGATACCGCTCACCACCAGCGAAGCGAAGGCGACGATGGTAGTCAGCGCCGTATACAGGCACGGCTTGGCCATAAAGCGTACCGCGGCCAGCGCCAGCTGTTCGCGATCCCACTCCGGGTGCTGCGCGGCATACTCGCGGTAACGCACCGCCAGGTGAATCGTGATTGCCAGGGTAATGATCAGCAGCAGCGCAACAAAGTTGGCGGAGATCACCGTCAGGCGCCAGTCGAGCCAGCTGAGCAGCCCCAGCATCATCACCGCGGTTGTCACGCAGGTCGCCAGCGGCAGTAACACCCAGCGCACCTGGCGGAAGATGATCAGCAGCGTGGCGATGATAAACAGCAGGATACCCGTACCGAACACCACCAGGTCGCTCTGAATAAAGGAGATCATATCCGCGGTGATCATGGATACACCGCCGAGGAACAGTTCTGCCTCGCCCTTGTAACCGGCGAGGATTTCCCGCACTTCCTCCACCCGCGCGCGCGACTCATGCTCCTGCGCTGTGCGGTGCTCGAGGTAAACCTGACTCACTTCTTCCAGCCGCGCAGATTCCGCTTCCGTCAGCCCCTCGCCGTTGCGCTTGCGACGCAGAGCATCGCGCTCGCGCACCAACTCGATACCGCGGCTGTCCAGCTTCAGGTTTACCAGTAGCGCCGTGGTCTGGCCGTCGGGGCTCAGGATCAACTCGCGATAGATTGGACTGGACAGATACTCCTGGCGCGCCAGCTTTCTGTCAGTACCCGGGGTGGACAGGGTGCGGATGCCGTCGTTGATATCCGTGATCGACAGTTTGGGACTGTACAGCAGCGGCACATCGAGAATGCTCTGCACGCTGGTCACGCCGCCCACTTGCGCCAGGTCATCGCGCAGGCGGCCCAGGGTATCTAGGGATGCATCGGTGAAGAGATCGCCGTCCCGATAGCGGTAGGTCACCACCAGGAAATCACCGCTCGCATAGCGCTCGGAGATTTCGCGGAAGTAATCGATGGACTTGTCCGCTTCCAGCGTGAGAGAGTCCGCCGAGGCATCCAGCTTGAACCGCGGCAACCCCAGCGCTGCCGCCAGCACCAACAGGAGAACGAACAGCAGTACGGTTTTCGGTCGCCGGATTACCAGGTTTTCGTAACAGGTCTTGAAAGCTGACAGCATAAATCTTCGCTTAAATTATGAATATAGTTGGCGGCCTGCCGACAAAATTTTGTTCGCACAGACCGCAGGGAGACCAACAAAAAGTTCTCCCTTTTCTCGATTTCTAAAAAAGTTTTTACGGTGCGTCGATATGACCCAAATCGCGCTCGGGGAATAACAGATCCCGCACCCGCCTTTTAAGTTCCTTGGGCCCCGGAAATCCGCCGTCGCGCTTGCGCTCCCAGATCAGGTTTTCACCCACGGCTATTGCAAATACGCCGCCGCTACCCGGCTTCAGTGCCACCTGCTCCAGGTCGTCGGCAAAGGTGTACAGCAGCTCCTGGGCCATCCAGGTGGCCCGCAGCATCCAGTTGCACTGTACACAGTAGTGAATGGTGATCGTCGGCTTCACGGCTGCTTAACTTCCCTTGATTGGACTACTCGCCCCAGTTGGGCAGCAGTTCCTGCTCCACACCCAGCTGATCCAGCAGCCGCGCCACCACGAAGTCCACCAGATCCTGCAGCGACTGCGGCCTCTGATAAAAACCGGGGCTGGCGGGCAGAATCATTGCGCCCATGCGAGTCAGCTTGAGCATATTTTCCAAATGAATTTCCGAGTAGGGGGCCTCCCGCGGAACCAGGATCAGCTGGCGGCGCTCCTTCAGGGCCACATCCGCAGCGCGCTCGATCAGGTTATTGGAGGCCCCACAGGCAATCGCCGACAGGGTGCCGCCACTGGCCGGGCAGATCACCATGCTGGCCGGAGCCCCGGTGCCCGACGCCACCGGCGAGAACCAGTCGCGCTTGCCGAACACTTTCAGCTGCCCCGCTGCCGCACCGAAGCGATCATCGAGGAAGCGCTGCAGCTCGTCCTCGTCGCCCTCGGGCAGCTGGCAGTCGGTCTCGGTATCGATCACCACCCGCGCCGCATCGGACAGCAGCAGCCACACCCGCACATTGGCGGCGAGCAGGCACTGCAGCAGCCGCAGGCCGTACTGGGCGCCGGACGCGCCGGTCATCGCCAGGGTGACGGTCTTGTCGAATTCAGGTTGGCCCAAAGCAGATCCCCTGTGGCTGGTCAGGACGAGCGACCGTACTTCTGTTCCAGCGCACCGATCAGGCGCTGGTGAATACCGCCGAAGCCGCCGTTACTCATGACGACGATATGCGTGCCCGGCTCGGCCAGGTTGACCGCGGATTCTACGCCAGCCTCGATATTGTCAAAAATCTTCGCCGGTACGGTGGAGTGGTGCACCACGTCCCCCAGCGACCAGTTCATCCCCTCGGGCTGATACCAGAGCACCAGATCGGCGCCGGAGCAGGACTGCGCCAGCTTCTGCTGGTGGATACCCATACGCATGGTATTGGAGCGCGGTTCAATCAGGGCGATGATCTTGTCATCGCCCACTTTCGCGCGCAGTCCATTCAAAGTGGATTCGATCGCCGTCGGGTGGTGGGCGAAGTCGTCGTAGACGCGGATACCGGCCACCTCACCCAGGCATTCCATACGGCGCTTGACGCCCTCGAAGCTGCCCAGCGCCTGCGCCGCCAGCTTCGGCTCCACGCCTACGTGACGCGCCGCGGCCATGGCGGCGAGACCGTTGCGCACATTGTGCAGACCGGTCAGGTCCCACTCCACGCGGGCCACCTCCGCATCGCGGAAATTGACCGCAAAACTGCCGCCGTCCGCGGCGATATCCACCGCACACCAGTCGCCCAGGCGCACGCCCTCTTCCGCCTCGGTGGCGAAGCGCTGCACCTCACTCCAGCAGCCCAGCTGCAGCACTTCCTCTACCGTGTCATCGGCAGATGCCACGATCAGGCCGTTGCCGGGCACGGTGCGCACCAGATGGTGGAACTGGCGCTGGATCGCCGCCAGGTCGTCGAAGATATCCGCGTGATCGAACTCCAGATTGTTGATGATCAGCGTGCGCGGGCGGTAGTGGACGAACTTGGAACGCTTATCGAAGAAGGCGGTGTCGTATTCGTCCGCCTCCACCACAAAGAAGGGGCTCTCACCGAGGCGTGCGGATACGCCGAAGTTACTCGGCACGCCGCCGATCAGGAAGCCCGGCTGCATATCCGCCTTTTCCAGGATCCAGGCCAGCATGCTCGACGTGGTGGTCTTGCCGTGGGTACCGGACACCGCCAGCACCCAGCGCCCGCCGAGGAAGTGATCACACAGCCACTGGGCACCGGACGTATAGGGCAGGCCCTTCTCCAGTACCGCCTCTACCGCCGGGTTACCGCGGGACAGGGCATTGCCAATGATCACCAGATCCGGCGCCGGTTCCAGCTGGGCGGGGTCGTAGCCCTCGGTAAGCTGAATGCCCGCCTGCTGCAGCTGCGTACTCATGGGCGGGTAGACGTTGGCGTCGCTGCCGGTCACTTTATGCCCTTCGGCTACGGCCAGTTGTGCCAGACTGCCCATGAAGGTGCCGCAGATACCGAGAATATGGATATGCATGGCGGAAATTTGTACTCCTGCTGGTTGCCGCGCAAGCTTAACACGGCGAATCGCGGCAGTAATTGCCAAATACCCCAGTTTCAATGCAATTTCATCGCCATTCCATTAGACTCCGCCCCCGAATTTGCCAGCCTCAACCCCCGAGCGGTAGTAGGACCTACCGCCATTGGCCGGCGGCCAATGCGAGCGCCACAACTGCCAGCAAGTCCGCGGAGTTGCGGAGTCCATCCTTGGACTCCGCCCTGCGGGGCAGCGTAAAGCTGCCCAAAATCGTTCCTACGATTTTGTGCGCCAGTGGTTGGAGCGCGAAGGTTTAAGGGGGCAGGACGCCCCCGTAAACCGTAGAGTAAACAGGATGACCATGTCGAAAAAGAACGCCTTTTATGCTCAATCTGGCGGTGTAACTGCCGTGATCAATGCTTCCGCCTGCGGAGTTATCGAAGCCGCGCGCGAGTATCAGGACCATATTGGCAATGTCTACGCGGGGCTGAACGGCATCCTCGGTGCGCTGCACGAAGAACTGATCGATGTGAGCCAGGAGAGTGTCGACACCATCTCTGCCCTGCGCCATACCCCGTCCGGCGCCTTTGGCTCCTGCCGCTATAAGCTGAAAAGCCTGGAGCAGAACCAGGCCGAGTACGAGCGCCTGATCGAGGTGTTCAAGGCCCACGATATCGGCTACTTCTTCTATAACGGCGGCGGCGACTCCGCCGACACCTGCCTGAAGGTATCCCAGCTGTCCGAGACCATGGGCTACCCGATCCAGGCCATCCATATCCCCAAGACCGTCGACAACGACCTGCCGCTGACCGACAACTGCCCGGGTTTTGGCTCCGTGGCCAAGTACGTGGCTGTGTCCACCAAGGAAGCGGCGATGGACGTGGCCTCCATGTGTGCCACCTCCACCAAGGTCTTCATCCTCGAGGTAATGGGCCGCCACGCCGGCTGGATCGCCGCCGCCGGCGCCCTGGCGCAGGAAGAGGAAGGCGACGCGCCCCATATCATCCTGTTCCCTGAAGTGGCCTTCGACAAAGAGAAGTTCCTGGCCAAGGTGCAGAAGACCGTCGAGGAGAAGGGCTTCTGCGTGATCGTCGCCTCCGAGGGCGCCCAGTACGCCGACGGCACCTTCCTCGCCGACGCCGGCACCACCGACGCCTTCGGCCACAAGCAGCTCGGCGGTGTAGCGCCGACCCTGGCCACCATGGTCAAGGACGAGCTGGGCCTGAAATACCACTGGGCCCTGGCCGACTACCTGCAGCGCGCCGCGCGCCATATCGCCTCCGCCACCGACGTGGCCCAGGCCTACGCTGTCGGCCGCGCCGCGGTGGAGATGGCCGTCGCCGGCAAGAACGCCATCATGCCGGCCATCGTCCGCGACGCCGGCCCCGAATACGGCTGGTCCATCGGCGAGGCGCCGCTGGCCGAAGTGGCCAATGTGGAAAAAATGATGCCCAAGGAGTACATCAGCGAGGACGGCTTCGGCATCACCCAGGCCGGCCGCGACTATCTGTTGCCGCTGATCCAGGGCGAAGACTACCCGCCCTACAAGAACGGCGTACCGCAACACGCGAAGCTGAAGAAACAGCTGGTGGAAAAGAAGTTGGATAAAGGCTTCAAGGTGTAAGCCACTGTTCACACCGTATCCCGAAAGCCCTGGCGCTCACGCCGGGGCTTTTTTGTTTGTGCAAGCGGCGAGACCGATTGATCTGAATGGCCACTAAAGTCCGGCCGCCCTGCCAATGCGGTGGGCGCGATGTTATCGATAAGATAGCCATCTGGAAGTGCTACCGACTACGGAAATAACAATGAAAAAACTCCTGCTGGGAATTGCCACCACGTTCCTGTTGCTCGCGGCGCTGCTGCTGGTGCGAACTGCCACCTACACCGCCCCGCCACTTGCCGAGGTGGCGATACAGAAACGCACTATCGACGGCCGGCCAATCGCGCAACACCTGTCGGAGGCCATTCAATTCCGCACCGTTTCCTCCCAGCTGCCAGAGCCACAGACTCAATCACAGTTCGAAGCCTTTATCGGCTGGCTGGCAAAAACCTACCCCGAAGTGCACAGCGCCATGGCGCCCGCACGGCTGGGCATTGACCCGGAACACCGCTACACACTGCTGTTCACCTGGCCGGGCAAGCGCGCAGACCTGGCACCGATACTGCTCTCCGCCCACTACGATGTGGTGCCGGTGATTCCCGGCACCGAGCGCGATTGGCAGCACCCCCCTTACGAGGGCGCGATAGACGACACCCATATCTGGGGCCGCGGCGCCCTAGACGATAAAAGCGCGGCCATCGCGCTGATGGAAGCCACCACCCTGCTGCTGGCCCAGGGCTTCCAGCCGGAGCGCACCGTCTACCTGAGTCTGACCAGCGACGAAGAGACCGGCGGCGACAGTGGCACCGCGGCCGTGGTGGAGAAACTCAAACAGGACGGCGTGCAGCTGGCCTGGAGCCTGGACGAGGGCTCCTTTCTGCTGCGCGGATTTATTCCCGGTGTCGATGCAACCGTGGCCAGTATCAATGTTGCCGAGAAGGGATATATGACCGTCGACCTGGTGGCGCGCGGCCAGGGTGGCCACTCGTCGATGCCGCCGCAGGAAACCGCTGTCGACATACTCGCGAAGGCACTGACCAACTTGCGACAGTCGCCACTGCCCAGTGGACTCGAGGGACTCAGTGGTGACATGTTCGATTCCATAGCGCCGTACATGCCGTTCGGCAAAAAGATGCTGTTTGCCAATCGCTGGCTGTTCGGCAGCCTGATCGATTCGGCCCTGAGCACGCAACCGGGCACTGCCGCCATGTTGCACACCACCATCGCACCGACCATGCTCTCCGGCAGCGTAAAGGACAATGTCTTGCCCATCGAAGCCGTAGCCACAATCAACCTGCGCGTGCACCCGCGGGACAGTATCGAGGGAATCGTCAAACACCTTAATGCGGCCATCGACGACGAGCGGGTGGAAGTGAAGGTGCGCCGCGCCGATACCGCCTCGCGCGTCTCCAGCACAGAATCTGTGGGTTTCAATAACATCGCCGAGGCGGCGCAACAAACCTACGGCCCGCTGGTGATCGCCCCGGGACTGACCGTCGCCGGCACCGACAGCCGCCGCTACGAGACCGTCGCCGACGACAGCTACCGCTTCAACCCGATGGTGGTCACCAAAGAGGACACCCACGGCTTTCACGGTACCAACGAGCGCATCAGTATCGAGAATATGGTCCACGCGACCAACTTTTACAGCCTGCTGATCGAAAAAAGCAGTCGAGAATAAGACGCTATCAGACCCGGTATCTGCGGCTGTGCCCATGAAGAGAGAAAGACTAAGCCCGCGATCTTCCGGCAACCAGCTTCACTGCAAACCGATGCTTTAAACGGAAGACCCGGGCTCTGCTACTGCGGCTAAATGCCAACCGGCTTTTCAGGCGTCGATATCTGACCAGACGGCAAACTCATTGCCGCTGGGCTCGGTAAAATGGAAGCGCCGGCCGCCGGGGAAAGAAAAAATCGGCTTGATCACGGCTCCACCAGCCTCCTCCACCTTCTGCTGCGTCTCTTCCAGATCGGCACTGTAGAACACCACCAGGGCGGCCCCCTGCTCCGTTGTCGAGCAGGTATCGGCCTGAAAAAAGCCTCCATCCAGTCCCTGGCCAGAAAAGGCGGTGTACTCGGGGCCGTAGTCGACAAATACCCAGCCAAAAGCCTTCTCGAAAAAACCTTTGGTATTACTGAGATTCTTCGAGGGGAATTCGACGTAATTGATTTTTTCGTGTTCGTTCATTCCGAAATTATTCCTTTGATTAGCCCGGCAATAAACATTTCCGGGATAACGGGGCAAAAGGGTGTATCAGCACCGGCCTTCGAATTACAAGCACATCCACGCAACTGCATCAGCGTTTCGCGCGCGATGATTAAACAGATCAGCACTGACTTATTTGATCACTGGATTAATCGTTGCCTGATGCGCTGGGCCTTAACTGCGTCTGCACGACACGAAAGGTGCCGTTGGCCACCGCAAAGGGTTCGCCGTCGGCGACTATCACGGCGCGGTCCGTCGCATTCTCAAAATCCAGCATCGCATAAAGTACCACTCCGCGAAGCCCCCGGTAGACCTCCGGACGGTAAATTACGATCGCCATCCGCGAATCGAGGCGTTTATAGGAATAGAGGGCTTCGCCGACCCGTTTACCGCCGGCCGTTACATAGCATTCGCGCTCGGTTTCGTAGGAGACGATATGGGTGGAGAGTTCGGAGAAATCACCGCTCTCCGAGTGATGGACACCGGTCCACTCGAGACTCAGTCCCGCCAGGCTGTCGAAGGCATTGCCCATTGCAATCATCCCTGTTTGCGCTCGATATCATTCGGCCGAGGCTCTACCCCAAACTTCTTCGAGACGCTGGTCGCGCCCGCAGCGATAACGGTAGTACTTGTAGCGCACCGGATTGCGCTGGTAGTAGTCCTGGTGATAGCGCTCGGCGGGATAAAAAATACTGGCCGGTTTAATCTGCGTCACGACTTTCTTGCCCAGCTTCGCAGCCACCTGCTTTTTACTGGCCTCGGCGAGTTTCTTTTCTTCCTCGGTGCCGTAGAAAATTTCGCTGCGATACTGGTCACCGCGATCGCAGAACTGGCCGCCCTTATCGACAGGATCCACGTTGCGCCAGAAGACATCCAGCAGCTTCGCGTAACTGACCTTGTCGGCATCGTAGGTGACCTGCACCACTTCCGCGTGCCCGGTACCACCGGCGGAAACCTGCTCGTAACTTGGATTTTTTACATGGCCGCCGCTGTAGCCGGATGTGGTCTGCAGCACACCATCGAGCTGGTCGAACGGCGGTTCCATACACCAGAAGCAGCCGCCGGCGAAGATGGCGGTGCGGATATTCTTCGACTCTTCGGCGCTGCCCGCAACAGCGACCAGCAGTAACAAGACGGCGATCAGTCCACGCACAATCGACTCCTCAAAATTTCAGGCTCTGTCACTTTGTCGGCAGAGCGAGCCGATATCTTACAGTGCCAAGCTGCCTTCGCACGCCCGCACAAAGAGTTCCCGGTAGCCCGCCGCGTCGAAGGATAGCGGGTTGGTGCCGGCAGAGGGATCCACCTCCGCCATAGCGCCGACCTTTTCAGCCTGTGCGGTATCTATGCCAATTTCCCCCAGCGTATGGGGAATACCGATCTGTTCGCGCAGTGCCAATACCCAGTTCAATACGTTATCGAAACCCGCACCGGGCAGATCCAGGTAGCGCGCCAGCCGCGCCATCGGCTGTTCGACGGCCGCGCGATTGGCCTGCAGTACGTAGGGCATCAATATCGCATTGAGCAGTCCGTGGTGCGCATCGTAGAGTGCACCGAGCGGATGGGCCAGCGCGTGCATGGCGCCGAGACCGCGCTGGAAGGCCGTCGCCCCCATGCACGAGGCCACCAGCATCTGCTGGCGCGCGTCCAGATCCGTGCCATCGCTCACTGCACGCGGTAAAAACTCCTTTACCAGCCGAATGCCTTCCAGCGCGATACCCTCGGCCATCGGGTGGAACAGCGGTGAGCAGAAGGCCTCCAGGTTGTGGGACAGCGCATCCATGCCGGTGGCCGCGGTGATTTTCTGCGGCAGCTCCAGCGTCAACTCCGGATCCAGTATCACAATCGCCGGCAGCATGCGCGGATGGAAAATAATGCGTTTTATCTGCGCTTCTTCATCGGTAATCACCGATGAGCGACCCACCTCCGAGCCGGTGCCCGCGGTGGTGGGCACGGCCACCACCGGCACCATGCCATCCACATCCACGCGCAGGTAGTTATCGCCGATATCCTCGAAGTCCCAGATTGGGCGCCGCTGCCCGGCCATCAACGCTATCGCCTTGCCGGCATCCAGTGCCGAGCCGCCGCCGAACGCAATCACGCCGTCGTGCCAGCCCTCGCGCAGCACTTCCACACCATTGGCGACATTCTGCCCGTTCGGATTGCCCTTGATCTGCGAATACACGGTAACTTCCAGCCCCGCATCGCGACAGATCTGCACGGCGCGCTCGAGCAACGGCAGTTGTGCCAGGCCGGGGTCGGTGACCAGCAGGGGTTTGTGCATATTGAGTTCGCGACAGGCACTGGCGAGGTCGGCGATGCGCCCCGGGCCGACGCGCACGGCCGTAGGGTAATTCCAGTTCATATGAAATTTATCCGCACTCATAGCTGAACCCTGAAATGGAAAGATTTGGGCCGGGTCAGGTGTTCGAAGCCGACACCGGAAAGTGTGCAGCCGCGACCGGAATGTTTGACGCCGGTCCAGGCCAGCGCCGGGTCGAGATAGTCGCAGCGATTCAGGAATACGGTGCCGGTTTCCAGGCGCTCGCCGAGCGCCAGCGCCGCCTGCTCATCGCGGCTGAAGATGGCCGCAGTGAGACCAAATTCGCTGTCGTTCATCAGCTCCAGCGCCTCGCTGTCGTCGCGCACTTTCTGCACCCCCACCACGGGGCCGAATGACTCTTCCCGCATCACCCGCATACCGCTGTGCACACCGGTCAACAACTGCGGCGCCAGGTACTGGGTGCCGCGCCTGTCCATGGCAAATGCCTGCGGGTCGATATGTGCCGTGGCACCCTCGGCCAGTGCCTCGTCGATCTGCGCACGCACAAAGTCGGCGGCTTCGGCGCGCACCAGCGGCCCCAGCGTCGTGTCCGGGTCATCGGGTCTGCCGAGCCGGTAGGCACGCACCAGCTCGGCGGCGCGTGCGACAAACTCGTCAAACCGCTGCTCGTGCACATAGATACGCTCGATGCCGCAGCAGGACTGACCGGAATTGAAAAAGGCCCCGTCGACCACGGTTTCCACGGCGTGGTCCAAATCGGCATCGGCGCGGATATAGGCCGGGTCCTTGCCGCCGAGTTCGAGACCGACGCTGATAAAGCGCCCGGCCGCGGCGCGCTCGACCATCTCGCCGCCGGCAACCGAACCGGTGAAGGCGACGTGGTTGATCTCTGGCGCGCGAATCAGCCTCTCGGTATCGCCGTGCCCCAGGTGCAGAAACTGAAAAACACCCGGGGGCAGGCCCGCCTCGATAAACGCCTCCACCATATGCTCGGCGCACAGCGGTGTCTGCGCCGAGTGCTTCAGCAGCACGGCATTGCCTGCGAGCAGCGAGGGCACCACCGCGTTGACTGCGGTGAGATAGGGGTAATTCCACGGCGCTATCACCAGTGAGAGCCCCAGTGGCTCGCGGCGGATAAAACGGATGAAGCCGGGTTTTTCCGCTAATCGGATATCGGCCAGGGCCTCTTCGGCGATCTCCGCCATAGCGTTCGCGCGCTCGGCATAACCGAGAATCTCTCCGGCGGCAAAGCGGATCGGCCGCCCCATCATCCAACAGAGCTCCTCACCCAGCCGCTCCTTGCGCTCGGAAAAAATGGCGACCGCCTGGCGCACGATCGCGATTCGTTCGGCGAGCGGCGCGCAGCGCCAGGCGCGCTGGGCGCCAATAGCGCTATCGAGAGCGCACTGAATGTCCGCGTCGCCGGCGAGCGCGCGTTCGACGTAGAGTGAATTGTCGACCGGGGAAATACACTGCAATTTGTTCATGGTGACTCGGGCATACGGGAATTGAGTCGGGCAAACTCTGGGCTTACCCGACACCGCTGAAACGGCGATCAGATAATTTCAAAGTAGCGGTCGAGCTCCCAGTCGCTCACGTGGCGCCGGTACTCGCGCTCCTCCCACTCGCGGCTGATGGCAAAATGTTCGACGAAGTCGCTGCCGAACAGCTCCCGTGCCGCCTCGGATGCCTTCAGCCGCTGCGCCGATTCCCACAGAGTGCGCGGCAGCGCCAGTTCCTCGGGCTGCTGCAAGGCATAGGCATTGCCCGCCACGGCTTCGCTCGGCTCCCACCGCTGCATCACGCCATAGAGGCCGGAGCCCAGTGCCGCGGCCAGCGCCAGGTAGGGGTTGGCATCGGCGGCGCCCAGGCGGTATTCCGTGCGCTGGGACTTGTCGCTGCCGGGGATCACCCGCAGGGCGGCGGTGCGGTTCTCCACCCCCCAGGTCGCATCGGTGGGCGCCCAGAAGCCGGGTACCAGACGGCGGTAGCTGTTGACCGTCGGCGCCATCATGGCGAGAAATTCCGGCATCAGCCGCTGTTGGCCGGCGAGGAAATGGCGCTGCACGGCGCTCATGGACTGTGGCTGCTCCGGGTCGTAGAAGGCGGACTTGCCGCTGTCCCGCTCGCGCAGGGACAGGTGGATATGGCCGCTCTGCCCAGGGTAGTCACCGGACCACTTGGCCATAAAGGTGGCCATCAGGCCGAGCCGCTGCGCCAGTACCTTCATAAAGGTCTTGAACAGCGCCGCCTTGTCCCCCGCGGCCTCGGCTGTGTCCACCGTAATCGCCGCCTCGAGCACGCCGGGGCCGGTCTCGGTGTGCAGGCCCTCGAGAGGGAAGTCCATACGCTGACCAAGGTCGAGAATCTCCCGATGCAGCTCCGCGTGTACCGAGTTGCGCAGCATCGAATAGCCGAACCAGTCCGGGGTGAACGGCTTCAAGTTGCGGAAACCCTTCTCGCGGGCCGAGTCCGGGGTCTCATCGAACAGGAAGAACTCGTATTCCAGTGCCGCCAGCGGCTCGAATCCGAGCGCCTGGCAGCGCTCGATCACCCGGCGCAGGGTGGCGCGCGGGCACACCGCCTGCGCCGGGCCGTCGAACTCGGCCAGAAACAGCAGCATGTCCTCTTCGAAAGGCAGCTCGCGGCAGCTGTGGGGGAGGATGCGCACCGGTGCGTCCGGATAGCCGGTGTGCCAGCCGGTGTAGCGGGCGTTGTCGTACAGCTGGTCCTTGACATCCCAGCCAAGGACCACATCACAGAAAGAGAAACCGTGCGCGAGGGAGGAGAAGAACTTGTCGCGGCTCATATACTTGCCGCGCATGACGCCGTCGTTGTCGAACAGCCCCACCTTGACGTGACTGAGATTGCGCTCCTCGACGATGGCGCGCGCCTCCTCCGGGGTCCTGATTTCCCTGGGTTTCAACATGGGTTCAGCCTCCTTGTTGTTATGGCTGACTGTGATGGCTGTGTTACAGGATAGACCCGCCACCGGCGTCTATACCCCTATATACCCCTAACCAATGAGTCTAAGGGCGCCGCTTTCAGCAAAGGGGCTCAGGAGATATAATCCGCGCTCCCAAATTTTCGATCACCCCTTTCCGATCACTATTGAAAGAGTCAGGAACAGCAATGAGCTTCGACAAGGTTTCCGCAGGTAAAGACCTGCCCAACGATATCAACGTTATCATCGAGATCCCGGCCAACCACGACCCGATCAAATACGAAGTGGACAAGGACGCGGACGCGGTATTCGTAGACCGTTTCGTAGCCACCCCGATGTTCTACCCGGCCAACTATGGCTACGTGCCCCAGACCCTGTCCGAAGACGGCGACCCCCTGGACGTGCTGGTTGTGGCTCCTTACCCGGTAATGGTCGGCTCCGTGATCCGCTCCCGCGTGATCGGTGTGCTGAACATGACCGATGAGTCTGGCGTAGACGCCAAGCTGCTGGCGGTACCGCACACCAAGCTGACCAAACTGTACGACCACGTTCAGGAAATCGGCGACCTGCCGGAGCTGCTGCTCAAGCAGATCGAGCACTACTTCGAGAACTACAAGGCGCTGGAAGCCGGTAAGTGGGTAAAAGTAGACGGCTGGGCCGACGCCGAAGCGGCGCGCAAGGAAGTAATGGCCTCCCGCGAGCGCTACCTGAAAGAAGAAGGCTGAGCCGCCGCGCCAGGAATGGCGTGCAACGAGCTTATAGCCTCGAAAAAACCGGCCATGGGCCGGTTTTTTTGTGTCTGTTTGCCGTGCAAGGCGCCCCGTTACGGCGCCCGTGGAATCAGTCGAGCTTCCAGTCGGGCACCTCGACAGTCACCGCCTGAGTGTGCGAGCGCTCACCCTCCTCGATCAGATTGCCCTGCGCCGGCTTCAGGCTGAGGTGATCCACGGAAACCTGCACCGCCTGTTTTTTCTCCCGCTCGTGCTCCTTGACCAGATTGCCCTCCATTGGCGCGAGACTCCAGTCGGCGCCGGCAGATACCGGCGATGACACCGCTTCATCAGCCTGCGGCGCCGGTGCGGGCGGCGCATCTACTTCGCCCTCGGCCTTGAGCACCACCTGGGCGCCCAGTTTCGCCAGTGTGGCCTGCAGCTGCTCGGCCTGCGCTTTCGCCAACCCTTTCTTGATTGCCAGCGGACGGCCGTTGAACAGCTTGTCGATAGTTTCCGGACCGGCCTTAAACAACCGCGCCAGGTGTGCTTTTACATCGGCGGCGGTGAATCCGGGCACCAGGTCGCCGCGAAAGATCAGGCTGTAAGTGGGTTGTGACATGGGCTTGCCTCTGTTGTTATTCGTCCGGACTCAGCGTCTGGTCCATTGTATAGGCCGGGGCCGCGGCGGTGGTACCGCCGACCTGGCGCGCAGGCACCCCGGCAACGGTGGTGTGCTCAGGCACATCGCTCAACACCAGACTGCCCGCGGCAATTTTCACACTCTCACCAATCCTCACCGGACCGAGAATTTTCGCGCCCGCACCGATCATTACCCCGCGGCCGATTTTCGGGTGCCGGTCACCGCCACCACTGCCACTACCGCCAAGTGTCACCGAATGCAGAATAGAAACGTCGTCCTCGACCACGGTGGTCTCCCCCACCACCAGACCGGTGGCATGGTCGATCATGATGCCGCAGCCAAACTTGGCCGCCGGATGGATATCCACCGCGAACTGCTCCGACACCCGGCTCTGGAAATAGAGCGCCAGCGTGTGCCGCCCCTGCTGCCACAGCCAGTGGGCCACGCGGTGCGACTGCAGGGCGTGAAAACCCTTGAAATAGAGGAAGGGCGTCAGGTACTGATCGCAGGCGGGATCGCGGTCGTACCAGGCGCTGATATCCGCGCGCATACAGCGGGGGATGGACGCATCCGCCTGCAGTGCCGCAGCGATAACCTCCTGCAGCGCCGTCGCGGTCAGCGCGTTGTGATCCAGCACCGATGCCAGTTGATAGGCGAGCGCATCGTCGAGGGATTTGTGCCGCAGCACGGTATTGTGGAAGTAACTCGCCAGTACCGGTTCGCCGACGGCCGCTTCCGACGCCTCGGCGCGCATCGCCTGCCAGATATCCCGTTGTCCAGTCTCAACGTCGATGATCAGATCCTCACTCAACCTAAATCCGGATAACAGTGATCCGGCACGCACACAAAGCGCGTATAAATCTCATCCATTTGTGCGCACACAGTGTCGCACAGTTCCAACTCGCAGCTCTGCAGTTGTTCACAGAGTCGCTCCGGAGACAATAAATGTTGCAGCTCAAAAGCCCGCGGTGCGTAACTCAGGTGCCAGCGCTCCGGCGCCACCCCGCCGCGGTCCTTGGCATAGGGACGGAACAGGCCGTAGCTTTTCCCTGCGGCAATGCGCGCATCCAGCCAGCAGTGAAATGGCCCGAAAATGCCTTCGTCGGCCACTTCCTGCGGCGTCAGCTGCGGGCGGTAATCGTCGGGCATCGCCGCGACATCCACCACATCGAAATCCGTGCCCCAATGGTGCCGCGAAGCACCCGGCAATGCGGACCAGCGCAATATCGCGAATGCGGTCTGTACCGCCGACAGTTGCGCCACATCCAGCGCCACCCCGCTACTGTCGAGCACCGGGCGCAGGCCCGCCGCCTTGTTGTTCCAGATGGTACGCTGGCGCTCGAAGCTGCGGAACCCGGAGACTACCAGCGGATCGAAGCCCGCTGCACGCGCATCGGCACACAAGCGCTCAAAGGCGACCAGCGCTTCAGGATGAAGCAACTGTCCCGAGCGCGGATCGACAATCACATGCTCGTCGCTGAGACCAAACAACATGCGTTTTAGCGGTGCAGCCAGCATAACCCTCTCACGGACAGGAAATCTGAACAGAGCGAACTAAAGTGAAGAAACTTCATATCGCACTCTACCAAAAACGGAGACGCCACCACGCATTAAGCAAAATTTATTTGATAGCAATTTCGATTCGCCTTCCGTTCTTAGTACCAATATTAATGAATGTTTGGCCCTTTATCGTTTTATGCTATTTTCAGTCGCGCGGCAAAAGGACTTTGCCAAGCAAAAACGGACGCCAACTTAGTTAGGGAAGACCCACATGCACCCGAGTCAATCAGAGCTGTTAAAACTGAAAAACCTGGGCCTCGCCTCTGTCAATATCCTCCATTCCATCGGTATTCGCTCCTGCGATGATCTGCGCCGGGTAGGCCCGGTAGATGCCTTTATCAGCATTCGCAACCGCGGTATCAATGCCTCCCGGGTAATGCTCTACGCCCTGCAGGGTGCACTGCTCGATGTGCACTGGAACGACCTGGATCCAGACGTGAAAGCGCACCTGGCCAGCGAGGCCGACCGGCTCCTGTCGGCACAGGACTCAGAGTAAGCAACGCCGGAAAATTCGCGAAGTGGGGGCGCCGGGGATCTTGAAAGCGCCGCCGCCGCCCCTATCTACACTTCCTCCTAAGACATCTTGATTGGAGTACACCGATGTTGCGCATTGGTCTGTTTCTTTTGACCAACTTTGCCGTTCTGGTCTTGGTCGGCATTATATTCAACCTTCTCGGCATTCAGGGCATTCTCGATGCCAATGGCGTCAACCTGAACCTCGGCGCCCTGCTGACGATGTGTGCCATCTTTGGCTTCGGCGGCGCACTGATCTCGCTGCTGATGTCCAAGACCATCGCGCGCATGTCCACCCGCACCCAGGTTATCGACCAGCCGCGCACCGCCGACGAGCAGTGGCTGGTGGAAACTGTGCGCGAGCTGGCACAGAAAGCCGGTATCGGTATGCCGGACGTGGGTATTTTCCCGATGCCACAGGCCAACGCCTTCGCAACCGGCTGGAACCGTAACAGCGCCCTGGTGGCCGTTAGCTCGGGCTTGCTGGAACGCTTCAACCGCGACGAAGCCCGGGCAGTCATCGGCCATGAAATCGGCCACGTCGCCAATGGCGATATGGTCACCCTGGCCCTGATTCAGGGTGTGGTGAACACCTTCGTGATGTTCTTCGCCCGTTTAGTCGGCTTCTTCGTCGACCGGGTGCTGATGCGCAACGAACAGGGACTGGGTATTGGCTACTTCGTGACGTCCATCATCATGGACATCGTATTCGGTGTCTTCGCGATGATGGTCGTGGCCTGGTTTAGTCGCCGCCGCGAGTACCGTGCCGACGCCGCCGGCGCCAGCCTCGCCAGCCCCCAATCCATGATTGCCGCGCTGCAGCGGATCAAGGCGGAATCCGAGGCAGGCCGCGAGCAGCCCCTGCCGAGCAACATGAAGGCCTTCGGCATCTACGGCAACATGGGCGCGCTGCTGGCCAGCCACCCGCCGCTGGAGGATCGCATCCTGGCGCTGCAGAGCCCTCAGCGCTAGGACAAGAGCCCTCAGCGCTAGGACAAGAGCCCTCAGCGCTAGGACAAGAGCCCTCAGCGCTAGGACGAGAGCCCTCAGCGTTAAGAAATAGCCCTCAGCGCCAACAGCCGAAAGGCCACAGCGCCAGCAAAACAGGAGAGAGCCCGAACACGGATAGAAAAGGCCTCTTTACCATCAAAACTTCAGTTGTTAACCCGGCTTCCGGCCGGGTTAACATGTCCCCTTTCGAATCCAGACACCGCACAACGCTGACCATGAACAAGTTCAAAGCCTTGCTGCTGGCCGCGCCACTGCTGTTGCTTACCAGTCTCGCCAATGCAACGACTCCGGTGCCGGTCTTTGCCACCGACGACGAACAGAACACCATGCAGGTGTTCAATTTCGCCAGTCCTTCGGTAGTCTACGTCACCAATGAAACCCTGGTCCGCGACCGCTGGACCCTGCGGCTGCACACCGTGCCCAAGGGCGCCGGCAGCGGCTTTATCTGGGACGACCTCGGCCATGTGGTGACCAACTTCCACGTCATCGAGGGCGCGCGCAAGGTTACCATCACCCTGCAGGACCGCAGCGAGTGGCCGGCTCAGCTGGTCGGCTCGGCACCGGAAAAAGACCTGGCGGTGCTGAAGATCGACGCCCCACCGGAACTGCTTAAGCCGCTGGAGGCCGGCACTTCCAACAACCTGGCCGTGGGCCGCAAGGTTCTCGCCATCGGCAATCCGTTCGGCCTCGATACCACGTTGACCACCGGCGTGGTCAGTGCACTGGGACGCGAGATTCAGGCCGCCAACAACCGCACCATTCGCAATGTGATCCAGACGGACGCTGCGATTAACCCCGGCAACTCCGGCGGCCCCCTGCTCGACAGCAGCGGCCGCCTGATTGGTGTCAACACCGCGATCTACAGCCCCAGCGGCGCCAGCGTCGGTATCGGCTTTGCGATTCCGGTCGATACGGTGAAGAAGATAGTGCCGGAGCTGATCGCCCACGGCCGCCTCGTCCGCCCGGTACTGGGTATCGAATCGGCACCGGACCAGTGGGCCAGCCAGTACGGATACGAGGGCGTCGCCGTTTTGCGCACAGCGCCCGGCATGCCTGCAGAGCGGGCCGGGCTGCGCGGAATTTACCGCACCCGGCGCGGCGGCTGGCAGCTGGGCGACGTTATCGTGGAGGTGGACAGCCAGCCGGTGAACACCTATGACGACCTGATGAACGTGCTGGAGAATCACCGCGCCGGTGACGAGGTTAGCCTGGGCGTCGTGCGCGACGGGAAAAGACGCCAAACATCGATTACACTCGCCGCTCCCGAATAACCGATAAAAGAATTGCTGTGCAGAAATATTTTCTTTGCCGTTACGAAGAACTGACCGAAGGCCAGTCGAAGGGGTTTTCTCTCGGTGACACTGCCGCCGGCACCGACAATGTATTTGCCGTGATGAAAGACGGCGAGGTTTACGCCTACAAAAACAGCTGCCCGCACCGGGGCATCAATCTGAATTGGCAGGAAGACCAGTTCCTCGATCCCGACGGCGCCCTGATTCAATGTGCGTCACACGGCGCCCTGTTCCTGATCGAGACCGGCGAGTGTATCGCCGGCCCCTGCACCGGCGATGCGCTGACACCGGTGCCGGTCGAGCACACGGCGGAAGGCCTTTACGTATTGCTGGCAGAATGAGCCGGATATCGCAAAAAAGACCGACTAACGCGTAGTCGTTCCTGCAAAAGCCTGTCAGCGAAAAGGGATCGCTTCGTAAAGCGCAATCTCCACCGCGTTGATGCGCGCCCGATAGGCGAGCACTTCAACGCCCGCAGCCACTGCCGCATCCAGTGCCTCGGCGTAAGCGGGATCAATTTCCCGCGCGGCCTGCACAGTTTCGATACCCGTGTGCTGCACGCAGTAAAACAAGACCGCACGCACGCCGTTTTCGGCCAGCTTCTGCAACTCGCGCAGGTGCTTGGCGCCGCGGCTACTGACCGCGTCGGGAAAGAGACCGCGATTG
This sequence comes from Microbulbifer donghaiensis, assembly GCF_900129095.1. Taxonomy (GTDB): domain Bacteria; phylum Pseudomonadota; class Gammaproteobacteria; order Pseudomonadales; family Cellvibrionaceae; genus Microbulbifer; species Microbulbifer donghaiensis. The sequence continues at coordinate 1,493,375 of NZ_FQVA01000001.1, forward strand.
CCTTCAGCCAGGGTCACATTTTTGACTTCAACGTAACAATCACCGTCGCCCCCCGACAGCAGCAGATCGATTCGGCTGTTCTCGTCGCCGTAGCGCACCTCGCGTCGCAGGCTTTCATAGCCCTGCAATTCCGACACCACACCGCTTGTAATCGCCTCCTCGACCAGCGCGTTGGCACGGCCGGTATTGACCCCGGCCAGAGCCCCCTCCGGCGTGGTGGTCACTTCCAGTGTGTGGCGATACTTGCGCTTGGGGTTGCCGGAATCTGAATACCAGCAAGGCGTGTTCTCAGCCCAGCAGTTTTTCATCGAGCCGGTATTGGGACAGTGAATGGTGAAAATTTCACCTTCCGGGGTTTCGATATCGGCGAGGAAACGCTTGTAGCGGCGCAACAGGTTGGCCCGCTGCAGGGGAGGATTAAGCTTCACGTGACGACCATAACTGACTTTTTAAGCGCCACAAAATACTAGGGAACCTATGCGCAAGTCCATGGCCTCTCTGGCTTCCAGAGCGGCTCACAATCAAGGCGCGACTTTGCAGGAATGCCGAGGCCTTTCAAAAAGTTGCAACGCGGAGTGTGAGTCGCTCTGGAAGTCGGGATGCCGCACCACCCGATGGGCGCGCCCTGAAGCGAACATCTGCTGCGTTGCAGTGCTTGTAAAGGGCTGGCCATTCACTGCGCACTGCGCCTAACAGCTGCACGCTTCAGGGCCCGCAGAGAGGCTATGGACTTGCGCATAGGTTCCCCGATCAACATTTTGTGGCGCGAACCGAAGAGATTTGGTAGCTTCTTCGCCCTCGGTCGCCAGGGCCATCGATGTATCAGGGTTGGGGGCGCCGGAAGAAGGAATCGCCTGCCATCATGTCCAAATTGATCGGGTTAAAAATGCACCAGCCCGAACAATTCCGGACTAGGCTAGATTGAATTTGGTGGTATTGCCCCCATAAATGGGGGCCCGTAAAGAATAGAGAGGCAACGACTATGCCCAAAACTGCTGCGAGCACCGAATCTCTGCACGGCTTTGAGCCCTACAAAGAGAAGAAGGGCGAAGAGTACATGAATGAGAAGCAGCAGGAGCACTTCCGCAACCTGCTGCGGGCCTGGAAGGCCGAGCTGATGGCGGAGGTGGACCGCACCGTTTCCCATATGAAAGACGAGGCAGCCAATTTCCCGGATCCGGCCGACCGCGCCAGCCAGGAAGAAGAGTTCAGCCTCGAGCTGCGCACCCGCGATCGCGAGCGCAAGCTCATCAAGAAAATCGATGCCACTCTCGAACTGATCGACCAGGACGACTACGGCTTCTGCGAAGCCTGTGGCGTGGAAATCGGCATTCGCCGCCTGGAAGCACGTCCCACCGCAACCCTGTGCGTGGACTGCAAGACCCTGGCGGAGATCAAGGAAAAGCAGATTTCCGGCTGATCTCATCTTTGGCGAAGTGGCGGTCCCCATGATCGCCCACCTCTCGAGGGCGGCCTTTGGGGTCGCCCCTGCACAACCTTGAAAACCTCCACTCCCTATATCGGCCGCTTTGCGCCCTCACCCACCGGACCGCTGCACTTCGGCTCACTGGTCTGCGCCCTGGGCAGCTACCTCGACGCCACCGCCCACGGTGGACACTGGCTGGTGCGCATGGAAGACCTGGATCCACCGCGGGAAGAGCCGGGCGCGGCAGATCGCATTGTCAGATCTCTCGAGGCCCACGGCCTGCACTGGCACGGCCCGCTGGAGTGGCAGAGCCGGCGCCACTCGCTGTATGAGGACACCCTCGCCGAACTCGCGGTACGGCAACTGGTATATCCCTGCCACTGTTCGCGCAGCCAGATCCGGCGCAATGGCGGTCACGACAACGACAGCTGCCGAACAGCCGGCGAGGAACAGGGCCCCTGTGCATTGCGGCTAAAGTGCGCCGGCGGCGAGGAGCATTTTCACGATCTCTGGCGCGGTGAGCAGCGCCAGCTGATCGGCGAGGACACCATTCTCAAACGGCGTGACGGCCTCTACGCCTATCAGTTGGCCGTTGTCGTCGACGATATCGACCAGGGCGTGAGTCACATTGTCCGCGGCGCCGACCTCCTCGACACCACCGGTGCGCAACAGGTGTTGTTTCGCATGCTCGGCGCAACACCGCCACAATTCGGCCACCTACCCCTGGTAATGGGCCCCGACGGCCACCAGAAACTGAGCAAGCAGAATCACGCGCCGGCCATAGATAACCACAACGCCTCCGCCAACCTGTGTACTGCGCTCGACTTTCTCGGCTTTCACGTGCCAGCGGAATTGGCGCACGAAAAGCCAGAACATATTCTCAAATGGGCCGCGGCGCGCTGGCAGCGCCACCAGGTCGATATGCGCGACCGGCAATTGCACTGAGACGGTGCGGCAATTAACATTTTTCCGCCAATCGCAGGGCGTTGCGCAGATTCTGCTGTAATGCCCCAATACCGAATTCGATTTCCGTGGCTCGAATCACCCGATCGCAAACAGCGGCCGCTCCCGCAGCAATCGGTGGCCAAGGTTTGACTGCAGCCACCTTAGAGCAGATATCACTTAGCAATCTATGAGCAACCGCACCCTGTTAATCCTGCTGGTACTGGCGGGTTACGTTTTCTCACCGACCATCTTTACCTGGATGATCAATCCGGCCGGCGCCTGGTACCGCCCTTTTATCCTCTGGTTCGTACTGATCCTGCTGGCGGTGTTCGTGCAGATGAGGCGCAAGTCCGATGAACTTTGAAATTGCGCACATTGCCCTGATCGGCGTGGCCTACATCGCCACGCTGTTTTTTGTTGCCTTCGCGACCTCCAAGGGCTGGCTGCCGTCGCGCTGGGTGCGCCATCCGCTGGTCTACGTGCTGTCACTGGGCGTTTCGCTGTCCGCCTGGACCTTCTACGGTATCGTCGACCTGGCCTGGCAGTATGGTTACGGCGTGCTCGCCTATTATCTGGGCACCGGCGCCATGTTCCTGTTCGCGCCGGTGGCGCTGGAACCGCTGGCGCGACTGGCGCAGCGCTACCAGTTGACATCGCCAGCCGACCTGATGGTTTTCCGCTATCACAGCCGCGAGGCCGGTACCCTCGCCACACTATTCATGCTGCTGGCACTGCTGCCGTTAATCGCGCTGCAGATTCAGGCGGTCTCCGAAACCCTGGCGCTGTTGTCGCGCGACAGCGTTGCCGCGCTGGCGCTGCCGGAGAGTGGTGTCACCAGCAAGAACCTGATCGCGTTTTTCTACTGCGTGCTGCTGGCGGTCTTTACCAGCATGTACGGTGCCACCCGCGAGCGGCGCGCGGGCCTGGTCAGCGCCATGGCGGTGGAATCCGTGGTCAAACTGGTGGCGCTGCTGGCGGTGGGCGCCTATGCCGTCTACGGCGTTTTCGGCGGATTCACCGGCCTGGACCAGTGGCTGGCGCAGAACAGCGATATGCAGCAATTGCTGTACACCCCGATCAAGCAGGGGTCGTCGCACACGCTGCTGCTGGTATTTATTGCCACTGCCGTGGCGATGCCGCATATCTTCTACCTGAGTGTGGCGGAACGCCCTGCAACCCAGACCCTGCGTATCGCCAGCTGGGGCTTTCCGCTGTTCCTGCTGCTGATGGCACTGCCGATATTCCCGATCATGTGGGCGGGTTTCGCACTGGATGTATCAGAGCCGGTGCAGTACTTTGCCCTGGCGGTGCCGCGGGCCAGTGGTTCGGCACTGCTGACAATTCTCGCCTTTGTTGGCGGCCTGTCCGCCGCCACCGGCGCGCTGGTGATGATTACCCTGGCACTGTCCACCATGGTCATGAACCACTGGCTGCTACCCGGCACCCGCTGGCATTCCGAGGACAACATGTACCGCCAGCTGGTGTGGCTGCGCCGCGCTTTGGTAGCGGCACTCTTTCTGGCCGGCTTCGCCTTCTACCTGCTGTTGAACAACCGCCTGTCCCTGTCGGACCTGGCGCTGCTCGCGTTTATCGCCTCACTGCAGTTCCTGCCCGGCATCTTCGCCGTCATCCACTGGCCGCGCGGCAATCGCCGCGGTTTTATCGGCGGCCTGCTCGCGGGCATGCTGATCTGGGCCGGCGGCCTGTTGCTGCCGGCCGTGTTCGGCATGAGCGGCATCACCCTGCCCGGCACCGATATACAGATTCCGCTGGGCATGACCATCTGGACCCAGATCACCACCCTGTCGCTGGCGGTAAACGTGTTGTTGTTTATCGGCCTGTCGGTATTTACCCGCAGCAGCAGTCTGGAACAGTATGCCGCGGACCTGTGTAGTGACGACACATTGAGCCAGGCACTGCGCCTGGAACTGGATGTCGAATCGGCTGCAGATTTCCGCGTGCGGCTGGCGGAGAGCCTCGGCGCAGCCACCGCCAACCTGGAAGTCAATCGTGCCCTGCGCCAGTTGAACCTGCCCGACAGCGAACGCCGCCCCTACGCGCTGCGCCAGCTGCGCAACAAGCTGGAGGCCAACCTGTCCGGCTTGCTGGGGCGGGTACTGGCGGGACAGATCATCGATCGCCATTTCCCATTCAAGGACAGCGACCAGCCGGCCAACAAGGACATTCATCTGATCGAGACGCGGCTCAGCCGTTACAAAAACCAGTTGACCGGTCTCGCCGCGGAACTGAACAACCTGCGCCTGTACCACCGGCAGATGCTGGAAGAGCTGCCTCTGGCCGCCTGCTCCCTGGGGCGCGACGGCGAGATTCTGCTGTGGAACTACGCGATGCAGGACCTGACCGGAATTGCCGCCGGCGACGTGATTGGCTCCAAGCTGGAATACCTGGTGGAGCCGTGGCGCACCCTGTTGACCGAGTTTGCCGATTCCGCCGACGCCAGCCGTTTCAAGCAGCAGGTCAGCCTGGGGGGCAACAGCCACTGGCTGAATCTGCACAAGACGCGGCAGAAGAGCAGCCGCAGTGGGCGCGCGCGCCGCGACCGCGGCGACGGCTTGATGTTACTGCTGGAGGATATTACCGAGACACAGATTCTCGAGCAGGAGCTCATCCACAGCGAGCGCCTGGCATCCGTGGGTCGCCTGGCGGCTGGCGTCGCCCACGAAGTCGGCAACCCCGTGACCGGTATCGCCTGCCTCGCCCAGAACCTGCATTTTGAGTCCGATAATTCCGAAGTGCGGGACACCGCCGACCAGATCCTCAGTCAGACCCAGCGCATCAGCCGCATCGTCCACTCACTGGTCAACTATTCCCACAGCGGCAGCCAGGAGAGCCAGCGGGCACCGGTGGACCTGTACGCCTGCGTGCAGGAGGCGGTACAGCTCTTGTCACTCCAGCGTGACAAGACCCAGGTGACATTTGCCAACGCCGTGCCAGAAGACCTGATCGCCCCCGGTGACAATCAGCGCCTGATCCAGGTGTTCATCAACCTGCTCAGTAACGCCCGCGACGCCAGTCCCGATGGCGGCCATATCCAGATCGACGGTTACGCCGCGGACGGCAGCGCCTGTGTTTCGGTCACCGACGATGGCCCCGGCATCTCGCCCGAGCACCGCGATCGTATCCTCGAGCCCTTTTTCACCACCAAGGAACCCGGCGAGGGCACCGGTCTCGGCCTGGCGATGGTGTACAGCATTGTTGAAGAGCACGACGGCCAGCTGGAACTGATCAGCCCCGCCAACCCGGAGACCAACCGCGGAGCAAAATTCATCGTGCAACTGCCCCTGGCAAGATAACTGTCACCAAGTGCATAGATTGCGCAAGATTCGTGCAAATTTTGTTCAATTGGACCCGTCTGAGTTGCATCGAAACGCCGGGCGGGTAAAACTAGGCGTTCACTGAGCATTTTGTAACCAGGCGTAACACATGAGCCACATCCTGATCGTCGAAGATGAAGCCATTATTCGAACGGCACTGCGCAAGTTGCTGGAGCGGCACCGCTACAAGGTCAGTGAAGCCGGATCCGTGCGCGAGGCGACCACCAAGTACCGCCTCAACGACTTCGACCTGATCATCTCCGATCTGCGCCTGCCCGGGGCCCCGGGCACGGATCTGCTCAAACTCGCCGGCGACGTGCCGGTACTGATCATGACCAGTTACGCCAGCCTCAGGTCCGCCGTGGACTCGATGCGCATGGGCGCGGCGGACTATATCGCCAAACCCTTCGACCACGACGAAATGATCGCCACCGTGCGCCGCGTGATCGGCAAGGCCGAGCAGAGTCGCGCCCAGGCACCTGCGGCCAGGGAGCAGGGCCGCACCATCGCCGGCATGATCGGTGACAGCCCGGTCATGCGCGACCTCTACAGCCGCATTCACAAGGTGGCCCCCACCGACGCCACTGTGCTGGTGCACGGCGAGACAGGTACCGGTAAGGAGCTGGTGGCGCGCGCGATTCACGAAGAGAGCCGCCGCGCCGGCAAGCCGCTGATTTCCGTCAACTGCGCGGCGATTCCGGAAACCCTGATCGAAGCCGAACTGTTCGGTCACGAGAAAGGCGCCTTTACCGGCGCGCAGACTGCCCGCGAGGGCCTGGTCGCCGCCGCCGATGGCGGCACCCTGTTCCTGGATGAGATCGGTGAGCTCCCCCTGGAGGCCCAGGCGCGCCTGCTGCGGGTGCTGCAGGAAGGGGAAGTGCGGCCGATCGGCGCGGTGGAATCCCGCAAGGTGGACGTGCGACTGGTGGCGGCAACGCACCGCAACCTGCGCCAGCTGGCCGCAGAGCGCAAGTTTCGCGAAGACCTCTACTACCGTATCAACGTGGTACAGATGACCCTGGCACCGCTGCGCGAGCGCGGCAAGGACGTGCTGGCAATTGCCGAGCACTTGCTGGAGAAGTTCTGCGCCAAGGTAGAGCGCCCGACCCTCAAGCTGTCCCCGGAGGCCGTACAGGCCGTCACTACCTATACCTGGCCCGGTAATGTGCGCGAACTGGAGAATGCAATTCAGCGCGCGGTGATTCTCACCGACGATGACAGCAGGGAAATCGACTACAACACACTGGATATCGACCTGGACCTGGTGCCCATCGAAGAAGCGGACCCCGAGCGACTCCCGCGTAGCCGCCACACGGACCCGCGCGAAGACTTGTCGCTGGAAGACTATTTCGCCCGCTTCGTCATTGAACACCAGGACACCATGAGCGAAACCGAACTGGCAAAGAAACTGGGCGTGAGCCGCAAGTGCCTGTGGGAGCGCCGCCAGAAACTGGGGATTCCGCGCAAGAAGTCCCGCCGCGCTGCCACTGCCGAGGCCTAGCCCGGATATTGCACCAGGCCGCTTGAGATTTCACTTAAGTCTTTGTTTGTAAAAATTTTTTTGAGTTTTCACTCGGGTACAAAATGTTACCAAGCACCGCTGGCCGCGCCCTCGCTTGATCTCTGTGCGCTCAGCACATTTTTGCGGCTAATACGTGCAATAAGCATGCATGTACGCCGCAAAAATGCACTGAACGCACAGATCTCGGCGCGATCATCGCGGCCCCTGGTGCAATATCCGGGCTAGTCCGTCACAGAATACCGCCAGGGGTGATCCCGGGGTCGCCCCTTACCGCACGGCGCTGATCGCGCCGCCACCCGCACGCCGCGTTACCCGGCACGCCCCTCAGCAGTAACAGCAAAAAGTGTTACCCCTGTCTCACCGGGAGTAACAACTGCCGCGACATCCGTAACGTGCAGGCCTGTTACAACCCATCAAAAAACCGCCAAATATTTATAAGTTATTGATTTATAACGATTTTAAAAAGTTGGCACACTAAATGCTTTGTATCTAGTACAAACAACAAGAACAGCCAAGAATAAAAATAAATGACTGTTTAAGCCCTAATAACAACTCACAATAAGCGGGCGAAACACAATAAGAATAATGGGGCGGTCGACAATAAAAGCAAACAGAGACCAAAACCGACAGAACAATAAAAACAACAAACAATAACAATAAATAATAAAAATAAAGCAGAAGACAACAAAAAAAACGACAAGCGCGTTACAAACTGACTGATTGTACCTGGGAGAGGGTGTTTGCTAGACAGCAAATTGATAGCGCAAGGAAGCCGCTGCCTTCATAGTCAATAAGAATAATTCCCATCTTTCCTTTCTTTTCCCCCTGCTCGCGACGCAATCTGCCCGGATTGCGGGCGTATGTCTTTGCCTGTGGTAGAATCCGCCTCGCAACAGGACCTGTCAGTATCAGTTCGAATGAGCAATTGTGACGGGACCTTCCAAGCCAGATCCCGTTGGCAGCAGTCAAGACAGACAGCCGTATGCTCAATTCCCTGATCAGTAGTATCAAACGCTGGCGCAAGCCGGCCAACCCGGGTCCCAGGGTCATCGCCCGTAGCGACCACAGTATTTCCCGCCGCGATATCAGCCGCGCCGCCCTGACGGTGATGAAGCGCCTGCAGGAGGCCGGCTTCCAGGCCTATATCGTCGGCGGTGGTGTGCGCGACCTGCTATTGGGTGGCCACCCCAAGGATTTCGATGTCGCCACCGACGCCACCCCGGAGCAAGCCAAGCAGCTGTTCCGCGGCTCGCGCATTGTCGGGCGCCGCTTCCGCATACTGCATGCGCGCATCGGGCGCGAAGTTATCGAAGTCACCACATTCCGCGGCCATCACAGCGACGGCGAGGAACACGAGGCGCAGCAGTCGGAGCACGGCATGCTGCTGCGCGACAATGTCTACGGCGACCTGCAAAGTGACGCCGTCCGCCGCGACTTCACGGTCAATGCCCTCTATTACACCACCAACGGTTTTGCGATCCACGACTACACCGGCGGTGTACGCGATATCGAGCAGCGCCTGATCCGCATGATCGGCGATCCCGTCACCCGCTATAAGGAAGATCCGGTGCGCATGCTGCGTGCGGTCCGTTTCGCCGCCAAGCTGGACTTCAACATCGAGGACAAAACCGCGGCACCGCTGACCGAACTGGCGCCACTGCTACGCAACATAGCGCCGGCGCGCCTGTTCGATGAGGTGCTCAAATTGCTGATGAGCGGGCACGGTGAGCGGACTTTCGAACTGCTGCGCCAGTATCGCCTCTGGCACCACCTGTTCCCGGACAATGCCGCCCGACTGGACGACCCGGCAGCCCTGGAACTCACCCGCCTGGCCCTGCGCAATACCGACCAGCGCATTCGCGAAGAGATGCGCGTGACGCCCGCGTTCCTGTACGCGGCCCTCCTGTGGCCGGCGGTGAATGCAGAGCAGCAGAAGCTGGTGGACCGGGGCACACCACCGGTACCCGCTTTGGCACAGGCCGCACAAAAGATCACCAGTTCCCAACTGGCGCATACTGCCATCCCCAAGCGCTTCTCGATCCCCATGCGTGAAATCTGGGACCTGCAATCGCGCCTGTCGCAACGTGGCGGCAACCGCGCCCAGCGCCAGAGCGAACACCCGCGTTTCCGCGCTGCCTACGACTTCCTGCTGCTGCGCGAACAGTGTGGCGAACTGGAGCCGGGACTCGGCCAGTGGTGGACCGAGTTCCAGCAGGCCGATGACGAACAGCGCCAGCAGATGGTCCGCAAGCTACAGCGCAGCGGCAGCGGTAGCGGCAACCGCCGCGGGCGCGGTTCGCGCGGCGGACGTCGCCGCCGCCCCCCAAAGGCAGCCGAATAGCCAATGGAGAAGGTGTATATCGGTCTCGGCAGCAATCTGGCGAAACCGCAGCAGCAGCTGTGCAGTGCGCTGGAAGCAATGGCCGCACTACCCGGCACGCGCCTGCTCCGCTGTTCCAGCTTTTATCGCAGTGCGCCCGTAGGCCCGGGAGACCAGCCGGACTACATCAACGCAGTCGCAGAGCTGCAGACCGAACTAGCACCGCTGGAACTGCTGGACCAACTCCAGGCGATCGAAGCGTCGCACGGGCGCGAACGCACCATTCGCTGGGGCGCTCGCACCCTCGATTTAGATATACTGCTGTTCGGCGACGAGCTGATCGATGTACCGCGCCTGCAGGTTCCGCACCCGCGCATGGCCGAGCGGAATTTTGTGTTACTGCCGCTGGCAGAGCTGGAACCGCAGCTGCGGCTACCCACGGGGGAGTCCATCGAGACACTGCTGCAGGCATGCCCGCACAATCGCCTGGATAAAATCTGACGCCTCGTTAAAGTAGCCACATCAGCCGTGGCGGCGAACACCATGTTCGCCTCTGCAGCCCCGGAAGGGACAGCGGCGAGGACAAAAAAAAGGAGTAAATTCAGTGGTCAACGATACCGGCGAATCCCAACTTCAAGAACTCGACCTGTCCGGCAGGACGCTGCCACGATTTATCGCCGTGGAGGGCAATATCGGCGTGGGCAAGACCACGCTGGCAAAAAAACTCGCAGCCACGTTTAACTACGACACGCTGCTGGAATTGCCGGAAGACAATCCCTTTCTCGAGCGCTTTTACCAGGACCCCAAGAGCACAGCACTGCCCACCCAATTACATTTTCTGTTGCAGCGCTCACAGCAAATACAGGCGTTGCGCCAGGACGACCTGTTCAAACCCGTTCGTGTATCCGACTTCCTGATCGAAAAAGACCAGCTGTTTGCCGAAGTCACACTCGATGCGGACGAACTGGCTCTGTATCAGCAGGTTTACCAGCACCTGACCCTGCAGGCGCCCAAGCCCGACCTGGTCGTCTACCTGCAGGCGCCGCTGGATGTGCTGCAGGGGCGCATACGCACACGCGGCATTGCCGCCGAGCGCTCGATCAGCAACGAGTATCTGGCAACGCTGAATGAAGCCTATACCAACTTTTTCCATTACTACGATGAAGCGCCGCTATTGATCGTCAACAGCGAGGACATCGATATCGTCGATCGTCCACAGGACTACCAGCAGCTGGTGGAATACATGCTCACCATCACCAGCGGCCGCCACTATTACAATCCGGGGAATTGATTGTTATGTACGCACCCACTGAACTGGAAAAACCGGTCACCGTGCAGACGCTGCGCAAGATGAAGGCAGACGGGGAGAAATTTATCACCGTCGCGCTCTACGACGCCCCGATGGCGGCGATGGCACAGAAAACCGGCGTGGAAGCGGTACTGGTGGGCGACTCCCTCGGCATGACCGTGCTCGGCTATGACAGCACTATTCCGGTCACCATGGAGCAGATGATCTACCACGTGGAAGCCGTGGCACGGGGCAACAAGAAGTCCCTGATTATGGGCGACATGCCTTTTATGACTTATGCCACTCCGGAGCTGGCGCTCACCAACGCCACTCGTATCATGCAGGCCGGTGCGCACATGGTAAAAATCGAGGGCGGCGCCTGGCTGGCGGAAACCGTAAGAATGCTTACCGATCGCGGTATTCCGGTGTGTGCCCACCTGGGCCTGACGCCGCAATCCGTGCATAAACTGGGCGGTTACCGGGTGCAGGGGCGGGACGAGGATCGGGCCGGCGAAATTCTCGACGACGCCGCGCAGCTCGACGAGGCCGGCGCCGACCTACTGGTCCTGGAATGTGTCCCCGCTGCCCTGGCCAAGCGCATTACCGATGCGGTGTCCTTGCCGACCATCGGCATTGGCGCTGGCCGCGAAACCGACGCCCAGGTACTGGTGATCAACGATATTCTCGGTCTCACCGAACAGCCGCCCAAGTTCTCAAAGAACTTCCTGCAGGAAGCAGGCAACATTCCCGGCGCGCTGCGCAAATACGCCGAAGACGTCAAGAATGGCGTTTTTCCCGAAGACAGCCACACCTTTTACTGATCGCCTATGACCTTCGATCAACTACTCGCGGAGTGGCGCTCTTACGAAAGTGCGCAACAGGTTCCCGCCGGCTGGACCCAGGGTCGCGCCACCTTCGGCGGCCTGGTAGCCGCCATGCTTTACGAGAAAATGGCTGCGCATGTCGATGCCGATGCCAGTCTGCGCTCACTGACCATTTCCTTTGTCGGCCCGGTGGGTGCCGGTCCGATCGAAATTTCTTCGAACACCTTGCGGGCCGGCCGCTCGGTAACCCAGGTGGAAGGACATATCCGCCAGGGTGATTCGGTATTGCTCGCCGGGCTCGCCAGCTTCGGCAAGGGCCGCGAGTCGAATATCGGCGTGGCTACCGATCGCGCACCCGCGTTCAAGCTACCGGATGAGTGCGAAGCCCTGCCCTACATTCCCGGCGTTGTGCCGGAATTCACGCAGAAGTTCGACTATCGGATAGCGCGCGGACAGCTGCCCTTTAGCGGCAGCAGTGATACTCACCTGGGAGGCTGGGTACGCTTCAAGGATGGCAGTGACAGCGAGGTCACCGTGGCCCACCTGCTGGCGCTGATCGATGCCTGGCCGCCCGCGATACTGCCGATGCTGACAGTGCCGGCACCGGCCAGCTCGCTGACCTGGACAGTGGAGTTCATCGAGCCGCTGCCACAGTTCGGCGGCGACAGCTGGTGGCAGTATCTGGCGGAAGTGGAACAGGCCGCGGATGGCTACGGCGTGATACAGGCGCGACTGTGGGATGTAGAGGGGACTCTGGTCGCCTTTACCAGGCAGACAGTCACCGTGTTCGACTGACCAAGAAGAGATTGCCCTACGCTAGCGTTTTCTTCGAGCAATATAACTCAGCACCAAAAGGACGCTAGCCACTACGGCAATGGAAACGCCTTCATAGAGCAGCTGCTGCGGTGGCGCTTCACCCATGACATCCTCGACAAACTGTATCGCCAATACCATGATAATCACGCCACTGAGCTGCCCTTTCATTTCGCCCAGGTCCTTCGCTACCGGCAATGCCAGACCGCCGATAAAGAGCTGGTAAATACTCACGGCAAACAGATAGAGCACTATCGAGATCAGAAAGGCGTCCACCACCCGAATCAGGTAGACCTCGATATCGTGGCTTTCCCCCCTGCTACTGACAATTAACGCGATGGCCTGAACCGCCTTGGCGCCGCCCCAGAGCATGGCAAAAAAAGCCACGATCAACAGCGCCAGTGTTGCTCCGGTCATGATATGTCGGGTGGCTTCGATCAGAGCTTTCACTTGTCGCAAATTCCCTCATGCCGGCATTTGGTGGCGCAACTTCTGTATAGCACACCAAGTATTCTTGCCGGAGCGCGGCGGAGTTCGCGCAGTCAGCCCCCTGTCATGCCGGTAGCATTTGCGGCGCGGGAAAGGGCCGGGCAAAGGAAAAGGCAGCTGTGGAAGGGCCGCGGACACTCAGGGTCTGCAGTGCCTGCCTGGCATCATCGACAGTAGGCAGGGTGCCGGCGGGAATCCACCACAAGGCCAGTATCGGCCCCGGCATTTTCTCGAACCAGCGCTTTTTATCCTTCAGTATTTCCAGGTGCTCCCCGGAATAGACATAGTCTTTCAGCGCCTCTATCGAGGCCCACACCGACAAATTCACAATAATGCGCTCGTCTTCGAAAACCTGCAGCGCGGTCGCGTCGCCCTCTTCCGTCTGCAGCCGCCAGACAAAACCCGGACTGCGGTCCGCCAGCGCATTGATTCGATCCAGCTGCTCCACAAAACCCCGCATCACGGGGCTGTCCATCGGACCTTTGGCCCGCGCTATATTGACCTGCGCCAGGTGAAATTGTGCCGACATATCCGTGTCCTCAAAGCCATTTTTTCCAGCGGAAAATTACGATTTGCAGCAACACGGCAAGCACCAGCAAGCCGCAGAAAACCATAAATGCCCCGGGTGATTCAGCACCGGGAATACCGCCGACATTAATACCCAGCAAACCGGTGAGGAAACCCAGCGGCAGGAAGATAGCCGCCACTACGGAGAGTACATACATGCGGCTGTTAAGCTGTTCCGAATTGCGGCTCAGCAGCTCTTCCTGGGTGACCGCCGCGCGCTCGCGCACCGCATCAATGTCCTCGATATGGCGCAGCAGGCGATCGCTCACCTCGCGCAGCTGGATACGACTGCCCTCATCGAACCAGGTTACCTTCTCCTGCAACATACGCGACAGCGCCTCGCGCTCAGGGGCCAGATAGCGGCGCAGGGTGATAGTCTGCTTGCGCAACCGCGCCAGGTCCGCGCGCAACGCCGCACTGCTGGCATCGAGCACACAGTCTTCCAGCTCGTCGATCTTGTCCTCGAAGGCCTCTACCGTATCACTCATGCGCCACACGAGCAGGTCCGTCAGTGAAACCACCAGATCCGCCGAATTGACAGGGCCCCGCCCGGCGCGCAGGCGCTCTAATAGATCGTTGACGGAAAGCAGGCGTCGCCTGCGGGTACTGATAATACGGTTTTCTTCCACCCACAGCCGGATGGACACCATATCCTCGGGTTGCGATTCAGGATTCAGATTGACCCCCCGCAACGCGATCAGCAGGGCGTCGCCCAGTGCAGTGGTGCGCGGGCGGGTCTCCTCGGTAAGTAGCGCATCGACCACCAGTGGCTCCAGGCCACTCTGCTCGCGCAGCCACTGCTGCACCTCGGCGTCGGTGTAGTCGAAATGCAGCCAGAGCAGTCCGTGCTGCGGCTGCCAGTCCCGGACTTCGCTCCAGTCCAGGTCCCTGCCGCCCCCCTCGCGATCGAGCAGAAAGGCATGAATCAGGCCGGCGTCCACGCTCAACTGTTTAGTAAGGTCTCCAGTGCTGTCCATGCGCGCCTCCAAATTTGCCTAACGCTGTATAGTCAGCGCCGCCTCGGCCACCTCGCCGGCAGCCAGCTGCCAGCTATCGGCAAAAGCATTGCCGTGCTCGACGCAGACAAACTCGCCGCAGTGCTCGCCGACGTCCGCCAGTGTCGCGGCCAGTTCGGCGCCCGGATTCCAGGTGATCACGCTGTGGCAGTTGTCACTGTGGGTAGTGATCGGATTGCGAGTCAGGATCTTCTGGTGCGCTGGGGCGTTTTCAAAAACCCGGTCCACCTCCCCGGGAAAAGTCAGCGAGCCTTCCTGCCGGAATCGCGCCAGTTCGCGGGTATTGTCCAGGTACTCGGCATGTTCCAGCCCGTGCACTTCGATTTCGCGCACGCTCTCCACCGGGAAATAGGTATGCCAGGCCCAGCTGTACTCGACAGCCGCTTCCGCCAGGTTTTCCAGTCGCAGAAGCAACCGCAGTTCGCGGCCCAGCCGCATGGTGAACTCGCAGAAGAAAGGTGCCGCGAATAGCTCGTCGCCGTTGTGCCGGAAAGTAAACACCAACTCCACGTCGCCGCCAGCCAATTCCTTCGCTGCCGCCAGCTCCCAGGTTTGGGTGCGCACCAGCCCGTGCTTTGGCTTGGCCGGATCGACGCGGTTGATACCGAACCAGGGCAGGCACAGAGGAATCCCGCCGCGCACGGCCTTACCCGGTTCAAATTGTGCCTTCGGGCTGAGCCAGAGCAGCGGCTCCCGGTCTGTAGCCTGGAACTCCAGTAACTGGGCACCCTGCCGGGCGATAACTGCACGGCACAGCGGTGTCTGCACCAGCAGCAGGTCGAGCCCCGGCTTGTTGTAGAGGGCGCCGCTATCGGTATGTTCGATGAAATTAGTGTGTATCTGCTCGCTCACGCTTGCACTCGATCCTGTTCTGATGGTTGCTATTGGTTCGCTTTGCTGAGGTGCGCCAGATCGCCGGCGTGCTGTTCCCAGTTCTGGCCGTCGAAAGGTTCTATCACGATGCCCTCCGGCACAGCGTCCAGGCAGCGCAGGTTGACACTGTAGCCATCGGGATTGGAGCGCGGCACATAGAAAGATTTCACGCCGCAATGCCGGCAGAAATAGTGCTTGGCCACGCCGGTATTGAAGGTGTAACAGCTGAGGTCATCCTTCCCCTGCAGCAGCTGAAAGTCCGCCGCCGGTACGATCAGGTGTTGGAACCCCACCATCTGGCACATCGAACAGTTGCAGGCGTGCGCCACCAGGGGTTCTCCGTCCTCGTGACTGACGGTTGCGCGGAATCGTACGGCACCGCAGTGACAGCCCCCTTCCAACACGCAAGGGACCTTACCCATGACTGCTGTCCTCTGAATCGAATAATGGGCGGGCACACAGCAACGTCAGGGCCCCCGCGGCCAGCATAAAGTGGAACCAGTTTATCCGCGCCAGTCCCAACACCCGAGTCGCGCCGGCGCCGACCACCAGACCCGCGAAAATGACCAACACAGCGCCAGCTGCCAGCAGTAGCGCCAGCGGACGCGACAGGGTGCGCGCTGAAATCAATTCCAGCAGGGCAATCGCCAGCCACAGCAGCAGCCCGAGTGTGGAATAGAGGCTGCTGACGGCCTCGGGGGACAGGGCAGCGGTTTCCGCCGCACCCAGCGCCGAACCGATCACCAGGACCATGGTGACATAGGCTGGTGCGCGGCTGTCACGCCCCAGCCCCAGCCCCAGGCGTGCCCACAGCAGGGCAATGCCGATCAGCACAAAGGAAATGGTCGCCGACAGGCGCGACAGCGCGCGATGCAATTCGGTAACGCCTGGATCGATGCCGTAGCGATAGGCGCCAGCCGCGGCAGCCAGGGCGAGACAGAGCGAGGCAGCAACGATCAGCAGGGCCGGGGACTGGCAGCGGCTGCGGGCGATATACCAGTATTGATTGGCCACCAGTAGAGCGGCCAGGGCGAGCAGAATTTCCGCGAGCCAGAAGTTGTGCAAGGTTGTTCCCCTTTATTCTTTGAACCGGATTCTAACCGAAAGCATATGGTGCTGCGCCATAGCCCTCAGCGCCCGAGGAAAACTGCAGGCATAAAAAAACCCGGCGGCTGCCGGGTTTTTTGCGCTCAGGAGACTCAGCCTTCGTCAGAGGCCTGATTCGCCTCAGCGGATTCCTCCGCCTGGTCTGCCTTGGCTTCCTTGATGGACAGCTTGATGCGGCCGCGCTGGTCGACGTCCAGTACCTTCACGAACACCTTCTGGCCTTCGCTCAGGTAGTCGGTCACCGCATTGACGCGCTCTTCGGCGATCTGGGAGATATGCACCAGACCGTCTTTGCCCGGCAGGAAGTTCACGAATGCACCGAAGTCGACGATGCGCACTACGGTACCTTCATAGATGGCGCCGATTTCGGCCTCCGCGGTGATTTCCTCGATGCGGGTTACCGCCGCTTCCAGGCTCTCACCGTCCTCACCGAATACCTTCACGGTACCGTCGTCTTCGATATCGATAGACGCACCGGTTTCTTCGGTGATGGAGCGGATGGTCGCGCCGCCCTTGCCGATCACGTCGCGGATCTTGTCCGGATGGATCTTCAGGGTCGCGTAGCGCGGCGCGTTCTCGTTCACGGTTTCGCGAGACTTGCCGATCACCTTGTTCATTTCCGCCAGGATGTGCAGACGGGCCTGCAGGGCCTGCTCCAGTGCGGTTTCCATGATCTCTTCGGTGATACCTTCGATCTTGATGTCCATCTGCAGCGCAGTCACACCAGAGGCGGTACCGGCTACTTTGAAGTCCATGTCGCCGAGGTGGTCTTCGTCACCGAGGATATCGGTCAGAACCGCGTAACCTTCGTCTTCCTTCACCAGGCCCATGGCGATACCGGCTACCGGAGCCTTCAGCGGCACACCGGCGTCCATCAGCGCCAGGCTGGAGCCACACACGGAAGCCATGGAGCTGGAACCGTTGGATTCGGTGATCTCGGAGACCACGCGAATGGTGTACGGGAAGCTCTCCGGATCCGGCAGTACTGCGGCAATACCGCGGCGCGCCAGGCGGCCGTGGCCGATTTCGCGGCGACCGGTAGCGCCCACACGACCCGCTTCACCTACCGAGTAGGGCGGGAAGTTGTAGTGCAGCATGAAGTAGTCTTTGCGCTCACCTTCGAGGGCGTCGATGATCTGCGCATCGCGGGTGGCACCGAGGGTAGCCACAACCAGAGCCTGGGTTTCACCGCGGGTGAACAGGGTGGAGCCGTGGCCCTTCGGCAGGACACCGACTTCCACACTGATCGGGCGCACGGTCTTGGTGTCACGACCATCGATACGCGGCTCGCCGCGCACGACTGCGCCGCGCACGATTTTCTTCTCCAGCTTGCCGAAGTAGCTCTTCACCTGCTCTGCGGCGATCTCTTCGGTAGCCAGGGCCTCGGCAGCTTCATTGCGCAGCTCAGACAGACGGGTGGTACGCTGCTGCTTGTCGGTGATGCGGTAGGCTTCTGCCACCTGCTCGCCGAACTGACCTTCCAGCGCGGCCTTCAGTACACCGTCTTCCGCTTCCGGCTGCCAGTCCCAGACCGGCTTGCCAGCCTCGGCTTTCAGCTCTTCACAGACCTTGACCACAGCCTGCATTTCCTGGTGCGCGAACAGAACCGCACCCAGCATGATGTCTTCCGGCAGCTCTTGCGCTTCGGATTCAACCATCAGCACGGCGTCTTTGGTACCGGCAACGACCATGTCCAGCTCGGAGGCCTTCAGGGCCTTGTAGCCCGGGTTCAGCAGGTAGCCATCTTCCTGGGTGTAGCCCACGCGCGCGGCGCCAATCGGACCGCCGAACGGGATACCGGAGACGGACAGCGCCGCGGAAGTACCGATCATGCCGGCGATATCCGGATCCATGTCTTTTTCCGCCGACAGCACGGTGATCATCACCTGCACTTCATTCATGAAGCCCTTCGGGAACAGCGGGCGGATCGGACGGTCGATCAGGCGGGAGGTCAGAGTTTCTTTCTCGGACGGGCGGCCTTCGCGCTTGAAGAAGCCACCGGGAATCTTGCCGGCCGCGTAGGCCTTCTCCTGATAGTGTACGGACAGCGGGAAGAAGCCCTGATCCGGCTTGGCTTCCTTGGCGCCTACAACGGTACACAGAACCACGGTTTCGCCCATGGTAACCAGCGCCGCACCGGTAGCCTGGCGCGCAACGCGGCCGGTCTCGATGGTGACCTGGTGTTGTCCGTACTGGAAAGTTTTGCTTACTGGATTCACTAGTTTTTTTCCTATTTCCTTACGGTTACTGGCCCATTCCAGTAACCCCTACAGGTGGCCCGAATAATTCCTAGGGGCCGCGGACATAACGGTACAGGATGTACCGCCACCGGCCAAAGGCCGGTGCGAGCGCCGAAAAACCAGCAGAATGACACTTCTGCGCCAGCTTTTTCGGCGCGACTGTTGAAAAGTGACAGGGAT
The DNA here is from genome assembly GCF_900129095.1 of Microbulbifer donghaiensis. GTDB lineage: Bacteria > Pseudomonadota > Gammaproteobacteria > Pseudomonadales > Cellvibrionaceae > Microbulbifer > Microbulbifer donghaiensis. The sequence continues at coordinate 1,512,320 of NZ_FQVA01000001.1, forward strand.
GTCACTCTTCAACAAGTAGGTTACGGTACAGGATGTACCGCCACCGGCCGATGGCCGGTGCGAGCGCCGATAAACCAGCAGAACGACAATTCTGCGCCAGCTTTTTCGGCGCGACTGTTGGAAAGTGACAGGGATGTCACTTTCCAGCAAGTAGGTTGCGGTGCAGGAAGCACCGCCGCCGGCAGCGCCGGCGCGAGCGGCCAAAAGCCAGCAGATTCACACATCTGCGCCAGCCTTTTGGCCGCGACCGTTGAAAAGTGACAGGGAAGTCACTGTTCAACAAGTAGGTAAAAAGAAGAATGCCCGCCAGTGGCGGGCATTCCAGGGTCTTAGCGACGCAGGCCGAGCTTGGCGATCAGCTGTGCGTAGCGATTCAGATCCTTGCGCTTCAGGTAGTCCAGCAGCTTGCGACGCTGGTTTACCATGCGGATCAGGCCACGACGGGAGTGGTGATCCTGCTTGTGCGCAGAGAAGTGACCCTGCAGTTTGTTGATGTTGGCGGTCAGCAGGGCTACCTGGACTTCCGGGGAACCGGTATCGCCTTCGGATTGGCCGTGCTCTTTCAGGATGGCTGCTTTTTCAACTGCAGTCAGTGCCATAACGAATTACCTCGTCGTAATATGCTTTGAAGATTCGGCTGGCCCGTGCATATTTACAGACCAGCTAATGCCTAGTGATTTAAATAAGCCGTCCCGGCTGATTTAAATCGTCGCCCTGCCCGGAGCGGCGCAGGTGCGCGGACCTGCTTGCCCCGGGCGGGCTCGCGCCGGCAGATGCCGGCGGGCGGCACCTCCCTGCGCCGCCTCCCATCGATCAACATTAGTTGACCGGGAAGTCAATTTCAGTTGCTGCTTACCAGACGCCGCGGTGCCACGCACCCGTCATCGGTAATCTCTCCCACGCCCAGAAAATCACCATTTTCCAGGAAGAGGCGCACCATATCACCTTCTTCACCTATACGGTAGACCTGCAGATCCATTACCGGCTGCCCCTGACGCACATAATAACCGGAGTCATCCGGCAAGATCAGTTTGGGCAGTGCGGCGGCGGGTGAATCCATCGGCAGCAGGTGGTGATCGAGCACTTCCGCCCGGTCTTCGCCACGCTCTTCGGTCAGCTCCTCGAGGGTAATCGCGTCCGCCTCATCGAAGGGCCCGGCGGCGCTGCGGTGCAACTGTTCCACATAGGCACCCACGCCCAGGGCCTGCCCGAGATCTTCCGCCAGACTACGTATATAGGTGCCCTTGGAGCAGTGCACTTCCACCTCCGCGCGCGGCTGGGCGCCGGGGGTAAAGCTCAACAGCTCAAACTCGAAGATCTCGACTTCGCGCGCTTCGCGCTCCACTTCCACACCCTGGCGCGCCAGCTTGTACAGCGGCTGGCCCTTGTGTTTCAGCGCCGAGTACATGGACGGCACCTGGCTGATACGGCCGCGGAACGGCTCCATGGCCTTCAATACCGCCTTTTCGGTCAGGCCGGAGGCATCGCGGGTCTCGAGCACATCGCCGTCGGCGTCACCGCTGGCGGTGGTCATACCGAAGCAGAAGGTACTGCGATAGCGCTTGTCGGCGTCGAGCAGGTACTGGGAAAACTTGGTCGCCTCGCCAAAACAGATCGGCAGCACGCCGGTGGCGAGCGGATCCAGCGCACCGGTGTGGCCGGCGCGATTGGCAAAAAACAGGCGTTTGGCTTTCTGCAGGGCGTCGTTGGCGGTGATACCGGTGGGTTTGTTCAGCAACAGCACACCATTTACCGGCCGGCCCCATTTAGGTCTGCGGCCCATAAATTACTCTTTTTCGTCGTCCTGGTGATGCTCGCGGTCCGCCTTCACCGCCTTGTCGATCAGCGCGGAAAGCTCCTGACCGCGTACGGAAGTCTCATCGTAGCGGAACTGCAGGCGCGGAATGGTGCGTATCTGGATGGAGCGCGCCAGCTGCGTGCGCAGGAAACCGGCCGCCTTGTTCAGCACTTCCATAGAGGTGTTGATCTTGGCGCGGTCGTCCTCACCAACGAAGGTGACGAACACCTTCGCGACGGTCAGGTCGCGGCTAACCTCCACGTCGTTGACATTGACCATGCCCAGACGCGGGTCGCGCACTTCCTGCTGGATAAGTTGCGCCAGTTCGCGGCGCATGGCATCCGCGACACGGTCGGCGCGGTGGAATTCTCTTGCCATTGTTTACCTATACTGAATGGCTTGGTTATCGCCTGCAGGGCAGGCTCCCACAAATTTCGGCCGGGGCCTCTGTGGGAGCCTGCCCTGCAGGCGATCTATTACAGCTCGCGGGCAACCTTAACGATATCGTAGACCTCGATCTGGTCGCCGGGCTTGACGTCGTTGTAGTCCTTCACGCCAATACCACACTCCATACCGTTGCGCACTTCCTGCACGTCGTCTTTGAAGCGGCGCAGGGATTCCAGCTCGCCCTGATAGATCACGACGTTGTCACGCAGTACACGGATCGGCTTGTTGCGGTGCACAGTGCCCTCGGTGACCATACAGCCGGCGATGGCGCCAAACTTCGGCGAGCGGAATACATCGCGTACTTCGGCAATACCGACGATCTCTTCGCGAACTTCCGGCTCCAGCATACCCGACAGAGCCTGCTTCACTTCGTCCAGCAGGTTGTAGATCACGCTGTAGTAACGGATCTCAACATTCTCGGTCTCGGCCAGCTTGCGGGCGGCGACGTCGGCACGGGTATTGAAACCCATCACGATAGCGCCGGACGTCAGGGCCAGGTTGATATCGTTCTCGGCGATACCACCCACGCCGCTGGACACCACATTGACGGAAACTTCCTCGTTGCCGATATCCGCCAACGCACCCAGGATAGCTTCCAGGGAGCCGCGCACATCCGCCTTGATAACCACCGGCAGTACTTTGCGCTCGCCGGCAGCCATGTCCGCAAACATGTTTTCCAGCTTGGCGGCCTGCTGACGCTGCTGGCGCTCACTGCGCTCTTTCTCGGCGCGCTGCTCGGCCACTTCGCGGGCCTTGCGCTCGTCCGCCACTACCAGGAACTCATCACCGGCATTGGGCGTGGTATCCAGACCCAGCAGCTCCACCGGGGTAGAGGGGCCAGCTTCTTTCACCTGCTTGCCCAGCTCGTTGGTCATGGCGCGCACGCGACCGTAGCTCTGGCCGGCCAGCACGATATCACCGCGATTGAGTTCACCGTTCTGCACCAGCAGGGTGGCAACCACACCGCGGCCCTTTTCCAGGCGCGATTCGATCACGACACCGGTAGCCGGCACGCCGACCTTGGCCTTCAGCTCGAGCATTTCTGCCTGCAGTGAAACGGCCTCCAGCAGCTCGTCGATACCCTGGCCTGTGTGCGCAGATACGTTGATGAACTGCGTATCGCCGCCCCAGTCTTCAGGAATTACGTCTTTCGCCGCCAGTTCGTTCTTGACGCGATCCGGGTCTGCCGCTTCCTTGTCGCACTTGTTGATGGCGACAACCAGCGGCACGCCGGCAGCGCGGGCGTGGTTGATAGCCTCTTCGGTCTGCGGCATCACGCCGTCGTCCGCGGCCACCACCAGGATCACCACGTCGGTCGCCTGGGCACCGCGCGCACGCATCGCGGTAAAGGCGGCGTGGCCCGGGGTATCCAGGAAGGCAATCTCGCCCTGGCTGGTTTTGACCCGGTAGGCACCGATGTGCTGGGTGATACCACCGGCCTCGCCGGAGGCGACCTTGGTCTCGCGAATGTAGTCCAGCAGCGAGGTCTTGCCGTGGTCGACGTGACCCATAACGGTCACCACCGGCGCGCGGGAAACTTCTTCGCCCTCGACTGCCTGGGCCTGGGCCACCAGGCTCTCCTCCAGCTCGCTCTCGGAGCGGAACACCACCGTGTGCCCCATTTCCTCGGCAATCAACTGTGCGGTCTCACGATCCAGGCTCTGGTTGATGGTGACCATCTCGCCCATCTTCATCAGGCGCTTGATCAGCTCACCGGCCTTGACGTTCATTTGCTTGGCCAGTTCGCCAACAGTGATGGTTTCGCCCAACTGCACTTCATACACCTGTTTTGCCGTGGGCCGCTTAAAGCCATGAGTGGGTTTAATCTTCAGCGTAGGACGGGACAACGAGCGAGTACTGCGTTTCTCCGCCTCATCGTCTTCAAATACCTCGAGCGCCTGATCGTACAGTGCAGTCCGGCTGGATTTCTTCGGACCGGCCTTGGCGCCGCGGCGACCACGGCGTTTGCGCGGCTCATCCTCGTCGCGATCCGCTTCGACGGTCGTCTCAAGCTTGCGGCGCAGGGACGGCTTGGCAGCTTCTGCCTGGGCCTTCTCTTTCTTTTCCTGTTCCGAGCGCTGACGCTCGGCCTCGAGACGCGCCTTTTTCTCTTCCAGCTCGCGCTCTGCCTGCTCGTCCTGCTGCTTGCGGCGTTCCATAGCGGCGATACGCATCGCCTCTATATCGTCCACATAGCTGGTGCGAACCGGTGCCGGCTGGGGCTGCTCTTCCGCTTTTTCCTCGGCAGCTTGCGGCTCGGCCTGTTCAGGCTCGGCCACTGCCTGCTGTGCGGCGGCTGCCTCGGCTTCCGCGGCTTTGCGCGCGGCCTCGGCTTCCGCTTCGGCGCGGGCGCGCTCGGCTGCCAGCTGCTCAGCACGGGCCTGTTCCTGCGCGGCCTGCTCGGCCAGCGCCTCGTCCAGTTCCGCCTTGGCAACCACATCTTTGGCCGCCTCAGCCTCGAGCTCTTCCTGCGGGCGCTTCACATAGGTGCGTTTCTTGCGCACCTCCACATTCACGGTTTTACGGCCGGTGCCAGAGCCGGTTTTCAGCGTGGTGGTGGTCTTGCGCTTCAGGGTGATCTTGCGAGGGCTCTCGCCCTGCTCCCCATGACTGCTTTTCAGGAAATTGAGCAGGACCTGTTTTTCCTCGTCCGACACCACCGCGTCCGCGGCTGTGTGGGGCAAACCCGCTTCCTTCATCTGCTTGAGCAGACGATCCTCGGTGGCACCAACCGATTTGGCGAGTTCGCTAACTGTTACTTCGGCCATTCTCTCTCCTAAAAGTCACTTGGTCGGAGGGGGTTACTTATTCGTTTCGAACAAATACTTATGCTTCTTCGCCGCTGTCGTCGGCAAACCAGGGCTCACGCGCTTTCATGATCAGCGCTGCAGCACGCGCCTGGTCGACACCGTCGATATCGAGCAGGTCATCCACTGCCTGCTCCGCCAGGTCTTCCATGGTGGCGATGCCGCGGCTGGCCAGCACGAAGGCCAGATGACGATCCATGCCCTCCATGTTCAGCAGGTCTTCCTGGGGCTCAGACGCATCCAGCTGCTCTTCAGAAGCCAGCGCCTGGGTCAGCAGTGCGTCCTTAGCGCGGGCACGCAGCTCCTCGGCGATCTCCTCGTCGAAGCCTTCGATCCCGAGCATCTCTTCGATGGGCACATAGGCCACTTCTTCCAGGGTGGTGAAACCCTCGTCCACCAGCACACCAGCGACGTCTTCGTCGATATCCAGGCGCGCCATAAAGGTTTCCATGATGCCGCTCGATTCAGCTTCCTGCTTGCTCTGCCACTCATCAACGCTCATCACGTTGATCTGCCACTGGGTCAGCTCGGACGCCAGGCGCACGTTCTGGCCGCTGCGGCCAATGGCCATCGCCAGGTTTTCCTCGGCGACTGCAACATCCATGGATCCGGCGTCTTCATCGACGACGATGGATTCAATTTCCGCCGGCGCCATGGCATTGATGACAAACTGCGCCGGGTTCTCGTCCCACAACACGATATCCACGCGCTCGCCGGACAGCTCATTGGAAACTGCCTGCACACGCGCACCGCGCATACCGACACAAGCGCCGACCGGGTCGATACGGCCATCATTGGTGGTGACGGCGATCTTGGCGCGCAGGCCCGGATCGCGGGCGGCACCCTTGATTTCGATGACCTGCTCGGCGATCTCCGGCACTTCAATGCGGAACAGCTCAACGATCATTTCCGGGCAGGAGCGGCTCAGCTTCAGCTGCGGACCGCGGGCCTCCGGCTCTATCTCCAGCAGGATGGCGCGCACGCGATCGCCCAGGCGGAAGATTTCGCGGCCAACCAGCTGGTCGCGCGGCAGACGCGCTTCGGCGTTGCCACCCAGGTCGACGGCGATAAAGTCGCGTGTAACCTTTTTCACGGTGCCGCTGACCAGCTCGCCAACGCGATCGCGGTACTCATCCACGACCTTGGCGCGTTCAGCTTCACGCACTTTCTGTACGATGACCTGCTTGGCAGTCTGCGCAGCGATACGACCGAATTCGACGTTCTCTACCTGCTCGCGGAAGACATCACCGGCCTTCAATTCCGGATCCTTCTCGTGAGCCTCCTCCAGCGTGAACTGGGTTCCCAGCTCCGCCAGGGTGTCGTCATCCACGACTTCCCAGCTGCGGAAGGTATCGTAGTCACCGGTCTTGCGATCAATAATGACTTCGACGGTGGAATCCTCGTCGTAGCGTTTCTTGGTGGCCGTTGCCAGTGCCGCCTCGATGGCCTGGAAAATAATTTCCCGGTCCACGCCCTTCTCGTTGGATACCGCCTCGGCTACCAGCAAGATCTCTTTGTTCATGCAGCTGTGCCTCTAAATCGCCTGACTTCAGGCTCCTGTACAGGTTACTAAAAAGGTTACTTGGTAAATTGGGGAACGATGTTTGCCTTATCGATGCTGTCGATCGGCAACAGGTATTCGTTCTCGCTGTCGACGCGCAGTACCACTTCATCGCCCTCGACACCGGCAAGCAGTCCGCGCCACTTGCGCTGACCATCCAGCGGCATCCGCAGGCGCACCTCGATCTGGGCACCCACAAAACGCTGGTACTGATCCAGCTTGTACAGCGGACGGTCGAGTCCGGGAGAGGAAACTTCCAGCGTGTACTTGCTACTGATGGGATCTTCCACATCCAGTACGGCGCTCGCCTGGCGACTGACCTTTTCGCAGTCTTCCACGCTGATACCGTCTTCGGAGTCGATGTAGATACGCAGCAGCGCGTTGCGGCCGTGGGTCTGGTATTCGATACCCCAGAGCTCACAGCCCAGCGATGCCACCACCGGCGCCAGAAGTTCTTCCAGCAGTTCGCGTTTGCTCGCCATTCACGTCACCACAAACTAATCGGCAGGACTGCCGATTTGCACAGCCATCGGCTGCCCCGAAGGGGTGAAGTGCAAGGATGCACTTCGTAAAACAAAAAATGGGCCCACGGCCCACTTCGAATAAGCACCTGCCACATTTCCAGCAGATACGAAAAAGCCCCTGACGGGGCTTTGACCGCACATCCGCACAGTCAGTATGCGCGGACGCAAAATTTGACAGCGCGGACAGGACCTGAACCTAGGACCTTCGTCCGGCTATGCCGGCCAGCGGTAGATAAGGGAGCCCGTCGGGCGTCGACCTGAAAACCACTGGCACTTCAATTTGGTAGCGGGGGCAGGATTTGAACCTACGACCTTCGGGTTATGAGCCCGACGAGCTACCAGGCTGCTCCACCCCGCAACAACTCTGAGTGGTAGCGGGGGCAGGATTTGAACCTACGACCTTCGGGTTATGAGCCCGACGAGCTACCAGGCTGCTCCACCCCGCAACAACTTTGAGAAACGAAACCTGGTTGATTCGTTTCCCTGCGATGGGTCACCCCAACCGCTCAAGAGGCTGCGCATTCTAGGGGCGAGCCCCCGGTGAGTCAAGTCACATCTGGCATTAATTTTCACTTAGCCGTGAGGCGCCTCGATGAACAGTATAGATAGAGGCAGGAAATTCTCCCTCTTTTTATTTCGCGCCCTACTTGCCCCCCCACTCAGCGCGCAAGCCCCCCAGAAAAACTGCAAATCTAATTGATACAGATTCTCATTTAATCTAGTATCGCCAACCATTCGACAGCATCTCGAAACCGGTCCCGCTCCGGGTCACCGCCCTGCACAGAATAAACTTTTCAGGAGTTCCAGCATGCGCTACACAAAAACCACCCTGGCGCTGGCCATTTCACTCGTTTCTTCCGCCGTCCTCGCCGCCGACGAGCGCATCGAAGAGGAAGTGGTGGTAACGGCCAGCCGTACCGAAAAGCCGCTGAGCAGTATCCCCAATACGGTGACCCTGATTGATGAAGCGGAGCTCACCCAGCAGATGGCCGCCACCAGCGACCTCTCCACCATCCTCGGCAACCTGATCCCGAGCTTCTCGCCCAGCCGCCAGAAGATGACCAGTTCCGGCGAAAGCCTGCGCGGCCGCAAGCCCCTGTACCTGATCGACGGAGTACCCCAGTCCAACCCGCTGCGCGACGGCGGCCGCGACGGCCACACCATCGACCCGCTGATGCTGGAGCGAGTCGAAGTGATTCACGGCGCCAATGCCATCCACGGCATGGGCGCTTCCGGCGGTATCATCAACCTGGTGACCCGCACTCCCGGCGAAGATTTCCAGCAGAGCGTTCGCATTGAATCCGCGTTGCAGCCGGACGAGCCGAGCGACACCTTCGGTTACAACGGCAGCTATAGCATTTCCGGCAAGGTGGACGCCGTAGATGTACTCGCCAGCGTCAGCTACCGCAGCAGCGGTATCAACTACGACGCCAACGGCGACATCGTCGGCTTCGACAACACCCAGGGCGACACCATGGACAGCGACTCCATCAACGCCTTTATCAAGACCGGTTACAGCTGGGACGACCAGCGCGTGCAACTGACCGTCAACCACTACCTGATCGAAGGCAACAACAACTGGCTGAGCGTCGACGGCGATATCGATGCCGGCATTCCCACCACCGCCATCGAAGCGGATGTGCCGGGCAAGTCCCCCTCCAACGAAGTGACCACCATCAACCTGCAGTACACCAATGAGGAAATCCTCGGCCAGAAGCTGCGCGTACAGGTTTTCTCGCAGGATTTTGCCGGCACTTACGGCGGCACCCCGAGCGGTACCTTCCAGGATCCAGCCTACGGTGCAGTGGTATTTGACCAGTCCCAGAACAACTCGGAAAAACGCGGCGTGAAACTGACCCTGATCAAGGATCAGATCGCCGGTGCGCCGGTCAGCCTCGCCTACGGTGTCGACCTGCTGGAAGATGAAACCTGGCAACAGCTGATCCTCACCGGCCGCGCCTGGGTACCGCCCACCCAGTACAAGAACATCGCCCCCTACGCGCAGGCGGAGTTCACCGGTATCGACCGCCTCACCGTCACCGCCGGTGTGCGCCACGAGATTTCCGAACTCAAGGTGGACGACTTCACCACCCTCTACTCCTACAACGGTGGCCAGTTCGTCAAAGGCGGCAACCCGGAATTCAGCGAAACCCTGGGCAATATCGGCGCTACCTATACGATCAGTAACGCCTGGCGGGTCTACGCCAACTACTCCGAAGGTTTCTCGATGCCGGACGTTGGCCGGGTGCTGCGCGGCATCAACCAGCCGGACCAGGATGTGGAAAGCTTTCTCGACCTGCAACCGATCCTGACCAAGAACCGGGAACTGGGTGTGGACTTCAGCGCGGAGAAATTTGCCGCCCAGCTGGCCTACTACACTTCCGATTCCGACTTCGGCCAGCGACTGGCCCTGGGCAGTGACGGCATTTACAGCGTCAGCCGCGAACAGACCGAAATCGACGGCGTGGAACTGCGCGGACAGTGGTTTGCCTCAGACAGCGACACCCTGGAAGCGCGCTACGCCTACACCAAGGGCCGCTATGACTCCGACGATGACGGCAAAGTGGATACCGACCTGGACGGCCGCAATATCGCCCCCAACCGCTTCAATCTGAGCTGGGTGCGCAATTGGACCGATGCGTTCAGCACCCGACTGCAGGCCAACTGGTTGCTGGACCGCGACTTTGAGAACAGCGCCGGCGAGGTAACTACGGAATTCGACGGATACACCATCATCGACGCCAGCGCGCAACTGCAAGCGCTGGGTGGCGAATTTGCACTGGGCATCCAGAACCTGACCAACGAAGACTACTTCACCTACTATTCCCAGACCGCGGGCAACGACACCCGCAACTTCAAGGGACTGGGCCGCAATGTGAACCTGTCCTATTCTCGCCTGTTCTAACCTCATTCGCCTGCAAGCAGGCTCCTACAGGGTACTTTGTAGGAGCCTGCTTGCAGGCGAACCTGCTTGCGGAAAACTCAATTGCGTCGCACGTTATTTATCCTGCACAAGTACGCGGGCCTGACACTGGGCCTGCTGCTTTCCCTGATCGGCATTACCGGCAGCCTGCTGGTGTTTGATCACGCCCTGGATGAAAAGCTCGCGCCGGAAACCGTCACCTTCAAGCCGTCCGAACGCCCGGCCACCTACAGGGAAATCTTTGCCGCGGCGCAGGCGGCGGTACCCGGCAATCCAGAGCCCACCCGCCTGATGACACCGCGCCAGCCGGGCAGCCCGTTTGTCGTACGCTTCCCTAAACCCGAAGGTGCCCCCGGCCCTGTTGAAGTCAGTGTTTCCCCTACCGACGCAGAAGTACTGGCGGTGCGCGGCTGGGGCACACCCGACCACACCATGAGCTGGCTTTACCGCCTGCACTACACCCTGCTGGCGGGGAATAGCGGCAAAACCCTGGTGGGCTTTATGGGCCTGCTGCTGATGCTGTTCTGTATTACCGGCGCCCTACTCTGGTGGCCGAAAAAAAGCAGAAGCGGTAAAAAAAATTGGCGGCGCGCTTTTGCGATTTCCCGCAGCGGCAATCGCTTTCGCTTTTACTTTGACGTGCACAGGGTGTTCGGGATTTACTTTCTGCCACTGCTATTGATGACCAGCTTCTCCGGCGTCACCCTGGTATTTCCGCAGCAAGTGCGCGCAGTCGTCGGCACCTTCTTCACCACCGAACCACTGGCGCCCCTGCCGGGCTCGCTCGCAGACCAGGGGAACAGAATTTCCGCCGAGCAGGCGGTGGCCATCGGGCAGGCGGCCTTCCCCGGCGGCGAGTTGAAACGAATCTATCTGCCCTCCAGCGCCGCGGACAGCTACGGCATCACCTTTCGCGCGGCGGGCGAGGCCTGGAGCAACTACGGCGCCAGCTTCGTGCGCCTGGATCAGTATTCCGGGGAAATCCTGCTCACACAAAACGTCACCGAGATTCCGCTGGGCAACAAAATCCTGCGCTGGCAGTTTCCGCTGCACAACGGCGATGCGCTGGGATTGATCGGGCGCTGGCTGGTATTACTCGCCGGATTGACCCCGGGTCTATTGTTCGGCACGGGTGTCTATCTATGGTGGAAAAAGCGCGAGAAGAAAAGCTTCAAACGGCGCACGGTTCTTTCACCGGACACGCCGACCGCCTGAATCCTCTGGACTGGTAGCGAATGCCGGGGCAACTCCGATATCGGACCCTGTAGCACTAGGACAGGATAGAGCCGTAAAGGCCTGGCCAACAGAAGCCACCTGCGGCAATGGATGACGCAACGTTAGAGGATAATACGCAGGACGCGTTATTGACCCACTCCAAAATGATTCTAATCAGGCCGGTAAGATACGCCATTTCGAGTCGCAGGTGATTCGAAATAGCGTATCTTACCGTTCAAGCGAAAAGGTCTCCGATCTGTGGCCTTGAAGTCCGAACCAGCCCAGCTTCGCGCCGCATCGAGGCCCGTCACCTGGATACCGGCGATGTCTAACAGGCTGTGGGCAAGGTGCGCGGTGCTAACAGGCAAGTTTGCATTGGATTGAATCAAGGCCCAACGTTCCGGGTGGCGCTCGCGCCAGCTGTGCGAGGCCCAGAAAAACTGTGTTGTTCGCACGTCCTGCTCGGTACCGATATTGTGCCCAAAAAGCCCGCGCTCATCGTCCAGGAGATTCTCACCGTGATCGGAAACATAGAGAAGCACTGCCGGCTTTTCCATACTTTCGATTAACTCGATGGTGTCGGCGAGGATGCTGTCGGTATATCGCAATGAGTTATCGTAGCTGTTGACGAGAAAATCGCGTCTCGATTGGTTGCCGAGGTTGTCATCCCAGATGGCAAACTCACGTGGATAGCGATTGCGAAATGTAAAGTGGCTGCCGCGGCCGTGCATAATTACAAGACCGCCATTCGACGCAGGACCGGCGAGCAGCCGCTTTATCTCGTTGAACAACGCAGCATCGAGCTGTCGCTCAAAGTACTTGCGCGTGGTTGCCTCCTCAGCCAGAACATGAATATGACCACCAAACTGGCTAACTTCCTGAGTGGATAGCCACCAGCTTTTTAGTCCCACTTCCGAGAACGCGCGCAGTATCGAAGCTTCACTCAGTATCCGATCAAACTCTGTTATCGGCGCAAGGCTCAACATGGCCGGCACTGACACACGGGTCAGCGCTGATTGTGTCGTTGCGTCTGGAAACCATATGACGGCGTCATTCGCCGCGATTCTTGGAGTGGTATCCCTTCTGTACCCCTGTAGGGTCCAGTGGTCCGGGCGCGCTGACTCTCCGATGACCAGAACATAAATGGTGTCTTTCGGATCATCGGTTTGTGCATCGAAACGAAAAGATTTCCGCGTTGCCAGAAATTCACGCGCCTGCCGATATTGTTTCCAGGCGATATAGCCCTGCGGCAGAATTCCAGCAGGAGCACTGCGGTCATGCACCAGAATATCGTAAGCCGCGAGTTCAACACCGTAGTCATAGGTATGCATCTGCCGGGCAGCGGCCACACCATAAGCGCAGATCAACAGCAGCGCCAAAGCCAATCTCGTCCTGTGGGATATCCGCCAATGCAGGTCGACAATTCCGTACAAGCCACCCAGCCATATTGCAGACACCCCCAACACGGAGAGAATAATCGGCGTCGTAAAGCTCGATAAAAGCTCTGGCAGCTCTGCTATCTCGCCCGACAAAATCAGCAGGTAGCTCGCACTCAAACGGCTTTGATAGAAAACCACGAGGAACAGATCAATTGCCGTGGTGATATAGAACGGCAGCAGAAGGATATGCAGTAAGAAGGGCTTTTCCACCAGACTGTGAATCAGCAACAAACCGATCACCGAGGCGGCTAAATTAAACAGCAGCAGTGGCTCCAGGTTCATCTCCAGTCCAGGCAGCAGACCGGCATCGAAGAGCAGTAACGGGGAAAGTAAATAGCCGTTGAGCAACAGCAGAACCCACAATCCTCGCACATTTATTATCTGCAACATCGAATTCTTATTCTATTTTCAAATCCGTTATTTTTAGGGCCAATCAATTGCTGTTGGCGTTTTCTTCACTAGCGAGTCAAGAGTGTTTACATCATTAGTCACGCAGACGACTGACAATATCAGCCAGCATTTATTGCCCAGACTGGTTTGCCTGCACGCGAACGACCCACAACTTAAGATGACTAGAGGACAGATTGTAGACCAGTGAAATGTGCTGTTTGATAACGTGACTGCGTTGCGCGCCAGAATTAGCGCTCAATACTGGTCGCACGCCAATCTCAAAGATTCTTTTCCGCCGAAGACAAGAAATGGCAGCCGCGTGCGACCAGGTTCCCAGTCACAACTGGATCCCTTTTTTAAGAGCCGGCTCCCGCCCCTATCGACGTGCATACGGACTAGTGTCCCACCTGGAAAAAAGCAGAGACAGATTCTGCCGCGATGCGCCGGGCATCGTCGGGCGCTGGTTGATTCTGATCGCCGTGCTGATGCCGGCGCGGCTGTTTTGTAGCGGCAATTACCCGAGGAGGAAGAAGAAACGGCTGGCAGAGAAAGCGCAGCGTGCAGTGTGCCCAAAGCACACAGACGCGGCCGTTTGGCAGAATTGATCGCGCGAATCGCGCTGGCGGAAGGCGTTATAAGCCAGCCAGGCTGCTGGCCTTGAACTGCGCGTAATAGCGCTCCCCCTCACGCAACTGCAGGCGCTCGCGGGACAACCGGGAAATATCCGCGCTGAATTCCTGCTCGCCGGCGGCGAGGCGCAAACGCACCCGCCCGCCCTCGAGCGGCACTATCTCGCGCAACTCCACCGGCAGGCAATTGAGGATACTGGAGAGACCGGGCTGCTCCAGGCACAGACCTATGTCGCCCGAGCCGAGCAGGAAGGCGATGGACTGGCCGGCCCGGTAGCGACCGGCGACGCGATCCGCATACAGGGTCGCATCGCCCAGTGACAATGTCAGCAAGCCCTCCTCCTGGCACAGCACGCGCGCCTCGAGGCGGCTGAAGCAGGATTCGCGCTCCAGCGAGTCCAACTGCAGTCGGCGGGTGACCTCCCGCAGCGGCAGCGGTCCAGTCAAGGCGCCGCGTTCCATCCACAGGCACTGGGTCGCCAGTAACTGTATCTCGTCGAAGTCGTGGCTGGTCCAGATCACCAGCGCCGGGTGGCGGGCCCAGAAGTCGCGCAAGCGCGGCAGCAGCTTGCGGATCACCTGCAGGCGGTCGACGGCCGCCAGCGGTTCGTCGTACAGCTGTACCGCGGCATTGCTGAACAGCTGGCGCAATACCGCCACCCGCTGCGCCTCGCCGCCGGACAGCAGTTCCACCGGCTGGCGCAGCAGCGGCGTTATACCGAAGCACTCGATCAACTCGGCCCGCTCTTCCGGCGACAGCGGCCGGCGGCTGTAACGGTGCGCCAGCGCCAAGTTGTCGGCCACGGTCTGGCCGCCAAACAGGCTGCTGTCCTGGAAGCCGAGGGAGAGATCGCGCCTATGGGTCGCGAGACCGCTCTTGCCGCTCTGCCAGGTAACGTTGCCGAAACCGATCTTGCCGGTACAACCGCGCAATCCGGCCAGCGCCGCCAGCAGCGTGCTCTTGCCACCGCCGGACGGTCCGGTGAACCCGAAAACACCCTGCGCCGGCAGCGCCAGCTGCCAGGGCGTGTCCGTATTCAGCGACGTCACCAGCCCCTGAACAGACAGTCCGTCGCCGTCCAGCGACTGTACCGCGCGTCGGAACAATGGCAGTGTCAGTTCCATCAGCCCGGCACTCCCATAAATCGCTCTTCGCGCGATGTCGCGGAAACCGCGCGCCCGAGCCAGCGGGCCAGCAGCAACAGCGCCGTGGTCACTACCAGCAGCACCAGCGCCAGTCGGTGGGCAGCACCGTATTCCAGCGCCTCCACGTGCTGGAACAGGGCGATGGAGACCACCTGGGTTTCACCGGGAATGGCGCCGCCGATCATCAGCACCACGCCGAACTCGCCGAGGGTATGGGCGAAGGTCAGCGCGCAGGCACTGACGATGGCCGGGCGGCTGGCCGGCAGCAGTACCTTCAGCAGAGCGGCGTGGGGTGGCATGCCCAGCGCCGCTGCGGCGCGGGTCAGGCGCTTGCCGTTCTGGCTGAACGAGGCCAGCAGCGGCTGCACCATAAACGGCAGGGAATAAATGACCGAGGCGATCACCAGCCCGGTGAACGAGAATACCAGCGGTTCGCCCCAGAGAGCCGCCAGCCACTGGCCGCTCGCATGGTTGGGGGAAAACAGCAGCAGCAGGTAGAAACCCAGCACCGTCGGCGGCAACACCAGCGGCAGTGTGATCAACACCTCGACACCGTGGCGCCAGCGGCTCTGCCAGTGGCTCAGTTTCCACGCCAGCGGTACGCCGATGGCGAGCAGCAGCAGTGTCGTCACCGCGGCGAGGCGCAGGGTCAGCCACAGGGCTTCGAGGTCGGCCGCGCCTATATTCACTGGATTCACAGGCCCTCCCCGGCCGCGCGGCCGTAACCGAGTTCCGCCAGCCGCGCGCGCACCGCGCCGGATAGCAGGTAATCCGCCAGAGCCTGTGCCCTGTCCGCGTTGCGGCTCTGCCGCAGCACGACCAGTTGCTGCTCTATCGGTTGATAGAGATCCTGCGGCAGCAGCCAGTAATTGTCCCGCCCGGCCGCCACCATCTGGCTAGCCGCGACAAATCCGAGCTGCCCGTGACCGGCGTCCAGCATCAGGTAGGCCTGGCCGGCATTGTGCGCGCGCGCCAGCTGTGCCCGCTTACCGTCCCACAGGCCCAGGCTCTGCAGCACCTGCCGGGCGGCGACGCCGAACGGCGCCACTTTCGGGTCGGCGATGACAATGGTGTCCGACCAACCCCGTATCGTTTCGCTTGTTTTTTCTGCGGAGTCCGGCAGCCACAGCGCCAGCAACCCGAGTGCGTAGGTTCGCCGGCTGCCCGGCACTATTTTGTCTTGGCGCTCCAGCAATTCCGGCCGTTCGCGATCGGCGGACAGGAACAGGTCAAACGGCGCGCCGTGCAGTGCCTGCTGGTACAACACACCGGAACTGCCACTGTTGATCTGCACCTTGCACTGGGCCGTCGCCTCGAATTCCGGCAACAGCGCCTCCAGCGCCGGGCGGAAACTCGCCGCCGCCGCCACGCGCAACTGGCAGTCGGTGGCCTGCGCCACTGGTACAAACGCGAGGCACGCCAGCAGCAGGGCGCGTATCAGGCCCACTTTTCCAGTTCCCGCTGGTCGCTGTCCCTGGCCTCCACCCAGCTGTCGCCGGCCTCACCGGATTCCAGCTTCCAGAAGGGCGCCTCTGTCTTGAGGCGATCCATGATGTACTGGCAGGCGGCGAACGCCGCCTGGCGGTGGGGGCTGGTCACCCCCACGAAAACGATATCCTCCTCGACCGCCATGGCGCCGACGCGGTGCAGCAGGCGCACCCGGCCCAGCTCCCAGCGCGCGCGCGCATCCTCGACGATGCGTTGCAGGCTTTTTTCGGTCATGCCCGGATAGTGTTCCAGCGCCAGTCCGCTGACGCCGGCGCCGGCATTGAAGTCGCGCACCGAGCCGACAAACATGGCGCTGGCACCGTCGCTGCGGTTGCCCGCACGCAGTGCCGCATACTCATCGGCCACCGCAAAGGGTGCCGTGCGTACTTCAATGAAATCCATCGTCTCTCAACCTCCGGTGACCGGCGGAAAAAACGCGACTTCGTCACCATCGCCAATCTGGGTGGTCGCCGCGGCCATCTCCTGATTGACCGCCGCCTGAATATCGACGGCCTGCAGCGGCGCCTGCCAGTCCGGGAACAGCTCACCGAGGCGGTTGCGCAGCTCGGCCACACTGCCGGAGAAATTTTCCAGCCGGTGCTCGGCCGTGCCCAGGCGCGCGCGCAGGCTGGCAAAAAACAGAACTTTAACCATGAGTCACCTCTTCGGGGCGCCAGTGCCCCCGCTTGCCACCGGATTTTTCCAGCAGGCGGGTGGGGCCGATTACCATGGCCGGATCCACCGCCTTGCACATGTCGTAAATGGTCAGCGCGGCCACCGCCGCGGCAGTCAGCGCTTCCATCTCCACGCCGGTGCGCCCGGCCAGACGGCAGTAACTGCGCACCTGTACCGTGTTGTCTTCGGGCAGCAGCTCAAACTCCACTTCCACTTTGGTCAGCGCCAGCGGGTGGCACAGCGGAATCAGGTCGGCGGTTTTTTTCGCTGCCTGGATACCGGCGATACGCGCCACCGCCAGCGCATCGCCTTTCTTGTTGCTGCCGGCAACCAGCAGCTCGAAAGCCTCGGCGCTCATGCGTACGGCGCTTTCGGCGCGGGCACTGCGTTCGCTCACGGATTTGTCCGTGACGTCCACCATGTTCGCTTCGCCGCGCTCATTGAGATGGGTCAACCGGCTCATCACATCACCCCCGGGATTCGCAGGCTGGCTGCGCCGGGCGGATATGCGGTATGAAATTGCAGGGCCGGTGGCGCGAGTCCAGCTGCTCCAGCAGGATACCTTCCCAAGCGGTGCGACAGGCGCCGGTGGAACCGGGCATGCAGCAGATCAGGGTGTGATTGGCCAACCCGGCGAGCGCGCGCGACTGCACGGTGGAGCTGCCGATGTCGGTGAAGGAAATCTGCCGGAACAGTTCGCCGAATCCCTCCACGGTCTTGTCGAACAGCGGCTGCAGCGCCTCCGGGGTGGAGTCGCGATCGGTAAAGCCGGTACCGCCGGTGACCAGTACTGCCTGGATGCTTTCGTCGGCAATCCACTGCGACACCGCCGCCCGCATCAGATAGATGTCATCGGGCACGATGCGTTTGTCCGCCAGCTTGTGGCCGGCGGCCCGCAGCGCTTCGGCCAGGTACTGGCCGGAAGTGTCGTTCTCTTCGGTGCGGGTGTCGGATACGGTCAACACTGCGATATTCAGAGGCTCGAAAGTTTTTGCTGCATGTCCAGCCATAGTGCGTTCGTCCGTTCAGTCTGATTCAGGGAAAAGTTGTTGCGGGTAGTTCGCCGCGTATTCGGCGGGGGTATTGATATTGCTGAAGCTCTGCGCGCGCGCGGGCATCGCCAGCTGGCGCGCGCCGGCGTGGCGCAGCAGTGCGCCGATAGAATTTGGCCCGCGCCCTTCTACTGCGGCGCGCAGGAATTCGCGTACGGAGGAAGTCAATGGCAGCCACAGCGGAAAGTAAAAGTCGCCGAAATAACAGGCGCGGCCGCTGCGCTCACCCTCTGCCAGCAGCAGCGCCAGCAGCTCGCCGCGCAGTAGTGGCATGTCCACCGGCATCACCAGCAGCGCGTCGGCCTCGACTGCGCGCGCCACACCGTGGAGGCCGCCGAGCGGACCCATACCGGGAATCGGATCGGCAATGCCGCCGGGGCGGTCGCCGCTGACCAGAACCTGTGCCAGCGGCAGCTCGCGCATCAGGCCGACGGCGTGCTCGAGAAACCGTTCGCCACCGGGCAGCGGCAGCTGCGCCTTGTCGCGGCCCATGCGGCTGGAGCGGCCACCCGCCAGCACCACGCCACAGCCTTGCCACTGTCGGGACACGGCTCAGCCCCCCAGCATTGCCAGGTTGCGGGTGGCGCCGGTGAAGCCGCTGGCCAGCTGGTGGCTGGCATCCTTGCCGCACACCGCCGCACGGATCTGCTCCGCCAGTGCTTCGTGATCGCCATCGGCGATGGTGTCGCGCAGGTCGATGCCCTGCTCGGCAAACAGGCACAGGTGCAGCGCGCCCTGGGCAGACATGCGCAGGCGGTTGCAGCTGGCACAGAAGTCCTTGCTGTAGGGCATGATCAGGCCGATGCGGCCGGCGTAGTCTGGATGGGCAAATTCTTTCGCCGGCCCCGCATCGCGGGAGCGCACCACCTGCTCCCAGCCGCTGCGCAGCAGCAGATTCTCGATATCGCTGCCGGCCACATGGTTGCTGGCAAAGAAGTCGCGGTTGTCGCCGGTGCGCATCAGTTCGATAAAGCGCAGGCTCACCGGCGTGACCTTGACCCAGTCGAGGAAATGATTGAACTCGGCGAGATTGTGCTCGCGCAGCAGCACCGCGTTGACCTTGGTGGGAATATCCAATTCCAGTGCGCGGTCGATACCGCGCAGGATTTTCTCCAGCTTGTCGTGGCCGGTAATCGCCTGGAATTGCTGCGGGTCGAGGCTGTCGATGCTGACGTTGAGTTGATCCAGTCCGGCGCGTTGCCAGGCGTCGATTTCAGAGTGGAGTTTGTAGCCGTTGGTGGTGATGGCGACACGGCGGATGCCGTCGGCATGTTTGGCGGTTTCGATCAGCTGCACCAAATCCTTGCGCAGCGAGGGTTCACCACCGGTAAGGCGCACCTTTTCGGTGCCGAGTGAAGCGAAGGCGCGTACGACCGTGTCCACCTCGGCAACGCTGAGCGGATTCTCACGCGCAATCGACTCGCCGCACTGATAGCCGTCCGGCAGGCAGTAATTGCAGCGGAAGTTGCAGATGTCGGTCACGGACAGGCGCAGGTAATAAAACCTGCGCCCAAAATTGTCTTGTAACATTAAACGCCTTTCCAAAGCCGGGAGGCCGGCCGATTTCTCGGGCGACCCTGGTAGCGGGAAAACCTATTCCTGCCACGGTTCCCGCGCCATACGCGTCGCGCTTAGGCTTGGGAACTCGGTGTTTAAACTCAGAGCAGTGTAACAGCAGGGGAGATCTTTGCTTGGGGCAAAGGTGGTACCCCCCCTGGATTCAGCGTGTGAATCCGCCTGTACTTAGAACTTGGCGGTCAGTTGCAGCCATACCTTGTCGGTATCGACGCCGTGCTCGTCGGCGCTGTAGGCCGCATATTTCACCAGCGCGGACAGATTCTCGGTGATCGGGCGGCCGTAGCTGAGATCCCACTCGTCACCCCAGTTGGCGGAGCCCTCCGCGGCGGCGAACTTGTGATAGGTCACCCCCAGGTTGCCACCGAGCACCTTGGTAGAGGCGCCCACATAGGCGTCCTCGACACCGTCCGCCGGCGTTGCCAGGAACTGGTCGGCGAAGCCCTGGAACTTGTGCAGGGTCGCCAGCGGAGTGGCGAAGCCCACGCCGTTGTCGCTGCCCAGCACTTCGTAACCCAGCTTGGTATTGACCGGGCCCAGTGCGCCGGACACCTCAGCCAGGTAGTAGGGCGCGCTGTAGTTCAAGGTGCTGTCGCCGCTCTCACCCTGCTGGGCGTAGCTCAGACGCGCCTTGACCGGACCGAAATCGCCGGTATAGGCAACGCCGAGGGTACGGCTGGACGTGTTTACCGCCTTCACCAGATCAAGATCAAGCAAGAACAGGGCCACTTCGTGCCCCTTGGCCACCGGGTAGCTGGCATTGAACAGCTGGATATCGCCCTCGAGGTCGCCCTTGTCGCTGTCCTCACCGAAGATGCGATTGACGTTGTAGACGTAGCTGTAATCGAGGCGCAGGGATTCGGCACCGCCATACTGGAAGCGATAGCCGTCGTAGGTCTGCTCGTTCTGGCGCCAGCCGACGCCACCGACGAAGCGCTGGTCACCCAGGTTGATACGCTGGCGCCCGGCGGTGGCGGTGTAGTCGCCGGCAGAGTATTTCAGGTAGGCCTGATTGACCTCGGTACCGACCGGATCGGCGACCACCGGGTAGGCGGCGTTGCCATTGACGGTGGAGTTGTAGTCGTCATCGCCGATGGCAGTGACGTTATCCATCTCGATGCCGGCACTGAAGCCGCGATAGGTGCCGCTGTCCCAGCTCAGGCGGCTCTTCAGCGTGGACGCGTTGGCATCCTCATCGAGGTTGTCCTGATCGACGTTTTCCAATCGATAGCGCAGGGTTACTCCGGCCTTGCCGTTCTGCAATGCATCGATCAACGTCGGCGCACTGTTGTCATCGGCAGCCTGTGCCTGCAACGCCACTGCACTGACAGCCCCCAACAGTGTCGCACATACCATATTGGGAAGTTTACGGGTGTTCATTCGCTTTTCCTCGGCGACTGTTATGAAGTTGTTGTGCGCAACTTACACCCCTTCCCTGTTCACAAAAATTACCCAAATGGCGTAACGCTCCGGCACTGCTACCACCCGCCGTCACGCCACAATAATCCCTAATTGGTAGTGTGAGGCAGGCCCTGCAGGCTGCTGAAAAAGACCGTCCCTGGCCTTTTCAGCTCGGGTTTGCGGCGCGTGTCCGCAACCTCTCCAAGACAGCAGACAGTTGATAAACCCACATTCTGTTCTGAGCTGGTGCGGTGGCGGCAAAGCACGAGGACGGGTATTTCGAAACGCTGTGAATACATCCCTGTAAGCTCCGGCGGCGACGTCGTGTCGCCGACGGTTCGAAATACCCGTCCTAGCACTTTCCCTTATATTCTGACTACAGGACTTCGTCAGCAGTCTGCTAGTCGTCGAGCAAAAAATTGTGCTGCCGAGCAAACGTCACTCTCTGCTGCACACGCTCGCGCTGCACGGTCAGGTACATGACCAGCATGCACGCCGCCAGCACGCCGTACAGCAGCATAAAGGCCGCACTGTGGATACCCACAATATCCTGAGCCATACCAAACAAGACGGGTAGACTGAAGCCACCGAGCGCGCCGAGGGTGGCGACCGCGCCGCCGACACTGCCCATATGCTGCGGATATTTGTCGTAAACGATCTTGTAAACGGAAGCGCGGCCGAAGCCCTGGGCGATACCGATGACCAGGATCAGCAGCGTGAACAGTTCGATACCCACCTCGATATTGAGATGCACATCCCGGTCCACGCCGTGGATGGTCATGCTGGTGGGCGGGTAGCTGAGGAAGAACAGGCACACCAGGCAGGTCCAGAAGACACTCCAGTTGACCGCGCGTGCGCCGTAGCGGTCGGCGAACCAGCCGCCCAGGGCGCGCACACTGCTGGACACGGCCACGAACAGCAGCGTCAGGGCCATGGCCTTCTGCGTGGAAACTCCGTAGACATTGAGGTAGTACTGCGGCAGCCACAACAGCAGTGCGAGAAAGCTGCCAAACACGAAATAGTAATAGAGCCCGAATCGCCACACGCGCAGCTCGGCCAGCGGGCGCAGGTGAAAATCGAAATCCGTGCGGCGCCGGCTGCGCATGTAGCGCGTCTCCTCCGGCGCCCACAGCGCAAACAGTATCGCCATGGCAAACAGGCCCGCGCCATAGAGCGGGCCTATCATGTCCTGCCCCAGCCAGCTTTCAATTGCCGGCGCCAGCGCCAGCGTAATTGCCGCGCCGGCATTGCCGGCACCGAAGATACCCATCGCCGTGCCCTGCTGCCGCCCCTCGAACCAGGGGCTGATATAGCGGATACCGGCCACGAACGAAGTGCCGGAAATACCCAGCCACAATCCCGCCAGCAAATAACCGCGGTAACTGTGAATGTGCGGCAGCAACACCAGTATTGGTACCACCAGCAACATCTGCAGCACGATCAGTTTTTTCGCTGAGAATCTCTCTACCAGCAGCCCCAGCGGAAATCGCAGCAGGGCGCCACTCAGCATCGGTGCCGCCAGCAGCACGCCGAACTCGGTGGCGGAAAGCCCAAGCTGGTCACCGATGGAGACCCCGAGCACCGCGTACAGGGTCCAGACGGAGAAGTTGGCCGCGAACATTGCGGTGGCAGCCATCAACGCGCGGCTGGCGAGTTGATCAGTGTATTGCATGGTCTCTTCCTGTTTAACCGACCCTGTTTGCCCGACCCACTATTGTACGCAGCCACTGCTGCTGCCGGCGATGCGCCGCAGTGTCTACCCCCAATAAATTCACCGTGTCAGCCGCGCAACTCGCCCTACCACCTCGGAGGTAGGACCTACATGCGACCCCCAACAAATGCGTGACTTCGCCATTCACAAACGGCTAACCAATCGGAGTAGAAAAGCGGTAGGGGCAAGAAAATTTGACCGCAACTACCACTATTGTCCGCTTTTCTATTAGTAGGGCCCTTTTAACATGTGCTGCAACCAACATTGTTACGCAACCACTCACTTCGAGGATTTGCCATGAGCACACCAAGCGGCCTCAATCTTTTCAATTGGGGTGATCCGAAAATAAAAACCCTGCACATCACCTGGTTCGCTTTCTTCCTGTCGTTCGTGGTTTGGTTCAGCCACGCTCCACTGATGGTATTTATCAAGGAAGCGTTCGATCTCAGCAGCCAGCAGGTCAAGGCGCTGCTGATTCTCAACGTGGCACTGACGATACCCGCGCGAATCATCATCGGCATGATGGTGGACAAGTTCGGACCGCGCTCGGTGTACAGTGCGTTGCTAATCATCTCCTCGGGGATCTGTATCGGCTTCGCCACCGCCGACAGCTATGAAGCACTGGCACTGTTCCGCTTCCTGCTCGGCTTTGTCGGCGCCGGCTTCGTGATCGGCATCCGCATGGTCGGCGAGTGGTTCCCGGCGAAACAGGTCGGCCTCGCCGAGGGCATCTACGGCGGCTGGGGTAACTTCGGTTCCGCTGCCGGCGCCATGACCCTGCCCACCATCGCACTGATGTTCGGCGGCGAAGACGGCTGGCGCTACGCCCTGGGCCTGACCGGTGTCATCGCCGGCCTGTACGGCATCTTCTTCTATCGCGTCGCGCGCAACACTCCCAAAGGCTCCACCTACTTCAAGCCGAAAAAAACCGGCGGCCTTGAAGTCACTAGCATGAAGGACCTGTACTTCTACCTGCTGACAAATATCCCGATGTTCCTGGCACTGGCGGCACTGGCTTACAAACTGTCACCGGCCGGTGTGGAGTTGCTGACCTGGGAGACCACCTACGTGCTGTGGGGAGTGCTGGTGGTGCTGTTCGCAGTGCAGACCCGCCAGATCTGGCACGTCAACAAGGAACACCTTGAACAGGGTGTACCGGAACTGGAGAAATACAACTTCAAGCAGGTGGCCATCCTCAACGTGGCCTACTTCGTCACCTTCGGTTCCGAGCTGGCTGTGGTTTCCATGCTGCCGCTGTTCTTCCTCGACACCTTCGAGGGGCTGAGTGCGGTGCAGGCCGGTCTGCTGGCATCCGGCTTTGCCTTCATGAACCTGGTTGCGCGGCCTACCGGCGGCCACTTCAGTGACAAGATGGGTCGTCGCCGCAGCTTGATGTTCCTGGTCGGCGGCCTGGCAGTGGGCTACCTGGTACTGAGCCAGATCAACAGTGGCTGGTGGATCCCGGCGGCGGTTCTCGCCACCATGGCCTGTTCCTTCTTCGTACAGGCGGGTGAAGGTGCGGTATTCGCCATTGTCCCGCTGGTCAAGCGCCGCATGACCGGCCAGATCGCCGGTATGGCCGGTGCCTACGGCAACGTGGGTGCGGTGACCTTCCTGACCGCGCTGTCCTATGTCGACTACAGCACCTTCTTCCTGATCATCGCCGGCTCTGCCGCACTGGTGTTCTTGGCCTGCGCCTTCCTCGATGAACCCAAGGGTCAGATCGCGGAAGTGCTGCCCGACGGTACCGTGCAGCTGATCAGCGTGGAATAACGCCCGCAGAATGCACAGGGCAAAAAGACAACGAGCACATCAAATCTGGCGGCCCGCAAGGGCCGCCACTTTCGTTTGCGGCCTCGCCGCCGGACCGGCTTCGAGCCACATCCACACACAGCTGAAACTGGCGCGAGCTGACAGCGCGCGATTTCCAGCTGCACAAAAAAGCGGATAACCTTGGAAACTGTTTCAACATCGGTGGCCGACACCATGCACAGTGAGACTGCGACAGCCCCGGACCGCTCCCAGCAGCTCGAATTGCGGGCGGGTAGCTGCACTCGCGCGGGTATCAAACCGCAGAACGAGGACGCAGCCGTTTTCCACTGGCCGGCAGATCCGCACCTGCAGGAATATCTCGGTGCGGTCGCCGCGGTCGCCGATGGAGTCAGCTCCGCAGAAGCCGGCGCGCTCGCCAGCAGTACGGCCACCGAGCAGTTTGTCAGCGATTATTACCGCGCACCGGATACCTGGTCCGCGGCTCGCGCCGGACAGAAAGTGCTGGCGTCGATCAACAGCAAGCTGTACCGCAAGAGCCACGAATTCGCGCAGGAAGAAAAAGGCTACCTGTGTACCTTCTCCGCGCTGGTGTTCAAATCCCGCACCGGACATTTTTTCCACGTCGGTGACAGCCGCATTCAGCTGCTGCGCGACGACAAACTGGAATGCCTGACCCGCGATCACACCGTCACCCTGGGCCACCGCCGGCGCATACTGTCGCGCGCGCTGGGCATGGATACCGGACTGCAGGTGGATTACGGCCGCGTGGATCTGGAACTGGGCGACCAGTTCCTGTTGACCAGCGACGGCGTGCACGACTTCGTGCCGAAGATGACCGCCATGGAAGTCCTGCGGCGCGACGACCTCGACGCACAGCAAAAGGCCGAGACGCTGGTGCGCTACGCCGAGGAAAACGGCAGCGACGACAACCTGACCGCGGTCGTGGTGGAAGTGGCCGCACTGCCCGCCACCACCCTCGATGAATACAGCCACCAGCTCACGCGCCTGCCGTTCCCGCCGCCGCTGGAGCCGGGCATGGTGCTGGATGGCTATGCGGTGGAGCGCGAGCTGTTTTCCTCCCAGCGCAGCCAGCTGTATCTGGTGCGCGATACCGAGAGCGGCAATACGCTGGTGATGAAAACCCCCTCCATCAATTACGAAGACGATATTCACTACATCGACCGCTTCGTGCAGGAGGAGTGGATCGGTCTGCGTATCCAGAGCGAGCGCGTGGTGCGCATCTGCCGGCAGAACCGCCAGCGCACCGCGCTCTACTACCTGATGGAATACGTCGAGGGCTGCACGCTGGAATCCTGGATCGCCCGCAACCGCTTTCCGAAACCCGCCGAGGCGTTCCGCATCGTGCGCGAGATCGCCGACGGGCTGACGGCGTTCCACGAACAGGAAACGATTCACCAGGACCTGAAGCCGGCCAACATCATGCTCGACACTGCCGGCCACGTGAAAATCATCGACTTCGGCTCTGTCTATGTCGCCGGCTCGGCCGAAGTGTTCCGGCCACTGCAGCACCCGGGCGCACTGGGCACCGCCTCCTATTCCGACCCCCACTATATCCTCGGCCACAACACCGGCATCCAGGGGGATATCTATGCGCTGGCCACCATCGCCTATGAAATCTTTACCGGCGAACTGCCCTACGGCGAAGAGATCAATGAGTGCCGATCGCGCGCCGATTACGAACAGCTGAGCTACCGCGCCGCCAGCCAGTTCAACCCGGTGATCCCGATCTGGTTTGACCGAACGCTGGAGAGGGGCTGCGCGATCGACCTCGGCAGGCGCTACCACACCATTGCCGGATTCATCACCGACCTCGGCAACCCCAACCCCGAATACCTGCGCGATGACCCGTCGGAGTACAAGAGCCAGAACGCATCGCTGTTCTGGAAAATCCTCTCCGGCCTGTGGATCGTCACGCTGCTGGCGGTTATTGCACTGTTCTCCGCCGGAAGCTGATCTGGATCAATACCGCGCAAACGGTTAGGGTTAGGCTAAAGAAAAAACGGCTGTGTAAAAGGACGACCGCGTGAAAAACATTCTCGTAATTCTCGACAAGCCCAAGCACGAACAGATCGCGCTGCAGCGCGCAGTGGAGCTGGCCAAGGCAGCGGGCGCGCGCCTGCACCTGGTCAGTTTCGCCTACGATCCGCGGGCCACCCTGCCCGGCGTACACGAGACACCGGATGATGTAGTGAAGGCGATGGTAAGCGCGCGCCAACCCTGGCTCGAGGAGCTGTGCAAGCAGCACCAGCTTTCCGCGGACACGACAACCGAGGCCGTGTGGCACTACAGCATCGCCAACTGGACCATCGAGACGCTGGTAAAGGATTCCTTCGACCTGGTGATTAAAACGGCGCAGAAACAGTTTGGCCACGGCGGCTACGGCTCCATCGACTGGCAGCTGATCGAGCGCTCTTCGGTGCCGCTGTGGCTCGCGGTCACTACCCCCTGGCTCAAGCACGAGCGCCTCGTGGCGGCACTGGATCCCTCCGTGGACAACCTGCTGCACAAGGAACTCAACCTGCGGGTGCTGACCGCGGGCGATCGGCTGGCGAAGATACTGGGCGCACAACTGGAAGTGGTCGCCTGCCTGCCCGGCGCCGGCGTGCTGGAGGAACTGGGGCTGACGCCCAGGCACGACACCTCCGCGGAACAGCAGCGTACGCTGCGCGAGTATCTGGAAGTGGCGATCCGTGACAGCGGCGCCAACTGCAGTGAAGTGCACCTGGTATCCGGCAAGCCGGCGCGGGAAGTCAATCGGATAGTCGACCGCAACAAGGCGCGGCTGATGCTGGTCGGGCGCGGCGTGCGCAAGGGCGCCACCGGTTTGCTGCTCGGCAACACCGCAGAGCGGATACTGTCCAAGTGCAACACCGACGTGCTGATCGTGCCCTGAGCGGCTCGTCCTCTTTTCATCAACCCGGTAACGAATTACCCGGTAACCCTTCACCCGGAAACCCTGTCGCTCCAATAAACGGATCGTTAATTGGGGCGACAGACCAATCCCCTCTGAATTGATAAATAACTCGACATTTCGGCGCGATCACCGCGTTCGGGACCCTGTTGCCGCAGCTCCTATGGCGCGATCTTTTGCTTCAGCGCTTTCGCCAGCGCCGGCGGCAGGCTGGGCAGTGAACGCAGCAGCCAGGGCAGCACTCTGCGTTTGACGCCGTTCAGCGACTCCGGCACCACCACCTCAATGAGATGCGGCCCCGGCATCGCCAGTGCGTATTCCAGCGCCTTGACGAAATCCTCGGTGGTCGTTGCGCGCACGGTGTGCACACCCATGCCTTGCGCCAGTTGGGCGAAGTTCAGCACCGGCCCGCGCAGATCCAGTTGCGATTTCGCTTTCGGCCCGACTTCGTCGGCGCCGACCCGTTCCAGCTCGACATTCAGCACCGAATAAGAGGCGTTGTTGAAAATGATCGATGTGACGTTCAGTTGTTCGCGCGCCATCGTCCACAGCGCCTGGATCGTGTACATCGCAGTGCCATCCCCTACCAGAGCCAGCACCGGTCGGTCCGGGCAGGCGATGGCGGCGCCAATCGCATTCGGCAGCCCCTGACCGATCGCGCCGCCGGTCAGCGTAATCAGGTCATGGCGAGGTGCGCCGGCGGTCATCGCCGACAGCATCAGCCCCGAAGTGATCGCCTCGTCGATCACGATGGCGTTCTCCGGCAGCAGATGGCCGACCGCCTTGCAGACCTTCTCCGCGGTCAGTTTGCCGCGCGGCCGGCCCGGCCGCTGACCCGGCTGCAGCGCCGGCGCGGTGCTCTCGGCACCGAGGGCCAGCACCAGTTTCTGCAAACTCGCCGCGGCGTCCTCGGCCGGGGTTGCCAGCGTCTGCACGGTGCAGCTCTCCGGCACCAGGTAACTTTTCTTACCGGGATAGGCGAAGAACGACACCGGCGCCTTGGCGTCGACCAGAATCAACTGTTCGATCTCGGCGAGCTGTACGCCGGCCAATTCGGCCAGATAGGCAATGCGTTCGACGAAAGGCAAGCCGGCACCGCGTTCGAGCCGGGTCGGAAACACCTCGCCCAGCAGTTTCACGCCGTTGTGCGCGGCGATGCGAGCGGCCGCCAGCAGCGCCGGCTCGCGCAGCGCGCGGCCGCCCAGCAGCAGCGCGGTTTTCTTGCCGGAGCCGATCGCGTCGGCAATCGCGGCGACAGTGGCGTCGTCTGCCGCAACGGCAACCGGTGGTGGCGGTGGCGGGCTGGGCACACCGCCTTCGCCCCACGAGGCATCGGCCGGCAGGATCAGTGTCGCCACCTGGCCGGGCAACCCGCGCGCCGCGGCAATGGCATCGGCTGCGTCTTTGCACAAATCCGCCGTGCTTGTCGCGGTGCGCACAAAGCCGGGCGATACATTGCGCGCGACGGTTTCGATATCCGATTGCAGCTGCGCATCGAACGGCACGTGATAGCTCGCGTGATCGCCGACGATGTTGACCACCGGCACCTTGCCTTTGCGGGCATTGTGCAGATTGGCCAGGCCGTTGCCGAGGCCGCAACCGAGGTGCAGCAGCGTCGCTGCCGGTTTGTCGGCCATCCGCGCGTAACCGTCGGCAGCGCCGGTCGCGACACCTTCGAATAGCGCCAGCACCGCGCGCATTTTCGGTTCGCTGTCCAGCGCCGCGACGAAATGCATTTCGCTGGTACCGGGATTGGTGAAGCACACCTCGATGCCGGCATCGACCAGCGTTTTCATCAGGGCTTGGGCGCCGTTGGTCATTGTTATTCTCCTGCGGACGAAAAACTCGAAAAGGAATAATTAAAGGGAGTCCAGTTGGGCGATACCGATATCGGCAATACGGGTGACACCGGTCAGGGTCATGGCCAGGCGCAGTTCCTGCTGCCAGCCGGCAAGCATGTGGCTGACGCCCTGCTGGCCCGCACCTGCGAGAGCCCAGGCCCAGGGGCGGCCAATCATCACCCCCTGGGCACCGAGCGCCAGGGCGCGGAAGACATCCACGCCGCTGCGTATGCCGCCATCCACCAGTACCGTGGTTTGCGCGCCCACCGCTGCCGCTATGGCCGGCAGGCGTGACGCGGTGGAAGCGACACCATCCAGCTGCCGGCCGCCGTGATTGGACACCACGATACCCTCGGCGCCCACCTGCACGGCGGCCCTGGCATCCTCCACATCGAGAATACCCTTGAGCATCAGCCTGCCCGGCCACTGGCTGCGCAGCCATTCGATATCGGCCCAGGTCACGGTGGGATCAAACTGGCTCTCCACCCAGGCCTTGAATGCATCCGGATTGCGGGCGCCGGGAACGGCCTCGCTCAGATTGCCGAACGTCAGCGGTGTGCCGCGCAGGGCCACGTCCCAGACCCAGCCCGGTCGCGCCAGCAACTGACTCGCCTTCAGGGCTGCCGAACGGAGTCCGCCGCTGGACAGGCCGTTGCGGGTATCGCGATGGCGCATGCCGGGTAACGGCAGATCGACCGTGAACACCAGGGTGCGGCAACCGGCGGCCCAGGCTTCGGCCAGCAGTGACTGGATCAGGGCGCGGTCGCGGATCATGTATAACTGGAACCAGAACGGCTCACTGGCCGCCGCCTGCACTTCCTGCAGCGGGCAGATGCCTACAGTTGACAGCACAAAGGGAACACCGGCGCCGTTGGCAGCACGCACCGCCTGCACCTCGCCCCGTCGCGCCATCATGCCCGCCAGACCCACCGGCGCCAGCACCACCGGCATGCGGCAGGACTGGCCCGCCAGCACGGTGCCGGTGTCGATATTGTCCACGTTCACCAACACCCGCTGGCGCAGTCTCACCCTGCCCCAGTCCGCCACATTCACTGCCATGGTCTGCTCATCGGTGGCGCCGCCATCCAGGAAGTCAAACAGGAACCGGGGCAGGCGGGCGCGGGCCAGTGTGCGGTAATCGTCGGAGGTGGCGGGATAGCCGAGGCTCAGGCTCATGGCGCCGTCCCCCCGGCTATGATCGATCGCGCGGCCGCTTTCGCGGTCAGGATGCAGCCGGGCAGGAAGGTACCCTCGAGCGAGCGTTTGCCGCTCGCGCCGCCACCGCCGAAACCGGCGGCCTCACCGACACAATAGAGCCCGCGAATCGGCGTACCCTGCCCATCGAGCACACGGCTTTGCAGATCCGTGCACAGGCCACCGAGGCTCTTGCGCGTAACCAGCTGCATCTGGATGGCGATGTAGGGACCGGCGCCCGGTTGTTGCAGCGGTGCCGGTTTGCAGGTGCGCAATCTGTCCGGGCCCCACTGGCGGGCATGCTGGATGCGGCGAATCTGATCGTCGTTCACCAGTTTGTTGCCGCTGGTGAAGTTGCTATCGAAGGCGTCGGCCGTCGCCTGCAGCACAGCGGGGTCGACGTCGTGGGAACAGGTCAGCGCATTCATCTGGCCGGCCAACTCCGCCAACGTATCGGCGACCAGAAAATGCCGGCTCTCCCGCTGCATCTGTCCCACCAGACGGTGGTTGCCGAGCAGTGTTTCTTTCACAAAGGTGAGGAACTGTTTGTCGCGAATACGCTGGTTGTGCTCAGCGCCGGAAATGGCGAATTCCCTGGCGGCGATGCGCCAGTTCAGCAGATTCCAGGTCCACGGTTTTTCCTGCGCGGCGACACGCTGGCACAGCCAGTGCGTATCAAACCCGGTGACGAGCGGTTCGGGGCCGATGCGTTCGCCTCTGTGATTCAGCCACAGCGCCGACTTGCATGGAATCGTCGACAGGCCATGGCCGGCGAAATGCGGATAGGGATGCGGAAAACCCGCGGCGTAATTCCACATTTCGCCGACATGGCGGAGCTGGCCGCCGTGCGCATCGGCGACCTGGTGATGCAGGCGGCCATCGGCAAACGGATGGGCGCCGTTCAGCATCGCCGTCGGCAGTGGCCGATCTTTCGGCCAGTTGGCGCGGCATTCGGCGTGATCGCCGTTGATGCCGCCCATTGCCAGTACGGTGGCAGCGGCGCGCACCCGGACCTCTTCACCGGTGATTTCGTCGATGGCAAGCGCGCCGCTGATGTTGCCGGCGGACACGTCGAATGTCGTGATCCGGTGCTGGTGCAAAAGGGTCAGCCGGCCGTTGCCGCCGGCACGTCGCAGCGCGGCAATCAGGCAGTGGATCAGTTCGCGCGAGGTGCCCCAGATGACGTGATAACGCGGCAGGCTGTTGCCCTCGCCAGTGCGGCCGCGCTCGACCCAATTGACCGCCGGCAGGAATTTCAGCCCTTCCGCGATCAGCCAGTCGTAAACCTCCCGGCGCGAATGCTCGACGTAGTAGCGCGCCCAGCGCTGCGGCCACTCGTCATGCGGATCGAGTTCGCCAAAGCGCAGCCAGTCGCGCAGCGCGATCTCCGGCGTATCCGGGATTTTCATTTTCGCCTGCAGCGGCGTGCCTACCAGCGCCATGCCGCCGAAGGCCCACCGCGCCAGTCCGCCGAAGCGCTCCGGCGTGTCGCGATCGACCAGCGTCACCGACCGGCCGGCTCGCAGCAGTTCCAGCGCCGTGACAATGCCGGCCAGGCCGCCGCCGGCAATCAGCACATCCGAAGTCAGCGATTGGCTCACGGCAGTTCCTCAACGATTTTCAATCGAATGCCTTACGAACAAGCCCGTTTCCCATTGAAGGAGAGGGGCGCGGGAGCGGAGACATACCGTCAGCAACCTGGAATGAAAGTGAGATGGTCTGCCCGCCTTGTCTTTCGCCGACAAAAATAGCCGGCTAAGATATCGGCATGATTGACTTCACAGGCCAGCCAATTTGACCTTGCAGGCCACTGTCTCGATGAGCTGGGTCAACACCGTTATCGCTGCCGCCGAGCGGCTGGGCGTCGAATCGCCGCAGCTTCTGGCCGCCGCCGGTATCGCCGCGGACGAGCTGGCGCGCGAGCGTTGGCCGATCGACCATATCACCCGGCTGTGGCGGGCCGCCGAGCGTTGTACCGGCGACTCCGGCTTTGGCCTGAAGGCCGGCACGCTGGTCGGCCCCGCCAGCCTGAACGTCGTCAGCTTCCTGTTGCAGTCATCGGCGACGCTGCGTGAGGCGCTGGCGCAACTGCAGAAATACCAGCGCCTGATTTCCGATGGCGTCCGTTTCCAGATACTGGCCGGCGAGAACGCCAGCTGGTTGGTCTATCACCCGCGCCAGGGTGAACTGGCGTTCAGCCCACACCAGATCGAAGCCGTGCTGGCCGCTGTCGTCAGCTTCGCGCGCTGGGTCGCTGGCACGCCGGTTCAGCCGCACAAAGTGCAGTGCAGCCACGCCCAGCTCGGCCCGCTGCGGGGTTATCGCCAGATTTTTGGCTGCCCGATTGAATTCGAGCAGGCCTTCAACGGCCTGCTGCTCGACAACACACTGCTCGATCAACCGCTGCCACAGGCCGATGCCCAGCTTACGCAACTGCATGAGCTCCATGCGACGACGCAGCTTGCTGCACTCTGCGATTCGGCCACCGCACCTTACCTGCGCGCATGGCTGAAAGCGCATCTGGGCCCGAACTTGCCGGCCCGGGCCCAGGCTGCCCGCGCGCTGAACCTGAGCGAACGCACACTGGCCCGCCGACTGCACGCACAGGGTTGTCACTACGACGGCCTGCTCGATGAGGTGCGCCGTGACGCGGCGCTGCATGCGGTGGCGCACACCGCGCGCCCCCTGGCCGAGATCGCCCATTCGCTTGGCTTCGCCGAAGTCAGCACTTTTTACCGGGCCTTCCGCCGTTGGACCGGCCTGCCACCGGCGCGCTGGCGCAAACAACAGGCCGCCGTTGAGTAACCCGCAGCAACGGCTGCGACTTTCTCGGAAATTTTTTCGGAAACTTTCTCGGCAACTTTCTCGGCAACACTCTCAAAAACTGTCGCGGAAAATGCCGCAGGCGGCGGGCAGCGCATAGGTGGTAGTTGGCCCCTCGCGACTGCCAGCCACTCTGTAACCAGCCTGTCGCCCCATTACTCAAGCCGATGAATTAAACGACGAGTCAATCCCTATTCGGGGGTAGGAGTAGCGACTCTTTGTGGGTAGGGAATGCGCTCCGCTCGCCGTGCGCCCGGGTTGCCCGAGCGCCAACGCAACTATATGTTGTGCCAAGAATTACAAATCACACCATATATAGTTATCTGGATGAATCTCGCCGACGGCCGCTCGCACCGCACCGGCAGATGCATCAGCCTGGAGGCCCAATGTCCGACTCTTCTCCAACCGACGCCCCAACCGCTTCCCCCGCCGCCGGCCAGCCCCAGGCTCCGGTGAGCGCCATTACCGATCTGCTCGTGCGCAAACGCGACGGCCGCACCGTGGCCTTCGATCGCGGCCGTATCCGCAGCGCCATCCTGCGCGCGGGACGCGCCGCCGAGGCCTTCGGCGAACAGGAGGCGGACCTGCTCACCGCCCAGGTAAGCAAGGTCATCGATCACCGCTACGACGGCAGTGTGCCACTGGATATCGAAGAGATTCAGAATATTGTCGAGCAGGTACTGATCAGCAATAACCATCTGGATACGGCGCGCGGCTATATCGCCTACCGCAGCCGTCACCAGCAGTTGCGCCAGGACCGCCACACCCTGGTGGACGTCACCGCGTCCATCGACGAGTACCTGCAGCGCGAAGACTGGCGCGTGGCCGCCAACGCCAACCAGGGCTATTCGCTCGGCGGGCTGATCCTGAACAGCGCCGGCAAGATGATCGCCAACTACTGGCTCAACCATGTCTATGTACCGGAAATCGGCGCCGCCCACCGCGAGGGCGACCTGCATATTCACGACCTCGACATGCTGTCCGGCTACTGCGCCGGCTGGTCGCTGCGCACGCTGCTGCAGGAGGGCCTGAACGGCATACCGGGCAAGGTCGAATCGGCACCGCCCGCGCACCTGTCCAGCGCCATCGGCCAGATCGTGAATTTCCTCGGCACGCTGCAGAACGAGTGGGCCGGCGCGCAGGCCTTCAGCTCCTTCGATACCTACATGGCACCGTTTATCCGCAAGGACGGGCTCGGCTACCGCGAGGTGCGCCAGTGTATCCAGGAGCTGATCTTCAACTTGAATGTGCCGTCCCGCTGGGGCACACAGACGCCGTTTACCAATCTCACCTTTGACTGGGTGTGCCCGGAAGACCTGCGCGAACAGGTACCGGTGATCGCCGGCAAGGAAATGCCTTTTACCTACGGCGAACTGCAGGAAGAAATGGACCTGATCAACCGCGCCTATATCGAGGTGATGACCGAAGGGGATGCGCGCGGCCGCGTGTTTACCTTCCCGATCCCCACCTACAACATCACGCCGGATTTCCCCTGGCACAGCGAGAATGCGGAACGCCTGTTCGCGATGACCGCCCGCTACGGCCTGCCATATTTCCAGAATTTCATCAATTCGGACATGAGCCCCAACATGGTCCGCTCCATGTGCTGCCGCCTGCAGCTAGACCTGCGCGAACTGTTGAAGCGCGGCAATGGCCTGTTCGGTTCCGCCGAACAGACCGGCTCGCTGGGCGTGGTAACCGTGAACTGTGCGCGCCTCGGCTACCTGCACCGCGGCGACGAAGCCGCGCTGATGGCGAGCCTCGACCGCCTGCTGGAACTCGCGCGCGACTCCCTCGAAGTGAAGCGCAAGGTCATCCAGCGGCATATGGATACCGGGCTTTTCCCCTATACCAAACGCTACCTGGGCACGCTGCGCAATCACTTCTCCACGATCGGCGTCAACGGCATCAACGAGATGATCCGCAACTTCACCGACGGCCGCGAAGACATCACCAGCGAAAGCGGCCACCAGATGGCCGAGCGGCTGCTGCAGCATATTCGCGCGCGCATGACCGAGTTCCAGGAGGAGACCGGCCACCTCTACAACCTCGAAGCCACACCGGCCGAAGGCACCACCTACCGCTTCGCCCGCGAGGACCGCAAGCGCTTCCCGGACATCCTGCAGGCCGGCAGCGACGAAGCGCCCTACTACACCAACTCGTCACAGCTGCCGGTCGGCTTTACCGACGACCCGTTCGAAGCGCTGTCGCGGCAGGAATCGCTGCAATCCCTGTATACCGGCGGCACGGTGCTGCACCTCTACCTGGGCGAACAGCTGCCCGATGCGGATTCCTGCCGCCAGCTGGTGCACCGCGCGCTGGAAAACTTCCGCCTGCCGTACATCACCGTTACCCCGACCTTCTCCATATGCCCGACGCACGGTTACCTGAGCGGGGAACACCAATTCTGCCCGCGCTGCGACGAGGAATTGATCGCGCGCAAGCGCGCCTGCAGCGACAGGAGCAGCAAAGAAGCAAACATGGAAAACCAACAACAGGAGAACTGCCATGCAAACTGAAACCGCAGTATTAAAAGACGAGGAACGCACCCCCTGCGAAGTCTGGAGCCGCGTGATGGGCTACCACCGCCCGGTGACCTTCTGGAATCCCGGCAAGCAATCGGAGCACCGCGATCGACGCTTCTTTGTCGCCGAGGAATCCGCCGCGAAACAAAACTAACCCGGCTGCGGCGCCGCTGACCCGCGGCGGCGCCGCCACTACCCGTGCAACACTCGACACACCATGGATAAAACACTGCGCGTCGGCGGCTTTACCCCATTTACCGCCATCGACTTTCCCGGCGCCCTGTCGGCGGTTGTCTTCTGCCAGGGCTGCCCCTGGCGCTGCCGCTACTGCCACAATGGCGGACTGCTGCCAGCACAGGCGGAATCCAAATACGACTGGCAACAGCTGCTGCAGCACCTGCACACACGCCGCGGGCTGCTCGACGCCGTGGTGTTCTCCGGCGGCGAGCCCACCGCGCAGAGCGCGCTGGAAGACGCCGTCCACGACGTGAAGGCGCTGGGATTCAAAGTCGGCCTGCACACCGCCGGCATGTATCCACGGCGGCTCGCCCGGCTGCTGCCCGCGCTCGACTGGGTCGGGCTGGATATCAAGGCGCTGCCGCAAAACTACGATGCCATCACCCGCGTACCCGGCAGCGGCACCGCACCCTGGCAGAGCGCCGCAATACTGGCCGAGGCCGGTATCCCCCTGCAGGTACGCCTAACCCGCCACCCGCAGCTCACCAGCGACAGTGAGCTAGCGGAAATACGCGAGAGACTGGCCGACCTCGGCATCCCCGAGCTCATTGTGCAAAAGTGCAACACCGACAACGCACTGGACCCCGAACTTCAGTAACAACAAGAGTTACAGAACCCAGATGCTCACCAACTCTGGCGCAAATTCCATCGTATGCGGAATTAACAGCTGAGTTAATGAAGGAAATCTGTAGGATCAGCAGAGGTCTCGTTCTGAGTTCTACGGCAATGTGTTATAACGATGCATCATTTGAACTAACTGTTATGTAAATATTGGAGTTATTCTTGAGTATGAAAATTAGTACTGAAGATCAAAGAATTGCACTTGACCATGTCAAGTTTCAAGTTAGCTGTGCGATTGAGGCACTAGTTGAAAAAAAGAATGAAATAGAAGCTCAATCTAATAACCAAGAGCAACTTGACGTACTAATGATAAGACTCGACGCGTTGGCGAAGCTCTCTAAATATTTAATAGAGCCACTTTCTCAAGCATATCTCTATATAGAAAATGGCTCCGAAGTCAGGCAGATTGGTGATCTTGGAGCTATCACAGAAGACATAAAGAGCAACTTTACAAAATCCATTATCCAGGGGTTATGAACCACATAACAAGGGCTATCAAGCTGCTCCTACCCTTCTGGCTTCCGCGGCACACCCAAAGCTATTGCGGTCGTTACGCGCCACAATTAACGAAAGGAACATAGATGGATCCAATTAAAAATTTACACGATAAAGGAATTATTCAAGGGTGGTTCTCCTGGCTAGGAGCAGTAACACTAACCGCACTCTTCTTCTCCCTTGGGGATAATAGTGGATTTCCTTCACTAACACTTTTGGGCTTTGTATCATTCATCCTTGTATGGTCTTGGGCATACTTATCCACAAATGACATAGCTCAAAAATATATCCTAAACAAACTTCCAAATTGGCTAGGGCTTTTAATACTATTTTTAGTTGCAGGCGCCTTTTCAATAGCACTCCTATATGTTTTAGGTAACGCATTAGATGCAATCATTTTGCACGCATAGGTAGCGAACACAAAAAGCTACGCTTCTGTGGTCCACAGCTAAGGATGCTATACGTCATGAAAGACAGCACTAAGGGGCGGTTCCTCCGGCGCTACACCGAGCTGCCATTCCTGATCGATTACCTCGAAACCAAAGAGATAGCCCTACTGAACCCGAAGTCTTGGGATGATCGAAACGACTCCTACTATCTACAGCAATACGGTGTCACTACTAAGCAAAGCTCGCTCTACTCTTTGTGCCTGACCGAGACGAACGAGACCTACCATCACTGGAGGATCTTTTCGCATGGGGCCAGCGGCGTCTGTATCGAGTTCCACATAGGCATGTTCATTGACCGTGTAAGTAACATCGATGGCCTTAGAGCATAACCAGTTATCTATCGAACACTGGATGAGATGCGATCCAAGCCACCAGAGACAGAAGAACTACCGTTTTTGAAGCGTTACGCATTTGGCGACGAAATGGAGTTTCGGCTCTTCGTGGCCAGAAAGAACGAGAAACCCCCGACCTTTAGAGTTCCCGTTGGCTTAGATGCAATCAGTCGAATTGTGCTGAGCCCTTGGCTCCCGAAGGAAGTGGTAAAACAAGCCAAGTCAGCGCTTCGATCCATCCGCGGCTGCAGTAAGCTTAAGATCTACCGGTCTACTCTCGTTGAGAATGAATCCTGGAAGAAATTTGCGAAAAACGACATATAACAACACGCTGTAAGTGACGATTAACCTGCCACCGGATTTTCCACTGAAAAGTATTCGCCACCTCAAACTCCGCTGATCGTGGGCGTTAGGATTTTAAGGTCACGGGAGAAAAAATGTCTAAACCAAGACTCTCAGAATTAATTATTCAAGTTGAAGGATATGCAAACAACCTTGTTAATTCTGTAAAAATTTTAGATGAACGTAGATATATTTTAGAGCCTCTAGTTAACTGTGAAGAGATCAAGACGGCATTATCACATAAACTTAAAGGAACTTTCGGGTCGCGCGCATACAATCATTTAGTGCCACTACTATCACAGGACCTAGTCCGCGATATATCTAGAGTTTTTCTTGATGAGGCTAGAAGATCTGGCAGCCTCATCAACCTTTACAGGAAATGTGAAGATAGACGGGTATATGAGAAGTTAAAAGATAATTTTCGTAGCATTCCTGACCGATGGCATGAAAACCCCAAAATTCCCGGGCTACCAAAAGAAATCGCTAAGGAAGTAATTCATGATTGGAGAAATCAAGATAGAAATGATTTTGAAAGCTCATTTAATGAAGGGTGGGATTCTGTTAGCTGCGCAATAGATCAAATTAAGTCTGATGCTGTCGCGGTAAAAATTAAAACCTTCAGAGACAAATATCACGCACATCTAGAGATGACACCGCTGGGTCACGAACCGGGTCCCTTCGATGTAGGATCATTGGACTTAACAATCAACAATTTGTTTGAGTTTGTTGATCGGTATACATCCCCCGCTTTCGAGCTTGTACGGCTTATAACCGGATGTGTCCATGATGTAGAGAGTTTTAGTGAAATACACAAGAAATATGGTCTTGATATGTGGTCTATCCTTTCAGGTGCAAATAATGACTCAGAATCTAGCTAGTCCATACAAGTGCAAGCAAGTAGCTTCGTCCCTTCGGGGCCCTGCGGACCCCCAAAGCTAAGGACAAGTCAGGAGTAAAAGCCTTCACCGAAGACCTGCTGTAAAGGCTTCCCATCTGATCTGCAATCGGCACACTTGCATCAGGCCTGCGCGCCGCTGCCACTGCGGGCGA
The DNA here is from genome assembly GCF_900129095.1 of Microbulbifer donghaiensis. Classification (GTDB taxonomy): domain Bacteria; phylum Pseudomonadota; class Gammaproteobacteria; order Pseudomonadales; family Cellvibrionaceae; genus Microbulbifer; species Microbulbifer donghaiensis. Next base: position 1,551,715 of record NZ_FQVA01000001.1, read on the forward strand.
TCAGTTCCAGGCCCGGGCGGCCGCACCAGTAGCCGTCGACACCGGGCGGCAATAGTTCCGGATCCAAATCGTCGCGGCGGGCGCGGTCGAAGGCGTCGATAATCTGCTCCATCTGCTGCCACTGCGGCGACAGACGCAGGATATCGATGCCGAGCTCGCACAGCTGCTTGTAGTGGCGCAGCAGATTGGTGGGTTCCCCGGACAGTGTCTGGATGCCGTTAATCACGAACAGCTCCTCACCCTCCTGGGATTCCAGCGGCAGGCCGTGCGGGTATTCCATGCAGCGGTAATCGCAGTTGTCCTTGTCGAGTCCGAGATGACGGGCGGTGAAGCAGCGCGCCGAATATGCCAGCGGCATATGGCCGTAGGCAAATACTTCGACTTCGGGCTTCTTGTCACAGGCGTTCAGCACCTCCTCCAGTTGCCGCGCACTCATTTCCACCGGCGCCGTCCAGCGCGTCATACCTAACGACATCAGCTGCGCCAGCGTGTGCTGATTGTAGATATTGACCGCCGGACCGCAGGTAAACGGCAGGCCGGCCTCCGCCAGCAGCTGTACCGCCGACAGATCGTTGGCCTCGACCAACAGCTGGCCGTTGTCACAGATCTTCCGCACCCAGTTGAAGTCGGCATTCGATTCCAGCAGTGTCAGCGTCGACAGGACTATCTGCTTGTCGGAAACCTCGGCCAGCTGCTGCGCGAGTTCCAGCCAGTCGGCCGCGCGCAACTGGTGGCGCTTGCCGCACACCAATTCACCCAGATAGAGGATATCCAGCGGCGTGGACAGCATTTGTTCGTAGAATTGATTGATATCGGTGCGCGGCCAATAGTACTGCGCCGGTCCCAGAGCGAGCTGCATCTTGTGTCCTCTACTGCCAGGGGCGATCGTAAGCGCCCAGAGTGGTTTGCTTGCCTTCGGAGTTCTTCGATAGTGTCTCGCGCCAGCTTTCTTTTACCGCAAAATCCGCCCCGCGCCGCAGTACCTCGTCGATCGCCTCGCGCCAGGTGCGCACTATTTGTGCGACATAGGCGGGGCTGCGCTGGCGGCCCTCCAGCTTGATCGCCTGGATACCGGCCGCCTTGAGTTCGGGCAGCAGCGCCATGCTGTTCAGGCTGGTCGGCTCTTCGAGCGCGTGCTGCCGCTTGCCGTCCACCATAAAGCGGCCCTTGCATAGGGTCGGGTAGCCGGCGTTTTCATCTTCGGCGAAGCGGTCGATCAGCACACCGTTCAGCCGCGTCTCCAGCCCGCTCGCCGCGTTGCGCCATTCCACCGCCTTGGCCGGGGAACAGACACCGTTCTGGTTGGGCGACTCGCCGGTGACATAGGAACTCAGGTGGCAGCGCCCCTCGGCCATGATGCACAGGCTGCCGAAGCCGAATACCTCCAGCTCCACTTTGCTCGCGGCCGCCAGTTGCTGCACCTGTTTCAGTGACAGCACCCGCGGCAGTACCGCGCGGCGGATACCGAATTGCTGGCGATAGAATTCCAGCGCCGGTGCGCTGGTGGCCGAAGCCTGCACCGACAGGTGCAGGGAAAGGTCTGGGTGCTTATCCCGCGCGTAACCCATCAGGCCGATATCCGCCAGAATCACGGCGTCGGCGTTGAGACCGGCCGCGCGGTCCACCGCCGCCTGCCAGCGCGAGAAGCTGTCCGGCTTGGCATAGGTATTGATGGCAACGAACAGTTTCCTGCCGCGGTTGCGTATCCGCTCCAGCGCGCGCAGCGCATTCTTATCGTTGAAGTTGAGGCCGCCGAAGTTGCGCGCGTTGGTCTCATCGTTAAAGCCGATATAAACGGCGTCCGCACCGTTATCGACGGCGGCCTCCAGTGCCGGGAGGCTGCCAGCCGGGCATACGAGTTCCATAGTTACTCCTAAACAGTTACTTCGAGTCAGTTGGCAACCACTGTCGCCAGTTCGGCGGCGATCACTTCCAGCCCGCGCTGGGCCCATTGCGGTATGCGACTGCGATCGAGTGCATCCAGGCGGTTCTTCACCGTCAGGCCGATCTCCGTCTGCCCGCCGAGACACAGCCGGCGCTGGAAGAACAGCGTGTCCGGGTCCTCGCGGCCGCTGGCAATGGCGAGAAAGTCGGCGCTGTTGGCGGAGATGGTCGAGTCCGCCGGCACGCCCGCCGGCGCGCGCACGAAATGCTCGCCGCGCTTGCTGACGCGAAGCTGGATACCCAGGTCCGTTATGGTGACTTCCAGTATCTGCTCGTCGAGAAAATCGAACAGGCCGTCGTCCAGCTCTTCCGACAGTTGTCTATTCAGCAATTTGATGAATGCGACTTCGCCCGGCCACTGGGGCAACAGCGGCAAGATCTTGCAGCCGAACCGGTAACCGATACGCGAAATTGATTGTCTGACCGCTAGCATTTCCCCTCCATGCCCGCCGGTTAAATGGTGATGGCGCAGCTCCGCTCCCTCCACACGGTGGAAAGATACGAAGCGAGCCAAATGATCATGCGGAAGAGCTGTATTTCCGCTGTTCGTCAAAAGCAGATTTTTGTCAGCAAATTATTTTTGTAGCCATTGCCCGATACGCCGGGACTGCATCGCTGACAGGAAAAAGTCTGGAAACCCGAGAGCAGACGACAGCCCTGCGAGCTCACCGCGATGTCAGCGCTGCCACCCGCGGCACAAGCACCGTGTTCCAGATACGCTTCTCTTCCGCCGCCGAGGTATCGGCGTGCATCACTTTGCGCACGCCCTCCCGGGACAGATCCAGGTGCAAATCCGGCTCTACGCCGTGGCGTTTCAGGCAGTTCAGTGCGCAGTGCAGCGGGCAGCCATCCAGGACGATCTTGCGGCGCTCGGACTTGGCTACCTTGACTAGCGCCTTCACATCGCCGCCCACTCCGGCCACGCAGGACATCTCCGCCAGCTCTTCGCGATCGAGTCGTACCGCCAGCGTATTGGCCAGCTGCGCGGCGCTGGAACATCCGGAGCAGGCGTAAACCAGCGGCAATTGCCGGTAGCTCTTGTTATTCATCCGCGACCTTCCTTTCTTTGCCGTTGCCCGATAACTTGCGCCGACCGTCAGCGGGTCAGTTGGTATGTGATGGCCCTGCGGATCGGTGAAAAATTGTTGCTCACCCGCAGCACCGCCTTGCGCAGGAATTTGGCCGGCCAGCGGTCGTCGGTAAACAGGCCGACAACGCGGTTGGTGCCCTGGTAAATCGGCAGTGATTCCAGCCGGTGAATAAACTGATACTTTGCCAGCGCCCTGCCCTGCGCGGAGTTCTTGCGCAGGCTGGCGGGACGTTGCAGCTGGTGCGCCAGCGAGTCCGCGCTGGCCAGGCCCAGGTTGAATCCGTGTGCGGTCACCGGGTGCATGCCCACGGCCGCATCGCCGATCAGCGCCATGCGCTCGGTGCAAAAATTCTTCGCATAGACCGCCACCAGCGGATAGCTGTGGCGTTTGCCCACACAGGTTACGGAGCCGGGCGCGTCGCCGCTTTCCCGCGCCACGTGCCCGGCGAAATCATCGTCGGACAGCGCCATCATTTCACTGCCGCGGCTGGCAGGCACCGTCACTACCGCCGAGGACAGCTGCGCATCCGCCAGCGGCAACAGCGCGAGCGTGGAACCGTAGCGGAAGCACTCCCGCGCAATATTTTCATGGGGCTTGTCGGTGCGCACGCGCCCGACAATGGCGACGCGGCCGAAATCGCGCATGTCGGCGCCGATACCGGCCACTCTGCGCGTGTCGGAAAAGCGGCTGTCCGCGGCCACCACCAGCGCGGCTGCCAGTTGCTCGCCATTGTCGAACCTCAGCAGGCGACAATCCTCGTTCACTGTGGTGCCGACTACCGCGGTGTTATCCAGGAACTGCACATTCTGTTGGGTTGACACCACTTCATGGAGGACGCGGCGAATCGCCGCGTTCGGCACTATGTAACCGAGCGGGCCGCGGTCGTCGAACTGGAGACAATAGGGGGAGCGGCCGTTCACGACCTGTGCCGATGCCAGTTCACTGACTTCGTCGGCCTGCAGTCGCTGCCAGGCGCCGAGACTCTTCAGCAGGCGCACCGATTTGTGGGTCAGCGCGATCTCGCGCCCGTCATCCTGCGGAGCCGCCAGTTCCTCGCGGGACTGCCGATCCACCAGCGTGATCCGGTAGCCGCGGTTGGCAAGAAAGGCGGTAAAGGCGAGCCCGGCCGGGCCCGCACCGATAACGGCGATATCGGTCTGCAAAATGTCCTGCTCCTTAGGGTCTGTTATCACTGAACGCGATGGCGGCAACGGCGACCGTTCTCTCGCATTAGGCTACCTTGATCGGCAACGGCTCCTGCGCCTGCGGGTTCTCGTAGACGTGGTAGATCGACGGTACGCCGCTGCGATCATCAGTGCGCACGCCCAGGTCGCGAATCAAGCCGTCGCCGATATCGTAAATCCAGCCGTGCAGGCTGAGTTTTTGCCCGCGATCCCAGGCGTGCTGCACGGTCTTCGTCTTGGCCAGGTTTTGCACCTGCTCGATTACATTCAGTTCACACAGGCGCACCAGGCGATCCCGCTCATTCATTGCATCGAGATCAGTGGCGTTTTTCGCGTAGACTTCCTTGATATTGCGCAACCAGTTGTCCACCAGGCCGCACTCGTCGTGCCCCATGGCCGCGCGCACACCGCCACAGCCGTAGTGGCCGCAGACGACCACGTGCTCCACGCCCAGCACATCGACGGCGTACTGCAACACCGACAGGCAGTTCAGATCGGTGTGGATAACCAGGTTGGCGATATTGCGGTGCACGAACAGTTCGCCGGGCGCCATGCCGACGATCTGGTTGGCGGGTACGCGGGAATCGGAGCAGCCGATCCACAGGTATTTCGGTGCCTGCTGTTCGGCCAGGCGGGTGAAGTAATTCGGATCCTCCCGCAAGCAGGCCGAGGCCCACTCGCGGTTTTTCAGGAATACGCGATCAATTTCTGCCATCTTCCGATACCCGTTCCACGTCGAGCATATCGATACCGCTGATATCCGCCGCGCAAACCAGCTCGGTGAGAAAGACATCGATCATCTGCCGGCGCAGCTTCTCCCGCAGGTAGTAGCCGATTTTTTCCTCGACATAAGAAAACTCCAGCGGCCGCCCCGGTTCCAGCTGTTCGACATAGATCAGGTGCCAGCCGTACTTGGTCGGCACCGGCTGTTCAACCAGGCCGGTGTCGCCGGCGAATACCGCCTCTTCAAAAGGGGCCACCGTATCGCCGGGACCGACCTGGCCGAGGCTGCCGTCGGCGTCGCGGGAGGAACAGTCCGAATGCTGCCGGGCCAGTTGCGCGAACTGCAGCAGTGGATCCGGTGCGTTGCGGATTTGCTCCAGCAGTGTTTCGGCAAGGTCCCGCTGGCGCTCGTGGGCCCCTTCGTCATCGGGTTTTACCGCCAGCAGGATATGGCGCACTTCGGCCAGCGGCTGCGACCTGAACTTTTGCCGGTTAGCGGCAAAATGGTCAAGGCGCTGTTCGCGGGTCGCCTTGAGCTCCGGCACTTCCCGCTCGAGCAGCTGCTCGATCACCTCGTCGAATGCTTCGCTGCTGACATCGATATCGCTGTCGCACAGCCCGCATTCATGGGCCCGTTCACGCAGCAGCTCGGCCAGTACCAGCGACCGCGCCGCCGCGTAAATGGCCTCCCGCGGCGTCTCCGCGGGGTGATACTGCATCTCTGCATAGATCTCCTGTTCCGGAATCCGCCGGCCGTTTACCAGCACCGGCCCGAGGAACAGCTGATCGTTTGCATCGCTAGCCAACAGTGCGCTCATGACAACCTCCCGGCCTTACAGGCTGCTAGTGGTTTTGGCTCTTACGACCTGATAGTTACGGCGGAAGTACTGCACCGGCACGCTCCATACGTGTACCAGGCGGCTGAACGGGAACACCAGGAACAGGGTCAGGCCCAGGAACACGTGCAGTTTGTAGATGATGTGCACTCCGCTGATCGCGGCCGCCGCTTCGGATCCGTTGAGCGTGACAATGGACTGCGCCCAGGTCATCAGCTTCAGCATTTCCGCACCGTCCATATGACCGGCGGAGACGAAGATGCTCAGCAGGCCGAGGATCAGTTGCACGTACAGCATCAGCAGGATGGTGATGTCCATGCGTGAAGAGGTGGCGCGCACACGCGGGTTGGTCAGGCGGCGGTGCAGCAGTATCGTCATACCGATAAAGCAGACCACGCCAAACAGTCCCCCGGCCCCCATCGCCAATGCCTGTTTGGTGGACGCATCGACGCCCAGCACGTGCCACACCGCCTTCGGTGTCAGCAGGCCAACGAAGTGGCCGGCGAGAATCGCCAGCACACCGATATGGAAGAGGTAACTGCCGATGCGCAGTTTTTTCTTTTCCAGCAGCTGGCTGGAACCGGTGCGCCAGGTGTACTGATCCCGGTCGTAGCGGATCAGGCTGCCCACAAGGAAAACCGTGAGCGCGATAAACGGATAGATTCCGAAGAAAAGTGTATTGACGTAATTCATCGTTAACTCCTAAGCGTCACCGGCTTATCCGGCAGTGTGGTTGCCCGCATCGACCCAAGTGATGGACTTGTCGTCCTTGAATTGCGCCGCGCTGGGGCGCTGCACACTCTGTTCACAGGCGCTGCCCTGGGCAGCGGAGAAGCTGACTACTTCCTCTTCCCAGATCTTGTCCAGCGCCTCCGGCGTATCGTCGCGCTCCTCCTTGGCTACCTGTGCGGCGAGACCTTCCCGGTCGACCTCGACACCGGCGAAATCCACCAGTGCGTCGAGCAGTTCCGCGTACACGGATTCCTTGTCGCGCAGGCGCGCGGCCAGCAGGGCGAGAATATGCGAGATCTCTTCCAGCCATTCGCGCGCGGCGTCTTCCTGGGTCGCGCAGAACTCAAGGTAGGTGGGCAGGTAGTCCGGCAACTCGCGCTCGGCGAGTTCGAGGCCGGCACTGCGGTACTGCTTGAGCAACTCCACCATGGCCTGGCCGCGATCGCGGGACTCGCCGTAGATATGCTCGAAGATATGCAGCGACACCGCGCGGCCGCGCTCGAACAGGCCGTCGTACTCGCTCTGCCAGTCGAGCAGATCGCGACACTCGTAGTGCGCGACAAAACACAGCAGCTTGTCGCGCATCGAGGACGTCAGGTCGTTGGACTCCGCAATAAAGTACGTGAGCTCCGGCAGATGCGCGGCGAGCGCATCGTCCGGGTAGTCCAGCAGTCGGGATATCAACTGAAGGGTTTTCATGACCTGCTCCTGTTAGTCGACAATTTTCGCCGGGATGACCTGGCGCACTGTCTGCTTCTTGCCGCCAAAGATATTGACGGAGTCGTTGCCGGTGCTGCAGCCGTTGCCGAAGCTGAAACCGCAGGAGGACTTCATGTCGTAGGCATTTTCCGCGTAGGCCTTGTGGCTGGACGGCACCACGAAGCGATCCTCGTAGTTGGCCAGGGCCATGTAGCGGTACATATCCTCGACCTGCTGCACGGTCATGCCGGCCTGCTCCAGCAGATCGCGATCCTGCACACCATCCACGTGGATACCGCGCATGTAGGCGCGCATCACGATCATGCGCTCCAGCGCGCGCGCCACCGGCGCCTCGTCGCCCGCGGTCAGCAGGTTGGCGAGGTACTTCAGCGGAATACGCAGCGTGGACAGGTCCGGGATCTCGGCATTCATGCCGACGGTCACTGTCTCGACGTGACCTTCCTGTACCGCGTTCTGGATCGGTGACAGCGGCGGCACATACCAGACCATCGGCAGCGTGCGGTACTCCGGGTGCAGCGGCAGCGCCACTTTCCAGTCGATCGCCATCTTGTAGACGGGGGACTGCTGCGCGGCGTCGATCCACGCCTGCGGAATGCCTTCCGCGCGCGCGGCTGCCTGCACCTGCGGATCACTCGGATCGAGGAAGATGTCGCACTGCGCCTGGTACAGGTCTTTGTCGTTCTCTACCGAGGCCGCTTCTTCGATGCGATCCGCGTCGTACAGCAGCACACCCAGGTAGCGGATGCGGCCAACACAGGTCTCGGAGCAGATGGTCGGCTGCCCGGACTCGATACGCGGGTAGCAGAAGATACACTTCTCGGACTTACCGGTTTTCCAGTTGTAGTAGATCTTCTTGTACGGGCAGCCGGACACGCACATGCGCCAGCCGCGGCACTTGTCCTGGTCGATCAGCACGATGCCGTCTTCCTCGCGCTTGTAGATGGCGCCGCTCGGGCAGGACGCCACACAGGCCGGGTTGAGGCAGTGCTCACACAGGCGCGGCAGGTACATCATGAAGGTGTTTTCGAACTCACCGTAGATGTCCGCCTGCACTTCGTCGAAGTTCTTGTCCTTCTTGCGCTTTTCGAATTCGGTACCGAGGATTTCTTCCCAGTTGGGGCCCCAGTCGATCTTCTCCATGCGCTGGCCGCTGATCAGGGAGCGCGGCCGGGCTACCGGCTGGTGCTTCTGCTCGGGGGCCTTGTGCAGGTTCTGGTAGTCGAAGTCGAACGGCTCGTAGTAGTCGTCGATTTCCGGCATATCCGGGTTGCCGAAAATATTCGCCAGCACGCGGCGCTTGCCACCCTGGCGCGGCTCCAGCTTGCCGTTCTTCTTGCGGATCCAGCCGCCGTTGTACTTGTCCTGGTTCTCCCACTCTTTCGGGTAGCCGATACCGGGCTTGGTCTCGACGTTGTTAAACCAGGCGTACTCGACCCCCTCGCGGGAGGTCCAGACGTTTTTACAGGTGACGGAACAGGTATGGCAGCCGATGCACTTGTCGAGGTTCAGCACCATGCCGATTTGCGCTCTTACTTTCATTGAACTGCCTCCTCTGCGGCCGCAGCCACTTTGACATCTTCTCCGTCGAGCCAGTCGACCTTGTTCATCTTTCTCACAATTACAAACTCGTCGCGGTTACAACCGACGGTGCCGTAGTAGTTGAAGCCGTAGGACTGCTGCGCATAGCCACCGATCATGTGGGTGGGTTTCATCACCGCACGGGTCACGGAGTTGTGGATACCGCCGCGGGTGCCGGTGGTTTCGGCTCCGGGGGTGTTCACGATGCGCTCCTGGGCGTGGTACATCATCGCCATGCCGTCCGGTACCCGCTGCGATACCACCGCGCGGGCGGCGATGGCACCGTTGACGTTGAAGATTTCGATCCAGTCGTTGTCTTCGATACCGGCCAGCTTCGCGTCTGTTTCACTCATCCACACGATGGGGCCACCGCGGGACAGGGTCAGCATCAGCAGGTTGTCGGAGTAGGTGCTGTGGATACCCCACTTCTGGTGCGGGGTGATCCAGTTCAACAGGATTTCCTTGTTGCCGTTGGACTTCTTGTTCAGCACCGGCTCGACGGTCTTCAGGTTGATCGGCGGCTTGTACACACACATGGTCTCGCCGAAATCACGCATCCACTCGTGATCCTGGTAGAACTGCTGGCGGCCGGTGATGGTGCGCCAGGGGATGTACTCGTGCACGTTGGTGTAGCCGGCGTTGTAGCTCACATGCTCGTCTTCCAGACCGGACCAGGTCGGCGACGAGATGATCTTGCGCGGCTGCGCGACGATGTCGTTGAAGCGGATCTTTTCCTCTTCCTTCGGCTTCGCCAGGTGCGTGTGATCGCGGCCGGTAATCTGGCCGAGCGCCTCCCAGGCCTTCACCGCCACCTGACCGTTGGTCTCCGGTGCCAGCGACAGGATCATCTCCGCGGCGTCCACCGCCGATTCGATCTTGGCGCGGCCGTTGCGCTCGGAATCCTCGCTGTAGGTGCGGTTCAGCTTCTTCAGGAAGTCCACTTCCGCATCGGTATTCCAGTTGATGCCCTTACCGCCGTTGCCGAGTTTTTCCAGCAGCGGACCGATGGAGGTGAAGCGGTTGTAGGTGTTCGGGTAATCGCGCTCCACCACGATCATGCTCGGTGCGGTCACGCCCGGCACCAGGTCGCACTCGCCTTTCCACCAGGACTTCACGCCGAACGGCTGCGCAATCTCGGTGGGCGTGTCGTGGTGGATCGGCAGGGTCACCAGATCCTTTTCCACACCCAGGTGGCCCTGGGTCAGGTCGGAGAACTGCTTGGCGATGCCCTTGAAGATTTCCCAGTCGCTGCGCGCTTCCCAGGCCGGATCCACCGCCTTGGTCAGCGGGTGAATAAACGGATGCATATCCGAGGTATTCATGTCGTCCTTCTCGTACCAGGTGGCGGTCGGCAGGACGATGTCCGAGTAGAGACAGGTGGTGGACATGCGGAAGTCCAGGGTCACCAGCAGGTCGACCTTGCCCTCGCGCGGCTCTTCGCGCCAGGTGACATCTTCCGGCTTCTTGCCGCCGGACTCACCCAGGTCCTTGCCCATCAGGCCGTGCTTGGTACCCAGCAGGTGACGCAGCATGTACTCGTGGCCCTTACCGGAGGAACCCAGCAGGTTGGAGCGCCAGATAAACATATTGCGCGGGAAGTTCTGCGGGTTGTCCGGATCCTGGTTGGCAAACTGCAGTTCGCCGCTCTTCAGTCGCTGCACTGCATATTCCTGCGGTGACATACCGGCGGCTTCGGCATCCTTGACCAGCTGCAGCGGGTTCATACCCAGCTGCGGCGCGGACGGCAGCCAGCCCATGCGCTCGGCGCGGCTGTTGAAGTCGATGATGGAACCGCTCCACTTGGCCTTGTCGGCCAGCGGCGAGATCACCTCGGTCATCTCCAGCTTCTCGTAGCGCCACTGGTTGGAGTGGTTGTAGAAGAAGGAGGTACCGTTCATATGGCGCGGCGGGCGCTGCCAGTCGAGTGCGAACGCCAGCGGCGTCCAGCCGGTCTGCGGGCGCAGTTTCTCCTGGCCCACGTAGTGCGCCCAGCCACCGCCACTCTGGCCGATACAGCCGCACATCATCAGCATGTTGATGAGGCCGCGGTAGTTCATGTCCATGTGGTACCAGTGGTTCAGCGCCGCACCGACGATGACCATGGAACGTCCGCGGGTCTTGTCGGCGGTGGTGGCGAACTCGCGCGCAACGCGGATGACATCATCGCGCTTCACGCCGGTGACCTTCTCCTGCCAGGCCGGGGTGTAGGGCTTGTCCTCGTCGTAGCTCTGCGCGCAGGCCGGGTCATTGAGGCCGTGCTCGACACCGTAGTTGGCCAGGGTCAGGTCGAAGACGCTGGCGACCAGGATGGTCTTGCCATCGGCGCCGCTGACCTTCTTGACCGGCACCTTGTACTCGATCACGTCTTCGTGGTCGGTGTGCTGGAAGTAGTCGTACTCGTGCGCCTGGCCTCCAAAATAGGGGAAGGCCACATTGGCGGTCTCGTCGGCGCAGTCCTTCAGGCTCAGTTTCAGCTTCAGCTCGGAACCGTCGGCGCCGTCGCGCGGCTCGATGTTCCACTTGCCCTGCTCGCCCCAGCGGTAGCCGACAGAGCCAGTCGGGGATACCAGTCGTCCATCTTCGTTGATGGCGATGGTCTTCCACTCGGGGTTGTTGTCCTGGCCGAGGTTGTCCACCAGGTCGGACGCGCGCAGGAAGCGATCCTGTACCAGGCGACCGTCTTTCTCCTCCAGGGTCACCAGCATCGGCATGTCGGTGGTGTTGCGCACATACTCGGTGAAGTAGGCGCTGGGCTTGTCGACGTGGAATTCCTTCAGGATCACGTGGCCGAAGGCCATCGCCAGCGCGGCGTCGGTGCCCTGGCGCGGCGCCAGCCAGGTGTCGCCAAACTTGGAGCACTCCGAGTAGTCGGAGGTGATGACACAGGTCTTGGCGCCCTTGTAGCGCACCTCGCTGAGGAAGTGGGCATCCGGGGTACGGGTCTGCGGGACGTTGGAGCCCCACACGATCAGGTAGTTGGAGTTGTACCAGTCGGCGGATTCCGGCACGTCGGTCTGCTCGCCCCAGATCTGCGGCGAGGACGGCGGCAGGTCGCAGTACCAGTCGTAGAAGCTCAGGCAGTTACCGCCGATCAGCGACAGGTAGCGCGCGCCGGCGGCGTAGGAGACCATCGACATGGCCGGGATCGGCGAGAAGCCGGAGACGCGGTCGGGGCCGTAGGTCTTGGCGGTGTAGACGTTGGAAGCGGCGATCAGCTCGTTGACCTCGTTCCAGTCGATGCGCACGAAGCCGCCCATACCGCGGCATTCCTTGTAGGACTTCGCCTTGGCCGGGTCCTCGACGATGCTGGCCCAGGCCTCGACCGGGTCGGCGTGCTTCTGCTTGGCCTCGCGCCACAGTTTCACCAGGCGCTTGCGGATCTTCGGGTACTTGAGGCGGTTGGCGGAATACATGTACCAGGAGTAGCTGGCACCGCGGGGGCAGCCGCGCGGCTCGTGGTTGGGCAGGTCCGGGCGGGTGCGCGGATAGTCGGTCTGCTGGGTCTCCCAGGTGACCAGACCGTCTTTTACATAGATCTTCCAGCTGCACGAACCGGTGCAGTTAACCCCGTGGGTGGAACGGACGATCTTGTCGAATTGCCAGCGGCGACGGTAACCGTCTTCCCAACTGCGGTCATCGTAGGTTTTTTCGCCGTGGCCATCGGCGAACGATTCCTTGTGCTTTTTGAAGTACTTCAGGCGGTCCAGAAAGTGGCTCATACATTACTCCGAGACAGACATGCCGGTGCGTGATTTGTAGGTGGGATGGAATATAAAAGCTGCCACCGAGGAATACACCGGGGGGTAAAACGGCCAAAATGAAGGCCCTACTCCTTTGGGGGTAGAGCCAGGAAAGCGCTACCGCCCCGCGGCGCAGTAATGGCCGGGCCAGCGGGCATTTCTGCCTCCGCGGAGGGGTGGGAACCGCACAGTTGGTTTTTTGGGGGTACTACCAAATACAATGCCTCTAGGCATAATGTGCACGTACCAGCAAAGGCGCCTCCTATGGCCAAGGTTTTCCATCGCATCCGTCAGTCCATCGTGTTCCGGATCGGCGTGTTACTGCTGCTCACCGCCGTAGTCGCGATCAGTTCGATGGTGGCGTCCTACGTCATCTCCGATGCGGCCCAGCACGACGCCGAGGCGATCAACGTGTCGGGTTTCGTGCGCGCCATGAGCTACAAACTGGCCTCCACCGCGCAGAGCGGTGACGCTGCGGCCACGCAGGAGCTGGCGGACGCTCTGAACAAGCGGCTGAAGAAGATCTCCGACATTTCGAATTTCCCCCTGTCCGATTCCTCGGCAGCGGCGCGGGACTTTCGCGAGGTACAGCAGGACTGGCAGCAGCATATGCGGCCGTTGCTGGAAGCCGTCGCCACCGGCGAGCGGGATATCGGCAGTGCGGAACTGTTGGCCACCACCGATACCTTTGTCGACAAGGTGGACAAGCTGGTACTCGACTACCAGCGTATCGCCGAAGACAAGGTCGAGTTTCTGCGCATCGTGCAACTGACCTCGCTGTTCGCCACCATCACCCTGGTCTATTTCTCGATGTTCACCCTGTCGCGCTCGGTGGAGCAGCCGCTGCGCGAACTGATCGCCAGCTGCCGGGGAATCGCGCGCGGCAATTTCCGCCCGCGGCTCACCATGCTGGAAAGCGAGGACGAGCTGGGCATGCTCGCGCAAACGATAAAGGGCATGAGTGAGGTCATCGACCAGACTCACCGCCAGCTGGAAGACCGCGTAAAGGAAAAAACCAAACAACTGCAACAGAGCCACGAAGTACTCGATTTCCAGTACCGGCTGGCGCGGCGCATCAGCGAGGGGCCGCTCAACGGCAACGAGATAGAGCGCTGGCTGGAAGAGTTCAGCGAGCTGACCAATCTCTCCGATCTGGACCTGTGCCTGATGACACCGGAGGGAGAAACCCCCTACGAGCACCTGATTTACGGCGAGGGCAACCGCAGCTGCGAGGAGCAAGAGTGCTTCAGCTGCTCGCGTTCCTGCGGCCCGGCGGCGGGCATCGAGCAGCGCCTATACCGCTTCCCGCTCGAGGCGGACAAGCGCAATTACGGCGTGCTGGTGTGCAGCCTGCCCAGCCACCAGCTGTTGCACCGCGAGCAGCAGCAGCGCCTCAGTGCGTTCGCCGATGCGATCACCACCGCGATCACCCTGAAAGAGCGCGGCGAGCACGAGCGCCGAGTGGCGCTGATGGACGAGCGCGGCATCATCGCCCGCGAACTGCACGATTCCCTGGCCCAGTCGCTGTCCTACCTGAAAATTCAGGTGGCGCGCCTGAGCCGCTGCACCAAGAGTGACAGCATCGATCGCGACCAGGTCAGCGAGATCACCGACGAACTGAAACAGGGGCTGAACAGCTCCTACCGGCAGCTGCGCGAACTGCTAACCACCTTCCGCCTGCAGGTGGCCGAGGGCGGCCTGCGCGATATCCTGCAGCGCTCCGTGGAGCAGTACCGCGAGCAGCACCCGGAAATCAATATCGAGTTCAATTACGAACTGGAGGAAATCCCCCTCACCCCCAACGAGGAGATTCACCTGCTGCAGCTGGTGCGCGAGGCTTCGCAGAATGCGGTCTATCACTCCTGGGGTGATCGCGTCAGCATCAATCTGGTGCCGGGCGCCGGACAGCGGGTCCTCGCCAGCATCTGTGATAACGGCAAGGGCATCAGCGATTCGCCGGAGAAGCGCAACCACTTCGGCATGTCGATCATGCAGGAGCGCGCCAGTAACCTCCGCGGTGAACTGGATATTCACCGGCGCGATACCGGCGGCACCGAAGTGGCATTTTCATTCCTGCCCGAATACGCCCGCGCACGCCTACCGGAAAACAGGGACGATTCCGACGTGTTTCACTCCGACCGCCGGGCTAGTGGTTCAAGCGGTAAATTCGGTAACTAAAGCTCACAGCTACAGACTCCAGGGCAAGGCGAAAAAGCGCAGGACTAGCAGGGCTAATTCAAGCTTTTTCAACGCAGCACTGGGGGCTGTGGCGAAGAGATCAGTTACAGGATTTACCGCTTGGACCACTAGATAACTCCGCAATGACAGTACGCCGCTAAGGAAGCAACATCGATGGACTACGGCCAACTGAAACACCTGCACATGACACTCGCGCTGTTGTCATTCAGTGGCTTCGCCCTGCGCAGTATCGGCCTGATGGCCGGCGCTACCTGGGCTGCGGGCCGGCCGGCAAAAATACTGCCGCACCTGATCGATACCGCGCTGCTCGTCAGTGCCCTGTGGCTGCTCGCCAAGCTCGACTGGGTACTGCTATCGCAACCGTGGCTGATCGCTAAGCTGGTCGGCCTGCTCGGCTATATCCTGTGCGGCATGCTGGCACTGCGCTTCGCCCGCAACAACAGTCAGCGCCTGCTGGCGTCCCTGGGCGCTACCGCCTGTTTCGCCTATATACTCGCCGCCGCAGTGACCAAGAGCCCGCTGCCATTTCTGTAAGGGCATATTGTGCGATGGCTACCCATTAATAGCCGGGCGCACAGCGGGCGGCGCGGATAAAATAGGCTACCCGCAGCAGTAACCACATCGGTCGAAAACGGCGTGAAACCCGATACCACCACCGCGATGCGCGGACTGATTGCCGAGGTCCGCAACACCATGCCATTCAGCCTGCCGGCCGCCGAGCTGTGCGCCGGCCCCTGTCGCGGCTGCCCGAAAAAACTGCTGGAATATCTCGACCAGGAACTAGAGGAGTGGGAGACGCGCCTCGACGGCGGCGAGAAACCGACCCTCGGCGATGTGTCGAAGTTTGCCAGGACCTGCCACCGTATTTACAAATCACTGGCGGCCAACCAGCTGGTGGAGCCGCTCTGAGTTACCGGGTATTTGTGGCACCTTGCGATCCACTTTCAGACGAAAAACCCGGCGCACGTCCGTAATGCTGTTCACTTAACAACACCGGGACGGTACCGCTACCGGGTATAGCTTTGTGAGACACGCCGTAAACCCATCCATGGGGGCTCGACTGCGGCCATCCAGGCCGCAGACGGTCTCACAAAGCTATACCCGATATCGCCACCTTCGCAGCAAGATCAACTAAGTGAACAGCATTGGGCGCGCGGCCGGGTTTGTCGCAGACTGGCAGTAGTGGTTCAGCCCTTACCTGACAGTTCCCGGGCTTTGGCCTGGTCCTTTTCCATTTTCTCGTCGTTTTCTGAGATCACCTGGTGACCCCGTACCTGCAGCATGTATTTGGCTGCGGCCATGCGCACCTCCTCGGACAGATAGTTCTGCGGCGGCATGGCCGGGTAGTCTTCGCGCTTCTTGGTGGGATTGGTAATGTACTCAACGATGCCTTCCGGATTATCCATGTACAGGGCCTGGATAATCTGGGTCGGCGGGCCGATCATGCGCACATTGTAGGCGTGGCAGCCGGCGCAGACGCCATAGTAGGCAGACTTGCCCATGTCTTCCGCGGCGATCTCGCGCTTCGGTGCCGGTTCGTCCAACAGGAAGGTGATCACCTCCGCGGTGTCGCTGAAGCCGCAGGTACCGTAGCTGTCGAGGCCCGTCGTCGGGTACTGGTTGCGGTCGAGGATGCAGCTGTTTTTACTCTCGCCGACGTTGAGGATTTCGACCGGGCCGGTGGTCAGCGACAGGGCCTTGAGCGCCTTGATTTCCGGAATCGGGTCAGTGCCGTTGTCGAACATGAAGTTGTTGAGGATCGCCACCTCGTCCGAACTGGGATCGGACTCCGGATCCAATGTCAGGTTGGGCGCATTGTGGTGATCGGTAATCAGGATGCCGATGTTCTTGTTGCCGCTGATGACATTGCCTTCGATGGTGGTCTTGTCGCCCGCCATGTTCAGGATCCCGGTTCCGGCCGGCACGCCGGCCACAATAGAGCCCACTGCGCCGAAGTTGGCAGTATTGTTGTTGACGATAAAGTTGTTGCGCACGATGGTGTTGACCGTGTCCTTAATCGGCAGGCCCGGGGTGATGAATACCAGTACGCCGCCGGTATTGTCGTGCACATAGTTGTTTTCCACGATGGAATCGCGGGTGTTCTCAATCTCGATGCCCGCAACGCTGTCGAATACCTCGTTGTGCGACACATGGATATTGTCACACATGCCCACGTAGATGGCCGCGTCCTCGATGCCGCTGAGGATATTGTGTGAAATCAGGCCGTTCTTGCCCAGCTGGGGGAAGATGCCGTACACGCCGGTATCGATCACGTGATTGTTGCGGATCAGGAAGTTGTTGCCCGCCTGCCCCATGACCGCATTGCCCTTGTAGTGCTGGATGCGGAAGTTCTCGACGGTGATGTTATTGCCGGAATAGAGAATGGCGTCGTTAAGTTTTTTCAGGCCTTCCATCACCGGCCACTGGCCATCGACGACGACGCCGGTCAGCTGGATATCATCCTTGTCGATGTAGACGGTTTCGCTGTAGGTGCCGGGGTAGACCCTGATCACATCCCCCGGGGCGGCCTCGGACACAGCCTTCTGGATAGAGTCACCGTCCTTTACTTCCCACACCTGGCCGGCACCGCTGGCGCCCACGGAACTGTCAAAACGCGCACTGCCGGACAGCGCTGCCGCTGAAGATTCACTGGTGAAACGGTCGGCATCGCCGATGATCGTGTGGCTGTTGTCCTGCCCCCATTGCTTGCCGACATAGGCGCCGGCCGCCAGCAGGCCCAGCGCCGCGACTGCAGTAACGAATTTGTTGGCCATGTGATGTCCTTTTTATTATGTGCGTGGTGAATGTGAATCGGTTTTGAGCTTTGATCCCAATCAGTTGCGTGCCTGTATTTGCAGCGCTTCCGGCAAGTTGCCGATGGGCGCAAGGCCCGACGGCACCCGCACCGGGGTACGCGGAATGAACATTTCGTCGGTCAGCGTGCCCATGAAATCCACCAGGCGATCGATCTCCTCATCGCTCAGGTCCGGCTCCCAGATGTGCCAGTGCAGGATCATGCGCTGCTTTTCCTCATCCGGCAGCGCGTGGCCGCGGCCGAGGGTATAGAACTCCGCGGCATCGCGCAGGGTGTCAAAAGTCCCCGAGTGCATGTAGGGCGCTGTCTTGACGATATTGCGCAGCGACGGCACCTTGAAGCCGCCGTGCCAGGTGGGATTGTCGAAGACGGCAGCGGCGCCCGGGTCGAACTTGCGCCCTTCCGGCTCGTTCACGCCGATTACCGCTATCTGCTGGTTGGTGAACAGCGGCGGCGTATGGCATTCGGCACAGCGCGCCACGAAGGAGCGGAAAATATTCAGCCCCTCCTTCTCTTTCTCGTTGAGTGCGTCCTGGTAACCGTGCGCGTACTGGTCGTAGCGGCTGTTGAGCGAAACCAGTGACGACTCGAAGGCGGCGATGGCGGTGTAGATCTGCTCCAGGGTCGGCTGCCCCCGGTGCCCCGGGAAGGCCTCGCCAAACAGCCGCCGGTAATCGGCACTGCCGCCGATATCGGCCAGCAACTGCGCAGGATTGCTGCCCATCTCAACCTCGGAATACAGCGGACCCTGCATCTGCTGTTCGAGGTTATCTGCGCGCGCATCCCAGAACAGTTTCTGCAGGAAACCCACGTTCCACAGCGTGGGCGCCGCGCGCGGCACCTCTGCGCCACCAATACCAATACTGGTTGCGCGACCATCGGCAAAACCCAGCTGCGGATGGTGGCAGCTGGCACAGGACAGGCTGTTGTCGCCGGACAGCAGCGGGTCGAAGAAGAGGTAGCGCCCCAGGTCAATCTGCTGCGGACTGAAGCCGTCGCGCACCGCCGGCAATGCCGTCCTCAGACCGCCCACGCCCTTGTCTTCCAGCGACTTGTAACCATCGTAGAGGGTGCGCAGCCTGCACTGGTTGCTGTCGGCCAGCTCGAAGCCCGGCGGGCAGTCGCTGGCCAGCTCAATCGGCGCGGCTGCGGCGGTACTGGCACCGGTAGCCATGCTGCCACTGAGCGTGGCGGCCAGGGCGGTGGCCCAGAGGATCGGGTTTTTCATGCGCATCTTGTCGTTATTCTTGTTTGTTCGCAGATCAATTTATTCGGTCTTTTATTCGGTCTTGCTGTTCAGGAATGCGGCCACGTCCTTGAGTTGCTGGTCGTTCAGGGTGGCAGCCATCATTTTCATCTGGCGGCCGTACTTGTCATCCGGGTGGCTGCCGCGGAGACCTTTCCTGAAATTCTCGAATTGGCGAATCAGGTAGGCGTCTCCGAGGCCCACAAGCCGCGGGGAATTCAGCGCGTCATTGCCCTGGCCGGCGCTGCCGTGGCAGGCGCCGCACTTGCTCTGGTACTGCTTGTTGCCCTGCACCGGATCGCCTGCGACCGTGGCGGCGGGGCTTGCCGCTGGCAGACCGGCGATAAAGGCCGATACGTTTTCCACCGCGGCATCATCGGCCAGCATCTGCGCCATCGGCCGCATCTGCGCGCCGAGTGCATCACCCTCTGCAGTGCCGCGCACGCCGCTGCGGAAATATTGCAGCTGGCGCACCAGGTAATCGGCCGACTGACCGGCCAGCGCGGGTGCTTTCATGGCTGTGCTGCCCTCTGCCGCCTGTCCGTGGCAGGCGGCACAGGTCCCGTACAGCCCCTTGCCGGCTTCCGCATCGGCGGCATGGCTGACGGAAGCCGCGATAAACAGGGGGGCCAGTAGCAGGGATTTCGCGATGATCGTTTTCAGGTGCATTGCATTTCCTTCGCTCGGCCGGCGCCCTGCCCGAAACGACGTTCGGGTGGTTCGCGCCGGTGACAAATCGGTACATTCGTACAAATCACGGAGACACAGATTAGCAAGTAACCCCCGCCGTAAATAGCGCGGCAGTCGGCGAATTGGCCCCGTTTTCGAAATCCGTCAGCGCCAGCGCCGCCCCACGGCGCCATCTGGTACCGGCATTTCTGCCACTCAGTCGATATGGCGCATCAACATGCTGTAGCCGATATCCTCGGCCGGCAGCTCCAGTGGCAGGCGCAGGCGTACCACATGGCCGGAGCCGGGCGCCGCGTCGAGCGGCTCGCCGCGCTCGCTTTCCAGTACCTCGAGGCGGAAGCGCTGGTTGCCGGCGGGCGTGACCAGTTCCAGCTGGTCGCCGCGCTCGAAGCGGTTCTTCACATCCACCGTCATCCAGCCGTCCTCCAGCGCCAGCGCCTCGCCGACGAATTGCTGGTTGGGATTGCTGGACACGCCCTTCTCATAGTTCTGGAATTCGCTCGGCACATGGCGGCGATAGAAGCCCTCGGTATAACCGCGGTTGGCCAGGTGCTCGAGGCTGGACATCAGCGCGAAGTCGAACTCGCGCCCGGCCAGAGCGTCGTCGATCGCGCGGCGGTAGACCTGGGCGGTGCGCGCTACATAGTAGTGCGACTTGGTACGCCCTTCGATCTTCAGCGAGTGAATGCCCATCTGCACCAGGCGCTGCACATGCTGTACCGCGCGCAGGTCCTTGGAATTCATGATGTAGGTGCCGTGCTCGTCCTCGTATACCGGGATCAGCTCGCCGGGGCGGTTTTTCTCCTGCAGCAGCATCGGCGCCGGGTTGTCACTGGCCGGATCGACTTGGTGCGCGGCAACCAGGTCGCCGGTCTCGGTCTCCCGCGCCGGGTGGGCGTTGTATTCCCACCGGCAGGCATTGGTGCAGGCGCCCTGGTTGGAATCGCGATGATTGATATAGCCGGACAGCAGGCAGCGCCCGGAATAGGCCATGCACAGCGCGCCGTGCACAAACACCTCCAGCTCCATTTCCGGGCAGCGCATGCGGATCTCCTCGATCTCGTCGAGGGACAGCTCGCGCGACAAAATGACCCGCTCGAGGCCCTGCTGCTGCCAGAACTTTACCGTCGCCCAGTTGACCGCATTGGCCTGCACCGACAGGTGTACCGGCATGTCCGGCCAGCGCTCGCGCACCAGCATGATCAGGCCGGGATCGGACATGATCAGCGCGTCCGGCCGCATCGCAATCACCGGCTCCATGTCGCGCAGGTAACTGCGCAGCTTATCGTTGTGCGGCGCCACATTACTGGCGACATAGACCTTCTTGCCGAGCCGGTGGGCCTCGTCGACCGCCGCGGCCAGGTTTTCGATGCGGTTGAACTCGTTGTTGCGCACCCGCAGGCTGTAGCGCGGCTGGCCCACATAGACCGCATCGGCGCCGTAAGCAAATGCAAAGCGCATGCTTTTCAGGGTACCGGCCGGAGAAAGGAGTTCAGTCATGGTTTACCTCTACAAAATCGTGCCGCGCTCAGACTCGCCAGTGTCCGTCCTGCAGTTCCTGCAACAGGATCTTGCGCAGGTAATCGCAGTATTTTTCCAGGTAGGTCTGGCCGCCGCTGCTGGCCATAACCCAGGGGTTCATGATCGTGTGGCGCAGCACGAACATGCCTTCGACCTGTTGCTGGGGATCGCTGACACTGGTGCAGAAGGCTTCGGCATCCAGGCCCAGCTTGTCCGCCAGCCGCTGTGCCGCTTCATCGTCCAGGTTGCGGCGGAACACCGAGGTAAAGGAGCCGACAAACTCCTTCGCCTGAATCGGCTTGTCCGGCTCCACCTTCAGGTGGTCGAACACCCTGCGGGTAAAGGCGTTCTGCCGCACCGGGCTGCGGTTGCCACGCGGGTTGACGCCGATACAGATCAGGTTGGTGTCCGGCTCGAACGGCAGCACCAGGCTGACCTGATCCTTGAGCTCTTCGGCCAGCTCCAGCAGGTGGTCGTGCAGGTATTCCGACGCCTGTATCGTGTGCCCCATGACCCGGCCGAAGCGTTCCGCATCGAGCGGCAACACCCGGTGGGCAACGTAAGCCGCCGCCGCGTTGGCGCCGGGCTTGGAGCCCTCGAGCACATACTGGCCGATATTGCGCAGGTCGAAATCGGACTCGTCGCTGTTCTCGTCGAACACATAGGCCGCCTTCTGTGTCAGCAGTTCGGCCACATCGCGATTGCGGCAGACAAAACCGCCGGTGCCGTAGGGTAGATAGCCCATCTTGTGCGGATCTATGGTGATCGAGTCCACTTCACCAAGCGCGGTAAAGCTGCGATACACCGATTCCGACGGGAAGTAGCGGAAGTGCTTGCGCACCTGCTCCCGCGGCACCACACCGCCCTGCTCGTCGCGGAAGATGGCAGCCAGGTAGCCGCCCCAGGCCGCATCGATATGAATGCAGAAATCGGTACCCTGAGCGCGACAGCGCTCGCGCACCGCCACTATCTCGTCGACCGGGTCGATGGTGCCGAATTCGGTGGTGCCGAGCACGCCGATCACTGCCAGTACCGGGCGCTGCTCCGCGTGCAGCTCCGCCAGCTGCTGCTCCAGTGCCGATATATCCATGCGCATGCGCGCATTCATCGGCACCTTGAGCAGGCGCTGGCTGCCGAAGCCGAGAATCTTGACCGCCTTGCTCCACGAGTAGTGGGCACTCGCCGGGGCGAGAATGACCGGCGGTTTCAGGTCGGTGTGCTGGAAAAACTCCACCGGGCCGAGTGTCTCGATGCGGTAGCGGTCGACGGTATCCAGCAGCTGACGCCGCGCGCGGCCGTCGGCCATCTGCGCCAGCGCGGCACTGCGCAACTCGAGCTGGCGATCGATCGGCAGGTTGAACAGCTGCCAGTCGCTCGCCGCGGCGATATCAATACCGAATTCTTCGACCGGCACTGCCAGTTGCAGCTCGCGGCAGGCGCGCGCCAGGGCGATGCCGAAAAACTTCACCGCGCGGAAATTCCACAGGCTCTCGTAGTTGGCGCTGCTGCCGCCGCTGGTCAGGTGGCCCCAGGCACAGGGCGACTGCGATTCGTCGGTATTGAAACCGAACATGCGCGCGAACTGGCGCCCCACCTCCAGCTCCATGTCAATGGTCACGGTGGCCGCATCCACCGACACATTGTTGGGGTTGTAGAGCGTGGCCACCTGCTGGGCGATCAGTGCCGGCATCAGCGTCTCGGACACCATATGGCCGACATAGCGCGGATTGAAAAAGGGCACCGATCTTTTCAGCCGCGCGGTGAGCTGGTGCAGTTCGAACTGCATGCGCGCGATGGCATCGCGATATTTCGGCTGGTTCTGCATCTGCGGCGTGATCGGCGGCGTGTCCTCCGGGTGGAAGTTGCGGCGCCAGAACACGTGGTCGCGCATAAACTCGACGACAAATTTTTCCAGCACATCGTTGTTCTCACCGTAGGCGCCGAGAAAATACGGACTGAGAAATTCACCGGTTTTTTTCACAAATAATCTCCTATCCCGCCTGACCGTCGGCGCGCGGCGCCATCAGCATCGGCGCGTAGTAA
Organism: Microbulbifer donghaiensis; assembly: GCF_900129095.1. GTDB lineage: Bacteria > Pseudomonadota > Gammaproteobacteria > Pseudomonadales > Cellvibrionaceae > Microbulbifer > Microbulbifer donghaiensis. The sequence goes on from NZ_FQVA01000001.1 coordinate 1,574,777, forward strand.
TACAAATAGAGTCCGTAGCCGAGCAACCAGCCACACACAGCCACCAGCAAGCCGTTACTGGCCGGGGCCCAGAAAATCCGTGCCAGCGCCGCCAGCACCAGCGCGGCAAAAGCCAGCGGCATCAGGCGCGGGCATTGCAGCGTGCGGCCGGTATGGCCGAGTGTGACGCGGCTGATCATTGCCAGAATCATGCCGCCGATGCCGCCGACGGCGAACGCGTGCAGCGCACCGCCCTCGAGCCCGGGCGCAATGCCGGTCCAGGCGAGAAACGCCATCAGGAAGCCCAGCACGATGAACCAGTAGCTCAGGTGCAGCGACCAGAGCAGCGGCTCACGCCAGATCAGCGACGGGCGCCAGCGCCAGCAGCGCACCAGCTGCAGCAGCGCCAGCGCCAGTGCCAGCCAGCCCCACAAGGGTTTCGGCAAATTGAATCCGACGGCGAGCAGCAGCGCCACCACCGTGATGTGGCTGCCGATTTCCAGTAGCGCAATCTTGTCGCGCTGCGGCAGCTGAAAGCGCCGCGCGGTAAAAAAGGGAATCACCCGGCCGCCGAATATCGTGATCAGTCCGGTAACCAGCAACAGCGTCACCAGGCCGGCGCTGCGCTGCCACCCGGGCAGCAGCCAGTGGGCGGCGGCCAGTGCCGCGAACGCGATCAGCGCGGGAATCAAAAACAGGTTGCGCCACTGGCGCACGGCGAGAATGCGGCGGCCGGCGAGCACCGCGGCGAACAGGAAAAAGCCGCACTCCAATACCACCGGCAGCCACAGCGGCACGACTGCAAACGCATAGCCGAGCCGCGCCGCCAGCCACAGTGCGCTGAGCGCGATCAACGGCCTGCCGGTGGGCGCGCGCAGGCCGGTCCAGGTCTGCATGGCGGTGGTGATGAAACCCACCACCACGGCGCCGGCAAAACCGAACAGCATTTCGTGCGCATGCCAGGTGATACCGCCGCGCACTGTTGGCACGGAAATACCGCGCAGCTGCGCCAGCCACAGGCACAGGGCGATGCAACTCCACACCGCGGCACCGAGGAACATCGGGCGAAACGGCATGCGCCACAGGGGCGAGAGCGATTGTTCGCGTTCACGATCCATGATTTGCAACAAGACTCGACTCCATAAATTTCGCGGTGGCGGCAGCAGATCGCGCAACCCGCCGCGGCGCTACACGCTCAGGCAATTGACCTGGGTGTTTCACGATTGCCGCCACCCTCGACGGGTGGCGGCATGAAAACCACAAATGCGCGAAAGTCCACAGTGGTCTTTCGCGCTACAAAAAAGGGGGAGTTCAGACTCCCCCAAGCAACAACACACGAGTGAAGTTCAGATTATGGATTGTAGAATTCACCGTTCTTGCGCAGGTAGTACCAGTAGTTAACCACCAGGCACACTGCGTAGAAGATGGCGAAACCGGCCAGGGCGTACTCAGGTGTAGTCGCCTTGATCTGCTCACCGAACACCTTCGGAATATAGAAGGCACCGTAAGCCGCCACCGCGGAAGTCCAACCCAGTACCGGGCCGGCCTGCTCTTTCGGGAACACCATGGCGATGGTGCGGAAAGTCGAGCCATTGCCGATCCCGGTGGCCGCAAACAGCGTCAGGAACAGCAGGAAGAAGGGTACGAAATAGTCTTCCGGGGAGGCCGACGCGTAGGCTGCCTTCATGTAGTAAGCCACGCCCAGGGCACTGGCCACCATGATCACGGCACAGACCTGGGTCACCAGGGCACCGCCGATGCGGTCCGCAATCCAGCCACCGACCGGGCGGATCAGCGCGCCGATAAACGGTCCCATCCAGGCGTACATCAGCGCGCTGGGGCCATTCGCGTTGATGGTATCGTGCGTCATGACACCGTCGACCATCACGTGGCTGTAACCGAAGATCACCTTGATAGCCAGCGGGAAGGCCGCGGCGAAACCGATGAAGCTGCCGAAGGTCATGGTGTAGATCACACTCATCACCCAGGTGTGCTTGTTGTTGAAAATACGGTACTGGCGGTTGAGGCTGTTGCGGATATCGCCCGGCAGCATCTTCAGGCCGTAGACGGTGCCGAAAATCACCAGCACCAGCACGATTTCCTTCGGCACGCCCCAGCCGGAGCCGTTGGCGCTTTCCGGCAGTATCAGCCACAGGCCGATCAGTGCATTCACCAGGCCGATGCCGAGCATCAGGCTCATCTTACCGAAGGTGCTGAGCGGGCTGCCAATATCCGGGGACACCTCATCGGTGCGGATATTGTTCATGCCGAACCAGGTCGCCAGCGCGAGCGGAACCAGCAGCAGCAGCCAGACAAAACCGGCGTTCTGAATCCAGGATTCGGAACCGGCCGGCACCTTGCCGATCAGGGAGCCGGAAGAGTTAACCAGGGTCATCGGATCGCCGCCCATAGCGCCGAAGGCACCGAAGGTCATGAACAGCGGCACGATGATCTGCATGGTGGTTACGCCGAAATTACCGAGACCGGCATTCAGGCCCAGCGCCAGCCCCTGCTTTTCCTTGGGGAAGAAAAAGCTGATATTGGACATGGACGAGGCGAAGTTACCGCCGCCGAAACCACTGAGCAGCGCCAGCAGCTGGAACACCCACAGCGGCGTGTTCTTGTCCTGCAGCGCGATACCGGTGCCGAGCGCGGGTATGATCAACAGCGCGGTGGTAAACATGATCGTGTTGCGCCCACCGCACAGGCGAATAAAGAAGCTGCTGGGAATCCGCAGCGTGGCGCCGGTCAGGCCGGCGATGGCCATCAGTGTAAAGAGTTCGGATTTGGCAATCGGGAAGCCCAGGTTGAGCATCTGTACGGTGATGATGCCCCAGTAAAGCCACACGGCGAAGCCGGCCAGCAGGCTGGGAATGGAAATCCACAGATTGCGGCTTGCTATTTTTTTACCCCTGGATTGCCAGAACTGGCTATTCTCCGGGGACCATTCGTAGATATCAGACACAGTCTTGGCTCCTGCTCGGGTAATTGTTCTCGACTGCCACTATGGACAGCACCCGACCAGCGCTCAATTACCATCAATAAGTACTCCCTTTTTCCCGCACACCGTTTTGCCGACGTCCCAATAGCCCGGAAAACCGCCCACACAGCCATATTCGCCGCGGCTGAAAGAGCCCCGCTGGCGCGCGATTACCTCCTTAGGGGTAGAGCTCTCTGGCGACGTGTCGCCTGTGCTAGCATATTGGCCACTGATCAGACACCGAAACCAACTTCACTGCAGGAGCGATCATGTCCAGTCCCGCAAGAGTCATGATGGTCGACGACCATCCCCTGTTCCGCAAAGGGCTGATGCAACTATTCAGTCTGGAGCCGGGCCTGGAGCTGGTGGCGGAGGCCAGCAGCGGCGAGGAAGCGGTAAAGCTGGCCGATGAATGCGATCCCGATATCATCCTGCTCGACCTGAACATGCGCGGCATGGACGGCCTGGACACACTGCGCGCCATGCGCGCCGCCGGCGTGACCGCGCGCATCGTGATGCTGACGGTGTCCGACAACAACGCGGACGTGGTGGCCTGTATCCGCGCCGGTGCCGACGGCTACCTGCTGAAGGACATGGATCCCGAGGATATCCTCGAGCAGGTACTGGCGGCGACCCACGGCAAGATGGCCATCAGTCAGCGCCTAACCGAAATTCTCGCCTCGGCACTGCGCAAACCCGACAAATCCGGTGCCGACGCGCTCTCCTCGCTGACAAGCCGCGAATACCAGATATTGCAGCTGATTGCCGACGGGCTCAGCAACAAGCTGATCGCCCGCGAACTCGACATCAGCGATGCCACCGTGAAGGTGCACGTAAAGCACCTGCTGAAAAAACTCGGCATGCGCTCCCGGGTGGAGGCCGCGGTGTGGATGGTCAATCAAAAGCGGTCAGAGTCTACCTGACCCCGGAGTACCCCATGAGTGACTGCTGTTCCCAGCCCGGCCTGATGCCTATCGAGGCGGCCCGGGCAGCCCTGCTCGAAGACCTGGCCCCGGTCGCCGGCACCGAATCGATCCCGCTGGCCCAGGCCACCGGCCGCGTGCTGGCCCAACCGGTCGCCTCCACTGTCTGCCTGCCGCCCTGCGACAACTCCGCGATGGACGGCTACGCGCTGCGCATTGCCGATCTCGACAGCGGCATGCCGCTCGAACTGATCGGCTATTCATTTGCCGGCAAGCCGTTCGACGGTATCGTCAATCCGGGCACCTGCGTGCGCATCATGACCGGCGCCGCCCTGCCCGATGGTGCCGACACGGTAGTGATGCAGGAACAGGTTACGACACAAGGCGAGTCCATTTTTATCGGCGGCAAGGTGCGCCCGGGCGACCATATCCGCCGCTGCGGCGAGGACGTGGCCGAGGGCGAGACGCTGCTGGACAGCGGTGCGCGGATTTCGGTGGCCCATATTGCCCTGCTGGCCGCGGCCGGCATCGGCGAGGTGAGCGTGCAGCGGCGGCCGGTGATCGCCCTCTTCTCCACCGGCGACGAACTCCGTCAGCCCGGCGAGCCACTCGGCAAGGGCGACATCTTCGACAGCAACCGCATCGCGCTGCTGGCGGCGCTGGCGGAACTGGATCTGGAGGTCCTCGATCTGGGCATATTGCCGGACGACAAAGACGTCATCCGCGACAACCTGGCCCGTGCCGCCCGCGAGGCCGACGCGATTATCACGTCCGGCGGCGTATCGGTGGGCGAAGCCGACTACACGCGGGAAGTGCTGGAGGAAATGGGGGAAATCGGCTTCTGGAAAGTGGCGATGAAACCCGGCAAGCCGTTCGCCTACGGGCGCCTGCAGGGCACCCCGTTTTTCGGCCTGCCCGGCAATCCGGTCTCGGCCCTGATCACTTTCCAGCAGCTGGCAGTGCCGGCACTGACCGTCATGAAGGGCAGCGCCTGGGCAGCACCTGTGCAGCTGCAGGCCAGGCTGCAAAAGCCGGTGAAGAAAAAACCGGGCCGTACCGACTTCCAGCGCGGTATCTACTTGCGCGACGAATCCGGCAACCTGTGCGTCGAACCGGTCGGCGCCCAGGGCAGCCACATCCTCTCCGGCCTCGCCGACGCCAACTGCCTGATCGTGCTGTCCCGCGACAGCGGCAATGCCGAAGCGGGCGATATGGTCGACATAGAGCCGCTGGCGACTCCGCTGGATCTCTAGTCTTTTCTGGGTTTTCCGGATTTATTAACCCGGCGATAAATATTGCCGGGTTAATAATGGTTGATGGGATGCCTTCGTCCCACCAACCTGATACCACCCTCAGATGGTTGATAGCTCGCCCCTTAGTTGAGTCCTACAGTCGAGTTCTTCTACGAAGTCCGGTAGTCCGTAACCGATAGTTTTCTTATAGTGCGGAGAGACCTTCCCAGTCGGGCCTTCTTTTCGGGCTTCGCGATGTAGCGCATTCGAGCCCGACTTACTTCGAAGGAATAGCCTCGACCTTCACAGTTCTTGCTCTTGGCCAGCCTGGTGGTGAATTCCGTGTAAGTGTTGGTGAGGAGCATATCCGTCTCGAAGCAGGTCGTGATTTCTTCGCGCCAACTGCCCACGGCCCTGACCAGATCGCTCCAGGCTTCCTTCTGGCCGTCCGGAATGGTGGCGATCCATTTATCCAGGGCATCCTCCGCCTGCAGCCCAGTACGGTGGCAGGCAGTTCTTGGCGTACTCTGCGGGGCTCAGCGTACCCAGGTGGCTAAGGCACTGTTTCAAGTTGGCCAGTTGCATATCGTGTGAGCGACCGGCTCTTGTCATGTTGTGGACATGCTCGAATGTGCCGGCTCACCGCGGGTAGTTGATGGGCGAAACGCCCTTGTCGATACCCTGGTGCCAGCGGATGTTCACCCTGGCAACCGAATGGAGCAGCTTATTGAGATCGCGTGTTTCGTCAAGGATCAGAGCGAATTGCTCTTCTATTTTTCTTCCATGTCCTACCACTCATCCAGGCGTCTGCGGCAATGAAGTGCTGGACGCTGCCGTGGTTATCAGCAGGATGGCCTGTATTGGTGTCACGCTGATTGCCTTTCTGAGATGAGACCAGATGCCGCCCTTGACGCGCTTGCGCAGAGAGGCAGGCAAATGGTGCACCTTGCGATCCAGCGCCACTTCCTGGGCCCACAAAAAAGATACAAAAAGGGCGCTGCGGTTCACGATTGAACCCGAAAGTTTTTCCAGCAAATTTGTCACCTTTTCTATTCCGTTGCGTCTATTAGAGTAAGAACCGCGAAAAAATCATTGACGGGAGGAATTCAGCGTGACCAATTCGGCAGCCGACCCACGGGAGCCACTAACCGATTTAAGCGATGCTGACTTGGTGGAGCGGGCTCGCCGGGGGGACGGGCCGGCCTTCGAACTCATCGTACGCCGCCACAATCAGGCACTGTTTCGTGCGGCCAGGGCGGTGCTAGACGATGAGGACCAGGCCCAAGAAGCAGTGCAAGAGGCCTACCTGAACGCCTTTACGCACCTGGATTCCTATCAGGGGCGCGCGTCACTCAAAACGTGGCTGATCCGCATCGCCGTCAACCAGGCTATCAGCATCAAGCGCCGCCAGCGCCCGGTGGTATCGCTGGACGAGAAGATCGCTGTACTTCAAAGCAAGCAATCCGAGGAGGACGGCATGGCATCATTTATCGCCGACCAACATACCCCGGAAACGGCAGCCGACCACCAGGAAATGCAACACCTTCTGGAACTCGCTATCCGGCGCCTCCCGGAAATCTACCGCAGTGTCTTCATGCTTCGGGCAGTAGAAGGCCTGTCGGTGGCCGACAGCGCATTCTGCCTCGATATCAACGAGGCGCTGGTCAAAAAACGCCTGTCGCGAGCGCGCGATCTGCTCCGCCAGGATCTGGCACAGCGGATGGAAGCCCAGGCGTCCGATGCCTTTGAATTCGCCGGCAAGCGCTGCGACGCCGTCACTGCTCATGTAATGGCTGAACTGGCTCGCCAGGGAATGACTCAGCCGGTTTGAGCCGGCACTTATCCACGACACTGTTGAAGAAACTGAAAAAGGAGAGAATCCATGAAAGCCACAACCATTGTTTTTGCCGCCGGCCTGGTTGCGTTTTCCGCCAGCCCCGCACTGGTGATTGCCGCCGTCCAGGAGCCAGCCGCTAAACGAGCACAAGTTGCGATGAATATGTTTGGCGGCCCCTCCTATCATGGCGAGCCGGCGCTGGCGGTAACCGCCGCATTGGTCAAAGCCGGTGGCGGCGCCGACAACTTCAGCTTTGCCAACGCCCTGGTGGCCATGCTCGGGGAAGACACCGTGATTGCTGAGGTATCCAAGCTTACCAAGCAATACGGTGAAGATGAGGTGAACACCTTCATAAGTGGGATGGACATAGCCATCGCCTACAGCCTTAAGCGTGCCACTGAAGCCGGTATCAGTCTGCCCGAGCCGGCCGATCTCTCGGGCGCTGCACTAGCGAAGACTCTAGTAAAGGCTGGCGTCACTGCGGATGGCACTTTCTGGAGTGGTTACCTCTTCGACAAGGCAATTTCTCACCAGCTGCACAACCAGGTGATGGCGGATATCAATGCCGATGTCGGCTATCAGGCCGATAAGACCACCCATAAGATTCTCAATCAAGCCATGTACGACGTGGCGCAGGCGTTGGGAATGAGTGATGTAAAGCTGGCTGAACAGCACTGACATGACACTGCGGCTGCCTTGTCGCCCTGCGGCAGTGCAGCCCCTGATAACCTACAAACATAGAGGAGACCGCATGTTGGTTTTTGCTTTGAGTAGCTTCGGCCTGGCGGCCATTGGGGGACTGGTTCTTGCCAGCCATATCTTGCGCGGCAGATTGGCTCCCTGGTTCCTGTCGCTGGGGCATGCCCTGCTGGGTGCGATCGGTCTGGTCACCCTGATTCTCCTACTGTTGGGTGGAGATAATAGCGGCCAGCGCCTGATTGCCGCCTTTGCCCTGCTGTTGGCGGCAGCCCTCGGCGGCTTCTTTCTAGCCTCCTTCCATCTGCGCAGCAAACTGGCACCCAAGGCTGTGGTGATACTGCATGCCGGCCTTGCGGTAATCGGTTTTCTGATCCTTTTGAGCCTGGTGCTCTGACATGGGTCACCGCCTGCATCCCGCGCTGGTGCATTTTCCGGTCGCCTGCTGGTCGCTGGCCGTGGTGGCGGACTTCGCTGGGTTCTGGTTCGGCGAACCCGCCTGGCGCTGGTCGAGTGGGCTTCTCACAGTGGGTTGTGGCACGGCCATTGTAGCCATGCTCGCGGGCATACTCGAACTGGCATATGTGCCCGAAGGCCCCGCGATGCGGATTGCTTACTGGCACATGGGGGCGATGCTCTGCGCCTGCGCCCTATTCTGCACCCGCCTGCTGCTGCGACTGGAGGATTTGCGCGCGCTGGAGCCGAACACCGTGTCCCTGCTTCTGGATGCTGGCGGTTTCCTCTGCCTGACTGTCGGTGGCTGGCTTGGTGGCAAGCTGGTTTATCACCACGGCGTCTGGCGCTCCGACAGCCATTGACCCGGTAACCCAAGCGGTTGACAGGTCAATGCGACACAGGGACGTGCCCCCGCCGACCCAAATCGGCACGAGCCCGCGGAATACCCGCAGATCCGCGTATCTGCGCCGGCATTACCGGGTTAAAAACCTGCGTGCACACCACCCCGACAAACCATTGCTTGAGGAATCAACACGTGCTGCTCGAATCTGTATTCCAGGAACCTACCACAGCGCCGGAAGTGGGCGTGTCCGACCGCATCCGCCATCGCCTGATCGAGGCGGGGCAGCGCTTCCACGCCAACGACAACATCGCCGCCTTTATCCATGACGGCGAATTGGATGAATTGCGCACAGAGGTTAAACAGAAGCTTCAAGGCTTGCTGCATGCGCTGGTAATTGACACCCACAGCGACCACAACGTCGCCGATACCGCGAAGCGGGTCGCCAAAATGTTCGTGCACGAGGTGTTTCGCGGCCGCTATGAAAAGGCGCCGGCGGCTACGACATTTCCGAACGTTTCTCAGCTCAACGAGCTGATGATCGTCGGACCGGTTACGGTGCGCAGCGCCTGTTCGCATCATTTGTGCCCAATCCTGGGCAAGGTATGGATTGGCGTGCTGCCCAATGCGTCGTCCGACCTGATCGGCTTGTCCAAGTACGCACGCCTGGCCGAATGGGTGATGAACCGGCCGCAGATTCAGGAAGAGGCGGTGGTCATGCTGGCTGACGAACTGGAGCACCGCCTTCAACCAGATGGCCTGGCGATCGTCATGGAGGCCAGCCACTTCTGCATGCACTGGCGTGGGGTCAAAGACAATGACGCGTTGATGCATAACTCTGTCATGCGTGGAGCGTTCTTGAAAAACGCGACGCTACGGCTCGAATTTCTGAATTTGCTTGGAAACCGTCGTTGACTGTCCGGGTTTATTTCATCGGCCGAATCCATCCGGTGGGTATAGCATCCGTTTAACAGCAGGGGCCTTATCGCGCCCAAGTATGCTGTTCGACTGCCCGCCCATGGATCAAACAGATTATCGAGGGCTTGGAAGACCCAATATTCTACGGCTCGAGCCCATTAGATCCGTAGGATGGGCAAAGGAGCGCAGCGACGTGCCCATCAATAGACGAGCCGGGATGGCCATATGGAATATCGCCGTGCCTATTTACCGGGAGCCTGTTATTTCTTCACGGTAGTGACGGATCGACGGCAGCCACTACTGGTAGATTATATAGACCGCCTGCGACACGCATTCCGCCAGGTGCGCAACAAGCACCCATTCGAAATCCAGGCCATCGTCGTTCTCCCCGACCACCTCCACACCCTGTGGAAGCTGCCCCGGGGAGATCACGACTACTCGTCCCGCTGGATGAAGATAAAGCGGAGTTTTTCAGCAGGGCTTCCCGCTACAGGCCTCAGGGAATCACAGAGAGCCAAGCGCGAGAAAGGAATCTGGCAGAGACGCTTTTGGGAACACCTGATAAGGGATGAAGAAGACTGGCAGCGTCATCTCGACTATATCCACTACAACCCGGTAAGGCACGGTTATGTGAGACGGGCCCGCGAATGGCCCTATAGCAGTTTCCACCGGCTGGTGGCACAAGGCTGGTATACGGAGGATTGGGGAAGCGAAGTTTCAGACACGGTGCTCGATATGCAGTTCGAGTGACTGATGGCAGTTCGGTTGTCTGATGGGCACGTCGCTACACTCCTTTGCCCATCCTACATTTGCACTGCCATTCTGTAGCCTACGCCTCGCATTCCGCATTCCGCATTCCGCATTCCGCATTCCGCATTCCGCATTCCGCATTCCGCATTCCGCATTCCGCATTATGATCATGCATTGTCGTAGGATGGGCAAAGGAGCGCAGCGACGTGCCCATCAAATCAACTCACAACTTGCCAACCATATTCAGGAACACGCCCTGGCTGTCGTAATCCAGTTGCGTCAGGTCATCCGAGAAATCGGTGAAATTGTAGCCCACCCCCACCTTCAGATGCTTGCCGATATGCCGGTACAGGCCCACCAGGGCGCCGCTTCTGCGGTCCTGGGCATCGGGCAGGTCGAGCATGCGGCCTTCGATCAGCAGGTCCCAGCGGTTGACGAAGTGCCAGTCGGCGCGCAGTACATACAGGCTGGCGCGGCTGTCGAAAAATTCCGGATCCTGGCGATCCAGACTCAACTGGCCCAAGCGATAGGCGTACTTAGCACCGAGGGTCCAGCGACGACTGATGTCATAGCTGGTATCGACCGAGAAGATATGGCTCTTCTGGATAAATTCCGCGGAGGTATTGGCCACCGTGACCTGATCCCGCGTCGGCACATTGTAGAAGTAGGTGTACTTCAGCAGGGTGTTCAGGCGATCGTTTTGCACCGGGCGGTAGGCGTAGCCCATGACCGCCTCGGTGAATTTGCCATCGTAGAACTCGCCCTGGGAACTCTGGCTGTCGGAATAATTGAATTTGCCGACCAGGCGCCAGTCCGGATTGAGCTGGTAGCTCAGGGTATTTTTCAGCAGCCAGGTATCGCGCTCGGACTCGGTCACCGTGTCCTCGTCCACCGGCGTCTCCATCGCATCGGTGCGGTATTCCACCGCCGACGCGAGGCGGATATCGCCGTCGCTGAAGCCCATGTTGACGCCCACCGCGCGGCGATCCGTCTGCGCGCCGGTGCGCGGATCCTCCAAGGTGCCCGCCTCGACAGAAGTGCCGTAACTCCAGCGGTCGTTCGGCGCCAGATCCATGCCCAGCGCGTGGGTCAGGCCGGTGGAAATATCCCCGTGGCTGTACTGTTCCTCGCCGTAGATGCTGAGGCTGTCGGAGTAACGGCTGCGGAAGCCGCTGCTCATGTTGCCCTTGCGCGCGCGAATGCCGGTGTCGGTGCGCTCGTTGTCGAGGCTGTAATTCAGGTACAGATTAGTTCTGTCGGTAATCAGGTAATCGGTGCCGAGGCGCGCGGCGGTGCCGGTGTCGCCGCCGGACAGTTCGCTGTCCAGCGTCAGTCGCTCACTCACGCGGTAAGCGCCGCCGAAGCCCGCGCGGTTGTTTTCCTCGCGGGTGCCGGTGACTTCCACGGTGCCCTGCACGAAACCGAACGCACTCCAGTCCTCACCGGAATCGTAGGAGGCCTGTAACGCCATATCGGTTCTGTCGCCCTGGGTCTGGGTGGCCGGCACCACCGGCGAGAAATCCTCGCGGCTGTCGGCGCGCGCGCCGGTGCTCAGTCGCCAGTTGTCGTTGAGGCGGTAACCGACCATCAGGTCGACGGCGCTGGTCTGCAGTCCGAGTTCCTGCTCCTTGCTGTCCGCCTTCAGGCCGACGTCGAAGCGCTCGCCGATCGGCACATTGACACTGGCCCCGTACTGGGTGGTTTCGCCGGTGACAAACTGGCCCGGTGCGGAGAAACCGGCTTCGCGCTCCTGGTGGTAGAAAGTACCGGAACCGCGCGCGCCCTCGACAAAATCGCCGAGCTGCAGACTGCCTTCAATTTTGGAAGCGCCCGCCTTGGCGTCTGGGTCCAGCGGTTGTTGCTGCTGATTAAACGTGAAGCCGCCGTCGTAGGAATTGACGCTGTCCAGGTTGCCGCCCTGGCTGTCCGCCACTTCGACCTTCACCCAGCTGCCGGCACTCTTGCGCAGCGTCAGGTCGACGCCCTGCAGGGAGGTCTCGTTGTCTTCCTCGTCCTGCTGGGTGCCGCTGACACCGAGCTTGACGTAATCGCCGAGCCAGTAGTGGGCGCGACCGCCGACGGCGAGCGTATCCATTTCCTCGAAGCCCGGCGTGTACTCGTAGCGCGCGACCAGGAACTGCGGATTGCCGTTGTAGGAACCGTCCTGAATCAGCAGGTTGTCGTTGGCCAGCGCCGACAGCGGTTTGTTCAGCAATACGCGACCCTGGATGTAGTCGATATCGTAATCGATTACCGGAGTCAGGTTTTTCACGCCCAGTACCAGGCCCGAATCCTTGTCCCGCACTTCGACGCGCAGGCGCTCGGAACCGCTGAGCAGATCCTGGTGGCGGAGGAAATACAGCGAGCCGCCGGTACCGCGGTATTCGTCGCGCCCGGCGATGGTACCGGGCTCGGCACCGAAGGCGTCGACCTGGAAGCGCTTCTCGCCGAAGCTGGTCATGGCATCGCTTTCGAAGTGGCCGTTGGCACCGTAGAGGGCGCGATCGATATGGGCCAGCTCGTTATCGGTGTAGGCCGCCTTGAAATTGCCCCACAGGCCGTAGTCATCGTACTTGGAAAGTTTTACGTAAAACTTGCCGGAGGTCGGTGCATCCTCGACCACGGTGGAATCATCGCCGAAGGTCGGATAGTAGAGATCGCTGTCCAGGCGGCGGAACAGTGCGTCCGGGGATTTTTCCAGGAAGTTGGAGAAAAGCTCGTCCACCGGCCCCTCTTCGGTATCCGCACTGGCGGACAGGCGCCAGCCCTCACCGAAACCGCCGCTGGTGTAGAACGCCAGCCGGCCGTCGTAACTGACGGAGTTGTCGTAATGGGTTGAGTCGCCGGTCACCAGCGCGGCCGGGCCGTTGGTCTTGTCGTAACCGATGGTCAGGTCGGCGATACCGACGGTAAACCAGTCGTTGCTGGCAAACTGCAGATCGCGCAGGAACAGATCGCCGTTGCCTTCACCATCGAGCACCGCCACTTCCACCGTGTGCATGCCGCGATCGAATATCTGCTCGGCGACAAACTGACCCTGCTCGTTCACCGGCACCGGATTGCCGCCCAGCCAAACGGTGTGGTTTGCGGGAATATCTGCACCGTTCACCAGCACACTATTGCCGTCCAGCGGGATGTTGCGGCGCGCCAGGCGGTTCTCGCCGTAACCCACCAGCAGCTCTGTGTCGGCGTCGCCACTTTCGGCCGGCGGGTCGATGCTGTCCACCAGCCACAGCGACTGCGGGCGGGTCTCGTCGTAACGGCCCTTGTCGTCGTAAGCGCGCACCAGGTACTGCAATTTTTTCAGCGGCGCCTGGAATTCCTCGAATTCCGCCTGCCACTCGCCCTCACCGTTTTCATCCAGTTCCAAAACCGCCAGCGGTGCGTCGCGCAGGGACTGATCTTCCTCGAACAGGCGCACTTCGGTGCGTTCGATAAAGGACGGGTAGTTGCTGTAGCTCTTGAACTGCACGCGGCTGTCGGCGATTTCCGTTTCCGGATCGTCCGCGTAGCGGATGGTGCTCGGCCAGGCGGTGACATTCAGGCGCGGCTGCATTTTCTTGTTGTCGAAGCGGAACTGGATATTGGCGTTTTCCAGGGCCACGTCGGTGCAGCGCTGCAGGTCGGCGGAGTTTTTGTAGGGATCGTATTCCGGGCTGCCGTCCACGGTGATGCGCATCAGGTTCAGCGCGTAGGGATTGTGGGCCAGGGCCTCGCGGTTGATACGCTCGATTTCCAGGCGATCTTTATCCGCCAGCACCGCCAGCTCATCGTAGAGCACCTGCACTTCCACGCGGGCGCCGTCCAGCTGGATAAAGCCGGTCGCCACCACGTCATCGGACTGCACGTAACCGCGGCCCTCGAACTCCACCTGTTCGTCGCTGAGCTGCAGTTCCTGTTGGGCCTGCTCCATGGCGCGGCGCGCGCGTGCACTGGACAAGCCGACATCGTCGCCGTAGACCATCGCCTCGCGGCGCTCCATGCGCTCGTTGTCGCTGTAGCCGATAAAGCTCAGGCGTACATTGGCCTTGCCGGCAACCTCCGCCATCGCATTGCGCATCTGCATCAGCTGCGCCTGGGAAATCAGCGGATCACCGTTATCGAAGCGAATCGGAGGAATCGGGCCGCTCGGGGATTCGTGCGCAATGGTAATGGTCTCGGCACCGGCCGCCTCCGGACAGGCCTGCACACCGTCACCGGCGGTTTCCAGCGCATCGTCGTACCAGAATTCCACTTCGACGCGGCGGTTCAGCGCGCGCCCCTTCGGCGTGTCGTTGGCGGCCAGCGGCTGGGTGGCGCCCTTACCACTGCTCGTTACCATATACTCGGGCAGGCCCAGAGTATCGCGCACGGCCAGTGCGACCCTCCTGGCCTCGGCGCGGGACAGCGCCATATGATCGCTGTACAACTGTGCCGGCCCCTCCGGCAGCGGCAAGGCATCGGTGTGGCCGACAAAGTGAATCACCAGATTGTTCTTGTCAGCCAGATTCGCCCGCACTTCGCTGATGCGGCGCACGAAGGCCTCGGGCAGGTCCACCTGCCCGGCTGCGAGCCGCAGCGGCGTAACCAGGTTTTTCATGCGCGCGCGCTGTTCGCTGCCGGCGGTGTAATGCAGGCGGCAGACGGTTTCCTGGCGGCACACCTTGACCCGGTTCAGCGCCAGCGCCTCGGCACGAGCGCGCTCGGCCATCGCCTCGGCGTCCAGCGCGTCGTAGGTGACCAGTACCTGCACGCGGCGATTCAGTTCGCGCCCGGCGGTAGTGATATTGTCGGCAACCGGTTCGGCGTCACCGCGCCCCTCGAAGGACACCATGTCTTCCGGCAGCTCCAGTGCCAGCTGGAAGAACTCCGCCACCTGCTGGGCGCGGGTGCGGGTAAACTCCTCTTTATCGGCAAACTCCTCCAGCTGCTCCGCGCTCAGCGGGTCACTGTCGGTGTGGCCGATAAAGCGCAGCTGCAGGTTGGGTTGCTCGCCCAGCTCGGCGAGCTTCTCCTTCAGTTCTTGCACGGATGCCGCATTGATTTCTTCATCCACCGACTGGAACAGCAGCGGCTCGATGAAATCTTCCTCGATAACCGGCTCCGGCGGTGCGACAAAACTGGTCGCATCCTGCACCCACTGGCGACGCGGCTGACCGAGGATCATGGACTCGGTGTTGTTGCCGATTGGTTTCTCTTCGTAGACAGCCTCGGGCTCCGCCTCTTTATCGGCTGAAGGCTCCTCGACCTCTGGCGACAGCCCGGGGATTCTCTGCCACACCTGCCACCAGGAAGTCTCTTTCGACTGGACCTGTTCTGTTTCCTGAGCAAATGCCGGCAGCGCAAGGAAGGCTGCCAGTGTCAGGACCAAACGCCGGTCGCTGCCATTGGCGGATGGCCGCCCCGCCGCTCTTACCGCGGTAGAGATTTTTTTATGCGTGCCGCATTTATCAGAGAACATCACTGTAATCCTTCCTTGCTCGGCGGCGCTCCACGTCGCCAGAAGATTTCGGTTTCTATAGTCAGCTCGTAGTCGCCGTACTGCTCGGCCCACTGCTCGGCAATCTGCGCCTTGATGTGGTCCAGTCGCTCGTCCACCAGCCCCGGCTCCTCATTTTCCGCCAGGTAGGCGAGGCGCAGCACGGACGGCGCTTCACTCAGTTTTTCCAGCAGCAACTCGGTGCGCGAATGCCACTGCGGGCGCAACTCGGTAGTACCCGGCTCGAATACCGCCTCGGCCATATCCAGGCGCACGACGCGGTGCAGGCTGGAGCCGAAGTTGACCTTGATCATCTTGCCTCGGGTCGCGCGCACTACCCGTGGGTTTTCACTGGTGAGGCGATAACCACTGGGCAGGCTGCGATCATCGAGTTTCAACACGAAGTTGGAACCGCGATCCTGGTTCGGCACCACCGCACAGGTGATATGGAAACGGCCGTGGGCATCGGTCGTGGCGTTGAGGCCTGTGGCGGTAACCACCCGCGCTCCGGGCACGCCGCCTTCTCCGGCGTCCTGGTAACCGTTCATATTTTTATCGTCGTAAACCTTGCCGATGACATCGGTGCAATCGAAGGTCGGGTCGGGAATCACGCGCACCGTCGCCGACGCCTCTCCGGAAGCAACCTGCCCGGAAAGGTCGTTGAACATCCGCGCGCGGTTGATGTACTCATCCTCGCCGACACCGGAACCGACTACCAGTAACAGCTTCACGGTACGGGTCTGATCTGGATCAACACGCAGGTTGGACCAGATCAATTGCAAGCCCTCGGTCTGCGGCTCAACCGCCATGCCGTCAAGCTGTGCCGAGCCCGCCACATACTTGAAGCCCGCCGGGAAGAAATCCACCAGGCGCAGGTCGGTCAGCGGTACCGGCAGGGTGTTGCTGAAGGTGATGGTGTAGGGCACCAGCTGGCTGCGCGTAACGTTGAGCATGGCTGCAGTCTTGGTAATCGACAGCGCACCATCCAGCTGCGGATCAACCGCAATGTGGTTGTTGAACAGCTGGCTCTCACCCGGGATACGGTTGTCGTCGAGTCGCAAACGCAGGTAGTAATTGGTCGCATCGCTCTGCGCATCCACATCCACCGGCTGCGGCAATTCGGACAGTTGCGCCTCACAATAGTCGGCGGTGCCGGGAACGGCGTCCGCGCTGCTGCCCAGACAGGCGGCGACATCGAACGCGGCAGTATCACCATTCGTTTGCGGCGGAATGATCTGGGACTCGCCGGCAATGTAAGCATCGCCCGGCATCTGTACCTGAATCAGGTAGTCCGAATTCGCCGCACAGGCTGCACCGCTGAAATTGATATCGAACTTGTAGTGACCGCCAGGCTGGGTGACCTGTCCCTGCTGTTTCGGATCGTCAAAGCAGCTGTCCGGCAGCGCCATGCCGCTGGATACGCTCAACATGGTTACCGTGGCGCCGGATACCGGCACGCGCAGTACGGAATCGTAGATGACACCGTTCGGCGTCAGCGGCAGGTTCAGGTTCTGTAAGTTGGAACCGGAGCCCACATAGATATCGCTGATTTTCTGCGGACCATTGGTGAAGTCGGAGCTGCCATTACCCAGCGAAGCAGTGCTGGCGCCGGCGTTGGGGGCGCTGTAGCGCAGCTCATAGCTGGCACCACCGGCTGTCGTACTCGAGGCATAGTTCGGCACCAGCCCGGAGAACTGGAAGAAGCCGTTTTCATCACTCTGCACGGTATCCTGCAGCGCATTGTTGAAATACAGCGCCACGCTCCAGTTCTGCAGCAGGCGCTCTTCGCCGTCGAGCACACCGTCGAAGTTGACATCGTGCCAGAGATAGCCGGCCAGGTTCGCGATACCCGGGGTACCGCCGAGATCGATGGCGACACTCGCCTGCGCCATTGAGGCCGGATCATTCCATTGCACCTGTGCAGTGTTCAGAACCCGATAGCCAATGGCCAGATTGTCCGCGAGGCGAGCCTGGAAGCGCAGCGTGGCGGTAGCGTCCGGCTGCAGCTCGCCGAAAGTACCGGCGAAGTCGGCGGTAATTACCGAGCCCGTCATCGTGATGCCCGCTGCCTGGCCATTCAGTTGCGCCGAGCCGCCCACGTAGGTGAGCACACCGTCACCGGCCACCAACAGGTCATCGGTGATGGTTACATAGGTAGCCGGCACGCCACTGATGTTGGTGACCTTCACCAGGTATTCCAGCACCGCACCCGGCTCGGCAGCAGCACCGCCGACCACCGCCACCTCTTTGGTGATGGACAGCTGCTGCGCATCACCGACCACGACCTGCGTAGGTTGCGCGCCATTGGACGGGTTGCCGTCGGCATCGGTTAGCGTCAGCGGCAGTTCAACGGTAGTGACACTGCCCTGGTTGCTGATCACCGTACCGGTTGGGGTACCCGCGTTGACGCGTACTTCGAAGGTGACCGTGGCCGTCTGCCCGGAAGTAATCGCGCCCTCGCCCGCGCCGGGTAGCGGCGGTGTCAGATCATCGGAGGCAATCGGCAGCCCCGCATCCAAACGCGAAGTACCGCCGCCGTTGTCCGCGACATCAAAGCCGTTCAACTTGGTAGTGCCGGCCTCATAGGTGGTGTTGGCCGGCATCTGGTCGGTCAGCACCGCATCGGTGGCATCCACACCGCCGGCATTGGTGACGGTGATGGTATAGCGCAGTACATCGCCCGGATCGACGATGCCGACGGACAGGTTGTCCTCGGAAATTTCCACGGTCTTCTGCACCAGCAGCAGCGGCACATCACCGACGATGTCCACGGTGGGGTCATTGACGATTTCGGTGGTCGGGTCGTCCGACGCCACCTCTTCGAAAGCGCCACTACCGGTACCGCCGCCGTTGACGAAGCCCTGGTTGGAAATCAGCGTGCCGTCGCCGACATCGTTAATGGTGACGTCGAAGGTAATCACTGCCGGCTCGGCGCCGCTGGCTGCGGCGGCAATAACACCGGCCGCCTCTCCCGGCGAGTTGATCGCCATATCCGCGGACAAAGCGGTAGTTCCGCCGACGTCAGCCACGGCCGCGCCGTTCAAAGTGGTGGAATTGGCAATGTAAGTGGTATTCGCCGGCACTAGGTCGCGCAGCACCATATCCACTGCATTTTCGCTGCCGGTGTTTTCTACGCGAATGGTGTAGCGCAGGGTGTCCCCTGCCAGTAACAGATCCGCATCATCGGTAATATCCTCCGAGGTCTTTTCAACCCGGAACAGCGGTGTGGAGCTGATCAGTGTCGCGGTCGGGTCCTCGGCACCGCCCACCAGCGGATCATCACTCAAACCAAAGACCACATCGCTGATGGTCAGCTGGGCCTGGTTGAGCACCACCGTGCCGCTATTAATTACCGACGCGAGCGTGACTTCGAACACAATGGTCAGGGTATCGCCGGGCTGCCCCGCCTCGGCAATCGTCAGGTTGCTGACCTCGAGCAGGCCGGTGCCCTTGGTGCCGCCGTTAGCGGTGACATTTATTACTCCGCTGGACGCCTGTGCATTGCCTATGGAGTTCGGCGCAAACATCGCCGACGCATTGAGGCGATCCAGCTCATCCACAAGGGTGAAATCACTCAGCGGCACATCGCTGGTGTTCTGGATTTCGATCGTGTATTGCAGGCGATCGCCGGGACTGGCCTCTGTGCCCGCCTGGCCGGTGGTCAGGTTCAACACCGTCTTGCGGGTTTCCAGAATCACCGACTCAACGGAAAACTCGTGGCTGTCCTGGTGATCCACAACGCCGGGCGTACCGTCGGTGAGCTGGCGCTGGTAGGCAAAGCGCTCGGACGATGAGGCGTCGGCGCTGAACCATTGCGTGGCACCGGCGATATTTACCAGCGTGCTGCCATTGATGTTGTCGCCGTCCGCCTCGACCTGATAGCTCAGGCTCAGGCGGTCGCCTGGCGCCAGCGCATCGTCGGTCTGCAGGGTGGCGGAGAACTCGCAGGTAGGATCGCCGGCGACAAAATTAACCGCAAAGTCCGCCGCACTCAGGGTAACGGTGGAATTGTCAGCCTTGTAAATCACCGCGGTCTGAATCGCTGGCTGAACATCGCAGATACCGCCCGGGGTCGGGTTGGGCAGCCAGTCGGTCAGGGTCACGTTCCAAGCGCTCGAGTCACCGCTGTTCAGCACATCGAGGGTGAAATTGTCCGGCGTGCCCACATGCAGGGATGCCGGGCCGGTTTTATCTACCACCAGTTCGGGGTGAACGATGGTCACCGGATTGGCATCACCGCCAGTGCTGGCATCATCGCCCTGGCGCGCAACGCCGTTGTCGTAGTCGTACCAGGCGCGGTTTACAAACGGTGTCGTGCGGGCCTGGTTATTGGCGGAGTTCAGTACCTCAACGGTAATCTGCACTTCCACCTGGCCGCCGGCGGGAATATCGATTCCGCCGCTGGTGTCGAAGAGCACCAGGTTATTCGCAGAGCCGCTGTTGGTGAGTGCAACACCGCCCAATGTGGCGGCGACAAAGCTCAGGTCCACACCGGTAGCGGCCAGGTTGTCATGGATCTGCACATCCTGCAGTGCCACATTCACCGGCGTCGCGGGCACCGTGATGGTGTAAGTCAGCTGCTCACCGATGGCGACGGTAGTCTGCGTAGCGACCTTGCTCAGCACTCCCGGTCCGGGAGTGGTCAGCGCGGCGGTCGCCGGGGCACTGGGACCGTATTCCTGGCGCTCGCCCACTACACCTTCGCTGGGCACATCGTTATTGTCGAACGAGTAGTAGAGCTCGGCCTGGGCGCTGTTGGTCAGCGTCAGGCCAGCGCCGAGATCGGTATCGGCACTGACTTCATAAACCAGCGTCAGCGTCTCGCCGGGCTGGATGGTGTAGGTGTCGGCGCTGCCACTATCGAGATTCCAGCGGGCGATACCGGTATTGGCGTCGTAGCTCGGAACCAGGGTGCTGCTGATACCGTTGATGGAAACGGTACTCGGGCCGCCGTTCTGGCGCATGCCCACGGGCAGAGTGTCACTCACCACCAGGTCGTAGGCCGGCGCCGCACCACCGTTGGTGACCGCCACCGTATAGGTAGCGATTTCCCCCGCGACGATGACGTCGTCACCGTCGGCCGTGGTCGCGCTCTTGGCCACGGACAGCTCCGGTTGCAGCAGTTCCACCGTCGCTTCGGCGGTTTTGGTCGGTGCCGCAACGCCGGCCACGGTGTAGTCCAGGGTGGCACTGTTGAGTAGCTGCCGGGATGTGGGGTTTTGGGCCAGGACGTCGTTCAGTACTCGCGCACGATAGACGATCCGCAGTTCATCACTGCTGCTGCCCACCGGGTTGGTCAGGGAGGCCCAGTTCCAGCTCAGTGTCTGCGGGGCACTGATGCCATCTCCGCTGACGAGCGGATCTGCGGTGCCCGCGACGCCGAATTCGCTGACGCTGACAACGCGCTCGAACACCATGCCCAGCGGCAAGCTGTCGACCAGCTCCAGGTCGCTGTGAGTGCCTTTCTGCAGCCCGAGAGTCAGGGTGAAATCCACCCGGTCGCCCACGCGCAGGTTGTCATCGCCGGCACCGAAGGTGTCGGTCAGCCACGCCTTGGCCAGGGTCGTATTGTCCGGCGCGCCCACATTGGTGCTGTCGGAAGCGCGGTAATCGTTAAAGCCACCGCTGCCATCGCGCTCGTTACTGTCAGCGCCACTCAGGCTGGTCCAGGTGGCGGTGGCGACGTTACTCAGGATTTGTCCCGGTGCCACATCGTCCTGCACCTGCACCTGGTATTCGACAACTACCTGCTGGCCTTTCACCAGATCCCAGGCGGGCCAGCTCAAAACCTGCGGCGAGCCGGTGACTGTCGGCTCACTGGCCGCGCCGTCTACAGTTGCGGTGCCGGCTAGGTATTGCAGGCCGGTGCTGAGGGTGTCCACCAGCAGCAGGTCAAAGGCGGTGGAGAAATTGGCTCCGTCCTGTGCTTCCAGCGTCACGGTATAGGTGAGGATGTCACCGACCTGCGCGGTGGTATCCGGATCTACAATCTTGTCGACGGTAACCTGCGGCTCCACGATCAGCAGTTCGGCTGACGGCGCACTCGCAAGCGCGGTGCCGCCATCGTAGATGTAGGAAGCGCTGTTGCTGAAGGTATCCCCCGCATTGGTATCCACGGAGTTCGCCACGTGGGTGGTCAAAGTAACCACCACTTCCTGCCCCGCGGGTACGCTGGCCAGAACCAGGCTGATGTCCTGACCACTGCTGTTGTCGGTCACCGTCGCCGGGTTTCCACCGGCGGCGACAGCGGCGCTGTCATAAATCAGTGCCGCCGGCAGCGTATCGCTGATCACCAGGTTATTGCGCACGATATTGTCGGCCGGCACGGTGATGCTGTAAGTCACCGTCTCGCCGATGGTGACCTCGCTGCCGGGGGACAACAGCGCTTTCACCGGCGGTAGCGGGTTGCTGCCGTTGATCATCCACACATGATCGGCGGTGCCGTCGGTGTATTCCTGTCCAGCGGTTGCCGGCAGGGACCAGTAGTTGTCCAGCGCGGCGCCGTTGCTCCAGGCGGCGGTAGTGGTCACATCGGTATGGAAACCAATGCTGTAGGTCACCGTCAGACACTGGCCCGGCGGCAGCGGCACATCATCGTGCAGAACGATTTGGAAACTGCCGCCGCGGGTCGGTGCCGTGTAATCGAAATCGGAAACGGCCACCGCGGCGCCATTGATAGCTACCGCCGGCGCTGTCGCCAGGTCGGCCTCATCCAATTGGCTGGCCAGGGTATCGGTCACTGCAACGTTATAGGCCGGAGCATCACCGTTGTTACAGCTTTGCAGTGCAAAATCCATCTGATGGCTGGCGAGATCCACCAGATAGGGGGTAGCCTGGGAGCCATCGCCACTGACCGCCACCGGGTTGGCGCCATCGGTGACGGTGCCCGTCTTGTCGATTGCCGTCAGCAATGGTTGCAGCACATCGATGGAAACACTGGCGGGGATCGGCGCGGCAGCGCCGGTGTAGGTCAGCTGCGCGCTGTTGGGCAAATTGGTGATGGCGGTATGAGCCAGGGTGTCGGTAATGACTTCCGCCACATACTCGATCACCAGCTGATCGTTGGTGTCGTCCGCATCCGGGGTGTTGGTGATATCGCCCAGATCCCAGGTCAGCGCACCAGTATCACCGGCGGCGGGCTGGGCAATCGGCGTCACGCTGACATTGCTACCATGGGTCAGAGCGGCACTGACCAGCTGCAGGCCGGCTGGCAGTGTGTCCACGACCTGCACAGATTCGGTCAGACCCTCGCGCAGGGTCAGCGTCAGCTGGTATGTCACGCTATCGCCGACGCGCAGCTTGCGGTCAACCGCTGTGCTGAAGGTGTCGTCCCAGCTATCGGCGGCCACAGTCTTGGCGAAAGCGGTATTGTCCTCGGTTGCCAGGGGCTGACTGGCGACCGTAATAAAATAATTGTTCAGGGCTGCCGCATCCGGAGCATCGCCACCGGTGCGTTCTTGAGTTACCGGACCATCGAGGGAGGTCCAGTCCGCCGTTACGCTATTGACCAGGTCACTGCCGTCGACGGTGTTTACCAGTACCCGGTAAACCAGGGTCAGGGTCCCGCCCACCGGTATATCCAGAGCGTCGCCATTTGCGCGCCCCCAGGTCAGTAGATTGCCGTTGATATCGGGGGCGGCAGGGGCGCCGTCAATAGTCGCGGAGCCGGATTCCAGGGTTACGCCTGTGGGCAGGGTGTCGACCATAGCCAGGTCGTAGGCCACGGAGCTACCATTGTTGGTCAGTGCGACCGTGTACTCCAGGGTATCGCCGCCCCGGGCCGCCGCAGTGCCACCGCGGCTGATATTGGTGACCGACTTTGCGGCTGTCAGGTTCGGCTCGACGATGGTCATCGCCGCAGTGCTGTTGCCAGATCCCATATTCTGGCTGCCGCCCTGGGTGCGACTGTAGCTGTAACTGGCAGTATTGCTGAAGGTGACCCCGTCCTGGTTGGCGAGATCGTTTTTCACCCGCACCCGCAGCGTTACCAGGGCCTGCGCGCCCGCCGGGATATCCAGCCCGGTGACGGTATCCTGCAGCAGCAGATCAGTGCCAGTGCCGGTGTTGCTCAGGGTGTAATTCGTCGCGCCGACCGCGGCGGTGGCTGCGACGAATTCGAGTTCGGACGGCAGGCTGTCGTGGACCTGCACATCGTACAGCGGCGCTGGGACCGCTGTCGCAGGTACGGTGATCGTGTAACTGAACTCCTCGCCAATCGCCACCTCGGTGTCCGCCGGATTCTGCTTCAGCAAAGGACCGATGGAAACGATGTTGATAACGGTCGCATCCGGCAGCGCAGCTGCCGGCGGATCGGCCTGGTTGTAAACGCCATTTACATTGGGGTCATCGCTGGACGCTGAAAATGAAACACCACCGGTATCAGCATCCTCGGCATCCATCTGCGCCTGGTTGCTGACTGTATCTCCTGTTACGAGCCCGGCAAGCGTATCCACCTCGAAGGCCACTTCGATAGAGGCGAGGCTCGAACCCGGAATCACATCGAGGTCACCGGTGGGGGAGCTGATGGTAATCAGCCCCGCGCCGTCTATTGAACAGCTGGCGCCGGTCGGGCAGGTACCTTGGTCGATAACGACGGAAGCGAGATCGAATCTCGAAAGATCCAGCTGGTCCGTGATCTGGACGTTGTAGATATCCTGGTCGAGGTTGAATAGCCGCAGCGTGTAGCGCAGCCGGTCCCCGGGGAAAGCCGTTGTTGTGGGGGCTTGCCCGGTGGTGACATTGCTGACCGTTTTCTCGAAGTAATAGCCGCTGAGCGCGGCAGTCACGGAAACCGCATCCTGCTCGTCGTCGGTGCCCACAGTGCCGTCCGTGAGCTGGCCAGAAAAATCGATTCGACTGCTATTGGTGCTCGCATCGTTGTACCAGGTAGTGGCGGCGGCCACATTGGTAAGCACTTCTCCATTAGCCGGCTCATTGGGTCTGCCAGGCTGGTCCATCTGGCTGCGGTAAGTGATTTGCAGCTGTTGGTTCGGCGCCAGACCGCCTGCCGCGTCCAACAGTTCGATGGTCAGCAGACCCGGCCCGGAATTGTAGGACACCGTAAAATCGGTTCCTTCCGTCAGCGCCGCGCCCGCCATGGTGACCGTGATGGTATCGGTGGTGGGATCAAACTCCTGCATCCCGACCGGCAGTTCATCCTCGATCAGGATATTCCAGGCCGGTGACCCGCCCACGTTCTGCACATTCAGGGTAAATGTGGGCATATCGGCAAAATTAATCGCGCTCGCGCTGGTGCCTTTGGTCATCACCAGATCGGGGGCGGAAATGCTCAGCAGTTCGGCGACACCGTTCTCCCCCGGCAGCGGATCGTAAAAATCGTCGCCAATTTTCCGCGCGAACTCCCACTCGGCGGTGTTGATAAAGGATTTGCCAATAAAGTTATTCGCCGTATCCTTCAGCTCCACCTCAAATTCAAAATGCACCTGCTCGCCGGCGGCCAGAATATTCGGATTGATAATCTCCAGTGCAATCTTGCCCGGATTATTGTCGCTGCCGCCGCCCTCGTAACTACGGTCGTAATCCACCCCCTCGACCATCGGCGTGCTGCCGTAGCGCGCCCGGACTGCGCGAACTATCAGATCCACGCCCAGGGTCCCCGAAGAGAGATCATCCCAGATGGTGATGGACTGGATCTCGTTCGGAGAGCCCACGCCCGGCAATACAGTTCCGGAAACCGGGTCGTACATCACCGGCACGTCGAGGGTATAGATAAACGGCACACCCACTGTTACGGAGGAAATCGGCGTACCCGTCAGGTCCGTGGCCCGTTTATCGATCTTTTCCACCGGGATAATAAGGTCCTGGCACCCCTCCTTTACCGAGCTGAAGTCCGATCCGTTTACCGCCCAGACATAGGCCTTGCCGCCGTCGACGTTGGCACAGGCAAAGTTACCCGTGTAGCAAACGTTGTCGAAAATAATCAGGGTGCCCTCTTCGACGCTGGCGAAGTTCAGGGTCGAACTCAGCGGGCTAGCACAGCTGAAATTCTTGACGGTACAGGAACGATCGATGGAGAGCTGTTCCGACCCGGCGAAGGCTCGCCCATCGTTGGCGATGGACCCAGGTCCATCGATCACACAATCTTGCGGCAGGCCAGGGTCACCGGGCACGGTGGGTACGGAGGAAAAATCAGAGGTAGCGAAGTTAGCGGCCAGTACCATCTGGCTAAAAGGCAGGGACAACAGCAAACCCAGCAGCAGATGCGCACAAAATTTAGACAGCGATGCGGCGCAACTGCTGATAAGACCAACAAGTGCATTCGCCCAAGATTTCTGCCCAGTTACATCCGACATCTTCGTCACTTATCAGCCGCCGTTTTCAATTGACACTGTTGCCTGCAGCACACAGGTGTTAGCACCAGGCAGACACCCCCCGGTGGGCGAACTTTATTCAGAAGCGGGATTCGAGGCCGTGAAGCAGGTCATAAATAGCGGCTTGACAGGTAACTTTTTTAAGGTTTGCCAAATGGTTCTCAGGGAAAGTTGAGGTAGATTCTTAAGTAGTGGGAACGGGCTCCTGAGGCGGCGACCGGTCCGATTTTGGGAAATTATTTTCCGGCTAGCCGGCTACACGCCCTAAGCCGGAATCAGCCGAACATCGCTTGCGGGGAAGGATTGCGGCAATGACGAGCCGCTCCATCGGCCCGGGCGACGCGCCACATCCATGTTACTCGCCCGCTTCGCGGGCGAGTAACAGAGGAAATTATTCCAACCTTCCGTTATTCGGCGGCGCGCCACGCCGCCAGAAGACTTCGGTTTCGATGGTCAGTTCGTAATCGCCGTAGTTGCGCGCCCATTCGTCGGCAATCTGCGCCTTGATGCTCTCCAAACGCTCCTCTACCAGGTCCGCCTCCTCGTTTTCCGCCAGATAGGAGAGACGCAGCACGGACGGTGCTTCCTGCAGTTTTTCCAGCAGCAGCTCGGTGCGCGAGTGCCACTGCGGGCGCAACTCGGTAGTACCGGGCTCGAATACCGCTTCAGCCATGTCCAGGCGCACGACGCGGTGCAGGCTGGTGCCGAAGTTGAACTTGAGCATCTTGCCTCGCGTCGCGCGCAGTACCCGCGGGTTTTCCGTCGTCAGACGGTAACCGCTCGGCAGGCTGCGGTCGTCGAGCTTCAGCACAAAATTTGAACCGCGATCCTGGTTCGGCACCACCGCACAGGTGATATGGAAACGGCCGTGGGCATCGGTGGTGGCATTGAGACCGGTGGCGGTCACCACCCGCGCCCCCGGTACGCCGCCTTCACCGGCATCCTGGTAGCCGTTCATGTTCTTATCGTCGTACACCTTGCCGATCACATCGGTACAGTCGAAGGTCGGGTCGGGTATCACGCGCACCGTCGCCGATGCCTCGCCGGAGGCGACCTGGCCGGACAGCTGGTTGAACATGCGCGCGCGGTTCACGTACTTGCCTTCGCCGACACCGGAACCGACCACCAGCAAGAGTTTCACCTCGCGGGTCTGGTCCGCTTCCACGCGCAGGTCCGGCCATCCCAACTGCAGCCCATCCACCTGCGGCTCTATCGCCTCGCCGTCGAGGCGTGCGGAACCGGCCACGTATTTGAAACCGGCAGGGAAGAAGTCCACCAGACGCAGATCCGTCAGCGGTACCGGCAGGGTATTGCCGAACGTAATGGTGTAAGGCACCAGCTGGCTGCGGGTCACGTTCAACAGCGCCGCGGTCTTCGTGATCGACAGGGCGCCGTCCAGCTGCGGATCCACGGCAATGTGGTTGTTGAACAGCTGGCTCTCACCGGGGATACGGTTGTCGTCCAGCGTCAGGCGCAGATAGTAGTCGGTCAGCTCATCACGCGCGTCCACATCCAGCGGCGGCGGCAGTTCGGATAGCTGCGCCTCACAGTGATCCGGCGTACCCGGTAGCCTATCCGCTGTACTGCCGAGACACGCGGCAACATCGAAGCCCGCGGTATCCTCATCGGTCTGCGGCGGAATGATGGCCGATTCGCCGGCGACGTAATTGTCACCCGGTATCTGCACCCGGATCAGGTAATCCTGATTGGCCGGACAGGCGGCATCGGCGAAGTTGATGTCGAATTTGTAATAACCGCCGGCCTGGGTGACCTGACTCTGCTGTTTCGGATCATCGAAACAGCGGTCCGGCAACACCTGCTCGGTGCTGGCGCGCAACATGGTTACAGTGGCGCCGCTGATCGGCTGGCGCAGCACTGAATCGTAGATCACACCGTTCGGCGTGATCGGCAGGTTCAGGTTCTGCGGATTCGCACCGGAGCCGACATAAATCTCGCTGATGGTCTGCGGACCATTGGTAAAGTCGGAACTGGTGATACCGAGTGACGCGGTGTTGGCACCGGCATCCGGCGCGATGTACTTCAGCTCGTAGCTGGCGCCGCCGGCTGTCGTGCTCGAGAAGTAATTCGGCACCAGGCCGTCAAACTGGAAGTAGCCGTTGTCATCGCTCTGTACGGTTTCCAGTAACGCGTTATTGAAGTACAGCTCTACGGTCCAGTTCAGCAGCAGGCGCTCATCGCTGTCCAACTGCTCGTTGAAGTTCACATCGTGCCAGAGATAACCGTTCAGGTTGGCGATGCCCGGGGTACCGCCCACATCGATGGCGACACTGGCCTGATTGCTCGCCGGGGGATCATTCCACTGTACTTCCGCCGTGTTCAGCACGCGGTAGCCGATCTCCAGGTTTTCGGACAGCTTGGCCTGGAAACGCAGCGTGGCGGTGTCACCGGGCTGCAGCTCGCCGTAAACCGCGGCGAAGTCCGCGGCGATCACCGAGCCATCGACACTGATGCCACCGGCCAGGCCGTTCAGCAGTGCGAAATCGGCGACGTAAGTGAGCACCCCCTCACCGGCAACCAGCAGATCGTCGGTAATGGTGACGTAGGTGGCAGGCACCGCGCTGATATTGGTGACCTTCACCAGGTACTCGAGCACTGCACCGGCCTCGGCAGCACCGCCACCGACAACGGCCACTTCCTTAGTGATCGACAGCTGCTGCACATCACCCACTACCACTTCGGTGGGCTGGGCGCCGTTAGACGGATTGCCGTCGGCATCGGTCAGGGTCAGCGGCAATTCCACGCTGTAGACACTGCCCTGGTTGCTGATCACCGTGCCGGTCGGTGTGCCGGCATTGACCGTTACATCGAAGGTCACGGTGGCTGTCCGCGCGGAAGTGACAACACCCTCATCGGCGCCGGGCATTGGCGGCGTCAGGTCGTCGGAGGAGATCGGCAGGCCGGCGTCCAGTCGCGAAGTGCCGCCGCCATTATCCGCCACGGCAAACCCGTTCAGCGTCGTGCTGTTGGCGACATAGGTGGTGTTGGCCGGCACCTGGTCGGTCAGCGCCACGCGCGTCGCGTCCACGCCGCCCATATTGGCAACGGCGATGGTATAGCGCAGCACATCGCCCGGATCGACAATGCCCGCAGACATATTGTCGATGACGATTTCCACGGTCTTGTGCGCGATCAGTAGCGGCACGTCGCCGACGATATCCACGGTCGGATCATTCGGCGCATCGGTAGCCGGATCGTCGGAGGGCACTTCGTCGAGCGCACCGCTGCCGGCACCGTTACCATTTACAAAGCCCTGGTTGGAAATGATGGTGCCGTCGTTGACATCGTTGATGGTCACATCAAAGGTCACGACGACCGCCGCCGCCCCGGCAGCCGCCACACCGACAAAGCCTTCCGCTTCGCCGGGCGAATTGATGGCCATACCGGCAGCCAGCGGCGCGCCGCCATTGACATCGCCAATCGCGTTGCCGTTGAGTGTGGTGGAGCCGGCCACGTAGGTGGTATTGGCCGGCACCTGGTCGCGCAGCACGGCATCGACCATATTTTCATTGCCGGTATTTTCCACACGCAGGGTGTAGCGCAGGGTATCGCCGACCATCAGCAGGTCCGCATCGCCGGTGATATCCGCGGAGGTTTTTTCCACGACCAGCTGCGGAGCAGAATTAATCAACGACTGTGTCGGATCTTCGTCACCGACCACCTGCGGATCATCGGCACCGTTGACATTGGGATCGTCACTGACAAACTCCGGCATGCCCGGTGGCAGCAACCGGGCCTGATTCAGTACCACGGTGCCGCTGTCGATGACTGCCGCCAGCGTGGCCTCGAACTCGATGACGAAATAGTCCGCAGCTCCTCCACTGGCCTCCAGACTTAAATTGGCCACCTGCAAGTTTCCGCTACCCTTGGCACCGCCGCTGGCATCGGTGGCGCTGCTGTCGCTGCCGGCCGGTGCGGTAATCAGGGCGAGCGATCCGGGCACAAACAGCGGTGCGGCATTCAGCGCGTCCAGTTCGTCAGCGATCTCGATATCGCTCACGTCCAGGTCACTGAGGTTGCGCACCAAGATGCTGTAGCGCAGCCGGTCTCCGGGCGAGGCATCGCTGCCCGGGTCCTGCCCTGTGGTGACATTTACCACGGTTTTGCGGAACTCGAACGACGGCACCTGGGCGGTAATGGTGAAGATATCCTCGTGGTCGGGTAGCGAGGGCGTACCGTCGCTCAGCGCGCGCGCGTAGGCGCGCACCTGGTCAGAGGAGTCCATCGCGAGGCTGTGCCACAGGGTCGCCCCGGCGATATTCGACAGGCCAGTGCCATTTTCGGTATCGGTATCCAGCCAGGCGTCGTAGCCGATCACCAGGTGATGATCCGGCGGGATCACCGCGTTGGCGCCACTGGTGGTGACAGAAAAAACACAGCTGGCCGGATCGAAGGTGACCGCGAAATCCGCCCCCGCATTGAGCGCCTGCAAGACCGCACCGCCACCATCCACGATTTGCGCGCTGGTGATTTGCGGCTGGGTTTCACACATGCCGCCCTGGGCCGTGTTCGGCAGCAGATCGGAAATGGTGATATCCCAGGCTTCGCCGTTGCCGGTATTATGGATATCCAGGGTAAAACTGCCGGGCATGCCGGACTGCAGTGTGCCGCCGGCCGGCCCCTCCTTGTCCATCACCAGTTGCGGCTCGACGATGGTGAAGTCCACTGCGTTACCGCCGCCAGCAACGGGGCTGCCGCCCTCGAGATAGGTGTAATCGGCACGGTTGCTGATCACCGTGCCGTCCGTTGCGCTGGGCGCATCCGCGACGCGCGCGACAATTTCGATCACCGCAGAAGTGCCGGCGGTGACAACGCCCACATCGAAGGTCAGCGTATTGGCACCGATGACCGGCGTGACAGCCACTCCGTCCAGGGTGGCGCTTTCGAACAATACACTGTCCCCGAGGCCGTCGAGGGTGTCGGTGACGACGACACCGGCCAGGGAAGAAGAGGTCACCGGGCTGGATGGCACTGTGATTCGGTAGCGGATTTCCTCACCGACAGCCGCGGTGCCGTCGGCGGGCGCAAGCAGTTCCTTCAACAGCGGGTCCGCGCTGGCCGCGGTGGTCTGCATCTGGAACGGCAGCGGCAGTGAGACCGGCGCGTAGCGCTGGCCGCTGCTGTCGGGCAGCGACCAGTATTCATCCACGGTAAAGGAATTGGCCCAGCTTTCCGCGCTGCCCACGTCGCTGCGGAAACCGACATCGTAGTCGATATCCAGGCACTGGCCCGCCGCCAGGGGTGCGGCGAATGTGAACACCATGTCCTCACCGGGCGCGGCCGGTGCCGAGTATACGTAATCGCTGCCCTGCACCAGAGGTACTCCGCCGATACTTACCAGCGGCGCGCTGATCGAAGTCTCGTCGAACTGTGGCGCCAGGTCGTCAGTCAGGCGCAGGTTGTAAGCCGGCGCATCGCCGCTGTTACAGGCGTGCAGACGGAACTGCATGGTGTCATTCAGCAGATCCAGCACCGTATAGGGGTTGGTTTTGCCACTGCGCTCGGTTTTTTGCAGGCTGTCGATCAGCGGCTGGCGCAGTTCGATCAGTGCGTCGTCCTGAACGCTTTCAGAGCCGTAATTCAATATCGCGGTATTGGTCAGCTGCTGCGCCGTCGGCAGCTGGGCAATGCCGTTGTCCTCGGCAACCCGGGCGGTGTAGCGGATGATTAGCGGGGCGCTGTTGCTGAACTCCCGCTCGATATCCCCCAGCGTCCAGTTGACCGCATTCTCCTGCCCCTGGGCGGGCACTGCCGACGCGGGAATATCCGCGTAGTTGAATCCATTGCCCTGCTGGTAGGGCGCGCTGGTATCGCCGTTGATGCTGACAATCGAATCGAACACCATGCCCGGAGGCAAAGTATCCACGACCGACAGCCCCGGTGTGGTACCGGCCTGCAGCGTGAGGTTCAGAGTGTAAGTCACCGTGTCGCCGAGGCGCAGGGTGCCCACCGGCGTGTCCGCATCGCTGTCGGCGTACACGGACTTCTCGATCGCGGTATTGTCGTCGGTGACGATCACCGCCTCGGCAAAATCCGAGCAGTAATCGTTAGGCGCGGCGATCACCGGACAACCGTCACCGTGGCGCTCGAAGCCGGTGTCGATATCGTCCAGCGAGGTCCAGTCCACCCGCACGCGGTTGCTGATCGGGCTGCCGAATACGCCGCGTACTTCCGCGCGGTAAACCAGCACCAGCTCGCTGCCCCGCGGCAGATCGAGACTATTGTCACCGTTGTTTTTACCCCAGACCAGCGGCCCCAGCGGGGTGCCGGCGGGCGTGGGTTCAAAGCCACTCACATCGATACCACCGATCTGCGCTATGGGAACAAAGGCACTGTTGAATTGCAGCTCCGGGGGTAGCTCGTCGCGCAGGTTCAGGTCGAAAGCATCTGCCGTGGAGGCAGCGGAGTGGCGCACCGTGACGGTATATTCCAGTATATGTCCGCCAAGCGCCGGCTGGCCGGGGACGGATATATTGGTAACTACTTTTTCAATTTCCAGCTGCGGCTCCACCACGGTGACTGCAGCTACGGGAGGAGCGGCGAGATCCTGCTCGCTGTCGTCCTCGCCGTGGTCGTATGTCAGCGAAGCGCCGTTATTCAGCGATACGCCCTCCTGCACCGCAGCGACATTATTGACCCGGGCGAAGTACTTGATGCGGATGCGCGGGTTGAGCGGATTGCCGGCCGTATCGCTCGCCGTATCCACCTTGCCGATATTCCAGCTGATCACACCGGTCGCACCGGTGCCCTCGCCGGGGAAGCTGATAAAGTCAGATTCCGCCGGCGGCTGGGCGCTGTCGTTGATGCTGTCGATGCCGATAAATTCGTAGGTGATGTCGTAAGCACTGCTGTGGGTCAGCGCGTAGCTGGCACCGCCGGCGGCCAGGTTATCGGACACCACAACATTTTCGCTGATACCTTCCGGCAGCAGAATTTCCAGCTGGAACTGTTTGTGCGCGCCGATGGTGGGAATGACCGACGCATCCAGATCCGATTTTTGGAATTGCAGCGGCAGCACCGTGGACTGCGCCGAGGCGCTAGTTTCGTAGTTGTTGATCGGGTCGCCGGCATTGGGCAGGACGCCGATACGCATGCCGTCGTCCGCGCCATCGACACCGATATTGTTGCCGCTGTTGAGGGCGACATCGCGCCCCGGCAGTGACTGCCAGCGGGCCTGGATGGTGTTGTCCAGAATTTCCTGAGGCTCTACATCCTCGTCTACCCGTACCTGGAAGGTGAATGACTTCGTCTCGCCAGGAGCAATGGTGTAATCGGCGTTGGAACGGTTCCAACTGAAGATAGGTGCGTTCGCGCCGACAGTAGTCGTATCAATCGTGTTGGGCGGGTCCGTTCCCGCAACGCCGGAGGCTTGCAGGAAGGTCAATTTCTTGCCGCTAAGATCGTCCAAAACCTGTAGGTTGTAGGCATTAGCGGTGCCGATATTCTCGGCGGTGACGGTTACCGTGAGGATATCGTCCGCATCGCTGGTTGGAGCGGACATTGATTTGGTCAACTGAATCGCCGGCTCCCGTACGGTTACCTCGTGAGACTCGAACGGCACCACAACGGTATTGCCGAGCTCGTCGATATAGCTGACCTGGGCGGTGGTGTAGCTGCCCCCATTGCCGATTACATCGCCATCGTCAGTGTTCGCGCTGTTCTCGATACGGGCAATGAACTCTACCGGGAACTCGAACAGGCTGCCGGCTACCGTAGTCAGCTCCTGATCGCCAAAATTCCACTCGATATAGTCATTACTGCCGGTACTGGTGCAGGTCGGGGTAAAGGTTCCGCCCGGCGCAAAGCCCGCCGCATTGTAGGGGGCCGCATCCAGGTTAACCCCCTGGCCTTCGATACAGCGCATACCCGCCGGCAACTCATCGCGGATCACAAAGTTGCGCAGCTTGGCTGCGGGGATCTGCGCTGTGAGCCGGTAGCGGATTTCTTCGCCGACAACGACATTATCGCTGCCGGAACCACTGGCAGTGCCATTCGACAATGCCAACGCCTGCTTGGGTTCTGCCTGTACTTCGATGATCTGCATCTGTGCGGTGGCATCGGCAGACTGGTAGTGCCGGGCGCGACCGGCTGCGGGTGTGCCATCGCCGACACCATCGTTGTCTGCGTCGCTGTCGATGGAACGGTTCTTCGGAGCACCGCTGTCACCTTCCAGGCTGTCATAGCGGGCGAAGAAGGTATTAGTAAAGGTCTGCAGCGGCGCCACCGACTGATGCGGTTTCACGCGATAGTAAAGCGTCACTGACTGGCCAGGATCAATCCGCTCCAACGCCGTCGAGTGTTCGTAGGAGAAGGTCACGATGGCCGGAATACCGCCATCACTACAGTGAGTCGCCTCACTGTAGTCATTCGCTCCCGCAGTGATACCCACCCAACCGTCATCGCCGCTGCCAGTTTCCGGAGATCCATCGCCATCATTGTCCAGGCCATCAGACTGCAGCGGCTGTACACACATCTGGCCGGAAGGGTCCAATGTATCGGTGATGACCAAATCGTAAGCCGGTGCCCGGTCGACGCCGTTATCAGCGGTGCGGTTGGTCAGCGTCAGACGGAAAATGTAGGTCTGGTCCCGGTGCCCCTCGTTGGTGTCATCGACAAAATTGCTACAGGAAACACCGCTACCGTAGAGGTTTTCGTTACAGACCTGTTTTTCGACTTCGATAAACGGCTCGGTAACCGTCAGGTCCACGCGCCAGTCGGACTCTGGCGGATAACCCGGAATTCCCTGGGTCTCATCCACCTCGATGGTTTCGGTATCGAATACGGCAAAGAAGTGGCCGCGACCGTAGTCAGTACTTGCGCTGGCGTGCTGATTGGGGGCGGTATTGATCGTATCTACCGGGTCGTTCAGCAGGCGAGTGGTCATGTCCGTCAGTAACCAGCGGTCCCGATCAGAAATGGAATCGACTATATTCCACTCGAAGTCCGTCTCGCTGAATGCCGTATTCAGCCCGCCGAGCTCATTGACTGTGCCCGTTATATCCCGACAACTGGCGTCGGAGTCCGGATTCGGCAAGGTGGCAATCGCACAGGTCAGGCGGGTGTCATCGATATAGCCCTGGCCATCGGGGAGGTCATCGACGATCGACACATTGTTTACTTCGATCAGGTTAAAACCAGGGGTATCGAAGCCAAACCAGCCGCCGGCAAAGATTTCAAACTTGCAGTCCTCACCGATAATGATGTTGTCGTTCGGGAAGCCTGCCTCGTTCAGCTCTGAACACTGGCCGCTTTGCTGTTTCAGCAGGTTGAATCCGAGTACTTTTGCCCGCACTCCATCCAGCGTGTAGTTGTTGGCCAACTGCGGAGTTGGCGTGGTGCCGGCTGCGCCATTCAGGTCCGCCGGCTGCGGGAACGTCAACGGAGTTCCGTCGCTCAGGGTGATTTCGCCAATGACATCCGCGCGGAATGTCAGGTCATCATCAGTCGCACCGTGGTTGCGCTCTACCTGAAATACCAACGACTGCGTCTCGGTCCCGTTGGGAGATATGGTACCCAGTGCCGCCGAGGTACAGCGATACACCGTCGCAGAAGTCGGGATATAGCTGGGGCTGTTCCATACCGGATGGCCTGGCGGGTTGCCGGTCGCAGTACAGCCTGCGGCCGGCGTAACCACATTCATCGCCTCACCGAAACTCACGTAGACGAAGTAATCATTGGCATCGTGGCCACCATTATTCGTGATCTGCACGGTGAGAGGCGATGTGCCGCTATCGCGCACGATATACAGCGGATGACTCATACTGACATCGAGATCCTCCGGATCCGGTGTCACATTATCGAAGTGCTGTTGGGTTCGCGGACTGCCCGGCCCTGCGCTACAAAAATCCTCGTACTGTACGAAAAGCTGGTTTTGGCCCGACAACAAGGTATTGCTGTTCGGGTCACTGCCCGCCCCTGCGGACTCCTGCGGATCGTCCAGGTCGGCAATTTTATCGTAGAAGTCCGGTTCCACCGTCACGATACGAAATCGAACCCGGACCCTGTCGCCATGGCGGAGCATGTTTACCTGATCACCGTATATCGGGTGGGTTTCACCGCTGATCAGGCGCAAGGTTATTTCGGTGTTGTTGAGCGGATTGGAATCAAAAGCATCCCACTCCACCTGGTCCGCAAATCCCGCATAGTCCCCGTAAGCCGGGCTGGGATTGAGTACGCGCGGATCGTAAGTTGTGTCGACTACATATTCGGGGGGAAGAACATCCCGCAGCTCGATATTCTTGACTGAGCCACCAGTGCGATTGGATATAGTCAAGGTCACGAAGCCGGCGGAACCCAGCGGCTGACCGGTGTTTGTCCCGGTTATCGCGCGCTGAATTGTCAGATTACCCTGGGACAGTGCGCTCATCTGCGCGGTCGCAGAGAATGGGCCGGAGCCCGTAGATGTCTGGCTGACCCCACCCGCTCCATTTCCGGTAATCTCACAGCCCCACTGCAGGTCGGTCACCGTATTCACGCCGTTACTGCACGAGGTATTGACCTTACCGACAAAAAATATTGTCGTAGTGCCACCGGCCTCAACGTCGACGATGCCGGGACCACTGGCGAAGCCTCCCGTCAGGGCGAAATTGTTAACTGTGTTGTCAGCGGAGATACAACCACCTGTCGCAGCACCATCGTTATCGGCACTGGCCTGGGCAGCTGCCGCACTCGAGCATGCCCAGAGGATGTCCATATTGGGATCATCCATCAGCTCGTCGAGACGCACGTCCTGCATGTCTGCCAAGCCACTGTTGCCGA
Organism: Microbulbifer donghaiensis; assembly: GCF_900129095.1. GTDB lineage: Bacteria > Pseudomonadota > Gammaproteobacteria > Pseudomonadales > Cellvibrionaceae > Microbulbifer > Microbulbifer donghaiensis. Next base: position 1,611,453 of record NZ_FQVA01000001.1, read on the forward strand.
TGCGCACCCGCCAGACGACGTCATCGTTAATGTTGCCGTAGACAGGGTCTGTCCAGTTTGTTTGGCCCGCATCGCGGTTCTGCCCATCCTTTTCCAGGGAAGGGAGCGGTTCTCGTAGAGGTAGCTGGTCGGTGTCCTCGTCAAAACCCGGCTGGGGAGGATCCGGGGTCACTGCGGTATCGACGCAGGTGTAGCTTGTACTTACTTCGATGCTGCGGGAAATAAGACTGGTCAGATTCTCTTCGGTACCAGACACACTGCGCACCGGCACGAAGATCCGCAGAATGTCCCCCTCGTTCAACTCTGCGAGGGAGGGGATGTCGCTGGAATCCCAGGAAAACGACTGGCCAGAGCCCTGAGTGGTGACCGTTTGCGGGAAGCCGCCGTTAAGTGCGGCTGTGACGCTCCCGGCAAGTTCCAGCTCGGGAAACAACGTCTCGGTGACGGTAATATCGCGAAGCGGATCACCAGACCCAGTACGCGTGGGGTTGCTGACCTGGATCTCGATCGTGCCGGTGCCGCAAAGCTCACAATAACTGTCACTGAGATCGTGACGGACAACTGACTCCTGACTGGGACAGTTGAGGGCGGCCTGCGCGCTTGCAACAGGCAACAGCCATCCACCGCCGGCGAGAACAAGGCCAACAAGCGCGCTCTTCCAAGACTTACGCCCAGTTACATCCGACATCATCGCCACTTTTCAGCCGCCCTATTCAATTGAAACTCCTGTACGCAGCGTCCACCGACACTGCGGCCGGACAGACACTCCTCGGCGGGCGAACTTTATTCAGATGGAGAATCAGCAGCCGTGAAGCAGGTCAAAATTAACGTTCTTGCGGGGAACTTTTTTTACGTTTGCAAAGTAGTTCTCAGGGAAAATCGAGGCAAACTCTAAATATTTAGGAAAAAATTTTAGAGCCCGCTAGCTGATGTCGATAGATAGGAACCGCCCCCTCCCGCATGCGGGAGAGGGCTTGTTTTGCCAGGCTAGCCAGCCGGCAGGAAGTCGATCGGGTAGAGGATGGTAATGGTCGGCACACCGGCTTTTGGGCCGAAGTTAAACCGTTTCACCCTCGCCACAATCTTGGCGTTCAGCGCCGGGGAATCCATATCGCTGGTTTCAACCTTGGCCATGGACACAGAACCATCGGGCTCGATGGTGATCTTCAGGACCATCTTGCCCTGCAACGCCGGGTTGTTGCGCAGCTCGCGGTTGTAGATGCGATAGAGCGCAGCCTTGTAGCGGTCGAAGACAATCTGGATTTCCTCGTCGGTGCGCGACGGCCCCGCTCCATCGCTGAGCGGCCTGTCCTCACCGGCAAAGTCACCTTCGCTGCCAATCGAACTCTCGACCCGGGAGAAGGCCACGCCCGAGAGCGCCGTGCCTGAACCACCGACATTGCGGCTGAGGCTGGCGGTATTGATGCCGCCACTGCCGGCTTTGGCCGCCGCGGTGATAAGCGAGCGCTGACTGCGGTTTTCCTTCTTGCCGGCGGTACTGAGCTGGGTCTGCTGGCCGAGGCGATTGTCCAGGTCGTCCTCGATGAGATCCTGGAAGTTGTCCTTGAAGGCCAACACGCCCGTGCGCTCCGCCTTCTTGCGCGCGTCCTTCTTCTCGGCCTTGGACGGTTTGGGATCCTGCTTGGCAACCTGTTGCTTGGGCTCGGGCTTCTTCTCGTCCTGCTTCGGCTTGGGTTTCTCCGGCTCCGGTGGCGGTTTCGGCTTGGTTTTCTTCTCGATTACCAGCTTGGCCAGGCGCTCGGGAATTTCAACAACCTCGTCCGCTTCCGGCTCGGGTATTTTCCACAGGGGCACCAAATAACCGAGCAGCAGGGCCACCAGCAACGACACCAGTACGCAGCGGCGGAAGCGGCGCTCATCCTCGCCCTGGGTGTGCCAGGGCATGGACATCGGACGGAAGTCCTGCTGTTCGAACTCTCGTGTTATTTCAAATTCGAACTGCGACTCTTCCTCCCGAAGGCGCAGCTGTTCTGCCCGCTCGTCTAACTCGAAAATTTCGTCGTTGCAGCTCTCGATCTTGTCGAGTACGCGACGACGGCGCTCCTGCAGCAGATCGAGGTTCGCGTTGTAGACACTGACAGTGTGCTGGATGCGCCGAATGACGACCTTGGAGGCATCTTCACGGTAGTCGTCGGCCCAGAACAGCTCCCCGGCCCCAACGTCTTCCAGCTTGCCAAGGCGCTCGGAAATTTCGTCGAGCAGCTGGTGCTTGGACTCATCCCTGCGCAGCTCATTCAACTTCTCGTCGATCAGACGCTGCTCACCTTCGAGCATGCGAATGCGCCGGTGAACCGCTTCCAGTTCGCCGCTGACCGCTTGCTGTTGTTGAAGAAAATTACTCACAGACTTCCATTAACCTTGCGATGCTTTCTGAATTACCGCCAGAGAGACCTTGGTGTATCCGGCATCCGTACAGCTGGACATCACTTTCTTCAGCAAACTGAACGGAATGGTTCGGTCTGCGAGAATATTCACTTCTGGTGGCAGTTGCTCAGGCGCTTCCTCTGCCTCTTCGGCGATCTCTTGCTGCTCGATCTGAGCGATAGTGATGGCCTTGTCCATCTCGAGGATCATGGCGTCTTTGATGGCCTGGATTATGGTTTCCTCGCTATTGATCACCTCTTCGGTGGCAATCACCGGTTTCGCCTCAACCAGAATTTCCCTGTCCGTCACCATCAGGGTCACGGTTTCCCGCGGTTTGGCCTCTACCACCGAGTCCGGCAGCGTAATGACCTTCGGCGGCTCCAGTGCCTCATTGCTGGACGTGTTGGTCAGCAGGAAGAACACCAGAATGGTGAATACATCCATTAGTGAGGTCAGGTTCATGCCGGAGGTTTTCTTGCGCTTATGGCTGCGGGCCATGCGCTTCATGCGTCGGCTTTCACGTTTCACGGCGCATCTCCTATGGAAATATCCGGGAAGAGTTCCACCCGCTCTACGGCTTCCGGATCATCGGGATCAGCATCTTCGACGCGCACTTCCGCGCCGCGCACCGCATCCATGACGCCAACCAGGTGCTCGTAGGCGATATTCGGCTCCATCAGCAGAATGGAATCGGTCTTGTCCGGATAACTGGCTTTCACCTGCAGCAAAAACTTACTCAATTTCTTCAGGTCGTAGACTTCTTCCGTTGGCAGTAGCGCCTGCCCTTCCTGTTCTGTGTTTTCGGCAGCGGCCTCAGCCGGCGTTGCCTGCGCGGCGCCCTCGCCTTCCGCGGCGGTATTCAGGTTAGGGAAGCGCGCGATCACTTTTTCCCCGTCACTGATTTCGAGGGTGTCTTTGCGCACTACCACTTCCACAGTGACCTTGGGATCATCCGGCGCACCACCACCGGCACCACTCGGCATATTCAGCTCAAGAATGGTCACCCGTGAAAACACTGCCGATACGAGCAGGAAAGGCACCAGCACCACCATCAGGTTCAGAAAGGCGGTAATATCCAGCTCCGGGGCTTCTTTGTTTCTCCCGTGGCGCCGACTTCTCATTACACTTTTTCCACTTGCTGTTCTTCGGTGACGGCGTCGACCTCATCACTTTCTGCGGATTCCTCGGCGCTTGCGTCGGTGGAGTTCTGCTCAGCAGAATTTTCAGCTTCAGCAGCGGGAGTATCGATCTCATGACGGCGACGGGTAGAAGTGGAAATCAGGTTCAGAGCCTTCACGGATACCATTTCCAGACTGTCGATAATTTCACCCGTCAGAGAGTTCAGCAGGGCGTGCACTACCAGCAGCGGAATACCGGTCATCAGGCCGAAGGCGGTGGTGTTCATCGCCACGGAGATACTGGCGGAGAGCAGATCCGCCTTTTCCGCCGGGTTGGCGTTGGCTACCGCGGTAAAGGCCTCGATCAGGCCCATGATGGTGCCGAGCAGGCCCAGCAGTGTGGCGATATTCGAGAATAGCGCCACGTACGGAGTGCGTTTCTCGAGCTGCGGAATAATTTCCATCATGCTCTCTTCCATCGCGATCTCAATGTCCTCGCGACGGCGTACGGTACCCTGACGGGCAAGACCCATTGACAGCAGCTTGCTTACGCTGGTGTTGTCCTGCTTTACCAGGTTGCGCGCGCGATCGAAATCACCCGACGCGAGTACCGGCTGCAGTTTGTCCCACATAGCGCGATTGGTGTGACGTTCATACACCAAACGGATATAGCGTTCTATCGCCACCGCGCTACCCAGCGCAGCAACCAGGAGAATGGGGTACATGAAGGTACCACCGGTCTGGAAGAACGCGATTACGCTGTTGAAAAAGTCCATTACAAACCCTCTTTAAATGTACCGCTGTAATTTTGTTGAATTATTTCTGCTTGTTTGGTGGACACGCTTCACTTTGCCCACCCTAATAAATTTCTTTTAGGAGCCTGCTTGCAGGCGAACATCCGGGGGCCTTTTCTACCTCATTTTTTCGCCTGCGAGCAGGCTCCTACAGGTGAAGCCCTTAATCATCTGAGAGGCTCAGCTCGTAAAACTCAAGCTCGCGCATGAAGACCTCTTTATCCAGCGGCTTCAATTTGTCGTCCATCAGGCTGGAAACCAGACCGCTCTCGACACCCACCTCCGAGCTTTTCCAGGGCACGATATAGAGTGACTTGGGCGCTTCCTTGTTGCCGATAATCGAGATGCCGGACAGCTCCTTGACTTTGGTATCTACCTTTTTGCCATTGGAGTTTTCGGTGTCTGTTTGCGCCGACGCCGTCGAAATCCCGAGTGTAAAGGCGGCAAACAACACGACCTTCAAGCTCACAGGTATCAATTGCCCGCCCTCCTCTTAAGATCAGCCAGCCAGATGGAGACTTCCTGGTTTTCCGGTTCCAGGGCCAGGTACTGTTGGAATTGTGCCAGAGCGCACTGAAGATCTTGCAGATAGAGATCACACAATATGCCCAGGTTTTTGATCAGGGGCAGATATTCCGGATTCTCGGCCAGCGAGTTCACATAAATTTTTCGCGCCTCGGCGAACCGGCCCTGCTTGCGATACAACACCGCCAGCTCGTTGGCGGCGGCCGGGTGCTGGGGATCCACCTGCAGCGCATGCAATAACGCCTCTTCAGCATTCTTCTCGTTACCGTTCTTGTAGTAGGCGATACCAAGATTGACATAGGGCGCCGGCAGGCGTTTTTCCCGTTCCACTACCGACAGCAGCAAATCAATGGCCGCAGCAAAATTTTCTTCGCGCAGGTACTCCAGTGATCGCTCAAAGTCGCGGTTGACGCTGCCCGACACGCGCACCGATGAATAGTCGGATACGCGGCCGCCGCTCGTCGGCGTACTTGCACAGGAGGCCAGCAACAGCGCCAGCGCCAATACCGCCAGACGTTGTATCACTCTTGGCATTGCCATCAGGTTCATAAAAGCTCCTTACCCTTCACCACCGGACAGGACTTCATCACTACTGGCCTGCTCAGGAGCTGGCGCCATCGGCACTATGCTCGGCAGGTATTGTCCAGCCTCCTCCGCCCTCGCGTAACGCGCGGGCACCAAGCCGGCGAGTTTGCCGATACTCTTGTCGATCCACACGTTGAAGATACCCATACCCAGCAACTCGACATTCTTCTCGTGCACCGAGATCGCCTTCTCTTCGAACGGATAAATCTGCTCTTCAAGCGCCAGCTCGTACTCCTCGAGTTCCAGCGCGCTCAGATTGCCGGGCCGCTCCGAGTCCTTCAGGGCCCTGCTGAAATGCAGGTAAATTTCCGCAAGGTAATAGGTGGCAGCAGCGGTGACGTCGGCTACCTGGTAATCGATCAGATCAGAGTAGGCGCTGATAGCGGCCTTCATGCGCAGGCGCTTCTTGTCCAGGTTCTGCTTGATTGGCTCAACCAGCTGAACCTCGGTAAAGGCATCGAAGCTGGGTTCGGCAAGGAGCAGTGCCGCGTTGCCGGCCAGGTAGCGCGTGCGATCATTCCGCTGATTACCGCCGCGCAGCTCGAGCCGCACCATTTCGCGCAACTCTCCCAGGTATCGCTGCTGCGCACCGGTAGCCTTATACAGCTCGGCAATCTTCTGGCGAGTTTCCAGCGCCGGCTCCATCGGACTGGGGAACAGCTTCACGTAGCGGCGCAGCACTTCCAGTGCTTTATCGCTTTCCTTGGCCGCGCTGTAGAGATCGGCAGCCTGGGTAAGCGCTTCGCGGCGGACATCTTCATCTTCCGACTCGCGCTCGATACGCTCAAATTCCGCCGCCGCCAGCAGCAGCTCGCCGCTCTCCTGATAAACCACCGCCAGTTTTTTGGTGACATCTTTAGCCAGTTTGTGCTGGGGGAAATTGCGACGGAAGTTATTCAGCACCGCCGCCGCCTGCGTCCAGTCTTTCAATACGATCAGGGATGCCGCCGCATCGTATTCGGCGGTGGCCAGCAGGGTTGCACCCGGGGCCACATTGCGAATACGCAGGAAATGGTTGGCTGCGGTGGCGTGGTCTTCCTGTTTGCGCGCCAGGTCACCCTGCTGATAGATAGAGGCGGCCAGGTTGTCCACCAGGCCGGCGCGATCCTTGGCATCGGTGGCGGTCAGGCTGAGGGCCTGCCCGTAGGCAGCCTCGGCATCGACGAATGCTTCGGTATCGAAAGACGCATGGGCCACCAGTTTCCAGGTGGAACGGCGAATTTCCTGCACCGCCGCGGGGAATTTCTCCAGCAACAGCCTGCCGTTGTGTACCGTCTGGGGGTAGTCTTTCAGACCATACAGTTCCTCAACTGCACCCACCATCACCTGCGGCGCCTTGGCGTGCTCCGGGAAGGTGTCCGCAAACTTGAGGGAAGAGCGGATAATTTCCCGCAGCAGCGGCGCGCGCTGGGCCGCCGCGGCTTCTTTCAGACTGCTGTTAAGGTGTTCGCGATAGGCATAGACCGCTGCGTAACCCGCCTCGCTGGAGTCCTTGTGCGCGGGGTATTCATAGGCTGTGCGCTCATATTCCAAGGCTGCGCCATGAAAATCGCGGTTTTCCAGCATTAGGCCGGCGAGTTGGTAGTTGATTTCCGGCGCGCGCGGTTTATCGCGGAAGGACTGCAGGTAACTGCGATACCAGTGAATGGCCTCGCGGTAGTGCTCCGCTTTCTTGTCCTTCAGCTTCTTGTTCTGGTAGGCAGCGTGGTAGTGGCTCGCCAGGTCGATCAGGTTGCTTTGCAGGAACTCAACAACTTCCCCGTATTCGTTGATGTCGAACACGGTCCAGTACTGCGCATCGAGGGCATAGGTGGTAGCAAACTCCTTTTTCGCGTCCAGTACGAGTTTGGGGAATCCGCCTTTCTTGTAGATCTCGATAACACGAATGGAGAAATCTGCCGATACCTTGTGCAGCGGGTTCCGCTCAACAAAGGCATTGTAGGATTTTGCCGCATCCTGGTAGCGACGCTTGTCGAGGTAGTACTCGCCGAGGTGGCTATACACCAGCGATTCGTACTGGCGCTGGCCCTTCCGGGTGAAATAGTCAACTACCGACTCGGCGCCACCCATGTAAGAAAAGCTCAGGCTGACGACGCGGAAGGTATCTTCGATATGCTTACGCTCGACGTCATTGGTCGTCTGCTCGAAGTCGTATCCCTGGGAAACCTTGTAGTCGAGCATGGCAACGTAGTCGTCCAGCGCCATCTCGTACATATCCTGCTTGAACAGCGACCAGCCGCGCTTGTACAACGCCAGTTCGTAGAAGCTGGACGCCACCCCGATATCGATAACCTTGCCGTAGGCTTCCTCGGCATCCAGGTATTTCTTACGGGTAAAGTAGTACTCACCCAAGCGGAACCAGGACTCATCGATATGACGGGAGTTCGGGTACTTGGCTACCAGCTGCCGCAACACATCCACGGCAGCGTCAATCTGTCCGGTTTCCTCATAAGCACGAGAAAGCTGATACATCACCTGATCATTGCGGTCATACAGGGGGTATTTGGCGAGAAGATCCCGATACAACGTGATGGCTTCGCGGGCATTCGCGGACAGCATTGCATCGGGATCACCACCCGGTACCGCCAGCGGCGTATTGTCAGACTCGATTTCGATGCTCGCACTGGCGCGCGCCTCGAAATCGCGGTCAGTTTCCTGTGCGCCATCATCGCTGCGATCTGCCATCGAAGTCTGCGCAGCGGCAAGCGGCGCACTGGTATGGGTCGGCGCGTCCAGACGCGTCGACGGCCCGGCCGCCTCGGCATCAATTGAAACCACGGCACCGCTGGTCGCGCCAGCACCCACCGCACCGTCAATGGCGGCATCTTCTGCGCGGTGAGCCTGCTTGATCTTCAGGTCCGCGATACGCCGCATCGCCTCCGGCGTAAGGCTGGACTCCGGTGTCTCCTGCAGATACTTCTGATAACTGGCAAGCGCCTTCTCCAGACTGCCGTCGATATATTCCTCTTTGATCTCAATATCGACATTCTGCAGACTGCCAATGGTCTTGCCGCTATTGACGGCACAGGCATTGAGCAGCAACGCCATCGAGGCGGCGGTGGCACAGCGGCGCATAACGATGGCAGTCGCCAGCCTGCGTTCTGCGAAGCGCTTCACTGGTCACCCCCTTCGCTCGAGGGGCCTTCCAGTTCCGGCGGATTGTCCTGCGGCAACTGTTCGGGCTGGTTGGCGCGGTGCTGCTCGATCTTCTTCTGGTCGGCGCGCTGCTCCTGTAGCTCGTTTGCGCGGTCGAAGCTGTCTGCAAGGGCAAAGCGGGCCTTGATCTGGTAGTTCTCCAACTGCGCACGACGGCGATCCAGTTCGTTGATCGCTAGCGTTTCCAGCATATTGCCTTGACGCGCCATCAGGATATCGAGGCGATTCTGAGTATTTGCGATCTGAGCCCGAAGACGGCGAATAGTATCGTTGTAGCCGGTATAGCTATGGGTTGCGGCCTGGCGGCTGCGCACATAAGAGTGATACACGGTTTGCAGTTGTTCGATTTCTATATTCAGTTCCTGCAGGTGCTTGTAGGCCTCCGTCAACCGCTGGTCGTATTCGGTGGAAAGACGCCAGTCGAGCACACCCTCGAGACGCCCCACCCGCTGCAAGGTTGCTTCGGTAAACCCGTTCGGGTGTTGGGACATGACCTTGCGTAACCGACGCAGTTGCAGACGCGCCTCCTGTTCCTCCGCCTTGGCCAAGTATTCCGGGCGGCGGGTGACAAGCATCTGCTCAATGCGACTTGCGAACTGGTCCCGCTGTTCGATGCGCAGCTTGATTCGCGCATCCAGTTCACGGAATTTTCTATCCAGGCCCGGCAGCAGGGGCTCGTAGTAGGCACGGCGTAGCTCAATGACATTTTCATAGGCGGCCAGGCTCTTCAGCCACTCTTCATTGCGCTCGAACAGGTCATTGAGATCGCGATAGTTGCGCAGAAACTCCTGGTAATCGTTGGACGCCATCAGGTCGAGGAGGTAGTGAGTCTCAGGCGCGTCGGGCAAATTGCGCAGAGCCACAACCCAGTTTTTTACCTGTGTCGCCTCCTTGCGGCGCAGCGCCTCGAGAAATTTCCCTTCGCGGATACTCTTTATGGACGCCGTCAGAGTGTCGATTTCGTTACCGAAGGATTCCAGCGCGCGACCATAATTGATCGCAGCGGTACTGTGCACATCCAGTTTGCCGTATGCATAAGGCACCGCGAGCATGGCCTCCTGCACGGATCCATTGGTGCCCTGGCGCTCCTGCAGCAGCCTCCACGGGACCAGTGCACGATCGTAGCGCCCGGCCTTCGCCTCTACCCAGCCGGCACCCAGCAGGGCGCGATTGGAGAAGGGCCCCTCGAGGTTAACCCGGTCGAAATAGGGCCTGGCCAACTCCAACAGGTCGTTTTCCATCAGCCGCGAACCGAGCAACAGGTTGGTCTTGTCATAGAGCGCCTGCCTGGCAGGATCGGAACTGCGCTTTTTACCCAGCGCCGTCAGCTCCAGTAAGCCGCGCTCTTCCTGACCCGCTTTCAGTTCGGCGATGCCGAGATTGAATTCGACGAAACCTTCCAGTGACTCTTCGCCTTTGAGGTCGCGCAGCAGCTCCACCGCCTCCTCGAAACGACCCAGTTCCATGTAGACCCGCGCCCGCAGAAACTGCTCGTCGGCACGAACACGCTCTGGCACCCGCCCTTCGATCATATCGAGTGCATGCAGGGCGTTGCGGGGCTGCTGTTTATGGTAATGAATCTTTGCCAGGCGATAGGCCGCCTCATTGCGCACGGGCTGCGGCACATTGCCCTTCAGCACCGCTTCGATCGCGCGCCCGGCTTCCCGGTGCATGCGATAGGAGAGCTCCAGGTCGCCCACGGAAAACTCCGCCTGGCCCAGGTGTGCGGTAAACGGATCCAGCCCCGGCTCATCCAGGCGACGATACTGATTCAGCTCCGTATCGAGCCCCACGATCGCATCGAAATAATTCTCCTGGTGGGCCTCGAACATGGCCGCACCGAAGAACAAGTCATCGAGCTTTTGCTGATCAGCCTCGGCAACGGCGAAGTTTGTGCACAGCGCCAGTGGCAGCGCTGACAGCGCGGCGGCGACCGTCCGCAGCGGTGCGGGAGCAGCGCCGCGCAGTGCGGGTACCAGACGGGAATACATGTTTACCAGTCCTTGAAGTTAATCGCGGACTCGGTTCCGGCAATTTTTATCTCGACAAACTTCGGACCAACAGCCTTATCCACCTTGTAGCTGGCATTGGCTCGATACTCCTTGCCGGACGATGACTTACCGATAAAGCTGACCTCGAGGGGGTGACTACCGGCCTGCACATTGCCGGTGTAGATACGCTGGACCCCGCCCTTCTGCAGGGCCTCTATCTCGCGAAAGGTATAAAGGTGGTGGGCAACAATGTCGTTATTGAGCTTGACCTCCACGGCTTCGAGGTCAAATGGCTGGCTATTTGCGAGCGAGACAAAAAAAGATACCTGCGTATTGGAAGGAAAGAGTAATTTCTCCTCCAGCTGCGCAAGCTCGCCCGTCAAATCGATCACATCCTTTTTGACGTCCTGGATCTGCTCATCCAATCCGCGAATGTCATCCCGGCTCACGCCCTGTGCGTACCCGACGGACGCCAGCAGCAGCAAGATTGTTATTTGTAGAAATCTAACCATGCTATTTACCTCTGACCCTACCTTTAACAATGAACGCCAGCGACGTCGCGATCCGGACTGATCGCAGGGAAATGCCTATAAACAGGGGACTTTTAGTCAGCAGGATTGTATTGCAATCCGGGTATGGCCAAATGTGAGACAAGTCATATCTCGCGCATCCCGGCACATCGCATTTTTGTGTCGATGGCGAAAGCTTCTTTTGCACGGAAGATATTTGGGGGCCGTTAACCGGACCGCCTGGCACCTGCAACACCCCAAAAAAGTGAACGCCTGCGCAATTAGTAGCGAGATACTGTAGAAGATGAGAGGCATTTCAGCCCGACAAGCGTGACGCAGTCCAGCTTCCACACCGGCCAACTCACCATCGACATCACGAAGCCGGGATTCAGGGTTGTGCGAGCGGGGCAGCAGCCATTGCAGACGGACCGCACGGATTTGCGGCAAAAAAAAGGCGCTCGCATATGCGAACGCCTGAAAGATGGTGCCCAGGGCGGGACTTGAACCCGCACGAGCATAGCTCACTACCCCCTCAAGATAGCGTGTCTACCAATTCCACCACCTGGGCAAAAAACTTAGATGGACCCTTACTGCTGGTCCTCGTCCGCGCCTTCTTCCGCGGGAACTTCCTCTGACTCTGATTCGGCTGCCGGTGCCTGCGCATCCGGAATTTCCGGCACGTCACTCGCTTCAGGCTGTGCATCCAGCTGCGGGATGTCGCTATCGATTTCCGGCAACTCGCTCGGAGTCGGCTGCTCAATAGCTGCCGGCACCTGCGGCAGGTCGGCATCGACATCCGCTTCCGCACCCTGCTTGGCCAGCAGAGCCAGACCAATGCTGGTGACGAAGAATACGGTTGCCATGATCGCTGTCAAGCGCGAAAAGAAGTTACCGCTGCCCTGGCTACCGAAAACAGTCTGGGACGCGCCGGCACCAAAGGAGGCACCTGCTTCCGCACCCTTACCCTGCTGTAGCAGAATCAGGCCGATAATGCTGAGCGCAGTCAGGACGTGTACAACTAAAACCAACTTTTCCATTTTCTGGAAACTCTCTACCGGGGTTCAACGAACCCGTTATTCAGTATTTTCTACTTCGCCGCCCGAGTCATCACCCGGCCGCGCGACAAATTCTGGCAAACTCTTCCGCATCCAGGGAAGCGCCACCAACCAGGGCACCATCAATGTCCGCCTGCGCGAACAGGGCCTCGGCATTACCGGCCTTTACACTGCCGCCGTACAGTATCCGCACCGGCGCGCCGGCCTCTCCCAGACGCTCACGGATAAACCGGTGCACCTCTTGGGCCTGCTCCGGAGTCGCCGTCTTGCCGGTACCGATAGCCCAGACCGGCTCGTAGGCAATAACCGCATGCGCCCAGATATCGCCCTCAGCGACATCAGTGACCGCCTGCAATTGCGCAGCAATCACTTCGAGTGTACGACCGCTTTCGCGCTCTGCCAGAGTCTCGCCAACACACAGGATCGGAATCAGCCCGGCCGACTGGGCGGCGACAAACTTCTGCGCGACCAGCTCGCTGCTTTCTCCGTAGAGACTGCGGCGCTCTGAGTGCCCCACTATCGCGTAATCCACACCCCAGTCCAGCAACATGGCCGCGGAAACCTCGCCGGTATATGCCCCGGAGGCTTCCTGACTGAGATTCTGCGCCCCTACCGACACACCACTCCCAACCTTGTCCGCCACCAGCGGCAAGTAGGGAAAGGGCGGGCAAACAACAACCTGGCAACCCACTCCGCTCATATCAAATGCGGCGAAAAACTGCTCGGCAAACTCGCGGCTGCCGTTCATTTTCCAGTTAGCTGCTACCAGCGGTGTACGCATGTGTGCTCCTTCAAGGGGCGCAAATCTTAGCGATATTGCCGCCAACATACAACCAGAAATCTGCGGCTCGCGGCAATGTTGTCACATGGCGACTCACTGCCGAAACAGCGCCGGCAGGTCAGCTGTTGCCGACCCTCTCCACGACATCGGATATCTGCTGCGCCAAACGCTCCACCAGGGCGCTGTCGCGACCTTCAACCATGACCCGGATCAAGGGTTCGGTTCCGGAAGGCCGCAGCAATACACGACCACTGTCGGCCAGCTGGGCCTCCGCCTCGCTGACGGCCGCCCTGACGTCCGCGTGATCCAGCACGCCGTCACGGTGGGCCAGGCGCACATTGATCATATGCTGGGGCAGCATATTCATACGCGCCTTCAGCTCGTGTAGTGGCTCGCCAAAGTCACAAACCGCGCGCATCACCTGCAGGGCAGAGACGATTCCGTCGCCGGTGGTGGTGGCATCCGCGCAGATGATATGTCCGGAGGACTCGCCGCCGAGCGTCCAGCCGTTGGCGTGCATCTTCTCCAGCACATAGCGGTCACCCACTTTGGCGCGCTCGAACGGAATTTGCCGCTCGCGCAATGCCAGCTCGAAGCCGTAGTTACTCATCAGGGTACCGACGACGCCGCTGCATCCCCCGAGGAATTGCTGGCGGTGCATGGCGATCAAGAACAGCAACTGGTCGCCATCGATCAGCTCGCCATGCTTGTCGACGAACAGTACCCGGTCGCCATCGCCGTCGAAGGCGATACCCAGGTCGGCCCCCTGCTCCAGCACCGCCTGCTGCAGCTGCTGGGGCTTGGTGGAGCCGCACTCCAGGTTGATATTCAGCCCGTTCGGGCTTACGCCGATGGCCGTGACTTCCGCCCCCAGCTCGCGAAACACCTTTGGCGCTATGTGATAGGTGGCGCCATTGGCACAGTCCAGCACTATCTTCAGCCCCTCGAGGGAGAAGCCCCAGGGGGTGGAGGCCTTGCAGAATTCGATATAGCGCGCGGCGGCATCGTCGATGCGCCAGGCCTTACCCAGGTCGGCCGCGGTAGCCATCGGCAGCTCCAGCGCCGCCTCAATTTCGTGCTCCACCTGGTCCGGCAGCTTGGCGCCCTGAGCGCTGAAAAACTTGATGCCGTTGTCCTGGTACGGATTGTGAGAGGCACTGATGACGATCCCCGCCTGGGCGTGGAAGGTTCGCGTCAGGTAGGCGATGGCCGGAGTGGGCATGGGGCCGAGCAGGCCGACATCGACACCGGCGTTGATCAACCCCGCCTCCAGCGCCGCCTCGAACATATAGCCGGAAACCCGGGTGTCCTTGCCGATCAGGATGCTGCGGCGCCCGGAGCGCTTGCCGCCGGCCATCTGCCCCAGCACCTTGCCGGCGGCGTAGCCGAGCCGCAGCATAAAGTCCGGAGTGATCGCCCCCTCACCCACGCGACCGCGGATTCCGTCGGTGCCGAAATATTGTCTCGCCATTTTTTTACTTCTCTCGCTACTTTTTACGGGCACGCTGCGCTTTGCCCATCCTACGATCCAGCCAGAATGGGCAGGATGGGCAAAGCGCAGCGTGCCCATCATTGATTCGGGTTGTCCACTAGCTGCTGCATTTTGAGCACATCCACCGTCGCGGCGACATCGTGCACCCGCAGTATCCGGGCGCCGCGCTGAGCCGCCAGCATCGCCAGCGCCAGACTGCCGGGCAGGCGCTCATCCACCTCGCGCTGTAACAAACGCCCGATCATTGACTTGCGTGACAGGCCGGCCAGCAGCGGGATGTCCGCAGGCGCCAGCTGCGCCATATGCCGCAACAGTGCCAGATTGTGTTCGTCGGTCTTGCCGAAACCAAAGCCCGGGTCGAATATCAGCCGCGCCCGGTTAATACCCGCTTCCTCACAGGTCCGCATCCGCTCGCGCAGGTAAGCGCCCACTTCCGCCACCACATCATCGTAGTGCGGGGCCTGCTGCATGCTGCCCGGCTGCCCCTGCATATGCATCAGACAAACCGGCAAATCGGTGCCGGCTGCCGCGTCCAGTGCCCCCGGGCGCTCCAGTGCGCGCACATCATTAATCAACCCCGCGCCCGCGGCCGCAGACGCCGTGATCACGGCCGCGGTGCTGGTATCGACGGATATCACTGCCCCCAGGTTCGCGCTGATCGCCTCCACCACTGGCACGACGCGATCCAGTTCCTCCTGCTCGGATACTGGCGCCGCCCCCGGCCTGGTGGATTCACCGCCGACATCGATAATCGCCGCGCCCTCGCGCAGCATCTGCTCCGCCCTGCGGAGTACCAGATCCAGGTTCAGCGCCCCCCCGGCATAGTAACTGCCACCGTCGGAAAAAGAGTCCGGCGTGGCATTGAGGATTCCCATGACGACCGGGCGGGACAGATCGAGGGTATGTTTACCGCAGTTGAGCTTCATAAAAATTCAGGGATTCAGAAAGACAAATGCGGACAAGCCGGCAGTCATGCCGGGTTGTCCGCATTCAGCATTTATTGATCAGTGTCCTTTCAGCGGCCCGCCAACCGGGTTGCCCTTGTCCGCATCCTCAGCGGTATGGCCACTGTCGGAATCTTCGGCGGAACTGCTGCCACCGGAGCCAAAGTTATTGTCGTGCCAGTCCCGCGGCGGACGCACTTTGCGCCGCGCCATCAGGTCATCGACCTGCTCCGCATCCAGGGTTTCGTATTCCATCAGCGCATCTTTCATCGCCTCGAGAATATCGCGATTCTCTTCCAGCAGATTGCGCGCGCGGTCGTAGCAGCTGTCGATGATACGACGCACCTCGGTGTCGATCTCATTGGAGGTATTGCCCGATACAGGATTCCCGTGTCCGGGCTGACCGCTCTCGTCCTCACCGTAGTGCAGTGGACCCAGCTTTTCGGACAGGCCCCACTTGGTCACCATATTGCGCGCCAGCTCGGTGGCCCGCTCGATATCGTTGGAGGCACCGGTGGTCACACCATCCAATCCCAGGGTCATCTCCTCGGCGATACGGCCACCGAACAGGGAGCACAGCTGCGATTCGATAGCGCGCTTGGACAGGCTGTACTTGTCCTCTTCCGGCAGGAACTGGGTCACCCCCAGCGCACGACCGCGGGGAATGATGGTGACCTTGTGCACCGGATCGTGTTCCGGCACCAGGCGACCGATAATGGCGTGACCGGCCTCGTGGTAGGCGGTATTCACCTTTTCCTTTTCGTTCATGACCATGGACTTGCGCTCGGCGCCCATCATGATCTTGTCGCGAGCGCGCTCGAACTCCTCCATTGTCACGGTGCGCTTGTTGGCGCGCGCGGCAAACAGCGCCGCCTCGTTGACCAGGTTGGCCAGGTCCGCACCGGAGAAACCGGGGGTGCCGCGAGCGATGGTCTGCGCGTTCACCTTGTCGTCCAGCGGCACCTTGCGCATATGCACCTTGAGGATCTGCTCGCGGCCGCGGATATCCGGCAGGCCCACGAACACCTGGCGGTCGAAACGGCCCGGGCGCAGCAGGGCGTGGTCGAGCACGTCCGGGCGGTTGGTGGCGGCGATGACGATGACGCCCTCGTTGCCCTCGAAACCGTCCATCTCCACCAGCAGCTGGTTCAGGGTCTGCTCGCGCTCGTCGTGACCACCGCCGACGCCCGCGCCGCGGTGGCGACCGACCGCATCGATCTCGTCGATAAAGATGATACAGGGGGCCTGTTTCTTGGCCTGCTCGAACATGTCGCGCACCCGGGACGCGCCCACGCCGACAAACATCTCGACGAAATCAGAACCGGAAATGGAGAAGAAAGGGACCTTGGCCTCGCCGGCAATGGCTTTGGCCAATAAGGTCTTACCGGTACCGGGCGGGCCGCACATCAGCACGCCGCGGGGGATATTGCCGCCCAGGCGCTGGAATTTGGAGGGGTCGCGCAGGAATTCCACCAGCTCCTGCACCTCTTCCTTGGCTTCGTCGACACCGGCCACGTCGGCAAAGGTCGTCTTGATCTGGTCCTCGCCCAGCAGGCGTGCCTTGCTCTTGCCGAAGGCCATCGGGCCGGAACGGCCGCCGGCGCCACCCTGCATCTGGCGCATAAAGAACATGAACACCGCGATAATAATCAGGATCGGAAAGCTGGCCACCAGCAACTGCTGCCAGATGCTGGGAGATTCGGGCTCGCGGCCGACAAACTGCACGTTGCTGCGCACCAGCTCATTGGTGAGCTCGTCGTCGATGATCTGCGGCTGAATGGTCTTGAAGCGGCTGCCATCAGCCTTCTCGCCGGTGATGATCAGCCCATCAACAAGCACACTCTTTACCTGGCCCGACTGCACATCCTGCACGAAGTCGGAATAGCTGAGAGCCTCATCCCGTGACTGCGGTTTGAAATTCTGGAACACCATCAGCAGCACCGCCGCGATGATCAACCACAGTACAAGGTTCTTTGCCATATCGTTCAAAGGGATAGCCCTCTCGCTTTAGCACTCACTTTCAAAATCCATCCACACCGGGCATTCACACCAGTATAGGCACGCAGGCCGCTGCCCCCGTGCCTTCGCCACAGGTACGCTTATACCATATCAGGGGTTGCGGCCAGAAATGCCCCGGTTCAACCACTGTCAGCCTTTGAAGCCCCGCGCCACCACATAGACCTCGCGGGAGCGGGGCCTGGATGCACCGGGCTTTCGGGTCACGACGCTGTTGTAGCTGCCGCGCAAATCGCGGATCAGCTCGTCGAAGCCCTCACCCTGGAATACCTTGGCGACGAACCCCCCGCCCGGCTTCAGCACCTGGCGCGCCATATCCACGGCCAGCTCCACCAGATACATGGAGGCGGGCTGGTCCACGTCGCGTATACCACTCATATTGGGGGCCATATCGGAAATCACAAGGTCCGCCTTGTCTTCGCCCAGGCGATCCAGTAACTCATTAAGTACTGACTCCTCGGTAAAGTCCCCCTGCACGAATTCGACGCCGGCCAGCGGGTCCATCGGCAATATATCGGAGGCGAGCACGCGGCCCTTGTGACCAACCAGTTCCGCAGCCACCTGCGACCAGCCGCCCGGCGCCGCGCCCAGGTCGACCACGGTCATGCCCGGCTTGATCAGGCGGTCCTTATCCTGCAGTTCCTGCAGCTTATAACTGGCGCGGGAACGGTAGCCCTCCTTCTGGGACTGTTTGACGTAATGGTCGTTAAAATGTTCACGCAGCCAGCGGTGGCTGCTCTTCGATCGGCCCATCGGGTACAATGCCTAAAATCACAACAGCTTTTTTGCGGGAGCGGCCCATGGTCGCGATCGAGGGTCACAGAGGGCCCGGGACCGATCGCGGCCATGGGCCGCTCCCGCATCGATATCCACAAAGTGGTAATGGAGTATTGTATGCCTTTAACCGCCGACCGCAAAAAAGCCTTGCGCACCCTGGGCCACAACCTCAAGCCGGTGGTCACCGTTGCCGGCAAGGGTCTGACCGAAGGCGTGCTGGAGGAACTGAACCGGGCACTCGAGGATCACGAGCTGATCAAGGTCAAACTGATGGTGGCCGACCGCGAATTGCGCCATCAGGTAGTCGGGGAACTGTGCGAAAAATCCGGTGCCGAGTTGATTCAGGAGATTGGCAAGATCGCCCTGATCTTCCGCCAGGCGCAGAAGCCCAATCCGAAACTGTCAAACCTGCTGCGTTGAGTCCGCCACCCGGGGCGGCCCGACGGCCGCTCTCAGCACCCTTTATTGCAGGCTGACTTCCGGCCGACAACTCGCCCCCCGCAGCACCCAGCGCTCGCCGTCCGCCTGGCGCACCAGCCAGCAGGCCTCGCCATCCAGCACCAGCTGAAACTTTACCGGTTTGTCGAATTCCCGCCCGCTGAGCCGGGGCTGTTGCGGCTTGCGTGCGACGATCAGTACGCTCTCCTCGGTCAGTGCATCCGGCGCCAGGGTCACCTGGGCACCGTGCATCGCCGCGGAGACTACCCGCAGCAGCTCCGCGCGAACCTCTGCTCCCGCATCGAGCAGTAGCGCCGGCCGCGGATCGCCGAGGGCCGGCTGAGAGCCGCACGCAGTCAGCAATAACAGGGTGGCGGTCAGCAAGAGAGAATCAGCTGGCTTCATGATCATCGCACCATGATCCGGTTACTGCGCCACGGCTCTTTGGGCACACTGCCGTTGGCGGCGGAGAGACGCGCCCCCACCTGCGAGTAGGTATAGCCACTGGCGGGCACGTCGCCGCAGCTGCCCGTCTCGATATAGGTCATCGCCGTGGATAGACGGGCCTCGTTCACATCGCCGAGCAGGTGGGTAAAGTCGTCGGCGATGCTGCAGCCGGGCAGGTCTGCTCCCGTACCGTAGCTGCCGTTGGGCCTGAAACCATCGGCGTAGTCGCCGAAGTCTTTGGCGTTGACCCCCTTGAACTGGATCGTCAGGTAGGTGGTACCGCAGTTGTCCAGCGCGTAGAAACCGTAGGGCTTGCCGCAGGTTGTGGCCCCAATCTGGATCACCTCCACATCCACGCCGCGCAGGCTGTTGATGATCGCCTCGCTGGCGGAACAGGTGTTCTCCCCGGTGAGCACAAACAGGCGCGGCAGGTTCAGAGTCGGCAGCGCCACGTCCGGCTGCACATTGCCAATCCCCTGCGTCTTGTCGTGGAAAGGTGTGGGATCCAGCGGTTCCCCGGTTACCGGGTTGGTTTCCGGATGCTGGTCATTAAAGGTCAGCCGCTCAAACACCTGCCCCAGGGTCACATCGCCGGCGATCATGTAAGCGAGTTCACTGGCGATATCCAGGTAGCCGCCGCCGTTGTAGCGGATATCCAGTACCAGGTCGTCGATGCTCTGCGCTTTCAACTGCTGCACGGCTTCGATCAACGCCGATTCCGCAGTGGCGATATGGTCGTTAAACAGCATGTAACCGACCTTGCGTCCCATGGCCGCGTCCAGCACGGAAACATTCTGCACGGGGTCGGAAGTCACGGCACTGGCTGTCAGGCTGAAAGTGATCGATTCGGAGGCACCGAGGGGCAGCATCTCGAATACGTGCGACTCACCCTCAACCGACGGCCACATACCTTCGTTCAGCGTATCCACATCATCGCCGTAGGCCACGTCGACGCCGTCAACCTTCAACACCTCAGCACCGCGCCCGATACCGGGCGGCAGCCCTGCCCCGCCCTCGTTATCGGTATAGGCGATCACCGCCTTGCGCGGCGGCGTGGCCTCGATCAAGGCCCACTGGAATCCATAGCCCACATACACACCGGACTGCGACTGCGCCTGCCAGTCGCTGGTCGGAATCGCATAGTGGAAACGGTCTTTCTCCCTGCCCGATACTGTCAAAGCAAAGGTTTTCAGCTGCTCGAAATAATCGATGGAATCATCGAAACCGGCGGGATCCTTGTCCTCTATCTCGCCGTACCACAGATAGAGGTCATTGCTCATCGAGCGCAGCCAGTTATTTTCATCCAGCCGCGAACCCAGCTGGTCGGCGTAGGCCTGGCCGGTGGCGGGATTGGTGCCGCTGCGCGGCTCCACACATTGGTTGGCATAGGTGGATGCGGGCAGGAAATTACCGGGTTCCCAGGCACCGGTCGAACTGCCGCCAGCGGAATCGTCGCCGCTGGTAAGGTTATTGCTCGAACTATCACTACCGCCTCCGCCACCACCGCATGCGGAGAGCGCAACTGTGCCGAGCGAGAGCAAGGCGGTAACAACCAGACGACGGCAGTATGCCTCCATGACTTCGAACTCCATATTCTTATTGATCGTCGAAGTCCCGGAGATTACCACCGCCGCCGGTGTCAATCGAGCGACTCTGTCACTAGCCGCTCAGCTTGCCCAGTACGCTCTGCAGGCTATCCTTGGCATCGCCAAACAGCATACGGGCGTTCTCCTTGTAGAACAGCGGGTTGGCCACGCCGGCGTAGCCGGAGGCCATGGAGCGCTTCAGGATCACCACCTTGCCCGCCTTCCACACTTCCAGCACCGGCATGCCGGCGATCGGGGAGCCGGGTTTTTCCACCGCATCCGGATTGACGGTGTCGTTGGCGCCGATCACAAGAGCCAGGTCGGTTTGCGGGAAATCGCCGTTGATCTCGTCCATTTCCAGCACGATATCGTAGGGCACATTGGCCTCGGCCAGCAGCACATTCATATGTCCGGGCAGACGACCGGCGACCGGGTGGATACCGAAGCGCACCGTCTTGCCCATCTTGCGCAGCTTGTCGGTCAGGTCACTGACCGCCTGCTGGGCGTGGGCCACGGCCATGCCGAAGCCGGGCACGATGATGACGCTGTCCGCCGCCTCCAGTTCCGCCGCCATCTCGTCGAAGTTGGTCGCCACCACTTCGCCATCGATCTCCCCTTCAGCGACCTCGCCGCCGTCGGAACCGAAGCCGCCGAGGATCACACTGACAAAGGAGCGGTTCATACCGCGGCACATGATGTAGCTGAGGATCGCACCCGAGGAACCGACAAGTGCCCCGACCACGATCAGCAGGTCATTGCTGAGCATAAAGCCGGTCGCCGCCGCGGCCCAGCCGGAGTAGCTGTTCAGCATCGAGATCACCACCGGCATGTCGGCACCGCCGATCGCCGCGATCAGGTGAATGCCGAGCAGCAGCGCGATGGAGGTCATGATCAGCAGATTGATCACGGTGCCGGCGTTCAGGTCGGCGGGAATAAACAGCGCGCCCAGCACGACACAGGCCAGAATCGCGGCCAGGTTCAGCCAGTGCCGCGCGGGCAGCATCAGCGGCTTGCCGGATATCAGGCCCTGCAACTTGCCGAAGGCAATCACCGAGCCGGTCAGCGTAATGGCACCGATAAATATGCCCAGATAGATCTCGGTGTTGTGCACTATGTGCTCGGCACCGCTGAGGGACACCCGCGGATCGAGAAAACCACCCCAGCCGATCAGCACCGCGGCGAGACCGACAAAGCTGTGCAGCAGCGCCACCATCTGCGGCATCTGCGTCATGGCCACACGCTTGGCCAGCGACAGGCCCACTACCGCACCCACCGCCATTGCGATGGCAACCATCCAGTAGGCGCCGGCGACGATACCGGCGATGGTGGCAATAATGGCAACGGCCATACCCACCATGCCGTAGATATTGCCGCGCCGCGCCGTCTCGTGGCTCGACAGTCCGCCGAGGCTCAGGATGAACATCACCGCGGAGAAGAGATAAGCCATGGAAATCATACCGTTCATTGCTCTTCTCCTTCCTTAGCGACGGAACATTTTCAGCATTCGGTAGGTAACGAAAAACCCACCGAAAATATTGATACTGGCCACCAGCACTGCAACGAAGGCGAGCAGGGTTACCAGACTGGAGCCGGTGGCGCCCACCTGTAATAGCGCACCGACAACGACAATGCCGGAGATGGCGTTGGTCACACTCATCAGCGGCGTGTGCAGTGCGTGGGTCACATTCCAGATCACCTGCCAGCCGACAAAAATCGCCAGCACGAATACGGTGAAATGAGAGACGAAATCCGGTGGTGCCACCTTGCCGAGCCACAGCAACAGACTGCCGGCCACCAGCCAGAACAGCAGGAAAGAAAGCGGTGACCTTTTCTTCGCGACTTTTTCCTCGACAATCGTAACCGGCTCGGCTTTCTTTTCCGCAGGTTTCGGTTGCGCGGAGATTTTTGGCGGGGGCGGTGGCCAGGTAATTTCACCGCCCTTGACCACGGTCGCGCCGCGAATCACTTCATCGTCGAAGTTGATATCGATCTCGCCGTTCTTTTCCGGCGCCAGTTCGCTGAGCAGGTGCACCAGGTTGGTTGCATACAACCTGGAGGACTGGGTGGCGGCGCGGCTGGGCAGGTTGGTGTAACCGATAATGGTCACACCGCTCTTGACGACCTTCTCATCGGCCACCGTGTAGTCGCAGTTGCCGCCCATTTCCGCGGCCAGATCCACCACCACCGAACCTTCGGCCATGCTGTCGACCATATCCGCGAGCCACAGCTTCGGTGCCGGCTTGCCGGGAATCAGCGCGGTGGTAATGACGATGTCCACGTCCTTGGCCTGTTCGCGGAACAGTGCCATTTCTGCGTCGATAAATTCCTTCGACATCTGCTTGGCATAGCCGCCGGTGCCGGAACCCTCTTCCTCGATCTCCACCGTGAGGAATTCCGCCCCCATGGATTCAACCTGCTCGCGCACCTCGGCGCGCGTATCGAAAGCGCGTACCACCGCCCCCATGCCCTTGGCCGTACCGATGGCCGACAGGCCGGCGACGCCGGCGCCGATCACCAGCACCTTGGCCGGCGGTATCTTGCCCGCGGCGGTGATCTGGCCGGTAAAGAAACGACCAAAATTATGTGCCGCCTCGATAACCGCGCGATAGCCGGCAATATTAGCCATGGAGCTGAGCGCATCCATTTTCTGCGCGCGGGAAATTCGCGGGACGGATTCTACCGCCAGCGCATTAATTTTCTTTTCGGCGAGTTTCTGTAAAAGATCGGCATTCTGCGCCGGCTTGAGAAAGGCGACCAGTGTAGCGCCCTCCGGAATCAGCTCCAGCTCTTCGTCGCTGGGAGCCTGCACTTTCAGCACCAGACCGGCGCCATCAAGGCATTGCCTGATGTCGTCGCGAATTTCGGCTCCGGCCTCTGCGTAGGCTTCATCGTTAAAGCTGGCCTGCGCGCCCGCCCCCTTTTCCACCGCGACGGAAAAACCCAGATCGCGCAAACGTTTCACGCTCTCGGGAGTTGCCGCTACCCGCGCCTCCCCCGGTGCGGTCTCTCTCGGTATGGCTATGATCACCGCTTTGCTCCCTCACAATTGCTGTTATGGATTTACTGCTACAACTACCTCAACATTATTATTTTTTTGGCCTGACCAATTAATAAAGAGAGCGAGTTTAAACCCCCAGCGCAATGTTGAAAAGAGCCGCAAAGCGATACCGGTGATTAATGTTATTTATGGGGTGGCTATAAAAAGTAATAAAGCTACAGTCTCGACAAGCTTTTCCTCCAAAATTTGTATAAAAAATCATTGATCAAGTTGCAGCTGTAACCTTTATTGAAAATATTTTACAGCCAAGTTGCAGCTGTAACTTTTTGAAAAAATTTTAATCCCCGAAGAAGACTGCAAGCGTATTGACCGGGGAATAAAGCCCGACAATCCCGCATCCTATTTCGACAGGCATTAGTACAAACAGATAACACTGTCATTCATGGAGGTGAGGCGACCGCTCGTCACTAATGGGCCCCCTTGCACCCGCAAGCTGAAATGCGCGCCACAAGTTCCTCCGCGAAACCTCATCCGGCAAGCTGCCCGCCGCCAGTGCTCTGGTCCCGACCAACCCCCAAGGCAAGATGCGCACCAAATTCAGTCACCACGGCAAAGGCCTGCACCATAGGCGCGCAGCCCAGGCGCCGCTTCGAATAAAGGCAAGCGCAGCTAATCGGCGCTAACACGCCAGCTGCATGATTGGCATAAGTCTTGATTGTAATTTGGTATCGGCAGAGAAGCCCGGCTGCACTCTAGAGTGGGCCGGGCTTTTTTGTCTCCGCGGGCAACCGCAGCAACCATGACTACAGCAAAGCAATGAACAGACCCCTCGGCATCATGCTTGTCGACGACCAGCCGCAACGCGCACAGATGGTGGGCGAGCGCTTGCGAGCGGCCGGCTACAACCTGCTGGCGCTCCTCAACAGCGCCGAGGGACTGCTGTTCCAGGTTGAAAAGCATCGCCCGGATATCGTACTGATCGATATCGAATCGCCGGACCGGGACATTCTCGAGAGCCTCGCCGTCATCAATCGCCAGGCCCCCACGCCCGTGGCGATGTTCTCTGCGCGCGGCAATGCCGACTTCATCACTCGCGCGGTGGAATCAGGCGTCAGCGCCTACATGGCCGAAGGGCTGACGGCGGACCGGGTGGCGCCGGCAATCGAGATCGCCATGGCCCAGTTTCGCAGTTACCAGCAGCTGCGTGTCTCTCTCGAGCGCACCCAGCAGCAACTGGACGAGCGCAAAGCCATCGAACGGGCAAAGGGCCTGCTGATGGCCAAGAAAAACCTCAGCGAGGACGATGCGCACAGGGCCCTGCGCAACCTGGCCATGAACAGCAACACCACCATGCGCGCCATGGCGGAACAGATCATTCACCTATTTCAGCCCGGGAACTGAGTCGAATATGTCTACGCCCCTGAGACCGGAAAAATGCCATATCAAACTGCTCTACCTGCGCCTCACCGACAGCGCGCCGCTTATCGTCGCCCAGGAGCAGGGCTTTTTTGCCCGTTTCGGCCTCAGGGTGACGCTGCAGCGAGAAACCTCCTGGGCGACGCTGCGCGACAAACTGATCGGCGCAGCCGCCGATGGCGCCGCCATGCTCGCCCCCATGCCACTGACGCTCGCACAGACCTTGCCCCAGTGCAGCGAAAGGCTGGTCAGCGGCTTGATCCTGAGCTGCAACGGCAATGCGATCACTCTCTCTGCCTCTCTGCACCGCAGGCTGTCCCTGACCGCAAAGGATTGTGATGGCGCGGCGGTCGGCCGCGCGCTGGCGCAGTTTATCCGCGACAATCGCGAAGAAGCGCCGATCCGCTTTGCCACTGTCTATCCCTTTTCCAGCCATACGCTGCAACTGCGCCACTGGCTCCGCACCGCGGACATAGACCCGGACCGCGATCTGCAAATCGTCGTGCTGCCGCCGGAACAGATGGTGGACAGTCTCGACCGCGGTGACATCGACGGCTACTGCGTGGGTGAGCCGTGGAGCACCCTGGCCGTACAGCGGGGTATTGGGTTTATTGCAACGCCCTGCAACAGCCTGCTGCCGGCGATGCCGGAAAAAGTACTGGCAGTCACCGAGCGCTGGCACAACGCCAACCCGGCGACCCATCTGGCCCTGCGCGCCGCGCTGCTGCAGGCCTGCAACTGGCTGGCAGAGTGCGGCCAGCGTCGCGATGTCACCGCGCTGCTGGCCAGGCAGGACTACCTGGACCTGCCGGAGGAACTGCTGGCGCCATCACTCAGCGACCGGCTGTACCGCTGCCGCGGCGCCGAGCCGGTCGCCAATCCCGGCTGGCACCTGTTCGCCCACAGCGACAGCGATCACGGCCGCCCCACCGCGGCAAAGGCCCGGCAGCTACTGGAACTGTGTGGCGACTTTTCGCCGGCCACTGGGGCCACTGCGGCCACTGCGGCCACTGCGGCCACTGAAGGTACCGAACAGGTATTTCGCGACGACCTGTATCAGCAGGCGGTGGAATTTCTGCAGCGACAGAAATAGTGGCACATAAATTGAATAGCATTAACTGAGCGAGAGATTTCGCGATGCAATAGCCTGTTCACAGGCGGATCGACAGGGGTGAATTCCAAATTCGCCCAAAGCAGTAAACGGACAACGAAGTCCACCGGCAGCGGCCTACAGGCCGCACCCGTGGGCTTTTTTTGTGCCCGCGGAAAATTACCAACAAGGGGAAATGAACATGTCCAGTGATACCCTGAACCTGTTTTCCTTCCGCGGGAAAATCAAAATACTTCACCTGACCTGGGTGGCTTTCTTCATCACCTTCTTTGCATGGTTTAACCATGCCCCGTTGCTGATGGCGATCGCCGACAGCCTGTCCCTGACGAAAGACCAGGTGAAGACCCTGCTGATCCTTAATGTGGCGCTGACGATACCCGCGCGCATCGTGATCGGCATGCTGACCGATAAATACGGTCCGCGCCTGACCTATTCGCTGTTGCTCGCCGTCGGCAGCATTCCCTGCTTTATCTTCGCCCTCGCCGAAAACTTCGTGCAGGCCGCACTGGGTCGCTTTCTGCTCGGCTTTATCGGCGCAGGCTTTGTTGTCGGCATTCGCATGGTGTCCGAATGGTTCCCGGCCAGGCAGCTGGGCACCGCCGAGGGCATCTACGGCGGTTGGGGCAATTTCGGTTCCGCCGCCGCGGCAATGAGCCTGCCGACGATTGCGCTGCTGTTCGGCGGTGACACTCCTGGACACGAGGGCTGGCGCTATGCGATTGGACTCACCGGCGCAATGGCATTGATCTACAGCGTCATCTATTACCGCTCGGTCACCGACACGCCCAAGGGCTCCACCTATTTCAAACCGAAAAAGATAGGCGCAATGGAAGTCACCAGCCCGGGAGACTTCGTGCTGCTCTTGATCATGAAGCTGCCCATGTACGCGGCGCTGGCACTGCTGACCTGGAAGCTGTCCGCCGGCGTAGGGATTATCTCCGGCACCTGGGCCGCGATCATCTATGCGAGTCTCGCGCTGCTGTATCTGCTGGACGCGAAAAAGACCTACAGCATCAATCGCGAAATATTCACCAATCCGCCCGCGCCGGTTCACCGCTACAAGTTCAAGCAGGTCGCGGTGCTGAACCTGCTCTATTTCGCCACCTTTGGCTCCGAACTGGCGGTGGTCTCCATGCTGCCGCTGTTTTTTTCCGATACCTTTGCACTGGATCCGGTCAAAGCCGGCCTGCTGGGTTCCGCCTACGCGTTTATGAACCTGATGTCGCGGCCGGCGGGCGGCCTGATCAGCGACCGCTGCGGGCGCAGGCCGACCCTGCTGATTCTGACCGCCGGCCTGGCGCTCGGCTACTTCAGCATGAGCCTGATCGACGCCCAGTGGCCGCTGTATCTCGCTGTCGGCGCCGCCATGGCCTGCTCCTTCTTCGTGCAGGCCGGCGAGGGCGCCGTGTTCGCGGTGGTCCCCCTGATCAAGCGGCGCCTGACCGGACAGATCGCCGGGATGACCGGCGCCTACGGCAATGTCGGTGCCGTCTTCTACCTGACAGTACTGAGCCTGGTGTCCTATCAGACCTTTTTCCTGGTGATCGCGGCCACGGCCGTACTCGGTTTCGCCGCGCTGTTGTTACTGGAGGAACCCGAGGGACAGATGGCCGAGGTCTTGCCGGATGGCAGCGTATCGCTGATCGATGTTGCCTGAGTCCGCGGCCATCAGCGGCGAAGCGGCCGTGGAGTCCGCGGCGCCAATATGCGACTCGCTGGACTTCCGCAGCGCGTCCGCGGCTGGCCGCCGCCAGCACAACGACGACGCCTGTGTGGTTTGCGTGCCGCAGGGCGCCGAGCTGCGCCACCGGGGTGCGCTGGCAGTAGTGGCCGATGGTGTCGCCAGCGCCGAGGCCGGCGGAGAGGCCGCACGCGCTGCGGTCAGCGGTTTTCTGTTCGACTACTACAGTACGCCCGAAACCTGGCCGGTAAAGCAGGCGGCCGCACGCGTGCTGCACTCACTGAACAGCTGGCTTTACCGCCAGGGCGGCGGCGGGGAAATCCGCCAGGGCTGGCTCACCACCTTTTCCGCGGTCATCGTCAAAGGCAGCTGCGCCCACCTGATTCATATCGGCGACTCGCGTATCTATCGCTGGCGCGATGACAGACTCGAGTGCCTGACCCGCGACCACAGCCGCACCCTCGGGCCGGGCCGTACCTTTCTCAGCCGCGCCCTGGGCATGGACGCCCATGTGGAGGTGGACTATCGCTGCGAGGAACTGCAGGCCGGTGATATCTACCTGCTCTGCAGCGACGGTGTGCACGATTACCTGCCGGGAGAAATCATCGCCGATATCCTGTGCGACAGCGGCGATGCCGCCGCCCAGGCCTTGGTCGACGCGGCCATGTCCCGCGGCTCCGCCGACAACCTGAGCGCGGCCGTATGCCGGATTCAAAGCGTAGATACGCCAAGTGACGACGACATCCTGCAGCACACCCGGCAACTGCCCTTTCCGCCGGAGCTGCGTCCCGGCAACAGGATCGACGGCTTTCTGATTCTGCAGGAGTTGCACGCGAGCAGCCGCAGCCAGCTGTACCTGGCGCGGGATACACAAAACGGCGAGCTGCGTGTCATCAAGACGCCGTCGATCAATTACTGCGATGACCCCGCCTATATCGAACACTTCGTCGCCGAAGAGTGGACCGGCCGCCGACTGGACCACCCCGGCATCGTCCGGGCATTCCCGCCCCGGGCCGGTCGCCAGTTCCTCTACCACGTGCTGGAATTTGTCGACGGCCAGAACCTGCGCCAGTGGATGCAACTGCACCCGCGGCCGTCGCTGCAACAGGTGCGCGACCTCATTGGCCAACTGGTCAGCGCGCTGCGGCGGCTGCAGCGCATGGAAATCGTGCACGGCGACCTGAAGCCGGAGAACATCATGGTGGGGAGCGATGGTCGCCTGAAGCTGATCGATCTGGGGGGTGCCGACGGCCCCGGCCTGCGCGAACAACAGCTACTCAGTGACACCGCGCCCCCGGGCAGTAAAAACTACGCGGCGCCAGAATATTTTTTCGGCGACAGCCCTTCCCACCGCGCAGATATTTTCTCCCTCGGCGTGATCGCCTACGAACTGCTCACCGGAGATTACCCCTACCGCGAGCGCTTCGGCAGCCGCCACTATCAATTAAAAAACTACGCCGGCCTGCGCTATGTCAGCGCCTGCCGCCACCGCGATGACATCCCCGACTGGATAGACGCTGCCCTGCAGAAAGCCTGTGCACCGAATCCCAGAAACCGCTACCCGGCATTGTCGGAATTTGTGCGCGACCTGGAGTCACCCAGGGCGGAATTCCTGCGCAGGAGCGAGCAACCGATGATGGAGCGCAACCCGCTGTTGTTCTGGCAACTCGTGGCGCTGTTACTGCTGCTCACGCATCTGCTGCATTTTCTCTAGCGCGATTATTCGATTTAAACAGCGGCACCAACAAGGGGCGCCGGACACTGCCGCGCACCAAATTACCGCAGAACACCTCTCGCGATTTGCGACCAGGCCCGCTAAATATGGGCAATTGCCGGTTGGCACAGACTTTGAATAGCTATCTGTACCAACACAATTTATCCCCAAACGAGGCAACGGCGCCTGGACTCTTCGGCAGAAGAGGAGGCGCCCGTGCCGAGTTGCCCCGCCCCTCCCTGCCGATCACTCCGAACAAGATGGCAGGAACTCAAATGACGGAACCACGCGTTAGACAAAAACTGGTCGTTATCGGCAACGGCATGGTTGGCCACCATTTTCTCGAACAGCTGGCCGCGCAAGCCGAGCGGGAGGCGTTCGACGTTACCGTCTTCGCTGCCGAGCCCAGACCCGCCTATGACCGGGTGCACCTGTCAGAATACTTCGCCGGGCGCTCCGCCGATGATCTCGCCCTGGGCACGCTGGAGCAGTACCGGGAGTGGGGCTTCGACCTGTTGCTGAACGATACTGCCGTGGAGATCGATCGCGAAAACAGGACAGTCATCTCCGCCAGTGGTGTGGCCAGGCAATACGACCGGCTGATCCTTGCCACCGGTTCCTATCCTTTCGTGCCGCCCATTCCCGGTGGCGAGCATGAAAAGTGCTTTGTCTATCGCACCATCGAAGACCTGGACGCGATCCGCGCGGCTGCCAGCGATGCCCGCGTCGGCACCGTCGTCGGTGGCGGCCTGCTCGGCCTGGAAGCGGCCAACGCACTGAAGCAGCTGGGACTGCAAGCCCATGTGGTGGAGTTCGCGCCGGGACTGATGTCCATGCAGCTGGACGCCGGTGGCGCGCAGTTATTGCAGGACAAGATCCAGGATCTGGGGGTCACTGTACACACCTGTACCGCGACAGAAATGATCGAGGAAGTGGACGGCCGCCTGCGCATGCGCTTCAAGGGCGACAGAGAGCTGCTGACAGACCTGATCGTCTTCTCCGCCGGCATCCGCCCCGAAGACAATCTCGCCCGTGCCGCGGGACTCGAAATCGGCGAGCGCGGCGGCATCGTCATCGATGACTCCTGTCGCACTTCCGATGCCAACATATTCGCCATCGGCGAGTGCGCCCTCTACGACAACCGCATCTTTGGCCTGGTTGCGCCCGGCTACGCCATGGCCCGCAATACCGTGGCGCAGCTGTGCGGTGATTCCGCGAGCTTTACCGGCGCCGACATGAGCACCAAGCTCAAACTGCTCGGCGTGCAGGTGGGATCCATCGGCGACGCCCACGGCCGCACCGAAGGCGCCGCGGCCATCACCTTTGTCGATGAACAGAACGGCGTCTACAAACGCATGATTACCGATGCCCACGGCAAAAAGCTGCTGGGCGCAGTGCTGGTCGGCGATACCGAGGATTACGATCAGCTGCTGCAATATCACCTGAACGCTATCGACCTGCCGGAGCACCCGGAGCAACTGATCCTGCCCGCCGCTAACGGCGCCGCCCCGACACTGGGCGCCGGAGCACTGCCCGCTACCGCCACCATCTGCTCCTGCCACAACGTCAGCAAGGGGCAGGTTGTCGACGCCGTCGGCGGCGGCTGCTGCTCACTGGCGGAGGTAAAGGATTCGACCAGGGCCTCCACCGGCTGCGGCGGCTGTGCGGCGCTGCTGAAAAATGTCGTCGACGAGGAGCTGTCGGCACTGGGTGTGGAAGTCAACAATCACCTTTGCGCCCACTTCCCGTTCACCCGCCAGGAGCTGTTCCACATTTTGCAGGTGGAGGAAATAAAAACCTTCGCCGAGCTGCTGGCAAAGCACGGCAGCGGCCGCGGCTGCGAAATCTGCAAGCCCACCGTGGCCTCCATTCTCGCCTCCCTGTGGAACGAGCACATTCACAAGAAGCCCCACGTTGGCCTGCAGGACACCAACGACACGTTTATGGCGAATATGCAGAAGAACGGCAGCTATTCGGTGGTGCCGCGGGTGCCCGGTGGCGAGATAACCCCGGACAGGCTGATCGTACTCGGTCAGGTTGCCAAGAAATACAACCTCTACACCAAGATTACCGGCGGCCAGCGCATCGACCTGTTCGGCGCGCGGCTGGAGCAGTTGCCGGAGATCTGGCGCGAACTGATCGACGCCGGCTTCGAGACCGGCCACGCCTACGGCAAGTCCCTGCGCACAGTGAAGTCCTGTGTCGGCAGCACCTGGTGCCGCTTCGGTGTTCAGGACAGCGTGGCCATGGCGCTCGAGATCGAGAACCGCTACAAGGGCCTGCGCTCACCGCACAAGATCAAGATGGCGGTTTCCGGCTGCACGCGCGAATGCGCCGAGGCACAGAGCAAGGATGTCGGTGTCATCGCCACGGAAAAGGGCTGGAACCTGTTCGTCTGCGGCAACGGCGGCATGCGCCCGCGCCACGCCGACCTGTTCGCAACGGATATCGACAGCGAGACACTGATCAAGTACATCGATCGCCTGCTGATGTTCTACGTGCGCACTGCAGACAAGCTGCAGCGCACTTCGGTGTGGCTGGAGAACCTCGAGGGCGGTCTCGACTATCTGCGCGAAGTCATCATCGACGACAAGCTGGGAATCTGTGCAGAACTGGAAGCGCAGATGGCCAACGTGGTCGGCACTTACCAGTGCGAGTGGAAAACGGCAATCAACGATCCGGACATGCTCAAGCGCTTCCGCCAGTTCGTGAACAGCGATGAAGCGGATGAAAAGATCGTCTTTGTCGAGGAACGCAGTCAGCCGCGACCGGCACGACAGGAAGAGATAGTGCGCATCGCCGAGCCGGCCTGAACCACTTACCTACAGAAATCAATTTCCAGGAGCAAACCATGAATCAAGTTGCCATAACCCGCACCCAGTGGCTGCCAATCTGCCAGCGATCAGATTTGGTAGCCGATTCCGGAGTGTGTGCCCTTGTGGGCGATACCTTTTCAGACTCCGCAGAGAGGAGGAGTGTCGCCCTGTTTTTTATTCCCGGCCAGGAGACACAGCTGTATGCGGTGGACAACTGGGACCCGATTGC
Source organism: Microbulbifer donghaiensis (assembly GCF_900129095.1). Classification (GTDB taxonomy): domain Bacteria; phylum Pseudomonadota; class Gammaproteobacteria; order Pseudomonadales; family Cellvibrionaceae; genus Microbulbifer; species Microbulbifer donghaiensis. The sequence continues at coordinate 1,644,017 of NZ_FQVA01000001.1, forward strand.
GCAGGCGGGTGTCATCGCCCGCGGCATAGTCGCGGAAGTTGACGGAGAGCTGACGGTTTCCTCTCCGCTGTACAAGCATCACTTTCGCCTCAGTGATGGCGTCTGCATCGAGGACGAGAGCATCAGGCTCGACGTCTACCCGGCAGCCTTCGACGGCGAGAGCGTGTGCATCGCCGTCGACAAATCCTGACCATGACCATCAGCGAAACCTTTCGCGCACAGCGGTCGTGCACCACCTGCCCCTACTGCGGTGTCGGCTGCGGGGTGTCGGCCACGGTCAAGAACCGCGGTGCCGGTGATCTGGTGACCGTTGCCGGCGATGAAACGCATCCGGCAAATTTCGGCCGCCTGTGCGTCAAAGGCTCAGCACTGGCGGACACTCTCGGCGAGCGCGGCCGCCTGCTGCGGCCGCGGCTGCACGGGCAGGAGTGCGACTGGGAGTCCGCCATGGATTTTATGGCCCGCGAGTTCCGCCGCACGATCAAGGAACACGGCCCGAATTCGGTCGCCTTCTATTTGTCCGGCCAGCTGCTCAGCGAAGACTATTTTGTCGCCAACAAACTGATGAAGGGATTTATCGGCAGCGGCAACGTGGACACCAACTCGCGCCTGTGTATGTCGTCGGCCGTCGCCGCCTACAAGCGTGCCTTCGGCACCGACGCGGTGCCCTGTTGTTACGAGGATCTGGAACTGGCCGATCTGGTGGTGCTGGTCGGCTCCAACGCCGCCTGGACCCACCCGATACTCTTCCAGCGTATGCAGGCAGCCGGCACCCGGCTGGTCGTCATAGATCCCCGCGCCAGCGCCACCAGCACCATGGCGGATCTACACCTGGCGATTACGCCGGGCAGCGATGCGGCGCTGTTTAACGGTCTGCTCAACTACCTGATCGAGCAGAACAAACTGGACGGTGAATTTATTCGCCAGCACACGCAAAACTTTGCCGCGGCTGCGGCGGAAGCCGGTAACTGGTCACTGACCAGAACAGCGGCGAGCTGCGGCGTAACGGAGGCAGAACTCATAGCGTTTTTTCAGTTGTTCGCCGCCACGGAAAAGACCGTCAGTTTCTATTCACAGGGCATCAACCAGTCCAGCAGTGGTACCGACAAAAACAACGCCATCATCAACTGCCACCTGGCCAGCGGCCGTATCGGCAAGCCCGGCTGCGGCCCCTTTTCCATTACCGGACAGCCCAATGCGATGGGCGGACGCGAGGTGGGCGGGCTGGCGAATATGCTGGCCGCGCATATGGACTTCACCACCGAAAATGTCGATCGCCTGAGCCGCTTCTGGCGCTCCAACTCCGTCGCCCTGAGACCCGGCCTGAAAGCGGTGGATCTGTTTCGGGCCGTGGAGAGCGGTCAGATCAAAGCCATCTGGATCATGGCTACCAATCCCGCGGTCAGCATGCCCGACGCCGCGCGGGTCGAACAAGCCCTGAAGAAATGCCCGCTGGTGGTCGTCTCGGACTGTGTCGCCGACACCGATACCGCGCGCTGTGCCGATCTGCTGCTGCCGGCGACGACCTGGGGAGAGAAGAATGGCACCGTGACCAACTCCGAGCGCCGTATCTCGCGGCAAAGATCTTTCCTGCCGGCGCCGGGCGAAGCGCGCCACGACTGGGAAATCATCTGCGATCTCGCCACACGCCTGGGCTACGGCGAACAATTCGCCTATCGACACCCGGTGGAAATTTTTCGCGAACACGCCGCGCTGTCCGGTTTCGAAAACCGCGGCAGCCGCGCCTTCGATATCTCGGCACTGGCCCACCTCAGCCGGCGCGAATACGACGCCCTGCAACCGCTGCAGTGGCCGGTCAACAGAAAAAATCCCCACGGCAGCCAGCGGCTGTTTGGCGATGGAAAATTCTATACGCAGAGTGGTCGCGCGCGTTTTGTGCCGATACAACCGAGCGCACCGCTGCAGCGACGCAGCGATCAGTTTCCACTGTATCTGAACAGCGGCCGCCTGCGCGACCAGTGGCACTCAATGACACGCAGCGGACGCGCGCGCAGACTGCTTGACCACAGCGAGATGCCGGAGATTCAGCTCAATCCCGCCGATGCCGCAAACTATGGCATCGAGGATGGCCAGCTGGTAGAGCTGCGCAGCGCGCGCGGTCGGATGCGCGGTCGCGCGTCACTGACAAACGCGCAAAAAGCCGGCGAGCTTTTCGCCCCTATTCACTGGAGCGAAACACTGGCGCAGGACAGCCGCATCAGCGCGCTCGCCGAGCCGGTCATTGACCCCCATTCCGGCCAGCCCGAGTTCAAGCAGCTGCCGGTACAATTGCGGCCGCTGTCGGCCAACAGTTACGCGACCCTGCTGTGTCGGGAAGCGCTCGCCGGCAACATGCAGCGATGGCTCGAGCAGCAGCATACGGACCTGTTGCACTGGTATCGCCTGCCATGCGAAGGCGGCTATCGCTATGAGCTGGCGCTGCACCAGCCGCTGGACGGGCGCGCGCTGGGACAACAACTCCTGATGGAGTCCCAGCCCCTTCACTGGCAACACCTGCAGTCGCTCCGCGGCATGCGCTGGCTGGCCTATGGGCGACGGCTGGAACTACTGATTTTTACCGATGACGACTGGCGCAGTTTGCCTGACCGGCGCGCACTGGAAGAGCACCTTGCACAGCCATTGCCGCCAGAGCCGGCACAGCTGCTACAGAATGCCCCGGCCGGCGCACAGGTGGTGTGCAGCTGCATGCAGGTTTCTCGACAACAGATCGACGACGCCATACAAGAAGGCATCGACTCGGTAGAGGGCCTCGGCGAGCAACTCGGTTGTGGCACCAATTGCGGCTCCTGCAAGCCGGAGCTCGCCAGTATTCTGCAGATGAGCGGCTGGGCGCGGGACGAGCAGGTTGCCTGACGACCGCACGTCTCCGCCGGCAAAGCGTCAACCGCAGGTTTGCAATTCCTCGTTATCGCGCTAATGTCCTGTAACCATCGATAATTAAAAGAACCCCGCCATGACCGCCGATACCTGCCACCAGCCGGGCCTGCTCTCCGTGGATCAGGCCCGCGCGCAGTTACAACTATCCATTGCTCCGCTGAGCGAAACCGAATCCCTGCCGCTGGAACTGGCCTGCGGCCGTGTGCTGGCCGCACCGGCGCGCTCTAGGCTGGACCTGCCGACCTGTGACAATTCCGCCATGGACGGCTACGCCCTCTGCGGTGAAGCGCCCTATGTCGTGGTGGGTAAGAGCCTCGCCGGGCACCCCTACCGCGCAAGCCTGAACAGCGGTGAGTGTGTGCGTATCACCACCGGTGCCGCGCTGCCGGACGGCGCAGACCGGGTGGTAATGCAGGAGCAGGCGCAGCTGCAGGCGGGGCAACTGTTGCTGAACAAAGCGACGAAAGCCGGCGACCACGTCCGCTATCGCGGTGAAGATGTGCGTGCGGGGGATATGCTGCTCGAATGCGGGCGCAGACTCGGCGTGCCGGATATCGCATTGCTCGCCGCCGCTGGAGTCGGCGCGGTAACCGTCGTGCGCAGAGTGCGCGCCGCGCTGCTGTCCGTCGGTGACGAGCTGCGCCCGCTGGACACGGCTCCGGAAGCGCTCGGCATCGGGGATATTTACGACAGCAATCGCATTGCCCTGAAAGCCACCCTGCAACAACTGGGTCTGGAAATCATCGATCTCGGCTGCCTGCCGGATCAACCGGCAGCGATACGGGACGCACTGGCGCAGGCTCGCGACCGCGCGGATATCATCATCAGCAGCGGTGGCGTTTCCGTCGGTGAAGCGGATTTTACCCGCGCGGTACTGGAAGAACTCGGCCAGCTGGAACTCTGGCGCCTGGCGATCAAGCCCGGCAAACCCTTTGCGTTCGGTCGCCTGCCGAAACAAAACGGTGAAACACTGTTTTTTGGCCTACCCGGCAATCCGGTATCGGCGCTGGTCACCCTGTATCAACTGGTGTTGCCGGCGCTGGAAAAACTACAGGGCGTGTCCGCGGAAAAATGCCAGCCGCCTTTCACCAGCCGCGCACGGCTACTGAATCCGATCCGCAAGTCACCGGGGCGCACCGACTTTCAGCGGGGCTACACCTACCGGGATGACGACGGTATTCAGGTCGTCAAAAGTACCGGCATCCAGGGCAGCCACATTCTCTCCGGCTTTGCCGAAGCCAACTGTTTTATCGTGCTGCCGCAGCACAGTGGCAATTGTGAAACCGGTGACTGGGTCACCGTAGAACCCTTCCGGAAACCCCTGATCTAAGCGATGTTACAGATTCAACAAATCGACCATATTGTCCTGCGGGTAAGAGATCTGCAGCCGATGCTGGATTTTTATCTGGGCGTATTGGGCTGCACCATGGAACGCGAACAGAAAGATATAGGACTCTATCAATTGCGCGCCGGCAGCGGTCTTATCGACCTGGTGCCGGTCAACCAGCAACTGGGTCGCGCCGGCGGCGCGCCGCCCGGTACGGAAGGCCGCAACCTGGATCACCTGTGTTTGCGTATAGAACCCTTCGATGCCGAGGCCATCATTACCTATCTGCGCCACAAGGGCGTGGCGCCGGGTCCGGTGGAATCCCGTTACGGTGCCGAGGGCGAGGGTCCATCGATTTATGTAACCGACCCCGAAGGCAATGTGGTGGAACTCAAGGGTGCGCCCTGGCGAAACTGATGCCCTTCCCGGCACAAGCTTCAGAACTGAAAAATCGATGCGCGGAGAAAAGTATATGCACAGTGAAACCGTAGACTACGCAGTAGATGGTCAACCGTTTAGCGGTTATCTCGCCTACGACGACAGCATCGGCGCCAAGCGGCCCGGCATTCTGGTCCTGCACGAGTGGTGGGGACACAATGAATTCGTGCGCGAACAGGCCGATAAACTGGCCGCGATGGGCTATACCGCCTTTGCACTGGATCTGTTTGGCACCGGCAAGCAGGCGGACAACCCGGCTGACGCCGCTGAGCTGATGAACACTGCGATCAATACCCCCGGCGCCATCGAAGCGCGTTTCCGCGCGGCGCTGGAGTGGCTGCAGCAAAACGACTCCGTCGACCAAAGCCGTATCGCTGCCCAGGGTTATTGCTTCGGCGGTGCGGTAGCGCTGAACATGGCGCGAATGGGGCTGGACCTGCAGGGCGTGGTCAGTTTTCACGGCAACCTGAGCAGCGAAATCAGGATGACACCCGGCACCATCAAAACCGAGATTCAGGTGTACACCGGCGGCGCCGACGATATGATCCCGGCGGAACAGGTGGCGGCCTTCGTCGAGGAAATGCAGACTGCCGGCGTCAAGTTCGAACTGACCAGCTACCCGGGCGTCAAGCACGGCTTCACCAACCCCGCCGCCACCGAGCGCGGCGAGAAATTCGGCATTCCCCTCGCCTACAGCGAGGCGGCGGCGACGGATGCCTGGAACGGCGCCGCGGCTTTCTATAAAAAACTGTTTGGCATGCAGTGTTGATTCTGGAAACCGCCATCCTGGATATAAAGCCGGGGCAGACAGCGGCATTTGAAGCGGCATTTGCCGAAGCACAGCCGATCATTGCCTCGATGCCCGGCTATATATCCCACCAATTGCAGCAGTGCGTGGAAAAGGACCATCGCTACCTGCTGCTGGTGCACTGGGAGAGGCTGGCGGACCACACCGAAGGGTTCCGGCAATCCGCGGGGTACCAGCAGTGGAAGGCACTGCTGCATCACTTTTACGATCCGTTTCCCGAAGTGGAACACTATCGACGGGTGGTGGAATCACCGCCCCCCTGAATATGTGATCGTTGCGGCTCAGGCGGGCTTCAGGTACTGGGCGCCGCTGCCCTGCTCGGCGGCCTTGTCCCCGGGATTGCGCAGCGGACAGCCATCCATCGACAGGCAACCGCAACCGATACATTTTTCCAACCGATCGCGCAGTCTCGTCAGTTGCTTGATACGCAGGTCCAGATCTTCGCGCCAGCGCGCCGATAACTTCGCCCAGTCTTTCGCATTGGGCGTGCGACTATTCGGCAGCGTCTCCAGGGCAGCGCGAATCTCCGCCAGTGGAATACCGGTAGTCTGTGCCACCTTGATGATCGCTACCCGCCGCAAGACATCGCGCCCGTAGCGGCGCTGGTTGCCATCGGTTCGCCAGCTGCTGATCAGCCCCTTACTCTCGTAAAAGTGCAGCGTACTCACCGCCACGCCGCTGCGCTCGGCGACCTCGCCCACCGTCAATTCCCGGCGCAATCCACAGCTGCTTTTCGTCATAGCGATCTCCCATCTCCCGTATAGCGAATTTCTATCGTCGCGCGGGATTGACCTCAAGTTAACTTGAGCTTTTACACTGCGCCGCATTCAAATGCAACCCGAAGGAACATTACCGTGACAAGGAACAATCGCCCCAACAGCGGCACACATGCCGCACGCACAGTCCCCGGCAACGGCTTTATCGTATTTCTGGTCGCGGCACAGGCCCAGAGCCTCGCACTGGCCACAGATCTGGCGCACACCTACGAGAAGGGACCCCAGTCTGCCTTGAGAAATATCGACGAGGAGACGAGCCGGTGAAGTCCCTGCCCTTATCCGCCGCCCTGCCCGTTGTGACAGCAGCGCTGCTGTCGCGCCGCATCACCCTGCTGTGCCTGGCGGCCCTGACCGTGATGTCCGGAGCCACCATAGCTCCATCACTGCCAGCGCTGCAGAGTCATTTCGCCACGGCAGCCCACAGTGAACTGCTCACCCGCCTCGTGCTTACGTTACCGGCACTGTTTATTGCCATCAGTGCCCCCATCGCCGGCACCCTGTCCGACCGCTTCGGCCGCTTGCCACTGCTGCTGGCCTCCGTATTACTCTATGGTCTGGCCGGGCTTTCCGGACTGTTGCAGGACAGCCTGGCTGGGATCCTCGCTGGCCGGGCGCTGCTCGGAATCGCGGTGGGCGGCACCATGACCTCGGTGACCGCGCTGGTAGGAGACTACTTCTCCGGTCGCGAGCGGGAAATCTATATGAGCCAGCAAGGCGCCTTTATCAGTTTGGGGGGCGTGGTGTTTCTGATCGGCGGTGGCCTGCTTGCCGACCTCCACTGGCGCGCACCCTTTGCAATTTATGGTCTCGCGCTGGCACTGGTGCCCGCCGTATTGCTGTTTCTGCACGAACCGCGCCGCGACAGCGAATCGGATAGCGGCACCCCTACCGGCCTAACCCCTGCCAGCCCGGAATTGCTGGCGGCCCTTTTAATCGCCGCGCTACTGAACAGCCTCGCATTTTTCCTGATTCCAACCCAGCTGCCGTTTCGGCTGCAGGAAATCGGTATCAGCCAGCCGAGCCTGACCGGCCTGGCAATCGCCGGCGGCAATCTGCTCGGCGCCTTTTCATCGCTGCTTCTCTATCGCCGCATTCGCGCGCTACTCGGGCCGCTGGGAGTTTTTGCCTTCAGTTTTGCGATCATGTCCGCCGGGCTGACACTCATTTCCACTGCCACAACTTTCAACTCGGTGATGACGGCCACGGCAATTTACGGTATCGGCATGGGCACTATGATGCCGCACCTGTTCGCCACCGCTATCCAGCTGGCTCCGCCTCGCATAAGGGGCCGCGTATCCGGCGGACTCGCCGCCAGTATCTTCCTAGGCCAATTCCTGTCGCCGCTGGTGAGCCAGCCGTGGATCAGCCGGTTCGGCCTCGCCAGCGCTTTTGCCGCCATGGGGCTACTGCTGGTAATGCTCGCGGGTTTCTCCGCAACAGCCTTACTGTGGCGTAGAATCAGAAACACTCAGTGAATCATTTTGCGCTAGGATGTAGATCCATCCGGCGCCAGTACGACCAGCTAGATAACTGAAAAAATTTTTGCCAAGGAGACAAAGTGGAACCGATTATTTCCGTCAGGGGGCTCGGCAAGACCTACGCCGGTGGCTTTACCGCGCTGAAGAATGTGGATCTGGAAATCCGTCGCGGGGAGATCTTCGCCCTGCTGGGCCCCAACGGCGCCGGCAAGACAACCCTGATCAGCATTGTCTGTGGCATCGTCAATCCGACCGCGGGCCGTGTCAGCGCCAGCGGCTTCGATATACAGCGCGACTACCGCATGGCGCGCAGTGAAATTGGCCTGGTGCCACAGGAGCTGGCGACCGACTCATTCGAAAGCGTCTGGGCCACGGTCAATTTCAGCCGCGGCCTGTTTGGCAAGGCACCGGACCCGGCCTACATAGAGAAGCTGCTGCGCCAGTTGTCCCTGTGGGAGAAAAAGGACAGCCGCATCATGTCCCTGTCCGGCGGCATGAAGCGCCGGGTCATGATTGCCAAGGCGCTGTCCCACGAGCCCAGTATCCTGTTTCTCGACGAGCCGACCGCCGGCGTGGACGTGGAACTGCGCCAGGACATGTGGGATATGGTGCGCGGTCTGCGCGAATCCGGGGTCACCATTATCCTCACCACCCACTATATCGAGGAGGCCGAAGAGATGGCGGACCGGGTCGGCGTCATCAATCGCGGCGAGCTGGTACTGGTAGAGGACAAGCACACGCTGATGCAGAAAATGGGTGAAAAGGAACTCAGCCTGCACCTGCCGGAGCCGCTGCAGACGGTACCGGAGATCCTGGCGGACCTGCCACTGACGCTGAGCGCCGACGGCAGCCAGCTGGTATATCGCTTTGATATCAAAAGCAGCGACACCGGAATCGCCGAACTGCTGCGTCGCCTTAATGACGCCAATATCGACTTCCGCGACCTGCACACCCGTGAAAGCTCGCTGGAGGAAATCTTTGTCGGTCTCGTGAAAGGAGCACGCCAGGAACAGCAAGCACAGTTGACCAAGGAGACTCAGGAATGAACTGGTACGGTATTCGCGCCATTTATAAATTTGAAATGGCACGCACCTGGCGCACGCTGATGCAGAGTATCGCTTCGCCGGTCCTGTCCACGTCGCTGTACTTTATCGTGTTCGGCGCTGCCATCGGCTCGCGCATGGGAGAGATTGACGGGGTCAGCTACGGCGCCTTTATCATTCCCGGCCTGATCATGCTGTCGCTGCTGAGCGAGAGCATCTCCAACGCCTCGTTCGGGATTTTCTTCCCGAAATTTTCCGGCACCATCTATGAGGTGCTGTCGGCACCGGTGTCGCCCTTCGAAATCGTTGCCGGCTATGTGGGCGCGGCGGCGACCAAGTCGATCGTTCTCGGGGTACTGATCCTGGTCACGGCGCGCTTCTTCGTCGACTATGAAATCCTGCACCCCTTCTGGATGCTCGGCTTTCTGGTGCTGACCGCCGTCACCTTCAGCATGTTCGGCTTTATCATCGGCGTCTGGGCCGACGACTTCCAGAAACTGCAGATCATTCCGCTGATGGTGATCACGCCGCTGACCTTCCTCGGCGGCGCCTTCTATTCCATCAATATGCTGCCGGAGCTGTGGCAGAAGATCACCCTGTTCAACCCGGTGGTCTACCTGATTAGCGGTTTTCGCTGGTCTTTCTATGGCGTGGCGGATGTAAATGTCGGCATCAGCCTCGGCATGACCCTGCTGTTCCTGCTGTTGTGCATGGCCACCGTCTGGTGGATTTTCCGCACCGGCTATCGCATCAAGACCTGACCTTTGGGGCCTCGACCGGCCCTGCTATCGGCAGCCGTCCGGCAAAAAACCTGATCGGTAAATATTTGCCGGACGGCTGCCGATAGCAGGCCCTCCACCGAAGTGCGTTCACGACCATTTAAATCTATTGTCAGATTATGGGAATAGCACGCGGCAAGGTCCCGCTGCCGGTGGTCCCATGGGAAATAGTTACCGAACAGGTTTTTTCCCATGGGACCACCGGCAGCGGGGCCGGATCGAAATCTTCGACCCGGCGAGAAGCAATCTTTTATTTGCCGTAGGCGCGCAGGAACGACTGCACCACCAATTCCGCCCGCGTGCGGATTTCCCCTTCCCCCGGCACTTCGCTATCGCCAATCAATACGCGCATATGCCGGCATCCCATCAGCATGCCGAAAAACTGCTCTGCCGCCACCGGCGGATCCTCGACCCGCAACATGCCGAGTTCCGCAGCCCGCCTCAATAATTGCTCCATGCCCCCCAGAGTGCGCTGCGGGCCAGCCCCGAAAAACAGGCGCGCCATTTGCGGCTCCCGCGGCGCAACCGCGCACAGCAGTCGCAACAGGCGAATGGAATCCTCACTGTCGATCATGGTCAGGAAGGCCACGCCAATCCGCTTCAATACCTCCGCTACCTTGTCACCCTCTCCCAGTGCAAACATCGGCAGCGGCATCTGGTTTTCGCACTTGGCCTCAATCGCCGCGGTGAAGAGCGTCTCCTTGTCGGAGAAATGGCTGTAGACAGTGAGCTTGGACACCCCGGCTTCCGCGGCCACCGCATCCATGCTGGTGCCGGCAAAGCCCTGGGTCAGGAACAGCTCCTTGGCCGCATCGAGAATGGCCCGGCGTTTGGCCGGATCCTTGGGGCGACCGCGGGATGCGGTCACTGCAGTCTGCTCAGACATAGCGCTCCATTTACTGGACTCATGAGTTTAATAAATTTACTATACTGGCCAGTATAGCATTAGCCGCACCGGTCGGCGCCCGATGCCACGGCGGCAATCCCCCTGCCACACCATCCGTAAAGGAAGGGAACCCTTTATGTACCGATCTTTTTTGTTCGCGGCGCTGCCGCTCTGTCTGGCCCTGACGGCCTGCTCCCCTGCCGAATCCCACAACGATGAGGAAAAGCCGCGCCCCGCGGTCATGGTGCGCCCGCAGATCGCCAGTGCGCAGCAGGATGTCTTTCCCGGAGAAATCCACGCACGCTACGAATCGGCCCTGGCCTTCCGTATCGGCGGCAAGATCAGCCGGCGACTGGTAGAAGTCGGCGACCGGGTGGCCCGAGACCAGCCACTGGCGGAGCTCAGTGCCGAGGATCTGCAACTGCAACTGGACAGCGCGCGCGCCCGCCTGCACTCCGCCGAAGCGGAGCAGCGTCTCGCCCGCAGTGAGCTGGAACGCTACCGCAAGCTGCGTGAACGCCAGCTGGTCAGCAGCTCGCAGTTCGATACCGCGCAAACCCGCTTCGACGCCAGCAGCGCACAACTCAAGCAGGCGCGCGCACAACTGGCAGTTGCCCGAAACCAGGCCGACTACGCCGTACTGAAAGCCCCGCAGGCCGGCGTCATTGCCCAGCGCCAGGCCGAGGCCGGACAGGTGGTAGCCGCCGGCCAGGCGGTTTTCGCCCTGGCCGCAGATGGCGAGCGCGAGGTCCGTATCGACCTGCCCGAGCAGGGTATCGGCCGTTTCGCGGTAGGCCAGGAGCTGGCACTGGAACTCTGGTCGCAGCCGGGGCAGCTCTTCCCGGCGCGTCTGCGCGAACTCTCTCCCGCGGCGGATCCCGCCTCCCGCACCTTCGAGGCGCGGGTAGCTTTCGACAACAAAGTCGTCGGTGCAGAACTCGGCCAGAGCGCGCGGGTTTTCGTCAACACCGGCGCCAGCGCACAGTTGCTGGCCGTGCCCATGTCCGCGGTTACCGCCGACGGTGGCCAGCCCTTCGTATGGGTGCTGGATCCGCTCCGGCAAACCCTGCACAAAACGCCGATTACCGTCGGTCCCTATGGGGAGGAGCAGGTGCCGGTGCTGACCGGCCTGCAGCCGGATGACTGGATTGTCGCCGCCGGCACTCACCTGCTGCGGGACGGCCAGGCGGTGCGGCCGGTGGACAGAATGAACCGCCCGATCGACCTCGACAGGTCGCTTGCACATCAGGAATAGACAAATCCGAATCCGGTAGTTTTGTAGGATGGGCAAAGGAGCGCAGCGACGTGCCCATCAAAGCCGCGGAAGATGGGCACGCTTCGCTTTGCCCATCCTACAGTCAGGGAATAGCTTCCATGCGTTTTAATCTCTCCGAATGGGCCCTTAAAAACCGCCCGCTGGTGCTCTACGCCATGCTCGTGCTCAGCCTGCTCGGCGCCATTTCCTACACCCAGCTCGGGCAGAGTGAAGACCCGCCGTTTACGTTCAAGGTGATGGTCGTCAATACACTGTGGCCCGGTGCCAGTGCCGAGGAAGTGTCCCGCCAGATCACCGAGCGGGTGGAAAAGAAACTGATGGAGACAGGTGACTACCAGCGCATCACCTCCTTTTCCCGCCCCGGACAGTCGCAGGTTCTGTTCGTCGCCCGCGACAGCATGCGCTCCAGCGAGATCCCCGACCTCTGGTACCAGGTGCGCAAGAAAGTCGGCGACATTCGCCACACCCTGCCAGCGGACATTCGCGGCCCCTTCTTCAACGACGAGTTCGGCACCACGTTCGGCAATATCTATGCGCTGACCGGAAGCGGCTTCGACTACGCGCTGAAGAAAGACTACGCCGAACGCCTGCAGCTGGCGCTGCAGCGGGTCAAAGACGTGGGCAAGGTGGAACTGCTCGGCCTGCAGGACGAGAGAATCTGGGTCGAAATCTCCAACGCCAAGCTCGCCTCCCTGGGCATTCCGATGAGTGCGGTACAAAGCGCGTTACAGGCGCAGAACAGCGTCGCCGATGCCGGCTTTGTCGACACCGTCAGCGACCGTGTGCGCATACGCGTGAGCGGGCAGTTCCAGTCGGTGGAGGAGATCCGCCGCTTCCCGATCACCGCCGGCAACCACACCCAGACGCTCGGCGATATCGCCCTAGTGCAGCGCGGTTTCAGTGATCCACCCCAACCGCGTATGCGCTTTATGGGCGAGGACGCCATCGGCATCGCCGTATCCATGAAGGCCGGCGGCGATATTTTGCAACTTGGTGAAAGCCTGGACGGCACCTTCGCCGAGCTGCAGCGGGATCTGCCAGTGGGACTGGAACTGCACAAGGTTTCGGATCAGCCGGCGGCGGTCAAGCGCGGCGTCGGCGAGTTCCTGCAGGTGCTCGCCGAAGCGTTGGCGATCGTGCTGCTGGTGAGCTTCTTTTCTCTCGGTATGCGCACCGGACTGGTGGTGGCCCTGTCGATCCCCCTGGTGCTGGCGATGACCTTTGCCCTGATGCACTATTTCGGCATCGGCCTGCACAAGATCTCCCTCGGCGCGCTGGTGCTGGCACTGGGCCTGATGGTGGACGATGCCATCATCGCCGTGGAGATGATGGCCATCAAAATGGAACAGGGGCTGAGCCGTTTGAAGGCCGCCGGTTTCGCCTGGACCAGCACCGCCTTTCCAATGTTGACCGGCACCCTGATTACCGCCGCGGGATTTTTGCCGATCGCCACGGCACAGTCGGGTACCGGCGAATACACGCGGTCGATCTTCCAGGTGGTCACCCTGTCTCTGCTGGCCTCCTGGATCGCCGCCGTGGTGTTCGTGCCCTACCTCGGTGATCGCCTGCTGCCTGATTTCTTACCCAAAGGGGCCTCTCACAACAGCAGCGGTGCAGTACACGACCCCTACGCTAAACCCTTTTACCGCCGCTTTCGTCGGCTGGTGCAGTGGTGCCTCCGCCACCGCAAAACGGTTATCGTCCTGACGCTGGCGATTTTCGTCGGCTCACTGGCGCTGTTCCGCCTAGTGCCACAGCAGTTTTTCCCCTCCTCCGGCCGTCTCGAGTTGATGGTGGACCTGAAGCTCGCCGAGGGCGCCTCCCTGCAGGCCACCGAGTACCAGGCCAGTCGGCTGGAGGCGTTGCTGGATCAGAACGAGCTGGTGGAAAACTATGTGGCCTACGTCGGCACCGGCTCGCCGCGCTTTTACCTGCCGCTGGACCAGCAGCTGCCGGCCGCCAGCTTGGCCCAGTTCGTGGTACTGACACGCAGCGTGGACAACCGCGAGGAAGTGCGTCGCTGGCTGATCGAAACGATGCGCGAAGAATTCCCCACGCTGCGCTCACGTATTTCACGGCTGGAGAATGGCCCGCCGGTGGGCTACCCGGTGCAGTTCCGCGTTTCCGGCGAACATATTGCCGAAGTGCGCGACCTGGCCCGCGCCGTGGCGGACAAAGTGCGCGCCAATCCGGCCGTGGCCAACGTCCACCTGGACTGGGAGGAACCGAGCAAATCGGTGCACCTGAACATCGACCAGGCCCGCGCCCGCACGCTGGGTGTCGACTCCGCCTCCCTGTCGCGGGCACTGCAGAGCTCCCTCACCGGTATTACCGTAAGCCAGTATCGCGAGGACAACGAGCTGATCGACGTGCGGGTGCGCGGCGCCGAGGGCGAGCGCCACGCCCTGCGACAGCTCGGCAATCTGGCAGTGCAGACTTCCGGCGGGCACAGCGTGCCGCTCAACCAGGTAGCGACGCTGGAATACGGTTTCGAAGAAGGGGTGATCTGGCACCGCGATCGCTTGCCGACTGTCACCGTGCGCGCGGATATTTACGGCGCGCAACTGCCGGCGACAGTGGTCGACGAAGTCTGGCCGCGCCTGGCCGACATACGCGCGCAATTACCGCCGGGTTACCTGCTGGAAATCGGCGGTAGCGTGGAGGAATCTGCGCGCGGCCAGCAGTCGGTCAATGCCGGCATGCCGCTGTTCGTACTGGTGGTCATCACGCTGCTGATGCTGCAACTGCGCAGTTTTTCCCTGTCCACCATGGTGTTCCTGACCGCACCGCTGGGTATTATCGGCGTCACCCTGTTCCTGCTGCTGTTCCGCCAGCCGTTTGGCTTCGTGGCCATGCTCGGCACCATCGCCCTGGCCGGGATGATCATGCGCAACTCGGTCATCCTGGTGGACCAGATTCAGCAGGACATCGCCCAGGGGCTCAGCCCCTGGGACGCCATCGTCGAATCCACCGTGCGTCGCTTCCGCCCGATTGTGCTGACTGCACTGACAGCGGTACTGGCGATGATCCCGTTATCGCGCAGTGACTTTTTCGGCCCCATGGCGGTGGCCATTATGGGCGGGCTGATCGTCGCCACCGCGCTGACGCTGCTGTTTCTGCCGGCACTATACGCCGCCTTCTTCCGCGTCAGGGAGGAGCCGCTTGGGGAGGAGATAACCGGCGAGCGACAGGCCGGCATACTGGCCCGCACTATTGCGCAGCTAGGCGCACTGCTGGCCGGCGCCTGGCAGTCGGTGATTCGCAAGGCGTCTCGGTCGTCGGGCCCGACTCGATAATTCCTTGCCGCGCGCTATAGCGGGCGTGCGGCAATCAGCGCCGCCCAGCCCGCTCGAGCAGCGCCAGTAGGGTATCCGGGCGATCGCTGACCAGGCCGTCCAGCCCCAGATTGATATAGCGCTGCATATCCGCAGTTTCGTTGACGGTCCAGGCGGACATATGCAGATTGAGTTTTCTCGCCGCACGCATCAGCCGCCTCGAGAATACCGGGATGCCGAAGTAGCGCATCGGCAGCTGCATGGTCTGGTAAGCCGGCCGCAATAACCTTTCGGCGTGCAACAACTGTGCAACAAAGAACAGCATGGCATCCAGTGTCGCAGCGCCGGTGGCCACCTCCGGGCACAGGCGGCGAAAATGATTGATGACGCCCTGGTGAAAAGTGGAAACAATCACCTGGCCGCGCTTGTCCGACCGGCGCAGGCTTTCGCACATGGCTTCCGCCGCCCGCCGGCTGTTGTTTTTCAGCTCGATAATCATCGGCGTATCGGGCAGTGCCGCAAACACTTCATCGATGGTGACTATCTGCAGCGGGTTTTCCCGGTAGGGAAATCTGTCGCCATCGCGGCTCCAGTTGTGCCCCACGTTCAGCTGGCGCAACTGCTGCAGGGTCATATCCAGTACGGCCCCCCGGCCATCGGTGGTACGCTCCAACTGCGCGTCGTGCATCAACACCAAATGGCCGTCTGCGGTGAGGTTGACGTCCATTTCCAGCGCGTCCACCCCCAGCTCCACCATCTGCTGAAAATACAGCAATGTATTCCCCGGGTAGAGACCGTTACCCGATTCGTCACCGTGGGAAATTACCAGCGGGCCCTCTTTTTGCGGCAGGGAAAGCAGCGAGGGCGGTGCGGGGCGCGACCGTGCAAACAGCCACAGCAGGAAAAGTAATACGCAGAAAAGTGTTGGCCAGAACATTGGTCCGCCGATGTCATCAAACTAAGAATTGCCTGCGGTCGCGGCAAGAACGCGGCCGGGAGCGGCAGCCCGAGCTGGCTGCCGCTTAAGTGCCCCTGGGCACATGCGGAAATACTTTATGGCAGTACTTTTTCCAGCCGTTCCAGATCGTTGACGACCCGCCAGCTGCCGCCGCTTGCCTCGACGCGGCTCTGCCACTGCTGCAGGCGACCCAGATATTCGTTGGGATCCAGGTTGTCGCTGCGCAGCTTGGTCACATTCAGGGCCACCAGGCTGAAACCGTCCAGTTGCAACGGCACGTCGCGGTTATAACCCTCCTTAAGCTCCTCCTTGAGGTCGGAGAAAATCAGGATGGTCTTGCGACCCGGTTCCTTTTCGTTCAGGTATTCCACCGCCTGCAACAGCCCTCCGGTAATATCCGTAAAGGCAGCGGGCTGGGTCTCGTCGACAAACTGCTGTATCGATTGCTGGAAGGCCTGCTTCTGCCGGTTGGTGACGCTGGGGCGGTCATCGAAAGTGACCTTGGCCTTGATATTTTTCTCGCTGAAACTACCCGTATTGATACTGGCTACCGCAAAGGTATCGCCGGGATTCATTTTGGCGAGGGTGTAATTGATAACCTGCTGCGCCTTGTCCAGCTCCTGCGTATAGGTGCCGGACGTATCGATCAGCATATACACGCCCTGATTGCGCGCCACCGGCTCGCCGCAGGCGACCAGCAATACGGCGCCGGCAAGGACTATCAGATGTTTTATCGGGTTGTTCATCAGGCCTCCTCAGCGGTTGCCGTGCCCGCCGCCGCAGTGCGCCAGCTAATGTACTTGGCTTCGAGCCACAGGGGGAAGAAAATGACGATGTCATACAGCCGCACCAGCAGCGAGCCGCAACGCAGCGATGCGGTACCACTCAGGCGCAACAACACGGACAGGACACGCAGGAAGAAAGTGGTCAGCAGGCCGATGACTGTGCGTGCGGATGCGATAAAGTTTTCCAATGGAATAGCGACGAAAGTCAGCGCAAACGGCAGTATGAAGCCCATCCCCATCTGCGCCGCGGTGGTTATCCAGTAAACCCCACCGGTCGCCGCCTCGACTTCGCCGCCGCGCAACTGGGCGCTCACGGCCAGATCTTCCTGCATCAGTATCTCGCGCATAAAGGCCAGACCCGCCTCGACGGAGGCAAGGAAAAACAGCAGCGCGAAAGCCGCCCACATCATGCGCATGCGCAGCTTGTCGCTCAGCGCACTGATCACCGGAAAGAGCCGCGTAATACGCAGGCACTCCATCAGGAAGAGTCCCATGGTGATCTCCACCAGGATAATCACCAGCGCGGAAATATCCGCCACCTTGAAGCTGCCGATATAGCTGGTGCCACCGACCATCTCGGTCATCGGCCGCGCGATCAGGTGGAAATTAATCAGCGCGCCGCCCACGGCGATCGCCAGCACGAAGGAAGCAATAAAGAACTGGCTCAGGGAAGAGGATGACAGCATACGCAGAGCGCGGTCGCTGCCCTGCTGTATTTCCTCATAGCGCTCCATGTGGCCATCGAGCACCTTGGCGCGACTGATCACCGAGTCGACACTCTTGTTGACCCGTCCGAGCGTGGACAGCATCGAACGCCAGTTGGGCATCATGCGTTTCAGCAGCTGGTGGCGCTCGCGGGCGGACTCGCGGTAGGCCTCCAGCGCTTTCGCCTCCGCCTTGCGCATCGAGTGGTGAATGGTTTCCAGTACGTCGCCGACCACCGGATCGCTCTTGGCGGGAATCTCTGCCACCGCCTTGATCGCCTTGGACCAGTTGGTCGGCTCCGGCGGTACCTCGGCACTGCGCACATAATCCTCATCGATCGCGGTCAACTGCTCGCACAGGCGGCGGTGCAGCGCGGGATATTGCGCCAGCTCCTTTTTCATCGTGTGCTCGATACGGTCGAACTCCCGCTCCACGTGACGCTCTGCCGCCTCACGGCCAGCCGCCAGCAGCACCTCGCGGTTGCGGTCCTGCAGGCGCTGTTCAGCATTCGCCACTGCATTGGCGCCCAGGCGCAGGGACTGGTGGAAAAAACGCGCCAGGGCGTAGATGCCCTGATGTACAGGTTGCCGAGCAACAAATAGCGCCACCAGCGCCAGCACAAACCACAGCCAGAGCGGCAGGCTTTCCAGTAATTGAGTCACGGTATTGCCTCCTGAAGTACGGCCGAATGCCGTCCATCCTAACAGCAGAAGGCAACACAATCGCCCATAAGTTCACACTTTGTTCGGGAAATAGCGACGCTAACGCCCCGCCAATTGAACAAAATTTAATCAAGCGTTTTGCGGAAACGGACGATCGCCAGCGTCATCATCACCAGGATAAATACCACCAGTGCCAGCCACTCCGGCCACAGATCGGAAAAGTCGGCACCGCGCAACATGATGCCGCGGATCAGCCGCAGGAAGTGAGTCAGCGGCAGGACTTCGGCCAGCCACTGGGCTGGAGCGGGCATACCATCGAATGGAAACATAAAACCCGACAGCAGAATCGAGGGCAGAAACACAAAGAACGTCATCTGCATGGCCTGGAACTGGGATTGGGCACGGGTGGAAATCAGCAGTCCCAAGCTCAGATTCGCGAGGATCAGCAGCATCGCCGACCAGTAGACATCCAGCACGCTGCCGCGGATTGGCACTTGGAACAAGAGCATCCCCAACAGCAGGATGAGGCTGGTCTGGATAAGACCGATGATCCCGTAGGGCAACACCTTGCCCAGCATTAGCTCGGCACGGCTGACTGGCGTGGCAATCAGCAACTCCATGTTGCCGCGCTCCCGTTCGCGCACTATCGCCACCGAGGTGAACATCACCATGGTCATGGTAAGAATGATGCCGATCAGGCCCGGCACGATGTTGATCGCGGAGACGCGCTGCGGATTATAGAAACTCACTACGCTGATGCGCGCCTGCGGTAACGGTACGGAAGACGCGCGCGGCTCTGCGGGCGTATAGGTCAGCGGCATCTGCGCCAGCTGAACGGCGGCGCTCTGCACGACGGTATCACTGCCGTCCACCAGCACCTGCACTACCTCCTCCCCGGTCGCCAGGCGGCGCTCGAAATCCTGCGGAATGACCACGCCGACACTGATCTCGCCGCGACGCAGCATCTCCATCAGCTGCTGGGGGCTCTGCGCACTGGCTACCGGCTCGATGACACCGGTGGCCAGCATATCCATCACCAGCTGGCGCGAGCCACTGGTCAGAGACTGATCGGCAATGGCCGTAGGCAGGTGGCGCAGGTTCAGGTTGATCGCATAGCCGAACAGGATCAGCTGCATGATCGGAATACCGACAATCATGGCCAGGGTGATGTGATCGCGGCGCAGCTGGCGCAGCTCCTTGATCACCACGGCCCAGAGACGCCGCCAGTTCACGGGGCCTCCGTCGCCAACTGATCCGCCGGGCGGTTGGTCGCGGCCACAAATACATCTTCGAGGCTGGGGGCAATGGGAGTGACCGTCGCGCTGACACCGGCGTCGGCAAAAGCTTGCTCGATACGCGCCCTGCAATCCCCGGATTCCTCACACAGTACACGCAGGCTGTTGCCTATCTGTGCGGCGCTGAGCACGCCCGGTACCTGCACCAGCACCCGCTTGGCCTGACGCGGCTGTTCGGCGCGCACTTCCAGGGTTCTGCCTGCCAGAGCGCCGGTCAGTTCCGCCGGACTGCCGTCGGCCACCAGGCGACCGCGATCGAGGATCGCCAGGCGGTGGCAGCGCTCGGCTTCATCCATATAGTGAGAGGAGACCAGGATAGTCGTGCCGGCGTCCGCCAGCTCAAACAGTTTTTCCCAGAAATCCCGGCGCGACTCCGGGTCCACCGCACTGGTGGGCTCATCGAGAAACAACAGTTCCGGCTTGTGGATGACACTGCCCGCCAGTGCCAGTCGCTGCTTTTGTCCGCCACTCATGGTCCCGGCCAACTGATCGGCGCGCCCTTCGAAGTGGTATTCGTGCAGCAGCTCGTCCACCCGCTGCTCCGCCTCGCGCCGCGGTAAATCCTGCACGGCGGCGAGAAATTCCAGGTTCTCTCGCAGCGTCAAATCGGCGAACAGAGAGAATTGCTGTGTCATATAGCCAATATGCCGCCGCAGCTCTTCCGCCTGTTCGGGAATACGCAAGCCGAGGACTTCAATTTCACCGGCAGTGGGGGTCAGCAGGCCGCAGAGCATACGAATACTGGTGGACTTGCCGGATCCATTGGGGCCCAGAAAGCCGTACACCTGACGGCGGGTCACCGTGAGATTGACATCGTCCACCGCGCGCAAACTGCCAAAGCACTTGGTCAGCCCGCGCGCGCGAATCGCAATATCGGACTCACCGGGCATCGGTAGTGCTCCCGCTAGCGGTGAACTCCGCGCGCAGAGGCAAACCCGCGGGCAGTTCGACCGCATCGCTACCGAGCTGAATTTCTGCCAGGTAACTGAGCCGTGCGACATCATCGCCGATAAGCGCGAAATAGGGCGTGAAACTTGGCTCACTGCGGACCAAACGCACCCGGCCACTAAATGGCTTCTCGATGCCCTCTATATAGAGCTGCGCCGGATCCCCCACCTGCACACCGGCTCGCAGCGGTTCGGGTATGTAAACGCGCGCATAGGGTGTGTCGCCGACGAGCATGATCGCCAGGGGCCCTCCCACTGGCGCCTCATCACCCAGCTTGAACGGCAAACTGTCCAGCAACCCGTTGCGCGGCGCCTGCACGGTGAGCTTTTGCAGCAGTACCGACTGAGCGTCGGCCTGTGCGCGGGCCTGCGCCAGCGATGCCTCACCCTGTACAATTTCCTCACTGCGGGTTCCGCGCTGTAGCTCCAGCAAGGCCGCCCGGTTCAAATCCACTTGCGCCGCAGCGGCGTCGGCCGTGGCCTTTGCGCGATCGATATCCGACTGCGAGATATAGTCCTTGTCTCCCAATTCCCGCAGTCGCTCGTAGTTGCGCCGGGCATCCTGCGCCTCGGCACGGGCCGCAGCGAGACTGGCCTCGGCTCGCTGAATCTCCTCGCTGCGCGGACCATTGTTCAGCTCTTCCAGGAAGGCTGTGAGCCGCGCCACCTCTGCCTCGCTCGCTGCCAGCTGCGCCTTGACATTACGGTCGTCCAGTTGCAACACGACCTGTCCGTCCCTCAGGCGCTCCCCCTCCCGCGCCCGGATTTCGACAATCTTTTCTGCCGCCGGGGCTGGCAACGCAATGCGGTCCCACTCGAGTGTGCCGAGAGCCTGCCGAGGTTTGGCCTGACAGGAACTCAACAGCGCGAACAGGACCAGCGCCACCAAATTCACAGCGCGCCGCTGTACAAATAAGCAAATTGCGTTCTGACGAAAATGACTTTTCAAGTGACTGGTTGGCTCCACTGGTATCTTAGCCCCAGAATTTTCAATTTTTTTCGCTTGTGACCGCAGATATCGAGGGCAAAAATAGTCATCAGAATTAGGAAAAGCTGGCCAACAATTACCACGCCAGCATGGCAAGTTAACCCCGCTTTGCCGTTACAATCAACAAAAAGCCGCTTTTCATCCTCATCCATGACGCTGCCTCATGCCAACTATTAGCGCTCATAGCAAGCTCGCCGAATCAATTTTAAAAACCTTTCCGACAACATAGACGAACTTTTTTGGACTACTTTATCAGGCTTGGCTTTTGAAAAATCTGACACATTTTTTTCCTGAAAATATGCAATCAGCGTCTACACTCCTGACGAACTTCTCACCCAATGAGTAATTGGGCCCACTTTCAGAAACCTCAACAAAAATGATTACTCCTGCCGCCCACGGGAATTGAAAAAATATGGTCATAAAGAGTTTATGCGATTCAGGATCGCGAAACGGAACTAGCCCCAAATACAGATTTGGATCTAGTCAACCAAAGGAGAGGTAAGAGGTATATGCCGGTTCTTTTTGTTAGCAATTCCGGCCTTCACGGAGAACTGCTGTTCACACTGATCTCAGAATCTCTTCCATTCAGCTGGGAGAGAGCCGAGCTAGGAAGACAGCGTCACTGCCTTCAGCAATATCAGGCCATCGTGATTGATTGCTGGCAAACAGGATTGAATTCAGATTCAACTCAGCTCAGCAACCAGCTTAAAGCCCTGGAACACCCCAAAATTCTACTGATCAACTTCCCCGCAGAATTGTCGAATCTCACCACAGAAAAATTAAAACAGAAGAGAATCCAGCTGCTTTGTGACACTACTGCGACTCAGGAGACCCTGATCAAAAGACTTGGCAATGCGATTCGCGGACCTGAAACAGAAAGTAGCTTGCACAACCCCAACAGCTTTCTGCTCACCAAGCGTGAGCAGGAGATTCTTACGCAACTAACGAGTGGCCAGCCGAACAGTGCTATCGCGTCAAAGCTTCACCTGAGCGAACACACGGTTAAGAACCACATGTACAACATCTTCAGGAAGATCGGCGTCAAAAATCGCCTGCAGGCGAGCAACTGGGCCAAGATGCACCTGCAAGCTGAGCGAATATGAAAACACTGTTACTTCTTTTCATATTGATGCCACCCCTGCTGCTCTCCGCACAGGAAGTCACCGAAGGGAAAGACGTTAACGGCGGCACCCTGGAGAGTGAAAGCGGCCGTCTCGAAGACGAAATTAGCGGCTTCAATATCGACCAGACCATCACCCGAACGGGACACGACTTTGCCCGCTACATGAGCGAGTACCGCAATCTGCACTACCCCGATAGTGGCTACAACCTGACCATCCGCGAGCGCCCATCGGCTCGCTGGGGAAACCTGATCTGGGTCACCTATAACAATGACGTCGTATTCAGACGGTTTATCAGTCCGAGTACCAACGATATCCAGCGTTTGGCGGAGGAGGCGTCACAACACATACATGAGATTGTGCTGCAGGAAAAAGTACGCAATGCACTAACCGACCATTACGACCTTGGCAAGGATGAATTCTGATGAAGCACTTGAAATTGGCGGGACTGACGTTTATCGCCCTTTCCCCCCTCTCCTCCGGGCTGGCATACGCCACCGAACTGATTTACGAACCCGTCAATCCGAATTTTGGCGGCAACCCACTGAATGGCACCTATTTGTTGAACAACGCTCAGGCACAGGACCGCCACAAGGATCCGGACCGCGAAGACCTCGTCTATGAGCAGCCCAGCGCACTCGATAGATTTACGGACTCCCTGGAAACGCGACTGTTGAATCAGCTGCTCACGGACGTAGGAAACGGTAACAGCGGTGAGCTGATTACTGACGACTTTATCGTACAGATCGTTGACAACGACGGGGTGTTAACCGTTCTGATCACTGATCGCAGCACCGGTGATAAAAGCGAAATCATCGTGAGCGGGCTCAATCCAACAAATTAACGTTTCCACGAGCGATCGTAGGAGAGAAATGGCAATGCGCATTGTAATAAAAAAGTTTGCTTTGCCCCTACTGGCAGTCATGTCCACATTAAGTGGCTGTTCGGCAGTGAAGACCACCGGTGACGCCCTGTTCGGCCCGGGAAGACAGGAGGCGCAACTCACCCCTCGCGACAGTACTTACCGCGATTTACTCAACCTTCCCACCCCCAAGGGCAAGATTCTGGCAGCCGTGTACAGCTTTCGAGACCAGACAGGGCAGTATAAGCCGGCACCGAACAGCAGCTTTTCGACGGCGGTCACCCAGGGCGGCGCCTCGATGTTAATGGATGTTCTGAATGAGTCCGGCTGGTTTATTCCCCTGGAGCGCGAGGGACTACAGAATCTGTTGACAGAACGGAAGATCATCCGCGCCGCTCTGGCCAAACCTGAAGCCCCGGCGAACAATAACGTGCCGCTGCCGTCACTGGTGGCCGCCAATATACTTCTCGAGGGAGGGATTGTCGCCTATGACACCAATATTCGCACCGGAGGAGCGGGAGCCCGATATTTCGGCATAGGTATCGATGACCAGTATCGTATTGACCAGGTGACCATCAATCTGAGAGCCATTGATATTCGCTCCGGCCGGGTACTGCATTCCGTACTGACATCAAAGACCGTCTATTCAAAAGCCATCAGCGCAGATGTTTACCGTTTTGTGAAATTTCGGCGACTGCTCGAAATGGAAGCGGGGACCACGACCAACGAGCCAGCACAGTTGGCGATGCTTTCGGCGATGGAATCAGCGGTTATTCATTTGATCAGCGAGGGGATTATCGAGAACTCCTGGGCACTGCAAAACCCGGATGACATCAACAGCCCCGTGTTGCAGTACTACCTGAACGAAAGCACCTACATCATGTAGACATTTTTTGTATCGCCAGTGGAAATCGCCCAATGAAAATCAAAGTGTTCACCCAAATGTCGCTGCTTGTCCTGGCGCTATTTGCTGTAGGACTGCGCAGTGCCTGGTGCGCCGATTTAGACGCTGGCTCGGAACTGACCGGCGCGAGCGAACTGGATTACCAAAACGCAATAGCCGCGGCCAATTTCGCCATCATTCTCCAGGAGGGCAGCGCCAATCACGTGAACGCCAGGCAGTTTGGAGTCCTCAATTACCTGTCCGTCCTGCAGGATGGAAATCACAATCTGCTGTCTGCCGTACAGTCCGGCGATGAGAACTCGGTGATTTCCCGTCAGAAGGGTGAAGACAACATCGCCGCCCTACTGCAGATCGGTTATGAGAATCTCATCCGTCTCGATCAGGTCGGATTTGCTCACCGGGCGGATGTAGCCCAGTTTGGCATGCAAAACTCAGCGCGGATAGGCCAAATAGGTGCCTATCACAATGTGAGTATCTATCAGAGCGGAAACGGCCTGCACACGGCAGTGACCCAGATGGGTACCGCCATCACTACCGTTGTGAACCAGTATGATTGATCCCACCCGTTGATTACTGGCACAGGACCGCTGCCGTGAAATTAATTTGTGCCGTGGCGTTGGCACTATTGCTGACGATGAATGGCGCTGCAGAGGCGCAGAGCAACAGCACCGAGCAATATCAGCGGGGAGTGGAGAATAGCACTACTGCCGATCGGATAATCCAGGACGCCGCGGACAGCAAAATCGTCCAGGAGCAGGAGGGGCAGCTCAACACCGCCAATGCCAGCCAGCAGGGCGAGCTGGATAGCAGCATAGCGCAGCTTCAGGACGGCGTATTAAATCAAGCGGACACGCTACAGCTCGGCGGGTCCAACAACCGCAGCACTATCTACCAGGTCGGCGCGCGCAACGAAGCCGCAAGTGTGCAATCGGTCGCGACCGACAATCGGCTGCTCACCCGGCAAACAGGTTTCAGCAACAGGGCGGAAATAAACCAGATCGTCAGCCTGGGTAGCCTTGCGGCAACTGAGCAGTATGGAGTTTCTCACAGTGCCGTTATCGACCAAGGCGGCAGCTATTATTCTGCGGCCTATATCAGCCAGGAAGGCACTGACAGCGATGCGCGGGTCGCACAATCCGGTGTAGGTCACAGTTCCACTACTGCCCAGGCTGGCGCCTTCCATCAGGCGAGAAGCGCGCAGTCTGGCTACAACCATGAGTCCGATTTGGCTCAGGATGGGTTCGCCAACCGTACGGGCGTCACCCAGGAGGACTGGTACAACCGAAGTGCGGTCACGCAGCACGGCTTCCTCAACAGGACGGCATTGATGCAGTCCGGCGTCCTGGGTATGGGGGGAAATCACACTGCGATTGTCAGCCAGTCCGGCGGTTTCAATACCATCGCAGTTATCCAGAATGGTTCTTCCGCGACTGCGATTATCACCCAAATCGGTAACGGTAATTCCGTATCCCTGGCACATTAGCAGCGAACGCTTCCACCCTGCTTAAAATCATCCCAGTTCAGCCCTATTCGACATCCAACCCGCGCACAGAGCCACCAGCCCTGCCCAATTCATTGCTGGTGCCGCAATGAATGACCTCCCTATATCCATCAGCGGAAAGTCTTGCGTTAGTGAATGCATCGATCCTAAATACCTATTTCTGCCTTGTATTAAAAATAAATAAATCGAACAAAAAACGAACTTTTTTCCTAGATTTTAGACACTTCCCTCCTATAGCGAACCGCCACCTCAACGACAACACTCAACTCACGAAACGGTTAAGTACCAAACAAAAACTTTTAAATTTGGCCGGGAGATTCATGCAATCTCGCTTTCTACTGCGGCTCGAAACTGCGACTTTTTCACGGCTGCACCGATAACAGCAGATCGACCGTAAATATGCCCCAGCGAACTAAGACGGAAAATTTTGCTCTGGGTAATCGGCACTGCCATGCGCAGGCCGCACCGACTTCCAGGTAGACAGCAAGACCGCCACAGTCATCAGAGCGCGAGAAATAACACGATAACTTACAGCGATGAATTTTACGTGCACTCTACAGACCGTAAGCCGCTGCAACCCAATATGGTGCTGGAGTCAGCGCCATTGTGATCAGTATGACGAGTACTGATTCATTCAACGTCGGACTTAAGTAAAGGAGCAACTCATGAAGACGTTTACCCCCATAGCCGCAGCAGTACTTCTCGCCACCAGCGGCAGCGTTTTCGCGGCGAATAACACGACTGTGCAAAACCAAAACGGTGTCGGCAACTTCCAGAGTTCCGTTCAGGCTGGTATCGGTGTGGACAACAACACCGTACTGCAGAGCCAGCTCGGATTCTTCAATGTTGAATCCGCCCTGCAAACCGCTGGTGAGGACTTAAGCACCATTCAGCAGACTCAGGTGGGCGCGGTCAACGTTGCCTCCTCCACCCAGGCTGCCGGCGCACTGAACAATGCCAGCATCACCCAGGTTGGAGCGGGCAACGTGGGTATCACCACGCAGGTAGCCTCGCTGCTCTCCAGCGCCAACATCCTGCAGTTGGGCTTCGTTAACGTTGGCCTGATCACCCAGACGCTGAGCCTGCTGGATACCGCCAGCATCACGCAAGTGGGCGCGGGGAATTTCGGCAACATCCTGCAGGCCTTCAGTGCCTTTAACACTGCAGATATCGTTCAGGGCGGCATTGGCAACAATGCCAACATTGCCCAGGTAGGTGCCGCCTTTAACGATGCAGATATCATCCAGGCAGGATTCTTCAACACCGGCAACATTGTCCAAGCAGGCCTTGGCAACTCCGCTCTGAAAGTACAATTGGGCGCGGGTAACGTAGGGGATATTGTCCAGGTCGGCTTCGGTCTCACGGCCACTGAAACCCAGATCGGCTTTGCCAACAACAGTCAGACCAACCAGTTTGGTCTCGGCCACATTTCTACCACTACCCAGGTGGGCGCGTTCAATACCCACGTCACAAACCAGGTAGGCGTAGGAGAAGTGGCCGTGGCCAACCAGAATGGATTTGGCAATGTTGGCTTCATTTCCCAATAAGCACAT
Source organism: Microbulbifer donghaiensis (assembly GCF_900129095.1). Classification (GTDB taxonomy): domain Bacteria; phylum Pseudomonadota; class Gammaproteobacteria; order Pseudomonadales; family Cellvibrionaceae; genus Microbulbifer; species Microbulbifer donghaiensis. The sequence goes on from NZ_FQVA01000001.1 coordinate 1,671,282, forward strand.
TGCATAAACGCACATCCGGGCGGTCCTGGTGGCCGTCCGATTAACTAAGCGCTGGAGCCTCTCCAGCTGGACCAGTCGACATTCGCGATGACGGCGCCCAGATTCCAGGGTCCGGTCGGTGAAGCCGTAAAGGAGCCCTCAGTGAAACTCATGTTCTCCATGGCGGCCGCATTTTTACTGGCGGCCAGCGGCCTGGCATTGGCGGCGACGAATACTGCCGAACTCGACCAGAACGGTGTCGGCAACTCCGCCTTTGCCGACCAGACTGACCCGAGCGCCATCGACAATTCCATCTCCCAGCAACAGACAGGCAACCTGCACCGGGCCGATGCGGTGCAGCGGAGCGAGATCGGGTCGACGATTTACCAGGTTCAGGAAGGTGACCTGAACAATGCCTACACGCTGCAGCAGGGTGGCGCTTACAACGAGGCCGGCACATACCAGGACGGAGCGTTCAACAGCGGCACCATTTACCAGCTCAGCAGCCACGACAGCGCAGCCTGGATAGTCCAGTCCGGCTTCGGCAACCAGGCACAGATCGCGCAGCTACTGGGCGCGGGCAATGTGGCCAGGATCGAACAGCGCGGTCAGGTTCACGAGGCCTTTATCGGCCAAAACGCCAGCTTCGACTCCGACGCATTTATCTATCAGCAGGGCACCGGCAATGAGGCGCAGGTTGCCCAGAGCGGCAGCGGGCACTTCTCGAATATCAGCCAGCACGGAAGTTTCAACCGCGCCCATACGAGCCAAACCGGTATGTATAACGAGGTAGACATACTGCAAAGTGGCTTCGCCAATAAAACCCATGTCGTGCAAGTGGACTGGGGCAGCAGCGCCAGAATCCACCAGGATGGTTTCGCCAACAATGCCAACGTCATGCAGTCCGGCACCTTCGGTTTCGGCGGCGGCCATTTGGCCATTATCAGTCAATCGGGCAGTCTCAACGATGCCACGGTAATCCAGAGCGGATTCTCCGAAAGCGCCATCATCACGCAATCCGGCAACGGCAATACCGCTATTGTCGTGCAGTAAACGCCCCGCCGGCGAAGCAGCGCTTATTCATTCACGCCGCCGGCGTCTTGGGAAAATCGCGGCTCTCCCTCCGCAACGCCGGACTTGCGCACTGGCCAGCGGCCAGCATTTGCACAAGCGCGCATCCGGCAGGATGCACCGGGTGACAAATCGCCGTCGGCGCAAATTCTCCCTTGAATCACTGACGGAAGCGGCTCCGGGAAAATAGAACTTTTTTCCTATAGCGACCGGATATTTTTACGACAAGACTCTCTTAAGCAATAAGGAAATGTCGATAAAGACTATTCAGACGAAACAAGGATGCCACCCGATATGACGCAACTTCTCCTGCCATTGTGCAAGGCCGCGGACTCACTCGAGTTCCGGCACTGCCACTGGCGGGAAAGATTTACAGCGGCAGTTACCAGCCTGGTATTGCTCCTTCGCTGTAAAGCCCAATGGTACTGGAACAGGTGCCATATCCAATCAGCATGACGATGCTGACCCTCTAACGTCAGATGCTCATTGTAGTTTTGTAGTAATGGAGACACTCATGAAGACGTTAACCCCGATTGCCGCAGCCCTACTGCTTGCCCTTAGTGGCGGCGCTTTTGCTGCGGGCAACACCGCCAATCTCTCGCAAACCGGTGATGGCCACGACGCCACCGTGGACCAGACCGGGCCGCTCACCCAGGACAACCTCGTCGATCAGGATCAGAGCGGTTTCTTTAACGATGCGCACGCCACCCAGTCAGCGACGCAGAATAGCGCGATCTTCCAGACCCAGAGCGATGCCTTTAATGACGCCTATGCCCTCCAGTACGGTGGCAGCCTGAATACGAGCGACACGACCCAGAGCGGTTACTTCAATGATGCGAAGTCGCTGCAGGTCTGGCAGCAGGGCAGCGTCGTCATAATCAACCAGACCGATATTGGCAACGATGCCTATGTGCTGCAGGCCTTCGGTTCTGGCAACAGTGCCGATATTGATCAATCCGGCTGGTTTAATGACGCGAAAGTGTTGCAAATTGTCGCTGCGGACAACTCCGCGACGATCAATCAGGCCGGCGGATTCAACGACGCCAAGGTAAGCCAGGTATTCAGCTTCGGGTCCACCGCACTGATCGATCAGGATGGCTTCGGTAACGATGCCCGGGCCAAACAGAGTGGCTTCGATCACGATTCGGTGATTATTCAAGATGGCTGGAAAAACGATGCCCTGACCGATCAGAGCGGCGTCGGCCATATGGCCAATATCATGCAGGATGGTTCGAGAAACTATGCCGGCATCGTCCAGTCCGGTTTCAACCATGTTGCCGGGGTGACTCAGATCGGGGCGAAAAACAGTGCCTATGTGAACCAGAGTGGCCTCAACGAAATGGCCGTGGTGAGCCAGATTGGCGACGGTAACAACGCGGTAGTCATGCAGTAAGCGATCCTGCGCAGACAGAAAAGGGCGACCCGCGGGCCGCCCTTTTTTGATGGTTCCGGTCAATCGTTGCGGTCAGAGGTGCTGTACTTGGTCGATCTCGTATTCAACCGCACCGGACGGCGTCTTCACCACGACTACGTCACCCACTTCCTTGCCAATCAGCGCACGGGCAATGGGTGAGTTAACGGAGATCTTTTGGTTTTTCACATCGGCTTCGTCGTCGCCAACGATCTTGTAGGTCACTTCCTCGTCGTTATCCATATGAATAATGGTCACGGTAGTGCCGAAAATGACTTTATCGCTGGGCGCAATAGATTTCACATCGATAACCTGCGCCAGTGACAGCTTGGCTTCGATCTCCTGAATACGCCCTTCAATAAAGCCCTGCTTTTCGCGCGCGGCGTGGTATTCGGCGTTTTCTTTCAGATCGCCGTGCTCACGCGCTTCGGCAATGGCCTGTACCACCGCCGGACGCTCGACCTTCTTCAGGTTTTCCAGCTCCGTACGCAGCGCCTCGGCGCCTTCTACAGTCATTGGTACCCGGTTCAAAGTGGGACCTCCAATTTTTATTACAACGAAGCCAGGCTTCACCCATCAGGTGAAGCCTGGCCAGTATGTTTGTTCGCTTTCGGACTATTCGGGCAGCTTCACCACGCGCTGGTGCAGATCCTGCAGACGGCGCACCTTGAGCGACTCGCCCTGCTGCATGGCCAGGGCCATGGCCTTGGCCGCGGCCAGCGTGGTGGTGTAGCACACCTGGTGATTCTCCGCACTGCGGCGGATATCGGCGGAATCGCGAATGGCCTGACGCCCTTCGGTGGTATTCACCACCAGTACGATCTCGTCGTTTTTGATCATATCGACGATATGCGGGCGACCCTCGCTCATCTTGTTGACGGTTGTAACGGGAATATCGCTGTCTTGCAAGACCTTGACGGTGCCGCGGGTCGCCACCAGCTCGAAACCAATCGCTACCAGGTCGCGGGCGACACTGACCACCGCCGGCTTGTCGAAGTCGCGCACCGAGATGAACACACGGCCGGATTCCGGCAGCTTGTCGCCGGCCGCCAGCAGGCCCTTGTCGAAGGCCTCGGCGAAGGTCTCGCCCACGCCCATCACCTCGCCGGTGGATTTCATCTCCGGGCCGAGGATCGGGTCCACCTTCGGGAACTTGTTGAACGGGAATACCGACTCCTTGACGGAGAAGTAGTCCGGCACGATTTCCTCGGTGAAGCCCTGCTCCGCCAGGCTGATGCCCGCCTGGCAGCGCGCCGCGATCTTGGCCAGTGACGTGCCGATGCACTTGGACACGAACGGCACGGTGCGGGATGCGCGCGGGTTGACTTCGATCACGTAGATCTCGCCGTCCTGGTAGGCCAGCTGGGTATTCATCAGGCCCACGACGCCCAGTTCGCGCGCCATCGCCTTCACCTGTTCGCGCATCTTGTCCTGCACATCGGACGGCAGGCTGTAGGGCGGCAGGGAGCAGGCGGAGTCACCGGAGTGTACGCCGCACTGCTCGATATGCTGCATGATGGCACCGATCACGACATCCTTGCCGTCGGATACCGCATCGATATCCACCTCGATGGCCGCGTTCAGGAAGTGATCCAGCAGTACCGGCGCCTCGTCTGACACCTGCACCGCTTCCTTCATGTAGTTCAGCAGCTCGTCTTCCTTGTAAACGATCTCCATCGCGCGGCCGCCGAGCACATAGGAGGGGCGCACCACCAGCGGGTAGCCGACATCCTTGGCCGCCAATACCGCTTCAGAGACCGAGCGCACGATGGCGTTTCTCGGCTGCTTGAGGCCGAGGCGCATGATCATCTGCTGGAAGCGCTCGCGGTCTTCGGCGCGGTCGATCTGCTCCGGAGTGGTGCCGATAATCGGCACGCCCTCGGCCGCCAGGTAGCGCGCCAGGTTCAGCGGCGTCTGGCCACCAAACTGCACGATCACCCCTTCCGGCTTCTCCTTGCGCACGATTTCCAACACGTCTTCGAGTGTCACCGGCTCGAAATAGAGGCGGTCCGAAGTGTCGTAGTCGGTGGACACCGTCTCCGGGTTACAGTTGACCATAATGGTCTCGTAACCGTCTTCGCGCATCGCCAGTGCAGCGTGCACACAGCAGTAGTCGAACTCGATGCCCTGGCCGATGCGGTTGGGGCCACCGCCGAGCACCATGATTTTCTTCTTATCGGACGGGTTCGCCTCGCACTCCTCGTCGTAGGTGGAGTACATGTAGGCGGTGCTGGTCGCGAACTCAGCAGCACAGGTATCGACGCGCTTGTAGACCGGGAATACACCCAGCTTGTGGCGGAATTCGCGCACGGTTATCTGGCTGACGCCGAGCAGGTCGGCGAGGCGGCGGTCGGAGAAACCCTTGCGCTTCAGGTAGCGCATATGCTCGGCCGTCAGCGCCGAAGTCGGCAGTGACTTGAGCGGCTCCTCAATCTTGATCAGCTCCTCGATCTGCACCAGGAACCAGGGATCGATGCCGGACAGCTCGTAAATCTGTTCCACAGTCATGCCCATGCGGAAGGCATCGCCGACATACCAGATGCGCTCGGCACCGGGTACGGACAGTTCGCGGCGCAGGCGCTCCTCGGCGCCATCTTCGCTCGGATCGATCTTGCTCTCGAGACCGAAGCTGCCCACTTCCAGGCCGCGCAGGGCTTTCTGCATGGACTCCTGGAAAGTGCGGCCGATCGCCATCACCTCACCGACGGATTTCATCTGGGTGGTCAGGCGCGCATCCGCCTCGCCGAATTTCTCGAAGGTGAAGCGCGGAATCTTGGTGACCACGTAATCGATGCTCGGCTCGAAAGACGCCGGGGTGGCGCCGCCGGTAATATCGTTCTGCAGCTCGTCCAGCGTGTAGCCGACCGCCAGCTTCGCGGCAACCTTGGCGATCGGGAAGCCGGTGGCCTTGGAGGCCAGCGCCGAGGAGCGGGATACCCGCGGGTTCATCTCGATCACCACCATGCGGCCGGTCTGCGGGCAGACACCGAACTGCACGTTGGAGCCGCCGGTCTCCACGCCGATCTCGCGCAACACCGCGATGGAGGCGTTGCGCATCAGCTGGTATTCCTTGTCGGTCAGGGTCTGCGCCGGTGCCACGGTGATGGAGTCGCCGGTGTGCACCCCCATCGGGTCGAAGTTCTCGATGGAGCAGACGATGATGCAGTTGTCGTGCTTATCGCGAACCACCTCCATCTCGTACTCTTTCCAGCCGAGCAGGGATTCGTCGATCAGCAACTCATTGGTCGGCGACAGGTCGAGGCCGCGTTTGCAGATCTCCTCGAATTCCGGCCAGTTGTAGGCCACACCACCACCGGAACCGCCCATGGTGAAGGACGGGCGGATGATCACCGGGAAGCCGAACTCTTCCGGTACCTTCTTCGCCTCCTCCAGGGAGTGGACGATCTTCGCGCGCGGCGTCTCCAGGCCGATGGCCTTCATGGCCTTGTCGAACAGGTCGCGGTCCTCGGCCTTCTCGATGGCATCCTTGTCGGCGCCGATCAGCTCCACGTTGAACTTGTTGAGGATGCCGTTCTTGTCCAGGTCGAGCGCACAGTTGAGCGCGGTCTGGCCGCCCATGGTCGGCAGGATCGCGTCCGGGCGCTCTTCTTCAATGATCTTCGCCACGGTGCGCCACTCGACCGGCTCGATGTAAGTCGCATCGGCCATCGCCGGGTCGGTCATGATCGTGGCCGGGTTGGAGTTCACCAGGATGACCCGGTAGCCCTCCTCGCGCAGCGCCTTACAGGCCTGGGCACCGGAGTAGTCGAATTCACAGGCCTGACCGATCACGATGGGACCGGCGCCGATAATCAGAATGCTTTTGATGTCTGTGCGTTTTGGCATCTTTCTTCCGTTTCACACCGGCCTGTCACCGGCAATCTATGTAACTGTTTTTGGCGTAGGATGGGCAAAGCGCAGCGTGCCCATCAGTCCCGTCGCGATGGGCACGTCGCTGCGCTCCTTTGCCCATCCTACAGATAGACAGACGGCGCCTAGCGGCGTGCTTGCATCAACTCGATAAACTGGTCGAACAGCGGTGCCACATCGTGGGGGCCCGGGCTGGCTTCCGGGTGCCCCTGGAAGCTGAACGCCGGCTTGTCCGTCAGGCGAATGCCCTGCAGCGTGCCATCAAAGAGGGACTTGTGGGTGACTTCCACATTGTCCGGCAGCGAATCCGCATCGACGGCAAAGCCATGGTTCTGCGCGGTGATCATCACCTTGCCGCTCTGCAGGCATTGCACCGGGTGGTTGCCGCCGTGGTGGCCGAACTTCATCTTCAGCGTGTTGGCGCCAACCGCCAGGCCCAGCAACTGGTGGCCGAGGCAGATACCGTAGGTCGGGATACCCACGTCGAGGAATTCCTTGATCGCCGCAATCGCGTAGTCGCAGGGCTCGGGGTCGCCCGGGCCATTGGACAGGAAGATGCCATCGGGATTCATGGCCAGCGCTTCGGCGGCCGGGGTCTGCGCCGGCACCACGGTGACATCGCAACCGCGGTCCACCAGCATGCGCAGGATATTGCGCTTTACGCCAAAGTCGTATGCCACAACCTTGAACGGCTGTTCCGGGGCAGGCTTGTGCCCTTTGCCCAGTTCCCAGGAGCCCTCGGCAAATGGATAATTCTGTTTGGTGGACACGACCTTGGCCAGGTCCATCCCCTTGAGGCCGGCAAACTCCTTCGCCTTCGCCAGGGCTGCATCCCGGTCGATGTTATCGCCGGCAACGATGCAACCATTCTGCGCGCCCTTGTCGCGCAGCAGGCGGGTCAGGCGACGGGTGTCGATATCGGCGATGCCGACCACGTTGCGCTCCCGGAGATAGTCCTCCAGCGACTGCTGGTTGCGGAAGCTGCTGGCCAGCAGTGGCAGGTCGCGAATAACGAGTCCCGTCGCCCAGATTTCCCCGCACTCCTCGTCTTCCGAGTTGGTGCCGGTGTTACCGATATGGGGATAAGTCAGGGTAACGATCTGGCGTGCATAAGAGGGATCGGTAAGGATTTCCTGATAGCCGGTCATGGAAGTGTTGAATACCACTTCACCAACCGCGCTGCCGTGGGCGCCGATGGCGCGCCCTTCAAATACACTGCCATCTGCCAATACCAGCAGAGCCGGGGTGGTGGGAGGCATCAGGGCCTCAGGCGTGGGGACAGCTTTAGTCAAATTGATCTCCAGTCTTCAGAACTGCTTCCGGGCGGGGGTTTGTGAGCAGCGAGTGCGGCGTCGCAGGCGACGGTTTGCGCCTATAAAAAAGCGAGATGAAACTCCGCAGCTTCATCTCGCTTTTTTCAATTTATTCACGCGCGGCTCTCACACTGTGGCCGGCGCTTGCCGCCGGCATTCATGGGCATCGCTCTCCACGATTCGGCCTCGCGGAGCCTACCCAAACCGGGCGCAGATTCTACGCGAAATGCCCCGCTGACGCTAGTGCAAAAATGCGTCAACCGCTTCCGGCTTCACGGAGGCCACCCCAGTGCCGCTCAGTTCAGCTTCCGACTCAGGCGGAACAGGCTGTTGCCCATTTTCAGTTCCGCCCGGTCCAGCATGGTCTTGTTCAGCCGCAGGGCCACGTTTCCGCCGTTTTCGACGAACTGAATCATACCGCCGGTGACCGCGAACCGCTCCGCATCGCTCACCGTCAGCACCGGAAAGAACTCCAGCGCCCCCAGCGCCTTCACCAGGCTGGAACGCTCCATCTCGCCCAGCACGACGATCTGGCAACTGCGCGCGCGCATCAGCTCCCCCTGATTGACGCTTTCCAGCGCCACCATCCGGCCGTTGATTCGCTGATGTTTCAGTCGCTCCGCCAGCGGTTCACGCAAGTCGCCACCGCCCATCACACAGATGCGGAACGGAGCATCGGTACCGGAAAAGGCCTCGATGGGCCACTGCAGGTGATAGGCAAAATGGACGATATAGTCGACCATCACCCGCCGCCCGACTGCGGAGTCAGACATTTGTGCCGACGCCTGCGCACTGGTCACGCCCAATACAATCAACAGCACCGCGAGGTGCGAAAGCATCAACACGAGATTGCTCAGAATGAAACGGAACTTGTGCTTGTTCATGCCGCTTCGAGCCCTACGGTTTACACCATCTGGCCACCGCGCGCGAGGGCGCGCCGCCGCGCCTTCGCCTACCGCCATCCATGGCAGACAGTTTCGGAGGATTGAGGCTCCCCCTCAGGTCAGGAGAAAGAGCCCACCGGGATAAATCCTGCGCCGGAATCACGGTCCGGCGACTACACCAGAAGGTTAGTCTCGGCCGGAAGGCAACGCCAAGCAGTACTGAGGGGAATGACGCCAAGCCGCAGGGCAGTCGCGCGCTGCCACAGGGTCTAAGGGCCTAGCGGGCTTCCATTGCAGACCGCCCGGTCGCCGCCCGGGCCCGCGGTGCGAAACTGCTGTGCGGCACCGCCAGGGGAAGTAAAAAAAGAGGGGAATAAAGATTCCCTCTTTATTTGTCGAGGGGTTGCAGAGGCTTGCGGGCCCCATACCGCGTTTCAGGACGGTAGGGGCCCCAACGACCAGCCCACATATCCGCAGGCTGACGCGCAATCAGCTGCCTTTGGCGGTCGAGGCCTCTTCCGCCGCACCGACGGTGGCGCGCCATTTCAGCGCTTTCTCGATGGAGATGATCATGGAACCGGCAACATCCTTACGCGTGGCGCTCTCGATTCCCTCGAGGCCCGGTGAGGAGTTCACCTCCAGCAGCAATGGCCCCTTCTTCGAGCGGATGATATCCACACCGGCCACTTTCAGCCCCAACACCTTCGCCGCTTTCACCGCCAGGCGCTTCTCCTCCGCAGTCACCTTGACGACGGAAGCCGTGCCGCCCTGGTGGATATTGGCGCGGAATTCCCCCGGTGCCGCTTCACGCTGAATGGAGGCCACCACCTTGCCGTCGATCACGAACAGCCGCAGGTCCTTGCCCTGCGCCTCCCGGATAAATTCCTGCACCAGCAGGTTGGCCTTCAGCGACTTGAAGGCATTGATGACCGACTCACCCGCCTTGCGCGTTTCGGCGAGCACCACTCCCCGCCCCTGCGTGCCCTCCAGCAGTTTCACGATCAGCGGCGCGCCGCCCACCATCTCGATCAGCTCATTGGTATCCACCGGCGAGTTGGCGAAACCGGAGGTAGGAATGTTCAGGCCGTTCTGCTGCAGCAGCTGTAGCGAAAACAGCTTGTCGCGGGACTGGCTGATCGCCGCGGAGCCGTTCAGCGCGAACACGCCAATACTCTCGAAGTGGCGCGTGAGGGCGCAGCCATAGAATGTCTGGCTGGGGCGAATGCGCGGAATCACCGCATCCAGGTTGTTCAGTATGCGCCCGTCGCGGTAGTGCACCTCCGGCTCGTTCGGGTCCAGCTTCATATAGCACTGGCGGATATCGAGAAAGCTCATGCGATGTCCGCGCTCGGCACCGGCTTCCATGATGCGCTGGTTACTGTAGAGATCCGGGTTGGAGGCGAGCAGGCCGATCCGCAGGCCGGTCCCGGCCATATGGTGCTCGTCCCGGTAGTACTCCTCCAGCTGGCTCGGCGGCATATCCCCCAGGCAGAAACTTTCGGACGGGTCCACCATCATGCGTCCCAGCATCGCCTCGCGCCCCAGCAACATGCGATAGCCCATGCTGTCGCGGTTGGTCAGGGTCAGCTCGATATCCCAGACACTGCCGCCGATAGACAGGGATGTGCGGATTACCGGGCGTTTCTCACTGTCGCCGGAGGAACTGCGCACCAGGCGCTTGTCGAGCAGTCGCGCCTCACAGCGCACCGACGGCCGGCGCAGGTGTTGCAGCGGGTGCGCCTCAAAGCTCACCCAGGGTTCGCCGTCGCGCTTGAACGTCTGGATGTTGTAGGCGTGCAGGCACGACGTCTTCGCCCCCGAGTCCACCCGCGCCTTGATGGCAGGGATACCCAGGGAGGGGAAACTGCACCACTCTTCACTGCCGACGATTAATTTTTTTTCCAACACCTAATCCTCAAAAGTTACCTTCGCTGTCAGGCTTTCAGGCCCAGCACATCGCGCATGTCGTAATGCCCCGCGGCACGGTCCCCATTTTGCCCGTCGCCCGTCAGCCACAGCGCCGCCCGCACAGCACCGCGCGCAAAGGCCAGGCGGCTGCTCGCCTTGTGCGTAATCTCCACCCGCTCGCCGTCCGCCAGAAACATCACCGTGTGATCGCCAACCACATCGCCGCCACGTACGGTGGCAAAACCGATGGTGTCGCGCTCGCGCGCGCCGGTCTGGCCCTCGCGTCCGTATACCGCCACTTTTTCCAGGTCGCGCCCCAGTGTCTCGGCAATCACTTCACCCATGCTCAGCGCCGTACCGGAAGGTGCGTCCACTTTGTGGCGGTGATGCGCTTCGACCACCTCGATATCCGCATCGTCACCGAGTACGCGCGCAGCGGTTTCCAGCAAATTGAAGCAGAGGTTCACGCCAGTGGAAAAGTTACTGGCGAGACACAGCGGTACCTTCCCTGCCTGCGCCAGCAGCTCTTCCTTCTGTGCCGCGTCGAACCCGGTAGTACCGATCACTATCGGGCGGCCGTGCGCGGCGCAGTAGGCGGCGTTCACCTGCGTTGCCGCCGGCGCCGTAAAGTCGATCAGGACATCGAATTGCGCCTGCTCCAGGCTATCGACGATGGCGAGCCCATTGCGGCCCAAACCAGCGACCTCACCGGCATCCGCGCCCACCAGGCTCGAGCCCGGGCGCACTATCGCCGCGGACAACTCAGCCTTGTCCGACTGCGCCACCGCTTCCGCCAGGGCGCGCCCCATGCGACCGCCGAATCCCGTTATCGCTATCTTTACCGCCATGGTGATTCCTCCTGCCTGACCCCCGGATAAAGTCGCGGATTCTACCTGCGACCGGCGCCGCGGCATAGGTTTAAGCCGCGCAAATAGCCACCAAGCAAGAATGAAGCCCTCACTCGGGAAGCGCCGCAACTGGAACAATTCAAGCAGAGGTTACTGGCGATGCAATCTGAACCCGCCACGTTTGCAGAAACCGCACGGCGCGCCGGTCACCCGGTACAGCTGGACCAGACCCGTGTCGACAGGCTGCCGCGCTGCTACGCTTGTATTCAAATGGGTGATTGGAGCGCCAACATGCAGGTTTTCACTCGCCCGGGCACTATTGCCCGGCTCATGGCAATCCTGTTCTCGCTCAGCGTGCTGTTCTGCGCACTGCAGCTCAATGCCGAGGACAAAGATCGTCCCGATGATTTCTGGAAAAAGTACGGCGATGTGACGGAATGGGTCTCCGCGCGCCTGAAACTGACCCCGGAACAGGCGGAAAAGGCACTGCCCATCCTGAAGACGAGTTTCGAGCTGAAGCTATTGATGCTCGAGGATTACGGCCTGAAAGACGGCAAGATGCCACCGCTGACCGACGAACAAAAAGAGGAGCTCGATGCGGGCATGATCGCCATACGCGCAAACACCCGCGGAGAAATGGTCAAAATTCTCAACAAGGAGCAGCTGGAGGAGCTGAAGAAAATCCAGGAGGAATATCACAGGTCCTATCGCGAGTGGCTGGCCAGGCAGTAACGTCGGATTATCTCCGTTTCACTATCGAGCGCCGTGCTCAGCACCCAAGAAAATAACCGGAAAATCGCTTATAGCGAAGTGCAATCTCAACCACCCTCGTCCTGGATCTTCCGCTGCTACGCTTGTAGGCAGGTAGGTGATTGGAGCGCCAATATGCAAACATTCACACGCGCGGGCACAACAGCCCGCCTGCTGGCTCTACTATTTTCGCTGAGCGTGTTTTTCTGTGCACCGCAGCTGCAGGCGGCGGACGAAGATGCCGAAGGCGATTTCTGGGAAAAATATGACGACATAGCCGACTGGGTGTCGCTGCGCCTGAAGCTAACGCCCGAGCAGGAAAAGTCTGTGCTGCCCATACTCAGCGGCAACTTCGAACGCCGCCTGGAACTTCTCAAGAAATATGGCTTCAGCCCGAGCAAACGCCCCAAACTGAGCCGCGTTCAGAAGGAGGAGATAGACGCGAGAATGATTGGTATCGGCGCAGACACACGGGCCAGGCTGGTGCCGATACTGGACGAAAAGCAGCTGGCGGAATTGAAGAAAATACAGGAGGAATTCCACCTCGACTTCCGCCGCCGGCTGTTCAAAGACAAGCTGTGAGCGGGTCTGAACGCGGAAATACGGCAAAAAAAAAGAGCGGCCCGCGGGCCGCTCTTTAGGTTCCTGCAGCGGCAGTGCCAGACCTGCCGCCGAAGCACTAAAGCTTCATATCACCGAAAAAATTCTTCACCCCTTCAAACCAGCCGGTCTGTCGCGGCGAGTTCTTCTTTTCGCTGAGGGTATTGGCGAACTCCTCCAGCAGCTCTTTCTGCTTGCCGGACAGGTTGACCGGCGTCTCCACCACCACGCGACACAGCAGGTCGCCAGTGGCACCGCCACGCACCGGGGTCACGCCCTTGCCGCGCAGGCGGAACAGCTTGCCGGTCTGGCTTTCGGCGGGGATCTTCAGCTTGACCTTGCCATCCAGGGTCGGCACCTCGAGCTCGCCACCGAGTGCCGCAGTGGCGAAGCTGATCGGCACTTCACAATACAGGTTCTTGCCGTCGCGCTGGAACAGCTCGTGCTCCTTCACCACCACCTGTACGTACAGGTCACCGGGTGGGCCGCCGTCCGGTCCCGCCTCGCCCTCACCGGACAGGCGGATGCGGTCGCCGGTATCGACACCGGGCGGCACCTTGACCGACAGGGTCTTGGTTTCCTCTACCCGGCCGCGGCCGTGACAGCTGCCGCAGGGGTCGGAAATGATAGTGCCGCGCCCGCGACAGTTCGGGCAGGTCTGCTGCACGGAGAAGAAGCCCTGCTGCATACGCACCTGGCCGTGGCCGCCACAGGTACCACAGGTCTGCGGCGAGGAGCCCGGCTTGGCGCCGGAACCGTGGCAGGTCTCGCAGGAGGACAGGGTCGGTACGCGAATCTTGACGGTGGTGCCGCGCACCGCGTCTTCCAGGTCCAGCTCCAGGTCATAGCGCAGGTCGGATCCCCGCGCCGGACCGCTGCGGCGGCCACCACCGCCGCCGAAAATATCGCCGAACACGTCGCCGAAAATATCGGAGAAACCGCCGAAGCCACCGGCGCCGCCACCCATCTGCCCCTCGACACCGGCGTGGCCGAACTGGTCGTAGGCCGCCTTCTTCTGCGGGTCGGACAGCACTTCGTAGGCCTCATTGGCCTCCTTGAACTTGTTCTCCGCCTCTTTGTTGTCAGGATTGCGGTCCGGATGGAATTTCATCGCCACCCGGCGGTAGGCCTTTTTCAGCTCTGCTTCCGAGGCGCTCCGCTCGACACCCAGGACTTCGTAATAATCGCGTTTCGACATAAAACTGTATTCTCTGGCCCGGCACCGGCGCCGGCCAAGCTCTGTTCTTTTACTTTCCGGTCCCTAACCACACCCCGGGCCCCTCCCGGTCCGGGGTCGCTACCGGCGCTTTTCCCTGGGGAATTTGCCGGCGCTTCTGAAACAACACAGGGCGCGGGCCTCTCGGAAGATGGCGCCGCGCCCTCGCGCACCGTCGCCCGGCGGCCCTTCCGGGCCACCGCCGCGACATTGTAAGCGAATACTTACTTATCTTCTTTCTTGTCTTCCTTAACTTCTTCGAACTCGGCGTCCACCGCGTCGTCACCAGCGCCAGTCTGTTCGGCCTGCTCGGCACCGGCAGCGCCCTCGGCGGCACCCGCGGCCTGGGCCTGCTCGGCGTACATCTTCTGCGCCAGCGGACCGGAAGCCTCGGTCAGTTTGTTGGTCGCGGCTTCCATGGCGGCCTTGTCGTTGCCCTTCACGGCCTCCTCCGCTTCGGCGATGGCGGCTTCAATCGCGGACTTCTCCTCGGCGGTGGCCTTGTCGCCCGCCTCTTCCAGGGTTTTCTTGGTCGCGGAAATCAGGCCGTCCAGGGTGTTGCGGGTCTGCACCAGCTCCTCGAACTGCTTGTCCGCCTCGGCGTTGGCCTCGGCATCCGCCACCATCTTGTCGATCTCGTCCTCGGACAGGCCGGAGGAAGCCTTGATCACGATGGACTGCTCTTTGCCGGTGGCCTTGTCCTTCGCGTGCACGTGCAGGATACCGTTGGCATCGATGTCGAAAGTCACTTCGATCTGCGGCATACCGCGCGGCGACGGCGGGATGTCGCTCAGGTCGAAACGGCCCAGAGACTTGTTCTGGGACGCCTGCTTGCGCTCACCCTGCACCACGTGAATGGTCACAGCAGTCTGGTTGTCCTCCGCGGTGGAGAAGGTCTGCGACTTCTTGGTCGGGATAGTGGTGTTCTTGTCGATCAGCGGCGTGGCCACGCCACCCATGGTTTCGATACCCAGGGTCAGCGGCGTCACGTCCAGCAGCAGCACGTCTTTCACGTCACCGGCCAGTACCGCGCCCTGAATGGCGGCGCCCATGGCCACGGCTTCGTCCGGGTTGACGTCCTTGCGCGGCTCCTTGCCGAAGAACTCGGTTACTTTCTGCTGCACCAGCGGCATACGGGTCTGGCCGCCAACCAGGATAACGTCGTCCACGCCAGAAGCAGCCAGATCGGCGTCCTGCAGGGCGATCTTGACCGGCTCCAGGGTGCGGTTCACCAGCTGCTCGACCAGGCTCTCGAGCTTGGCGCGGGTCAGCTTGACCACCAGGTGCTTCGGGCCGGTGGCGTCGGCGGTGATGTACGGCAGATTCACTTCGGTCTGCTGACTGGAGGACAGCTCGATCTTGGCCTTCTCGGCGGCCTCTTTCAGGCGCTGCATTGCCAGCGGGTCGCCTTTCAGGTCGATACCCTGTTCTTTCTTGAACTGCTCGGCCAGGTAGTCGATCAGGCGCAGATCGAAGTCTTCACCACCGAGGAAGGTGTCACCGTTGGTGGATAGCACTTCAAACTGCATCTCGCCATCGACGTCGGCGATCTCGATGATGGAGATATCGAAGGTACCACCACCCAGGTCGTAAACGGCCACGGTGCGGTCACCGCCCTTCTTGTCCAGGCCGTAGGCCAGCGCAGCAGCGGTCGGCTCGTTGATAATACGCTTCACGTCCAGACCGGCGATGCGGCCGGCATCCTTGGTGGCCTGGCGCTGGGAGTCGTTGAAGTAGGCCGGCACGGTGATCACCGCCGCTTCGACCTTCTCACCGAGGAAGTCCTCGGCGGTCTTCTTCATTTTTTTCAGTACTTCGGCGGAGATCTGCGGCGGAGCCTTCTTGTCGCCCTTCACTTCCACCCAGGCATCGCCGTTTTCGGCTTCGACGATGGTGTAGGGCACCATCTTGATGTCCTTCTGCACCACGTCGTCTTTGAAGCGGCGGCCGATCAGGCGCTTGACCGCGAACAGGGTATTCTGCGGGTTGGTCACCGCCTGGCGTTTGGCGGACTGGCCCACCAGGATTTCGTTGTCGTCGGTGAACGCAACGATCGAGGGAGTTGTGCGATCGCCCTCGGCATTCTCGATCACGCGCGCCTTGTCACCTTCCAGTACCGCAACACAGCTGTTGGTGGTACCCAGGTCGATGCCGATAATTTTTCCCATTTATAGAATCCTCTTTTGTTTGCGCGTTGCCGGCCCGGTCGGCGTCGGCCGCGCGATTAAATTCTGATGTCAGCTATATTGGTGCCGGCGGAACTATTTCAAGGCCGGCCACTTTTAATTGCCGTTATGGCGCCTTACTGACCACCACCATTGCCGGACGCACGAGACGGCCGTTAAGGCGATAACCTTTCTGGAATACATCCAGCACGGTATTCGGCTCCACGTCACCATTGGGCACCTGGGTCATGGCCTGATGCAGCTCAGGATCGAAGGGCTCGCCGGCCGGATCGACGATTTCGACCGAGTATTTACCCAGGGTGTCAACGAACGATTTGTGGGTCAGCTCGATACCCTCGATGATCGCCTTGTTGGCTTCGTCGCCCGCATCGATGGTGGCCAGCGCTCGCTCCAGGTTATCCACCACTGGCAGCAGGTCCTGCAGCAGTCTCTCCACGGCGAACTTGTGCGCTCTCTCCACGTCCTGCTCGGCGCGGCGGCGAGCATTCTGCGCCTCGGCTTGAGCACGCATCGCCAGCTCTTTCTGGATGACCAGCTGCTCCTGCAGCTTGATGACATCCTCGTGCAGAGCATCGGTGCTCTCGGGCTCGGCGTGCAGCGCCTCTTCTGCCACGTGCTGCTCCTCCGCAGAGGGCTCCTCGATTTCGGCACGGGGCGGCTCTTCATTTACCGGTGTGTGCTCATCGGTAAGCGCATCCGGATGCACGCCTTCTTTAATCTGATCTTCTTCGCTGCGCTCTTTGGCCACTGCTTTCTCCGTCGCGTCGACTGTCAGTTAACTGGGGATTCGCCCGCCGCACGGGCAATGCAGGGCTATATGGGGCCTAGCCCTCACACTTCAAGGGGATTTATGCCGCGGATTGTCCCAGCAGAGTAATGTGCCTCCACACCTGTAGCGAACCAGCATCGATTACTGTATAAATAACCACTAATTGACCCCCTCAGCGCCCCGACAAAAAAGGCCACAGAAGCTATGTTGCTGCACCTGTCTATCAGCCAATTCACCCTGGTGGACCAGCTGGAGCTGGAATTCGGTCCCGGCACCAGCACCCTGACCGGCGAGACCGGCGCCGGCAAATCCATCACCCTCGATGCCCTGGGCCTGGCCCTCGGCGATCGCGGCAATGCCGAGCTGGTGCGCGCCGGTGCCAGCCGCGCCGACATCAGCGCAACCTTCGATATCGGTGACCACCCCGCTGCCACCGCCTGGCTGCAGGAGCAGGAGCTGGATGTCGGGCAGGAGGTAATCCTGCGCCGTACCATCGGTGCCGATGGCCGCTCGCGGGCTTATATCAACGGCCAACCGGTGACGCTGCTGCAGCTGCGCGCCCTGGGCGAACAGCTGATCGACATCCACAGCCAGCACGAGCACCAGTCGCTGCTGAAGAAAGAAACTCACCGCCGCCTGCTGGATGAATTTGCCGAGGCGCAGGAGGTCGCCGCGGAGACCCGCATTCACTTCAAGACCTGGCAGGACCAATACCGTCGCTACCGCGCCCTGGCCGACAGCGCCGAGGAGACGGAAGCGCGGCGCCAGCTGCTGCAGTACCAGCTGGAGGAACTGGAACAGCTGGACCTGCAGGCGCACGAGATCGAAACACTGGAGAGTGAGCAGCGCCAGCTGGCCAACGCCGGACAGATTTTGAGCGGCAGCTATCAACTGGCAGCCCTGCTGTCCGGCGGTGAGGGAGACATTGCCGAACAGCTGCACCGGGCGCTGCAGCTGTTGTCAGCGATGCCGGAACAGTCGCCGGCCCTGGCAGAAGTCGCGCAGATGCTGGATAGCGCACGCATCCAGGTCGACGAGGCGGCGGGCACACTGTCGCGCCATATCGACCGCTTCGAGATGGACCCGGAACGCCTGGCGGAAATAGAGGAGCGCCTCAGCGCCATCTATCAGGCCGCGCGCAAACACCGCGTGCAACCGGATGAGCTGCCGGCCCTGCAGTTGCAGCTGCAGGCCGAGCTCGATGAAATCGGCGCGCCGGATGCGCTGGACAAGCTCGCCGCCGACTGCGCAAAGCTGGAGGCCCAGTTCCGCGCGACCGCCGGCAAGCTGAGCAAACTGCGGCAAGAGGCCGCCGCCAGGCTGGCGACGGCAGTGAACAGCCAGCTGGCGGAGCTGGCGATGCCCCACGCGCGGGTGGAATTGGCCCTGCAGCCGCAGGAAAAGCCCGCCTCCAGCGGACTCGAGGAAGTGGAGATCCTGATCTCTACCAACCCCGGCCAGCCGCCGCGGCCGCTGGGCAAGATTGCCTCCGGCGGTGAACTGTCGCGGGTCAGCCTGGCGATTCAGGTGGTCACCGCCCAGACGTCACGCACACCGACACTGGTATTCGACGAAGTGGACGTGGGTATCGGCGGCGCCACCGGCGACGTGGTCGGGCGCCTGCTGCGCCAGCTGGGCGATAGCCGCAACGGTCGCGTCGGCCAGGTGATCTGCGTGACACATCTCGCCCAGGTAGCGGCCCGTGCGCACCGCCAGTATCTGGTGGAAAAGCACAGCGACGGCGATGCCGCCTTCGTCGCCCTGCGCGAACTGAAAAACGGCGAGCGCCGCGAGGAAATTGCGCGCATGCTCGGCGGTGAGACCACCACGCAATCGCTGGCCCACGCCGAGGAAATGCTGACACGCACCTGAGGCGCGCCCGGACTTCGCCGGGAGAGCGACCCATCATTCACAAATCCGGCGGCTATTTGAGGCGAAAGGGCCGAAAATGACCGAGTACTGCAGTGAAAGTCACACTATACTGCAACGCTTTTGGTTATTTCGGCCCGATTCATGCAGAGAACGATTTTCAACACCCCCATCCTGACCCCAGTGCTGCGCCAGATCGCCAGGCTGCTGCTGAAGCTGCACGGCTGGCGTGTCGTCTGTGATCAGCAGGCGCTGAAACTGAAGAAATACGTGCTGCTGGGGGCGCCCCACACGAGCAACTGGGACGGCTATTACTTTATCCTCGTCGCCCTCAAGCTCAGGTTGACCCCGCAGTGGATGGGCAAGGACAAGCTGTTCAAGTTTCCGCTCGGCGCCACCATGCGCTGGTTTGGCGGTATCGCCGTCGATCGCAGCAAAGCCAACAACCTGGTGGAAGCGACGGTGAATCAGTTCAATGCGAGCGACGAGCTGATTATCGCGGTGCCACCGGAGGGCACGCGCGGTGCCACCGAACGCTGGAAGACCGGCTTCTACCACATCGCCCGCGGCGCCCGCGTGCCGGTGGTGTGCGGCTTTATCAACTTTCCGAAAAAGGAAGTGGGGCTGGGCCCGGTGCTGGAGATGGGAGAGAACCTGGCCGCCGAGCTGGCCAGATTTCGGGATTTTTACGCAGACAAGATCGGCAAGTTCCCCGAGCGCTATACGCCACCAGCCTGATTCAAACAGGCCTTTGCAGCATGCCGGGCCCCTGCCCGGCGAGCCGGCCTGCGGCCCGCTCGCCGAATACGGGAACTTACTTCCCCTTCTCCTTTACATAGAGCACCAGGCTGTGGCCGGTCAGCTCAAAGCCGTGCTCTTCGGCGATCTGCTTCTGCAGCTTCTCGATTTCCTCGTTGTGGAACTCGATCACCCGCCCCGTATCGGTGCACACCATATGATCGTGATGGTCGCCGCGATCGAGCTCGAACACTGAGTGGCCGCCATCGAAATTGTGGCGCATCACCAGGCCCGCGCTCTCGAACTGGGTCAGGACCCGGTAGACGGTGGCCAGACCGACATCTTCCCCGGCCTCCAGCAGCATTTTATAAACATCTTCGGCGCTGAGATGCTGCTCGCTGGCGTTCTCCAGCAGCTGTAGGATTTTGACTCGAGGCAAAGTGACCTTCAGTCCGGCCTTGCGCAGTTCCTGATTTTCGTTAGGCATGTATCTATTTTTCCCGACAGAATTCTCTTGTTTCTCTATTTATTCGACCACTTGCCGCACGGACCGAAGTCCCGGGCAGACGCGCGATGCGTAGCTGTCAGCGAGCGAACTCTTCAGGTATTATCCCATGCCCAACGGAGTCAGCGGAACCCCGGGCCCCTCCGGGTCGCCCAGCGGCGTCTGGATTGCCAGATTACGGGAACTTTCCCCGCCTGCGAGCGCCTATTCTGTTTAGCCGTAAACAATTGGCCGGCGATCGCCACGGGGCCGCTCGAGTTACCGCTGACCGACAACGCATAATGGAGCAATGAATGCCGTCTAGCCTGAGAATTATCGCCATTGCGGGCCTGTGTGCCCTGCTGGGCGCCTGCAGCCTGTTCAAGTTTCCCGGTGTACACCGCATCGAGATCCAACAGGGCAACATCGTCACCCAGGAAATGGTCGATCAGCTGAAGCCGGGCATGACCCGCCGGCAGGTGCGCTTTGTAATGGGTACCCCGTTGCTGGAGGACACCTTCAACCCGAACCGCTGGGACTATGTCAATCGCGTGCGCGATCCCAAGGGCGACGTCACCGAGAAGCGCTTTACCGCTTACTTCAATGGCGACATTTTGATCGCCACCAGCGGTGACTGGCAGCCGGCGGGCTGGCCCTAATCCGCTTTTTGCCGTTCGGCCAGCTTTTTAGCCTTCTCCGCGCGCTGCTTGCGCGCCTGTTTCGGATCCGCAATCAGCGGCCGGTAGACTTCCACCCGGTCTCCCGGCTGCAACACATACTGGTCCGCGGGTAGCAATCCCTTGGTACCCAGGGCCTGCCCGAATATTCCCAGCTTGGCGGTGGCCGGATCCACTTCCGGGTACTCCTCCGGAATTCCCGAGCGCACCAGCGCCTCCAGCGCGGTAGTCCCCGGCTGCACCAGCAGGCGCATCAGCCGCTGCTCGTGTGGCAGCGCGTAAACCACTTCCACTGCAATAGTCTTGATGTTGGTCATGACGGTTTTCCGTAGATCTCCTCTGCGCGCGCGCACATGGCGCCGACCATCTGATTGGCGAGATCGCTGAACAGTTTGCCCACGGCCACTGCCATCAAGCGGCTTTTCATACTGAATGACAGTGTAAATTGCACCTTACAGGCGTCCACCGCCAGCGGCACAAAATCCCAGCGACCGGTAAAGTCCTGGAAGGGACCGTCCACGAGAGTCAGAGTCATATGCAGCGGACGCTCGAGATGATTGCGGGTGGTGAAGCTCTGGTGGATACCGGCCCGCGACAGATCCAGCCGCGCCTCAAGCGTGTGCTCATCCCTGTACAAAACTTCGGCACCTCTGCATCCGGGCAAAAACTGCGGATAGCTGGCCACGTCATTCACCAGGTCAAACATCTGTTCCGCGTTGTACATTACCAGTGCGTTGCGCTCAATCTCAGTCATTCTTACTGCCAATTCCAATACCGCGAGCTAAATTGCCTATCATGGGCCGCCAGCGGGCAATTTTGCCAGTCGGCGCTACTCAAGCAAGTCAATTCCTGCAACAATCGCGGTTTTAACTGGCCGGTCGCACTCCGACCAGGCAGGAAAAACTCAAACGACAAGAACGTCCGACAAAAATAATAGCGAGAATACTATGTCCGCAGTGAGAGAGCATTTTGGATCGCGGCTGGGCTTTATCCTGGCCGCTGCGGGTTCCGCCGTTGGTATCGGTAACCTGGTGGCATTCCCGGTAGCCGCCACCAAGAGCGGGGGCGGCGCCTTCCTGCTGGTTTACGCACTCTTTGTTTTCTTCATTTGCCTACCCGTCATGATGGCCGAGCTGGCGCTGGGCCGCCGATCCGACAAGGATCCGGTAGGCGCCTACCGCGAGGTTTCCGGCGGCTCCAGGTTCTGGCGCATACCCGGCTGGCTGGCCCTGATCACGCCATTCATGATCGCGGTCTTCTACCTGGTGGTCACCGTCTGGGTGCTGGGCTACCTGGTGGAAACCCTGCGCGGCAATCTCGACCTGCTCGCCACCGAAGCCCACTTCGGTCAGTTCATCAACTCACCGGTAGTGTTCTTCTACCTGGTGATACTGATGCTGGCGATCAACGGTATCCTGGCCATGGGCGTCAAGGATGGCATCGAACGCGCGGCCAAAACCCTGATGCCGATGCTGTTTGTGATGCTGCTGGGGCTGGTAGCTTTCGTGCTCACCCGTGAAAACGCGATGCTTGGCATCAAGTACTACCTGGTACCGGACTTCTCCAAACTGGACGCAAGGGTAGTCAACAATGCCATGGCGCAGGCGTTTTTCTCGCTGTCGCTGGGTATGGGCATCATGATCACCTACGGGTCCTACATGAAGAAACAGGACTCAATTCCCGGCTCGGCGCGGGCGGTGGCCATTACCGATACCCTGGTCGCCTTCACCGCTGGTCTGCTGATACTGCCCAGCATTTTCCATTTCAATCCGCAGATTGACACCGCAACCCTCAGCGATTCTTCCGCCGGAATGATCTTCCTGTTCCTGCCGAAGATCTTCCTCGCCCTGCAGGACGGTGTCGGCTACTTCGGCGCGAGTGTGGTGGCAGCCATCTTCTTCTTCCTGGTGCTGGTAGCCGCAATCACCTCGCTGGTATCCATCATCGAGGTGCCGCTCGCCACCCTGCGCGACGAGCGCGGCATGAACCGCAAAAAGGCAATCTATACCGTCGCCGCTATCCAGGTTGTACTGGCCATCGCCTGCGCCATGTCTTTCGGCATGGCCGACTGGCTGACCTCATTCGCCCCGATTGCCGGAGAGAATGTCTCCTTCTTTGATCTGGTGGAGCTGATCTTTTATTCTACGATCCTGCCACTGAACGGCCTGCTGGTTTGTCTCTTTGTCATTTACAAGTGGAAGTGGGCCAATTTTGACCGCGAGTTGCAGCAGGGTGATCCCACCTTCGCCGGTTCAATCTCCCAGAAGTATGTGAATTTCTCCCTGGGAACCTTTATTCCCCTGATCCTGTTAGTTGTCTTCATCATTACGGTGGCAGACAAGTACTTCGGGTACAGTTTCTTTTAAATCAGGCACCCAGTTGTATTTATGGCCAAAAAGAAAAACGCCCAGTCCTCCAGCACCATTGCCCTGAACAAAAAGGCCCGGCACGACTACTTCATCGAGGAGAAGTTCGAGGCGGGCCTGGAGCTGCAGGGCTGGGAAGTGAAGAGCTGCCGCGAGGGCAAGGCACAGCTCACCGACAGCTACGTCATTTTCAAGAATGGCGAAGCCTGGCTGCTGGGCGCCCGTATTCAGCCTCTGCCCAGCGCCTCGACCCACTTCGTCACCGAGCCGGACCGCACGCGCCGCCTGCTGCTGAACAAGCGCGAGCTGGCCAAGCTGATCGCCGCAGTGGAGCAGAAGGGCCACACCGTCGTGGCCACGGCGCTCTACTGGAAAAAGCACCTGATCAAGTGTGAGATAGCGCTGGCCAAAGGCAAGGCCATGCACGACAAGCGTGAAACCGAGAAGCAGCGCGACTGGAACCGCGAGAAGCAGCGCCTGATGCGCACAGATCACAAATAAATTCGGCGCGATTGACCGCGCCGCTCATCGAACACAGCACACAGAAGAATAACGAAGAGATTTACTATGAGTGCACCGCGAGGACAATTCAGCTCCAATATCGGCTTCCTGATGGCTGCGGCGGGCTCCGCCGTCGGCCTCGGCAATATCTGGGGCTTCCCGACCAAAGCTGCCAGCAATGGCGGCGCTGCCTTTGTGGTCGTCTACCTGGTGCTGGCCTTTTTGCTCGCCTACCCGGCGCTGATGGCGGAACTGACCATCGGCCGCCACGCCCGCAGCAATATGGTGCAGGCACTGCGCGGCATTTCCACCGGGCCGATAAGCCGCTTATTCGGCAGCCTGGCGGGATTCGGCGGCATCCTGGTCGCTTCATTGATCCTTAGCTTCTACGCCATTGTGGCCGGCTGGATGGTTGCCTATCTGGCCGATCCCTTCGCCAGCCTGCTCGGCGCCGACGGCGCCGCCGCATGGCTCACCGGCAACAGTGTTGGGCGCAACCTCACTTTTACCGCCATCTTCAGCGGTATGACCATGCTGATCATCGCCGCCGGCGTGGAAAAGGGTATCGAGCGCTGGTCCACCCTGCTGATGCCATCACTGATCATCCTGTTGCTGCTGCTGATTGTCTATGTTCTGACCCAGCCCGGCGCCACGACCGGCCTCGAGGTCTACCTGATGCCGGACTTCAGCCAGTTCAGCCCGAAACTGCTGATCTCCGCCATGGGCCAGGCATTTTTCTCCCTGTCCCTCGGCGTGGGCACCATGCTGATTTACGGTTCCTACCTGAGCCAGCAGGAGAGCCTGCCGCGCCTGGGCGCCCTGGTTACCCTGATCGACGTGGGTATCGCATTCACGGCCGGCCTGCTGATTCTGCCGGCCATGTATGTGGCTCAGGAAGCGGGCACACAGATCTTCTCTGCCGGTGGTGAACTGATCGCGGGGCCGGACCTGATCCTGCAGGTACTGCCGGCCCTGTTCGATACCATGGGCACCGCCGGCCTGTTCGTGGCCATCGCTTTCTTCGCGCTGATGGTAATCGCCTCCCTGACCTCCTCCATCTCCATGCTCGAAGTGCCGGTGGCCTTCTCCATCGAGAATCTGGGCGTTCAGCGCCGCCTGGCGACGCCACTGGTAGGGCTGGTCATCTTTGCCATCAGCAGCGTGATCATCATCAATTTTGATACTCTGTTCGGACTGGTAGTCAGCATCAGTACCGAGTACGGCCAGCCGCTGCTCGGCGTTGCACTGTGTATTTTCGCCGGCTGGATCTGGCGCCGCGACCAGCTGCTGGCGGAGCTGCAAAAGGGCCATCCGGGCATCGAAAAGTCGCTGTTCTGGAAAATCTGGCCCTGGTATGTGCGCATCGTCTGCCCGCTGCTGATACTGGCCGCCTTCGCGCAGTCAGTATTGTAAAACTGTGACCAGAGAGTTCCCGGCAACCACCGGTGGTGTATTGTTCGGGGGCTCTTTCAGGTATAATTAACTCACACGAATGAGTTTCGCTTTCGGGGATGACTTGGATTCGACGCCGGTAACGAAACCATGGGTGCATGCCGTGATGGCAGCCAATCACGTAAATCCAAAGCTGCAATTTATTAGTTGCCAACGACGACAACTACGGTGCCCAACTCGCTGCGTAAGCAGCCCGTGAAGCACTAACTAAGGGTTCGCCCTTAGCGGCCTACAGTAAGGTTCCAGTACCGCGCTGCAGGCTGTCATACAGAACTGGATCGTCCTGAAGCGTGCCTGACGCGGATGGCCTAAAACTTATTCAGGCTCGCTCTTCACGTCTTGCCCGCTGGGCTGTAAAGAGCTAAATCAATAGGCGGAACTAAGCATGTAGAGCCTCTGGCAGAGTGCTGACGGACGCGGGTTCGACTCCCGCCATCTCCACCAAATTAAAAAGGCCCGTTATCGCAAGGTAACGGGCCTTTTTAATTTGGAAGAACGGACAAGGGTGGAACGCAGAGCGCCGGGTTCGATCAACGCGCGCAGCGCGTTAAAACAGCCACAGGCAGCCCCGCAGGCGTGAGGACCACAGCGACGAACCACTCCCCACATGCGAACTTCCCGCACCTACTATCACGTCCAAGGACACCGGCCGTTTTTGACAGCACACGAGATACTTGTAAGAAAAGCTTTGACTTAGTTCATAGGGGGGCCTACAGTGGCCCTAGTTAAAAGTAAGCCTCTTGTTTAAATCCTCAGTTACGTCGTATCCGCTCTTCTTCGTCCTGTAGCATCTAAATTCCAGTCTTTTTTTTGCTATCCATGCCCCACAAAGGCATAACTTCATTTGTTTACAGGAAAATATCATGTCCAAGACAACGACCGGCACTGTTAAGTGGTTTAACGAATCCAAAGGCTTTGGCTTTATTGAACAGAAGTCTGGCCCAGACGTGTTCGCACACTTCAGCGAAATTGTAAGCTCGGGTTTCAAAACCCTGGCCGAAGGCCAGACTGTTGAGTTCTCTGTGACTCAGGGCCCTAAAGGCCCGCAAGCTGAAAATATTGTTTGTATCTGAGCCATTGAGCTAAAGCAGGCCGTGTACCGGTCTGCCGCTGAGAGGCCATAAAGGCCTCTCCGGTTGAGCTACTACAAGGCGGCTCAACCAGGACAACGGAGGTTCAGACTGTGCTCAGTTTGAACCTCCGACTGTAATCCCCCTCAACACCGTTGAGCAATCTCCGCCTGCATACCTTGCCGAGTAACACCTGATCTGTCCTGACACATCACTCCAGTTTTTACCAAGCGCAATCTTATTGGCGGCTTTCCCGAGAGGAAAACATGAACAAATCCCCAATAGTTGCGTTTAATCCGCTGGACGCCGAAAAATACAGCAACCCAATTCCCGCGCGCGAGTTCATTATGAGCTTGCTCGAAAAGAACAGAAAAGTACTCGATCGGGAGCAGCTGGCGAAAGTCCTGCATCTCTCCTGCGACGATCAGAAAGAGGCATTGCGTCGCCGTTTACGCGCCATGGAGCGCGACGGCCAAATTCACTTCGATCACAGCAATGGCTACAGCCTGGTGAGACCCGAAGATCTGGTGAGCGGGCGCGTGATCGGCCATCCGGATGGATTCGGCTTTCTGAACAGTGATGACTCCGACGAAGACCTGTTTTTATCCGACAACGAAATGCTGACCGTCTTTGATGGTGACCGCGTACAGGCCCGCATCAGCGGAACTGATCGCCGCGGCCGCAAAATAGGCGCTATCGTCAATGTACTTGAACGCAACACCACTCATCTGGTGGGCCGCGTACAGTTCGAGGACGATCACTATTTTCTCAAACCGGAGAATAACCGCATTGCCCATGAGATTGATCTCGATCGAGACCAGTTGATGGGCGCACGTCCCGGGCAGTATGTGTTCGTCGAGCTCACCGAGTTCCCCAACCGTCGCTACAATGCCTTCGGACGAGTGACCGAGCTGCTTGGTGATTCGATGGTACCCGGGATGGAGATCGATGTCGCAATCCGCAGCCACGGCATTCCCCACAACTGGCCACAGGACACCATGCGCGCAGCGAAAAAGCTGGGCACTGAAGTACCCGAAGTGGACAAGCTGCACCGTGCCGACCTGAGGAAACTGCCGTTTGTAACCATCGACGGAGACGACGCCAAGGACTTTGACGACGCCGTGTACTGTGAAAAAGATCTGTCGGGTGGCTGGCGCCTGTTCGTCGCGATTGCGGATGTTTCCCATTACGTCGCGCCCGAAACTGCGCTCGATCTGGAAGCACAGAAACGCGCAACCTCCGTGTACTTTCCCGGCCGCGTCGTACCGATGCTGCCGGAATCACTGTCGAACGGCTTATGCTCGCTCAACCCAAAGGTAGACCGGCTGGTTATGGTCTGCGAGATGACCATCAGCAAGTCCGGTAAAATGACCGGTTACACCTTTTCGGAAGGCGTGATCCACTCTCATGCCCGGCTCACTTACAACCAGGTAAATGCGTTCATTACTGCACCTGATTCGCGCCCGGGACGGCATACTGCTCGCCAGCTCGGAGGAACGGCGCCGCACATCCAGGCGCTGCACCAGTTGTATACGGTCTTGAAAACAGGCCGGAAAAATCGCGGGGCAATGGATTTTGAAAAGCTGGAAGTGCAGTTCGAATTCACCGAAGACCGCAAGATCGAACGTATAGTCCCAGTCGTACGCAAGGACGCGCACAAGATGATCGAGGAGTTCATGCTGAGTGCCAACGTGGCTACCGCAGATTTCCTCAAGCGACAGAAAATTCCAGCGCTGTATCGCGTGCATGAAGGTCCGCGAGATAAAAAGCTGACTACTCTGCGCGCCTTCCTTAATGCCAAGGGACTTAAACTGTCCGGTGGCAATAAGCCCTCGCCCGCACATTATGACCAGCTACTGCGCAGTATTGGGCAGCGTGCCGATGCGCAGACCATCCGCACCATGATGCTGCGATCCCTGAGTCAGGCGGAGTACAGTCCGGATAATCGGGGCCATTTTGGCCTGGCTTACTCCGCGTATGCGCACTTTACCTCGCCCATTCGCCGCTATCCGGACCTGCTGGTACACAGAGCCATTCGGTCAGTGATCCGCCAGGAAAAACAGCGCAACCCTCTCCGTCGCGCGCTTAACTATGTCTTCGATGCAGGCGCCACACCGGTGCAGCGGTTCGATGGCGCAAAGACCCTCGCCCCGGGAAAAAGTTACCCCTACGACAAGGCGGCGATGCAGACCCTCGCGGTACATTGCTCTAACGCTTCACGCCGCGCGGACAAAGCGAGCTGGGATGTCGAAGCCTGGCTGAAATGCAAGTATATGCAGGACTTTATCGGCGACACCTTTCATGGGTTAGTGAGTAGCGTCACGCACTTTGGCCTGTTTATCGAAATCAGTGATACACAGGTTGAAGGTCTGGTACACATATCTGCACTGAAAAATGACTACTACAACTTTGATGCGGCCGCGCAACGTCTTGTCGGCGAGCGGGGCAATACCAGCTTTGCCATCGGCGATGCGATCAAGATACGCGTTGTGGGCGTCGACATGGAGCGGCGTAAAATCGAGTTTACGCTGGCCCGTTAGAATTCGAGCAGTAACATCACAAACTCCCACCACTTCGTCAAATTAGAAAAGCCCGTTAGCGCAAGGTAACGGGCTTTTTTAATTGGCAGAATGGCGCGACTGGGACGAAATAGCGCCTTCACTCAGCGCGCCGCGCACTAAGACAGCCGAAGGCTGCCCCACAGGGGGAGGAGTGCAGCGACGAATTACTCCCGAGAACAGGTATTTTTAGAAGCTAGCATCTGCCTAGGAAACTAGGGGCTTGCCAACTCAAAGTTAAAACAAAACTAATCGACACCACCTTCTTCGCTAGAAATATTTAAAAGTCTTCATTTTTCAGCGAATCTGGTCTACCACAGTAGCAGCCGGTTCAGGCTCGAATTCCACATTTATTTTGCCATGTCGACCCCGAGCTTTATCTCAACTGGGTTGCTGAATTGCACTGTGAATGACTGCCCTTTTTCCGACGGACCGAAAAATTTGCCTTAATCTTCTCCAGCTGCGCAGCCAAATGGTGTTGCGCCAGCCCCGTCAGGGCGTCGTAAAGTGAATGATGAACGGATCATCGCGTACCAACCTGAAAAGCGATTCACCATAGGGGCTCCCCCTCCAGGTTGGATAGGTGTGCAGTACATGCATCTGATTCCATCGCGGATCCAGGTCTCCCTACGTGTCAGCCAACACCACATTGAGGGCATTCTGATCAGGGAAGAGTACGTGTCGGCATGCTGTTCTATATAGTGAATAGATTTTTCCGAGATACTTGCTGAACGCCACTTTTCCAGGTCGATAATCAAAACATCCGCATTGCTATACTTGCTGCTGGGGGCAATCCCCAGGCGCAGGCGGTCGATATGACGAACCATGCCCATGGTTCTCTGGCACAGATTGGGCACCGCCAATGTCGACTTCCCGTCTTGATCAGCATCCCAAAGCCTTGCCCCCCTAATAATCAAATCTGCATCCAAATAAATGATTTTCTTTAAATAACTTGGGATAAGCGTCGGAAGTAACAGCCGATAATAAATAGATATCGGGTATTTCTCTGTAGACGGCAGGTCATGGATAGTGCCCTCAGAGACTTTTATCCAAGGCATATCCACTTTTTCCCTTTCAGAGAAAGCAGACTGTTCAACCTTGCTTTATTTGGCCACACTCACACCCACATCAACCACAAAAATGAAGACATCGCGCCCGACGCCCAAACTGAAAAGTAACGACTTTATCGTCACTGCCATCGGCATGGCATAGTTATAATCCACCGTAAATGCGACTACGATTGGATCACTTTTTAAAATTCCCTCGAAATTCATAGCAACCCCACTAAAGCAACCTTCACCTGCCTGCCGAATGCGTCCAAATGACAGGAACTTACCAGAAAGAAGATAGAATTTATTTGTTTAAATTTTCTTAACGAAATCGTGACCCGGCCAAAATCATCCAACTTAAAGTCGAAGATTTAGCGCATCAAAATTTCAATTTTCTTCGAATATTTATTTTCTGACATATCTCGCGCCAGAATATTGATTTGACACTTAGCAACGAAAGCAAATGTAGCGCTTACTGCTATTTTTTATTGTTACTTTACGAGTGCTTCCTCACGACTTTGGATCACTTATAAAAGCAATAAATGGACACCCGCTGTTACCACAAAAGAATTAGTTGGAGTTACCCGATGAAGTTACTGCCACTTGTCATGGCACTGGCAATATCTGCCCCCCAAAACGCAAATGCGCAACAAGACTGGCGGAACGTGGATTGGGGAGATTTTATTATTCGGGTCGGCGGCAGCTATATCCACCCGGACGACGAATCCACTTCGCTCAAGTTCCGCGTCCTGCAGCACTGGGATCTCTACAACACAACCTGGAAGATTGACACCGCGAAAGCCTGGCAGATTGCCGGGGTTTGGCGGCCGGCAGAATACTGGGGCGTCGAACTGATGCACATCGACGGCGCCGACTACGATGTCGACCTGGACTATTTCACCGGGACTCCCGGCAGGGAGACGATAGGGCTAGGTAATTTCAAGGCCTCCTCCACCCTGGCCTTCGTCAACTGGTATATGCTCGACGCCAACTGTCTCGGGCGCCCCTATATTGGCGCTGGAATCAATTACACCGACTTTTACGACGTAGACCTCAACCGAGAGTTCAATGATTTTCTCGTCGATTCCGGCCTGGCTACCGGCCGGGCGGAATTCAACCTTGGCCACTCCTGGGACTGGGCCGTGCAGGCGGGTATCGACTTCCGTTTTAGCGCGGATTCCCCGCTACAGCTCAATGCATCGGTGCTCTATTTCCTGTCGGATACGGACGCCAGAGTTACCTTTCCAACGGAACTGGGGCATAACCGCCTGTATGCGCAGTTCGACTACGACCCCTGGATCGTCAACCTCGGTGTGGGTTTCAAATTCTGATTGTTACTGGCGTGAAGCAATATGCGACGGCGCGGTGTGTCAGCCGGACTGCACGGCTGAATACGCACTTTTGATTCGGCGCAAAATTACAATGGCCATGGATTAGAACAGGAATAAACGTGGGCAAAAATATTCGCACCAACAATTTGAGCAACATAAAGGCGTTAAATTCACGAGTCCCGCGCCTGCTCGCCCATTGTGCAACTGCCGCTCTGTTCACCTTCACCGGCCCGGTACTCGCGGACTGCACCCCGGGCAATATTGGCACCGAAGGGCCGGACCAGATTAGCTGCGATGAAAACAACGATGCCGGCGGCGCCGATGTGGATGCGCTTGGCGGGGACGACACCATAGATGTTAACGGTGGAACTGTCGGCAGCGTGTTTGGCGGCAGTGGTGCAGACACCATCAATATTGGTGGCGGCGGTGATGACAGCTCGGTTGATATCGACGATGCCGAAGAATTCGATCCCGGCAGTCTTATCGGCGTCACCGTGACGATCGAAAATGTCATCGATGCCGGCAGCGGTGACGATACCATCACCTTGAACAATCGCCTGGCAGACGTCGGCAACTTCTCAACCGGGGGAGGCATCGACGGCGGCAGTGGCGATGACACCATTCAGCTACTCGACGGCCTGGCATTCCATGTCTGGGGCGGCGATGGAAACGACACTATCACCCTCGACGGCGGCTTCGTATTCAATTACATCGACGGCGGAGACGGCGACGACAGTATCTATTGGGACGAAGGCCTAACCGATGAAGTGCGTGGCGGCAACGGCTCCGACAGTCTCACTATTGATGCCTTTGCCTTCGAGGGAGAGGCGATTCTGGATGGCGGCGATGATACAAGCCCGGTTGACGGCTACATCGATACGCTGACATTTGTTCTCGACTATGCAATGGATGGCCGCCTGCTGCGCAACTGGGAGCGAATCGTCATCTGGGGTAGCTCCAAGATGGTGTTTTCCGGCGCACTGAATGTCGGTGGCGGCCTCGATGGCGACGGCAACGATCTGGGACTCGACATACTCTTCGGTGGCCTGGTGCAATTTACACCGAGGCACTTCGTGGTCACCGGCAATATCGCCAATGCTGGCACACTCGACCTCGGCAACGAGCGCTACGACAGCCTGACCGTGGCCAGGGACGCGGCGGGCAATTTCGGCGACTACATCGGACACCGCGGCAGGCTGTGGCTGGACGCCCGGCTGAATAGCGACGACTCCCCTGCCGACCTGTTCAGCATCGCCGGCGCCGCCTCCGGCCGCACGTTTATCCGCGTCGCAAACAGGGGCGGTACCGGAGCGCGGACCAGCGGCGACGGTATCAAGCTGGTGGAAGTTGGTGGCAATTCCCCCGACGGTGCTTTCGAACTGGACGGTGATTATGTCGCCAAGGATGCACAACCCGCAGTGGTCGCCGGCGCCTACGCCTATACCCTGCACCACAATGGCAGAGCCGATCCTGCCGATGGCGACTGGTACCTCCGCTCGGTAGTCAGCAATGCGGAATGGCTCGGCGCGGGCGAAATGCCACGCTGGCAACCGGGCGCCGTGATGTATGAGACGTATCCACAGCTACTCAGGTCGCTGAACATCCCCCCGTCGCTGCGCAGCCGCGTCGGCAACCGCTTCTGGATGGGCAGCAGCTACAGGGATGCAGAGAGGTACGATTACGCCACCGCTGAAGAGCGCATCATCGATGGCGGTGGCCCCTGGATGCGCAGCAGTGTGCGCCGCCTCAAGTTCGATCCACAGCAGTCCACTACCAGAGCATCCTGGGACCAGGACTATTTTCAGTTGCAGCTGGGTGTCGATACTGCGCTGAACTTCACCGTCCGGGGAACGCAGCCGGTAGCCGGCGTTGCGCTGCTTTACGGTGATTCGGAAAACGATCTCGAATCCTTTTTCGGCAACGGCAATATTGACGTGAAAGGCTATGGCGTCAGCGGCTTTATGACATGGTACGGCAATGGCGGCGAATACCTGGATGCCCAATTGCTGCTGAACTGGTTCGAATCCGATATCACAGCATTCGATCTGCGCGACCTGGCCAAAGGCGCGGATGCATTCGGCTACGCCTTTTCCCTCGAAGCCGGGCGCAGCTTCCGGTTGCACAACCTGTATTCCGTCACACCCCAGGCCCAGCTGATCTATTCGTCGGAAGAGGCGGACAACATTCACGATGTCTATGACGTGAGTGTCACCGACATTAACAATCATGGGTTTCTCGCCCGATTCGGGGCGACACTGGAAAAGCGGGTCAGCCGCCGCAAGTCCAGTCGCAAAATGTACGGCAGCCTCCCCCTGGAGCGTTTCAGCTTCTATGCCACCCCCAGCGTTATCTACAACATCGACCAGGAGACTGACGTCACCGTCTCCGGCACACGGCTGTATCAGGACAGGGACGATTGGCTGGGCGAACTCAGTATCGGCGCCACCTATGACGAGTGCGGTGACTACTGTTCCATCTATGGGGAAATCTACTACGCCACCAGCCTGGAAAATTTTGGCGATAGCGACGGTGGCGGCCTGGTGCTCGGCTTCCGCTATAAGTGGTAGCCCGCATCGCCTACCCGGCAGCGCCCGTGTTCCCGGCTAGACTGAAACCAAGGCGCTGTGACCCCTTCGGTCGCACACACCTTTTATCAGTCTTAAAACCGAGGACTTCTGCATGAACCGCGAGCGCAAAATGATTCTGACCGGGGCGTCACTGGCCCTGGCGGCGGCCAGCCTGATCACCAGCGGCGCCAGCCTGGCCAACCAGAAACAGGCGTCCAGTGGCGACACCACCGATCTCGTGCACTGCTACGGCGTCAATGTCTGCAAAGGCCACAACGACTGCAAAACCGCCAACAACGACTGCGGCGGCAAATCTTCCTGCAAGGGCAGCAGCTTTGTTGCCATGCCTTCGAAAGCCTGTGCCGATGTCGGCGGCAAGGTAAGCGATGACTGGAAAGGTTCGGTCAAGACCGCGGACCTGGCCCACTGTTATGGGGTCAATGTCTGTAAAGGACACAACGATTGCAATACCGCCAAGCACGACTGCGCCGGCAAGGCCTCGTGTAAAGGCAGCGGCTGGGTTGCCATGCCCGCCAAGGCCTGTACGGACATTGGCGGCAAGGTAAAAAGCTGAGTCGCCCTTTTCGTTCGACGCTACCACCATGCCAGCTAACTCCCCGGCGACCGCCAGCACATCTGCACCGCTGCCTTTTCTCGGCTTCGGCCTCGGGCTGCGCACGCAGCATTTTCAGCAGGTACTGACGCAATCGCCGGCGGTGGACTGGTTCGAGGTGGTGTCGGAAAACTTTATGGTCGCCGGTGGCAAACCGAGATATTTTCTGCGGGCCATCGGCGAGCGCTACCCGCTGGTGATGCACGGCGTTTCCATGTCGATCGGCAGCGCCGACCCACTGAACTTCGACTACCTGGCGCAGCTGAAACAGCTCGCGGCGGAGGTGCAACCGGCCTGGATTTCGGATCATCTCTGCTGGACCGGCGTCGACGGGCGCAACAGCCACGATCTACTGCCGCTGCCCTACGATGAGGAAGTGGTGGAACACGTTGTGGAACGGGTATGCCGCGTGCAGGACTATCTCGGCCGGCAGCTGCTGCTGGAAAACGTATCCAGTTACCTCACCTTCTCCGAGCAGTCGATGTCGGAATGGGAGTTTTTTGCCGAGGTCTGCGCCCGCGCTGACTGCCTGATGCTGCTGGATATCAACAATGTTTACGTCAGCGCCCGCAACCACGGCTTCGAACCGCGGGAATATATCGATTATCTGGATCCGGCACGGGTGCAACAGTTTCACCTCGCCGGCCACTCGGACTACGGCGACTATGTCATCGACACCCACGACCACGATGTACCCGACCCTGTGTGGGCGCTCTACCGACACGCACTCCGCCGCTTCGGCGCGGTAAGCACGCTGATCGAACGGGATGACCATATTCCCGAGCTGCCGCAGATGATCGAGGAGCTGGACAGCGCGCGACAGGTCTTTGCGGAGGAATGCGCCGCGGGGGCGGCCTGCGTGTCGTGAGTGGGCTGCTGCACGCGCGTCAACGCCAGTTGATGGCCTTCCTGCTGCAGGGAGACACAGCCATCAACGATCACATCTGCGAACAGGGCACCGCGGCCAAGTCGGTCCGCCTCGGTATCTACGCCAACGCCTACCGCAAGCGCCTGCAGGAAACCCTCGAATCCGATCACCCGGTACTGGGCAGCTACCTGGGCGATGCCCTGTTCGAGGAAATGACGCTCGGCTATATCGATAACTGCCCGTCACATCGTCCGTCGCTGCGCGACTTCGGCGAGCAATTACCCGACTACCTCCGCAGCGCCGAGCCCTTCAGTCGGCACCCGCTGATCGCCGAGCTGGCTTCGTTCGAGCGCCTGCTGATGACGGTCTTCGATGCGGCGGACGCACAGCATTTAGCGCTGGAGGAGCTGCAGGGTGCACCAGCGGCGCTGTGGCCGCGCATGCGCCTGCGCTTTCACCCCAGCATCCGGTTGTTACGCTGCGACTGGAACTGTGTGCAGGTGTGGCAGGCACTCCGTGCGGAACAGGTTCCTCCGCCGCCCACCGAGGGGCATTTCCACTGGTTGCTGTGGCGCAATCGCGAGCGGCTGACCGAATTCACATCTCTCGCCGGCGCCGAACTGGTGGCGGTAAGCACCGCGCTCGACGGCGCGGATTTCAGTGAACTTTGTGAAGCACTGCTGGCCATAGTGCCGGCGGAGCAGGCGGCCGGCACTCTGGTGCAACTGCTGCAGACCTGGATTCAGCGCGGCTGGCTGAGCGGGATCGGCGACAGCGGTTAATTCGGCACTGAGTCGATGGACACGGCGAAGGAGAAAGGAGAAGCGACGGAAACTACAGGGCGGCGCGCCGTCTGGAGCTGGGCCTTCTACGACTGGGCCAACTCCGCCTTCGCCACCGTGGTGTTGGCCGGCTTCTTTCCCCTCCTGTACCAGGACTTCTGGAACGCCGGCGTAGACGCCGAGACGGCCAACCTGCGCCTCGGCTGGGCCAATGCCGCCGCGTCGCTAGTCATTGCCCTGGGTGCGCCGCTGATTGGCGCCCTCGCCGATCGCGCCGGTGCGCGCAAGCGCCTGTTGCTCCTGTTCGCCGTGCCGGGCATGTTGGCCACCGCACTGCTCGCCGGTGTGCCCGGCGGTGCCTGGCTTGCGGCGTCGCTGCTGTTCGTCTGTGCCAGCGTTGGCTTCCTCGGCTCCAACCTGCTGTACGACGCCCTGCTGACCAGCGTGGCGCCGCCGGCGCGCTGGCACGCGGTATCCGGTCTCGGTTTCGGCCTCGGTTATCTCGGCGGTGGCCTGCTGTATATCGGCTGCGTCGCCGCCGCGCTGAAGCCTGCGGCTTTCGGCTTTGCCGACACGACTTCGGCAGCGCTGGCGGCGTTCGCGATGACCGCACTCTGGTGGGCGCTGTTCTCGCTGCCGCTGGTACTCTGGGTCCGCGAACCGCCGGCGACGGCGTCGACTGCTGGTGGCTCCCTGTTGCGGCAGACACTGCGAGAGCTGCGCACGACCATCGGACACTTGCGCCACTACCGCACGGTAATGGTTTTTCTGTTCGCCTACTGGCTCTATATCGACGGTGTCGGTACCGTCATCCGCATGGCCGTCGCCTACGGTCGCGCCCTGGGCTTCGAGCGCTCGCACCTGATTCTCGCGCTGCTGCTGGTGCAGTTTGTCGGCTTCCCGGCGGCAATTCTCTTCGCCCGACTCGGTGAAAGAATAGGTCCCCAGCGCGGTATCTATATCGGCCTCGCTGTCTACATACTGGTGTGCGTCTGGGGCGCGTTCATCCGCGCCCCCTGGGAGTTCTACGCGATTGCGGTGCTGATCGGGCTGGTCCAGGGCGGGGTACAGGCGCTGAGCCGCTCGTGCTACGCGCGCCTGATCCCCACCGCCAGAAGTGGAGAGTTCTTTGGTTTCTATAATCTGATGGGGAAATTCGCCGCGCTGATAGGCCCACCGCTGTTCGGGCTTTTTGGCAGCTGGTTCGGGGATGTGCGCTACTCGATGCTCGCACTGATACTGCTTTTTGTCGCCGGCGGGCTGATCCTGTCGCGGGTGCCAGCAGCGGCATTTACCGCAGGCGCGGAGCCTTCAGCCGAGTGACTCGAGGAGTCCGTATTCGGTAAATACCTCGCGTATCTTGCAGTCATTGCCGCCATTCTTTTCCCAGTTTTCTTTTTTCAGTGACTGCGACTGGGAGCCTTCAATGGTCAGGAAGCGCTTTTTCCAGTGGCGCGAATCGGCGACCCGCGCACTGAGCGTGCCATTTTTCAGGCTCATGGCCTTGAGCCAGACATCGTCCGCGTTCGGGCACAGCGCCATAAACTTGTCTTTATCGAAGGCATCCTCGTGCAGCGATCCGGGGAAATACAGCACTCCCCCCATTCCCGTCGGAAATACCAGGCTGGACGGTTCCGCATCGATCACGCCGGACTGCCATTGATCGTAGGGCAGCAGCCCCCCATTCTTATCCAGCACCATCTTGTGTCCGCGCAGGCAGTAGATATGGGCGGGATCGCGCCGGTAGGCACGGTAAAGCATGTCGATCGTATCCGGTGGATACAGAATATCGTCATCGACGGTAATGATCAGGCTGTCCGTGAACTGTTCGAAGGCGTACACATATTTTTTGTAGGGGCCGAGATCCTCGTCCACGAAGAAAATCTGCAGCCCGCGTTCCCGCTGCTTGAGCAGGGTCTCCGGCAGTGATTTATCGGGAAAATTCTTTGTCGACAGCCACAACACGATTGCATCGGCTTTTACCGACTGCTGGAACAGGCTCTCGATGCACAGATAGAGATCGTTGATACGCTTTTCGAAGGATGTCAGCGATACGACGATTTTGTGCTCCTTGTCGTTGCCAACTCCCACCTTGTTGCTGGACAAGGCCTGCTGCATCAACATCTGCCTGCGAATCATGGATTCCAGTTTCAGGTTGTTGTAGGCGTCGTGCTTCTTCAGGCGCTTTTTCAGAAAGTAGTGCAGCATACAGGTTGTTGACTTCGACCGTTTGAACCTTGATTCGAGCCCGGCTGCCCCCTATTTGCACTCCGACTCGCGCAATCGTTCAAAAAACAATCAACATGCGTGACCCAACAGCCGAAACAGGACGGATGCAACCGACTCAAAAACCAGCGCTATAGTGCCTTTAATGTACCCGCGCGGCTAGGGGCAAGGTCAGATTTCTGGCAATAGGGCGGGCTGCGGAACACGGAAGAGCGGGAATTGAGCCGGAGTCAGGCCTGTGGCTGAGGCCTCCGTACCAGCTTGACTGGCCGGAGGCCCCTGTTCACAACCTCAGCCGGCGGTTTCCAGTGCCTGCTTGTACAGCGTCTTGCGCGGCTGCGCAAACACCCGCCGCAGCATCGGCTCGAAGAATTCCAGCGGCAGGGATTCACCGTCCTTATCGAACGCCGGGGCATCATACTTGGACACGAACTCAATCGTGCGCGCATAGTGCGGATGGTCCTTGAACTGTTCCCGCAGTGTGGGATCCATGCCCAGGTACGCGAAGAAGTAATAGCCCTGGAAGATCGCATGATGCTTGATCATCCAGTGATTCGCCTCGCTGACAAAGGGCTCCAGCAGCACCGCAGCCACGTCGGCATGGTTGTAACTGCCGAGGGTATCGCCGATATCGTGCAGCAGTGCACAGATGACATACTCCTCGTCCTGGCCATCGCGGTAAGCAAGAGTTGCGGTCTGCAGGCAGTGCATCAGGCGGTCCACCGGGAATCCGCCGCAATCGCCCCCGAGTAGTTTCAAGTGGGCAATAATGCGATCCGGCAGTTCCCGCGCAAAAGGCCCGAAGGCCTCGGCAATGATCGTCCAGTCCTCGGCGGTACCGTTTTCCATATGGGTGAACTGGGCTTTTCTTTCGATAACGTGATCCATGCGATTGCCCCTTAATTACGGTAGCTTGGGTCTATGCGGTCGAGCTTGCGCAACAGGCCTGGCCAGGCGAGCAGACCGCCCTGACTGCTGGTGACCTTGTCGCCCTCACCCTGGATTTTGTCGATGATCGGCTGCGGCACCGGGGTCAGCGGGCGATTGCCGGCGAGTGCCGCCACCTGAATCTCACAGGAACGCTGCAGGATGAACATAGCCAGGAAGGCATCGGCCACCGTCGGCGCACAGGTGAGCAGACCGTGGTTGCGCAAGATCAGGTAGTTGGCCATACCCAGGTCGGACACCAGGCGCGCCTTCTCGTCCTCGCGTACGGCGATGCCCTCGTAATCGTGATAGGCCAGGTTCGACAGCGGGAACAGCGACTGCTGGGAGATCGGCAACAGTCCCTCGCTGTGCGCCGCCACCGCAACGCCCTCGGTCGTGTGCGTGTGCATCACGCACTGGGCGTCTTCGCGCGCTTCGTGAATCGCGCTGTGGATGGTGAAGCCGGCGGGATTGACCGGGAATGGAGTGTCATCCACTTTCTCCCCGTGCACGTCGATCTTCACCAGGCTGGACGCGGTGATCTCATCGAACATAGCGCCGAACGGATTGATCAGGAAGTGGTGCTCAGGGCCGGGAATGCGCACAGACAAGTGGGTAAAAATAAGGTCGTCCAGCCGTAGTGGGCAACCAGGCGATAGGCGGCCGCCAGGTCGACGCGCAGCTGCCACTCGGCGTCGCTGACCTTGCCCTTCAGGGACGGGATCGTATCCAGTTGCGTATGCATCGATGTTCTCTCTTATCGTTATTGGACCACCCCATTCTAGAAACCGCCCTGCCCACAAGACTGTCAACTTGTTTACACTTGGCGGATGAGCGATCCAACACAAATTCTCGATGCCTGCCCGCTGCTGGCGGGACTGCCCGCACAGGCCAGACAGACACTGGCCCGCCTGGCCCGCAGCCGGCGCTTCAGCGCGGAGGACGTCATCTATCTGCCCGGGGCGATGCAGAGCCAGCTGTCGATCGTTGCCGCAGGCCGAGTGCGTCTCTGCTCCAGCAATGCCAGTGGCCGCGAAGCCACACTGGCGATCCTCGATGTCGGCGCCTGGTTCGGAGATACCGTTTTTTCGCCCGGAATGCCGCGGGTATTTGGTGCCACCGCACACGATGACTGCCAGCTAGTGGATATTCCCGGCGAAGCCTTGCTTGCGGTAATGGCGGATAACCCGGAGGCCTACCCGGTCGCGCTGGACCTGATCAGCCGCAGGCTGTGGGCGGCAATGTCAATTATCCAGGACGACGTACTGCGCGGCACCGAAGCGCGCCTCGGCCAGCGCCTGCTGTTTCTCGCACAGATGCACAACTCGCAGGGGAACGCCGGCAGCAGTGTCAGCTTTCGCCTGACCAGGGAGCTGCTCGCGAACATGATGGGCATGACCCGACAGGGTGTACATCGGGCGCTTAAGAATATTGAAGGGCAAGGCCTGGTCGAGTTCGCCTACGGCCGCGTCACCATTCCGGATACCGAACGCCTACAGGCCTATATCGACCAGCAGAGGTGAGCCGCCGCGCACTTTGCTGGCGGCGGCTCGAAGCCGAAGGCTAGCCCGCCTCGGAAATCTCGCCGGCGGCAGCCGCATCGCGCTCTTTATTCGACGGTATAACACGCCGGCCATAGGCGGCCAGCAGAAAGCCGATCGGGAACATCAGCACACCGTAGATGGCGGAGGGAATCGACATTTCGCTGGAATGCAACAGCGTCAGGGTCACCATCAGGCCGAGCGTGCCGTTCTTGATCCCCAGCTCCGTAGCCACTGCCAGCCCCTCGCGCCGCGACAGGCCGCAGAGGCGACTGGTCAGCAGCCCCAGGGCGACACCGGCCAGATTCAGCAGAATCGCCGACGGGCCCGCCTGCGCCATCAGCTCCAAAAAGCGATCGCGGATGCCGTACACGAGGCCGATCACCAACACCGCCAGTACCAGAGCGCCGAAAATACTGACCACGCCTTCCGCACGACTCGCCAGTCCCGGCAGCCAGGCGCGCACCGCCATACCGATCACCACCGGCAGCAATAC
Organism: Microbulbifer donghaiensis; assembly: GCF_900129095.1. Lineage (GTDB taxonomy): Bacteria > Pseudomonadota > Gammaproteobacteria > Pseudomonadales > Cellvibrionaceae > Microbulbifer > Microbulbifer donghaiensis. The sequence continues at coordinate 1,712,202 of NZ_FQVA01000001.1, forward strand.
GATTGCCGACAGCATGACCACGGTCTTGCCGAAGGGCAGCACAATTTCCTGCTGGGTTCCGGAGAACGTCTGCAGCGCATAATTGGTGAACACCGGCAGCGACAGGATAGTGATCAGACTCGCGGACACCGTCAGCACGATCGACAGCGCCACATTGCCGCGCGCGAGCAGAGTGAACAGGTTGGAAGTAGTGCCGCCGGGACAGGCCGCAATGATGACCAGGCCAACGGCGATGGCCGCCGGCAGGCTCAGCAGCCAGCAGAGCGCAAAGGCGATCAATGGCATGACCAGGATTTGGCTGATAGTGCCGACAATAAGTCCGGCCGGCTTCACCGTGACCTGGTGAAAATCCCTCGCCGTCAGGGTCATGCCGATGCCGATCATGATGATAAACAGGGAGATCGGCAGGCCGATCGAGATCAGTGGTCCGGATTCCACACAAAGCTCCTTTAATTATTATGTCGTTGTGCTTGGACAGACCCTAGCACAACGCATGCGGATACACCGCCATTTAGCCGGCAGCCGCAGTGTTTTTTATTTTTAGTAGCTGAAAATTTTCTTGGCGAAACACCCGATGGACATCAATAAAGAAAAGGTGCAACCAGACCTCTGGGCCAACCTGCTCTGGGCGCTGGGCGCGCCCGATATCGTTCGCGGCAGCGGGCTGCCCTGGTTGCCGGCACAGCGTCGCGCCGAATTGACTGCCTATTTCTCCCGCGCAGAGATTGCCGCGCGACTGGCACCACTACTGGACGTCGAGCTGCGCAACCGGGACGAGCGCGGGTCGGCCGGCCGGCTCGGCGTGTATTTCGAGAACCTCTGGGCATTCGCCTTTGCCAACCACCCAGCCTACGCGCTGCTGCACCGCAATCTGCCACTGCGCGCCGCGGGACGCACACTCGGTGAACTGGATTTTGTCGTGCGGCACCAGCCGAGCGGGTCCGTCGAACACTGGGAGATCGCGGTCAAATTTTACCTGCAGGTGGCCGGCGAATACTGGGTCGGACCGGGGCTCCGCGACCGGCTCGATATCAAGCTGGCGCGGATGCGCGAACACCAGCTGCCGCTGATCCGCCAACCGGCCGCAGTGGAAATCCTGCAGCACAAAGATATTCATATCGACCGCCAGTGGGCGCTGATGCCCGGCCGCCTGTTCCGCCCTCTCGGCGAAGACGCCGAGCCTTTGCACACCGCCATCAACCCGGGAGCCTGCCACTACTGGTGGGCACCGCTTGATGAATTTCAGTTCCACTTCTGCGAGCGGCCGCTGCACTGGATCCGCCTGCCCAAACGCACCTGGCTGGCCGAGCGCAATCACCCGCTATCGGGCGCTGACAGCTGCGCCACACTGGCCGACCATCTCCGCACAATGGATCTGCGCAGCCCCGTCTGCGTCGCCGCGCTGAACACTCACCGGGAAGTGAGCCGTGGCTTTATCGTGCCGGACGACTGGTACGAATCGGCGCTCCTCGCAATCTGAGCCAACAGGCCCGAGCGCACTTTTCCCGCAAGCGCGCATTGACATATATCAATTTATATTTACAATTTTCAGAAATTTCTGAAAATTAAGAAATTAATGAAACTTTCCAGTCAGGCCCAGGCCTTCGTGCTGCACTTCGGCGAGATGGGCAGCCGTTGGGGATTCAACCGCACCGTCGGGCAGATGTTTGCACTGCTGACTATCCACCCCGAACCCGTAAACGCAGACCAGCTGGCGCAGGCACTGAAGATCAGTCGCGGCAACGTCAGTATGGGGCTGAAAGAGCTGCAGGCCTGGCGCCTGGTGGAGCTGCACCACCTGCCCGGAGACCGCAAGGACTACTTTACCGCCGCCGGCTCCATTTGGGACCTGGCCCGCACGGTATTCGAAGAGCGCCGCAAGCGCGAACTCGATCCGACCCTGACCCTGCTGCGCCAGCTGCTGCTGAACGAACCGCAGGATGAACAGGAGGCCGAGGCGCAGGAAAGAATACAGGAGGTCTACGACCTGCTGGAACTGCTGGACCAGTTTGCCAACACCCTGAGCCGGCTGCAGCAGAAAGACCTGCTTAAATTGATGAAACTGGGTTCCGGTCTCAGCAAGCTGCTGGAACTCAAGGGCAAGGTAAAAGGAGGCCCGTCCAAAGCCAAATAGAACCCCCGGGGCACCGCATGCCCCCAATTTCCGGACAGCAATTACCATTCGTCTGCAGAGGTCACCATGCTAGATACCCTGGTCCTGTCAAGGATGCAGTTCGCCGCCAATATCAGTTTTCATATCCTCTTTCCCACCATCACCATCGCCCTGGGCTGGATCCTGTTCTTCTTCAAATTGCGCTTCGACCAGACCGACAATCCGGTGTGGATGCGCGCCTACCGGTTCTGGGTCAAGGTATTCGCGCTGACGTTCGCGCTGGGTGTCGTCAGCGGTATCACCATGTCGTTCCAGTTCGGCACCAACTGGCCGGGGTTTATGGAGACGGTGGGCAATATCGCCGGCCCCCTGCTCGGCTACGAAGTGCTGACGGCTTTTTTCCTGGAGGCAACCTTCCTCGGCATTATGCTGTTCGGCATCAACCGCGTGCCGAGCAAGATACACACCCTCTCCGCTCTGGTTGTGGCCGTAGGCACCACCCTCTCCGCCTTCTGGATTCTGGCACTGAACTCCTGGATGCAGACACCCACGGGCTACGAGATTCGCGACGGCGTGGTGCACGCCACCAGCTGGCTGGAGGTGATTTTCAATCCATCTTTCCCCTACCGCCTCGCGCATATGCTGCTCGCATCCGGACTGACGGCGTCCTTCTTTGTCGCCGGCATATCCGCCTATCGCATCCTGCACGGAGATCCCAAACTGGCGCCGCGCCTGGCACTGAAAACCGGCCTGGTACTGGCCGCAGTGCTGGCCCCGATTCAGGCCTTCGTCGGCGATCTGCACGGACTGAATACCTTTGAACACCAACCGCAGAAAATCGCCGCAATGGAGGGCGTGTGGGAGACGGAAAAAGGCGCACCGCTACTGCTGTTTGCGATTCCCGATGAACAGCAGCGCACCAATCACTTTGCGCTCGGTATTCCGAATATGGCGAGCCTGATCCTGACCCATAAAACCGACGGCGAGGTTCGCGGCCTCAACGAATTCGAGGGCAACCACCCGCCGGTCAAACCCCTGTTCTTCGGTTTCCGCATCATGGTCGGCATGGGCATGTTGATGCTGGCGGTGGCCTGGACCAGCTGTTTTTTCCTGCGCAGGCGCGGCGAGCTGCCGCAGTGGATGCTCAAAGTCGTCGTGGCGATGACCTTCTCCGGCTGGCTGGCGACACTGGCGGGCTGGTACGTCACCGAGATCGGCCGCCAACCGTGGCTTGTGACCGGCGTGTTGAGGACCGCCGATGCGGTAACACCGCTGGCCCCGGCCAACGTGGGCTTCTCGCTGACACTGTATCTGCTCGTCTACGCAGTGCTGATGTGGGCCTATATCCACACCCTACAGGTAATGGCACGCAAGTCGGTGAAAGTCGAGGAATTCGAGACGGCGCCGCCACAGGCCAGCGGCAAGCTCACTAACCTGCCGGAAGCCACCGAGGAGGGCGCCGCATGAGCATTGCATCCATGAGCCTCGCCGACTGGTTACCGGTTATTTTTATTGGCCTGATGGGGCTGGCGGTACTCGTCTATGCGGTCCTGGATGGATACGACCTTGGTGTCGGTATCCTGCTGCCGCTGGGCGCGAACGACGAGCTGCAGCGCGACACCATGATCGCCTCCATTGGTCCCTTCTGGGACGCCAACGAAACCTGGCTGGTGCTGGCAGTCGGACTGCTGCTGATCGCCTTTCCCACCGCGCACAGCATGGTGCTGATGCATCTTTATATTCCCACCGCAATTATGCTGATCGGTTTGATCATGCGCGGCGTCGCCTTCGACTTCCGCGCCAAGGCGGCGGTGGACCACAAACTCACCTGGGACCGGACGTTCAAGGCCGGCTCCCTGCTCACCAGCCTGACCCAGGGCTATATGCTCGGCCAGTACGTGATGGGCTTTGAGTCCGGCTGGTCTGCACAGCTCTTCTCGGCACTCAGCGCCGTTGGCGTTACAGCCGCCTACAGCTATATCGGCGCCGCCTGGCTGATTATGAAAACCGAAGGCGCGCTCCAGCAACGCGCCATCCGCTGGACCCACCGCGCCGGCCGGGCGGCCTTTGTCGGGGTGGTCGCCGTGTCCCTGGTCAACCCGCTGGTCAACCCGGGCGTGTTCGACCGCTGGTTTACCTTCCCACTGGTGATGTTCGTGCTGCTGATCCCGATGCTGTGCTTCTTCGCCTTTGCCGCCAACGAGATTTTGCTGCGACGCCTGCCGAAAGTGGACGACCGCCACAGCTGGATCCCGTTCGTAAACGTGGTGCTGGTCTTCCTGCTGTGCTTTGCGGGCCTGGCGTTCAGCTTCTACCCGCAGATAGTGCCGGGCCAACTGGATATCTGGCAGGCGGCCAGCGCTACGGAATCGCTGCTGTTTATTCTGGTTGGCGCGCTCATCGTAGTGCCGGCCATTCTCGCCTACACGGTGTTTTCCTACCGTGTATTCCGCGGCAAAGCCACGGAATTGCGGTATCACTGATAGTAGCCGTAGAGAAAAGGGGCCTCTCGGCCCCTTCTTTTTCCTTAGGGTTCACCCTTATTCTGCCCCCCTTTTACTCACCGTTCCCGGAGCAAGAGTGTCTTCACATTTTGGCGTTGCGGAGCGGGCGTTTTAGAAGTGCACCACGTTTTCCAGGCTCTTGAAGAAACCGTTGCGGGCTTGCACAAATTCCTTGTGCGGGCGCTTGTCGACATTGCGCGCTGTTTGCGTGCGGATGAAGCAGCATTCATTGTTGAGCCTGCCCGAATACACATTCAGGCCACTGGCGGAACAAAAACTTTTCCGGAGTCTCGGCATGCCAGAGGGAACCTGGCCTTAGTCGAAGATTCTTATGTAAAGGCCAGGTAACCGACACCAAATGAACAGGAAGGCCGCGCCAAGGTTTCCCGGGAGAAATGCCCCCTTTTCCGGTGGCACAGCGTATGTTCAGCATAGGCTTGCAATCCCGCTGAGAAGAATTTTTCAGCCGTCGTGCCGTCACTGAAAAATTCACGCTGCAAAAGCATCGGGTGCCCGTGCACGGGCCTTGCCACATAATTGGCGCGCGTAACCGGAACTAAGCCACAGTTTTGGAAAAACGCTCTTGCCCCGCGCCGCGACTCTATTAATAATTGCCGTCACCAAAAGACAACGTTTTTACAGGGAAGTAAAGCGCCGTCGGTAGTTAGCCGCGTGCGCCAGTCGGGGTGGTGAATTGAATCAAGTCGATCAACGGACGGTCAGCCGGCGCGATACTGCGAGCCCGCGCAAGCCGCAACGCAAAAACGGCCGCGAGAAGTATGAAAAACTTCTCGATGCACTCGAGGCGCTAATTACCGAACAGGACTCCAGCGATATCAGTCTGGCCAACCTGAGCCAGGTTGCCGGAGTTCCCGCTGCCTCCGTATACCATTTCTTCCCCAGCGTAGACGCCAGCCTGACCGCATTGGCGGAGCGCCACTACAAATTCTTAAGTGACACCCTACTCTGCCATTCGGAGTTTACGCGACTGGACAGCTGGCAGGACCTGCTGTTCCAGGTCTTCGAACGGGTGCGCGCTTACTATGAGGAAAACGCCGGAGCACTGAAGGTGCACTTTGGCCCACAGTCAAGCTGGGCCCTGCGCCAATTACAAATGGAGAACCACTGGCTCCTGGCCGATACACTGCTGAAGAGCCTGTCCCGTGAATTTGAGCTGCCGCCGTCGCAGGACTGGCGCGAGCGATTCATGCTGGCCATCACTATCAACGATTCGTTCTGGTCTCAGTCTTATTCTCGCTTCGGGCGCATCACCGATGAGATAGCCGCAGAGGGTAAGCGCGCTGCGTCGGCCTACCTGAAACTCTATCTCGGAGAGCTGCTGCAGCGACGTCAGCGACGGTTTGTCGCAGCGGATGCCCCCGTCTACTGAGTAGCGCCGGTCGGTTTTAAGCCGGCCGTTCCAGCGATACGGCGGAGTCCGGACGTCTGGCAACCAGGTCCGCACTGTGTCACCGCCGGAAGCTCAGCAAAATTCGCCGGCACCGCAGGGGAGATGTCAGGCAGTCGTCGCTGTGAGCTTTTTGTTGCGGCGTTTGACACGCGCGCTGCGGCGCTTGTCCCGGCGCCGATACCAGACGTAGACACCGGTGACCGAGAGCAGCAGCGGACTCAACCCCATCACGCACCAGAGCAGTTTGCTCACCAGTCCCGCAAAGTCACCGAAATGCAAGCGGCGATAGCTGTCGACGACTTTGGCCCCCGGCCCGGCATCCCGAATATCGGATGCCTGAATAAACTCGCCGCTTTGCGCATCGTAGGTCACGCTGCTGGCGTACTGGCTCAGCAGCGGATTGCTACTGTGCACATCGCCCCAGAAGGTAATGTTTACACCCGGCTCCCAGGGCATGGTGATGTACGTCGCCTCAAAACCTTTCACCTTCCCGGCAGCGTCCTCGCGCAGCAACTGCAGTGAAAGACTGTCGCTATAGAGACGCTCTGCCATCGCATAATGCTCCTTGCCCTCGGCGTGCTCGCGCAGCTCGTGGGCGAAATGCGTGATGTTCCACCAGGCACCGGTGAAGCCGACGATCAGCAGGATCGGCGAGGCAAACACGCCGGTCATTTTATGCAGGTCACTGAAGTAAACGATCAAGCGCGCGTTCCAGCGCAACGTGAAAAGCCGTTTCCAGAACTTTCGGTAGAGTACCAAACCGGTAATACCGAGCAGGCACAGCAGAATGGAAAAGACACTGGTAACGGCCAGGCCCGGGTCGTCCAGCAGCAGGGTGTAATGCAATTCGAGCAGCCAGTCGGTGAAGTAGTGCGTTAAGCCCTGCGGCTGCGCCAAGATCACTCCCGTATAGGGATCGAGTAGCGCGTAGAACCAGTCGCTGCTACCGCGCCGCATCATATAGACCTGATCCGCCCGGTGCGGATCCTGGAACAGATGCCAACCCACCACCTCGTAAGCCGGGTAGCTTTGATTGACGCTGCCAAGCAGTGTATCCAGCGATTGCCGCGCGCGACCGTCCGCTGTCACGCGGACCCGCTCCTCCATCAGCGCGGTATCAATTTCATGCTTGAACACCAGGATACTGCCGGTGATACAGATAATCAGCAACGGCACGAAGGCGATCAGGGCCATCCAGCTGTGCAGCTTAAACAGGGTCTTATTCATGTTGCTCAAATTTCGCTGACGGACTTTCTTCTAAACGCAAAAAAGGATGGCGGGGCCTATCAACCCGCCACCCTCAAGAGAGCGCATTAACGATGCACGGATCAGTAGCGCCAGTTTACTGAGGCACTGAAGTTGCGCGGTGCGGCATAGAAGCCCTGATCCCAGTAGAGACTGCTGATGTACTTCTCGTCGGTCAGGTTCTTGCCGTTCAGCGAGAGGCTCAATTGCTCGCTCACGCGATAGTTGGCGAACAGTTGCAGTGTGGCGTAGGCCTCCTGCTCGATCAGGTGACCGGCACTGTGCGTGCGCTGGATGTCGTCCTGCCAGTTGATGCCGCCGCCCACTTTCAGCTGCTGCAGCATCGGCGGGCGGTAGCTGGCAAACAGGCGCAGGGTCTGGGCCGGAATGTAATCGCGATTCAGGCCATTGCCTTCCCGATTCTCGATATCCACACTGGCATAGCTGAAGTCCACCTGCAGACCATCGCTGAGCTGGCCGCTCAAGGTCAGGTCGTAGCCTTGGCTTTTGTAGTCACGCCCCTCGTAGAAGTCGATCAGGATCTGCTCGTTGACCGGGTCTTCCACCTGGCCGGCATACTCCGCCACATTGGCCTGCTCGGTCTCGTAGTAGGAGACGGTGGCCATCAGCTTGCCGCCGAAGAACTGCCCCTTGGCACCGATCTCGCTGTTGGAACCCTCGGTAGGGTCGATAAAGGTCAGATCCACCGCGATGTCGTCCTGGGGCATAAAGGTTTCGGTGTGGCTGGCGTACACGGAAAAATTATCGCCGATGCGATACACCAGGCCCGCATAAGGCAGCACCTTGCCGGTTTCCCTGGTGACCTTGCTGGTGCCGTAGCCAGTCCCTTTCGCTTCCCAGTCCACCACGCGGGCACCGCCAATCAGGCTCACCGCATCGGTGACATGGAAGCGGGTTGCGGCGAAGAAAGCGCTCTGCTCGTCATCGAAGTCACTGCCGGTCAATCCGTCGGTGAATACCGGGCGCACCGGTGTCTGGCCATTCCATTCGGTGAAGTCGCCGATCCACGGGAAGCCGTTGGTGTAGTCGTAGAGAGACACTTCCTCCACGCTGCCCTTGGCCCAGTTGTAGCCAAACAGGACATCGTGCTCGCGGCCCAGCAGCCTGTAGCTACCGGCCAGGCGCAGATCGAACAGATCGCGCTGCTCGTCGAGGGTGTATTCACTGGCGTAGCCAATCAGGCCTTCATCGGTCGCGGCATCCGGCAGGCTGTACATGTACAACAGCTCGCTGTCGCTCTCGATGTCGCTGTGAATGAAGTAGGCCTTGGCCTCCCAGCCGTTGGCGAACTGGTGCTTCAGCTCGGCGAAGACTTCTGCCTCGATGTTGTCCCAGTAGGCCCACTCGGCGGAGGTGGAGGCGGAAACATCGTAATCGGTGGGAGCACCGTCGCTGTAGACCAGCGGCAGTGCGCCCCACAGCGGGCTGTCGGCCTCACTGCTCAGGTAACTGGAACCCAGGGTAAGTTGCGTTGCTGCACCCAGGTCTTTTTCCACGACGCCGTAGACCGCTGTCTTGTCCATGGCATAGAAGTCGAGGTACGACTCGCGGTCTTCCCTGGCCACCACCATACGGCCGCGCAGACCGTAGGTCAGGGTGCCGGATACATCGGCCTCGGTGCGCAGCTTGTTCCAGGAACCGGCGCTGGCACCCACGGACAGAGCGAAATCCTCAGCGGGGCGCTTGCGCACCATATTGACCGTGGCGGAAGGGTTGCCGGCGCCACTCATCAGGCCGTTGGCACCGCGCACCACTTCGATGCGCTCGTAGATCGCGGTATCCGTCTCGCCGTCACGATTGCCATAGGTGGCGGGTACGCCGACACCATCCACCTGGAAGTTGGTGACATCGAAGCCGCGAGACGAGTAGTAGGTGCGGTCGGTCTCGACACTCTCCACCTGGATGCCCGGCATCGACTGCAGGGCGTCGTTCAGGCTGTACAGCTTGAAGTCGTCCATCTGCACCCGGCCAATAGCGGACACCGATTGCGGTGTTTCCAGGCTCGAGAGACCAAGACCCGTAGCGGTATCCATGTCGTCTATCAGGTAAGACTCCGAGGTCTCACCGGTGACTTCAACGGTTTCGAGCTCCCGCTCGCTCTCCGCCCAGGCGGTGGAATAGGCCATACAGACGGCCATCGCGATAAGTGTGGGCTGAGCAAATCTGCGCTTGTTCTTGGTCACTGTCCTTTCCCCTCGTGAGCATTGCGCGCATCTTAAGCCGAGTCAAAATCAAATGCAATATATTCTCATTTAGATTTGCATTTATCTCAACATAGCTGGGTAGCAACTACACTTGGGGATGGCATTACTATCAAACCACACGGAGGCTTCCCCTATGCCCATCGCCCCTCACGATCTGGATCAGGATTTTCCCGAATACGTAGACACCATCAGGCGACTGCAACAAGAAGACGTCCAGTTCAAAGTTGAAAGCGACAACTACCACAAACTCGACAAACAGATTCGCGGTTTACAAGAAAGCGGCATAGGCACCGACGACGAACACTACAACGCCCTGAAAAAACAGCGCGCTTACCTGAAGCAGCACCTCTACCATCGAATAACCAACAGCTCACTCTCCGGCTAGCCGTCGGCTGGACACCCCGGGCGCCATTCTGCACACTGCAGGCTTTCCGCAAGGAGCGAATGGCGCCATGCAACTCTACTTCACCCACGCCTCCCCCTACGCACGCAGTACCCGCATCGTCCTGCGCGAGCAGCGACTCGAACAGCGCGTGCAGGAAGTGGTTTCCCACCCGTTCAATAATGCTGAGGACTTCATTGCCACCAATCCACTGGGCAAGGTGCCGTGCCTGAGCGGGGAAAACGGCGAGGCGATGATGGACAGCGAGGTGATCTGCGCCTATCTGGACAGGGAACTCGGGGACGGCCGTCTGAGCCAGGCGATGGAGGCAGACTGGGAGCTGAAAACTTTCTACAGCGTCTGCTCCGGCCTGCTCGACACGCTGGTGCTGTTGCGCTTAGAAAAATTGCGGGAGAAGGAAGGGCTGCGCTCCGACTTCTGGTGGCAGCGCTACGAGAATGCGATACAGCGCACGCTCGATTATCTGGAGCGACGCGCGGGCCAGCTACCCGAGCCGCTGAACCTGGCCCATATCAACCTGGCCTGCGCCCTCGCCTACCTGGACTTCCGCCACAGCGAAATCGACTGGCGCAGCCGCCGTCCGCAACTGGCCGATCTCGCCCAGAGACTGGAAAGCCGCGACAGCTTTGCCGCGACTGCACTGCGGGAGTAAATCGAGGATCTCTACCTGACGGCCTCAAATTTTTGCGGCTTGTGACGCTCGCGCCAATCGGGGAAGCGCTTCAGCACCTTATACGGATGCTCTGTGTACCAGCCGTATCCGCGCAGCCGCTCTTGTGACACCTTGCGGATGTCGTAATAAACAGCGCCGTCACGATCGCCGAAAATCGGCCGGTTGCTGCCGATCTCGTAGAAGCGCGCCCACAGCGGATCGGTATTAGCAGCGGGCAGCAGCTCTTTGTAGTCGTGCTCGCCCTTGGCCCAGCGATAACCTTTTTTCTGGTTCGCCGCAAACCAGTCGTGCGCACTTTCGATGGCCCTCTTTATCTCGACGGACGGGCGCTCGAGTTCCATCAGAAATAACACCAGGTCTGCGCTCTCCGCGGTGGCCAGTGATGCCGGTTCGAAGGCCCGGGCCGCCGCCGGCTTCAGAGTCTCGGGATCGTGCTGCGCGCCCCAGATGGTGGTGCGGCCGTCGCTGACCACCTGTGTCTTGAGCAGCATCTGCAGCCCCCGCTGCAGGCTGTCTGCGGCGCGCGCCCGCAGTGCCTCCGGCAGAAACTGCAGCCCCTCTTCACTCTGCGCGGCGGCGCGGACAATACTCAGCAACTCAAAGGTGACGCCGTCATTGAAAGTGAGCAGTTCGTGGTATTTGCCACGCAGCGGAAAGCTCTGCGGCCAACCGCCGTTCGGGTACTGCGCCAGCAGAATCAGCCGCAGCGCGCGCTCGGCGGCCGCGGCGTAGCGCTTGTCCCCTGTCGCCCCGTAGGCCCGCGCCATGATCCAGAACTGGGTGCTGGTGGCACTGTTATCGAAGGTGGGAATATAGTTTTTCTCGACCCCGAAGGCCTGCCCCGCCTGGCGCGGACTCGCGCCCATGTCGGTGCGCTTGGACCAGCCGCCGGACGGCGTCTGGTAGCTCAGCACCGCGTCGGCGATACGGCGCCCCTCCGGGGTGCGATAGAATTCCGCTGGCTGGCGGGGATCGAAACCGAAACGCTTCGCATACCGGGGCGGCAGCGGCCGCTCCAGACCCAAGCGGGACAATTCCGCGGCGGTCTGGGCCCGATCCAGCTGCCGCAATGTCGCCGACAACTCACGGTACTGCGCCAGCGTTTGCGCAGGCTGCATTTCCCCCGCGACTTCCGCACCGACGACACCGCCGGCCAGCAACAGCCAGCCGCCCAGCAGCAAACTGCTTATTTTCATTTTGGTGTGCTCCCGATGGATCCTTCCGCCGCTCACAGCAGCAGGCTGGCAGTACACGTGTACCCCAGCAGATTCTGTCAGGCAGGATTATTGCATTGGTAAGGCCAATATTGCTATAGCAGCAGTCGGCCGATTGGGAGATGCGGGTGGAAGCGTCATTCAGTGCGCGAATGCCATCCACAGTGCTATAGAGCCGACGATCAGCAGCGCCACTGCCCAGATCAGGTCGAAATTGATCCAGCTACTGCGCAGGACCGCGAGCCCGAGTTTGCGGTACACAACCCAGGCCACGGTACCCATGACCAGCAGCATGGTGAGCGTATGTAATCCCACCGCCAGGAACATGCCCGCTCCTTGCGGTAGCGCGTGCGCGCCGTGATGTGGGTGGGCCGCATCGCTGCCGCCCAGCAGCGCCGGCACCAGCATCAGGCCGGCACCGTGGGCACTGGCCATCAGGAACGACCACACCACAAGATCAACGCCGCCCACTTTCATACCCACCCAGCGCGGGTGGCGGTAGTAGTTGAACAGCTTGTAGAAGCCAAACGCCAGTAGTGCCAGCGCGCTGAATTTCTGCACCGTGGCCAGTGGAATAAACTGCAAGCCCGCCAGCACCAGCAGCACCACGGCGATCACGGCAATGGCGTGGCCCAGCGCAATCGGCAACAGCGACAGCCAGATGACCTTCTCGCTGCGCTGCTGCAGCCCCAGGTTCAGCGCAAACAGCCACCCCATGCCCGGGTTCAGCCCGTGAAAGGCGCCGAACAGGATCATCGCCAGCCACATATGCCAGTCTTCAGGAAGAGAAGCAGTAGGAATCGGTAGACGCGTCGCCACCTTCGAGCCTTACCTGGTGCACGCGGGTCTCGCCGAAATCGATAAAGAAATCCTTATCCAGGCTGATGCCGCCGCCCGGGTCCACGTCCACCTTGACCATCCACCCGGTCATCTTGTCCGGATAGAACTGGTCGTCCCAGCTGCTGTAGAGCGAATTGGTGAAATACACGCGGCGGCCATCGCGGCTGATCTCGACCATCTGCGGTGCCCCCAGCAGCGGCCCCTCAACTTTCGGGTGCCCTTTCTTATTGACCACCCCACCGATTTCCACTTTGCCGGTGAGTTGCGGATTGTGCGGGTCAGAGACATCGTATTGATGCATCTCACCGGTACCCCAGCAGGCGACATACAGGAAGCGGTCGTCGAGGGACAGGTCGATATCCGACACCAGCGGCGGCACCGCCTTGAAGCCCTTCAACAGATCCGGCAGGTCTTTTTCGTCGGCGGGCACCGGTGGAATCGTAATGACCTTCTTGATCTGCCACTGATCGTTGTCCCGGTACCAGAGCCAAATGGAGGCGCTCAGATCCTCGGTGCTGACCACCACGCCGGCAAAGCCGTAGGACTCGCGCGGATCGTGGGACGGCCGCAGCTCCAGCAGCATCTGGTGCTCGGCACCCAGGTCGATAGTCTGTTGCAGTTTGCGCTTGCGCAGATCCCAGAAATGGATGCGGTGACCGTACTTGTTCGCCAGCAGATCCTCCGCCACCAGGCCGTTCTCGAACTGCGAAGGTTTGGCCCACTCGCTGCTGATCAGTACATCCTGCGCCAGGTGCCACCAGAAGTCGTAGGCCAGTTCCTGGTCGCCGCGGTGCAGTTCCCAGGGGCCGATAACGTTGAAGCTGAAATGGTCGAGCATAAAGATGCCGCCGGGCCCCTCGTCACCGTTGGCCGATCCCATTGCGGAAACATAAATGGCGTCGGGGCCGCAGTGCACCGTGTGCGGGCGGCTGTAACCGGATTTCGCCATCACCTCTTCCGGCTCCAGCGTCTTGATAATCTGCGGCTTGCGCGGATCCGGCTTGGTGTCGATCACATAGATGCGCGAGCTGCGCAGCCCCGGCACTATCAGGTAGCGCCGCTCCAGATGCGGATGCGGCGCATAGGGGCACAGCGCCGAGCTGCAGGCATTCCAGCCGAAGTGATGCAGCTCGTCACCGATATTGGGCAGCTCGAGCGTATTGACCACCTGGGCATAGGTGGCCGAATCCGGATCCAGGTCGACGACACAGATGGCATCCGGTTTGTCGGTACCGGCGGGATTCAGCGCGGCCACATAGGCGTGCCGCTCGGGGGGCGCCTGCATCGCCATTTTGGCGGATGGATAAAACGACGGGTCGGGTTTCCACAGAGCCACGGGCGTTGTCTCCTCTCGCACCTGCGCGACAGAACTTTTTAGGAAAGTCCGAGTATAGGAAGCGGTTGCGACGCGCTGCCAGCAGTCAGCGGGTCATCGAGGCGTATTCCGCGCCGAATTGTTGGCAGCAGAAAATTTACAGGAGTGATCGCAGATGCAGGCGGACACAATAGCCGGGCAAAAAGCCCGGCTCAGGCTGTTGATAAACCCCGCATTCCGTTCTGAGCTGGTGTGGTGGCGGCCAAGCACTAGAACGAGCATTTCGAAACGCTGTGAATACATCCCTGTAAGCTCCGGCGGCGACGTCCTGTCGCCGACGGTTCGAAATACTCGTCCTAGCACTTTGCCTTAAATTTTGACAGTGTAACTTTGTCAGCAACCTGTGCCGGGCAAAAAGCCCGGCTATTGTGCAGTGAAAAACTACTGAGGTCAGTCTTGTCCCTTAAGGTGGCGATCAAAGAAATCCTTGATCATGGTGTACTGGTGCGTGCGGGTCTGCTTGCCGCGCAGGCTGTGCTTCTTGCCCGGGTAGGTCATCAGTTCGAACTGCAGGCCTTTGTCCTGCAATTCCTTGATCAGCTTGGTGGTATTGGTGAACAGCACGTTGTCGTCCGCCATACCGTGGTAGACCAGCAGCGCCCCCTGGAGCCCGTCCGCATAGGGAAAGACCGAAGAGGCTTCATAGGCCTTGCCATCCCGGTTCGGGTTACCCATGTAGCGCTCGGTATAGTGGGTGTCGTAGAGGGACCAGTCGGTAACCGGCGCGCCGGATACTCCGGCCTTGAAATAGTCGCCGGCCTTGAACATGCTCATCAACGCCATATAGCCACCGTAGCTGTGACCGTATACGCCGATATTATCGCCGTCCACATAGGGCAGTGAGCGCAGGAATTTCACACCGGAAACCTGATCTTCAACCTCCGGGTTACCCATGCGTTTGAAGATCGGATTTTCGAACTCGGTGCCGCGGTGGGCGGAGCCGCGATTGTCCAGGGTGAAGACGATATAACCCTGCTGCGCCATGTACTGGTTGAACTCCTTGTCCCAGCTATTGGTCACCAGCTGCGCGTGGGGACCACCGTAGAGGAACACCATCACCGGATAGCGCTTTTTCACATCGAAATTCGCCGGCTTGTACATCCGGTAATAGAGCTTGTGCCCCTGCGGCGCATCGATGGAACCGAATTCCGGCGCAATCCAATCTTGCTTGTACGGGTACAGCGGGTGGCCTTTGACCACCGCATTTTCTTCCAGCCAGGTGACCTGGTCGCCGCTGGCCTTGTGCAGGCTCACCTGCGCCGGCGTCGAGACGTTGGAAAACTTATCGATATAGCCGGAGGCGTCCTTGGCAAACTCGATATCGTGCATGCCGGCACGTTTGGAAATTTTCTGCGCACCCTGGCCACCGTTCAGCGCGACGGAATAGAGGTGGCGCTCGAGCGGCGTGTCCTTGCGGCCGGTGAAGTAAATTTTACCCGCCGGTTCATCGACCGCTGCCAGCTCGTCTACCGCCCAATTGCCCTTGGTCAGCTGTTGCAGCAGTTTGCCATTCAGGTCGTACAGATACAGGTGCCGGTAACCATCGCGTTCGGAAGACCAGATAAAGCGATCGCTGTCTTTCAGGAAATGCAGATCGTCGTGCAGGTTGACCCAGGTATTGCTGTTTTCCGCGAGCAGCACACGGCTTTTTCCACTGTCGAGATTGAACTGGCGCAGTTCCAGTTTCTGCTGGCTGCGATCCTGCCATTGGTAGGTGAGCATATTGTCCCGCGCCCAATCCACGCGCGCGATATAGATATCCTCGTCTTTACCCAGGTCGATCCAGCGAGTCTTGCCGCTCGCGACATCGAGCACGCCCAGTTTGATTTTTACGTTCGGGCGGCCGGCGGCGGGATAGCGCTGCTGGATCATGTCGATACGGTCCGCGTAAATCTCACTGCGCGTCACCTCGTCCACCGGCGACTCGTCCACCTGCAGGTAGGCGATATGACGATCGTCCGGCGACCACCAGTAGCCGGTCATGCGGTCCATTTCCTCCTGGGCGACGAACTCGGCCATGCCGTTCTTGATCGGTCCCTCGCCGCCCCGGGTCAGCTGGCGCTCCTGGCCGGACTTCAGGTCGACGATAAAAATATCCTGATCGCGGATAAACGAGACATAGCGGCCCGTTGGCGATACCCGCACGTCGGTTTCGAAGGCTTCGGTTTCGGTCAGCCGTCGCGCCGCCTTCTTGCCGAGATCGTAGTAGTAGACATCCCCGGCCAGCGGGAACAGCAGGGACTTGCCGTCATCGGACCAGGTGTATTCCATGATGCCGCTGCCGTAGATACGCTGGCGCTCGCGGCGGGCTTTCTCTTCGTCCGACAATATCTCCTCACCCTTGTGCAGGGAATCGGAGTTCACCAGTACTCGGGACTTGCCGTCGGCGATGTTGTATTCCCACAGGTCGTAGCGGTCGTAATCCTCTGCACGCCCTTTCAGGAAGGTCACGCGGCTGCCGTCCGGCGAGTACTCGAGTGCCCGCGGCGAAGTGCCACTCAGGGCCGGGTCGGAGAAGATTCTCTCGATAGTCAACTGTTCAGCAGAACAAATGCCGGCAAATGCGCAGCCGAGCAGAAGAAGCAATTCTCGTTTCATACAACGTCTCTTTTTTAATCGTGCGTTTGTATCGGCATTCCTTGCAGTTGGGCCGCATTTTACAACGGTTTCACTAAGCGGGCGCCGGTTGCGCGACCGGCGGAGCCAGTTTTCGATTCAGTTGATCAAACCGTTGCAAATTATGCGATTTATCCACCGGCACTGCGCACCTATGATGCTGCCCATGACTTTATTCACGGGAGGGTCACCGTCGTGGACTACATCAGAAAAGCCGACGCCCGCGGGCGCGCCAATTTCGGTTGGCTCGACAGCCGCCACACTTTCTCCTTCGGCAGTTACTACGACCCGAAACATATGGGCGTATCCGTACTGCGGGTTATCAATGACGATACCGTCAAAGGCGGCGCCGGTTTCGGCGCGCACGGGCACCGGGATATGGAGATCATCTCCTATGTGCTCGAGGGCGCGATCGAGCATCGCGACAGCATTGGCAACCGCTTTGTCGTACCGGCCGGTGAAGTGCAGCGCATGAGCGCCGGCACCGGTATCCAGCACTCGGAATACAATGCCTCGCGCAGCGCACCGCTGAAATTCCTGCAGATCTGGATAGAGCCCGATGTCATGGGAATTCCACCCAGTTACGAGCAGGCCAGGATCGAACAGCGCGGCCCGCTGACACCGCTGGTGACACCCGATGGCCGCGACGGTTCGCTAAGCATGCACCAGGATGCCAGCCTCTACCGGCTGCGACTGCAGCCCGGAGAACAGTTCACGCTGCAAACCGGTGGCCGCAGCGGCTACCTGCATATCGTTGACGGCTCGGCCAATGCCGGCTCAAGCAAGCTCGCCGCCGGCGACGGTGTCGGCTTTACCAGGACGCGTGAGCAGGGGATTGTCGCCGGTACCGCGGGGCTGGAAGCGCTCTGGTTTGATCTGCCGCGTTGATGACAGTGGAATCGCAGCTCGCCTCGCCGCTCTTCTGGCTGTTGGCACTAATCGGCGTCACCCTGACCGGCATTTCCAAGTCGGGATTTGCCGGCGGCGCCGGTGTGGTCGCAGTACCGCTGCTGGCGCTGGTAATGCCGGTACCGCTGGCGGTATTGCTGATGCTGCCGTTACTGCTGGCCATGGACATCAAAACCATTCAGTACTATCGCCAGCACACCAGCACCGCCGAACTCAAGAAAATCGTACCGGCCGCCCTGGCCGGCATCGCCGCCGGAGGCCTGCTGCTCGGTAAGCTGCCGGTGGAAAGCCTGAAAGTGCTGCTCGGCGGCCTGTCGATTGTATTTGCTCTGTGGCACCGATTGGCGCCAATACTCGGGCAGATGAAAGGCGCCGCCTGGTTGTGGGGCGGGATCAGCGGGCTGACCAGCACCCTGATCCACGCCGGCGGCCCGCCGATCAATATCTACCTGATTGCACAGCGACTCCCCAAACTGACCTGGCTGGCGAGCGCCGGGGTATTTTTCGGCGTCATGAATGCGGTAAAGGTATTCCCCTACCTGATGACCGGGCACTGGACCAGGGAGTTGCTTGCGCTGTCGCTAGCGCTGTTGCCGGTCGCCATCTTCGGCACCTGGCTCGGCCGGCAGATACAGGGAAGAATCTCTGAGCAGCAGTTTGTCTTGTGCTGTCGCCTGTTGCTACTGGTTTCGGGACTATTGCTGATAGCACAGGTGATCGCCGGGTCGCGGTGAGCGTCCGGCCCTTCGCTGTGCGGCTAAACTTGTCAGGACAGCTTCACCCAACTGGCAAAAACCATGAACAAGCTGCCACTGCGTATTGAAATCATCTCAGATGTCGTCTGTCCCTGGTGCGTGATCGGTTATATGCGCCTGCAACGGGCGCTGGCCAAACACGCCGGACAGTGGGAACCGGAAATACACTGGCTGCCATTCGAACTGAATCCACAGATGCCCGCTGAAGGGGAAAACCTGCGCGAACACCTCACCAAGAAGTACGGCACCACGCCACAGCAAAGCATAGAAGCGCGCCAGCGCCTGACGGACCTCGGTGCCGATGTCGGTTTTACCTTCAGTTACAGCGACGATATGCGCATGTACAATACCTTCAATGCGCATCAGTTGTTGCAGTGGTCGAAAGCCTACGACCGCGAGACTGAACTGAGCCTGCACCTGTTTAACGATTTCTTTCGCGACCGCAAAAATGTCGATGATATCGAAGTGCTGGCAGATGCCGCCGCCGCGGTCGGCCTGAATGCGCAGGAAGCCCGGGATATACTGCACAACCAGACTTACGCCGGTGCCGTGCGCGAACTGGAAAAACTGATCACCAGCCAGGGCGTCAGCGGCGTACCACTGTTTATTTTCAATCGCGAATATGCAATCAGTGGTGCGCAGGAGGTGTCCACATTTGAACAGCAGCTGCAGCAGATTCTCGATGAAAGCGACGCAGGCTGATCCGCATCGAACCGAGGAAGAACCGTTGTTTAAACGAAAGGCGATAATTGCCGCAATGCTCGCGACTTTGGCAATCACACTAAACGGCTGCGACAGGAATGCCGAAACCACAGACCGGGCCCCCGCTGACAGTTTTCTCGCCAATATTGCCGAGTACTGCGGCAAGGCATACAGCGGTCGCGTAATCGTCAATGAGCCCAGCTCCAGCCAGCCCGACCCATTTGCCGACAAAACGCTGATCATGCATGTGCGCGATTGTGATCATCCAACCCGCCAGCTGCGCATTCCGTTTCACGTCGGCGATGACCGTTCACGCACCTGGGTGCTGACCCGCACCGACAGCGGCCTGCAACTGAAACACGATCACCGGCACGAGGATGGCAGTGAGGACAAGGTAACCATGTACGGTGGGGATACGGTCGATGCGGGTAGTGCCACCCGGCAAGAATTCCCGGTGGACCAAGAATCCATCGCGATGTTTCAGCGGGAGGGGCTGAGCGCCTCGACAGAGAATACCTGGGCGATGGAGATCCATCCCGACAAAACCTTCGCCTACGAACTGACTCGACCGAACGGACGCAAATTCCGGGTCGAGTTTGATCTCGGCAAGCCAGTCGCAACACCACCACCGCCCTGGGGTCAGTGAGCAAAAGCGTAAGGCGCTACCTTACGCCCCCTTCCGGCAACTCAATCGATATCACCGATGCGCTCGCCGCCATAAAAATGGTTCTGCGAGCGCAACAGCCGCCGACAGCTGCAGCTCACCGAAGGGAGATATGCCCGCTAGTGCGCCAGCAGGTAGTCCGCATGGAACCGCAGGTGCTGCTCGATAAAGCTGGCGATAAAGTAATAGCTGTGATCGTAGCCCGCGTGATGCTCGATCTTCAGCGGGTAGCCGCACGCCTCGGCGGCGGCCTGCAGGGCGTGGGGTTTTAGCTGCTCCTCCAGGAACTGGTCTTCCTCACCCTGAGACACCAGGATCGGCAGCCGCTCCATGGCACGGCCGAGCAGTACCGTCGCGTCATACTCCTCCCAGGTCGACCTGTCGGCGCCCAGGTAAGCACCGAACGCTTTCTCGCCCCACGGACAGGCCATGGGGTTGGCGATCGGACTGAAGGCGGAGATGGAGGTGAAGCGCTCCGGGTTGCGCAAGCCAATTACCAGCGCGCCGTGGCCACCCATGGAGTGACCGCAGATCGCGCGGCGCTGGTTGACCGGAAAATTTGCCTCGATCAGTTGCGGCAATTCCTGCAGCACATAATCGTACATGCGGTAGTGCTGCTTCCACGGCTCCTGGGTGGCGTTCAGATAGAAGCCGGCCCCCTGCCCGAGATCGTATTCCGGTTCATCGGCGACACCGTCGCCGCGCGGGCTGGTGTCCGGTATCACCAGGACGATACCCAGCTCCGCGGCCATGCGCTGCGCGCCGGCCTTCTGGGAGAAATTTTCATCGGTACAGGTCAGCCCCGACAACCAGTACAGCACCGGAAACCTGTGTTCCCGCTTCTCCTCCGCCAGCTGTGGCAGGTAGACGGAGAAGTGCATCGGACAATTCAGGACTTCCGAATCGTGGCGAAACTGCTGCTGCAAGCCATCGAAAGACTTGGTGCTGCTGAGTAATTTCATCGACATGCTTCCGTTTCCACCCAGGCTTAGTCGTAATGAATGACGCTGCGAATACTCTTGCCTTCATGCATCAGATCGAAGGCTTCATTGATTTTTTCCAGCGGCATGGTGTGGGTAATAAAGTCGTCCAGCTGGAATTCTCCCGCCAGGTAGCGCTCGACATAGTCCGGCAGTTCCGAACGCCCTTTCACACCACCGAAGGCGGTGCCGCGCCAGACGCGACCGGTTACCAGCTGGAAGGGACGGGTACAGATTTCCTGGCCGGCACCGGCCACACCGATAATTACCGACTCGCCCCAGCCCTTGTGGCAGCACTCCAGCGCCGCGCGCATCACGTTGACATTACCGATGCATTCGAATGAATAATCCACGCCGCCGTCGGTCAGTTCCACGATCACTTCCTGGATCGGCTTGTCGTAGTGCTTTGGGTTGACGCAGTCGGTGGCACCGAGCTTTTTCGCCAGCTCGAATTTGGACTCGTTGATATCAATACCGATGATGCGGCCGGCACCCGCCATGCGCGCACCGATCACTGCCGACAGGCCGATACCGCCGAGGCCGAAGATAGCCACCGTCGCGCCGGGCTCCACCTTGGCGGTGTTCATCACCGCACCCATGCCGGTAGTGACCCCGCAACCCAGCAGGCAGACTTCTTCCAGCGGCGCTTCGGGATTGATCTTGGCCAGGGATATCTCCGGCAGCACCGTGTACTCGGAGAAAGTGGAAGTGCCCATATAGTGATAGATCGGCTTGCCGTCGACGGAAAAACGCGTAGTGCCGTCGGGCATCAGGCCCTGTCCCTGGGTCGCGCGAATCTTCTGGCACAGGTTGGTCTTGCCGGACTTGCAGAATTTGCACTCGCCGCATTCCGGCGTGTACAGCGGGATGACATGGTCCCCCACTTTTACGCTGGTGACGCCCTCGCCCACCGACTCGACGATGCCACCACCCTCGTGGCCGAGGATCGCCGGGAATACGCCCTCCGGATCCTCGCCGGACAGCGTAAAGGCATCGGTGTGGCAGACGCCGGTGGCCACCAGTTTGATCCGCACCTCCCCCTTCTGTGGCGGCGCCACCTCGACGTCTTCGATAGAGAGTGGCTCGCCCGCCTTCCAGGCTACCGCCGCCTTGCAACGGATGGTTTCTGCTGTCATCTGTTTTTTCCCTGTCCGAGAGTAATTGGGGTTGTCGGCAGTCAGGATAGCCCGGGCATCCGCACCGACGCAAAGGCCTGAGTCACACTCGACGCCGCCCGGTTAGCCCGGCTGGCGCTGCCCCTTGCGCCACTGCAACGGCGAGCAGCCATGCACGACGCGGAATGCCTTGGAGAAGGCGCTGATATCCGTGTAGCCGAGGCTGGCAGACAGCAAATTGATATCGATACTCGAGGCGCGCAAATGCCAGCGCGCCGTCTCCATGCGCGCGTCCTGTAGCAGCTGCTTGAACGAAGTTCCCGCCTCGCGCAGGCGCCGCTGCAGAGTGCGCGGCGGCATTTCGATCAGCTCGGCAATCTGCACGAGTCCATGTTGCTGCGCGCCGAGTGTCTGCAGGATCAGCGTTTGCACCTGCTGCGCGATATCACCTTGGTGTTCACGCAGCAGCTGCCGGGTAAACTCCTCGAAATAGTGGTTGAGCTTTACTCCGGCAGTCCGCAGGGGCCGCCGCATGATGACCGCATCGAACACCAGGCAGTCGCGCTCCTGCCCGAACAGCACATCGCAATTGAAGAAATCCCGATAGCACTGCAGCGATGACAGCGGGCCCTGGCGGAAAGTTACCCGGCGCGGGCGAATATCCTCCCCGGCCAGGTCCTGGATCAGCCGGTAGCCCGCCCCCATTGCCAGTTCCCGGTACTGCTCGGCGGCGAGCGGCATCTCGAAATGGTCGATGCGCAGCGCGCTCAGTTCATTCCCGTCCACCTGGACCCGCCAGTGGTCGGCCTGGTTGTGCAGCACCATATAGCGGTGGGTGGCCGCCAGCGCCTCGCCGAGCTCTCCGTCTTGCAGCAGCAACTTACCCAGGGCACCCAGCATCCGCACCCCCTGCATATTCGCCAGGCGCAGGCCGAAGTCACTGCACTGCAATTCATCGGCGCAAAGGTTCAACAACTCGGCCAGGGTGGCTACCGGTATCAAAATATCCGGGCGGCGCACACAATCCGCCGGCAGGCCTACCCGGGCCAGCAGTGCGGATGGATCACCTCCAAGTTTGGGTACCAGCAAATTGAAGCCCGCCAGTGCGCCACTGCGTATTTCATAAACGGGTTTCATTGATCTCCTCTAGGACTGCAAATCATTTTGGTCCAATTATTGCTGTGTATCAGTTGAGAATGAAAAGGGGAGGAAGTATGGACAATCACGATTGGCTCATGAACTCGGAAGTGTTAACCATTCTGCGCCAACTGCGCAAACGCCTGAAAGCGGAGTTCGATATCAACCTGCGTTTCTCCGGCTTCGATTTCGAGCAGCAGCTGGCTCTGGCGAAGTCAAAAACTGTAGATACCGAGACGCTGCGTATGATCGCCGAGCTGGAGCTGCGCCGCGGTGAGCCATTCCGGACCGGCGACGAAATCCCGATGCGGCTGTACCGAGGCCAGCCGATACTGCAGGAGCCACCGAAAAAACAGGACATCTACGAACTCATCTACGGCGACGAACTGGCCCTCCACCAGAAAGGACCCCATGAACCGCAGTTAGTGACCAAGACACTGCGCGGCCAGCAGGTGCTGCGAGAACAGAACCTGATGGCGAGCGGCAGGCTGAGAATCTATCGAGGCCGGTTTCTCGTCGACGGCAGCAGTTGAAGCGTCATCCCCGGGATACAGTGGCGCTTCAGCCTGACTTCTTCACAAACTTGGTCAGGATCACGATACGCTGCCCCTCGACCCGTCCCTCGATATGTTCCGGATTGTCGGTCAGGCTGATACCGCGTACCGCCGTGCCGCGCTTGGCGACGATACTGGTACCCTTCACATCCAGGTCTTTGATAACCGTTACGGTATCGCCGGCCTGCAGCTGAACGCCGTTGCAGTCGCGGTGCACCGGAGAATCGCCCTCCGCCGGCAGCGCACCGGCCTGGGCCCAGGCCAACTGATCCTCGTCCAGGTAGAGCATATCGAGCAGGTCCTGGGCCCAGGTCTCACCGGAGAGGCGCTTGAGCAGTCGCCAGGCCATCACCTGCACCGCCGGGACCGGGCTCCACATGCTGTCGCTGAGGCAGCGCCAGTGGGCACCGTCCAGGTCGGCGGGGTTATCCAGCTGGCTGCGACAGGTTTCGCACAGCAGAATATCCGCATCACCGCGGCCTTCCGAGGCCGGTACGCCATAGGGTTCCAGTCCGCTGTCCGCGGCGCAGAGCTCACACTTGCTGCCGCTGCGCTCCATCAGTTGCTGTTTGCTGCTCACCACTTTGTCCTCGAGGAAAAGGCGCGGATTATACGCGCTTCATTGCCACTTCCGTTCAGTCTACCCCAAATTACCCGGATCACAGGCTACGCAGGGCAAGCGGAACACTGAGCCGTACCCTCGAGGGGGCACACCGCACTCCAGGTGGAATCAAGTGCCAGCCACCGTTTCCGCGGCGATCTATACTGCGAATCTGTATCTGTTAAAAAGACGTCGGCCGGCCGCCGCGCCCCTTTACCTGGAAGCCGCCTTGCGCCCGATCCCGCTACTGCTGCTCCCACTCCTGTTGCCGTTCTGCCTGTGCGCCTGCTCCGGCCAGCCGCTGTTTCCCGAGCCGCCGCCGAGAATTGCCAGCCAGTACCTGGAACCCCCACCCGATGTCCCCCTGGCCATCGTCAGTGACCGCCTTACCGCCAACCACCCGGGACAGAGCGGCGTATATCCGGTCACGTCTGCACACAACGCGCTGTCCGTCCGCCTGGAAGCAATCCGCGCAGCCGAAAGCTCCATCGATATCCAGTACTTTATTTTTCGCCGCGATGAAACGGGGCTGTTACTGACACTGGAACTGCTGCACGCCGCCGAACGCGGCGTGCGGGTGCGCTTTCTGCTCGACGACTTCACCACCGGCAGCGCCGGTGAAATTCTCGCGGCACTGCAAGAACATCCCAATATAGAGATCCGCCTGTTCAACCCGTTTCCCCATATCAGCCCGCGCCCGCTGGAACTATTCGCCGACTTTGACCGCCTGCAGCGGCGCATGCACAACAAGTCCTTTACCGTCGACAACCGGCTCACGTTTATCGGCGGGCGCAATCTCAGCAACAAGTACTTCGGTATCGACGACAAGGTCCACTTCGGCGACCTGGACCTGGTCGCAATCGGCAATGTGGTACCGGAGATCGCCCGCCAGTTCGATCTCTACTGGAACAGCCGTTACAGCTTTCCGGTGCAGGCCGTTTTTAGCCGCCGCCCGGACCCTGCCGACCGGCAGCGCCTCCTGGCCGAACTCGATCACAATGGCCACCGGCTGCTGCGCAGTGACTACGGCAGGAGCCTGCAGGCGTCGCCGGTCCTGGCGACTCTCGGCGCAAGTGACGACCACTGGTATTGGGGTAAAACCCGCGCACTCTACGACCCACCGCAGAAAGTGGAATATCCTCCGCGCAGCAGCGGCAATTTTGCCGGTGGCGAACTGATGCAGATGATCCTCGATGCCAAGCGACAGCTGATCATCATCTCGCCCTATCTGTTACCCGGCGAAGAATATCTGCAAGCGTTAATCGACGCGGTACATCGAGGCGTGGACGTGCATATCCTTACCAATTCACTGGCTTCCACCGACGTAGTATTGGTGCACGGCGCCTACCGCAAATACCGCAAGCCGTTGCTGGAGGCCGGTGTTCACCTGTACGAACTCTCCAGCGAACTGAAATACAAACTCGACAACTGGAATGGGGATTCAAAGTCGCTGCTGCATGCCAAGGCCTTCGTCGTCGATGGCCAGTGGCTCTATGTGGGATCGTTCAACCTGGACCCGCGCTCGATACGGCTGAACACCGAACTCGGTGTGGTCATGGCGTCACCGCAACTGGCCAGTCGAATTGCGAAAAACTTCACCGCCAACGTGCGCAATAACGCCTATCAGCTGAAAGTGGAAAATGGGGGACTTGTCTGGTACCGGGCCGATGGCAGCAGACTCGGCCGCGAGCCCGGTGCCAGTTTCTGGCAGAGGGTGGGGTCCCGTGTCAGCAGCTGGCTGCCGATTGAGCAGCTGCTATAACACCAGCCCACCCCCTGTATAGCTCCGCGATTCAGTGGTGGTGGTGTGCCGATACCGCTGAGGCAAACTCGCCGCTCTGTTTTAGGGCGACGGCGTGACTGATATCTCCCAGACTCAATATGCCCACCATGCGCTTCTCGCTGTTCATCACCGGCATGCGGCGCAGCTGATGCTGCTCCATCTTTTGCACCGCGGTGTTCATATCATCGTCTTCCCAGCACCACTCGATGCCCTCGGTCATGACATCGCGGGCAGTCATCGAAGTCAAGTCACCGCCCTGGCTTACGCCACGACAGGCGATATCCCGGTCGGTCACCATACCGATCAGCCTGTCGTTTTCACCGATCGGAACCGCACCGATATCTTCGTCGCGGAGTATTTTTGCCACTTCCGACAGCGGCGTATCCGGTGAGCACCAGGTACAACCCTCGTGCATTGCCTGTTTCACTTTCATGGTTCAACTCCAGATTCGTTTCGCCGCCTGCATGTCGGTAGGCGACAAGTAAAGTCTAGTGGATCTCAATACGTTTTCTCTGCGGTTGGCGCTCCTCGTGCTTCGGCACTTTCAGTGTCAGCACACCGTCTTTGAAGTTCGCATCAATTTCCTCTTCACTGACATCTTCGCCCAGGTTGAAACTGCGCATGAACTTGCCGTAGCGGCGTTCCTGGCGAATCACCTTACCTTCTTTCTCCTCTTTTGATTCGCGATGCACTTCCGCTTCCACCGTCAGAACGCCATTTTCGAGGGTGACATTGATATCGTCCCTGTTCACACCGGGCAGCTCAGCGCTGATCTCATAACTGTCCTTGTTTTCGCTGACGTCGATACGGGGCGAGAAAAACCCCTCGCGGCCAGGACCGCCGGTACGCGCCGGTGACATCATCTGCTCAAACATGTTGTCGAGGTCCAGCAGGGAACCTCTCGGTATCAGGCTCATGGTCAAACCTCCAGGGTTAAGTCCTTCTCAGTTGCACGGATTGCGGACATCGCTACAGGAATCAGAAAAACTACCGATACCCGCCCCTGACAACGTGTGTGAATTCTAGGAAGCGAAAACCGGCTCGGTAGGGGCATCTCGCACTTTTAAAGGATCGAGCCGCGATAAGGGGGACCCGCAGTGGGCGAAATTTTTTATAAAGAAAACGACCAAGAAGGGAGCATTCTTATACCAATTGCCCCGCGTCGCTGGCAGCTCTTTCAACTAGCATTAGATAGAGAAAAACGGCGAGGATACGCACATGGCACTAGCATGGGTCCTTGTGGCCAACCAATCGCAAGCGCGGCTGTTCGAAGCCGCCAATCGCGCCGGCGAACTCCATGAACTCGAAACCATGATCCACCCGGAATCGCGCCTCAATGGCCGCGACCTCGAGAGCGATGCTCCGGGGCGCGCCTTCGACAGCGGCGGCCTGGGGCGTCACGCAATGGGAAATGCCAGTCAGATACACCGTCGCAACGGGCAGAAATTTGCCCGCGAGATAGCCCACGCGCTGGAGAAAGGCCGTAAAGAGGGATGCTTTGAGAAGCTCTATATCGTTGCCGAGCCGCAGATGGTGGGCAGCTTGCGCGAGTCACTGAAGGCACCGACACGCGCCGCCATCGCAGGTGAAATGCGCAAGAACCTGGTGAACTGCGATCTCGAGGAGATCCGCTCACAGCTTCCGGAGTGGCTGTAACAGCGAGGCCGTATAAGGCGAGTAAGAAATTTTTATTAACGATTGATTTGCGCCCCGCAGATTGCAACCATGTGGCCATTCAATTGATCGCAACTATTTGGCCACAGGCAGACAGGAATGCTGAGACTCTTCGAAATCAGGCGGGGCAAAATCGTCGAGCAGCCGGGCGACGCCGGAGTTAGCGAGCAGCAACTCGCTGAAGTGGTCTGGATCGATCTGCAGGAGCCCGAGGAGGAGGAGCGCGAGCTGCTGGAAAAACTGCTGCGCACCGAACTGCCGGAATCTGAGGATGTCGAGGAGATCGAGGCATCGGCGCGCTATTTTATCGACGACGCCGGAGTGCATATCCACTCCCTGTTCCTGACCCAGAGCGAGGGCCGCCACGATACCGCGACGGTTGCCTTCATCCTGCAGCCACAGCGGCTGATTACCGTGCGAGACACCGAACTGGCGGACTTCCGGCTTCTGCGTATGCGGGCCCGGCGCCGCCAGGTCGAGGCGCGCAGCGCCCAGGAACTGGCCGTACAGCTGTTCGAACAGAAGGTGGAGAACCTGGCGGATGCGCTGGAGGATATTCACCTGAAACTGGGGGCGGCGAGCTATCTGGTGCTGGAGGATGAGGCCTCGGATTTAGAGGATGCAATAGACCAGCTTGCCAAGCTCGAAGACAGTAACGGAAAGGTGCTGCTGTGCCTGATGGATACCCGCCGCTCCATTACATTCCTGCAGCGCCATATTCATATCGACAGTGAACTGCAGGAGAGCTTCCGCGATATCACCCGCGATATCGACACCCTGACCGCGCACACCGGTTTCCTGTTCAACAAGATCAACTTCCTGATGGACTCCACCCAGGGGTTTATCAATATCCAGCAAACCAACATCATCAAGATGTTTTCCATCGCCGCGGTGGTGTTCCTGCCACCGACCACCGTCGCCAGCATTTACGGCATGAACTTCGAGGTCATGCCGGAACTGAAATGGCTGCTGGGTTATCCCTTTGCGCTGGTACTGATCGTGCTGTCGGGCATAGCGCCCTATCTGTACTTCAAGAAGAAAGGGTGGCTGTAAGAACCTCCCAGTAAACCGCTTCGCGCGGCCCCGCTAGCGGGACCGCTACGACACCCGGCGGGTTAGAGGTTGCCGATCTCGATCATCATCGCCGTGTACATTTTGAGGTTCAGGCGAAACTGTTCCTCAGTGATGAATTCGTGTTCGGAATGGCCGGTATAGGCCGCGCCGGGCATGGACGGACCGAAACTGACCGCATTCGGCAGCAACTTGGCGTTGGTGGAACCACCGATGGCCGTGGGCGCGGCGTCCTCGATACCGGTAAAGTGGCGGAACACTTTCAGCAGCGGTTCCACGTGCGGTGCGTTGTCCACCCGGTAGGGATCGCCCAGCTCCACGTCGACTTTGGCCAGTTTGATGCCGCGCTGTTGCTGCCAGTCCGCCAGCGCACCGCGGATTTCCCCGTCCAGCTGCTTGGCGCTCTTGCCGGTAGGGCGGCGCAGGTTCAGATAGCTGGTGAGGCCGCCGTCATCCGCCTTGACCATGGTTACTGCGGCGGTCATCGGGCCCATAAAATCATCGCTATAGGCGATATCACCGAACTGCTTCGCAACGATACCGGTTCCCACCAGGTCGTTGAGGTAGCGCACGGTGCTGCCGGCCGCATTGGCGGGCCAGTCGTGAACCTTCAGCGCATCGGCGAGGAAGGCGATCGCATTGACGCCGTGCTCCGGCTCGGAACTGTGGGTCGCCTTGCCGCGGGCCACGATTTCGAGGCCGCCCTCACGCTCGATAAACTCGAACTTCACCGACTGGTGCGCCGCGGCGCGCTTGCGAATCGCCTTCACCAGTTCCGGCGTCACATTCACCACTGACGCGTGCGCCTCATCGGGCACCTGGCTTCTAAAATATCCGCCGTAAAAATCACTCAGGTAGGGCTGCACCTTGCTCTCAAACGGATTGCTCGCCGCAGTCACCCTGACTTCGCTCCAGCCTTTTTCCGCGGTCACCACCGGATAGTTGGCATCTATGGTGATGTTGTAGGCCGGCATCGGGTAAGTCTTGAGGAAGGCCTTAAACGGCGCCCAGTCGGACTCCTCCGCGAGGTAGACGAGCAATTCGATGCGCCGCTTCACCGGTACGCCCTGATCCTTGATCGCCTTCATCGCATAGAGTGCGGTGGCGATCGGCCCCTTGTCATCCTCGCTGCCACGGGCGATCAGCTTGCCGGGCTCACTCTGCCGATCCAGTACAAACGGGCTCTGGCGCCATTTGGCCGGATTGGCCGGCTGTACATCGCCGTGGGTCACGATACCCAGCTTCTCCGGGGCGTCGCCCAGGGCGATGATCACCACGTGACCGTGATCCTGATACTCGAGCCCCAGCGCCTGCGCCTTGTCCTGGAGCGCCTGCTTGAAACCGGTGAAGGCGTCGTTTTCCTCCAGCGGCACACCGTCACGGGCAACGGTCTCGAAACGGACCAGCTCGGCCAGGGTGTCGGTCATGGCTGCCTCGTAGGATTTCACCGCATAGTCCGCGGCGCTCTGCGCCACCGCAGATACATCGGCGCGGACCAGTGCCGCGGGCAACAACAGCGGCAGAGTCAGGGACAAGAGTACAGATTTCAACTTCACAGGCGGCTCCCCGGATGCGCAAAAGGCGCCATTGTACCCGCCACTGCGCATCTTTTAACCCGCTACTCGCCGGGCCGATCGGTTCCTGAGCCAAGCGTGTATCCCGAGAGCAAACCGCCCTGCCCCGGGCAGGCCGTGCCGGGGCGCACGGTGAAGAAGTAGCGCAACTGCTAAGATTGAAGTCTCAACGTCAACAATTATGTGCCGGCCAATTCGCGCCGGGGGCAGCACATGGGATCGACTATCGCCAAACCCTTTCACCGCAGGCAGTGGCTGAGTGTGCAGCAGGCGGTCAGTCACCTGAGCGCCGTGGCCGAGGAGCCCCTGACCAGCGCCGATCTGGCAGACCTGGCGCAAGAACACCAGCTGGACCTCTACTGGTACCGCCCGGGCCAGAAGCTCGCCTTCCTGGACCGCCCGGGCACCGGCGAGCTCACTGAACCCCTGCGGCTGTGCGCGGAAAATCACAGCGACTGGAGTGCCATCGTCGACATCCTGCGCCACCGCCCCGCCCTGCCGGCCTATGAGCAGGACACACCGCTGCTGGAAGACGCCGACGGCAACCGCCTGCGCATCACTTTCGATTACCGCCAGCGCCCCGAGCCCTTCAGTAGCCGCTGGTACCCGAACCTGGCCGAGCTGGTAGTGAAGCGCAGCGACCTGGACCAACTGGAACAGCGACTCTTCTCCGGCCAGGAACAAGACAGCGAGCTCGAGACACGCCTGCTGCTCAACGTGATCTGGCAGCTGGAACAACTGGCCCTGGATGGCAATCACCACTCCACCAGCTGGCTGGCCGATCAGCTGGCGCGGCGCTCAGGCTCCATGGACCGCACTGCGCTGGAACGCGTGCTGGTAGCCGCCGAGCGCGAGGGCGTGCGCGGCACACCGCACTGAGTCCTGCCGGTTTCCCTCCCGCGCCCACCGCCTAACCCGCCGCCGATTGCACCGATCTATTCGATAGGTTTCTTCAGATTTTTGCGCTTTTCCCCTGTAGCGGGATTTTTATAATTGGTAGCCTGTCACCGGGCGGCCACCCAAGACCGCCCCGGGATTTAGATATTCACGCAAAGAGGAGGCCAGATGTCGGCCAGAAACAGCGACAGACACTACGGCTGGGTCGCCATTGTCCTGCACTGGTTTATGGCGCCGGCCATTATCGGCATGTTCGCGCTGGGCTGGTGGATGCGCCAGCTGTCCTACTACGATCCCTGGTATCGCCAGGGCCCGGAACTGCACAAGGGTATCGGTATTCTGCTGCTCGCCCTGCTGGTGTTCCGACTGCTGTGGAAATGGCTCAACCCCGCCCCGGCCGCCGAGCCCAGGACGCCGCGCTGGCAAGCGCTGGCAGCGCGCGCCGCCCACGGCGCGATCTATTTGCTGCTGCTCGCCATCATGATTTCCGGCTACCTGATTTCCACCGCCGATGGCCGCGCCATCGAGGTATTCGGCTGGTTCAGTGTTCCCGCCACCATACAGGGCATTGCCAACCAGGAGGATATCGCCGGTGAGATTCACGAGATTCTCGCCTGGACCCTGATGGCCCTAGTCGCCCTGCATGCGCTGGCGGCTCTGAAACACCATTTCATCGACCGCGATGGCACGCTGCGCAAGATACTGGGTCTTCACCCAAAAAGCGTTTCGTCCGACAATTATCCACAACCAAAAGCAACACTCACATCAGCAACCACGACCACGAGTAAATAAACGGAGAATGATCATGAAGAAACTCGCCGTATTCCTGTTCGCCGCCTTGCTGGGCGCCACTGCCCAGGCCGCGGAGTACAAGATCGATACCAAGGGTGCCCACGCCTTTATCCAGTTCCGCATCAAGCACCTGGGTTACAGCTGGCTCTATGGCCGCTTCGACGACTTCGACGGCTCCTTCTACTACGACGATAAGGCGCCGGAGAAGTCTTCCGTCAATGTGAACATCGACGTAACCAGCCTGAACAGCAATCACGCCGAGCGCGACAAGCACCTGCGCAGTGCCGATTTCCTCGACACTGCCAAGTTCCCCAGCGCCACCTTCAAGAGCACCGGCTTCGAACCGCAGGGTGACGGCATGGCCAAGCTGACCGGCGAACTGACGCTGCGCGGCGTGACCAAGCCGATCACTATCGATGTGACCAATATCGGCGGCGGCAAGGATCCCTGGGGCGGCTACCGTCAGGGCTTCACCGGCACCGCCGAGTTTGAACTGAAAGATTTCGGTATCGACTACAACCTGGGACCGGCTTCCCAGAAAGTGGAGATGATCCTGGATATCGAGGGCATCAAGATCTAATGCGGAATGCGGAATTCGCGCTCTGACATCATGCCGTAGGAGCGGCCAGCGGCCGCGACCGATCTTTCTGGGCTGCGCCCCAGACGAAAAAGCCCGGCAAAAACTGCCGGGCTTTTTCTTACTCAGATCGCGGCCAACGGCCGCTCCTACATTCCGCATTCCGCATTCCGCATTCCGCATTCCGCATTCCGCATTCCGCATTCCGCATTCCGCATTCCGCATTCCGCATTCTATTATGCGTTGGCACCACTCGGCAGCGGTTCCCGCACCAGCCACTTTGCCACACCATACACGGCCAGGCCGGCGAGAATTCCGGGCATCCCCTCATAGATATGCCCGTGCCAACCCAGCCAGCGCCACAGCAGTGCGGTTGCGAGACCAATCAGGCTCATCGCAATACGGGCTCGCTGCGACGGGCGTCCGCCAAAGGCCAGCACTATCAGCAGCGGCGCAAAAGCCGAAGCCAGCGCGGACCAGGACATCACCACCAGGCTGAAGACACTCTGCTTGTTCAGCAGCGCCCAGCCCACCGCCGCTGCGGTCATCAGCAGCGTGGCCAGTTTCAGCATCCAGGTTTTCTCGATTCGGTGCGGCAAAATATCGTGTGTCAGCGACGCAGAACAGCTGAGCACCAGGGAATCCGCCGTGGACATGGTGGCGGCAAAAATACCGGCCAGTATCAGGCCGACAAATACCGGCGACAGCAATTCCATCGCCATCATTGGCAGGGCCAACTCGGCATCGAAGCTACCCGGATCGCTCAACAGGATCCGCGCCAGCATGCCCACGCCGGTGGCCATGGCGTAGAAGGCGGTAAACCACAGGTAGTACCAGAGCCGCGCCTGCACCATGCGGTCAGCGGATTGCAGGGCCATAAACCGCACCATCACATGGGGCTGGCCGATAACCGAAAGGCCGGCGAACAACCAGCTCAGTGCGAAGATCACGCCGCCGGCAGCGCCCGGCAACAACAGGTCCTGCGGATACCAGTTGAGGAAGCCCGGCACTTCGCCCATGGACTGCACCGCCGCGCCGACGCCACCGACAGATTTTGTGGCGACAACAAGCAGTACTCCCATGGCGACGATCATCACCAGCGACTGGGCCGCGTCGGTCCAGATGGACGCGCGGATGCCGCCGGCCAGGCAATAGGCAGCAACGATCACGCCGCCGATAACAGCACCGCTCCAGATCGGCATGTCGAGCAGCACGTACAGCGCCTTGCTGCCGGCAACCAGCTGCGCACTGGCGTAGGCGAGCAGAAACAACAGCGACAGCACACCCGCCAGGCGCTGCCAGGCGACAAATCGTGAACCGCCCCAGTGGCTGATGACACCGGCATAACTGGATTCACCGGTCTCCCGTGTCGCCCGGCACAGGGATTTGTGCACCCACAGGGAGCCGAGCAGATCCCCCAGAATCCAACCCACCATCAACCAGATGGAGGCGAGCCCGGTTGCGTAGGTATAGCCGATCACGCCGATAAACATATAGCCACTGTTGTTGGTGGCTACCGCAGACAGGCCGACGAGGAATGGCGAAACGTCGTGGCTGGCGAGGTAGTAATCCTTCTTGGTGCCGCGACTCTTCACAAAGGAGCTGACACCGATGGCGGCGAACATGGCCAGAAAAAACAGAAAACTGATTAACACGGTAGGCTCCTCATGGATTCTTGTTGTTATCTCTCTGCGAACATTCACACTCGGCGATATTCATCAGGCTTTTTGCTCCGCCGCTTCCAGCGGACGAATGCCCATCAAATCCACAAAGGGCTGATAGTCGTAAAGTCCCTCGAGGGCGACATCATCCAGCGCTTCATCCCGATAGGCCGGAGACCTCTCCAGTGCCCTGCCCAGGTAATCCACCGCTTCTTCCCACTGCTCCTGGTGCGCGTGGGCACAGGCCAGCTGGTAATAGGCATTGCCGTTTTCGCTGTCGATCTCCAGCGCCTGCAGGCACAGGCTGATGGCCCATTGCGGCTCACCCAGTTCCAGCACGGCGTCGGCCTTATAGGTCAGCGCCTCGCAGTCGTCACTGCGCAGCGCCAGGATCTGGTCATAAATCGCGATCTTGCTCGCCGGGGTTTGTTCGCGGCCCGCGCGCAGCCACAGAGACTGCACTTCCTGAGTCAGCTCGATCTCATCGCGGTTGTGCTCGATATGCTTGGTTTTTTCGCTGAGCTGCTCCTCGATACCGCGCAGGCGCTCTTCGTACTGGCTGACCAGCTTGGAGATTTCCTCATTGGCGAGGCTGTGCACCTTTTCCTTGATATCGCGAATCGACGTCCAGCCCACCAGCACCAGCAGGGAACTGACGCCGGCAATCAGGTAGAAGAAATAAGTCACCGTGTCGGTGGCATAGGTAATTGCCTTGTCCGCAGCGCCGAGTTGCCGGTCCACCACTTTCTCGGTGAACTCGACGCGCTGCGCCGCCATATCGGCGCGCAGCTGTTTCAGCTCGTCGAGCACGTAACGCTCTACAAACGGCGTGTACAGGGGTTGCTCGAGTTCATCGACTTTCTCCTGTACGGCCTGTGCGGCCTGCTCCCGGGTGTCCGCCGTTGCGACGACATCTCCCTCGGCAATGGCGCACACGGCCGGAGCCAGCGCCAGCAGGCACAGGCCCAGCCGCAAGATCAGGCGGCGCATATGGCTTCGCCGTGATCGTAGACTTCCACCAGCGCGTGGTGCAGGCTCTTGACCGCTCTTTCGTAGTCGTTTTCATTGACGACAAACTGCATGTCCACCTGGCGCATGGACTGGTGCACCGCCAGCACACTGATACGGGACTGAGCCAGCGCCGCCACAGCGCGCGAGAGCATGCCCGGCACTTTCATATCGCTGCCAATTGCAGAAACGACCGCAACCTTGCGCACCTGGATCGCGGAGTCCGGATACTGCGCACTGATTGTGCTGCGGATGCGCTTGACGGTTTTCAGGTTGTTGGCCAGGAAATGCGTAATGGTGTTGGCGTTGGTGTCCTTGGTAACCACATTGCCCTTGAAGCGCGCAATGATGTCGTTGATGGTACGGTCGTAGCTGGTCATCAGGCCCATCATGTCCTGATCGAAACACTCCACAGCGTAGAGGTTTTTGCGCCCGGCAATAATCTCGACGCACGGCGTTTCACTGACATAGTCACCGGTAACCAGAGTACCCGAGTGCTCCGGCTCAAAGGTGTTCATGATCCGCAGCGGTATTTCCTGCTGGCGCAGGCCCTTGGCGGCCCGGGGGTGGATGGCTTCCATACCGAGGTTGGCCAGCTGGTCCGCCACATCGTAATTGGTGCGGCCGATCGGCACTGCCTGCATTTCACCGACGAGACGCGGGTCGGCGCTGCTCAGGTGATATTCCTTGTGGATGATGGCTTCGCGAGCCTCGGTAATCACCGCGATGCGGCTGAACGTCATCTCGCTATAGCCGCGCGCGAAGGTTTTCATCAGCCCGTCGCGGGTGTGCGCGTAGCCGGTGACGATCGGCAACTCTTTACTCAGGTCGATATCGGCGAAGGCGCGGCGGATGCGATCGTCGAGATCCAGGTGCTCGCCGTCGCGCCACCCGGTCAGGTCGACAAAGCGCGCGTTGATACCTTCCTTCTGTAGCAGCTGTACCGTATTCCAGGCACTGTGCGCCTCGCCGAGACTGGCGAGCATTTCGCTGACGGTGTTCAGGTGCCCTTCCAGTTCGAAATGACCGTGCTGACACAGCCGCTCCAGGTCGCCGAGGCAGCGCTCGGTGTCCTGCAGGCGCTCGCCGATAAAGGCGTTTGCCTGAG
This sequence comes from Microbulbifer donghaiensis, assembly GCF_900129095.1. Lineage (GTDB taxonomy): Bacteria > Pseudomonadota > Gammaproteobacteria > Pseudomonadales > Cellvibrionaceae > Microbulbifer > Microbulbifer donghaiensis. The sequence goes on from NZ_FQVA01000001.1 coordinate 1,748,383, forward strand.
CCAGCATCTCAGGGTCATCGAACAGGCTCGCATTGATTTCCTCAACGCGCTCGCGCAGAGCGTTTACGGCCTCGCTCCAACCCTGCTCCTCATCGGTGCCGGCAAACAGTGCAAAAATGCCCGGGCGCCCAGATTTCTTGTGCTCCAGCAGCAGATCGGTAATGCCGCCGTAGGCAGACACAACGAAAATACGCTGGTAAACCCCCGCTCCGGCAGCCTGGCCGATGGCGGCCCCACTATTGGTAGCCCCACCGTTCTTCAGAATGATGTTGTCGCGTACTGCGGCAAAGTCGCTCATGGACGTGCCGCCAATCTTTTCCACCGTGTGTCGTTTCATGGTTTTCCTATAGATGCTTTTGTGAGCTTTACGATTGAGCCGGCGCCCCCGCGCCGGCCCGGCAACACAACATCTATTTATTTGCTGTCGGAAACCTCTTCGGCTTCCAGCTCGTAGGCGCCCTCGGCGTTATGCACTTCCTTGCCGTGCAGCGGCGGATTGAAGACACAGGCCATTTTCATTTCAGACTTGGCGCGCAGGATGTGTTTGTCGTTTTTGTCGAGGATATAAATGGTGCCCGGCTGGATCGGATAGACCTTGCCGTCGGCCACGGTTTCAACCTCGCCCTCGCCGGACATGCAGTACACGGACTCCAGGTGGTTCTGGTAGTGCAGGTTGAGTTCGGCCTTCTCGTAAATGGTGGTGATATGGAAAGAGAAGCCCATATTGTCATTCTTCAGCAGCAGGCGCGTGCTTTCCCAGCCATCGGAAACTACGCGGCGTTCGGATTGTTCGGCTTCTTGCAGAGTTCTTACGATCATTTCTTTTCTCTCAAATCTAATTCGGTATCAGTATGAATTTCTTGGCTGCCATCCATGGCGCTACATCGGTGACTTCGATCGGGCCCCGGCCCCGCCATCCGTGGCGGTGCGCCTAGCCGCGCACAAAGCTTTGCTTTGTTACACGGATGTGATCCCACAAAAT